>NZ_CP189826.1:4800000-7740000 GCF_050214755.1 Streptomyces sp. C1-1 | reverse complement strand
AGGAGATCGAGTTCTACCCGCCGTCGCAGTACCGGGGGCTGAACCAGGTCGAGCTGAGCTTCGTGGCCGACGAGCACGCGATGGACGTCGTGCTGGAGATGGACAAGAAGCCGGGACTGTTCAGCGAGGGCAGTGACACATTCCGGTCGTTCCAGGTGGGACTGAACGACTTCCACGGGACCGACTGGGCGGCCTACCTCAACCAGTGGCTGTCCGAGGTCGGCAGCAAGCGCAACTGGTTCTAGGCTCGGGAACCACTGATTCCGTAACCGATCAGGAGGTACCGAGGTGTCCGAGCTCAAGCGGCGGCCGCTCCCCCACGACTTCCACCCGCCCGTGCCGTCGTTCACGGTCACGAGTGAGGACGTGCGGGAAGGCGCCACGCTCAAGGACGCTCAGGTCTACGCGGCCGGCAACACCTCGCCGCATCTGCGGTGGGAGGGCTTCCCCGCCGGGACCAAGAGCTTCGCCGTCACCTGCTACGACCCCGACGCGCCGACGGGCAGCGGGTTCTGGCACTGGGTGGTGTTCGACATCCCGGCCTCGGTGACGGAGCTGCCGGCCGGTGCGGGCAGCGGCAAGTTCGAGGGGCTGCCCGAGGGCGCGGTCCAGGCGCGCAACGACTACGGGTCCAAGGACTTCGGCGGTGCCGCGCCGCCCGCCGGGGACGGGCCGCACCGGTACGTGTTCACGGTGTACGCCGTGGATCAGGAGAAGCTCGGTCCGGACGCGGACGCGTCCCCGGCCGTCGTGGGCTTCAACCTGCGGTTCCACGCGATCGCCCGGGCGCAGCTCGTCGGTGAGTACGAGGTGCCCGCCGAAGACTGACGTTCATGGAACGTTTGCCCGCCTCTGGTCTTGGAATTGATCAGAGGCGGGCAGTTTTTATTGCGTTGTCCATCTCGGCGTGCCCGGCCAGAGTTGATCCAGCCCGCCAGGGGGTGGGCCGATTGCACGGGAGGTGGGCTGGAATGCGGGACACGCTGGTTCTGAACGCGAGCTTCGAGCCGCTGTCGACGGTGACGTTGAACCGAGCCGTCGTGCTGGTGCTGCAGGACAAGGCCGTGGTCGAGCAGGCCCACCCCGAACTGCGCATGCGCGGTGCCGATGTGGACATACCGGCGCCGCGGGTGATCCGGTTGTGCAGGTACGTGAGGGTGCCGTTCCGAAGACAAGCCCCGTGGTCGAGGCGGGGTGTGCTGGTCAGGGACCGGCACCGGTGCGCGTACTGCGGGCGCAGGGCGACGACCGTGGACCACGTGGTGCCGCGGGCCCAGGGTGGTCAGGACTCCTGGCTGAACACGGTGGCCTCGTGCGCGGAGGACAATCACCGTAAGGCCGACCGGACTCCGGAGCAGGCGGGGATGCCGTTGCTGCGGCAGCCGTTCGAGCCGACTCCGGCCGATGCGATGCTGTTGGCTCTCGGCACCGAGGACTTCGACGCGCTGCCCGACTGGCTGGCGCGGGACGCCGCGTAGAGCACACATGGAACTGGGGCCCGCCTCCCGAGGGAGGCGGGCCCCAGTCACGTACAAGGGGCGGACGTCAGTCGATCGACGGCTTCTCCCGGCGTTCGGTGGCCTTGTCCGAGCCCGCGCCTCCGCCCGAACCGCCGCCCATCGGGCCGAAGTTGCCCATGGCGCCGGACAGGCCCTTGAGGGCGTCGCCGATCTCGCTGGGCACGATCCAGAGCTTGTTGGCGTCGCCCTCGGCGATCTTCGGGAGCATCTGGAGGTACTGGTAGGAGAGGAGCTTCTGGTCCGGGTCGCCGGCGTGGATCGCCTCGAAGACCGTGCGGACGGCCTGGGCCTCGCCCTCGGCGCGCAGGGCGGCGGCCTTGGCCTCACCCTCGGCGCGCAGGATCTGGGACTGCTTCTCACCTTCGGCGGTGAGGATGGCTGCCTGGCGCGTACCTTCGGCGGTGAGGATCGCGGCGCGCTTGTCACGGTCGGCGCGCATCTGCTTCTCCATCGAGTCCTGGATGGAGGTGGGCGGTTCGATCGCCTTCAGCTCGACGCGGTTGACGCGGATGCCCCACTTGCCGGTGGCCTCGTCGAGGACGCCGCGCAGGGCCGCGTTGATCTCCTCGCGGGAGGTCAGGGTCCGCTCGAGGTCCATGCCACCGATGATGTTGCGCAGTGTGGTGACTGTGAGCTGCTCGATGGCCTGGATGTAGCTGGCGACCTCGTAGGTCGCGGCCCGCGCGTCGGTCACCTGGTAGTAGATGACCGTGTCGATGTTGACGACCAGGTTGTCCTGGGTGATCACCGGCTGCGGCGGGAACGGTACGACCTGTTCGCGCAGGTCGATGCGGTTGCGGATGGTGTCGATGAAGGGGACCACGATGTTGAGGCCCGCGTTGAGTGTCCGCGTGTAGCGGCCGAAGCGCTCGACGATGGCGGCGCTGGCCTGCGGGATGACTTGGATGGTCCTGATCAGGGCGATGAAGACCAACACCACCAGAATGATCAGGACGATGATGACCGGTTCCATCGTCGTTCCCCGTACCCTTCTCCGCCTCGGCGCTCTCGGAAGATCTTATGGTTGTTGAAGATCTTGCTGGTCGAGTCTGACAGACCGTCGTACAACTCGTGGGCTGTTCGTATCAGTTGAGTCCTACGAGGTCAGATGACGATGGCGGTCGCTCCCTCGATCTCCACGACATCCACTTCCTGGCCTACTTCGTAGGCGCGTTCGGTGTCGAGGGCGCGGGCCGACCAGACCTCGCCGGCGAGCTTGATCCGGCCACCGGAGCCGTCTACGCGCTCCAGCACGACGGCTTGCTTGCCCTTCAAGGCGTCGACGCCCGTGGCGAGTTGGGGACGCTGTGCGCTGTGCCGGAGCGCGATGGGCCTTACCACGGCGATCAGTGCGACCGAGACGACGACGAAGGAGAGGACCTGGGCCACGACGTCGAAGCCCAGTCCGGCGAAGACGGCGGCGGCGACGGCGCCCACGGCGAGCATGCCGAACTCGGGCATCGCCGTGACCACGAGCGGGATTCCGAGCGCAGCCGCGACGACCAGCCACCACACCCATGCGTCGATGTCGTTCACATGGTCATGGTATGACCGCAAGTCCCCTTGCGGACAGGGCGCGATGGGCTCAGGTAAGCGGCAGGCCGCGGGCGGTCCATCGCTCGCCGGCCTGTTCGACGACGAGCGGCAGGCCGAAGCAGAGGGAGAGGTTGCGGGAGGTGAGTTCGAGCTCCAGCGGGCCGGCGGCGAGGACCTTGCCCTGACGGATCATCAGGACGTGGGTGAAGCCGGGGGCGATCTCCTCGACGTGGTGGGTGACCATGAGCATCGAGGGGGCGATCGGGTCGCGGGCGAGGCGGCCGAGGCGGCGTACGAGGTCCTCGCGGCCGCCGAGGTCGAGGCCGGCGGCGGGCTCGTCGAGGAGGAGCAGCTCGGGGTCGGTCATCAGGGCGCGGGCGATGAGGGTGCGCTTGCGCTCGCCCTCGGAGAGGGTGCCGAACTTCCGGTCGAGGTAGTCGCTCATGCCGAGGCGGTCGAGGAAGGCGCGGGCGCGCTGTTCGTCGATGTCCTCGTACTCCTCCTGCCAGCCCGCGGTCATGCCGTACGCGGCGGTCAGGACGGTCTGCAGGACGGTCTGGCGCTTGGGGAGCTTGTCGGCCATGGCGATGCCGGCCACACCGATGCGCGGGCGCAGCTCGAAGACGTCGGTGCCGGGCCTGCCGAGGGTCTCGCCGAGGATGGTGGCGGTGCCCTTGCTGGGGTAAAGGTAGCTGGAGGCGACGTTGAGGAGGGTGGTCTTGCCCGCGCCGTTGGGACCGAGGATGACCCAGCGCTCGCCTTCCTTGACCGACCAGGAGACCTGGTCCACCAGAGCCCGGCCCTCCCGGACCACGGATACGTCCTGAAGCTCCAGAACATCGCTCATGAGCGCGTTGTCTCCCCTTGCAGTGTGACCGGTCTCGGGTCGGCGTCTCGGCTGTCGCGTGCGCTTGTGGGCGCAGCCCTCGAAGAAATCTACGCCACTGGTCGGCCGGTCCATTCCATCGGTCCGGTCCTTAGGGTGGGGGCATGTTCTCGGAACCGCGCTCAGGACGCCTTGCCGCTTGGGGAAACGCCCTTTTGGCCGGACTTGTCTCTCCGGACGACGCCGTGCTCGCGATCGTGGGGGAGGACGCCGTGCACCGGATGGAGGGGCTGCCCGGTGAGTCGGGGCAGGTGGGGCTGACGCTCGGGCTGGGGCGGCTGCGGGCGCTGGGGGTGGCCGGTCTGCGGGTCGCGCTGCCGGCCCCCGGGCATCCGCTGGGGCTGAGCGGACCGCCGGAGTTCAACGCGCGGGCGATGGACGCCGAGGAGGCGGTGGTCTGTCACGGCGCCGCGCTGGGGCTGGTGCCGGAGGTGTACGAGGCCGGTCCCGACGGTGATGTGCATGTCGAGGTCGTCTGGCACTGTCTGCCGGTGCGGGAGGCGCCGCCGGCCGATGTGCCCTCGCTCGGTGAGGCGGAGCGGGAGCTGGCGGAGGCGCTTCGCGAGGCGACCGAGGTGCTGTCGCGGTTGGACGTCGCCGGGTCGGGGCCGGTGGCGGAGGCGGCGATCGACGCGTACCGGGCGCGGGCCGAGCGGGGCCGGGAGGTGCTGGCGCCGGGATATCCGCCGCGGGCGGTCCGGGTGCTGGAGCTGGCGCAGCGGGTGGGGGTGCTGGTGTCCCTCGCCTACGAGAACGGGCATGGGGGCGCGGTGAGTTCGGCCGAGATGGGGGCTCGGGCGCAGGCGTTGCGGCCGGTGGAGCGGACGGCTCGCCGGGCCCAGGTCGCCGCGTACAACGCGTATGTGGAGGAGCGGGAGCGGGGCATGCGCTGAGCTCCGCCCCCGGACGCCGGACCGGCCTCCCGGGCGGGGCACGGGAGGCCGGAGGTCACTGCACGCCGTGTGGCGGACGTCAGTGGTTGACGCCCAGGTTGCCGAAGGCGGGGTTCAGCACGCCGATGACGTTCACGCTGTTGCCCACGGCGTTCACCGGGACGTGGACCGGGGCCTGAACGAGGTTGCCCGAGACCACGCCGGGCGAGCCCACGGCCTGGCCGTCGGCGTGCGCGCCGTTGGTGGCGGAGGCCATCCCGGCTCCCGCGGCGATCAGGCCGCCGGCCACCATCGTCACAGCCGCTGCCTTCTTCAGGTTCTTCACTTCTGAGTCCTCCTAGCGATTGCCGCGGCAGTCGCCGCAGCACGCACTGGAGAACGGCTGAGATCCACGGAGGTTGCGCCATTCGGGGGACATTCCCACGACGGTATGAATCTCAGTCCGGAGCGGGACGCTCCGTGTTGCCGCGCCGCACCGGCGCGCGCAAGGCGTTTCAGCCGGTCACGCCGTGTCGTACGGCCCACAGCGCGGCCTGCGTCCGGTCCGCCAGGTCGAGCTTCATCAGGATGTTCGACACGTGGGTCTTGACCGTCTTCTCGGACAGTACGAGGGCGCGGGCGATCTCGCGGTTCGAGCGGCCGTCGGCTATCAGGCCGAGCACCTCGCGCTCCCGCTCGGTGAGCGAACCGGCTCTGCCGGGGGCGGAGTTGGCCTCTTCCTGGGACAACAGGGCGATGGCCACCTCGGGTTGCAGAAGGATGTGTCCGGCGTGCACCGAGCGGATGGCGCCGGCGAGGGCGTCGGGGTCCACGTCCTTGTAGACGTAGCCGGCGGCGCCCGCGCGCAGGGCCGGCACCACCGTGCGCTGCTCGGTGAAGCTGGTGACGATCAGCACGCGCACGGGGTTGTCCAGTTCCCGGAGCCTGCGCAGCGCGTCCACGCCGTCCATGCCCGGCATCTTGACGTCCATCAGCACGACGTCGGGCCTGAGTTCCTCGGCGCGGGCGACTCCCTCGGCGCCGTCGGCGGCCTCGCCCACGACCTCGATGTCGTCCTGCACCTCGAGAAAGGTGCGCAGGCCGCGGCGGACCACCTGGTGGTCGTCGACGAGCAGCACCCTGATTGCGTCAGCCACCGGGGACCTCCATCTCGATCGTGGTGCCTTTGCCGGGCGCCGATTCCACCGTCAGTCTGCCGCCGACCCCGCTGGTGCGGTCGCGCATGGAGACCAGGCCGAGGTGGCGGCCGGCCCGCCGTACGGCCTGGGGGTCGAAGCCGCCGCCGTCGTCCGTCACCCGCAGGACCGCCGCCGTGCCGCACCGGGTCAGGGTCACGTCCACGTGCTCGGCCCCGGAGTGCCTCAGGGCGTTGTGCAGGGCTTCCTGGGCGACGCGCAGGACCGCCTCCTCCTGGGCGGAGGGCAGGGCGCGCACCCCTTGGCTGTCGAAGCTCACGCGCGCGGTGTGGGCGCGGTCGAGGACCTGGATCTGGGTACGCAGGGTGGCGACGAGCCCGTCCTCGTCGAGGGCCGCGGGGCGCAGTTCGACGACCGCGGCGCGCAGTTCGTCGGTCGCCTCGGCGGCGAGCGCGGCCACCTGCTGCAGCTCGCCCTTGGCACGGGAGGGGTCGCGGTCCACCAGGGCGGCGGCGGCCTGGGCGGTCAGGCGCAGGGAGAAGAGCTTCTGGCTGACCGCGTCGTGCAGTTCGTGGGCGAGGCGGGAGCGCTCCTCGGCGATGGTCAGTTCGCGGCTGCGCTCGTACAGGCGCGCGTTGGTGAGGGCGATCGCCGCGTGCTGGGCCAGGATGGCGAGCAGTTCCTCGTCCTCGGCGGTGAAGCCGCAGCCGCCGCTGGGCTTGGAGCAGTTCTTGTTGGCCAGGAACAGGGCGCCGATGACCTCGTCGCCGTCCCGGACCGGCAGGCCCAGGAAGTCGGACATGTCGGGGTGGGCGGAGGGCCAGCCCTCGAAGCGGGGGTCCTTGCGCACGTCGGCCAGGCGCTCGACCTTGGCCTCCTGGAGCATGGCGGCGAGGATGCCGTGCTGGCGCGGGAGCGGGCCGATGGCCGCCCACTGATCGGCGCTGACGCCGTCGACCACGAACTGGGCGAACCCCCCGTGGTCGTCGGGGACGCCCAGTGCGGCGTACTGCGCGTCGAGCAGCTCGCGGGCCGAGGCGACGATCGTCTTGAGGACGTCACGCACCTCGAGATGCCTGCTCATGGCCAGCAGCGCGGCGCTCACCGCTGCCAGGCCGGACCGGGGACCTTGACTCATGACCTCACGGTACCGGCGGGGTGTGACAGCGCGGATCGGACCTGTGACGGCGGGAGGTGGGGCGGTGGGCCTAGGTCGGCCGACGTAGGCCCACCGCCCCCGACCGGCGGCTTAGGGCGAAGGGCCCCGTCGCTTTGCGCCCCGCGTCCGAGGCGGGGCGGGCGGGCCGGTTCCTACGTTGAGGGCAGGCCGTCGCGGGACGGCGACGACGAGGGGACGTGGAGTCATGCCGGTAGCGATCATCACGGGGGCGTCGAAGGGGCTGGGGCGGGCGCTCGCCGGGGCCCTGGCCGCGCGGGGCTGGGACCTGGTGCTGGACGCCAGGACGCCGGAGGTCCTGCGGGAGACGGCGGCGGAGCTGGAGGCCCAGGGCGCGCGTGTGACGGCTGTGGCCGGGGACGTCACGGACGCCGGGCACCGGGCCGAGCTGGTGGCGGCGGCCGGGAAGCTGGGCGGCGTCGATCTGCTGGTGAGCAACGCGAGCGCGCTGGGCGCCGAGCCTCTCGTACGGCTGGAGGCGCTGCCCCTGGAGGGGCTGCGGCGGGCGCTTGAGGTGAACGTGGTGGCCGCGCTGGGCCTGGTCCAGGAGGCGCTGCCGCTGTTGCGCGTCTCCGATGCGGGCGCGGTGATCACGGTCAGCTCGGACGCGGCCGCCGAGGCCTACGAGACGTGGGGCGGGTACGGGGCCTCCAAGGCGGCGCTGGATCAGCTGGCGGCCGTGCTCGGCGAGGAGGAGCCGGGCCTGCGGGTGTGGGCGGTGGACCCGGGGGACATGGCGACCGACCTGTACGCGGCCGCCGTACCGGACGACGACGATCCGCGGCCGGCGCCGGGCGAGGTGGTGCCGGCGTTCCTGCGGCTGCTGGACGAGCGTCCGGCGAGCGGGCGGTACGCGGCCGTCTCGCTGCTGGTGGAGGGGCTGTGACGCTCGCGGTGCAGGTGCCGGAGGAGTTGTCGGCGCGGGTCCCGGCCGAGCAGCGCGGGCCGGGGCTGGACCGGGATGCCGTGCGGCTGCTGGTGTCGCGGGGGACGGAGGTGTCGCACCACGCGTTCACGGAGCTGCCGCGGCTGCTGCGGTCCGGGGATCTGCTGGTGGTCAACACGTCGCCGACGCTGGCCGCCGCCGTGGACGGGCGGGTCGGGCACACACGCGTGGTCGTGCATTTCTCCACGCGCGGGGACGACGGGCGGTGGGCGGTGGAGCTGCGGGAGCCGGACGGGAAGGGCACCACCCGCCCGCTGGAGCCGGGGTGGACGCGAAACGCTCCTTGGAAGAAGGGGGCGGGAGGGCCCGCGGGGACGGAGGTGCGGCTGCCCGGGGGTGTGCGGCTGGTCCTGGAGGAGCCGCTGAGCGCGCGGGGCGAGCGCCTGTGGTGGGCCCGGGCGGCCGGGGCGGGGGTGCCGGGGATGCTGCGGGAGCACGGCCGGCCGATCCGCTACTCCTATACGGAGCGCGATCAGCCGCTGTCCGTCTATCAGACCGTGTTCGCGCTGCCGGCGGCCGGCGGGGCGGGCAGCGCGGAGATGCCGAGCGCGGCGCGGCCCTTCACGGCGCGGCTGGTGGCGGAGCTGGTGAGCCGGGGGGTGCAGTTCGCCCCGGTGACGCTGCACACCGGGGTGGCGTCGGCGGAGGCGCACGAGCCGCCGTATCCGGAGCGGTTCTCGGTGCCGGAGGCGTCGGCGCGGCTCATCAACGCGGTGCGGGCCGGGGACGGACGGGTCGTCGCCGTGGGGACGACGGCCGTGCGGGCAGTGGAGTCGGCGGCCGGCGCCGACGGTGTCGTACGCGCGCGTGAGGGATGGACGGATCTCGTGGTCACGCCGGAGCGCGGGGTACGGGTGGTGGACGGGCTGCTGACCGGGCTGCACGAGCCGGAGGCCTCGCATCTGCTGATGCTGCGGGCGGTGGCCGGCCGGGAAGCGGTGGAGCGCGCGTACGAGGAGGCGCTGCGCGGGCGGTACCTGTGGCACGAGTTCGGCGACGTCCACCTCATCCTCCCCGAGGAGACCCCTCACCCTGAGCATTGCGCCAGCAACTGTTGGTGAGGAAACCTCAGAGGGCATGTGAGCCCGCACATAGGGCGCAGATCACGTACGAAGGTCGGTAGGAGATTAGGACTCACATGATGAGCGGGACAGACGGTCCATTCTGCCCCGATTTGCCCTTCCCCGCTCCACTACCCGGGATCGTACGTCACATCTTTGCCTGCCGATTTTGCGGCCGCTAAGAATGGCTGTCGTCGCTCAGCGCCGCGGGTTCCGCCCGCGGCGTTCGTGCGGGAAGGACCCGTGTCCCTCGCAGGACGTAGAGCGACCTCCGCGCTATTCGAAGAGGTCCGTCTGCCATGCCCAAGAACACCCACACCCGCGGCCACAGTCATGCGCTGACCCGCCACCACAAGATCGCGATCGCCGGTGTCGCCACCCTCGGTGCCGCCGCCCTCGCCTTCTCCGCGGTGCCCAGCAGCGCCGACACCACCACGAGTGAGGCCGCTTCCCCGGCCAAGGTCGCCTACAGCTCCGAGCAGATCAAGGACGTCAAGGCCAGCGTCACCGACCGGCTCGCCATCGACACCGTCAAGGCCGAGACCGCCAAGGCGAAGGCCGACGCCCGCGCCAAGGCCGCCGCCGAGGCCGTCGCGAAGAAGAAGGCGGCCGCCGCGGCCGCGGCCAAGGCCGCCGCCAAGAAGAAGGCCGACGCCGAGCGCCGGGCCAAGGAGGCCGCGAGCCGCTCCGCCAAGCGCGCCGCCCTGAAGAAGGCCGCCGTGAAGAAGGCCGCCGTGAAGAGCTACGGCAACAACCTGAACGGCTGGATCAACCACGCCCTCGACATCATGCACAGCAAGGGCATCCCGGGTTCGTACAACGGTCTGTACCGCAACATCATGCGGGAGTCCTCGGGCAACCCGAACGCCATCAACAACTGGGACATCAACGCGATCAACGGCATCCCCTCGAAGGGCCTGCTGCAGGTCATCCCGCCGACGTTCAACGCCTACCACGTCGGCGGCACGTCCTGGAACATCTACGACCCGGTCGCCAACATCACCGCCGCCGCCAACTACGCGGCCGACAAGTACGGCTCGATCGACAACGTCAACAGCGCGTACTGAGGTCAGCGCGGACCTCTCACGTGAACGCCGAAGGGCGGCACCCCCTGACGGGTGCCGCCCTTCGCGGTCGTACGGAAGCTACTTGCGCATGACCTCCGGCTCGTGGCGGCGCAGGAAGCGGGCCACGAAGAAGGCGCAGATCACGCCGAGCGCGATCAGGGCGACCATGTCCAGGGTCCAGGCGCCGGCCGTGTGCTCCCACAGCGGGTCGTTGGGCTTGCCCTTGCCGGGCGGGGCGATCCCGTTGAAGTCCAGCGTGGCGCCGGCGGCGCCGACGGCCCAGCGCGAGGGCATCAGGTAGGAGAACTGGTTGACTCCGATCGCGCCGTTCAGCGCGAAGAGGCAGCCGGTGAAGACGACCTGGACGATCGCGAACATGACCAGCAGCGGCATGGTCTTCTCGGAGGTCTTCACCAGGGCGGAGATGATCAGGCCGAACATCATCGAGGTGAAGCCCAGCGCCATGATCGGCAGGCAGAGCTCGAGGAGCACCGCGTTGCCGAGGACCACGCCCTTGTCCGGGACGGTGCGGCTGGCGAAGCCGATGACACCGACCATCAGACCCTGCAGGATCGTGATCACGCCGAGCACGAACACCTTGGACATCAGATAGGCGGAGCGGGACAGACCGGTGGCGCGCTCCCGCTCGTAGATGACCCGTTCCTTGATCAGCTCACGGACGGAGTTGGCCGCACCGGCGAAGCAGGCGCCGACCGCGAGGATCAGCAGCACCGTGGTGGCCGTGCCGTTCGGCACGGGCTGGTGCGTGGTCGGGTTGATCTCCGTGTTGACCAGCAGGTCCTTGCCCGAGTCGATGAGCAGGCTCACGGAGCCCAGGACCAGCGGCAGGATCACCGTCAGCGCGAGGAAGCCCTTGTCGGAGGCTATGACGGAGGTGTAGCGCCACACCAGCGTGCCGAACTGACTCAGCCAGCCCTGCGGCTTCGGCGGCTTCATCGCCTGCATCGGAGGCATCTGTACGGACTGCGGCGCAACGGCGTCGATGTCCGCGGCGTACATCTGGTAGTGCTGCGAGCCCTTCCAGCGTCCGGCCCAGTCGTAGTCACGGTAGTTCTCGAAGGCGGAGAAGACGTCGGCCCAGGTGTCGTAGCCGAAGAAGTTCAGCGCCTCCTCCGGCGGGCCGAAGTAGGCGACGGCGCCGCCCGGGGCCATCACGAGCAGCTTGTCGCACAGGGCGAGCTCGGCCACGGAGTGGGTGACCACGAGGACCGTGCGGCCGTCGTCGGCGAGGCCGCGCAGCAGCTGCATGACATCGCGGTCCATGCCCGGGTCGAGACCCGAGGTCGGCTCGTCCAGGAAGATCAGGGACGGCTTGGTGAGCAGCTCCAGGGCCACCGAGACGCGCTTGCGCTGGCCGCCGGAGAGGGAGGTGACCTTCTTCTCCTTGTGGATGTCGAGCTTCAGCTCGCGCAGTACCTCGTCTATGCGCGCCTCGCGCTCGGCCCCCGTGGTGTCGGCCGGGAAGCGGAGCTTGGCCGCGTACTTGAGGGCCTTCTTGACCGTCAGTTCCTTGTGCAGGATGTCGTCCTGCGGGACCAGGCCGATGCGCTGGCGCAGCTCGGCGAACTGCTTGTACAGGTTGCGGTTGTCGTACAGGACGTCGCCCTGGTTGGCGGGCCGGTAGCCGGTGAGCGCCTTGAGCAGGGTCGACTTGCCCGAACCGGAGGGGCCGATGACCGCGATCAGCGACTTCTCCGGGACGCCGAAGGAGACGTCCTTGAGGATCTGCTTGCCGCCGTCGACCGTCACGGTCAGATGGCGGGCCGAGAAGGAGACCTCACCGGTGTCGACGAACTCCTCCAGCCGGTCGCCGACGATCCGGAACGTGGAGTGGCCGACGCCGACGATGTCGGCGGGGCCGAGCAGCTGCGAACCGCCCTTGGCGATGGGCTGGCCGTTGACGTACGTGCCGTTGTGCGAGCCCAGGTCGCGGATCTCCATGCGGCCGTCGGGCGTCGAGTGGAACTCGGCGTGGTGCCGGGAGACCTGCAGGTCGGAGACGACCAGTTCGTTCTCCAGGGCACGGCCGATGCGCATCACGCGGCCGATGGAGAACTGGTGGAACGTGGTCGGGCTGCGGTCGCCGTAGACCGGCGGCGCCCCCGCGCCACCACCGGGGTTCTGCTGCTGCGGGATCTGCGGCGCGGCCTGCTGCGGCGGCTGCCAGGCGGGCTGTGCCTGCGGGGCCTGCGCCTGGGGCGTCTGCTGCTGCGGGGCCTGCTGCTGCGGTGGCGCCTGCTGCGCCCAACCGGGGCTCGCGCCCTGGGCGGCGTACGGCTGCTGCTGCGGCTGGGCCTGCGGGGTCGCGACGGCTGCCGCGGCGCCGGAGACGGTCAGGCGCGGACCGTCGGTCGCGTTGCCGAGGTGGACCGCCGTACCGGGCCCGATCTCCACGTGGTGGACGCGCTGCCCCTGCACGAACGTGCCGTTGGTGGAGCCCTTGTCCTCCAGGACCCAACCGCGGCCGCTCCAGCTGATCGTGGCATGCCGCCAGGAGACCCTGGCGTCGTCGACCACGACGTCCCCCTGCGGATCGCGTCCGAGGGTGTACGTCCTGGACGGATCCAGCGTCCAGGTGCGTCCATTCAATTCCAGTACGAGTTCCGGCACTCCAGCCCCACTGAGTAGTCCCCCGAGATACCCCCGACACAGGGAGTCTAGGGATGTCGAACATCGTCGGGAACTATTTCAGGCTCGCCCCTCTGACCGAAAGTCGGGCCTCGTGAACACCACGCACGGACGCGTCGTTCCGGTTCCGTTGACGGGGTTGAAACCGACCCGGAGAGTGGTAATCCACGCGAGGGGGACATGCGCGGCAACCGGGCCGCGCCGCGGATCGGGGGGTCTGCCATGAGCGCGTCGTCGGGTGTCGAGAGCGCGGAGCACGGCACGCGCGGCTCGGGAGTGCCGTGGGGAGACGTCGTGCTGTCCGCGATCGCCTCCGTGAGCTGGGCGTTGATCGGGATGGCGGGCACGGCGGCGCTCGGCCTTCATCTGCTGCGCGCGGACACCGCGGGCTCGTTGGGTCCGATGACCGCGGCCGTGGTGGCTCTCGGCGCGGGTGGTTCGGTCACACCGTCCGGCGACGTGTCCGCCTTCGGTCTCAAAGGCGCCGAGGCCCATACGGCCGTCACGATCACGCCACTCGGGGTGAGCCTGGTCGGCGCGCTGCTGCTGTCGTGGTTCTTCCTACGGTCCCTGCGCGCGGCGGGAGTTGTGGTCGCGCCGGCCGAACTCCTCGCGCGCGCGGGCGCGGTGGTCGTGCTGTTCGTGGCCGTGCTGGGCGGCCTGGCCTGGGCGGGGCACGACGTCATCACGATCGACGGCGGCTCGCTCGGCCTCGACAAACTGCCCGGCGGATCGGGCGGTGGCGGCGGGATCAGCGTCCCGGGCCTCGGCGACCTGGGGAACATCGGCGGGCTGCTCCCGGACAACATCGGCAACCTCATCAAGGCCAAGGCGGGGGTCGGCTTCTCGGTCGACACGGCGCCCACCCTGCTCGGGGGACTCGGCTGGGCGGCCGGTGTCCTGCTGATCGCCCTGCTGGCCTCGCGCCGCACACCGCTGCCGCGGGGCTGGGAGGCGATGCACCGCGTCGTCCGGCCGGCGGCCTCGGCGCTCGTCACCGTGCTGCTGGTGACCGTGGCGGCGGGGTTCGCGGCGGCCGTCTACGCGGCGATCGGCGACGACCATCCCCGGCGGATCTTCGGCGCGGCACTCCTCGGCACCCCCAACGGCACCTGGCTCGGCATCCCGATCGGCCTGTTCGTGCCGTTCGACGGCAAGGCGACGGGCGCGCTGGCCAAGCTGCTGCCGAACCCCCTGGACGACCTCCTCACCGCGAAGACCGACCAGTCGGTGACGCTGGGCAGACTGGCCGAACTGGACGGACGGGTGTGGCTGCTCGGCGTGGCGGCGGCGGTGGCGATGCTGCTGGCGGGGGTGCTGGCGGCGGTGCGGACACCGGTCGGGGGCGCGGCGCAGCCGGGGACGGGCGCGGGCGGTTCGGGTGTACGGGGTTCCGGTGCCCTCCGGTTCGCGGGGCAGTGCGCTCTGCGGCTGGGAGTCGTCACGGCGTTGACCCTGCCGTTGCTCACGTGGCTGACCGAGGTGTCGGTGGACGCCTCGCTGTCCGTGCTGGGCTTCGACGCGTTCGGCGCCGGGATCGGCCTGCGGGGGAACCTCGGCATGGCCCTGCTCCTCGGAGCGGCGTGGGGCGCGGGTGCGGGGGCGGTCGGCGCGCTGCTGGCCCGGGCGACCGGAGCGGCGGGACGCGGGGCGGCCCCCCTGGCGCGGGCCGGTGGGACGGCGGGGGGCGGGGGCACCGCGTATCCGGGGTACGCGCCGGAACCCGGGATGCCCGCGGGGACGGCGGGGACGCACGCGGGCGGCTCGGGACCGTACACGCCCGGCGGGTCGTATCGGCCGCCGAATCCCGCCACCAATCCGTACCTGCGGGTGCCGCAGGAACCCGAGGACGCGCGGCCACCCGACCGGCCGGGTTCCGGAGGGGACACGCGGCCACCCGACCGGCCCCGGTCCGGTGAGGGCGTACCGCCGCCCGGCACCGGCAACGGCGACGTGTACGGCGCCCCCACGGTGGTCCGCCCGATCGGGAACCCGCCGCCGCGCCGACAGCCACCCCGACCGGGCCGCGGCGACCGCCCCCGGCCCTCGGGAGGCGACGGTCCGCCGCCCCCGCCGCCCCCTCCCCCACCGGGAAGGCCGAAGGGAGGCCGCTGAGCGCGGCCGCAGGGAGACCCTGACATGAGGGCCGGACGGTGCTGTCGCGGAGCTGAGCGTGGCCGGAGTGCCAGGCGCCGGTCATCTGCTCGACACTCGATGTTCAGTGTCCGCCAGGCGGACCGCGGGGGCGGTCGGCACTGGGTGCCGGATACGGTGGGTGCACCATGAGCGCTTCGCAGACCTCGCCCTCCGACGTGGCCCCTGACGTCCCCACTCTCCTCGTCAAGATCTTCGGCAAGGACAGGCCGGGCATCACGGCCGGACTCTTCGACACCCTCGCCGCCTACTCCGTCGACGTGGTCGACATCGAGCAGGTCGTCACCCGTGGCCGTCTCACGCTGTGCGCGCTCGTGACCCAGCCGGTGGCCGGAATCGAGGGCGACCTGCGCGCGACCGTCCACAGCTGGGCGGAGTCGATGAAGATGCAGGCGGAGATCATCTCCGGCCGCGGCGACAACCGTCCGCGCGGTCTCGGCCGCTCACTGGTCACCGTCCTCGGTCATCCGCTGACGGCGGAGGCGACCGCCCGCATCGCGGCGAAGATCGCCCACGCCGGCGGCAACATCGACCGTATCTTCCGGCTCGCCAAGTACCCGGTCACCGCGGTGGAGTTCGCGGTCTCCGGCGTCGAGACGGGGCCGCTGCGCACGGCCCTGGTGACGGACGCGGCGGCACTGGGTGTCGACGTGGCGGTGGTCGCCGCGGGGCTGCACCGGCGGGCGCAGCGGCTCGTGGTCATGGACGTCGACTCCACCCTCATCCAGGACGAGGTGATCGAGCTCTTCGCCGCGCACGCGGGCTGCGAGGACAAGGTCGCCGAGGTGACCGCCGCCGCGATGCGCGGGGAGCTGGACTTCGAGCAGTCGCTGCACGCGCGCGTGGCGCTGCTGGAGGGGCTGGACGTCTCGGTCGTCGACAAGGTGCGCAGCGAGGTGCGGCTGACACCCGGTGCCCGGACGCTGATCCGTACGCTGAAGCGGCTCGGCTACCAGGTGGGTGTGGTCTCCGGCGGGTTCACCCAGGTCACCGATGATCTCAAGGAGCGGCTCGGGCTGGACTTCGCCCAGGCCAACACCCTGGAGATCGTCGACGGGCGGCTGACCGGCCGGGTCACCGGCGAGATCGTGGACCGCGCGGGCAAGGCGCGGCTGCTGCGCCGGTTCGCCGCCGAGGCGGGCGTGCCGCTCGCCCAGACCGTGGCGATCGGCGACGGCGCCAACGACCTGGACATGCTCAACGCGGCCGGTCTCGGGGTGGCCTTCAACGCCAAGCCGGTCGTCCGGGAGGCGGCGCACACCGCGGTGAACGTGCCGTTCCTGGACACCGTCCTGTATCTGCTGGGCGTCACACGCGAGGAGGTCGAGGCCGCGGACACCCAGGACGACGAGTGGTGAGCCGTCCGCGCGAGGACCACGGCGAGGGGCCCGGCACCGTGACGGTGCCGGGCCCCTCGGCCGTCCGCTCGGAGTGTCACTCGCTCGGGGCCCAGTAGTCGGTCAGGGTGGCCACGGCCGGTTCCAGGGCCTTCCAGGAGCCGTCGAAGGTCAGGACGGCGAACGCGGCGGCCGGGAAGCCGCGGCCGTTCATCCGCTCGCGGGCGTCGCCCTCGGCCGAGCCGGCCAGGATGTCGACGAGGCCCTGCACGCCCGGGTTGTGACCGATGAGGACGACGTTCTGCGCGTCGTCCGGGGTCTCGTTCAGCAGCGCGATCAGCTCGCCGGGCGAGGCCTCGTAGATCCGCTCCTCGTAGACGGTTTTCGGCCGGTGCGGAAGTTCGTGGACGGCGAGTTTCCAGGTCTCCCGGGTCCGGGCCGCGGTGGAGCACAGGGCCAGATCGAAGGTGACTGCGGAGTCGGCCAGCTTGCGTCCGGCGACTGCGGCGTCCTTGCGGCCCCGCTCGGCGAGGGGGCGCTCGTGATCGGTCACCTGTGGCCAGTCGGCTTTCGCATGCCGGAAGAGGACGATCCTGCGGGGTTCTGCGACGCTCATGACACCCAGCTTCGCATGAAACAGGCCATCGGGCGCAGGGAGTTGACCGGGGGCTTTCGCCGTGCTCAGCGGGCCATGAGCTGCTGTACGCGCTCGAAGAGGTGTGTGATCGCCGGGTCGCCCGCCGCCGCCTGCGCGTCCGTCGGGTTCAGCATGAGCGCCAGGAGCACGATGAAGGCGAGGGTGGGCAGGGCGAGGGCCCACCAGGGCAGCCGGATGTCGACGCGGCCCGTGGTCGCCGCGTGGGGCCGGGTGTGCGACTGGGCCGACATGGGTTCCTCCGAGGGTCTTCGGGTCGGTGGGCCGCCGCTCGCGGCCACACTTCGAAGGTACGGAGTCGGGCGCCCTCAACCCATCCGGAGATCCACCCAGTTGACCCTGACACTCGCCCCCTAGGGGATGGTGGGGCTAGCACCACCATCGGCCCCCGGACGGGCGTCAGGGGGAGGCGATCGTCGCGATGACGGCGATGATCACGAAGATGGCGAAGAAGGCGCCGAACACGATCAGCAACTTCTTCTGGCCGTTCTGGGGATTCGGGTCGAGCACTGGCATACGGAAAGTCTCGCACCCCTCCCCCGCCCCGGATCCGGCGGGGGTCAGCGGGCCGCCTCGTCCTCCACCGTGCGGTTGCGGCCCGCCAGTACGCCGACCACCATCTGCGGGATCATCAGGCCGCTCATGAGGGCGATCGGCAGGCCCCAGCCGCCGCTGTGCTGGTAGAGCACGCCCACGAGCAGCGGGCCGGGGATGGAGATCAGGTAGCCGGTGCTCTGTGCGAAGGCGGAGAGCTGGGCGACGCCGGCACCCGTTCTGGCCCGCATGCCGACCATGGTCAGGGCGAGCGGGAAGGCACAGTTGGAGACGCCGAGCAGCAGGGCCCAGGCCCAGGCGCCGGCCGCAGGCGCGAGGTAGAGGCCCGCATATCCGGCCAGTCCGCAGACGCCGAGCGCGAGCACGATCGGTCCCTGGTGCGGCAGCCTGGTGGCGACGCGCGGGATCACGAAGGCGAGCGGCACGCCCATCACCATGGTGACGGCCAGCAGCAGTCCCGCCGTGCCGGCGGAGACGCCCGCGTCCCGGAAGATCTGCGCCATCCAGCCCATCGTGATGTAGGCGGCGGTGGCCTGGAGGCCGAAGAAGACCGCGAGGGCCCAGGCGGTACGGCTCCGGGTGATGCGCAGCGCGGGCACCGCGTCGCGGTAGGACGGTTCCCGCACGCGCGCGTGCTGCCGCCCGGTCGGCTCCTCGGCCGGGGCCGCCTCCCGGCGCCGTACGAACGGGATCCACGGGAGTACGGCCGCCCCGGCGAGCGCCGCCCACACCGCGAGGCCGGTCTGCCAGCTGCCGCCCAGGGCGTCGGTCATGGGGACGGTGATCGCGGCCGCGGACGCGGTGCCGAGGGCGAGGGCCATCGAGTACAGGCCGGTCATGGAGCCGACCCGGTCGGGGAACCAGCGCTTGACGATGACCGGCATCAGGACGTTGCTGACGGCGATGCCCATGAGGGCGAGCGCGCTGGCGGCCAGGAAGCCCGCCGTGCCGCCCGCGTACGGCCGTATCAGCAGGCCCGCGGTGATGGCGAGCATGCCCGCGCAAACGACGGCGGCGGGGCCGAAGCGGCGGGCCAGGCGCGGGGCCATGACGCCGAAGACGGCGAAGCAGAGCGGGGGCACGGAGGTGAGCAGTCCGGCGACGCTGCCGCTCATGCCCAGCCCGTCGCGAACCTCCTTCAGGAGCGCGCCGAGGCCGGTGATGGCGGGGCGGAGGTTGAGCGCGGTCAGCACGATGCCGATCAGGAGCAGTCGTGTCGTCCACGCGTGCGTGGCGGTTCGCGACGGCTCCTGGGCGGCCGGGCCGCGTACTGCCGTGGACGTCGTCGTGCTGCTTTCCTCACGTGCCATGAGACCCATCATAGAATCATGGGATGATTGGTTGTCCATGCCCGGGTCAGTCGTACCGGGCCGCCGCGTGCGAAGGTGTGCCATGCCCCTGAGCCATCCCCGTCGTTCGGCCCTGTCCGAGCAGGTCATCGCCGCCCTGCGGAACCAGATCACCTCGGGCGAGTGGCCTGTCGGCTCGCGCATCCCGACCGAGCCGGAGCTGGTCGAGCAGCTGGGCGTCGCCCGGAACACGGTCCGTGAGGCCGTCCGCGCGCTCGCGCACAACGGCCTGCTGGACATCCGCCAGGGCTCGGGCACCTATGTCGTCGCCACCAGCGAACTGGCCGGAGTGATGCACCGCCGGTTCGCCGACGCCGACCCCCGGCACATCGCCGAACTGCGCTCCACGCTGGAGTCCTCCGCGGCGGAGCTGGCCGCCCGGCGGCGCACGGAGAAGGACCTCAAGCAGCTCGACGCGCTGCTGGTGCGGCGCGAGGAGGCGTGGGAGTCGGGCGACACGGAGGCGTTCGTGACGGCCGACGCCACCTTCCATCTGGCGGTGGTCTCCGCGTCCCACAACGACGTGATGAGCGAGATGTACGCCGACCTCGGCGAGGTGCTGCGGGACTGGCTGCGCGA
Organism: Streptomyces sp. C1-1; assembly: GCF_050214755.1. Classification (NCBI taxonomy): domain Bacteria; kingdom Bacillati; phylum Actinomycetota; class Actinomycetes; order Kitasatosporales; family Streptomycetaceae; genus Streptomyces; species Streptomyces sp. C1-1. The sequence goes on along the minus strand of NZ_CP189826.1, from coordinate 7,720,500 downwards.
GGACGTCGGCGAGGAGCTGACGCCGGAGACGTACATGGACCACACGCGGCTGGTCGACGCGATCCGCGCGGGCGACGCCGAGGCCGCGGGCAGGGAGGCGGCGAGCTACCCGTTCCTGTGCCGTCCCGGACGGTTCACGCCTTCTGGTGACTGATCCACACCGTGCGCACGTCCTCCCAGCAGCGCCCGGTGAGCCGTACGGTCATCGCCGGATCGGCGTCGACCGGGGTGCCGTCGCTGTCGATGTCCCACCACTGGTCGCACTCGATGTGGAGGCTGACGCGGTCGGTCTGCGGATAGGGGTTGTGGCAGTACGCGGTCACATGGGAACCGGTGACCCTGGTGCGGCACTCGGCCCCGAAGGGATCGGCGGAGGCGGGTCTCGGTACGCGCGCGTGAGGCACCGCCTCGTACGGCAGGGACATCACGAGAGCGACGGCGGCGGTCACTGAGGCCAGGCTGCGGGACAGGCGCACAACGGGGACCTCCTCGGCCGGGCTGGGGAGGGGAGCGTGTGGTGAACGCCCCTCCAGCGTGCCCGGTCGGCGTCCGCCCGCGCCCGGCCGGGTAGGCCGAACGGGCGACGCCCCGCTGCCTTGCGGAAGCGGGGCGTCGACGGCGCGGGGCGATCAGGCGCCGATGGCGTGCAGACCGCCGTCCACGTGGACGATCTCGCCGGTGGTCTTCGGGAACCAGTCGCTCAGCAGGGCGACGATGCCCTTGCCTGCCGGCTCCGGGTCCTTCAGGTCCCACTCCAGGGGGGAGCGGCTGTCCCAGACGGCGGCCAGGTCGCTGAAGCCCGGGATGGACTTGGCGGCCATGGAGCCGATCGGGCCCGCGGAGATGAGGTTGCAGCGGATGTTCTGCTTGCCCAGGTCGCGGGCGATGTAGCGGCTGGTGGCCTCCAGCGCGGCCTTCGCAGGGCCCATCCAGTCGTACTGCGGCCACGCGTACTGCGCGTCGAAGGTCAGGCCGACGACCGAGCCGCCGTTCTGCATCAGCGGCAGGCAGGCCATGGTCAGCGACTTCAGGGAGTACGCCGAGACGTGCATGGCCGTGGCCACGGACTCGAACGGCGTGTTGAGGAAGTTTCCGCCGAGCGCGTCCTGCGGCGCGAAGCCGATGGAGTGCACGACGCCGTCGAGGCCGCCGAGCTCCTCGCCGACCAGGTCGGCCAGGCGGCCCAGGTGCTCGTCGTTGGTGACGTCGAGCTCGATGACCTTGGTGGGCTTGGGCAGCTTCTTGGCGATGCGCTCGGTCAGCGTGGGCCGCGGGAACGCGGTCAGGATGATCTCGGCGCCCTGCTCCTGGGCCAGCTTGGCGGCGTGGAAGGCGATGGAGGACTCCATCAGCACACCGGTGATCAGGACGCGCTTGCCCTCGAGAATTCCGCTCATGGTGTTCAGTGACCCATTCCCAGTCCGCCGTCAACGGGGATGACGGCTCCAGTGATGTACGAGGCGTCGTCCGAGGCGAGGAACCGCACCGTCGCGGCGACCTCCTCTGGCTGCGCGTAACGACCGAGCGGCACCTGGGACACGATGTTCTCGCGCTGCTCGTCGGTGAGCGCCTTGGTCATGTCGGTGTCGACGAAGCCGGGCGCGACGACGTTGAAGGTGATGTTGCGCGAGCCCAGCTCACGGGCGAGGGAGCGCGCGAAGCCGACCAGGCCGGCCTTGGAGGCGGCGTAGTTGGCCTGGCCGGGGCCGCCGAACAGGCCGACGACCGAGGAGATCAGGACCACGCGGCCCTTCTTGGCGCGCAGCATGGCGCGGTTGGCCCGCTTGACCACGCGGAAGGTGCCGGTGAGGTTGGTGTCGAGGACGGACGTGAAGTCCTCCTCCGACATGCGCATCAGGAGCTGGTCCTTGGTGATGCCCGCGTTGGCGATCAGGACCTCGACGGGGCCGTGGGCGTCCTCGATCTCCTTGTAGGCCTGCTCCACCTGCTCGGTGTCGGTGATGTCGCACTTGACGGCCAGGAAGCCGGCCGGCGGCTCACCCGAACGGTATGTGATGGCGACCTTGTCGCCGGCATCGGCGAACGCGCGGGCGATGGCGAGGCCGATGCCCCGGTTGCCTCCGGTGACGAGAACCGAGCGGCTCAACGGATCACCCTTTCGATAGGGGTCTGACACATCCGCCCGAACACCTGGATGACAGGCGGCTTCCCTCGAAAACCTATCGGTCCGGGCGGTCCCGCGGACAATCGGGCACCGACAGTGGCTCGGGGGACTCGCTGTCGGGTCCCTACAGAAAGTTGCCGAGCACGCCCGCAAACGTGTGGTCCGCCACCCGGTCGCCGCGACATGATCGGGGCAACCGCCGGTCACTGTCATGTCAACAGGAAGAGACGCAGGTGCCTCATACCATCGACGAAGCCTTCACGGCACTCCCGCTACGCGCCCTCGCGGACGCCGCGCTCGCACGCGCGCGTGCGCTGGGCGCCGAGCACGCGGACTTCCGCCTCGAACGGGTGCGCAGCGCTTCCTGGCGCCTGCGGGACGCCAAGCTCGCCGGGTCGTCGGACACCACCGACCTCGGGTACGCGGTGCGCGTCGTGCACGGCGGTACGTGGGGCTTCGCCTCGGGCGTCGACCTGACCCTGGACGCCGCGGCCAAGGTCGCCTCGCAGGCGGTGGCGATGGCGAAGCTCTCCGCCCAGGTGATCAAGGCCGCCGGTTCGGACGAGCGGGTGGAGCTCGCCGACGAGCCCGTGCACGCCGACCGGACGTGGGTGTCGTCGTACGAGATCGACCCGTTCGGCGTACCCGACGAGGAGAAGTCGGCGCTGCTGGCCGACTGGAGCGCGCGGCTGCTCGCGGCGAACGGCGTCAACCACGTCGACGCCTCCCTGCTCACCGTCCACGAGAACAAGTTCTACGCCGACACCGCCGGGACCGTGACGACGCAGCAGCGCGTCCGGCTGCACCCGTCCCTGACCGCCGTGTCGGTCGACGAGTCCAGCGGCGAGTTCGACTCGATGCGGACCGTCGCACCGCCGGTCGGACGGGGCTGGGAGTACCTGACCGGCACCGGCTGGGACTGGGAGGGCGAGCTGGAGCAGATCCCGGAGCTGCTCGCCGAGAAGATGCGGGCGCCGAGCGTCGAGGCGGGCCTGTACGACCTGGTCGTCGACCCGTCCAACCTGTGGCTGACCATCCACGAGTCCATCGGCCACGCCACCGAGCTGGACCGCGCGCTCGGCTACGAGGCCGCGTACGCCGGCACCTCCTTCGCCACCTTCGACCAGCTCGGCAAGCTCCGCTACGGCTCCGAGCTGATGAACGTCACCGGCGACCGCACCGCCGAGCACGGACTCGCCACCGTCGGCTACGACGACGAGGGCGTCGAGGGCCAGTCCTGGGACCTGGTCAAGGACGGCACGCTCGTCGGATACCAGCTCGACCGCCGCATCGCGAAGCTGACCGGCTTCGAGCGCTCCAACGGCTGCGCCTTCGCCGACTCCCCCGGGCACGTGCCCGTGCAGCGCATGGCCAACGTCTCGCTGCGGCCGGACCCGGCCGGGATGTCGACGGAGGACCTGATCGGCGGGGTCGACCGCGGGATCTACGTCGTCGGCGACCGGTCGTGGTCCATCGACATGCAGCGCTACAACTTCCAGTTCACCGGCCAGCGGTTCTTCCGGATCGAGAATGGGCGGATCACCGGACAGCTGCGGGACGTCGCCTACCAGGCGACGACCACCGACTTCTGGGGCTCGATGGCCGCGGTGGGCGGTCCGCAGACCTACGTCCTGGGCGGCGCCTTCAACTGCGGCAAGGCCCAGCCGGGCCAGGTCGCCGCCGTGTCGCACGGCTGCCCCTCGGCACTCTTCCGGGGCGTCAACATCCTCAACACCACGCAGGAGGCCGGTCGATGAGCGCCCGCAGCAGCAAGCCGCACGAGATCGTCGAGCGGGCGCTGGAGCTGTCCGCCGCCGACGGGTGTGTCGTCATCGCCGACGAGCAGTCCACCGCCAACCTGCGCTGGGCTGGCAACGCGCTCACCACGAACGGTGTGACGAGGGGCCGTACGCTCACGGTGATCTCGACCGTCGACGGCAAGGAGGGCACGGCCTCCGGCGTCGTCTCGCGCTCGGCCGTCACCGTGGCGGAGCTGGAGCCCCTGGTACGCGCCGCGGAGGCCGCCGCGCGGGCCGCCGGGCCCGCCGAGGACGCGCAGCCGCTGGTCGCGGACGTACCGGCCTCCCCCGACTTCACGGACGCGCCCGCGGAGACCGGCTCCGCCGTGTTCGCCGACTTCGCGCCGGCGCTCGGCGAGGCCTTCGCACGCGCGCGTGCCGGCGGCCGCGAACTGTACGGCTTCGCCAACCACGAACTCGTGTCGAGCTACGTGGGGACGTCGACCGGGCTGCGCCTGCGCCACGACCAGCCCAACGGCACGCTGGAGATCAACGCCAAGTCGCCCGACCGCAGGCGCTCGGCGTGGGCCGGACGCTCCACGCGGGACTTCAAGGACGTCGACCCGGCGGCGCTGGACGCCGAGCTCGCCGTACGCCTCGGCTGGGCCGTGCGGCGGATCGAACTGCCCGCCGGGCGGTACGAGACGCTGCTGCCGCCGACCGCGGTGGCCGACCTGCTGATCTACCAGCTGTGGTCGGCGTCGGGCCGGGACGCGGTCGAGGGGCGCACGGTGTTCTCGAAGCCCGGCGGCGGCACGCGCGTGGGCGACCGGCTCACCGAGCTGCCGCTGACGCTGCGCAGCGACCCGAACGAACCCGGACTGGAGTCGGCGCCCTTCGTGATCGCCCACTCCTCCGGGGGCGACCAGTCGGTGTTCGACAACGGCCTGCCGCTCACGGCCACCGAGTGGGTGCGCGAGGGCGTGCTGCGGAACCTCGCCACCACCCGGCACAGCGCCGGTCTGACCGGGCTTCCGGTGGCTCCGGCGATCGACAACCTGATCCTGACCGGCGGCGAGGACCGCTCCCTGGAGGAGATGGTCGCCGGCACCGGGCGCGGGCTGCTGCTGACCTGCCTGTGGTACATCCGCGAGGTCGACCCGGCCACGCTGCTGCTGACTGGCCTGACCAGGGACGGCGTCTACCTCGTGGAGAACGGCGAGGTGACCGGCGAGGTGAACAACTTCCGGTTCAACGAGTCGCCGGTGGACCTGCTGGGCCGGGCCACCGAGGCCGGGCGCACGGAAAAGACGCTGCCCAGGGAGTGGAGCGACTGGTTCACTAGGACCGCGATGCCCGCCCTGCGGGTGCCCGACTTCAACATGAGCTCTGTCAGTCAGGGCGTATAACCTCGTAGGCGGCTGTCACCCGACTGCCCGAGGATCATCCAAGGAGATACGAGAACCGTGACGGACATCGTCGACGAACTGAAGTGGCGTGGGCTGATCGCCCTCTCCACTGACGAGGACGCATTGCGCAAGGCGTTCGCGGACGGTCCCGTCACGTTCTATTGCGGCTTCGACCCGACCGCGCCCAGCCTGCACCTCGGCAACCTCGTGCAGATCCTGACGATGCGCCGGATCCAGCAGGCGGGCAACCGACCGCTGGGCCTGGTCGGGGGCGCCACGGGCCTGATCGGCGACCCGAAGCCGAACGCGGAGCGCACGCTGAACGCGCCCGAGGTCGTCGCCCAGTGGGTCGAGCGGCTGCGCGCGCAGATCGCGCCGCTGCTGGACTTCGAGGGCCCGAACGCGGCGGTCATGGTCAACAACCTGGACTGGACCCAGGGGATGTCGGCCATCGAGTTCCTGCGGGACGTAGGCAAGCACTTCCGCGTGAACAAGATGATCGGCAAGGAGGCCGTCGCCCGTCGGCTGGAGTCCCAGGAGGGCATCAGCTACACCGAGTTCAGCTACCAGATCCTGCAGGGCATGGACTTCCTGGAGCTGTACCGGCGCCACGGGTGCACGCTGCAGACCGGCGGCAGCGACCAGTGGGGCAACCTGACCTCGGGCACCGACCTGATCCACAAGGTCGAGCCCGGGGCCGTGGTGCACGCGCTGGGCACACCGCTGATCACCAAGGCGGACGGCACCAAGTTCGGCAAGACGGAGTCCGGCACGGTCTGGCTCGACCCCGAGATGACCACGCCGTACGCCTTCTACCAGTTCTGGCTGAACGCGGACGACCGGGATGTCTCCAAGTTCCTGCGGATCTTCAGCTTCCGGTCCCACGAGGAGATCGAGGAGCTGGAGCAGCAGACCGAGGAGCGCCCGCAGGCCCGTGCCGCCCAGCGTGCCCTCGCCGAGGAGCTGACGACGCTGGTGCACGGCGCCGACCAGACGGCCGCCGTCGTCGCCGCGTCGAAGGCGCTGTTCGGTCAGGGCGAGCTGGCGGAGCTGGACGAGAAGACGCTCGCCGCGTCCCTCGCCGAGCTGCCGCACGTCCAGGTCGCCGAGCTCGGCCCGGTCGTGGACCTGTTCGCCGAGGTCGGCCTGGTGGCCAGCAAGTCGGCCGCCCGGCGGACGGTGAAGGAGGGCGGGGCCTACGTGAACAACGTGAAGGTCGCCTCCGAGGACGCCGTCCCCGCCAAGGAGGACCTGATCCACGGCCGGTGGCTGGTGCTGCGCCGGGGCAAGAAGAACCTGGCGGCGGTCGAGGTCGCGTCCGCCTAGGGCCGGGTCACTGCATCGCGAAGGGGCGGGCTCCATGGCGAGCCCGCCCCTTCTTCGCGTCCCTGTCCGCTCTCAGGCGGTCTGTTTCCGCTTGCCCAGAGTCGCCATGTACAGCATGTCGACCACGAAGACGATGACGATCGCGGCCACGAGCTGGAAGGCGTGCCGGCTCCAGTCGATGCCCGGGGTCGACTCCACTCCGACCGCCCTCGCGATCGCGTTGCCGACGATGGCGCCGAGCATGCCGCAGATGGTGGTCAGCCAGAGGGGGCTGTGCTGCTTGCCCGGGATGATCGCCTTGGCGATCAGACCGAGCACGAATCCCACGATGATCGCCCACAACCAGCCCATGGCTGCCTCCTTGTACGGCCCGACGCGAGCATTACGTCAAGCGTCGGCCCGTACGCCGTACGGCGCATGTCGGGTAGGGCCATACGTGCTCGGGCCGAGGGCGTTCGCCCAGCGTGGAGGTGACCCGGTCTCGTAGGCGGCGCAGGCGCGGCGTAACGTGGAAACAGTCCGGACCCCCACCCCGGCCGGGGTGGACCGGGCACGGGGAGAGGCAGGGCCGATGCGGGCGGATGGTGGATTGTGAATCGGAAGCAGCACGGCGGCGGCAACGGCCAGGTGTTCCGGATCACCGGCGCCCGGACGGGCCTGCAGGAGGACGTGCGCGGCCGGCAGCGCCGGTACGTCATCTCCATGTCGATCCGTACGGTCTCGGTCATCCTCGCTGCCTCGCTGTGGAACGTCGAACGGCCCGTCGCGATCGTGGCGTTGGTACTCGGAGCGGTCCTGCCGTACATCGCGGTGGTGGTCGCGAACGCCGGGCGGGAGAACGCGCCGAGTCTGCCGTCGACGTTCGTATCGGTGCCGATGCGCCCGATGATCACGCCGTCGCGGACGAACGACGGTTTCGCCGAACCGGCCCCGGAAGATGTCGCGGCGGAGCCCGCGGCGGGCGTACGAAGCGAGCCGCGCGACCCGGCGTGACCCGCATCCGGGCGCGACAAACGGAAGGCGTCTTCGCGCCAAGCTCAAGAAAAGCTCAGATCAATCATGTTGTTCAGGTGCCGGGCGGCGGGTGACCCGTGACATACTTCGTAGGCGCTCCGCATCCCCCGTCGGAGCGACGGACCGACGCCGGGCAGCTCCCCCCGTGGCTGCTCGGCGTCGCCTTGTTTACAGCGGTTGTGAGACATACCTGTGAGTGACACCCCCATCTGCTCCGCCAAGGGCTGCCGTGTCGACGCCGTCTGGGTGCTGGCGTGGAACAACCCGAAGATCCATACGCCGGAGCGGCGCAAGACGTGGCTCGCCTGCGACGTGCACCGGGAGCATCTGTCGCAGTTCCTCGGGGTACGGGGGTTCTTGAAGGACGTCGTGACACTGCGGGAGTGGGAGTCCACGAAGCCCGCCGACGCTCCCGGTCCGGGCACGCCGGGCTGACGGCGACCACGACCGGTCCGTCGGCGCGCCTCGCGTCCCGGTGCAGGTACGCCGACCGAGCGCACGACTGCTGACCCGGGTGCGTGGGCGCAGACCCGAGCGCACGACTGCTGACCCGGGTTCACGACCGCTGACCCAGGTGCGTGGGCGCGGCTGGAGTGTGCCGGTACCCAGCTCAGCGCCGGCTATGTGCGCGACCAGTCGCTGATCATGGCCGGCGCCCTGCTGGGCACCCTGCCGCTGCTCGCCCTGTTCGTCGTCTTCGGCCGCCAGATCGTCGGCGGCATCAGTGGACTACCCCACCGGCCGGCGCATCCCGAAGGCGAGCGCACGGGGGTACGCCGAGGTGGCCCGCACCGGGGCGGTTCCCACGCGGGACGGTGGCGACGCGTGACCGTTCGCCCCCGGGCCGCCCCCGCGGTTCCGGGAGCGGGACGGCGTCTGGCTCCAGGGGCGGGACGGCGTCTGTTTCGGGCGTCGTCAGGCGGCGGATGATGGCGTGACCCGGTGGAGGCCGTGCGGGTCCCGGCGTGTACGCGTCGCCCGCCGGGAGAGGGGTGGCGCGCCGGCCGCACCCTTCGGGAGGCGGGTGGCGCGCCGGCCGCACCCTTCGGGAGGCGGGTGGCGCGTCAGCCGCCGATGGCCGACATCGGCCGGTCCGGCTGGACGAACGACGGGTCGTCCAGCCCCGCGCCCGCCTTCTTGCCCCACATGGCCAGCCGCCAGATGCGGGCGATCTCCTCGTCCGGGGAGCCGTCGCGCAGGGCGGCGCGCAGGTCCGTCTCCTCCTGGGCGAACAGGCAGGTGCGTATCTGGCCGTCGGCCGTGAGGCGGGTGCGGTCGCAGGCGGCGCAGAAGGGACGGGTCACCGAGGCGATGACGCCCACCCGGTGGGGGCCGCCGTCGACCAGCCAGCGCTCCGCCGGGGCCGAGCCGCGCGCGGCGGCCCCCTCGGGGGTGAGGTCGAAGCGGGTGCGCAGGGAGGCCAGGATGTCGCCGGCCGTGACCATGCCCTCGCGCTTCCAGCCGTGCTGGGCGTCCAGGGGCATCTGCTCGATGAACCGCAGTTCGTAGTCGTGCTCGACGGCCCAGGCCAGCAGGTCGGGGGCCTCGTCGGCGTTCAGGTCCGGCATCAGGACCGTGTTGACCTTCACCGGGGTCAGACCCGCGTCACGGGCGGCCCGCAGGCCTTCGAGGACGTCCTTGTGGCGGTCCCGGCGGGTGAGTCTCTTGAAGACGTCCGGGCGCAGGGTGTCCAGGGAGACGTTGACCCGGTCCAGGCCCGCGTCCTTCAGGGCCCTGGCCGTGCGCCCCAGGCCGATGCCGTTGGTGGTCAGGGACATCTGGGGGCGGGGGTCCAGCCGCGCGACCCGCTCGACGATGCCGACCAGGCCGGGACGCAGCAGGGGTTCTCCGCCGGTGAAGCGGATCTCCTCGATGCCCAGGGTGGTGACGGCGATGTCGATCAGGCGGACGATCTCGTCGTCCGTGAGCAGATCGGGCTTGGCCAGCCACTGCAGGCCCTCCTCGGGCATGCAGTACGTGCAGCGGAGGTTGCACCGGTCGGTCAGCGAGACCCTCAGGTCGGTGGCCACCCGGCCGTAGGTGTCGATGAGCACGTGGGCCCCCTCCCTCGTAGCGGATCAGGTGCGGGTCGTCATTTCCGTCACTTGCGAGCCTACGTGACGTCACTGACAACGACAGCGGCCCGGATCCCACGAGGTACGGCGCGGCCGCGTCGTAGGGATCTACGACGCGGCCGCTTGGGGGCGTACCGGGGGGTCAGTGGGCGCCGGTGCCGGTCAGCGAGCGGACCTCCAGCTCGGCGTACTTGCCGGCGTCCGGCTCCTCCTTGGAGAGGTAGGTGCCGAGGACGCCGAGCAGGAAGCCGACCGGGATCGAGATGATGCCCGGGTTCTCCAGCGGGAACCAGTGGAAGTCGACGTCCGGGAACATCGACGTCGGCTTGCCCGAGACGACCGGCGAGAACAGCACCAGGCCGACCGCGCTGGCCAGGCCGCCGTAGATCGACCACAGGGCGCCGGAGGTGGTGAACCGCTTCCAGAAGAGGCTGTAGATGATGGTCGGGAGGTTGGCGGAGGCGGCGACCGCGAAGGCGAGGGCGACCAGGCCGGCGACGTTCAGGTCGCGGGCGAGCGCGCCCAGGACGATGGAGACGGCGCCGATGCCGACCGTGGCCCAGCGGGCCGCGCCGAGCTCCTGCTTCTCGGTGGCCGAGCCCTTCTTGATGACGTTGGCGTAGATGTCGTGCGCGAAGGACGAGGAGGAGGCCAGGGTGAGGCCCGCGACGACGGCGAGGATCGTGGCGAAGGCGACCGCCGAGATCGTGGCGAGCAGGATCGCGCCCCAGTTGGAGTCGACGCCGCCGAGGTGGAGGGCGAGGAGTGGCGCGGCGGTGTTGCCCGCCTTGTTGGAGGCGATGATCTCGTCCGGCTTGATCAGCGCGGCGGCGCCGAAGCCGAGGGCGAGGGTCATCAGGTAGAAGGCGCCGATCAGGCCGATCGCCCAGATCACGGACTTACGGGCGGCCTTGGCGGTGGGCACCGTGTAGAAGCGGATCAGGATGTGCGGCAGGCCGGCGGTGCCCAGGACCAGGGCGATACCGAGGGAGATGAAGTCCAGCTTGGTGGTGCCCGTGGCGCCGTACTTCAGGCCGGGCTCCAGGAAGGCCGAGCCCTTGGCGCTGTTGTCTGCGGCCGAGCCGAGCAGGTCGGAGATGTTGAAGTGGAACTTCAGCAGCACCAGGAAGGTCAGCAGCAGGGCGCCGGCGATCAGCAGGACGGCCTTGACCATCTGCACCCAGGTGGTGCCCTTCATGCCGCCGATCGTGACGTAGACGATCATCAGGACGCCGACCAGGGCGACGATGCCGATCTTGCCGCCGTCGCTGGTGATGCCGAGCAGCAGGGAGACCAGGACGCCGGCGCCCGCCATCTGGGCCAGCAGGTAGAAGATCGACACGACGATGGTGGAGGTGCCGGCCGCCGTGCGGACGGGGCGCTGGCGCATCCGGTAGGCGAGGACGTCGCCCATGGTGTAGCGGCCGGAGTTGCGCAGCGGCTCGGCCACAAGGAGCAGGGCGACCAGCCAGGCGACCAGGAAGCCGATGGAGTACAGGAAGCCGTCGTAGCCGAAGAGGGCGATGGCACCCGCGATGCCGAGGAAGGACGCGGCGGACATGTAGTCGCCGGAGACGGCGAGGCCGTTCTGGAAGCCGGTGAACTGGCGGCCGCCCGCGTAGAAGTCGGCCGCGTCCTTGGTCTGGCGGCCCGCCCAGACGGTGATCACGAGGGTCGCGGCGACGAACACCGCGAACAGCGTGATGATCAGCGGCCGGTGCTGGCTCGCCTCGCCGGCCGCGATCAGGGTGTGCTGTGCGGGGCTCATGCGCCGCCCTCCATCCGGGACTTGATCGCCTCGGCCTTGGGGTCGAGCTTGGCGGCGGCGTGCCGCGAGTACCACCAGGCGATGAGGAACGTGGTCAGGAACTGGGCGAGGCCGAGGACGAGGGCCACGTTGATGTTGCCGAACAGCTTGGTGCCCATGAAGTCGCCCGCGTAGTTCGAGAGCAGGACGTACAGCAGGTACCAGGCGATGAAGCCGACGGTCAGCGGAAAGGCGAACGAGCGGTACGAGCGGCGCAGTTCACCGAATTCCGCGCTCTCCGCCTCCGCGACGAACGCCTCGGTGGGCGGGAGTTGGGTGGGGGTCTTCGAGGGGGGCGGTGTCTCGGTGGCCACGTAGTCTCCTCGCGTTGCGGATGCGGTCGTCTCGGGGATCGGGGGCGCGTGTCCTGCCGCTCCCTGCCCAAGGTCACGGCGCCGCGCGGGGACCGGTTCAACTCACTTGACCGTTTTCCGAACTTGCCTTGGGCAACTCATTGCTGGCCAGCGACTTCGGGAGATAGTTTTCGCCCTGGACCGCCCGTCATGTACCTGCCCGAGCACCACCTGTGTCTCGGGCGGTTTCGTTTCCGGATGATGTGGAGACCCCATGGTTCATCTGCGTTCCAGACGTCGGCTCGCGCTCGCGGTGCCGGTCGTGCTGTCACTGACCGCCACGCTCGGCTTCCTGCCGGCGGCGGCTCAGGCCGCTCCGCGCACGGAGTCCGCCACTCGGGCGGCCGTCGGCGCGGACACGTATGCATACCTCGTCAACACGAAGACGGACCCCTACACGATCAAGTCGGTCAAGGCGGCGATCAAGGCGGCCGGCGGTTCGATCGTGGTGTCGTACGACAAGATCGGTGTGATCGTGGTCCACTCCACGGACCTCGACTTCGCGAAGAAGATACGCGGGGTACGCGGCGTGCAGTCCGCGGGTGCCTCGCGGACCTCGCCGGTGCAGGCCGCGGGAACCACGGACGAGGGCGCGGTTCAGTACCTGTCCAAGGGCGAGGCGGCGAAGGTCGAGAAGGGCTCGGCGGCCGGTGAGGAGCCGCTGGAGGCCGACCAGTGGGACCTCAGGGCGATAGGCGCCGACAAGGCCGCCGCGATCGACCCGGGCAGCAGGAAGGTGACGGTCGCCGTGATCGACGTGGGCGTCGACGACACCCACCCCGACCTCGCCCCGAACTTCTCCCCCTCGCAGTCCGCGAACTGCGTCAGCGGCAAGGCGGACACGACGTACGGCTCCTGGCGGCCGGTGGACGCCGATCACTACCACGGCACGCACGTGGCGGGCGAGATCGCCGCGGCCCGCAACGGCATCGGCGTCGCGGGCGTCGCGCCCGGCGTGCGGGTCGCCGGCATCACGGTGGCCCAGCCGGACGAGAACCAGCTGTTCTTCCCCGAGAGCGTCGTGTGCGCGTTCGTGTTCGCCGCCGACCACGGCGTCGAGGTCACCAACAACAGCTACTACGTCGACCCGTGGCAGTACAACTGCATGGACGACCCCGATCAGCGGGCCATCGTCGACTCGGTCAACAGGGCCCAGCTGTACGCACAGAGCAAGGGCACGCTCAACGTCGCCGCCGCGGGCAACTCCAACGACGACCTCGACTCGGACGCCCTGGTCGACGACTCCAGCCCCGACGACTCGACCCCGGTGACGCGGACGGTCGACCCCCACAAGTGCTTCGACGTGCCGACCCAGCTGCCGGGCGTCGTCACGGTCGGCGCGGTGGGCGTCAAGGGCACCAAGTCGTACTACTCCAGCTACGGCTACGGGGTCGTCGACGTCGCCGCGCCCGGCGGCGACAAGTACCAGATCCCGGACACGCCGTCCAAGAACGGCCGCATCCTCTCCACGATGCCCAACGACCAGTACGGCTTCCTGCAGGGCACGTCGATGGCCACGCCGCACGTGGCCGGCGTCGCCGCGCTGCTGAAGTCGACGCACCCGTGGGCGACCCCGGCCCAGTTGCAGGCGCTGCTGAAGGCGGAGGCCGTCAACCCGGGCTGTCCGAGCGACCCCTACGACGGGGACGGCGACGGCGTGGTGGACGCGACCTGCGTGGGCGGCAAGCGGGTCAACGGCTTCTACGGCTTCGGCGTCGTCGACGCGCTGCGCGCGGTGAAGTGACCGCGGCCGACCCACCACCCACTCGCTCCGGGGGGCGCCACCGCCCCCCGGGGCTCCCGCACGGCCCCCTCGTACCGCGAACGAACTGGAGACCCCGACACATGACAGCGCCTCACCCGCGCTCGCGCCGCGTGCTCGCCCTTCCGCTGGGAATGGCGATGGCTACGGCCCTGGCGTTCCTGCCGAACATCACGGCCTCGGCGGCGGAGGCCGCGCCGACGGCCACGGCCACGGCCGGTGACGCCACCTCGCTCAGCTACGTCGTCAACGTCCGCCCCGGGCACGGCCCTTCGGCGCGCGTGCAGAAGGCGATCGCCGAGGCCGGCGGCACGATCGTGACGTCGTACGACCGGATCGGCGTGATCGTCGTCCACTCGTCGAACGCCGACTTCGCCAGGACCCTGCGGGCGGTGCCCGGCGTGGAGTCGGCGGGCAACACCCGCAACGCGCCGCTGCCCGCGCAGTCGACGGACGACATGGGCACGCCGAAGGTGCTCTCCGCGCGGGAGGTCGCCGCCGCGCGGGCCGCCGACGGGCAGGACCCGCTCGAGCCCCAGCAGTGGGACCTGGCCGCCATCAAGGCGGACAAGGCGCACGAGGTGTCGCTGGGCAGCCCCAGGGTGACGGTCGCCGTCATCGACACCGGCGTCGACGACACGCACCCGGACATCGCGCCCAACTTCGACCGCAAGGCCTCGGTCAACTGCGTGTCGGGCAAGCCGGACACGGCGGACGGCGCCTGGCGGCCGAGCGCCTCGGAGAGCCCGCACGGCACCCACGTGGCGGGTGAGATCGCGGCCGCGAAGAACGGCATCGGAATGACGGGCGTGGCGCCCGGGGTGAAGGTCGCCGGCATCAAGGTGGCCAACCCCGACGGCTACTTCTACACGGAGGCCGTGGTCTGCGGCTTCGTGTGGGCGGCCGAGCACGGCGTCGACGTGACGAACAACAGCTATTACACCGACCCGTGGTACTTCAACTGCACCGACGACCCGGACCAGAAGGCGTTGGTGGACGCCGTCACCCGGGCCTCGCGGTACGCGGAGAGGCGGGGCACCGTCAATGTCGCGGCGGCCGGCAACGAGAACTACGACCTCGCCGCCGACACGATCACGGACCCGGTGTCGCCGAACGACGGCACGCCCTCGGACCGGGTGATCGACCCGACCAAGTGCTTCGACATACCGACCCAGTTGCCGGGTGTGGTGACGGTCGCGGCCACGGGCGCCAAGGGTCTGAAGTCGTCCTTCTCCAACTACGGCCTGGGCGTCATCGACGTCGCCGCGCCGGGCGGCGACTCGACCCGCTACCAGGCCCCGGCCCCGCCGGCCACCAGCGGTCTGATCCTGGGCACGCTGCCCGGCGGCAAGTGGGGCTACATGGCCGGTACGTCGATGGCCTCGCCGCATGTCGCGGCGGTCGCCGCATTGATCAAGTCAACGCATCCGCACGCCTCGCCGGCCCTGGTGAAGGCGCTGCTCTACGCGGAGGCCGACGCCACGCCGTGCACGGACCCCTACGACATCGACGGCGACGGCAAGGTCGACGCGGTGTGCGAGGGGACCAAGAACCACAACGGTTTCTACGGCTGGGGCACTGTGGACGCGCTGGCCGCGGTGACCAAATGACATATTGATTCAGTCAATACTGCATAGTGCAGTCATGACTGCACTCAAGTTCGCATGGTCGGAGCTGGGAGGCGATCCCGCCCTGCTCTCCAGGGTGTCGACCACCGCGCGGGAGGGCGCTCTTCAAGGGCGCCTTCCCGTACGGGAGCTGGCGCGGGCCTGTGTCGGCGCGTGCGCGCTGGCCGCCGCCGAGCTGGGGGCGCGGCGGGCCGGGCTCGCGCGGGTGCCCCGGGTGCGGGTCGACGACGGGGCGGTCGCCACCGCGTTCCACAGTGAGCGGCATCTGCAGGTCGACGGGCGGGCACCGGTCGTCTTCGCGCCGCTGTCGCGGTTCTGGCGGACCGCGGACGGGTGGGTGCGCACACACGCCAACTATCCCCACCACCGGGCCCGGCTGCTGGACGTGCTGGGGGTGTCCGAGGATGTGGCCGCCGTCGAGGCGGCGCTGGCGCGGCGGTCCTCACTGGAGGTCGAGGAGGCCGTGTACGCGGCCGGCGGTCTCGCGGTGGCGCTGCGGACTCCGAAGGAATGGGCCGCCCACGAGCAGGCCGCCGAGGTGGGCCGACGCCCGCTCGTCGAGCGAGGGCGGCTGGACTCCGCCCACGCGCGCGTGCTCCCGCCTCTCGACGGACCCGCGCCGCTGCCCGCCGCCGGGCTGCGCGTCCTGGACCTGACCCGGGTCCTCGCTGGACCGGTCGCCACGCGCACGCTGGCCCTGCTCGGCGCGGACGTCCTGCGCCTCGACACCCCGCACTTGCCCGAACTGCCCGACCAGCACGCGGACACGGGCTTCGGGAAGCGGTCGGCGCTGCTGGACCTCACGGCCGACCGGCGCGTCTTCGAGGAACTGCTCGCGCGCGCGGACGTCGTCGTCACGGGCTACCGGCCGGGCGCCCTGGACCGGTTCGGGCTGTCGCCCGAGGCGCTGGCCGAGCGGCGGCCGGGACTGGTCGTGGCGCAGGTGTCGGCGTGGGGCGCGTACGGGCCGTGGCGCGGGCGGCGGGGCTTCGACAGCCTGGTGCAGGTCGCGACCGGCATCGCCGCCCTGGAGGGCTCGGCGGGGCAGCCGGGCGCGCTGCCGGCGCAGGCCCTGGACCACGGGACGGGGTATCTCCTGGCGGCCGCGGTGCTGCGGGCGCTGACCGAGCAGTCGTACGAGGGCGGCGGCCGGTCCGTGCGGCTGGCGCTGGCCCGGACGGCCGGGTGGCTCGTGAACGACGTCGAGGCGGACGGCCCCGGCGACGCCCCGTACGAGGGGCCGTACCCCTGGCTCACCGAGACGGACAGCGCCCTGGGACGACTGCGGCACGCCCTGCCGCCGGTGTCCTTCGACGGTGGACCGGCCGACTGGGCGCGTCCGCCGGTGCCGTGGGGGTCCGGCCCCGCGCGTTGGGTCTGAGCCAAGGGACGGCCAAAAACGTCCCTACGGGCGAAATCGCGTACCGCCAGTTGTTTTACTGCAGTTGCCCTGTTCTGCGACGGCTGGTGAAGTTCTCGAGGTGACGTTGATACGACCCTCCGCCGGGGTGGCGGACGCGAGCGGGCCGGTTCGGCGCCCCGGTGCCGGCCGGGCTATCGCCGTCCTCGTCCTGGTGGCGCTGGCCGCGGTGATACCCCTGTTGGGCCCGTCCGCCGCCCTGCACGGCACCGGGGAGGCCGCCGCTCCCGGCGTCGGTGGCATCGCGCTGCTGCGCGCGGTGCTGTTCGCCGCGCTGTGCGTCCCGGTCGGCGAGGCGTTCGTGAACCGTCTGGCGCGCTCGCTGCCCGGCAGCCCCGGGGACGCGCCCCGCAGTTGGGCCCCGTACACGGCGCTCGCCGGTCTCGTGGCCGCCCTGGGGCTGGCGTCGGTCGTGTCGACGGGCAACCTGGTGCCGCACAGCCTGGACCAGATCGACGTCGGCGGCCTGTACGACTCCCGGGACGGCAGGCTCGCCCTGCTCGAGGTCAACGCCCTCCTCGCGGCCGCCCTGTGCGCCCGCGCGCGCCACCCGGCCGCCCGGCTCTGGCCGGTGGCCGCGGTGATCGTGGCGGAGGCCCTGCGGGCGCACCCCACCGCCGAGCACGACCCGCTCCTCGGCTCCGGGCTGACGCTGGTGCATCTGACGTGCGCGTCGCTGTGGGCGGGCGGTCTGCTGCACGCCCTGCGGACACTGCGTCACTGGGGCCGCACCGAGGCCGGCCCCGCCCTTCTGGGGCTCTACGCGCGCGCGGCGGCCGTGCTGCTCGCCGTCATCACCGCGACGGGCGTGTGGAGTTCGCTGCGTCGTATGCCGTCGGCCACGGTCCTGGACCAGCTGACGACGACGGCCTACGGACGCACCCTGCTGGCCAAGGTGATCCTGGTGGCCGCCGTCGCCCTGCTCGCCGTGTGGGCGCGGCTCCGGCTGCGCCGCGCCGCCGACCCGCTGACGGCGTGCGCTCCCGCCCGCGCGGAGGTCGTCGCCCTGGGCGTGGTGGTCGTGGTGTCGGGTCTGCTGACGGCGCTGCCGCTGCCGATCCGCTGGTCGTGACGTTGATCCGTTGATCAACCGTTGGTGACGAGCACCTTGAGGGCGGTGCGCTCGTCCATCGCCTTGTAGCCGTCGGGCACGCCCTCGATGTCGACGGTCATGTCGAAGACGGGCGAGGGGTCCACGGTGCCGTCGAGGACGTCGGGCAGCAGCTGCGGGATGTACGCGCGCACGGGCGCGACACCGCCGCGCAGCGCGATGTTCCGGTCGAACATGACGCCCAGGTCGAGACCGGTGCCGCTGCCGTGCGGCACGCCGACGAAGCCGATGGCGCCGCCGTCGCGGGTGATCTCGACCGCCGTGCGCATGGACTGCTCGGTGCCGACGGCCTCGACGACGGCGTGCGCGCCCTGCCCGCGGGTGAGTTCGCGCACGGCCTCGACGGCCGCTTCCCCGCGCTCGGCGACGACGTCGGTGGCGCCGAAGCGGCGGGCGATGTCCGTGCGGGCCTGGTGGCGGCCGAGGGCGATGATCCGTTCGGCGCCGAGCCGCTTGGCGGCGAGGACCGCGCACAGGCCGACGGCTCCGTCACCGACGACGGCGACCGTGGCGCCCGGGCGGGCGCCCGCGCCGAGGGCCGCGTGGTGGCCGGTGCCCAGGACGTCGGAGAGGGTCAGCAGGGCGGACAGCAGGTGCTCGTCGGACGCGGCCTCCTTGGGCAGTTGCACGAGGGTGCCGTCGGCGAAGGGCACGCGCACCGCCTCGCCCTGGCCGCCGTCGTGGCCGACGGAGCCCCAGAAGCCGCCGTGCTCGCAGGAGGTGGTCAGGCCCTCCCGGCAGTAGTCGCAGACACCGTCGGACCACATGAACGGGGCGACCACGAGGTCTCCGCGCCTGAAGCCCGAGACCTCGCTGCCCGTCTCCTCGACGACACCGAGGAACTCGTGCCCGATCCGCTGCCCCGGCTGCCGGGCGGCCTCGCCGCGGTACGCCCACAGGTCGCTGCCGCAGATGCAGGCGCGCAGCACCCGCACGACGGCGTCGGTGGGCAGCTGCACCACGGGCTCGGGAACGTCCTCCACGCGCATGTCGTACGGGGCGTGGATGGTGGTGGCGCGCATGTCGAGGATCCTTCTCGTGCGGTGTCGTGTGGGCGCGCTCAGGGGGTGGTCGAGCGCACTTCACGGTACGCCGTCGCCGGCGCGGGCCGCTCGTCGAGGGCGCCCCGGACCAGCAGGAACTGGGCTGCGGCGTAGGTGAGCATGATCCACAGGTTGGGCCGCGGCGGCTGCGGCCAGTGGGCCACGCCGGTCGCGATCAGGGTGTCGGAGAGCATGAAGAGCGCGCCGCCGACGGCGGCCCGGGGGCCGAGCCGGGTGGCGGCGCCGTAGGCCATGGCCGTGAGCAGGGTGCTGTAGCAGGCGACGGGGACGCGCAGGTCCGCCGGGAGGTCCGGCCACAGCAGGGCGACCGTGGCGGCGAGGGCGACGGCGTAGGCCGGGGCGAGGAGACGGCCACGCGCGTGTGGAGCGCCGTGGCGCAGGAACAGCGCGATGTAGCAGACGTGCCCGGCCGCGAAGGAGGCCATCCCGGCGAGGAACGCCGGGTCGGCGTCGGACAGGAGCAGGACGTCGCCGCCCCAGCCGAACAGGAGAGCGGCGAGCAGGAGTCGGGGGGCGCCGCGCGCGCCGGCGTAGGCGGCGAGGAGCGGCATGAGAAGCGGTTTGGCGACGGTGTGGCCGGGCTCGAAGCCCACGGCGAGGGACACGAGGTCGGCGAGGGTGGCCACGGCGAAGAGGCCGAGCAGCCGAGCCGGCCAGGGGCCCTCGGCCCGCGGCACGCCGATGCCCGGCGCGCGGACGCCTGAAGCCGTGGCGGCCGATGTCCCGGCGCCCGATGTCTCGTCGTCCGGGCTCACGCGGCCGCGGTTCCCTCGGCCGGGGCCGGTTCGGCCGCCGGGGTCGGCCGGGCGAGCCGGGCCGGCCGCCAGCCCGGGCCCCGGAACACCCGTCCGGCGCGCTCGCCCCAGCTCTCCGCCGCCTTCACGTCCCTGATGATCGCGGCGTACTCATGGGTCGCCACCTTGATCGGGTTGTACGTGTTGATGTTCTTGGTCAACCCGTAGACCGGTCGCTCGACCTCGGGCACGAACGAGCCGAACAGCCGGTCCCAGACGATCAGGATGCCCCCGAAGTTGCGGTCCAGATAGCCGCCCTGGGAGGCGTGGTGCACGCGGTGGTGGGACGGGGTGTTGAGGAGGAACTCGAAGCAGCGGGGCATCTTGTCGATGCGCTCGGTGTGGATCCAGAACTGGTAGACGAGGCTGGCCGAGGAGCAGAAGGCGACGGCGGCCGGGTGCACGCCGGCGGCCACGAGGGGGACGTAGAACGGCCAGACCGTCCACGACGTCCAGGGCTGGCGCAGCGCGGTGGTGAGGTTGAACTTCCTGCTGGAGTGGTGGACGACGTGGCAGGCCCACAGGATGCGGATGACGTGGTGGCCGCGGTGCGACCAGTAGTAGAAGAAGTCCTGCCCGAGGAGCATCAGCGGGACGGTCCACCACAGCACCGGCACGCGCAGGGGCGTGAGTTCGTAGACCGCCGAGTAGACGGCGACGATCGGGATCTTCCACAGGAAGTCGAAGACGAGGCTGCCGAGCCCCATGCCGACGCTCGTCGCGGCGTCCTTCACCTCGTATCCCGCGTTGTCCTCGTCGGGGTGGAGACGGACGCTGATCATCTCGACCACGGTGAGCAGCACGAAGGCGGGTATCGACCACACCACGACATCGGGCAGGTTCGGCATGTGGGCACCGTAGAACCGCTGGTCGGTGAGGGCTAGACGTTGTTACCCACAAGTATTGTCCGGGGTACGCGCTTGCTTCTTGGCGATCTCCGCCAATCGCCCCGCGGACGCCGCGTGGTACGGCTACACGCCGACCGCTCCCAGCAGCACCCCCGCCGCGTACGTGACCCCCATGGCCAGTGCCCCGCCCACCGCGTTCCGCAGCACCGCGCGGCCCGGTTCGGCCGCGCCCAGGCGCGCGCTGCTCCACCCGGTCAGCACGAGGGCCGCGAGCACCGACACCACGGTGACCCAGAGCCGCCAGCCCGCGGGCGGCAGCACGATCGCGAGCAGCGGCAGCAGCGCGCCGACCGTGAACGCCAGGAAGCTCGCCCACGCCGCGTGCCAGGGGTTGGTCAGCTCGTCGGGGTCGATACCGAGCTCCACGCGCGCGTGCGCCCTGAGCGCGTCACGTTCCGTCAGCTGCTCGGCCGCCTCCCGGGCGACGTCGTGGGACAGGCCGCGTTCCTGGAGCAGCTGGGTCAGCTCCGCCAGCTCGGCCTCCGGCTGTTCGCGCAACTCCCGCTTCTCCATCGCGAGGGCCGCCATCTCCGAGTCGCGCTGGGTGGAGACGGAGACGTACTCGCCCGCGGCCATCGACATCGACCCGGCGAGCAGCCCCGCGAGGCCGGCGGTGAGCAGCGCGGAGCGGCTGTCGGTGGCGCCGGCCACGCCGACGACGAGACCGGCGGTGGAGACGATGCCGTCGTTCGCGCCGAGCACCGCCGCGCGCAGCCAGTTCAGTCGCTGGCCCAGTGCGCCCCCGTGGGCTTCGCCGCTGTGCGTTGGTTCGGTCACACCGGGAGGATGCCACCCGGACGCCGCTCGCACGCGCACCGACAGGGCGAGGCCGCAGCCCTGTTCGGTGTTCGCCGGCCCGGACCGCGCCCGCCGGCGGCGGCAGGCGTCTTCCCGCCCCGCAGCGCGCTCCCCCAACCCCGGGCCACGCCCGCCCGGTTGCCCAGATGAACCGGACATTCCGTACGCGGAGCCCCTGTTGGAGGGGACTGTCAGTCGTGGCCCGTATCCTCAGGGACCATGCTCGAAGACCCCACGACCGCAGCGTCCTTCCCCACCGGGTGGCCGGCCGCGTATCCCTCTGGATACGCGGTCGTTGACGTGGAGACGACCGGCCTGGCCCGGGACGACCGGATAATCTCCGCGGCCGTCTACCGGCTGGACGCGCGTGGTGAGGTCGAGGACCACTGGTACACGCTGGTCAATCCGGAGCGGGACCCGGGCCCGGTGTGGATCCACGGTCTGACGAGCGAGGTGCTGGAGGGCGCGCCTCTTTTCACGGACATCGCCGAGGAGTTCGCGACCCGGCTGGAGGGCCGGGTGCTCGTCGCGCACAACGCCGTCTTCGACTGGCAGATGATCGCGCGGGAGTACGCGCGCGCCCGGCGCGAGGCGCCGGTGCGGCAGCGGCTGTGCACCATCGCGCTCTCCAAGGAGCTGGCGCTGCCGTTGCCCAACCACAAGCTGGAGTCGCTTGCCGCCCACTTCGGCGTCGTGCAGCGGCGCGCGCACCACGCGCTGGACGACGCGCGCGTGCTCGCGGAGGCGTTCCGGCCGAGCCTGAGGGCCGCGGCGGCGGGCGGCGTACGGCTGCCCCTGCTGGAGTGCCGGCCGCTGACGGAGTTCAGCGACCGCCCCGTGCCCCGCCAGGCGGGCGGCTACGGCGGCTACCGGCCGACGAGTTGGCGCCCCTCCCGCAAAAGGCCCGCATGCCCCCATCCCAACCCGGGCCGCTACGAGGACGGCAAACCGCTCAAGCAGGGCATGCGGGTCGCCTTCTCCGGGGACACCTCCGTCGAGCGGGAACTGCTGGAGGACCGCGCGGCCGAGGCCGGCCTGCACGTCGCCACCAGCCTGTCCCGGCTGACCAGCCTGCTGGTCACCAACGACCCCGACTCGGGCACGTCGAAAGTGGTCAAGGCCCGGCAGTTCGGGACGCCGGTGGTGGACGAGGCGGCGTTCGGACAGCTGCTCAGGGACGTCGAACCGGCGGACGAGTGACCCGTACGGACGGGTGATTGCCGACGAGTGACCCGTGCGGACGGGTGATTGCCGACGAGTGACCCGTGCGGACGGGTGATTGCCGCGCGACTCGCCCGGCGCCCGCTCGCCCGCGCGGCGCCGACGGCCCACCCTGTGGCCCATGGCGAGATGCGAAGTTTGCGGCAATGACTACGGAATGAGCTTTGAGGTGCACGCGCAGGGCGCGGTGCACGTCTTCGACTGCTTCTCCTGTGCGATCCATCGCATGGCACCCATCTGCGAGCACTGCCGGGTGCAGATCATCGGTCAGGGCGTCGAGGCCGACGGCCAGTGGTACTGCGGTGCCCACTGCGCCCGCGCGGCCGGGAAGGCCGGCATCGTCGACCGCGTCTGAGAAGCCCCCTGGCGAAAGCACCCCACGACCCGAGAGGTACGGTCGTGGGGTGTACCGCTTCCTGTTGACCCGGCAGTGGGTGATCCTCACGCTGGTCGCCCTGCTGCTCATCCCCACGATGATCAGGCTGGGCATCTGGCAGATGCACCGCTACGAGACGCGCTCCGCGCGCAACCAGCTGGTGTCCGACGCGCTGCACGCCAAGCCCGTACCGGTGGAGGAGCTGACCTCGCCCGGGCACACCGTCACCACCCACGACCGGTACCGCACGGTCACCGCGAAGGGGCACTTCGACACCGCGCACGAGGTCGTCGTCCGCCGCCGCACCAACTCCGACGACGAGGTCGGCTACCACGTCCTGACCCCCTTCGTGCTGTCGGACGGCAGGGTGCTGCTGGTCAACCGGGGCTGGATCGCCTCCGACGGCCCGAGCCAGACCTCCTTCCCCAAGGTTCCCGCGCCGCCGAGCGGCCAGGTCACCGTCCAGGGCCGGCTGATGCCCGACGAGACGACCTCGGCGAGCGGCATCAAGGACCTCAGGGGACTGCCGGCCCGGCAGATCATGCTGATCAACAGCGAGGAGCAGGCCCGTCGCCTGCACGCCGAGGTCCTCGGCGGCTACATGCAGCAGACGGCACCGGAGCCGAAGGGCGACAGCCCGGAGCAGATCTCCGACCCCGGCAAGGAAGACGCCCCGCTGAACTACGCGTACATGATCCAGTGGTGGCTGTTCGCGGCGGGCGTGCCGTACGGCTGGTGGGTCCTGGTGCGCCGGGAGCGGCGCGACCGGGCGGCGGCGGCGCAGGAGACCGAGGCGGAGGCGGCCCCCGCCTCGGTGTGACCCCTCGGTCAGCAGCACCGGCCCCGCGGGTGCTCGCCGCCCCGGTCCAGTGTGTGCAGCAGTTCCCGCACGTACCAGCGCACCGCCCGCGCCCAGCCCCTCACGCTCCCACCTCCACCGGTTCCGGCGCCGTACCGATGCGGGACTCCACGTACGGTGCCTCGGCCGTGGGCAGCACGCCCGGCCACCGCACGGCCCGCACGCACACCACCGCCGCATTGCCGATCACGACCGCGACCAGCAGCAGGAACAGGGCGATCAGGACGCCGTCGACGGTGGAGTTGGCGACCACGGTGTGCATGTCGTCGAGGGACTTGGCGGGCGGCAGGACCTGGCCGGCGCCGAGGGCGTCGGCGTACTTCGCGCGCTGGGCGAAGAAGCCGACCCTGGGGTCGTCGGAGAAGATCTTCTGCCAGCCCGCGGTGAAGGTGACCGCGGTGACCCAGACGAGCGGGACCCCGGTGACCCAGGCCCAGCGCAGGCGGCCGGACTTCACCAGGACCGTGGTGCACACGGTCAGGGCCACCGCCGCGAGCAGCTGGTTGGCGATGCCGAACAGCGGGAAGAGCTGGTTGATCCCGCCGAGCGGGTCGGTGGCCCCGGTGTAGAGGAAGTAGCCCCAGGCCGCCACGACCAGCCCGCTGCACAGCCAGATGCCGGGCTTCCAGTTGACCCGGCCGACCGGTTTGAACACGTTGCCGAGCATGTCCTGGAGCATGAAGCGCCCGACCCGGGTGCCCGCGTCGACCGTGGTCAGGATGAACAGCGCCTCGAACATGATCGCGAAGTGGTACCAGAAGGCCTTCAGCGCGCTGCCGCCGAGGATGCCGGAGAAGATCTCCGACATGCCGACGGCGAGGGTCGGGGCGCCGCCGGAGCGGGCGATCAGGGTCTGTTCCTCGACCGCCCTGGCCGCGTGGGTCAGCTGGTCGGGGGTGATGGTGAAGCCGAGGCCGGCGACCGCGTGGGAGGCGGACTGGGCCGTCGCGCCGAGCAGGCCGGCGGGGGCGTTCATCGCGTAGTAGAGGCCCGGCTCCAGGGTCGCCGCCGCGATCAGCGCCATGATCGCGACGAACGACTCCATCAGCATCGCGCCGTAGCCGATCAGCCGGACCTGGGACTCCTTCTCGATCAGCTTCGGAGTCGTGCCGGAGGAGACCAGGGCGTGGAATCCGGACAGGGCGCCGCAGGCGATCGTGATGAACAGGAAGGGGAAGAGGGAGCCGGCGAAGACCGGGCCCGCCCCCGAGGCCGCGAACTTGCTGACCGCGTCCGCGTGCAGCACCGGCGCGGCGATCACGACCCCGACCGCGAGCAGCGCGATGGTGCCGATCTTCATGAAGGTGGAGAGGTAGTCGCGCGGGGCCAGGAGCATCCAGACCGGCAGCACGGAGGCGACGAAGCCGTAGCCGATCAGGCAGAAGACCAGGGTGGTCGGACTGAGCGTGAAGGCCGACGCGAGCGAGGAGTTCTGCACCCAGCTGCCGCCGGCGATCGCCAGGAGCAGCAGGGCCACGCCGATGAGGCTGGTCTCCACGACCCGGCCGGGGCGGACGCGGTGCAGCCAGAAGCCCATGAACAGGGCGATGGGGACGGTCATCGCGACGGAGAAGGTGCCCCACGGCGAGTGCGCGAGGGCGTTGACGACGACCAGGGCCAGCACGCCCAGGAGGATGATCATGATGGCGAAGACGGCGATGAGTGCCGCCGCCCCGCCCGCCCGGCCGATCTCGTCCCGTGCCATCTGACCCAGCGACGTGCCGTCCCGGCGCATCGAGAGGAACAGGACGACCATGTCCTGCACCGCCCCCGCGAAGATCACTCCGGCGACGATCCAGAGGGTGCCCGGCAGGTATCCCATCTGGGCCGCGAGGACCGGGCCCACGAGCGGTCCGGCCCCGGCGATCGCGGCGAAGTGGTGACCGAGGAGCACCCGCCGGTCGGTGGGGTGGAAGTCGACACCGTCCTCCAGCCGCTCGGCGGGCGTGGCCCGGCGGTCGTCGGGCCGCAGGACGCGGCGGGCGATGAAGCGGGAGTAGAAGCGGTAGGCGACGGCGTACGAGCCGAGGGCGGCGACGACCAGCCAGACCGCGGAGATCTTCTCGCCGCGGGCCAGGGCGACAACACCCCAGGCGACGGCGCCGAGCAGGGAGACGGTGGTCCAGAGCAGGACCGACCGCAGCGACATACGTGACTTTTCGGGCGCCTTGGGGTCGGCTTCGGGCAGGGCTGTCGCGGGCATGGCGGCTCCTCACCGGAGAACGGTGTGACGACGTGCGGGAAGGTGTGACGACGTGCGGGTCGGAAAGGGAACTCAGCGGCGATGCCGGTCCGTCAGCGCGTATGCGACGAGCGGACCAAGCAGGCCTGCGGCGGGCGCGAGGAGCAGTACGGCGATCGCGACGCGCCGTAGCCGGTGATGACCCGTGGGTGCCATGACCTGCGCTCCTCTCCCGCTCGCTGTCGGTCTGTGCAAGAGTTGCCCGCCCCCCGGGAGCGGTTGACAGCGGATGTCCAGAAGATTTCCCGCCGGTTCCCTGTCCTCCGTACCGGCCGCTCGCGCAACTCCCGCACGAGGGTTCAGGCACACCAAGGACGGTGACCCATGGCCGACGGCGCCATGACCGCGACGTTCCTCGCCGTGATCGGCGGAGCGTCGCTGCTCGCCGTGACCGCGCGGCGGCTGCGTCCCAGCGACCGCCTGCCGTCCCTGGAGGGCTGGGCGCTGGCCGACCGCAGCCTGGGCCCGGTCTGGACGTGGTTCCTGCTGGGCGGCACGATCTTCACCGCGTACACCTTCACCGCCGTACCCGGACTGGCGTACGGCAACGGCGCGGCCGCCTTCTTCGCGGTGCCGTACACGGTCATCGTCTGCCCCCTCGCCTTCGTACTGCTCAGCCGGCTGTGGGCCGTCGCCCGCGCGCACGGCTACGTCACCGCCGCGGACTTCGTGCGCGGACGGTACGGGTCGCCGTCACTGGCCCTGGTCGTCGCGCTCACCGGGATCCTCGCGACCATGCCCTACCTGGCGCTGCAACTGCTGGGCATACGGGCGGTGCTCACGGCCGGCGGCGTGTATCCGCGGGGTGCGGCCGGGGACCTGGCGATGGTGGCGCTGTTCGCGGGGCTCGCGGTGGCCACCTACCGGCACGGGCTGCGGGCACCCACGGTCATCTCGGCACTGAAGGCGGTCGCCGTGTTCGTGTCGCTGACCGCGGTGACCTGGCTGGTCCTCGAGCGGCTCGGCGGCCCGGGCAGGGTCTTCGACGGCGCGGCGCGGCGGCTGGGCAGCCCGGCGCTGGTCCTGACCCCCCAGCAGCAACCCGCGTACGCGACCCTCGCCCTGGGCTCGGCGCTCGCCCTGCTGATGTACCCGCACGTGCTGACCGCCGGGTTCGCCGCCGACGGGCCGCGCACCCTGCGCAAGGTCTCCGTGGCACTGCCCGCCTGGACGGGGCTGCTCGCCCTGTTCGGCTTCCTCGGCATCGCGGCGCTGGCCGCGGGCGTGCGGGCGCCGAAGGGCGGCGCCGAGGCGGCCGTGCCGATGCTGGTGGACCGGCTGATGCCGGGGCCGCTGGCCGGGCTGGTGTTCGGCGCGATCACCGTGGGGGCGCTGGTCCCGGCGGCCGTGATGTCCATCGCGGCAGCCACCGCCTTCGTACGCAACGTGTACGTCGAGTACGTGCATCCCACGGCCACGCCCAAGCGGCAGGTCCGTATCGCCAAGGCCGTCTCGCTCACCGCGAAGGTGGGGGCGGTGGCGTTCGTGTTCGGGCTGCGCGACCAGGACGCGGTCAACCTCCAACTGCTCGGCGGGGTCTGGATCCTGCAGATCTTCCCGGCCGTGGCCGTCGGCCTGTTCACCGGGCGGCTGCATCCGCGGGCCCTGCTCGCCGGCTGGGGCGCGGGCATGCTCGCCGGGACCTTCCTGGTCGTGCGCGAGGGGTTCTCGTCCATCGTGTCCCTCGGCTTCGGACCGCTCCGGATCTACGCCGGACTCGCCGCCCTGGTGCTGAACCTGGCCGTCGCGGCGGCCGGCACCGCCCTCCTCGAACGACTCGGCGTCCCGCGCGGCGCCGACCTGACCGACCTGCCGTCGCGCCTGACCGTCAGGCGACGCCCGGAGACGGGAGCGAACCAGCCGTGAGACCCAAGTACCCGACACCCGTGCCCGAGCCGCGCGTCGAGCCGCTCGCGCCCCCGCCGGCCGACCCGGCCGACCTGGAGCGTGAGGCCGGGCTCGCGCGCCTCTTCGAGCTGCACTACTCCTCGATGTTGCGCCTGGCCGTGCTGCTCGGCGCGGACGACCCGGAGAACGTGGTGGCCGAGGCCTACTACCAGATCTACCGCAAGTGGCGGCGCCTGAGGGACGTCGAGGCGGCGGAGGCCTATCTGCGCTCCACGGTGTGCAATCTGACCCGGATGCGGATACGCCATCTCCAGGTCGCCCGCAGGCACGTGGAGAACCCGCCCGAGGAGACCGTCGTCTCCGCCGAGAGCGCCGCGCTGCTCCGCGACGACCAGCGCGTCCTGATCGACGCGCTCCAGCAACTGCCCGCCCGGCAGCGCGAGGCGCTGGTGCTGCGGCACTGGCTCGGGCTGAAGGAGGGTGAGATCGCCGCCGCGATGGGCATCTCCGGCGGCTCGGTGAAGACCCACACGTCCCGCGGCCTCGCCGCACTGACCCAGGCGATGGAGGCCCGGCGATGACGCACCGAGACGCGACCGAGTCGCGTGGCACCGGACCGGACCGCACGGAGCGGGAATTGAGCGAGGCGCTGGCCGCGCTGGCCGAAGGGGTGCGGGCCGCCCCCGACGCGTACCGCACGGCGCGCGGCGAGTGGCTGCGGCGGGAACGCAGGCGACGGCTGGTGCTCGCCGTACTGATCGCCGTGGTCTTCGCCCTCGCCACCCTGATCGGGCTGTGGGTGCTCAACCAGACGCCCTCCCATCAGGGCGTCGTCTTCTCGGGCCTGGCGCACTCACTCCCCCGGCCCACCCCCTGATTGCCACCTCGGCCGGGCGGGAACCCGCAACGTCGTGCATCCCCGTATCGAGGACTACGCCCTCATCGGCGACGAGCAGACCGCGGCCCTGGTCGGCCGCGACGGTTCCGTCGACTGGCTGTGCCTGCCCCGCTTCGACTCGGCGGCCTGTTTCGCCCGGCTGCTCGGCGACGAGGAGAACGGCCACTGGCGCATCGCCCCCAAGGGCGTCGACGGGCCCTGCACCCGCCGTGCCTACCGCCCGGACACCCTCGTACTGGACACGGAGTGGGAGACCGACGAGGGCGCGATCCGCGTCACCGATCTGATGCCGCAGCGCGACCGCGCCCCCGACCTGGTGCGCGTCGTCGAGGGTCTCCGCGGCCGGGTGACCGTACGCAGCACCCTGCGCCTGCGCTTCGACTACGGCTCGATCGTGCCGTGGATGCGCAAGTCCGACGGGCACCGCGTGGCGATCGCCGGGCCGGACTCGGTGTGGCTGCGCAGCGAGCCGTCCGTGCGCACCTGGGGCGAGGACCTCGCCACCCACTCGGAGTTCACCGTGGCGGAGGGGGAGAAGGTGGCGTTCGTGCTGACCTGGCATCCCTCGCACGAGCCGCGTCCGCCGCTCGTCGACCCGCACAAGGCGGTGCGCGCCAGCGTCAAGGACTGGCGCAAGTGGGTGCGGCGCTGCCGCTACACCGGCCCGTACCGCGACGCCGTCGTGCGCTCCCTGATCACCCTCAAGGCCCTGACCTACCGACCGACCGGCGGCATCGTCGCGGCCGCCACCACCTCGCTGCCCGAGGAGCCGGGCGGCGTCCGCAACTGGGACTACCGCTACTGCTGGCTGCGCGACTCCACCCTCACGCTGAACGCGGGCCTGGCCGCGGGCTACCGCAAGGAGGCGGAGGCCTGGCGCAACTGGCTGCTGCGCGCGGTCGCCGGCGACCCCGCCGACCTGCAGATCATGTACGGCCTCGCGGGCGAGCGGCGGCTGCCGGAGACCGAGCTGGCGTGGCTGTCGGGTTTCGCGGGGTCGGCACCCGTGCGGATCGGCAACGACGCCGTCAACCAGCTCCAGCTCGACGTGTACGGCGAGGTCATGGACTCGCTGGCGCTCGCCCGCAGTTCGGGCCTGCCCCCGCGGCCGCACATGTGGTCGATCCAGCGGGCGCTGATGGACTGGCTGTGCGAGGAGTGGCGGCAGCCCGACGAGGGGCTGTGGGAGGTGCGTGGCGGCAGGCGGCACTTCGTCCACTCCAAGATCATGGTGTGGGTGGCCGCCGACCGTGCGGTGCGGACACTGGAAGAGGAACCGGAGCTCGGCGGGGACCTCGACCGCTGGCGCGCGCTGCGCGACGAGGTGCACCGGGAGGTGTGCGAGAAGGGCTACGACGCCGAACGGAACACCTTCACGCAGTTCTACGGCTCCCGAGAACTCGACGCCGCGCTGCTGCTCATCCCGCGCCTGGGCTTCCTGCCGCCGGACGATCCGCGGGTCACCGGCACCGTAGAGGCGATCCGCGGCGAGCTGGGCCACCACGGTCTCCTGCGCCGCTACAGCACGGACGGCACCACCGTCGACGGGCTGCCCGGCGACGAGGGCACCTTCGTCGTGTGCTCGTTCTGGCTCGCGGACGCCCTGCACATGACGGGCCGCCGCAAGGAGGCGCGGGAGCTGTTCGAACGGCTGGTGGGCCTCTGCAACGACGTGGGACTGCTGTCCGAGGAGTACGACCCCGTGAGCGGACGTCAGCTGGGCAACTTCCCGCAGGCCTTCAGTCACGTCGGCCTGGTGAACACCGCCCTCGCCCTGTTCGGGGACGGGGAGGCAGGATAGGGGCCATGGATCTTGGACTGAAGGACCGGGTGTACGTCGTCACCGGGGCCACGCGCGGCCTCGGCAACGCGGCGGCACGGGAGCTGGTGGCCGACGGCGCGAAGGTCGTCGTGACCGGCCGGGACGAGGAGCGGGTGGCCGACGCGGCGGGCGAGTTGGGGCCGAACGCCTTCGGGGTGGCCGTCGACAACGCGGACCCGCAGGCGCCGGCCCGGCTGATCGCCGCCGCAAAGGAGAGGTTCGGCGGGTTCGACGGCATCCTCGTGAGCGTGGGCGGGCCCGCGCCGGGGTTCGTCGCCGACAACACCGACGAGCAGTGGGGAGCCGCCTTCGAGTCGGTGTTCCTCGGCGCGGTGCGGCTGGCCCGGGCGGCGGCGGAGGAGTTGGAGGCGGGGGGTGTCATCGGGTTCGTGCTGTCGGGCTCGGTGCACGAGCCGATTCCGGGGCTGACGATCTCGAACGGGCTGCGGCCGGGGCTCGCCGGGTTCGCGAAGTCGATCGCCGACGAACTGGGGCCGCGCGGCATCCGGGTCGTCGGGCTGCTGCCGGCCCGTATCGACACGGACCGGGTGCGCGAGCTCGACGGAATGTCCGCGGACCCGGAGGCCACGCGTACGGCCCATGAGTCCCGTATCCCGCTGAGGCGTTACGGCAGGCCGGAGGAGTTCGGGCGGACGGCGGCGTTCCTGCTGTCGCCGGCCGCCTCTTACCTGACGGGAATCATGGTGCCTGTCGACGGCGGTATGCGGCACGGTTTCTGAACCGGGGCCGGATGCTCAACTGACCCTTTCCGCGCGGTGCTTGACCGCTTTCATGCGGACCTCGGACGGCAGCGCGGCGAGGCCCGCCGAGTTGCGGGCGTGCATCAGGGACCGTGTCGTGAGGTGGTGCAGGGCGGTCGCCGGGTCCACGTGGGGTTCCAGCTGGAGCCGCACGCGGGTCTCGGGGGCGGTGCGGCGGCCGGTCAGATGGGCCTGCGCGTGTGCCACGCCGTCGAGTTCGGCCGCGTCGCCCGCCAGGACCGTCTCCAGGGCCCGGCCCCTCAGCAGCGCGCCCTCGCCGTCGCCGGTGTCCACCAGGACCTCGGTGAGACGGCGGCGGCGCAGCACGGCCGTCAGCCACCACAGGGCGAGCAGGACGAGGACCGCGAGGGCGGCCAGGACCGCCGGCCACCACCAGCCGTGGCCCTGCCACTTCGTCCGCTCGGCGTCACTGAGCAGGACGTCGTGCCGCCCGTCGTGGATCCACCAGGAGGGCGGCCGGGCCCCCAGCCCGACGGCGAGCACCGAGCCGCCGAGGACGACCAGCACGAGTCCCACGACCCCGATCAGTACGCGGTTGACGGTGCGGAGCATCCCGCTCACCCCTTTCGCCCGGGTCGCCGTACATGGACCGACAGCGCGGGCGGCCGGGCGAGGCCGAGGCCCTCGATCGCGTCCTCGAGTGCCGCGTTCAGGTCGGCTCGTACGTCGCCCAGGTCACGGAAGTGGGAGACGGCACGGACGTCGGCGCGGGCGCGGCCCACGCGGATGCGTACCGACTGGACGCCTGCCACCTCCATGGCGCGGTCGCGCAGGACGAGGGCGGCGGCCTCGCGGTACAGGCCGGCGTGGACGTCGGACTCGATGCGCCGCATCGGCAGGACGCCGCGCAGGCCGGGGGTGCAGGCCAGCACGATCAGCCAGAGGCCGAGGGCCGCGGCGACCCCGGCGCCGACCAGCACCCAGGTGTCGTCGAGGGGCCGTCGGGCGAGCTGCCGGGCGAGTTCGCGGCGCCAGGCCATCGCGGGCCGGTGGGCCCGGACGGCCGCGATGTCGTAGAGGAAGGTGCCCGCGACGGCCAGGAGGAGCAGCGCCACGACGGCCGCGGGGACGCGGCGTGCGGACCAGAAGCGGCCCTCCCTGCCGGTCGGCGGTGGCGACGGCGGCGCGTGGTCGAGCTCGTCGTCCGGTGCCCGTTCGATGACCGGCAGCCGCTGTGTGGTGCCCTCGGAGCCCTGGGGCTCGCTCATCGCGTCCTCCCCTTTACCGCGCCGTGCGCCGGGGTCAGGTGCAGCCGTTCCACGTGAACGGCGACCTCCGGCACCTCCATGCCCACCAACGCGCGTACCCGGGAAGCGACATGTCGACGCACATCCGCGCACCGGGCCCCGATGTCGCAGGGATAGTCGAGTTCGAGATGGAGCCGGACGCGGACGGTGCCGTGGTGGACGGCGACCGTGGCGTGCGGGGACGCGGTCCGCTTCGACTGGTCGCCGAGGCGTTCGCGGGCCGCCTGCGCGGCGATCTTCGCCACGACCCGGTCGGTGATCCGGGTGGCCCCGCGCTCACCCGGCGGGACGGCGCCGTGCGGTCCGCCCCGCGCGGCGACGCCGTCGTCCACCGTGGTCACCGTCACCGCCGCCGGTCGTCACGCGTACGGAAGAAGTCGCCCAGTTCCAGGTCGCCCTCCAGGAACCGGCCCGCCACGAAGCCGATGGCGCCCAGGGCGGCCACCAGCAGGAAGGCTCCGAAGCCGCCGAAGTAGCCGGCGAAGCCCAGTGCCATTCCGGCGATCATGCCGACCACGGCCTTGCTCATCGTGCGCTCCCCTCACGGTTGTCCGCTCGCCCGCCGGTCACTGGAGCCGGGGCTCCGGCTCCTCGTCCTCTTCCTCCGGCAGCTTCACATCACTCACCGCGATGTTGACCTCGA
This sequence comes from Streptomyces sp. C1-1, assembly GCF_050214755.1. Classification (NCBI taxonomy): domain Bacteria; kingdom Bacillati; phylum Actinomycetota; class Actinomycetes; order Kitasatosporales; family Streptomycetaceae; genus Streptomyces; species Streptomyces sp. C1-1. The sequence continues at coordinate 7,687,229 of NZ_CP189826.1, read as the reverse complement.
CCACTTCCAGGCCGGTCATCCGCTCCACGGCCGCGATGACGTTCTCGCGCACGGCACGGGCGACGTCGGAGATCGACACGCCGTAGTCGACGACGAGCTCCAGGTCGAGCGCCGTCTGCACCTCGCCGACCTCGACCTTCACCCCGCGCGTCACGGACTTGGAGCCGCCGGGCACCCGGTCGCGGACGGCTCCGAAGGTGCGGCTGAGCCCGCTGCCCAGGGCGTGTACTCCGAGCACGTCCCGGGCGGCCAGCCCGGCGATCTTCTCCACGACGCCGTCGGCGATCGTCGTCCGGCCCCGAGCGCCGGGGTCTCCGCCGCCGCGCCGGGTCACCTGCGCCTTGCGTGTGCCGAGGGTGTCGGGCACGTCCTTCTCGACTCCCGGCGCCCCCGTCCGGTTCGGTTCCGTGATGTCAGTCATCGCCGTACGCCCCTTTCGGTTCGTCGTCCTGTGACCACCGTAAGTGCGGTTGCGCCACCACGCGCCGGGGATGCGGCAGGCTGGAGGAATGACAGCGGACGAATGGACGCGGGTGGTGCGGCACCGGCTGAGGCTGGGCAGGTTGCTGCCCCTGGGCGGGCGGCGCGACGGTGCGTGGATCTCGGAGGAGGCCGCCGGGGCGGCGCTCCGCCGGGCGACCGGAGAACTGCGCGGCGTACGGCTGGACGCGCTCCGGATCGCCCTCGCCGACCCGCGGGACACGGACGAGCCCGTCGTACCCCCGCCGCCGAGCGCCCTGCCGCCCGGCCCGCTGCGGGTGACGGTGGACTTCGCGGCGTCGGCGGCCGAGCCGCTGCCGGCGACCGCCGCGCGCCTGCGTACGACGCTGGCGGACGCGGCGACGGAGCTGATCGGTCTGACGGTGACGGAGGTGGACCTGCAGGTGACGTCCCTGCTGGACGAGGAACCGCAGCCGGTCCCGGTGGCGTCGCCCGAGCCGCCGCCCGGCGGCGAGCCCGCCGCCGGGGAGGAGACCCGCGTGGCCTCCGCCGCGCTGTCGGTCCCCGGCGTCGCCCGTCTCACCGCCGGACTCGGCCGCGCGGTGCACATCGAGGAACGGCAGCGGGAGGGCACCCTGCCGGGCCGTCACGCGCGTGTGGAGATCGCGGTGCGGGCGGACCACCGGGCCGTGGAGGTGGCCCGGGAGGTCCGGGCGGTGGTCGCCGAGGCGCTAGCGGATCACCCGACGGTGGCGGTGCTGGTCACGGCGATCGTCTGACGGGTCACTCGCCGAGGCCGGCGAGGTCCCGCAGCCGCCTGGCCTGCGCGGCCCGCTCCGCGGCCCGCTGGTCGTCGTAGGAACGTCCCTGCGCGCCGCGGATCAGGGCCTTGGTCTCGATCACAGCGTCCCGGGGCGCGGCCAGGATCGCCGACGCGAGGTCCTGTACGGCGGCGTCGAGCTGGTCGGCGGGGACGGCGAGGTTGGCGAGGCCGCTGTTCACCGCCTCCTCGGCCTGTACGGAGCGGCCGGTGACGCAGATCTCCAGGGCGCGGGCGTAGCCGACGAGCCCGACGAGCGGGTGCGTGCCCGTGAGGTCAGGCACCAGTCCGAGGCTGGTCTCGCGCATGGCGAACTGCACGTCGTCGGCGACGACGCGCAGGTCACAGGCGAGGGCGAGCTGGAAGCCCGCTCCGATGGCATGCCCCTGTACGGCGGCGATGGAGATGAGGTCGCTACGCCGCCACCAGGTGAAACCGTCCTGGAAGCCGGCGATGCTCGCGTCGAGTTCACCGTCGCTGCTGCGCGCGAGGTCGATGAACGTCGGCTCGCCCTCGATGCCCTCGGGCGTGAACATCTGCCGGTCGAGCCCGGCGGAGAAGGACTGCCCCTCGGCCCGCAGCACGACGACGCGGACGGACCCCGGCAGGACCCGCCCGGCCTCGGCGAGCGCGCGCCACATGGCGGGGCTCTGCGCGTTGCGCTTGGCCGGGTTGGTCAGGGTCACCGTGGCGATCGCGTCGTCGACGGTGAGCCGTACGCCGTCCTTGTCGAGTACGGGACCGAGGTCCTTGGCGGGCGTGGCCATGGGGCGCCTCCGATGAGTGCGGTCAGCAGAGCAGACGTACAAGCTAAGTGACTGCACAGTAACCACCCGGCCGGTCAGCCGACCGACCGGGTGGCCACCATCGAAGCCGGTGGGCCGCCCGAGTCAGGACGAGGCGGCCTTCTTGCCCCGTGTCGCGCCGCCACGCCCACGGAGCGTGACGCCCGACTCGCTGAGCATCCGGTGCACGAAGCCATACGAGCGGCCGGTTTCCTCGGCCAGTGCCCGAATGCTCGCACCGGAGTCGTACTTCTTCTTCAGGTCTGCCGCGAGCTTGTCGCGCGCGGCGCCGGTTACCCGGCTGCCCTTCTTCAGAGTCTCGGCCACCCGTGCCTCCTCATGGGAAGTGCGCTCTGGTCTCCTCATGATCACCCCTCCGGGGCGCGATGGCCACCCATTCGGCAAGGTCCGTGAGACAGGGTTTTGACGACAGGAGCGCATCCCCACAAGCGGAATGCGAAATTCCACGACGAGGCGTTCGTACCGCCGAACGGGTTCTTTCGGGAACCGCCAGGTCAGAGACGTACGACGGCCGAGCCCTTGTCGATGAAGGACTCGGCCGCGAAATGGATGTAGGACACACGACGGTACGAGGAGATCTCACTCAGATGGTGGATCACCGGTCGGCCGAATGATCCATACGCCGTTGATCACGCATTCGATCAAGCGGTGATGACCCTCAGGCCAGGGCCACGAGGTCCGCGTAGTCGGCGCCCCACAGGTCCTCGACGCCGTCCGGCAGCAGGATGATGCGCTCCGGCTGCAGCGCCTCGACGGCGCCCTCGTCGTGGGTGACGAGGACGACCGCGCCCTTGTAGGTGCGCAGGGCGCCGAGGATCTCCTCGCGGCTGGCGGGGTCGAGGTTGTTGGTCGGCTCGTCGAGCAGCAGGACGTTCGCGGAGGACACGACGAGCGTGGCCAGGGCGAGGCGGGTCTTCTCGCCGCCGGAGAGGACACCTGCGGGCTTGTCGACGTCGTCGCCGGAGAACAGGAAGGAGCCGAGCACCTTGCGGACCTCCACGAGGTCCATGTCGGGGGCCGCCGAGCGCATGTTCTCCAGGACGCTGCGGTCGGCGTCGAGGGTCTCGTGCTCCTGGGCGTAGTAGCCGAGCTTGAGGCCGTGGCCGGGGACGACCGCGCCGGTGTCGGGCTGCTCGACGCCCGCGAGGAGCCTGAGCAGGGTGGTCTTGCCGGCGCCGTTGAGGCCGAGGATGACCACCCGGGAACCCTTGTCGATGGCCAGGTCGACGTCGGTGAAGATCTCCAGGGAGCCGTACGACTTCGACAGGCCCTCGGCGGTCAGCGGGGTCTTTCCGCAGGGCGCGGGCTCGGGGAAGCGAAGCTTGGCGACCTTGTCCTGCATCCGCACCGCCTCGAGGCCCGCGAGGAGCTTGTCGGCACGCTTGGCCATGTTCTGCGCGGCGACCGTCTTGGTCGCCTTGGCACGCATCTTGTCGGCCTGCGAATGGAGGGCGGCCGCCTTCTTCTCGGCGTTCTGCCGCTCGCGCTTGCGGCGCTTCTCGTCGGCCTCGCGCTGCTGCTGGTAGAGCTTCCAGCCCATGTTGTAGATGTCGATCTGGGCGCGGTTGGCGTCCAGATAGAACACCTTGTTGACGACCGTCTCGACGAGGTCGACGTCGTGGGAGATCACGATGAAGCCGCCGCGGTAGGTCTTGAGGTAGTCCCGCAGCCAGATGATCGAGTCCGCGTCGAGGTGGTTGGTGGGCTCGTCGAGCAGCAGGGTGTCCGCGTCGGAGAACAGGATGCGCGCCAGCTCGATACGGCGGCGCTGACCGCCGGAGAGCGTGTGCAGCGGCTGGCCGAGGACCCGGTCGGGCAGGTTGAGCGCAGCGGCGATCGTGGCGGCCTCGGCCTCGGCCGCGTAGCCGCCCTTCGTCAGGAACTCGGTCTCCTGGCGCTCGTACTGCTTCATGGCCTTCTCGCGGGTGGCGCCCTGGCCGTTGGCGATGCGCTGTTCGTTCTCGCGCATCTTGCGCAGCAGGACGTCCAGGCCGCGGGCGGACAGGACGCGGTCGCGGGCGAGGACGTCGAGGTCGCCGGTGCGGGGGTCCTGCGGGAGGTAGCCGACCTCGCCGGAGCGGGTGATCTGGCCGGCGGCGGGGATGCCCTCGCCGGCCAGGCACTTGGTGAGGGTGGTCTTGCCGGCGCCGTTGCGGCCGACCAGACCGATGCGGTCGCCCTTGGCGACCCGGAAGGTGGCGGACTCGATGAGGACTCGGGCGCCGGCGCGCAGCTCGATACCGGAGGCGGAGATCACGGACAGACTCCAGGGCGGATATGGGATTTGACGGGTGGGCGGCTGAGGACGTTCCCGCCGTCTAATGCGCGAGGAGAATGGCCATGGGAGAAGTCTAACGGGGCCGTGCAAGCACTTTTCCGGCGTCCGGGTGTTCGTTACGGCACTCCTCAGTTCCCCCCGGTGTGCACCTGGAAGGCGGCCCGGCGCACGGCCTTGGCGAGGGCCGGGTCGGGATGGGCGGCGGCGAGGGCGACCAGGACCTGGACGGTGCGGGGGTGGCCGACGGCGCGCACCTCGTCGAGGAGCATCGGCACGGTGGGCTGCACGGCGGACTCCAGGTGCCGCACGAGCATCGGGGCCTCGCCGTGGTCGGCGACGGCGGCCGCGGTGTCCACCCACAGCCAGGTGGCCTCCTCCCGGGTGAGCACCTCGTGGGCGTCCTCGGCGTCGGCGCCGTCGTGCTCGGCGAGCCACAGCAGGGCGTACGGCCGCAGGGTGGGCTCCTCGACGACGGCGTGGACGTCGGGCTCGGCGGGGGCGCCGACCACGCGCAGCGCCTCGAAGGCGAGGCCGCGCAGCAGGGCGTCGTCGCCGCGGGCGGCGGCGATGAGCTCGGTGACGGCGCTGCCGACCGGGCGGGCGGCGAGCCAGGCGCGGTACTCGGCGCGGGCCGCGTTCGGGCGGAGCTGGGCGCAGCCGCGCAGCATCTCCTCGGCGACGGCCTCGATGTTCCCGGCGGGGCTCTGCGCGGCCACGCAGATCTGCTCCAGCTTGACCCACACCGCCCAGCTGCCGAGCGGGGTGAGCGTGGCGTGCCCGTCGCCGTAGGTGAGGGCACCGACGGAGGCGAGGGCGTGCAGGGCCCACTCGAGGAGCGGGGCGAGGGGCGTGTCCTCGGACCGCGGGGGCTCCACGGGCTCCGGCTGCGGCCCGTAGGGGATCTCGCAGCGTTCGGTGCGCAGTTCGGTGACGCGCTGCTCCAGCAGGTCCAGGAGCTGCTCGACGGGGACGGGCCCGGCGGAGAGCTGGAGGAAGGAGAGCACCTGGGGCATGGCCGAGACGACCTCGGCGACGGCGGCGGGCTCGTGGTCCGCGGGCTCCGGGTAGGCGAGCGACCAGGCGTCGAAGAGGGCGACCCAGCCGCGCAGCACGGCGCTGTCGTCGCGGTTCCAGGCGCGCAGCCGCCAGCCGGGACGGGCGCTGTCGCCGTGCACCTCGACGAGACCGGCGAGGCGGGCGGTGTCCCAGTCGGCGCGGACCTGAGCGGCGGTCAGGCCGAGGTCCTTCGCCGCGCGTTCGGCGGTCGCGTCGGCGAGGGTGGCCTTGCCGTCTCCCGCGCCGTCGCTGCCCGGGCCGAGCGCTACGTCGGCCCAGCGGGCGACGCGGGCCGCGGCGGCCAGTTGGGAGCGAGCCATTCTGGCCAGTTCCGCGGGGGCCGGTGTGCCCTCCGGGGGGCGGGGCGCGGGGCGGCGCGGGCGCCGCTGGTTCACAGCTGTGGGGGCGGCGGCCAGGGGTCGCGGGCGGACGAGTCGAAGCCTGGAGTCGCGCGGGATACGGGACGTCACGGGTGCAGTCTTCCGGTTGACGGTCCGAAAACCCAAACGGAAGGTCACGGGCGGCGACGGGACTGGCCAAGGGCGGGCCCCGGAGGGGGGCCCGGGACCGAGATCAGGCCAGCGGTTCGAGGTTAAACGGAACCGGGGCCAACGGTTCGGGCCCTCGGCCCCCGGAGAGTCACATCAGCGGCGTCAGGAAGCGGCGCAGCGCCTCTTCGTAGGCCTTCGGGTCGGCGTTCCACATGGCCGAGTGCGGGGCGCCGCGAACGGTGTGGAGAGCGACCAGGTTCGGGTGGGCGTCGGCGAGGCGGCGGGAGTGCTCCCAGGGGGCCAGGGTGTCGTCGGGGCCGTGGAAGAGCAGGGTCGGAACGGTGAGCCGGGCGGTCTCGGCGGTGCGGTCGCGATCGAGTCCGGTGCGGCCCTGTGCGGCGCGCACGGCGAGCGGCAGCAGGGCGCCGGGGGTGCGGTGGGCCGCCGCGAGGGCACGCAGGGTCGTCGGCCAGTCGAGCACCGGGGAGTCCAGGATCAGCCCCGAGATCCGCCCGCGCAGACCGGAGTGCGCGGCGGCGCGCAGGGCCATGGCGGCGCCGGTGGACCAGCCGTGCAGGACGACGCGTCCGGCGCCGTGGCTCATGGCGTAGCGGACGGCCGCGTCCAGGTCGCGCCACTCGGTCTCGCCCAGGTGGTTCAGGCCGTCCGGGGAGCGGGGGGCGCCGCGGTCGCCGCGGTAGGCCGGGGCGAGGACCGGGAAGCGCTGGCGGTGCAGGAACTCCATGACGTTCATGGGGAGTTCGCGGGTGGTGCCGAGGCCGTGCACGGCGATGACCCAGGTGTCGCGCACGCCGGGGACGAACCAGGCGGGCAGGGAGCCGAGTTCGCCGGGGATGTCGACGTCGGTGTGGTCCAGGCCGAGGGCGTCGCGGGGGTTGCCGACGTGGAGGTTGGGGGTGAACCAGACCTTGTCGCGGCGTTCGAGGGTGCCGTGCGTGACGCGCTCCAGCCGGCGCACGACGGTGTCGGCGGAGTGCTCGGCGGAGTCGAGGACGGGGCCGACGACCGCGTGAGTGGCGTCGCCCGCGAGACCGTAGGTGCCGGGGCGCAGGGCCGCCAGGTGGCGGGTGAGGGTGACCTGGCCGGCCGCGGTGGCGTGCACCGTGAGGCGGGGCTCCGTGGGCAGGGGCCTGCCGGGTGCCGCCTTGAGCGCGGCGCCGCTGGCGAAGCGGCCGACGGCCACGGAGGCCGCGCCGGCGGCGAGGGCTACGGTGACGGCGGCGGCCGTCGCTCTGACAGTACGCACCTGTCCAGTGTCCCGGCGGTAGCGGTGACCGGCCAGCGGAAGGCGTGGGCGGGGTGATGTCCTGCGGTGGCGCTGTGGTGTGCTCACGCCCTCCCGGTTACCCCGTGGCGCCCGCGTCAGCGCTGCCCGTACCCCTTGAGCTTCTCCCCCACCTCGTCGAGCTGTTCGCGGGTCAGCAGGGTCGGCGACAGGCCGGGCACCGAGGACGCCGTCAGCCACAGGCGGCACATCCACTCCAGTTGGGCCGTGCGGTCGTAGGCCTGGTCGAGGGTGGCGCCGTGGGCCATCGTGCCGTGGTTCCGCAGGAGGCAGGCGGTGCGGTCGGCGAGTGCGCGGAGCATGTTCTCGGCCAACTCGTCGGTGCCGTAGGTCGCGTAGGGGGCGACTCGGACGGGTCCGCCGAGGGCGGCGGACATGTAATGGATCGTCGGGAGCTCGGAAACGAGGGTCGAGACGGCCGTCGCGTGCACGGCGTGGGTGTGGACGACGGCGCGGGCGTCGGTGGAGCGGTGGATCGCGAGGTGCATGGGCAGTTCGCTGGTCGGGACGAGGGTGCCGAGGACCTGGCGGCCGTCGAGTGCGACGCCGGTGATGTCGTCCGGCGTGAGGCGGTCGTACGGGACTCCGGAGGGGGTGACCAGGACGGTGTCGCCGACCCGCACCGAGACGTTGCCGGAGGTGCCGACGACCAGACCGTCGGCGACGGTGCGGCGGGCCGTCGCGACGAGCGCCTCCCAGGCGCCCGCCTCCTCCGGGAGCGCGGTCCTCCCCCGTCCCCGCGGCACCTCCTGTGCGCTCTCCCGGAGATCCCGTCCGTCACCCTGTTCCCGCCGCTGATCAGCCATGCCGCGATCCTGCCAAAGAGGCCGCCGGGCCGTCCCCGGACGCGGGCACTTTAGGGCGGAAGCCGCCCCTCCGAAAGAGGACATACAGCGACATATCAGCTGGTTGCCATGCTTGGCCGGAGATCAGCGGGCATTCACGGATCTTCCAGTAATCTCCCGGTGTTTTGTCGTGCACGTCGCCATTCCGGGGGAAACATGGCCCGTGATCGCACACCGTCCGGCCGCCGCCGCACCCGCGCGACCGCCCTGCTCGCGGCGGCGCTCACCGTCGCAGGAACCGCGCTCACCCAGTCACCGGCGTCCGCCGCGAGTCCGCCCAGGGGGCACGACGTCTCCTCGCACCAGAAGAACGTCGACTGGCCGAGCGCGAAGGCCAAGGGCGCCCGGTTCGTCTACATCAAGGCGACCGAGTCCACGAACTACGTCAACCCGTACTTCGCCCGGCAGTACGACGGCGCGCGCGCCGCCGGCATCGTCCGGGGGGCGTACCACTTCGCGCTGCCGGACAGGTCCTCGGGCAGGACGCAGGCGGCGTACCTCGTGCGCCACGGCGGCGCCTGGCGGCCGGACGGCTGGACCCTGCCGCCCGCGCTCGACATCGAATACAACCCCTACAGCGCCAGGCACCGGTGCTACGGGCTGAGCAAGGCCGGCATGACCGGCTGGATCCGCTCGTTCAGCGACGAGGTCAGGCGGCTCACCGGCCGCCGCCCGGTGATCTACACGACCGCCCACTGGTGGAACACGTGCACCGGCCGCAGCCGCGCCTTCGCCTCGAACCACGCACTGTGGGTCGCCCGGCACGGCTCGGCGGACGCGGGGGCGCTGCCCGCCGGGTGGTCGTCCTGGACCTTCTGGCAGTACGACAACGCGGGTGCCCTGCCGGGTGACCAGAACCTGTTCAACGGGTCGCGGGCCCAGCTGAGGAAGTTCACCTCGGGGAGCCAGTTCCCGACACCCTGATGCCCATCTCAGTTCATCTTCCGTTCACCCAGGTTATTTACGGTCAACCGTCCGATGACTTCGAACGATTGCCTGGGTAAATGGAAAACTTCTCGCTGATCCTCGCGATTGTGGTGGTAACCGCACTCGCGTTCGATTTCACGAACGGTTTCCACGACACCGCCAACGCGATGGCCACCACCATCTCGACCGGTGCACTCAAGCCCAAGGTCGCGGTGGCCATGTCCGCCGTGCTGAACCTTGTGGGCGCTTTCCTCTCGGTGGAGGTCGCCAACACGATCTCCAAGGGTCTCGTCGACGAGACCGGCATCCGTCCCGAGGTCATCTTCGCCGCCCTGGTCGGCGCGATCCTCTGGAACCTGCTGACGTGGCTGGTGGGCCTGCCCTCCAGTTCCTCGCACGCCCTCATGGGCGGTCTGATCGGCGCCACCGTCGCCTCGGCCGGCTTCGGTGCCGTCCACGGCGACGTGCTCGCGACCAAGGTTCTCCTGCCGGCGCTCGCCGCCCCGATCGTCGCCGGTCTCGCGGCGTTCCTCGCGGCGCGCTTCTCCTACACCCTGGACAAGAAGGCCGAGGGCAAGGCCGCCGCCAAGGGCTACCGCGCCGGGCAGGTCGCCTCGGCCGGCCTGGTCTCCCTGGCGCACGGCACGAACGACGCGCAGAAGACGATGGGCATCATCACCCTCGCCCTGGTCGCCGGCGGCGTCGTCGCCCCCGACTCCGACCCGCCCACCTGGGTCATCCTCTCCGCCGGTCTCGCCATCGCGCTCGGCACCTACATCGGCGGCTGGCGCATCATCCGCACGATGGGCAAGGGCCTGACCGAGCTGCAGCCGCAGCAGGGCTTCGCCGCCCAGACCAGCGCGGCCACGGCGATCCTGGCCTCCTCGCACCTCGGCTTCTCCCTGTCCACCACGCACGTCGTCTCCGGCTCGGTGATGGGCGCGGGCCTGGGCCGCAAGGGCGGTGTGGTGCGCTGGTCGACCGCGACCCGCATGCTGGTCGCCTGGGTCCTCACCCTCCCCGCCGCCGCGCTCGTCGGCGCGGGCGCCGAGTCCGTGACGGACCTCGGGGACTGGGGCACCGCCGTCGTCGCCGTCTTCCTGGTCGCCGCGAGCGCCGCGATCTGGAAGCTCTCGCGCCGCGAGGTCGTCGACGCGTCCAACGTCAACGAGACCGAGGAACCGCCCGGCGTGGTGACCACCGCCATCGCCGCCGTGACCCCGCCGCCCGCGGGCACCGTGAGCGAGGAGCTGACGGCCACCATCTCGGCGCCGGCCACGACCACCACCACGACCGCGGAGCCGGCGGCCCCGCCGGCCGCCGTCTGAGTCCCGAGCATCCGGTAACGAAGGAATCAGCAGCATGAAGATCGACTGGGCAGCTCTGGGCTCCGTCTTCGGCGTCAGCCTCGCGGTCACCGTGGGTCTCGTCGCCCTGTTCACCCTCGGCGTGATGGGCCTGTCCCGCCGCGAACGGGCCGTGGCCGAGGGCAACTCGGCGACGCTCGCGGCGACCGGAGCCTACGTGGCCTTCGCGGGCTGCGCGGCGGCGGTCGCGTACGGAATCTCACTGATCATGAACAAGGCCTGAGCCTCGAACGCACCTGTGATGCCGGGACGGAGATCCGTCCCGGCATCACGCGTTCCGGTGACCCCGGCGACCCCCTGCGTGTGGGCCTCAGCACACTCCCGCGCCGCAGGTCAACGGCAAGTTGACTGCCGTTCGGGGGCGTGGTGGACTGCCGGGGCCATGTACGGCGGCAAGGGAGGAAGCCGGTGTGATTCCGGCGCGGTCCCGCCACTGTCACCGGGGTAGGTAGCCCCGGGAGCCAGGAACTCCCACCGCCGGTCTCGTCGAACCAGGGCGCGGACACCCTGAGTGAGGACATATCGCCATGCGCGGCTGCCTGTTGAGGTTCACCACCCCGGCCCTGCCCGACCCCTCGGCGGGCTGAGCCGGTGCGGGCCGATCGCGTCTTCGCGTACGGCGCCGCCGCCGGACTCCTCGGTGACCAGCTCCTCGGTGATCCCCGCCGCGGGCATCCGGTCGCCGTGTTCGGGCGTGCCGCCGGCGCCGTCGAGAGAGTTCTGTGGCGCGACCACCGCGGGTGGGGCGCGCTGCACACCGCCGTGTGCGTGGGCGGTGCCGTGGCCCTCGGTGCCGCGGCACAGTCGCTCGTCCGTCCCTCCCGTGCCGCCTCCGTCGCACTGACGGCCGCCGCCACCTGGGCCGTGGTCGGCGGTACTTCGCTCGCACGGGAGGCCCGCACCGTCGGGCGGGCGCTGGAGGCGGGGGACGTCGAGGCCGCCCGGGCGCGGCTGCCGCATCTGTGCGGGCGGGATCCGCAGGCGCTGGACGCCGACGGGATCGCGCGGGCCGTGGTGGAGTCGGTCGCCGAGAACACCTCCGACGCGGTGGTCGGGGCGCTGGTGTGGGGGGCCGTCGGCGGGGTGCCGGGGCTGCTCGGCTTCCGGGCCGTCAACACGCTGGACGCCATGGTCGGGCACAGGTCGGCCCGGTACCGGCGCTACGGGTGGGCCTCGGCGCGGCTGGACGACGTGGCCGGCTGGCCGGGGGCCAGGCTGACGGCCGGGCTCGCGACGGTCGCCGGGGGCGATCCGGCGGGGGCGGTACGGGCCTGGCGCGCCGACGCCGGCCGGCACCCGAGCCCCAACGCCGGGCCCGTGGAGGCCTCGTTCGCGGGCGCGCTCGGGGTGCGCCTGGGCGGGACCTTGTCGTACGGAGGGCGGGTCGAGCACCGGCCCGTGCTGAACAGGGAGGGGCGGCCTGTGCGGGTCGGGGACATCGAGCGGGCGGTGCGGCTGTCACGGCGCGTGGGGTTGCTCGCGCTGGGCGTGAGCGCCGGCGCGCGCGCCCTGCTGAAGGGGCGTTCGTCATGAGCGGCGGAGGACTGCTCGTCGCCGGGACCACCTCCGACGCGGGCAAGAGCGTCGTCACCGCGGGGATCTGCCGCTGGCTGGTGCGACAGGGCGTCAAGGTCGCGCCGTTCAAGGCGCAGAACATGTCCCTCAACTCGTTCGTGACGCGCGAGGGCGCCGAGATCGGGCGGGCGCAGGCCATGCAGGCCCAGGCGTGCCGGATCGAGCCGACCGCGCAGATGAACCCCGTGCTGCTGAAGCCGGGAGGCGAGCAGAGCAGTCAGGTCGTGCTGTTGGGCCGGCCGGTGGGCGAGTTGAGCGCGCGGGGCTATCACGGCGGCCGGCAGCAGAAGCTGCTGGGGACCGTTCTCGACTGTCTCGCCGAACTGCGGGGCACGTATGACGCGGTGATCTGCGAGGGGGCGGGCAGTCCGGCCGAGATCAACCTCAGGCGCACGGACATCGTGAACATGGGCATCGCCCGCAACGCCGGGCTGCCCGTGCTCGTGGTCGGGGACATCGACCGCGGGGGCGTCTTCGCCTCCTTCTTCGGGACCGTCGCGCTCCTCTCCCCCGAGGACCAGGCGCTCGTCGCCGGGTTCCTGGTCAACAAGTTCCGCGGGGACGTCGGCCTGCTGGAGCCGGGACTGGACATGCTGCACGGGCTCACCGGGCGGCGCACGTACGGCGTCCTGCCCTTCCGACACGGCCTCGGCATCGACGAGGAGGACGGGCTCCGGGTCTCCCTGCGCGGAACCGTGCGGGAGTCGAACACCGCCCCGCCGGTGGGCGAGGACGTCCTGCGGGTCGCGGTCTGCGCGGTCCCGCTGATGTCCAACTTCACGGACGTCGACGCGCTGGCCGCCGAACCGGGGGTCGTCGTGCGGTTCGTGGACCGGCCCGAGGAGCTGGCGGACGCGGACCTGGTCGTGATCCCGGGGACCCGCGGGACCGTACGGGCCCTGGAGTGGCTGCGCGAGCGGGGACTCGCCGACGCGCTGCGCCGCAGGGCCGCCGAACAGCGCCCGATCCTCGGTGTCTGCGGCGGCTTCCAGATCCTCGGCGAGCACATCGAGGACGAGGTGGAGAGCCGGCGCGGGCACGTGGAGGGCCTCGGTGTCCTGCCCGTGCGGGTGCGGTTCGCCCGCGAGAAGACCCTCACCCGGCCGGTGGGCGAGGCCCTCGGCGAGCGGGTCGAGGGGTACGAGATCCATCACGGGGTCGCCTCCGTCGAAGGCGGGGAGACCTTCCTGGACGGCTGCCGGGTCGGCCAGACCTGGGGCACGCACTGGCACGGTTCGCTGGAGTCGGACGGTTTCCGGCGCGCCTTTCTGCGCGAGGTGGCGGCCGCCGCGGGCCGCCGTTTCGTGCCGGCGGGCGACACCTCGTTCGCCGCGCTGCGCGAGGAGCAGCTCGACCGGCTCGGCGACCTGATCGAACAGCACGCGGACACGGACGCGCTGTGGCGGCTCATCGAGTCGGGCGCGCCGCAAGGACTGCCTTTCATTCCACCGGGAGCGCCCGCATGAGCACTGTGTTGTTGTTGTCGACCGCCGACACGGACCTGTTGGCGGCGCGGGCCGCGACCGGCGCCGACTACCGGATCGGCAACCCGATGCGGGTGGACGTGCCGGAGGAACTGCCCGCACTCCTCGACGGCGCCGACCTCGCCGTCGTACGGCTGCTCGGCGGCAAACGGGCGTGGGAGGACGGGCTGGCCGCGCTGAAGGCGTCCGGCGTTCCGACCGTGCTGCTCGGCGGAGAGGCCGTGCCGGACGCGGAGCTGATGGCCGAGTCGTCCGTGCCTGCGGGTGTGGTCGCCGAGGCGCTGAAGTACCTCGTCGAGGGCGGCCCCGCCAACCTGACCGAGCTGGCGCGGTTCCTGTCCGACACCGTGCTGCTGACGGGCGAGGGCTTCGTCGAGCCGCAGAAGATGCCGGGGTACGGGGTCCACGGCTCGTACGAAAGGGCTGACGGCCGCCCGACCGTGGGCGTGCTGTTCTACCGGGCCCATGAACTCAGCGGCAACACCGCCTTCGTGGACACCCTGTGCCAGGCGATCGAGGCGCGCGGCGCCAACGCCCTTCCCGTGTACTGCGGTTCGCTGCGCGACGCGGAGCCCGGGCTGTACGAGATCCTCGGCGGGGCCGACGCGCTCGTGGCCACCGTCCTCGCCGCCGGCGGCACGCACGCCTCGCAGGCCTCGGCGGGCGGCGACGAGGAGGCCTGGGACATCGGGGCGCTCGCCGACCTCGACGTGCCGGTGCTGCAGGGACTCTGCCTCACGTCGTCCAGGGCGGCCTGGGACGAGTCCGACGCCGCCCTCTCCCCCATGGACGCGGCGATGCAGGTCGCGATCCCGGAGTTCGACGGGCGGCTGATCACGGTGCCCTTCTCCTTCAAGGAGCAGGGTCCCGACGACGTCCCGGTGTACGTCGCCGACCCCGAGCGGGCCGCGCGGGTGGCCGGGATCGCCGTGCGGCACGCCCGGCTGAAGCACAAGCCGAACGCCGACAAGAAGCTGGCGCTGGTCTTCACGGCGTATCCGACGAAGCACTCCCGAGTCGGCAACGCGGTGGGACTGGACACGCCGGCGTCGGCGGTGCGGGTGCTGGACGCACTGCGGGAGGCCGGGTACTCGCTCACCGAATACCCTTCCGGCGGCGACGAGTTGATCCACCGGCTGATCGAGGCCGGCGGGCACGACGTCGAGTGGCTGACCGAGGACCAGCTGGCGTCCGCGCCCGCGCGCGTGCCGCTCGCCGACTACCGGGCGTGGTTCGACAAGCTCGACCCGGAGCTGCGGGACGGGATGCTGGAGGCGTGGGGCGAGCCGCCGGGCAACCTGTACGTCGACGGGGACGACATCGTCCTCGCCTCCCTGCAGTTCGGGAACGTCGTCGTGATGATCCAGCCGCCGCGCGGCTTCGGCGAGAACCCGATCGCGATCTACCACGACCCCGACATGCCGCCGTCGCACCACTACATGGCCGCCTACCGGTGGCTGGAGAACTCCTTCGGCGCCGACGCCGTCGTCCACATGGGCAAGCACGGCACGATGGAGTGGCTGCCGGGCAAGGGACTCGGCCTGAGCGGCGGTTGCGCTCCGGACGCCGTCCTCGGTGAACTCCCGCTGATCTACCCCTTCATCGTCAACGACCCCGGCGAGGGCACCCAGGCCAAGCGGCGCGGGCACGCCACGGTCGTCGACCACCTCGTGCCGCCGATGGCCCGCGCGGACACCTACGGCGACCTGGCGAAGCTGGAGCAGCTGCTCGACGAGTACGCGCTCGTCTCCGACCTCGACCCGACCAAGGCGCCCGCGGTCCGCGCGCAGATCTGGACCCTGGTCAAGGCTGCCGAGCTCCACCACGACCTGCACGTGGACGAGCAGCCGGACGACGAGGCGTTCGACGAGTTCGTCATGCACATCGACGGCTATCTGTGCGAGATCAAGGACGTGCAGATCAGAGACGGTCTGCACATCCTCGGCGGCGGTCCGGTCGGTGAACCGCGGGTCAATCTCGTGCTCGCCGTGCTGCGCGCCTCGCAGGTGTGGGGCGGGCAGGCCAACGCGCTGCCGGGGCTCAGGGCCTGTCTCGCCGCTCGTTTCGGGCTGGTGGAGAAGGAGTTGCTGGCCGAGCCCGGTGCGCCGGTGAAGGTGCCGGTGGAGCTGACGGATCTCGTGGAGGGGCCCTCCCGTACGGCCGCCGACGCGATCGACCTGCTGGAGCAGCTGTGCCGGCGGATCGCGGAGGGGATGGAGGAGCGGGGGTGGGCCGCCGCCGAGAGCGGTGCCCTGGTGCGTGACGTCCTCGGTGAGGAACTCCCGGAGGCGGTGGCCGTGTTGGAGTTCGCCTGCACCGAGGTGGTCCCGCGGCTCGCCCGCACCACCGACGAGATCGGTCACATCCTCAAGGCGCTCGACGGCGGTTACGTCCCGGCGGGCCCCTCCGGCTCGCCGACCCGCGGTCTCGTCAACGTGCTGCCGACCGGCCGCAACTTCTACTCCGTCGACCCCAAGGCCATTCCGTCGCGGCTCAGTTGGGAGGTCGGGCAGTCGCTCGCCGACTCGCTCGTCCAGCGCTATCTGCAGGACACCGGTGAGTACCCGAAGTCCGTCGGGCTGACGGTGTGGGGCACGTCCGCGATGCGCACCCAGGGCGACGACATCGCCGAGATCCTGGCGCTGCTGGGCTGCCGGCCGGTGTGGGACGACGCCTCGCGCCGGGTGACGGGCTTCGAGGTGGTGCCCCTCGCCGAACTCGGCAGGCCGCGCGTCGACGTCACGGTCCGCATCTCCGGGTTCTTCCGGGACGCCTTCCCGCACGTGGTCGGGCTGATCGACGACGCCGTGCGCACGGTCGCGGAGCTGGACGAGCCCGCCGAGCGCAACTTCGTGAAGGCGCACGCCGACGAGGACACCGCCGGACACGGCGACCGGCGCCGGGCCACCGCCCGTATCTTCGGTTCCAAGCCGGGCGCGTACGGCGCCGGTCTGCTGCCGCTGATCGACGCCCGCAACTGGCGTTCCGACGCCGACCTCGCCGAGGTGTACGCGGTGTGGGGCGGTTACGCCTACGGGCGCGGGCTCGACGGGCGGGCGGCGCGCGGGGACATGGAGACGGCGTTCCGGCGGATCAACGTCGCCGCCAAGAACGTCGACACCCGCGAGCACGACCTCGTCGACGCCGACGACTACTTCCAGTACCACGGCGGCATGGTCGCCATGGTGCGGCATCTGACCGGCGAGAGCCCCGAGGCGTACGTCGGCGACTCCGCCACCCCCGACCAGATCAAGACGCGCACGCTCGGCGAGGAGACCCACCGGGTCTTCCGTGCCCGCGTGGTCAACCCGCGCTGGATGGCGGCCATGCGCCGGCACGGCTACAAGGGCGCCTTCGAGATGGCGGCGACCGTGGACTACCTGTTCGGGTACGACGCCACGGCCGGGGTCGTGGACGACTGGATGTACGAGAAGCTCAGCGCCGAGTACGTCTTCGCCCCGGAGAACCGGGAGTTCATGAAGCAGTCCAACCCGTGGGCGCTGCGCGGCATCACCGAACGGCTGCTGGAGGCGGCCGAGCGCGGCCTGTGGGCCGAGCCGGACGCCGAGACGCTGGAGCGGCTGCGCGCGACCTATCTGGAGCTGGAAGGCGACTTGGAGGGCGACCAGTGACCACCCCCTTCCCCTTTACCGCGGTCGTCGGCCAGGACGACCTGCGCCTGGCGCTGCTGCTGAACGCCGTCTCCCCGGCGGTCGGCGGTGTGCTGGTGCGCGGCGAGAAGGGCACCGCCAAGTCGACGGCCGTGCGGGCCCTTTCGGCGCTGCTGCCGGAGGTGGCCGTCGTGCCCGGCTGCCGTTTCTCCTGCGACCCGGCGGCACCGGACCCGTCCTGCCCGGACGGACCGCACGAGCCCGGACCGGGGGCCCGGCGCCCGGCCCGCATGGTGGAGCTGCCGGTCGGCGCCTCCGAGGACCGTCTCGTCGGCGCCCTCGACATCGAACGGGCGCTCGCGGAGGGCGTGAAGGCCTTCGAGCCCGGCCTCCTCGCCGAAGCCCACCGCGGGATCCTCTACGTCGACGAGGTCAACCTGCTCCACGACCACCTCGTCGACCTGCTGCTGGACGCGGCCGCGATGGGCGCGTCGTACGTGGAGCGCGAGGGTGTGTCCGTGCGGCACGCCGCCCGCTTCCTCCTCGTGGGCACCATGAACCCCGAAGAGGGCGAACTGCGGCCGCAGTTGCTCGACCGCTTCGGGCTGACCGTCGAGGTCGCGGCCTCGCGGGAGCCGGACCAGCGGGTGGAGGTCGTCCGGCGCAGGCTCGCCTACGACGACGACCCGGCCGGTTTCGCGGCGCGTTGGGCGGACGAGGAGACCTCCGTACGTCAACGGATCGTTGCGGCACGGGAGTTGCTGCCGTCGGTGCGGCTGGGCGACGGGGCGCTCAGGCAGATCGCGGCGACCTGTGCAGCCTTCGAGGTGGACGGCATGCGGGCCGACATCGTGATGGCGCGCACCGCGACCGCGCTGGCCGCGTGGGCCGGGCGGACGGACGTGCTCGCCGAGGACGTCCGGCAGGCGGCGCTGCTGGCGCTGCCGCACCGCAGGCGGCGCAACCCCTTCGACGCGCCCGGCCTGGACGAGGACAAGCTCGACCAGACGCTGGAGGAGTTCGGCGAGGGCGACGACGATCCCGACCCGGACGGCGGCGGACCGGGCGGGGGCGGCGGGCAGCCGTCACCGGACGACGGACCGCAGGACGGCGAGACCGGCGCGCGCCCCGAGGCCGGAGAGGCCGAGGGCGCACCGCAGGCCTCCGGCGGCGGCGAGCAGTCCGCGGTACGGGCCGCCGAACCCTTCCGCACCAAGGTGCTGAGCGTGCCCGGGATCGGTGAGGGTGCCGCGGGACGGCGGTCGCGGGCGCGGACCGAGCACGGGCGCACGACCGGGGCCCGGCGGCCCCGGGGGACGCTCACCAAGCTGCACCTGGCGGCGACCGTGCAGGCCGCGGCACCTCATCAGCGGGCGCGAGGGCGGTCGGGGCCCGGGCTCGTGGTCCGGCGGGACGATCTGCGGCAGGCGACGCGGGAGGGGCGCGAGGGCAACCTGGTGCTGTTCGTGGTCGACGCCTCCGGGTCGATGGCGGCGCGGCAGCGCATGAGCGCCGTGAAGGGCGCCGTGCTGTCGCTGCTGCTGGACGCCTACCAGCGGCGGGACAAGGTGGGGCTGGTGACGTTCCGCGGGTCGGCCGCGGAGGTGGCGCTGCCGCCGACCTCGTCCGTGGACGCGGCGGCGGCCCGGCTGGAGTCGCTGCCGACGGGCGGGCGGACCCCGCTCGCCGCCGGGCTGCTCAAGGCCCATGACGTGCTGCGGGTGGAGCGGCTGCGGGATCCCGCGCGGCGGCCGCTGGTGGTCGTGGTCACGGACGGGCGCGCCACGGGCGGCCCCGAGCCGGTCGCCCTCGCCGGGCGCGCCGCGCGGCTCTTCGCCGCCGACGGGGTGGCCTGCGTGGTCGTCGACTGCGAGTCCGGGCCGGTGCGGCTGGGGCTGGCCGGGCAGCTCGCCGGTGAGCTGGGCGGGACGGCGGTGACGCTCGACGAACTGCGGGCGGACAGCATCGCCGGGCTGGTGAAGGACGTACAGAGGAGGGCCGCGTAATGCCGCAGGGACAGCCGAGTGTGGTGCCGGACGACGGGCTGACGACGCGTCAGCGCCGTAACCGGCCGCTGGTCGTCGTGCACACGGGGATCGGCAAGGGCAAGTCGACCGCCGCGTTCGGGCTCGCGCTGCGCGCCTGGAACCAGGGGTGGCCGATCGGGGTGTTCCAGTTCGTGAAGTCGGCCAAGTGGAAGGTCGGCGAGGAGAACGCGCTGCGGGTGCTCGGCGCCAGCGGTGAGGGCGGGTCCGTCGACTGGCACAAGATGGGCGAGGGCTGGTCCTGGGTCCAGCGGGACGCCCAGATGGACAACGAGGAGAAGGCCCGCGAGGGCTGGGAGCAGGTCAAGCGGGACCTGGCCGCCGAGACGTACCGGCTGTACGTGCTGGACGAGTTCGCCTACCCCATGCACTGGGGGTGGGTCGACACCGACGAGGTGATCGAGGTGCTGCGGGAGCGGCCCGGGACCCAGCATGTCGTGATCACCGGACGGAACGCGCCGGAGAAGCTCGTCGACCTCGCCGACCTGGTGACGGACATGTCGAAGGTCAAGCACCCGATGGACGCGGGCCAGAAGGGCCAGAGGGGCATCGAGTGGTGACAGGTTCCGTTCCACGGCTGGTCGTCGCGGCGCCTTCCTCGGGCAGCGGCAAGACCACCGTCGCCACGGGGTTGATGGCCGCGTTCGCCGCGCGGGGGCTCGCCGTGTCCCCGCACAAGGTCGGGCCGGACTACATCGACCCCGGGTACCACGCGCTCGCGACCGGGCGGGTGGGACGGAACCTCGACGCGTACCTGTGCGGGCCGGAGCTGGTCGGGCCGCTGTTCGCGCACGGCGCCCGCGGGTGCGACCTCGCGGTCGTCGAGGGTGTCATGGGGATGTACGACGGGGCTGCGGGCGAGGGCGAGCTGGCGTCCACGGCGCATGTCGCCAAGCTGCTGCGGGCGCCTGTGGTGCTGGTGGTCGACGCGTCGTCGCAGTCGCGGTCGGTGGCGGCGCTGGTGCACGGGTTCGCGTCGTGGGACCCGGAGGTCCGGGTCGGGGGCGTGATCCTCAACAAGGTGGCCTCCGACCGGCACCAGGCGCTGCTGCGGGAGGCGCTGGACGCGGCCGGGGTGCCGGTGCTGGGGGTGCTGCGGCGGGCCGCGCCGGTGGAAACGCCGTCACGGCACCTGGGGCTGGTGCCGGTCGCGGAGCGGGGCGCTGCCGCGGTGGAGGCCGTGGAGGCGATGCGGGCGCAGGTCGAGCGAGGCTGTGACCTGGAGGCGCTGTTGGCGCTGGCGCGGAGTGCGGGGGCGTTGTCGTGTGCGGCGTGGGACGCGGCTGAGGTTGTGGGGGCTGCGCGCCCAGAAGCCCTTCGGCCCCCAGAACCCCTTCGGTCCGAAGGGCCTCGTCCTCAAACGCCGGACGGGCTGAGGGTTGCCGTGGCCGGCGGCAGCGCGTTCACGTTCTCCTACGCCGAGCACACCGAGCTGCTCACCGCGGCCGGTGCCGAGGTCGTCGTCTTCGATCCTCTGCGCGACGAGCAACTGCCGGTCGGGACGGCAGGGTTGGTGATCGGTGGCGGGTTTCCCGAGGTGTACGCCGCCGAGCTGTCCGCCAACGAACCGTTGCGGAAGGCCGTCGCCGACCTCGCCGGGAGCGGGGCGCCCGTCGCCGCCGAGTGTGCCGGGCTGCTGTATCTGTGCCGGGAGCTGGACGGGCTGCCCATGTGCGGGGTGCTGGACGCGACCGCGCGGATGAGCGAGCGGCTGACTCTCGGGTACCGCGACGCCGTCGCCGTCGGCGACAGCGCGCTGGCCGTCGCCGGGACGCGGATGCGGGGGCACGAGTTCCACCGGACCGTCGTGGACCCGGGCGCGGGGACGGCTCCGGCGTGGGGGGTGCGCGGCCCCGAGCGGCGCGTCGAAGGTTTCGTACAACAAGGTGTGCACGCGAGCTATCTGCACACGCACTGGGCGTCGCTGCCCGGTGTCGCCCGTCGGTTCGTGGAGAGGTGCCGGACGTCATGAGCAGCAGGCTGACCGGAGTGGGAGTGGGGCCCGGCGACCCCGAGCTGGTGACCGTCAAGGGCGTCAACGCGCTGCGGGCCGCCGGTGTGGTCGTCGTGCCCGTCATGGACACCGGGGAGCGCGGACGCGCCGAGGCGACCGTGCTGCACTACGTGCCCGAGGAGAAGGTCGTACGGGTCGTGTTCGCGCTCAACGAGCGCAGTGACCGGGGACGGCGGGAGGCCGCCTGGGACGCGGCCGGGGAGCGGGTCGCCGGGCTGCTGCGGGAGCACGGGAGCGTCGCCTTCGCCACCATCGGCGACCCCAACGTGTACTCCACCTTCACCTACCTCGCGCAGACCGTCGCCGCGCTGGTCGCGGGGACGGTGGTGGAGACCGTGCCCGGCATCACCGCCATGCAGGACCTCGCGGCGCGGTCGGGGGCCGTGCTGACCGAGGGCACCGAGCCGCTGACACTGGTCCCCGTCACCGCGGGGGCGGCCGTCCTCAAGGACGCCCTGAACGGGCCCGGCACCGTCGTCGCCTACAAGTTCGGCCGGCACGCGGCCGAGGTCGCCGAGGCGCTGCGGGAGACCGGGCGGCTCGAGGGCGCGGTGTGGGGGGCGGCGCTCGGGCTGGAGAGCGAGTCGATCCGGGCGGCAGCCGACCTCGACGGGGCGCCGCTGCCGTACCTGTCGACACTCATCGCGCCCGCCCGGCGCGAGGGCGGGCGGGGCGGCAAGCTGTGAGACCGCGCGAGGTGCCCGGCTCAGCCGGCGAGCCCGACCACGAGCCAGATGAACAGCGCGCCCGCGACCGTGCACAGCAGGGTCGAGCGGGCGGGGTGTTCGTGGTGCGCCTCGGGCAGGATCTCGGCGGCGGCGAGGTAGAGCAGTACGCCGCCGAACAGGCCCAGATAGCCGCCGAGCAGGCCCTCCGGGATGGTCACGAAGGCCGTGGAGGCCGCGCCGACCACCGGGGCCGCCGCGTCCGCGAACAGCATGCCCAGGGCCCTGCGGCGGGCGTTCCCGTACAGGCTGGTGATCGTGTACGTGTTGAAGCCGTCCGCGAAGTCGTGGGCGATGACGGCGAGCGCGACCGCCGCGCCCATGCCGCCGCCCACCTGGAAGGCCGCGCCGATGGCCACACCGTCCATCGCGCTGTGGCCGACCATGGCGGCCGCCGCCGTCAGGCCCACCTCGGGCGCCCGGTGGTCGTGCGCCTCGTCGCCGCCGTGGGACGCCTGGCGGCCGGCGAGGGTGCGCTCCACAAGATGGGCCAGCAGGAAGCCGGCCACGAACAGCAGCAGGGCCGCCGGTACGCCGAAGACCTCGTCGCCCGCCGCCCGCAGTGCCTCCGGCAGCAGGTCCAGGCCGACCACGCCCAGCATCAGTCCGCCGGCCAGTCCCAGGACGAGATGGCGACGGTCGGTGACCCGCTGTGCCGTCCACCCACCGACCAGCGTCATCAGGAACGCGCACAGCGCGACGAAGACCGCCATGGGGCCTTGTTATCCGATCAACGGCCGTTTTCGCACATCCTGCGGCCTCGACGGCCCCCCGCGTAAGACGTTTTGTACGAGTTGTTCATGAGAGGACCGATTTTCATGGCCGATGCCTCCACCGGCAAGGTGACCTTCGTCGGTGCCGGCCCCGGCGCCGCCGACCTGCTGACGTTCCGTGCCGCGCGCGCCATCGCCGAGGCCGACGTCGTGATCTGGGCGGCGAGCCTGGTGCAGGCGGAGGTCCTCGAGCACGCGCGCGAGGACGCGGAGATCCTCGACTCGGCGACCATGTCCCTGGAGGACGTCGTCGCCGTCTACGAGCGGGCCCGTGCCGAGGGGCTGCGCGTCGCCCGTATCCACTCCGGCGACCCGGCCCTGTGGGGCGGCACCCAGGAGCAGCTCGACCGGTGCGCCCGGATCGGCATCGCCACCGAGGTCGTCCCCGGTGTCTCCGCGTTCTCCGCCGTCGCCGCGCTCGCCCAGCGCGAGCTGACCATCCCCGAGGTCGCCCAGTCCGTGATCCTCACCCGGCTCGGCGGCGGCAAGACGCCGATGCCGCCCGGCGAGGAGGTGCGGGAGTTCGCCCGGCACGGCACCACCATGGCGCTGTTCCTGTCGGCCGCCCGCAGCGGGCAGCTGGTGCGGGAGCTGCTGGAGGGCGGCTATCCGACGTCCACGCCGGTCGTCGTCGCCTACCAGGCGACCTGGCCGGAGGAGCTGCTGGTGCGCTGCACCATCGGCACCCTGGAGGAGACGGTCAAGGAGCACAAGCTCTGGAAGCACACCCTGTTCCTGGTCGGCCCGGCGCTGGACGCCGAGGGCACCCGCTCGCACCTGTACCACCCCGGTCACTTCCACGGCTTCCGCAAGGCCGACCCGGAGGCCCGCCGGGCCCTGCGCGAGCGCGGGGCGAGTACGTGAGCGGCCCGATCACGGTCGTCGGCACGGGGACGGGCGCACCGGTCCCCGCCGACGTGCTGGCCGGCGCGGGGCTGGTCGTCGGCGGGCGGCGCCACCTGGCCGCCGCGCCGGTGCCGCCGGACGCCGAGCAGGTCGTCCTCGGTCCGCTGGCGCCCGCCCTGGACGTCGTCGAGCGGCACCTGGACAAGGGCGGCCGGGTGGTCGTGCTGGCCTCCGGCGATCCCGGGTTCTTCGGGATCGTGCGGGTGCTGGCCGAGCGGTTCGGGTCCGGGCGGCTGGACGTGCGCCCCGGGGTGTCGTCCGTCGCCGCCGCGTTCGCCCGGGCCGGGCTGACGTGGGACGACGCGGTCGTCGTCAGCGCGCACGGCCGGGCGCTGCGTACGGCGGTGAACGTGTGCCGGGCGCGGCCGAAGGTGGCCGTGCTGACGGGGCCGGGCAGCGGGCCGGCCGAACTGGGGGCGGCGCTGCGCGGCAGCGCCCGGGTCCTGGTCGTCGCCTCCGCGCTCGGTTCCGGGGCCGAGCGGGTGGAGCGGGTGACGCCCGCCGAGGCCGCCGGACGGGACTGGGGGCCGGACGTCAGCGTGGTGCTGTGCCTCGACGAGACGCGCGCGACGGGTGGGGTGCGGACCGTCGCCGGCGCGCCGGCCGGGCCGGAGCTGTGGGCTCTGGACGAGGGCGCGTTCACGCACCGGGACTCGATGATCACCAAGTTCGAGGTACGGGCCCTCGCGCTCGCCCGGCTCGGGCCGCGCCTCGGCGACCTGGTGTGGGACGTCGGCGCGGGCTCCGGCTCGGTGGCCGTCGAGTGCGCCCGGTTCGGTGCCGCCGTCACCGCCGTCGAGAAGAGCCCGGACGGCGTCGAACGGATCCGGGCCAACGCCGCCGCCCATGGCGTGGACGTGGAGGTCGTGCACGGCACTGCGCCGGACGCGCTGTCCGGACTCGACGACCCGGACGCCGTGTTCGTCGGCGGCGGCGGAGCCGCTCTGCCCGCTGTCGTCGCCGCGTGCGCCCGGCGCGCCCGGCGGACGGTCGTGGTCGCCGTGGCCGCGCTGGACCGCGTACCGGCCGCGCGCGAGGCGCTGACCGGTGCCGGGTTCGACTGCGACGGCGTGCTGCTGCAGTCGTCGCGGCTCGCGCCGCTGCCGGGGGACGTCACCCGGCTCGCGGCGACCAACCCCGTGTTTCTGCTGTGGGGGGCCAGAACCCCCGTGTCTGACGAAGGAGTTGCCCAGTGATCGGCCTCATTTCCGCCACCGCGGCGGGGGCGGCGGCACGCGACCGGCTGGCCGCTGCCCGGCCGGACCGCACGCGCGTGTACGAGGGTCCCGTCGGGGACGCCGTACGGGCCGCGTTCGCGGAGTGCGAACAGCTGGTGTGCTTCCTGGCCACGGGGGCGGTCGTACGGCTGATCGCACCGCTGCTGGGCGACAAGACGACCGACCCCGGTGTGGTGTGCGTCGACGAGGGCGGGCGGTTCGCCGTGTCGCTGGTCGGCGGCCACGGCGGCGGCGCCAATGAACTCGCCCGCGAGGTAGCGGAGTTGCTGGGGGCCGAGCCCGTGGTGACCACGGCCACGGACGCGGTCGGACTGGCCGGTCTGGACACGCTCGGGCTGCCGGTGGAAGGGGCCGTCGCGGCCGTGTCGCGGGCGCTGCTCGACGGCGAACCGGTCGCCCTGGAAGCGGAGTCGAACTGGCCGCTGCCCGCGCTGCCGGTCGCCGCGCAGGGTGCGTACACGATCCGGGTGACCGACCGGGCCGTCGAGCCCGGCGAGCGCGAGGTCGTACTGCGGCCGCCCTCCCTCGTCGTCGGCGTCGGCGCCTCCAGGGGGGCGCCGGTCGAGGAGGTACTGGAGCTGGTCGAGGGCGCCCTGCGGGACGCGGGCCTGTCCCCCGCCTCGCTCGCCGAACTGGCCACCGTCGACGCCAAGGCCGACGAGCCGGGGATCGTGCGGGCGGCCGAGCGGCTGGGCGTGCCCCTGGTGACGTACTCCGCCGAGGAGTTGGCGGCGGTCGACGTGCCCAACCCGTCCGCGGCCCCCCTCGCGGCGGTCGGCACCCCGTCGGTCGCCGAGGCGGCGGCCCTCGTGCGAGGAGGCGAACTCCTCGTCCCCAAGCGCAAGTCCGCGGCCAGTCCGGCGATGGCGACCTGTGCGGTCGTACGGCGCCCCGCGCGCGGCCGGCTCGCGGTCGTGGGGCTCGGCCCCGGCGCCCGTGACCTGCTCACCCCGCGTGCCGAGGCCGAACTGCGGCGCGCCTCCGTGCTGGTCGGCCTCGACCAGTACGTCGACCAGATCCGCGACCTGCTGCGGCCCGGCACCCGGATCCTGGAGTCGGGGCTGGGCGCCGAGGAGGAGCGCGCCCGTACCGCGGTCGCGGAGGCCCGTAAGGGGCAGGCCGTGGCGCTGATCGGCAGTGGGGACGCCGGCGTGTACGCCATGGCCTCGCCCGCGCTGGCCGAGGCGTCCGACGACATCGACGTGGTCGGCGTGCCCGGTGTCACCGCCGCGCTCGCGGCCGGGGCGCTCCTCGGGGCGCCCCTCGGCCACGACCATGTGTCCATCAGCCTCTCCGACCTGCACACCCCCTGGGAGGTCATCGAGCGGCGGGTGCGCGCGGCGGCCGAGGCGGACCTCGTGGTCACGTTCTACAACCCGCGCTCGCGGGGCCGGGACTGGCAGCTGCCGAAGGCGCTGGCGATCCTCGCCGGGCACCGCGAGCCGGCGACGCCGGTCGGTGTCGTACGCAACGCCTCCCGCCCGGACGAGTCCGCCCGGGTGACGACACTGGCCGACCTGGACCCGGCGACGGTCGACATGATGACGGTCGTGACCGTGGGCAACACGGCGACCCGCGAGATCGCCGGGCGCATGGTGACGCCGCGCGGCTACCGCTGGCAGGAGGAGCCGAAGTGAACCGTGTGATCCACCCGATCGAGGTGGAGTCCTACCGGCGGCTGCGCGCCCGCCTGGACACCTCGCACTTCCCGCCGCTGACCCGGGCCGTGGTCGAGCGGGTCGTCCACTCGGCCGCCGACCTCGACTACGCCACCGATCTCGTCATGGACGAGGGCGAGTTGGCGAGGGCGCACGCCACGCTGCACGCCGGTGCGCCGGTGGTCGTCGACGTCGAGATGGTGGCCGCCGGGATCACCCGGCGCGAGACCGTCTGCCGGCTCCGGGACGCCGTCGCCGGTCCGGGGCTGACCCGCTCGGCACACGCGATCCGGCTCGCCCACGAGCAGGTCGGCCCGGGCGCGATCTGGGTGATCGGCAACGCGCCGACCGCGCTGGAGGAGCTGCTGACCCTGGACGCCGACCCGGCGCTCGTCATCGGACTGCCCGTCGGCTTCGTCGGCGCGGTCGAGTCCAAGGCCGCGCTGCGCGAGAGCGGGCTGCCCGCCGTGAGCAACGTGTCCGAGAAGGGCGGTTCGGCGGTCGCCTCCGCCGCGCTCAACGCCCTGCTGTACCACCCCACTTCACCGTCCGAGGAGACATCGTGACCACCCCGCCGCCCGCCCTGCTCATCGCCGGTCACGGCACCCGGGACGAGGCCGGGGCCGAGGCGTTCCGCGACTTCGTGCGGGAGCTCGGCCGCCGCCACCCCGAACTGCCCGTCGCGGGCGGCTTCATCGAGCTGTCGCCGCCGCCGCTGGGCGACGCGGTCGCCGAACTGGTGGAGCGGGGCGTGCGCCGGTTCGCCGCCGTCCCGCTGATGCTGGTGTCCGCCGGCCACGCCAAGGGGGACATCCCGGCGGCGCTGTCCCGGGAGAAGGAACGGCACCCGGGGATCTCGTACACCTACGGCCG
Organism: Streptomyces sp. C1-1; assembly: GCF_050214755.1. Lineage (NCBI taxonomy): Bacteria > Bacillati > Actinomycetota > Actinomycetes > Kitasatosporales > Streptomycetaceae > Streptomyces > Streptomyces sp. C1-1. The sequence continues at coordinate 7,659,990 of NZ_CP189826.1, read as the reverse complement.
CCCCCTGGGCCCGCACCCCGCGCTGCTGTCGGTCCTGGAGCGGCGGCTGGACGAGGCGCTGGGCGGGGGCCCCCGCACCCCCGAGGACCGGGCCGACGTGACCGTGCTGCTGGTCGGCCGCGGCTCCACGGACCCCGACGCCAACGCCGAGGTGCACAAGGCGGCCCGGCTGCTGTGGGAGGGGCGCGGGTACGCGGGCGTGGAGACGGCGTTCGTGTCGCTGGCGGCGCCGGACGTGCCCAGCGGCCTCGACCGGTGCCTGAAGCTCGGGGCGCGCAGGATCGTCGTGCTGCCCTACTTCCTGTTCACCGGCATCCTTCCGGACCGGGTGAAGGAGCAGACCGAGGGCTGGGCGGCCGCGCACCCGGAGATCGAGGTGCGGTCGGCCGAGGTCATCGGCCCGGAGCCGGAGCTCCTCGACCTCGTCATGGAGCGGTACCGGGAGGCCGTGCGGGGCGATCTGCGCATGAACTGCGACTCGTGCGTGTACCGCATCGCGCTGCCCGGTTTCGAGGACAAGGTCGGTCAGCCGCAGCAGCCGCACTTCCACCCCGACGACGACGGCCACCATCACCACCACGGGCACCATCACGGCGGTCACGCCCATGCGCACTGAGGACGGCGCCGGGCACGATCTGCGGCACCACGGCGACGCCGAGGTACGGGACGGCGGCGCCGCGCTGGTCGACCTCGCCGTCAACGTCCGCGCGGACACGCCGCCGGCCTGGCTGCGGGAGCGGATCGCCGGGTCGCTCGGCTCGCTCGCGGCCTACCCCGACGGGCGGGCCGCGCGGGCAGCGGTGGCGGCACGGCACGGGCTGCCGGTGGAGCGCGTGCTGCTCACCGCGGGCGCCGCGGAGGCGTTCGTGCTGCTGGCGCGCGCCCTGAAGGTGCGCCGGCCGGTGGTGGTGCACCCGCAGTTCACCGAGCCGGAGGCGGCGCTGCGGGACGCCGGGCACACGGTGGACCGGGTGCTGCTGCGCGAGGAGGACGGCTTCCGGCTCGACGCGGCGGCCGTCCCCGAGGACGCCGACCTGGTGGTGATCGGCAACCCGACGAACCCGACGTCGGTCCTCCACCCCGCCGCCTCCGTCGCCGCACTCGCGCGCCCCGGGCGGACTCTGGTGGTGGACGAGGCGTTCATGGACGCGGTGCCGGGCGAGCGGGAGGCGCTGGCGGGCCGGACGGACGTGCCCGGTCTCGTCGTCCTGCGCAGCCTCACCAAGACCTGGGGTCTGGCCGGGTTGCGCATCGGCTACGTCCTCGCCGCCCCGGAGACGATCGCCGACCTGGAGCGGGCTCAGCCGCTGTGGCCGGTCTCCACCCCGGCGCTGGCCGCCGCGGAGGCCTGCGTGGGCTCGCAGGCCCTCGCGGAGGCCGCGCACGCGGCGCACCGGATCGCCGCCGACCGGGCCCATCTCGTGGCGGGACTGCGCGAGTTCGCCGCGGACGGGCTGCGGGTGGCGGAGCCCGCCGAGGGTCCCTTCGTCCTCGTCCGGCTGCCGAGGGCGGGAGCCGTCCGCAGGCATCTGCGGGACCTCGGCTATGCCGTGCGCCGGGGGGACACCTTCCCGGGGCTCGGCGAGGAGTGGCTGCGGCTGGCCGTGCGGGACCGTGCCACGGTCAACTCCTTCCTGCAGGCCCTGGACCGGGCGATGGCGCTGGCGGGTCCCTGAGCCCCACGGACACGGCCGACACCCCGACGGCCGTGCCGCACGGGCCCGTTGTGGGCAACGCCCCGGCGGGTCGCCTCCGGCGAGCCCGGCGAGGAGCGGCCGCGACCGGTGCTGCGAGACCGGGCCACGGTGCGCAATCACGCCGGCCACCCACCGAGCCCCACGGGCACGGCCGCCGTCACCGACGGCCGTGCTTCGTGGGCCGTTTTCGAATCTCAGGGCACAGGCGTTCCACGCTTCAGCCGACGATCCGCCCGTTCAGCACGATCCGCCGCGGTGCCGCCAGCACTCGTACGTCGGCCCGCGGATCGTCCTCGTACACCACGAGGTCGGCCGCCGCGCCCTCCTCCAGCCCCGGCCGCCCGAGCCACTTCCGCGCGCCCCAGGTGGTGGCCGACAGGGCCTCGACGGCGGGGATGCCGGCGGTGACCAGCTCGGCGACCTCGCCCGCCACCAGCCCGTGGGCGAGGTGACCGCCCGCGTCGGTGCCGACGAACACCGGGATCCCGGCGTCGTAGGCGCCACGCACGGTGTCGTAGCGGCGCTCGTGCAGGCGGCGCATGTGCGCGGCCCACTCGGGGTACTTCCGCTCGCCGCCGGCCGCGAGCTCGGGGAAGGTGGCGATGTTGACGAGGGTGGGGACGATGGCGACGCCGCGCTCGACGAAGAGCGGGATCAGGTCGTCGGTCAGTCCGGTGGCGTGCTCGACGCAGTCGATGCCGGCCTCGACCAGGTCCCGCAGGGAGTTCTCGGCGAAGCAGTGCGCGGTGACGCGGGCGCCGAGCCGGTGGGCCTCGGCGATGGCGGCCTCGACGGCGTCCCGCGGCCAGCTGGGCGCCAGGTCGCCGAGGCCGCGGTCGATCCAGTCCCCGACCAGCTTGACCCAGCCGTCGCCGCGCCGGGCTTCCCGGGCGACGTACTCGACCAGGTCCTCCGGCTCGATCTCGTGGGCGTAGCCGCGCATGTATCGGCCGGTGCGGGCGATGTGCCGGCCGGCCCGGACGATCTTCGGCAGGTCCTCGCGGTCGTCGACCCAGCGGGTGTCCGAGGGGGAGCCGGCGTCGCGGATGAGCAGGGTGCCCGCGTCCCGGTCGGTCAGCGCCTGCTTCTCGGCCACGTCCTCGGGGACCGGGCCGTGCGGGCCGAGCCCGACATGGCAGTGGGCGTCGACCAGGCCGGGCAGGGCCCAGCCGTCGACGGTCCTCACGTCGCGGGCGCCCGCGGGACGGTCGTAGGAGATCCGGCCGTCGATCACCCAGAGTTCGTCCCGGACGTCCTCGGCCCCGGCCAGGATCCGGCCCTTCACGTGCAGCACCGCGTGTTCGCTCATGCCCCGCACCTTAAAACCTGTCCGTCACCGTTCCCACGGCGGCGGTCCCTCGAAGGCCAGGGGGTACACGTCGAACAGGACGGCGGCCTCGACGCCGAGCGCGGGGCCGCCCTGGCGGGCCGCCCAGGTCAGGAAGGGCCGGGGTTCGAAGCCCGCCGCGCCGAGCCCCTTGGTGTACTCGGCGTGGGCGGCCAGGGAGGCGATGCCCCGCTCCAGCGGCTCGCCGGAGACGTCCACGCCGTGGCTGGGCCGCTCGGCGCCGGCGAAGCACACGAAGCGCACGCCACCCCAGGGTTCGAGGCCCTCGTCGGCGAGTTCGGGGAAGATCCACCGGTTGCCCGCGTCCCGGGCCGCGTCGAGCGCCGCGAGGCCCACCGCGCGGTGGTCGGCCTGGTTGACCAGGCCGCCGATCATGCGCACGGTACGGGCGCCCGTGACCAGCGCCTCGGGCCGGTGGCGGCGGATCGCCCGCACGATGTCGCGGCGCAGGGCCGGGCCGTACTCGACGGTCCCGTCCCGGTGGTCGAGGAACTCGACCGTCTCCACGCCCACTTCGCGGGCTCCGGCGCGCTCCTCCGCCTCGCGCAGCGGCCCCGCCTGGTCGGGATGGAGTCCGTCGATGCCCGCCTCGCCGCGCGTGGCCAGCAGATACGTCACCCGCTTGCCCTGCGCGGTCCAGCGGGCCACGGCCGACGCCGTCCCGTACTCGATGTCGTCCGGGTGGGCGGCCACGGCCAGGCAGCGCACCCAGTCCTCCGGCAGCGCGGCCAGGGGCGCGCCGGGGCCGAAGCCGGTGGGCTCGTCGTGAGTCGTCATGGCCCGAATGATGGCGGTTGCGGCCATGTGAGCGACAGGGGAATGTATGTCCCCGTTTCGTACGCCCGTGTCAGCCGCTGTCGCCCACCTGGTCCGAGGTCTCCTCCTCCACCTGTGCCATCGCGGGATCGAGCAGCCGGGAGAGGAAGTGGCGGGTGCGCTCGTGGCGCGGGGCGCCGATGACCTGTCCGGGGCTGCCGTCCTCGACGATCACCCCGCCGTCCATGAAGACGACCCGGTCGGCGACCTCGCGGGCGAACGTCATCTCGTGGGTGACGACCATCATGGTCATGCCCTCGTCGGCGAGCATGCGCATCACCGCGAGGACGTCGCCGACCAGCTCCGGGTCGAGCGCCGACGTCGGCTCGTCGAAGAGCATCACCTCGGGCCCCATGGACAGCGAGCGGGCGATCGCCACCCGCTGCTGCTGCCCGCCGGAGAGGGAGGCGGGGTAGGCGTCCGCCTTCTCCGACAGTCCCACCCGCTCCAGGTTCTCGGCGGCGATCTTCGCGGCCGCCGCCTTGTCCCGGCGCAGCACCCGGCGCTGGGGCAGCGTGAGGTTCTCGGTGACCGTCAGGTGCGGGAAGAGGTTGAACTGCTGGAAGACCATGCCGATACGACGGCGTACGGCGTCGATGTCGACGTCCGGATCGGTGAGTTCGGTGCCGCCGACGAAGACCTGCCCCTTGGTCGGCTCCTCCAGGAGGTTCACGCACCGCAGCAGCGTCGACTTGCCGGAGCCGGAGGGGCCGATGACGCACACGACCTCGCCCTGCCGGATCTGGAGGTCGATACCGCGCAGCACCTCGTTGTCGCCGAACGACTTGTGCAGGCCCCGGACGTCGATCTCCGGAGCGTCCGCGGGAAGCTGCTCGCTCATTTGACGGCCTCCTGGGCCTTCGCCTCCATACGGCGCACGACGAAGCCGAGCGGGATGGTCACCAGCAGGTAGCACAGGCCGGCGACGAGGATGGGCGTGGAGTTGGCGGTCGTACTGGCCAGGTCGCGGCCGTACTTGGACAGTTCGCGCTCCTCCAGGGTGACGCCGAGGAACAGCACCAGCGAGGAGTCCTTGAAGAGGAGGACGAGTTCGTTGGTCAGCGGCGGGAGGATGATGCGGAACGCCTGCGGAACGATGATCGAGACCATCGCGCGGGCGGGCGAGAAGCCCAGTGAACGGGCCGCCTCCATCTGCCCCTTGGGCACCGCCTGGATGCCGGCGCGGATGGTCTCCGCCATGTAGGCGGCGGCGACCAGGCCGAGCGCCAGGGCCACCTTCCCGTAGGTGCCACCGACGATCTCCGTGCCCGGGAAGGCGAGCGGGACGGCGACCCCGATGAAGATGAAGATCAGCAGCGCCGGCAGACCGCGGAAGATCTCGATGTAGACGCCGGCGAGCCACCGGTACGGCCCCACGGAGGACAGCCGCATCAGGGCGATGACCATGCCCAGCGCCAGCCCCACCACGAACCCGGACAGCGTGTACAGCACGGTGTTCTTCAACGCCAGCGTGATGACGTCCGGGAACATCTGCTTGGCGATGCTGCCCTGCGCGAACTGGTTCTTCAGCCGCCCCCAGTCCGCCGAGACCGCGAAGGCGATCACGGCGGCGACGAAGACGACGTACTGGACTCCCCGCGACAGGCTGCGCTTCTGACGCCGGGTCAGCCCCTTCTTCTTCGGCTGGAGCGGTACGTCGGTGGCGGTCATGAGGCGGACGGGGAGGCCGCGGCGGCGTCGTAGGGACCGATCCACTTCTCGTACAGCTTCTTGTACGTGCCGTCGGCCTTCGCGTTCTTGATCGCCTTGTTGACGGCGGCGAGGAGCTTGGTGTTGCCCTTCTTCACCGTGAAGCCGTACTGCTCACCGGTGTTGATCTGGCCGGCGAGCTTGAAGGCGTTCGCGTTGGCCTTGTCCTTCAGCCAGCCCTGAACGACCGGGTAGTCGATGACGACGGCCTTGACCTGGCCGGTGCGCAGACCGTTGAGGACGGCGTCGGAGGACTCGAAGGAGACCGGGTCGAAGCCCTGCTTCTTGGCGTAGTCCTCGCCGGTGGTCTGCGCCTGGGCGCCGAGCTTGACCTTCTTCGCCTTCGCGTCGGCGAGCGAGGTGATGCCGCTGTTCTTGTCGACGAGCAGGGCCTGGGTGGCGTCGAAGTAGGGGTCGGAGAAGTCGACGTTCTTCTTGCGCTCGGCGGTGATGGTCATGCCGGCCGCCGCCAGGTCGCACTCGCCGGAGTTGAGGAAGGCGCCGGTCTTGAAGTTCTCGAAGGGCGTGTCGAGGATCTGCTGCTTCACCCCGAGGTCCTTGGCGACGAGGTCGATCATCGACACGTCGAAGCCCTGCACCTTGCCGTCGATCTCCGACTGGAACGGCGGGTAGGGCAGATGGGTGCAGGTGGTGAGCTGACCGGCCTTGACGAGCTGGACCCCGCCGGCGGCGGTCTTGCTGCCGCTGCCGCCGTTGCCGCTGGACGTGCAGGCGGCCACGAGCACCAGCCCGGCCGTGGCGGTGGTGGCGGCCAGGACGCGGGTCCGGCGCCCGGAGAACGTTGTCACGGGGTGGCCTCCTGTGTGGGAACTGTGGGTTCCGATTATAAGGAGAAGTTTGGGTCTCTCAAACCAAACCGATGGTCATGAGGCTGCCCGGCCTAAGAAGTCGCAAGCGGCAGGAGTCCACGGGAGGGTCACGAGGGGCGGATACCCTCGACTGAGCCGACCACTCGTGAGCGAAGAGAGCACCGCCGTGACCCACCCCTTCCTCGATCTTCCTCCGCTGAGCGCCGCGCACTTCGCCTCCGTCGAGGACCGGGTGGCCCGGCTGCTCGGCACCGAGCACGACGTCGTGATCATGCAGGGCGAGGCGTTGCTGCCGCTGGAAGGGGCGATCCGCGGGACGGTGGGCCCCGGGAACACCGCCCTGAACGTGATCACCGGGCCGTACGGGCAGACGTTCGGGAACTGGCTGCGGGACTGCGGGGCGACGGTGATCGACCTGGCGGTGCCGTTCCACACGGCGGTGAGCGCCGGGCAGATCCGGGAGGCCTTCGCCGAGCACCCGGAGATCGACTTCGTCTCCCTGGTGCACGCGGAGGCGGCGACCGGCAACACCAACCCGGTCGCGGAGATCGGCGAGGTGGTACGGGAGCGGGGCGCGCTGTTCTACCTGGACGCGGTCGCCTCCGTCGCGGCCGAGCCGGTGCTGGTGGACGCGTGGGGCGTGGACCTGTGCGTGATCGGGGCACAGAAGGCGATGGGCGGCCCGGCCGGGGTGTCGGCGGTGTCGGTGAGCGCGCGGGCGTGGGCGCGGATGGCGGCGAACCCGGGGGCGCCGCGCCGGTCCTACCTCTCCCTGCTGGACTGGAAGGAGCGGTGGCTCGACGGCGGTCGGAAGGTGCTGCCGCACGCTCCGGCGCAGTTGGAGATGCTCGCGCTGGAGGCCTGCGTCGAGCGGATCGAGGCGCAGGGACTGGACGCGGTGATGGGCCGGCACCGCGCGGCGGCCGCGGCCACCCGGGCCGCGGCGGTGGCCCTGGGCGGAGGTCTGGAACCGTACGTCCACCAGGCGCGGGAGGCGGCGCCCGTGGCCACGACGCTCAGGACGCCGGCCGGAGTGGTGGCCTCGGAGCTGGTGGCCCGGACCCTGGCGGCGGACCCGGCGCTGCCGCTGGCCGCGGGCGGGGGCGCGTTGGCCAAGGAGATGATCCGGGTCAACCACTACGGCGCCGACGCGACGGTGGAGGCCGTGCAGGGGTGCCTGGCGGCGCTGGGGGCCGCGCTCGCGGAGAAGGGGCTGGCAGTGGACCTGGAGGGGGCGCGCCGGGCGGCGCAGGACGCCTGGCGCTGACCGCGGCCGGAACAGCACCTCGCTGTCGGACCCGCGTGCCATGCTGCCCGCATGACCACCGATACGCACCCCACCCTTCCCGACGGCCGCGCCGTCCCCCGTCTCACCGGCGACGAACGCCCCATGCTCGACAGCTGGCTCGACTTCCATCGCGCCACGCTGGAGCTGAAGTGCAAGGAACTGGACGACGCCCAGGTGCGGACCGCCGCGGCCGAGCCGTCGGTGCTCACGCTGCTCGGGCTGGTGCAGCACATGGCCGAGGTGGAGCGGAACTGGTTCCAGCGGACGGTGGCGGGGCTGGACGTGCCGCCGGTGTACGGGGAGGGGAACGAGAGCGGATACGGGCTGGATCCCGCGCGGGGTTTGCAGGAGGCGCTGGACACCTGGCGCCGGGAGATCGCCAGGGGACGGGAGCTGTGCGCCGGGCGGCCGCTCGACCAGACCGGGCGTCTGGCCGACGGTCCGATGGCCGGCACCGAGGTGAGCCTGCGGTGGGTGCTCATCCACATGATCGAGGAGTACGCCCGGCACAACGGACACGCGGATATCCTTCGCGAGCGTATCGACGGAGTTACCGGCGCCTGAATTCGGCATAATTACTCTATAGTTTTTCCGGGTAGCTTCCCGTTTTCTTCTGCCCGCTCTCGCCGGTCCTAAACGCAAAGATTTCGCGAACGCCGGCGGGGGTAATTCGCGCAGATCTCGTGAGGGTTACACGGTTGTGACGCGTTACACAAGCGGCCCGTTTTGTGCGGTATTTACCGCTCAAAACGGGCTCTTTCGACCTGGGCGCGGGATTGACTCGCGCCCGCGTGATAACACACGCACCGCGCACACGTAACCCTGATCGGCCATGCATTTTTGAATTCCTCTCGGTAAGTTCAATTCGCATGACTGCCGCACAAGCAGACTCAGCACAGTTGCAAATCGACCGTCCCTCGGTGAGGGACGGTGCCGCGCTGTGGCGGATAGCGCGCGACTCGAAGGTGCTCGACCTCAACTCGTCGTACAGCTATCTGCTGTGGTGCCGCGACTTCGCCGCCACCTCGGCCGTGGCGCGCGACGAGCACGGCGAGGCCGTCGGCTTCGTCACCGGCTACGTCCGGCCGGACCGTCCGCGCACCCTGCTGATCTGGCAGGTGGCGGTGGACGAGGCCCAGCGCGGGAGGGGACTCGCCGCCGCGCTGCTGGACGGGCTCGTCGCCCGGTGCTCCGGCGAACACCGGATCACCGCGATCGAGACCACCATCACGCCCGGCAACACCGCCTCCGAGCGCCTGTTCACCTCGTTCGCCGAGCGGCACGGCGCCGGGGTGGAACGCGAGGTGCTGTTCGACACCGGCCTGTTCCCCGACGGCCCGCACGACCCCGAAGTCCTGTACCGCATCGGCCCGCTCTCCCTCTGACGCCGCCGGCCGCCCACACCCCCCACCCCCTCACTCGCACCTGACGACCCCACGCACTCCCCCACGCAACGAGGAGCGATTCGTCGTGACCATCACCCAGCCCGACCTCAGCGTCTTCGAGACCCTCGAGTCCGAGGTGCGCAGCTACTGCCGCGGCTGGCCCACCGTCTTCGACCGTGCGCACGGCAGCCGTATGTACGACGAGGACGGCCACGAGTACCTGGACTTCTTCGCCGGCGCCGGTTCGCTCAACTACGGCCACAACAACCCGGTCCTGAAACGGGCGTTGATCGACTACCTGGAGCGGGACGGCGTCACGCACGGGCTCGACATGTCGACCACCGCCAAGCGGTCCTTCCTGCAGACCTTCCAGGACCTGGTGCTGCGCCCGCGCGACCTGCCGTACAAGGTCATGTTCCCCGGTCCCACGGGCACCAACGCCGTCGAGTCGGCGCTGAAACTCGCCCGTAAGGTGAAGGGGCGCGAGGCCATCGTGTCGTTCACCAACGCCTTCCACGGCATGTCGCTCGGCTCCCTCGCCGTCACCGGCAACGCCTTCAAGCGGGCCGGCGCCGGCATCCCGCTGGTCCACGGCACGCCCATGCCGTTCGACAACTACTTCGAGGGCAAGGTCCCGGACTTCCTGTGGTTCGAGCGGCTGCTGGAGGACCAGGGCTCCGGTCTGAACAAGCCCGCCGCGGTGATCGTGGAGACCGTGCAGGGCGAGGGCGGCATCAACGTGGCCCGCCCCGAGTGGCTGCGCGCGCTCGCCGACCTGTGCGAGCGGCAGGACATGCTGCTCATCGTCGACGACATCCAGATGGGCTGCGGCCGCACCGGTGCGTTCTTCTCCTTCGAGGAGGCCGGCATCACGCCCGACATCGTGACCGTCTCCAAGTCCATCAGCGGCTACGGACTGCCCATGTCGTTGTGCCTGTTCAAGCCGGAGCTGGACATCTGGGAGCCGGGCGAGCACAACGGCACCTTCCGCGGCAACAACCCGGCCTTCGTCACGGCCACCGCCGCGCTGGAGGCGTACTGGGCGGACGGCTCGGCGATGGAGAAGCAGACCCGCACGCGCGGCGAGCAGGTGGAGCGGGCCCTGGCCGCCATCACCGAGGAGAACCGCGCCGACCTCAAGGAGTACCGCGGCCGCGGGCTCGTGTGGGGCATGGAGTTCCACGACAAGGAGCGCGCGAACCGGGTCGCGCGGCGCGCCTTCGAACTCGGCCTGCTCATCGAGACGTCGGGCCCGGAGAGCGAGGTCGTCAAGCTGCTCCCGGCCCTGACGGTCACGGCCGACGAGCTCGACGAGGGGCTGAGCGTCCTCGCCCGGTCCGTACGCGAGACCCACTGAGAAACCCGCCGAAAAAGGAGAAGTGCAGCACAGTGATCGTCCGTTCGTTCAAGGAGATCGAAGGCACCGACCGGCATGTGAAATCCGCGTCCGGCACCTGGGAGAGCAAGCGCATCGTCCTGGCCAAGGAGAGGGTCGGCTTCTCGGTGCACGAGACCATCCTCTACGCGGGCACGGAGACCCACATGTGGTACGCCAACCACATCGAGGCCGTCGTCTGCACCCGGGGCGACGCCGAGCTGACCGACCGCGAGACCGGGCAGACCTACCACATCACGCCCGGCACCATGTACCTCCTCAACGGCCACGAGCGGCACACGCTCAAGGTCAAGGAGGACTTCCACTGCATCTGTGTCTTCAACCCGCCCGTCACCGGCCGGGAGGACCACGACGAGAACGGCGTCTACCCGCTGCTCACCGAACCCGAGGAGGTGTGAGAACCCCATGACCACCGTCACCGATCTCTACCCCACCCGCGGCACCACCGAGGTGTCGATCCCGCGCCAGGACCCCGTCGTGTGGGGCGCCCCCGACACACCGGGTCCGATCTCGTCCGGCGATCTGCAGTCGTTCGAGCGGGACGGCTTCCTCGCCGTCGACCAGCTCATCGCCCCGGACGAAGTGGGCGTCTACCAGCGTGAGTTGGAGCGGCTCGTCACCGACCCGGAGATCCGGGCCGACGAGCGGTCGATCGTCGAGCCGAAGTCCAAGGAGATCCGCTCGGTCTTCGAGGTGCACCGGATCAGCGAGGTGTTCGCGAAGCTGGTGCGCGACGAGCGGGTCGTCGGCCGGGCCCGGCAGATCCTCGGCTCGGACGTGTACGTCCACCAGTCGCGGATCAACGTCAAGCCCGGTTTCGGGGCCAGCGGGTTCTACTGGCACTCGGACTTCGAGACCTGGCACGCCGAGGACGGTCTGCCGAACATGCGGACGGTGTCCGTCTCGATCGCGCTGACCGAGAACTACGACACCAACGGCGGGCTGATGATCATGCCCGGCTCGCACCGGACGTTCCTGGGCTGCGCCGGCGCCACGCCCGAGGACAACTACAAGAAGTCGCTGCAGATGCAGGACGCGGGCACGCCCTCGGACGAGGCGCTGACCAAGATGGCGGGCGAGTACGGCATCAAGCTCTTCACGGGCAGGGCCGGTTCGGCGACCTGGTTCGACTGCAACTGCATGCACGGCTCCGGCGACAACATCACGCCGTTCCCGCGCAGCAACGTCTTCATCGTCTTCAACAGCGTGGAGAACAAGGCGGTGGAGCCGTTCGCGGCACCCATCCGGCGCCCGGAGTTCATCGGGGCCCGGGACTTCACTGCGGTGAAGTGACCCGCTGAAAGCACCGGGCCGGGGCCTCCACGTGGGACGGGAGGCCCCGGCCCGGTCGTGTCCGTCGGCGTTCCTCAGGCGGACAGCGCGTCCAGCAGGCGGTCCACGTCCGCGGCCGTGTTGTAGAGGTGGAAGGAGGCGCGCAGATGGCCGGCGCGGTCGGACACCTCGATGCCGGCCCGGCTCAGCGCGGGCTGGCGGCCGCCGAGTCCGGGGACCGAGACGATCGCCGAGCCCGGCGCGGGGACGGGCTCGTGCCCGAGGCTCGCGAGCCCGTCGCGGAACCGGTCGGCGAGGGCCACGTCGTGCGCGTGGACGGCGGCCACGCCGAGTTCCTCGATCAGCTCGAGCGAGCGGCGCAGTCCGGCGAAGGTGAAGAGGGCCGGGGTGAGGTCGAACCGCCGTGCGGAGTGGGCGAGTTCGGCGACCGGGCCGTAACAGCTCTCCCACGGCCGCTCGCCCGCGACCCAGCCGGCGAGCACCGGGGTCAGCCCGCCGAAGTCCTCCGGTACGACGAGGAAGGCCGCGCCGTGCGGGCCGAGCAGCCACTTGAAGGAGACGGTGGCGCTGAAGTCGTGGGCGTCCGCGTCCATCGGCAGCCAGCCGGCGGCCTGCGAGAAGTCGACGTAGGTACGCGCTCCGTGGGCGCGGGCGGCCTCGCGCAGGGCGGGCAGGTCGGCGACGCGCCCGTCCGCGGACTGCGCGGCGCTGACGGCGACCAGCGCGGTGCCGGGGCGCACGGCCTCCGCGATCCCCTCCAGCGGCACCGAGCGGACCTTGAGGTCGCCGCGGACGTGGAAGGGGTTGAGTACGGAGGTGAAGTCGCCCTCGGCGGTGAGGACCTCGGCACCGGCCGGCAGCGAGGCGGCGATCACACCGGTGTGCGCGGCGACGGAGGCGCCCACCGCCACCCGGGTGGCGGGGACACCCGCGAGCCGGGCGTAGCCGGCCCGGCAGGCCTCCACGTCCTCGTGCAGCGGGGTCAGCGGGCGGCCCTCGGCCCGCAGCAGCGCCGCCCGGTGCAGGGCGGTCACGGTGCGGGCGGGCAGCAGGCTGTTGCTGGCGGTGTTGAGGTAGGTGCTCTCCGGGGCGAACTCGGCGCGGACGAGGCTCTCGAAGGTCTCCATGGGTCCACTCTGGGCCCCGGGGAACTCATAGTCCATTGCCGATTTCTGCGTGGTTTCCCTAAGCAGTGCTTATGGATGGGCCCCGACCTGCGTCTTCAGTGCTGCGGTACCGCGCATCCGTCGGGGCCGCAGGCGTCCGCGTCGCCCTGGTCGAGCAGCTGCAACGGGGGGCGCTCGCCCCAGGCCTGGGTCAGCGCCTGGGCGAAGACCTCGGCGGGCTGGGCGCCGGAGACGCCGTACTTGCGGTCGAGGACGAAGAAGGGGACGCCGTTGGCGCCGAGCTCGGCGGCTTCGCGCTCGTCGGCGCGGACGTCGTCGGCGTAGGCGGTGGGGTCGGCGAGGACCTTGCGGGCGTCCTCGGCCTCCAGCCCGGCGGCGACGGCGAGTTCGACCAGCCGCTCGTCGCCCTCGGAGAACACGGAGCGCTCCTCGGCGAAGTTCGCCTGGTACAGGACCTGGATCAGCTCGTCCTGCCGGCCCCGCTCCTTGGCGAGGTGCAGCAGGCGGTGCATGTCGAAGGTGTTGCCGTGGTCGCGGTCCCGGGTGCGGTACTCCAGACCCTCGGCCGCGGCCTGGGCGCCCAGGTTCTCCTCGCCGGCCTGTGCCTGGGCCTCGCTCATGCCGTACTTCTTGGTGAGCATGGTGATCACCGGCTGGACGTCGCCCTTGGCGCGGCCCGGGTCCAGTTCGAAGGAGCGGTGCACCACCTCGACCCGGTCGCGGTGCGGGAAGGCGGCGAGCGCCTTCTCGAAGCGCGCCTTGCCCACGTAGCACCAGGGGCACGCTATGTCCGACCAGATCTCGACCTTCATGTTCTCTCCAGCTCGTACGGGTACGGAGGGCACCTCCGCCGAGTGGGTGAACATTCAAGCAGCCGGGATCATTCCCCTGTCACCGCGTACCGCAGGAACAGGTGGTGGTCCCCCTCGGCCGGCGGGTGCCCGGGGTCCGCGACCCAGCCCTGGCGGGCGTAGAAGGCCTGGGCACGGTGGTTGTCGACGTGCACGTCGAGGACGGCGACGCGCCTGCCGTCGGCCTGCCACTGTTCGGCACAGGCGGCGTGCAGGGCCGTACCGACGCCACGGCGCCAGGCGTCGGGGTCGACGTGGAACTGGTACAGCTTGACCGTTTCCGAGGAGGCGTCCGGCGGGGTGCGGAAGGAGGCGACGGCGACGATGCGGCCCTGCTCGACGAGGCACAGCACCTGACCGTCCGGCCGCGTGATGGCTCCGTGCCAGGCGGCGAGCCAGTCGGTGCCGTCCTCGGGGACGCCGTCCGGGTAGTAGGTCGCCCGGGCGCGCGCGTGCAGGGCGGTGACGGCCTCGGTCTCGGCGGGCAGCACCGTGCGGATCACCCGGGTGCCCATGACTCGGTCACTGATCATGCAGCGGAGGACGTGTCCGCGGAAGGCACGGTTCCCAGGCGGCTGAACTGCGTCCGGTACGCGCTCGGCGTCAGACCGGTGCGGCGGACGACGTGGGCGCGCAGCGAGTCGGCGGTCCCCAGGCCGCTGGCGCGGGCCACCTGGTCCATGGCAAGGGTGGTGGTCTCCAGCAGCTCCTTGGCGCGCTCGATGCGCTGGTGGAGCAGCCATTGCAGCGGGCTGACGCCGCTCTCGGCATGGAAGCGGCGGGTGAGGGTCCGTACCGAGACGCCCGCGTGCCGGGCCAGGTCGGTGAGGGTGAGGGGCTTGTCGAGGTTGCGCATGGCCCAGCCCCGGGTGTCGGCACAGGCGTTGCCGCGCTCCGGAGGCAGCGGGGTGTGCGTGAACTGCGTCTGGCCGCCGGGCCGTACGGGCGCGACGAGGGCGCGACGGGCGACCTCGTTGGCGACGGCGGCGCCGTAGTCGGTGCGGATGACGTGCAGGCACAGGTCGATGCCGGCGGCGTAGCCGGAGGAGGTGACGTACGGGCCGTCCTGGACGTAGAGGACGTCGCCCTGGAGGTCGACCTGCGGGTAGCGCCTGCGCAGTTCCTCGGCGTGCGCCCAGTACGTCGTCGCCCTGCGGCCCGTCAAAAGGCCCGCCTCGGCGAGCTGGAAGGCGCCGGTGCACAGGGAGGCGACACGTTTGCCGTCGGCGGCCGCCTCCTTGACGGCCGCCACGATCCGCGGGTCCGGCTCGTACGGCGCGCCGGTGCCGGCGACGACCACCGTGTCCGCCTCCCGGGTGGCGTCGAGGCCGCGGCGGACGTACAGGTCGAGCCCACCGCTCGTGGGCACCGGGCCCGGCTCGGCGGCGCAGATGATCACCTCGTAGCCGGGCCGCCCGTCCACCTCGACCTTGCCGAACAGCATCTCGGGGATGGCGAGGTTGAACATCGACACGGGCGAGGGCGCGATCACGGCGATGCGGTGCGGGGCGAGCGGCTGGGGCATGGCCAGAACCTCCGGTTCCCTGTCGTTCAGGCCACTACTGTACGACGCCGAAGATCCGGAGCATGGACACATGACGACGAACCGAACCCTCGAGGGCGACGAACTCGCCCTCGCCGTGGGCGAGTTGACGACAGAGGCCAGGAAGTCCTCACCCTCGCTCACCCTCACCGCCGCCCTTCTCGGCTTCGCGCTGATCTGCCTCGACGCGTCCGTGGTCAACGTGGCCCTGCCCGCGATCGGCTCCTCCCTCGGCGGCGGGATGGCCGGCTCCCAATGGGTGGTCGACGCCTACACCCTGCCCTTCGCCGCGCTGATGCTGTCCACCGGGGCCTTCGCGGACCGCTCTGGAGCGAGCCGCGCGTTCGCGCTGGGGACCGGCGTCTTCACGCTCGCCTCCATGGCCTGCGGCCTGGCGCCGAACCTGCCGGCCCTGATCGGCGCCCGGGTGGTGCAGGGCATGGCGGCCGCGGTGGTGCTGCCCGCCTCGCTGGCGCTGGTGCGGCAGGCGTTCCCCGAGCCGGCGCGGCGGGCCCGGGCGGTGGCGACGTGGGCCGCGGGCGGTTCGGCGGCGGTGGCGCTGGGACCGGTGATGGGCGGCCTGCTGACCACGGCGTGGGACTGGCGCGGGATCTTCTTCGTCAACCTGCCGGTGGGTGCGCTGATCCTGGCGCTGCTCGTCCGGGCCCCGCGCTCCGAGCGCCGGCCGGCCCCGCTGGACCTGCCGGGGCAGGCCACGGCGGTGGTGGCGCTCACGGGTGTGACCTTCGCGGTGATCGAAGGGGGCACCGCGGGCCTGGCGGCCCTCGCGGTGGCGCTGCTCGCGGGCGTCGCGTTCCTCCGGATCGAGGCGCGCAGCCCGCACCCGGTGGTCCCGCTCGGCCTGTTCCGCGAGCGGACGGTGGCCGTGGCGGTCGCGGCGGGGTCGGCGGTCAGCGTCGCCTTCTACAGCGTGGTGTTCGTCTTCTCGCTCTTCTTCCAGCAGGTACAGGGGCTGTCCGCACTGCGGGCCGGGCTGGCGTTCCTGCCCATGACCGGCCTGATCGCGGTGACCAACGTGATCGCGGGCAAGCTCGCGGGGCGGTACGCGGCGAGGGTGCCGATGCTGGTGGGGCAGGCGCTCGCCGTCGCGGGGCTGCTCGCCCTGCTGTACGTCGACGCCGGCACCTCGTCCGTTGTCACGGCCGTGCTGCTCGTGCCGCTGGCACTGGGGTGCGCGCTGACGGTGCCGCCGCTGACGGCGGCGATGATGGACGCGGTGCCGGTGGAGCGGGCGGGGCTCGCGGCGGGGATGCTGAACGCCGCCCGGCAGGTGGCCGGGGGGTTGGGGATCGCGGTGTTCGGGTCGCTGGTGGGGAGTGGGTTCGCGGCGGGGATGCGGGTTGCGTTGCTGATCAGTGCGGGGGCGCTCGTGCTGACGGGGGCGGCTACCTCGCGGTTGCGGTGAGTGTGAGGGGAAAGGGCGTTGTCAGGTGCCGTCCCTCAGGTCCGCCGGCCAGTGGGGGCGGAACTCTATGTGGTCGTAGGTGACCACGCAGCCCTCGCCCATCGGGGACTGGGTCATGAAGCCGACCAGGGCCGCGTCCGTCTCCTTCTCCCCGCCCAGGGTGAACAGGCGGACGAAGGTCCAGCGCTCGCCGTCGCGGGAGGCGTGGAAGGCGAAGGCGCGGCCGGTGCGGCTGATCCGCAGCCACACCGAACTGCCGTCGACGGTGAAGGAGTTGGCGTCGTCGGAGTGGCCCCGGGTGACCACCGTGCAGACGGTGGGCACGTCCGGGGAGTACTCCAGGCACAGCTTGGCCCAGGCCCGCTCGCCGACATGGACGTAGAGGACCCCCGCGTCGAACGCCCCCGCGAAGCCGACCGTCACGCGGGCGATCAGCTGGAAGTCACCCTCGGGCCAGCCCAGCAGCCGCGGGGCGTCGGAGGCGGGTTGCAGCGCCTCCCCGGTGGGCGGCACGAACCGGTCCTGCCGGGGTCCGGCCCAGCCGGTGAGCACACCGTCCTCGTAGGACCAGTTGCCCTCGGGCCCGTATGTGCGCAGGGCGAAGGGGAGTTCGGGAAGTTCGACGTCCATCCGGCGATTGTGTCAGGTGGGCCCGCTCACCGTTCCAGTCGGCCGTTGTAACGACGCGGCAGACCGAGCGGGTTGTCGTCCCGCAGCTCGGGGGGAAGCAGCGCCTCGGGCGCCCCCTGGTACACCACCGGCCGCATCCACCGCTCGATGGCCGTACCGCCGACGGACGTCGAGGTCGACGTCGTCGCCGGGTACGGGCCGCCGTGGTGCTGCGCCGGCGCCACGGCGACGCCCGTCGGCCAGCCGTTGACCAGCACGCGGCCGGCCAGCGGCGTCAGCTCCGCCAGGATCTCCGCGCCGCGCCCCTCGCCCGCGGCCTCCTCGGCCGACAGGTGGACCGTCGCCGTGAGGTTGCCGGGCAGCCGCGAGAGCACGGTCCGGACCTGGGCGTCGTCGTCGTAGCGGACGACGACCGTCACCGGGCCGAAGCACTCCTCCAGGAGCAGGTCGTAGGCGCCCTCCTCGGTCAGCTTGTCGGCCGCGACGGTCAGGAAGCCCGCGCTCACCGTGTGCTCGCCGCCCGACCCGGGCGTCACCGGCGACTCCACGTCCGGCAGCCCGGCGCGCTCGGCGACCCCGGCAATGAAGTTGTCGCGCATGCGGTGGTCGAGGAGCACCCCGGCGTCGGTGTCGCTCACGGCGTCGGTCAGCGACTTCAGGAAGCGGTCGCCCGCCGCGCTCGCCGGGGCCAGCACCAGGCCGGGCTTCACGCAGAACTGCCCGACGCCCAGGGTCATGGAACCGGCCAGGCCCGCGCCGATGGCCTCCGCGCGCTCGGCGGCCGCGGCCTCCGTGACGACGACGGGGTTCAGCGAGCCCAGTTCGCCGTGGAAGGGGATCGGCACCGGCCGCGCGGCCGCGGCGTCGAACAGGGCGCGGCCGCCCTTGACCGAGCCGGTGAAACCGGCCGCCGAGACCAGCGGGTGCCTGACCAGCTCGATGCCCGCCTCGAAGCCGTGCACCAGGCCGACGACGCCCTCGGGGATGCCGTGCGCGGCGGCCGCCCGGCGCAGCACCTTGGCGACCAGCTCGGACAGGGCCGGGTGGTCGGGGTGGGCCTTGACGACGACCGGGCAGCCCGCGCCGAGCGCGCTCGCGGTGTCGCCGCCGGCGACGGAGAAGGCGAACGGGAAGTTGGAGGCCGAGTAGACGGCCACCACGCCGAGCGGCACCTTGTAGCGGCGCAGGTCCGGGATCGGGGGCGTCGCGGTGTCGTCGGGGTGGTTGATGATCACGTCGAGGAAGGCGCCCTCGTCGACGATGTCGGCGAAGGCCCGCAGCTGGAAGCAGGTGCGGGCGAGCTCGCCGGTGAGCCGGACCGGGCCGAGCGCGGTCTCGGCGTCGGCGGTCTCGACCAGCCCGTCCCTGGCCGCCTCCAACTGCTCCGCGGCGGTGCGCAGGAAGGCCGCGCGGACGGCGCGGTCGGCGAGGGAGGCGCGTGCCGCGTGGGCGGCGCGCACGGTGGCGTCGACCTCCTGGGCTGTGGCCTCCACCGCAACCTGTTCACGCTGCTTCCCGGTTCGGGGGTCGACACTCCAGACTGGTGCTGCTGCCACCGCGGATCCCTCCAGGTGTATCAGGGTCATTCACCAGGGTCGTTCGATATACTGAACGCTGTCTCTGATGATGAATATGCTGTTGGAGACTATAACTTCGGTTTCTCGTCCAACGAAGGGGTCAAGGGCGATGTCGGCAGCCGAGACAGGCGGCGGGGCGCAGGTCAAGTCCGCGGTGCGAACCGTTGAATTGCTCGAGTACTTCGCCGGCAGCCCCGGCATGCACTCCCTCGCATCGGTCCAGGAGGCCGTCGGATATCCCAAGTCCAGCCTCTACATGCTGCTGCGCACGCTGGTGGAGCTGGGCTGGGTGGAGACCGACGCGACGGGCACGCGGTACGGCATCGGGGTGCGGGCGCTGCTGGTGGGCACCTCCTACATCGACGGCGACGAGGTGGTCGCCGCGGCCCGCCCGACGCTGGACCGCCTCTCGGACGACACCACCGAGACCATCCACCTGGCGCGGCTGGACGGCACGAACGTCGTGTACCTCGCCACCCGGCAGTCCCAGCACTACCTGCGCCCCTTCACCCGCGTCGGCCGCCGCCTCCCGGCGCACTCGACCTCGCTCGGCAAGGCGATCCTCGCCACCTACTCCGACGAGCAGGTCCGCAAGATGCTCCCCGAGACGCTCCCCGCCCTGACCGAGAACACGATCACCGACCGGGAGAAGCTCATCGAGGAGCTGCACCAGGTGCGCGAGCAGGGCTTCGCGGTCGACCGCGAGGAGAACACGCTGGGCCTGCGCTGCTTCGGCGTCGCCATCCCCTACCGCACGCCCGCGCGCGACGCGATCAGCTGCTCGGTGCCGGTGGCCCGGCTGACACCGGCACACGAACAGCTGGTCAAGGACGCCCTGTTCGACGCCCGCGACCGCCTCACCCTGGCAACCCGGCGGCTGTGACCCCTAGCCTCTTGGCTCATGGACGTCGTACTGCGCGAAGTGCACGACAGTGATCTGCCCGTCTTCTTTCGGCAGATGAACGACCCCGAGGCCCTGTACATGGCCGCCTTCACCCCGAAGGATCCCGCCGACCGGGACGCCTTCGACGCCCACTGGAAACGGATCCGGGCCGGCGGGGCCGTGCTGCGCACGGTCCTGCTGGACGGGGACGTGGTGGGCAGCGCGGCGGTGTACGGGGATCCGGGTGAGCGCGAGGTCACCTACTGGGTGGACCGGGCGTACTGGGGGCGGGGCGTGGCCACGGCCGCGCTGCGGGCGCTGCTGGCCGAGGTGCCGGAGCGGCCGATGTACGCGCGGGCCGCGGCGGACAACGCCGCCTCACGGCGGGTGCTGGAGAAGTGCGGGTTCCGGCTGACGGCGCGGGCCACGGGGTTCGCGAACGCGCGGGGCGAGGAGATCGACGAGGTCGTGCTCACGCTGGAGGCGTGAGGTTCATGAGCGCCCGATGAGAAATCGGCGGGAAGGGAACGCTCCACCCCTTCCCGCTCGTCTTCACGACCGCGATGAACAAGACGATCAGGCGGACCTCCGTCTTCGTGCTGCTGCTCGTGTTCGCCCTGCTGGTCAGGGCGACCTGGGTGCAGTACTACGACGGCAGGGCCCTAGCGGACGACAAGTACAACCGGCGCAACGTGATCGAGACGTACGCGGAGCCGCTCGGCAACATCATCGTGGCCGGACACTCGGTCACCGGTTCGGCACGGACGAAGAGCGGCGACCTGGCGTACAAGCGCACCTACAAGGACGGCGAGCTGTACGCGGCGGTGACGGGCTACGCCTCGCAGGCGTACGCCCCCACCCAGCTGGAGGGCATCTACCAGGACCTGCTCAACGGCACGGACAACCGTCTGAAGACCGTGATGGACACGGTCACCGACAAGCGCGCCCAGCCGGGCGACGTGGTCACGACGATCGACCCGGACGTGCAGAAGGCGGCGTACGACGCGCTCGGTGCCAAGAAGGGCGCGGCCGTCGCGATCGACCCGAAGACGGGGAAGATCCTCGCGGTCGTCTCCACGCCGTCGTACGACCCGACGTCCCTGACGGACGCCAACACGGCGGGGACGGCCTGGAAGAAGCTCAACGCCGACCCGGACAAGCCGCTGACCAACCGTGCGCTGCGCCAGCCGCTGCCGCCGGGTTCGACGTTCAAGCTGGTCGTGGCGGCGGCCGCGCTGGAGGACGGCCTGTACTCGTCCGTGGACCAGAGGACCGACAGCCCCGACCCGTACACACTGCCGGGCACCACCCGCAAGCTGTCCAACGAGAACCCGAACGCGCCGTGCGAGAACGCCTCGATCCGCACCGCGCTGGAGTACTCCTGCAACAACGTCTTCGCCAAGATGGCCGTGAAGCTGGGCCAGGACAAGGTGCGGGCGATGGCCGAGAAGTTCGGCTTCGACGACGACAGCCAGGACGTGCCGGTGCGGGCGTACACCAGCGTCTACCCCTCCGACATGAACGAGTCCTCCACCGCCCTGACCGGCATCGGCCAGTACGACGTCACCGCGACCCCGCTGCAGATGGCGATGGTGTCCGCCGCGATCGCCAACGGCGGCAAGCTGGTCTCGCCGCACATGGTCTCGCAGATCACCGACGGCGGCGGCGACGTGCTGAAGAACTACGACGACGACGCGGGCACCAAGGAGATCGTCAGCTCCTCGACCGCCGAGCAGCTGCAGTCGGCCATGCAGACGGTCGTGGAGAAGGGCACCGGCACCAACGCGCAGATCTCCGGCGTGACGGTCGGCGGCAAGACGGGCACGGCCCAGCACGGCGAGAACAACAGCCAGACGCCGTACGCCTGGTTCACGTCCTACGGCAAGGCCGGCGGCAAGGAGGTCGCCGTCGCCGTCGTGGTCGAACAGTCGAACGCGGCGCGCTCGGAGGTGAGCGGTAACGGTCTGGCCGCCCCGGTGGCCAGGGCGATGATGAAGGCGGCCCTTGACTGAAGCGCCCAGGGGCGCGGGGCTGTGCTGATATGCGGCTCCGCCGCGCGGGCGCGGCCAGCCACGACGGAGTCGCACCTGGCCGCGCAGCGTCCCTCACTTCACCCCGAGGACCTGCTCCACCGGATCGATCGCGAAGTACACCAGGAACAGTGCCGACACGCCCCACAGCAGCCAGTGCACGTCCCGCACCTTGCCCAGCACGGCCTTGATGAGGACGTAGGCGAGGAAGCCCGCGCCGATGCCGTCGGTGATGGAGTAGGTGAAGGGCATCACGGCGATGGTCAGGAACGCAGGGATGGCGATCTCGTACCGGTCCCAGTCGATGTGCTTGACGTGGGTCATCATCAGGAAGCCGACCGCGATCAGCGCGGGCGCCGCGGCCTGCAGCGGAACGATGGTCAGCAGCGGCGTGAGGAAGAGCGCCAGTCCGAACAGGCCGCCGGTGATCAGGTTCGCGAACCCGGTGCGCGCCCCCTCGCCGACGCCGGCCGCCGACTCGATGTAGGCGGTGTTGGAGGACGCCGAGCCCAGGCCGCCGGCCACGGCCGCCGCGCCGTCGATGAACAGCACGCGCCCGATCCCCGGCACCTGCCCCCTGTCGTCCAGCAGTCCGGCCTCCGCGCTGATGCCGACGATGGTGCCCATGGCGTCGAAGAAGTCCGACAGGATCAGGGTGAAGACCAGCAGTACGGCGGTGAGGATGCCGGCCTTCGCGAAGCCGCCGAAGAGGCTGAAGTGGCCGATCAGCCCGAAGTCGGGGGCGGCGACGATCTTGTCGGGCAGCTTCGGGGTGGTCAGGCCCCAGCTCTTGACGTCGGCGATGGCGTTGATGACGATCGCGACGACCGTCATGGTGACGATGCTGATCAGGATCGCGCCCTTCACCTTGCGCGCGAGCAGCGCGATGGTGAGCAGCACACCGAGACAGAAGACCAGCACGGGCCAGCCGGTGAGCCGCCCGACGGCGCCCAGCTGCACCGGCACGGTGGTGTTCGCGGCGTCCGGGATCCGGCTGACGAACCCGGCGTCGACGAAGCCGATGAAGGCGATGAACAGGCCGATACCGACGCCGATGGCCTGCTTCAGCTGATGCGGGATCGCGTTCATGATCGCTTCCCGGAGCCCGGTGAGGACCAGGACGCAGATCAGGATGCCTTCGAGGACGACCAGACCCATCGCGTCGGGCCAGCTCATGAGCGGAGCCAACTGGAAGGCCACGACGGCGTTGAGGCCGAGGCCCGCCGCGATGGCGAGCGGGAGGTTGCCGCCGACGCCCATGATGATCGTCATCACGCAGGCCACCAGAGCGGTGGCGGTGACGAGTTGGCCGGTGTCGAGCTGATGGCCGAACTTGTCCTTCGCGCTGCCGAGGATGATGGGATTCAGGACAAGGATGTAGGCCATGGTGAAGAACGTGGCGAAGCCGCCGCGTATCTCCCGGCCGAAGCCGGATCCCCGCTCGGAGATCCGGAAGAACCGGTCGACGCCGTTCGCCGCTGGTGGCGCGGTGGTTGGCCGGCCGGCGGCCTGCTGGGGGTCCTTCGTGTCGGACATGGGCGGGTGCTCCTCGGTACCTGATCGGACGGGTGCGGATGCTGGCTGGATTGTTCCCGCGTCGAACGCGTTTCAGGTTTTCTCCGTGTTACGGAATCGACCGACCCGTCACACCGTGTTCGAAGACCCGTACGAGAGCGGTTGGTCGATCGCTGCTACGCTTCCGGATCTCGACCCGGGCACGCCGGATGATCACATGTCAGTCACATGACACGCACAGAGAGGTCGCCCGTGGGCACTGTCGTCGACGACGCAGCCTCCGTGGAGTTCCATGCCTTCTTCGAGCGGCACTACGCCGAACTCTCCCGTCTCGCCCACCTGCTGACCGGCGAGGCGGAAGCCGCCGACGACCTGGCGGCTGACGCACTGCTCGCCCTGTGGCACCGCTGGGACCGGGTACGCGCCGCGGACCACCCGGTCGCCTACGCCCGCGGAGTCGTCGCCAATCTCGCCCGCACCCGCGTCCGCAGCGCCGTCCGCGAACGCCGGCGCGTGTCGCTGTTCTGGTCGCAGCACGAGGAGAGGACGGAGAACCCCGACATAGCGGGCGTCGTCGACGTCCAGGAGGCCCTGCGCAGGCTGCCGTTCCGGAAACGGGCGTGCGTGGTGCTCCGGCACGCGTTCGACCTGTCGGAGAAGGACACCGCGCTCGCCCTGGGTGTTTCCGTGGGTACGGTGAAGTCCCAGACGTCCAAGGGGATGGCCGAACTGCAGAAGATCCTCGACTCCCGGGGCGGCCCACAGAAGGTGCACGCGGCGATGGCGCGCGGCAGCGAGACCGGAGGAACGGCGCGATGAGGCAGCAGGACGTGCACGACGAGCTGCGCGCCCGGCTGCACGAGGCGGCCGAGGCGCACAAGCCGGACCGGGCCCGCATGCTGGCCAGGATCGAACGGGGCATGAGCCCCGAGGCCGACCGTGCCGGGCACCGGGCGACGCGGCCGCCGGTGTGGGGCTGGGTGCGCGTGGTGGGCGCCACGACGGCGGTCGCGGGCATGCTCGCGGTCGGCGGGTACGCGGTGGCGTCCGCGGTGAAGGACGACACTCCCCCGCAGCAGCAGACGGTCGCGGTGTCCCCGACGCCCACGCCGTCGCCGGACGCGACGAGCCGGGCGCCCGTACCGCCGGTGGAACCGGCCCCGAGCCGAACGCCGGGCACCCATCGGCCGAGCGGCACCCCGTCTCCGACGAAGCCCTCCGCCTCCGTCACCGTGCTGCCGTCCGCCGGCGGCGGGAGCGACGGCCCGCTGTGGTCGGACGGCGCGGTGGACCCGCACAGCAACGACTTCTGGGCGCAGAGCAACATCACCCTCAGGACAAGCACCCAACTCACGGCCCTCACCGTGCAGTTGAAGATCGCGCAGACCGGTGGAGTGAGCAACACGGGCGCCTGGCGCTCGCTGCCGGAACAGGACTTCGATCTCACCGTCGGCGAGCGGAACGGCTACCTGGTGTACACCTGGACGCTCAAGGCGGGCCGTACGGTCCCCAAGGGCGAGTGGGTGTTCGCCGGTCAGTACAACCACGAGCGCGGCGGCCGGGACGCCAAGGACGACGGCTACACGGCCCGGGCGACGGCGGACGGCGAACAGCGCGCGGTGGGCGGCGACTTCGCGGCACACACGAGCGGCGGGGGCGAATCGTGACGCCCTCGCGTCACGGTTTCCCGCCGTGACACAACCTCACCTTGGGATCAGACGTCCCTAGTAATGCGTGAAGACGGACGTCCGACGGTATGACGTCCCCAAGGGACCTGCTGACCTGAGCCCCCCTCGGTCAGCAGCAGCCGACAGAGCCCCCCTCGTCGGCGACAGGAACGCCCCGCCGGTGACGACCGGCGGGGCGTTCGTCCGTCCGGGGGCCGGTTCACCGAAAGTTTCGTCGGCGTCCTGTCCCGCCCTTCCCTGTTGACGTGCTGTTTCGCACTCGGAACACTCCAAGGGCGCGCAACACCCAACAGAAACCCCCACACTCCGACAGGATCGCCGATGCGCCCCAGAGCCGTGCTCGTCGTCTGCCTCGCCCTCCTCCTCGGCCTGTTCGCCGCACCGCCCGGTACCGCCCACTCAGGAGCCCCGCCCGTGAAACACCCCAGGTACGCCGGCTATCTCTTCGCCTACTTCACGGGCGAGGGCGCCGCCGACGGCGAACAGATCCGTTACGCCCTCAGCCGGGGCGACGACCCGCTGCACTGGCGTGAGTTGAACCAGGGCAAGCCCGTCCTGACCTCGACGATCGGCGAGAAGGGTCTGCGCGACCCGTTCGTCATCCGCTCCCCCGAGGGCGACAAGTTCTACCTGATCGCCACCGACCTGCGGATGTACAAGAACAGCAGCGGCAGCTGGGACCAGGTCCAGCGGCACGGCAGCAAGTCGATCATGATCTGGGAGTCCACCGACCTGGTCCACTGGACCGACCAGCGGCTGGTGCAGGTGGCCCCCGGCAACGCGGGCAACACCTGGGCGCCGGAGGCCTACTGGGACGACTCACTCGGCGAGTACGTCGTCTTCTGGGCGTCGAAGCTGTACGCCGACGACGACCCCGAACACACCGGCGACCAGTACAACCGCATGATGTACGCGACCACCAGGGACTTCCGCACCTTCAGCGCGCCGAAGGTCTGGGACGACCCGGGCTACTCGGTGATCGACTCGACGGTGATCAAGTACAAGGGCACGTACTACCGCTACACCAAGGACGAGCGGAACCCGTCCTCCGACTCCCCCTGCTCGAAGTTCATCACCGCGGAGAAGTCGACGAGCCTGACGTCGGCCACGTACGACTTCGTCTCCGACTGCATCGGCAGCGGCTCGATCGCCCGCGGCGAGGGGCCGACGGTCTTCCGGTCCAACACCGAGAAGAAGTGGTACCTGTTCATCGACGAGTACGGCGAGCGCGGCTACGTCCCGTTCGAGACCACCGACCTCGACTCGGGCAAGTGGACGATGTCGAAGGACTACCAGCTGCCGGCGAGTCCGAGGCACGGC
Source organism: Streptomyces sp. C1-1 (assembly GCF_050214755.1). Taxonomy (NCBI): domain Bacteria; kingdom Bacillati; phylum Actinomycetota; class Actinomycetes; order Kitasatosporales; family Streptomycetaceae; genus Streptomyces; species Streptomyces sp. C1-1. The sequence continues at coordinate 7,633,637 of NZ_CP189826.1, read as the reverse complement.
ACGGTCATGCCGGTGACGCAGGCGGAGTACGACCGGCTGCTGGCCGCCTACCCGAGCACCCCCACCTCGGTCATGGACGCCACGGCGAAGGGCCAGAGGGGGTACGCCGTCGTCACCGACAGCGCGTCGAAGGTCGTCCTGCCCATGGAGCCCGACGCCGACCTCGCGCACCTCGCGCCGAGGATCGCCGTCGCCCAGGGCGCGACCATCACTCCCGAGTCCGGTACGCACCGCGACTTGCGCACCCCGCAGACGTACACCGTGACCGCCGCCGACGGCACGCGCCGCACCTGGACGGTCGAGGCCGTCCGCACCCGCAGCCCGATCCTGCCCGGCCTCAACGCCGACCCGGACGTGGCCTACCTGGACGGCCGGTACTGGATCTATCCGACGACGGACGGCAACCAGGGCTGGGGCAGCACCAGTTTCAAGGCGTACTCGTCACGCGACCTGGTCCACTGGAAGGACCACGGCGTCGTCCTGAACCTCGGCCCCGACGTCTCCTGGGCGGACAAGTACGCGTGGGCGCCCGCGATCGCCGAGCGCGACGGCAAGTACTACCTCTACTTCTGCGCCGAGCAGCAGATCGGCGTAGCGGTAGCCGACTCCCCGGCCGGCCCGTTCAAGGACGCGCTCGGCAAACCCCTTGTGGCGAAGGGCGGTTCACTGGGGGGCCAGATGATCGACCCGGCCGTCTTCACGGACGACGACGGGACGTCGTATCTCTACTGGGGCAACGGGCACGGGTACGTGGTCCCGCTGAACGACGACATGACGTCGTACGACCCGGCGAAGGTGAAGGACATCACCCCGGCCGGCTTCCGCGAGGGGTCCTTCGTGGTCAAGCGCAAGGGCACGTACTACTTCATGTGGTCCGAGGACGACACCCGCAGCGAAAACTACCACGTCGCCTATGCGACGGGACCCTCCCCGCTCGGCCCGTGGACCGAGCGGGGGACGATCCTGTCGAAGCGTCCCGACCACGGGATCGTGGGCACCGGCCACCACTCCGTGGTGAACGTGCCCGGCACCGACGACTGGTACATCGTCTACCACCGGTTCGCCCTCGACGGTCCGGGAAGGCCCGGCGGTGACGGCATGCACCGGGAGACGACCGTCGACCGGCTGTGGTTCGCCGCGGACGGTACCCTTCAGCCGGTCGTGCCGACCCTGGAGTCGATCAGGCCCGTACGGACTAGCTGACGAAGTACGTCGGGTTCGGCAGCTTGTACGTGCGGTCGGCGTGACCGCCGTCCAGGTCCGAGTACTGGTCGCCGAAGTTGGCGACGATGTCGTAGCCGAGGTCGTCCTCGATGTGCTCGCGCGTACCGGACTTGTACTGCACGGTCGTGCAGGTCCAGGTGCCGGGCGTGGCGCAGGAGGACAGGTAGGCCGGCGGGTTGGCCTTGTCCTTGAGGAACATGTGGTCGGCGTCGAGGTTCACATCGGCGCCGATCTTCTTCAGGTTCTCGACGGCGGCGGAGCGCTGGGCCTCGCTCAGACCGGAGTTGTAGAAGACCTCGACGCCCTTGGACTCGGCGTAGCGGACCAGCTCGGCGCTGCCGAAGACGCCCGGGCGGTCCGCCTTGTTCACGTAGTCGGCCCAAGTGGTCGAGTTGTACGTGTAGTTGTAGCGCTTCTCGTAGTCGAGGCTGAGCAGCAGCGTGTCGTCGATGTCGAAGACGACGGCCGGCTTCTCGCCGCGGTGGTGGGCCTTGCGGGCCGCCTGGTCGATGTACTTGTGGGCGGCGGCATCGACGTGCGCCAGGTCCTGGGCGTACGGGCTGTCCGGGGACGCCTGGTACACGCCGTTGGCGTCCGCCGTGGTGCCGTAGTAGGTGTCGATGTCCTTCACCAGGAGCCCGATGTTGTAGGGCTCGTGGGTGGAGTTGGCCGTGGACTGTCCGGCCGTCGCCGCACCGGCGCCGTAGAGGGCGCCGCCGGAGAGGGCACACGCTGCGGCGATCGCCGCGATACGCAGTGGCTTATGCATGACAGGTTTCTACGCGCGTCACCCCCGTGGGCGCGAGCCCCGTTGCCCGATCGATACCTCGATCGGAGGCAAAAAACGGGTCAAGCGCCCCGGACGGGAAGGCTCCGGATCAGTTCATCGTCGCTCCGATGGTGGAGCTGCCCGTCGTCAGGAAGGTCGTCGTGGGCAGGGAGCCGTCGGACTGGCGGGCGTTGTAGACGCTCGTCGCGTCCGTGGACTTGAAGGCCGGGGTGGAGATCCCGGAGTCCCAGTTGTTGCCGGCCGAGGTGACCGAGGAGCCCTTGCTCACCGAGCCGCCCGCGTTGCTCACGGCCAGGTTCTTGCCCAGCTTCGCCGCACCGGTGGCGAAGTAGTAGCCCCACTTGGCGTTGGCGTAGGCCGTGGTGCGGTTGATGACGATCGCGCCGGTGTTGGAGTTCTCGGTGAAGCCGTTGCCGGCGTTGTCCCAGGCGGCGGAGTTGTTGACGACGTGGGCGACCGTGGGGCCGTTGCCGCCCAGCTTGTAGCCGTTGCCGTTGCCCTCGAAGGCGCTGTCGCCCCAGCGGTTCCTGCCGTTGCCGAAGGACCAGGTGTGCTCGATGGTGACCGGCGAGGAGAACGACCAGAGGTCGATGCCGTCGTCCGAATTGTTGTAAAGGCGCGCCCCGGTGACGAGGTTGCCGGTGCCGGAGCCGAACTTGATGGCGACGCCGTCGGCGTTCTGCCCGTGGGTGGCAGCGTCGTAGTTGCCGCAACTGTCCAGGTTCTTCACGGTGTTGTTGACCGTGCCGTCGCCGGTGAGGGTGAAGCCGGAGTCGCCGCCGTTGATGGTCTTGACGTTGTTCCAGTTGGTCCCGGTGCAGGACTGGCAGACGACCGCGCTGTCCGGGGAGTTCTGGAAGGTGATGTCGGAGACGTTCCAGTAGTCGGCGGTCAGCTTGAAGATCCAGGAGCCGGAGGGAAGGGACGAGCCGTCGATCTTCACGGTCTCCGAGCCGTACGCGGTGAGCGTGACCGGCGACGAGGAGGTGCCGTTGGCCGTGGACTGGAGGGTTGCCGTCGGGTAGTAGGTGCCGCCGCGGACCTGGATGACCGTGCCGGCGGTGGCGTTCTTGATGGCGTTGGACAGGTCGGTGGAGTTGCCGACGACCACCGTGGCGGCCTGCGCCTGACCGGGCAGGACGGCGAGGCCCGTGCCCAGGGCGAGGGCGGTGAAGGTGGCGAGTGCGGTACGACGAGACATGGAGAGCGGTCCTTTCTCGTGCGGGTGGGGGACGGTTCACAGGACGGCGTCGAGCCAGTCGAAGACCTCGTCCTGCATGGGCTGCGTGAAGCCGTGGCCGAGGCCCGGCCAGGTCTCAGTGGGGGCGGCGATGCTCGCGCGGCCTCCGCGACCCTACGCACCGGGACACCAGTCGCCGAGGTAGGTCCGCCTGGTGTGCGTGCGGGCCTCTTCCGGGGTGAGCTGGGGCCGGTTCTCCGGCACCGTGATCACCGCGCCGGGGCCGGAGTCCGCGTACTCGTGGAAGCGCATGGACTGCCAGGGATAGGCGTCGCGCATGTTGGTGTAGGGGGCGACCGGATCGATCCCGGGCCCGATCCAGGTGTCCCGGACGACCAGGGACGGCCAGGCGGTCGTCTCGTACGACGGCACCCAGGGCCGTGCCAGCTTGTACGCCCCGTCCTCCGCGCCGGAGGTGATCCGGGAGCGGACGGCGAGGATGCCGTGCGGGTTGGCGCGGGCGGTGGACGGGGCGAAGACCATGCCCTTGGGGGTGAAGGCGACGTCCCGTGGCAGCGTGTGGAAGTGGCAGTGCTCGAACACCGCCGTCGCCCGCCCGAAGACGAAGTCGACGTCGCCCTCGATGTGGCAGCGGGAGAAGTACTGCCGGTCGAAGGCGTCCAGCGCGGTCGTGTCGACGAAGAGGGTGTCCTGGTGGGCGAGCAGCCGGACGTTGTCGAAGTGGGTGCGGTCGCCGCAGGTGTACGCCGCCACCGCCTGGGTGCCGGTGATGTCGGGGTGGTCGGCGCGCAGCCAGTCGTTGGCGAGGGTGAGGTCGCGGACGGTCAGACCGGGGGCCGCCGAGGTGAAGGTGGCGGAGCCCGCGGTGCCGTAGGTCGTGCCGTCGGGTTTCCTGGTGCCGTTGGCGTTGTCGTAGACGATGACGGTGTCGCGCGGGTCGCCGGTGGCGCCGCGGATCGTCAGATCCGCCTTGTCCGCAGGGACGGCGACGACCTCGCGGTACGTCCCCGGGTGCACGACGATCGTCCCGCCGGGGCCGTCCGCCGCGTCGACGGCCGCCTGGACGCTGTCGCCGGGGCGGACGTGCAGGGTGCGGTGGCCGACCGCGAAGGCGGGTGCGGTGCCGGCGGTCACGAGGCCGGCGGCGATGCCGGTCAGAAGGGTGCGCCGGCGCATCTCAGCGGCCCTCCTTCCAGGGCGTCCAGTCGCCGAGGTAGACCTCTCGGGTCGCCGACGCGGCCTGTTCGTCGGTGAGTTGGGGGCGGTTGGCGGGCACGCTGACGACGGCGCCTGGACCGGTGTCGCGGTACTCGGCGAACCGCTGGTTCTGCCACGGGTAGGTGTCCGACATGTTGGTGTAGGGCGCGACCGCGTCGATGCCGGGGCCGAGGTGGGTGTCGCGGACGGTGAGCATCGGGCGGGCGGTGGTGTCGGAGCCGGGCACCCAGGGCCGGGCCAGCTTGTAGGAGGCGTCCGGGGCCGCGCTGCTCACCCGGCTGCCGGTCACCAGGTAGCCGCGCGGATTGGCGACCGCCGTGGAGGGCGCGAAGACGAAGCCGTAGGGGGCGGCCGCCAGGTCGGTGCGGTTCAGGGTGCGGAAGTGGCAGCGGTCGTAGACGGCCGTGGCCCGACCGAAGACGAAGTCGACGTCGCCCTCGACGTAGCAGTGCGCGTAGTACTGGCGGGCGAAGACGGTCAGGGCCATCGAGTCGGCGTAGAGGGTGTCCTGGTGGCCGAGGAAGCGGCAGTGGGTGAACGAACTCCGGTCGCCCTGCACCTTGATGGCGACCGCCTGGGTGCCGGTGATGTCCGGGTGGTCGGCGCGCAGCCAGTCGTTGGCGAAGGTGATCCAGCGGGCGGTGAATCCGTCGGCCTGAACGGTGGTGGTGGCGGATCCCGTGGTGCCGTAGGTGCCGCCGCCGGGCTTGGGGGTGCCGTTGGCGTGGTCGTAGACGATCACGACGTCCCGGGGGTCCTCCGAGGCGCCGAGCCAGGTGGCCTCGGTGCGGGTGGCGTCGAGGAGGACGGTCTCCCGGTACGTCCCGGGCGCGATGACCAGCGTCCGGCCGCTGCCGGTCGCGGCGGTCACGGCGGCCTGGACGGAGGTGAAGTCGCCCCGTCCGTGCGGGTCGACGTACAGGGTCCGCGAGGTCAGGCGGCGGTCCGGCGAACCGTAGCGGCCGAAGGGGCAGGCCCGCTCGGCGGCTCGCGCGGGGGCGGTGCCGAGGGCGAGCGCGGCGACCACCCCGGCACCGGCGAGCAGGAAGCCCCTTCTGGACAGGGGGAGTTGCGGCGAGGGCATACCAGTGGTCCTTCGCAGTGCGGCTCTGGGGAGAGGGGGCCGGGGCGTCGTACGCCCCGGCCCGGGGCGTCAGCGCAGCTTGCCCGCGCCGGCGCAGTGGTCGACGATCCCGGGGACGGCCTTGGCCGCGTCGACCTTCGTGCGCAGGGTGGGCGTCCATCCGGCGCCGGACCGGAGCACTTCCGTGGGCACCTGGGCGTTGTGGACGGCGATCAGGTCGGTGAGCTCACCGTTGACGTAGTTGTCGTCGGCGGTCAGCGGCGCCTCCTTCCACTTCTTCAGGATCGAACCGGCCTTGGCCCCGTCGGGCAGCGTGAACGCGTTGTGCTCGGCGACGAGTTGGGACTCCATACCGATGCCGTAGCTGTAGGAGTAGCCGTCGCCCGCGACGAAGTGGTTGTTGTAGGAGTCCACTTGGCCGAACCGCACCCGGGGCGCGCGCTCGACGAGATTCGAGAACAGGTTGTGGTGGAAGGTGACCTTCAGGTGTCCCCGGTCCACCGCGGCCGTCGAGGCGCTGTCGCTGTTGCCGATGAGGATCGTCTTGTCGTGGTCCTCGAAGACGTTCCAGGAGGCGGTGACGTAGTCGGCGCCCTTGACGATGTCGAGCTCGCCGTCGTGCTGTTCGAAGATCCGGCCGTAGTAGTACGGCAGCGTGCTGTCCGGGTGGTCGCCGTCGGTGAAGGTGTTGTGGTCCATCCACACATGGGTGGAGCCGTAGACCACCGCGCTGTCGTACTCGGAGTTCCAGTTGCCGTCGGCGGTGTCGGTGGGGTCCCACTGCGGGAAGCAGTCGAGGGGGCTCTCCAGGCTGAGGTTGCGGACGATGACATTGTCGACGCCCTTGATCTGCAGGCTGGCACCCTTGAAGCCGGCGTCCTTGCCGATGCCGACGATGGTGGTGTTGGCCGGGACGTTCGCCTTGATGTAGGCGTCCTGGTCGGCCTGTGAGGCTCGGCGCAGGCCCTCGGGGCTGGCGTCCGGCTCACCGTCCAGGTTCTTGTCGCGCCCCCAGACGGCGGGGTCGTACGTCTTCAGGTAGGTGTCGAAGTCGTACCCCGGCACCTCGAAGGAGGCGCATCCGGGCCCGTCCGCGTCGATGGTGCCCTTCACCTTGATGATCTTCGGCGCGCTGCCGCCGTCGGCCAGGGCGGCCTTGAAGCCGGCCCAGTCGGTGACGGTGTGGACGTGCGCGGCGTCGGCGGCGGCGCCACCGGTGGTGCCGGTGCCCGCGGCGGCCCAGCCGTCGTTCGCGGGCAGCACCTGCCGGTCCGGTGCGGTCCGGTGGGCGGCCTGGGCGGTCCCGGTGACCGCCAGCACGAGGGCGGTGCAACCCACCACGGCCGCTGTGACACGTCCATGACATTTCTGTGTACGCACGGTGCGGTTCTCCTCAGCTTGCGGGTGGCCAGGTGATCCACGAGGTGGGGATGGACTCGTGCAGCCGGATGACGTCGTGCCGGGCCAGCACCCGGGTGCGCAGCAGCTCCTGCGCCACGAGCCGGGCCACGGCGATGGCCCCCGGCGGGTTGAAGTGCGTGTTGTCCTGCTCGGTGTCGGTCCAGTTGAAGTACGTCTTCGTCGCCTCGACCCCGAGCGACTGCCACAGCGCCAGCGACAGCGCCTCGACGTCGAGCAGCGCCACCCGCTCCTGTCGGGCGAGCGCCCGCATCGCCGCCGGGTAGTCGCCGTGGGTGGGCACGGCGTTGCCGTCCGCGTCGAAGCGGCGCCGCTCGACGGGGGTGGCGAGCACAGGGCGGGCGCCGTGGGCACGGGCGCCCTCGATGTACAGCCGCAGATGGTCCTGGTACGTCGTCCAGGGCTCGGTGTACCGGGTGGGGTCCTCGCTCTTCTCGTCGTTGTGCGCGAACTGGACGACCAGCAGATCGTGCGGCCGTATCGTGCCGAGAAGGGCGTCGAGTCGTCCCTCGTCCACGAAACTCTTCGAACTGCGCCCGTTCACGGCCTGATTGGAGACGACGACGTCCTTTCGCAGAAAGAAGGGGAGCGCCATTCCCCACCCCGTCTCGGGGGCCGCGTCGGCGTATTTCTGAGCGGCGGTGGAATCACCGGCGATGTAGAGGGTGCGCTGCCGCTGAGGGGTGGCGTGAGCGGTGGCGCCGGCCGCGAAGGCGAGGGGGAGCGCGGCGAGCGTCGCCGCGGTGACCTGTCTACGGGTGACTGACAAGACCGTGCACCTTTCTGACGTTGGGGGGCGCGGGGAACTGCGCAACCGGCCACAGCGGACCCGCAGTCCCCCACCGCCCCGACACCACCCGAACTCAGTGGTTCTGCTTCCAGTCCGCCTGAGCCTTGTTCAGCTGGTCGGCCAGCGTGTTCAGGAAGTCCTTCGCGGTCATCTTCCCGAGCAGCACCTTCTGGAAGTTCGGCTCGTTGTCGGCCTTGGAGATCGTGTTCCAGTCCGGCAGGTAGTACGGCAGCTGCACGATCTTCGTGCCGGCGCCGTTCAGGGCCTCGGCCGCCAGCTTCGTGGGCTCGGCCTTCTGGATCCACGCATCCTTGGCGGCGTCGGTGTTCGCCGGGATCTGCCCGGCGGACTGGTTGAACTTCGAGTTCTCCTCGTGCGACAGGGCGAACTCGACGAACTTCCAGGCGGCCGCCTTGTTCTTGCTGGACTTGAACAGGCTCAGCCCGTCGACCGGGTTGGATATCTGCACGCGCGTGCCGTCGGCCTGCGTCGGATTCGGCAGGCCCCGGAACTTGTCCGCACCCAGCGCCTTCAGATGGTCCTGGTACGAGCCGAGATTGTGGCTCAGCATGCCGATGGTGCCGCTGTCCCACTGGGCGACCATCTTCGTGAAGTCGTTGTTGACGTCGGCGGACGGGGTGTCCTTCTTGTACAGGGCGACGTACTTCTCCAGCGCGGCGACGTTCTTGGGGTCGTTGACCGTCGTCTTGTCGCCGTTCCAGAACGAGGTGATGCCGCTCTGGCTGTACGCCGCGTCCAGCGCCGGGGCGATGGACCCCTCGCCGCCGCGGATGGTGAACCCGAACTGGTTCTTGCCCTTGTTCGTGAGCTTGTCGGCCGCCGTGTAGAACTTGTCCCACGTCGTCGGCGCGTCCAGGCCTGCCTTGTCGAACAGGTCGGTCCGGTACCACAGAGTGCCGTTGTTCGACGACGTAGGGATCTGGTACAGCTGGTCGCCGCCGCCCGCCGCCTTGCTGCTCTGGACCAGGTTCTGGCTGAGCCTGCCGTTCAGCGAGCTCTTCGCCAGTCGGCTGTCCAGCGGCTCCAGCGCGCCCTGGACGGCCACCTCGGCGAGCATCGCGGTGCCCACGCCGCCGACGTCGGGCAGGCCGCCGCCCTGGATGGCGGTGTCGTACTTCGACTGGGCGCTCGCGGCGGGGATGCCGACGTAGTCGACCTTGATGTCGGGGTACTTCTTCTCGAAGTCGGAGATGATCTGCTTCCAGATGTCGGTGCGGACACCGCCGTTGTTGTCCCAGAAGGTGATCTCCCCCTTGCCGGAGCCCTCGTTGCCCTTGTCCCCCGCGCTGCCGCTGCCGTCGTCGCCGCAGGCGGTGGCGGTCAGGGCGAGTACGGAGCCCAGGGCGACGGCGACGGCGACGCGCCTGTTTCTGCGGATGCTGGTCTTCATTGGCCGGCTCTCTTCTTCTGGTTCCAACGGAGATATGAGGTTGAAGGGGTCGTGCGGGTCGAAGCGGCACCCGCCTCTGGTAAGCGCTTGCTACGGAGATGCGTCATGGCGGCTCCCGACAGGCGTACGAATGCGGTGCGGTGCGGTGCGGCAGTGCTGTGCGGTGCGGTGCGTTGCGGCAGTGCTGTGCGTTGCGTTGCGTTGCGGCAGTGCAGCAGTGCAGCGGTGCGGCAGTACGGCGAGTTACAAGGAGTGGATCCTGAGGTGCGTGAAGGTTGCCGCGCCGGCGTGTCCCGTTCCGGCGGGCGCGACGGCGAACAGCCCCAGCAGGGCGCCGACCCAGCGCCATGGGGTGGCGGCGAAGACGGGTCCGGACGGACGCGGGCCCCGACCGGTGTCGTAGAGGAAGCGGCAGCGCGCGCCCGCCCCGATCTCGATCCGCAGCCGCACGCGTCCCCCGGGTGCGAGCCGCGGATGGTCCGCGTCCCGTTCTGCCTCGGCGACGGCCTCGGCGAACCGGTGCACCACGTGCACCGCCCCGTCGCTGCCCCGCTGCAGCCCGATCCAGCCGAACGCGTCCCCGAGCACCGCGAGCCCCGCCCGGGCCCCCGGCTCCTCGCTGTGCAGGGTCAGGTCCACCTCGACGGCCGAGGGGGTGCCCGGCAGCCGCTGGGTGAGGACGTTCGGGAGTCTGCGCAGGTCGTGGGCGTCGGCCGAGCGGAGGCAGGACAGCCGCAGGCCGTCGCCCGAGTGCTGGGTGGCCCAGCCGTCCCGGGGGTTTGCGGTCCAGCTCCACTGACGGCCGAACCGCCCGCCGGGGAAGTCGTCGTCGGTGGCGGGCGCCGCGGGCGGCTGCGGCGGCAGACCGGGTGCCTCGTGCACGGCGACGGGGGCGCCGTCGTCGCCGATCAGCGGCCAGCCGTCGCTCCCCCAGCGCATCGGCTGCAGGTGGACGACCCGGCCGTACGCGCCCCGCTGCTGGAAGTGGAGGAACCAGTGCTCGCCGGTCCGGGTGCGTACCCAGCCGCCCTGGTGCGGCCCGTTGACGTCGGTGTCCCGCTGCTCCAAGACGATCCGCTCCTCGTACGGCCCGAAGAAGCCGCGCGAGCGGAAGGCGCCCTGCCAGCCGGTCTCCACCCCGCCCGCGGGAGCCAGGATCCAGAACCAGCCGTCGTGCTTGTAGAGCTTGGGGCCCTCCAGGGTGAACCATCCCGGTATCCGGTCCCCGTCGACGATCAGCTTGCCCTCGTCGAGGACCTCGGTGCCGTCGGGGTGCATCCGGTGGCCGGTGAGGCGGTTCTTCACCCCGGAACGGGACTTGGCCCAGGCGTGCACCAGGTACGCGTCACCCGTCTCCTCGTCCCACAGCGGGCAGGGGTCGATGAGGCCCCTCCCGGCCTTGACCAGGTGCGGCCGGGTCCAGGGGCCGCGCACCGTCGGGGCGTTGACCTGGAAGATGCCCTGGTCCGGGTCGCCCCAGAAGATCCAGAAGCGTTCGTCGTGGTACCTGAACGCCGGTGCCCACACACCGCAGTCGTGCCGCGGCGTCCTGAACTCGGCCTCGGGTTCCAGGCGTTCGAGGGCGTGGCCGACCAGTGTCCAGTTGACCAGGTCGCGTGAGTGCAGCAGGGGCAGGCCCGGGGCGCGGCCGAAGCTGGAGGCGGTGAGGTAGAAGTCGTCGCCGACGCGCACGACGTCCGGGTCGGACCAGTCCGCGTTCAGGACGGGGTTGGTGTACGTCCTCACCGGCTCACCGCCTTGCGGACCAGCGCCGCCGCCTCGTCCCGGCCCAGCCGCCCGTCGGCGACGACGGTGACGACACGTCGTACGACGGTGTCGCCGGGCTCGATCGGGAGCCGCTCCTCGGACGCCAACGACGAGCCCACGCCCGGGTATTCGGCGGTGCGCACGAACCACGGGTCGCGGCGCGTGGTGTCCGTGGCACCGGCGAGGACGAGGGTCCAGGTGGATCCCGCGAGGGCGAGCCAGTCGGCGCGGCTGCCGTGCACAGCCGGCTCGCCCTCGCGGTCGGGGGTGAAGACGTGCGGGGCGTCCCGCTCCTTGCGGGCCCGCCAGAAGAAGCCGCCGTACGCGGCGCCCGGGCGGCCGTTGGTGGCCGGGCTGCCGATGGAGAGCAGGCCCGAGGTGACGTTGGTGAGGGAGAAGGTGAAGTCCAACGCCCAGGCGGCGTGGGTGAGTTCGGTGGCGGCCACCGTACGGCGCTCGCGCAGCAGCTCCGCCCCGGACGCCACCCAGCGCAGCTCCTCCATGAAGCCGTCGGGGTCGCGCAGCTGGAAGGAGACGTGGCGCTGGGCGCCGTGGTTGTCCAGCTCGGTGGGGCCCTGGTCACGGACGTATGTCCGGCCGCCCCAGAAGTTGTGCCCCTCGACGTCGGGAACGGCGACACCGACGCCGAGGTGGTGGGTGTGGTCGGCGGGGCTGAGCTCGGTGACCGCCGTGCCGGCCAGGGTGGTGACGGGGTGCAGATAGGGGCGCGGGGAGAGCCTGGCCGCCAGTTCCGGCCGGGTGACGTAGCGGCCGACCGGGCGGCCCGAAACGCGCAGGACCGGGGAGTCGTTGGTCGTCATCAGGTGCTCACCTCTTTCGGTGGGGCCCAGCCGGCGCCGAGTTCGGAGTAGAGGGCGAGGGTGTCGGCGGCGGCCGCGACCAGGGCGTCGATGCCGGGCACGACCCGGCGCTCCTCGTCGGGGAGCGGCTGCCAGGCCGTGGCCGGCAGGGGGGCGGGGTCGGGGGCCAGCCGGATCGCCTCGACGACCTTCATGAAGGCGCCCGTCGCGTCCGGGGTGACCAGCAGGTCGTCGCCGTCGGTGAGGTGGTCGACCAGGTTCTCCAGCAGGTCGGTGCGGCCGTACTCGTACTCCTCGGGGCCGTGGTCGGCGCGCTGGAGCAGGACGCGGTCCTGCTTGTACCAGAAGGTGATCCGGCCGCGGGTGCCGTGGATCAGGACGTACGGCTCGCCGGGGTGCTCGGCGCACAGGGTCGCGGCGACGGTGACCCGGCGGCCCTGCGCGGTGGAGACGCGGACGCAGGAGGTGTCGTCGGACTCGATGTCGTTGGCGCGCAGCAGCTCCAGCTCGACGCCGGTGACGTCCTCGGCGCGCGAGGAGCCGTTCAGTGCGAGGCCGGTGGCGACGGCGTGGGCGAGCGGGTTGGTCAGCACGCCGTCGATGACGTCGATGCCGTTCAGCCGCCGCTTCCCGGCCCAGGGCGCCCGCCGGTAGTACGACTCCGCGCGCGCCCAGGCGCCGGCCCCGCCGATCCCTACGATCTCGCCGACGGCGCCCTCGGCGATCATCTCGCGGATCGCCGGCACGGCGTGCGAGCCCAGCGACTGGAACCCGATCTGGCAGGCGACCCCGGCCGCGGCGATGCCGTCGGCCATCCGGCGGTACTCGGCGTACGACGGCGCGGGCGGCTTCTCCAGCAGTACGTGCACGCCCTTGCCTGCGGCGGTCAGCGCCAGGTCCGTGTGCGTCGGAATCGGCGTGCAGATCACCGCGATCCGGGCGCCGGTGGAGTCGAGGAGGGCGCCGAAGTCGGCGGACTGCTCGGGGGTGCCGAGGCCGTCGGGGATCTCGTCGGCGCCCAGCGGGGTCAGCTCGCAGATGCCCGCCAGCCGGACGATGCCCTTGTCCTGGAGCCGCCGGATGTTGTCGAGGTGCCAGCGGCCGTGGCCGCGCGCGCCCGCCAGGACGATGTCTACGGTGCTCATGGGATCCTCCCTGCGCTGGTTCGTGCGTGCAGGGTAGGCATCGGACGAGCCCTCATCCCTTCACCGCCCCCGCGCTGAAGCCGGTGATCAGCCACTTCTGGATGAAGGCGAAGACGATCACGACGGGTACGGCCGCGATGATGCCGCCCGCGGCGAGCGCGCCGAGGTCGACACTGTCCGCGCTCATCAGCGTGTTGAGGCCGACCGGGATGGTCTGCTTGCCCTGGTCGGACAGGAACATCAGGGCGAACAGGAAGTGGTTCCAGGCGTGCACGAAGGCGAAGGAACCGACGGCGATCAACCCGGGCCGCAGCAGCGGCAGGACGACGATGCGGAAGGCGGTGAAGCGGTTGCAGCCGTCGACCCAGGCGGCCTCCTCCAGCGAGTAGGGCACGTTCCGGATGAAGCCGCTGATCAGGATCATCGACAGGGGCAGCTGGAAGACGGTCTCGGCGATGATGACACTGACGAGCGAGTTGATCATCCGCAGGTTGGCGAAGATCTCGAAGAGCGGGACCAGCAGCAGGGCGCCCGGCACGAACTGCGTGCACAGCAGGGCCAGCATGAAGCCCTTCTTGACCTTGAAGTCGAACCGGGCGAGGGCGTATCCGCCGGCCAGGGCGACCAGGGTCGTCATCACGAGGGTCGCGATGCCGACGAGGACGCTGTTCTGGAAGTAGGTGCCGAACGCCCGCTCGTTCCAGACCTTCTCGAAGTGGTCGAAGGTCATGGGCCAGGGCACGAGCGAGGTGGAGCCGGCCGGGCGCAGGGCGAAGAGGAGGATCCAGTAGAAGGGGATCAGGGTGAAGAGCAGGTAGACGCAGAGCGGGAGGTAGATGTGCCGGCGGGGCACCTCGTCCCAGGCGCGGCGCCTTCCGCGCGGCCGGCGGTCGGGCTCGGCGGACACGCGCTCCGGCGCGGGGGCGATCTCGGTGATCATTTCTGGTCGCCTCCGAACTTGCTCAGCCGCAGGTAGACGATCGAGCAGAAGAGCAGGATCACGAACGCCACCGTGGTCAGGGCGGACGCGTAGCCGAAGTTGTGGGCGTCCACGCTGGTGTTGGCGATGTAGAGGGGCAGGGTCGTGGTCTCGCCGGCCGGTCCGCCGCCCGTGAGGGTGTAGAGCAGGTCGACGTTGTTGAACTCCCACACCGCGCGCAGCAGCGTCGACAGGACGATCGCGTCCTTCAGGTGGGGCAGGGTGATGTGCCAGAACTGCTTGATGCGGCTCGCGCCGTCGACCTCGGCGGCCTCGTACAGGTCCTTCGAGACGGACTGGAGGTCGGCGAGGATGAGGATGGCGAAGAAGGGGACGCCTCGCCACAGGTCGGCGACGATCGCCGCGGGGAAGACGGTCGAGGTGTCCGACAGCCAGCTGGTGCCGTAGGAGCCGACGCCCATGTCCGCGAGGTAACGGGTGATTCCCGTCTGGGAGTTGTAGAGCAGCACCCAGATCGCGGAGGTCAGCACGCCGGAGACGGCCCACGGGGAGAAGACCAGCGCACGCCCCAGCGCGCGGCCCACGAAGGTCTGGTTGACGATCAGCGCGAGCGCGAGACCGAAGAGCAGTTGCAGACCGACCTCGACGACGACCCACTTCGCGCTGAAGGTCAGCGTGTCCCAGAACTGGGTGTCCTTGGTGAAGATCTGGACGAAGTTGTCGAAGCCCGCGTAGCCGTTCCGCCACGGCTTGGTGGGGTTGTAGTTCTGCAGGCTGTAGTAGAAGACGCTGATGACGGGGTAGGCGATGAAGCCCAGCATCAGCAGGGCCGCCGGTGCGATCAGCAGGTACGGGAGCCTGCGGGGCGTGGCGGAGGCACGGCGCCGCCGGGGTGGCGCGGGCGGTTTCGCCACGGCTGCGGCTTGGGCCATGACTGTTCTCCGTTCTCAGTACGTCGCACGGGAAGCGCTTTCTCTTTGTGCAGGGGTGTGCCTTGTCGTGCTGTGCTCCGGTCAGCCCGCGTACGGGTCCTGCACCTTGCCCGGCCTTGCCAGGAACTCGAAGTCGCAGCCGGTGTCCGCCTGGGTGATCTGCTCGTTGTAGAGCGCGCCGTAGCCGCGCTCGTAACGGGTGGGCGGCGGCGTCCACTCCGCCCTTCTGCGCTCCAACTCCGTGTCTTCGACGTTGAGTTGCAGGGTCCGGGCCTCGACGTCCAGGGTGATCGGGTCGCCGGTGCGGACGAGGGCCAGCGGTCCTCCGACGTACGACTCGGGCGCCACGTGCAGGACGCACGCGCCGTAACTCGTGCCGCTCATCCGGGCGTCGGAGATCCGCACCATGTCCCGCACGCCCTGCTTGAGCAGGTGGTCGGGGATGGGCAGCATGCCGTACTCGGGCATGCCGGGGCCGCCCTTGGGCCCCGAGTTGCGCAGCACCAGCACGGTGTCGGCGGTGATGTGCAGCTCGGGGTCGTCGATGGTGCGTTGCATGGTCTTGTAGTCGTCGAAGACGACCGCGGGACCGGTGTGCTTCAGCAGGTGCTTCTCGGCGGCGATGTGCTTGATGACGGCGCCGTCGGGACAGAGGTTGCCGCGCAGGACCGCGACACCGCCCTCGGGGGCGACCGGGTTCTCGCGGGTGCGGATGACGTCGTCGTCGTGGACGACGGCGCCCTCCAGCTGTTTGCCCAGGGTGCCGTTGACGGTCGGCCGGTCCAGGTGCAGCAGGTCGGTGATCCGGGAGAGGAAGGCGGGCAGGCCGCCGGCGAAGTGGAAGTCCTCCATGAGGTACGTCCGGCCGCCGGGCCGGACGTTCGCCAGCACCGGCACGGTGCGCGCGATGCGGTCGAAGTCGTCCAGCGTCAGCTTGACGCCCGCCCGGCCTGCCATGGCGATCAGGTGGATGACGGCGTTGGTGGAGCCGCCGAGCCCGAGCACCGTGGTGACGGCGTCCTCGAAGGCCTCGCGGGTGAGGATCCGCGACGGCTTCAGCCCGGTCCAGGCCAGCTCCACGGCACGGCGTCCGGAGGCGGCGGCCATCCGCTCGTGCCCGGAGTCGACGGCCGGGATCGAGGAGGCGCCCGGCAGGGTCATGCCGAGGGCCTCCGCGGCCGCGGTCATCGTGGACGCGGTCCCCATGGTCATGCAGTGACCGGGGGAGCGCGCCAACCCGCCCTGGAGTTCGCGCAGTTCGCAGTCGGTCAGGTTGCCGGCGCGGTGCTCGTCCCAGTACTTCCACATGTCGGTGCCGGACCCGAGGGTCTCACCGCGCCAGTGCCCGGGCAGCATCGGCCCGGCGGGCACGAAGAGCGACGGCACGTCGGCCGAGGCCGCGCCCATCAGCAGCGCCGGCGTCGACTTGTCGCAGCCGCCGAGCAGCACCGCCGCGTCGACCGGATACGACCGCAGCAGTTCCTCGGTCTCCATCGCGAGCAGGTTGCGGTAGAGCATCGGGGTCGGCTTCTGGTAGGTCTCGGAGAGCGTGGCGACCGGGAACTCCAGCGGGAAGCCGCCGGCCTGCCACACGCCCCGCTTGACCGCCTCGGCGCGCTCGCGCAGATGGACGTGGCAGGGGTTGATGTCGGACCAGGTGTTCAGGACGGCGATCACCGGGCGGCCCCGGTACTCCTCCGCCTCGTAACCGAGCTGGCGCATCCGGGCGTTGTGCGACCAGGTGCGCAACTGGCCCTCGGTGCCGTACCACTGGTGGCTGCGCAGTTCCTCCGGGCTCATGCGCTCGTCGCCGGTCATATCGACCACCCGGCGGCTATCGCGGCGACCTCGGCGCGCTCGTCCTCGGGCAGCGTCCGGCTCGGCGGCCGGACGTCCCGGCGGCACAGGCCGAGGGAGGCGAGGGCCTCCTTGACGACGGTGACGTTGTTGGCGGAGCCGTGCGCGGCGCGCAGTTCCTCGAAGCGGCGGATCTGCTCCCAGACCTTCATGGCGGCCGGGTAGTCGCCGGACCGCAGCGCCTCGATCATGTTCAGCGAGACGGAGGGTGCGACGTTGACCAGGCCGGAGGTGAAGCCGGTGGCGCCCGCGGAGAAGTAGGACGGCGCGTACGGCTCGGCGAGTCCGGCCACCCAGACGAAGCGGTCGAGCCCCGCGTCCCGTGCGAAGGCGGCGAACTTGGCGGCGTCGGGGACGGCGTACTTGACGCCGATGACGTTCGGGCAGGCCTCGCCGAGCTGGGCGAGACGGGCGCCGGACAGCTGGGCGTTGCGGATGTACGGCACGACACCCAGCTCGGGAACGGCCTCGGCGATGGCGCGGTGGTAGTCGACCCAGCCGGCCTGGGAGACGTAGGGGTGGACGGGCTGGTGGACCATCACCATCTGGGCGCCGAGTTCGCGGGCGTGCCGTGCGGTGGCGATCGCGGTGGGCACGTCGTGGCCGACACCGACGAGGATCGCGGCACCGGCGCCCGCCTCGTCGACCGTCAGCTCGGTGACCAGGCGGCGCTCCTCGGGGGTGAGGGCGTAGAACTCGCCGGTGTTGCCGTTGGGGGTGAGGATGCGGACGCCACCGTCGAGCAGCCGACGCAGCAGGGCCCGGTGGGCGACGGTGTCGACGGAGCCGTCCTCGGCGAACGGGGTCACCGGGATCGCCACCACGTCGGCCAGGGCCGCCCGCTGGGTCTCGAACGTCACGCTGCTCATTCCTGACCTTCCTCGTCGGTGGCCGGGGGCAGTTCCGCGGCCTGCGGGAACGCCCGCCGCACGAACGACGCGATGTGGTCGTGCAGGGCGCGCGCGGCACCCTCGGCGTCGCCGTCCAGGGCGAGCCGCAGGATCTCCCGGTGCTCGCCGGCCTCCCGCTCCCAGGAGGGCGAGGCCGCCCAGGCGACCGCGGAGACCAGGGCGGCCTGGTCGCGGACCTCGTCGAGCATCCGGCCGAGCAGCGGATTGCCGCAGGGAAGGTAGAGGGCGCGGTGGAACTCGCGGTTCGCGAGGGACCGTTCGGCGGTGTCGGTCGCCGCGTCGGCTCTGGTGAGGGCGTCACGCGCGGCGTTCAGGGAGGCTCCGCGGCGCACGGCGCGCTTCAGCGCCTCGGGCTCCAGGAGCAGCCGTACGTCGTAGACCTCGCGCGCCATGTCCGCGTCCACCATGCGCACCGTGACGCCCTTGTACTGGCTCATCACGACCAGCCCGGTACCGGCGAGCGTCTTGAGCGCCTCCCGCACGGGGGTCTTGGACACCCCGAACTGCGCGGCGAGCTCGGTCTCGACCAGAGCCTGTCCCGGCGTCAACTGCCCGGTGAGGATGCGGTGTTTGATCGCGTCCAGCACGTACTGCGTGCGGGACGGGATCGGCGTGGGCACAGAGGTCATGCGGCCCTCTCGATGGCGTATCTGATCTCGCGTATCGCGTCTCATATATGACGTACGAAGTACGACGCGTTGAAGGTAGGAGAGGGCGAAGATTTCGTCAATGCTTCCGGCAGGGGAAGTTGAGGTTGCCGGGGCAGGGTGAGTGCGTCGGGTGCGGGTGGTGGTGGGCCGGTCGCGCAGTTCCCCGCGCCCCCGGGTGTTGCGGGACCGTCACCGGCCCAGGGGCGCGGGGAACTGCGCGACCGGCCACGAACCACCCGCACCCGGCATCACGGCTGAGCCGTCCAGCCCGGATCCCGTCCGCTCAAGCCCACCGCCCGGTCGAGCAGCGGCGCGTCCGCGGGGACCGGTACGACGGGGCCGAAGATGCCGCCGCCCCTGCTCGGGTCCTCGGCCGCGGCGAACAGGAAGTCGTGCGACATCCGCAGCGCGGCCGGGTCGGGGGTGTACGGCAGGCCGGTGGCGCGGGCCAGGTCCCAGCCGTGGATGACCAGTTCGTCGACGGCGACGGCGGCGGCGACCTCGCCGGGCAGGTCCACTCCGCCCGCCCTGGTCATGCCGGTCCAGGCCGCCGGGTCGCGCCAGGCGTCGGCCAGTTCGTCGAGGGCCTTGGGCAGTTCCTCGCGCCACCCCGGGGGGAGGTCCGGGGCGGCGGCGCCCGGGTTGCCGTCGGTCGTGGCGCCCAGGTCCTTGCGGGCCGCGTCGCGGAAGGCGACGGACAGGTGCAGGACGTGGCCCAGCATGTTGCGCACCGCGGAGCCGGGGCAGGGCGTGGGCGCCGCCAGCTGCTCGTCCCGTACGCCCTCCGCGAGCCGCGCGATGATGCGTGCCTGTGGTCCGAGGTCCAGCTTCGTGTCGGTCATTCACCGCTCCTCACAGTCGTGTCCTGAGAGGCAGACCGGCACGGCCCCCGAAACTCATCGCCCGGTGCCGGCGGGGTCCCTCGCATCCGCGTCCGTAAGGCGCATGCCCGATCCCGGCGCCCCCGCCTTGGGCCCACGATGAGCAGGCATGACGACGTCGACCTGGCCGCTGGTGCGCGTGGTGCGGGACTGCGGTGCGCGACTGTGTCCGGCCGCCCTGCTGGTCCGGTTTCGGCACCTCCGCGCTGTGGCTGGCCTCCGGGGTGTGGGTGAAGGACCTCACCGGTTCGGACGGCCTCGCCGCCTCGTGCATGCTCGCTCTGTGGGCGCCCGCCCCGGCCGGCCCGGCGCTGGGCACGCCGGCCGACCGGATGCGCCGCAAGCCCCTGCTGATCGCCGCGATGACCGCCGTACAGCGTGGGACGCCGGACGCGCCGCTCGGGCGGGTCACCGCGACCGCCGACACCCTGATGTGCGCCCCTGACGTGCTCGGCCTCGCCCTCGGCGCGGGGCCGGTCGAACGCATCGGATTGCGGCCGCTGTTGCTCGCCCTGGGCGTGGGACGCCGGACGCGCTGCTCGGGCCGGTCACCGCGACCGCCGGCACCCTGATGTACGCCCCTGACGTGCTCGTCTCGCCCTCGGCGCGGGGCCGGTCGAACGCATCGGATTCCGGCCGCTGTTGCTCGCCCTGGGCGCGGGACTCCTGGCGACGGCGGGGTCACCGCGTCAGCGGGACCCCAGGGCCGAGCGCACCGCCTCCAGGTCGTCGTCCGACGCCAACCCGGCGTGATAGAGCCGGAGTTCGGTGGCGCCGCGCTCGCGGGCCGCCGCCGCGTCCGCGGCCAGCGTTCCCGGGCTGCCGCCCATGCCCGCGACCACGGGGAGGTTGGCGGCGACGACGGCGTCCTCGCGGCCCTGTTCGGCGAACGGCGTCAGCAGGCCGGGGCCGCCCGCGCAGGGCACGACCACGCCGTCCGCGACCGTGAGGATGTGCGCGGGGTCGACGCCCGGGTTGGCGCCGACGCGGTAGGTCGTCGGGTCGGCGTGCAGCAGCACCTGGAAGCCGTCGGGGGCGGCCTCGCGCACCGCCCGTACGGCCGTCTCCTGGAGCGTGCGGGCGGTCTCGTCGCGCCACGCGCGCGTGGCGGCCGCCTTCTCCTCGCCGAGCAGTTTCTCCACCCCGGCCCAGCCCCCGTCGTCGGGTGCGCCCCGCCACAGCGGCTCCAGCGCGTCGCGTACGGCGGCCGCCAGTTCGTCGGGGTCGAGGCCCTGCGCGCCGTACCCCGTCCGGCAGGTGGGGCAGAAGCAGAGGGCCATCAGGTAGTACCCGGCGTCCCCGAGGCCGACCGCGCCGGTCTTGTCGTGGGCGTGCAGGTGCTGCAGGCCGTACCAGCCGAGCGACTCCAGCTCGGTGCCCCGCGCCCCGGGCCGTACGGCCGCCTCGGCCGCGAGGTCGGTCAGGTACGCGCGCGTGGCTGGCTGGGCGATGCAGGGAGCCCAGGGGTAGCGGTCGCCGTAGGCGTTGACGACGGAGGTGTCGGGGTGCTCGGCGCCCATGCGGGAGTTGTGGGCGAGGACGACCCAGGTGTGCACCTCCAGGCCGGCGTCCGCGAGAGCCGCCGCGGCTTCCCCGTAGGCGTCGCCGGGGGCCCAGTCGCCTGCCGCGCAGGGGCGCAACTGACGCCCCTCCCAGCGCGCGTCCGCGGGGTAGAGCACGGCGGCGTGCTGGGCGGTGACGATGCGGTGGCGCGGGTGGCGGGGGGTCAGGGCGCGCGTGGAGTGGTAGGCGGCGGCCAGCGTCACCTGCCCCACCCCGAGACCGGCGATGCGCCGCGCGGCCTCGGGGTCTCCGTTGACGTCCCAGGGATAGACGAAAGTCGACGCCTTCACTTGCCTTCCTCCAGCAGCGCGTAGCCGCGCTCGATCAGCTGGGCCAGTTGCTTCACATGGTCCTCGGTCGGCTCGTGCAGCGGCGGGCGGACCTCCCCGACGGCCAGTCCGCGCAGTCGTACGCCGGCCTTGACCAGGGACACGGCGTATCCGCGGCCCTGGGCGCGCAGTTCGACGAAGGGGCGGTAAAAGCCGTCGAGGAGCCGGTGGACGGTGGTGTCGTCGCCGGAGTTCAGGGCCGCGTGGAAGGCGAGGGCGAGCTCGGGGGCGAAGCAGAACACGGCGGAGGAGTACAGCGGGACGCCGATGGCGCGGTAGGCGAGCTGGGTCTGCTCGGCGGTCGGCAGGCCGTTGAAGTAGAGGAAGTCGCCGGACGTCTCGGTGCGGACGGCGCTGACGACGCGCTGCATCAGGTCGAGGTCGCCGAGGCCGTCCTTGAAGCCGATGATCCCGTCCGTGCGGGCCAGTTCGACCACGGTCGCGGGGGTGAACACGGCGTTGTCGCGCTGGTAGACGATGACCGGCAGGGTGGTCGCGGCGGCCACCTCGCGGTAGTGCCGCAGCAGTCCCTCCTGCCCGGCGACCACCAGGTACGGCGGCATGGCGAGCAGCCCGTCGGCGCCGGCGGCCTCGGCCAGGCGCGCGTAGCGCACGGCGAGCGCGGTGCCGTACCCGGCGCCGGCGACGACCGGTACCCGTCCCGCCGTCTCCTCGACCGCCGCCCGTACGCACGCCTGGAACTCCTCCGGCGTGAGCGCGTGGAACTCGCCGGTGCCGCAGCAGGCGAACACTGCGGCGGCCCCGGCCTCGACGCCCCGGCGCACATGGGTGCGGCAGGCGTCGAGGTCGAGGGAGCCGTCCGGGCCGTAGGCGGTGACCGGGAAGAACAGCGGCCCGCTGGGGATGCTGAGGCGAGCGGCGAGGGGGGCAGGCGTCACGGGCTCTCCCTGAGACAGGCGCGTACGTTCTTGTGATCGGCGTCTATATTTCTGAACACCGCCACCCTAAGGAGCCCTCTCCGGGCCGGTCAAGCGCGCGATTCGGCAGGAGACCGACCGAAAGTCACTGGAAAAGAGGTGAAGAGGGCGGCCCCGCGGGACACTTGACGGAGCACGGCACAGCTCCCTAGCGTGTCCATGAATGTGAATACCGTCCATACATGTGCCTCAAGGAGACCGAGGATGCCCGCTCCCCGCACCGTTCTGCTCACCGGCGCCGCCGGTGGGGTCGGCACCCTGATGCGGAACCTGCTCCCGGCCTTCGGCTACGAACTGCGCCTCCTCGACGCACGCCCGATCGAGGGCGACCCCGACGCGGTCACCGCCGACCTCTCCGACCGTGCGGCCCTGCGCGAGGCCGTCCGGGGCGTCGACGCGATCATCCACCTCGCCGGCATCTCCCTGGAAGCCCCGTTCGAGAAGATCCTGAAGGCGAACATCGAGGGCACCTACAACCTGTACGAGGCCGCCCGCGAGGAGGGCGTGGCCCGGATCGTGTTCGCCTCCTCCAACCACGCGGTCGGCTTCACCCCGCGCCCGCAGGGCGACGACCCGTTGATCCCGATCGACACCCCGCGCCGCCCGGACACCTTCTACGGCCTGTCCAAGTGCTTCGGCGAGGACCTCGCGCAGCTGTACTGGGACAAGTACGGCCTTCAGACGGTGTCGGTCCGCATCGGCTCCTGCTTCCCGGAGCCGACCAGCGTGCGCATGCTGTCGGTGTGGATGAGCCCGGCCGACGGCGCCCGCCTCTTCCACGCGGCCCTGTCCGCCGAGAACGTCGGGCACACGGTCGTCTACGGCTCCTCCGCCAACACCCGCCTGTGGTGGGACCTGTCGACCGCTCGGGCGCTCGGCTACGAGCCGCAGGACGACTCCGAGGAGTTCGCGGAGAAGCTGATCGCCGAACAGGGCGAGCTGGAGCAGGGCAACATCGCGCACGCGTACCTGGGCGGCGCCTTCGTCAGCGACCCGCCGATCTGGCCCTACTGACCGGCCGGATCAGATCGTTCGCGCGGCGGGCGGGCACCGAACGGGCCCGCCCGCCGCCGTATTCGGGCACGGACTCTGCCCGCTCCCACGCGCGCGTGCGCAGCCGCGCAGGTCCGAGGCGGACGCTCCGTTTGCGTGAACGGGCATACACGGGCAGCATCGGGCCCGCAACAGGCCTGGTCAGCGCCGAACACCGGCTGTAGAACTTCCTGCATGGGTCCCACCGGGCCCGAACGGGCAGCCCGCGGGCACGGCAGGGAAGCAGGTGACGGCGATGACGGCGAACACCGCGAGGACGGCGGAGGAGCGCCAGCGCGAGATCGTGCTCGCCGCGCGCGCCACCGGCTCGGTCGACGTCACGGCGCTCGCCGCGCAGCTGGGCGTGGCCAAGGAGACCGTACGACGGGACCTGCGCGCCCTGGAGGACCACGGCCTGATCCGCCGCACCCATGGCGGGGCCTATCCCGTGGAGAGCGCCGGTTTCGAGACGACGCTCGCGTTCCGCGCCACCAGCCATGTGCCCGAGAAGCGCAGGATCGCGGCCGCCGCGGCCGAGCTGCTCGGGGACGCCGAGACGGTCTTCGTCGACGAGGGCTTCACCCCGCAGCTCATCGCCGAGGCGCTGCCGAGGGACCGGGCGCTCACCGTCGTCACGGCGTCCCTGCCCGTCGCCGGCGCCCTCGCGGAGGCGGAGAACACCTCCGTCCTGCTGCTCGGGGGCCGGGTCCGCCCCGGCACACTGGCGACCGTCGACCACTGGACGACGAAGATGCTGGCCGGCTTCGTCCTCGACCTGGCCTACATCGGCGCCAACGGCATCTCGCGCGAACACGGCCTGACCACCCCCGACCCGGCCGTCAGCGAGGTCAAGGCGCAGGCGATGCGGGCCGCGCGCCGCACCGTGTTCGCCGGCGTGCACACCAAGTTCGGCGCGGTCAGCTTCTGCCGGTTCGCGGAGATCGGCGCGCTGGAGACGATCGTCACCAGCACCCTGCTGCCGTCCGCCGAGGCCCACCGGTACTCCCTGCTGGGACCACAGGTCATCCGCGTCTGACTGTCCGACCTCGCGCGACACCAGGGAACGCCGTGTCGAGCGGCGCCCTTTATACCCCCTATGTCCAGGAGCGATCCATGCGAACCCCGAGCCGACGACGGCCACCGCGAGCCACGCTCGCCCTGGCCGCCGCAGGGACGCTGCTCGCCCCGCTGCTCTCCGGCTGTTGGGCCGGGGCGGGCGGGTCCGGTTCCGGCGGCGACTCCATCAACGTCCTGATGGTCAACAACCCGCAGATGGTGGAGCTGCAGAAGCTGACCAAGGCGCATTTCACCGCGGAGACCGGCATCAAGGTCAACTTCACCGTCCTGCCGGAGAACGACGTCCGCGACAAGATCAGCCAGGACTTCGCCAACCAGGCCGGCCAGTACGACGTGGCGACGCTCTCCAACTACGAGATCCCCATCTACGCCAAGAACGGCTGGCTGCGCGAGATGGACTCGTACGTGGCCAAGGACGCCTCCTACGACGAGCAGGACGTCCTCAAGCCGATGCGCCAGTCCCTGACGGCCGACGACGGCAAGCTCTACGGGCAGCCCTTCTACGGCGAGTCGTCGTTCCTGATGTACCGCAAGGACGTCTTCGCGGCGAAGGGCCTCACCATGCCCGCCCACCCCACCTGGACGCAGGTGGCCGACCTCGCCGCGAAGGCGGACGGCGCGAAGCCCGGCATGAAGGGCATCTGCCTGCGCGGACTGCCCGGCTGGGGCGAAGTGATGGCACCGCTCACCACGGTCGTCAACACCTTCGGCGGCACCTGGTTCACCAAGGACTGGAAGGCCCGGCTCGACTCCCCCGCCTTCGAGAAGGCGACCAGGTTCTACGTCGATCTCGTACGCCGGCACGGCGAGTCCGGCGCCGCCCAGTCCGGCTTCGCCGAGTGCCTGAACAACATGACCCAGGGCAAGGTCGCCATGTGGTACGACGCCACGTCCGCGGCCGGGTCCCTGGAGGCCGAGGGCTCCCCCGTGAAGGGCAAGCTCGGCTACGCGCCCGCCCCCGTGGAGAAGACCGCCGACTCCGGCTGGCTCTACACCTGGGCCTGGGGCATCCAGAAGGCCTCCCGCAACCCCGACAAGGCCTGGAAGTTCGTGTCCTGGGCGTCCGGCAAGGGCTACGAGCAACTGGTCGGCGAGACCAGCGGCTGGCCCAATGTGCCCGCCGGCAAACGCGCCTCGACCTACACCAACGCCGAGTACGTCAAGTCGGCCGCCGCCTTCCAGGAGATGACCAAGGAGGCCATCGAGGGCGCCAGGCCCGAGGACCCGGGGGTGCAGCCGCGCCCGGCGCCCGGCATCCAGTTCGTCGGCATCCCCGAGTTCACCGATCTCGGCACCAAGGTCTCCCAGGAGATCAGCGCCGCCATCGCCGGACGCCAGTCCGTCGACTCGGCGCTGAAGAGGTCCCAGCAGCTCGCCGAGAAGATCTCGAAGGAGTACGAGGGACGATGACCGCGACGACAACGGCCCCGATCGCCGCAACTCCCGTACGCGCCCAGGGCGCCCCCTCCACCCGGCTGCGCGCCTGGGCCACCCGCGCCCCGCTGCTGCCCGCGCTGGTGTTCATGATCGCGGTGACCCAGCTCCCCTTCGTGGCCACGCTGGTGATCTCGTTCTTCGACTGGAACGCCCTCTACCCCAAGGCCCGTCATTTCACCGGCCTCGACAACTACCGGCAGGTCCTGACCGACGCGGACCTGCGCCACTCGGTGTGGACGACCGTCCTGCTGACCGTCACCGTGGTCCTGGTCAGCCTGGTCCTTGGCCTGCTGCTGGCCCTGCTGCTGGACCGCAGGTTCAAGGGCCGCGGGGTGGTCCGCACCCTGCTGATCGCCCCCTTCCTGGTGGTCCCGGTGGCGGCGGCCCTGTTGTGGAAGCATGTGCTCTACAACCCCGAATACGGCCTGTTCAACGGGCTGTTGCACTATGTGGGCGGCCCCCAGCCGGACTGGATCTCCAGCACCCCGCTGATGGCGGTGGAGGCCTCCCTGGTGTGGCAGTGGACGCCGTTCATGATGCTGATCCTGCTGGCCGGCCTGCAGAGCCGCGACCACCAGCAGATCGAGGCGGCCCGGGTCGACGGCGCGAGCGACTGGCAGATCTTCCGCCATCTGACGCTGCCGCACCTGCGCCGCTACCTCGAACTCGGCGCGCTCCTCGGCTCGATCTACATCGTCCAGAACTTCGACGCCGTCTTCACGATCACGTCCGGCGGCCTGGGCACCGCCAACCTCCCCTACACCGTCTACCAGAGCTTCTACCAGGCCCACGAGAACGGCCTCGCCTCCGCCGCGGGCGTCCTGGTGGTCATCGGCTCGATCGTCATCGCCACCTTCGCGCTGCGCGTGGTGTCGTCCCTGTTCCGCGAGGAGGTGTCCCGCGCATGAGCACCGTCGCCGTACGAACCCGCCCGCGCCGCCGGGGAGCCGGCCTGGGGCTGCTGGCCTGGCTGGTCGGGATCGCGTTCTTCCTGCCCATCGCGTGGATGGCGCTGACGTCCTTCCACTCCGAGTCGGACGCGGCCACCAACCCGCCGTCCTTCGCGGCCTCCCTCACCCTGGACGGCTACCGCGAGTTCTTCGGCACCGGCGGCGGGGCGAGCCCCTGGCCGGCGCTGATCAACTCGACCGTGGCGTCGGTGGCGTCGACGCTCTGCGTGCTGCTCCTCGCCCTGCCGGCCGCGTACGCGCTGTCCGTGCGGCCGGTGAAGAAGTGGACGGACGTCCTGTTCTTCTTCCTGTCGACGAAGATGATGCCCGCGGTGGCGGGCCTGCTGCCGATCTACCTGTTCGCCAAGAACGCCGGACTGCTGGACAACATCTGGCTGCTGGTCCTGCTCTACACCGCCATGAACCTGCCGATCGCGGTGTGGATGATGCAGTCGTTCCTGGCCGAGGTCCCGGTGGCGGTGATCGAGGCCGCGCAGATCGACGGCGCACGGCTGCCGACGATCCTCGCGCGCGTGGTCGCCCCCATCGCGCTTCCGGGCATCGCGGCAACCGCCCTGATCTGCTTCATCTTCAGCTGGAACGAGTTGTTGTTCGCCCGGGTCCTGACGGGCGTCGTCGCGGAGACCGCCCCCGTCTTCCTGACCGGGTTCATCACCAGCCAGGGCCTGTTCCTGGCAAAGGTGTGCGCCGCGTCGCTCGTCATCTCCCTGCCGGTGCTCGCCGCGGGGTTCGCCGCCCAGGACAAGCTGGTCCAGGGCCTGTCGCTTGGAGCCGTGAAATGAAGGCCGCCGTCATCGAGTCCGTGGGCCGCGCCGTCGTCACCGAGGTCCCGGACCCGGCACCCGGCGCCCGCGACGTCGTCGTGGAGGTCGCCGCCTGCGGCCTGTGCGGCACCGACCTGCACATCCTCCAGGGCGAGTTCGCGCCCAAGCTGCCGATCGTGCCGGGGCACGAGTTCGCGGGCGAGGTCGTCGGCGTCGGCACCCAGGTCACCGAGATCGCGATCGGCGACCGGGTGGCGGTCGACCCCTCGCTGTACTGCCACGAGTGCCGGTACTGCCGTACGGGCCACAGCAACCTCTGCGAGCGGTGGGCCGCCATCGGCGTCACCACGGGGGGCGGCGCGGCCCAGTGCGCCGTCGCTCCGGTCGCGAACTGCGTGAAGCTGCCCGAACACGTGCGCACCCAGGACGCCGCCCTGGTCGAGCCGCTGTCCTGCGCGATCCGCGGCTACGACGTCCTGCGCTCGCGCCTGGGCGCGCACGTCCTGATCTACGGCTCGGGCACGATGGGCCTGATGATGCTGGAGCTCGCCAAGCGGACCGGCGCGGCGAGCGTCGACGTGGTCGACCTGAACGCGGAGCGGCTGGAAACCGCGCGGCGCCTCGGGGTCTCGGCGTCCGCCGCGAACCCGGACGAGCTGGACCGCCCGCAGGGCTGGGACCTGGTGATCGACGCGACGGGCAACGCGGCGGCGATCCAGGACGGCCTGGAACGGGTGGCCAAGGCCGGGACGTTCCTGCAGTTCGGGGTGGCGGACTACGCGACCCGGGTGACGATCGACCCCTACCGGATCTACAACCAGGAGATCACGATCACCGGCTCCATGGCGGTCCTGCACAGCTTCGAGCGGGCGGCGGAACTGTTCGCGAACGGCGTCCTCGACCCCGACGTCTTCATCAGCGACCGCATCCCCCTGGAGCGGTACCCGCAGGCGCTGGAGCAGTTCGCCGCCGGAGTGGGGCGGAAGATCGTCGTGGTGCCGTAGAAGTTTAAGGGAACGGTAAAGCGGGTCCGTTCGTTCACCCGGCATGACAGCTATGACCCCGGGCTCGAACATCCCTCTGACCGTCTCACGCGTGGCGGTGGACGTCGCCGCCCCCGTGCGGCTCGACGTGTCGGGCCTGCTGCTCACCGGAGACGGCAAGGTGCGCTCCGACGACGACTTCATCTTCTACAACCAGCCGGCCGGACCGGGCGTGACGTACCGGTCCGGCGGCGGTACGTCCCCGGACGCGATCACCGTCGACACCGCCGCCGTCCCGCCCGGCATCGAGAAGATCGTCGTCACCGCGAGCCCCGACGCCGCGGGCCAGACCTTCCAGGGCATCGAGCCGACGGCCACCGTCCGGGACGCCGACAGCGGCGCGGTCCTGGCGACGTTCACGCCCCCGCAGCTCGGCACCGAGACGGCCCTGGTGGTCGTCGAGATCTATCTGCGCAACGGCCAGTGGAAGGCCCGCGCCGTCGGCCAGGGGTACGCCAACGGGCTGGCGGGCATCGCCACCGACTTCGGCGTCACGGTGGAGGAACCGACCGCGCCCGCGCCCGCCGCCTCACCCGTGTCCGCCCCGCAGCCGGCGGCGGCCCCGCCTCCCCCGGCCGCGCCGCCCGCCCCGGCGCCCGGCACCGGGAAGATCAACCTCGACAAGGGCCGGGTCAGCCTGCAGAAGAACCAGACCGTCTCCCTGGTCAAGAACGGCAGCCCGCTGCTCTCCCAGGTCAAGATGGGCCTCGGCTGGGAGCCCGCGTACCGCGGCAAGGACATCGACCTGGACGCGTCGGTCATCGCCTACGGCCCGCAGCGCAACCACATCGACAGCTGCTACTTCGGCAAGCTGTCGATCCTGAACGGCGCGATCAAGCACTCCGGCGACAACCTCACCGGCGAGGGCGGCGGCGACGACGAGGTGATCGCGGTCGACCTCGGCCGCATCCCCCAGGAGGCCACCGGCCTCGTCTTCACGGTCAACTCCTTCTCCGGCCAGAAGTTCACCGAGGTCGCCAAGGCGTACTGCCGCCTCCTGGACGCCACCACCGGCGAGGAACTGGTCCGCTTCGACCTCACCAACGCCGAACCCCAGACGGGCGTGATGATGGCCAAGCTCATCCGCCAGTACTCCGGCGAATGGGAAATGACAGCCATGGGCACCTTCGTGAAGGCCCGCACGGTACGGGGGATGGTGAAGCCTTCGGCCGAGGCTCTGTGACAGGGCCGGACACGACTGCTGCCGCCTCAGCCACCTTCACCGCCGAGGCGGCACCGTCCCCGCCCCGAACCGAAAGGTGTTCCCACGCCGGACTCGCTGCCCGTCGCCGAGGGCGAATCCCTGCGGCTGATCGCTGCACCGGGTCCGCGTCGTCGAGCGGCCCGTCGTGCCGTACATCCAATGGAAGTTGAGCCTCCTCCGGGTCAAGAACGAAGCGGTGTGGTGAGGCCGGGCGGCCCCGTCAGAACAGCGCGCTGTAGGCGTTCAGGGCCGGTTGGCCGCCCAGGTGGGCGTAGAGGACCGTGGAGTCGGGGGTGATCTCGGCGCGGGAGACCAGGTCGATCATGCCTGCCATGGACTTGCCCTCGTAGACGGGGTCGGTGATCATGCCCTCCGTGCGGGCCGCCAGGCGCATCGCCTCCAGGGTGGTGTCGTCGGGGATGCCGTACGTCCCCGCGTGGTATCGCTCGTCCAGCTCGATGTCCGGGCCCGTCAACTCCCTTTTGACACCGATTAGTTGGGCCGTGTTGCGGGCGATCCTGGCGATCTGTTCCCGGGTGGTGGCCGGCTTGGCCGAGGCGTCGATGCCGATCACCCGGCGGGGGCGCCCCCCGGCCTGCTCCAGGGCGGCGAAACCGGCGACCATGCCCGCCTGGGTCGAGCCGGTCACCGAGCAGACGACCACCGTGTCGAAGAAGACGCCCAGTTGCCGTTCCTGCTCGGCCACCTCGTGGGCCCAGCCGGCGAAGCCGAGGCCGCCGAGGGGATGGTCGGAGGCGCCGGCCGGAATGGCGTACGGTTTCCCGCCCGCCTCCTCGACCTCCCTGAGCGCCTGCTCCCAGCTCTCCTTGAAGCCGATGCCGAAGCCGGCCCTGACCAGGCGGACGTCGGCCCCGGCGAGGCGGCTGAGGAGGATGTTGCCGACCTTGTCGTAGACGGAGTCGGGCCAGTCCACCCAACTCTCCTGGATCAGCACGCACTTGAGCCCGGCACGGGCGGCCACGGCGGCCACCTGGCGGGTGTGGTTGGACTGCACGCCGCCGATCGACACCAACGTGTCGCAGCCCTGCGCGAGCGCGTCGGCGACCAGGTACTCCAGCTTGCGGGTCTTGTTGCCGCCGTAGGCGATCCCGGAGTTGCAGTCCTCGCGCTTGGCCCAGAGGGAGGCGCCGCCGAGGTGGGCGGTGAGGCGCTCCAGGGGGTGCACCGGGGAGGGGCCGAAGAGGAGGGGGTAACGGTCGTACGAGGAAAGGGACACGGACACGGGTCCTCCCGGAGGGGTCGGGATCAGTCGCCGTCGGTGAGATCGACGAGGTCGGCGAGGCTGCGCCAGATCTCGGCGGTGACACGCACCGCCGCCTCCGCGTCACCGGACGCGCAGGTCTCGATCAGCTGCTCGTGCAGTCCGGCCGAACGACAGGTGCTCTCACCGAAGCGGCGGCGTTCGAGGCGGCGGACGAGAGGGGTGTAGCGGATGATGGTGGCGGCCGCCGCACGGTTGCCGGCGACGCGGACCAGGACGTCGTGCAGGGCGTCGTCGGCCGCCAGGGCGCCGTCGACGTCGCCCGCGCCGACGGCCGCGGCGAACCGTTCGTTGGCCGTGCGCATCGCCTGGACGTCGGCGGCGAAGAGACGGGGCACGGCCGTCCGGGTGACCAGCTCGTGCATGGCGCCGACCACGGCGGCGGCGTCCCGGACGTCGGCGGCGACCAACGGGGTGACCCGCGTGTAGCTCTGCGGCTTGCTCTCCAGCAGCCCCTCGTCCACCAGCCGTGAGAACGCCTCGCGCACCGGGGCCCGGGACAGCCCGAGCCGCTCGGCGAGCTCGGCGTCCCGCACGACGGCGCCGGGCTCGATCTCCCCGCTCACGATGGCGTCCCGGATGGCCTCGTAGGCGCGGTCCCTGAGGAGGGTGCGGCCGATCGGCTGTATGGCTTCCACAACTGAAATGTTAGATGTCAGTCCAGTCGGAGGGCAAGGGTGTGGCCCGCACCCCCCGTAGAAGTGCGGGCCACGATCGGGTGGCTCAGGCGGCCTGGTGGCTCAGGCGGCCCAGGGCCAGTCGGCGTCCCGGGCCGCCTCGAGCAGCGGCACCATACGGAAGGCCGCGTCGCTCAGGCCACCGAAGGTGTGCCGGTTCGCCTTGCCCGACGGGCCGTGGCCCGCCCGGTACCCGGCCAGGTTCCAGGTGTAGACCGGCACGTTCGCCGGGACCTGCTCGGTCGGGTCGCCGTAGTGACTGAAGGCGTACTGCTCGTCGGTGACGATCAGCACCCGGTCCTGGCCCCGGTAGTGGGCCCGGACCGCCCCGGTGGTGTCGGTGCCGCCCAGGTCGCCGAAGCGCTCCAGGATCTTCAGCACCGACTCGCCCTTGCGGAAGGACAGCCGACGGCTCGTGGTGCCGAACTGGACCAGGTCCGCCTTCTCCGCCCGCAGCGCGAGCGCGGTGCCGAAGATCGCCGCCGCGTCCGCCCGGTTCAGCTCGGAGCGGTCCGACAGCCGCGCCCACATCGAACCCGAACGGTCGACGAGGACCAGCGTGCGGCCCGGCAGCGCGGGCACGTTGGCCAGCGAGTGGCCGAGCGCCTGCTCCAGCGGGTACGACCAGCGCAGCGAGGGCGCGTGCTGGTACGCGGCGAGGTACCGGAAGGGGAACTGCCGCGAGCGCGCGACCTCCGCCGGGTCGCTGATCTTCGCCGCCACCCGGGCCGCGACCTCGTCGGACACACCGGCCTGGTCGAAGTTGCGCAGGTTGCGCACCAGCGCCATCGGGCCCATCGACGGGATCACTGCCTCCCACGCCGCCTTGTCCATGGGGCCCTGCAGCCAGCCCGCCAGCGCCTCCCACGTGATGCCGGCCGCGGCCAGCCGCTCGGCGCCGTCGGGTGCGGTGACCACCGCGCGCCGCTCGGCCACCGGCAGCGCCATCAACTCGCGGTGCGCGGTCAGGACACGGTCGGACGCGGGCGGCACCGCCGTGTCCGGGTTGTGCCGGCGGTCGAGGGCGTACTGGAACAGCGCGCCCTGCCACGGCTTGTCCGGGTCGGGCGCCGCGTGCACCAGGTTGAGGATGTCGCCGAAGCGGTAGCCCTTGGACGCGGTGTCGTACTTCAGCAGCGACTTGCCGCTGTAGAGACGTCGTACGGCGTCGGCGACACCGCGCTTGACGGGCTTGGGAATGCTGCGGCCGTACACCGCCGTCCAGTAGCCGAGCAGCTCGCCGGGCTCGTCCGGGCGCCGCAGTACGGAGGCCACGACCTGGCGGTTGGACGGGCCGTCGGTGGCGCCCGCGTCGAGGCGCGCCTTCACGTACTCGGCGGCACCCACCACGGAGGCGGTACGGAGGTTTCCCTCACCGCGCAGCCAGCCGAGGAGCCCCGCGGTCCACGCCGGGTCCTCGACGGCGAGCCGGCGGACGAGCCGCGCGAAGCGGTCGTCACGGTCGGCACCGGTCTCGTAGAAGGTCTGCTGCGACACGAAGTTCGCGACCGCGAGGAAGAGCTCGGAGCGCGCGTCCCGCTCCCGGCCGCGGCCGCCCTCGTAGGTGCGGAGCACTCGGCCCGTGGAGGTGACACGCGAAGTGGGCTGCGCCTTCGCGCCCTTGGTGTTGAATCGCGCCATGAGGAATTCCCCCGAATTCTGGTTCCGTTCCGAAGGGAGGCGCGGCAGAAGGAGGGTGCCCGAGGTCGGAAATCGGCGACGGCCTTATCACCTGGCGCGTCTTCCATTTCCGCCACGCCGGCCCTCGGCCGGCGACGGGATTCGAACCCGCACGCTCGCGTGGAGCACCAGGTCCCTGAAGTATCCGCTGCCTTCGCACCGGGCACCCACCATGAGCTGCGCCTCCCGAGATCAAGGTCGGCGGCGGCACTGATTCTCTGAGAAAGGGAAGTAGCCGCAGCCTGCGCACCGGGAGGTGCATGAAGTTGTGGTGTCCAGAGAACAAGGTCGGCGGAACCGACGTAGGTGCTCCAACCCCTGAGCTACACCGGCGCGTTGTACCGGTGGCGGGACTCGAACCCGCGACCGCCCCATTATCAGTGGAAGTAGGTCCTGCCTTCGCACCTGGACGTTCATCACTGTAGGAGGGGAGTCGCGGGACGAGCGAACGAATTAATTCATGAAGGGATTTCAGCCGCGCTTCTGGCGCTTCCAGGGCCCCGTGATCGCGAGCATGATGCCCGGTTCCTGGATGTTGGCGAACAGGGTGGCGCCGTCGGGCGAGAAGGTGACGCCGGTGAACTCGCTGTACTCCGGCTCCTCCTCGGTGCCGATGTTCAGTTCGTTGCGGGCGATGGGGTAGGTGCGGCCGCTGTCGGTGGCGCCGAACAGGTGCTGCAGGCCCTCGCCGTCCTCGGCGATGACGAGGCCGCCGTACGGGGAGACGGTGATGTTGTCGGGGCCGTCGAAGCGGCCTTCCTTCGACGGGTCGGGGTTGACGCCGAGCAGGACCTTGAGGGTCAGGGTGCGGCGCTTGGGGTCGTAGAACCAGACCGCGCCGTCGTGCTGGACGGGGCTCTCGTCACGGGCGTAGGAGGAGACGATGTAGGTGCCGCCGTCGCCCCACCACATGCCCTCCAGCTTGCGGGCGCGGGTGACCTGTCCTTCGGTGAACTGCTTGCGGACCGAGGTGGTCCTCGCGTCGCGGTCGGGTACGTCCACCCAGTCGACGCCGTAGACCGTGCCGATTTTCGTGGCGCGGGAGAGGTCGTCGACGAACCTGCCGCCGGAGTCGAAGCACTTGAAGGCCTGGAGGACGCCGGCGTCGTCGGCGAGGGTGCGCAGCCTGCCGCGGCCGTGGCGGAAGCCGGCGGGCGGGGTCCAGCGGTAGAGCAGGCCGTTGGGGCCGGAGGCGTCCTCGGTGAGGTAGAGGTGGCCGCGCTTGGGGTCGACGACGACGGCCTCATGGGCGTAACGGCCCAGCGCCTTGACGGGCTTGGGGTTCCGGTTGGCCCGGCGGTCGGCGGGGTCGACCTCGAAGACGTAGCCGTGGTCCTTGGTCATGCCGTTCTGGCCGGCCTTGTCCTCGGTCTCCTCGCAGGTCAGCCAGGTGCCCCAAGGCGTGTTGCCGCCCGCGCAGTTGGTGGAGGTGCCGGCGATGCCGACCCACTCGGCGACGTGGTCGCGGCGGACCTCTACGACCGTGCAGCCGCCGGAGGCGGCGGGGTCGTAGACCAGGCCCTCGGTGAGCGGGACGGGGTACTTCCAGCTCGAACGCGGGCCCTTGAGCTCGTGGTTGTTGACGAGGAGGGTCGCGCCGCGGGGACCGTCGAAGGTGGAGGTGCCGTCGTGGTTGGACGGGGTGAACTCACCCGACTCCAGCTTGGTCCGGCCGCTGTAGGTGATGATCCGGTACGTGAAGCCGGCGGGCAGGGCGAGGATGCCGTGGGGGTCGGAGACCAGCGGGCCGTAGCCGACGCCGCCGTGTCCGTGCGCCGCGCCTTCCTCGGCGGTCTCGGTGTCGGTGGACGCGAGGGCGTTGGGGGCGGTGGCGAGGGCGCCGACGCTGCCCGCCAGCGCGACACCGGCACCGGTGATCGCGGATTTCCTGGCGAAGTCCCTGCGGGTGAGCGACATGGTGTCTCCTGTGACGGTGGGCGTGCCGTGGAGGGTGGCGGACCTCGGGTCGGCGACACCGTCCCGCCCACGCCTGAACGGGAGTTGAACACCGGGCGACGCCACCGGACGCAGTTCCATGAATCCGTACGCGGCGGCCCACGGGAAGCAAAAGTCCCTCGTGCCCGGGTAATTGGTCGGACGAATCTTCGTAAACAAGGTCGACCGGCGATAAACTTCCCCAATCCCATGATTTACCGCAGACCACCTTGACCGGCGGTGTTCGGGGCAATAGACACCCTCATGCCTGGAGAACCCGGGGGAGGCGAGCCGAAGTGGACGCACGTCGTGCGCGCAGCCTCCATGAGGGCCGGCTGATGGGCCTGCCCAATGTGACGGGGGTCGGGACCGGGAGGGACGAGGCCACGGGTCGGGACGTCATCGTCGTCTTCGTGACCCGCAAGGTGCCCAGGGACCGGCTCAGGGACGAGGACGTGGTTCCGGACGAACTCGACGGTGTACCCGTGCGCGTGCTCGCGATCGGCGAGGTGTCGGCGCAGGAGTAGCCGGGGTTCCGGAACCACGGTGAGACCGGGGAAGAAGGTGGTCTGGCCGTGACGAGCCAGCCCGAACTGATGCGAGGACCGACCGGCGGACAGCTCAGCGACTCCTCCCGGCAGCAGGCGCTGTCGGACTTCCTGCGCCGCGAGCAGCCGCTGTCGAACGTCGTCGGCTTCGGCCACGGCGTGAAGTGGAGCGGGGGTGAGCCGACCGGCCAGGAGGCCGTGTTGGTGTTCGTGACGCAGAAAGTGCCGGAGTCGATGCTGCCGGAGCGGGACGTGATCCCGTACCGGATGGACGACGGCACGCCCACGGACGTGGTGGCGGTCGGCCATGTGGCCGCGCAGCGGCAGCAGCAGCGCTCGCCGGGGTCCCGGCGGGAGCTGTCCTACGGCGCCGAGGACGGGATCCAGGAGCAGTTGGCGCGCCTGTCGCAGCCGATGCTGGAAGAACCCTTGGCGGCCGGTGTGTTCGAGCCGCAGATCCTCAAGCGCCGTATGCGACCGTGCCCTTCGGGCTTCTCGATCGGCAACGTGCGGGTGACGGCGGGCACGCTGGGCACGGTGGTGTACGACTTCCTGCCGGGTGCGACGATCGACCCGCCGGGCGCCGGTCTGGGCGTGCCGGCGAAGTTCTACGTCCTGTCCAACAACCATGTCCTGGCCGACTCCAACCGGGCCCAGTCGGGCAGCGCGATCGTGCAGCCCGGTGTGTTCGACGGCGGCACGGACCCCGCCGACCGGATCGCGACCCTGGACCGCTTCATCACCATCCAGTTCGCCCCGCAGATTCCGCTGGAGCGGCACAACAACGTGGTGGACTGCGCGCTGGGGGCGGTGGAGTTCCAGGACGCCACCCGTGAGCAGTACTTCAGCGGGGCGCCGCGGGCCTGGCGGCGCAAGGCCAATGTGGCGGTCGGCGACCTGGTGAAGAAGACCGGGCGGACGACCAACATCAGCTTCGGCCGGATCATCGCGATCGACGCGACGATCGACGTCAACTACGGCACGGCGGGCACCGCCCGCTTCAAGGACCAGATCCTCACCACGAACATCTCGGCGGGCGGTGACTCGGGCTCACTGGTCACCTCGCTCGACAACGTGGCGTTGGGCCTGCTCTTCGCGGGGTCCTCGGTCGTCACGATCGCCAACCACATCGAGAACGTCCGCGCGCTGCTGCGCGTCGAGATCGCCGAACAGCTGGCCTGACGGTCATCCGATTCCGCACGAGGGGAGGCCCGTTCCCATGACCACACAGGCACGCAGGCAGAAGGGCGCGCAGAACGTGGAGCACCGCTTCCACAACGCGCAGGGCGCCGAGGTCAAGACCCGCGACGAGGCGTTCGCCCCGCAGGCGGGGGTGTCGCCGGAGGCGGTGGCCGCGACGGCGAAGCTCGAGCTGCACAACGGGGCGACGGTCACCTGGGAGCTGGAGGTGAGGTACAACCCCAACACCTACCCGTACGTCATCACGGGC
The DNA here is from genome assembly GCF_050214755.1 of Streptomyces sp. C1-1. Taxonomy (NCBI): domain Bacteria; kingdom Bacillati; phylum Actinomycetota; class Actinomycetes; order Kitasatosporales; family Streptomycetaceae; genus Streptomyces; species Streptomyces sp. C1-1. The sequence goes on along the minus strand of NZ_CP189826.1, from coordinate 7,596,666 downwards.
GGCCAGATCACGGGCACCATCTCCGGGCCGCCGTGGAACATCACGGGCGGCTTCATGGGTGAGAGCATCCGCCTGGACGCCACACGCCACGACAACACCGCGACGGTCACCGTCGTGGGCGAGTTCCAGAACCCGCCGGCCTACCGGGGCACGTACGGCTTCAACGGGGCGACGTCGTCGTTCAAGCACACGACGGTCTATCACTGCTGAAGGCCGGGACAGTCCGTGGCCCCCGCCGGGGGCGGGGGCCACGGCCGTCACCGACGTCGACGCGCTCCGGACGGCCGCATGCTCAACCGCCCTGCTGCGACCGCGCCTTGAAGGCCGCCTTGCGTGCCTCCTTGGCCACCCGCTTGTCCGGGTGCAGCCGGCCCATCGCCTCCAGGACGTCGGCGGTGGCCGGGTGGTCCACCCGCCACGCCGTGGCGAAGAACTCGCCGTGCTGTGCGGCCAGTCCCTGGACGAGCTCGCGCAGTTCCTCGGAGTTGCCCTCGGCGGCGAGCTGTGCGGCGACCGTGTCGATGGTGAGCCAGAAGATCATCGCCTCCGAGGGGGCCGGCACGTCGGGCACGCCCCGCTCGGCCAGCCACACGCGGGCCAGCCCGCCCAGTTCGGCGTCGTCGAGGACCTCGCGCAGAGCGGGTTCGGCCTCGACGCCGACCAGGGACAGCGCCTGCTGGCAGCGCAGCCGCCGCAAGGGGGCGCCGGGGTCCGCGCCGCGGGCCGCCGCCAGCAACTCCCGTGCCGCGGCGAGGGGTTCACGCCGGGCGAGCCACTGCTCGGTCTCGGCCTGCGCGGCGCCCGCGGGGAACGTCGCCGTGCCGTCCAGCAACGCGTCGGCCCCCTTGTCGGCGAGGTCGCCCACGGCCGGGGCGGTGAACCCGGCCTCCAGCAGCCGCGCGCGCAGCCCGTACAGCCCGAGCGGGGTCAGCCGCACCATGCCGTAGCGGGAGACGTCCGTGTCGTCGACCGGTGCGGCGGGCTCCTCGTCTGCGTCGGCCATCAGCGCCTCGTCGACGGGCTGGTACTCGACGAGCCCGACCGGCTCCAGCAGCCGGAACTGGTCGTCCAGCCGCATCATCGCGTCGGAGACCTGTTCCAGGACGTCGTTGGTGGGCTCCCCCATGTCGGAGGGCACGATCATCGACGCGGCGAGCGCCGGCAGCGGCACGGGCGCGTCGCCGGGGCCGTCCTCGCTGACGGTGAGCAGGTAGAGGTTGCCGAGGACGCCGTCGAGGAACTCGGCCTCCGCCTCCGGGTCCCACTCCACCCCGGAGAGGTCGAGTTCGCCGTCCTCGGCCAGGGCCTCCTCCAGGCCCTCGATGTCCGGGACACTGGCGTCGGCGAGCACCGTCTCCAGCGCGCCCTGCCACACGGCGAGCACGTCGTGCGGGGAGCCGGCGGTGAGCAGGGTCAGCTCCTGTCCGGCCGTGACGGTGCCCGCGTCCTCGTCGACGATCTCCACAAGACCGGTGTCCACGGCGGCCCGCCAGGCCTCACTCGCGTCGGCCGCGGCGTCGTCCCCGGTCAGTCCCAGCACCTCGGCGGCGGCCGGCAGTTGCTCGTCGACGAGTTCTCCCCCGGCGTCGACTCGGGTGTCCGGACCGGCCCAGCGGGCCAGCCTCGCGGCCCGGGACAGCAGGGGCGTGGACAGCGCGTCTCGCGCCAGCTCCGCTTCGGGGTGCAGCCGCACGGGCGGCAGGGGGGAGCTGTCTGACATCGGCTCGGTTCTCCTCGGGCGCCTCTGGACCGTACGACCACCTGGACGACGTACGACTCAGTGGCTCAGCCTAGACGGATATCCACCCATGCCGCCCGGTTCATCTCCTCGTCGGCGCCCGTACATGGCCGAAACCTTGACAACTGGCCGGAGCAGGCAGGAGATTGACGCGCGTAGAAAGTCGGGGGACAACTGTTCACTGGTTTCTACGCGCGTCACTCTCCCCCCACAGACCACCCTCGTCCCGGCACTCACGAACATCCCCGGAGGGATTCCGTTGCCGAGCAAGTCTTCCGCGCGTCTCGCCGCGCTCACCGTCGCCGCCGTGTGCTCCGCGGCGTCCGCCGTCGCCCTGACCTCGCCGGCGCACGCCGACTCCGTGCGCATCCACGACGTCCAGGGCACGACCCGAATATCCCCGTACGCAGGCCAGAAGGTGGCCGACGTGCCCGGCATCGTCACGGGCACGCGCACCTACGGCTCCTCCAGAGGTTTCTGGATCCAGGACCCCACCCCGGACGGCGACCCGGCCACCAGCGAGGGCGTCTTCGTCTTCACCAGCTCCACGCCGAAGGTCGCGGTCGGCGACTCGGTGACGGTCTCCGGCACGGTCTCGGAGTACGTCCCGGGCGGTGCCTCGTCCGGCAACCAGTCGGTCACCGAGATCACCAAGCCGACGGTCACCACCGTCTCCACCGGCAACGCGGTCCCGGCGCCCACGGTGATCGACGCGAAGTCGGTGCCAGGTGAGTACACCCCGGCCGGCGACAGCGCCGCGAACGGCTCGGTCAACGGCCTGCCGCTGGAGCCGTCGAAGTACGCCCTGGACTACTACGAGTCCCTCGAGGGCATGAACGTCCAGGTCGCCGACGCCCGCGTGGTCACCGCCACCGACCCCTACAGCGAGCTGTGGGTCACGGTGAAGCCGCACGAGAACCGCACCCGCCGCGGCGGCGCGCTCTACGGCTCCTACGACTCCCAGAACACCGGCCGGCTGCAGATCCAGTCGCTGGGCGCGACCGCCGACTTCCCGGTGGCGAACGTCGGCGACACCCTGACCGGCACCACGACCGGCCCGATGGACTACAACCAGTTCGGCGGCTACACCCTGGTCGCGAGCCAGTTGGGCACGCTGAAGAGCGGCGGGCTGCAGCGCGAGACCACCCGCAAGCAGTCGCGGGGCGAGCTGGCGGTGGCGACGTACAACGTCGAGAACCTCGACCCGTCCGACGCCACGTTCGCCGCGCACGCCGCCGCGATCGTGAACAACCTGCAGTCGCCCGACATCGTGTCCCTGGAGGAGATCCAGGACAACGACGGCGCGACGGACGACGGTGTCGTCGACGCGAGCGCGACCGTGAACAAGCTGATCGACGCGATCGTCGCGGCGGGCGGCCCGAAGTACGACTGGCGCTCGATCGACCCGGTCAACGACCAGGACGGCGGCGAGCCCGGCGGCAACATCCGCCAGGTGTTCCTGTTCAACCCGGAGCGGGTGTCCTTCACGGACCGCGCGGGCGGCGACTCCACGACGGCCGTCGGTGTCACCAAGGTGCACGGCAAGGCGCAGCTGACGGCCTCCCCCGGCCGCGTCGAGCCGACGAACGACGCCTGGAAGTCCAGCCGCAAGCCGCTGGCCGGCGAGTTCGTCTTCCGCGGCCGCACGGTCTTCGTGATCGCCAACCACCTCAACTCCAAGGGCGGCGACCAGGGCCTGACCTCGCAGTACCAGCCTCCGACGCGCAGTTCGGAGACCCAGCGCCACGCGCAGGCGACGCTGGTCAACGCGTTCGTCAAGAGCATCCTCGACGTCCAGAAGAACGCGGACGTCATCGCGCTCGGCGACATGAACGACTTCGACTTCTCCGGCACCGCCCAGATCCTCGAGGGCGACGGCGAGCTGTGGTCGGCGATCAAGTCCCTGCCGAAGAGCGAGCGTTACACCTACGACTACCAGGGCAACCAGCAGGTCCTGGACCAGATCCTGGTCAGCCCGTCGATCCGCCGCGGCTGCGACCTGGACTACGACTCCGTGCACATCAACTCGGAGTTCCACGACCAGATCAGCGACCACGACCCGCAGGTGCTGCGCTTCCGTCCGTGACTCCCCCGCCCGGTCAGGGCTGGTCGAACACGCCGTTCAGCCAGCCCTGCCAGGCGCTCTCGCACTCCTTGATGTCGGTGCCCGGGGTGAAGTCGTGCAGCGAGATGCCGACCGGGTGGCCCCAGTGGTTGCGGCCGAAGACGCGGGTCAGGCCCCGGTCGGTGCGCAGCCCGATGAAGTACGGGTTGCGGAAGTCGACCACGGCGTCGAAGTCGTCCGGCCCGTGGACCGTCACCCGGGTGCCGGCCGTGACGTCCTCGCCGACGCCGAGCGCCCGTCCGACGACGGCCAGGGCGTCGGCGGCCTTCGAGGCCTCGGGCCCGTCGAAGGTGGCGAACGCGGCCGGCCGGGGCGCGAAGTGGACCAGGTACTCGCGCAGGGTGTGCAGATAGAAGTCGGTGTGCTTGGCGGCGCCGTCGTACTGGTTGTCCCAGTCGTCGACGAAGATGCCGCTGTGCACGTACCGCACCCAGGCCCGGCGTCCCTCGTCGCGGGGTTCGATCGTGTAGTCGAGCTGGTTCATCGTCTGCTCGGCGATGCCCTCGACGTCCGCGACGCGGTTGGTGTACCGGTGCGGCGGGTCCCAGGCGGTGACCGTGGACCCGAAGGGCCCCGTGCCGCCGACCTTGGGCTCCGGCGGGTCCATCGGCCACAGATATCCTCCGGTGCCGGTGGTGACCGCCTCCCACACCTCCTCGGGAGTGGCGTCGACCTCGAACTCCCGGGCGATCTCGAACTCTTTGGACATGGCGGTCTCCTGACTACTGCGATGCCTGTGGCGGCTCGGTCTGCTTGAGCGTGGGGTGGACGGCCACGACGATCCGGTGGTCACGGCCGCCCTCGGCGTCCGGGGCGTCGTACTTGCGGATCAGGGCACTGACCCCGGCCGTCAACTCCTCGATGAACGCGGCCCGTTCGGCGGCCGAGGCGAAGCGCACCTCGCCGTCCAGGGCGTAGGTGGCCAGCCGTTTGCGGGCCTTGGCCGCACCGGTGATCAACGATCCGACGTCGCGCACCAGCCGGGCGCCGAGGGCCAGCAGCCAGCGTGCGGAGAGCTGGTCGCGGAAACGGTCCGGGTCCGGCTGCACGGCGGCGAGGGCGAGCGGCGAGATGACGTACGACGCCGCGGTCGCCCGCATCAGCCGCTCGGTGACGTTTCCCTTGCGGCGCTCGCCGGCCAGCTCGACCAGGCCGTGCCGCTCCAGCGCCTTGAGGTGGTAGTTCACCTTCTGCCGCGGCAGCCCGACCTGGCCGGCGAGCATGGCCGCCGAGGCGGGCCCGGCGGCCAGCTCGGCGAGCAGCCGGGCCCGTATGGGGTCCAGGGACACGGCGGCGGCCTCGGGGTCCTCGATCACGGTGACGTCCAGCATGCCCCCACCGTCTCACCGAAAACTTTTTTTGTCCAGACGATTCGGGTGTTCGGTGGGGCCCTGGATCACGGCTCACATCAACTCGGCCGTTCGGGGCGGGAATTACAGGACGTACGGCACCCTGTCCGGAGCCATCGTGTGCCTGGTGTGGCTGTGGCTGTGTCCTGGTGTGGCTGTGGCTGTCGAACCTGGCGATCCTGCTGGGGCTGGAGTTCGACGCGGAGCTGTCCCGCGAGCGGGCCGCGTTCCATGGGCAGTCGCCGGCCCAGGAGCCGTACGTCGAGCCCCGCGACACCCGGAAGTGGCCGCCGAAGCTGCGGGCGTCGCTGCGGGCCACGGCGCGGACCACGACCGCCGCCGAGCCGCCGGTGCGGCCCTGAATGGAACCGGCCGGACGCCGGACCGGTACGGCCCGAAAGGAACCGGCCGGACGCCGGACCGGTGCGGCCCTGAAAGGAACCGGCCGGACGCCGGGCGGCTTCAGAGCCCGTCCGGAGTCCGGCCGTCGTATTCCTGTGCCGGCTGCCTCGCACTGCCGGCTACTTCTTGGGGTACCTCCACGACACCACCGCGATCGCCAGCACAGCCGCGCCGATGAGCAGCGCCGGTCGCGGGTTGCGCACCGCCGCCTTCACTACGGGGCCGGCCGGCCACGGCATGTCGTGTTCGGCCCTGTCCTCCAGGGTGTGCCGGGTCCGCGTCGTCCTGTCCTGGGCGGTGTGGCCCGCCTTCAGGGCCCGGTCGTGGGCCTGGTGACCGGCCCTGGTGGCCGTGTCCTGGACCTTGTGGCCCGCCTTCGTGGCCCGCTCCTGCACGGTGTGACCCGCCTGGGCCGCCGTGCTGCGCAGCTGCACGGTCATCGCGCCCGCCTTGTCCCTGAGGTCCGCCGCGCGTGCCTGTGCGCGGCCCTTGACATCCATCTTGCCTGCCAACTCCTCGACCGTGTCGCCGAGCTCACTGCGGGTCTGCTCGATCTGCCGCCGCAGCTGCTCGGGCCCCTCGACGCCCGTATCCCCGGCCGCCTTGTCCGTCATCGGTGTGCCCTTTCCTTGATCTCCTCGACATCGGCCTTGACGCTGCCGAAGGCCTCCTCCGGCGTGGGCGGTGTGGCCTTGCGCAGCTGGGCGCGGCCCGTCGCACCGAGGACGGCGGCGATCACGAACAGCAGCGCGGTGACGATGAGCGCCGCGGCCCACACGGACAGCACCAGCGAGAGAGCGGCGATCGCCGTTCCGGCCGCGGCGAGCAGGCCGGCGTAGGCGAACGCGCCGGCCGCCCCGAGCAGTCCGCCACCACGTCCGGCGCGCCGGCCCTTGGCGGCGAGCTCTTCCTTGGCGAGGGCCACTTCCTGTCGAAGGAGCCGGGAGAGCTGTTCGGTGGCCTGGTTGACGAGTTCACCCACGGAGCGGTGGTCGTCGCGCACCGGCCCGGGCTGCATGGTCCCGGTCACGGTCGCCTCCTCTCGTGTCCCTTTGTTCGAAACGTTCGGAACACTGCGGGTACCCGTCCCGTCCCCGGCTACCCCTGTCGCCCGCCGCGGCCGCCGGGCTCGCCGAGCCTGGCCAGCTGGGTCTGGAACCAGTCCAGGCGGGCCTGCAACAGCGCCGCCTCCGCGACCAGTTCGGGCACGCCGAGGTGGTCGACGGACGGACCGGTCCCGGCCGTCCGCCGGGCGCCCTCGGCTCCGGCGACGACGCGCAGGCCCTCTCCGGCCAGCCGGGCGAACGCGGCGAGCGAGACGGACGTACGGCCGCGGACGCAGCCCGCGCAGGAGGGGGCGAGGACGCGCCAGCCGGGGCGCCCCCGGCCCGCGTCGGCCAGGGCCACCGCGACGGCGCCGCAGGCACAGGGGCCCACCGTGGCGGTGCGCACCCGCTGACGGGCGTAGCGGAAGCCGCGCTCGAAACGGATGTAGCGGCCGAGGACCACCACCTCGAGCAGGACGGCGGTCCGGTGCTCGGCCGTGCACAGCAGTGCCTCGGCCGTCGTACGGTCGTGCACGCAGTGGAAGCCGCAGTCGCAGCGGCGGTGCGGTGCGCCGTGCCGCAGTCCGTAGACGCAGGAGGCGTCGGCCAGGACTCCGTACGGCAGCGCGCCGCCCAGCGACACACCGGTGAACCCGGCCCGGGTGCCGTCCTGGGACAGCACCGGGTGGGCGATCTTGTATCCGGTCGGCGGCTCCGTCGGGCGTTCCTCCGGAAGCCGCAGTCTCATCGGGCGGCCGGGACCTCTTCGGGGGCCTTCAGTTCCTCGGTGATCTCCTCGGGCAGTTCGGGCTCTTCCTCATGGATCTGCGGCCGTTCCTCCGCGACTCCGGTCGCCAGTGCCTTGCCGAGCTTCATGACGCCTCCCATGACCAGCGCTCTGTCACCGTCCTGCCATGGTGACTCAAGAGGGCCGGGATGGACATAGGGCCCAAAAGCCGAACGACGTAGGAAGCCTTATCCATATCTCGTAGAAGATTTAAGTGGAGCTTCACTGTCGTTCTGTCGAAGACTGATGCCATGACGACCACCGCACGCTCCGCCCCGCCCTTCGGCCGCGCCCTCTGCGCCATGATCACGCCGTTCACCGAGGGCGGCGCGCTCGACCTCGGCGGGGCCCAGCTGCTCGCCGACCGTCTGGTCTCCCTCGGCTGCGACGGCCTGGTGCTTTCCGGTACGACGGGCGAGTCGCCGACCACCACGGACGCCGAGAAGGCGGCGCTCGTCGAGGCGGTGCGGGAGGCGGTGGGCGGCCGGGCGTCGATCGTGGCGGGGGTCGGCACCTTCGACACGCGGCACACCGTGGAGCTCGCGCTGGAGGCCGAGAAGGCGGGCGCCGACGGCGTGCTGGTGGTCAGCCCGTACTACAGCAGGCCTCCGCAGGACGCGCTGGAGGAACACTTCCGGACGGTCGCCGACGCCTCGGGACTGCCGGTCGTCCTCTACGACATCCCGGGCCGCACCGGCACCCGTATCGAGCCGGACACGATGCTCCGGCTCGCCGAGCACCCGCGGATCGTGGCGGTCAAGGACTGCTCCTACGACTTCCTCGCCGCCCAGAAGGTACTGGCCCGCACGGACCTGGCGTACTACGCGGGCTGCGACGAGCACAACCTCGCGCTGTACGCGGTGGGCGGCGCCGGTTACATCAGCACGGTCGCCAACGTCGTCCCCGACCGGCTCCGCGCGGTCCTGGACGCGTTCGAGGCGGGCGACACCCCCGTGTCCGCCCGCCTCCAGCAACGCGCGACGCCGCTCATCGAGTCGATGATGTCGGCGGGCCTGCCCGGCGCGGTCACCGCCAAGGCCCTCCTGGGCGAACTCGGCCTGCCCGCGGGCCCGGTCCGCGCCCCGCTGCGGCCCGCCGGCCGCGAGGCGGTCGACGGGCTGCTGGCGGCGTACCGGGAGCTGATCGACGGCTGAACCGGTGGTTGGGTCAGCGCCGGGCGAAGACGGGCTCCCACTCCTGCTGGTCGTAGTGGTCGTCGCGGGCTCCGCTCAGGGGTACGACCCTGTCGCTGCCGAGAGTGACCAGCACCAGCCGCGCCCGGTACGGCTCGTCCAGGGTCGTCACCCGCTCCCAGGCGACGAGCCGCCTGTCGTCGGCCCAGGCGAGCAGCTGGGCGCCGCGGATCTTGGTGATCTCCTTGCCGGTGCGGGGGTCACGGATCGAGGAGTACGACTTCCCGGGCGACACCTCCTTGGTCAGGCCGAGGGCGGCGAGCCGGCCGTTCGGGGACAGCCTGGCGGGGACGTCCGAGCGCAGGTACCTCTCGTCCGCCGGGGCGGCGACCTTGGCGCCCTGGTGGTCGTAGAACTGCTGCATGCCGTCCCGGCCGCCGATGACCTGCGCGTACATCAGGTCGCCGGCGCGGCTGAACGCGAAGTCCTGGCGGGAGTTGGTGTTGCGGTCGAACGCGACCGGCGTCCAGGCACCCTTGCCGGACAGCACGTCGAGGTCGTAGAAACCGGACCGGCTGGAGTCGCCGAACCCGGACATCCAGTCCCACACCTCCTGGTTCTTGCTGTTGCGTACCTTCACCTTGGTGCGCAGATCGGGATTCGCGTCGTACGTCGTGGCCACGAGCCTGCGCCCGTCGTACGAGAACGCGAGCCCGCCGACCCCGTGCGCGACCGGGATCCACCGCTCCACCCTGCCCGTGGCGAGATCGAGCAGACCGATCCGCTGGGCGGGAAGGTTCCGCTCCAGCACGGCGGCGGTCCTCAGTCCCGGGGCGATGGCGACGATCGACCACCGGGTGTCCTTCTCGTACCTCCCGGTCCTCGGGTCGAGCAGCCGGTAGGTGCGCTCCTGGACGGCTGTGTGCTCGGTCTTCGGCTGGTTGCGGACCGTGTAGTACGCGGCCAGTACCGCGTTCCCGGCCGCGACCAGCTCGCGCGGCGGCGACTGGTCCGGGTGACCGGTGATGCCGTCCTTCTGCACGACGCCCGACGGACGCACGTCGCTCTTGCCGGACTCCAGCAGCGGCACCCCGACCGCGACGGCGACCACGGCGGCCGTGGCCGCGGCGACGGACGCGAGCCTGCGGGCGCGGCGGCGCCGGCGGACGGCCAGCACCCGATCGCCGAACCCGCCTCCCGCAGGCGGCTGTTCGGCGGCCAGTTCGCGCAGGGAGTCGCGCAGCAGTTCCTCGACGTTCACGGACGCACCTCCACGGGTGAGTAGTCACGGGACGGCGCTTCCGCGGCGTCCGGCGGGCCGAGCGCGGCCAGCTCCGGCGCGAGGGCGCGCAGCCGGGCGAGCGAGCGGTGGGTGGTGGACCGTACGGTGCCCACCGAGCAGCCGAGGATGCGGGCCACGTCGGCCTCCGGCAGGTCCTCGAAGTAACGCAGTACCAGGACGGTGCGCTGCCGGGCGGTGAGACGGGCGAGCGCGCCGCGCATCAGCAGCCGCAGGTCGGCGTCGGCGGCGCCGTCCCGGCCGGCCCCGGTGTCCGGTGGTTCGGCGACCGTCAGCTCCCGTCTGCGCCACTTCAGCCGCCAGCGACTGATCTGCTGCCGGTAGAGGACCTGCCGTACGTACGCCTCCGGTTCCTCGATCCGGCGCCACCGCCCCGCGGCCTTGATCAGCGCGTTCTGCAGGAGGTCCTCGGCGGCGTGCCGGTCGCCTCCGCTCAGCAGCACCGCCGTCTTCAGCAGCGCGGACGACCGGTGTTCCACGAACTCCCGGAAGCTGTCCTGCGCCTCGGCATCCATCGTCACCTTCGCCTTCCCCCGGGCGGACCGGTCGTCCGCCCCTGTGCCCCTTGTGACGCGTCCGGCCGCCGGGAGCTATGCCTGCGCTCCGGAAGATTCTCCGCCGGTCGCGCCGGGATCTGCCGTACGTTGTCCGTGTGCGCCGTCCACTGCTGTTCCTCGACGTCGACGGTCCCCTCAACCCGTGGGCGGCCCAGCCGTACGGGCGTCCCGAGGGCTACACGACGATCGTCGTCGCCCTCCAGCCCGGCCGGGCCCTGCCCGTGTATCTGAACCCCGGGCACGGCGAGGCCCTTCTCGCCCTCGACTACGAACTGTGCTGGGCCACCACGTGGATGGATGCGGCCAACCGCTGGATCGCCCCCGTCGTGGGGCTGCCCGAGCTGCCGTACGTCGACTTCGGCGCGGGCCTGTTCGCCCTGCGCCCCGACGGGGTCCACTGGAAGACGGAGGCGATCGTGGCGTACGCCGCCGGGCGCCCGTTCGCCTGGGTGGACGACGAACAGAGCCGGGCGGACGAGGAGTACGTGGGCCGCGCCCACCCGGGCGCCGCGCTGCTGCACCACGTCGACCCGCGCGTCGGCCTGCGCGAGGAGGACTTCACGGCACTGGGGAGGTTCGCGGCGGGGCTGCGGACCTGACGGCGACCGCGCGGCCGCGCCGTCATCCCTCGGGAGCGGGCGTGTGCTCGATCATGGCACCGTACTCGGGGCCGAAGTCGGGCAGCGAGAGGTTCATGATCCCGTTGAAGGTGGGCAGGCCCCACTCGCGGACGAGGTCCTCGTAGGTCACGCCGAGGGCGGCGAGCCCGCGCCAGGTGAACCGGATGTCCGTGTCCCGTCCGGCTCCGAGGCTGTCGGCGGGGCTCTCGTCTCCGGCGAGCAGCTCCCGATAGCCGAGGAGCGTGTCGTGGTAGCGCTGGAGGATCGACCAGCTGTTCTCGTTCCAGACGTCGAGAGCGAGCAGGCGGTCGACGAAGCGGCCGGTCAGCGCCGTGAACTCGTCCTCTCCGCCGGTGAACCATTCCAGGGCATTCGACTGGTACACCGCCATGTTGAACAGGTGCATCAGCTTGGCCCGCTTCCCGTACTGCCTGAGCAGCGTCATGGCCGGCGGAGTCGGCACGCGGTTGACCAGCGGGACGTACATCCGCTTCGTCGACTTGCCGCGCCAGTCCGGGTCCTCGAAGTCGAGGACCCTGTCGATGTAGTCGGTGAGGCTGACGGCGTAGACCTCGCCCCGGTCCAGCGGCACGAGGAAGAGGACCACCGCGACACTGGCCCCCATGGCCTCGACGGTGAGGAACTCGTCGACCTCCATGTCGTACGTGAGGACGTCGAAGCGCACGGAGTCCCGCCGGGCCGCGTCCCGCGGGCCGTTCGGTGCCGTCCGGGCCAGCAGCGGGTTGGACCGCTCGACCGCGACCCTGGAGACCACGTTGCTCTTGTTGATCGACTTCAGCTGGAAGAAGATGTGCTCGCCGAGGGTCTCGAAACTCTCGCCGTCGTCGCCGACGGGCTCGAAGATCTCGACGGTTCCGTCGATTCCGTAGTCGGGCGCGTACTCGTGGATCACCCACTCCCTGGGCAGGTCGGAGCGCAGGAGGGCACCCGAGTCCTCTTCCATCACATGCCGGAAGTTGCGGCGCTTCCTGTGGGCCATGCGTTCAGTTCAGTCCTTCTCACACGAACGCCCTTCCGGGCCGTCCTCGGCCGCCGAAGGGCGTTGTCCATGTGGGCGACCGTGGTGCACGGTCGCCGATGGTCAGTTGTGGCTGTGCAGGATCTCGTTCAGGCCGCCCCAGACCGCGTTGTTCGGGCGGGCCTCGACCGTGCCGGTGACCGAGTTGCGGCGGAAGAGGATGTTGGAGGCGCCGGAGAGTTCACGCGCCTTGACGATCTGGCCGTCGGGCATGGTGACGCGGGTGCCGGCGGTGATGTACAGCCCCGCCTCGACCACGCACTCGTCGCCGAGCGCGATGCCGACGCCGGCCTCGGCGCCGATGAGGCAGCGCTCGCCGACGGAGATGATGACGTTGCCGCCGCCGGAGAGGGTGCCCATGGTGGAGGCGCCGCCGCCGATGTCGGAGCCGTCGCCGATGACGACGCCCGCCGAGATGCGGCCCTCGACCATGGAGGTGCCGAGGGTGCCGGCGTTGAAGTTGACGAAGCCCTCGTGCATGACGGTGGTGCCCTCGGCGAGGTGGGCGCCGAGGCGGACGCGGTCGGCGTCGGCGATCCGGACACCCTTGGGGGCCACGTAGTCGGTCATGCGCGGGAACTTGTCGATCGAGGTCACCTGCAGGTGCAGGCCCTCGGCACGGGCGTTGAGCCGCACCTTCTCCACGCCCTCGACGGCGACGGGGCCGAGGGAGGTCCAGGCGACGTTGGCGAGGAAGCCGAAGATGCCGTCCAGGTTCTGGCCGTGCGGCCTGACGAGCCGGTGCGACAGGAGGTGGAGGCGCAGGTAGACGTCGTGCGCGTCGATCGGCTTCTCGTCCAGCGAGGAGATGACCGTACGGACCGCGACCACCTCGACGCCGCGCCGGGCGTCCGGGCCGATCGCCTTCGCCGCGCCCTCGCCCAGCAGTTCGACGGCCTGCTGCGCGGTCAGCCGCTCGGTCCCGGACGGGCCGGGCTCGGCGGTCAGCTCGGGCGCGGGGAACCAGGTGTCGAGGACGGTGCCGTCGGCGGCGATCGTGGCAAGCCCGGCGGCCGCGGCGCCGGTCGTACGAGGAGCAGTCGTGTCGGTCATGAGGGCAACCTAACCGCCCGAGGGGCGCCCAGGCCAACCAGCGCCCCGACATCTCAGGTGCCGAACGCCCCACTCGACCGACCGGCCATCCCACCCCTGTGCCGCATCGCCGACGGCTCGCGTCGGTCCGACTTCAGGGAGCGCTCACCGCGGGCGGGCGGGTCGTCCGGGGTTCCGGTGGTGTGGCGTCGGGCGGGGTGCGGGAGGCGCGCGAACCCGCGGCCAGCAGGACCGCCCCGCCGGCCATCGCCCCCAGGCCCGCGCACAGCGGCCACAACAGCCCCGGCGCCGCCTCGTACACCGCCCCGCCCAGCGGTGCCGCCAGCACCACCCCGCTGATCGACGCACCCGCGTACAGCGACTGGAACCGCCCGAGCACATGCTCCGGCGCCTGGTCGGCGACGTACGCCGTGGCGGTGGTCTTGTACAGCGCCTCGCCGAGCGTCAGCGCCGCCATCATCACCACGGCCGTACCGACGCCCGCCCCGAGCAGCAGCGCGCCGTATCCCGCGGCGACCAGCAGCAGGCCGGTCCCCACGATCCGCAGCGGCGACCGCCGCCTGAGCGCCAGCGCCACCGGCAGTTCCAGGCACAGCAGCAGGCCCCCGTTGACGGCGAGCAGTGCCCCGTACACCCGCGCGTCCATCCCGTGGTCGGCCAGGAAGACGGGGAAGGTGGAGTACTGCTGCCGGTACACGACGTCGATGATGACGATCGCCGGCAGCAGCACCAGCACCGCCGGCCGCGCCCGGAGCGCCGCCCACACCCCGCCCCGCCGTTCACCGTGGGCCGGCGGCCGGCCGGCCGAGACCGCCGACGGGGGCACCACCCGGGCCGTCCAGAGTGCCAGTGCCAGGCTTGCGAGCCCCTCCGCCAGGTACAGCCAGTCGTAGGAGAAGCGGGTCGCGACCAGGGCCCCGAGCAGCGGTCCGAGCGTGAACCCCCCGTTGGACGCGGCCCGCATCACCGCGAACGCCTGCCGCCGCGCTCCGCCCGGCACGACGGCCGCGACCAGGGCGGACGCCGCGGCACGCTGGACCCCGGACACGTACTGGGCCGTCGGCAGCGCGGCGAACAGCGCGGCCGTCGGCAGCAGTGGCACGGCGGCCAGCAGCAGGCCGGAGGCCGCGGCCGCCGCGAGCAGGACGCGGCGATGGCCGAACCGGTCGCCGTACCAGCCGCCCGTGAAGTTGCCCGCGACGAGCCCGGTCCCCGCGATGCCGCTCAGCAGTCCCGCCGCGCCCGCGTCCAGCCCGCGCGGCCCGGTCAGGTACAGGAACGTGAAGGCGAAGCTCACGCTCACGACCATGTTCACGAACGTCCCGCAGGCCAGCAGCCAGACCGGCCTCGGCACCTCTCGCAGACCTCGCACCCGTTCCCCCGTCACCGGCCGACAGCCAAGTCAGTTCCTTTTGGGAACTTACTATGGACGCATGACAGCCTCAGGTCAACGACGACCTGTGCACGAAGGGACGGCAGACCATGGCCCGCAGGACGAGCCTCGAGGACGCCACCTGCGCCATCGCCCAGGCCCTGGACGTCGTCGGCGACTGGTGGACCCTGCTGATCGTGCGGGACACGGCCCGCGGAGTGCATCGCTTCGACGCCCTGCGGGCCGAACTCGGCGTGTCCCGCAAGGTGTTGACCGAGCGGCTGCGCCTCCTCGTCGAGGCGGACGTGCTGACCCGCGTGCCTTACCAGGAGCACCCGCCGCGGTACGAGTACCGCCTCACCCCGCGCGGGCGGGCCCTGCTTCCCGTCCTGGTCGCGCTCCAGGACTGGGGCGACACCTGGGTCCTGGGCGACGGGAGCACGACGGCCACGGCCGAGGAGGCCTCGGCGGAGGCGCGGCGGGTGCACGAACTGGTGGGCACGCGGGTGCCCGAGCTCCGGCTCCTCGACGACCGGGGCGAGTTGCGCGATCCCGTCGCCGCCGACAGCCCGTACACCGTCCTCTACTGCTTTCCCGGTGCCTACGCCCGCGCCGACTCCTATCCGCCGGGCTGGACGGACATCCCCGGCACGGCCGGCTGCACCCTGGAGTCCTGCACCTACCGCGACCGGCTGGCGGAGTTCACCGCGGCAGGCGCCGCCGTGCACGGGGTCTCCACCCAACGCCCGGACGAGCAGCGGGCGTTCGCCGAGAAGGAGGGGCTGCGCTTTCCGCTGCTGTCGGACTCCGAGCTGTCGCTGGTCGCCGCGCTGCGGCTGCCGACGTTCCGTGCCGCGGGAGCCGGCCGGCTGAAGCGGCTCACGCTGGTCGTGGACCGCGAGCGCGTGGTGCGCGAGGTGCTGTATCCGGTGACGGACATCGCGGGGAGCGTCACGGCGGCCCTCGCGGCGGTACGCGGGGACAGGGCGTGAATGAGTGCACGGTTCCCGGAGGAACCCGGCGGGTTCACGGTCTCCGGAGGAAGCCCACGTGTCAGGGAATCATCCGCGCCAGCACCTCGCGCGCGTACCCCTCGTCGTACGGCGTCCCCGTCAGCAGCACCTGCAGGCAGATGCCGTCCATGAGCGCGACCAGGGCGCGGGCCGTGACGGGGTCCGTGCGGCGGGCGAGGCGGTCGGCGAGGGCCGTCATCTGCTCGGCGACGACGGGGCGCAGGGCGGGGCGGCGCAGGGCGGCGAGGTAGAGCTCGTACTCCAGCTCGACGCCGGTGCGTTCGCCCGCGAGCCAGTCGCCGAGCAGGCCGGCGAGTTCGGCGGCCAGGTCGCCGCCCGGGGCCGTCAGGCCGCCGCGGGAGGCGACGGCCTTGGCGAAGCCCTCGTCGGCCTGGCGCAGTGCGGCGACCATCAGCTCGTCCAGGGTCTTGAAGTGGTACGTCGTCGAACCGAGCGGCACGTCGGCCTCGGCGGCGACCGTGCGGTGGGTCAGCCCGGCGAGGCCCTTGTCCGCGACCACCCGGATCGCGGCGTCGATGATCCGCTGGCGCCGGTCGGGATCGTAGCGGCGGGGCATCAGTGCGCGCCCCCGAGGTTGAGCACCACCACTCCGACGATGATCAGGGCCATCCCAGCGGCCTTGGTCGCCGTCATCCCCTCACCGAAGAAGAACAGGCCGATGGTGGCGATGGCCGCGGTGCCGACGCCCGACCAGATGGCATAGGCCGTGCCGACGGAGATGGCCTTAAGGGTCTGCGCGAGCAGGACGAAGGAGACGACGTATCCGACCACGGTCACCAGCGACGGCACGAGCCGGCTGAAGCCTTCGCTGAACTTCATGGCGGTCGTGGCGCCGACCTCGGCGGCGATGGCCGCGCCGAGCAACAGGTATCCCATGTGTACGAGCGTACACAACAATGCGTACGGGCGTACACAAGGAGGAGTCGCGGCGAGACCGGGAAGGCGCCGAGGAGGGGCTGTGAAGTCCCGTGCGCGACGGGAGGCGCTTCACTATCCCGTAAGCAGGTTTTTCCAGGGACGTTGAACATTCGCGGAAATCGCTTGCCGAAACATCTCCCCCAACTCGCCCTGGCTCCACTAGTGTTTCACCGCTCAATCACCCCACCCTCACACCCCCGGCCGCCGCCATGGGCGCCGCTGGAGGAACTGCGCATGCCAGAATTCACGCCCGAGCCCTCTCGCGAACCCTGGGAGAACGGCTGGGCCCCCGACACGTCCCGCGCGCCGGGCACCCGAAGACTGTGGCTGGCCGGCGGGCTCGCCATAGCCACCGTCATCACCTGCGTGATGGCGGTGGCCGTCATGGACACGGGCGCCGACCGTGCCTCGAAGGCGTCGCAGGACCCGTCGTCCACCGAGACCGTCCCCGGCCTGATCTCCTTCGCCTCACCCTCCGTCAAGAACGCGGCACCGCCGGGCGGCAAGAGCGGCATGTCGTCGACGCATCCCAGCACCTCCCCCGAGCCCCAGGAGAACGGCTCACCGTCCGCGGCGCGGAGCACCAAGCCCCCCAAGTCCCCCGGCTCGCACGCGAGTTCACCCTCCAAGCCGAAGCCGTCGGTCAGCTGGCGGTCCGTCGACTCGGTCAACTACCCCGACCGCTACTGGCACGTGAGCGGCGACTACGTGAAGCTCGACCCCCTCGGCGGCTCGGAGTCCCGTCAAGACTCCACGTTCAAACTGGTCAAGGGCCTGGCCGACAGCTCCTGTTACTCGTTCGCCACGCACGACGGCAGCTACCTGCGCCACCGCAACTTCCTGCTGCGCGACGAACCGAACGACGGCTCGGCCGTGTTCCGGCAGGACGCGACCTTCTGCCCCCGCGCCTCCGCCTACTCGGGCGCGGTCATGCTGGAGTCGGTCAACTACCCGGGCCGCTTCCTGCGCCACCAGAACTTCCAGCTGAAGCTCGATCCGTTCCAGAACAGCTCGCTCTATCTCTCGGATTCGGCGTTCCGGCTGGTGGGCGGCGTGGCCTGACACGGCGCAGCGGCGGCACCACAGCACGAAGCGGCGGCACCCGCGAAGGGTGCCGCCGCTTGCTGTCCGGGGGAGGTCTCAGACGTTGAAGCCGAGCGCCCGCAACTGCTCCCGCCCGTCGTCCGTGATCTTGTCCGGGCCCCACGGCGGCATCCAGACCCAGTTGATGCGCAGCTCGTTGACGAGGCCGTCCGTGGCGGACTTGGCCTGGTCCTCGATGACGTCCGTCAGCGGGCAGGCCGCCGACGTCAGGGTCATGTCGATCGTCGCGATGTTCGCGTCGTCGATGTGGATGCCGTAGATCAGGCCGAGATTGACGACGTCGATGCCCAGCTCGGGGTCGACGACGTCGTACAGCGCCTCGCGGAGTTCCTCCTCCGAGGCCGGCTTCATCTCAACGGTCTCGCTCATGCCGTCTTCCTTTCGGCGTCGGCGCCCAGCGCCTGGGCCGTCGCGTCCTTCCACGCCATCCAGCTGAGGAGGGCGCACTTGACCCGCGCCGGGTACTTGGAGACGCCGGCGAACGCGACCGCGTCCTCCAGCACCTCCTCCATCGCGTCGTCCGGCTCGATCCGGCCCTTGGACTGCATCAGCTCCAGGAAGGTCTCCTGGATCTTCTGCGCGTCCGTCAGGTCCTTGCCGACCAGCAGTTCGTTCAGCACCGAGGCGGAGGCCTGGCTGATCGAACAGCCCTGGCCCTCGTACGAGACGTCCTCGATCCGCTCGCCGTCGTACTTCACGCGAAGGGTGATCTCGTCGCCGCACGTCGGGTTCACGTGGTGCACCTCGGCGTCGCCGTCCCTCAGACCACGCCCGTGCGGGTGCTTGTAGTGGTCCAGGATGACTTCCTGGTACATCGAGTCCAGCTTCATGCGATCGCTCGTCCCATCAGCCGAAGAAGTTCAGTACGTGCTCCAGCCCCTCGACCAGTGCGTCGATCTCGGCCGGCGTGGAGTACAGATAGAACGACGCTCGCGTGGTCGCGGGAATTCCGTACCGGAGGCAGACGGGGCGGGCGCAGTGGTGTCCCACGCGGACCGCGATGCCCTGCTCGTCCAGTACCTGACCCACGTCGTGCGGGTGGATGTCGCCGAGCGTGAAGGAGATCGCCGCGCCCCGGTCCTCGGCCGTGGTCGGGCCGATGATCCTGAGGTCGGGGACCTCCGCCAGCCGCTTGACGGCGTACTCGGTCAGCGCGTGCTCATGGGCGAGGATCTTGTCCATGCCGATCGCGTCGAGGTAGTCGATCGCCGCGCCCAGGCCCACGGCCTGCGCGATCGGCGGGGTGCCCGCCTCGAACTTGTGCGGCGCCGGGGCGTAGGTCGAGGAGTGCATCGACACCGTCTCGATCATCTCGCCGCCGCCCAGGAACGGAGGCAGGTCCTCCAGCAGCTCCTGGCGGCCCCAGAGCACGCCGATGCCGGTCGGGCCGCACATCTTGTGGCCGGTGAAGGCCACGAAGTCGGCCTGCAGGGCCTGCACGTCGACCGGCATGTGCGGGGCGGCCTGCGAGGCGTCGATGCAGACGAGGGCACCGACCTCCTGCGCACGCCGGATGATCGTCTCGACCGGGTTGACCGTGCCCAGGATGTTCGACACCAGCACGAAGGAGACGATCTTCGTCTTCTCGGTGATGATCTCGTCGATGTTGGACAGGTCGAGGCGGCCGTCGTCGGTCAGGCCGAACCACTTCAGCTTCGCGCCCGTGCGCTGCGCGAGCAGCTGCCACGGCACGATGTTGGAGTGGTGCTCCATCTCCGTGATGACGATCTCGGTCTCGTGGTCCACGCGGTAGGGCTCGTCGGCCCAGCCCAGCATGTTCGCCACGAGGTTGAGCGACTCGGAGGCGTTCTTGGTGAAGATCACCTCGTCGCGGCTCGGCGCGTTGATGAACGCGGCGACCTTGTCGCGCGCGCCCTCGTACAACGCCGTGGCCTCCTCGGCGAGCACATGCACACCGCGGTGGACGTTGGCGTTGTAGCGCTCGTAGTACTCGGAGAGGGCGTCCAGCACCTGGCGCGGCTTCTGCGAGGTCGCCGCGTTGTCCAGGTACACGAGCTTCTGCCCGTCGTGGACCTGACGGTCCAGGATGGGGAAGTCCTTGCGGATCGCCTCGGTGTCGAGGAGGCCCGGCAGCTGTGTCACGCGGATACGCCACCCTTCGTGTAAACCTCGTAGCCCTCGTTCTCCAGCTTGTCGGCGAGCTCGGCGCCGCCGGACTCGACGATGCGACCGCCGGAGAAGACGTGGACGAAGTCGGGCTTGATGTAGCGCAGGATGCGCGTGTAGTGCGTGATCAGCAGGGTGCCGACCTCGCCGGACTCGCGGACGCGGTTGACGCCCTCGGAGACGACCCGGAGCGCGTCGACGTCCAGGCCGGAGTCCGTCTCGTCGAGGATCGCGATCTTCGGCTTGAGCAGTTCGAGCTGGAGGATCTCGTGGCGCTTCTTCTCACCGCCGGAGAAGCCCTCGTTGACGTTGCGCTCGGCGAAGGAGGAGTCCATGTGCAGGCGCTCCATGGCCTCCTTGACCTCCTTCACCCAGGTGCGCAGCTTGGGGGCCTCGCCGCGGATCGCGGTGGCGGAGGTGCGCAGGAAGTTGGAGACCGAGACGCCGGGGACCTCGACCGGGTACTGCATCGCCAGGAACAGGCCGGCCCGGGCGCGCTCGTCGACGGACATCTCCAGGACGTCCTCGCCGTCGAGGGTGACGGTGCCGCCGGTGATCGTGTACTTCGGGTGGCCCGCGAGGGAGTAGGCGAGGGTCGACTTGCCGGAGCCGTTGGGGCCCATGATGGCGTGCGTCTCGCCCTGCTTCACGGTCAGGTCGACGCCCTTGAGGATCTCCTTCGTGGCGTTGTCGGCCTCGACGGTGACGCGCAGGTCTCGGATTTCAAGCGTTGCCATGGGTGCCTCAGGACTCCTGGTTGAGGGAGACGAGAACGTCGTCCCCTTCGATCTTTACGGGGTATACGGGGACGGGGCGCGTCGCGGGGAGGCCGGACGGCTTGCCGGTACGGAGGTCGAAGCTGGAGCCGTGCAGCCAGCACTCGATCTGGCAGTCCTCCACCTCGCCCTCGGAGAGGGAGACGTTCGCGTGCGAGCAGATGTCGTGGATCGCGAACACCTCGCCCTCGGTCTTGACGACCGAGACCGGCGTGCCGTCGAGTTCCACCCGCTTCGGGGTGTCCTCCTCCAGCTCGCTCAGCCCACAGGCGCGTACGAACGCTGACATCAGACCGACGCCTCCAGCTCCTCGTCGATCTTCTCCAGCAGTCGCGCCTGGATGTCGTCGACGCCGATCTGCTGGACCAGCTCGGCGAAGAAGCCGCGGACCACCAGGCGACGGGCCTCGTCGGCGGGGATGCCGCGGGCCATCAGGTAGAAGAGCTGCTCGTCGTCGAAGCGGCCGGTGGCGGAGGCGTGGCCGGCGCCGACGATCTCGCCGGTCTCGATCTCGAGGTTCGGCACCGAGTCGACGCGGGCGCCGTCGGTCAGCACCAGGTTGCGGTTCATCTCGTACGTGTCCGTGCCCTCGGCCTTGGCCTCGATGAGCACATCGCCGATCCACACCGCGTGGGCGCCCTCGCCCTGGAGCGCGCCCTTGTAGGCGACGTTCGACTTGCAGTGCGGGGTGTTGTGGTCGACGAGGAGGCGGTGCTCCTGGTGCTGGCCGGCGTCGGTGAAGTAGAGGCCGAACAGTTCGGCCTCGCCGCCGGGGCCCGCGTAGGCGACGCGCGGGTGCAGGCGTACGAGGTCGCCGCCGAAGGTGACCACGAAGGACTTGAAGGTGGCGTCGCGGCCGATCAGCGCGTTGTGCTGGCCGACGTGGACGGCCTTGTCGTCCCAGTCCTGGACGGAGACGACGGTCAGCTTGGCGCCGTCGCCCAGGATGTAGTCGACGTTGGCGGCGAGCACGGCGTCACCGGTGTGGTCGATGACGACGACGGCCTCGGCGAAGGCTCCGAGCTCGACGACCTGGTGGCCGTAGGCGACCCCGCCCTCGCCGTGCACGGCGATGCGGATGGGCTCGGTGAGCACCGTCTCCTTGGGGACGGTGACCACGCCGGCCTTCTCGAACGCCGAGTACGCCTGGGCGGCGATGCGGTCCACCGGGGTGCCGGCCTTGCCGATCCGGGCGTCGCCGCGGTCGACGGTCTCGACGGTGACGCCCTCGGGGGCCTCGACCGCGACCTTCACGCCCTCGCCGGTGGCGACGGCGGTGCCGTCGTGCAGGCCGCGCAGGCGCTCCAGCGGGGTGAACCGCCACTCCTCCTCGCGGCCGTGCGGGACCGGGAAGTCCGCCACGTCGAAGGAGGGGGGCGCGCTCATGCGCGTGGCGACGGTCGACTCGGCGGCCACCGCGATCTGGCCGGCGGTCGTGCTGCCCACCGGGATGTTCTGAACCTCAGCCATGGCTGTCGGTCTGCTCGCTTTCTTACGTGAGTGGCTTGATGGTGACAGCGGTGGGCGTCAGCCGACCGCGCCTTCCATCTGAAGCTCGATCAGCCGGTTGAGTTCCAGCGCGTACTCCATGGGCAGCTCCTTCGCGATGGGCTCGACGAAGCCGCGCACGATCATCGCCATCGCCTCGAACTCGCTGAGGCCGCGGCTCATCAGGTAGAAGAGCTGGTCCTCGGAGACCTTGGAGACGGTCGCCTCGTGGCCCATGGACACGTCGTCCTCGCGGACGTCCACGTAGGGGTACGTGTCGGAGCGGGAGATGGTGTCGACGAGCAGCGCGTCGCACAGCACGTTCGACTTGGAGCCGTGGGCGCCCTCGCCGATCTCGACCAGACCGCGGTAGGAGGTACGGCCGCCGCCGCGCGCCACCGACTTGGAGACGATGTTGGAGGAGGTGTTCGGCGCCATGTGGACCATCTTGGAGCCGGCGTCCTGGTGCTGGCCCTCGCCCGCGAAGGCGATGGACAGGGTCTCGCCCTTGGCGTGCTCGCCCATCAGGTAGACGGCCGGGTACTTCATCGTCACCTTGGAGCCGATGTTGCCGTCGATCCACTCCATGGTGGCGCCCTCGTAGGCGACGGCGCGCTTGGTGACCAGGTTGTAGACGTTGTTCGACCAGTTCTGGATGGTCGTGTAGCGGCAGCGGGCGTTCTTCTTGACGATGATCTCGACGACCGCGGAGTGCAGCGAGTCCGACTTGTAGATCGGGGCGGTGCAGCCCTCGACGTAGTGCACGTAGGCGCCCTCGTCGACGATGATCAGGGTCCGCTCGAACTGGCCCATGTTCTCCGTGTTGATGCGGAAGTAGGCCTGGAGCGGGATCTCCACGTGGACGCCCGGCGGGACGTAGATGAAGGAGCCGCCGGACCACACCGCGGTGTTCAGCGACGCGAACTTGTTGTCGCCGACCGGGATGACCGTGCCGAAGTACTCCTTGAAGAGCTCCGGGTGCTCCTTGAGCGCGGTGTCGGTGTCCAGGAAGATGACGCCCTGCTCCTCCAGGTCCTCGCGGATCTGGTGGTAGACGACCTCCGACTCGTACTGGGCGGCGACACCGGCGACGAGGCGCTGCTTCTCCGCCTCGGGGATGCCGAGCTTGTCGTACGTGTTCTTGATGTCCTCGGGCAGGTCCTCCCAGGACTCCGCCTGCTTCTCCGTGGAACGCACGAAGTACTTGATGTTGTCGAAGTCGATGCCCGACAGGTCCGAGCCCCAGTTCGGCATGGGCTTCTTCTCGAACAGGCGCAGCCCCTTGAGACGGAGCTTGGTCATCCACTCCGGCTCGTTCTTCTTGGCGGAGATGTCCCGGACGACGTCCTCGCCCAGACCGCGCTTGGCAGAGGCACCGGCCTCGTCGGAGTCGGCCCAGCCGTATTCGTACTTACCCAGCCCCTCGAGCTCGGGGTGGGCAGTCTCCTCGATGGGGAGAGTCATGCGGGGTTCCTCCCGGCCGTGCTTGCAGATGCGTTGTGAGTGATCTCGGAAATCTTTGGGATGAACGTCGTGCAGACGCCGTCGCCGTGCGCGATGGTCGCCAGTCGCTGGACGTGGGTACCCAGCAGCTGGGAGAAGATCTCGGTCTCCGCCTCGCATAGCTGCGGGAACTTTTCCGCGACATGGGCGACGGGGCAGTGGTGCTGGCACAGCTGCTCGCCGACCGGTGCGCTGCGCGCCGTAGCAGCGTACCCGTCCGCGCTCAGGGCCCTGGCCAGGGCTTCCGTGCGCTCTTCGGGGGCGGCGGCCTCGATCGCCCTGCGGTAGGCGTCGGCCTGCTCGGCGATCCTCGCGCGTGCGAAGGCGACGACCGCCTCGTCCCCGCCGAACCGCTCCTGGATGAAGCGCAGGGCGTCCGCGGCGAGCTTGTCGTACGACTGGTCGAAGGCGTCGCGGCCGCAGTCGGTGAGCGCGAACACCTTGGCGGGACGGCCGCGCGTGCGTGTGCCGTACACCCGCTGCTCCCGCGCCTCGACGACGTCGTCGGCGACCAGCGCGTCCAGATGCCGTCGTACGGCGGCCGGGGTCAGGCCCAGCCGGCCGGCCAGCTCGGTGACGGTCGACGGCCCGTGGTCCAGGATGGACCGCGCGACGCGGTTGCGCGTCGAGCGCTCACCGGTCGCGAGCTCCTCCTGAGGGGTCCCCGTGGGGGTCTCCCGAGCTTCGCCGACGTTTTTCACAACGCCATTGTTGCGTAATTCCTCAGGACCGGGCAAGCGGCGTCCGGCCACCGGACGGTGCCCTGCGTCACTTAGGCTCACCTAATCCGACCTGCGAAAACGATCTTTGATCGATCAAACAGGTGGCATCCGGCGGACCCGTGGGTAAGACTCCCGACCATGGCGACACCCCCTCCGACCGGCCCACTTGTCACGCGCGACACACTGGCCGCACAGCTGCGCCGGCTCGGCGTCCAGAGCGGTGAGACCCTCCTCGTGCACTCCTCCCTGAGCAGTCTCGGCTGGGTCTGCGGAGGAGCCGTCGCGGTGGTCCGGGCCCTGCTGGACGCGGTCGGCCCGGACGGCACGATCGTCGTCCCCACCCAGACCGGCGACATCTCCGACCCGGCGCTGTGGAACAGCCCGCCGGTGCCCGAGGAGTGGTGGGCGCGGATCCGGGCCACGATGCCCGCGTACGACCCCCTGGTCACCCCCACGCGCGGGGTCGGCGTCGTCCCGGAGACCTTGCGCACCTGGCCGGGGGCCCTGCGCAGCGCGCACCCCCAGACGTCCTTCGCCGCCGTCGGCCCGGACGCGGCGCGGATCGTCGACGGGCACGCGACGGACTGCCGGCTGGGCGAGGACAGCCCACTGGCCAGGCTGGAGGAGACGGGCGCCCGGGTGCTTCTCCTGGGCGCCGGCTACGCGTCGTGCACGAGCTTCCACCTGGCCGAGTACCGCATCCCCTCGCCGCTCGTCGGCGTGGGCCGTCCCGTGCCGGGCGGCGGCTGGGAGACGGTGATCGAGGTGTCGATCACCTCGGCCCGCTTCGACGAGCTGGGCCACGACTTCGAACGGGACCGTCAGGTCGTACGGGGAAAGGCGGGCGCGGCCGACGTGCGGCTGTTCCCCGTGGCGGACGCGGTGGCGTACGCCGAGCGGTGGCTGCCGCTGCACCGCTCACGCGAGGAGGAGATGGCGACGGGTGCAGATCCCGCACCCGCCCGTCGGAGCCACTCGCCCCGTACCTAGACTCGGGCCCATGCGAAGTGAGCCCGTGGTCCAGGTTCAGGCCCTGGTGAAGCGGTACGGCACGAAAACCGCCGTGGACGGCCTCGACCTGGTGGCCCAGGCGGGCGTGACCGCCGTACTCGGTCCGAACGGCGCGGGCAAGACGACGACGGTCGAGACCTGCGAGGGATACCGCAGACCGGACTCCGGCACGGTGCGCGTCCTCGGCCTCGACCCGGTGCGCCAGTCCCGTGAACTGCACCCCCGCATCGGGGTGATGCTCCAGTCCGGAGGCGTGTACTCGGGCGCGCGGGCCGACGAGATGCTCCGGCACGTGGCGAAGCTGCACGCGAACCCGCTGGACGTGGACGCCCTGATCGATCGCCTCGGCCTCGGCTCCTGCGGCCGTACGGCCTACCGCCGCCTCTCCGGCGGCCAGCAGCAGCGCCTGGCCCTCGCGATGGCGGTGGTCGGCCGCCCCGAGCTGGTGTTCCTCGACGAGCCCACGGCCGGCCTCGACCCGCAGGCCCGGCACGCCACCTGGGACCTGGTCCGCGACCTGCGCGCCGACGGCGTCTCGGTGATCCTCACCACGCACTACATGGAGGAGGCCGAGCAGCTCGCCGACGACGTCGCGATCATCGACGCGGGCCGGGTCATCGCCCACGGCTCCCCCGAGGAGCTGTGCCGGGGCGGGGCGGAGAACACCCTGCGCTTCGTCGGCCGCCCCGGCCTCGACGTGGGGTCGCTGCTCAAGGCGCTCCCGGCGGACTGCTCGGCCGCCGAGCTGACGCCGGGCTCGTACCGGGTCGTCGGCAAGGTCGACCCGCAGCTGCTCGCGACGGTGGCGTCCTGGTGCGCGCAGCACGGCGTGATGCCGGACAGGATCTCGGTGGAACGGCACACCCTCGAAGACGTTTTCTTGGAGCTCACGGGCAAGGAGTTGCGCGCATGATTCCGGGTCGCACAGGGACCTGCCGGGGGTCCGGGGGTTGTCCCCAGGGAAGACACAGCCTGGAACTCACCGGCAAGGAGCTGCGCTCGTGACGACCGTGGGCACCGGTGTCTACACACCGAAGCCGGGCGCGGCCCCCCTGCCCCGCATGATCGCGGCGCAGGCGGCGCTGGAGACGAAGATGCTGCTGCGCAACGGCGAGCAGCTGCTGCTGACGGTCGTGATCCCGACCCTGCTGCTGGTCCTGTTCAGCTCGGTGGACATCGTGGACACGGGCGCGGGCGAGGCCGTCGACTTCCTCACCCCCGGCATCCTCGCGCTGGCGGTGATGTCCACGGCCTTCACCGGCCAGGCGATCGCCACGGGCTTCGAGCGCCGCTACGGCGTCCTCAAGCGCCTCGCCTCCTCCCCGCTCCCCCGCTGGGGCCTGATGACGGCGAAGACGGCGTCGGTGCTGGTCACGGAGGTCCTGCAGGTGATCCTGCTGACGGTGATCGCCGTCACCCTCGGCTGGTCCCCGCACGGGAACCCGCTCGCGGTCGCCCTTCTGCTCGTCCTGGGCACGGCGGCCTTCTCGGGGCTGGGCCTCCTCATGGCGGGCACCCTGAAGGCCGAGGCGACCCTGGCCGCCGCCAACCTGGTCTTCCTGCTGCTGCTCGTGGGCGGCGGGGTGATCGTGCCGCTGGACAAGTTCCCGCAGGGAGCGCAGGACGTCCTGGGCCTGCTGCCGATCTCGGCCCTGTCGGACGGCCTGCGGGACGTGCTGCAGCACGGCGCCGGCATGCCGTGGGGCGACCTGGGGATCCTGGCCGTGTGGGCGGTCGTGGGGCTGGCCGCGGCGGGGAAGTTCTTCCGCTGGGAGTAGCAGGGAAGTGAGCGGTCATGGACCCTCGTGAAAGCGTGCACAAGCGGCGGCCTACGATGGTGCCCGTGCCAAACGTGACCCGCGCCGACGCCCTCGCGGCCGTGCGCAACCCGCTCGCCTTCATCGCCGCACGCTGGACCCCGACACCCCGGACGGTTCGGCGGGCGGCCCTCTCCGCGCTCGTCATGTCGGTGGTCATCGTGGTCACCGGCGGCGCGGTACGCCTCACCGGTTCCGGGCTCGGCTGCCCGACCTGGCCGAAGTGCACCGCCGACTCGCTCACCACGACCAGCGCGATGGGCTTCCACGGCATCATCGAGTTCGGCAACCGCATGCTGACCTACGTGCTCTGCGCGGCCGTCGGCTGGGCGATCGTCGCCGCGCGCTCGGAGAAGCCGTACCGGCGCAGTCTGACCCGGCTGGGCTGGGCACAGTTCTGGATCGTGATGGGCAACGCGATCCTGGGCGGCATCGTGGTGCTGGTCGGCCTCAACCCGTACACGGTCGCGGCGCACTTCCTGCTCTCCTCCGCCCTGATCGCCGTGGCCACCGTCATGTGGCAGCGCACCCGCGAGGGCGACGGGACGCCCCGGCCGCTGGTCGGCAAGCCCGTGCAGCAGATGGTGTGGTTCCTGGTGCTGGCCGCCACACTGCTCATCGCGGTCGGCACGGTGGTCACCGGCGCGGGCCCGCACGCCGGTGACTCCCGCGAGGTCGAGCGGATGCCGCTGGACTGGGAGACGGTCAGCAAGCTGCACGCCGTACTGGCCTGGATCGTGGTCACGCTGACGTTCGCCCTGTGGTTCGTGCTCAAGGCGGTCGACGCGCCCGCCGCCCCCCTCGCCCGCACCCGCGAGCTCTTCGTGATCCTGCTCGCCCAGGGCGTCATCGGTTACGTCCAGTACTTCACCAAGCTCCCCGAGGCCCTGGTCGGCCTGCACATGTTCGGCTCCTGCCTGGTGTGGATCGGCGTGCTGCGGGTGCTGCTGGCGCTGCGCGAGCGGCCGGAGGTCGTGGCCGACCTGCCGGGGCCCTCGGCCGAGATGACGATCGGCACGCGCGCGTAGGCCGTACGGCTCACTCCAGCCCGTACACCCGCCGGGCGTTCCCCGCCGCCACCAGCCCCGCGACCCGCTGCGCGTCCGCCAGCGACCACGCCCCCTCGGCCACCCAGCGGCCCAGCACCCGTCCGAGCGCCTCCCGGAACAGCCGGGCGCCCACCACGTGCAGTTCGGGCAGGCCGTGCGCCCCGCTGGAGAAGAGGATCTTGCCGAAGGGGGCCAGTTCCAGGATCTCGGCGAGTACGGTCGCGGCGCGCGCGCCGGTGCGCACCAGGGCGGCGCCCGAGTCGGCGTAGACGTGCGGGAAGGCACCCGCGAGGTGGGCGGCGTGCCGGTGGTAGGGGTAGCCGTGCAGCAGGACCAGGTCGGTGCCGAGGCCGGCCGTGGCACGGACGAAGTCGGTGAGCAGCACGGGGTCGGTGCGGTCGATGCGCTGGCCCGGTTCGCCGAGCCCCGCGTGGAGCTGGAGCGGCAGGCCGGAGGCGACCGCGATCCACAGCAGGTGCCGCAGCAGGACGGGGTCGGTCAGCTGGCCGCCGACCCGGCGGCCGGTCAGCCAGCGGGCCGCCGCGCCCCGCACCTCCCCCGGTCCCGGCGGCTCGGGTGCCAGGGCCAGGCCGTGGCGGGTGCCGGCGACCGAGGTGAAGGCGACCGCGCCCGCGGCGGCGCCGTGCACCGACTCGGCGAGGTTGGCGAGGAAGGACTCGACGGTGCCGGAGGTGTCGGCGACCTGCTCGGCCAGAAGTTCCAGGCGGACGATCTCACGGGCCTCGGCCGCGCTCGCGGAGGCCAGTTCGTCCGGCCCGGTGAGGTCGCCGGGCAGGCCCGTGTCGACCAGGTAGGTCGTGATCCCGCTGCCGCGCAGGAGTCTGCGGCCCGCCTCCAGCACGCCGAGTTCACGACGGCGGGCGAGGTAGCGGGCGGGATGGCAGTGCGGTTCCATGCCCAGCAGGGGCGGGCACCAGCGCCGTACGGCGAAACCCGTCTGGGTGTCGAAGAGCGTGGTGCCCGGAGCGGGCGGGCCCTCGGTGCGGGCCAGCTGGGCCTCGAAGGTGCCGAGGCCCAGTTCGGTTCTCAGTACGCCGTGGCAGTACTGGTCCACGAGGGACGGCGTTTCGATCATCCGGGCTCTCCGTCTACTGGACCGTTGCTCCTTAACAGGTCCTAACGGGTGAACCGGTCATGAGGTGTTGGCGGGACACACCCCGTGCGAAATCGCCGGAAGGGGTCAGGCGTTCGCCGGGCCGCCCAGCTGGATCCCCGCCATCCGCGTCCACTCGTACCGCCCGGTGCGCACCTTCGCGGCGAACTCCCCGTCGAAGTCCTCGTGGACGGTGATGCCGGCCTTCTGGACGGCCTTCTCGGCGAGTTCGTAGGAGGGCGCCACCAGGTCGCCCCAGCCGCCGTCCTCGCCGACGAGGACGATGCGCGCGCCGCGCTCGCCGATGTTGGCCACCTGGCCCTCGGCTCCGCCGTGCGCCTTGGAGAAGGCGCTGATCCGCTTGGCGAGCCTCGCCACCTTGCGCTCGGTCTTCGCGTCAACCTGCTGCGTGTCTGCCATGGCCAGGATGCTACCGACGAGTAGATCAAACGGCGACGGGCGGGGTGCGTGGCCTTGACCACGCACCCCGCCCGTCGGGCGGTCGAGGGGCGTCAGCGCAGGAAGGGGTCCACCGCGATCGCCACGAACAGCAGCGACACATAGGTGATGGACCAGTGGAACAGGCGCATCTCCTTCAGCTTGGCGCCCGTCGTCTCCGCCTTCGCGCGGGTCTGCAGCGCGTGTGCCTCCCACAGCCACCAGCCGCCCGCCGCCAGGGCGACCAGGGTGTAGAACCAGCCGGTGTAGCCGAGGGGGGTCAGCAGCAGGGAGACCGCCACCATCACCCAGCTGTAGATCACGATCTGCTTGGCGACGACCTTGTTGGAGGCGATGACCGGGAGCATCGGCACGCCCACGCGCGCGTAGTCGTCCTTCACCTTCATCGACAGCGGCCAGTAGTGCGGCGGCGTCCAGAAGAAGATCACCAGGAACAGGACGACCGGGGCCCAGGAGAGGGAGTCGGTCACGGCCGACCAGCCGATCAGCACGGGCATGCAGCCCGCGATGCCGCCCCACACGATGTTCTGCGAGGTACGGCGCTTGAGGATCATCGTGTAGACGACGACGTAGAAGAGGAGCGCGCCGAGGGACAGCCAGGCCGACAGCCAGTTGACGGTGAGACCGAACAGCAGCGTGGAGACGACCGCCAGGGTGATGCCGAAGGCCAGGCACTCGCGCGGGCTCACCATGCCGGTGACCAGCGGGCGCTGCGAGGTGCGGTCCATCAGCGCGTCGATGTCGCGGTCGATGTACATGTTCAGCGCGTTGGCGCCGCCCGCCGAGAGGTAGCCGCCCACGCAGGTGAGCAGCACCAGCGTCAGGTCCGGTACACCCTGCTGGGCGAGGAACATCACCGGAACGGTGGTGATGAGCAGGAGCTCGATGATCCGCGGCTTGGTCAGCGCCACGAACGCCTTGACACGGGCCCCGAACGGCCGGTGACGCGGGCTCTCGCTCGCACCGATTACCCCCGCTGGACGGGATTCGACGGCCGTCACGCACACCCCTACAGAGACATCCCAGCGAGCCTTCCCCGTGTGAAGTACGAGTAAAGGCCCGCGCGTACCACGCCACTGTAGACGTTGCCCATACCCCGGCCTTCGCGGGGGTGGGGTCGTGTTGGACGGGGCCCACAGAAGGTCGTACGCAAGCTCGATTGAGCAGTCAGATGAGCGGCTGCGTATTCAGTTGCCGAATGCCGTACAGGCCAGTCGGGAGGCGGATGCCGCGCAGTCCCGGCAGTCTGGAATGACTCGAAAAAATGCACGTTCTTACAGGGGTAGGCTCGACAACGGCCGGTGGGCGTCCAGTGCGCCGGCATTCGACATGCGTGACATGTGGAGAGGAGCCCTGACTCAGGGTGAGCACCAAGCCGACCACCACAGACCTCGAGTGGACCGAGTTGGACCAGCGGGCGGTCGACACCGCCCGCGTCCTGGCCGCCGACGCCGTACAGAAGGTCGGCAACGGCCATCCGGGTACGGCGATGAGCCTGGCCCCCGCCGCCTACACCCTCTTCCAGAAGGTGATGCGGCATGACCCGGCCGACCCGGACTGGGTTGCCCGCGACCGCTTCGTGCTGTCCGCCGGCCATTCGTCCCTGACCCTCTACACGCAGCTCTACCTGGCCGGCTTCGGCCTGGAGCTGGACGACCTGAAGGCCTTCCGGACCTGGGGCTCGAAGACCCCCGGCCACCCTGAGTACGGCCACACCAAGGGCGTCGAGACGACGACCGGCCCGCTGGGCCAGGGTGTCGCCAACGCCGTGGGCATGGCGATGGCCGCCCGCTACGAGCGCGGTCTGTTCGACCCGGAGACCCCGCAGGGCGAGTCCCCCTTCGACCACTTCGTCTACTGCATCGCCGGTGACGGCTGTCTGCAGGAGGGCATCTCCGCCGAGGCCTCCTCGCTGGCCGGCCACCAGAGGCTCGGCAACCTGATCCTGCTGTGGGACGACAACCACATCTCGATCGAGGGCGACACCGAGACGGCCGTCTCCGAGGACACCGTCAAGCGCTACGAGGCGTACGGCTGGCACGTGCAGCGGATCGCCCCGAAGCCGGACGGCGACCTGGACCCGCACGCCATCTACAACGCGATCGAGGCCGCCAAGCAGGTCACGGACCGGCCGTCCTTCATCGCGATGCGCTCGATCATCGCCTGGCCCGCCCCGAACGCGCAGAACACCGAGGCCGCCCACGGCTCGGCGCTCGGCGACGACGAGGTGGCCGCCACCAAGCGCGTCCTGGGCTTCGACCCGGAGAAGACCTTCGAGGTCTCCGACGACGTCATCAAGCACACCCGGCAGGCGCTGGAGCGGGGCCGCGAGGCGAAGGCCGAGTGGGAGAAGTCGTTCCAGCTGTGGCGTGAGAACAACGCCGAGCGGGCCGCCGACTTCGACCGCATCAGCAAGGGCGAGCTGCCGGCCGGCTGGGAGGACAGGATCCCGGTCTTCGAGCCCGGCAAGGGCGTCGCGACGCGTGCCGCCTCCGGCAAGGTGCTGCAGGCGCTCGGCGCGGTGATCCCGGAGCTGTGGGGCGGCTCGGCCGACCTGGCCGGCTCCAACAACACCACCATCGACAAGACGTCGTCCTTCCTGCCGGCGGACAACCCGCTGCCGGAGGCGAGCCCCTACGGCCGCACCCTGCACTTCGGCATCCGCGAGCACTCCATGGCCGCGGAGATGAACGGCATCACCCTGCACGGCAACACCCGTGTCTACGGCGGCACCTTCCTGGTGTTCTCCGACTACATGCGCAACGCCGTACGCCTGTCGGCCCTGATGCACCTGCCGGTGACGTACGTGTGGACGCACGACTCCATCGGCCTCGGCGAGGACGGCCCGACCCACCAGCCGGTCGAGCACCTCGCCTCCCTGCGCGCCATCCCCGGCCTCAACGTCGTGCGTCCGGCCGACGCCAACGAGACCGCGATCGCCTGGCGCGAGATCCTCAAGCGCTACACCAAGGAGTACGGCAAGGGCGCTCCGCACGGACTGGCGCTCACGCGTCAGGGCGTGCCGACGTACGAGCCCAACGACGACGCCGCCAAGGGCGGTTACGTCCTGTTCGAGGCCGAGGGCGGCGAGGCGCAGGTCATCCTGATCGCCACCGGTTCCGAGGTGCACGTCGCGGTCGGGGCGCGCGAGGCGCTGCAGGCCGACGGGGTGCCGACGCGGGTCGTGTCCATGCCGTCCGTGGAGTGGTTCGAGGAGCAGGACCAGGGGTACCGGGACAGCGTTCTGCCGCCGCACGTGAAGGCGCGGGTCGCGGTCGAGGCCGGTATCGGTCTGACCTGGCACAAGTACGTGGGGGACGCCGGCCGCATCGTTTCCCTGGAGCACTTCGGTGCCTCCGCCGACGGCAAGGTGCTCTTCCAGGAGTACGGCTTCACCGCCGAGAACGTGGCCGCCCAGGCCCGGGAATCCCTCGCCGCCGCCCAGCGCTGACGCCCACATACGACACGTAGGAGATGTAATTCCATGACAGACGCACTCAAGCGCCTCTCCGAAGAAGGCGTCGCGATCTGGCTGGACGACCTGTCGCGCAAGCGGATCACGTCCGGCAACCTCGCCGAGCTGATCGACCAGCAGCACGTCGTGGGCGTCACCACCAACCCGACGATCTTCCAGAAGGCGATCTCCGAGGGCGACGGCTACGACCAGCAGCTGTCCGACCTCGCCGCCCGCAAGGTCACCGTCGAAGAGGCCATCCGCATGATCACGACGGCGGACGTCCGCGACGCCGCCGACATCCTGCGCCCGGTCTTCGACGCCACCGACGGCCAGGACGGCCGCGTGTCGATCGAGGTCGACCCGCGTCTCGCCCACGACACCAAGGCCACCGTCGCCGAGGCCAAGCAGCTCGCCTGGCTGGTGGACCGGCCGAACACGCTCATCAAGATCCCGGCCACCGAGGCGGGCCTCCCGGCGATCACCGAGACCATCGGCCTCGGCATCAGCGTCAACGTCACGCTGATCTTCTCCCTGGAGCGCTACCGCAAGGTCATGGACGCCTACCTGTCCGGCCTGGAGAAGGCCAAGGAGCGCGGCCTGGACCTGTCGAAGATCCACTCCGTGGCTTCCTTCTTCGTCTCCCGTGTGGACACCGAGATCGACAAGCGGCTCGACGCGCTGGGCACCGACGAGGCCAAGGCGGTACGCGGCAAGGCCGCCGTCGCCAACGCGCGTCTGGCGTACCAGGCCTACGAGGAGGTCTTCTCCTCCGACCGCTGGCAGGCGCTGGAGAACGCGGGCGCCCGCAAGCAGCGCCCGCTGTGGGCCTCCACCGGCGTGAAGGACAAGGCCTACAAGCCGACCCTGTACGTCGACGACCTGGTGGCGCCGAACACGGTGAACACCATGCCGGAGGCCACCCTGCACGCCACCGAGGAGAGCGGCTCCATCACCGGCAACACGATCGCCGGGACGTACGAGCAGGCCCGTGCCGACATCGACGCCGTCGAGAAGCTCGGGATCTCGTACGACGAGGTCGTGCAGCTGCTGGAGGACGAGGGCGTCGAGAAGTTCGAGGCGTCCTGGAACGACCTGCTGAAGTCGACCGAGGCGGAGCTGGAGCGCCTCGCACCCGCGGAGGGCTGAGACCTTGGCTCCTCTTTCCGGTTCCGGAGCGAACCCGCTTCGTGACCCCGCGGACCGGCGGCTCCCGCGTATCGCGGGGCCGTCGGGCCTGGTCATCTTCGGCGTCACGGGCGACCTGTCGCGCAAGAAGCTGATGCCCGCCGTGTACGACCTCGCCAACCGGGGTCTGCTCCCGCCGGGCTTCTCCCTGGTGGGCTTCGCCCGCCGCGAGTGGGAGAACGAGGACTTCGCCGCCGAGGTCCACGACGCGGTCAAGGCCCATGCCCGCACACCGTTCCGCGAGGAGGTCTGGCAGCAGCTCATCCAGGGGATGCGCTTCGTCCAGGGCACCTTCGACGACGACGACGCGTTCGAGCGGCTGCGCTCCACCATCGAGGAGCTCGACAAGGCACAGGGCACGGGCGGCAACTTCGCCTTCTACCTGTCGGTGCCGCCGCGCTCCTTCCCGGTGGTCATCCAGCAGCTGAAGAAGCACGGTCTGGCGGACCAGACCGGCGGCTCCTGGCGGCGCGCGGTCATTGAGAAGCCCTTCGGCCACGACCTGAAGTCGGCCGAGGAGCTCAACAAGGTCGTGCACGAGGTCTTCGCCCCGGACCAGGTCTTCCGCATCGACCACTACCTGGGCAAGGAGACCGTCCAGAACATCCTGGCGCTGCGCTTCGCCAACACGATGTTCGAGCCGATCTGGAACCGGTCCTTCGTGGACCACGTGCAGATCACGATGGCCGAGGACATCGGCATCGGCGGCCGCGCCGGCTACTACGACGGCATCGGCGCCGCACGTGACGTCATCCAGAACCACCTCCTGCAGCTCATGGCCCTGACGGCCATGGAGGAGCCGGCCTCCTTCGACGCGGACGCGCTGGCCGCGGAGAAGACCAAGGTGCTCGGGGCCGTGCGGCTGCCGAAGGACCTGGGCCGGGACACCGTGCGCGGGCAGTACGCGGCGGGCTGGCAGGGCGGCGAGAAGGCCGTCGGTTACCTCCAGGAGGAGGGCATCGACGTCAACTCCAAGACCGACACCTACGCCGCCATCAGGCTCGGGATCGACAACCGCCGCTGGGCGGGCGTCCCCTTCTACCTGCGTACCGGCAAGCGTCTTGGCCGTCGCGTCACCGAGATCGCGGTCGTCTTCCAGCGGGCGCCGCACTCCCCCTTCGACCACACGGCGACGGAGGAGCTCGGCAAGAACGCGATCGTCATCCGCGTCCAGCCGGACGAGGGCGTGACGGTCCGCTTCGGCTCGAAGGTGCCGGGCACCTCCATGGAGATCCGGGACGTGTCGATGGACTTCGCCTACGGCGAGTCCTTCACCGAGTCCTCCCCGGAGGCGTACGAGCGCCTGATCCTGGACGTGCTGCTGGGCGACTCGAACCTCTTCCCGCGCACCGAGGAGGTCGAGCTGTCCTGGAAGATCCTCGATCCGATCGAGCAGTACTGGGACAAGAACGGCAAGCCCGCGCAGTACCCGTCCGGCACCTGGGGTCCCGTCGAGGCGGACGACATGCTCGAGCGAGACGGACGGAGCTGGCGCCGGCCATGAAGATAGACCTCACGGACACCACGGCCGGCAAGGTCAACAAGGCGCTGGTGCAGGGGCGGCGGGCCATCGGCACGCCCGCCGTCGGCATGGTGCTGACGCTGGTCATCGTGACGGACGAGGAGAACGCGTACGACGCGCTGAAGGCCGCGAACGACGCTTCGCGCGAGCACCCCTCGCGCACGCTCGTGGTCATCAAGCGCGTCTCGCGCACCCCCCGGGACCGCACGTCGTCCCGGCTGGACGCCGAGGTGCGGGTGGGCGCGGACGCGGGCACCGGCGAGACGGTCGTGCTGCGGCTGTACGGGGAGATCGCCGACCACGCGCAGTCCGTCGTCCTGCCGCTGCTGCTGCCGGACGCGCCCGTCGTCGTGTGGTGGCCGGTGAACGCACCGCTCGACCCGGCCAGCGACCCGCTGGGCGCCCTCGGCCAGCGCCGGGTGACCGACACCTATGCCGCCGAGCAGCCGGTGCGGGAGCTGACGGCCCGCGCCGACACCTACACGCCCGGCGACACCGACCTGTCCTGGACCCGCATCACGCCGTGGCGTTCGATGCTGGCCGCCGCTCTCGACCAGGTCACCTGTGAGGTGGAGGCCGTCGAGGTGGAGGGCGAGGAGTTCAACCCGAGCTGCGAGCTGCTGGCGATGTGGCTGGCGGACCGGCTGGACGTGCCCGTGAAGCGGTCGCTGTCCGGCGGGCCCGGTCTGACGGCGGTGCGGATGCACACCGACAGCGGGCCGATCGTCCTGGACCGGGCGGACGGTTCGCTCGCCACCCTCTCCATCCAGGGCCAGCCGGACCGTGCGGTTGCGCTGAAGCGGCGGGAGACGGCCGAGCTGATCGCCGAGGAACTGCGGCGGCTCGACCCGGACGACACGTACGCGTCGGCTCTGCGGTTCGGGGTGGAGCGGCTGAACGCGCCGGCGTCGGCAGCTCCCTTTCGGGAACCGGCTGCCAAAGGAGAGCCGGTCGCCGATGTCGCCGGAGAGCCCGAGTCCGGCACCGGGGAATCCCTCGCCGTCGAAACGCCCGTCGAGGAGTCTGCGAAAGCTCCCGCACGGGAAGCGGCGGCGGAGGAGCCGGTGAAGCAGGAGTCGAAGAAGGCGGCCGCGAAGTGAGCACCCCGCAGCTGGTCGTGCACCACGACAAGGACCTGATGGCGCAGGCCGCCGCGGCCCGGCTGATCACGAAGATCGTGGACGCGCAGTCCTCCCGGGGCTCGGCGTCGGTGGTCCTCACGGGCGGCCGCAACGGCAACGGCCTGCTGGCCGCCCTCGCCGCCGCGCCGGCCCGGGACGCGATCGACTGGGGCCGGCTGGACCTGTGGTGGGGAGACGAGCGCTTCCTGCCCGAGGGCGACCCGGACCGCAATGTCACGCAGGCCCGCGAGGCCCTGCTGGACGCGGTCCCGCTGGACCCGAAGCGCGTGCACGCCATGCCCGCGTCGGACGGCCCGTTCGGTTCCGACGTCGACGCGGCGGCGGCGGGCTACGCGGAGGAACTGGCCCGAGCGGCGGGCCCGGAGAACCACGGCGCCGTCCCCACCTTCGACGTGCTGATGCTGGGCGTCGGCCCGGACACGCATGTGGCGTCGCTGTTCCCGGAGCTGCCGGCGGTCCGGGAGACGGACCGCACGGTGGTGGGCGTCCACGGCTCCCCGAAGCCGCCGCCGACCCGGGTGACGCTGACGCTGCCGGCGATCCGGGCGGCCCGCGAGGTGTGGCTGCTGGCGGCCGGTGAGGACAAGGCGGAGGCCGCGGCGATCGCCCTGTCCGGCGCGGGCGAGATCCAGGCACCGGCGGCGGGCGCGCGCGGCAGGCAGCGCACGCTGTGGCTGCTGGACGCGGCGGCCGCCTCACAGCTCCCGCGGTCGCTGTACCCACCGGCGTCGCCGTGAGCACGCGGTGGGGGCTGCCGGCGGGAGCCCCCACCGCCTCACTTCACGGACCCGGCCATCACGCCCTGCACGAAGTGCCGCTGGAAGGCGAAGAACACCACCAACGGCACCACGAGCGACACGAACGCGCCCGGCGCCAGGACGTCGATGTTGCTGCCGAACTGCCGTATCTGGGACTGGAGTTCCACGGTCAACGGCTGGGACGAGGGGTCCGCGAACAGCAGGGCGACCAGCATGTCGTTCCACACCCACAGGAACTGGAAGATGGCCAGCGAGGCGATCGCGGGGCGGCCGACCGGCAACACCAGGCGGGTGAAGATGCGCCACTCGCTCCCGCCGTCCATCCGGGCCGCCTCCAGCATCTCCTTCGGCATCTCGGCGAAGTAGTTGCGGAGCAGGAAGACGGCGAAGGGCAGCCCGTACGCCACGTGGAAGAGGACGACGCCGGGGATGGTGCCGAACAGCCCCAGTTCGCCGAAGAGTTTGGCGACCGGAAGCAGGCCGATCTGCACCGGCACCACCAACAGGGCCACCACGACCAGGAAGACGGCCTCGCGCCCGGGGAAGTCCAGCCAGGCGAAGGCGTATCCGGCGAGCGCCGCGAGGACCACGACCAGGACGGTGGCCGGGACCGAGATCAGCACGGTGTTCCAGAACGCCTGCGTGATGCCCGCGTTCTTCAGCAGCGCCGAGTAGTTGTCGAAGGACAGCTGGCCGGGACGGGTGAACGCCGTCCACCAGCCGCTGCTCGCCGAGTCCTCGGACGACCGCAGCGAGGACATGAACAGCCCCGCGAGCGGTGTCAGCCACACCAGGCCGATCAGGACGAGGAAGGCCTGCACCAGACCGCTGGACAGACCGCGCCGCACCGCGTTCATCGCTGACTCCTTCGGAATCGACGGACGTTGAAGACCATGGCGGGGACGACCAGGAGGAGGAGCAGGACGCCCAGCGCACTGCCCAGGCCCTGGTTGTTGCCGCCGCCGAAGGACACCAGCCACATCTGCGTGGCGAGCACGGTCGCGTCCTCCTGCACGTCGCCGGGCGCGATGATGTAGACGAGGTCGAAGACCTTCATCACGTTGATCAGCAGCGTCACGAAGACCACGGTGAGGACGGGGGCGAGGAGCGGAACGGTGATGCGACGGAAGATCTGCCACTCGTTGGCCCCGTCCATCCGCGCCGCCTCCAGCGCGTCCCGGGGCAGGGTGGCGAGCCCCGCCCCGATCAGCACCATCGCGAATCCCGTCCAGATCCACACGTAGGCCCCGATGATCGCCGGCGTCACGAGCGCCGGCCCGAGCCAGGAGACGCCCTGGTAGGGCGGGGCGAAGTTCGAGGCCGGCAGCTTCACCGTGTACGCCCCCGACTTGAGGCCGGTGAAGCGGAAGGAGCCGTCGGCCGCGGTGGTCGTCGCAGCGGCGGTCCCGCCGTCGTCCCGCACCGCCTCGACCTTCATCTCCGGCAGCCCGCTCTCCCGCCGGTCGACCGCCCCCGGTCTGCCTCCTCCGCCGGGCGTGAAGTCCAGGTAGACGACACCGCGCAGTTCGCCGGCGGCCGCCGCGCGGTGGGCGGCCGGGTAGGCGGGCCGGGCTCCGCCCGGCAGGTCCTTGGGCGCGACGCCGACCAGCCCGAGGGTGACCGAGTCGCCGGGCCTCGCGGTCGCGCTCGTGCGGTACGAGCCGTCCTTGCCCGCCGTCAGGCCCTGGTCGGGGCGGGCCCGTGCGGTCGGGTAGTGCGACGTCCCCGCGAAGGTGTCGTGCACGCCGACCACGGCCGCGTTCAGCACGCCCTTGTTCGGGTCCTCGTCGTAGGCGAGGCGGAAGATGATGCCGGCGGCCAGGAAGGACACCGCCATCGGCATGAACAGCAGCAGTTTGAAGGCCGTGGCCCAGCGCACCTTCTCCACCAGCACGGCGAGGATCAGGCCGAGGCCGGTCAGCACCGCCGGGGCCACCACGACCCAGATGGCCGTGTTGCGGACGGCCTTGAGGGTGGCCGGGTCGCGGAACATCTCGGTGTAGTTGTCGCCGCCGACGAAGCGGGTGCCGGAGGCGTCGAAGAAGCTGCGGCCGACCGAGAACAGCACCGGGTAGACGACCAGCGCGCCGAGCAGGAGCAGCGCCGGGAAGACGAAGAGCAGGGCGACGATCCGGGCCCGCCGCCGGGAGCGCCGGGCGCGCTCGACCAGGCCGGCGGCGGGTGGGCTCGTCTCTTTCACCAGGGTCGCGGTCATGGCGCGTCAGCCCTGGTAGGCCTTGGCCGCCGCGGACTCCAGGCGGGCCGCGGTGCCCTTCGGGTCGGACGGGTCGCGCAGGAAGTCCTGCAGCAGCTTCCACTCGCCGGCGCCCTTGGTGCCGCCGAAGGCCGCCGGTGCCTGGTCGGACATGTCGAAGCGGACCGTGTCCCCGGCCGCGACGAGGGACTTGGCGGTGGCGCGGGTGACGTCGTCGCCGTACTGGGCGAGGTCGAGCTTCCTGTTCGGGGACAGGAAGCCGCCCGCCTTCGCCCACACGGCCGCTGCCTCCGGGGTGGCCAGGTACTCCAGGAGCTTCATGCCGGCCTTGGCGTTCTTGCCGTCCTTGAGCACGACGGCCGCGTCGCCGCCGCTGACGACGGGCGCCTTGCCGCCGTCGACCGCGGGGAAGGGGAAGAAGTTCGCGTCGGTGCCGATGGTCTTGCCGAACTGGTCGTGCGCGACGCCGGCGACGAAGTCGCCCTCGTAGACCATGCCGGCCTCGGGCTTGGGTCCGAACACCTTCTCCACCGAGCCGGGGAAGTCGGTGTTGAGGGCCTCCTTCTGGCCGCCGGCCACCAGCCGCTTGTCCTTGAAGAGCTTGCCCAGCGTGCCGAGCGCCTTGACGACGCTGGCGTCGGTCCACTTCAGCTTGTGGGCGGCGAGGGCGTCGTACTTCTCGGGTCCGGCCTGGGAGAGGTAGATGTTCTCGAACCAGTCGGTGAGGGTCCAGCCATCCTCCCCGGCCACCGAGAACGCGGAGAGCCCCGAGTCGGAGACGGTGCGGCCGGCCTTCAGCATCTCGTCGTACGTCTTCGGCGGCTTGACGCCGGCCTGGTCGAGGGCGTCGGGGCTGTACCAGACCGTGGACTTGTGGGCGGCCTTGAAGTAGAGGCCGTAGAGGCGGCCGTCGACGCTGCCGTACTTCTTCCAGACGGGGGCGTAGCCGGCGTCCACCGCCTTCTCGGTGGTGGCCGACAGCGGGGTGAGCCAGCCCTTCTTGGCGAACTGCTGCAACACGCCGACCTGCGGGACCATCACCACGTCGGGCGCGTTGCCGCCCTCGATCTTGCTGCCGACGACGGTGGAGACGTTGTCCCCGGTGGAGATGAACTGGGTCTTGGCGCCGGTCTTCGCGCTGAACGCGTCGAGGACCTTCTGGAAGTTCTTCTGCTCGCTGCCGGTCCACACACCGGCCACGGTGACCGTCTGGCCGCCGAGGGCCTTGTCGCCGCCGCCCGCGGCGGCCGGGCCGCCTCCGCAGGCGGTCGCGCCCAGGGCAAGGGCGAGGGCGGTGCAGCCGGTGAGCAGGGTCGTACGTCGTCGCATCATCGTTGATGTCCCTTCAGGGGTGGGTAACTGACGAGCGGTCAGGTAGAGGTGGGCCGTGCCCGGTCAGAGGTCGCCGAGCCACCAGGCGGCCGTGGAGCCGGGCAGCACGCCGGCCGTGCAGGGGCCGCTGGACAGCAGCGGGGTGCCGGAGACCGGCGCGGGGGTGGGCGCCGTACCGAAGTTGACGGCGCAGACCAGGCCGTCGCCGCGCTCGAAGGCGAGGACGCCGGGCGGGGTGTCCAGCCAGCGGAGGGTGCCCTCGCCCAACTGGGGCAGGGACGCCCGCAGTTGCAGGCCGTCGCGGTACAGGTGCCAGAAGGAGCGGGTGTCGGCGAGGGCGCGGTCGGTGGCGTACTCGGCGAAGTAGGAGGGCTGCGGAAGCCACGGGCGGGCGCTCTCGGCGCCGGAGGTGAAGCCGAAGGGCGAGGCCTGTCCGGACCACGGCAGCGGGACCCGGCAGCCGTCACGGATGCGGGCCCGGCTGCCCGTGCGCCGGAAGATCGGGTCGGTGAGCACGTCGTCGGGCAGGTCGACGACCTCGGGCAGACCGAGCTCCTCGCCCTGGTAGATGTACGCGGCTCCGGGCAGGGCCAGCATCAGCAGCGCGGCGGCGCGGGCGCGGGCGGCGCCGAGGCCGCTGCCCTCGGTGGCGGGTTCGCCGTAGCGGGTGACGGTGCGGACCTGGTCGTGGTTGTTGAGGACCCAGGTGACCGTCGAGCCGGTGCCGGCGATGTCCTGCATGGCCTCGGAGATGACCTTGCGGAAGGCGCCCGGGTCCCAGGGGGCGCTGAGCAGGTCGAAGAAGAAGGCCTGGTGGAGCTCGTCCGGCCGGACGTACAGGGCGTGCTCGCGGGCCGTCGGCACCGACACCTCGCCGACCAGCAGCCGCTCGCGGCCGTCCCGGGCGGTGTACTCCTCGCACACCGACCGCCAGTGCCGCCACACCTCGTGCACCTCGGGCTGGTTCCAGGCCAGCGGGTTGACCGAGTCACGGGTGCGGGCGTCGGCCTCGGGGTCGTCCGAGTCGGGCAGGGCGGGGTGCTTGAAGAGGCCCGCGGCCACGTCGATGCGGAAGCCGTCGACGCCCCGGTCCAGCCAGAAGCGCAGCACCCGGTCGAACTCGGCGCCGACCTCGGGGTCGCGCCAGTTCCAGTCGGGCTGCTCGGAGGCGAACATGTGCAGGTACCACTGGCCGTCGCCGACCCTGGTCCAGGCGGGGCCGCCGAACATGGAGTGCCAGTTGTTGGGCGGCTCGGCGCCCTCTGGGCCACGGCCGTCGGCGAAGTGGAAGCGGGCGCGGGCCGCGCTGCCGGGCTCGGCCGCCAGCGCCTCGCGGAACCACGGGTGCTCGCTGGAGCAGTGGTTGGGCACGATGTCGAGCAGCACCCTGATGCCGAGCCGCCGGGCGTCCGCCATCAGCAGGTCGAACTCGGCGAGGTCGCCGAAGAGCGGGTCGACGTCGCAGTAGTCGGCCACGTCGTAGCCGTGGTCGTGCTGCGGGGACGGGAAGAAGGGGCTCAGCCAGATCCCGTCGACGCCCAGCTTCTTCAGGTACGGCAGCCCCGCCCTGACCCCGGCGAGATCGCCGACGCCGTCGCCGGTGCTGTCCAGGAAGCTGCGGACGTACACCTGATAGATCACCGCGTCACGCCACCAGCGGTACTTACTCAACATGCATGCATGTTATGTAGGTGCGTCACACGGGTGTCAACGAAAAGAACAGAAGCTACTGCCGAGTTCGCCTGAAAAATATGGATGAACCAGGACAGAGTGAACAGAGATGAGATGTGCGCGTTACCTAACAAGTAACTATCGGCCGGAAAGGCAAGAGGAGGTGACTAGCGGCCGGGGATCGCGGCCAGCTCCCGCGCGAGCCGGCGCACCGCCGCCGCGGGCGTCTCGTGCCCCGTCAGCGCGTCCTGGACGACCGCCTGCACCACCAGGCTGACCTGGTCGTAACGCGGGCTCTTGGGGCGCGGCATGGCCGACAGCACGCTCTTGCGCAGGGTGGGGAGGTACGGAAAGCGCCGGATCAGATCGGGATCCTCGTACAGCGCGGCACGTACGGGCGGCAGCGCGCCGCGGGTGAGGACCTGGCGCTGCACGGGCTCGCTCGTGAGATAGGCGATCAGACGCGAGGCCGAGTCGGGGTGCCGCGCATGGGTGTTGACGGCCAGGTTGGAGCCGCCGAGGACGCTCGTCCCCGGGCCGTCCGGGCCGGGCAGCGGCACGGCGCCGATCTTCCCGGCGACCGGGGAGCCCTTGGCCGAGGCGAGGACGTAGGCGTAGGGCCAGTTGCGCAGGAAGAGCAGCCTGCCGCTCTTGAAGGCCTGCTTGGACTCCTCCTCCTTGTACGTCAGCGCGGCCTTCGGGATCCAGCCCTCGCGGACCCCGCGTGCGAGGAAGCCGATCCCCTCCCTGGCGGCCGCCGAGTCCACGGTGACCCGCGCGCCCTCGTCGCCGAGGATCGTGCCGTGCGCCGAGTAGACGGCCTCGGCCGCGTTCACCGTCAGGCCCTCGTACGGCAGGAACTGGCCCGCGTAGCCGTCGAGCCCGTACTTGGGCGCGATGGTCCTGGCGTCGTGCTCCAGTTCGGCCCAGGTGCGCGGGGGCGGGACACCCTCCTTGTCGAGGATGTCCTTGCGGTACAGGAGCAGGCCGGCGTTGGTGACGTACGGGACGGCGTACAGGTGACCGTCGTAGGTCGCCG
The DNA here is from genome assembly GCF_050214755.1 of Streptomyces sp. C1-1. NCBI lineage: Bacteria > Bacillati > Actinomycetota > Actinomycetes > Kitasatosporales > Streptomycetaceae > Streptomyces > Streptomyces sp. C1-1. Next base: position 7,552,702 of record NZ_CP189826.1, on the reverse strand, counting down.
TGCTCTCGACGGGCTTGAGGAAGGTGCCGAGCGGGAAGCGGTCGCGGGGCAGCGGACGGATCCAGCCCGCGGCCGCGAACTCCGAGGTCCAGTTGACGTCGATGTTGAGGACGTCGAACCGGCTGCGGTCGCCGCCGCGCAGGTCGGTGACCATCTGCGCGTGGGTCTCGTCGGCGGAGTCCGGGAGTTCCACGAGCCTGACCCGCTCGCCGGGGTGGGTACGGTTCCAGCCCTGGAGAAGGGGACGGAGATAGCCGGTGAGGTCGCCCGCGGTGGCCAGGGTCAGGGGCCCCCGGCCGTCGGCCGGGCCCGCTTCGTCCCGGGCGCCCGCGGCGACGTAACCGGCCATGACCACGACCAGAACGAGGAGGCCCCTACCCGCGGCACGCATCCACCGCATAGGTTCCTCCTTGCACACCCGGCGCCGGGCGTCTTCGCCCGGAGTCAGAGGCCATGTATACCTGTTAGGTATGGGCGATACTAGGGCCTGGAGCACATTGACCCGACAGGAGGACTGCACACGTGCGCCTGCCCCTCCTGGCTCTCCTGGCGCGCGGCCCGGCCCACGGCTACGAGCTCAAGCAACACCTTGAGCAGACGCTGGGCTCCGCGTACCCTCAGCCGAACGTCGGCCAGATCTACGTAACCCTCGGCCGCCTCGAGAAGCAAGGCCTGATCGAGGGCGAGGACGTCGAGCAGTCGAGCCGACCCAACAAAAAGGTCTACCACCTCACCGAAGCCGGGCGGCAGGCGCTGCGCGTCTGGTTCGAGGATCCCGAGGACGAGCCGCGGGTGCGGGACGAGTTCTTCATGAAGCTGGCACTCGCTCCGCAGACCGGTCTCGCCGACCGGATCGCGCTGATCAACAAGCAGCGGCGCCAGTATCTGAACACCATGCGGCAGCTGTCGAAACTGGCGGCCGCGGAAGACCGGGACAACCGCGTCGCCCATCTGCTGATCGAGGGCGCGATGCTGCACCTGCAGGCCGACCTCGACTGGCTGGAGCGGTGCCAGGAAGAGCTGGAGGAGCTGGAGTGAGCGACGGTCCCGCTCCCGTGCTGCGCGCCGAGGGCCTGGTCAAGACGCATTACGGCGAGGGTGCCCCGGCGCATGCCGTGCGCGGGGTCGACCTGTGTGTACGCCCCGGCGAGTTCGTGGCCGTCACCGGCCCGTCCGGTGCCGGGAAGTCGACACTGCTGCATCTGCTGGGCGGCCTGCAACGGCCCGACGGCGGCCGCATCTGGCTGGACGGCAAGTGCGCGGACGCCTGGAGCGAGGCGCGCTGGGCGGTGGAGCGCCGCAAGCGGATCGGGATCGTCTTCCAGTTCTTCAACCTGGTCTCGAACCTGTCCGTCGCCGACAACGTGGAGCTGCCCGCACTGCTCGCCGGGGTGCCGCCCAAGCGGGCGCGCGCCGAGCGGGAGGAACTGCTGGCCGAGCTGGGCCTCGACGGCAAGGACCGCAGCCTGCCGGGCGAGCTGTCCGGCGGTGAGCAGCAGCGGGTCGCGCTGGCCCGCGCCCTGGTCAACCACCCTCCCCTGCTGCTCGCCGACGAACCCGCCGGCAGCCTCGACAGCAAGGGCACCCGCGAGGTGATGCGGCTGCTGTCCCGCTTCCACGGACGCGGCCAGACGATCGTGCTGGTCACCCATGACGCGCGGCTGGCGAGCGCCGCGGACCGCGTGATCTCCTTCTTCGACGGCCGCATAGCCGACGACGCGGAACTGGACGCCGCCCCGAAGTCCGGCAAGAGCGGCATATCCGGGGTACTGGAGCTCAGGGACTGACATGCGGACGTACGACGCTCCCCGGAGGCACTGAGCCGCATGCGAGCCACCCTGCGCTGGGCACACTCCGATCTGCGCACGCACCGAGGCGAGGCGCTGTTCCTGGTTCTGGCCACCGCCGGGATCGTCGTCTCGCTGTTGCTGGCCACCGCCCTCTTCGGCTACGCCACCAACCCCTGGCAGCGGGTCTTCGCCGAGTCGCGCGGCGCGCACGTCTGGATCCACACCAGCGAGTCCGCCAGGGTGGGGCGGCTCACGGGCCTGGACGGCGTCGAGTTCGTCGCCGGCCCCTACTCCACCGCCTCCGCCACTCTCGCCTCCCGCGGCACCCGGGCCGCCGTCGAACTGCGCGCGACACCCGACCGTCCCAACTTCGGCCGGCCCCTGATCACCTCCGGACGCTGGCTGAACGCCCGGACCCCGGACGGCGTGGTCCTGGAGACCAGCCTGGCCCGCGCCCTGCTCGCCGAACCGGGCGACACGCTCACCCTGCCGGGCACCGGGCGGACGGTGACCGTTCTGGGCGTGGCCGACGCAGCCGAGCCCCGCTATCACGCGGGCGAGCGGGCGGGCGTGGTCTGGACGCTGCCGTCCGCCGTGCCCCACCCGACCGGCCGGGTCATCGGCCTGCGCCTGACCGACCCCGCGGACACCGACTACGTCGTCCAGCGCGCCGTCACCGTCCTCGGCGCCGGAGCCGTGGGCGAGGTCTCCACCTGGCAGCAGGCGCGCGCAGAGGCCCAGGGCGACTACCGGCTGCTGGGTCAGGTGCTGGGTCTGTTCGGGCTCGGCGCGCTGATCGCCGCCGGTCTGGCGGTCCACGGCGCGATCGCCACCCGCATCCGCGGTCACCTGCGGGACATCTCCGTCCTGAAGGCGATCGGCTTCACCCCGGGCCAGGTGGTACGGGTCTTCCTGTCGCAGCACCTCGCCTACGCCCTGCTCGGCGCCGTGACCGCGGCCGCGCTGACGGAGACGCTGGGCAGCCACTTCCCCGGCCGCCTCGGGGACGCGGTCGCCGTCTGGCAGGGGCTGCCCGGGTACACGGCGGCGATGTTCGCGGTCCCGGTGGGCGCCGTGCTGTTCATCGGCGCGACGACGGGCCTGGCGGCCTGGCGCGCCGGGCGGGTGCCACCGGTGCCGGGAGTACGGCCCGTGGGGGCCCGGGGAGAGCGCCTCCCGGGCGCGCGTGTCGGGTCGTCCCTGCCGGGCGGGCAGCTCTCCGCGCTCTCCCGGCGCGCGCTCGGGACCCGGCTGTCGCCCGCGCTGGTGCTGGGCTGGCACACGGTCGTCAGCCGTCGCCTGCGGTCGGTGACCACCGTGGCCCGGCTGGCACTGCCCCTGCTGCTGATCGTCGTCGCGATGTCCGCATGGACCACCATCGACCGCTTCCACAGCAGCCCGGAGCGGATCGGTCTGCCGGCCGCCCTCACCGTCCACGCCAACGACGGCCTGGGCGAGCACGACACCCGGACCCTTCTGGACCGCGACCCGCAGGTCGCCGCCGCCTACCCCGGCCTGGAGGTGGCCGCCCTGGTCCCCGGCCAGACCGCCACCATCGCCCTGCGCGGCCTGGGCACCCGCCACGATCCCTACCCCTACGCCCTCGCCGAGGGCCGCCGCGCCCGCGGGGACGACGAGGCGGTGGCCGGACAGGGCCTGCTCGACCTGCTGGACGTCCGGATCGGCGACTGGGTCCGCCTGACCGTCGGCGACCAGCCGCAGATCCTGCACATCGTCGGCCGCAGCATCGAACCGGAGAACGCCGGCCGGGTCGTCTCCACCTCCCTGGACACCCTCCGCCAGAACGACCCCCGCCTGACCCCGACCCTCTACCAGGTACGGCTGCGTCCCGGCGCCGACCCCCGCACGGTGGCCGCCCGCCTGACCGCCGCCGGGCACGGACGGCTGGACGTGCACGCCGTGACCAACCCGGCCGACGGGCTCTCACCGCTGCGCGGGGTCGTGGCCGGTCTGATCGCCGTCCTCGCACTGATCGGCCTGATCGAACTGCTCACCGCGATCGGCGGCACCGTCCGCGAGAGCGAACGCGATCTGCTCGCCCTCAAGGCCATCGGCCTCTCCCCCCGCCAGATCACCGCGATCACCGTCACCGCCACCGGCTGCACGGCCCTGGCCGCCACCCTCGCGGGCACCGCGCTGGGCACGCCGCTCGCGCACTGGCTGATCAACGCCCAGGGCAGGTCGAGCGGCATCGGCTCGGGGATCGCCCAGGCACCCTCGCCGGTGCTGCTGGTGCTGCTCGGGACGGCGGCGGTGCTCGGCGCGACGGGGCTCGCCGCCCTCCCGGCGGCACGAGCGGCACGACGGCGCCTCGCGGACACCCTGAGCGCGGTGGCCTGAGCGGGACGATCACGCACCGCCCGCTCAGGCACCGAGGTGGTCAGCCGCGTCCGCGCAGCTCGCGGTACCTGGCCACCAGCGCCCTGCTGGAGGCGTCCAGACCCGGCACGTCCGCGCCCTCCGTCAGCGCCGGCTCGACCCGCTTGGCCAGCACCTTGCCCAGCTCCACGCCCCACTGGTCGAAGGAGTCGATGTTCCACACGGCGCCCTGGACGAACACCTTGTGCTCGTAGAGGGCGATGAGCTGGCCCAGCACGGACGGCGTCAGCTCGCGCGCGAGGATCGTGGTCGTCGGGTGGTTGCCCTTGAACGTCTTGTGCGCCACCAGCTCCTCCGGCACGCCCTCCGACCGCACCTCGTCCGGCGTCTTGCCGAAGGCCAACGCCTGCGTCTGCGCGAAGAAGTTGGCCATCAGCAGGTCGTGCTGCGCCTTCAGCCCCTCGCTCAGCTCCGCGACCGGCTCGGCGAACCCGATGAAGTCCGCGGGGATCAGCTTCGTGCCCTGGTGGATCAACTGGTAGTAGGCGTGCTGCCCGTTGGTGCCCGGGGTGCCCCACACCACCGGCCCGGTCTGCCAGTCGACCTGCTGCCCGTCCCGGTCCACGTACTTGCCGTTGGACTCCATGTCGAGCTGCTGCAGATACGCCGTGAACTTGGAGAGGTAGTGGCTGTAGGGCAGCACCGCGTGCGACTGGGCGTCGTGGAAGTTGCCGTACCAGATGCCCAGCAAACCCAGCAGCAGCGGCACGTTGGCCTCGGCCGGCGCGGTGCGGAAGTGCTCGTCGACCAGCCGGAACCCGTCGAGCATCTCCCGGAAGCGGTCCGGTCCGATGGCGATCATCAGCGACAGGCCGATCGCGGAGTCGAAGGAGTAGCGGCCGCCGACCCAGTCCCAGAACTCGAACATGTTCGCCGTGTCGATGCCGAAGTCGGCCACCTTCTCGGCGTTCGTCGACAGGGCCACGAAGTGCCGGGCGACGGCCTCCTGACCGGCCTTCAGTTCACCGAGCAGCCACTCGCGCGCCGAGGTCGCGTTGGTGATCGTCTCGATGGTGGTGAAGGTCTTGGAGGCGATGACGAACAGCGTCTCGGCGGCGTCCAGGTCACGGGTGGCCTCGTGCAGGTCGGCGCCGTCGACGTTCGACACGAAGCGGACCGTGAGGTCGCGGTCCGTGTAGCCGCGCAGCACCTCGTAGGCCATCGCGGGGCCGAGGTCCGAGCCGCCGATGCCGACGTTGACCACGTTCTTGATGCGCTTGCCGGTGTGGCCGGTCCAGGCGCCGGAACGGACGCGGTCGGCGAAGCCGGCCATCTTGTCGAGGACCGCGTGCACGCGAGGGACCACGTTCTCGCCGTCGACCTCGATCACCGCGTCGGGTGCGGCGCGCAGGGCGGTGTGCAGGACCGCGCGGTCCTCCGTCGTGTTGATCTTCTCGCCGCGGAACATGGCGTCGCGCAGCCCGAACACGTCGGTGGCGGCGGCCAGTTCACGCAGCAGCGCGAGCGTCTCGTCGGTGACCAGGTGCTTGGAGTAGTCGACGTACAGGTCTCCCACCTGGAGGGTGTATCCGCCGCCGCGGCCCGGGTCGGCGGCGAACAGCTCCCGCAGATGGGTGCCGGAGAGTTCCTCGCGGTGCTTGGCCAGCGCGGTCCACTCGGGCATCTGGTTGAGCCTGGTACGGCCGTCTGCGTTCATGTGCGACTTCAGCCTTCTTTCGTGCCTGTCCCAGCTGTTCCAACCTAGTTGATCAGCGCGGCGCGTGAGCCGTCGTGGCGTCGTCGTGCGGCGCAACAACAGGTACGTTCACCTTGAGCGCGGGTATCAGCGCGATGACGGCGAGGACGAAGAAGGCGGCCGTCAGCAGGGGCGGGGTGTTGAGGCCCCAGGCGGTGGCGACGGCACCGCCGAGGAGGGCGCCCAGCGGGACCCCGGCGTGGGAAAGGGTCCGGAAGGCGGAGCTGACCCGGCCGAGCATGTCGGCGGGGCTGCGCTCCTGCATCAGGGTCGTGGTGTTGACGTTCCACACCATGCCCATCAGCCCGAAGACCGCGATCGCGGCCACCACGACGGGCAGGCTGCGCACGCTGCCCATGACGACGAGGGCCGCGGTCTGCGCGGTGCCCGCGGTCAGCACCGCCCGCAGCCGGCCGAGACGGGCGACGAACCGGCGGTTGACCACTCCCCCGGCCAGGCCGCCCAGGGTGGCCGCGGTGCCGGCCGCGGCGTATCCGGCGGTGCCGCCGTGCAGCCGGCCGGTCACGAGGAGCACCAGGGTGGCGAGCTGTGCGCCCATGCCGATGTTGCACAGGGCCGTGGCGGCGCACAGTCCGCGCAGGGCGCGGTCCCGGACGAGGGTGCGCAGTCCCTGCGCGATCTCCCGGCGCAGGGTGCTGCCCGCCACCGCCGGTCTCCGCCGCGGGGCGGCGCTCCGCAGCGAGGCGACGAGGGCCGCGGCCACCAGGAAGGTCGCCGCGTCCACCGCGAACGGCGCGGCGGCGCCGGCCGCCAGCAGCAGGGGGACGGCCGGTGCGCCCAGTAGTCCGCCGGCGATGCGCTGCCCGGTCAGCAGCCGGGCGTTCGCGCTGCCGAGGACCTCGCGGCCCACCAGGACGGGCAGCAGGGCCGTGGACGCGTTGTCGAACAGGGTCTGGAGTGTGGTCAGGGTGAAGGCCAGCGCGATCAGCAGCCCGATGGAGGCGTGCCCGAGGGCGACGGCGACCGCGAAGGAGGCGACCAGCAGCCCTCGTGACGCGTCCACCGTCCACATCGCCCGCCGCTGGTCCACCCGGTCGGCCACCGCACCGCCGAGCAGCCCGAAGGCGAGCCAGGGCAGATAGCCGCAGGCGGTCACCGTCGCGACGAGCAGCGGCCGGTCCGTGAGACGCACGGCGAGCAGGGGCAGCGCCGCATTGCGCAGGGCGTCCCCGAAGCTGGAGAGCACGGTGGCGCTCCACAACCGCCCGAACCCCCCGCGCCACGCCGGCGCACGCACCCCCGCGGACTCGACCGTCGCCACAGCGCCCCCTCACGATTCGTCCGTGTCGGGACGATGCACAAACCGTAGAGGGTGCCACTGACAACCGGTTCGGGAGCGGGTGGCGGTGGGTGTGAAACAGCTCCGGCCAGGCGCCCTCTCGGTGCCCGGCCGGCTTTCGACTCCTAGATCTCGCCCCGCAGTTTGGCGAGCGCCTCGGCGAGGATGGCCTCGCCGTCCGCGTCGCTGCGCCGCTCCCGGACGTACGCGAGGTGCGTCTTGTAGGGCTCGGTTCGCGGCGGGTCCGGCGGGTTGTCCCGGTCCTGTCCGGCCGGGAAGCCGCAGCGCGGGCAGTCCCAGGTCTCGGGAACCTGCGCGTCGCTGGCGAAGCTGGGCTGCGTCTCGTGCCCGTTGGAGCACCAGAAGGAGATGCGCAGACGCGGCGCGGACTCGCCACGCTCGGCCTCGCCCATCGGCCCCGCCCCGACCCGGCTTCCTCGGATCGCGTTGCCACTTGCCACGGTCGTAACTCCCTGCGTGATGGTGCCGCGAAGCGAGTCGGCGTTTCGCTTCGTTGCGAGCGCCTCAGTCTACGTAAGGCCCAACGCACGTCCAGTGGTTGGAGTTACAGCCCCCCACACCTAGACGCAAGCCCCATGATAGGCCGCGCTCAGCTGCGCGTACCGAACATGGGGCCTTACGTGCGGAATGGAGGTGATGTGTGTGCGTTGCCGCTCAGCTGTTCGACGTCAGGACGTCTTCATGATGAGGCCGAGTACGACAATGCACGCGAACCACAGCAGACCGATCACCAGGGTGATGCGGTCGAGGTTGCGCTCGGCGACCGAGGAGCCGCCGACGGACGACTGCATGCCGCCACCGAACATGTCGGAGAGGCCGCCGCCCTTCCCCTTGTGCATCAGCACCAGCAGCATCAGCAGCAGGCTGAAGACGATCAGGGCGATCGAGAACCCCAAAACCACGGCTGGACCAACTTCCTCGGATTCGGATGGACGACGCGGGGTCCAGCACAGTGCTGGACCCCGCAAGGGTACGACGGATCGGGCCTAGCGCATACTCACTGGTCGCGGAAGCGCACGATCTTGACGAACTCGTCGGCGTCCAGCGACGCGCCGCCCACCAGAGCCCCGTCGATGTCGGCCTGGGCCATGATCTCGGCGACGTTGCCGGCCTTGACCGAGCCGCCGTACTGGATGCGGACCTTGTCGGCCAGCTCCTGCGTGTACAGCTCGGCGATCTTGCCGCGCACGGCGGCGCAGACCTCCTGGGCGTCCTCGGCGCCGCAGACCTTGCCGGTGCCGATGGCCCAGACGGGCTCGTAGGCGATCACGATGGTCTCGGCCTGCTCGGCCGGGAGGTCCTTCAGGCCGCCCTCGACCTGGGCGAGGGTGTGGGTGACGTGGTTGCCCGCCTCGCGGACGTCCAGCTCCTCGCCGACGCACAGGATCGGGGTCAGACCGTGCTTGTAGGCGGCCTTGACCTTGGCGTTGACGAGCTCGTCGGTCTCGGCGTGGTACTGACGGCGCTCGGAGTGGCCGATGGCCACGTAGGTGCACTTCAGCTTGGCCAGCATGGCGCCGGAGATCTCACCGGTGTAGGCGCCGGAGTCATGGGCCGAGATGTCCTGGGCGCCGTACTTGATCTTGAGCTTGTCGCCGTCGACCAGGGTCTGCACGGAGCGCAGGTCTGTGAAGGGCGGCAGGACGGCGACCTCGACGGCCTCGTAGTCCTTGTCGGCCAGGGCGAAGGCGAGCTTCTGGACGTGGGCGATGGCCTCGAGGTGGTTGAGGTTCATCTTCCAGTTGCCCGCCATCAGCGGCGTGCGCGTGCTCATGCTTGGTCAGTCCTCCAGTGCGGCGAGTCCGGGGAGCGTCTTGCCCTCGAGGTATTCGAGGGAGGCGCCGCCACCGGTCGAGATGTGGCCGAATGCGGTCTCGTCGAAGCCCAGGAGGCGCACGGCCGCGGCGGAGTCGCCGCCGCCGACGACCGTGAAGGCCGGGGAGTCGATGAGGGCCTGGGCGACCGCCTTGGTGCCCTCGGCGAAATCGGGGTGCTCGAAGACGCCCATCGGGCCGTTCCAGAAGACGGTGGCGGCGTCCGTGATCTTCGAGGCGTACAGCTTGCGGGTCTCCGGACCGACGTCCAGGCCCATCTGGTCGGCGGGCACGGCGTCCGCGGCGACGGTGGTGGGGCTTGTCGGGGCCTTGGTCTTCAGGTCCGGGAACTCCGGGCCGACCAGCACGTCGACGGGCAGGACCAGCTCGACGCCGGTCTTCTCCGCGCGCTCGATGTACTCCCGAACGGCCGGGATCTGGTCCTCCTGCAGAAGGGACTTGCCGATCTCGTAGCCCTTGGCCTTGAGGAAGGTGTAGGCCATGCCGCCGCCGATGAGCAGGCGGTCGGCCTTGCCCAGCAGTTCGTCGATGACGGCGAGCTTGTCGGAGACCTTGGCGCCGCCGAGCGCGACGACGTACGGCCGCCGGACCTCGTCGGTGAGCTTCTTCAGGACGCCTACCTCGTTGGCGATGAGGTAGCCGGCGTAGTGCGGCAGCCGGGCCGGGAGGTCGTAGACGGAGGCGTGCTTGCGGTGCACCGCGCCGAAGCCGTCGCCGACGTAGACGTCCGCCAGGGCGGCGAGGCGGTCGGCGAACTCGCCGCGCTCGGTGTCGTCCTTGGAGGTCTCACCGGCGTTGAAGCGGAGGTTCTCGATCACCGCGACCTGGCCGGGCTGCAGGCCTCCCACCGCGTCGTGGGCGGCGGGGCCGATGGTGTCCTGGGCGAACGCCACGGGGGCGCCGAGCAGTTCACCGAGCCGCTCGGCGGCGGGCAGCAGGGAGAAGGCGAGGTCCGGGGCGCCCTTGGGGCGGCCCAGGTGCGAGGCGACGACCACCTTGGCGCCCGCCTCGGCGAGGGCCCTGACGGTGGGCAGGACGGCGCGGATGCGGCCGTCGTCGGTGATGAGGCCGTCGGCGAGCGGCACGTTGAGGTCGGCGCGGACGAAGACCCGCTTGCCGTCCACGCCTTCGGCGAGAAGTTCGTCGATCGTCTTCATGAAGGGGCTCCTAGAGAGGGCTCGGGAGGCTCGGAGGTCCGAGTGGGTTGCTCTTCTCCGTGAGGCTGCTACCTGCGCGGGGCGGGCGCGAGGGCCGGTCGGGTCCCAGCCACGCGACACAGGGCTCGGACAGCGCGGCCGCGCGCTGCCCGAGCCCTGCACTCACACCGAGGTGCTGCCTGCTGCGGCGATCAGAGCTGGTTGCCGACGAAGACCGTGAGGTCGACGAGGCGGTTGGAGTAGCCCCACTCGTTGTCGTACCAGCCGAGGATCTTCACCGTCGTGCCCTCCTGGACCATGGTCAGGGAGGAGTCGAAGGTGCAGGACGCCGGGTCGCTGACGATGTCCGAGGAGACGATCTCGTCCTCCGTGTAGGACAGGTAGCCCTGCAGCTCGCCCTCGGAGGCCTTCTTGAAGGCGGCGTTGACCTCGTCCTTGGTGACCTCGCGGGAGAGCTCCACGACGAGGTCGGTGGCCGAGCCGGTCGGGACCGGGACGCGCATCGCGATGCCGTCGAGCTTGCCCTTCAGCTGCGGCAGGACCAGCGCGGTGGCCTTCGCGGCACCCGTGGTGGTCGGGATGATGTTCTCGGCGGCGGCACGCGCGCGACGCAGGTCCTTGTGCGGGAAGTCCAGGATGCGCTGGTCGTTGGTGTACGCGTGCACCGTCGTCATCAGACCCTTGACGATGCCGAAGTTCTCGTCGAGGACCTTCGCCATCGGCGCCACACAGTTGGTGGTGCAGGAGGCGTTGGAGATGACGTGGTGGTTCGCCGGGTCGTACTTGTCCTGGTTGACGCCCATCACGACGGTGATGTCCTCGTCCTTGGCCGGAGCCGAGATGAGGACCTTCTTGGCGCCGCCGGCGATGTGCTTCTCGGCGTCGGCCTTCTTCGTGAAGATGCCGGTCGACTCGATGACGATGTCGACGCCCAGCTCGCCCCACGGGATGTCGGCGGGGTTGCGCTCGGACAGGACCTTGATGGTCTTGCCGTCGACCGTGATGGTGTCGGCGGTGTGCGAGACCTCGGCCTTGAGACGGCCCAGGATGGTGTCGTACTTCAGCAGGTGAGCGGTGGTCGCAGTGTCACCCAGGTCGTTGACAGCCACGATCTCGATGTCAGCACCCTGCTCCAGCAGCGCGCGGAAGTAGTTGCGACCGATACGACCGAAGCCGTTGATGCCTACGCGGATCGTCACGAACCGATCTCCTCGTTGGTACGCCGGCCATGCGGTGCCGGCGAGCTCTGTTTGGGATGTCCCCGACCACCCCCGACCCTACCTCCCTGAGGCCCCCGGAGTGACATCGAGACGCCCCATACATGGGCAGGCGGTCCGTACCCGCCAGTAGGGGTACGGACCGCCCGGCTCGAAATTCCGATCACTCCTTTTGACTACGGTGACCTAGTCATCGTTGACCAGGCAGTTCACCCTTCCAGGGCCGCGAGTGCCTTCTTGACCAGGGCGGCGCGGTCCGCCGCCGCGGTGACGTGCTCCAGGCCGAAGCCCAACAGCACGGTGCGGTCGGTGGTGACGGCGCCGTAGGTCTTGAAGAGCGCTCCGGTCCGCGCCCAGTCCTTCAGCACCGCCGGGCTGCCCGGGGGCGGTCCGGGGACGCTCCAGGCGCCGAGCGACGTCTCGAAGCCCTCGGGCTGGGTGGCCGTGCCGCCGAGGACCAGCGAGGTGTCGTCGGCGAGGACGCCGCGGCCGCCGGTGCCGGGGTCTGTGACGTAACTGATCGACACCTCGACGGACTTGCCGGCGTAGGCGCTCAGGTCGTAGTTGACCTGCTGCCAGCCGCTGGAGGAGCCGGTGAGGCTGTTCCAGGAGCCGCTGCTGCCGGTCGCGGTGCAGCCGGAGGAGGCGACGGTCAGGTAGTGCTTGAGCCACGGGTGCTCGTTGACCAGGAAGCCCGCCTCGCACTCCGCCGGTACGGCCGTGCTGGTCGCGCCGCCCGCCTCCGGAAGCGTGGTCCAGTCGTCGGCGCCGGTGGTGTGGGCCTCGACGATGACGTGGTCGTAGCCCGGCTCGGTGTCCCAGAGCAACTGGCTGCGCACGGTCGGCTTGTCGGCCGCCGCGACACCGGTGAGGTCGATGGTGCGGGTGAGGCGCTTGTAGGAGTCGTCGGTGTGGACGGCGGCCGCCATGTACGAACCCGAGTAGGGTCCGTACGGGTTGACGGTCCCCGCGAACTGGCCTGCCCCGGCACTCGCGAACTGCGGGTACTTGTTCGCGGGCAGCGAGTCGGAGGTGACGGCGTAGGTGCCCGCCTTGTCGAGCGGGTTGCCGGGTGCCGCGCCGAGCGCCCCGCTGAAGCCGGTGAGTTCACCGGAGCCGGTGAAGCCGGTGGCGCCCGGGGTCGACGTACGCGAGTAGGCGCCCAGGTAGTACTGGCTGAAGTCGTTGGACAGGGTGCCGCCGCCGAGGTCGACGCTGCCGCCGGCCTGCTCCCCCGCCTCGATCAGCTTGCCGCCCTCGTTGAGGTAGGCGCGCAGCTGCAGCTGGGTGGCGTTGCCCGGGACGCTCGCGCCCGTGTAGTGCACGACGGTCCTGAAGTGCTTCAGCACGCCGAGCGCGTCGGGCGCGCCCTGGGTGGCGACGTCCCAGACGAGTGCCTTGCGGCCGTTGGCCTTCAGCGCGTCCACGTAGATCTGCGCCTGCGTGGCCGTCGCGCCCTCCTCGGCCACGACGAGCGTGTCGGCCTTGGCCCGCTGGGCGACGGTGTAGGTGAAGTGCTCGCTGGAGACCTTCTTGCCGCTCCTGGACCGGCCGGTGAACCACACCTCGACCTTGTCGCCCGGGTCGCCGTCGCGGACCTTGGCGCGGTACTCGTCGAAGTGCAGGTTGTCCTTGCCACCGTAGGTCTCGCCGCCCTTCCACGCCTTCAGCGGCCGGTCCTTCGTGCGGCCGCCGTTGACGCGGTAGTTGAGCTCCTTGTCGCGGACCGCCTTGCGGACGACGACCGAGACCTCCTGGTCGGCGCCGCGCGAGTACGAGGTGGTGAACTTCGCCGGGGTGAAGTCGGCGGCCTTCAGGCCCAGCGACGAGGACGGGGTGTCGGGGTGCCGGGCGGTATCGGCGACCGACAGCGCGAACGGGACGTTCTTCGCGAACTCCTGCTGGATCAGCTTCTCGTCGTCCGGGAAGTTGAACACGGACTGGCAGTCGGCCGCGTTCCACTGGTCATTGGGGTCGAGGTTCGACGCGGTCTGGCAGGTCGACATCTCCGGGGTGAACATCGACATGCCGTTGACGTTCCCCGCGTGGCCGTCCGCCTCGCCGTTGGTGGTGTACAGCTCCGAGGAGACCTGCGGACGGTAGCCGGGGATCGCGGAGTTGTCCGGGGTGCCGGCGAGGGCCTTGTAGAGCACGTCGTCCGGGGTCGGGGTGGCGACCTGCCAGCCGACGCCGTAGAGGAGGAGCTCGGCGGCCGAGTGGTAGTTGATGCCGTACGAGAACCCGATCCGTTTCTCGAAGGCGTCCAGCGCCTTGGTCTCGGGCTCGGACCCGGGGCTCGCGCCGCGGTAGGTCTCGCTGGTGGGGTTGGGGGACGAACCCTCGTCGTCGTAGCCCCACTTGTAGGCGAAGTTGCGGTTGAGGTCGACGCCGTCGCCGGTGGAGATGACGCCGTCGCCGTTGACGTCCCGCAGGTTCTTGCGCCACAGGCGGGTGTCGGAGTTCTTGAAGGTGTAGTCGTAGCCGTCGGGGTTGGCCGAGATGACGAACCACAGCTCGGTGCTGTCGACGATCCGCTTGACGCGCTTGTCGGTCTTGTAGTTGTCCAGGTAGTAGTGCATCAGCCGGCGGGTCATCTCCGGCGTGATCCACTCGCGGGCGTGCTGGTTGGACATGTAGAGCACGGAGGGCCTGGAGCCGTCCTTGGTCTTCTTCGCGTCCCTGGTCAGTTTGAGCGCGAGGATGTCCTGGCCGTTGACCGTCTTGCCGATGGAGACGACCTTGGTGAGGCCGGGATTGAGCTGCCCGGTCCGGACGATCTCCTCCTTCAGGCCACCGCTGCCGCCGTATGGGCGGAACACGCCCTGGGCGGCGGTGTCCACCCGTTTCTCGGCCTTGGCCGAAAGTGTGTGCTCGGTGAGGTCGACGCCCTGCTTCCGCAGCTTTCCGGCCTGCCGGCCGGTGAGATAGACCTCGACGGTGGCCGTCCCCTTCGCGGGGACCTGCTCGCCGAGTTCCTGGCCGTCCTGCCCGGCGGCCAGCAGCAGGGGTACCTGCTTCGCGGTGACCTCCGCGCGATAGACGTTGACCTCGTTCGGATCGGAACCCTGTGAGGTCCCGTTCTGTGCCTGGGCGATGGGCGCGAGGCTCGCTCCGCCGAGCAGAAGCGCGCCGACAGCGAGGATCGATCTCGCTCTGGGTCTCATGAACCCCCCTAGCAGACCTTCGTCACGGTGACGAAGTGCTGCCAGGCTCATGTCAGTTCACAACCGAGTCAAGGGTGACACAAAGACAGTGAAGGTCGCCGCCGACTCCCAAGTGGGCTCCGGCGGCGAGGGGTTGTGGGTGGTGAGGAGCTGTCGGTGGGTCAGCCGACGAGGTTGTCCGCCATCTCCTCGGAGATGCTGGACTCCGTGCCCGGAATGCCGAGGTCGGAGGCGCGCTTGTCGGCCATCGCCAGCAGGCGGCGGATACGGCCGGCCACGGCGTCCTTGGTCAGCGGCGGGTCGGCGAGCGCGCCCAGCTCCTCCAGGGAGGCCTGCTTGTGCTCCATGCGCAGACGCCCGGCGGCCGCGAGGTGCTCGGGGACCTCGTCACCTAGGATCTCCAGCGCGCGCTGGACCCGGGCGCCGGCGGCGACGGCCGCGCGTGCGGAGCGGCGGAGATTGGCGTCGTCGAAGTTGGCGAGACGGTTCGCCGTGGCCCGCACCTCCCGGCGCATCCGGCGCTCCTCCCAGGCCAGCACCGACTCGTGGGCGCCGAGGCGGGTGAGCAGCGCACCGATCGCGTCGCCGTCGCGGACGACCACGCGGTCCACGCCGCGTACCTCGCGGGCCTTCGCGGCGATCGACAGCCTGCGGGCGGCGCCGACCAGGGCGAGCGCCGCCTCGGGACCCGGGCAGGTCACCTCCAGGGAGGAGGAGCGGCCGGGCTCGGTGAGCGAGCCGTGCGCCAGGAACGCACCGCGCCAGGCGGCCTCCGCGTCGCAGGTGGCCCCCGAGACCACCTGCGGGGGCAGGCCGCGGATCGGGCGGCCGCGCCCGTCCACCAGGCCGGTCTGGCGGGCCAGCTGGTCACCGCCGGCGACGACCCGGACGACGTAACGCGAACCGCGGCGCAGTCCGCCGGGCGCCATCACGATCAGCTCCGAGGAGTGGCCGAAGATCTCCAGGATGTCTCTCTTCAGGCGTCGGGCCGCCATCGCGGTGTCCAGCTCCGCCTCGATCACGATGCGCCCGCTGACCAGGTGGAGGCCGCCGGCGAACCGCAGAATGGCGGAGACCTCCGCCTTCCTGCAGCAGGTCCGGGTGACGGGGAGCCGGGAGATCTCGTCCTTCACCGCTGCCGTCATCGCCATGGGCCGATCCTTCCATGCATCCGAAAAATACGGTCGTACGCGGCGGCCAGCAGCTCCGGGTCGTGCCGCGGAGTTCCGTCCCTCCGTGCCACCGGGGCGAGCTCGACCGCGGCACCGAGCCGCTTGGCGGCTTCGGTGAGCACATCACGGTCGGGCACGGCGGCCTCGTCGGCCAGCACCACGTCCAGGGCGAGTTTAGGGGCGTGTCGTCCCAAAACCTCCAAATGACGCTGCGGGGAGAAGCCCTCGGTTTCTCCGGGCTGCGGGGCGAGGTTCAGCGAGAGTACCCGGCGCGCCTTGGTCTGGGTGAGGGCGTCCAGCAGTTCCGGCACGAGCAGGTGCGGGATCACCGAGGAGAACCAGGAGCCGGGGCCGAGCACGACCCAGTCCGCGTCCAGGACCGCCTCGACGGCCTCGGGGACGGCCGGCGGGTCGTGCGGCACGAGGTGCACCGACTGCACCTCGCCGGGTGTGAGGGCGACCGTGGCCTGTCCGCGTACCGTGTCCACCTCCTCGGGCCGGTCCGGGTCGTGCCCCTTGACCAGGGCCTGCAGTTCCAGCGGTACGGCGGACATGGGCAGCACGCGCCCGTGCGCGCCGAGCAGCCTGCCGACCAGGTCGAGGGCCTGGACATGGTCCCCCAGCTGCTCCCACAGGGCGACGATCAGGAGGTTGCCGACCGCGTGGTCGTGCAGATCGCCCTTGGAGTGGAAGCGGTGCTGGATGACCCGGGCCCAGGTCTGGCCCCAGTCGTCGTCGCCGCACAGCGCGGCCAGCGCCTTGCGCAGGTCGCCGGGCGGCAGTACGCCCAGCTCGTCGCGCAGGCGCCCGCTGGAGCCGCCGTCGTCGGCCACGGTGACGACGGCGGTGAGGTCGCCGGTGATCCGGCGCAGCGCGGCGAGCGAGGCGGACAGGCCCATGCCGCCGCCGAGGGCGACGACCTTGGGCTGCGCACCGCGCCGGCGCGGCCGGGCTCCGCGGGCCTCGACCGGCCGGCCCGTGCGTGACTCGGGCACCATCCGGCGCAGCCTGCTCAGCCGCACAGAGCGTTCCGTCATTCGCGTCCCATGTCCCGGTGCACGACCACCGTCTCCACGCCCTCGGCCGCGAGGCGCGCGGCGAGCTTCTCCGACATGGCCACCGAGCGGTGCTTGCCGCCCGTACACCCGATGGCGATGGTCACGTACCGCTTGCCCTCACGGCGGTAGCCGGCCGCGATGAGGCGCAGCAGCTCCGCGTAGCGGTCGAGGAACTCCTTGGCGCCGGGCTGGTTGAAGACGTACGCCGCCACCTCCTCGTTGAGGCCGGTGAAGGGGCGCAGCTCCGGAACCCAGTGCGGGTTGGGCAGGAAGCGCATGTCCGCGACCAGGTCGGCGTCGACGGGAAGGCCGTACTTGAACCCGAAGGACATCACGGTGGCCCGCAGCTCGGGCTCCTCCTCGCCGGCGAACTGGGCGTCCATCTTGGCGCGCAGCTCGTGCACGTTCAGGCTGGAGGTGTCGATCACCAGGTCGGCGTCGCCGCGCAGCTCGCGCAGCAGTTCGCGCTCGGCGGCGATGCCGTCGACGATGCGGCCGTCGCCCTGGAGGGGGTGCGGGCGGCGCACCGACTCGAAGCGGCGGACCAGGGCCTCGTCGGAGGACTCCAGGAAGACGATCCGGCGGGTGACGTGGCGGGTATCGAGGTCCGCCAGGGACTCGCGCAGATTGTCGAAGAAGCGCCGGCCGCGTACGTCGACGACGACCGCGATCCGGGCCACGTTGCCCTGCGAGCGGGCGCCGAGCTCCACCATGGTGGGGATCAGCGCGGGCGGCAGGTTGTCGACGACGAACCAGCCGAGGTCCTCCAGACACTTGGCGGCCGTCGACCTTCCCGCGCCGGACATGCCGGAGATGATCACCAGCTCGGGGATGGCGACTTCGGGAAGCCCACCCGCCTCGCCGGTCGTGCCCGTACTCACCTGTGCTCCGTCTCCGCCTGGGCCCGTCTGTTCGTGTTGCTCGTCGTGGTTGTTCACATTCATGTCTCCTGCCCCCGTCGTTCGTCCGGGGCACCCGTCGTCACGGGCTCCCCACCGGAACCCATGGTGCCGGGTTCCTCCTCCATGATCTCTCCGGTCGCCGTGTTCACGGCCGGTGCGGCCGGAGCCGCCTGGGCGAGGGCCACGGCGATCGTCTCGGCCGTCTTGCGGCCTATGCCGGGCACCTCGCAGATCTGGTCGATGGTGGCGGATCGCAATTTCTTCAACGAACCGAAGTGCTTCAGAAGTGCCTGCTTGCGGGTGTCGCCGAGGCCGGGCACGTCGTCCAGCGGGCTGGAGCGGAAGCGCTTGGCCCGCTTGGTGCGCTGGTAGGTGATCGCGAAGCGGTGCGCCTCGTCGCGCACGCGCTGCAGCAGGTAGAGGCCCTCGCTGGTGCGGGGCAGGACCACCGGGTCCTCGTCCTCGGGCAGCCAGACCTCTTCCAGCCGCTTGGCGAGACCGCAGACAGCGACGTCGTCGATGCCGAGCTCGTCCAGGGCCCGCTTCGCCGCCGCGACCTGCGGCTGTCCGCCGTCGACGACGACGAGCTGGGGCGGGTAGGCGAACTTCTTGGGCCGGCCGTCCTCGTTCTTCAGGCCGTCGGACGTGATGCCGTCGGGCGCGAGGCCGTCGGTCTCCAGGGCTGCCGGGATGCCTTCCGTCGTCTCACCCGCGAGGCCGTCCCCGTGGCCGTCCTCCACCCATTCGCCGGTCTTCTCCTTCTCGGCGAGGTAGCGCCGGAAGCGGCGGGTGATCACCTCGTGCATGGAGCGGACGTCGTCCTGGCCCTCGAAGCCCTTGATCTGGAAGCGGCGGTACTCGCTCTTGCGTTGCAGACCGTCCTCGAAGACGACCATGGAGGCGACGACGTCGTCGCCCTGGAGGTGCGAGATGTCGTAGCACTCGATGCGGAGGGGGGCGCTGTCGAGGTCGAGGGCCTCGGCGATCTCCTCCAGGGCACGCGAACGCGTGGTGAGGTCGGAGGCGCGCTTGGTCTTGTGCAGGGCGAGCGCCTGCTGGGCGTTGCGCTGCACGGTCTCCATCAGGGCCTTCTTGTCGCCGCGCTGCGGGATGCGCAGCGAGACGCCCGAGCCGCGCCGGTCGGCGAGCCACTCCTGCACGGGCTCGACCGGGTCGGGCAGGGCGGGGACGAGGACCTCCTTGGGGACGGAGTCGCCCTTCTCCTCGCCGTAGAGCTGCTGCAACGCGTGCTCGACGAGGGCGCCGGTGGTGATCTCCTCGACCTTGTCGGTGACCCAGCCGCGCTGGCCGCGCACGCGTCCGCCGCGCACGTGGAAGATCTGGACGGCCGCCTCCAGCTCGTCCTCGGCGACCGCGATCAGGTCGGCGTCGGTCGCGTCGGCGAGCACGACCGCGTTCTTCTCCATGGCCTTCCGCAGGGCCTCGATGTCGTCGCGCAGGCGGGCGGCCCGCTCGTACTCCATCTCCTCGGCCGCCTCCGTCATCCGCGTCTCGAGGCGGCGGAGGTAGGTGCCGGTGCGGCCGGCCATGAAGTCGCAGAACTCCTCGGCGAGTTCGCGGTGCTCCTCGGGGTCGACGCGGCCCACGCAGGGTGCCGAGCACTTGCCGATGTAGCCGAGCAGGCAGGGGCGGCCGGTGCGGGTGGCGTTCTTGAAGACGCCGGCCGAGCAGGTGCGCACGGGGAAGACTCGCAGGAGGAGGTCGACGGTGTCGCGGATCGCCCACGCGTGCGCGTACGGGCCGAAGTACCGGACGCCCTTCCTCTTGTGACCGCGCATCACCTGCACGCGCGGGAACTCCTCGTTCATCGTCACCGCGAGGTACGGGTAGCTCTTGTCGTCGCGGTACTTGACGTTGAACCGGGGGTCGTACTCCTTGATCCAGGAATACTCCAGCTGCAGCGCCTCGACCTCTGTGGACACCACGGTCCACTCCACGGACGCGGCGGTGGTGACCATCGTCCGGGTGCGGGGGTGCAGGTTCGCCAGGTCCTGGAAATAGTTCGCCAGGCGCTGGCGCAGGCTTTTCGCCTTTCCGACGTAGATCACCCGGCGGTGCTCGTCACGGAACCTGTACACCCCGGGTGAGTCGGGGATCTGTCCCGGCTTGGGGCGGTAGCTGGAGGGGTCGGCCATGTCTCACACCCTACTGGCGGGGGGTGACAGTACGGCGAGGCTGTGGACAACGCCTACCGAGCCTACGCGCCCCCGGGGAGTCCGGCACGCATCGCAGGTGGCCGCCCCGCGGCGCCGGCGACGGCCCCGTGCCTCCCCACCTCGACGATCATGAGCCACCGAGCGTGTCTCGGCCAGGTGTGTGCGGCCGTAGGGCATCAGGTGTTGTCGGGACTTGGTCAACACGCTTCAATGCGGGGGAACTCGGGGCCGTGAACGACGGCGTACGGATGTGAAGACGCCCCCGACGCCGACGGGGTGGCCCCGACCTTCGCACGAACCGGCCCGACCAGCCGTAGCGAGCATTCACAGAAAGGCCCCCTGCATGCCGCACGCCACACAGCACGCGGACGTCGCCGCCGTCGTCGGCGCGGAACTGGAATCGGCCCTGCGGGGCGGGCCCTTCCACGTCGCGTTGCGCGCCGCCATCGCCGCCCGAGGGCTGCCGCTGCAGCGTGTGCAGCACCATCTGTCGCGGCACGGGGTGAAGGTCGGCGTCACCAGCCTGAGTTACTGGCAGCAGGGCGCCCGGCGGCCGCAGCGCCCGGAGTCGCTGCGCGCCGTGCGGGCCCTGGAGGAGATACTCCAGCTGCCGGAGGAGTCACTGATACGGCTGCTCGCCGAGACCGACGAGCGGGCCTGCGCCGAACGGCCCGCCGCCCGCTCGTACCGCTCCCTGGTCGCCGCCTCGGACGTCCTGGACCGGATGCTGACCGAGCTGCACCTGCCGCCGGACGGCGGGCTGCACACCCTCGGGCACCACGAGCGGGTGCGCATCGGCCCGCGCCGCGAGCTGGCGGGGCGCGAGTCGCAGCACATCGTGCGCGCCCACAAGGACGGCATCGACCGTTTCGTCGCCGTCCACCACGGCGACCCGGGATGCGCGCCGGAGCGCATGCGGGTGCACGCGCTGGAGAACTGCCGCACAGGACGCGTGCGCGCGCACCAGGACACCGGGGTCCTCGTGGCCGAGCTGCTCTTCGACACCCGGCTGCGGGCCGGGGACACGTTCCTCTTCCGCTACGGCGTCGAGGACGGCACGGCGGGCGCCTGCCGCGAGTACGTCCGCGGATTCGGGCCGGCCGGCGGACAGTACGCGCTCCAGGTGCGCTTCGACGAACGGGCGCTTCCCGTGCGCTGCCATCGCTTCGCCCAGCACTCCGCGGCCGCTCCGCGAGGCGGCCGCCAGGAACTCGCCCTCAGCGGCCACCACCACTCGGTCCACCTCGTCGAGCCCCGGGTGCGGACGGGCATCGTGGGCATCGGGTGGGACTGGGAGTGAGCCCTCGGCGAGCGCCGACGCGACGGGTGCGCGCGACGCCGAGCTGATCCAAACGACCGGCCCTAGGCGAGCGGACCGGCGACGATCTTGCCGTTCGCGGTGCGCACCGACAGTTCCCGCAGCGGCTCCGTGGCCGGGGAGCGCAGGACCTTGCCGGTCCTGGCATCGAACTCGCTGCCGTGGCAGGGACAGACCAGCGTCGTCCCCGCCAGCTTGTTGATCGGGCACCCCGCGTGCGTGCAGATCGTGCTGTACGCCTTCAGCGAGCCGTCCTCGGCCCGGCTGACCACGACGTTGTGGTCCCGGTAGAGCGCGGCGCCGCCCTTGGCGACGTCCGATCCCGGTCCGACTGCGACGGGCGCCGTCGGTGTGGCCGGCGCCCCTTCCGCCCCGGCCCCTGCCGAACAGGCGGCGAGTCCGAGACCGGCCACGGGCGTGAGGGCCGCGCCGCGCAGGACGGTACGACGGCTCGGGGAAGGGCGGGCAGGCATACGGGTCTCCGCTGCTGAGGGGGCGGTGCACGGTGACGATACTCCCGGGGGCCCGCGGGTCGGGGTAGCGTGAGTTAAACGCTTGCGTAAGCGTTTACGTCGGGCGGTGAATGAGATACGTTCCGGCCTGAGCCCGCCGGGTGCGCGAGAGGAGGACGCTGTGGCGACCATGGCCGATGTCGCACGGAGCGCCGGGGTGTCCGTGGCGACCGTCTCGCACGTCCTCAACGGCACCCGGCCGGTCCTGCCGCACACCCGGCAATCCGTCCTGGACGCGATCGACCGGCTGGGCTACACGCCGAACACCCTGGCCCGCTCCTTGGTCACCTCCCGTACCCGGTCGATCGGGCTCGCGGTGTCGGCCATCAGGAACCCGTACTTCACCGAGATCCTTCAGGGCGTGGAAGCGGCCGCCCTGGACGCGGGCCACGGCCTGCTCATCGCCGACCCGCACGACGATCCCGCGCACGAGCGCACGGTCGTCCAGCTGCTGCACGAACGGCGGGTGGACGGCATGATCGTCGCTCCCTCCGCCGACCCACGCGCACTCGTCACCTACCTCGCGCGCCATGACGTCCCGACCGTGTTCCTCGATCGATTGGTCGAGGTGGACGCGGCGGGGACTCAGGCGTCGGGCGGGGACGGGGGCCTGCGCTTCGACCAGGTC
The DNA here is from genome assembly GCF_050214755.1 of Streptomyces sp. C1-1. Taxonomy (NCBI): domain Bacteria; kingdom Bacillati; phylum Actinomycetota; class Actinomycetes; order Kitasatosporales; family Streptomycetaceae; genus Streptomyces; species Streptomyces sp. C1-1. The sequence continues at coordinate 7,530,355 of NZ_CP189826.1, read as the reverse complement.
TGTGCCGAGAGCGCCGAACCGACCGCGCGGCTCGTCGCCCACCTCGCCGGACTCGGCCACCGCCGCATCGCCCTGATCGCCGGGCTGCCCGGCCTCAGCACCACCCGCGAACGCATCGCCGGCTACCGGCAGGGACTCGCCGCCGCCGGGCTCCCCCACGACGAGAGTCTCCTGGCGCACGGCGACTCCGAGTCGGCCGGTGCCGAACGGGCCACGGCCGCCCTGCTGTCTCTCGCCGCTCCACCCACCGCACTCGTGACGGCCAACAACGCGATGACCCTCGGTGCCCTGCGCGCCCTGCGCGACCGCGGTCTGTCCGTGCCCGACGACATGGCCCTGTGCTGCTTCGACGACTTCCCCTGGGCCGATCTCTTCTCGCCCCGGCTCACGGCGATCGCCCAGCCCGGCAGGGAGATCGGCACGCAGGCGGTACGGCTGCTGCTGGAACGCCTCGCCGCACCGGACCGCCCCGCCCGCACCGTCCGGCTCCCCTGCGCCTTCGTCCACCGGACCTCGTGCGGGTGCCCTGAACCCGGGCGATCCGGTGCGTCCGAGAGATCCGCCGAGTCCGGCAGGTCCAAGCAGTACCCGCAGTCCGCGCAGTTCGAGAGAGGAACCGTCTCGTGATCGTCGTCGCCGGTGAGGCCCTGATCGATCTGGTACCGCAGGGCACGGGTGCCCTCGCCGGGCTGAAGCCGGCGCTCGGCGGCGGTCCGTACAACACGGCCGTGGCCCTCGGCCGCCTCGGCTCCCCCACGGCGTTCTGCTCCCGCACCTCGCGCGACGCCTTCGGCGAGGCCCTGCTCGACGGCCTCCGGGAAGCCGGCGTGGACGTGTCGGCCGTACAGCGCGGCCCCGAGCCGACCACGCTCGCCGTCGCGACGATCGACGGGAACGGCTCGGCCGCCTACTCCTTCTACGTGGAGGGCACCGCGGACCGGCTGTTCACCGCGCCCGGGGCGCTCCCCGCCGGGACGCGGGCCGTGTCCTTCGGGACGTGTTCGCTCGTCCTGGAACCCGGTGCGAGCGCCTACGAGGAGCTGATGCGAGCGGCGGCCGAACAGGGCGTGTTCACCGCCCTCGACCCCAACATCCGGACGGGACTGATCCCGGACGCGGACGCCTACCGCGCGCGCTTCAAGAGCTGGCTGCCGTCCGTGTCGCTGCTGAAGCTCTCCGAGGAGGACGCCCTGTGGCTGGGCGGCACCCCGCGTGAGTGGCTGGCCGCGGGGCCCTCGGCGGTCGTGGTCACCCGGGGCGGTGACGGGCTGAGTGTCTTCACCGCGGACGGCGCGGTGCATTCCGTGCCGGGCGAGAAGGTCGAGGTCGTGGACACCATCGGGGCCGGCGACACCGTGAACGCTGCTCTGCTGCACGGTCTGGCCGCCCAGGACGCCCTGTCCGCGGAAGCGCTGCTGGGACTGGGAGCCGACGGGTGGACGAGGCTGCTGCGCTTCGCGGCGCGGGCGGCCGCGGTCACGTGTTCCCGGGCGGGCGCGGAGCCGCCGTACGCCTCCGAACTCGGGGATCTGTGAAGAACGGCGCCCCGCGGGGGATTCCCGCGGGGCGCCGTGCCTTCCGCCGTCGTCGGCGACCTCAGGCCTTGCGTGCCCGTGTGGTCTTCTTCGCGGGCGTCGCCTTCTTCGTGGCCGTGCTGTCGGCGGTCTTCGCCGTCGTGGCCCTGGTCGTCGCGGCCTTGGCCGTCGCCGTCCTGTTCGCCGTCGACTTGGCCGCGACCGTCTTCTTCGCCGCCGTCCTGCGTGGGGCCTTCACCGAGGCCGCGTCGCTGATCCGGTCGGCGCCGAGGATCTCGCGCAGGAACTTGCCCGTGTGGCTGGCCGGGACTCCGGCGACCTCCTCGGGCGTGCCCTCGGCGACGACGAGTCCGCCGCCGGCGCCGCCCTCGGGACCCATGTCGACGAGCCAGTCGGCGGTCTTGATGACGTCGAGGTTGTGCTCGATGACGATGACCGTGTTGCCCTTGTCGACCAGGCCGGACAGCACCTTGAGCAGCTTGCTGATGTCCTCGAAGTGCAGACCGGTGGTCGGCTCGTCGAGGACGTAGACGGTACGTCCCGTGGAGCGCTTCTGCAGCTCGCTGGCAAGCTTCACACGCTGTGCCTCACCACCGGAGAGGGTGGTCGCGGACTGGCCGAGGCGGACGTAGCCGAGACCGACGTCGTTCAGCGTCGTGAGGTGACGGTTGATCGCCGGCACGGCCTCGAAGAAGTTCATCGCCTCCTCGATGGGCATGTTCAGGACCTCGGCGATGGACTTGCCCTTGTAGTGGACCTCCAGGGTCTCCCGGTTGTACCGGGCGCCGTGGCAGACCTCGCACGGGACGTAGACGTCCGGGAGGAAGTTCATCTCGATCTTGATCGTGCCGTCGCCCGCGCAGTTCTCGCAGCGGCCGCCCTTGACGTTGAAGGAGAAGCGACCGGGCTGGTAGCCGCGGACCTTCGCCTCGGTGGTCTCGGCGAACAGCCTGCGGATGTGGTCGAAGACGCCGGTGTAGGTCGCCGGGTTGGACCGCGGGGTGCGGCCGATGGGCGACTGGTCGACGTGCACGACCTTGTCGACGAGGTCGTCGCCGTCCACGCGCGTGTGCCTGCCGGGGACGTTGCGAGCGCCGTTCAGCTCGCGGGCCAGGTGCGTGTACAGGATGTCGTTGACCAGCGTCGACTTGCCGGAACCGGACACACCGGTGACGGCCGTGAAGACACCCAGCGGGAACGAGACGTCGATGTCCTGCAGGTTGTTCTCGCGGGCACCGTGCACGGTGAGCCGGCGGGAGGGGTCCTGCGGGCGGCGGATGTCGGGCAGCGGGATCGACTTCTTGCCGGACAGGTACTGGCCGGTCTGCGACTCGGCGTTGGCGAGCAGCTCCTTCAGGGAGCCGCTGTGCACGACCTTGCCGCCGTGCTCGCCCGCGCCTGGGCCGATGTCGACGACCCAGTCGGCGACCTTGATGGTGTCCTCGTCGTGCTCGACGACGATGAGCGTATTGCCCATGTCGCGCAGCCGGACCAGGGTCTCGATCAGCCGGTGGTTGTCGCGCTGGTGCAGGCCGATGGACGGCTCGTCGAGGACGTACAGGACGCCCACGAGGCCGGAGCCGATCTGCGTGGCCAGGCGGATGCGCTGGGCCTCGCCGCCGGAGAGCGTGCCGGCCGCGCGGTTGAGGGAGAGGTAGTCCAGGCCGACGTCGACCAGGAAGCGCAGCCGCTCGTTGACCTCCTTCAGCACGCGCTCGGCGATCTTCTTGTCGCGGGCGGTCAGCTTCAGCTCGCCCAGGAAGTCCGCACAGTCGCTGATGGACATCGCCGAGACCTCGGCGATCGACTTCTCCATGATCGTGACCGCGAGGACGATCGGCTTCAGGCGCGTGCCCTCACAGGTGGGGCAGGGCACCTCGCGCATGTAGCCCTCGAAGCGCTCCCGGCTGGAGTCGCTCTCGGCCTCGCTGTGCCGGCGCTTGACGAAGGGAACGGCGCCTTCGAAGGGCGTCGTGTACACGCGCTCGCGGCCGTAGCGGTTGCGGTAGCGGACCTCGATCTGGGTCTTGTGGCCGTACAGGAGGGCCTTCTTGGCACGCTGCGGCAGGCCGGCGAAGGGGATGTCCGTCCGGAAGCCCAGCGCGTCCGCCAGGGCACCGATGAGGCGGCCGAAGTAGTCCTTGGTGTGCCCGTGCGACCAGGGGTGGATGGCGCCCTCGTCGAGGGACTTGTCCTCGTCCGGGACGATCAGCTCCGGGTCGACCTCCATGCGCGTGCCGATGCCGGTGCACTCGGGGCAGGCGCCGAAGGGCGAGTTGAAGGAGAAGGAGCGGGGCTCGAGCTCCTCGAAGGACAGGTCGTCGTACGGGCAGTACAGGTGCTCCGAGTACATGCGCTCGCGCTCGGGGTCGTCCTGGGGCAGGTCGACGAAGTCGAGCACGACCATGCCGCCGGACAGGCCTAGGGCGGTCTCCACGGAGTCGGTGAGGCGGCGCTTGGCGGAGTCCTTCACCGTGAGGCGGTCGATGACCACCTCGATGGTGTGCTTCTCCTGCTTCTTCAGCGTCGGCGGGTTGGAGAGCTGGACGGTCTCGCCGTCCACGCGCGCCCGGCTGTAGCCCTTGGTCTGCAGGTCGGCGAAGAGATCGACGAACTCTCCCTTGCGCTCCCGCACCAGCGGCGACAGTACCTGGAAGCGGCTCCCCTCCGGCAGCTCCAGGACCTTGTCCACGATGGCCTGCGGCGACTGGCGGGAGATCGGTCGGCCGCACTCGGGACAGTGCGGCTTGCCGATGCGCGCGAAGAGCAGCCGGAGGTAGTCGTAGACCTCGGTGATCGTGCCGACCGTCGAGCGCGGGTTGCGCGAGGTCGACTTCTGGTCGATGGAGACGGCCGGCGACAGACCTTCGATGAAGTCGACGTCCGGCTTGTCCATCTGGCCGAGGAACTGCCGGGCGTACGAGGAGAGCGACTCCACGTAGCGCCGCTGCCCCTCGGCGAAGATGGTGTCGAAGGCCAGCGAGGACTTGCCCGACCCCGACAGGCCCGTGAAGACGATGAGCGAGTCGCGCGGCAGGTCGAGCGAGACATTCTTGAGGTTGTGCTCGCGCGCGCCACGGACGATGAGACGGTCGGCCACGCCGGTCCGCACCTTTCTTGAGAGAAGTGACAGGGGCGAGGCCCCCGTGTCTTCTCACACTAGGGGGAGCCACTGACAACGCCGGTCGGATTCCGGGTTGCATAACAATCCCCGGCCATCCAGCATGCCCGACGCCGCTCTCGACCATATAGCACGTGCTTTCGATTTACGGCACTGCTTCACCACCTTCACCCAAAGGTGTGGCGAGACTAGGGTCAGCACCATGATTGATCACGGTCATGACCTGGCGTCTGTACGTGACGCGACGGACCGGCTGCTCACCGCAGCCGCCGAACTGGACAACGCGTCGGTGGCCGAGCCGTCACGGCTGCCGGGCTGGACCCGCGGCCACGTCCTCGCGCACCTCGCCCGCAACGCCGACGCCCTCGTGAACGTCCTGGAGGGCCGCCCGATGTACGTCTCCGGGGAGGCTCGGGACGCCGACATCGAGCGGGACGCGCCGCGCCCCCTGGAGACTCAGCTCGCCGACCTGCGCCAGAGCGCGGCCCGCTTCCAGGCGGCGGGGGCGGCACCCGCGGACTGGTCGCGGACGGTGGAGCTGCGCAACGGGGTCACCGACTCGGCGTCGCGGGTGCCGTTCCGGCGTTGGGCGGAGGTCGAGCTGCACCACGTGGACCTCGGTATCGGATACGAGCTGGAGCACGTTCCGGAGCAGTTCACGGAGCGGGAGATCGCCTTTCTCGCCGACCGCTTCTCGGGCCACCCGGACGTGCCGCCGACGCGCCTCACGGACGGTACGCGCGCGTGGCGCACCGGCCGGGAGGCGGCGGACGCGGAGATCACGGTCACGGGTCCGGCGCCCGAGCTGCTGGGCTGGCTCGCGGGACGCCGGGGCGGCTCCGGGCTGACGGTGCGGGGCGGCTCGCTCCCCGGACTACCGCCGCTGTAGCAGCCGGGGTCCCTCGGGCGCAGGCGCGACCTTCGGCGCCCTCCCCCGCTATAGGCTGACGGCCATGACGTACAGCGGACAGGTGAAGGTCGGCGGCCCGGCGGACGTGCACGAGCTCAAGGACCTGATGATCACCAAGATCGCGGTCGGCCCGATGGACAACAACGCCTATCTGCTGCGCTGCCGGGCCACGGACGAGCAGTTGCTGATCGACGCGGCCAACGACGCGGACACCCTGCTCGGCATGATCGGTGACGACGGCATCGCCTCCGTCGTCACCACGCACCAGCACGGGGACCACTGGCAGGCGCTCGCCCAGGTCGTCGCGGCCACCGGGGCGCGCACGTACGCGGGCCGGGACGACGTCTCGGGCATCCCGGTGCCGACCGACGTCCCGGTCGACGACGGCGACACCATCCGGGTGGGGCGGGTGGAGCTCACCGCGCGCCATCTGGTCGGGCACACGCCGGGCTCGATCGCGCTCGTCTACGACGACCCGCACGGGCATCCCCATGTGTTCACGGGCGACTGCCTCTTCCCCGGCGGGGTCGGCAACACCCGTAAGGATCCGAAGGCGTTCGCGAGTCTGATCCACGACGTCGAGACGAAGATCTTCGCCGTGCTGCCGGACGAGACCTGGGTCTACCCGGGGCACGGCAACGACACGACGCTGGGCGCGGAGCGGCCCCAACTGCCGGAGTGGCACGCGCGCGGGTGGTAGGGGTCGCGAGACGGCGCACAGGGGCGGAGGGCCGATGGTCCTCCGCCCCTGTGCGCCTCGGCCCGCTTGCCGCCTCGAGAGGACGGGCCCGTGACCCATGGGAGTCATGGCGTACAGCGCGCGGAACGGCGAATGCGTCACGCACCCGGAGCCGACGTACCGCCCTCCCTGGGCCGAAGTCCCGCGCGCCCGCGCCGAGTCGGCGCACGCGCCCCGTGTGAACCGTTCACACGCGCCGGTGGCCTGCGCGCGCTCCCGGCGCACTTGGTTGCGCAGTCAACTGGAAACCGCCCCGTTCAGGACGACGGCTCCTGCGCGGTACGGGCCGCCGGTCTTTCCAACCCCGCCCTCGGCCGGCGGCCCCGGCCTTGCGCCGCGTATGGCCGGTGCGTGTTCACAGGAATGCAACACCCGTTCCCAGTATGCGGACAGTTGCCGACGTGACCTCGACAAACGAGACGTCGGGCTGTCAATCTCCCGCCATGCACCTTGCCCCTCGCGCACTGCGCCGCGCCGTCGCCGCGGCAACCATCGCCCTGCTCGCCACGGCCGTCGGCTGCGCGCCGCAGCCGGAGGAGAAGGCGAGCGACAACGCCTCGGGTTCGGCGGGCAGCGCCTGCGCCAAGGGCAAGTTGGCCACCAAGACCTCCGGCAGGCTGACGATCGCCACCGACGAGCCCGCGTACGAGCCCTGGTTCAAGGACGACAAGCCGGCCAACGGCAAGGGCTTCGAGTCGGCGGTCGCGTACGCCGTCGCCCAGCAGCTCGGGTACGGCAAGAACGCGGTCGTCTGGCAGAGCGTTCCCTTCAACAAGGCCTTCGCTCCCGGCGAGAAGACATTCGACTTCGACATCAACCAGGTGTCGATCAGCGCCGAGCGCAAGAAGGCCGTGGACTTCTCGTCCGGCTACTACGACGTGCGTCAGGCCGTCATCGCGCTCAAGGGCAGCAAGGCCGCCAAGGCGACCGGCATCGCGGATCTGAAGGGCCTCAAGCTGGGCGCCCAGGTCGGCACGACGAGCCTGAACTACATCAGCGACGTGGTGAAGCCGTCGCAGCAGGCGGCCGTGTACTCCAAGAACGACCAGGCCGTCTCCGCGCTCAAGAACCGTCAGGTCGACGCGATCGTCACCGACCTGCCGACCGCGTTCTACGTCACCGCGGCCCAGGTGACCGACGCCAGGATCGTCGGCCAGTTCGAGAACCAGGGCGCCACGCCCGAGCAGTTCGGGCTCGTCCTCGACAAGGGCAGCGCTCTCACGTCGTGCGTGTCGTCGGCCGTGGACGCCCTTCGCGAGGACGGCACGCTGGCGAAGCTGGAGAAGCAGTGGCTGTCCGACGCCGTCGACGCTCCGGTGCTCAAGTGACGCTCCTGAAGGACGACTCGGGCCGGGAAGACGCGGACGGCAGGGGAGGCACGCCGGGCGCGGACGACGCGTACGTCCCCTCGGAGCGGCGTCTGGACCGTGAGCGCCACAAGCGTGCCCGCGCCCGCCGCGCGACGGCCATCGCCGCACTGTCCACCCTCGTCACGGCCGTCGTGCTGTACGTGGTCGTGGTCAACGCGCCCGGCTGGCCGCGCACCAAGGAGACCTTCTTCGACGCGCACTACGCGCGCGAGGCGTTGCCCAAGGTGCTCGAAGGGCTGTGGCTCAACGTCCGGCTGCTGCTGATCTGCGGCGTGCTGGTGCTGGTCCTGGGCATGCTGATCGCCATCGCGCGCACCCTGCCCGGGCCGGTGTTCTTCCCGTTGCGGGTGCTCGCGGCCGCGTACACGGACTTCTTCCGCGGTCTGCCGCTGATCATCAACCTGATGATCGTGATCTTCGGCGTGCCCGCGCTGCGTCTGCAGGGCGTGACCGTCGATCCGGTGCTGCTCGGCGGTACGGCACTGACGCTGACGTACTCGGCGTACGTCGCCGAGGTGTTCCGGGCCGGCATCGAGTCCATCCATCCCTCTCAGCGGGCCGCGGCCCGCTCACTGGGCCTCACCAACCGGCAGGCACTGCGGTACGTGGTCCTCCCCCAGGCCGTACGCCGCCAGGTGCCGCCCCTGCTGAACGACCTCGTGTCCCTCCAGAAGGACACCGGTCTGGTGTCGATCGGCGGCGCGATCGACGCCGTGCGGGCGGCCGACATCGTCGCGCAGCGCAGCATGAACTACACGTCGTACATCGTCGCGGGCCTGGTCTTCGTGGCGCTGACGATCCCGATGACGCGCTTCACGGACTGGGTGACGGCGCGGATGGACCGGCAGCGCGCCCAAGGAGGAGCGATATGAGCGACGCCCCCGTGCTGCGCATGGAGTCCGTGCGCAAGACGTTCGGCGGCTCCGTGGTCCTGCGGGACGTCGACCTGGAGGTCGCCCCGCACACGGTGACCGCTCTGATCGGCGCCTCCGGTTCGGGCAAGTCGACACTGCTGCGGTGCGCGAACCTGCTGGAGGAGATCGACGACGGGGCGATCTGGCTGGACGGCGAGGAGATCACGGACCCGCGCGTCGCCCAGGACGCGGTACGGCGCCGTATCGGCGTGGTCTTCCAGGCGTACAACCTGTTTCCGCACATGACCGTGCTGGACAACATCACCCTCGCTCCGCGGCGGGTCCACGGCGTGTCCCGCGAGGAGGCCGAGGAGCGTGCCGGAGAGCTGCTGGAGCGGCTCGGGCTCGCCGAGAAGGCCCACGCGTACCCGGACCGGCTGAGCGGGGGCCAGCAGCAGCGTGTGGCCATCGTGCGCGCTCTCGCCGTGCGCCCCCGGCTGCTGCTGCTCGACGAGATCACCGCCGCCCTCGATCCGGAGCTCGTCGGCGAGGTGCTCACCGTCGTGCGCGACCTGAAGGACGACGGCATGACCATGGTGCTGGCCACGCACGAGATGGGCTTCGCCCGGGACGTCGCCGACCAGGTCTGTTTTCTGGACGGGGGCGTCGTCCTGGAGCGCGGGACGGCCGAGCAGGTCTTCGGCGACCCGCAGCAGGAACGCACACGGCGTTTCCTGCGACGGATCGTCGAGGCGGGGCGCCTGTAAGGGACGCCCTCCTGGCGAGCGGGAGTTGCGCCACGAGCGGGGCTTGCACCGCGAGCGGTGGTTACGCCTCCGCCTGTGCCGGCCCCGCCAGTGCCGCCACCCGCTCCACGCCGAAGACGTATCCCTGCACACCACAGCCGGCGATGACCCCGTCGGCGCGCAGGGACACGTAGGAGTGGTGCCGGAAGGACTCTCGCTTGTGGATGTTGGAGATGTGGACCTCCAGCACGGGCAGTCCGTCACAGGTGTTGAGCGCGTCCAGGATCGCCACGGACGTGTGCGAGTAGGCGCCGGGGTTGATGACGATCCCGCAGTGGTTCAGCCGTGCCTCGTGGATCCAGTCGACCAGTTCGCCCTCGTGGTTGGACTGCCGGAAGTCCACGGTGCCGCCGTGCGCGGCCGCGGCCTTGGCGCACAGGGCCTCCACGTCGGCCAGGGTGTCCTTGCCGTAGATCTCGGGCTGCCGCTGGCCGAGCAGGTTCAGGTTGGGCCCGTTGAGGATCATGATCGGGGCGTTGGCCAGGGTGCGGGGCACGGTTCCTCCGGTCCGGTCGGATAGGGCGATCCACGGGGACCGCTGTTCGGACCCGGTCTATCACGGCACCCCGGGAGCGGGACTGCCGGGACGTTTCTACGGGTTGATCGCGAGTTCCAAGTAGGCCGCGAACAGCACCAGATGCACGCCTCCCTGCAACGGGGTGGCCCGTCCGGGCACCACCGTCAGGGAGGCCACCACCACGGTCAGGGCGAGCAGCACCATGTGCGTGGCGCCGAGTCCGAGGACGAGGGGGCCGGAGAGCCATACCGAGGCCAGGGCGACGGCGGGGATGGTCAGGCCGATGCTCGCCATGGCCGAGCCGAGCGCGAGATTCAGGCTGGTCTGCACGCGGTCCCGCCGGGCGGAGCGCAGTGCGGCGATGGTCTCGGGCAGCAGCACCAGCAGGGCGATGATCACGCCGACGACGGCATGGGGCAGTCCGGCGGCCTCCACACCGGACTCGATCGTCGGGGACACGCCCTTGGCGAGGCCGACCACGCCGATCAGCGCGAGGCCGAGCAGGCTCAGGCTGATCCACGCGGTCCGGGCGGTGGGTGCGTCGGCGTGGACGTCGGCGGTGATCACGTCTCCCTGGCGGGTGATGGGCAGGAAGTAGTCGCGGTGCCGCACCGTCTGGGTCGCGACGAACAGGCCGTAGAGGATCAAGGAGGAGATCGCGGCGAAGGTGAGCTGGATGCCGGAGAATTCCGGGCCGGGCTTGCTCGTGGTGAACGTCGGCAGGACCAGGCTGAGCGTGGCCAGGGTGGCGACGGTCGCGAGGGCGGCGCCGGTGCCCTCGGGGTTGAACACCGCGGTGCCGTGCCGTAGCGAGGCGACGAGCAGACAGAGGCCGACGATGCCGTTGCAGGTGATCATCACGGCCGCGAAGACCGTGTCCCTGGCCAGGGTCGAGCCCTTGTCGCCGCCGTCCGCCATCAGAGTGACGATGAGGGCGACCTCGATGATCGTGACGGCGACCGCGAGGACGAGGGAGCCGAAGGGTTCGCCGACCCGGTGGGCGACCACCTCGGCGTGATGGACGGCGGCCAGCACGGCCCCCGCGAGGACCAGCGTCACCAGCGCCACGACCGCGCCGGGAAGGTCGCGCCCCCAGGTGAAGATCAGCAGGACGACCGCCAGAACCGGCACGAGAGACGTCCACTGTGTGGTGAGCGACCCGAGCCGAGCGCTCATGGAGCGATCCTCGCAGTGGGGCACGGGCCCCGCATTCCGGTGGTACGGGGCCCGCATCGCGTCATTTGAGCTGTGTCATCTCCTGGACGTCGCAGTCGGTGAAGGACGGCGGCCGGGTGCACAACGCGGCCATCCGCTCGGCGAACTTGGTGGTCTCGGGGTCGTTGCTGTTGGCCATCGCCTGCTCGTACGAGTCGAACTCGATCACCACGAGGTAGCGGTTCGGCCGGTTCCTGTCCTTGAGGATGAGGCGGTGCGTGGGACCGCCGCTGCGGCCTGCGAAGCGCTGGTCCATCTCCTCGCCCAGCTTTCGCAGTTCCTCGATGCGGTCGGTCTCGAAGTCGACGATCTGTACGAACTTCTCCGGTGCGTCCACGGGTTCCTCCACCGGGCCATGGCTCTCCCGGGGTGGGATCGCCTGGCAACCAACGAAACACCGGGAGCGATATGTTGCAATTCATCCCGCCTCGCTCCCGGTGCTGGTTGTTCCTACGTCGGTCGTGCTCAGACCTGGACGCCGTCCTTCGGAGCGCCTTCGCTCCCGGCCCGCGCCGCCTCGGCCGCCGCCTGCTTCTTCGAAGCACGCAGGCTGGTGATCGTGATGACGATCAGGACCGCGCAGATCACGCCGAGGGAGACCGGTATGGAGATCTCCGGCACATGGACGCCGGACTCGTGCAAGGCGTGCAGCACCAGCTTGACGCCGATGAAGCCCAGGATGATCGACAGGCCGTAGCTGAGGTGGACCAGCTTCCGGAGCAGGCCACCGATGAGGAAGTACAGCTGCCTGAGGCCCATCAGAGCGAAGGCGTTGGCGGTGAAGACGATGTACGGGTCCTGGGTGAGGCCGAAGATCGCGGGGATCGAGTCGAGGGCGAAGAGGACGTCCGTGGTGCCGATCGCCAGCATCACGACCAGCATCGGGGTCATGACCCGCTTGCCGTTCTGCTGGATCCACAACTTGGTGCCGTGGTAGCGGTCGGCCACGCCGAAGCGGCGCTCCGCGGCCTTGAGGAGCCTGTTCTCCTCGAACTCCTCTTCCTCCTCGTCGGCCCGGGCCTCCTGGATCAGCTTCCAGGCCGTCCAGATGAGGAAGGCGCCGAAGAGGTAGAAGACCCAGGAGAAGCTGGCCAGGATCGCGGCGCCCGCGGCGATGAAGATCGCGCGCAGGACCAGGGCTATGAGGACGCCGATCAGCAGGACCCGCTGCTGGTACTGCGAGGGCACGGCGAACTTCGCCATGATCAGGACGAAGACGAAGAGGTTGTCGACGCTCAGCGACTTCTCGGTGATGAAGCCCGCGAAGAACTCGCCGGCGGGCTGTCCGCCCGCGAAGACGAACAGGCCGAGCCCGAAGAGCCCGGCGAGGGCGATCCAGACGATCGTCCAGATCCCCGCTTCCTTGATCGACACGTCGTGCGGTTTGCGACCGATGAAGAAGTCGAGCGCGATCAGGGCGGCAAGGCCCACGATGGTCAGAACCCACAGGTTCACGGAAACATCCACTGCGCCTCCGGCAGGACGGAACGGCCAATTACCAGCGTCGTCGCGCTGCCGGAGGTCTCTTCCACCCACGGTGGGCCGGCGCCCCGGGATCCGATCGGATCCGTATTGACGGGTACGCCGCAGTCGACAGGGAGTACTCCCCTCCGTGGGAACAACCGTACCCGAACCACCAAGGAAAGGTAAAGCGATTGGCAAAAGAAAGGTCAAACTAGCAGCTCAGGACCGCTTTACGTGTACTTGGTACGGGCTGCCGCCACCAGAGTCAGCACCTGCTGGAGGATCTGGCTCCCGGGCGGTACGAGCGCGGGCTCGTACGTCCAGGCGTGGCCGACCCAGGGGTCGGCGAGGTGGTCGTCGGGCACCGGTGTCAGTCGCAGCAGCGAACGCCACAGCGGGTCGAGCAGGGGCCCGTAGCTCGAGGCCTCCTCCCGGTCCGCGACCATCATCAGGTGGACGCCGACGGCGGGGCCCTCGTCCGCGAGGTAGCGCAGCTGGTTCACGGCCCGGTCGTCGAAGCCGTGCGGGAAGTCGTTGACGATCAGCAGCTGCTCCGCCGTGTCGAAGCCGGGCGGCAGCGAGTCGGCGGCGCCGCCGCGCACCGCCATCTGCACCAGGTCGACGCGCTCGGTGAGGCGGCCGAGGACGTCCGCCACACCCGCGGCTCCCAGGGCGGGCGGGGCCGCGAGCACACCGGTCCTCACCAGCGGTGCGAGCGCCTGCGCGCCCGAGCCTGCCGGATCGACGACATGCACGGTGAACTCGCCGGCCGGATAGACGGCCAGCAGACGCGACGCGAGCGCGACCGCCGTCTCCATGGCCAGGTGCGCCAGTCCCGCGCCGTCGGCGAACGACTCGTCGTACAGCTCTGAGCGTCCGCTGTCGATCCACAGGCCGCGTTCCAACGGCAGTCGCACCAGCATCGGAATGCGCAGCAGCCCGCTCTCCGGCAGATGGAGATCGCCCACGCGTACGGCCATCGGGATCTCCATCGGCACCCGGTAGCCGTGCCACACGGGGTTGTCCCAGCGCGCGTACGCGGGCGGCAGCGCGGGCTCGACGACATCGGCCTCGGCGGCGAGCTGGGCGAGGTCGCGGTCCAGGGCCGCCCGGGCCTGGTCGACGAGGTGCGCGTGCTTGGCCTGCGCCGTCTCCCGCGCGGCGTCGCCCTGTCCGCCGATCCTGCTGCGCGGGTCGGACAGGGCCTGGTCGAGCTCCTTCTCCATACGGGAGTCGGCGAAGTCGACGGCGCTGCGGTAGGCGGCCGTCGTACGGGCCAGGTCCTCGAACATGCCCCAGACCTGGTTGTAGAGCCGCTCGTCCATGGACCAGCCGGTCGCGTCGCCCGCGACCGGCTGCGCGGGCTGTCCCGGCGCGGCCGGGGGCGCCGTCGGGACGGGCGGGGGCGGTGCGGCGGGCCTGCGGCCCGGGTGGCTGTAGTCGATGGGGCCGGAGGCGTTGGTCGCGGGCGGCTGGGCGAGGGCCGAGGCGTCCGGGGGCGTGAGGCCCTGCGGCACCGTGGGCAGCCCGGCGCCGGGCGCGGTCGTGCCCTGCGGGCCGTAGGGAGAGGCATGGGGTCCCGCGGCCTGTCGCGTTCGGTCGCCGTCCGCCGTCCGCTGCGGGGGTGCCGGGACCGAGCGGGCCAGGCTCTGGGCGACCGCCTCTTCGATGTGGCCCGCGAGGTGGTGGGCCTCGGGCAGGCCCTGGTCGGTGAGGAGTTCGGCGAGACCGCCGGCGTATCCCTGTCCGACGGCACGCACCTTCCAGGCGCCCTGCCGGCGATAGAGCTCCAGGGCCACGACGGCCGACTCGGCGTCCAGACCGGTGATCGTGTAGGTGGCGACCTCGGTGCCGTCGAGGCCGGTGACGGCGACGAAGGGGGCGGCCACGGCGCCGAAGCGGGCCGGGCCCGCGCCGCCCACCGTGGGCAGCGCGAGCAGCACGTTCACCCGGTGGACGGCCTCCGGCATGGCGTCCAGGTCCACCGCGAGACGGTGGTCCGCGGCCGCCTGCCGGGAGACCTCCAGGCCCGGCAGGGTCGGCGCACCCGGGTGGGCCACCCATTCGGTGCTGCGCGCCTTGCCGTTCTCGTCGCCGAGCGTGGCCGAGGCCACGACCGGCGCGCCGGCCGAGACCCGGATCTCGAGTCGGGCCTGGGAGAGCGGGTGGTTCTGCCCCCGCACCAGCTCGGCCGCCATCGCCCTCGTCCCCCTGTGTCGCCGGTGTGCCGTGTGTCGCTCGTCGGGTGGTCCTACAGGACCGGCAGGATCGTCGGCATCAGGTCCTGGAAGGTGCGGCCGTTGGCCGGGGCGCCGATGGCCGTCATCGTCCAGCCCGCGCCCGAGCGGTGCACCTTCGCCATGATCTGGGCCGTGTAGGCGCCGCCGCCCGCGAGCGTGTAGCGGGCCAGCTCCTGGCCGTTGGTCTCGTCGACGAGGCGGCAGAAGGCGTTCTGCACCTCCTGGAAGGTCTGTCCCGTGAAGGAGTTCACGGTGAAGACGATCTGGTCGATGTGGACCGGGACGCGCGCGAGGTCGACGAGGATCGCCTCGTCGTCGCCGCCCTGGCCGACACCGCCGACGAGGTTGTCGCCGGTGTGGCGCACGGAGCCGTCGTCGCTCACGAGGTGGCGGAAGAAGACGACGTCCACGGGCTGCTTGTCGGCGAACAGGACGGCGGAGGCGTCCAGGTCGATCTCCCGCGTACGCGAACCGAACAGGCCGCGCCGGGGGGCCGCCTGCCAGCCGAGACCCATGCGCACCGCGGTCAGGCTGCCCCCGTCGTTCTTCTGCAGACTGATGGCCTGACCCTTGGTCATGTTGACGGTCACGCGCTGATTCCCCTCTCGAGCTGTCCCCTGTTGCCGCGGAGTCCGCGGTTGAGCAGAACCCTACGCAGGGGGACCGACAGTGCCGTACCCCGGCTCCCGGTTTGTGTCGGTGTTGCAACACAGTCGGCGGGCCGGGGCAAGGGGGGACCGACGAGGTCAGGCCAGTCCCGCCTCCTTCATCTGGCGCAGCTCCTTCTTCATCTCCGAGACCTCGTCGCGCAGTCGGGCGGCGATCTCGAACTGCAGGTCCGCCGCGGCGGCACGCATACGCGCCGTCATCTCCTCGATCTGCTCGGCGAGTTCGGCCGCGGGGCGGTCGGTCGGGACCGTCTCCTTGGCCTTGCCCTTGGCGGACTTGGCACCGCCGGCGGCCTTCCCGCCCAGCGCGGGCACGGGTGCCTTGGCGCCCTTGCCGTCCTTGGACTTGCGGTAACCGCTGCCGAGCAGCTGCTCGGTGTCGACGTCCTCGCGGGCGATCTGCGCGACGATGTCGTTGATCTTCTTGCGGAGCGGCTGGGGGTCGATGCCCCGCTCCTTGTTGTAGGCGACCTGCTTCTCCCGGCGGCGGTTGGTCTCCTCGATGGCCTTCTCCATCGCCGGGGTGATCTTGTCGGCGTACATGTGGACCTGGCCGGAGACGTTGCGCGCCGCGCGGCCGATGGTCTGGATCAGGGAGGTGCCGGAGCGCAGGAAGCCCTCCTTGTCGGCGTCGAGGATCGCCACCAGGGACACCTCGGGCAGGTCGAGTCCCTCGCGGAGGAGGTTGATGCCGACCAGGACGTCGAACTCGCCGGAGCGCAGCTCGCGCAGCAGCTCGACACGGCGCAGGGTGTCGACGTCGCTGTGCAGGTAGCGCACCTGGATGCCGAGCTCCAGGAAGTAGTCCGTGAGGTCCTCGGCCATCTTCTTGGTGAGGGTGGTGACCAGGACCCGCTCGTCCTTCTCGGTGCGGGTGCGGATCTCGTGCACCAGGTCGTCGATCTGGCCCTCGGTGGGCTTGACGACGACCTCCGGGTCCACGAGGCCAGTGGGGCGGATGATCTGCTCGACGACGCCGTCCCCGCGCGAGAGTTCGTACTTGCCCGGGGTCGCCGACAGGTACACCGTCTGTCCGATGCGCTCCTGGAACTCCTCCCACTTCAGTGGGCGGTTGTCGAGGGCGGAGGGCAGGCGGAAGCCGTGGTCGACGAGGGTGCGCTTGCGGGAGGCGTCGCCCTCGTACATGGCGCCGATCTGCGGCACGGTGACGTGCGACTCGTCGATGACCAGCAGGAAGTCGTCCGGGAAGTAGTCGAGCAGGGTGTTCGGCGGGGAGCCGGGCAGGCGGCCGTCGAAGTGCATCGAGTAGTTCTCCACACCCGAGCAGGAGCCGATCTGGCGGAGCATCTCGATGTCGTACGTGGTCCGCATGCGCAGCCGCTGGGCCTCCAGGAGCTTGCCCTGCTTCTCCAGCTCGGCCAGGCGCTCGCCGAGCTCCTTCTCGATGTCGTTGACGGCCCGCTCCATGCGCTCCGGTCCCGCGACGTAGTGGGAGGCCGGGAACACGTACAGGTGCTCGTCGTCGCTGATGATCTCGCCGGTGAGCGGGTGCAGCGTGGAGAGGGCCTCGATCTCGTCGCCGAACATCTCGATGCGGACGGCGAGCTCCTCGTAGACCGGGAAGATCTCGATCGTGTCGCCGCGGACCCGGAAGGTGCCGCGGGTGAACGCCAGGTCGTTGCGCGTGTACTGGATGTCGACGAAGCGGCGCAGCAGCTGGTCGCGGTCGATCTCGTCGCCGACCCTGAGGGGGACCATGCGGTCCACGTACTCCTGCGGCGTGCCGAGGCCGTAGATGCAGGACACCGAGGCGACCACGACGACGTCGCGGCGGGTGAGCAGCGAGTTCGTCGCGGAGTGGCGCAGGCGCTCGACCTCCTCGTTGATCGAGGAGTCCTTCTCGATGTAGGTGTCCGACTGGGGGACGTAGGCCTCGGGCTGGTAGTAGTCGTAGTACGAGACGAAGTACTCGACCGCGTTGTTCGGCAGCAGCTCGCGGAATTCGTTCGCCAGCTGGGCGGCCAGCGTCTTGTTCGGCGCCATCACGAGCGTGGGGCGCTGGAGCTTCTCGATCATCCACGCGGTGGTGGCGGACTTGCCGGTGCCGGTCGCGCCGAGCAGGACGACGTCCTTCTCACCGGCCTCGATGCGCTTGGCCAGGTCGGCGATGGCCGCCGGCTGGTCGCCGCTGGGCTGGTAGGGGCTGACGACCTCGAAGGGCGCCACCGTGCGTTCGATGTTGGAAACGGGCCGCATGGCATCCACCGTACGACCCCCCACTGACAATGCGGTCCGATCAGCGGTTCTGCGGGGTGCGGGAGCCGCGGCGGCCCAGGGGCCGGACCGGTCGGTGGGGGTGGTGGGCCGGGTGGTGCACGGAGGGGTGGGCCGGCACGCCCGGCTTGTGCTCGACGGGGCTCCAGTCGGGCTTGCCCATGACCATCAGCGGGTCGAACATCACCACCACCGCGGCGATCAGGAGGAAGGCGAGCGGGCCGATCAGCATGGGCCACAGCAGGGCCGCGGGCGACTCGCCGGAGGTGGGGGCGGACATGCCATGGAGGTGGACGGTGAGGGCGGCCATGCCCGTGTAGTGCATGCCGCTGACGGCGAGACCCATGACGAGGCTCGCGCCCACGCTCCACAGGAACCCCCGGACCTGTCCCGCTGCCCACAGGGCGGCGGTGGCGGCGCACATCGCGATGACGACGGAGGCTGCGACCGTGAACGTGTTGTACTCCAGCTTTCCGTTCAGGCGCATGGCGGCCATGCCCAGGTAGTGCATCGACGCGATACCCAGGCCGGTGATCGTTCCGCCTGTGAACAGGGCGGTCCCCCTGGCGCCGCGGTATCCGACGATGAAGATCCCCACCCCCACCATCACGATGGCGACGCCCAGGCTGGCGAACGTCATCGCCTTGTCGTAGTGGATGGGCGCCTGCCTGACCGTGAACCCCATCATGGCGACGAAGTGCATGGTCCATATGCCGGAGCCGATCGCGGCGGACCCCAGGGCGAGCCAGGCGGGGCGCGATGTATGTGTAACGAGCATGGATCTGGTGGTGCAGCGCAGGCCGAGGGCGCCACCGAGGCAGGCCATGAGGTAGGCCACCAGCGGTGTGACGAGTCCGTAGCTGAATCCGTCGACCGTGCCTTGCATGCGCGGCTGCCCTTCCCGCCCTTTGCGTACCGGAATTTCTTGAATGCGCCCCTCCCGCGACCTACCGAGCGGTCAGGGGTGAGGCAGAGAGTATGACCCCCACCGGAATGGTCGAACGATTTTCCGGCAAAGAAACACGTCGTTGCCCCAGTTGTGCGGCACCGGTGAGCGGACTTGGGCAACTCCATTCAATGTGTGTCCATTCTGTACCCCGGTGTCGTTTACTCTCTGCTGTCAGAGTTGAGCTGTACGTGATCGCTCGACGCGAGGAGTGCGTATGTACGCGCGCGCAGTTGTCGCCATCGTCACCGCGCTGCTGGGGGTCGCCGCCTTCCTGCTGCCCGGTTCCGACGCCCGGGCGGGCGTCGGCGAGCCGCCTATGGTCATCGCCCACCGGGGTGCCTCCGCCTATGCCCCGGAGAACACCCTGGCCTCCATCGACAAGGCGGCCCGGATGGGCTTCTCCTGGGTCGAGAACGACGTTCAGCGCACCAAGGACGGCGAGCTCGTCGTCCTCCACGACGACAGCCTGCAGCGGACGACCGACGTGCAGGAGGTCTTCCCGCACCGCGCGCCCTGGAAGGTGAAGGACTTCACCGCGGCCGAGATCGCGCGCCTGGACGCCGGCGCCTGGTTCGCGCCCCGGTACGCGGGCACGCGCGTGCCGACCCTGGAGCAGTACATGCGCCGTGTCGAACGCAATCACGAGAAGCTGCTGCTCGAGATCAAGAACCCGCAGCTGTACCCGGGCATCGAACGGCAGATCCTCAAGCTGCTGGGCAACGACGGCTGGCTGGACCGGCCGCACCTGGCCGACCGGCTAGTCGTGCAGAGCTTCAGCGCGGACAGTCTGCGGATCGTCCACGACCTGAAGCCCGCGGTCAGGACGGCCTACCTCGGTGCGCCGACAATCGCCCACCTGCCCGAGTACGCGGCGTTCACCGACGGGATCAACCCCTCTCTCGCTTCGGCCTCGGCGGGCTACGTCTCCACGGTGCACGCGTTCAGGGGGCCGCACGCCAAGCCGCTGTCGGTCTTCGCCTGGACCGTCGACGACGCGGACGCCGCCCGCCGGGCGGCGCGGTACGGGGTCGACGGCGTCATCACCAACAGGCCCGACAGGGTCCGGGCGGCACTGCAGTCGCCCTGAGCGGCGGCCGGGCGGGCGTTGTCAGTGCCGGGCCGTACGGTGGGCGCATGGACAGCGATGGGCGGTACGAACAGCAGGTCGTGTGGGCGGTGGTCGGCACCGGGATCGGTCCGCTGCTGCTCGCCGCGACCCGCGAGGGTCTGGTCAACGTCGTGTTCCACGCCACGGACGCGGTGCGCGACAAGGCGCTCGAGCGGCTCCGGTCGCGGCTGGGCGGCGAGCCTGTCGAGGCACCCGACTCGCCCCTGCTGGCCGAGGCGATACGGCAGGTGGAGGCGTACTTCGCGGGCGAGCGGCACGACTTCGACCTGCCGCTGGACTGGTCGCTGATCTCCGGCTTCAACCGGCAGGTGCTGCGCGAGCTGGCGTCCGGGGTGCCCTACGGCGCCGTCGTCGGCTACGGCGACCTGGCCGGGCGGGTGGGACAACCGGGCGCGGCGCAGGCTGTGGGGGCGGCGATGGGCTCCAACCCGCTGCCGGTGGTGGTGCCCTGCCATCGGGTCGTGGAGAGCGACGGGGGCATCGGCGGGTTCGGCGGCGGGCTGGAGACCAAGCGGAAACTGCTCGCCCTGGAGGGTGTGCTGCCCGAGCCGCTGTTCTGATCCGCCCCTCTTCCCTGACGCGACCGGTCGGGCGGCCCGAAAGGGGTACGCGAAGGGTGGCCGGGAGAGTGCGGCGGTAGCAGACTCGACCATGCGCACAGCCACTGGCATCCGAGGGCTCGGAAGCCGAAGGGACGGCGATCACGCATGAGGTGGACGCGGCGGTCGACGCCATCGGCTTCGAGGCCCGGGCCCACGGCCCGGATGCCCGGGAAGCTCCGGCCACGGTCCTCAACTCGCTGATGCCGATCACCCACGCGGGCGGCGCCCTGGGCATCCCGGGGCTCTACGTCACGGACGACCCCGGCGGGGTCGACGAGGACGCGAAGTCGGGGACGCCGAAGGTGCGGCTGGGCCTGGGCTGGGCCAAGAGCCACCGCTTCACGACCGGACAGTGCCCGGTGATGAAGTACCACCGGAACCTGATGCGGGCGATCCTGCACGAGCGCGTGCACACCGCCAAGGCGGTCAACGCGACCGTCATCGGCATCGAGGACGCGCCGCGCGGCTACGCCGAGTTCGACCAGGGCGCCCGCCGCAAGTACGTGCTGAACCCGCATGGGGTGCTGGACGGCGAACAGCCCGTGTGAGGCCGCCAGACGGGAGGAGCGGTGCCCAGGTCACCCACACGCGCGCGTGGGCACCGCCCTGCGCTAGTCGTAGTGCCGGACCTCGAAGACGTTCCCGTCCGGATCACGGAAGTAGAAGCTGCGCCTGGCCTTTCCGCGGGCGCCGAAGGAGTCGTGGTCGATGTCCGACACGGGCACCGAGCTCTCCTGGAGTCGGCTGCGCAGTTTCTCGAAGTCGTCGGCGGGCATGGCCAGGCAGACGTGGTTGACCGGGTGGCCCGAGCTGTCGGCGGCGCCCGGGAGCATCCGCATCCGCTCGGCCATGGAGAGCGGCATGAGGTCGAGGATGGTCTCCTCGTTGAGCCGTACCGAGGGGAAGGGCGCTTTGCCCTCGGCGAAGTCGGTGAGCCGCAGCGTTTCCAGGCCGACGGTCTTCTCGTAGAAGCCGGCCGACGCCACGGGGTCGCGTACCCAGAGGACGACGTGGTCGAGACGTGCCGTGTTGTCCGTCATGCACCCCAGGCTCGTGTCGTCCTCGACCCACCGCAAGGGTTTGACCGGGCACGCCGCTCGCCAGGGATGAGGGAAGAACGAACGACAGGAGGCGGGTTCGTGATGCTGGTGGTGTCGGAGGAAGTACGCGAGGCGGTCGACGCGCGTCGACCCGTGGTGGCCCTGGAGTCCACGATCATCGCGCATGGGCTGCCGCGTCCGCGGAATCTGCAGGTGGCGCTGGAGCTGGAGGACGTCGTACGACGGGAGGGCGCCGTTCCGGCGACGATCGCCGTGCTGGACGGGCGGCCCCACGTCGGCCTCGACAAGGAGCAGTTGGAGCGCGTCGCGAACGAGGACGGCATCCGCAAGCTGGGCCACCGCGACCTGCCGCTCGCGGTGGCATCGGGGGTCAGCGGGGCGACCACGGTGTCGGCCACGGCACTGCTGGCGGCGCTGGCAGGGGTGCGGGTGTTCGCCACGGGTGGCCTCGGCGGGGTGCACCGGGAGTGGACGGTGACGCAGGACGAGTCGGCCGACCTGGGGCTGCTGGCGCGGACGCGGATCACCGTGGTGTGCGCGGGTGTGAAGTCGATCCTGGACGTGCCGGCGACTTTGCAGCGCCTGGAGACGCTGGGCGTCGCGGTGGCCGGATACGGCACGGACCGCTTCCCCGGCTTCTATCTGTCCGACTCGGGACATCCGGTGGAGTGGACGTTGGAGAGTCCCGGGCAGGTGGCGGACGTCATGCGGGCGCAGGACGCGCTCGACGGACCGGAGTCGGCGCTGATCGTCGCCAACCCCGTGCCCGAGGAGGAGCAGCTCGATCCCGGGTTGCACGCGCGTGTGCTGGCCGACGCGCTGCACGCGTGCGAGGCCGAGGGGGTGACCGGGCAGGCGGTCACGCCGTTCCTGCTCGACTATCTCGTGCGGCACACCGACGGCGCCTCGCTGAGCGCCAATCTGGCGGCGGTGCGCGGCAACGTGAGGCTCGCGGCACGGATCGCGGCGGCCTGGGCCGGAGCGTGACGACGACGCCGCAGGGGGCGGGATCCGGCGGCGCGCGGGCGGCGGCGGAGACCTCGGGGGGCGGTGCCCTGCTGGTCGTCGGTGACGTGATCACGGACGTCGTCGCCCGGCACCGCGGGCCGCTGGCACCGGGAACCGACACGGCTGCCGCGATCCGCACGGTGCCGGGTGGCGCCGGCGCCAATGTGGCCTGCTGGGCGGCACATTGGGGCTGCCCGGACGTACGGCTCCTCGGCCGGGTCGGCGCGGACGCGGCGGACTGGCACGAGCGGGAGCTGGCCGCGTGCGGGGTGCGGCCGCGGCTCGTGGTCGATCCGCAGGCGGCCACGGGGACGGTGATCTGCCTGGTGGACACGGGCGAAGCGGCCGAGCGGACGTTCCTGACCGACAGCGGGGCGTCGCTGCGGCTGGACCCCGGGGACTGGTCGGACACGCTGCTGGACGGCGTGGCCCGGCTGCACCTGTCGGGATATCTGCTGTTCTCCGAGCCCAGCCGCGCGCTCGTCACGGTCGCGCTGCGGGCGGCACGCGCGCGTGGTGTGCCGGTGAGCCTGGACCCCGCGTCGGCGGGTTTTCTCACGCGACTCGGGGTGGACCGTTTCCTGGGCCTCGTCGACGGTCTGGACCTGCTGCTGCCGAGCCGGGACGAGGCGTGCCTGCTCACCGGGCTCGCCGACGCGTCGGACGCGGCCGCGAAGCTGAGCCGGCACGTGCCGCTGGTGGTGGCCAAGCAGGGCCGGGACGGTGCTCTGGTGGCCCGCTCCGGTGCGGTGTCCGCCCACGTCCCCGCCGTACCGGCGACTCCCACCGACACCACGGGCGCCGGTGACGCCTTCACGGGCGCCTTCCTCGCCGCGCTGGTCGCCGGCGCGGAGCCGGAGGACGCGGCGCGGGAAGGGTGCAGGGCCGGGGCGCAGGCCGTCGAGCGGGTGGGCGGGAGGCCACCGGGGAGGGGCTGAGCCGGGCGCCGTGATCGAGCGGAAGGGTTGAACGGACGCTGTGATCGGGGGGCGACGCACCTCTCGTACCCCCGGCCCCCGGCCCCCGGCCCCCGGCCCCCGGCCCCCGGCAGGTCTATGCCTTGCGTCCCCATGCGGAGATCATCGGGGCCGTGGCCAGGTCCATTCCCCCGGCGGCCACGTTCGCGAGGTGGGTCTCGATGTCCTCGTCCGTGGCGAGTCCGGCGTCGACGAGTCGGCCGCGGATCTGGCGGACGGTGGCGGACTCCAGGGCCGCGCAGTCCGGTGAGGCGAGCGGGAAGTAGGCATCGGCCTCCACCTGGCGCAGGCCCGCCTCGCGCAGCAGTCGGGGCAGGCGGCGGCCGTAGGAGAGGTCGGCCCCGCGGTCGGCGAGGAGTTGGCGGAAGCCGTGCCGCAGGCGGTTGGCGAGGCGCTGATCGGGGCCGTGTTCGTCGGGGCAGACGAGGGGCTGCAGGGCCGGGTCGGCGTCCTCGATCAGGAGTCGGCCACCGGGGCGCAGGGCCGTGACCATCGACCGCAACGCCCGTTCGCGGTCGGGGACGTGGACGAGGACGAGCCGGGCGTGCACCAGGTCGAACCCCTCCCCCGGCGGTTCCTCGGTGCCCACGTCGTGGACGCGGACGTTCACCGGCGGGCGTGCGGCGGCGGCCAGGAGGGAGGTGTCGATGTCGGTGGCGACGACCTTTCCGGTCGGCCCGACCTTCTTGGCCAGCCAGGACACCACGGAGGTGCCCCCGGCGCCGACCTCCCAGCAGCGCCAGCCGGCGCCGACGCCGAACCCTTCGAGGTGCCGGAAGGTCGTGGGGTCGAAGAGCCTGGCGAAGGCGTTGAAACGCTCGGCCGCCTCGCTCTGCCGGTTGTCGAGGAGATACCCGTCGGATCGCGTCATGCCGCGATCATCCCAGTTGCCCCGCTTGCGGCGAGCGGTCGACGCGACGACCGCGACGTCGTACGGGCGAGCCCCGTCGTCCACAGGCGGGAACAAAGCGGAATGCACTGTTCCCACAGGCTCACCCGGCGCTTACGAAGAACTGGCAGACTGGCGCGCCACGACGCAGGAATGCGGCACGGCGCGAACGAGCAGAAGGGGCTGGAGGGCTCCTGACGCGAACGGCGCGTCACGCACGAGGAGATCCACGCGAGGAGATCCACATGTCCATGGCAGGGAATCTGCGAAAGGTCACGAGCCTCGGCAGGGTCGGTGGCCTCCGCAAGGTGGCACGGCTGACTCGACGGCGCCCGCGCGTCGACCTGAGCCACCCGGCCCGCTCCCCTCTGGGCTCCTCGGTGGTGAACTGCGTGAGCTACCGGGACGGTGTGCGGGTGCCGGGAGGCAGCGACCTGGTCGACACGGTGGAACGTGTGCGCAAGAACCGGGACGGCTTCGTCTGGCTCGGGCTGCACGAGCCGACGGACCAGGAGTTCGCGGGCATCGCCGAGCTGTTCGACCTGCACCCGCTGGCGGTGGAGGACGCGGTCGAGGCACACCAGCGTCCGAAGCTGGAGCGGTACGGCGACACGCTGTTCGCGGTGTTCAAGACGGTCTGCTACGTCGAGCACGAGCAGCTGACGGCGACCAGCGAGGTGGTGAACACCGGCGAGATCATGGTGTTCGTCGGCGAGGACTTCGTGATCACCGTCCGGCACGGCATGCACGGCTCCCTCGGCCCCCTGCGTGAGGAGCTGGAGGCCGACGCGCAGCAACTGGGCAAGGGGCCGGCGGCGGTGCTGCACGCGATCGCGGACCACGTGGTCGACGACTATCTCAACGTCACGGACGCGGTGCAGGCGGACATCGACCAGGTGGAGACGGACGTGTTCGCGGAGAGCGGCGCGCGGACCGACCCCGGGCGGATCTACCAGCTGAAGCGTGAACTCCTCGAACTGAAGCGGGCGGTGGTGCCGCTCGCCCGCCCGATCGAGGACCTCGCGACACGGCCGATCCGGGTGGTCGACCCGGAGATACAGGCGTACTTCCGCGACGTCCTGGACCACCTCATGCGGGCGAAGGAGCAGATCGCCTCCTTCGACGAACTGCTCAACTCGATTCTGCAGGCCCACCTCGCGCAGGTCACCGTCGCGCAGAACGAGGACATGCGGAAGATAACCGCCTGGGCCGCCGTGATCGCCGTACCGACGATGGTCTGCGGGGTGTACGGCATGAACTTCCAGTACATGCCGGAGCTGCACTGGAAGTTCGGCTACCCCCTGGTCATAGCCGTGATATCGGCGGCGTGCCTGGTCCTCTACCGCGGGTTCAGGCGCAACGGCTGGCTGTGAGATCCGGGGACGGCGGTCAGCCGGTCGTCGTCCTGGCGTAGACGCCGTGGGCGAAGTCGGCGATCTGGTCCTCCGTCAGGTGCTGGGCCAGGTCGGCCTCGCTGATCATGCCGACGAGCCTCTTGTCCTCGATGACGGGGAGCCGGCGGATCTGGTGGTCGCGCATCTCCCGCAGCACGTCACCGACGTCGGCGCCCGCGTCGATCCAGCGTGGGGTGCCCTTGGCCATCTCGCCGGCGGTCACCTTGGACGGGTCGTGGCCCATGGCCACACAGCCGACGACGATGTCGCGGTCGGTGAGGATGCCGCACAACCGCTCGTCCTGGTCGCTGATGGGCAGGGCCCCGACGTTCAGCTCCCGCATGAGCTGGGCGGCGCGGTCCAGGGTCTCGTGAGCGGGGATCCACTGGGCGCCCCGGTGCATGATGTCTCCGGCGGTGGTCATGGAGTACCTCCCGGTGCCGGGCGGCCGGCGCGGCACGGGACGCACCGCGGAAACCGGCGCCCTACATTCTCGCCGCGGGGCATGAAGGACGCATCCGCTCAGACGGAGAAGACCACGGTGTCGCCTTCACGCTTGATCCACACCACCGAGTCGTGCGGAGCCCTGTCGGGCCCGAGCGTGGCGACACCGGCGAAGTTCTGGTTGCCGGATCACCCGTTCCACGCCGGATGGCGAGGGTCGTCCGCGCGTACGAGTACGTCGGCCGTGCCGGCCGGGTCGGTCTCGGCTTCGTAGCGCTCGTAGGCGGGGAGTGTCCAGTGGTCGGCCTCGGGGGTGCGGCGGCGCAGGGCACCCGGCGAGAGGAGGAGGTGGACGGTCAGGTCGAAGGGGAACCAGTGGCGCAGCAGGAGGGGGCCGTGGAGCAACAGGAAGCCGCCGGGCGGGAGTTGGACGTACTCGCTGCGGGTGGCCCGGTCGGTGGACGGGTCCCACAGGTCGGGCAGGACGCGTCCGTCGGCGCCGGGTTCGAGAGGGCCGAACACCTCGCGCCACAGTGCGCCGGTGTCGAACCAGCCGTTGTAGTAGGCCTCCAGGTCCTGGTGGCCGTACTCGAGGCGGACCGAGGCCGGGCGCAGGAAGCCCCGCGTGCCGACGACCAGGGAGGGGCGGCCGCGTGTGCGCAGGGACTCGGCGACGCGTTCGGCGAGGTCTTCCGGGCGGGCCGCCGGGGCGCCGTCGAAGGCGATACGGGGCCAGGGACCGCCGTCGGCAGGCTTCAGGTCGAGCAGTCGCTCGGCCAGGAGGTCGCCGAGCCGGTCCCAGGTGATCGCTTCGAGTCGCACAGGGCCCATGATGCGTCAGGCACCGATCGGCATGCGTCCGGGCCCGGCGTGGTGCGGAGGGCGGGATTGCCGAGGGCGGGATTTCGAGTGGTCCGCGGATGAGGAGGGGGAAGGAAACACGTATGGCGCACCTCGCGACTTCTCCGCCCCGCACCGGACTTCTCGTGATCCAACCGCTGAAGAGACGCCACTGCGCGGACTGCCAGGCGGGGCCGCTCGGGATGCTCGTGCTCGAAGAGGGAACGCCGCGCTGTCTGGACTGCGCCGACCTGGGGCATCTGGTGTTCCTGCCGCGCGGCGACACGGCGTTGACGCGGCGATCGCGGGAGGAGAGCACGCTGTCGGCGGTCGTCGTTCGGTTCAACAGGCGGAAGGCGCGCTACGAGCGGCAGGGCGTCCTGGTCGAGGAGGCGGGGCTGGCCCGGGCGGAGGAGCGGTGCCTGGCGGACGCGGAGGCGCGGCGTCGGCGCCGGGCCCGGGACGCGCGGCGGCGGGCCGCCGAGGACGTGCGGTTCGCGGAGGCGTTCGCTGCGGAGATACGGCGGCTGTTTCCCGGGTGCCCGCAGGAGCGGGCGCGGGCCGTCGCCGGTCACGCGTCGGTGCGGGGCAGCGGGCGGGTGGGCCGGAGCGCGGCGGGGCGGGCCTTGTCGGAGGGGGCGGTGGTCGCGGCGGTGGCGGCGTCCGTGCGGCATCTGGAGACGCCGTACGACCAGCTGCTGATGAGCGGGGTGCCGCGGCACGAGGCTCGTCGGCGGATCAGGGCCGGGGTGGAGACGGTGCTGCGGAGCTGGCGGTCCGCGGGGACGGGTGCGGAGGCGGGATGAGGGATCGGGAGCGGGACCGGTGGTCGTGCCGGGGCTGGGACGCTCGCGCACGGGCCCGCGTTCCTCGGCCGTGGTCCCGGTGCGTGGAAGGGGCTCGACTTGTGGTGACGGGGGCGCCGGGCGAGGTCCCGGCCGACACGGGGAGTTGACGTTGTGGTGATCGATGGGCCGTACTTCTGGCTGACGGTGCTGGGGGTGCTGGGGACCGGTCTGGTGGCCGGGGTGTTCTACGGGTTCTCGACGTTCGTGATGAGGGCATTGGCGACGCTGCCGCCGGCGCAGGGAGTGGCCGCGATGAACGCGATCAACACGACGGCGGTGAGGCCGGCGTTCATGATCGTGTTCGTGGGGTCCGCGGTGCTGTGCGCGGTGATCGGCGTGGTGACGTTCGTACTGTGGCCCGAGAGCGGCACGGCGGAGCTGCTGGTGGGCAGCGCGCTGTATCTGTTCGGGTGCTTCGGGGTGACCATGGTCGCGAACGTGCCCCGCAACGAGATACTGGGCAGGCTGGATCCGGGCACCTCCGAGGCGGCGGCGTACTGGCCGTCGTACGTGCGCGAGTGGACGTTCTGGAACCACGTCCGGACGGTGGCCTCGGCCGGGGCGGCGGTGGCGTATGTGCTGGCGATCACCTGAGGGCGCCCTGAGGGGTGTGGAGGGCGGGCTGGGCGGCTCCTGAGAAGGCCGGTCGGAAAGCGCTGTCCGCCCACTCTGCGCCGCTGCCCGACCCGTCGTATCGTGGCCGAAAGAGTGCCGCCCGATGACGCACGGCCGCCGTACCCGTACGCAAGGAAACCGGCCATGGCCGATCCCAAGGGTTTCATGACCACGCCCCGGCAGGAATGGCCCCGCCGGCCGGTCGAGGAGCGCGTCCGGGACTGGAACGAGGTCTACGTCCCCGGGGTGTTGCTGCCGATCGTCAACCGGCAGGCAGACCGTTGCATGGACTGCGGCGTACCGTTCTGCCACGAAGCCTGTCCGCTCGGCAACCTGATCCCCGAGTGGAACGACCTGGTCAGCCGGGACGACTGGCGGCAGGCGGCCGACCGGCTGCACGCCACCAACAACTTCCCCGAGTTCACCGGGCGGTTGTGTCCCGCGCCCTGCGAGGCGGGGTGCGTGTTGGCGATCAACCAGCCCGCGGTCACCATCAAGAACGTCGAGGCGGCCATCGCCGACCGGGCCTGGGAACTGGGGCTGGCGCCGCCGCGGCCGCCGGAGCGGCTCTCCGGACGGACCGTCGCGGTGGTCGGCTCGGGGCCGACCGGGCTGGCGGCGGCACAGCAGCTGACCCGGGCCGGCCACACGGTCGCGGTGTACGAGAGGGACGACCGGCTCGGCGGGTTGATGCGGTACGGCATCCCGGAGTTCAAGATGGAGAAGCACCATCTGGAGCGGCGGATCGAGCAGATGCTGGCCGAGGGGACGAAGTTCCGCACGTCGACGGCGGTCGGCCGGGACGTCGGGGCGGCCGAGCTGCGCAGCCGCTACGACGCCGTGGTGATCGCCACGGGGGCGACGGCGTGGCGCGAACTGCCCGTACCGGGGCGCGAGTTGGACGGCATACATCAGGCCATGGAGTATCTTCCGCTGGCCAACCGGGTGTGCGAGGGGGACCTCGAGAGCTCCCCGGTGTCCGCCGCCGGTAAGCATGTCGTCATCGTCGGCGGCGGTGACACGGGCGCCGACTGCCTGGGTACGGCGGTGCGCCAACGGGCGGCCTCGGTGACCCAGTTGGACATCTACGCGCAGCCGGGCGCCGAGCGCGACGAGGACGCCGAGCCGTGGCCGACGTACCCGAAGGTCTACCGGCTGTCGGCCGCCCACGAGGAGGCGCGTGACCTTCGGACGGCGCCGGCGGCGAGCGCGGACGCGCGGCTGTTCGCGGCGTCCACGCTCCGCTTCACCGGGGACGGGGGCGGGCATGTGCGGTCACTGCATCTGGTCGAGGTCGACGCGGCCCGGCGCCCGTTGCCGGGCACCGGGCGGACACTGCCCGCCGACCTGGTGCTGCTGGCGCTCGGCTTCTCCGGGCCGGACCGGGGCGACGGGCTGATCGACCAGCTGGGGCTTCAGATGGAGCCGCGCGGGACGATCAGGCGGGACGCCGGGTTCGCGACGAGTGTGCCGGGCGTGTTCGCCGCCGGGGACGCCGCTCGCGGGCAGTCGTTGATCGTGTGGGCGATCGCGGAGGGGCGGGCGGTGGCGGCGGCCGTGGACCGTCATCTGACGGGGAGTTCCCGACTGCCGGCGCCGATCGGGCCGTTCGACCGGCCGATGGCCGTGTAGCGGGCGGCTGCGGACCCGTGCGGTGAACGGAGCTGCCTCAGCGGCGCCGCTCGTCCGTCCCCGCCACCTTTCCCGTCGACAGCGCCACCCTGTTCCACGTGTTGATCGTGAGGATCAGGGCCAGTACGTGGGCGAGTTCCTCCTCGTCGAAGTGGGCCGCGGCCTCGGCGTAGACGTCGTCGGGGACGCCGCCGTCGGACACCAGGGTCACCGCCTCCGTCAGGGCGAGGGCGGCCCGCTCCTGCTCGGTGAAGAAATGGCGTGCCTCGCGCCAGACGGCGACCATGTGCAGCCGGTCCTCGCTCTCACCGGCCTTGCGGGCGTCGTTGGTGTGCATGTGCAGGCAGTACGCGCAGTGGTTGAGGAGCGAGGAGCGGATCTGGACCAGTTCGACGAGGGCCGGGTCGAGGCCCTCGCGGGCGGCGGCGTCGAAGCCGACGAGGGCGCGGAAGACCTTGGGGGCGGACTTCGCGAAGTCGAGGCGCGTACGGGGCGAACCGGCCGCGGCCGCGGGGCCGGCGGGAACCGTCAGGGATGTCGTGTGCGTCGCGTGCGTCGTCATGTGATCGACCCTACGGACCTCAAAGACCCGCTGTAGGGTGCATTTCCATGGCGAAATCGTGGGTCAATTCCGCGGAGCGGGTCGGGACGGACCTGCATCTGGAGCTGTCCGGGACGGGTGGGCGGCGGGCCGCGCTCATCGCCGCGTTGCGCGAGGCCGTGCGCGACGGGCGGCTCGCGCCCGGCACCCGGCTGCCGCCCTACCGTTCGCTCGCGGCCGACCTGGGCGTCGCCCGCAACACGGTGGCCGACGCGTACGCGGAGCTCGTCGCGGAGGGATGGCTGACCGCCCGGCAGGGTTCGGGCACCCGTGTCGCGGACCGCGCCGCACCGCTGCGGCGCGCCGAACGGGGGTCCGCGAAGGCATCCCCACGCGTGCGTACCTCGACTCCGACCTCACGCACGCGTACCTCGACGCCGACCCCGGGCACACGGCCCTCGACACCGATCCCGGGCACACGTGCCTCGACGCCGACCCCGGGCAAGCGCGCCTCGACGCCGACCCCACCCCCGCACCCCCCGCTGCACGACCTGCGTCAAGGCACCCCGGATGCCTCCGCGTTCCCCCGCGCGGCCTGGCTGACCTCGTACCGGCGGGCTCTCCAGCAGGCGCCGAACGAGGTGTTCGGACCCGGCGATCCGGCCGGGCGCGTGGAGTTGCGGGAGGCGCTCGCGGAATATCTGGCACGCGCGCGTGGCGTGCGGACCCACGCGGACCGGATCGTGGTCTGCTCCGGGTTCGCGCACGCCCTGCGGCTGCTGTTCGGCGGCGGGGTGCTGCGCGGGCCGCTGGCCGTGGAGGCGTACGGGCTGCCCTTCCACCGGGACCTGCTCACGGCCGCGGGCGTGCGGACCGTACCGCTGCCCCTCGACGAACACGGGGCGCGGGTGGACCGGTTGGGGCGGGAGCGGGCCGTACTGCTCACGCCCGCGCACCAGTTCCCGACGGGCGGGCCGCTGCACGCCGAGCGCCGGGCGGCCGTGATCGACTGGGCACGCGCGCGTGGCGGTGTGGTGCTGGAGGACGACTACGACGGGGAGTTCCGCTACGACCGCAAGCCCGTCGGCGCCGTCCAGGGACTCGACCCCGAGCGGGTGATCCTGCTGGGCTCGGTCAGCAAGAGCCTGTCACCGGCCGTGCGGCTGGGATGGATGGTGCTTCCGGAGCGGTACGTCGAGGGGGTGCTGGCGGCCAAGGGAGAGCGTGAGGCGTGGGCGAGCGTCCTCGACCAGCTGAGCCTCGCCGACTTCCTCGCGAGCGGGTCGTACGACCGTCATGTACGGCGGATGCGACAGCGGTACCGGAGCCGGCGCGACCGGCTCGTGGCCGCCCTCGCCGCGCAGGCGCCGCACGTCGAGGTGAGCGGGGTCGCGGCGGGTCTGCACGCGGTGCTGCGGCTGCCGCCCGGCACCGAGCGGTCCGCCGTCAAGGCCGCGGCCTGGCAGGGCGTCGCGCTGGACGGGCTGGCCGGCTTCCGGCATCCGGAGACGGACATGGAGGCCGCAGACGGCCTGGTCGTGGGGTACGCGACGCCCGCGGAGCACGCGTACGAGGCGGCGTTGGAGGCACTGTGCCGGGGGTTGCCCGGCACTGTCTGAAGGGGCGTGGGGGTGTACGTGCCGGGTAGGCCGACCTCCGAACCGGAGGCCGGCCTACCCGGACTTCATCGGATTCCGGTGCGGGACTGGTCGGTTGACACGTGCCACGTGTGGCGCGTGAAGGTCCGGAACCGACGTCTGCCGGCCGTTGCGCACTTCCTGCTGTCGATCTCAACCATTGCCTGATTACCCATCAATTCACAACCACGGAAAGGAAAGCCGATCGAGCGCCGGACCACCGCGTCCGGACCGTCGCGTCACGACAGCAGAAAGTCGGCCTCCCCCGCCTTGGCGCCCTCGATGAACGCCGTCATCTCGTCGGTGGTGTAGATCAGCGCCGGGCCGTCCGGGTCGGTGGACTGGCGGACGGCGATGCGGCCGTCGGCGAGTTTCATGGCCTCCAGGCAGTTGCCACCGTTGCCGCCGCTCCAGGGCTTGTGCCAGCCCTCGCTGCCCAACTCCCGTGCGGGCATGCCGTTGTAGACGTGTTTGCGCGGCTTGATGCGATCCATTCACAGCTCCTTGCGGAGATCCCGGAGGATCTCCTTCGTGCGATGTGCCGTAGCGGCCTGCGCCGCCATGCGGTCCATGACCTCGAGGTGGGTCGCCACCTCCGCGCGCGCGTCCAGGTAGACGGCGCCGGTCAGGTACTCGCTGTAGACCATGTCCGGCAGTTCTGACATGGCAAATCGGAACAGCACGAAGGGCCCGAACGTCCCGGGATGCGGGCCGCTCAGGAACGGCGCGACCTGCAGCGTGACGTGGGGCAGCTTCGTGGCGTCGAGCAGCTTGTCGATCTGGGCACGCATCACCTCCGGGCCGCCGACGGGGCGGCGCAGCGCGGTCTCGTCGAACACGGCCCAGAAACGGGGCGCGTCCGGGCGGGTGAGCAGTTCCTGGCGTTGTACGCGCAGCGCGACATGGCGCTCGATGTCCTCGGGCCGGGTCTGGCCGATGGCGCCCGATCTCAGCACGCCGCGCGCGTAGTCCTCGGTCTGCAACAGGCCGGGGACGAAGTGCGGATCGTAGGAGCGGATGAGGGAGGCCGCGCCCTCCAGGCTGACGTACATGGAGAACCAGCCGGGCAGGATGTCGTGGAACCGCTGCCACCAGCCGGGTTTGTTGGCCTCCTCGGCCAGCTGCACGAAGGTCTCGGCCTCCTCGTCGGAGACGCCGTAGGACTTCAGCAGCAGTTGCAGGTACGGGATTTTCAGGCCGACCTCGGCCATCTCCATGCGGCGCACGGTGGCGGGGGCGACACGCAGGACCTTGGCGGCCTCCTCGCGCTTGAGCCCGGCGCGTTCCCGCAGGTCCAGCAGGCGTCGGCCGAGGACGACCTGACCGACCGTCGGCGCGGACCGCGGCTCGCTCACCCTCCACCTCCTCGCCCCCTGGGAATCCACCAGCATGCTGACAGCCATACGGCGCCATTCGAAGACCTATTCGAAGGATCTGTACGGTTCGGTACCGATCCACGCTGATCTCAACTGGCGCCGTTCGACGTGCTGTTGCGAGCAGTGTGCCACGCCGTTCCACAACGTCACACCGCACTCTGCAATTTTCAGAGTGACACTTGCCAAGTGTTCACGCCGGGGCGATAGTGGCAAGCGTGATTCCGTCCGCGCCCTTAGGAACAGACGCCGCCGCAGGCCACCCCCACAGCCTCGGTGCCGCCCCGGGAGCAGACCCCGCAGGGGTCGCTGCCGAGCGCCGGTTCCGGTTCGAGCTGGCCGCCCATCCGGGCTCTCCCGCGCAGGCCAGACGCATGACCCGGGCGCGGCTGAACGGCTGGTCGGTATGCGAGGACGTCTGCGACACCGCCGCACTGGTGGTCACCGAGCTGGTCACCAACGCCCTCGTCCACACCGCGAGCAGCCTCATCGTCTGCGAGCTGCACGACGGCGAGGACCTGGTGCGGATAGCCGTGCGTGACGAGGGCTGTGCGCCGGGTGCGCCGCATCCGTCGCGGGCTCGGCCCGAGGAGGAGCACGGGAGGGGACTGCTTCTCATCGACGCCCTCTGTCACGCGTGGGGGGCCCACGAACACGGCCCGGGCCTGCTGGTCTGGGCGGAGCTGCCGCGCCAGGCCGACGAGCCGTGGCACGACTGCGGACCCTGCAACGACCTGGGCTGGGGAGCCCGCCCCAAGCCCGGCCCGGCCGGCGGCGAGGACGACGGCGACGAGGCGGACACGCAGCACGGGACGGGGGCCGTGGGGGCCGCTCCGACCGCGCGGCTCCGAGAGGGGGGACGGGAGTGAGGGCCACATCCGGCGGTCAGGTGCTGAGCCTGGACACGCTGGTCCGCCTCAAGCGCGGACTGCACGGCTCGGCCAGGCCCCGCCGGCTGCCCGTGCCCGAGGGGATGGCGGCCCCGCTGGGCTGCGACGCGGTGGCGGTGCCCGCCTGTTTCGGCCCGCTGCTGATGCCCCGGCTGCCACGGGTGGGGTGCGTCTACGCCGATGAGGCGCACTGGTGGTGGCTCGTCCCGTCCGACTCCGACTACGCCCTGGAGTGGCCGGCCCCCGCCCTGTACGCCGCCGGGGCGGTAGTTCCGGACGCCCCGGCGGTCCCCGGCCTGATCCACAAGCCGGACGGCACACTCCCGTACACCCCGCCGATACCGCTGTACCTGGCCCTGTGCCGGGTCACGGGAACGACGCCGACGTGGTCCCGCCCGGTGACCGCCTAACGGGCTGGCGCGCATGGTTGCGTAAACATCGGCACGAGGGCCGCGCGGGTCCGGGCCGGGGTCACCACCCGGCACCGGACCCACGCGGCCCTCGTGCCGCCATGGGGCGTACGCCCGCGCGCCGGGCCTTCCCCCACTCGCGCCCTGCCCTCGCGGACGCCGTCCCGCGATAGTGGCCGTCCGGCGAGGCGAAGGGGGAAGCCGGCGGTGGGGAAAACGCGGGACTCGGACGAACTGGGCGACGCGCGAAGCGCGGAGGAACGGAGCGGGACGCAGGACGCCGGCCCCCGGGAGGAAGCCCGGCGTGCGGAAGCCGGCGCGGGAACACACGGATCCGACGCGCGGGAGGACGCCCGCCCCCGCGGCAGCCGTAGGTGGACGCGCCTCCTCCGTCGGCGGAAGAAGCGCGTCGGTGGTGCGCAGCCCGGGGTGTCGGAGTCCGAGCAGTTGCTGTTCGGCGGGCCGCTGCGTTACGACATGGGCTGGAACCGGCACAACGAAGCGTTCCTGGAGCTGAGTCTGCGGGCCATGGTGACGCGGTTGCCGGAGCTGCTGGGGGCGAGCTGCCGACTGGCCTGGCAGGCGGACCCGCGGGCGGCGCGGGCCGTGCTGGCGGCCGAGGTGGGCCGGGGCGTGGCGCAGGCGGTGGGCCTGCTGGCCGTGAACAGCGTGCTGGGGCGGCTGATCGCGGGGGGCGCGATCGGGGACCGGCTGCGCGACGCCGTACCGGTACTGGCCGTCATGGCCGCCGTGGCCCTGGTCGGGGCGCTGCTGCGGGCCGCGTCCACCTGGGCGACCGGGTGGCTGGAGCCCAAGGTGGAGCGGGTGGCCACCGAGCTGTACCTGGAGCGGGCGGCCGCCGTGGAGCTGTCCGCGATCGAGGACCACGCCTTCCACAAACTGCTGGACACCGCCCAGTACGGCGCCGGATCGGCGCGGCGGATGATCTCGTACGCCACGCGTGTGGTCAGCGCCCTGATCTCGCTGGTCGCGGCGGCGAGCGTGCTGACCGTGCTGCATCCGGTGCTGCTGCCGCTGCTGGCGACGATGACGCTGCCGACCGCCTGGGGCGCGCTGACGAACGCCCGGCGGCGCTACGAGTCCTGGCACACCTGGGTGCAGCACGCCCGGGCGAGCCGCCTGGTCAGCACTCTGCTGACCGAGCCGGAGGCGGCGCCCGAGATCCGGGTGCACGGTGTCGGCCCCTTCCTGCTGCGGCACTACCGGGCCATGGCGGAGACCGCGGAGGCCGAGCAGGCGCGGCTCGCCCGGCTGGCGGCGCGCACCGGGGTGATCGCGTCGGCCTGGACGGGCATCACGACCGTGGCGACGTACGCGACGCTCACCGGGCTGCTGCTGGCCGGGGCGATGGCGCTGTCGGTGGCCGGTACGGCGGTGATCGCGATCCGGACGGGCTCGTCGAGCCTGGACAACCTGGTCGTGGCGGTCAATTCGCTGCACGAGGACGCGCTGTTCGTGGGCGATCTGCAGCGGCTGTACGTGGAGGCGGCCGAACGGGCGATCCCGGTCGGCGGCGCACCCCTGCCCGAGGACCCGCGGGAGATCCGCTTCGAACACGTCAGCTTCAGCTATCCCGGCGAGTCCGCGCGCCCGGCCCTCGACGACGTCACCCTCAGCCTCCCGCTCGGCCGGATCGTGGCCCTGGTCGGCGAGAACGGCTCCGGCAAGACCACCCTGGTCAAGCTGCTGGCGGGCCTGTACCGGCCGGACAGCGGCCGCATCCTGTGGGACGACGTGGACGCGGCGACCGCCGACCGGTACCAGCTGGCCGAGCGGGTGGCGATGGTCGCCCAGGACTTCAAGCGCTGGCCGTTCACGGCCCGCGTCAACGTGGCGATCGGCCGCTCCTCGGCGCCGCTGACGGAGGACCGCATGACGTCCGCGCTCGCCGAGGCCGGCGCCGAGGACGTGGTGGCCGGTCTGCCGCGCGGCCTGGACACCCTGCTCGCCCGCCAGTTCAGCGGAGGGCACGAGCTGTCCGGCGGACAGTGGCAGCGGCTGGGGATCTCGCGGGCGGCCTACCGACGCGGCCGGATCCTGGTCGTGGACGAGCCGACGGCGGCCCTGGACGCCCGGGCCGAGCTGGAGGTCTTCGAGAAGATCCGCGCCCTGGCCTCGTCGGGCCAGACCGTGGTCCTCATCACCCACCGGCTGGCGTCCGTGCGGCACGCCGATCTGGTGCATGTGCTCGACCAGGGGCGGCTGGCGGAGTCCGGCACTCCAGAGGAGTTGCTGGCCGGTGGCGGTATCTACGCGGAGCTGTACTCGCTCCAGGCGGAACAGTTCACCGCGCCGG
The DNA here is from genome assembly GCF_050214755.1 of Streptomyces sp. C1-1. NCBI lineage: Bacteria > Bacillati > Actinomycetota > Actinomycetes > Kitasatosporales > Streptomycetaceae > Streptomyces > Streptomyces sp. C1-1. Next base: position 7,493,125 of record NZ_CP189826.1, on the reverse strand, counting down.
TGCCCGCCCCCGAGGCGGGCTGACGCGTCTCAGGCGACCGCGTCCGCGGCCGTGTCGCCACGCACGATCACCAGGAACATGTCCGTCGCGAGGTCCATGACGACCTCGGCGGCCAGTCCTTCCAGTCGTCGCGCGTGCGCGAACTCCTCCGCCGGCCACGAGCCTCGCGGCCCACCTGCGGGAAAGCGTTCGAGCACCATTCGCCCGTTCACCATCTCGCACCTCCAGAAAGCGTTGTGCTTGTAGGAGTTAACGCCTTCGGGGGCCGGAAAGCCTCGCTCAGTAGCGGGACTGAGACGTAGTTGACACTTGTTCAGCGCGGAGTGTGAGGATCCCGTAACTTTGCGATCACATTGGTCGCTTTCCGTATCAGTCTTCGTACTCATCGTGATGGCGGACGCGTGCGCCGCCCACAGGCGCCCCAAGAGCCGACGCACGCCCCTTCGGTTCCTCCCAGTCCTCCTGCCGGCCCAGCGCGGTCAGGTCCAGAAGGCTCGTCGTGGAACCGAGCCCGTCGAGCCCGCGCCCGTACGTCGAGTACGTGTGGCAGAGCCGCTCTCCGTCCCGCAGGAAGCAGCTGACACCCGGCCGCTCGACGAGCTGCCCGTCCTGCTCCAGGGTCACCTCGAAGTCGTGATTGAAGTCACCGGCGAAGGACGAGTACCAGGGCAGCGTCCAGCCCATCCGCGCCTTGAACGGCAGGATTTTGGTGTACGGCGCCCGGGAGACGGCCGCGAACGTCGTCCCTCGCGCCCACAGATGCGCCAAATGCCCTACCTGGTCCAGGAACGCGGAGCAGCCGCGGCAGCCGGCGTCCCACTCCGGCGCGAACATGAAGTGGTGGACGACCAGCTGGGGCCGCCCCTCGAAGAGGTCGTCCAGGGTGGCCTTGCCGTCGCCGCCCTCGAAGACGTACTCCTTGTCCACCTCGACCATCGGCAGGCTGCGCCGTTCGGCGTTGAGCGCGTCACGCGCGCGCGTGGCGGCCTTCTCCTTGACGAGCAGGTTCGCGCGCGCCGCGCGCCACTGCTCGCGCGAGACGATCTCCGGAAGCGACATGGCCCCTCCTGTGCAACGGTCCCTTCGGTGTGGTGACCGAAGGCGGAGGGGGAACTCATCGCCGCCGCACGGACTTTCTCGCCCGCTGTCCCGCGTCAGGTCCGGTAGTCCTGGATGCGCCGCCCGTGTCCGCGGTCGAGCAGCGCCGGCATCCGCTCCCCCAACTCCCGTACCACGGACGGCACGTCGAGGGTGAGCAGTTCCCGGTCCCGCATCAGGATCCGCCCGTCCACGATGGTCGTGCGGACGTCGCCGGCGCGGGCGCTGTGCACGAGGGTGGCGGCGAGGTCGTGGACGGGCTGGGCGTGCGGGCCGGTGAGGTCGACGAGCACGATGTCCGCGCGGCGGCCGGGCGCGAGGGTGCCGACGGTGTCTGCCAGGCCCACCGCCCGGGCGCTCTGGAGGGTCGCGTGGTGCAGGGCCTGACGGGATGTCAGCCAGCGTGGGTCGCCCGTGCTCGACTTCTGCACGAGGGCGGTGAGCGTCATCGACTCCCATACGTCGAGTGAGTTGTTGGAGGCGGCGCCGTCCGTCGCCAGGCCGACGGGGATGCCGATCTCGCGCAGTGCGCGGACCGGGGTGGTGGTGGGCCAGGCGAACCTGAGGTAGCCGCGGGGCGCGGTGGCCACCGCGACACGACCGCTCGCGCGCCGCAGGACGGGCAGGTCGCGGTCGGTGATGCCGGTGCCGTGGGCGATGAGCACGTCGGTGTCGAGGATGCCGGTGCGGGCCAGGACCTCGATCGGGGTGGCCCCGTGCTGTTCCAGACTGACGTCGGTCTGGTCGCGGTTCTCTGCGGCGTGGAGGTGGACGGGCAGGCCGTGCTCATGGGCGAGTTCGGCGGTCGCGGTGAGGTCGGCGTCGGTGACGGTGTAGGGGGCGTGCGGGGCGAGGGCGGTGGTGATGCGGCCGGCGGCGCCACCGCGGTGCCGTAGCGCGAAGTCCAGGGAGTCCTCCCGGCCCCGGGGTCCCTGGGAGGAGAAGTAGGCCTGGCCGAGGTGGGCCCGCATGCCGCACTCGTCGACCACCGCGGCGACCGCGTCCATGGCGAAGTAGTGGTCGGCGAAGCAGGTGACGCCGGCCCGGATCATCTCGGCGCAGGCGAGCCGTGCCCCCAGCGCGACGTCCCGCTCGGTGAGGTTGGACTCGACCGGCCAGACGACGTCGTTGAACCACTCGTCGACGGGCAGGTCCTCGGCGACACCGCGCAGCGCGGCCATCGGCGCGTGCGTGTGACAGTTGATCAGGCCGGGCATGGCGACCTGGCCGCGGGCGTCGAGACGCTCGCCGGCGGGGATGCCCTCGACGGCGGCCGCGGTCGTGACCGCCTCGACCACCCCGTCCCGTACGACGACGGCCGCTTCCTCCTCGAAGCCGATCCGTTCTTGATCGTCGTGCACGAGGACGGTGCATCCGGTGATGATGAGATCGGCGGGAGTCTCGGTCATCCCGTCAACGTATGCCGCGGTTGTCGGGGCGCGTGAGCCGAACCGCGCATCCTGGCGTCGCTCTATCGCGGAAACGGCCGGACGAGGATCCTGGGCTCACCCGGCTCGCCCGACGGCTCTGGAAAGGGGCCTGTCATGCTCCTCGGCACCTGGAACCTGGAGAACCTGTTCCGTCCCGGCGACCCCGGCGGCCCCCCGGACGAGGCGACGTACCGGACGAAGCTCGCCGAGCTCGCCGCCGTCGTCACGGAGCTCGATCCGACGCTGCTCGGCGTGCAGGAGGTCGGCGACCCGGACGCGCTGCAGGACCTGCTGGACCTGGTCGGCGGTGACTGGCACAGCGCGCTCTCCAAGCACGAGGACGGCCGGCACATCCGGGTCGGCGTCATCAGCCGCGCGCCCCTGCGGGTGCTGGCCGACACCAACGCCTTCCCGCCGGGGCTCCACCCCGTGCAGGTGAACGACTCCGGCACGGAGCTCTCGGCGGCCGGGCGCGGCTTCCTGGCCGTGGAGGTCACGACGGACGCCGGTCCGCTGCGGGTGGCCGTGGCCCATCTGAAGTCGAAGCTGCTGGAGTATCCGGGGAACCGTTTCTTCCCTCATGACGAGGGTGAACGCGCCCGCTACGGCGCCTACGCCCTCTACCGCCGCGCCGCCGAGGCCGCCACCCTGCGTGCCCTCGCCGACGAGCTGCTGGCCGGGGACGGCCGGGCGCGGGACGTCGTCGTGCTGGGCGATATGAACGACGAGGTGCAGGCGGCGACCACGCAGATACTGCTCGGGCCGCCCGGTTCCGAGATCGGCACCGCCGGCTACGACCGCCCGGACCAGGGCGACGCCGAGCGGCTGTGGGACGTGGCCCCGCTGATCCCGCCCGAGCAGCGCTACTCCCGGATCAACTCGGGCCGACGTGAACTCATCGACCACATCCTGCTGAGCCATCGCCTGGTCCACCGGGTGACCGCGGCCGGCACGGGCCTGCCCGGCGACGGCACCCCGCACCTGCCGTCGGTGGGCCCGGACCCCACGGAACGGCGCGGGAAGCCCGGGTCGGACCACGCGCCGGTGTGGGCACGGGTGGGGCAGTAGCGGCGGCGGCCCCGGCGGTTCAGCCCTCCGTCACCCTGATCTTCGACTGGCCGTGCGGCAGGGCCTCCCAGTCCTCCATGAACCGTGCCCGCAGCCCGTACTTCCCGGCCAGTCGCACCAGCGTCCGCGTCCGGTAGTAGAAGTCCTCCCTCAGCACGTGGTGCTCCTCCCCCTCCGTGCGGTCGAAGGTGAAGTCGAACCAGCCGCCGGGTGCCAGCACCCGCCCGACGTGGGCCAGGCACTCCTCGATGACGTGCAGGGGCGAGTGCGAGAAGACGCTGTGGGCGTGTACGACGTCGAAGTGCGCGTCGGGCAGGAAGCGGAAGGTGAGGTCGCGGACGGGGGTCAGCGTGGGCAGCCGCTTCTCCAGGCCCATCTCCACGATCGTGTCCTGGGCGGCGAAGAGGATGTCCGGTGAGATGTCGATGCCGTGGTAGTGCCCGGGCTCCAGGTGCCGGATGAACCGCCAGCCGCCGCGCAGGTTGCCGCAGCCGATCTCCAGCATGCGGTGCTCGGGGCGCAGTCCGTGGCCGACGAGGTAGTCGAACTGCATCGCGCCGAGTGCCAGCCAGCGTTCGCGGGTGCGGCTGCCGACGGCGGCGTCCGGGCTGTCGCGGGTGTCCGAACGCATCACGGCCCGGTAGTAGTCGACGTGGTCGGGGTGGCGGTGACTCAGCCACAAGTCCCGTGCGGCGCGGGCCAGATGGCGGGGCACTCGATCGGGGTGGCGCAGTGCGTAGCCGAGGCGATGGCCGAGGGCGGCGCGGTTGGCGGTGAGGTTCCTGGCGGGCATGGTCCGGCCTTTCCGAGGCGGTGGAGCAAGGGGCTGCCGCAAGCCTCGGTGCGGGGACGGGACCTCCGGATCGGCCGACAGCAGCCGTCCGCCGGTCGGTTCGGGCGAAGACGATGTCAGCCGATCGGTTGATGCGGGACGGGATCGGCCACGTTAGACACGAACCATGGAGAACACCGAAGGCCGGGGCGCGGGGAACGCCGACAGTCCGGACAGGCGAGGCAACGCCGACTGTCCGGGCTCGGGGAGCACCGGGGCCTCCGATGCGGACGAGCGGCGTCTGGCCGGGGTCGTGCATGCCGCGTTTCTCCTGCTGCTGGGCTCCTCCTTCGTACGCTTCCTCAGCCGCGACCAGGCGGGGTCCCGTACCGCCTGGGTGGTGGGGCTCTTCGTGGCTTTCGCGCTGCTGTACGCCCTCGGCCACCTCCTCGCCCCGCCCCCGCGCGCCGGGACCCCGCCCAGCGCACGCCATCTGGTCTGGCTGGCATCGGTGTCGGCGCTCTGGGTGGCCCTGCTGGCGCTCGCGCCGAGCGCCACCTGGTGTGCGATGCCGTTGCTGTTCGCAGGCCTGTACGCGCTGCCGCCACGCGTCGCGGTGCCATTGGCCGCCGTCCTCACGGCGTTGGTGGTGGTGTCCGAAGTCCGGGCGTCGGAAGGGCCGTTGAACCCCAACATGGTCGTGGCGCCGATCGCCGTCGCCGCGGTCGCGACGGCTGTCTTCGTCCATCTGCAGCGGCAGGGGGCACGACAGCGCGCGCTGATCGACGACCTGGTCCGCACGCGCCGCGACCTGGCGGCGACGGAGCGGCGCGCGGGCGTCCTGGCGGAGCGGCAGCGGCTGTCGGCGGAGATCCACGACACGCTCGCGCAGGGCCTGTCCAGTCAGGGGATGCTGCTGCAGGCCGCGCAGCGCGTGTGGGCGACGGACCCGGAGACGGCCCGCGCGCATGTGCGCGAGGCGGCCGGCGTCACCGCCCGCAGCCTCGCCGAGGCCCGCCGTTTCGTCCACGACCTCGCCCCCGCCGACCTGGCCGGACAGTCCCTGCCCGAGGCCCTCGCCGCCCTCGCCGAGCGGGAGAGCGGCCCGGGCCTGACCGTCGGCTTCCGCCTCGACGGCAACCTTCCCGGCCCGCTCCCCGAGCGCACCGAGGCGGCCCTCCTGCGCATCGCCCAGGGCGCGCTGGCCAACGTACGGGAACACGCCGCGGCGACCCGGGCCGCACTGACCCTGACCTGTCTGGACGAGCAGATCTCCCTCGACGTCGCCGACAACGGACGGGGCTTCGATCCGGCCCTGGCAGCCCTGCCGGCCCCACCCGCCCATACGCCCCCGGCAGCCCTGCCGGCCCCACCCGCCCTTCCGGTCCCGGCAGCGGTGCCGGGGCCGGAAGGGGTGCCGGGGCCGGAAGGGGTGCCGACCTCTGCCGCCCGGCCGACCGCCGACCCCGGCCGGACCCGCGGCCACGGGCTGCCGGCCATGCGCATCCGGGCACGCCAGTCGGGTGGCACCCTCACGGTGGAGTCGACACCGGGCGAGGGGACGGTCGTGACGGCTGCGATCCCGCTGGCCCCGAAGGAGGCCGCCGTATGAGCACGGTGCACGACGCGACGCCCTGCGACTCGCCCCCGGAGCCGGCCACGTGAGCGGGCCCGTCCGTCTGCTGCTCTGCGACGACCACGCGGTGGTCCGCGCGGGGCTGCGCGCGTTGGTGGCCAGCGCGGAGGGGATCGAGGTGGTCGGTGAGGCGGGCAGCGGGGAGGAGGCGCTCGCCCTGACCGCCCGGCTGCGCCCCGATGTGGTCCTGATGGACCTGCAGCTCGGCGACGGCATGGACGGAGTGGCCGCGATACGGCAGCTGACGGCAGGTCAGTCGCCGCCGCGTGTCCTGGTGTTGACGATGTTCGACACCGACGCCGACATCACCCGGGCCATCGAGGCGGGCGCCACCGGTTACCTGCTGAAGGCCGAGCGCCCCGAGGAACTCTTCGCGGCGGTGCACAGCGCGGCCCGTGGCCGTACGGCTCTGTCGGCCCCCGTCGCCGACCGTCTCCTGGCCCGGATGCGCAGCCCGCACCCGGTGCTGTCCGCCCGTGAGCGGGAGATCCTCGGCCAGTTGGCCCGGGGCCTCGGCAACCGGGAGATCGCGCGGGCGCTGTTCATCAGCGAGGCGACGGTGAAGACCCATCTCGGGCGGATCTACGGCAAGTTGGGGGTGGAGACGCGGGCGGGCGCGGTGGCGGTGGCGAAGGAGCGGCGGCTGCTGGACTGACGTCCTACCCGGCCAGGGGCAGCTCGGGCAGCCGTAGCCGCGCACGCTCGCCGTCCTTCGCCAGCTCCGCCAGCAGCGCGGCGATCTGCTCCCGGTCGCCGGCCGAGAGGTGCCCGGAGTCGTCGAGGTGGACGGCGCAGGCGGTGGTGGCGTCCGCGAGCCGTTCGAGCGAGGCGACGACCTCGTCCGCGCCCTCCGAGTGCCGGGCGAGCGGGGGCAGTTCGGCGGCGGTGAGGGCGATGGCGGTACGGGCCTCGGCGAGCGCCCGGTAGGCCTCGCGGCGCAGCGTCCAGCGGGTGGCGCGGTCGGCCGACTCGCTCAGCACGTGGGCGAGATACGCCTGTGTGGCTTCGCCGGCCGCCGCCAGCCGGGCCCGCACTCCCCCGCCCCGCTGGCCGGGCATCGGCAGATGGCCGACGACGAGCACGATCGCGCAGGCCAGCAGCGTCTCGCCGATCCGGCTGACGGAGGCCTGCGGCTCCCCACCCACCATCACCAGGGCCAGTACCAGGACGGTGACGACGGTGGTCTGCGCGGCGAAGTGCCGGGTGGCGACGGGGATGAGGGCGCCGCAGAGGGTGACCAGGACGACGAGCCCCTCGGGGCGGGGCAGCACGGCGGCGAACCCGGCGAACAGCAGCGCCCCCAGCACGGTGCCGGCGGCTCGGCTCAGCACCCTGGAGGCGAGCGGCCCGAGGTCGGGCTTGACGAGGAAGACGGCCGTGGCGGGCAGCCAGTACCAGTGCGTGTGCTGCCCGTACCAGCGGGCGTGGTGCAGCGCCTGCGCGACGGCGGCGCTGGCCCCGAAGCACAGCCCGACCCGCAGGCCGTACTCGCGTCCGCCGACCCCGAAGGCGACCCGGAGCAGGTCCCGGACGGACCGCCTGCGCGTGTGCAGATCGCCGCCGCTGCCCCGGTCGAAGGCGTCGGCGGCGTGCAGCAGGGCGTCGTCGAGAGCGCGGAGGGCGGGCACGGACCGGTGCGGTGCGGGCAGGGGCCCGGTGTGCGTGTTCTCCCGTACGGCGGCGGCGAGCCGGCGGGGCCCTTCTGAGGTCCGCCCGACGACGGGTTCCCCGGCCCAGGCGAGCGCGGTCGCCGCCTCGGCCAGCGGCAGTGCGGCGGCGTACTGCGCGTGCAGCCGCCGCTCGGCCGAGGAGCTGGCGTACCGCCGCAGCCGGGGTCCGGCGAGGGCGTCCTGCGCGTGGTCGAGGGCGGCGGTCAGCGCGACGCGGCGGGCGACGGCCGCCTCGGTCCCGGCTGCGTCGAGCAGGTCGGCGACGGCGGCGTACACCGCCGCCACGGCGGCCCGCTCCCCGTCGAACCGGAAGTCGCCGGCGGTGGCGCCGGGGGTGGGCAGGAGCAGCCGCAGACCGAGCAGCCAGCCGGCGCCGACGACGAAGGCGAGCGCCCGCGCCCAGCCGGCCTCGGGCGCCGGCATCCCGGCCCCGACGGCGGACGCGACGAGCAGCTGCGTCCCGGCGCCGGAGGCCACGGGCCCCACGGCGCTGACGCCACCGGCGAGGAGCCCGATCCCGGTGAAGAGGGCGGCGAGGGCGACGGGGTCGGCGTGCACCCCGGCGTACGTCCCGACGAGCAGTCCGCCGGCCCCGGCGAGCGCGGGCACCCCGATCCGCTTCACCGACGCCCGCCGGCTGCCCGGGCGGTCGGCGATCCCGGCGAGCATGGCGGCGATGGCGGCAATGACGCCGAGGGCGGTGCGGTCGAGGAGGACGGCGATCAGGAGCAGTGGTCCGGCCGACAGCGCGCCGCGAGTGACGGCACTCCAGGAGACGGGGCCGCGCTGGGCGCGGAGGGCGTGGGCGAGCCAGGGCGGAGGACGAAACGCGACGGCGGGGCGGGACACGGGGCTCCTGTCCGGACGAGGGCGGGGTGTGCCTTCGGGCGACGGTGGCCGGGCTGGTGGGGTGTGGTGTCCACGGTAAACGGCGTTGCCGTGGCGGACGGGCCGATTGTGTTTCGGGGGTGTGACGGTCGGGGGGTGGGCCGGGTTCTTTATGAACGCAATCGGGTGCGGCTGCGATGCCGTCGGCCGGAAGCGGCTGGAGAACGGGGTACCGCGAAGAGCACGTCGAGAGACCGTCTTCCTTCCCGTGTCCACCACAGGCACCCTCGAGGACTCACCGATCCCGACGAACCCGCCGACGCCACGCGTTAGAGGTCCGCCGCCCGTGAGCCGGTCGCCGCGCGTGAGCAGTCCGTGAGCAGTTGGTGCCCTGGTCGGTCGGGAGCGAGCCTCGGGACGAGCGAACCTCGCCCATCCACAGGGTGGATGAACGTGATCCAGGAATGCGATGACGCGGAGGCTAGGCATCGGGAGTGCCCTGGCCCATAGTCGTGCAAGTCCTGACGCCCCCTCTCGAAGGGCGCATTCCCCTCGGGGGCCGGCGAGCATGCACCGTGCTCAGCCGCGTGGCCCGTCACCGCCCTTGTGGAGGCCCTGCGTGCCCGGTTTCGCTTCCCCGTCCGTGCCCGCCGGCGGTTTCGCCGCCCAGAGCACCGAACCCGTACCCGTGACCGGATCCGGATCCGGATCCGGGGGCCGGCTGCGCCTGGTGGTCCTGATGGCCGGCAGCTGTCTGCCCGTTCTCGGCGCGGTGCTGCTCGCTCCGGTACTGCCGACGCTCCAGGACCACTTCGCGACGGTGGCGCACGCCGACGCGCTGGTCCCGATGATCCTGACGATCCCCGCGCTCGCGCTCGCCCTGCTCGCCCCCCTGGCAGGTGTCCTGATCGACCGTCTGGGACGCAGAGCTCCGCTGGTCGTGGCGACCGTCCTGTACGCGCTGTTCGGCACGGCACCGCTGTGGCTGGACTCGCTCGGTGCCATCGTGGCCGCCCGCGCCCTCCTCGGTGTCGCCGAGGCGTTCATCATGACCTCCTGCACCACACTGATCGGCGACTACCACACCGGCCGTGCGCGCGACCGGTACCTGGCACTGCAGTCGGTGTGCGCCACCATCTCCGCCACCGCCTTCTTCATCCTCGGCGGCGGGATGGGCTCCTCGGACTGGCGGGCCCCGTTCCAGCTCTACGCCGTCGGGCTGCTCCTCGCCCCCGCGATGGCCGTGTTCCTGCGGCAGCCGCGACCGGACGCGGCCGTGGACGAGGCGCCCGCAGCCGGGCGGCGGCACTCGTCGTGGCTGCGGCTGGCGGGCATCTGCCTGCTCTCGGTGTTCGGCGGCGTCGTCTTCTACATCGTCCCGGCGGAGACGGCCTATCTGATGAACGGCCTGGGGGTGGGGTCCAGTGGCCTGATCGGCCTGATCACCGCGATCGCCAGCGCCGCCACCGTCACCGGATGCGTCATCTTCGCCTCGATGATCGGCCGGCCGGAGCGCAGGCTGCCCGCGATCTTCGCCCTGTGCGGGGCGGGGCTCGTGGTGATCGGCCTGGCCCACAACGTGGCGGTTCTGATCATCGGTACCTTCCTCAGCGGGATCGGCACCGGTTTCCTGCTGCCCTCGCTGCTCACCTGGGCGATGTCCGAGCTGGAATACGGCAACCGCGGCCGCGGCACCGGCCTGTGGACCGCGTCGTTCTTCCTCGGGCAGTTCCTCTGCCCGCTCGCCGTCATCGCCCTGGAGTCCGTCACCGGTGGCCTCACCGCCGCCGTCGCCGGCGTCGGCCTCGCCTCGGTACTCGTGGCGATCGGGCTGCTGCCGCTTCTTCGCCGGACACCGGACGCGAAGGGCGGCCGGCACGCGTGAATCGTGCGGTCTCGGGCTGAGGCGGGCGAAAAATGGGATGCGCTGCCGACGGTCGGGCCCCGACCATCGACGCGGCCGCCCCGTGTCCACCCAAGGAGCCGACCTCGTGATCCGCCGCGTCACCGTCCCCTCCCTCTTTCCACCGCCCGCCTACTCCCACGCCTCCGTCGTGGAGGCCGGGACCAGGCTCGCCTTTCTCGCGGGGTCCGTGCCCCTCGACTCCGGGGGAAGTTGGTCGGCGAAGGGGATCCCGTACGGCAGGCCGAGCGGGTGCTGGTGAATCTGGAGGAGCAACTGCGCGCCGTCGGCAGCGACTTCGCGCATGTCGTGGCGACCGACGTGTATGTCGTGAGCGGTGAGACCGCGGTGCTGTCCGCCGTCTGGGACGTCGTCGAGGCGTCCGGGCTCAGCGTCGGACCGCACTCCTCGACGCTGATCGGCGTGAACTGCCTCGGCTACAGCGGCCAGTTGGTGGAAATCACGGCCACCGCGGTGGTGCCCGGGGCGGTGTCGTCGTGAGTCCTTCGCAGGCGCCCGCCGTCCTCCGGCGGGCCACCGCCCCCGATGCCGGCGCCGCGGCCGACGTCTGGCTGGAGTCCTTCGCCGCCGCGCTGCCGACGGTGGTCAGTCCGCGTTCCGCCGGCGAAGTGCGCGCGTACTTCCGGGACGTGGTGGTGCCGTCGCGCGAGACCTGGGTGGCCCAGGTCGCCGACCGGATCGTGGGAGTCATGGTGCTCGCGGGTGACGAGCTCTCCCAGCTCTACCTCTCCCCCGACTGGCGGGGGCGCGGCATCGGCGACCGTTTCGTGGCGCTGGCCAAGGAGCGCAGTCCGGGAGGCCTGGAGCTGTGGACCTTCCAGGTCAACAAGCCCGCCCACCGGTTCTACGAGCGGCACGGCTTCGTCGCCGTCGAGTACACGGACGGCAGCGGCAACGAGGAGCGCGAACCGGACGTGCGGTACGCCTGGCGGCCGTGAGTCAGGGTGCGGACTCCCGTCGCGCGAAGGCCCAGCCGGCGGCCTGTGCCGCCAGGCCGACGAGATCCGGTTCGCCGGTCTCGCCGTTCAGGTGCCGGTACTCGACCGCGGTGAGGATGACGATCCGTTCCCGCAGGCCCAGGTGGTCGTAGAACCCGGTGTCCAGGATGTCCGCGGCCGCCTCGCCCGCCGGGACGCCGGCCGCGTGACGGGTGTGGACGAGGGCTTCGAGCCGCCGCAGGTAGGTGATGTGGTCCCGGACGTCCTGCGGGCTCATCACGGGGCCGTGGCCGGGGACGACGGTCTGCGGCTCCAGCGCGAGGATCGTCTCGCAGGCCGCGGCGATCCGGGCGAGCGGGCCGTCCCAGTGCACGGGGTGGTCGTCGGCGAACAGGACGTCCCCGGCGCAGACCACCCGCTGCGCGGGCAGGTGGACGATGAGGTCGCCCGCGGAGTGCGCGGGGCCCACCTCGATCAGTTCGGCCTGGATGTCGCCGACCCGCAGTTCGTGGCGGCCGCTGAAGGTGACCGTCGGGGGCACGGCGTCGACGTCCTCGTACCGGTAGCGGCCGAAGTGTTCGCGGGCGTACCAGCCCAGGGGCTGGTCGGCCGGTGTTCCGGTGGTGAGGAAGTGCATCTGCTGGGGCGAGGGCTCCCGGCACAGGTGCTCCGCGCTCGCCTTGGTGGCGATGATCTCGGCGCCCGGGAAGAGGCCGTTGCCGAAGGTGTGGTCGCCGTTGACATGGGTGTTGACGATCGTCCCCACCCCCGCCGCGCCGGCCGGCAGGACCGGGCGGGCGGCGGCGATCAGCGCTTCGGTCATCGGCCGGTCGTAGGGCGTGTCGACCAGGGCCGCCTGCTCGCCGGAGGTGATGAGCAGACAGTTCGCGAAGCCCCAGGTGCCCGTGTGCCGCGGGGCCCACAGGTGGAGGCCCTCGGCCACCGGGGTGAGTGCGTCGGGAAGGTTCATGCCGCTCATTGTGGGCGAGGGCGATCATCCTCGGGGATCCGCCCCCACACCCGCCGTTTGGGCACCGGCTTCGCGTAGCCGCCGGCCCTGCTCGTCGTCAGCCCCAGCCCCACCAGTGACTCCGCCAGCTTCACCGCCGCACCGACTCCGTCCACCACCGGCAGCCCGAGTTTCTCCCCGACCGCCCGCTGCAGTCCCGTCATCCCCGCGCACCCGAGCACCAGCACCTCGGCCCCGGCCTCCCGCGCCCGCTCGGCGGCCGTCACGAACGCGGCCTCCGTGCGGTCGGTGTCGCCGAGGTCGAGCACGCCCAGGCCGGTCCCGACGACCGCCGCGCAGTTGCGTCCCACGCCCGCCAGTTCGAGGCTGTCCTCGATCTGCCCGCAGGACCGCTCCAGCGTGGTGACGACGCCGTAGCGCCGCCCGAGCAGACAGGCCAGGTGTGCCGCGGCCTCGGTGATGTCGACGACGGGTACGTCCACCAACTCCCGTACGCCTTCGCGGCCGTGCTCCCCGAAGCCGGCCATCACGACGGCGTCGTACGCCGGACCCTCGTAGGTCCGCAGCAGATCGATGACGGCCGCGGCCGAGAGGTGGCTGTCCAGCCAGCCCTCGGCGGACTCCGGTCCCCAGGCGGGGGTGAGTCCGAGCACGGTGGTGCCCGGGCCTGCGGCGGCCCGGGCACCTCGCACGATCTCCTCGGTCATCTCCTGCGTGGTGTTGCAGTTGGTGACGACGATCCGCACGTCCGTCAGACCTCCACGGCTTCGGGCTCGGACGCCCGCTCGGCCCGGCAGATCAGCAGGTACAGCCCGGCCCCGAGGGCCGTGCCGATGAACCACGAGTACGGGGCGACGTCGCTGAAGGTCTTCACCAGTGCGAGCACCGCCGCGACCGCGGCCGAGGGCAGGAACGCCCACAGCGCCTTGGGGTTGACGCCCTTGCGGTAGTAGTAGCGGGAGCCCGGGCGGGCGTCGAAGAGCTCGTCCACGTTCACGCGGCCGCGCTTGATCAGGTAGTAGTCGACCATGATGACGCCGAACAGCGGGCCCAGGAAGGCGCCGAGGCCGCCGAGGAAGTAGTTGACGACGGTCGGGTTGGAGAAGAGGTTCCAGGGGGTGACGACCAGCGCGGCGACCGTGCTGATCATGCCGCCGACCTTGAACGTGATCTTCTGCGGCCAGACGTTGGCCAGGTCGTACGCCGGGGAGACGAAGTTGGCGACGATGTTGACGCCCATGGTGGCCACGGCGAAGGTGAAGGCCGCGACGACCAGCACCCAGGTGTTGCCGATCTTGGCGACGAGTTCGGCCGGGTCGGTGATGGCCGTGCCGAACACCTTCAGCGAGCCGGCCGTGACGATGACCGAGACGACCACGAAGGCGGTCGAGTTGACGGGCAGCCCCCAGAAGTTGCCGCGGCGGACGGTCCGGTAGTCCGGCGCGAAGCGGGAGAAGTCGCAGAAGTTGAGCATCAGCGTGCCGTAGGTCGCCAGGATCAGGCCGATCGCGCCGAACCACTGCCGCCACTGCTCGCCGACCGGCACCGGGTGCGGGGTTGAGGTGAGCGAGATGCTCCAGTCCGCCTTCCACAGCACCCACACCGCCAGCGCGATCATCACCAGCCAGATGGCGGGACCGCAGAAGTCCTGGAACTTCCTTACGGACTCCATGCCCTGACTGATGATCAGCGCCTGGATCAGCCACAGGGAGACGAAGGAGCACCAGCCGAGGGCGTCGAGTCCCAGGAAGGAGTGCCGGGTCCAGGACTCCAGGCCCGGCCAGGCCGCCAGCAGCATGACGTTCACGGCGACGGAGGCCAGGTAGGTCTGGATGCCGTACCACATGATGGCGATCACGGCCCGGATCAGGGCCGGGATGTTGGCGCCCCAGACGCCGAAGCTGATGCGGCTGACGACCGGGAAGGGCACGCCGTGGCGCTGGCCGATCCTGCCCATCCAGTTCATGCCGATGTAGATGAGCACGAAGCCGATGAGCAGGGCGGTGAAGACCTGCCACACGTTCATGCCGAGGACCAGCAGGCCGGCGGCGAAGGTGTAGTTGCCGAGGTTGTGGACGTCGGACATCCACATGGCGAACAGGTCGAAGACCTTCCAGTTCCTCTTCCCGGCGGGCGCGAGGTCTTCGTTGGTGAGACGGGGATCGGGGACGAACGCTGGGGCGCCGGTGGCTGCGGCGCGGTCGGCGAGGGACACGGGGCCTCCAGAACGGGGGAGGGAGGAACGGGTGCGGCCGTTTGGTATACCAAACTGCGGTCATGGTCCCTCCGTCAAGGGTTCTGACCGATGTCGCCGTCGTTAACGCTCCGTAAAACACCCCGCGGGCCGGAGCGGGCACCCCCACCGGGGACAATGGCTCCATGAGCTCCCCCACGAAGATCGAACCCCTGGGCGCGGTCCGTGAGCGCGTCCTGGCGAACCTGCGGCAGGAGATCATCGCGGGCCGCCTGCTGCCCGGCGACCGGCTGGTCGAGCGGGAGCTCGCGGACCGCTACGGTGTCTCCCGGGTGCCCGTCCGTGAGGCGATCCGGGCGCTGGTCGCCGAGGGGTTCGTGCACTTCGAGACCCCGCGCCGCACGGTCGTACGCCGGCTCACGCCGAACGACGTCCGGGAGCTGTTCGAACTGCGCGAGGCCCTGGAGGTGTACGCGGCCGGGCTCGCCGCGTCGAACGCCACCCCGGAGGATCTGGCCGAGGTGGAGGAGCTCCTTCAGCGCGCGGCCGCCGCGACCGAGGCCGGGGACGCCGAGCTGATCACGGACATCAACAGCCGTCTGCACGACCGCATCGTGGCGATGGCGGGCAACAGCCTGCTCACCGCCGCCCTGGAACCGGTCGCCGGCCGGCTGCGCTGGATGACCCGGCGCAACGAGGAATGGCCACAACTGCTCATCGAGCACCGCGAGTTGTACGAGGCGATCGCCTCCGGCGACCCCGAGCGCGCCCGCACGCACGCGCTGACCCATGTGCGCACCAACTACCGCTCCACGGTGCGGCATCTCTTCGGGGACACGGACGCCTGACCCGGGAGCGGGATCGCGAGCGGGATCGCGGCCGGGACAGGCACCGGATCAGCGGCGGGCGTACTTGTCCGTCGCCGCCACCAGCGCCTCGGCCATGCCGGAGCCGCCCACGCTGTGGCCCACGTCGTCCACGATCACCAACTCGCTGCCGGGCCAGGCGTGATGGAGCCGCCAGGAGATGCCGAGGAGGTTGCCGAAGTCGAGGCTGCCCTGCACGAGGGTGCCCGGCACGTCCTTCAGCAGAGGGGCGTCCCGCAGGACGACGCCCTCGTCGTTGCCCTCGCCGAGGAAGTGGTCGTTGCCCCAGTAGTGCGTGACCGTGCGGGCGAAGCCGTAGCGGAACTCCGGGTCCTCGAACCGCGGGACGGACCTCGGCGGCGCGGGAACCGTCGCCGTCTCCCAGTCGGTCCAGGTCCGCGCCGCCCTCGCCCGCACCTCCGGGTCGGGCGACTCCAGCAGCCGGTTGCAGGCGGCGGCGAGGTTGCCGTCCCGGTCCGCGGCGGGCAGACCGGCCCGGAACCGTTCGAAGGCCTCCGGGAAGAAGTGGCCGACTCCCCTGGTCAGCAGGGCCACTTCGGCGTTGGACCCGGTCGCGACCCCGGTCACCACCACCTCCGACACCGCGCCCGGGTGCGTCTGCGCGTACCGCAGTCCCAGCACCGACCCGAACGACACGCCCCACACCAGCCACCGCTCGATCCCCAAGTGCCGCCGCAGCAGCTCCAGATCGGCCATGAGGTGGGCGGTCGTGTTGACGCTCATGTCGGTGCCGTAGGCGCTCGCCCTCGGTGTGGAGCGTCCGCTGCCGCGCTGGTCGAGCAGGACGATCCGGTAGGCGGCCGGGTCGAACAGGCGCCGGTAGTAGGGGCTGGAGCCGGAGCCCGGTCCGCCGTGCAGCACGAGGGCGGGCTTGCCCCGCGGGTTTCCGCAGGTCTCCCAGTACACGCGGTTGCCGTCGCCGACGTCGAGCAGGCCGTGGTCGTACGGTTCGATCTCCGGGTGGAGGGGCATCCGGGCACCGTAACTCCCCCGCGGCCCCGACCGCCTCCTCATTTCACGGGCAGGCCCGCCGCCTCCCCCGCCGCGCGCAGCACGTCCCGCAGCATGTCCGGGGTGAGCCTGCCGGTGAAGGTGTTGCGCTGGCTGACGTGGAAGCAGCCGAAGAGGTCGAGGCCGTCCAGCGGCACGCGCGTACCGTGCGCGAACACGGGCCGGGGCCGGGGAACCGCCCATCCCGCCTCGGCGAACGCGGGCAGCGCCGCCTGCCAGCCGAACGCGCCGAGCACGACCACCGCCCGGAGCGTGGGCCGCAGCAGCCGCAGCTCCTGGACCAGCCAGGGCCGGCAGGTGTCGCGTTCCGCGGGCGTGGGCTTGTTCTCGGGCGGGGCGCAGTGCACCGGCGAGGTGACGCGGACTCCGTGCAGTGCGAGGCCGTCGTCAGCGGCGACGGAGGTGGGCCGGGAGGCCAGCCCCACGTCGTACAGCGCCCGGTACAGCACGTCCCCGGAGCGGTCCCCGGTGAACATGCGGCCGGTGCGGTTGCCGCCGTGCGCGGCGGGGGCGAGACCGACGATCAGCAGCGAGGCGTCGGAGGGACCGAACCCCGGCACGGGCCGCGCCCAGTACGTCCAGTCCCGGAAGGCCGCCCGCTTCGTCCGCCCGACCTCCTCCCGCCACTCCACGAGCCGAGGACACGCGGCACATCCGGCGATCCGGGAGTCGAGCTCGACCAGGCTGTCCATGGATCAACGGTACGTCGCCCGCTCCGTCGGAAAACCGCGCGGAACACCCGGCCCGAGGGGGTTAAGGTCGAGGACATGGCTCCGCAGGCTGACGAGAACGACACCGGACGGCATCCCGCCGGGTCACGGGCTGAGGACGGGACGACCGCCACCCCGGACACCGACGGCGACCAGGCCGCCCCCCAGGGAGACGGCGCAGGGTCGGCCGTCGACCCGCAGGTCGCCGCCGCGATCGCCGCCGCCGAGGCGGCCGGGCCGGCGAACGGCGAGAGCGTGCGCGTCGACAGCTGGATCTGGGCCGTCCGCCTGATCAAGACCCGTTCGCTCGGCGCCGCCGCCTGCAAGGGCGGCCACGTGCGGGTGAACGGCCAGAACGTGAAGCCCTCGCACAGCCTCCGCGTCGGCGACGAGGTGCGGCTGCGCCACGAGGGCCGGGAACGGATCGTGATCGTCAAGCGGCTGATCCGCAAGCGGGTCGGTGCCCCCGTGGCCGTTCAGTGCTACGTCGACAACTCGCCTCCCCCGCCGCCGCGCGAGGCCGTCGCCCCGATCGGCATCCGCGACCGCGGCACCGGACGGCCGACCAAGCGCGACCGGCGCGAGCTGGAACGGCTGCGCGGGATCATGGGCGGCGGCACGGGACGACCGGGGGGCCACTGACACGGGGCACACGGAGGGGGCGTCCGGCACGGGCCGGGCGCCCCTCTTCGTCAGCGGGGCTCAGCCCCGTCGTCGTACGAGATCCAGCAGATCCCTGTTGGAGCCGCGCCGCGCCCAGGCGATCACGGCGAGCGGCACGATCAGGATCAGCGGTGTCGCGGCGTTCTCACCGCCGAAGACGACCATCTGGACGACGAACGCGCCCACCATCAGCGCGCTCAGCGCCACCGCGGCCACGGACTGCAGCACCGGGATCAACAGGGCCACGGCACCGGCGAGTTCGAGCGCGCCGATGGTGTACATCCCCGCGCCGCCCCAGCCGATTTTGTCGAAGGCGTCGACGGCGTACTGGTTGCCGATCAGCTTCGGCAGGGCGCTCGCGACGCCGTAGAACACGGCGAGCAGCACCTGCACCGTGCGCAGGGCGATCCGGGCGCGGCGGCCGCGGACGGAGACGGAAGCGGCGGAGGAGGCGGAGGCGACGGGGGCGGTGGTCTCGGACATGGGGTTCTCCTGCGGTGAGCGGTCGGTGTCGCTGTCACAGGGGTAGACCCGGGCGCCCGCCCGAACTCATCGGTGCCCGCGCCGCTTTCACAGCTCGAACCAGCCGTGCCCGTGGAACCAGTGGCCGCCCGCCCGCAGATGGTCCCCGACGGCCCGCTCCAGGGCGCTGCGCCGGGGCAGGGTCGCCACCGGCAGTTCCGGGTCGCCGAACACGAACTCCACCGGGTCGGTGTCCGCCGGTTCCTTGTCCTCGCGGGCGAGCCGGAACCGCTCCTGGAACCGGACGATGTTGGAGCCGGCGGGCAGGTACCGCGTCAACTGCCGGTCCAGCAGCCAGGAGTGGCAGGTCGCGACCCGGTACTTCTCCTCGGGGTAGCAGCGGGCGAAGAACTCCGCCGCCATCGCCAGCGAACGGTCGCAGGCGGCCGGCGTGAGCGGGCCGAGGAAGTCGGGAATGTGGAGGTTCAGACACGGCGTACCCGGACCGACGTCGAGTCCCGCCGCCGCGAGCGCGGTCCCCGTGCGCCGGCCCAGCCGTGCCCGCTCGAACTGCAGCCGGCCCAGCTGGTACAGCTCGCCCCGGAAGTGGTGGCCGAACCACCACACGGCGTGCACACCCGCCGCGCCGTACCGCCGCCGGTGCACCGCCATGTGCCGTCCGAGGTCGGCCAGGGTCCGCCGGGACACGTCGTCCGGGACGCCCCGCCCGCGGTGGTAGGCGCGCGTGTACGGCAGCGCCGCGACGAACACGTACACGGGGAAGCAGCGCTGCAGAGGGCCCGAGGGCCAGTCGAGCTCGGGCAGGTCGAGGCCGGTGCCGATCTCACCCATGCCCCGGACGAGCTCCGCCACGGACGCCTCCAGCGCCTGCCGCAGCTCCGGGTCGTCGGTCACCCGTCGGCTCATCCGTACGAGTTCGCCGATGTCCTCATGGGGTACCGCGAGATCGAGCAGCACCTCGGCCAGTTCGTCCGCAGCCGGCAGCACATGAACCCCCTTTTGGTGATGTCCGCATCGAAGAGTACGTTGCAGGAAGGAACGGTGATCAGGCGATGCGTACCGGCAGTGAACCCATGACCGCGCGCAGTGCCCTGCGGGCGCGGTTCTGGCTGAGCGTGTGGGGGCTGGTCTGGGCGGTCTTCGGCACGGCCGCGTTCGCGCTGGTGGGACGGCCCGGATGGGCGGCCGCCTGCGGAGTGCTGTGGCTGGTGATCACCGTCGACCTGGCGTTCATCGTCAAGCACATGCGTGAGGGCCCGCACTACCAGCCGGGCCGGAACATCCCGCCGTACCGGCCGCCCGGCGGCCGCTAGGGCCCGGCGACGCCTCTCTGATCCGGACGACAGGCCCTGGCTCAGGCCGGCTCGTCGAAGCGGGCCGCCTTCAGGTACTGCGGGTTGGGGTCCAGCGCGGCCGCGAGGCGGAAGTGGCGCTTGGCCTGGTCGCCGCGGCCCTGGCGCTCGTAGGTGCGGGCGAGCGCGAAGTGCGCGAACGAGTTGTCCGGCTCACGCTCCAGGACGATCGTGAACTCCAGCTCCGCGGGCCGCAGTTGCGCGGCGGCGAAGAAGGCACGCGCGCGCAGCAGTCGGGCGGCGGTGTTCTCGGGGTGCGCGGCGATGACACCGTCGAGCAGCTTCACCGCGCCCCGCGGGTCCCGTGCGTTGAGCAGCTGCTCGGCGGCACGAAAGTCGATGACATGCGTCTCCGGAGTACGTCCGGTCGAACCGCTGGTCTCGGGCACGGCAGAGTCCTTCCCTCACTGGAGGGGTTCAACGCGCCCGGACAGGCGTGCTATTCCCCGGGCTGCCGGGACGAGTCCCCCGGAGCGTGCGCTCGACGCTCGAGATCGGCCCATACGTCCCGCACCCGGCGCCGCAGCTCCTCGAGCGGTACGTCGTTGTCGATCACGACGTCCGCGATCTCCCGGCGCTTCTCCCGGGTCGCCTGGGCGGCCATGCGGGCGCGGGCGTCCTCCTCGGTCATGCCGCGCAGCCGCACGAGCCGGTCGAGCTGGGTCTCGGGGCTCGCGTCGACGACGATCACGACGTCGTACAGCCCCGCCAGGCCGTTCTCGGCGAGGAGCGGCACGTCGTGGACGACGACGGCGTCCTCGGCGGCGGCCTCCTCCAGTTCCCGGGACCGCGCGCCCACCAGGGGGTGCACGATCGAGTTGAGCAGCGCCAGCTTCTCCGGGTCCGCGAAGACGATCGACCCGAGCCCGGGGCGGTCGAGGGTGCCGTCCGCGGTGAGCACGTCCGGACCGAAGGCGTCGACGACGGCGGCCAGTCCGGGGGTTCCCGGCTCGACGACCTCGCGCGCGATGCGGTCCGCGTCGATCAGCACGGCCCCGCACGCCACGAGCAGCCGCGACACCTCGCTCTTACCGGCACCGATGCCCCCGGTCAGGCCCACCCTCAGCATGCCCCGAAGCTTACGGCCCGCCTCCGGCCGTGCGTGCCGGACCCTCGGCAGTCAGTTGTCGCCTTCCCGTTCCGCCAGGAAGCGCTCGAACTCCTGCCCGATCTCGTCGGCGGACGGGATGTCCACCGGCTCGGCGAGCATGTTGCCGCGGCTGGCGGCGCCGGCGACGGCGTCGTACTGGTTCTCCAGGCCCTGGACCAGGGTGGTGAGCTCCTCGTCGCCCTCGCGGATCTGCCGTTCGATCTCGGTCTGGGTGCGGTGGGCGTCGGTACGCAGGCCGTGCGCGATGCCCGGGAGGACCAGGCCGGTGGCGGCCGTGATGGCCTCCAGGACGGTCAGCGCCGCGTCCGGGTACGGGGAGCGGGCGATGTAGTGCGGGACGTGCGCGGCGACGCCCAGGACGTCGTGCCCGGCCTGCATCAGGCGGTACTCCACGAGGGACTCCGCGCTGCCGGGGACCTGCGCCTCGTCGAAGGGGCTGCGGTGCCCGGGAACCAGGTCGCCGCGGTTGCCGTGCGGGGTCAGGCCGACGGGGCGGGTGTGCGGGACGCCCATCGGGATGCCGTGGAAGTTCACGGCCAGGCGTACGCCGAGCCGCTCCACGATCTGCTCGACGGCCTTCGCGAAGCGCTCCCACTCCACGTCCGGCTCCGGGCCCGACAGCAGCAGGAAGGGCGCCCCGGTGGCGTCCTGGACCAGCCGGACGTCGATGCTCGGCTCCTCGTACTCGGTCCACCGGTCGCGCTCGAAGGTCAGCAGCGGGCGGCGGGCGCGGTAGTCCACGAGCCGGTCGTGGTCGAAGCGGGCGACGACCTGGTGGGGCAGCGAGTCGAGAAGCCGCTCGACGATCTGGTCGCCGGTCTCGCCCGCGTCGATGTATCCGTCGAAGTGGTAGAGCATGACAAGGCCGGCCGACTCCTGGGCGAGCGCCATGTCGACGACTGCCAGGCCCTTCGGCTCCCATGCGTACAAACCCTGCGGATCAAGCACAGTGACCGCTCCTCCTCGTGTTCGTACACATCAACGCCCCCTGGAGCAGGGGCATTCCCGCTCACGCCCCTGATCAGCCCTCTCTCACGGCCTTTTCCCGGCCAAGGGCACCGCCACGCCGTCGAGGGGCGCGGGGAACTGCGCGACAAGCCCCCGCCGGCCGGGCAGCCGAACCACAAGCCGGGGGCAACGCCAAGGGGCCGCACCTCGAAAGGTACGGCCCCTCAGTTACCGGCTATGCCTCAGCGGCAAGCGTTCAGCTCTGGCCACCCGCGAGCTTCTCGCGAAGCGCGGCGAGCGCCTCGTCGGAAGCCAGCGCACCGGAGGTGTCCGCACCCTCGGAGGAGTACGAACCGCCACCCGCGGCCGGAGCCGCACCGGCGGCGTCGCCACCCTCGGCGGCAGCGGCAGCGTCGGCCTCGCGGCTCTTGATGACCTGCTGCTGGTGCTGCTCGAAGCGGGTCTGCGCCTCGGCGTACTGGCGCTCCCACTCCTCGCGCTGCTTCTCGTAGCCCTCGAGCCAGTCGTTGGTCTCGGGGTCGAAGCCCTCGGGGTAGATGTAGTTGCCCTGGTCGTCGTAGGACGCGGCCATGCCGTACAGGGTCGGGTCGAACTCCACCGAGGCCGGGTCGGCACCGAAGGACTCGTTGGCCTGCTTCAGCGAGAGGCTGATGCGACGGCGCTCGAGGTCGATGTCGATGACCTTGACGAAGATCTCGTCGTTGACCTGGACGACCTGCTCCGGGATCTCCACGTGGCGCTCGGCCAGCTCGGAGATGTGGACCAGACCCTCGATGCCCTCGTCCACGCGGACGAACGCACCGAACGGAACCAGCTTCGTGACCTTGCCGGGCACGACCTGGCCGATCTGGTGGGTGCGGGCGAACTGCTGCCACGGGTCTTCCTGGGTCGCCTTCAGCGACAGGGAGACGCGCTCGCGGTCCATGTCGACGTCGAGGACCTCGACCGTGACCTCCTGGCCGACCTCGACGACCTCGGAGGGGTGGTCGATGTGCTTCCAGGACAGCTCGGAGACGTGGACCAGACCGTCGACGCCACCCAGGTCCACGAAGGCACCGAAGTTGACGATCGAGGAGACCACGCCGGAGCGGACCTGACCCTTCTGGAGGGTCGTGAGGAACGTCTGGCGGACCTCGGACTGGGTCTGCTCCAGCCAGGCACGGCGGGACAGGACCACGTTGTTGCGGTTCTTGTCCAGCTCGATGATCTTGGCCTCGAGCTCCTTGCCCACGTAGGGCTGGAGGTCGCGAACGCGGCGCATCTCGACCAGGGAGGCCGGGAGGAAGCCACGGAGGCCGATGTCGAGGATGAGACCACCCTTGACGACCTCGATGACGGTACCGGTGACGATCCCGTCCTCTTCCTTGATCTTCTCGATGGTGCCCCAGGCACGCTCGTACTGGGCGCGCTTCTTCGAGAGGATCAGGCGGCCTTCCTTGTCCTCCTTCTGGAGAACAAGGGCCTCGATCTCGTCACCGACGGCGACGACCTCGTTGGGGTCGACGTCGTGCTTGATCGAGAGCTCGCGGCTCGGGATAACGCCTTCGGTCTTGTAACCGATGTCGAGCAGGACCTCGTCCCGGTCGACCTTCACGATGACGCCGTCGACGATGTCGCCGTCGTTGAAGTACTTGATCGTCTCGTCGATCGCGGCGAGGAAGGCTTCCTCGTTACCGATGTCGTTGACCGCTACCTGCGGGGTGGTGGCGGTGGTCTCGGTGCTGCTCGTCATGTGGGAAAGGGCTCCGGTACGGACATTGAAGTCGTAGGTACTGCTTACGCCGGGAGCCCGTTTCGCTCTGAAGAAGCCGGACAGCCAAGGAAGCGCCCCACCGAAATCGGTGATGGCGCCTCGACAACCGAGGGGACATACAACAGATGCGAGCGCAGCCTGCTACGTCTGAGGTGCGCAGGCCCGCAGCGCAACTTGTAGCATACGGGGGCAGCCGGGCAGGGTCAATGCGCGAAGGCGCACACCCGGGGCGGATCGCCCCATACCCGGCACAAGAACTGTCTCGCGAGGCCACGCAGGCCTGCGACACCCCTTCCGTGACACCCGTGGGCGTCGGGTTGGAGGGAAGAGTACGACGAGGGAGCCGATCATCCAAGAGTCCGTTTCTTCCGAGCACGAGTCCGGCCACGAGTCCGTGCACCGGCCCGGCCACGAGTCGGAGCACGAGGTCGAGCCCGAGGCCACCCGGCGCACGGCCGGTGTCGCGGAGAGCGCCCGGGCCAACCGGGGCTGGTGGGACCGGAACGCCGACGAGTACCAGGTCGAGCACGGCACGTTCCTGGGCGACGACCGCTTCGTGTGGGGCCCCGAGGGGCTCGACGAGGTGGAGGCCGAGCTGCTGGGTCCGCCGGAGGACCTGAAGGGCCGGGACGTCCTGGAGATCGGCGCGGGCGCCGCCCAGTGCTCGCGCTGGCTGGCCGCGCACGGCGCCCGCCCGGTGGCCCTGGACATCTCGCACCGCCAGCTGCAGCACGCCCTGCGCATCGGCGGCGCGTTCCCCCTGGTGTGCGCGGACGCCGGCGCGCTGCCCTTCGCGGACGCGTCCTTCGACCTGGCGTGCTCGGCGTACGGGGCGCTGCCCTTCGTCGCCGACCCGGTACGGGTACTGACGGAGGTGCGGCGGGTGCTGCGCCCGGGCGGGCGGTTCGTCTTCTCGGTGACCCACCCGATCCGCTGGGCCTTCCCGGACGAGCCGGGACCGGAGGGGCTGAGCGTGTCGGCCTCCTACTTCGACCGCACCCCGTACGTCGAGCAGGACGAGGAGGGCCGCGCGGTCTACGTGGAGCACCACCGGACGATCGGCGACCGGGTCCGGGACGTGGTGGCGGGCGGCTTCCGGCTCGTCGACCTGGTCGAGCCGGAGTGGCCTGCCTGGAACACCTCGGAGTGGGGCGGCTGGTCGCCGCTGCGCGGGAACCTGATCCCGGGGACGGCGATCTTCGTCTGCGTACGAGACTGAACGTGTGATCCGTTACGACGCCCTGGACGCGCTGCCCGTTCGCGCGGCGCTGCCCGCTCTCGACGACGCCCTGGAGGGGCACGGCACGGCCGTTCTCGTGGCCCCTCCGGGCACCGGCAAGACGACGCTGGTGCCGCTGGAGCTGGCCGGGCTGCTCGGGCGGGGCGGGGCCCGTCGCGTGGTCGTGGCGGAGCCGCGCCGCATCGCCGTCCGTGCCGCCGCGCGGCGGATGGCGTGGCTGCTGGGCGAGCGGCCCGGCGAGAGCGTCGGGTACACGGTGCGCGGCGAGCGGGTGGTCGGGCGGCACACGCGCGTGGAGGTCGTCACGACCGGTGTGCTGCTGCAACGGCTGCAGCGGGACCAGGAGCTGGCCGGGGTGGACGTGGTGGTGCTCGACGAGTGCCACGAGCGGCACCTGGACGCCGACACCGTGGCGGCCTTCCTGTGGGACGTCCGCGAGACGCTGCGGCCCGAGCTGCGGCTGGTGGCGGCGTCGGCGACCACGGACGCGCAGGGGTGGGCGCGGCTGCTGGGCGGGGCGCCGGTGATCGAGGCGGAGGGCGTCTCGTACCCGGTCGAGGTGATCTGGTCGCCGCCGGCCCGGCCCGTGCGGCCGCCGCACGGCATGCGGGTGGACCCGGCGCTGCTGGCGCATGTGGCGTCGACGGTGCGGCGGGCGCTGGCCGAGCGGGACGGGGACGTGCTGTGCTTCCTGCCGGGCGTGGGCGAGATCGCGCGCGTGGCCGGGCAGTTGGGGGACCTGGGCGGCGCCGAGGTGCTCCAGGTGCACGGGCGCGCGCCGGCCGCCGTGCAGGACGCGGTGCTCTCCCCCGGCACCCGGCGCCGGGTGGTGCTGGCGACCTCGGTGGCGGAGTCGTCGCTGACGGTTCCGGGTGTACGGGTGGTCGTCGACTCGGGGCTGTCGCGTGAGCCGCGCGTCGACCACGCGCGGGGGCTGAGCGCGCTGACGACGGTACGGGCCTCGCAGGCCGCCGGGCGGCAGCGGGCGGGGCGGGCCGGGCGTGAGGCGCCGGGTGCGGTGTACCGCTGCTGGGCGGAGGCCGAGGACGCGCGGCTGCCGCGTTTCCCGGCGCCGGAGATAAAGGTGGCCGACCTGACGGCGTTCGCGCTGCAGGCGGCGTGCTGGGGCGATCCGGAGGCGTCCGGGCTGGCGCTGCTGGATCCGCCGCCGGGCGGGGCGATGGCGGCGGCACGGGCCGTCCTGACGGCGGTGGGCGCGGTGGACGCCGACGGTCGCGCCACGCGACGGGGAGCCGCCCTGGCCCGCCTGGGCCTGCACCCACGCCTGGGCCGAGCGCTCCTGGACACCTCCGGTCAGGGCGCCGAGGTGGTGGCGCTCCTGTCGGAGGAACCACCCCGCGAGTACGGCGACGACCTGACAGCCGCCCTGCGAACCGCCCGCCGAGCCGGCGACCCGTACGCCGCCCGCTGGCGCACGGAGGTACGGCGACTCCGGGCGAACGCGGAGGGGGCGTCGACGCCGGGCACGGACGACCCCTCACTGGCGAGCTGGGCGGACGACCGGCTCGTGGGGCTTGTGGTGGCGCTGGCCTTTCCTGAGCGGGTCGCCAAGGCCGATGGGGGGTCCTGGCTCATGGCCTCCGGCACCCGGGCCGAGCTCGGTGACGGCAGTCCGCTGCGTGGGGCGCCCTGGATCGCGGTCGCCGTGGCGGACCGTCCCGTCGGCAAGGGGCACGCGCGCGTGCGGCTCGCGGCCGTGATCGACGAGGACCTGGCGCGGCGCGCCGCCGGCTCCCTGTACGCCGAGGCGCAGGAGGTGCGCTGGGCCGACGGGGACGTCGTGGCGCGGAGTGTGCGGCGGCTGGGGGCGATCGAGCTCGCGGTGCGGCCCTTGCCGGACGCCGACCCCGGCCTCGTACGAAGTGCGCTTCTGGAGGGGCTGCGGGAGGAGGGGTTCGGGCTGCTGCGGTGGTCGCCGGAGGCCGTCGTACTGCGTCGGCGGCTCGCCTTTCTGCGGCTGCGTCTCGGGGAGCCGTGGCCCGACGTCGGCGACGACGCGCTCCACGCGCGCGTGGACGAGTGGCTGGAGCCCGAGCTGGGGCGGGCGCGGCGGCGGGCCGACCTGGGACGGATCGACGCGGGACAGGCGCTCGCCCGCCTGCTGCCCTGGGCCTCCGGCCAGGCCGGGCGGCTCGACGAGCTGGCGCCCGAGCGCATCGCCGTACCGAGTGGGTCCAGGATCCGGATCGACTACGGCAATCCCGAACAGCCCGTCCTCGCCGTGAAGTTGCAGGAGATGTTCGGTCTGCACGAGTCGCCCGCGGTG
This sequence comes from Streptomyces sp. C1-1, assembly GCF_050214755.1. Taxonomy (NCBI): domain Bacteria; kingdom Bacillati; phylum Actinomycetota; class Actinomycetes; order Kitasatosporales; family Streptomycetaceae; genus Streptomyces; species Streptomyces sp. C1-1. The sequence goes on along the minus strand of NZ_CP189826.1, from coordinate 7,466,131 downwards.
GCGGGCGTGCCGTTGCTCGTGCACCTCCTCTCCCCCGCCGGGCGGCCCGTCGCCGTCACCGCCGACCTCGCCTCCTTCTGGAGGGACGGCTACAAGGGCGTGCGCGCCGAGCTGCGCGGCCGGTATCCGAAGCATCCGTGGCCCGAGGACCCGGCGACCGCCGAGCCGACGCGGCACACCAACGCGCGGCTCAGGCGCTGACGGGTTCGGGCGCGGCGGACTCGGCGCGTGCCGGGTCGGCCGGGCGGCGGCCGCGGGCCTCCAGCCACAGGGAGAGGGCGAGCAGCAGGGTGCCGAGGACGAGGAAGCCCCAGGGGAGGTACGAGGTCATCAGCAGGACGAGGGTGCGGTTGGACTTGACCAGCGCGACCGTGTGCCTGATGTAGTCCTCGCGCATCTTCACGTGACCGGCGAAGGCCGTCACCTTGTCCCGGCCACCGAGCAGGGTGCCGCCGCGCAGCTCCTCCTTGTGGATCTCCTCGCCGTAGACGGGGGCGCCGGTGACGGGCTCGACCCAGAACCTGCGGACGGTGGTGTACCAGCGGGTGGTGCCGGTCTTGGCGACCGACTCGGGGGTGATGCCCTTGACCGGCATGGTCTTGGGGAAGGGGACCTTGGTCCAGGGGATGGTCTGCTCGAAGTAGTAGACCTTCACCCCGCGGAAGTCCTGGGTGCCCTTGTAGTGGATGGGGTTGGTGGTGCGGGTCTGGGCGTCGAAGTACTCGTAGTCCCTCTTCTGCGTCAGGAAGGGCCACTTGAACTCGATGCCGGTCCGCTTCACCGGGTCGCCGTCGACCATCTCGCCGGTGGCGTGGACCGGGGCCTGGCTGTGGGCGTCGAAGATGTAGCGCTCGGGGATCTCGGAGACCATCTTGCCGTCGGGCCCCTGGACGTAGGACAGACCGTCCCAGACGACGACGTCCCGGCCCGCCGCGCTGCCGATCCTCTTCGCGGCCGCCACGTCGCCCTTGAGGGTCTGCACGATGGTGACCTTGGAGACCTTCTTCGCCTTCATCGTGCCGTAGTCGAGGAGGGTCGCGTTCTTCGCCTCCAGGACCATGTCCTGGTACTGGCCGGCCGGGATCTTGGCCAGGCGTGGGAAGGCGTACCAGCGCAGCAGCGGGGACAGGGCCGCGAAGAACACGGCGAAGGCGAGCAGGACCAGACTGGCCTTGCGGCGCATCTCGGCCTCCCGGGCGGACGGCTACGGGTGTGCGGGCACCGTCGTCAGCAGCGGCTTCGGCGACGTCTTTCCCGTTGCGGTCCCCATCGCGGTGATCGTGAGGACCAGCGCGAACGCGACGGCGAGACCGGTCGCGGCGGCGATCAGGGCGCGCATGCCTGCCTCCCGACGGCTTGGAGGGGAACCTGGAGCTGATACTTCGTCAGATCCGGCACCGTAGCAACGGGCGGGCGAGATGAGAACAGGTCGCGCACGACTACGGCGCCCCTCCGAGGAGGGGCGCCGTAGTCGTCGTCGAGGACGGGGTGGTGGCGCCGCCTACGAACTCGCGCTCGCCGACGGGCTGGGCGACGGGCTCGCCGAGGTGTCGGCCGCCGCCACGGTCAGCTGGACGTCGAGCGTGGCACCGCCCGCGGTGGTGATGCGCAGGACGAACGTGCCCGTGGTGTCGTCCGCGTACATCTTGGGCAGCTGGAGCTTGCCGTCCGCGTCCGTCTTCAGGCCCGTGAGGGTGCGTACGGTCTTGCCGTCCGCGTCCTTGAAGTAGGGGCCCTTGTCGTTCTCGGTCGCGTCGTCCTTGGACTTGATCAGCGTGGCGGTGACCGCGACCTTGTCCGCGACGGCGCTCTTGTAGGTGGCCTTCACCTCGACCTGGTCGGCGAACTCGCCGCCCGGTGTGCAGGTGAGCGCGGTGTCGCCGGTGCGGGCGAGCGTGTCGGCGACGCGCTCGGTGACGGTGGCCCCGTAGTCCAGGGCGGCGACCGCGCGGCCGACGACCGTCGCGCGGACGGTGAGGTCACCGGTCTTCTCGCCGGCCTGCAGCGCGGGTGCCACGGCCACGCCGGAGGCGTTGGTGACGATGGTGGCCACGCTCTCTCCGCCGGCGAAGGTGGTGTCGGTGTCGCCGACGATCGTGAAGCGGACCCGGACCTTGGCGACGGTCTTGCCCGCCTTGGTGACGGCCTTGGTGCTGATCTTCTTGGTGAACTGGTCGCCCGCCATGGCGGTGAGCTTCGCGGTGCCCGCGTCCGCCAGGTGGTCCACCGTGTCGGTGGGCGTGGCGGGCGGGGACGGCGGCGTTGACGGGCTCGGGCTGCCGCCATTGCCACCGCCCGGCGTCGGGCTGGGACTCGTGCCCGGCGTGGAGGGCTTGCCGGTCGGCGGCTTGGGCGTCGACGGCTTGGAGGTGGTCTTGTTGCCGCCGCTGTCGCTGCGGTTCGACGGAACCGTGCCGGTGCCGTCCGGGATGGAGTGGGTGCCCTTGCGGTAGTACTCCAGCCACGACAGGACGGTGTTCAGATAGTCCTGCGAGTTGTTGTAGCTGAGGATCGCGCTGTTGAGGTCCGTCTGGTTCGACAGGTCCCAGTTGTCGCGGCACAGGTAGTGGGCGGCGGCGAGGGCGGCGTCGTAGACGTTGTTGGGGTCCTTCTTGCCGTCCCCGTTGCCGTCGCGGCCGGCCCAGGCCCAGGTGGACGGGATGAACTGCATGGGCCCGACGGCCTGGTCGTAGGAGCTGTTGCCGTCGTACTTGCCGCCGTCGGTGTCCTTGATCAGCGCGAAGCCGTTGCCGTCGAGCTGCGGGCCGAGGATCGGGGAGAGCGTGGTGCCGTCCGCGCTGACGCGGCCGCCGCGGGCCTGTCCCGACTCGACCTTGCCGATGGCGGCGAGGAGTTGCCACGGCAGGTTGCAGCCCGGCTTGGCCGCCCGCATGGCCGTCTCCGCCTTCTTGTAGGCGTCGAGGACGGTCGCGGGGATGCCCGCCTCACCGCTGCCCTGGACCACGGGGGTGCCCGACGCGGACGGCGAGGGGCTGGGGTTGGGGCTGTTGAGCGGCGGCAGGTCCGTGTAGTACGGCGAGTTGCCGGTCGCCGAACCGGCGTCGGCGGTCGCGTCGGGTGTCGGCGTGGCGTCCGAAGCGGTCTGTCTGCCGTGGCCGTCGACCGTGACTCCGGGCGCCTGCGACGCGGACAGGGCCGCGACCGCCAGCGCCGCCACGGCGGTGGTCGCCGCTCCCTTGGCCAGCCTCCTGCCGAATTGCGCCGCCATAGAGTGAACCCCTCCCGTGGACGCCCGAGCGCCCTTCTCTGTCTGCCTGCTCGCCTTGATGTGACGATCGACCCACGGGGCTGGTTGCCCTTGTGGGGCGATTCCGTGTTCTTTTCTTCGCCTGCTCGGTGCTGGTGTTCTGTGCTTCTGTTGTGCTTTCCGGTTCTTTGTTCTGCCGAGCAGCCCGGTGCCCTGCTGTGACCCAGGCGACCCTACGACAACTTGCTTGCCGTGGGCACCCGTTCGTGCCCGCCATTCACCAGATGGCCATCTACGGCCGGTGGCAGACCGGTCGACGTCTTTCACGAGGAGCCCTGTTGCCGTTCACCCTGAGCCATGCGGCGGCCGTCCTGCCCGTTGTGCGCGGCGACGGAAGCGGGCGGGGGCGGCTGGTTCCGGCCGTGCTCGTGGCCGGATCCTTCTCCCCCGACATGACCTACTTCGCGGCGAGTGCCGTGCCCGGTGCGATGGACTTCGGCGGCTTAACCCATTCGTTCGCCGGCGTGTTCACCGTCGACGTGGTCGTGGCCTGGGTGCTGGTCGGGCTGTGGCTGCTGGTGCGCGAGCCGTTGGTGGCGTTGCTTCCGCGGGGCCTGCAGGCGCGGCCGGCCGTGCTGTTGCGGTGCGGGGTGCCGCGCTCGCGGGTCGCGGCGGGGGTGGCGGTGCGGTGGTACGCGTCGGCGGTTCTGGGGGCGCTGACGCATGTGGTGTGGGATGCGTTCACGCATGCCGACCGGTGGGGGATGCGGTGGTTTCCCGTGCTGGGGACGGAGATCGCGGGGTCGCCGCTGTACTGGTATCTGCAGTACGGGGGGTCGGTGCTGGCGGCCGTGGTGATCGGGGTGTGGGGGGTTCGGGCCCTGCGCCGGGTGCGGGTGGACGTTTTGGGGCCGGCGTGTTCTTCGGTGCCCGTGCTGGCGGGGCGGGATCGGTGGTGGGCCTGGGGTGTGATCGCGGGGTGTGCGGTCGCGGCCGGGGCGCGGCGGGCCACCGTGTGGTGGGGGGAGTGGGGGGCGCGGGCTCGGCCCTGGGAGCTGATTCCGACGCTGTGCTTCGGGGTGGGGGCCGGGCTGGTGCTGGGGGTGCTGCTCTACGCGATCGGCGTGCGGGTGTGGCGTCCGGTGCGGGGTGCGGACGGCGGCCCGGAGCCGGTCAGCGTGGTCGGCGTGGGCCGGGGCGGCGCGGAAGGCGGTCGGTGAGCAGGCCGGCCAGGTGTGCCGCGGTGCGGTACAGGGTCGTCGCGCGACGGCGCAGGGTTCTCGCGCGGCGGTACAGGGTCGTCGCGCGGCGGCGCAGGGTTGTCGCCAGGTCTGTCGGGATGCGGGCGGTGCTTGCGTCGGCCGCGAAGACCGGGACCGGCGTGGACGGCTCGGCGGGCGCCGGGTCGGCATGTGCCTGCGCTTTCGCCGTGCGGCGGTTGAGCATGCGTATACCCATGCCCGCATCCTGACGGCGGGGGTGCCGGAGGGCGTGTTCGCGGGGGCCACGTGGGTGACGGGGGCTGCGCCTGGCAGCCAAGGGGCCGGGGGGCGGGTCGGGGTCGTGGAGGTGCGGCGAGCCCGCCGCCCACGGGGCGTCTGGCTGCTGGAGAAGTGGAACGTCTGCAGGAAGCGCACGCGGCGGGCTGCGCCGCACCCCCACGACCCGCTCCCGCGCGTGGGCGGGTGCGAGTGCGGGCCGGGGGGTGTAGTCGTCAGTGGGCCGTCAGTGGGCTGCTGATTCCCAGTCCGGGCCCGCGCCCACCGAGACGCCCAGGGGGACCCTGAGGTGGACCGCGTCGGACATTTCGCGGCGGACCAGTTCTTCGACGTGGGTGCGCTCGCCGGGGGCGATCTCCAGGACGATTTCGTCGTGGACCTGGAGGAGCATGCGGGACTTCAGGTCGGCCTCGCGCAGGGCGCCGTCCACGCGGAGCATGGCGATCTTGACGATGTCGGCCGCCGTGCCCTGGATGGGGGCGTTGAGGGCCATGCGCTCGGCCGCCTCGCGGCGCTGGCGGTTGTCGCTGTTGAGGTCGGGCAGGTAGCGGCGGCGGCCGAACAGGGTGGCCGTGTAGCCGGTGGCCCGTGCCTCGTCGACGACCCGGCGCAGATAGTCCCGGACGCCGCCGAAGCGCTCGAAGTACGCGTCCATCAGGGCCCGGGCCTCGCCGGCGTCGATGTTCAGCTGCTGGGAGAGGCCGAAGGCCGACAGGCCGTAGGCGAGGCCGTACGACATCGCCTTGATCTTGCGGCGCATCTCCGCGTCGACCGCGGTCTGCTCGACCGCGAAGACCTGTGAGGCGGCCGTGGTGTGCAGGTCCTCGCCCGAGGTGAAGGCCTCGATGAGGCCCGCGTCCTCGGAGAGGTGGGCCATCACGCGCAGTTCGATCTGGCTGTAGTCGGCCGTCATGAGGGACTCGAAGTCCTCGCCGACGACGAAGCCCCGGCGGATGGCCCGGCCCTCGTCCGTGCGGACCGGGATGTTCTGCAGGTTCGGGTCGGTGGAGGAGAGGCGGCCGGTCGCGGCGACGGTCTGGTTGAAGGTGGTGTGGATGCGGCCGTCCGCCGCGATGGTCTTGATCAGGCCCTCGACCGTGACGCGGAGCTTCGCCTGCTCGCGGTGGCGGAGCATGATCACCGGGAGTTCGTTGTCCGTCTGGGTGGCGAGCCAGGCGAGGGCGTCCGCGTCGGTGGTGTAGCCGGTCTTCGTCTTCTTGGTCTTGGGCAGGGCCAGCTCGCCGAAGAGGACCTCCTGGAGCTGCTTGGGCGAGCCCAGGTTGAACTCGTGTCCCGCCGCCGCGTGCGCCTCCTTCACCGCCTGCTGGACGGCGCCCGCGAACATCTGCTCCATCGCCTCGAGGTGGGCGCGGTCGGCCGCGATGCCGTGCCGCTCCATGCGGGCCAGGAGCGCGGAGGTGGGCAGCTCCATGTCCTGGAGGAGGTCTGCCGCGCCCACCTCCTGAAGGCGGCCGGTGAAGGCCTGTCCGAGGTCCAGGACGGCGCGGGCCTGGATCATCAGGGCCTCGGCCTCGGCGCCGTCGTCCGTGCCGAAGGCCAGCTGGCCGTCGGCGGCCGCGGCCGGGGCCAGCTCGCGGCCCAGGTACTCCAGGGACAGCGCGTCCAGGTCGAAGGAGCGGCGGCCCGGCTTGACCAGGTAGGCGGCGAGCGCGGTGTCCATGGAGACGCCGGCGACGCTCCAGCCGTGCTCGGCGAACACGCGCATGGCGCCCTTGGCGTTGTGGAGGACCTTGGTCTTCGCCTCGTCCGCCAGCCAGGCGACCCATGCCGTCTCGTCGGCCTCGTCCAGCTGGGACGGGTCGAACCAGGCCGCCGGGCCGTCGGCCGTGGCGAGGGCGACCTCGGCGACCGATCCGGTGCCGAGCGCCCAGGTGTCGACGGTGGCCACGCCGAGGGGCGCGTCCGCGTGCGCGGCGAGCCAGGGGGCGAGCTCGCCGGTGCCGAGGACCGTGCCGTCCAGCTCCACGCCGTCGGCGATCACCGGGGTCTCCTCGGCCTGGGCGGCGCCCGGGTCGACGGCCAGCAGTCGCTCGCGCAGGGACGGGTTCCTGATCTCCAGGGTGTCCAGGACCATCGCGAGGGCCTTGCGGTCGTACGGGGCGCGCTCCAGGTCGGTGACCGTCCTGGGCAGTTCCACCGTGCGCACCATCTCGGTCAGGCGGCGGTTGAGCTTGACGGCCTCCAGGTGGTCGCGGAGGTTCTGGCCGGCCTTGCCCTTGACCTCGTCGACGCGCTCCACCAGGTCGGCGAAGGAGCCGAACTGGTTGATCCACTTCGCGGCCGTCTTCTCGCCGACGCCCGGGATGCCCGGCAGGTTGTCGGACGGGTCGCCGCGCAGGGCCGCGAAGTCCGGGTACTGCGCCGGCGTCAAGCCGTACTTCTCGAAGACCTTCTCCGGAGTGAACCGGGTCAGCTCCGAGACGCCCTTCGTCGGGTACAGCACCGTGGTGTGCTCGGTGACCAGCTGGAAGGAGTCTCGGTCGCCGGTGACGATCAACACCTCGAAGCCCTCGGCCTCGGCCTGGGTGGCGAGGGTGGCGATGACGTCGTCGGCCTCGAAGCCGTCGACCGCGAAACGCGAGACGTGCATGGTGTCCAGGAGCTCGCCGATCAGCTCGACCTGGCCCCTGAACTCGTCCGGCGTCTTGGAGCGGTTCGCCTTGTACTCGGTGAACTCCTCGGAGCGCCAGGTCTTGCGGGAGACGTCGAAGGCCACCGCGAAGTGCGTGGGCTCCTCGTCACGCAGGGTGTTGGCCAGCATCGACGCGAAGCCGTAGATCGCGTTCGTCGGCTGGCCCGTCGCCGTCGTGAAGTTCTCCGCGGGCAGCGCGAAGAACGCGCGGTACGCCAGCGAGTGCCCGTCCATGAGCATGAGGCGGGGCCGCTTGCCGCCGGGGGTCGTCTCGGTCTTCTTCGATGCTGTCTCTGCCACGGACCCGATCCTGCCACGTGCCACTGACAGTCGGCCGCCATCGGGGGTCGCGGCACCTTCGGCGGCACTGTCGGCGGCGCGTGCGAGGATCGAAGGCGTACCCACATGTGCAGGTGAAGGAGATGGCGCCATGGCCACCAAGCCGCCCAAGAGCGATCCGGTTCAGGACGCGCCGCAGGTCGCCGAGCCCAAGCACGCGGCGGCGGGACTTCCGGCCATCGGACACACCCTGCGCATGGCACAGCGGCAGATGGGCGTGCGGCGCACGATGCTGACGCTGCTGAACGTCAACCAGAAGGACGGCTTCGACTGCCCGGGCTGCGCCTGGCCGGAGCCGGAGCACCGGCACACGGCGGAGTTCTGCGAGAACGGCGCGAAGGCGGTGGCCGAGGAGGCCACCCTGCGCCGGGTCACCCCGGAGTTCTTCGCCGCGCACACCGTGGCCGACCTGGCGGGCAGGAGCGGGTACTGGCTGGGCCAGCAGGGGCGGCTGACGCATCCCGTGTACCTGCCCGAGGGCGGGGACCGGTACGAGCCGGTGAGCTGGGAGCGGGCCTTCGACATCGTCGCCGAGGAGATCGCCGCGCTCGGCTCCCCGGACGAGGCGGTCTTCTACACCTCGGGCCGCACCAGCAACGAAGCGGCGTTCCTCTACCAGTTGTTCGCGCGCGAGCTCGGCACCAACAACCTGCCGGACTGCTCGAACATGTGCCACGAGTCGTCCGGGTCGGCGCTGTCGGAGACGATCGGCATCGGCAAGGGCAGCGTCCTGCTGGAGGATCTGTACAAGGCGGACCTGATCATCGTGGCCGGGCAGAACCCGGGCACGAACCATCCGCGCATGCTCACCGCCCTGGAGAAGGCCAAGGCGGGCGGCGCCCGGATCATCACCGTCAACCCGCTGCCCGAGGCCGGTATGGAGCGGTTCAAGAACCCGCAGACGCCGCAGGGCGTGCTCAAGGGGGCCGCCCTCACCGATCTGTTCCTGCAGATCCGCATCGGCGGCGACCAGGCCCTCTTCCGGCTCCTCAACAAGCTGATCCTCGAGACGCAGGGCGCGGTCGACGAGGAGTTCGTCCGCGAACACACGCATGGCTACGAGGAGTTCGCGGCGGCGGCGGAGGCCGCGGACTGGGACGAGACGCTCGCCGCGACCGGTCTCACCCGCGAGGAGATCGAGCGGGCCCTCGGCATGGTGCTCGCCTCGAAGCGCACCATCGTGTGCTGGGCGATGGGGCTGACGCAGCACAAGCACTCCGTGCCGACCATCCGCGAGGTGGTCAACTTCCTCCTGCTGCGCGGCAACATCGGCCGTCCCGGCGCGGGCGTGTGCCCGGTGCGCGGTCACTCGAACGTGCAGGGCGACCGCACCATGGGCATCTTCGAGCGCCCCGCGCCCGCCTTCCTGGACGCCTTGGAGAAGGAGTTCGGCTTCGCGCCGCCCCGTGAGCACGGCTTCGACGTCGTCGAGGCCATCCGGGCGCTGCGGGACGGCCGGGCGAAGGTCTTCTTCGCCATGGGCGGCAACTTCGTCTCCGCCTCCCCCGACACCGAGGTCACGGAGGCCGCCATGCGGCGCGCCCGCCTCACGGTGCACGTGTCGACCAAGCTGAACCGCTCGCACGTGGTCACGGGCGCGCGTGCCCTGATCCTGCCGACCCTCGGCCGTACCGAGCGGGATCTGCAGGGCGGCGGCGAGCAGTTCGTGACCGTCGAGGACTCCATGGGCATGGTGCACGCCTCCCGTGGCCGCCTGGAGCCGGCCGGCGGGCATCTGCTGTCCGAGCCCGCCATCGTGTGCCGTCTGGCCCGCCGCGTCCTGGGCGAGGGCAGCACGGTGCCGTGGGAGGACTTCGAGAAGGACTACGCCACGATCCGCGACCGCATCGCGCGTGTGGTCCCCGGTTTCCAGGACTTCAACGCGCGCGTGTCGCGTCCCGGCGGCTTCGCGCTCCCGCACGCCCCGCGCGACGAGCGCCGCTTCCCCACGAAGACCGGGAAGGCGAACTTCACGGCGGCCCCCGTGGAGTACCCCGGGCTGCCCGAGGGCCGGCTGCTGCTGCAGACGCTGCGCTCGCACGACCAGTACAACACCACGATCTACGGCCTCGACGACCGCTACCGGGGCATCCGCAACGGCCGCCGGGTGGTCCTGGTCAACCCGGAGGACGCGCGGACGCTGGGGGTCGCCGACGGTTCGTACGTCGATCTCGTCAGCGAGTGGCGGGACGGGGTGGAGCGGCGGGCGCCGGGCTTCCGGGTGGTGCACTACCCGACGGCGCGGGGATGTGCGGCCGCCTACTACCCGGAGACCAACGTCCTGGTCCCCCTGGATCACACCGCGGACACCAGCAATACCCCGGCCAGCAAGTCCGTGGTCGTGCGTCTGGAACAATCGTCGACCGACTGAGCGTTTGCTCAGTCAGGCTGCACGGCTGATCACGGACGAACGGAGCACGGCCCATGGGCGAACAGCAGCATGTGAGGTTCCCGCAGGAGGTCATCGACGAGTACGCCGCCCTCGGCGTGGACCTGCCGGCCCTGTTCTCCGCCGGACATCTCGGGACGCGCATGGGCGTGGAGATCGTGGAGGCCTCCGCCGACCGTGTCGTCGGCACCATGCCGGTGGAGGGCAACACCCAGCCCTACGGACTGCTGCACGGCGGCGCCTCCGCCGTGCTCGCCGAGACGCTCGGTTCCGTCGGGTCGATGCTGCACGGCGGCAGCTCCAAGATCGCGGTCGGCGTCGACCTGAACTGCACGCACCACCGGGGCGTGCGCTCCGGGATGGTGACCGGGGTGGCGACGCCCGTGCACCGGGGGCGGTCGACGGCGACGTACGAGATCGTGATCAGCGACGAGGAGGGGCGGCGTGTCTGCACCGCTCGGCTGACCTGCCTGCTGCGGGACGTGCGGCAGGGCGACGAGGTGCCGGCGGGCACCGCGGGCTGAGAGCGGCCCACCTCTGGCCGCACCCGGCGATCAGGCCATAGCGTCGTGCCATGAGAACGGGAGGAGCCACCCGGCCGGGGCTCGTGCTCGGCTGCGGGCTGGCGCTGGTACTGGTGACGGGCGGGCTGTGCGCCGGGTGCGGGGACTCGGGCTCCGCGAGCGGTTCGGCCGCCGGGCGCACGACCTCGCCCACGCCGGCCGCGACGACCACCTCGCCCGAGGACCTGTGCACCCGTGTCGTCGCGCACTGGTCGCGCGAGGTGCTCGACAGCCACAGCTACGGCGATTACCAGACGATGGGCCTGTCCAACGGGCAGTACGACATCCTGCGCGAGGTGGTGGACGCCGCCCGGGTGGAGAAGAAGCGGCACGGCGCCCGCGCGGCCGACGAGCTGATCGGCCGCGAGGCGCGCGCGGGCTGCCGCGACTGGTACCGCACCGGCGGACCGAGCAACGGGCCCTGGTCATGAGCGGCGTCGGCCCCGTCGAGCCCGGCGAGGGCACCCGTGCCCGGGATCTTTCGGAGGAGGACTCCCCCTCGCTCCCCCGCCGCCCGCGCGGCCGGTTCGGGCAGTGGTACGACCGGCACCGCCGCGGCGCCCTGGCGGCGGCCGTGGTGGCCGTCCTGCTCGCGGCCGGCGGATATCTGTATCTGACCCGGCCGCACCCACCGGCGCCCGCGGCGCCGCCGTACCCGTCCCAGGTCGTGGACGTCACCTATCTGGAACCGGTGGCCACGCCGAAGGGGGTGCGCCCCCGCAGCTTCAGCTTCGCGGTCGCTCTGAGTGTCGAGTCCGGCCCGCCGGTCACGGTGCGTTCGATCAGCCAGCCCTACCCCGGGATCTCACTGACGTCGGAACCGCTCGCTCCCTTTCGGGCCCGGGCGGGCGAGACACGGAACGTCGTGATCACCATGCACGTCACGGATTGCCGGAAAGCGCCAGAAAGCGCCGGACTGCCTTTCCTGGACGTAACTCTGCGTAATACGCGCGCAATGGAAGTCCACAGTTACATCCTCGGACAGCGCTATGCGCAACACCTCTCCACCGCCCTGCAAGGCATCTGCAAGCACGGTCCCAGGTAATTACCAAAAGCCTCGAAGCACATGACAGATCACGTCGGGTCCTGCAGGTTCTCAGAATGCGGACTGGGCGAATCGGCCGGAATTCTGCTGTACTGCCCACAGAGCACCGCTCTGCATTACCTCGTGTCATAACGAAGGAGTCACAGCCTCCCCCAGACCCTCCTCCCGGGTTCCTCCACCCGCTTAGAGTCACGGCCAGTCACCGTGCAGCCGAAAAAGCACTTCGGCACGGCGCAGGGACTCGGCCACTTCCACGGGGAAGGGCCGTGCCAGGGAAAGGACTGATCGTGCGTCAACGTTCGCTCATCGCCATCACCGCCGCGCTGGCGGCGGGAGCACTCACCCTCACCGCCTGCGGCTCGCGCGACAGCGGCGACAAGAGCAGCTCCGGCAGCGGCGGCACCACCGTCACCATCGGAGTCGACGCCCCGCTGACCGGCGACCTGTCCGCGCTGGGCCTGGGTATCAAGAACTCCGCGGACCTCGCCGTCAAGACGGCCAACAAGGACAAGACCGTCAGCGGGGTCACCTTCAAGCTCGTCGCCAAGGACGACCAGGCTCAGGCCTCGTCCGGCCAGCAGAACGCCTCGGCCTTCGTCGCCGACAAGAGCGTCCTGGGCGTCGTCGGCCCGCTGAACTCCTCCGTGGCGCAGTCCATGCAGAAGGTGTTCGACGACGCGAAGCTGGTCGAGGTCTCCCCGGCCAACACCAACCCGGCGCTCACCCAGGGCGACGCCTGGCAGACCAAGAAGGTCCGCCCGTTCAAGTCGTACTTCCGCACCGCGACCACGGACGCCATCCAGGGCCCGTTCGCCGCCGAGTACATCTACAACACGGCCAAGAAGAAGAAGGTCTTCGTCATCGACGACAAGAAGACCTACGGCGCCGGCCTCGCCGCCACCTTCACCCAGGAGTACAAGAAGCTCGGCGGTACGGTCGTCGGCACCCAGCACATCAACCCCGACACCAAGGACTTCTCCTCGGTCGCCACCCAGGTGAAGAACTCCGGTGCCGAGGCCGTCTACTACGGCGGTGAGTACCCGCAGGCCGGCCCGCTCAGCAAGCAGATCAAGGCCGCCGGTGCCAACATCCCGCTGGCCGGCGGCGACGGCATCTTCGACCCGACCTTCATCAAGCTGGCCGGGGCCAAGAGCACCGGCGACCTCGCCACCTCGGTCGGCGCGCCGGTCGAGACCCTGCCCTCCGCCAAGAAGTTCGTCTCGGACTACAAGGCGGGCGGCTACTCGGAGGAGTACGGCGCCTACGGCGGCTACTCCTACGACTCGACCTGGGCGATCATCCAGGCCGTGAAGTCGGTCGTCGACGCCAACAACGGCAAGCTGCCCTCGGACGCCCGTGCCAAGGTCACCGCCGCCATGCAGAACGTCTCCTTCGACGGAGTGACCGGCAAGGTCTCCTTCGACGAGTTCGGTGACGCCACCAACAAGCAGCTCACCGTCTACGCCGTCAAGAACGGTGCCTGGGCGCCCGTCAAGTCCGGTACCTTCACCGGCTGACCCCACTCCCGCACCACTCACGAGCCGCGCGGGGCGCTGTTCCACTGGCGCCCCGCGCGTTCTCGCATCCGGCTCCATCCGTCGAAAATCATCCGAATAGTCTCGGAGGACATGCGGTGAACGAACTGCCGCAGCAGCTGGTCAACGGCCTGCTACTGGGATCCATGTACGGGCTGGTCGCCATCGGCTACACGATGGTCTATGGCATCGTCCAGCTCATCAACTTCGCCCACGGCGAGATCTTCATGACCGGAGCGTTCGGCGCGCTGACGGTCTACCTGTACGTCCTGCCGGACGGCACCTCCATGGCGGTCGCCCTGCCGCTGATGATCGTCGGGGCCATCATCGTCGCCGTCGCGGTCGCCGTGGGGGCGGAACGGTTCGCCTACCGTCCCCTGCGCAACGCACCCCGTCTCGCCCCCCTCATCACCGCCATCGGCCTCTCGCTCGCCCTGCAGCAGGCGGTCTGGGCCTGGTACCCCGACGCGAAGTCCTCCGTGACGTTCCCGCAGATCGACGGCGGGCCGTTCCACATCGGTGACGTCACCATCCAGACCGGCGACATCTTCCTGCTGGTCGCCGCGCCCATCAGCATGGCCGTCCTCGCCTACTTCGTCATGAAGACCCGCACCGGACGCGGTATGCAGGCCACCGCCCAGGACCCGGACACCGCCAAGCTCATGGGTGTCAACACCGACCGCATCATCGTGATCGCCTTCGCCCTCGGCGCCACCTTCGCCGCGATCGGCGGCGTCGCGTACGGCCTGAAGTACGGCGAGGTCAACTTCCGTATGGGCTTCATCCTGGGCCTCAAGGCGTTCACCGCGGCCGTCCTCGGCGGCATCGGCAACATCTACGGAGCCATGATCGGCGGCATCGTCCTCGGTATCGCCGAGACCCTCGCCTCCGCCTACATCTCCAACATCCCGGGCATGGAAAAGTTCGGCAGCCAGTCCTGGGCAGACGTCTGGGCCTTCGTACTCCTCATCCTCGTGCTCCTCTTCAGGCCACAGGGTCTGCTCGGCGAGCGCGTCGCGGACAGGGCGTGACACCGATGACCACACAGACCACCGCGCCCGAGACCCCGGGCACCCCCGCGGCTCCCGCCCCGGCCGGCCTCATCGGCATCCCGCCGCACATCGGCCGCGCACTCGCCGTCGGCGGCGGCGTACTCACCATCATCTCCACCTTCATGTCGTGGACCTGGACCTCCGCCTTCCCCGGCGACCTCACGGTCTACGGCTACCCGGGCGGCCTGCAGGTCCTCGTCCTCATCGGCGGCGTGCTGACCACCCTCTTCGCGCTGGCCGGCCAGGGCGTCAAGGGACTGAAGTACGTCGTCCCCTCCGGCGGTGACGCGGCGCTCAAGTTCGCCGCCCTGGCCGCCTTCGCCACCGCCTGGTACACGGTCATCGCGATCAGCGTCGAGCTCGGCGGCGTCGTCAACCTCGACCCGGGCGGTTACGTGGTGGCGATCGCCACGCTCGCCGCGTTCATCGGCGCCCTGGCCCTGCCGTTCGAACACCCCGAGCCCGACCCGATCGACCCCGACGACGACTCCTGGGAGCAGTTCAAGAACAAGTCCTCCCACGAGTGGGAGACCATCAAAACCGCCTTCTCCGCCCGTCCCCCGCGGCCCGTCGGCAAGCTCCCGACCTACGTCGAGATCCTGGTCATCGCCGTCGTCATGGCGCTCGGCCTGCTCGTCTTCACGTACGGCATCGGCACCCAGTACGACGAGCTCTTCGTCGGCTTCCTGATCACGGCCGGCTTCGGCTTCGCCGCCCTGAACAAGTCCGGTCTCGTCGCCCAGGCCGCCCAGATCACCTCGCGGCACCAGACGATCACCGTCTGGGGCGCCTTCATCGCGGCGGCCCTGTTCCCCTTCACCCAGACCGACGACCAGTACGCGACCATCGGCGTCTACATCCTGATCTTCGCCACCGTCGCCCTGGGCCTGAACATCGTCGTCGGCCTCGCCGGCCTCCTCGACCTCGGTTACGTCGCCTTCCTCGGTGTCGGCGCCTACGCCGCGGCCCTGGTCTCCGGCTCCCCGAGCTCGCCGTTCGGTGTGCACTTCCCGTTCTGGGCGGCCGTCCTCGTCGGCGCCGCGGCCTCGCTGGTCTTCGGCGTCCTCATCGGCGCCCCGACGCTGCGACTGCGCGGCGACTACCTGGCCATCGTGACGCTCGGCTTCGGTGAGATCTTCCGCATCACCGCCAACAACCTCGACGGCACCTCGGGACCGAGCCTGACCAACGGCTCCAACGGCATCTCCTCGATCCCGAACCTCACCATCCTCGGGTTCGACCTCGGCGCGCCGCACACCATCGCGGGCTTCACCATCGGCCGGTTCGCCAACTACTTCCTGCTGATGCTGCTCATCACGGCCGTCGTCGTCCTCGTCTTCCGGCGCAGCGGCGACTCCCGTATCGGCCGCGCCTGGGTCGCCATCCGCGAGGACGAGACCGCCGCGCTGGCCATGGGCATCAACGGCTTCCGCGTGAAGCTGATCGCGTTCGCCGTCGGCGCCTCCCTCGCGGGTCTCGCCGGCACCGTCCAGGCCCACGTGACCTACACCGTCACCCCCGAGCAGTACCAGTTCGCCGGGCCCATCCCGCCGAACTCCGCCTTCCTGCTCGCCGCGGTCGTCCTCGGCGGCATGGGCACCATCGGCGGTCCGCTGATCGGCGCGTCCCTGCTCTACCTGATCCCGAACAAGCTCCAGTTCCTCGGCGACTACCAGCTCTTCGCCTTCGGTGTCGCGCTCATCCTGCTGATGCGCTTCCGCCCGGAGGGCCTCGTCGCCAACCGGCGCCGCCAGCTGGAGTTCCACGAAGAGGCCGAAGCGCCCACAGTCCTCAGCAAGACAGGGGCCTGACCACACATGACCACCGACACCACCACCCAGGGCACCACCCCGGGCGCCACCGCCCCCGGCCAGGTCGTCCTCGACGCCCGCGGCGTGACGATGCGCTTCGGCGGTCTGACCGCCGTACGCGATGTCGACCTGACCGTCAACAGCGGCGAGATCGTCGGCCTCATCGGCCCCAACGGCGCCGGCAAGACGACCTTCTTCAACTGCCTGACCGGCCTCTACATCCCCACCGAGGGCGAGGTCCGCTACAAGGACGAGGTCCTGCCTCCGAAGTCCTTCAAGGTCACCGCGGCCGGTATCGCGCGCACCTTCCAGAACATCCGTCTGTTCGCCAACATGACGGTGCTGGAGAACGTGCTCGTCGGCCGCCACACCCGGACGAAGGAAGGATTCTGGTCCGCCGTCCTGCGCCTCCCCGGCTTCCACCGGGCAGAGAACGCCTCGCGGGAACGGGCCATGGAGCTCCTGGAGTTCGTCGGCCTCGCCGGCAAGGCGGACCACCTCGCCCGCAACCTTCCCTACGGCGAGCAGCGCAAGCTGGAGATCGCGCGCGCCCTCGCGAGCGAGCCGGGACTGCTCCTGCTCGACGAGCCGACCGCGGGCATGAACCCGCAGGAGACGCGGGCCACGGAGGAACTCGTCTTCGCCATCCGTGACATGGGCATCGCCGTCCTGGTCATCGAGCACGACATGCGGTTCATCTTCAACCTCTGCGACCGCGTCGCCGTACTCGTCCAGGGCGAGAAGCTCGTCGAGGGCGACAGCGCGACGGTGCAGGGCGACGAGCGCGTGATCGCCGCCTACCTCGGCGAGCCCTTCGACGGCTCCCCCGGCGACGACGAGGCCGCCGACGTACACGCCGACGCCCCGAGGGACGCCGCGCCCGGCAAGGAGAACGACCGATGACCGCACTCCTGGAGGTCGAGGACCTCCGCGTCGCCTACGGCAAGATCGAGGCCGTGAAGGGCATCTCCTTCAAGGTCGACGCGGGCGAGGTCGTCACCCTGATCGGCACCAACGGCGCCGGCAAGACCACCACCCTGCGCACCCTGTCCGGGCTGCTCAAGCCGGTGGGCGGCCAGATCAGGTTCGACGGCAAGTCGCTCAAGAAGACCCCGGCCCACCAGATCGTCTCCCTCGGCCTCGCGCACTCCCCCGAGGGGCGGCACATCTTCCCCCGCATGACGATCGAGGACAACCTGCGTCTGGGCGCGTTCCTGCGCAGCGACCGGGCGGGCATCGAGAAGGACATCCAGCGCGCCTACGACCTCTTCCCGATCCTGGGAGAGCGCCGCAAGCAGGCCGCGGGCACCCTCTCCGGCGGTGAGCAGCAGATGCTCGCCATGGGCAGGGCCCTGATGTCCCAGCCCAAGCTGCTGATGCTCGACGAGCCCTCCATGGGTCTGTCGCCGATCATGATGCAGAAGATCATGGCGACGATCGCCGAGCTGAAGTCCCAGGGCACGACCATCCTGCTGGTCGAGCAGAACGCCCAGGCGGCGCTCTCGCTCGCCGACCACGGTCACGTCATGGAGGTCGGCAACATCGTCCTGTCCGGCACCGGTCAGGACCTGCTGCACGACGAGTCGGTGCGCAAGGCCTACCTCGGCGAGGACTGAGGCCTTTCGGCAGTACGACGAGGCCCGCGCCCCCGGTTTCCGGGGACGCGGGCCTCACCGCTGTCGCGGGCGAAGGTCAGCTCTTGCCGGCCTTCTTCTCGTCGGCGTCCTGGATGACCGCCTCGGCGACCTGCTGCATGGACATCCGGCGGTCCATGGAGGTCTTCTGGATCCACCGGAACGCGGCCGGCTCGGTCAGGCCGTACTCGGTCTGCAGGATCGACTTCGCGCGGTCGACGAGCTTGCGGGTCTCCAGGCGCTGGGTGAGGTCGGCGACCTCCTTCTCCAGCTCCTTCAGCTCGGTGAACCGGGACACGGCCATCTCGATCGCCGGTACGACGTCGCTCTTGCTGAAGGGCTTGACGAGGTAGGCCATGGCGCCGGCGTCCCGGGCCCGCTCGACCAGATCGCGCTGCGAGAAGGCCGTGAGCATCAGGACCGGGGCGATCCGCTCCTCGGCGATCTTCTCGGCGGCGGAGATGCCGTCGAGCCTCGGCATCTTCACGTCCAGGATGACGAGGTCGGGCCGGTGCTCGCGGGCGAGCTCGATGGCCTGCTCGCCGTCGCCGGCCTCGCCGACGACGCTGTAGCCCTCTTCCTCCAGCATCTCTTTGAGGTCGAGCCGGATGAGGGCCTCGTCCTCGGCGATGACGACACGGGTCGTCAGCGGAGGCACGTGCGACTTGTCGTCGTCGGGCGCGTCTACGGGCTGGGGCGACTCGGGGGAGGTCACGGGGGCTCCTTGTTCAGGGCAGGGGTACTGCTGACAAGAGCGTACCCAGCTGCGGTAAGGTGGGGGCACGGCGGGTGACCGCCGACCTTTGTTTCACAGGGAGCCCCGGTAGCCCAGCGGTAGAGGCAATGGTCTCAAACACCATCCAGCGTCGGTTCGAATCCGACCCGGGGTACTTTTCCTTCTCTTCCAAGGTCGCCTTTTCGGGCGGCTTTTCACTTGGGACTGTCGTCCTCTCCGATGTGGTGAACCCGCACCATGTTCGTCGCGCCCGGAATTCCGGGCGGTGAGCCCGCGGTGATGACCACGATGTCGCCCTTTTCGCAGCGGCCGTATTTCAGCAGAAGTTCGTCCACCTGGCCGACCATGGCGTCCGTCGAGTCCGCGTGGGGGCCGAGGAAGGTCTCCGCGCCCCAGGTCAGACTGAGCTGGGAGCGGGTGGCCGGTTCCGGGGTGAAGGCCAGCAGCGGGATCGGCGAGCGGTAGCGGGAGAGGCGGCGGGCCGTGTCGCCGGACTGGGTGAAGGCGACCAGGAACCGGGCGCCCAGGAAGTCCCCCATCTCCGCGGCCGCGCGGGCCACCGCGCCGCCCTGGGTGCGGGGCTTGTTGCTCTCGGTCAGCGGCGGCAGGCCCTTGGCGAGGACGTCCTCCTCCGCGGCCTCGACGATCTTCGCCATCGTGCGGACGGTCTCGACGGCGTACTTGCCGACGCTGGTCTCGCCGGAGAGCATCACCGCGTCCGTGCCGTCGATGACCGCGTTGGCGACGTCCGAGGCCTCCGCGCGCGTCGGGCGGGAGTTGTCGATCATCGAGTCCAGCATCTGCGTCGCCACGATCACCGGCTTGGCGTTGCGCCTGGCGAGCTTGATGGCACGCTTCTGCACGATCGGGACCTGCTCCAGGGGCATCTCCACGCCCAGGTCGCCGCGCGCGACCATGACGCCGTCGAAGGCGGCGACGATGTCGTCGATGGCCTCCACCGCCTGCGGCTTCTCCACCTTGGCGATGACGGGCAGCCTGCGCCCCTCCTCGTCCATGATGCGGTGCACGTCCTCGATGTCCCGGCCGCTGCGCACGAAGGACAGCGCGACGACGTCGGCGCCGGTGCGCAGGGCCCAGCGCAGGTCCTCCTCGTCCTTCTCGGACAGGGCGGGCACGGAGACGGCGACGCCGGGCAGGTTGAGGCCCTTGTGGTCGGAGACCATCCCGCCCTCGACGACCCGGGTGCGCACGCGCGGGCCGTCGACGGAGGTGACCTCCAGGCAGACCTTGCCGTCGTCGACGAGGATGCGCTCACCGGCGGTGACGTCGGCGGCGAGGCCGGCGTAGGTGGTCCCGCAGGAGTGGCGGTCGCCCTCGGCGCCCTCCTCCACGGTGATGGTGAAGGCGTCGCCGCGTTCAAGGAGTACGGGACCTTCGGCGAAGCGGCCGAGCCGGATCTTCGGGCCCTGAAGGTCGGCGAGGATGCCGACACTGCGGCCGGTCTCGTCGGCGGCCTTGCGGACGCGCTGGTAACGCTCCTCGTGCTCGGCGTGCGTACCGTGGCTGAGGTTGAGTCGGGCGACGTCCATTCCGGCTTCGACCAGGGCTTTGATCTGGTCGTACGAGTCGGTCGCGGGTCCCAGAGTACAAACGATCTTTGCTCGGCGCATGATTCGACCCTAGGCCTTACCGGCGGGTAGGGAATTGGTCGTGGGTGACTACTCAACAACCTCTGAGTGAAAGGCTGTTGACAACTATTGAATTGTGCGCAGGGGTGCTCCGATGAGCATTCCGCGACCTTCTAGAGTCGCGGCGGAGCCATGGTGAACCGCGCGTTCACCGCGGCCTGCACGGTCTGCCGCTGGGGTTCGAGATCGAGCGCGGCGGGGGCGTCCTCGGCGCCCGCCGCGTAGGCCATGGAACGCATCCGGCCGCGATAGGGCTGGGCGTCCTCGGCGCCGATGTCCGCCAGTTCGACCAGGGCGACGAGCGACGTGCCGAGCGCCTCGGCGTACTCCCTCGCCCGCTGGACGGCCTCCCGCACCGCCAGCTGCCGGGCCTCCCGATGGGCCGGGGAGCCGGGGCGCAGTGCCCACCACGGGCCGTCCACCCGGGTCAGTTCCAAGTCGGCCAGTCGGGTGGTGAGTTCGCCGAGGGCGGTGAAGTCGGTGAGCTCGGCGGTGATGTGGACGCGGCCGTGGTAGGCGTGGACACGCTCCCCGCGCCCCTTGTCCTTCAGTTCGGGGCTGATGGAGAAGGCGCCGGTCTCGACGTGCTCCACGGCCTCGCCGTAGGACTTGATCAGCTCCAGGGCCGTGGCGTTGCGGCGGGTGAGGTCGTCCAGGGCGGCCCGGCGGTCCTTGCCGCGGGAGGCGACGGTGACGCCGATGCGGGCGATCTCGGGGTCGACTTCGAGGTGGGCCTCGCCGCGGACGGCGATGCGGGGGGCGTCCGGGGTGCCGTAGGGGGCGGGGCGCGTCTCGTCCGGTGCGGGCGTGGTCATACGCCCCACTCTGTCACTTCCCGGCCCGTCGCCGGGGTGCGTAGGCGCGAGAGAGGTCACCGGATCGAAACCTGGCGGGTCTGTTGCCGCTTGCCATGCTCGGGTCAGAATCTACGCGCGTTGTTGACCTTTTCCCGAGGAGATCGAGACATGCCCTTGAACCGGCGGAAGTTCCTGAAGAAGTCGGCCGCGACCGGAGCGGGGGTGGCGATCGTGAGCGCGGCGGCGGCTCCGGCGGCGCAGGCGGCGCCGGGCACGACGGCGAAGAAGCCCGCCAAGCGGTACGCGCTCACCGTCATGGGCACCACCGACCTGCACGGGCACGTCTTCAACTGGGACTACTACAAGGACGCGGAGTACTCCGACAAGGCCGGCAACGCGCAGGGCCTGGCACGCGTCTCGACGCTCGTGAACCAGGTGCGCGAGGAGAAGGGCCGCTGCAACACGCTGCTGCTGGACGCGGGCGACACCATCCAGGGCACCCCGCTGACGTACTACTACGCGAAGGTGGACCCGATCACCGCGGAGGGCGGCCCGGTGCACCCCATGGCACAGGCCATGAACGCGATCGGGTACGACGCAGCGGCCCTGGGCAACCACGAGTTCAACTACGGCATCGAGACGCTGCGGAAGTTCGAGGAGCAGCTGCGCTTCCCGCTGCTCGGGGCGAACGCGCTGGACGCGAAGACGCAGAAGCCCGCCTTCCCGCCGTACCTCATCAAGAAGTTCCGGGTGCCGGGAGCGCCGCCGGTGAAGGTCGCGGTGCTCGGTCTGACGAACCCGGGCATCGCGATCTGGGACAAGGCCTATGTGCAGGGGAAGCTGCAGTTCCCGGGGCTGGAGGAGCAGGCCGCGAAGTGGGTGCCGAAGCTGAAGTCGATGGGCGCGGACGTGGTGATCGTGTCCGCGCACAGCGGCTCCTCCGGCACGTCCTCCTACGGCGACCAGGTGCCGTACGTCGAGAACTCGGCCGCGCTGGTCGCGCAGCAGGTCCCGGACATCGACGCGATCCTGGTGGGCCACGCGCACGTGGAGATCCCCGAGTTGAAGGTCACCAACTCGGTCACCGGCAGGACGGTGGTGCTGTCGGAGCCGCTGGCGTTCGCGGAGCGCCTGTCGGTGTTCGACGTCGAGCTGGTCTTCGCGCGGGGCCGGTGGACCGTGGAGTCGGTGTCGTCGAAGGTGCTGAACTCCAACACGGTCGCCGACGACCCGAAGATCACCAAGCTGCTGACGGACGAGCACGCGAAGGTCGTCGAGTACGTCAACCAGGTCGTCGGCCGGGCGACCGAGACGCTGACGACGGTCGAGGCCCGCTACACGGACGCGCCGATCATCGACCTGATCACGAAGGTGCAGGAGGACGTGGTGAAGTCGGCGCTGGCGGGCACGCAGTACGCCTCGCTGCCGGTGATCGCACAGGCCTCGCCGTTCTCGCGGACGTCGCAGATCCCGGCCGGCGATGTCACCATCCGGGACCTGTCGTCCCTCTACGTCTACGACAACACGCTGGTCGCCAAGCTGCTGACGGGCGCTCAGCTCCGGGCGTACCTGGAGTACTCGGCGGAGTACTTCGTGCAGACGGCGCCGGACGCGGCGGTCGACGTGGAGAAGCTGACCAACGCCGGCAACCGCCCGGACTACAACTACGACTACGTGTCGGGGCTGTCGTACGAGATCGACATCGCCCAGGCGGCCGGTTCGCGGATCAGGAACCTCACGTTCGGCGGTGCCGCGCTGGACGACGCGCAGCAGTTCGTGTTCGCGGTCAACAACTACCGTGCCAACGGCGGCGGGGCCTTCCCGCATGTGGCGTCCGCGCAGGAGCTGTGGTCGGAGTCGACGGAGATCCGTACGCGGATCGCGGAGTGGGTGACGGCGAAGGGCGTGCTGGACCCGAAGGACTTCGCGTCGGTGGACTGGAAGCTGACGAGGAACGGCACGCCGGTCTTCTAGAGCGTGCGGAGCGTTTCCCGCGTGCCGTCCACGAGCGGGGTGAGGACCTGCGCCTGCCGGGCCGGCGGGACGACGCGCGTGGGCGGCTGCTGTTCGTCGAGTCCGAAGGTGGTGAAGGCCGTTCGCCCGGGCAGCGGGTAGGCCTCACAGCCGCTCAGGGTGTTGAGGAGGGCCGCGCTGCGCCAGGCGGCGAGGCCGAGGTCGGGGGTGCCGACGCCGTGGGTGTGGCGTCCGGCGTTCTGGACGTACACCGAGCCGGTGACGGAGGGGTCGCAGACCAGGCGGAAGGACTCGTCGACCCGGGGGCGTTCGCGGCTGTCGCGGCGCAGGTAGGGATCGAGGCCGGCGAGGATGCGGTCGAGGGGGCGTTCGCGGTAGCCGGTGGCGAGGACGACGGCGTCGGTGGTGAGGCGGGATCGCGTGTTCTGCTGGGTGTGCTCCAGATGGAGCTCGACCTTGGTGGTCGCGATCCTGCCCGCCGTGCGGACGCGGACGCCGGGGGTGAGGACGGCGTCGGGCCAGCCGCCGTGCAGGGTGCGGCGGTAGAGCTCGTCGTGGATGGCGGCGAGGGTGTCGGCGTCGATGCCCTTGTGCAGCTGCCACTGAGTGGTGACCAGACGGTCGCGGACGCCTTCGGGGAGGGCGTGGAAGTAGCTGGTGTAGTCGGGCGTGAAGTGTTCGAGGCCGAGCTTGGAGTACTCCATCGGCGCGAACGCCTCGGTGCGGCCGAGCCAGTGCAGCCGTTCGCGGCCCGCGGGGCGGGTGCGCAGCAGGTCCAGGAAGATCTCGGCGCCGGACTGGCCCGCGCCGATCACCGTGACATGGCCGGCGGCGAGAATCGTGTCGCGGTGGGCGAGGTAGTCGGCGGCGTGGAACACCGGGACGGCCGGGGCCTCGACGAGCGGCTTGAGGGGGTCGGGCACGTACGGCTCGGTGCCGATGCCCAGGACGACGTTGCGCGTGTAGGTGCGGCCGAGGGCCTCGGCCTCCCCGTCGCTGTCGAGCTGGGTGAAGTCGACCTCGAAGAGGTCGCGTTCGGGGTTCCAGCGGACGGCGTCTACCTGGTGGCCGAAGCGCAGGCCCGGCAGTTGGTCGCTGACCCAGCGGCAGTAGGCGTCGTACTCGGCGCGCTGGATGTGGAAGCGCTCGGCGAAGTAGAAGGGGAACAGGCGGCCGCGGGCCTTGAGGTAGTTGAGGAAGGTCCACGGGCTGGTGGGGTCGGCCAGGGTCACCAGGTCGGCGAGGAAGGGGACCTGGATGCGGGCGCCGTCGATGAGCAGGCCCGGGTGCCAGTCGAAGGCGGGGCGCTGGTCGTAGAAGACCGCGTCGAGTCCGGTGAGGGGGTGGGCGAGCGCGGCGAGCGAGAGGTTGAAGGGGCCGATGCCGATGCCGACCAGGTCGCGGGGGGCGTCGGGCTCGTGGTGCGGGGGGTGGGGGTTGGGGGCGGTGCTCATCGGGGGGTGTTTCCTTCCGCGAGGTCCTGCGCGCGTTGTGGGCTTGGTTCTCCTGCTCGGAGGGCTTCCGTGACGGCCGTGAGCAGGGTGGTCAGGTCGGCCGGGCGGGTGTGGGGGTTGAGGATCGTCGCCTTGAGCCAGAGGCGGCCGTCGAGGCGGGCCCGGCCGAGGACGGCGCGGCCCCGGTCGAGGAGGTGCCTGCGGACGGCGGCCACCGCCTCGTCGGCGGCCCGGGCGGGCCGGAACAGGACCGTGCTGATGGTGGGGCGGTCGTAGAGCTCGAAGCCGGGGTGGTTCTGGACGAGCGCCGCGAACTCCCCGGCGCGGTCGCAGACTTGGTCGACGAGGGCGCCGAGGCCTGTGCGACCCAGCGTCTTGAGGGTGACGGCGGTCTTCAGGACGTCGGGGCGGCGGGAGGTGCGCAGGGAGCGGCCGAGGAGGTCGGGCAGGCCGGCTTCGGTGTCGTCGGGGGCGTTGAGGTAGTCGGCGCGCTGGTGCAGGGCACCGAGGTCATGGGCGTCGCGCACGGCGAGGAGGCCGGCGGGGACCGGCTGCCAGCCGAGCTTGTGCAGGTCGAGGGTGACGGTGTCGGCGGCCGCCAGGCCGGTGAGCAGGTGGCGGTGGCGGACGCTGAACAGCAGGCCTCCGCCGTAGGCGGCGTCGACGTGCAGGCGGGCGTGGTGCGCCCGGCACAGGCGGGCGATCTCGGGCAGGGGGTCGATGAGGCCGGCGTCGGTGGTGCCGGCGGTGACGGCGACGAGCCACGGTCCGGGAACGGCGGTGAGGGCCTCGTCCAGGGCGGCCGGGTCGAGGGTGCCGGCGGGTGCGGGCACGATCACCGGCTCGGGCAGGCCGAGGAGCCGGGCGGCGCGGGGCAGCGAGTGGTGGGCGTTGGCCCCGCAGACGAGCCGGAGCCCGGCGCCGAGGGTCTCGCGGGCCAGGAGCAGGGCGAGCTGGTTGGACTCGGTGCCGCCGGTGGTGGCCAGGGCGTCGGCGCCGTGCGCGTCGGGCGGGCCCGGGTAGACCTCCCGCGCGAGTGCCCGGGTCACGAGGGCTTCCAGTTCCGAGGCCGCGGGCGCCTGGTCCCAGGAGTCCAGGGACGGGTTGAGCGCGCTCGCGGCGAGGTCGGCGGCCACGGCGACGGCGAGGGGCGGGCAGTGCAGATGGGCGGCGCACAGGGGGTCGGCCGGGTCGGCGGCGCCCGCGGCGAGGACGTGCACGAGGGTGCGCAGGGCGTCGGGATCGCCGTCCCGC
The DNA here is from genome assembly GCF_050214755.1 of Streptomyces sp. C1-1. Classification (NCBI taxonomy): domain Bacteria; kingdom Bacillati; phylum Actinomycetota; class Actinomycetes; order Kitasatosporales; family Streptomycetaceae; genus Streptomyces; species Streptomyces sp. C1-1. Next base: position 7,440,539 of record NZ_CP189826.1, on the reverse strand, counting down.
GGCAGTACGTCACCGACGGCGGCCCGCACCCGCGCGGCGACGGCGTCGGGCCCCCCTGCGGGCAGCGGGCCGCCGCGTTCGCGCGCGCCGTGGGCGAGTGCGTCGAGCACGGTCTCGAGCAGGGGGCGCAGGGCGTTCGGGCCTCCGGGGCCCGAGGCGAGGCTCGGTGTGCTCATGGGTTCCTCCGGGACGCGCGAGCAGAGGGAGTTCCAGCTTGTACGTGGATGGGCGCGCGTGCCCGAATAGTTCAACGATCGGAACCCGAAGGGGGGTACTCCCGTGCGGGGAAAACGTGTTGGGGCCGCCTCGGCCCGTCGCGGTGGCGACGGGCCGAGGCGGCCCCGGCGTCTTGGGCCTGTGTCCCTAGCCCTGCCTCACCCGCAGTGCGCGGCGCAGGTCGTCGAGTTGGTCGACGAGCTTGCGGCGCAGTGCCGGGATGGGGTCGGCGTCGCGCAGGCACGCCTCGCCCAGGCGCAGCGTCTCCGCGTCGACCGCGTGCGCGGGGAAGGCCGAGCGGCCCGCGGCGTCGGCGATGGCGGGGCCGCGGCGGGCGGAGACGGCGACGGCGTCCTCGTAGTAGCGGGGGACGTACGCGCCGACCAGGTCGGCCTGTTCGGGCTGCCAGAAGCCCTGGGCGGTGGCGATGAAGAGGTAGTTGGACAGGTCGTCGCTGCCGAACATCGCCTCCCATGCCTTGGCCTTGCCCGTCTCGTCGGGCAGGGCGGCCCGGCAGCGGGCGGCGCCCTCCTGGCCGCTGGCGGAGGGGTCGCGGTCGAGTTCGAGGGCGATCTCCGCCTCGTCGACGGCGCCGAGGACGGCGAGACGGGCGAGGACCCGCCAGCGCAGCTCGGGGTCGAGTTCCGGGCCGCCGGGGACGGTGCCGTCGGCGAGCCAGGCGGCGATCGTGTCGGGCTGGGCGGCGACGTCGATGAAGTGGCGCACGGCGATCAGGCGCAGGCCGGGGTTGTCGCCGTCCTCGGTGCGGCGGATGAGGTCGCGGCAGAGGGAGGAGAGGGTGGCCAGGGCGGCGGGGCGGTCCTCGGTGGCGACGTAGCGGCCGGCGATCTGGGCGGTGGCGAAGGCGAGGACGCCCTGGACGAGGGCGAGGTCGGTCTCGTGCGGGAGGTGGGCGCGGGCCGCCTCCAGGTAGGCGGTGGGCGGGAGTTCGCCGTCGCGGACGCTGTCGCGCAGGGCGTTCCAGACGACCGCGCGGGTGAGCGGGTCGGGCAGGCCGCACAGGTTGGACCGCACGGTCTGGAAGGACTCCGCGTCGAAGCGGATCTTGGCGTAGGTGAGGTCGCCGTCGTTGAGCACGAGCAGCGCGGGGCGCTTGCCGAGGGGGTGGGGCCCGGTCTGCGGGACGTCGAGGTCGAGGCGCCGGCGCAGTACCAGGTGGCGGCTCTCGTCGGCGACGTCCTGGTCGTAGAGGCCGACGGCCACGCGGTGCGGGCGGCTGCCCGTGTGCTCGATCTCCAGGGTGTACGTGCCCTCGTCGCCGCGGGTCACCACCGGCCTGAGGGTGTCGACGCCGGTGGTGCGCAGCCAGGCGTCGGCCCAGGCGTGGACGTCGCGCTCGGTGGCGGAGGCGAGGGAGTCGATGAAGTCGGCGAGGCCGGCGTTGGCGAACCGGTGGCGGGCGAAGTGGGTGTTGATGCCGGCCAGGAAGTCCTTCTCGCCGAGCCAGGCGACCAGCTGACGCAGCGCGGAGGCGCCCTTGGCGTAGGAGATGCCGTCGAAGTTGAGGAGGGCGGAGGCCGTGTCGTCGACGTTCTCGGGGGCGACGGGGTGGGTGGACGGGCGCTGGTCGGCGTCGTAGCCCCAGGCCTTGCGGGCGACGCCGAAGTCGGTCCAGGTGTCGCTGAAGCGGGTGGCCTCGGTGAGGGTCTGGTAGCCCATGTACTCGGCGAAGGACTCGTTCAGCCAGATGTCGTCCCACCAGCGCAGGGTGACCAGGTCGCCGAACCACATGTGGGCCATCTCGTGGGCGACGACCATGGCCCGGGTCTGGCGCTCGGTGTCGGTGACGGCGGAGCGGTAGACGAACTCGTCGCGGAAGGTGACCAGGCCCGGGTTCTCCATGGCGCCGGCGTTGAACTCGGGGACGAACGCCTGGTCGTAGGAGTCGAAGGGGTAGGGCTCCTCGAACTTCTCGTGGTAGCGGTCGAAGCACCGCCGGGTGATGTCGAACAGCTCGTCGGCGTCCGTGTCCAGGTAGGGGGCGAGCGAGCGGCGGCAGTGCAGGCCGAAGGGCAGCCCGCGGTGCTCGGTGCGCACGGAGTGCCAGGGGCCGGCGGCGACGGCGACGAGGTAGGTGGAGATCAGGGGCGTGGGGGCGGCCTGCCAGCGGCCGTCGTCGAGGCGCTCGGTGATGCCGTTGGCGAGGACCGTCCAGCCGTCGGGGGCCGTCACGGTCAGCTCGAAGACGGACTTGAGGTCGGGCTGGTCGAAGGCGGCGAAGACGCGCTGGACGTCGTCCATGAACAGCTGGGTGTAGACGTAGGTCTCGCCGTCGGTGGGGTCGGTGAAGCGGTGCATGCCCTCGCCGGTGCGGGAGTAGCGCATGCGCGCCTCGACGCGCAGCTCGTGCTCGCCGGCGGTGAGGCCGTCCAGGGGCAGGCGGTTGCCGTCCAGGCTGTCCGGGTCCAGGGGCTGTCCGTCGAGGGTGGCGGCGAGCAGCTCGGCGGGCTTGAGCTCGACGAAGGTGGCGGCGTCCGTGCGCGCGGCGAAGCGGATGACGGTGCGGGAGTCGAAGGTCTCGTCGCCGGTCGTCAGATCGAGCTCGATCGAGTAGCGGTGGACGTCGAGGAGCCTGGAACGGGTCTGCGCTTCGTCGCGCGTCAGTACGGACATGCGGGTAATGCTGCCCGATGGTGCTGACACGGCACAGAGGCGGATCGGTACGCGGTCTATGTCCGGTCCTGCTCGAGCTCCCCGTCGTGCGCCTCGGACGCCCGCTGCGGGGGCACCCGGGCGTCCGGGTGGGGCAGGGCGGCGCCGGGTTCGGGCTCGTCCGTTCCGGTGGTGCCGGGGTACTCCTTGACGAGGGCGCGCAGTTCGCGGATCTCCTGTTCGAGGGCGAGCCGGGCGCGGTGGGCGTCGTAGAGGTAGCGGACCTTGGTGCGCAGGGCCCAGGGGTCCACGGGTTTCATCACGAGGTCGGCGACCCCGAGGCCGAAGGCGGCGGCGGTCAGTTCGTGGTCGGGGCCGAAGCCGGTGACCAGGATGACCGGGATGTGCTGGGTCTGTTCCACGCGGCGCATGTAGCGCACCACCTCGAGGCCGCTGACCCGGGGCATGCGGACGTCGAGGACGAGGAGGCCGACCTGCCCGCGGAGCACCTGCTTGAGCGCCTCGTCGCCACTGGTGGCGCGGCCGAGCTGGTAGCCCAGCGGGGCCAGGGCGCTCTCCAGCGCGTACAGCGTGTCCTCGTGGTCGTCGACGATGAGGATCTTGGCATCCGGCATGGCCCGACGTCCCTCCCGCGTGGGACAACCAGTTTATGACCGAACCACTGACGGGGCGTGTCCGTCAGCTGACGAGCTGTGCACAGCGCAGCATGCCCCCGGGCGGCTCGCCTGTCACCTCATTTGCCGCATCTACCGAGGTCAATTCGCCGTTTTTGCGCTGCCGTTGACGGCGTCCTCGGCGATGCGCTCGTGGTGGCGGATGACTTCGGCGATGATGAAATTCAGGAACTTCTCAGCGAAGGCCGGGTCGAGCTTGGCGCTTTCGGCCAGGCCCCGCAGGCGCTCGATCTGGCGGGCCTCGCGGGCCGGGTCTGCGGGCGGCAGTTGGTGTGCGGCCTTGAGGTGGCCGACCTGCTGGGTGGCCTTGAAGCGTTCGGCGAGCATGTGGACGACGGCCGCGTCGATGTTGTCGATGCTGTCGCGCAGCCGGGCCAGTTCGGCGAGAACGGCCGGGTCGACGTCGCCGGCCGCGTTGTTGCTGGTGGTCATGGGCGCACAGCCTACGGGGCGGGGGCGCGTTCGATCATGGGCGGATCCCCGGGATCGGGCACCTGGTTGCTCCAGCCACCGGGGACGGCGCGGTACTGCTGCGCGCGGAAACGGATCGGCGCCGTGCCGACGCGGCGGGTGAACAGGCGGGAGAAGTAGGCCGGGTCGTCGTAGCCGACACGGCGGGCGACGGCGGCGACGGGCAGCTCGGTGGCGGCGAGGAGTTCTTTTGCGCGGCCGAGACGGATGCCGAGCAGGTAGTCCTTGGGGCTGCAGCCGGCGCCGCGCCGGACGGCGGTGCGCAGTTCGGCGGGGGTCATGCCGTGCCGTGCGGCGTGGTCGGCGACCGTCAGCGGCAGACAGGCGTCGCGGGCCAGGGCCCTGAGGACGTCGTCGCCGTCGGGGGCGAGGTCGGCGCGGGCGCGGCGCAGGGCCACGAGGAGTTCGTGGACGGCCGCACCGGTCTCGACCTCCAGCAGGGGGTTGCCGCGGCGGGCGGCGCGGGCCATGCGGCCGATGACGGCGCGCGGCCCGGCGGCGTCGGAGAGGGCCACCACGGGGCGGTGCGGCTCTATGTAGCAGAGTTCGGTGTACGTGGCGGTGGCGGGCCCGGTGAAGTCGACGAAGCCCTCGTCCCAGCCGCCGTCGGGGTCGGGCGCGTAGTGGTGGGGCACTCCGGGGGTGAGCCACAGCAGTGCGGGTGCGGTGACGGTCGTACGGCGTCCGTCGGGGGCCCGGTACCAGCCGGTGCCGGCGTTGATGACGACGGCGACGTGGTGGTCGAGGGTGCGGGGGCCGACGGTGGGCAGCGCGCCGTACTGCAGGCCGACGCCGAGGCAGACCAGGCCGAGCCGGTGGTGGGCGGGGCCGGGGCTGAAGAACCGCATCCAGGTGTGGTACATCGGCGCGCTCCTCCCGCTCCCCCGCCCGGTGGCGTCGTTTTCGTCCAAGCAGCGCCGATCTTTGTCCATGGACGTGATCACCGCCAGGGGTGAGGGTGGGGCGCATGAGCGAGTTCACGGTGGGGGAAGCGGACTTCCTGCTGGACGGGCGGCCCGTGCGGGTGCTGTCCGGGGCGCTGCACTACTTCCGGGTGCACGAGGCGCACTGGGGTCACCGGCTGGCGATGCTGCGGGCGATGGGCCTCAACTGCGTGGAGACGTATGTGCCGTGGAACCTGCACGAGCCGAGGCCCGGTGTCCACGAGGACGTGGCCGCCCTCGGCCGGTTCCTGGACGCGGCCCGGAAGGCGGGGCTGTGGGCGATCGTGCGGCCCGGGCCGTACATCTGCGCCGAGTGGGAGAACGGCGGGCTGCCGTACTGGCTGACGGGCGAACTGGGCACGCGCGCGCGTACCCGCGACGAGCGGTTCCTGGCGCATCTGCGGCGCTGGTTCGCCGCGCTGCTGCCGCAGATCACGTCCCGGCAGATCGACCGCGGCGGCCCTGTGATCATGGTCCAGGTCGAGAACGAGTACGGCAGCTACGGCTCGGACGCCGCGTATCTGCGCCGGCTGACCGAGCTGCTGCGTGAGCAGGGCGTCACGGTCCCGCTGTGCACCTCCGACGGACCCGAGGACCACATGCTGTCCGGCGGCTCGGTCCCGGGCGTCCTCGCCACCGTGAACTTCGGCTCCCACGCGCGCGAGGCGTTCGCGGCCCTGCGCCGGTTGCGCCCAGAGGGGCCGCTGATGTGCATGGAGTTCTGGTGCGGCTGGTTCGACCACTGGGGCGGCACACATGTCACCCGGGACGCCGGGGACGCGGCGGCCGCGCTGCGCGAGATCCTGGAGTGCGGCGCCTCCGTCAACCTCTACATGGCGCACGGCGGCACCAGCTTCGCCGGCTGGGCGGGCGCCAACCGGGGCGGCGGCGCCCTGCACGACGGCCCGCTGGAGCCGGACACGACCTCCTACGACTACGACGCCCCCGTCGACGAGTTCGGCCGTCCGACCGAGAAGTTCCGGCGGTTCCGGGAGGTGCTCGCCGAGTACGCCGGGGGCCCGCTGCCCGAGGTGCCGCCCGCTCCCCCGGCGCTGGGCGGGCCCGCCGAGGTGCGGCTGACCGGGCGGGCGTCCCTGGACGCCGTACTGGAGGCGCGCGGCGGCCCGGAGACGGCGTCGCCCGTGCCGCCCACCTTCGAGGAGCTGGACGTCGACCGGGGCCTGGTGCGGTACGCGGTGACGGTGCCCGGGCCACGGCAGCCCCTTCCGCTGCTCGCGCGCGGTCTGCGGGACCTGGCCGTGGTGTACGTCGACGGGGAGCGGGCCGGGGTGCTCGCCGAGGGCGACGAGCAGCTCAAGGAGCCCGTCGCCGGGCACGCGCGCGTGGAGCTGTGGGTGGAGTCCCTGGGCCGGGTCAACTACGGTCCCCGCAGCGGCGAGACCAAGGGCATCACCGGGGGCCTGCTGCACGAGCGGCAGTATCTGCACGGGGTACGCGCGCGTGGGCTGCGACTGGACGCGCTGGACGACATAGGGGACGTGCCCTTCGCGCCGTACGCCGAGGACGGCGCCCCCGGCCTGTACCGGGGCACCGTCACGGTGCGGGGGGCCGGGGACGCGCTGCTCGAACTGCCGGGCCGCACCCGCGGCTTCGCGTGGATCAACGGCTTCGGCCTGGGCCGCTACTGGTCGGCCGGCCCGCAGCGGTCGCTGTATGTGCCGGGACCGGTGCTGCGCGAGGGCGAGAACGACGTGTGGCTGCTGGAGCTGGAGGAGGCGTCCGCGAAGCCCCCGCGGCTGCGGCCCGTCCCGCCGCCCGGCGCCGGGAACCCGACCAGCGAAAATCCGCTCTCCTGCCCGTAGAGTGGAATCGGGTTCAGGGCGTCTTGGGGGTTCAGGCGTGGCGAACGGCGGACCGGTCGAGCACGGCTACCCACACCTGGAGACGGTGCGGGCCGCCATCACCGCGCTCTACAGGCGGTTGTCCTACGACACCATCCAGACGTTCTCGGCCAGCGTGCTCCCGGCCGACGTGGCCTTCTGCGACACCGACGACCTCCATCTGGGCACCCAGCGCGTGGCCCGCGAGCTGGTGCGCCACTACCGTCTCCCGGACGCCCGGATGATCGTCGGCTTCCGCGAGATGACGCACGCGGCGAACGTCGAACTCGCCGCGGGCCCGGAGTACTTCGTGGAGCTGAACGACCGTTTCCGCACCCACCGCCGGGACATCGGCGCCGCCCTGGCCCACGAGATCATGCATGTGTATCTGCACCGCCTGGACCTGTCCTTCCCGGGCACCCGCGAGAACGAGATCCTCACCGACACGGCGACGACCTACCTGGGCGCGGGCTGGCTGCTGCTGGACGCCTACCGGGAGGACGCGGCCTCCTCGCAGAAGCTGGGCTATCTGACGCCGGAGGAGTTCGGCTACGTCCTGGCGAAACGGGCCCTGGTCTTCCACGAGGACCCGTCCGTGTGGTTCACCAGCCCGCAGGCCTACGAGGCCTACACCCGGGGCATGGCCCAGGCCCGCCGCGACGAGCAGCAGCCCCCGTTGACGGCGGCCGGCTGGGCGGGCCGCCGCCGCTACGCCCGCGACCGCCGCCACGCCCAGGACCGGGCCGGCCCCGCTCATCCGGAGGTCCCCTACAGCTTCACCCCCGACGGCCACGGCCCGCTCCGGGTGTCGTTCCCCTGCCCGACCTGCCACCAGCGGATCAGGGTGCCGGTGAAGGGACGGGTCCGGGCGCGCTGCGGGTTGTGCAGGACCGTACTGGAGTGCGACACGTAGGCGTCAGGCGGCGACGGACCGGCGTGGCAGCGCCCCGCACAGTGCCGCGCTCACCACGAACCCGCCGACCACCCAGGGCATCGCCGCCCCGAGCGCGTCCCGCAGGCCCGAGGCGGCGTGGTCGAAGAACACGGTCCCCACGGCGGCCGCCCCGAGCGCGCCCCCGAACTGCTGGGCCGTGGCGAAGATCCCCGACGCCCCGCCCGCCAGTTCGCCCGGCACCGCGGACAGCACCACGTTCACCAGCGGCACCACCAGGAGCCCCAGCCCGGCCCCGGCGAGCACCAGCCCCGGCACCAGCGGCCAGGCGCCGGTGTGCACGTCCGCCGCGTCGACGACCGCCGCCCACACCCAGCCGAAGCCGCCGGCCATCAGCAGCGCGCCGGCTCCGAGCACCAGCCGCCCGTACCGCACGGCCAGTCCGTCGGCGGCGGGCGCGGTCAGGAAGCTGCCGACCGAGAAGGCCACGGCCACCACGCCGGCCTGCATGGGCGTGTAGCCCTCGCCGCCCTGCAGCCAGATCGCGAAGACAAGGAAGAAGCCCTGCATGCCGATCGAGAAGAGCAGCTGCACGAGCACCCCCACCGAGAAGGCGGGCAGCCGGAACGCCCGCGCGGGCAGCAACGGCACCGTCGTACCCCCCTCGCGCCTGCGGGCCTCGAACACGCTGAGTCCGGCGACGGCGCAGACGCCGACGGCGAGGCAGAGCCAGCCCCACAGCGGCCAGCCGTTGTCCCGCCCCTGCACCAGCGGGAGCACGATCGCGATCAGTCCGGCCGCCAGCAGCAGGCTCCCCGGCACGTCCGGCCGCCCGGCCGAGCGCTCCCTGGTCGGCGGCACCAGCACCAGCGCGGCCACCAGCGTCCCCACGGCCACGGGCACGTTGACCAGGAACACCGAGCGCCAGCCCCAGCCGAACAGGTCGGCGTCGGTGAGCAGGCCGCCGAGCAGGAGCCCCACCGCCGAGGCGAACCCGGCGACGGCCCCGTACATCCCGAAGGCGGCCCCGCGCTCCTTGCCGCGGAACAGGGTGCGGAACGAACCGAGCACCTGCGGCATCAGCACCGCCGCCATCACGCCCTGCACGGCTCGCGCGGCGATCAGCTGACCCGGTGTCTGGGCCAGGCCGGAGGCGAGGCTCGCGAGCCCGAATCCGGCGGTGCCGGCCAGGAACAGGCCGCGGCGGCCGAAGCGGTCCCCGAGGTGGCCGGAGACGATGAGCGTGGCCGCGAAGCCGAGCAGGTAGGCGGAGACCAGCCATTGGAGGTCGCTCTGGGAGGCGTGCAGGTCGCGGCCGACGGACGGGATCGCCACGTTCACGATGGTCACGTCCAGCAGGTCCATCAGCGCCGCGATCATCATCACGACGGCGGCGGCCCAGCGGCGCGGGTACGGCTCGGCGCCGGGCGGCGCCGCGGCAAGGGTGGTGGTCATGGGGGTCCCCCTGAGAGTCCCGGATTTATTTCGTTCGGACGAACGAAAGACTTGCACCGGGACAGCCCCGAGCGCAAGTGCTTAGTTCGGCCGAACGAAATATTTGTTAGGGTGGGTCCATGAGCGGCAGTGAGACCGGCGGACAGGACCTGGTGCCGAACCTGGAGTCGGTCGTCCCCTGGGACGACGAGCGGCGGGCGAAGACGCTGCTGCGGCTGTTCGCCGTGGGCCGCGAGCACAGCGGGATGACGGTGATGTTCCACTCCGCGGTGGCCGCCAGGCAGGGACTGAACCCCACCGAGGAGAAGACCCTCGACCTCCTGGAGCGGCACGGCCCGCTCACCGCGAAGGAGCTCGCCGGGCACACCGGGCTGGCCCCCGCGTCCGTGACCGGTCTGGTCGACCGTCTGGAGGCCAAGGAGTATGTGCGCCGGATCAAGCACCCGACGGACAAGCGGCGGGTGCTCGTCGAGCTGAACCGGGAGAAGATCGCCGAGTTCTTCGCGTTCTTCGAGGAATGGGCGCGCGAGATCGCCGAGGCGTGCGAGGAGTTCAGCACGGACGAGCTGGATACGGCGATCCGCTTCCTGCAGGTGATGACGGAGCAGCAGCGCAGGGCCGCCGCCCGGATGTCCCACTGAGCGCGCTCAGGCGCCGTACACCGCCCCCGGCGCCTCGGCCAGCGCGAGCAGCTTCAGAGCCTCCTCCCCCGCCTCGGCGGGGGTCCGGCGTGCCCCCTTGTCGGCGCTCGGCCCGGGCCGCCAGCCCTCCATCACGGTGATCCGGCCGCCCTCCGCCTCGAAGACCCGGCCCGTCACGCCGGCGCTCGCGGCGGAGCCGAGCCAGACGACGAGCGGCGAGACGTTCTCGGGGGCCATGGCGTCGAAGCCGGCCTCGGGGGCGGCCATCGTCCCGGCGAACGTCCGTTCCGTCATCCGGGTGCGGGCCGCGGGGGCGATCGCGTTGACCTGGACGCCGTAGCGGGCCAGTTCGGCCGCGGCGACCAGCGTCAGGCCGACGATCCCGGCCTTCGCGGCGCTGTAGTTGCCCTGCCCGACCGACCCCAGCAGGCCGGCTCCGCTGCTGGTGTTGACGACCCTGGCCACCGGGGTCCGGCCCGCCTTGGCCTCCGCCCGCCAGTGCGCGGCGGCGTGCCTGAGCGGCAGGAAGTGCCCCTTGATGTGCACGCGCATCACGGCGTCCCAGTCGTCCTCGTCGAGGTTGACCAGCATCCGGTCGCGCAGGAAGCCGGCGTTGTTGACGAGGGTGTCGAGGCGGCCGTAGGCCTCCAGGGCGGTCGTGACGAGCGAGGCCGCGCCCTCGGCGGTCGCGATGTCGCCGCCGTGGGCGACCGCCTCGCCGCCCGCCGCGCGGATCTCGTCGACGACCCGTCCCGCGGGGCTGCCGGGGCCCGGCGCACCGTCCAGGCCGACCCCCAGGTCGTTGACGACGACCCGCGCGCCCTCCGCCGCGAAGGCCAGTGCGTGCGCCCGCCCGAGCCCGCGTCCGGCGCCGGTGACGGCGACGACCCGGCCATGACAGATTCCGCTCATCTCACGTCTCCTTGTTGGCGGTTGCGGCATCGAGGAAGGCGGGCCGCTCTCCGCCTCCGTGCACCAGCAGGCTCGCGCCGGTGATGTAGGCGGCGGCGTCGGAGGCGAGGAAGACGGCGGCGGCGCCCACGTCGGCGGGGGTCGCCAGCCGGCCGAGCGGCACCGTCCGGGAGACCGCCTCGACGCCCTCCTCGCCGCCGTAGTGCAGATGGGACAGCTCGGTACGGACCATGCCGACGACGAGGGTGTTGACGCGCACCTCGGGCGCGAACTCCACGGCCATCGAGCGGGCGAGGCTCTCCAGCCCCGCCTTGGCCGCCCCGTAGGCCGCCGAGCCGGGTGAGGGCCGGCCGCCGCTCACGCTGCCGATCATCACCACCGACCCACGGCTGCGCCGCAGGTGCCCGTACGCGGCGAGGGAGGCGGTCAGCGGAGCGACGAGGTTCAGCTCGATCACCCGGGCGTGCCGATGGGCGTCCGCCTCCGTAAGCCGCCGGTAGGGCGTGCCGCCCGCGTTGTTGACGAGGACGTCGACGCGGGCGAGCGCGGCGAAGAAGTCGTGCACGGCATCCGCGTCGCGCAGGTCCAGCGGCATGAACTCCGCCCCCTTCAGGGGCACTTCGGGCGGCCTGCGGGCACAGATCACGACCTGCGCGCCGGCCTCCGCGAAGGCCCGCGCGATCCCGGCGCCGACGCCTCGCGTGCCGCCGGTGACGACCGCGACCTTCCCGTCCCAGTCCATTCGCCGCTACCCTCCACCTAACAAACGTTTGGTGGAAAGGTAGCTGATGCTTCCATGGGTGTCTCCACCTCGTCCCCGGAAAAGGGACCGGAAGGTCCGCAGGGGCTGAAAGAAGACGCGATCGCCGTCGTGACGGTCGACTTCCCGCCGGTGAACGCCCTTCCGGTACAGGGCTGGTTCGCCCTGGCCGACGCCGTGCGCACGGCCGGGCGCGACCCGCGGGTGCGCTGCGTGGTCCTCGAGGCCCGGGGGCGGGGCTTCAACGCGGGCGTGGACATCAAGGAGATCCAGGCCGGCGGCCCGGGCGCACTGGCGGGCGCGAACCGGGGCTGCTTCGAGGCGTTCGCGGCGGTGTACGAGTGCGAGGTGCCGGTGGTGGCGGCCGTGCAGGGGTTCTGCCTGGGCGGCGGCATCGGACTCGTCGGGAACGCCGACGCGATCGTGGCGAGCGAGGACGCCGTGTTCGGGCTGCCCGAGCTGGACCGCGGCGCCCTGGGCGCCGCCACACACCTGGCCCGGCTGGTCCCGCAGCACCTGATGCGCGCCCTCTACTACACCTCGCGCACCGCGACCGCGGCAGAGCTGCACGCGCACGGCTCGGTGTGGCGGGTGGTGCCCCGCGGTGAACTCCGTGACGCGGCGCTGGAGTTGGCGCGGGAGATCGCCGCGAAGGACGGGGAGCTGCTGCGTCTGGCGAAGGCCGCCATCAACGGCATCGACCCCGTCGACGTGCGCCGCAGCTACCGCTTCGAGCAGGGCTTCACGTACGAGGCGAGCACGGTCGGGGTCGCCGACCGGGTCCGGGACACGTTCGGCAAGGAGGGCGGCTGAGTGGGCGACAAGACCATGACCGCGGACGAGGCCGTCGCGCGGCTGCGCAGCGGCATGACCCTCGGCATCGGCGGCTGGGGTTCGCGCCGCAAGCCGATGGCCCTGGTCAGGGCGTTGCTGCGGTCCGACGTCAGGGATCTCACGGTCGTCTCCTACGGCGGTCCGGACGTCGGCATGCTGGCGGCCGCCGGACGGATACGGAAGCTGGTGGCCGCCTTCGTCACCCTCGACTCCATCCCCCTCGAACCGCACTACCGCGCGGCCCGTGAGCGCGGCGCGATCGAACTCATGGAGATCGACGAGGCGATGTTCATGTGGGGGCTGCGCGCGGCGGCGAACCGGCTGCCCTTCCTGCCGGTGCGGGCCGGCCTCGGTTCGGACGTGATGCGGGTCAACCCCGGTCTGCGCACAGTCACTTCGCCCTACGACGACGGGGAGACGTTCGTGGCGATGCCCGCCCTGCGGCTGGACGCGGCACTGGTGCACGTCAACCGCGCCGACCGGCTGGGCAACGGACAGTACCTGGGCCCGGACCCGTACTTCGACGACCTGTTCTGCGAGGCGGCGGACGAGGCGTACGTGTCGTGCGAACGGATCGTGGACACCGCCGAGCTGACCAAGGAGGCGGCGCCGCAGACGCTGCTGATCAGGCGGCACGCGGTCACCGGTGTCGTCGAGGCACCGGGCGGCGCGCACTTCACGTCCTGCGTACCGGACTACGGCCGGGACGAGGCCGCCCAACAGGAGTACGCCACCACGCCCTGGCCGGAGTACGCCGAACGCCGGCTCGACTCGCCCGGGAGGGAGGGATCATGACCGTCACCCGTGCCGAGTACTGCGTGATCGCGTGCGCCGAGGCCTGGCGGGACGACGGCGAGGTGCTGGCCAGTCCGATGGGCCTGATCCCCGCCCTCGGTGCCCGGCTGGCCCGGCTCACCTTCGCGCCGGACCTGCTGCTGACCGACGGCGAGGCGACGCTGGTCCGCCCGGACGGGACACCGGAGGGATGGCTGCCGTACCGGCGGCACCTGGAGTTCGTCACCGGCGGCCGGCGGCACGTGATGATGGGCGCGAGCCAGATCGACCGGTTCGGCAACCAGAACATCTCCTGCATCGGCGACTGGGAGCGGCCGAAGCGGCAGTTGCTCGGGGTGCGCGGTGCGCCGGTCAACACCCTGAACAACCCGACCAGTTACTGGGTGCCCCGGCATTCGCGCCGGGTCTTCGTCGAGAAGGTCGACATGGTGTGCGGGGTGGGGTACGACCGCGCGGGCGGCGCGCGTTTCCACCGGGTCCCGCGTGTCGTGTCCGACCTGGGCGTCTTCGACTTCGCGACCCCGGACCACTCGATGCGGCTGGCCTCGCTGCATCCGGGGGTCACGGTGGCGCAGGTCAGGGAGGCGACCTCGTTCGACCTGGCCGTCCCGGACGAAGTACCGCCCACGCGCGAGCCCACCGCCGAGGAACTGCGGCTCGTCCGCGAGGTGCTCGACCCGGCGAACGCCCGTGCCGGGGAGGTCGCCTAGCCATGGACACGGCGCTCACCCGGCTGGTGGGGGTCCGGCATCCGATCGTGCAGACCGGCATGGGCTGGGTGGCCGGTCCCCGGCTGGTCGCGGCGACGGCGAACGCGGGCGCGCTGGGCATCCTGGCCTCCGCGACCATGACCGTCGACCGGCTGCGGGAGGCGGTGCGCGAGGTCCGCTCCCGTACGGACGCGCCGTTCGGGGTCAATCTGCGCGCCGACGCGGCGGACGCGGGCGACCGGGTCCGCGTCATGATCGAGGAACGTGTCCGGGTCGCCTCCTTCGCGCTCGCGCCCTCCCCCGGGCTGATCGCCGAGCTCAAGGAGGCGGGCGTCGTCGTCATCCCCTCCATCGGTGCCCGGCGGCACGCGGAGAAGGTCGCCGCCTGGGGTGCGGACGCGGTCATCGTGCAGGGCGGCGAGGGCGGCGGGCACACCGGCGAGGTGGCGACGACGGTCCTGCTGCCGCAGGTGGTGGACGCGGTACGGATACCGGTCGTGGCCGCGGGGGGCTTCTTCGACGGGCGGGGGCTGGTCGCGGCGCTGGCCTACGGGGCGGCGGGGGTCGCGATGGGCACGCGGTTCCTGCTCACCTCCGACTCGACCGTCCCCGACGCGGTGAAGGCGCGGTATCTGGCGGCGGGCGTCAAGGACGTCACGGTGACCAGGGCCGTGGACGGGCTGCCGCACCGGATGCTGCGCACGGACCTGGTCGGCGGGCTGGAGGACGCCGGGCGCGCGCGGGCGCTGCTGCACGCGGTGCGCCGGGCGGCCGGCTTCCGGAAGCTGTCCGGGCTGACCTGGCGGCGGATGGTGCGCGACGGGCTCGCCCTGAAACACGGCAAGGAGCTGTCCTGGAGCCAGGTGCTGCTCGCCGCGAACACCCCGATGCTGCTGAGGGCGGCGATGGTGGACGGCCGTACGGATCTCGGGGTGATGGCGGCCGGGCAGGTCGCCGGGGTGATCGACGACCTGCCGTCGTGCGCCGAGCTGGTGGAGCGGATCATGAAGGAGGCGGAGAAGGTGCGGGAGCGGCTCACAGCCTCTCGATGATCGTCACGTTGGCCTGTCCGCCGCCCTCGCACATGGTCTGCAGGCCGAACCGGCCGCCGGTGCGCTCCAGTTCGTGCAGCAGGGTCGTCATCAGCCGGGTGCCGGTCGCGCCGAGAGGGTGGCCGAGGGCGATCGCGCCGCCGTTGACGTTGACCCTGTCCGGGTCGGCGCCGGTCTCCTTCAGCCAGGCCAGGACGACCGGCGCGAAGGCCTCGTTGATCTCGACGAGGTCGATGTCGTCGATGGTCAGGCCGGTCTTCTCCAGGGCGTGGGCGGTGGCCGGGATGGGCGCGGAGAGCATGCGGATCGGGTCCTCGCCGCGCACGGAGAGGTGGTGCACGCGCGCGCGTGGCGTGAGTCCGTGCTCGCGCACCGCCCGCTGCGAGGCCAGCAGCATGGCCGCCGCCCCGTCGGAGACCTGGGAGGAGCAGGCGGCGGTGATGGTGCCGCCGTCGAGGACCGGCTTCAGCCCGGCCATCTTCTCCGGCGAGGTGTCCCGGCGCGGCCCCTCGTCCACGGCGACCTGGCCGTACGCCACGGTCTCCCGTGAGAACCGGCCCTCGTCGATGGCGCGCAGCGCCCGACGGTGCGAGCGCAGGGCGAACTCCTCCTGGTCCCGCCGGGTGATCCCCCACCTCGCGGCGATCATCTCCGCGCCCACGAACTGGTTGACGGGCTGGTCCCCGTACCGCGCCCGCCAGCCCTCGCTGCCGGCGAAGGGGCCCTGCGTGAGCCCGAGCGGCTCGGCGGCCTGCCGGGTGGCGAAGGCGATGGGGATCATCGACATGTTCTGCACCCCGCCCGCGACCACCAGGTCCTGGGTCCCGGACAGCACTCCCTGCGCGGCGAAGTGCACGGCCTGCTGCGAGGAGCCGCACTGCCGGTCGACGGTCACGCCCGGCACCTCCTCGGGCAGCCCCGCCGCCAGCCAGCAGGTCCGCGCGATGTCCCCGGCCTGCGGCCCGACCGCGTCCAGACAGCCGAAGACGACGTCCTCGACGGCGGCCGGGTCCACGCCCGCCCGCGTCATCAGTTCCTTGAGCACGTGCGCGCCGAGATCGGCCGGGTGGACCCCGCTCAGCCCACCTCCGCGCCGCCCCACGGGCGTTCGGACCGCTTCGACGATGTAGGCCTCGGCCATGGCGACTCCCCACTGGGTCAGGTGCGTACGGCGATCCCGTCCAGCACCATCGACAGGTACTGCCGGGCGATCTCCTCCGGGCTGTGCTGTCCGCCCGGCCGGTACCAGGACGCGGCCACCCACACGGTGTCGCGCACGAACCGGTAGGTCAGTCGGACGTCCAGGTCGGCCCGGAACACCCGGGCGGCGACTCCGCGTTCCAGCGTGGACAGCCACGCCTTCTCGAACCTGCGCTGCGACTCGGCGAGGAACGCGAACCGCTCCTGCGCCACCAGCTGCCGGCTCTCCTTCTGGTAGATCGCGACCGCGGCGCGATGCCGGTCGATCTCCCGGAACGACTCCGTGACCAGGGCCTCCAGCGTCTCCCGCGGCCCCGACTCGGCCTCGAGCACGGCGTCGTAGCCGGCCCACAGCTCGTCGAGGAAGGTGCGCAGGATCTCCTCCAGCATCGATTCCTTGGAGTCGAAGTGGTAGTAGAGGCTGCCCGCGAGCATGCCCGCGTGGTCGGCGATCTTGCGTACGGTCGTGGCGTTGTAGCCCTGTTCGGCGAACACCTCGGCGGCGGTGCCGAGGAGTTCGCGGCGCCGCTCGGCGGCGGCGGTCACCTGGGGCTTCTTCTTGGTCGGCACGGGTACATTCTCGTCCTAGGCGTGCTGGCTGCTGACGGCGACGACCTCGCCGGTCATGTACGAGGAGTAGCCGGACGCCAGGAACACGATGACGTTGGCCACCTCCCAGGGCTCGGCGTACCGCCCGAAGGCCTCGCGTGCGGTCAGCTCCCCCAGCAGCTCGGGCGTCGTCACCTTCACCAGGTGCGGGTGCATGGCGAGGCTCGGCGAGACCGCGTTGACCCGTACCCCGTACTCGGCGGCCTCGATCGCCGCGCACCGGGTCAGCGCCATCACCCCGGCCTTCGCGGCGGCGTAGTGCGCCTGCCCGGCCTGGGCGCGCCAGCCCACGACGGAGGCGTTGTTGACGACGACCCCGCCGCCGCCCTGCTCGCGCAGGATCCCCAAGGCCGCCCGGGTGCACCGGAACGTGCCGTTCAACGTCACGTCCAGCACCCTCGACCACTGCTCGTCGGTCATGTCGACGAGGTCCGCGGTACCGCCCAGACCGGCGTTGTTGACGACGACGTCCAGCCGTCCGTGCCGGCGCACGGCGGTGTCGAACAGCGCCCGCACCTGGGTCTCGTCGGTCACGTCGCACACGGCCGCGCCGACCGCCCGGGCGCCGAACTCCCGGGCCAGCTCGGCTTCGTACTCCTTCAGCCGGCGTCCGTGCGCGTCGCTGATCAGCACGCGCGCGCCCTCCTCCAGGAAGCGCCGCGCGGTCGCGCCGCCGATGCCCGCGCCGGCCGCGGCGGTGATGACGGCCGTGCGGCCCGTCAGCAGTCCGTGCCCGGGCACGTAGGCCGGAGTCTCGACCGTTGTCATAGGGCCACGCTAATCTACCAAATGCTTGTTAGGGAAGGAGCGTAACGACCGTGGACCTCACCGCTTCGCCTGCCGACGAGGCCTTCCGCGCCAAGGCGCGGGCCTGGCTCGCGGCCCATGTGCCGCGCGAACCGCTGCCGTCCCTGGAGACGGAGGAGGGCTTCGCGGCCCACCGGGTCTGGGAGGCCGAACTGGCCGCGGACCGCTGGTCGGTCGTCGACTGGCCCGTGGAGTACGGCGGACGGGACGCGGGCCTGATCCGCTGGCTGGCCTTCGAGGAGGAGTACTGGGCCTCGGGCGCGCCCGGGCGCGTCGGGCAGAACGGCGTCAGCCTGCTCGCGCCGACCCTCTTCGACCACGGCACGCCGGAGCAGCGGGCCCGGGTGCTGCCGGCGATGGCGACCGGTGAGGTGGTCTGGGCCCAGGCGTGGTCGGAGCCTGAGGCGGGCTCGGACCTGGCCTCCCTGAGGTCCAGGGCCGTGCGGGTGGCCGGCGGCTGGCGTCTGAGCGGGCAGAAGACGTGGTCGTCGCGGGCCGCCTTCGCCGACCGTGCCTTCGGGCTGTTCCGCAGCGACCCCGAAGCCCCGAAGCCGCACCAGGGCCTGACCTACCTGATGTTCGACCTGCGGGCCCCCGGCGTCACCGTCCGCCCGATCGGACGGCTCGACGGGAGACCTGCCTTCGCGGAGCTGTTCCTGGACGAGGTGTTCGTGCCCGACGAGGACGTGATCGGGGCGCCCGGCGAGGGCTGGCGGATCGCGATGTCGACGGCGGGGAACGAACGGGGCCTGAAACTGCGCTCCCCCGGACGCTATCTCGCCTCGGCCGCCCGCCTGCTGGACCTGTGGCAGGAGAGGGGCGGTCCGCCGCACGAGCGCGACCGGGTGGCCGACGCCCTGATCGGCGCCCGCGCCTACCAGCTCTTCACCCACGCGGCGGCCGCCCGCTTCCTGGAGGGCGCCTCCCTCGGGGCGGAGTCCAGCATGAACAAGGTGTTCTGGTCCGAGTACGACATCGCGCTGCACGAGACGGCGCTCGATCTGCTGGGCGAGGAGGGCGAGTCGGCGGACACCGCCTGGTCCGAGGGGTACGTCTTCGCCCTCGCCGGCCCGATCTACGCGGGCACGAACGAGATCCAGCGCGACATCGTCGCCGAACGCCTGCTGGGCCTGCCGAAGGGACGCCGGTGATGCGCTTCCTCCTCGACGCCGAGCAGCGCGCGTTCGCCGGGTCCCTGGACGCCATGCTGACGGCCGCGGACACGCCGTCGGTGGTGCGGGACTGGAGCCGGGGCGAGCACGGCGGCGGACGCGCGCTGTGGGGCCGTCTCGCCGACGCGGGCGTGTTCGGGCTCGCGGTTCCAGAGGAGTACGGCGGACTCGGCCTACGGCCCGTCGAACTGGTCGTCGCCTTCGTGGAGTTGGGCCGGCACGCGGTGCCGGGGCCGCTGGTGGAGACCGTCGTGGCGGCCGTGCTGCTGGCGGGCCTGGAGGACACCGGCCCCGCCAAGCGTCTGCTCCCCGCGCTGGCCTCGGGGGAGGCGATGGCGACGGTGGCGTACGGGGGGTCGTACGCCCTGGACGGTGACGTGGCGGACACCCGCCTGGCCCTGGCGTCCGACGGTCTGCGTCTCGCCCCCGGTCACGGCCCGGTCCGCCGCTCCCTCGACCCCGCCCGCCGCCTCACCCCGCTGTCGGCGGGCGGTGAACTCCTCACCACCGGTCCCCCGCCCGGCCTCGCCCTCGTGCACGCCCGTCTGGCCACCGCCGCCCAGGCCCTGGGTGTCGGTCTCGCCCTCCTCGACCGGACCGTGGCCTACGTCGGGCAGCGCACCCAGTTCGGCGTCCCCGTCGGCTCCTTCCAGGCCGTCAAGCACCGTCTGGCCGACGCGAAGATCGCGCTGGAGTTCGCGCGCCCGCTGCTGTTCGGGGCCGCGCTCACCGGGGAGCCGGCCGATGCCGCCGCCGCCAAGGTCGGCGCGTGCGAGGCGGCGTACGCCACCGCCCGGACGGCCCTCCAGCTGCACGGCGCGATCGGGTACACCGCCGAGTGCGACCTGTCCCTGTGGCTGACCAAGGCCCGCGCGCTGCGCACCGCCTGGGGCGGCCCGCGCGAGTGCCGGGAGCTGGTCGTCAGTGGTGGTGGTCGCCGCTGGTGAGCTCCCGGTACTCCTCCCGCGTCGGCTTCTCGACATGCGTCCCGGGCCCGAACATGGCGCGGGCCAGCTGGGCGCGGACCCGCTGCGCGACGGTCACCGGCCTGCGCACCCCGTTGGCGTCCACGCGCGGCCCGATCTCGTAGGGCGGGTGCTGCTCGTGCTGGGTGAGGGTGAACAGCTCGTCCTGCGGAAGCGGCTCGTGCCCCTCGACGAACTCGCCGTGCGGCAGCCGGGTGATGGTGCCGGTCTCCCTGCCGTGCAGCACCTTGTCCCGGTCCTGGCGCTGCAGGCCCATGCAGACCCGTTTGGTGACGACGAAGGCGACGACCGGCGCCACGAAGAAGGCGACCCGCACGAACCAGGTGATCGCGTTGATGGACAGGTGCAGATGCATGGCCACGATGTCGTTTCCGCCGCCGATCAGCAACACCACGTACAGCGCCAGCCAGGCCACGCCCAGCCCGGTGCGCACGGGGGCATTGCGCGGCCGGTCCAGGATGTGGTGTTCGCGCCGGTCGCCCGTGATCCACGCCTCGACGAAGGGATACAGACCCAGGACGAGCAGGAGCAGCGGGAAGAGCGAGAAGGGGATGAGGACGCCCAGCACCAGGGTGTGGCCCCAGGCGTTGATCTCCCATCCCGGCATCACCCGGATCAGGCCCTCGGAGAAGCCGAGGTACCAGTCGGGCTGGGCGCCCGTGGTGACGAGGTCCGGACGGTAGGGCCCGAAGGCCCACACGGGGTTGATGCTCGCGATGCCGCCCATGACCGCCAGCACGCCGAAGACGAGGAAGAAGAAGCCGCCCGCCTTGGCCATGTAGACCGGCAGGAAGGGCATGCCGACCACGCTCTTCTGGTCGCGTCCGGGCCCCGGGTACTGGGTGTGCTTGTGGTAGAAGACCAGGATCAGGTGGGCGACCACGAGTCCCAGCATCAGTCCGGGCAGCAGCAGGACGTGGACCGGGAAGAGCCGCGAGATGATGTCGTGGCCCGGGAACTCGCCGCCGAACAGGAACATCGACAGGTACGTCCCGACGATCGGGATCGACAGGATCGCGCCGTCGGCGAAGCGGATGCCGGTGCCGGAGAGCAGGTCGTCGGGGAGCGAGTAGCCGGTCAGGCCGGTGATGATGCCGAGCATCAGCAGGGTCCAGCCGAACAGCCAGTTGACCTCGCGGGGCTTGCGGAAGGCGCCGGTGAAGAACACCCGCATCATGTGCACCAGCATGCCGGTGACGAAGACCAGCGCCGCCCAGTGGTGGATCTGCCGGATCAGCAGTCCGCCGCGCACGTCGAAGCTGATGTCGAGCGTGGACTCGTACGCCCGGGTCATGCTGACGCCGTTCAGCGGCACGTACGAGCCGTGGTAGACGACCTCGACGCCGCTGGGCTCGAAGAACAGGGTCAGGTAGATGCCGGTGAGGATCAGGATGATGAAGCTGTACAGGCAGACCTCGCCGAGCATGAAGGACCAGTGGTCCGGAAAGACCTTGCGCATGTTGGCCTTGGCCAGCGCGTACAGACCGAGCCGCCCGTCGGCCCAGTCGGCGACCTTCTCGCCCTTGCCCGCGGGCCTCCGGTCGACGGAAGCCCTGTCGTTCTCCGCACGTGCGCCGTCCATACGTTCGTCGCCTCCCCGTCGGATCATTTTCAGGGTGGCATGCCCGCCCCGGCCGAGCCAACGGTGCGGTCAGGCCTGCGGCAGGATCCCCAGGTCCCGCGCGGCCATCAGCCACTTCGGGAACTCGGCCACGAGACGGTCGTACAGCTCCGCGTCCGACACCTTCCGCGGATCCTCCCCCGCGTGGAAGAACCCGGCGTTGTCCACCACCCGCTTGTGCGGCACCGCCAGCTCGTCGAGCTTGCGCAGGAAGTCGAACTGCCTGCTGCCCGGGTCGCCGAAGCCCACGAACTGCCAGAACAGCGGCAGCCTGGCCGCCTTGCACAGATACCGCTCGGCGGCGAGCTTGTTGATCGGGCCGCCGTCGGTCTGGAAGACGACCAGCGCGGGGTGGGTCGAGCCGCTGTCGAGGTAGTGGTCGATGACCGCGTCCATGGCCAGGTGGTAGCTGGTCTTGCCCATGTGCCCGAGCCCGGCCACGATCTCGTCGATCCGCCCTTGGTGGCCGGCGAGCGCGATGTCGGTCTCGGCGTCGACGTCCGTCGAGAAGAAGACGACCGGCACGCGACCGTCGTCGTCGAGGTGCGCGGACAGGCCGAGCACCCGGTCGGCGAGCGCCTGCACACTGCCGTCCTTGTAGTACGGCTTCATCGACCCCGAGTAGTCGACCACGAGGTACACCGCGGCCCGCAGCCCGCCCAGCCCGTGCTTCTCGAGCGACACCCCGGCGCTCTTGTAGAGGCTGACCAGGGCGGGGGCGGTCTCTTCGACCTTCTTCAGACTGATCGCAACCATGGCCCCTACTCTCCCATCCGTCACATCCGTTCGTTATTTTGTTCGCCGCCGACCCCACCGGCTCACCATCCGTCCCATTGCGCCTCCGAGGAGCCGGCCGTGGAG
Organism: Streptomyces sp. C1-1; assembly: GCF_050214755.1. NCBI lineage: Bacteria > Bacillati > Actinomycetota > Actinomycetes > Kitasatosporales > Streptomycetaceae > Streptomyces > Streptomyces sp. C1-1. The sequence goes on along the minus strand of NZ_CP189826.1, from coordinate 7,418,452 downwards.
TCCGAGTCCACCGTCACCACCTGCTACCGCCATCCCAGGGTGGAGTGCCACGTCCGCTGCACCCGCTGCGACCGTTACATCTGCCCCGACTGCATGCGGGAGGCGGCCGTCGGCCACCAGTGCCCGGAGTGCGTGCGGGAGGGGGCCCGGTCGGTACGGCAGGCCCGGACGGCGTTCGGCGGCCGGATCGCCTCGGCGCCGACGGTGACGTACGTGCTCGTCGCGCTGAACGTGCTGACGTATCTCGGCGAGATGGTGCGGCCGTCGATCGTGGACCGGTTCGACATGCTGGGCACGGTGCCTGCCGGCTACCTTCCCGAGGGTGTCGCCCACGGCGAGTGGTACCGCCTGCTGACCGGCGCGTTCCTCCATCTGCCGCCCACCGACGGCACGTTCGGCATCCTGCACATCGTGATGAACATGGTGTCGCTGTGGAACATCGGCCGGGTGGTCGAGATGCAGCTCGGCCGGGTCCGCTATCTCGCGCTGTACCTGCTGTCGGCGCTGGGCGGTTCGGTCCTCGTCCTGCTGATCGCGCCGACCACGCCCACGCTGGGAGCGTCCGGCGCGATCTTCGGGCTCGGGGCCGCGTACTACGTCATGGCCCGGCGCCTGGGTGCCGACATGAACGCCGTCAACCGCTTCATGGCGGGCCTGCTGCTGTGGCTGGTGGTCTCCGCCTGGGCCACCTCCTGGCAGGGCCACCTCGGCGGCCTGCTGGCGGGCGGCGTGGTGACACTGGCGTACGCCTACGCCCCGCGTGACAGCCGCCGCACCCTCGTCCAGGTCGGCGCCTGCCTCGCCCTGCTGGCGCTGCTGGTGATCCTGGCGATGGCGAAGGCCGCGGAGCTGACGATCTGAGCACCCGGCTCAGGGCCCCACGCTCATCCCCCACCAGCCGCCGGTATGTGCGACCGAAGTGCGGAAGCAACATGCCCCTTCCCTTTGTTCCATCGGTCGCACGGTCGTCTCGAGGCCGTGAAAGCATCGCGACGCCCGCCCCGCGTCCGGTCGGGGACAATGGGGCGGGCGTCGCGCTCAGTTCCGTACGCCTTTGTACGGGACGCTTTGGTGACCGGCCGTCAGACCATCAGGGAGCGGTCCGTCGGCCGGATCGGGGCCGGCAGGTCGCTCGCACCGGTCAGGAAGCGGTCGCAGCCGCGGGCGGCGGAGCGGCCCTCGGCGATCGCCCACACGATGAGCGACTGACCGCGGCCGGCGTCACCGGCGACGAAGACACCCGGCACGTTGGTCTGGAAGTCGGCGTCGCGGGCGATGTTGCCGCGCTCGTCCAGCTCCAGGCCGAACTGCTCGACCAGGCCGTTCTCCCGGTCGGTTCCGGTGAAGCCCATGGCCAGCGTCACCAGCTGGGCCGGGATCTTGCGCTCGGTACCCGGCTTCGGGGTCAGCCTGCCGTCGACGAACTCGACCTCGGTGAGGTGCAGCCACTGGACGTTGCCGTCCTCGTCGCCCTCGAAGTGGGTCGTGGAGACGGAGTAGACCCGCTCGCCGCCCTCCTCGTGCGCGGACGTCACCTTGTACAGCATCGGGAACGTGGGCCAGGGCTGGCCCGGGTTCCGCTCCTCGCCCGGGCGGGGCATGATCTCCAGCTGCGTGACGGAGGCCGCGCCCTGTCGGTGGGCGGTGCCCACGCAGTCGGCGCCGGTGTCGCCACCGCCGATGACCACGACGTGCTTGCCCTCGGCCGAGATCGGCGAGGTGACGTAGTCGCCCTCCTGGACCTTGTTGGCCAGCGGCAGGTACTCCATGGCCTGGTAGACGCCCTTCAACTCCCGGCCGGGGACGGGAAGATCACGGGCGGTGGTGGCACCGGCGGCGATGACGACCGCGTCGTACCGCTTCTTCAGGTCGGTCGCCTTGAGGTCGCGGCCGATCTCGATGCCGGTACGGAAGCGGGTGCCCTCCGCGCGCATCTGCTCGATACGGCGGTTGATGTGCCGCTTCTCCATCTTGAACTCGGGGATGCCGTAGCGGAGAAGGCCTCCGATGCGGTCGGCGCGCTCGTAGACGGCGACGGTGTGGCCCGCCCGCGTCAGCTGCTGGGCGGCGGCCAGGCCGGCCGGGCCCGAACCGATGACGGCGACCGTCTTGCCCGACAGGCGCTCGGGGATCTGCGCGGCGACCGTGCCGGCGTCCCACGCCTTGTCGATGATCGAGACCTCGACGTTCTTGATGGTGACGGCCGGCTGGTTGATGCCGAGCACACACGCCGACTCACAGGGAGCCGGGCACAGACGGCCCGTGAACTCCGGGAAGTTGTTCGTGGCGTGCAGGCGCTCGGAGGCCGCCGTCCAGTCCTCGCGGTAGGCGTAGTCGTTCCACTCGGGGATCAGGTTCCCCAGCGGACAGCCGTTGTGGCAGAACGGGATGCCGCAGTCCATGCACCGGCCGGCCTGCTTGCTGATGATCGGCAGCAGGGAGCCGGGGACGTAGACCTCGTTCCAGTCCTTGACGCGCTCCTCGACGGGACGGGACTTGGCGACCTCGCGGCCGTGGTTCAAAAAGCCCTTCGGGTCAGCCATTGATCGCCGCCTCCATCATCTTCTCGGTGATCTCGGACTCGGAGAGTCCCGCCTGCTCGGCGGCGTCCTTGGCGGCGAGCACTGCCTTGTACGTGCTGGGGATGATCTTGCTGAAGCGGTCCACGGCGGTGTCCCACTCGGCCAGCAGCTTCTCGGCGACCGTGGAGCCGGTCTCCTCCTGGTGCCGGCGCACGACGTCGTGCAGCCACTGCTTGTCGGTGTCGTCCAGCGCCTCGACGGCGTCGACGTTGCCGACGTTGACGTTGTCGCGGTCGAGGTCGATCACGTAGGCGATGCCGCCGGACATGCCGGCCGCGAAGTTGCGGCCCGTCGGGCCGAGCACCACCGCGTGACCGCCGGTCATGTACTCGCAGCCGTGGTCGCCCACGCCCTCGGAGACCACCAGCGCACCGGAGTTGCGGACACAGAACCGCTCACCGGTACGACCGCGCAGGTACAGCTCGCCGCCGGTCGCGCCGTAGGCGATGGTGTTGCCCGCGATCGTCGAGTACTCGGCGAGGTGGTCGGCGGCCCGGTCGGGACGCACGATCACGCGGCCGCCGGACAGGCCCTTGCCGACGTAGTCGTTGGCGTCGCCCTCCAGGCGCAGTGTGACACCGCGCGGGAGGAAGGCGCCGAAGGACTGGCCCGCGGAACCGGTGAAGGTGATGTCGACGGTGTCGTCGGGCAGACCGGCCCCGCCGAACTTCTTCGTCACCTCGTGGCCGAGCATGGTGCCGACCGTGCGGTTGATGTTGCGGATGGCGACCTGGGCGCGCACCGGCTGGGCGTCGTTCGCGGAGTCCGCGGCCAGGGCGTCGGCGGCGAGCCTGATGAGCTCGTTGTCGAGCGCCTTCGCCAGGCCGTGGTCCTGCTCGATCAGCTGGTGGCGCACCGCGCCCTCGGGCAGCTCGGGCACGTGGAACAGCGGCTCCAGGTCCAGGCCCTGCGCCTTCCAGTGGTTCACCGCGCGGGTCACGTCCAGCGCCTCGGCGTGGCCGACCGCCTCCTCGATGGAGCGGAAGCCGAGCTCGGCGAGGATCTCGCGGACCTCCTGGGCGATGTACTGGAAGAAGTTGACGACGTACTCGGCCTTGCCGGAGAAGCGGTCGCGCAGGACCGGGTTCTGGGTGGCGATGCCGACCGGGCAGGTGTCCAGGTGGCAGACGCGCATCATGACGCAGCCGGAGACGACGAGCGGCGCGGTCGCGAAACCGAACTCCTCGGCGCCGAGCAGCGCGGCGATGACGACGTCACGGCCGGTCTTGAGCTGGCCGTCCGTCTGCACCACGATCCGGTCGCGCAGGCCGTTGAGCAGCAGGGTCTGCTGGGTCTCGGCGAGACCGAGTTCCCAGGGGCCGCCCGCGTGCTTCAGCGAGGTCAGCGGGGACGCACCCGTGCCGCCGTCGTGACCGGAGATGAGCACGACGTCCGCGTGCGCCTTGGACACACCCGCCGCGACCGTGCCGACGCCGACCTCGGAGACCAGCTTGACGTGAATCCGCGCCTGCGGGTTCGCGTTCTTCAGGTCGTGGATCAGCTGGGCCAGGTCCTCGATGGAGTAGATGTCGTGGTGCGGCGGCGGGGAGATCAGGCCCACGCCCGGCGTCGAGTGACGCGTCTTGGCGACCCACGGGTACACCTTGTGGCCGGGCAGCTGGCCGCCCTCGCCGGGCTTGGCGCCCTGGGCCATCTTGATCTGGATGTCGTCCGCGTTGACCAGGTACTCGCTGGTGACGCCGAAGCGGCCGGAGGCGACCTGCTTGATGGCGGACCGGCGGGCCGGGTCGTAGAGACGGTCCGGGTCCTCGCCGCCCTCACCGGTGTTGGACTTGCCGCCCAGCTGGTTCATGGCGATGGCGAGGGTCTCGTGCGCCTCGCGCGAGATGGAGCCGTACGACATGGCGCCGGTCGAGAACCGCTTGACGATCTCGGAGACCGGCTCGACCTCGTCGATGGAGATCGGCTCGCGGCCGGACTTGAAGCCGAACAGGCCGCGCAGCGTCATCAGGCGCTCGGACTGCTCGTTCACGCGCTCGGTGTACTTCTTGAAGATGTCGTAGCGGCCGGTGCGCGTGGAGTGCTGGAGGCGGAAGACCGTCTCCGGGTCGAACAGGTGGGGCTCGCCCTCGCGGCGCCACTGGTACTCGCCGCCGATGTCGAGCGCGCGGTGCGCGGGAGCGATGCCGGAGGCCGGGTAGGCCTTGGCGTGGCGGGCGGCGACCTCCTTGGCGATGACGTCGATGCCGACGCCGCCGATCTTGGTGGCCGTGCCGTTGAAGTACTTCTCGACGAAGGCGTCGTCGAGACCGACGGCCTCGAAGACCTGGGCGCCGCGGTAGGAGGCGACGGTCGAGATGCCCATCTTGGACATGACCTTCAGGACGCCCTTGCCGAGGGCGTAGATCAGGTTGCGGATGGCCTGCTCGGCCTCGATGTCCGACAGGAAGGTGCCGGCGCGGACCAGGTCCTCGACCGACTCCATCGCCAGGTACGGGTTCACGGCCGCGGCGCCGTAGCCGATGAGCAGGGCCACGTGGTGGACCTCGCGGACGTCACCGGCCTCGACCAGCAGGCCCACGTGGGTGCGCTGCTTGGTGCGGATGAGGTGGTGGTGGACGGCCGCGGTGAGCAGCAGCGACGGGATCGGCGCGTGCTCGGCGTCGGAGTGGCGGTCCGACAGGACGATCAGGCGGGCGCCGTTGTCTATGGCCGCGTCGGCCTCGGCGCAGATCTCCTCGATGCGGGCGGCGAGGGCGTCGCCGCCGCCGGAGACCCGGTACAGGCCGGAGAGCGTCGCGGCCTTGAAGCCGGGCATGTCGCCGTCGGCGTTGATGTGGATGAGCTTGGCCAGCTCGTCGTTGTCGATCACCGGGAAGGGCAGGGTGACCGAGCGACAGGAGGCGGCCGTCGGGTCGAGCAGGTTGCCCTGCGGGCCCAGGGAGGAGCGCAGCGAGGTCACGAGCTCCTCGCGGATCGCGTCCAGCGGCGGGTTGGTGACCTGCGCGAACAGCTGGGTGAAGTAGTCGAAGAGCAGGCGCGGGCGCGAGGACAGCGCGGCGATCGGCGAGTCCGTGCCCATCGAACCGATGGGCTCGGCACCGGCCTTGGCCATCGGCGCCAGGATGACGCGCAGCTCTTCCTCGGTGTAACCGAAGGTCTGCTGGCGGCGGGTGACCGAGGCGTGGGTGTGGACGATGTGCTCGCGCTCGGGCAGGTCGGAGAGCTCGATCTCCCCGGCCTCCAGCCACTCGGCGTAGGGGTGCTCGGCGGCGAGACCGGCCTTGATCTCGTCGTCCTCGATGATGCGGTGCTCGGCGGTGTCGACGAGGAACATGCGGCCGGGCTGCAGGCGGCCCTTGCGGACGACCTTGGCGGGGTCGATGTCGAGGACGCCGACCTCGGAGCCGAGGACGACGAGGCCGTCGTCGGTGACCCAGTAGCGGCCGGGGCGCAGGCCGTTGCGGTCGAGGACCGCGCCGACCTGGGTGCCGTCGGTGAAGGTGACACAGGCCGGGCCGTCCCAGGGCTCCATCATCGTGGAGTGGAACTGGTAGAAAGCGCGCCGGGTCGGGTCCATGGAGTCGTGGTTCTCCCACGCCTCCGGGATCATCATCAGCACGGAGTGCGGCAGCGAACGGCCGCCCAGGTGCAGGAGTTCGAGCACCTCGTCGAAGGTCGCGGAGTCGGAGGCGTCCGGCGTGCAGATCGGGAAGACGCGCTCCAGGCCCTTGTCGCCGAACAGGTCGGAGACCAGCTGGGACTCGCGGGCGCGCATCCAGTTGCGGTTGCCCTGGACGGTGTTGATCTCACCGTTGTGCGCGACGAAGCGGTAGGGGTGCGCGAGCGGCCACGAGGGGAAGGTGTTCGTGGAGAAGCGCGAGTGGACCAGCGCGATGGCCGACGCGAAGCGGCGGTCGGACAGGTCCGGGAAGAAGGGCTCCAGCTGGCCGGTGGTCAGCATGCCCTTGTAGACGATGGTGCGGGCCGACAGCGACGGGAAGTAGACGCCGACCTCGCGCTCGGCGCGCTTGCGCAGCGCGAACGCCTTGCGGTCGAGGGTGATGCCCTGCGACGCGCCGTCCGTGACGAAGATCTGCCGGAAGGCGGGCATCGTCGAACGGGCGGTGGCACCCAGCAGCTCGGGGGCGACCGGGACCTCGCGCCAGCCGAGCACCGTGAGGCCCTCGTCGGCGGCGATCGTCTCGATGCGTGAGACGGCCTCGGCGGTCCCGTCCTCGGGCAGGAAGGCGATACCGACGGCGTAGCCGCCCGCCTCGGGCAGCTCGAATCCGGCCACCTCGCGGAAGAAGGCGTCGGGCACCTGGGAGAGGATGCCGGCGCCGTCGCCGGAGTCCGGCTCCGAGCCGGTGGCACCGCGGTGCTCCAGGTTGCGCAGGACGGTCAGGGCCTGCTCGACCAGGGTGTGGGACGCCTCGCCGGTGAGGGTGGCCACGAAGCCGACGCCGCACGCGTCGCGCTCGAAGCGGGGGTCGTACATACCCTGCGCAGCAGGGCGAGCATCCATGAAGGACCAGTTCTGGCCATTCGCGGAATGCTGGGACGGCTGGCGCGGCGTACGCATCGGCTCTCCCGTCGTCGTCTCAAGTGGCATGCAGATTGCCGAGGGACGACGTTGGCCCTCTGCGGAGTGCAAAATTTCGTGCAGGTTACATGATGGAGCGGTTCTCGGGAACCGGGATAATCCGTTCCAACATGCGGACACCGCGCGGCTGCGACCGGGTACCGCGCCCGCGGTGGAAGCTATGGGGGCCGAACGGGACAGATCGGTGTCCGTCGACCCGGAAGGCGGGGAGGGCTGCGTCGCCCTTCCCGCGAGTGCGCGGCAGGCTTCATTGCCCACAGCGCTTACGGCTCATGCCCGGTGGTTAAGCATTCGAAACCAGCGAGTAACGGCTACTTATGCGGCCCAACGCATAAGTACCAGCCGCACTATCCTACGGTCGTTCCGAAGAAGCTGCCCAGGGCGTACGTCACACCCGCCGCGGCACCACCCAGGGCGAGCTGCCGCAGCCCGCTGTACCACCAGCTCCGCGCGGTCACCCGGGCCACCACCGCACCGCACGCGAACAGCCCGAACAGCGCGAGCAGCAGGGCCGGCCACAGCGCGGTCGCACCGAGCAGGTACGGCAGGACGGGCAGCAGGGCGCCCAGCGCGAAGGAGCCGAACGACGACACGGCGGCGACGAGCGGCGAGGGCAGGTCCCCGGGGTCGATCCCGAGCTCCTCACGGGCGTGGATCTCCAGGGCCTGCTCGGGGTCCTTCGACAGCTGCCGGGCGACCTCCCGGGCCAGCGCGGGCTCGACGCCCCGGGCCTCGTACAGCGCCGCGAGCTCGGCCTCCTCGTCGGCCGGGTGCTTGCGCAGTTCGGCGCGCTCCACGGCCAGCTCGGCCTCGACCAGCTCGCGCTGCGAGGCGACGGAGGTGTACTCTCCGGCGGCCATCGAGAAGGCGCCCGCGGCGAGGCCCGCGAGGCCGGTCAGCACGAGGGTGTTCGGGCTCACGGCCCCGCCCGCCACACCGGTCATCAGCGCGAGGTTGGAGACCAGCCCGTCCATGGCGCCGAACACCGCCGGCCGCAGCCACCCTCCGTTGACGTCCCGGTGCGTGTGGTTGTCGCGGTGCGCCTCGTGGAGCGTGGCCTCGGTCTCGATGATCGCCATAGCGGGGGTCCCCCAGGGAAGCTAAGCCAAAGCTAACTTTGGACAACGTCTACTCTTCGACAACACGGAACCTACGCCTTCGCATTCCCGTCCGCCAGCAAGGAAAGGCTGGGCTAACCTGCGCTTTTGCGATGTCGACCGGGTGACATGAGCCCCTTGGAGGCTGGGGTCAACCGCCGATGGTGGGACTTATCCGCAAAGGGTTCCCCGTCCTGTGCGGACGAAGGGCTCCGCGCCCTGAAGGGACCCCCCTCCCGGAGAGGCCCCGTATGGCATCGATCCGCGAACGCGCACGCGGCGCACTGCTCGGTCTGGCGGTCGGAGACGCCCTCGGGGCACCCGCCGAGAACCTCAAACCGTCTCAGATCCGGGCCCGTTGGGGCCGTATCACCGGCTACGTCGCGGACGAACCGGCCGGTACGGACGACACGGAGTACGCGATCTTCTCGAGTCTGCTCCTGGCCCGCCACGGCTCGGCCCTCACCCCGGCCCACGTGGAGGCGGCCTGGCACGAGTGGATCGCGGACCGCGCGGAGGGGCCCTTCCGCGGAGCGGGCTTCAGCGAACGCGGCACCCTGCAGAACCTCCGCCGCGGTCTCGCGGCCCCCATCTCGGCCCAGCACCGGCACGCCTGGAGCGACGGACTGGCCATGCGCGCGGCCCCCTTCGGCGTCTTCGCAGCGGGCCGCCCGGCCGAGGCGGCCCGGCTGGCGGCGATCGACGGCTCGGTGAGCCACGAGGGCGAGGGCATCTACGGCGGCCAGGCGGTGGCGGCCGGGGTGGCCGCGGCGATGGCGGGGGCGCCGCCGACCGCCGTGGTGGCCGCGGCCCTGGCGGTCGTCCCCGACGACTCCTGGACGGCCCGCTCCCTGCGCCGCGCGGTCACGGTGGCCCACCGCGGCGAACGGGCCGTCCGCTCGGCGGTCGTCATCGGCGGCTACCCCTGGACCGACCTGGCCCCGGAAGCCGTGGCCCTGGCCTTCGGCGCGTACGCGGCGGCCGACGGCGACTTCCGCGACGCGGTCCTCACCGCGGTGAACATGGGCCGCGACGCCGACACGACGGCCGCGGTCGCGGGCGCACTGGCGGGGGCGACGCGGGGCGAGACCGAGATCCCTCAGGAGTGGGCGGCGGCGATCGGCCCGGTCCGGGGAAGGTGCCTGCCGGCGATGGCGGGGCACCACGTCCTGGAGGTGGCCGACCTGCTGACGACGACCACGACGGAGACGACCCCATGACGCCCCCGCTCCCCTGGGACGAGGGCACGACCACGGAACCCACGATCACGCCGACCCCGTACGAACCCGCGGTCGAAACGACGATCACACCGAAGCCGTACGAAGCCCCGGCCGGAAAGACGATCACACCGAAGCCGTACGAGCCCGCGGTCGCCGGGGGCGGGGACGTACCGCAGGGGCCACCCGCACCCGACGACGAAAGCCGCACGGGTGGTGCGGATCGACACGAATCCGCCGAAGGCGAGGCCGAGGCCCGCACCGGAACCCGGCCCCGGAGAACCGTCGGCCTCCTCCTCGGCCTCGCCGCAGGCGACGCCGCCGGCTGGCCCGCCGCCCGCCACAGAGCCGCCCGCATGCCCGACTGGACCCGCCGCCTCACCCGGGAACTCGACACCTTCGCCGAGACCAACGCCACGACCACCCTCCCCGTCCCCCTCGCCCTCAACCAGCCCCCCGAACCCCTCCACCTCGGCCCCTCCGACGACGCGGAATGGGCGGCCTTCGCCGCGGAAGCCCTCCTGCGCGCCGGTGACGACACCGTCCTCGCCGACCTCGGCCGGGAACGCCGTACGAGGGCCGCCATCGACCTCACCTGGAACGCCCTGGCGAGCGAGGTGGCCGCCGCGGCACAACGCGCCCCGGAGGTCGAGTCCGCCGTCCTCCCCCTCCGCGCCCGCATCTCCGTCCGCGCGGGCCTCGGCAACCTCGCCGCCGGCCTGCGCCCGCCCGCCACCGGCCACGACAACCCCCACTACTTCGACGACGCGGCCTGCGTCCGGGCCTGTGTCCTCGCCGTCGCCCACCCCGGCGACCCCCGACTCGCCGCGGACCTGGCCGAGTTCGACGCCCGCTACACCCAGGACGGCGACGGGGTGCACGGCGCCCGCGCGATGGCGGCGGCCGTCTGCCTCGCCCTGACCGGCGCGGACGCGGCGACCTGCGTCTCGGCGGCCCTGGTCCAGCTCCCCGAGGGCACCGAGATCGGCCGCAACGCCCGCCACGCCCTGAAGCTGGCCCACGACACCGAATCGGCCTTCGCCCTGGTCCCCCTCCTGGAACACCAGATCGTCGACCACGTCTACAGCTACGGCATCGCGGCCGCCGAGACGGTCCCGGTGGCCCTGGCCCTGACCGTCGCCGCCCGGGGCCGTATCACCGAGGCCGTACCGGCCGCGGCCTGTCTGTCCCGGGTCGCCGACTCCGCCCCGGCCCTGGCGGGCGCCCTGACCGGCGCGCTGGGCGGCGGCGCGTCGATCCCCGCCGGCTGGCGGGACGCCTGCCGCACGCTCTCCGGCTGCGCGCTTCCCCGCCTCACCGGTACCGACCTCGTGGAACTCGCCGAACTCCTGGAAGCCGCACAACCGGCCCCGCCGGGGGGATGATTCGGGTCATGACGCCCAAACACCCAGAAACAAATCTAGAGGACCGCATCTCGGGAGCCCTCGTGGGCGCGGCGGTCGGCGACGCGTTGGGCGGCCCGGTCGAGGGCTACTCCCCCGCCCAGATCCTCGAACGCCACGGCGGCCGCGTCCACGGCGTCGTCGGTCCCTGGAACGGGGACGCCTGGCGCACGGCCCGCCCCCTCGCGCCGTACCACAAGGGCGACGGCCACATCACCGACGACACGTTGATGACCCACGCCCTGGTACGGGTCTACGCGACCGTCCGCGACCACCTGGACGCCTACGCGATCGCCGACCACCTGGTCCCGGACCTGATGAACAACCCCCGCTGGATTCCGGAACTCGAGCGGGAGGCCCTGCCCCTGCACCGCCTCTTCCTCGCCGAGAAGTGGCTGGTGACCCGCCTCCACTACGCCCACGCCGACCCGCGCGAGGCCGGCGTCGGCAACATCGTCAACTGCGGCGCGGCGATGTACATGGCTCCGGTCGGCCTGGTCAACGCGGCCAACCCGCCGGGCGCCTACGCCGAGGCGATCGACGTCGCGGGCGCCCACCAGTCGTCGTACGGCCGAGAGGCGGCGGGCGTCTTCGCGGCGGCGGTGGCCGCGGCCTGCGCCCCGGACGCGACCCCGGACTCGATCGTCGCCGCGGCGCTCTCCCTGGCGAAGGACGGCACCCGCACGGCGATCGAGCAGGTCTGCGAAGTGGCCGCCCGGCACACGGACTTCGAGTCCGCCCTGGTCCCCCTCCGCGAGGCGGTCACCCCGTACGACACCGTGGGCCCCGACTATCGCCGGCCCTCACTCGGCGCGCGCCGCCCCTCCCGCCTCCACGCCATCGAGGAACTCCCCGTCGCACTGGGCATGTTGCTGGTGTCCGGCGGCGAGTACCGCCACGCGGTCCTGGGCGCCGTCAACTACGGCCGCGACTGCGACTCCATCGCGACCATGGCGGGCGCGCTGGCCGGCGCCCTGGGCTCCCCGGTCCCGGAGGAATGGTCGAAGACGGTGGCGGAGGCGAGCCGCCTGGACCTGTGGGAGCCGGCCGCGTCTCTGACCGACGTCACCCGGGAGATCTTCGAACGGGACGTGCGCCGCCGCAGGGCCCACGAGTCGGCCTTCACCGAGATCGGAGGCCTGAGATGCTCCGACTGACCTGGGTCCAGCCGGAGGACCTGCTCGGCCACGAACTCCGCCAGGCACGGCTGGACGGCCGGGAGCCCGCGGCGATCGCGGCGCGGTGGAGGGCGGCGGGCGGCAGGGACGCCCCGACCGCGGCAGGCGCGTCGGCCGACCGGCCCTCGCGCTACCTGAGACAACTCGCCGAGGACCTGCTGGACGAACTCGCCGATCTGCCGGACCGGTTGGCGGAGGCCGAGCCGACGGACCTGGCGGGGATCAGGGCGCTGTGCCCGGACTGGCCGACGCCGGTGAGCGACCCGGCCCCGACAGCGACGGGTCTCGAAGCCGCCTGGCTCGGCCGGGCGGTCGGCTGTCTCCTGGGCAAGCCCGTGGAGAAACTCCCCCTCGAAGCCATCCGCGGGCTGGCCCGGTCCACCGGCAACTGGCCCCTCGGCACGTACTTCACGGCGAAGGGCGTCCCCGAGGACCTGCTGCGCGCCCACCCCTGGAACCGCCGCTCCGCCCCCACCTCACTCGCCGAGAACATCGACGGCATGCCGGAGGACGACGACCTCAACTACCCGCTCCTCAACCTTCTGTTGCTGCAACGCCACGGCCGCCGCTTCACCCTCGACGACGTGGCGCGGCTCTGGCTCGACGAACTCCCGGCCGGCCGCACCTTCACGGCCGAGCGCGTCGCCTGCCGCAATCTCCTCAGCGGCATCGAACCCCCGCACACCGCCCGCCACCGCAACCCCTTCCGGGAGTGGGTCGGCGCCCTCATCCGCGCCGACGTCCACGGCTGGACCAACCCCGGCAATCCTGCCGCCGCGGCGGAACAGGCCCACACCGACGCCACCCTCACCCACACCGCCAACGGCGTCTACGCGGCGATGTTCACGGCGGCCACCATCGCGTGCGCGGCGACCGGCACCCACGACGTCCACACCTGTCTGCGCACCGGCCTCACCGTGATCCCACCCCGCTCACGGCTGTCCGAGGCGATCCGCCACGCCCTTCGACTCGCCCACGAGCACACCGACTTCGACACCGTCGTGGACGAACTCCACGCCACCTACGGCGACACCCACCACTGGGTCCACGCCGTCCCCAACACCGCCCTGATCGCCGCCGCCCTCACCCACGCCGACGGCGACTTCACCGGCACCGTCTCCCGCGCGGTCGGCGGAGGCTGGGACACGGACAGCAACGGCGCCACCGCCGGCGGCATCGCCGCCCTCCTCGCCGGCACCCCCTCCGCGCTCCCCCACCACTGGACGGCCCCCCTCAAGAACCGGCTCGCCACCTCCGTCGGCGACTTCAACGGCATCGGCTTCGACACCCTGGCCCACCTCACCCACCGGGAGGCATCCCGCCCATGACCCACATCGTCGTGCTGGGCAGCACGAACATGGACCTCGTCACCTACGTCGAGAAGGCACCGCAGCGCGGAGAGACGGTGACGGGACGGGAGTTCCGCACCATCCCCGGCGGCAAGGGCGCCAACCAGGCGATCGCCGCGGCCCACGCGGGCGCCACGGTCTCGATGATCGGCGCGGTCGGCACCGACGCGTACGGCCCCCGGCTGCGCGCCACCCTCGAACTCCCCCACCCTCGGCTTCGCTCGGGCGGGGGGACCCCCATGGGTGTCGACACCGATCTGCTCCGCACCATCGAGGGCCCCTCCGGCACCGCCCACATCGTCGTGGACGACGAGGGCGGCAACGCGATCGTCGTGATCCCCGGCGCGAACGGCACCGTCGACCACCTCGTCCCCGGCGACGAAGCCCTGATCGCCTCCGCCGACACCCTGCTGCTCCAGTTGGAGGTCCCGATGCCGGCGGTCGTCGCGGGCGCGCGGGCCGCCCGGGCCCACGGCGTCCGCACCATCCTCACCCCCGCGCCCGCCCAGCCCCTGCCGGCCGAACTCCTCGCCACCACCGACCTGTTGGTGCCCAACGAGTACGAGGCGATCACCCTCACCGGCCGTACCGACGCCGTCGAGGCGGCCATCGCCCTGCTGGACAGCGTCCCGGCCGTGGTCGTCACGCTCGGCGCGGCGGGCAGCCTGTACGTCGCGCGCGGCGCCGAACCCCTCGCCGTCCCCGCGCCGCAGGTGACCGCCGTCGACTCCACCGGAGCGGGCGACACCTTCGTCGGCGCGCTCGCCACCGCACTCGGCCAGGAGCGGCCGATCCGTGAGGCCCTGCGGTGGGCCGCCGCCGCGGCGGCCCTCTCCGTCCAGCGCCCGGGCGCCTCCGCGTCGATGCCGTACCGCTCAGAGATCGAGGCCCAGTACACGTCATGACCACATCCCCCGCCCCCCGCACCGCCCCGCTCGCCGGTCTGCGCGTCCTCGACCTCGCCACCCTCTTCGCCGGTCCCCTCGCCGCCACCATGCTCGGCGACTTCGGCGCGGAGGTGATCAAGATCGAGCATCCCGGGAGACCCGACCCGTCGCGCGGGCACGGCCCGTCGAAGGACGGCATCGGCCTGTGGTGGAAGATCCTCGGCCGCAACAAGCGCACCATCACCCTCGACCTGTCCAGGCCGGGCGGCCAGGCCACGCTGCTGCGGCTCGCGGCCGAGGCAGATGTGCTGATCGAGAACTTCCGCCCCGGCACCCTGGAGAAATGGGACATCGGCTGGCCGGAGCTCTCCGCCGCCAACCCCCGTCTGGTGCTCACCCGCGTCACCGGCTTCGGCCAGTTCGGCCCCTACGCCCACCGTCCCGGCTTCGGCACCCTCGCCGAGGCGATGAGCGGCTTCGCCGCGATCACCGGCGAGCCCGACGCCCCGCCGACGCTGCCGCCCTTCGGCCTCGCCGACTCCATCGCCGGCCTGGCGACGGCGTACGCCGTCATGACGGCCCTCGCCGCCCGCGACCGCACCGGCGAGGGCCAGGTCGTCGACATGGCGATCATCGAGCCGATCCTCACCGTCCTCGGCCCCCAGCCGACCTGGTACGACCAGCTCGGCTACGTCCAGCGGCGCACCGGCAACCGCTCCGCCAACAACGCCCCGCGCAACGCCTACCGCACGGCCGACGGCACCTGGGTCGCCGTCTCCACCTCGGCGCAGTCGGTCGCCGAGCGGCTGATGTGTCTGGTGGGCAGGCCCGACCTGATCGACGAGCCCTGGTTCGCGACGGGCGCCGACCGCGCCGCGCACGCCGACGTCCTCGACGAGGCGGTCGGCACCTGGATCGCCGCCCGCACCCGCACCGAGGTGCTGGCGGCCTTCGAGAAGGCGGAGGCGGCCGTCGCCCCCATCCAGGACGTACGGGACGTGCTGACCGACCCGCAGTACCAGGCCCTCGACACGGTCACCACCCTCGACGACCCGGACCTGGGGCCGCTGCGCATGCAGAACGTCCTCTTCCGGCTCTCCGACACGCCCGGCGCGATCCGCTGGGCGGGCCGCGCGCACGGGGCGGACACGACCGAGGTCCTCACCGAACTGGGCCTGACGGCGGCCGAGTTGACGGCCCTTCGCGAGGAGGGCGCCGTATGACGCCACCGACCCCGCTCACCTGGCTGTACGTGCCCGGCGACCGTCCCCGCGTGGTCGCCAAGGCGCTGGTCTGCGGCGCCGACGTCGTCATCGTCGACCTGGAGGACGCGGTCGCCCCGGACCGCAAGGCCTACGCCCGTGAGGCCACGGCCGACCTGCTGTCCTGCCGCCAGCCCGTCCCGGTCCACGTCCGCGTGAACGCCCTGGACGGCCCCCTGGCGGCCCGGGACCTGGAGGCGATCGCGCCGCTCCCCGGCCTGGCGGGCCTGCGGCTGCCCAAGGTGACCTCCCCGGCCCAGGTGACCCGCATCGCCAAGGCCACCGCCCGCGCCTCGGTCTCCGGCGGCGCCCCGGCCCTGTACGCGCTGCTGGAGACGGCCCTGGGCGTGGAGCACGCCTACGCCATCGCCGCCGCCCACCCGTCCCTGCGCGGCATCTCCCTCGGCGAGTCGGATCTCCGCGCCAACCTCGGCGTACGCGGGGACGCGGGTCTCGACTGGTCCCGTTCCCGGGTGATCGTGGCGGCGAGGGCGGCGCGGCTGCCCCCGCCGCCGCAGTCGGTCCACCCCGACATCCGCGACCTGGAGGGCCTGGCCGCCTCCTGCACCCACGGCCGCACCCTCGGCTTCCTCGGCCGCGCCGCCATCCACCCCCGCCAGCTCCCGATCATCGAACGCGCCTACCTCCCCACCGAGCGGGAGATCGAGGAGGCGGAGACGATCGTGAAGGCGGCGACCCGCGAGAAGGGCGCCCAGGCCCTGCCGGACGGCCGCTTCATCGACGCGGCGGTGGTGGCGGCGGCCCAACGCACTCTGTCCCTGACCAACCGCCGCTGACATCTCATTTCTTTCCGCCGCAACGGCGAGAACGACGACGGCGGGTCCCGGCGTTGCCAACCCGCCGGGACCCGCCGTCGAACGAACAGATCAGCTCTTCTTGGCCGACTCGGCGTCGTCCTTCGCCTCCGCCTCCGCGGAGTCAGCTTCCTTCGCCTCGGCGTCGGCCTCACCGCCGGAGGCTTCCTCACCGCCGGAGGCATCAGCGGCAGCGTCGGCCACGCCGGGCTCGACCACCGCTTCCCGCCCGGGCCGCTTCTTCGCCGACACGACGATGTACACCACCGCCAGCAGGAACACGATCCCCGCGGTCCAGTCGTTCAGCCGCAGCCCCAGGATGTGGTGCGCGTCGTCGACCCGCATGTACTCGATCCACGCCCGGCCCACGCAGTACGCCGCGACGTACAGCGCGAACGCCCGCCCGTGCCCCATGTTGAAGCGCTTGTCGGCCCAGATGACCAGCAGCGCCACGCCGATGCACCACAGGGACTCGTAGAGGAAGGTGGGGTGGTAGTACCCGGGCACGCGGCCGTCCGTCGAGGACGTGATGTGCAGCGCCCAGGGAACGTGCGTCTCCTTGCCGTACAGCTCCTGGTTGAACCAGTTGCCCCAGCGGCCGCAGGCCTGCGCGAGGGCGATGCCGGGTGCGACCGCGTCGGCGTACGCGGGCATCGGGATGCCCCGGCGGCGGCAGCCGATCCAGGCGCCCAGCGCACCGAGCGCGATCGCGCCCCAGATGCCGAGGCCGCCCTGCCACACCTTGAAGGCGTCCACCCAGTCACGGCCCTGGCTGAAGTACAGCTCGTAGTCCGTGATCACGTGGTAGAGCCGGCCGCCGACGAGGCCGAAGGGCACCGCCCAGACAGCGATGTCGGCCACCGTTCCGGCACGCCCGCCGCGGGCGATCCAGCGCTTGTTGCCGAGCCAGACCGCGACGAAGACGCCGATGATGATGCAGAAGGCATAGCCGCGCAGCGGAATGGGGCCGAGGTACAGCACCCCGCGTGACGGGCTCGGAATGTAGGCAAGTTCTTCCATGGCAGGGTCGACGCTACCGTGCCGGGCCGGGCCCACGGCAAGCAGCCCGGCTACGGGTCCATAACGGGCGGGTGTGAATGCGCCCGTCGCGCCTTACCCCTTGTCGGCCTGCTGCACCAGCTGCTTCAGCTTCGCCGGGGTCATCGACTGGTCCTGGTAGATGTTCTTGCCGTTCAGCAGCACGGTCGGGGTGCCGGTGAAGCCGCTCGACTTGAAGGCGGCGTTCGACTTGTCCACCCAGCCGTCGTGCGTGCCCTTGTCGACGCAGGCGCGGAAGGCCGCCGTGTCGAGCCCGTTCACCTTGCCGGCCAGTTCGACCAGCTTGGCGTTGTCGCCGAAGGCGTCGTTGGTCTCCTCGGGCTGGTTGTCGTAGAGCACGTCGTGGTAGTCGCGGAACTTCCCCGCGTCCTGGGCACAGGCGGCGGCGTTGCCGGCGCGCAGGGAGCCGGTGCCGCCGAGGTTGCCGTCGATCAGCCTGACCAGGTGGTACTCGATCCTGAGCCGCCCGGAGTCGGCCAGTTCGTGGAGCGTGGGGCGGTACGTCGTCTCGAAGGCCCGGCAGGCCGGGCAGCGGAAGTCCTCCCAGACGGTGAGCGTGGATCTGGCGCCGTCCTTGCCGACGGGGATCGCGAGGCCGTCCTTGCCCTGCGCCCCGGACGGCGCCGTGGCCGGGCCGGAACTCTTGGTGCCCTTGTCCTTTCCGGCGTTCGCCGCGATCACGCCGATCACCGCCGCGAGCCCCAGTACGCAGACCACGCTCGCGCCGACGATCAGGGCCCGCCGCCGCTTCTCGGCGGCCTTCTGCTTCTCGCGCTCGGCCGCCAGCCGCTCCCGGGCGCGGCGCTTTCCCTCATGCTTCTTCTCGCTCACACCCCAGGAACGAACCGGGGAGGCGCAGCGCGCCTCCCCGGTCCCAGGTCCACCCGTTCGAGTGACCGAATGATCCCTTGTGTTCTTTCCGGACGGATTACGCCTGTCGGCGCACGCCCTTCGCCAGCTCGCCGGCGAGTTCGCGGACGGCCTCCAGGCCGGCCGCCTCGTCCGGCGCGTCGAGCATCCGCTTCACGAAGGCGGACCCGACGATCACGCCGTCGGCGAAGCCGGCCACCTCGGCGGCCTGCTCGGCGTTGGAGACGCCGAGCCCGACGCAGACGGGCAGGCCGGTGCCGGTGGCGCGGGTGCGTTCGACCAGGTCGTGGGCCTGCGCGCCCACGGACTCGCGGGTGCCGGTGACGCCCATGAGCGAGGCGGCGTACACGAAGCCGCTGCCGGCCGCGGTGATCTCGGCGAGCCGTGCGTCCTTGCTGCTGGGCGCGACCACGAAGACCGTGGCGAGCCCGTGCTTCTCGGCGTGCTCCCGCCACAGTGCCGACTCCTGCACGGGCAGGTCGGGCAGGATGCACCCGGCGCCGCCCGCCTCCGCGAGTTCGGCGGTGAAGCGCTCGACACCGTAGCGGTCGATGGGGTTCCAGTACGTCATGACCAGGATCGGCTTGCCGGTGGCCTGATGGGCCTCCTTGACCGTGCGCATGACGTGCGCGATCTTGACGCCGCCGCGCAGGGCGATGTCGTCGGCGGTCTGGATGACGGGACCGTCGAGGACGGGGTCGCTGTGCGGCAGGCCGACCTCGACCACGTCCGCCCCGCCGTCGAGGGCGGCCTTGATCGCCTCGATGCCGCCGTCCACGGTCGGGAAGCCGGCCGGGAGGTAGGCGATGAGCGCCGCGCGGCCCTCGGCCTTGGCGCCCGCGAGGGTGTCGGACAGCAGCTGGATGTTCCCGCTCACTTGGCGTCCCCCTCGATCTCCGCGGTGTCGGCGGCGTTGGCCGCGACCTCGGCGTCGGTGTCGTACAGGCCGAAGTAGCGCGCGGCGGTGTCCATGTCCTTGTCGCCGCGGCCGGAGAGGTTGACGACGATCAGGCCGTCCTTGCCCAGCTCCTTGCCGACCTCCAGGGCGCCCGCGAGGGCGTGGGCGCTCTCGATCGCCGGGATGATGCCCTCGGTGCGCGACAGCAGGCGCATGGCCTGCATCGCCGCGTCGTCGGTGACCGCGCGGTACTCGCCGCGACCGCTGTCCTTGAGGTACGAGTGCTCCGGGCCGATGCCCGGGTAGTCCAGACCGGCCGAGATCGAGTACGGCTCGGTGATCTGGCCCTCCTCGTCCTGCAGGACGTAGGACCGGGAGCCGTGCAGGATGCCGGGCTCGCCGGCGGTGAGGGTGGCCGCGTGCTCGCCGGTCTCGACACCGTGACCGGCCGGCTCGCAGCCGATGAGGCGGACGCCCTCGTCCGGGATGAAGGCGTGGAAGAGGCCGATGGCGTTGGAGCCGCCGCCGACGCAGGCGATCGCGGCGTCGGGGAGGCGGCCGGCGCGTTCCAGCAGCTGGCGGCGGGCCTCCACGCCGATGACCCGGTGGAAGTCGCGGACCATGGCCGGGAAGGGGTGCGGGCCCGCGACCGTACCGAAGAGGTAGTGAGTGCGGTCGACGTTGGCGACCCAGTCGCGGAACGCCTCGTTGATGGCGTCCTTGAGGGTGCGCGAACCCGACTTCACTGCGATGACCTCGGCGCCGAGCATGCGCATGCGGGCCACGTTCAGGGCCTGCCGCTGCGTGTCGATCTCGCCCATGTAGATCGTGCACTCGAGACCGAAGAGGGCGCAGGCGGTGGCGGTGGCCACGCCGTGCTGGCCGGCGCCGGTCTCGGCGATGACCCGGGTCTTGCCCATGCGCTTGGTGAGCAGGGCCTGGCCGAGCACGTTGTTGATCTTGTGGGAGCCGGTGTGGTTGAGGTCTTCCCGCTTCAGGAAGACCCGGGCACCACCTGCGTGTTCGGCGAACCTCGGCACCTCGGTGAGGGAGCTGGGGCGGCCGGTGTAGTTGACCAGCAGGTCGTCGAGTTCGCGGGCGAACTCGGGGTCGTGCTTGGCCTTGTCGTACTCGACGGCCACCTCGTCGACGGCGGCGACGAGGGCCTCGGGGATGAACTTGCCGCCGAAGTCGCCGAAGTAGCCTTCGGGGCTCGGTACGTGACCGTCGGGGTCGGGGATGAAGAACTCGCTGGGCATGACTGAACCTCACGGTGAGTTTGGGAGATACCTAGTCGCCGTGGGGGCGGGGCTTGTTCGACGGCGAAAGGCCGTCTGTGGCGTGTCGCGCTCGCGCGGCGGTAGCCGCAAACCGCATGGGGCCCCGCGCCCCTAGAGGGCGCGCTGCCATCGACGGCCGTTGACCTGCCCGGGTTCGTCTCCGATGACGTAGCGCACCCTGCGGCCGTGTACGCGGCGGGCCGGGGCGCGGCAGCCGCGAGGGCGGCAGCCGCGCGCGAGGCGGGCGTACCGGTCCACGGTCGTCAGGGTGAGAGTCATCGGCGCCACTCTACCGAATGATCAGCCGCGTCCGTGGCGGAGTGCGGGGTGCTCGCCCGCCGCCACCAGATCCGACACCGCGGTCTTCGGGTCCTTGCCGGTGACCAGGGACTCGCCGACCAGGACGGCGTCGGCCCCGGCGTTGGCGTAGGCGATGAGGTCGTGGGGTCCGCGGACGCCGGACTCGGCGACCTTGACGAGGTGGCCGGGGATCTCGGGGGCGACGCGCTCGAAGGTGGTGCGGTCCACCTCGAGGGTCTTGAGGTTGCGCGCGTTGACGCCGATGATCTTGGCGCCAGCGTCCACCGCCCGCTCGACCTCGTCCTCGTCGTGCACCTCGACGAGCGGGGTGAGGCCGATGGAGACGGCGCGCTCGATGAGGGACTCCAGGGCGGGCTGTTCGAGGGCCGCGACGATCAGCAGCGCGAGGTCGGCGCCGTACGCGCGGGCCTCCCACAGCTGGTACGACGTGACGATGAAGTCCTTGCGCAGGACCGGGATGTCCACGCGCGCGCGGACGGCCTCCAGGTCGGCCAGCGAACCGCCGAAACGGCGCTGTTCCGTGAGGACGGAGATGACGGCCGCGCCGCCCGCCTCGTAGTCCGCGGCGAGGCCCGCCGGGTCGGCGATCGCGGCCAGCGCGCCCTTGGAGGGGCTGGAGCGCTTGACCTCGCAGATCACCTTCACGCCGTCGCCGCGCAGGGCGGCCACCCCGTCCTTGGCTGCGGGCGCCTTCGCCGCGCGCTCCTTGAGCTCGTCGAGGCTGACGCGCGCCTGCCGCTCCGCGAGGTCGGCACGTACTCCGTCGATGATCTCGTCGAGCACACTCACGCGAGCGGCCCCCCTTCCAGACGGTTGAGAGTTGCAGCTTTCGACCGGCGGAAAACCGGTGGTCACTGCGATGGTATCCGCAGGAGGGCGTAGGCCTCGCATCCGGTTGACGCCGGTCCCTCTATCCGGACGTCCACAGGTTGATCAAGGGCGCAGCCAGCCACCGAACGGCAAGTTCCGGACAACGCTGAAGACCAGCAGCAATGCGCCCAGGGCCCACATGTGCACCGGGCCGAGAGTGAGCCGCGAGGGGCGCCCGCGCGCGGCGCGCACCACCCATACGGTCCACAGCACCGCGAAGAGGGGATAGCCGACGGTGGCCAGGGCGTTGTCGTGCACCGCCGCCGCGAAGTCCCCGTGGACGAAGGCGTGGGCGCTGCGCAGGCCGCCGCAGCCCGGGCAGTAGAGGCCGGTGACACGGTAGAGGGGGCAGACGGGGTAGTGGCCGGGCTCGTTGGGGTTCACCGCGCCCACGTACGCGAAGGCCCCGACGACGGCCGCCATGATGCCGACGGGCACGGCGAGGCGCGCGGCCACGGATCCGGTGCCGGTGCCGGTCGCTGTCACGGTCTGACTCTCGGCGTTCACGTCTCGCATTCTCCCCCCGGAAGGCCGCCACGCACGCGTGAGGGGCGATCCGGATGCGGATCGCCCCTCCCATCGGTCCGGTGCGGACTCCTGCGTGCGTCAGCCCTTCGCGGCCGCGGCGGCCTGGCTGTCGGCCAGCGCGGCCTGGAACTTCTCGTGCGTGTCCTTGGCCTGGCCGAGGCCCATGGCGCTCATGACCCAGCCGACGATGCCGCCGATCACCACGAGCGCCATGCCGGCCCAGAAGCCCACGGGCTGAGCCATCACCATGAAGGCACCCGAAACGCAGAAACCGATGAAGGCGATGATGACACCGGTCCAGGCGGCCGGGGTGTGACCGTGGCTGCTGCCCGCCATGACTTGCTCCTCGTTGCTGTTTACGTGTCTGAGCCGGATGCTCATCCACATTGTCCCGCACGCGTACGCGTGCGCTCCTCGGGGGTGGCCCCAGCGCTTCGGCCGGGGACGGCGCGATCCGCCCGGCGGAGCACCGCTCCCGCGGAACGTTACGCCCCCGTGGGGTCCTCGCCGCGGTCCAGTGCCTTCCACAGCTCCTCGGGCCGGTCGGGGTCGACGCTCGCGGCCGACCGGCGCGGCCGCGCCGCGCCGCCCCGCTCGTAGCGGCCGGACATCGCCGGCCAGTGCCGCCCGTAGCGCAGCGCCAGCAGCCCGGCCAGCAGGATCAGCGCGCCGCCGGCGGTGGCGACGTAGGGCCAGGCGGTGTGGGAGAGGGCGTGCACGGTCGCCGAGGTGTCGCCCGCGGCCCGCGCGGCCTTCTCGTCGAGCGCGGAGCTGTCGGAGACGCCCAGCAGGGCGGCGGCGACGGTGCCCGCGCCGCAGAGGGCGAGCAGGACCGCGACCAGCGTGCGGCCGGCGCCGCGGACGGCGAAGACGGCGACGAGAGCGGCGAGGCCCACTATGGCGAGGGCCGCGGGGACGCCCGTGACGTCGCTGCCCTTGGCGGTCAGCGAGAAGGGGGCGCCGGCCACGGTCGCGGTGCCCTCCGCCCAGCGCTGCCGGGTGGCCAGCAGCGCCACGGCCGCGCCGAGCGCGCCGGCCGACAGGGCCACGGCGAGGGAGACGCGGCCGGCCCGGGCGGGTCCTGCGGCTTCGGAACGGGGGTGCGGTACGGCAGTCACGTAGTCCACTATCGCCTGCCTTCGGCCGGACGCGTCACCCGGGGCTGTCAACCCATGGCCGGGCCATGGCTTCGCCATGCACACCTCAGGCAAGTCACAGGACACATCCGGGAAACCAGTGGCTCCAGCGGCAGCTGCGGCGGCACCGGCACCGCCGGCTACGACGGGCCGTCCGGCCTCGGCGTGCCGAACGGGACCGCCGCCTGCACCGGCTGAACCGCCCTACGAGCCAAGCCTGTTCGCGGTGTGCACCGCGCGGAGGACCGCGGCCGCCTTGTTGCGGCACTCCTGATCCTCCGCGACCGGGTCGGAGTCGGCCACGATGCCGGCTCCGGCCTGCACGTACGCGGTGCCGTCCCGCAGCAGGGCCGTACGGATGGCGATGGCCGTGTCGGAGTCGCCCGCGAAGTCCAGGTAGCCGACGCAGCCGCCGTACAACCCGCGCCGGGACGGCTCCAGTTCGTCGATGATCTGCATCGCCCGGGGCTTGGGCGCGCCGGAGAGGGTGCCCGCCGGGAAGCACGCCGTCAGGACGTCGAAGGCGGTGCGGCCCGCGGCGACCTTGCCGGTGACCGTCGAGACGATGTGCATCACGTGCGAGTACCGCTCGACGGACATGAAGTCGACGACCTCGACGGAGCCGGGCTCGCAGACCCGCCCCAGGTCGTTGCGGCCGAGGTCGACGAGCATCAGGTGCTCGGCGCGCTCCTTGGGGTCGGCGAGCAGTTCGTCGGCGAGGGCCTGGTCCTCCTGCGGGGTGGCCCCGCGGTGCCGGGTGCCGGCGATCGGGTGGACCATGGCGTGTCCGTCCTCGACCTTGACCAGGGCCTCGGGGGACGAGCCGACGATGTCGAAGCCATCGAGGCGGAACAGGTACATGTACGGGGAGGGGTTGGTCGCCCTCAGGACCCGGTAGACGTCCAACGCGCTCGCCGTGCACGGGGTTTCGAAGCGCTGCGAGGGGACGACCTGGAAGGCCTCGCCCGCGCGGATGCGCTCCTTGATGTCCTCGACGGCGTCCTGGAAGTCGGGGCCGCCCCACAGGGCCGTGTACTCGGGGAGTTCGGAGGGCGGCAGCACGGCGGGCGGCTGGGGGACGGCACGGGACAGGTCCGCCTCCATGGCGTCGAGCCGCGCCACGGCGTCCGCGTGGGCCTCGTCCACGCCCGTGTCGAGGTCGTTGTGGTTGATCGCGTTGGCGATCAGCAGGACCGAGCCCTCCCAGTGGTCCATCACGGCGAGGTCGCTGGTGAGCAGCATGGTCAGCTCGGGCAGCTCGAGGTCGTCCCGCTCGCCGGGGCCGATCTTCTCCAGCCGGCGCACGATGTCGTAGCCGAGGTAGCCGACCATGCCGCCGGTGAAGGGCGGCAGGTCCTCCTGGTGCGGGGTGTGCAGCGCCTCGATGGTGGCGCGCAGGGCGGCGAGCGGGTCGCCGTCGACGGGGACGCCGACGGGCGGGGTGCCCAGCCAGTGGGCCTCGCCGTCACGGGCCGTCAGGGTGGCGGCGGAACGCACGCCGACGAAGGAGTAGCGGGACCAGGAGCGGCCGTTCTCCGCGGACTCCAGCAGAAAGGTGCCGGGCCGCTCGGCGGCGAGCTTGCGGTAGAGCGCGACCGGGGTGTCGCCGTCGGCGAGGAGCTTGCGCGTGACCGGGATGACACGGCGGTCGGTGGCGAGCTTGCGGAAGGTCTCGAGGTCCATGGCGGATGACCTTACTGATCCGGGCCGGAAACACCGGGGTCGGCGTCCTTGAGGAGTACGTCCGCGTCGAAGCAGGTGCGCGCGCCGGTGTGGCAGGCGGCGCCGACCTGGTCGACCTTGACCAGCACGGTGTCGGCGTCGCAGTCCAGGGCCACGGACCTGACCCACTGGAAGTGCCCCGAGGTGTCGCCCTTCACCCAGTACTCCTGGCGGCTGCGCGACCAGTAGGTGCAGCGGCCGGTGGTGAGGGTGCGGTGCAGCGCCTCGTCGTCCATCCAGCCGAGCATCAGCACCTCACCGGTGTCGTACTGCTGGGCGATGGCGGGGACGAGCCCGTCGGGGCTGCGCTTCAGGCGCGCGGCGACCGCCGGGTCGAGACGGCTGGGCGGGGGCGTACTGGTCATGGGGCCATTGTGCCGTGCGCCACGGACAGTGACGGCGCGGCGTCCACTACGCGGACCCGTCGTCCGGTCGTAGGCTGGCTGCATGTCGACATTCGCCAAGCGTGAACGACTTCTTCTGGCCGACCTGTTGGAGGCGGAGGGCCCGGACGCCCCGACCCTCTGCGAGGGCTGGCGGACCCGTGACCTCGCCGCGCACGTGGTGGTGCGCGAGCGCCGCCCCGATGCCGCCGGCGGCATCCTGATCAAACAGCTCGCGCCCCGCCTGGAGCGGGTGATGGCGGAGTTCGCGGAAAAGCCGTACGAGGAACTGATCCAGCTGATCCGCACCGGGCCGCCGCGTTTCTCGCCGTTCTCGCTCAAGCAGGTCGACGAGATGTCGAACACGGTGGAGTTCTACGTCCACACCGAGGACGTCCGCCGGGCGCAGCCGGACTGGACGCCGCGCGAGCTCGACCAGGTCTTCCAGGACGCCCTGTGGTCGCGGCTGGAGCGCACCGCCCGGCTGATCGGGCGCACCATCCCCACCGGGCTGGTGCTGCGGCGCCCCGACGGCCAGACGGTGGTCGCGCACCGCGGCACCCCGGTCGTGACGGCGACCGGGGAACCGTCGGAGCTGCTGCTGTTCTCGATGGGGCGGCAGAGCACCGCCACGGTGGAGCTGGACGGCGACAAGGACGCGATCAGCAAGCTGCACGAGGCCAAACAGCTCGGCATCTGAGCCGACCCGTCACCGGGGCAGCTCGGCGCGGCGCAGGGAGCCGGCGCACAGGGCGACGACGCCGCCCAGGGCGCTGACCGCGGCGCACACCGCGAAGACGGGCCCGATGCCCCACAGGTCGGCCGCCCAGCCGACCACGGGGAAGGTGAGCGGCGCGACGCCGAAGCCGACGAGCGTGGAGGCGGCGGTGACCCGGCCGACGTAGGCCGGGCCCGCCGCGGTCTGTATGAGCGCCCCGGTCACGGCCCCCGCCAGCCCGGCGAGCAGCCCGATGCACACGGCCACGAGGGTTCCCGCGGCGACGGTCGAGGTCTGGGCGAGCGAGCCGATGGCCACGGCGCTCAAGAGGTTGGTGACCGCGGCCACGATGCCTGCCCGGGGCACCCGGCCGCGCCAGGTGAGCAGCAGTGAGGCGGTCCCGGCGCCGGTGCCGAAGCCCGCCAGCACCCAGCCCATGCCGGAGGAGCCCCAGCCGCGGTCCTGGGCGAGCAGGGTCAGGCCGAGGTTCATCGGGCCGACGAAACCGAGGTCGCTGAGGGCCGCGGCGATCACCAGCGGGCGCAGCACTCTGTCCTGTGCGACATGACGCAGCCCGGCGCGCAGTTCGGCCAGGGCCGAGGCCCGTTCGGGGGTGTCGTCCGGGGCCGGCGTGCCGACCCGGACGGTCAGCAGCAGCGGCAGGGACGCCCCGACCAGCAGCGCGGCCAGCCCGAACGCGCCCGCGGTGCCGCCGAGGGCGATGCCGAGACCACCGAGCGGACCGCCGAGGACGTTGGCGAGCCGGGTGGCCAGACCGCGCATCCCCTGGACGCGGGCGAGCTGGCCTCGATCGGTGATCCGGGCGGGCAGGGCGCCGGCGGCGGGCAGGAAGACGGCGTCGACGACGCCGAACACCGCGGCGACCGCTCCCAGCACCCACAGCCCGGGGCTGGTGGCGAGCAGCAGGGCCGCCGCGGTCAGTACGAGGACGCCGCGCGCCACGGTGCAGACCAGGACGGTCGGGCGCGGTCCGTAGCGGTCGGCGATCACGCCTCCGCCGAGCATCAGCAGGGCGCGCGGCAGCGCACTGGCCGCGGTGACCAGGCCGGCCTGGGCCGGGGTGCCGGACTGTACGGCGGCCCAGGACAGGGCGATGTAGTAGACGTTGTCGCCGATCGCGGACGAGACGTACGCGCCGAGCCAGCGCAGGACGTTGGCGTCGCGGTGCGCCGGGCCGGTGACCGGGGCGGCGGTGGAGGCGAGCGTGGTGGGCACGCGGACCGTCCTCTCAGACGCGGAAGGGGAAGCCGTACGTGTGCACCGCGACGTTCTCGCGGCCCTCGGTGTCGCCCGCCGCGTCGGCGGCGCGGCCGCGCTCCTCGTACGTGCGGACGAGGGCGTGCATCTCCTTGGACAGTGCGGCCAGTTCCTCCGAGGTGAGCTTGAGCAGCCACTCGGAGGAGTCGTGGGCCGTGGCCCAGGCGGCGCTCCAGTGGGCGCGCTCGTCGAGGAAGCGGCGGTACATGTCGGCGCGCTGCTCGAAGAAGAGGCGGCTGGCCGCGGTGTGCGCGGCGGCCTTCTCGGGGGCGTCGCGGAAGTCCTCGTCGCGGACGCTGACACCGTCGGAGGCGGGCTGCCACCAGCGCTCCCTGCCGTCCGCGCTCTGGGTCTCGGCCTCCTCGATGAGGCCGTGCTCGGCGAGCTTGCGCAGGTGGTAGCTGACCAGGGAGACGGCCTCGTCCACCTGTTCGGCCAGTTGGGACGCAGTCGCCACGCGCGCGATGGTCAGGCCCCGGTACAGCTGCATCCGCAGGGGGTGGGCGAGAGCCTTGAGCGTGCCCACGTCCTGGATCCGGCGGTCTCTCTCCCTGTCTGCCATGCGCCCACCCTAGAAAGGAAAGGAAAATTGCACAATGGATTTTGCGCAACTTATCTTTCGCATCTCGGCATACGCAAGCCCCGATCACCAGGTGACCGGGGCTTACGACGCCTGCGGGGGCTCAGCGCACCGGGTGGCCCGCCTCCTTCAGCGTCTGCTTCACCTCGCCGATCCGCAGATCCCCGAAGTGGAAGACCGACGCGGCCAGCACCGCGTCCGCGCCCGCCGCGATGGCCGGCGGGAAGTCGGACAGCTTGCCGGCGCCGCCCGAGGCGATCAGCGGGACCGTCACGTGCTTGCGGACCGCGGCGATCATCTCCAGGTCGTAGCCGTCCTTGGTGCCGTCCGCGTCCATCGAGTTCAGCAGGATCTCGCCGGCACCCAGCTCGGCCGCCCGGTGCGCCCACTCGACGGCGTCAATGCCGGTGCCGCGCCGGCCGCCGTGGGTGGTGACCTCGAAGGTGCCCTCCGGCGTGCGGCGCGCGTCCACCGAGAGCACCAGCACCTGCCGGCCGAACCGCTCGGCGATCTCACGGATGAGGTCGGGGCGGGCGATGGCGGCCGTGTTGACGCCCACCTTGTCGGCACCGGCGCGCAGCAGCTTGTCCACGTCCTCGGCGGTGCGCACGCCGCCGCCCACGGTCAGCGGGATGAACACCTGCTCGGCCGTGCGGCGCACCACGTCGTACGTCGTCTCGCGGTTGCCGGACGACGCGGTGATGTCCAGGAACGTCAGCTCGTCGGCGCCCTCGGCGTCGTACACCTTGGCCATCTCGACCGGGTCGCCCGCGTCGCGCAGGTTCTGGAAGTTGACGCCCTTGACGACCCGGCCGTTGTCCACGTCCAGGCAAGGGATGACTCGGACCGCCAGGGTCATGAGGTTGCTCCTCGGAACGCCTCCACCTCGACCTCGACGACCAGGCTGGGGTCCACGAAACCGGAGACGATGATCATCGAAGCGGCGGGCCGCACGTCGTCGAACAGCTCCTTGTGGGCGCGCCCGACGTCTTCCACATCCCGGGCATGCGTGATGTACATGCGCGTACGCACGACGTCCTCACGGCCGAGACCCACCTGCCTCAGCGCCGCCAGCGCGACGTTGAAGGCGTTGATCGCCTGCTCGTACGGGCCGCCCCCGGCGATCTCGCCGTCCACTATGGACGTGCAGCCGGAGACCAGCACCAAGCCGTTCGGCAGCTCCACCGCACGGGAGTAGCCGAACGCGTCCTCCCAGGGGGCACCGGTCGCAACCCGGCGTACATCGCTCACTTGGCTACCGCCTCCAAGGCCTCTTCCAGGGTGAACGCCTTCGCGTACAGGGCCTTCCCGACGATGGAGCCCTCGACACCGAGGGGCACCAGTTCGGCGATGGCGCGCAGGTCGTCGAGCGACGACACGCCGCCGGACGCCACGACCGGGCGGTCCGTCGCGGCGCAGACGTTCCTCAGCAGCTCCAGGTTCGGGCCCTGCAGCGTGCCGTCCTTGGCGATGTCCGTCACCACGTACCGCGCGCAGCCCTCCTTGTTGAGGCGCTCCAGCGTCTCGTAGAGGTCGCCGCCGTCGCGGGTCCAGCCGCGGCCGCGCAGGGTCGTACCGCGGACGTCGAGGCCCACGGCGATCTTGTCTCCGTGCTCGGCGATGACCTTGGCGACCCACTCCGGGGTCTCCAGGGCGGCCGTGCCGAGGTTGACCCGGGTGCAGCCGGTGGCGAGGGCGGCGGCGAGGGTGTCGTCGTCGCGGATGCCGCCGGACAGCTCCACCTTGATGTCCATCGCCTTCGTCACCTCGGCGATCAGCGCGCGGTTGTCGCCGGTGCCGAACGCGGCGTCCAGGTCGACCAGGTGCAGCCACTCGGCGCCCGACCGCTGCCAGGCGAGGGCGGCCTCCAGCGGGGAGCCGTACGAGGTCTCCGTGCCGGACTCGCCGTGGACGAGGCGGACGGCCTGGCCGTCGCGCACATCGACGGCGGGGAGGAGTTCGAGCTTGCTCACAGTGTTCCGATCCAGTTGGTGAGGAGCTGGGCTCCGGCGTCGCCGGACTTCTCGGGGTGGAACTGGGTGGCCCACAGGGCGCCGTTCTCGACGGCGGCCACGAAGGGCTTGCCGTGCGTGGACCATGTCACCTTGGGGGCGTGCATGGTCGGGTTGTGCGTCTCCAGTGCCCAGTCGTGGACGGCGTAGGAGTGCACAAAGTAGAAGCGGGCGTCGGCGTCCAGGCCGGCGAACAGCTCGGAGTCGGCCGGCGTCTCGACGGTGTTCCAGCCCATGTGCGGCACGATCTCCGCCTGCAGCGGCTCGACGGTGCCGGGCCACTCGTCGAGGCCCTCGGTCTCCACGCCGTGCTCGATGCCGCGCGCGAAGAGGATCTGCATGCCGACGCAGATGCCCATCACCGGGCGCCCGCCGGACAGCCGGCGGTCGATGATCCAGTCGCCGCGGGCCTCCTTCAGGCCCTTCATGCAGGCGGCGAAGGCGCCGACGCCGGGCACCAGCAGGCCGTCGGCGTTCATGGCCCGGTCGAAGTCACGCGTTATCTCGACGTCGGCTCCCGCGCGCGCGAGGGCGCGCTCGGCGGAGCGGACGTTGCCGAAGCCGTAGTCGAAGACCACGACCTTCCTGGGTGCGCTCAATTCCACACCTCCAGCCTCATGATCCCCGCGACCAGGCACATCGCGGCGCCGATCGACAGCAGCACGACGAGCTGCTTGGGCATGCCCTGCTTGACGAAGGAGATGATGCCGCCGACCAGGAAGAGGCCGACGACGATCAGGAGGGTCGACAGGCCGTTCACAGCGCGCCCTTCGTGGAGGGGAGGATGCCGGCCGCGCGCGGGTCGCGCTCGGAGGCGTATCGCAGGGCCCGTGCCAGCGCCTTGAACTGGCACTCCACGATGTGGTGCGCGTTCCGACCGTACGGCACGTGCACGTGCAGCGCGATCTGGGCTTGGGCCACGAAGGACTCCAGGATGTGCCGGGTCATGGTGGTGTCGTACTCGCCGATCATCGGCGCCATGTTCTCGGGCTCGGTGTGCACGAGGTAGGGGCGGCCGGAGAGGTCGACGGTGACCTGGGCGAGGGACTCGTCCAGCGGGACCGTGCAGTTGCCGAAGCGGTAGATGCCCACCTTGTCGCCGAGCGCCTGCTTGAAGGCGGCGCCGAGCGCGAGGGCGGTGTCCTCGATGGTGTGGTGGGAGTCGATGTGCAGGTCGCCCTCGGTCTTCACGGTGAGGTCGAACAGACCGTGCCGGCCGAGCTGGTCGAGCATGTGGTCGTAGAAGCCGACGCCCGTCGACACGTCGACCTTGCCGGACCCGTCGAGGTCGATCTCGACGAGCACCGAGGTTTCCTTGGTGACTCGCTCCACGCGTCCCACGCGGCTCATGAGCTCTGCTCCTTCTTCATCGCACGTACCGCGTCGAGGAACGCGTCGTTCTCCTCCGGGGTTCCTGCGGACACCCGCAGCCACCCCGGAATGCCGTTGTCGCGGACCAGCACACCCCGGTCGAGGATCCGCTGCCAGGCCGCGTGGGAGTCCTCGAACCGCCCGAACTGTACGAAGTTGGCGTCGGACTCCACGACCTCGTAGCCGGCCGCGCGCAGCTCGCTCACCAGCCGGTCCCGCTCCGCCTTCAGCTGCTCGACGTACTTCAGCAGCGTGTCGGTGTGCTCCAGGGCGGCCAGCGCGGTCGCCTGGGTGACCGCGGAGAGGTGGTACGGCAGCCGTACCAGCTGGACGGCGTCGACGACCGCCGGGTGCGCGGCGAGATAGCCGAGGCGCAGGCCGGCCGCGCCGAAGGCCTTCGACATCGTCCGGGAGACGACCAGGTTGGGCCGGCCCTCGATCAGCGGCAGCAGCGAGTCGCCGTGGCTGAACTCGATGTACGCCTCGTCCACGATCACCATGGACGGCTTCGCCGCCTGAGCGGCCTCGTACAGCGCGAGGACCGTCTCGGGCGGGACGGCGTTGCCGGTGGGGTTGTTGGGGGTGGTGACGAAGACGACGTCCGGCCGGTGCTCGGCGATGGCCTCCCGCGCCGCCGCGAGGTCGATGGTGAAGTCCTCGTTGCGGGGACCGGAGATCCAGCCCGTGCCGGTGCCGCGCGCGATGAGCGCGTGCATCGAGTACGACGGCTCGAAGCCGATCGCCGTACGGCCCGGTCCGCCGAAGGTCTGCAGCAGCTGCTGGATGACCTCGTTGGAGCCGTTGGCCGCCCAGACGTTGGCGAGGCCGACCGCGTGGCCGGAGGTGTCCGTCAGGTACCTGGCGAGCTGGGTCCGCAGCTCCACCGCGTCGCGGTCCGGGTAGCGGTTGAGGTTCCGGGCGGCCTCACGGACGCGCTCGGCGATGCGCTCGACCAGCGGCTCGGGCAGCGGGTAGGGGTTCTCGTTGGTGTTCAGCCGTACGGGGACGTCCAACTGGGGCGCGCCATAGGGCGACTTGCCACGCAGCTCGTCCCGTACGGGAAGATCGTCGATCCGCACGTCGCTCACTTGCTCTCGGGTACCTTCCAGCCGAACCTCGCCTTGATCGCCGCGCCGTGTGCCGGCAGGTCCTCCGCCTCCGCCAGCGTCACCACGTGGTGCGCGACCTCGGCCAGCGCGTCCTCGGTGTAGTCGACGATGTGGATGCCGCGCAGGAAGGACTGCACGGACAGACCCGAGGAGTGGCAGGCGCAACCGCCGGTCGGCAGCACGTGGTTGGAGCCGGCCGCGTAGTCGCCGAGGGAGACGGGGGCCCAGGGGCCGATGAAGATCGCGCCCGCGTTCTTCACCCGGTCGGCCACCGCGGTGGCGTCGGCCGTCTGGATCTCCAGGTGCTCGGCGCCGTAGGCGTCGACCACCCGCAGGCCCTCGTCGATCCCGTCGACGAGCACGATCGCGGACTGCCGGCCCGCGAGCGCCGGACGGATCCGGTCCTCGATGTGCTTGGTGGCGGCGACCTGCGGCTCGAGCTCCTTCTCGACGGCGTCCGCGAGCGCGAGGGAGTCGGTGACCAGGACGGCGGCGGCGAGCGGGTCGTGCTCTGCCTGACTGATCAGGTCGGAGGCGACGTGCACCGGGTCGGCGGTGTCGTCGGCGAGGATCGCGATCTCGGTCGGGCCGGCCTCGGCGTCGATGCCGATCCGGCCGGTGAAGTAGCGCTTGGCGGCGGCGACCCAGATGTTGCCGGGGCCGGTGACCATGTTCGCGGGCGGGCAGGACTCCGTGCCGTGCGCGAACATCGCGACCGCGGTCGCGCCGCCGGCGGCGTACACCTCGTCGACGCCGAGCAGCGCGCAGGCGGCGAGGATCGTCGGGTGCGGCAGGCCGCCGAACTCGGCCTGCGCCGGGGAGGCGAGGGCGATCGACTCGACGCCGGCCTCCTGGGCCGGGACGGCGTTCATGATCACGGAGGACGGGTAGACCGACCGGCCGCCCGGCGCGTAGAGGCCGACGCGCTCGACCGGCACCCACTTCTCGGTCACGGAGCCGCCGGGCACGACCTGGGTCGTGTGGGACGTGCGGCGCTGCTCGCGGTGGACGAGGCGGGCACGCCGGATGGACTCCTCCAGGGCCGCGCGCACGGCCGGGTCGAGTTCGTCGAGGGCCTTCGCGAGGGCCTCGGCGGGCACCCGCACCCGCTCCAGCCGGACGCCGTCGAACTTCTCGGCGAAGTCGATCAGCGCCGCGTCGCCCCGATGATGCACGGCCTCGCAGATCGGACGCACCTTCTCCAGCGCGGCCTGAACGTCGAAGTCGGCTCGGGGCAGCAGGTCGCGCAGGGCGGGGCCCTCGGGAAGGGCGTCGCCGCGCAGATCGATTCGGGAGATCACGGGGTCAATTCTCTCAGACCCGGGTTCGCCGTCGTCCGCGCGTATCAATGGCTGATACAGAACCACCGCTTCCCACCGCAGGGCACAGTACGTCCAGTGATTCGGGTGTGACGCAACGGGCATGAACAGTTGTGCGAACACAGGACAGGAGGAGCTGTGACCGAGGGGGCCGGCATCGGTGCCGGAGACCTGCCGGACGACCTGACCGCGGCCGAGGCCGGCATGTGGCAGGCCTTCCGCAACGGCAGCACGTACGACCTGAGCAGCGGGGACGCGGCCGTCGACGACCCGCACGGCGGGCACCGCTGGGGGCCGGAGCGGACCGTGCGGGCACGCATCGTGGCCTGGCTGCTGCTCGACGGCCCGCCGGCGCTCGCGGGCCGCGTCTCCGCGCTGAAGCTGCGCGGGGTGCAGGTCAGCGGCACCCTGGAGCTCTCCGGCGGGATCGTGGTGCCGTACGTCGAGATGCGCGGCTGTCGCTTCGAGCGGGAGCTGCTGGTGCCCGAGGCCCGCTTCACGACCGTGCGGCTGGTGGACTGCTCGGTGCCGCGTCTGGAGGCGGCCCGGGTGCACACCGAGGGTGATCTGCACCTGCCGCGCTGCCGGTTCCCGGGCGGCGTACGTCTCACCGACGCCCACATCGGCACCGACCTGATGCTCAACCAGGCGATCGTCCACCCCGACCGCGCCGGCCGCTCGATCGCCGCGGACGGCATGACGGTCGGCCAGGACCTGCAGGCCGAGCTGCTGGAGTCGGAGGGCGAGCTGAGCCTGCGCAGCGCCAAGGTCGGCGTCAGCCTGAGCCTGCGCGGCGCCCGGCTGAGCAGCCCGTACACCCGGCACGCGCTCAACGCGCCCCAGCTGACCGTGGGGCGCACCCTGTACCTGACCCCGGCGGGCGTCGGCTCGTCGACGCCGAACGGGGCGACTCCCGCGCGCGGGACCCGGATCCAGCGGTTCGAGTGCCGGGGCGGGGTGCGGCTGGACGACGGGCGGTTCGGGGACGCGGTCGACCTGGAGCGGGCGCGGTTCGTCCTCACCGACGACCAGGAGCTGTCGCTGCGCCGGGTGCAGACGCCGGAGCTGCGCTTCCTCGGCGAGCGTCCGCAGCGCGGCAAGGTCGCCCTGTCGGGCGCTCGGGTGGTCAACCTGGTCGACCGGGCGAGCGCCTGGCCGGGCCCGGGCAACCTGCACATGGGCGGCTTCCAGTACGAGAACCTCGTACCGCTGGGGCCCTTCCCGCTCACGGAGCGACTGGACTGGGTGGCCGCGGCGACCGCCGAGTACAACCCGGAGCCGTACGAGCGCCTGGCCTCCGTGCTGCGGGCCGGCGGCGAGGACGAGGACGCGCGCGAGGTGCTGCTGGCCAAACAGCGCCGGCGCCGGGAGAGCCTGCCGCTCGCGGCCAAGCTGTGGGGTTACGCGCAGGACTGGACCGTGGCCTACGGGTACCGGCCGGGGCGGGCCGCGGTGTGGATGGCGGTGCTGTGGGCGGCGGGCTCACTGGCCTTCGCGCACGCGAGCCATCCGCCGCTGCAGGCCGGGGCGCATCCGCCGTGGAACCCGGCGCTGTTCGCCCTGGACCTGCTGCTGCCGGTCATCGACCTGGGCCAGGTCGGCGTCTGGCAGCTCAGCGGCGGCTGGCAGTGGCTGGCCGCAGTGATGGTCCTCCTGGGCTGGGTGCTGGCGACGACGGTGGCGGCCGGGGCGACGCGCATGCTGCGCCGTAACTGATCATCACAAGGCGTGCACACATCGGCCATTTGTTCAACATTCGACCTTTACCGGCTCTTGACCGCCCGGCGTACAACTTTCCGTGAGTTGTCCCCTCCGGCTGGCGCACGCCTGACCAGCGGCCTTTCAATGGTCGACACCATGGCACTGCAGCACCCGTTCAACCGCGCGGCCCGGACCGGCTCCGCGCCGCGCCCCCGCACCGCGCCGCCCGCGAACGCGTCCGGGCCGACCGCCGACGCCTCCGGGCTGCCCGCGGACACCGAGGTGCTCCTCGACGCGCCCGACGACCGCCTCGGACCGGCGCTCGTCGCGGCGGCGCACGGCGAGTACGCACCGGTCTCGGCACTGCTCGCGGGCACACGCGCGCATGCCGAGTGGGAGTACCGCGACCGGTACGCCAGACGGCTGTCGGCCTTCGCCCGGGCCCGGGTCGAGTGGCTGGAGCGGTGGTACGCCGACGCGCCGCAGGACCCGGACGTGCTGCTGCTGCGGGCCCAGCTGGCGGTGGACCGCGCCTGGGACTCCCCGGCCCGCGCCGAGCTGCTGCGCGAGGTGAGCTCCCTGATCACGGCCGCCGCGCGGGCCACCGACCGCGACCCGGTGCCGTGGCGGATCGCGCTGGACCACGCGCGCGGCACGGCCGCCGGCCACAAGTACTTCGGCGAACTGTGGGAGGCGGCGCTGCGCCGCGCCCCGCGCCACTACGGCTGCCACGTGGCCGCCCTGCGCTATCTGGCCACCTCCTGGCAGGGCTCGTACCGCGAGTGCTTCGACTTCGCCGACCGGGCCGCGCAGGACGCGCCCGCCGACTCGCTCCTGCAGGCGCTGCCGTCGCGGGCGGCCCTCGCGTGCTTCACCGGCGGTGCCGGCCCGGCGGTGCCCGAGGAGCGGCTGCACGCGGCCGCCGACCGGGCGATCGCTCTCTCGGCCCGCTTCCCGGCGGCCACGCCGTGGCCGGCCGAGATCCGCAACAAGCTCACGTACGTCCTCGTCGGCCTGGAGCGCTGGCAGGACGCCCTCGGCCAGCTGCGGCTCATCGGCCCGTACGCCACCTCCTTCCCCTGGGACCACCTGTCGGAGGACCCGCTGGCCCTGTTCCTGAAGGTGCGTGCCGACGTCGTCGGCCGGTGCCCGGCGGGCCCCGGGCCGGGGCCGCGCGATCCACGAAGTGAGCGCGGCGGACGCGTCGGCTCCGGCGACCATTAGGCTCTTGCGCCGTGACCACCGTCCGTCTTCCGCTCTTCCCCCTGAACTCGGTGCTTTTCCCCGGGCTGGTACTGCCGCTCAACGTCTTCGAGGAGCGCTATCGCGCGATGATGCGTGAGCTGCTGAAGACTCCCGAGGAGGAGTCGCGCCGGTTCGCCGTCGTGGCCATCCGCGACGGCCACGAGGTGGCCCCGAGCGCCCCCGGCATGCCGGATCCGACGTCCGTGCCCGAGCTGGGCCCGGCGGCCGGCTTCGGCGCCGACCCGACGATCTCCTTCCACGACGTGGGCTGCGTGGCGGACGCCGCGACGATCCGGGAACGGGAGGACGGCACCTTCGAGGTGCTGGCCACCGGGACGACCCGGGTGCGGCTGCTCTCGGTGGACACCTCGGGCCCGTTCCTCACGGCCGAGCTGGAGGGGCTCGCCGAGGAGCAGGGCGACGAGGCGGGCGCGCTCGCGGAGGGTGTGCTGCGGGCCTTCCGCCAGTACCAGAAGCGGCTGGCGGGCGCGCGCGAACGCTCCCTGT
Organism: Streptomyces sp. C1-1; assembly: GCF_050214755.1. NCBI lineage: Bacteria > Bacillati > Actinomycetota > Actinomycetes > Kitasatosporales > Streptomycetaceae > Streptomyces > Streptomyces sp. C1-1. Next base: position 7,381,188 of record NZ_CP189826.1, on the reverse strand, counting down.
CGACCGGCGCGGAACTCCCGGACGAGCCGTCGGTGGTCTCCTACCTGGTCGCGGCGGCGATGATGCTGGACACCCCCACCAAGCAGCGTCTGCTCCAGGCCCCGGACACCGCGTCCCGGCTGCGCGACGAACTGAAACTCCTTCGCTCCGAGACGGCCATCATCCGTAACCTGCCCTCACTGCCCGCGGCGGACCTGACCCGCGGCCGCACGAGCCTCAACTGACGTCACTGCGAAGGCCGGGATGGCGAAGAAGTCGAAGAAGCAACAGCAGGGCGGCACGCCCGCGACGGTGGCCCTGACCGCCGCGGGCGTCGCGTTCACGATCCACGCCTACGACCACGACCCGGCCCACCCCTCCTACGGCGAGGAGGCGGCACAGGCCATGGGCGTCTCCCCGGACCGCGTCTTCAAGACGCTGGTGGCCGACGTGGACGGGACCCTGACGGTGGCGGTCGTCCCGGTGGCGGGCAGCCTCGACCTCAAGGCGCTGGCCTCCGCGGTGGGCGGCAAACGGGCGGCCATGGCGGACCCGGCCCTCGCCGAACGCACCACCGGCTACGTCCGGGGCGGCATCTCCCCGCTCGGCCAGCGCAAGAAGCTGCCCACCGTCCTGGACTCCTCCGCCTCCGCCCACGGCACGATCTGCGTCTCGGCGGGGCGCCGCGGCCTGGAGGTCGAACTCTCCCCCGAGGACCTGACGAAGCTCACCGACGCGGTGGTGGCCCCCGTCGGACGTGCGTGACCCCTCGACGGCCGTCCCCCGCTCGGCTAAGAACGAGGGACATGTCGAAGAAAACCCGCAAACGCAAGTGGCGCGTCAAAAAGGGCCGCTCCAACCACGGCCACCGTCCGGCGTAAGTCCCCACGGCAGCGGGGTCCCGGCACCTTCTACGGCAGCGGGGCCCCGTACGGGTCCTTCGGGGCGGGGTTCTGCAGGTACGGCTCCGGGTCCCGGGGTCCGAACAGCGCGGTCAGGCCGAGGTGCACGATCAAAGCGGCCAGCGACCAGGTCAGCAGCGCCCCCTTCGCGCCCAGCTTGAGCGGCGCGGAGAACGTGACTCCCTTGCCCACCTGCCGGGCGTGGGCGATCACGTCCTGGGCGGGACCGAGCCACACGCCGATCCGCCAGGCCAGCAGGGACGCCAGCAGCCCTCCGACCCCCAGGGCCACGACCAGCGGCACTCCGCCGCGCCGGCGCCACAGGAAGACCGCCAGGGCGCTGACGACGCCGAAGGCGAGCGCGAGCAGCGTGAACGTTCCGTCCACCCCGATGGCCTGCTCCCCCTCGCTGTCCGAGAGGTAGACCACCCAGCTCTTGTCGACGACGTCGCCGACCAGCGGCACGTGCGGCGCCAGCCACCACCACAGCAGCCCGAGCAGCACACCGCCGAGCGCCACCGCCACCGTGACGACGGCGGCCTCCCGCACTTCCGTCTTCATTCCGGGCCCGTCCTGTCCGTACGTACCGTGCCAGGCGGCGTCATGCGGCGCGGGAGCCGAATGCCCGGCAGCCGGAGGCTGCCACGCGTTCTGCGCGGACTGTTCATGCGGCGGTGGAGGAGGCGTCAACGGTGCGGTCACCCTGACATCGTGCCAGGCCCGCCTGTGCGGCGCGTCACCGGACGGCCGCCCGGCGGTACGCCCAGGTGGCCACGGCCAGCGAAGCCACCCCCACGCCCGCGCACACGGCGAGGTCACCGGCCACGAACGCCCAGTCGGGATGCGGCCCGAAGGTCCGCGCGAAGGCCTCGACTCCGTACGTCGACGGCAGCAGGTCCCGCGTGAACCGTACGGCCTCAGGCATCCGGTCGGCCGGCAGCACCCCCAGCAGCAGCGCGGCCGACATCCCGAGCTGACCGAGCAGCGTGGCCAGTTCGGGCCGGGGCGCGAGCAGCCCCAGGGCCGCCCCCAGCCCGGACAGGGCGGCGCCAGCGAGCGGGACCACCGCCACCAGGACCCACAGATGCGACAGCGGCAGCCCGAACAGCACCCCGCCGAAGACGGCGGTCACCACGGTCCCGGGCACGGTGAAGGAGGCGTAGGCCCCCGCCGCCCCCAGCACGACCGCGGCGGGCGGCACCGGCAGCGTGGCGTAGTGGTCGAGCCCGCCGCTGCCCCGCAGCTGCCCGAAGTACTGCGCGAGCAGGTTCAGCCCGACGTAGGCCACGACCAGCACGGACGACCCGGCGACCACGAACCGGGCGTCATGGCCGCCCGCGTCCACGACCCCGCGCATCATGACCAGGATGCCGACCGACTGGAAGGTCGCCACGAACAGCAGCGGAATCCGCGCGACGCGGGCCCGCGACAGCTGCGCGCGGTAGACGGCGACGAGCGACGGCCACATCCGCGCGCGCGGTCCGAGCTCGGCGGCCCCGCGCGCGGAGTCGTCCTCGTCGGCGACGGCGCCGGGCAGAATCTCGGCGGGTACGACACTCACGACGAGCTGCGCTCCTTCCCTGCGGCGCGCACGCCGTCCCCCACGGACGCGCTCTCTCGTACCTGTACGGACACGGCCTGTTTCCCGCTCACACCTTCACCAGCCCTCGCGCGGCGCCGCCCAGTGCCAGGTACACGTCCTCCAGGCTGGGCGTCGCGAGCGTGAAGTCGTCCAGTGCGGCGAAGGCGGCGCCGCCGGTGACGGTGGCGACGACCGCGCGGGCCTCCTCGGGGGCGAGGCGCAGCGTCCAGCGCCGTCCGGCCTCGACGGCCCGCTCGCGCAGCGCGGCGACCTCCGGGACGTGCAGCGGCGCCGTCTCGCGCCACACCAGCTCGACCCGGACCTCGTCGGCGACCCGTTCCTTCAGCCCGGCGGGGGTGTCGCAGGCGATCACCCGTCCCTGGTCGAGCACGGCGACCCGGTCCAGGACCGTCTCCGCCTCGATGACGTTGTGGGTGACGAGCAGCACGGTCGTGCCGCGCTCGGCCCGCCGCCGGTCCACGGCCGCCCACACGGCCCGGCGCGCGACGGGGTCCATCCCGGTGGTGGGCTCGTCCAGCACCAGCAGCGGCCGCTCGCCGACCAGCGCGGCGGCGAAGCACGCCAGCCGCCGCTGCCCGCCGGACAGCTTCTTCAGGGCCCGCCCGGCGATGCCGGTGAGCCCGAGCTCCTCCAGTACGGCGTCCCGCTCGGCCCGCGCCTGCCGTGCCTCCAGGCCGCGCAGCCGCCCGGTCGTCTCGGCGGCCAGCGACACCGTCAGCTCGTCGAGCGCGGTCGACTCCTGGCCGAGGTAGGCGAGGATCCGGGAGGCCCGCTCGGGGTGCCGCACGATGTCGTGCCCGAGGATCTCGACGCTGCCCGCGTCGGGGCGCATCAGCCCGGTCAGCTGCCGTACCAGGGTGGACTTGCCGGCCCCGTTCGGCCCGAGCAGCCCGAAGATCTCACCGCGGCGCACATCCAGCCGCACGTCGTCGGTGGCCCGCACCGCCGGGGCGCCGGGGACACCCCTGCGCCCTCGTACGGCCGGATAGGTCTTGGTCAGCCCGCGCACCGCGCACACGACATCACGACCGTGCCGATGTGCCTGTGCCGCGCGCGTACTCACAAAGGACGAGGGTACGGGGTCGCAGGCCTTTACCCGCCCTTGGGGCCGCCCGTCACCGCACGGGGTTCACTCACCGGCGGGCGCGTGTTCGGCCGCCGTCCGTACGTCGATCTCCCGCCAGAACCCCGCCCGGATGGCGTAACGGTCGTGCTCGTCGATCTGGTCGTCCTTGTGGGCCAGCAGTCCGAATCGGGCCGCGTACCGAAGGAGCTCGCCGTCGATGCGGTGCGGGATCCGCGGGTACATGCCCGACAGCTTCTGCAGATGGCTCTGGTCCCCCAGCCGCTCCATCCAGCGCCGCGCGAACACCTGACCGACCTCGAACGGGTCGCCGCCGACGGTCGTGATGTCCTCCTCCCGGTCGGCCCACCGCTGCTCCGCCGTGGTGAGCTGGGCCAGCGTCGGCATCGAGGCGGCCTCCGCGGGCTCGGCCACGGGCCGGTCGACCCAGCCTTTGTCGGAGGACCAGCGCAGAGTCGCGTTGGCGGGCTGCGGGCTCGGCTGGACGCCGGGGGCGCGCAGGGCGGCGAGGTCCTTGGGGGTGGGCACGCCCTTGGGTGCGGGGACCCGCTCCTGCGTGCCGTTGTCGGCGACGGTGGCCGCCGCTGCGTGCTCGCGCTCATCGGCGGGCCGCTCGGTCGCGGTGAGCGCGGAGTCCGGCAACGGCGCGGAGAGGATCGCGGCGATCTCGGGCCGGGGCACGGGCGGCGGCGCGCAGATCCCGCCGAGCTCCTTGGCCCGTACGGCCTTGGTGATCCAGGTCCGGTCGAGCACCCGCCGCTCGTCCGCCTCGGCGACCAGGTCCTCCGACTGGTTGTAGTCCCCGTCGGCGGCCTGCACCGCCCACAGGTGTACGGCGACCCCGTGCTCCTTGGCGGCCATCATGCCCGGCAGCAGATCGCCGTCGCCGGTGACCAGGACGACGTCGGAGCAGGCGCGGTTGCGGGCGAGCTCGGTGAGCTCGGCGTGCATGGCGGCGTCCACGCCCTTCTGGGCCCAGCGTCCGTCGCTGCGGGTCAGGGCGCCCAGCCGGACGGTGACGCGGGGCATCACCCGCAGTCGGCGGTGCTCGGGCTGGGGCACCCGGTCGGGGGCGCCGTCGAACCAGTAGATGCGCAGCAGGGGCCGTTCGGTGTCGGACTCGGCGCGCTCTCGCAGGCCCTGGATGAGGGCGGTGTGGTCGACGGTGATGCGGGAGCGGGAGGGCTCCCCGGCAAGGAGACTGGCGGCGGCCCCCAGCAGATACCCGGCGTCCACCAGGACGATGCAGCGGTCCACGCGATCCACCCTCTTTCCGGGAGGTTTGCTTCGGGCTTCCTTCGAGTCTGCCCGACTACGCAGGTGTTAACGGCCCGAACTCGATCTTCGGCGTGGCGTTTCGGAGTGCGGCCTCCGTCCTCGCTCCCCGATAAGCCCTGTCACAGACGGTAATTATCCGACATGCGCTTGTTGTCAGCCTATGTGAATCTGGTCCCGGCCCTGGCCCCTAGATCCCCCACAGGAGGCAGATCACCATGGCCAAGAACAAGAAGCAGAACCGTAAGCAGCCGCAGACCGGGCGTGCTCAGCAGTCGGCCGAGCAGATCTCGATGGAGTCGCCGGCCGAGCAGGACTTCCCGCAGGTCACCCCGGGCGACATGGCCCGCAAGGGGCGGCACAAGAGCTTCGGTCACAACTGACATCTGCATAACGGGTTGTTGAGACCCAGGCACATGTCGAGGGGCGCACTCCGTGAAGAGTGCGCCCCTCGCGCGTGCGTAGCGTGCTCAGCCGGCCAGGCAGGACGGGCCGAGCAGCACCTTCAGATCGCCGAAGAGCGCCGGATCGGGCTTCACCCGGTGCCGGTCCAGCCGCAGCACGGTCGTCTTCGTCGGGCCCTGGAGCTTGATGCGGACCTCGCTCTCGCCCTTGTGGTGGGTGAGGATCTCGCCGAGGCGGCTGATCATCGGCGGGGTGACCCGGGTGGCCGGGATGGTGAGGATCACGGGCGCGTTGGTGCCCGCGTTGGACAGGTCGGGGACCTGCAGCTCCATCGCCACCAGCCGGGGCACGTCCTCACGCTTGTCGAGGCGGCCCTTGACGAACACCACGGCGTCCTCGACGAGTTGGGTCGACACCAGCTGGTAGGTCGCGGGGAAGAACATACACTCGATGGAGCCGGCGAGGTCCTCGACGGTAGCGATCGCCCAGGCGTTGCCCTGCTTGGTCATCTTGCGCTGCAGGCCGGAGATGATGCCGCCGATGGTGACGACCGCGCCGTCCGCGTGCTCGCCGCCGGTGAGCTGGGCGATGCCCGCGTCGGCCTTGTCGGACAGCACGTGCTCCAGACCGAAGAGCGGGTGGTCGGAGACGTACAGACCGAGCATCTCGCGCTCCTGGGCGAGCAGATAGGTCTTGTCCCACTCCTCGTCGGTGAACTGCACGTCGAGCCCGAAGCCGGGCTCGTCGGTCTCCTCCTCGCCCATCCCGCCGAAGAGGTCGAACTGGCCCTCGGCCTCCTTGCGCTTGACCGCGACCACGTTGTCGATCATCGGCTCGTACTGGGCGGTGAGCCCCTTGCGGGTGTGTCCGAGGGTGTCGAAGGCGCCGGCCTTGATCAGCGACTCCGTGGTGCGCTTGTTGCAGGCGGTGGCGTCGACCTTGTCGAGGTAGTCGGGGAAGGAGGCGTACTTCCCCTTGGCCTTGCGGGCCTTGATGATCGACTCGACGACGTTCGTTCCGACGTTGCGCACGGCCTCCAGGCCGAAGAGGATCACCTCGTCGCCCTGCGCGGCGAAGTTGTGCACCGACTCGTTGACGTTCGGCGGGAGCACCCTGATGCCCATGCGGCGGCACTCGTTGAGGTAGACCGCCGACTTGTCCTTGTCGTCCTTGACGGACGTCAGCAGGGCGGCCATGTACTCGGCGGGGTGGTTGGCCTTCAGGTAGGCGGTCCAGTACGAGACCAGGCCGTACGCGGCCGAGTGCGCCTTGTTGAAGGCGTAGCCGGCGAACGGCACCAGCACGTCCCACAGGGCCTGGATCGCCTCGTCGCTGTAGCCGTTCTTCTGGGCGCCGGCCTGGAAGATGGTGAAGTTCTTCGCCAGCTCGTCGGGCTTCTTCTTGCCCATCACGCGGCGGAGGATGTCGGCCTCGCCGAGCGAGTAGCCGGCGATGATCTGGGCGGCCTTCTGCACCTGCTCCTGGTAGACGATCAGGCCGTAGGTGACGTCCAGGACCTCCTTGAGCGGCGCCTCCAGCTCGGGGTGGATCGGGGTGATCTCCTGGAGCTTGTTCTTGCGCAGGGCGTAGTTGGTGTGCGAGTCCATGCCCATCGGGCCGGGACGGTAGAGCGCGGAGACGGCGGAGATGTCCTCGAAGTTGTCGGGCTTCATCAGGCGCAGCAGCGAGCGCATGGGACCGCCGTCGAACTGGAAGACGCCCAGGGTCTCGCCGCGTTGGAGCAGTTCGAAGGTCTTGGGGTCGTCCAGCGGGAGGCTCAGCAGCTCGAGGTCGATGCCCTTGTTGGACTTCACCATCTTGACGGCGTCGTCCATGATCGTCAGGTTGCGCAGGCCGAGGAAGTCCATCTTCAGCAGGCCGAGCGACTCGCAACTCGGGTAGTCCCACTGCGTGATGGTCACGCCGTCGGTGTGCCTCACCCAGACCGGGACGTGCTCGGTGATGGTCTCGCTGGACATGATCACGCCGGCGGCGTGCACGCCCATCTGCCGGACCAGGCCCTCGACGCCCTTGGCGGTGTCGATGACCTTCTTCACGTCGGGCTCGTTCTCGTACATCGCCCGGACCTCGCCCGCCTCCGAGTAGCGGGGGTGCGAGGAGTCGGTGATGCCGTTGAGGTCGATGCCCTTGCCGAGGACGTCGGCGGGCATGGCCTTGGTGATGCGGTCGCCCATCGCGTAGGGGTAGCCCAGCACGCGCGCGGAGTCCTTGATCGCGTTCTTGGCCTTGATCTTGCCGTAGGTGCCGATCATGGCGACCTTGTCGGCGCCGTACTTCTCGGTCACGTACCTGATGACCTCGACGCGCCGACGCTCGTCGAAGTCGATGTCGACGTCGGGCATGGAGATGCGCTCGGGGTTGAGGAAGCGCTCGAAGATCAGGCCGTGCGGGATCGGGTCGAGGTCGGTGATGCCCATGGCGTACGCGACGATCGAACCGGCCGCGGAGCCTCGGCCGGGGCCGACCGCGATGCCGTTGTTCTTGGCCCACATGATGAAGTCGGCGACGACGAGGAAGTAGCCGGGGAAGCCCATCGAGATGATGACGTCCATCTCGTAGTCGGCCTGCTTCTGGCGGTCCTCGGGGATGCCGCCGGGGAAGCGGCGCTCCATGCCGCGGCGCACCTCCTCCTTGAACCACGTGACCTCGGTGTAGCCGTCGGGGATGTCGAACTTCGGCATGAGGTTCTTGGCCTCGAACATGCCGGCGGTGTCGACCATCTCGGCGATCAGGAGGGTGTTGCGGCAGCCCTCCTGCCAGGCGTCCGAGGAGTCGATGGCGTACATCTCGTCCGTGGACTTCAGGTAGTAGCCGGTGCCGTCGAACTTGAAGCGGTCGGGGTCGGAGAGGTTCTTGCCGGTCTGGATGCACAGCAGGGCGTCGTGGGCGGTCGCCTCGTGCGCGTACGTGTAGTGCGAGTCGTTGGTGACCAGCGGGGGGATGCCGAGCTTCTTGCCGATCTCGAGAAGGCCTTCCCGGACCCGGTGCTCGATGTCGATGCCGTGGTCCATTAGCTCCAGGAAGTAGCGGTCCTTGCCGAAGATGTCCTGGTAGTCGGCGGCCGCCTTGAGGGCCTCCTCCTCCTGGCCCAGGCGGAGCCGGGTCTGCACCTCGCCGGAGGGGCAGCCGGTGGAGGCGACGATCCCCTCGGACCACTGGGAGATGGTCTCCTTGTCCATCCGGGGCCACTTCTGCAGCCAGCCCTCGGCGTAGGCGTCCGAGGAGAGGCGGAAGAGGTTGTGCAGACCCGTCGAGTTCACCGCCCACATCGTCTTGTGGGTGTAACCACCGGAACCGGACACGTCGTCCCGCTTCTGGTGCGGCTGGCCCCACTGGATCTTGCGCTTGTTGCGCCGGGACTCCGGGGCGACATAGGCCTCGATGCCGATGATCGGGGTGACCCCTGCCTTCTTCGCGGAGTGGAAGAAGTCGTACGCCCCGTGGAGGTTGCCGTGGTCGGACATGGCGATGTGCGTCATGCCCATCTCGTTGCACGCGTTGAACATGTCCTTGAGCCGCGCGGCACCGTCCAGCAGCGAGTACTGGGTGTGGACGTGCAGGTGCGTGAACGGCGGCTTTGACACGGTGTGGCCTCCATGGAAAACAGTCGGTGACGGGCGCTCGGACAGTTCTGGGGTCAGCGTCGAAGTCTATGCCTCGGCACTGACACTCGAGGGGCTCCCCCGCGTACCTTCACAGCGAGGGCCGCGGGCACTTCCGCGCACCCTCGACCGTTGGAGACGACAGAAACGCTGTCGTACACATCCATGCACCAGGAGGCACCTCGCGATGTCGGTACCCCAGCTCAACGACGAGCAGCGCGGCGACGAGATCCTCGCCGTCTTCGACACCGCCTTCGGCGAGCTCCTGGCCGCCGACCCGGCCGCGTTCCGCGTGAAGTTCCGCAAGATGGCGGCGTCCGCGTTCGCGTTCTACCGGGGCACGGCGTGCCTCTTCTACCACGACCTGGACGCCGAGAAGCGGGGCGGCCCGTACCTCGACGAGCGCACCTCGCGCGTGTGGATCCACGGCGACCTGCACGCGGAGAACTTCGGCACGTACATGGACTCCAACGGCCGCCTGGTCTTCAACGTCAACGACTTCGACGAGGCCTACGTCGGACCCTTCACCTGGGACCTGAAGCGCTTCTCCGCCTCCGTCGCGCTGATCGGGTACGCGAAGGCCCTCAGCGACGACCAGATCACCGAGCTGGTGCGGGTGTACGCGGGCGCGTACCGCGAGCGGGTCCACGCGCTGGCGACCGGCGCCAAGAGCGACGAGGTGCCGCCCTTCACGCTGGACACCGCCGAGGGCCCGCTGCTGGGCGCCCTGCGCGCCGCCCGCTCGCTGACCCGCTTCGAGCTGCTGGACTCCATGACGGAGATCCGCGACTTCGAGCGCCGCTTCGCCCCGGGCGGCGGTTCCATCGAGCTGGACGCGGCCACCCGCTACAAGGTCCTCGCGGCCTTCGACGGCTACCTGGAGACGCTGCCGGACTCCTCGCTGGCCCGCCCGGACTCCTACCGCGTCAAGGACGTGGTCGGGCGCCGCGGCATCGGCATCGGTTCGGCCGGTCTGCCGTCGTACAACATCCTTCTCGAAGGGCACAGCGACGCCCTGGAGAACGACGTGGTGATCTACATCAAGCAGGCGCAGACCCCGGCCGTCTCCCGGCACATCACCGACCCGGCGATCCGGGACTACTTCCAGCACGAGGGCCACCGCACGGTGATCTCGCAGCGCGCCCTGCAGGCGCACGCCGACCCGTGGCTGGGCTGGACCGAGCTCGACGGCGCGGGGCAGCTGGTCGCCGAGGTGTCGCCGTACGCGGTCGACCTGGACTGGGGCGACATCGACGACCCGGAGGAGATCGCGGCCGTCGTCGCCGACCTCGGCCGGGCCACCGCGACGATGCACGCGGCGGCCGACGACACCTCCGGCGAGTCCCTGGTGCCGTTCTCCACGGAACGGGCCATCGACGCGGCGATCGCCGCCGACGAGGCGGGCTTCGCGGACCTCCTGGTCGGCTTCGCGCACGACTACGGCGCACGCGCGCGTGCGGACCACCAGATCTTCGTGGACCTGTTCCGCAACGGCAGGATTCCGGGTCTCTAACGGTCCGTAATCTCACAGCCCGCTTTTAGGGGTCCCTTACAGGACCACGTGACAGACTCTCCACACCATGGACATATCCGGGATCCGGCTCAGGGCGCTGCGCGCGGCGGTGTTCACGACACTGGTCGTGACACTCGGCACCGCGTCGCACGTCCTGCTGTCCCGGGTCCCGCTGCCGCTGAACACGGTGGCCGCCGTCGCCGTCGCCGTGTTCGCCGTCTCCTACGCCCTGGCCGGCCGCGAGCGCGGCTTCGGGCCGATCGCCGCCCTGCTGATCCCGCTGGAGCTGGCGGCCGACACGGTCTTCACCACCGGCCAGCACGTCTGCTACGGCCGGGCGGGCGGCCCGGTCGCCGGGCCCCTGCGCTCCGTCGGCTGGGATCTGCTGTGCGGCAGCAACACCCAGATCGGCACCCCGCTGACCCGCGTCACCGGCACGGGCACCGACCGCCTCACGGCCCTGCTCGCGCACGCCGCCCCGGGGACGGCCTGGCTGCTGCTCGGCGCGCACGTCTGCGTCGGGCTGCTGGCCGCCGCCTGGCTGGGCCGCGGCGAGCGGGCCCTGGCCGAGCTGGTACGGGCCGTGACCGCGACGACGTTCCGGCCGCTGCTGCTGGCGGTCGCCGCGGTGACCGTCCGGCCGACGACGGTGGTCGCGCGCGTACGGCGCCCCCGGACCCGTACGGCCGTCGTCCGCGACCGGCTTCTCGTGCACTCCCTGGGACGACGGGGACCACCGTGCTCGACCGCTCTCGCCTGATCCACGGCTCCGAAGAGCACTGAGTACGACACCTCCCCACCCACGTATCACGCGTACGGCATGTGCGCGTCCCACACGGAGATCATCGATATGAGCAAGCGGAACAGCGCGGCGGCGAAGACGGCGGCCCGGGAGCGGCTGCGTCAGGAGCGCGAGCGCCAGGCCAAGCGGGCCAAGGCCAAGCGCCAGATCATCGTCGCCGCCTCGGTCGTCGCGGTCCTCGCGGCGGCCGGCGGCATAGGTTACGCCGTCGTCCAGGCCAACAAGCCCGGCCACTGGGAGGCCGTGAAGAGCGACAAGGTCGTCGCACCGGCCAACACCACCGGCACGAACGGCACGACCGTCGTCATCGGCAAGGCGAGCGCCAAGAAGACCCTCAAGGTCTACGAGGACCCGCGCTGCCCGATCTGCGCCACCTTCGAGCAGACCGTCGGCTCCACGGTCAAGAAGGACATCGACGACGGCAAGTTCAAGATCCAGTACATCGGTGGCACCTTCCTCGACGGCGACTCCCTGGGCAAGGGCAAGATCGGCTCGCGCGGCGAGGGCTCCAAGAACGCCATGAGCGCCATGGGCGCCGCGCTGAACGTCAGCGACGAGGCCTTCCTCGAGTACAAGACGGCGCTGTACTCCAAGAAGTGGCACCCGGACGAGTCCGCCGACAAGTTCAAGAGCGACGACTACCTCATCAAGGTCGCCCAGACCGTCCCGGCCCTGAAGGACAACAAGACGTTCCAGAACGACGTCAAGAGCGGCAAGTACGACGCCTGGGCGCTCGCCATGTCCAAGACCTGGGACACCAACAAGGACGGCGTGACGGGCACCCCGAGCTTCGTCATGAACGGCAAGATGCTCACGGTCGACAGCCAGGGCAACCCGCCGATGACGGTTGCGCAGTTCAACCAGGTGGTCGGCGCGGCTCTCAAGGCCTGACCGACCTCCGGGAGAAGAGCGGGCGAACTTTCGCGAGTTCGCCCGCTCGGGCGTCTACCGATCAGTAACCTGATCGCTCGTGACCAGTCGATACAGAACCGACGAGAGCCCCAACCCGCTTTCCCCGCGCCGCCGTACGGTCGTCAAGGCCGCGGCGGCGACCGCTGTCCTGGCCGGGCCTCTCGCCGCGGCCCTGCCCGCTCGGGCGGCCGCGGAGACCCCGCAGTTCCTGCACGGCGTCGCCTCCGGCGACCCGCTGCCCGACGGCGTCCTGCTGTGGACCCGCGTCACGCCCACCGCCGAGGCGACGCCCGGCTCCGGCCTCGGCCCGGACACCGAGGTCGGCTGGGTCGTCGCCACGGACCGGGCGCTGACGAACATCGTCGCCAAGGGCTCCATCACGGCGACCGCCGCCTCCGACCACACCGTGAAGGCGGACATACGGGGCCTGCAGCCGGCCACCGACTACTTCTTCCGCTTCTCGGCCGGCGGCACGGACTCCCCGGTGGCGCGCACCCGCACCGCGCCGGCGGCGGACGCGGCCGTGGCCTCCCTGCGCTTCGGCGTGGTCTCCTGCGCCAACTGGGAGGGCGGCTGGTTCGCCTCGTACCGCCACCTCGCGGCCCGCGGCGACCTGGACGCCTGGCTGCACCTCGGCGATTACATCTACGAGTACAAGTCCGGCGAGTACGCGGCCCGCGGCGAGGTCGTCCGCCCGCACGCGCCCACGAACGAGATCATCACGCTCGCCGACTACCGCACCCGGCACGGCAAGTACAAGACCGACCCGGACCTGCAGGCCCTGCACCTGAAGGCGCCGGTCGTGGCGATCTGGGACGACCACGAGTTCGCCGACAACGCCTGGTCCGGCGGCGCGGTCAACCACACCGAGGGTGCCGAGGGCGCCTGGACCGACCGCAAGGCGGCCGCCAAGCAGGCCTACTTCGAGTGGATGCCGGTGCGCCCGGCGATCGCGGGCACGACCTACCGCCGGCTGCGCTTCGGCAAGCTGGCCGACCTGGCGCTGCTGGACCTGCGCTCCTTCCGCTCCCAGCAGGCGACCTCCGGCTCCGGTTCGGTGGACGACCCGGACCGTACGATCACGGGTCGCGCCCAACTCGACTGGCTCAAGGCGGGGTTGAAGGCCTCCGACACCACCTGGCGGCTGGTCGGCAACTCGGTGATGATCGCGCCGTTCGTCGTCGGCTCGCTCTCCGCGGACCTGCTCAAGCCGCTCGCCAAGCTGCTCGGCCTGCCCCAGGAGGGTCTCGCCGTCAACACCGACCAGTGGGACGGCTACACCGACGACCGCCGCGAACTCCTCGCCCATCTGCGGTCCAACGCCATCCGCAACACCGTGTTCCTCACCGGCGACATCCACATGGCGTGGGCCAACGACGTGCCGGTGGACGCCGGCACCTACCCGCTGTCGGCCTCGGCCGCCACGGAGTTCGTGGTCACCTCGGTGACCTCCGACAACCTCGACGACATCGTGAAGGTCCCCGAGGGCACCGTCTCCGCGGTCGCCGCGCCGGTCATCAGGGCCGCCAACCGGCACGTCCACTGGGTCGACACCGACCGCCACGGCTACGGCGTCCTGGACATCACCGCCGACCGCGCGCAGATGGACTACTACGTCCTGTCCGACCGCACGGACAAGAACGCGACCTCGACCTGGGTGCGTTCGTACCGCACGCGGTCGGGCACGCAGAAGGTCGAGCGGACGTACGACCCGGTCTGATCAGAGCGTTTCGAGGAAGCCGAGTGCCACCCGCCAGGTGGCCTCGGCGGCCTCCTCGTCCCAGTCCGGCAGCCCGGGGTCGGTGTAGAGGTGCCCGGCGCCCGCGTACCGGTAGATCTCCACGTCCGCGCCCGTCCTGCCCATCTGCAGATACCAGGCGCTCAGCCAGTCGTCCGTCTCGAACGGGTCCGGCTCGGCCACGTGCAGCTGGACGGGCAGCTCGTCCACCGAGGCGTTCGGCGCGATGTCCGACGTGCCGTGCAGGAGCAGCAGCCCGCGGGCCTTGCCGTCGCCGAGCGCGAGGGTCTGCGCGATCGAGGCACCGAGCGAGAATCCTGCGTACACCAGGCCCCGCTCCGAGTAGGGCGCGGCCGCCAGCACGGCCCGCTTGAGCAGTTCGTCCTTGCCGATCTCGTCCTTGAAGGCCATGCCCTCCTCGACCGTCTCGAACGTGCGCCCGTCGAAGAGGTCAGGGGTCCACACCTCGTGTCCGGCGCCGCGCAGCCGGTCCGCGGCCTCGCGCACCGCGGGCCGCAGGCCGTAGGTCGAGTGAAAGAGCATGATGTTCATGAGGCCATGGTGCCAGCCGGGACCGACGGCGCCGTCCGGCGCCCGTACCCGTTTCCCGTCGGAAGTCACATGTTCATGACCCCGCGACGCCGGTTAGGTTCGCAGGCATGGAGAACGTACTCCGCCCTCTGATCGTGATCGGCGGGTCGGTCGTGCTCACGCTGCTCATCGGCTGGGCCACCGACCTGCTGCTGCGCAAGGCCGACGAACGAGACAGCGAGACACAACTGTGGGGACTGCTGCGGCGCGGCCGGTTCCCCTACCAGCTCGTGCTGTGCGCCGCCCTGCTCAGAGGCTCCTACGACCAGGCCCGGCTGACGAGGGAACACCGGGTGGCCGTCGGGCAGCTGCTGACCCTGGTGCTGATCGGGGCGGCGGCCTGGCTGGTGATCCGGATCGCGGCGGCGATCGTCGAGACGTCCTACACCCGTTACGCCCGCGCCCACCACGACGCCGCCCGGGTCCGCCGGGTGCGCACCCAGGTGTCTCTGATCATGCGGGTGGTCTCGGCGGTCGTCGGCGTGGTGGCCGTGGCCGCGATGCTGCTGACGTTCCCCGCGATGCGTGCGGCCGGTGCCTCGCTGCTGGCCTCGGCCGGCATCCTCGGCATCGTCGCCGGTGTCGCCGCCCAGTCGACGCTGAGCAACATGTTCGCCGGGCTGCAGATCGCCTTCGGCGACATGGTGCGCCTGGGCGACACGGTCGTGGTGGACGGCGAGTGGGGCACCGTCGAGGAGATCACGCTGACCTTCCTGACCGTGCGGACCTGGGACGAGCGGCGGATCACCATGCCGGTGTCGTACTTCACCTCGAAGCCGTTCGAGAACTGGTCGCGCGGCACCCCGCAGATGACCGGCATCGTCTACTGGCACCTGGACCACTCGGCGCCGGTCGAGGAGATGCGCGACAAGCTCCGCGACATCCTGCGGCAGTGCCCCGCCTGGGACGGCCGTGACTACGGCCTCGCGGTCACCGACTCGACGCCGAACACCATCCAGGTCCGCGCCCTGGTGACGGCCAAGGACGCGGACGACATCTGGACGGTGCGGGTCACGGTCCGCGAGCAGATGATCCGCTGGCTGAACGAGCGCCACCCGCACGCCCTGCCCCGCGTCAACACGGCGGAGGCGGTGCTGCCGCCGGGTCTGCTGCCGTCCCAGGACGGCGCCGGCCGCCGCCACTATGCCCACGAGACACCGCGAACGGGACGCGGCTGAGGCCCCGCACGGCTCGGCCCGGCCGGTCAGTGCCCGCGCTCGGCACCCCCGTTGACCTGGATGACCTGTGAGGTCACATGTCCGGCTCCCGGTGACGCCAGCCAGTGCAGGGTCGCGGCCACGTCACCGGGGGTGCCGGCGCGCTTGTTCGAGGTGTCGGCGACGAGCCGCTCGCGTCGGGCCGGGTCGATCCGCGGCCCGAAGAACTCGGTGTCCTCGATGTACCCGGGGGCGACCACGTTCGCGGTGACCCCGCGCGGCCCCAACTCACGCGCCAGATCGTGGGCGTACGGGTGCAGCGCCGCCTTGGCGCCCCCGTACGCCCCGCTGCCCGACCCCCGGTAGGCGGCGATGGAGCTGACGAACAGCACCCGCCCACCGGGAGAGGCGAGCCGGTCCTTGAGGGCCTCGGTCAGGAGCGCTGCGGTCAGGGTGTTGATGCGGAAGTTGACGGTCCAGTCGTGGGCGACCCGGTCGAGCGGATCGCCGCTCTCGGCCGGCGGCTCCAACTGCCCACTGCCCCCGGCGCCGTGGACCAGGACGTCCACCGTCCCGAACTCCCGTGCCACGAAGTCCGCGACACCGCGCACGGCGGCCGGGTCACCGAGGTCGGCGGCGTACGTCGAGGCGCCGGGCACGTCGGCCCTCTTCAGCACCTCGGCGCGCCGCCCGAGCAACAGCACCCGGTCCCCGTCCGCCGCGAACAACCGGGCCGCCGCGAGCCCGATCCCCGTACCACCACCGCTGATCACCACGTTGCGAGACATGATCCGACCCTAGGCACCGAACGCCCCCGTCCCGCAAGCGCATTGCCGTCATCGCAGGCTGCGTACGTCGAGATGGCGCAGCACCCGGTCCACGACCTCCGGATCGGCCCCCGGTTCGTTCCGCGCCGCCAGCACCTCGTGCCGCGCCGCGCTCAGCAGCTCTGCCTGGATCCGCCGCATCCGCTTGAGCCTGCGCACCCGCATCTCGTGCGCCTCGCGCCGCTCCTCCTCGCCCAGATCCGGGCTGATCCGCACCCCGATCTCGAAGGCCCGCCGCAGCATCTGCTCGGACAGGTCCTCCGGCAGTTCCTCGACCTCCTCGATCTCCCGCAGCCTGTGCTTGGCCGCCTTGGCCGCACGCACGGCGAGTTCCCGCTCGAACTTCTTCTCGCGCTCGGTGTCGGCCTGCACGTCGAGCTTCTTGACCAGCCACGGCAGGGTCAGCCCCTGCAGCACCAGCGTCCCCATGATCACGCCGAAGGCGATGAAGATGATCTCGTCCCGGTCAGGGAAGGCCGAACCGTCGTCCGTCTTCAGCGGGATCGCCAGGGCCAGGGCGACCGAGGCAACGCCCCGCATGCCGGACCACCACATGACGACGGTCTCCCGCCAGCTCGTCGGAATGTCCTCGTCGTGGTCGCGCTTGGCGTGCAGCCGCCGGGTGAGCCATGTCGCCGGCAGCAGGTACACCAGGCGTACGAGGACGACCACGCCCAGGATCGCGGCCGACCAGGCCAGCAGCTCGCCCCACCGCCCGGACGCCGTGCGGATGGCGTTGTGCAGCTCCAGGCCGATCAGCCCGAAGGCGACGCCCGTGACGAGGGTGTCGACGATGTCCCAGAAGGTGTGCCCGGCGAGCCGGGTCATCACGTCGTCGGGGTCGGTGGCGTACTCGGCGAGGAACAGCGCGGTGGTGAGCACGGCGAGCACACCGGAGCCGTGCATCTCCTCGGCCAGGACGTACGAGGCGTACGGCACGAGCAGCGTCAGGCTGACCTGGAGGGTCGCGTCGCCGAGCAGGTCGAGGAGCCTGTTGGCGCCCCAGCCCAGGGCGACGCCCACCGCGACCGCGACCACGGCGGACAGGACGAGGTCGAGCATCGCCCGTCCCGCGTGGAACTCCCCGCTGACGGCCGCGGCCACCGCCACGTGGTACAGCACGATCGCCGTCACGTCGTTGAACAGGCCCTCGCCCTCCAGGATGGACACCAGCCGGCGCGGCAGCCCGAGCTGGCCCGCGACCGCCGTGGCGGCCACCGGATCGGGCGGCGCGACCAGGGCGCCGAGGGCCACGGCGGCGGCGACGGGCAGCCCCGGCACGACGGCGTTCGCCACCACGGCCACGCAGACGGTGGTGATGAAGACCAGTGCCACCGCCAGCAGGAAGATCGGCCGGCGGTTCGCCGCGAACTGCCGCCACGAGGTCCGCCGTACCGCCGCGTACAGCAGCGGAGGCAGCAGCAGGGGCAGGATGAGGTCCGGCGGGACATTGACGTCCGGGACGAAGTCGGCGACGGCGAGGACCATGCCGAGCAGGGTCATCAGGACCGGCGCGGGCAGCCCGAACCGGTCCCCCACCGGCACGCTCAGCACGGCCCCGAGCAACAGCACGAACAGCAGGGCCAACTGATCCACGGTCAGCGCTCCGGAAGATCGACGTCCGACGGGCAGACCTCCAGCCTGCCACGACGCCGACCCACCAGGCTTTTCGGCTCCCTGCTACAGAGCGCGCCGCATCGCCCGGTGCGGGATGCCCGCCTCCTGGTACTCCGGCCCGTACGCCTCGTACCCCAGCCGCTCGTAGAACCCCAGGGCGTGGGTCTGCGCGTGCAGGTCCACGGCCGTCAGTCCCCGCGCGCGTGCCGCGTCCTCGATGGCCCGCACGAGGGCGACGCCGATGCCCAGCCCGCGCGCCTCCCGGGCGACCGCCAGCCGCCCGAGCGACCCCGCGGACAGGTCGCCGCCGACCTTGGCCGCGGCCGCCTCCCCGTGCAGCAGCCGCCCGGTGCCGAGCGTGAACCCGTCCTCCCGCACGGCCAGCACATGCACGGCCACGGCGTCGTACTCGTCGTACTCGATGTCCTCGGGCACGCCCTGCTCGCCGACGAAGACCTCCTTGCGTACGGCGAAGCAGGCCTCCAGGTCGGCGGGGTCCTCGGCGACACGCACCCGGTACGCCGGGGTGCCGCTCATCCGTAGGTCTCCTCGCGGACCAGGTCCAGCGCCTTCTGCAGGTCGGCCGGGTAGTCGCTGGCGAACTCCACCCACTGTCCGTCGCCGGGGTGCTCGAAGCCGAGCCGGACGGCGTGCAGCCACTGCCGGGTCAGGTGCAGCCGCTTCGCCAGGGTCGGGTCGGCGCCGTAGGTGAGGTCACCGACGCAGGGGTGCCGGTGGGCGGCCATGTGGACGCGGATCTGGTGGGTGCGGCCGGTCTCCAGCTTCACGTCGAGCAGGGAGGCGGCGCGGAACGCCTCGATGAGGTCGTAGTGCGTGACGGAGGGCTTGCCGTCGGCCGTGACCGCCCACTTGTAGTCGTGCTGGGGGTGGCGGCCGATGGGCGCGTCGATGGTGCCGCTGGTCGGGTCCGGGTGGCCCTGTACGAGCGTGTGGTAGCGCTTGTCGACCGTGCGCTCCTTGAACTGACGCTTGAGCGAGGTGTACGCGTACTCGGACTTGGCGACGACCATCAGGCCGGAGGTGCCGACGTCGAGGCGGTGCACGATGCCCTGGCGCTCGGCGGCGCCGGAGGTGGAGATGCGGTAGCCGGCCGCGGCGAGGCCCCCGATGACCGTCGGTCCGGTCCAGCCCGGCGACGGGTGCGCGGCCACGCCCACCGGCTTGACGATCACCACCACGTCATCGTCGTCGTGCACGATCTCCATGCCCTCGACGGGCTCCGCGACGACCTGCACGGGCGCGGGCGCCTGCGGCATCTCGACCTCGAGCCAGGCGCCGCCGTGCACCCGCTCCGACTTCCCGACCACCGATCCGTCGACCATGACCTTCCCCGCGGCGGCGAGCTCGGCCGCCTTGGTCCGGGAGAAGCCGAACATGCGGGAGATGGCGGCGTCGACGCGCTCGCCCTCCAGGCCGTCGGGCACGGGCAGGGTACGGATCTCGGGAATCGTGCTCACCCGTCGAGTATGCCGGACACCGCCGGCCGCCCCGACCGGGCCTGTGGAAAACCGGGGCTCAGTCCTTGTGGACGGTGCCGTCCGGGTCGAGCCCCCTGAACGACAGAAGCACGATCAGCACACCGCCGCAGACGATCGCCGAGTCGGCCAGGTTGAAGACGGCGAAGCCCTTGGGCGCGATGAAGTCGACGACCGCGCCCTCGAAGACGCCCGGTGAGCGGAAGATCCGGTCGGTGAGGTTGCCGAGCGCACCGCCCAGCAGCAGGCCGAGCGCGATCGCCCAGGGCAGGCTGTAGAGCTTGCGGGCGAGCCGGACGATCACCACGATCACCGCCGCCGCGATCACCGTGAAGATCACGGTGAAGGCCTCCCCGAAGCCGAAGGCCGCGCCCGCGTTGCGGATCGCCTCCAGCTTCAGCCAGTCCCCGACGACCTCGATCGGGGCGTGATGCTCCAGCTTGGCGACCACGAGCAGCTTGCTGCCGAGGTCGAGGAGGTACGCGAAGGCGGCGACCGCGAACAGCACGGCGATCCTGCGCTTGCCCTCGGGGCGCGCGACCGTGTCCTGCCGCGATTCGGACCCCGCCGCCTCTGGGGTATCCGGCGTACCGATGATGCGCTCCGCCTCTGCCACGTGAGTCCCTCAACCTAGGTACCTGACTGAGGACGAGGGTACGGCACGCGCGCGTACGCCCTCAGTACCGGCGTTCCTGCTTCTGCTTGCACTCCACGCACAGGGTGGCCCGCGGGAAGGCCTGCATACGGGCCTTCCCGATCGGGTTGCCGCAGTTCTCGCACAGACCGTACGTGCCCGCGTCCAGCCGCTGCAGCGCGTGCTCGGTCTGGGTGAGCATCTCGCGCGCGTTGGCGGCGAGCGCCATCTCGTGCTCGCGCGTGATGTTCTTGGTGCCGGTGTCCGCCTGATCGTCGCCCGCGCCGTCCCCGGAGTCCCGCATCAGGCCCTGCAGGGCGGCCTCGGAGGACGAGATCTCGTCGGCCAGCCGCTGCTGCTCGGACAGCAGCTCGGCGCGCGCCTCCTCGACCTCCTCCGTCGTCCAGGGGTCCTCTCCGGGGCGCACCGCCAGCTCGCCGGGCTCCACCGCCGCGGCGAGGCGCGCCTTGGGTAGGGGGGTCTTCGCCGCCGTGGCCGTGCCAGGAGTCTTCTTCGCAACCACTGTCGTGGCTCCCGTCTGCTCCGCGGCCTGCGCCGCGCCCGCCTTCTTGGCCGTGCTCTCGTTCTTCTCGCCCGCACTCACAGAGGCCGCCGCCTTCCCGGCGCCCCCTCCCCCACGCACCGCCTTCTTGACGGCACCTTTCCCACCCGCCGCCTCCTTGACGACGCCCTTCTCAGCCACCGCCTCCTTGGCGGCACCCTTCGCACCCACCGTCTTGCCGGCGGCCCCCTTCCCCGTGGCGGCTTTCTTGGCGGTGCCCTTCTCGGCGGCCCCCTTCCCGGCCGCCTCCTCGGCCACAGCTTTCTTCGCCGCCGCCTTCTTGGCCACCGGCTTCTTGGCCACCGCCTTCTTGGCCACCGCCTTCTTGGTCGCGGGTTCCTTGGCCGCGGCTTCCTTGGCCGCGGCTTCCTTGGCCGCCGTCTTCTTCACGACGGCCTTCTTGACCGCCCCCGCCGTACCGGCCGCCGCCTTCGCAGCACCTGCCGCCTTGCCGACCGCCGCTTTCGCAGCCCCTGCCGTCCTACCCGCGGCAGCCTCACCCGCAGCCGCCCCACCGACCGCCGTCTTCCCGCCCCCCATCGCCCCACCGGCCGCCGTCTTCCCGGCCCCCGTCGCCCCACCGGCCGCCGTCTTCCCGGCCCCCGCAGCCTTCCCCGCAGCCCGCTTGCTCGACGTCCCGGTCGTCCCGGTCGTCCCGGCAGCTGTCGGCTCGGTGCTCGCGGACCTCTCGGCACCCCCCGCCTCGGCCGCCCTCTTCCTCGGCGCCGCCCTGGACGCCGCGGTCTTCGCGGCCCCGGTGCCCTTCGCCGCCGCCGCGGCTCCCCGCACCCGCTTCACCGGCTCCGCGCTCTGCTCCGCCTTCGCCGTCCCGCCCGCACGCCCGCCGGCCCCTCCCCGCGCGCTCTTCTTCCCGCTCACATCCTTGGCCGCACCGCCCGAGGCCTGTGTGGACCTGCCGGACGCCGACTGCTGTACGGCGGTCTTCTTCGCCACCATGGCCGCGGCCCCTTCACATATTGTGATCTTGCACGCGAATCGTGCTGGGACGATAAATCGACTTGAGTCCCGCGGCAACGGGGCACACGCCCGATTCGCCCGGCTCGCGCACGCCGCTCCGCGAGCCTGCATCCGTTGTGCCCACCTCCTCGCGGCATAATCCGCCGGACCGTGCGTCCCAGAATCCGAACACGCGTACCGCTCCATTCGGGGCATCTCCGCTCCCCCGGCACCCCGGCCACGGGAGCACCGAAAACCGGTCGGCCGCTGTCCGCGCGGCGCCGTACACTGGGCGGAGCGAAAAGCGTGGATGGGGACGAGTAGCGGCGTACGCAGCCCAGAGCGACCCGGGGACGGTGGAAGCCCGGGGGCGAGCGCGACGTGAAGATCACCCCGGAGCCGCCGGAAGAAAGCCGCAGCCGAGCAGCCGCGGCCGGTAGAACCGGCATCGCGACCCCAATGAGGGGGCTCATCGGCGCACACCCCGCGCCGGCGGGCCAAGGAGGGTGGTACCGCGGGAGCGCGCCGAAACCGGCGCAGGGAAGATTCGGCTCTCGTCCCTCCGGACGGAAGGCAGCAAGTCCGCCGGAGGAAGCCCGCTGATGACAACGCCGACGTACCGCCAGGTGCCCGCCCAGGTCGACCTGTCCGCCCTCGAGCACGCCGTGCTCGACTTCTGGCGCGAGCAGAAGATCTTCGCCAAGACCCTGGAGCAGTCCGAGGGCCGCCCCGAGTGGGTGTTCTACGAGGGACCGCCCACCGCCAACGGCATGCCCGGCGCCCACCACATCGAGGCCCGCGTCTTCAAGGACGTCTTCCCCCGCTTCCGCACCATGCGCGGCTACCACGTGGCCCGCAAGGCCGGCTGGGACTGCCACGGCCTGCCCGTGGAGCTCGCGGTCGAGAAGGAGCTGGGCTTCAGCGGCAAGCCGGACATCGAGAAGTACGGCATCGCCGAGTTCAACGCCAAGTGCCGCGAGTCGGTGACCCGCCACACCGACGCCTTCGCCGAGCTGACGACCCGCATGGGCTACTGGGTCGACCTGGACGACGCCTACCGCACGATGGACCCCGAGTACATCGAGTCGGTCTGGTGGTCGCTGAAGACGATCTTCGACAAGGGTCTGCTCGTCCAGGACCACCGCGTCGCCCCCTGGTGCCCGCGCTGCGGCACCGGCCTGTCGGACCACGAGCTGGCCCAGGGCTACGAGACGGTCGTCGACCCGTCCGTGTACGTCCGTTTCCCGCTCACCTCCGGTCCGCTCGCCGGCGAGGCGGCGCTCCTGGTCTGGACGACGACCCCATGGACGCTGGTGTCCAACACGGCCGTCGCCGCCCACCCCGACGTCACCTACGTCGTCGCCACGAACGGCGAGGAGAAGCTCGTCGTCGCCGAGCCGCTCGTCGGCAAGGCCCTCGGCGAGGGCTGGGAGCCGACCGGCCGGACCTTCACCGGCGCCGAGATGGAGCGCTGGACGTATCAACGTCCGTTCGAGCTCGTGGAGTTCCCGGAGCCGGCGCACTACGTCGTCAACGCGGAGTACGTCACGACCGAGGACGGCACGGGTCTGGTCCACCAGTCCCCCGCCTTCGGTGAGGACGACCTCAAGGTCTGCCGCGCCTACGGCCTGCCCGTGGTGAACCCGGTCCGCCCGGACGGCACCTTCGAGGAGGACGTCCCGCTGGTCGGCGGCGTCTTCTTCAAGAAGGCGGACGAAAAGCTCACCGAGGACCTCCAGCAGCGCGGCCTCCTCCTCAAGCACATCCCGTACGAGCACAGCTACCCGCACTGCTGGCGCTGCCACACCGCGCTCCTCTACTACGCGCAGCCGTCCTGGTACATCCGCACCACGGCCATCAAGGACCGGCTGCTGCAGGAGAACGAGAACACCAACTGGTTCCCGGACACGGTCAAGCACGGCCGGTACGGCGACTGGCTGAACAACAACATCGACTGGGCGCTGTCCCGCAACCGCTACTGGGGCACCCCGCTGCCGATCTGGCGCTGCGAGGACGACCACCTCACGGTCGTCGGCTCCCGCGCCGAGCTCACCGAGCTGACCGGCACCGACCAGTCCGAACTGGACCCGCACCGCCCCTACATCGACGACGTCACCTTCGCCTGCCCCACGTGCCGGAAGACGGCCACGCGCGTGCCGGAGGTCATCGACGCCTGGTACGACTCGGGTTCCATGCCGTTCGCACAGTGGGGCTACCCGTACAAGAACAAGGAGCTGTTCGAGAGCCGTTACCCGGCGCAGTTCATCTCCGAGGCCATCGACCAGACCCGCGGGTGGTTCTACACCCTCATGGCCGTCGGCACGCTGGTCTTCGACAAGTCGTCTTACGAGAACGTCGTCTGCCTGGGTCACATCCTGGCCGAGGACGGCCGCAAGATGTCCAAGCACCTGGGCAACATCCTGCAGCCGATCCCGCTGATGGACCAGCACGGCGCGGACGCCGTGCGCTGGTTCATGGCGGCGGGCGGCTCGCCGTGGACCGCGCGGCGCGTGGGCCACGGCACGATCCAGGAGGTCGTCCGCAAGACGCTCCTCACCTACTGGAACACGGTCGCCTTCCAGGCCCTGTACGCCCGCACGTCCGACTGGGCGCCCAGCGAGGCGGACCCGGCCCCGGCCGACCGCCCCGTGCTGGACCGCTGGCTGCTGTCCGAACTGCACGCCCTGACGGACCAGGTGACAAAGGCCCTGGAGGGCTACGACACCCAGCGCGCCGGGAAGCTCCTGTCGGCGTTCGTCGACGACCTGTCCAACTGGTACGTCCGCCGCTCGCGCCGTCGCTTCTGGCAGGGCGACAAGGCCGCGCTGCGCACCCTGCACGAGGTCGTGGAGACGGTCACCAAGCTGATGGCCCCGCTGACGCCGTTCATCACCGAGCGGGTCTGGCAGGACCTGGTCGTGCCGGTGACCCCGGGCGCGCCGGAGTCGGTGCACCTGGCCTCCTGGCCCGAGGCGGACCTGACGGCGATCGACCCCGAGCTGTCGAAGCAGATGCTCCTGGTACGGCGGCTGGTGGAGCTCGGCCGCGCCACGCGCGCGGAGTCGGGCGTGAAGACGCGTCAGCCGCTGTCGCGGGCGCTGGTCGCGGCGGCCGGGTTCGAGTCCCTCGACACCGAGCTGCACGCCCAGATCACCGAGGAGTTGAACGTCACCTCGCTGGCGTCGCTGTCCGAGGTCGGCGGTTCCCTGGTGGACACCACCGCGAAGGCCAACTTCCGGGCGCTGGGCAAGCGGTTCGGCAAGCGGGTGCAGGACGTCGCCAAGGCCGTCGCGAACGCCGACGCGGCCGCGCTGTCGCTGGCCCTGCGGGAGGGCACGGCCTCGGTGGAGGTCGACGGGGAGACGATCTCCCTCGCACCGGACGAGGTGATCATCACGGAGACCCCGCGCGAGGGCTGGTCGGTGGCGTCCGACTCCGGTGCGACGGTGGCCCTGGACCTGGAGATCACAGAGGAGCTGCGGCAGGCGGGTCTGGCCCGTGACGCGATCCGGCTGATCCAGGAGGCCCGGAAGAACAGCGGGCTGGACGTGGCCGACCGGATCGCACTGCGCTGGACGTCCACGGACCCCGCGGTCATCGCGGCGCTGAGCGAGCACTCCGGCCTGATCTCGGACGAGGTCCTGGCGACGGACTTCGCCCAGGGCGAGGCGGACGACTCCTTCGGCGAGCCGTTCACCGACGAAGGGCTGTCGCTGACGTTCCGCCTGCGCAAGGCATAGGGCCTCACGCGCACGAAGGCCCGGCCCCGCACGGGGCCGGGCCTTCGGCGTCGTCGCCTCGGGTCGGGACACGGCAAAGGGCGGGGCCCCGGATCTCGGTCCGGGGCCCCGCCCTGTTGAACGCTGCCGACGCCTACGGCGTACTACTCACCGTGCCGCGGCCGTCAGTTGTCGTCCTCGTCGATCAGGAAGCCACGCATCGGCGACGGCGCCTGCCCCATCGGGGACGGGCCCTGAGGGCGGACCGGAGCCATCGGCTGGGTCATCGCCGGGGACATCTGCTGCTGGCCGCCGTAGGACGGGGCAGCGGGGCTCGGCGCACCGCCCATGGTCTGGTTGCCGCCGTAGGACGGAGCGCTCGCGCCGGCCGGTGCCATGGAAGGCGCCGGGGACGGCGGGAGAGAGGCCGCAGCCGGAGTGCGCGGCGGGGCGAGGGAGTCGTCGGCCTGGGTCTCCAGCTGGCGCAGCTGCGACTCGAGGTACGACTTCAGACGCGTACGGTACTCGCGCTCGAAGCCGCGCAGGTCCTCGACCTTGCGCTCCAGCGTGGCGCGGGCGGACTCCAGGGAGCCCATCGCGACGCGGTGCTTCTCCTGCGCGTCCCGCTCCAGCGCGTCGGCCTTGGCACGGGCGTCACGCTCGAGACCCTCGGCACGCGAACGCGCCTCGCCGACGATCTTGTTGGCCTCGGAACGGGCCTCGGCGATCGCCTGGTCGGCGGTCTGCTGGGCCAGCGAGAGGACACGGGCGGCGCTGTCGCCACCGGGGCCCTGACCGGGGCCGCCCATCGGACCGCCCATGGGGCCGCCCATCGGGCCACCCATCTGCTGCTGCATGGGGGGCTGGCCCATGGGGCCGCCCATCTGGCCCTGACCCATGGGCCCCTGGCCCATCGGACCCTGACCCATCGGACCCTGGCCCATGGGGCCGGGACCCTGCGGGCCGCCCTGTCCACCGGGACCGGCGGGCAGCTGCGGCGCACCGCTCGGCAGCTGGGGCGGACCACCCATGGGGCCACCCATCTGCTGCTGCGGCGGGCCCGATATGCCGGCGGGCACCGGGGCGCCCGGGCCTCGCATGCCCTGCTGAGGCATGCCGCCCTGCTGGGGCATACCGCCCTGCTGAGGCATGCCGCCCTGGGGCATACCGCCCTGCTGGTCCTGCGGACCGCCGGGACCCTCGGGGGGCTTGCGCATGTTCTGCTGGTTCTGGGCAGCAGCACGCGTGGCCGCGGCCAGTTTGGCGCGCAGGTCCTCGTTCTCGCGGAGCAGGCGGGTCAGTTCGGCTTCGACCTCATCGAGGAAGGCATCGACCTCGTCCTCGTCATAGCCTTCTCGGAGGCGGACGGTCGTGAACTGCTTGTTCCGCACGTCCTCGGGGGTCAACGGCATCTCTTCACCTCAACGTAGTCGTCGGCATTCGGCAAGACGGTGGTCACATCGGTCACAGCCGGCTCACGATCGAGATCAGGATGTAGACGATGATCATCAGTACGAAGAAGGACAGGTCGAGCGCCACGCCCCCGAGGCGCAGCGGCGGGATGAACCGCCGCAGAAGCTTGAGCGGTGGGTCGGTGACAGTGTAGGTGGCCTCCAGAACGACCACCATCGCCTTGCCGGGCTGCCATGAGCGGGCGAACTGGAAGACGTAGTCCATGACCAACCGGAAGATGAGCACGATGAGGAAGCACATCAGCGCGATGTAGACGACATCCAGAACCACGCTCATTGCTGGTGCTTCCCTCTCCCCTGTTTCCGTGCTGCTGGGTCCTGCTTGTACTGCTGTTTCCGGTCGTGCGTCTCAGCTCTGGTTGAAGAACCCGCCCTCTGCGATACGGGCCTTGTCCTCCGCCGTGACATCGACGTTAGCAGGCGACAACAGGAACACCTTCTGCGTCACCCGCTCGATGCTGCCGTGAAGACCAAACACCAAACCAGCCGCAAAGTCGACAAGTCGCTTCGCGTCTGTGTCATCCATCTCAGTCAGATTCATGATCACCGGGGTGCCCTCACGGAAGTGTTCCCCGATAGTACGGGCCTCGTTGTAGGTCCGCGGGTGAAGCGTGGTGATCCGGTAAGGCTCTCGTTCGGACACGACCTTGGGCATGATCACCGGTGCGTTCTTCTCCAGGCTTGCGCGTTCTTGTGTGATGGACGCCACGGGCGCGATGCGCGCCGGACGGCCGGATTCCGCGGGTAGCGAAGCGGAACGGGCGACCGGTTCGCGCGGTGCGGAGGGCTGCACGATTCGCACCTCTTCGTCCCTTTGGGACTGATGTGCGGCGTGAGACTGGTGCGACGGCTCGTGCCGCCGGTGGTCCCGCTCCGGCTCGGGGTCCAGTTCGGGCTCGAAGTCGTCATCGGGGTCGAAGCCCCTGCCGTCGTACCCATCGTCCTCCACGAGGCCGAGGTAGACCGCCATCTTGCGCATCGCGCCGGCCATGCTCTGAGTCCTCCGCTCTGTGGTGGATCGACTGACGACTGCCAAGTGCCCGCGATCCACGAGGCCGTTGTGCCCGCCTATCGGCGGAATTGACCATATTTTCTGCTGTGGTCCGACTTCCTGGCGACGTTACCCGAGCCGTGCGCGGACTCCGAGTACCGCAGTGCCGACGCGTACATGTGTCGCTCCGGCCGCCACGGCCTGTTCGAGGTCCGCACTCATCCCTGCCGAGACCATGTTCGCAGCCGGATGGGCCCGGCGCAGGTCGGTCGACAAATCCATCAACCGCTCGAACGCCGCCTGTTCGCGCCCCGCGTAGGGTCCGGTGAGCGGCGCGACGGTCATCAGGCCCGCCAGCCGCAGCCCGGGCGCCCCTGCCACCAGTTCGCCCAACTCCTTGATTCCGTCCGGTCCGACACCCCCGCGCTCCCCGCGCCCGTTCTCCCCCGCGTCGAGCGCGACCTGGATCAGACAGCCGAGTTCGCGCTCCTGCCGCTCCGCCTCCCGGGAAAGTGCGGTCACCAGCCGGGCGCGGTCGACGGACTGCACCATATCGGCATAACCGACCACGGATCGAACCTTGTTGGTCTGCAACTGACCAACAAAGTGCCAAGTCAACGGCAGATCCGAGCAAGCGGCGGCCTTGGGGGCGGCGTCCTGGTCCCGGTTCTCGGCGACGTGCCGCACGCCGAGCTCCGACAGCATCCGCACATCGCTCGCCGGGTAGGTCTTGGTGACCACGATCAGGGTCACCTCGTCCCGCCCCCGGCCGGCGGCCGCGC
Organism: Streptomyces sp. C1-1; assembly: GCF_050214755.1. Taxonomy (NCBI): domain Bacteria; kingdom Bacillati; phylum Actinomycetota; class Actinomycetes; order Kitasatosporales; family Streptomycetaceae; genus Streptomyces; species Streptomyces sp. C1-1. Next base: position 7,352,547 of record NZ_CP189826.1, on the reverse strand, counting down.
AGGCGTCGGCGATACGACGCTCCACCTTCGCCAGGTTCGCGGCGAGTTCGTCCTTACGGTCCGTCATGTCCCTCAGTCCAGCCAGACATATCCCGCGAGTCGCCCCGTGGTGCGGTCGCGTCGGTACGAGAAGTGATCGGTCGACTCCAGCGTGCACGCCGGGGACTGCCGCCGGTCGCGCACCCCGAGCCGGTCGAGCTGCGCGTGCACTCCGGCGGTCACGTCGACCGCGGGCGTGCCCCAGCTCGTCTCGGCGTACGCCGCCGGCTCGACCGCGGCCACGTCGGCGCGCATCTTCTCGGGCACCTCGTAGCAGCGGCCGCAGACGGCCGGTCCGGTGCGGGCGACGATCCGGGCGGGGTCGGCGCCGAGCTCGGTCATCGCGCGTAGCGCGGCGGGGACGACGCCGGCGACCATGCCGGGCCGGCCCGCGTGCGCCGCGGCGACGACGCCGGCGACCGGGTCGGCGAGCAGGACGGGTGTGCAGTCGGCGGTGAGGACGGCGAGGGCGAGTCCACGCCGGGTGGTGACGATCGCGTCGACCTCGGGCACGGGACGGTCGCCCCACGGTCCGTCGACCACGGTCACCGCCGCTCCGTGCACCTGGTTCATCCAGACCACGTTCGCCGGGTCGAGGCCGAGGGACTTCGCCGCCAGCTCCCGGTTGGTGCGTACGGCGTCGGGGTCGTCGCCGACCGCTCCGCCGAGGTTGAGCTCCTCGTACGGAACGGCGCTCACCCCGCCCCACCGGTCGGTGAAGGCGAAGTGCGCGCCGCTCACGGTGTCGCGCTGCTTCATCACGTCAGAAGGATCACTTGAGGAAGTCCGGTACGTCCAGCTCCTCGGCGGCGCTGTCCGTGTAGGACCGCGACGGCGGGACCGGCGGGGAGACCGGGAGGTCCGCGGCCGGCTCGGGAGCGGGCTCCGGGTCCTCCTTCGGCGTGACGCTGCCGAGCGAGCCGAAGGACGGACGGGACTCGGGCTGCCGTACCGGAGTGGGCTCGTCGCGGCGGGCGGAGGCCGAGGAGGAGCCGAGGACGTTGTCCCGGCGGGCCGGCGGCTGGCCGCCGTCGAAGCCGGCCGCGATCACGGTGACCCGGACCTCGTCGCCGAGCGCGTCGTCGATGACCGCGCCGAAGATGATGTTGGCCTCGGGGTGGGCGGCCTCGCTCACCAGCTGGGCCGCCTCGTTGATCTCGAACAGACCGAGGTCGGAACCGCCGGAGATGGACAGCAGCACACCGCGGGCGCCGTCGATGGACGCCTCCAGCAGCGGCGAGGAGATCGCCATCTCGGCCGCGGCCACCGCGCGGTCGTCGCCGCGGGCCGAGCCGATGCCCATGAGGGCCGAACCGGCCTCGGACATGACGGACTTGACGTCGGCGAAGTCGAGGTTGATCAGACCCGGCGTGGTGATCAGGTCGGTGATGCCCTGGACACCGGAGAGCAGGACCTGGTCGGCGGACTTGAAGGCGTCGAGCACCGAGACCTGGCGGTCCGAGATGGACAGCAGCCGGTCGTTCGGGATGACGATGAGGGTGTCGACCTCTTCGCGGAGCTCCGCGATGCCGTCCTCGGCCTGGTTGGCCCGGCGCCGGCCCTCGAAGGTGAACGGGCGGGTGACCACGCCGATGGTGAGGGCGCCCAGGGAACGGGCGATGTTGGCCACGACGGGCGCGCCGCCGGTGCCGGTGCCGCCACCTTCACCGGCTGTCACGAAGACCATGTCGGCCCCCTTGAGGACCTCCTCGATCTCCTCGCGGTGGTCCTCGGCGGCCTTGCGGCCGACGGCCGGGTTGGCTCCGGCGCCGAGTCCGCGGGTGAGTTCGCGGCCGACGTCGAGCTTGACGTCGGCGTCGCTCATCAACAGCGCCTGCGCGTCGGTGTTGATGGCGATGAACTCGACGCCCTTGAGACCGACCTCGATCATCCGGTTGATGGCATTGACACCACCGCCGCCGACACCGATGACTTTGATGACTGCGAGGTAGTTCTGCGGTGCTGCCACGTCGAAGGCCTCTCGCCTCGAGTTACGTGTCGCCGTTTCGCGGGTGAGTGCGATCCGACGACTGATGCCGATTGGGACGGTCCGTAGCGCCGCCCCGAACCCTAACGTTGAAGTTTAGGGTTACCAGTGTGACTGTTCGCTGGAGTCTTCCGAACAGGACACTAAGTCGACAAGTGGCGCACGTTCAACGAACACGCCGAACCTCCCGTTTTTCTTTTCACCCTATGTGATCAGCCATAGCGCTGCCCAACCAGGGTGCTGGCCTGCGCGGATGTGCGTCAACTCCCGGATGACGCAGGGGCGGTGGGAGCCGAGACGTCGAAGTGCCGCGCACCGGGCGCCGCTTTCATGAGAGCGGTGAGTGTACGGGCCTTCAGCGCGCCCCTCTCGGAACTCCCCCACGCCACGGTCCGGCCCCCGCTCAACACCAGCAGGATGTCGTCGTAGGAACGCACTTCGACGGTCGCGGTCTCGCGTGTCACGGCCGCCGGAACGGCACCGGCGACCCGTACCGCTTCGCGCACCAGACGGTCCTCGCCGAAGCGCCGCAGGCTCGCGGCGGCGGTGCCCCGGGAGAGCCTCAATTTCAGTGTCGGCACGCCTGCCGGCGCCCGGGAAACCGTGGCGAAACGGACACCTTCATCGTCCACTTCGACGAATTTTCCGCCCTTTTGGACAATCACAACCGGAGTGCGCTCAACCACTTTCAGGTCGATTCCATGGGGCCAGGAACGGACCACGTCAACCGTGTCGATTCGGGGCAGTGTCGCGCGCAGCCTCGTCTCGATCTCGTCGGTGTCGACGGAAATCAGCGGTGCCCCGACGGGGACCTCGGCGGCCGCCCGCACCTGGGCGGACGTCAGGACCCGGGTTCCGGAGACGGACACGCGCTCCACCCGGGTCCACGAGGAGCCGTACAACACCCAGACGGTGCCCGCGCCGAGGAGAACCAGCCCCACGGCGAGAATGATGATCATACGAACGCGTGGCGGCTTCAGCCGCCTCAACCGCCGGACGAGAGGCGGGCCGGACGACTCCTGCTGACGTTCACCACGCTCGGCGGTGGTCGGTCCGGCCACGCTTCCTGCCCTTCGTTCATGCGGTCCTAGTGCTGTGCACGGTGGGCGGCGATCGCCTCGTACACCATGCCGACGAGCAGTTCGTCGGCGTCCCGGCGGCCGAACTCGGCGGCGGCGCGGGACATCTCGTACAGCCGGTGCGGGTCGGCGAGGACGGGCAGGACGTTCGCCCGCACCCAGTCGGGCGTCAGTTCCGCGTCGTCGACCAGCAGTCCGCCGCCGGCCTTGACCACCGGCTGGGCGTTCAGCCGCTGTTCGCCGTTGCCGATGGGCAGCGGTACATAGGCGGCCGGGAGCCCGACGGCGGAGAGTTCGGCGACGGTCATCGCCCCCGCGCGGCAGAGCATCATGTCGGCCGCCGCGTACGCGAGGTCCATCCGGTCCAGGTAACTTACCGGGATGTAGGGGGGCATCCCCGGCATCTGCTGCACGTGCGGCAGTTCGTTCTTCGGGCCGACCGCGTGCAGGATCTGGATGCCGGCCTGCTGCAGCCACGGCGCGACCTGCTGGACCACCTCGTTGAGGCGGCGGGCGCCCTGCGAGCCGCCGGAGACCAGCAGCGTGGGCAGGTTGGGGTCGAGGCCGAACATGTGCCGTGCCTCCGGGCGGGCGGCGGCCCGGTCCAGGGTGGCGATGGTGTGGCGCAGCGGGATCCCGATGTAGCGGGAGTTGCGCAGCTTGCTGTCCGGGGTGGCGACGGCCACCTGGGCGGCGTACCGGGAGCCGATCTTGTTGGCGAGGCCGGGGCGCGCGTTGGCCTCGTGGATGACGATCGGCACGCCGAGGCGCTTGGCGGCGAGATAGCCGGGCAGCGCGACGTAACCGCCGAAGCCGACCACGGCGTCCGCCTTGGTGCGCTCCAGGATCTGCTCGGTCGCCTTGATCGTGCCGCGCAGCCGGCCCGGGACGGTGATCAGCTCGGGGGTGGGCTTGCGCGGCAGGGGTACGGCCGGGATCAGCGCGAGCTCGTAGCCCCGCTGTGGAACGAGCTTGGTCTCCAGGCCGCGCTCCGTGCCCAGGGCCGTGATCCCCACGGTCGGGTCCTGCCTGCGCAGGGCGTCCGCGAGGGCGAGCGCGGGCTCGATGTGGCCGGCGGTCCCCCCACCGGCGAGTACGACATGCACCGAAATTCACCGCTCTCCGGACGAGCGCGCCACCGAGGCACGCCGTCGCATCGTGTTCCATCTCCGAGGCCCCCGGTCCCGCACGGCGCCTCCCGCCCGCTTTCTACCAAAGCGGGGTTGCCGCATGGAAAGCGCCGCCCGCGCAGCGGGCTCGTCACGCGCGAACGCGATCAGCAGCCCGATGGCGAACATGGTCGGCAGCAGGGCGGATCCCCCGTAGGAGAACAGCGGGAGGGGGACTCCGGCGATCGGCAGCAGGCCGAGCACCGCACCGATGTTGATCACCGCCTGAGCGGTGATCCAGGTGGTCACGCCTCCCGCGGCATACCTGACGAAGGGGTCCTCCGTGCGTCCGGCCACGCGGATACCCGCATAGCCTAGAGCCGCGAAGAGGGCGAGTACCGACAGCGTCCCCGCCAGGCCCAGTTCCTCACCGGTGACGGCGAAGATGAAGTCCGTGTGCGCTTCGGGGAGTTGTCCCCATTTCTCCACACTCGCACCGAGCCCGGAACCGAAGATTCCGCCGGACGCGAGCGCGTAGATCCCGTGCACGGCCTGCCAGCAGTCGGCGACCCCGGACTTGGGCTCCGTGGCGCCGATGCAGGCCAGGCGGGCCATGCGGTTGGGGCTGGTCTTGATGAGGATCACACCGAGGGTGGCCGCGATCGACAGTACGCCGACGAAGAGGCGGGTGGGCGCCCCGGCGAGCCACAGCAGGCCGAAGAGGATCGCCGTGAGGATGATCGCCGTGCCCATGTCGCCGCCGAGCATGATCAGCCCGAGCAGCAGGAAGGCGACCGGCACGAGCGGCACCAGCATGTGCTTCCACTGGTTGAGCAGGTTCTTGTCCTGCTTGCGGGCCAGCAGGTCGGCGCTCCACAGAACCAGGGCGAGCTTGCCGAACTCGCTGGGCTGGATCTGGAAGGAACCGCCGAGCGAGATCCAGTTCTGGTTGCCGTTGACCGACATCCCTATCCCCGGCACCTGCACCAGCACCATGAGGAAGACGGCGCCCGCGAGGATCGGATAGGCCAGCGCGCGGTGCAGCTTGACCGGCATCCGGGAGGCGATCAGCAGCAGGACGCCGCCGATGACGGCCGCGAGCAGTTGCTTGCGGAAGAAGTAGGAGCCCGGCAGGGACATCTGCAGCGCGGTGATCTGGGAGGCCGAGTAGACCATCACCAGGCCGAGCACGGTGATCAGGAGACTGCCGCCGGCGATCAGGTAGTAGGCGGTCAGCGGCCGGTCCCAGGCGTGCTTGGCGTTGAGGTAGGCGCGCAGCACCGGGTTCTCGCGGGGCTGCCGGGGGCCGGCGGGGCGTCCGACGGCCCGCTGAACGGGCGGCCGTCCGGTACGGCTACTGGGCATCAGACGCCTCCGCTACGTCGGTCAGGCGCCGAGTTCGCGAACCGCCTCCGCGAACGCGTCACCGCGCTTGTTGTAGTTGGCGAACATGTCCATCGAGGCACAGGCGGGGGCCAGCAGCACCGTGTCGCCTTCGACCGCGAGCCGCTGGGCCTCCTGGACAGCCGCGAGCATCGCCCCAGTGTCGGTCCGGTCGAGGTCGACGACGGGTACTTCCGGCGCGTGTCGCGCGAGCGCTTCGCGGATCAGAGCGCGGTCGGCGCCGATGAGCACGGCGCCGCGAAGTCGCTTTGCCGACTTGGCGACGAGCTCGTCGAAGGTCGCGCCCTTGGCGAGCCCGCCCGCGATCCACACGATGGACTCGTACGCCGCCAACGAGGCTTCCGCGGCATGGGTGTTGGTGGCCTTGGAGTCGTCGACGTAGGCGACGCCGTCGACGTCGGCCACGTGCGCGATGCGGTGCGCGTCCGGCGTGAAGTTCCGCAGGCCGTCGCGTACGGCCGCGGGAGGCACCCCGAAGGCGCGCGCGAGGGCCGCCGCGGCAAGGGCGTTGGCGATGTTGTGCGGGGCCGGCGGGGTGACGTCGGAGACCTCGGCGAGCTCCTGGGCGTTCTTCTGCCGGTTCTCCACGAAGGCACGGTCGACCAGGATGCCGTCCACGACGCCGAGTTGGGAGGGGCCCGGGGTGCCGAGGGTGAAGCCGATGGCCCGGCAGCCCTCTTCGACGTCGGCCTCGCGGACCAGGTCCTCGGTGGCCTTGTCGGCGACGTTGTAGACGCAGGCGACCCGATTGCCCTCGTAGATACGGCCCTTGTCCCTGGCGTACGCCTCCATGGAGCCGTGCCAGTCGAGGTGGTCGGGGGCGAGGTTGAGCACCGCCGCCGAATGGGCCCGCAGGGACGGCGCCCAGTGGAGCTGGTAGCTCGACAGCTCCACGGCCAGGACGTCGTAGCGCTCCTCGCCGAGCACCGCGTCCAGCAGCGAGACGCCGATGTTGCCGACGGCGGCCGTGCGCAGGCCCGCCGCCTTCAGGATCGACGCCAGCATCTGGACGGTGGTGGTCTTGCCGTTGGTGCCTGTGACGGCGAGCCAGGGGGCCGCGTCGGGGCCCCTGAGCCGCCAGGCGAGTTCGACGTCGCCCCAGATGTCGACGCCGGCCGCGCGGGCCGCCTCGAACAGCGGCTTGTCCGGCTTCCAGCCGGGCGCGGTCACGACGAGTTCGGTGCCTTCCGGCAGGGTCGCGCCGTCGCCGAGGCGCACGGTGATGCCGAGCGCCTCCAACTCCGCGGCCTGTTCACGCGCGCGTGCGTCGTCGCCGTCGTTGACGACCGTGACGACCGCCCCGCGCGCGTGCAGCACCTTGGCCGCCGGGATGCCCGAGACGCCGAGCCCGGCGACGGTGACGTGCTTGCCCTGGAACCCGGAGGAGCCTTCAGGCACCGAGGAGGTCACTTGTCCGCTGCCCATCCCGCGTAGAAGAGGCCCAGTCCGACGATCACGCAGATGCCCTGGATGATCCAGAAGCGGACCACGACGAGGACCTCGGACCAGCCCTTGAGTTCGAAGTGATGCTGCAGTGGCGCCATCCGGAAGACGCGCTTGCCGGTGAGCCGGAAGGAGCCGACCTGGATGACGACCGACATGGTGATGAGGACGAACAGACCGCCCATGATGGCCACCAGCAGCTCCGTGCGGGAGCAGATGGCGAGGCCGGTCAGGACACCGCCGAGGGCGAGCGAACCGGTGTCGCCCATGAAGATCTTGGCCGGCGAGGTGTTCCACCACAGGAAGCCGAGGCAGGCGCCCATCAGCGCGGAGGCGATGACCGCGAGGTCCAGCGGGTCGCGCACCTCGTAGCAGGCGCCCGGGTTGGTGAGGGTCTGCGCGTTGGCGCAGGACTCCTGGAACTGCCAGACGCCGATGAACGTGTAGGCGCCGAAGACAAGCACGGAGGCGCCGGTGGCCAGGCCGTCCAGACCGTCCGTCAGGTTCACGCCGTTCGACATCGCGAGGATCATGAACAGCGCCCAGACCACGAACAGCACCGGGCCTATGGTCCAGCCGAAGTCCGTGATGAACGACAGCTTGGTGGAGGCCGGGGTGTTGCCGCGGGCGTCGGAGAACTGCAGCGCGAGCACCGCGAAGCTGATGCCGACGATCAGCTGACCGGCCATCTTCGCCTTGGCCCGCAGACCCAGCGAACGCCTCTTGACGATCTTGATGTAGTCGTCCAGGAAACCGACCAGACCCATGCCGCACATCAGGCCGAGCACCAACAGGCCCGAGTAGGTCGGCGGCTGACCGGTGATCACCTTGGACAGGAAGTACGCGGCGACGGTGGCCAGGATGAAGGCGATACCGCCCATCGTCGGCGTACCGCGCTTGCTGGCGTGCTCGCGCGGGCCGTCGTCACGGATGTACTGGCCGTAGCCCTTGCGTGCCAGCAGCTTGATCAGCAGCGGGGTGCCGACCAGCGTCAGGAAGAGACCGATGACGCCCGAGAACAGGATCTGCTTCATCATCGGGCATCAGCCCCACCCTCGGCGCCGGTCTCGAGCAGCGCCTGCGCCACGCTTTCGAGCCCCACCGACCGGGACGCCTTCACGAGCACGACGTCCCCCGGGCGCAACTCGCTGCGCAACAGGTCGACCGCCGCCTGTGCGTCGGACACGTGCACCGACTCCTCACCCCACGAACCCTCGTTATATGCGCCCAGTTGCAGCCAGGACGCTTCCCTGCCCCCGACCGCGACGAGCTTGCCGACATTGAGCCGGACGGCGAGCCGTCCGACCGCGTCGTGCTCGGCGAGCGCCTCGTCCCCGAGCTCGGCCATCTTGCCGAGCACCGCCCAGGTCCGACGTCCCTTGCCCATGGCCGCGAGCGCGCGCAGGGCGGCTCGCATGGACTCGGGGTTCGCGTTGTAGGCGTCGTTGACGATGGTCACGCCGTCCGGTCGCTCGGTGACCTCCATGCGCCAGCGGGAGAGGGAGCCCGCCTCGGAGAGCGCGGTGGCGATCTCACTTGCGGACATGCCCAGCTCATGGGCGACGGCGGCCGCGGCGAGCGCGTTCGACACGTGGTGCTCACCGTACAGGCGCATGGTCACGTCGCTTGCACCGGAGGGTGTGTGGAGCCTGAACGCGGGCTGTCCCGTGTCCGTGAGTCGCACGTTCTCGGCCCGTACGTCCGCTTCGTCGGTCTCCCCGAAGAGGACCACCTTGGCCTTCGTCCGGGACGCCATGGCGCGTACGAGGGGGTCGTCCGCGTTGAGGATCGCGGCGCCGCCGTCCTCTGCGGAGGGCAGTGCCTCGACCAGCTCGCCCTTGGCCTGCGCGATCTGCTCGCGGCCGCCGAACTCGCCGATGTGGGCGGTGCCGACGTTGAGCACGAGGCCGACGCGCGGCGGGGTCAGCTCGGTGAGGTAGCGGATGTGGCCGATGCCGCGGGCGCCCATCTCCAGCACGAGGAACTTCGTCTCCTCGGTGGCGGACAGGGCCGTGAGTGGCAGGCCGATCTCGTTGTTGAGCGAGCCGGGCGTGAACACCGTCGGCGCCTTGCGCTGCAGGACCTGGGCGATCAGGTCCTTGGTGCTGGTCTTGCCCGCCGAGCCGGTGAGGGCCACGAGGGTCGCGCCGAGCCGTCGTACGACGTGCCGCGCGAGGGCGCCGAGGGCGCTCTGGACGTCCTCCACGACGATCGCGGGGACGCCGACGGGCCGGGACGCGAGGACGGCGACCGCGCCCGCCTCCACGACCTGCCGGGCGAAGTCGTGGCCGTCGACGCGCTCGCCGACGAAGGCGACGAACAGGCTGCCGGGCCGCACCTCGCGGGAGTCCCGGACGACCGGAGCGGTGACCTGGACGGACGGATCCGGTATGTCGTGCGTCTGCCCGCCGACGACTGCTGCGATCTCGGCGAGAGAGAGGGCGATCACAAGTTCATCCCTGGGTCTGCTGGATGGCTTCTCGAAGCACCTGGCGGTCGTCGAAGGGACGGACCACACCGGCGATGTCCTGGCCCTGCTCGTGGCCCTTGCCCGCGACGAGCACGGTGTCACCGGGCTGCGCGCGGGCGACGGCTGCGGCGATCGCGGCGGCCCGGTCCTCGAAGACCTGCACCTCACCGCGTTCGTGTGCTGGTACGGACGCGGCGCCCTCGAGCATGGTTGCAAGGATCGAGAGGGGGTCCTCGGAGCGTGGGTTGTCGGAGGTCAGTACGGCGGTGTCGGCGAGGCGGGCCGCGGCGGCGCCCATCGGCGCCCGCTTGGTCGTGTCGCGGTCGCCGCCGCAGCCGAGCACGACGTGCAGCCTGCCCTCGGTGACCTTGCGCAGGGCGCGCAGGACCGACTCGACGGCGTCCGTCTTGTGGGCGTAGTCGACGACCGCGAGATACGGCTGTCCGGCGTCCACCCGCTCCAGACGGCCCGGTACGCCCGGGACGGCGGCGACGCCGTCGGCGGCGGTCTGCGGGTCGAGTCCGGCCGCGGCGAGGGCGGCGATCGCGGCGAGGGTGTTGGCCACGTTGAAGCCGCCCGGCAGGGGCGACCTGGCCTCGATCCGCTCGCCCTCGGGGCCCACGACCGTGAACGTCGAGTCCATCGGCCCGACCCGGACGTCCTCGGCCCGCCAGTCGGCGTCCGGGTGGCCCTCGGCGGAGTAGGTGACGACCGGGACGGTGGCCTCCCCGACCAGCCGGCGGCCGTACTCGTCGTCGATGTTGACCACGCCGAGCCTGCTGCGGCGGGGCGTGAAGAGCTGCGCCTTGGCCCGGAAGTAGTCCTCCATGTCGGAGTGGAACTCCATGTGTTCCGGGCTGAGGTTGGTGAACACACCGATGTCGAAGACGCAGCCGTCGACCCGGCCGAGGACCAGCGCGTGGCTGGAGACCTCCATGGCGACCGCCTCGACGCCGCGCTCGCGCATCACGGCGAACAGGGCCTGCAGGTCGGTGGCTTCGGGGGTGGTGCGCTCGGACTTGATGCGCTCGTCGCCGATGCGCATCTCGACCGTGCCGATGAGGCCGGTGTTGCTCTTGGTCCTCAGACCGCCCTCGACGAGGTAGGCGGTGGTGGTCTTGCCGGAGGTGCCGGTGATGCCGATCTGCAGCAGGTCACGGCCCGGGTGGCCGTAGATCGTCGCCGCCAGCTCGCCCATCCGCGCCCGCGGGTCGTCGACGACCAGGACCGCGAGGCCCGTCGCGGCGGCGCGCTCGGCTCCGGTCGGGTCCGTCAGCACCGCGACCGCGCCCAGGCCGGCGGCCTGTTTCACGAAGTCGGCACCGTGCAGGCGGGCGCCCGGCAGGGCGGCGTACAGGTCGCCGGGGCGGACGGCGCGCGAGTCATGGGTGATGCCCGTGACCTCGGCGGTGCTCTCCGGCGCGGCGGCACCCAGCTGATCGGCGAGCTCCGTCAGGGGTGTGGCGGAGACCTGAACCGGTCGTGGCGGCCCCGGGTATGTCACGGAAACGCCCTTCTGGGTGGTTTGGGACTGATCAGCGTGTGGCACGGCGGTGAGCGTACCGGGCGTACCCGGCTGCGGGCGAAGCGAGGGGCGGCGGGTGTCCGGGTTGCCGGAGTCGGGAGTGATCATGGTCACGGAGGGTTCCTGGCTGGTTGCGCTGATCAGGGAGTGAAGGTGACGGGCAGTCGCGCGGGCTGGGCGCCCGTGGGCGGCACCTGGAGGGTCTTCAGTGCGAACTCCATCACCTCCTTGAAGATGGGCCCGCAGATCTGGCCGCCGAAGTAGTTGCCCTTCGTCGCGTTCTGGATGGCGCAGTAGACCGTCACGCGAGGGTTGTCCGCGGGGGCGAACCCGGCGAACGAGGACGTGTATCCGCGGTACTTGCCGGTGGCCGGATCCACGCGGTTGGCCGTACCCGTCTTGCCCGCCACCCGGTAGCCGGGGATGCGCGCCTTGGTGCCCGTGCCCTCCCGGTCGTCCACGACCGACTCCAGCATCTGGGCGAGCGTCTTCGCCGTCTTCGCGCTCACGACCCTTGTCTTCTTGGGCTTCGCGGCCGGCACGAAGCGTCCGTCGGGTCCCTTCGTGCCGCGCACGAGGGTGGGGGCGACGCGGACGCCGCCGTTGGCGATCGTCGAGTAGACCGACGCCGCCTGGAGCGCGTTGAGCGACATGCCCTGGCCGAAAGGAATCGTGTACTGCTGCGAGGTCGACCACTTGTCGGGCGGGGCGAGGATGCCCTTGGTCTCGCCGGGGAAGTCCAGTCCGCTGTAGCTGCCGAGGCCGAACCCGCGCAGGTACTTGTAGAGGACCTGGTTGGCCTGTGCCTGCGTCTTGCCGAGCTGGCCGGCGGCCAGGATGGTGCCGATGTTGCTGGACTTGGCGAGCACGCCGTTGAGCGTGAGGTCCCAGGTGGCGTGGTCGATGTCGTCCTTGAAGAGACGGTCGCCGCGGTGCAGCCGGTTGGGCACGACGACGTGCGTCAGCGGCGTGGCCACGTTCTCCTGCAGTACGGCGGCCATCGACATGATCTTGGCGGTGGAGCCGGGCTCGTAGGCGTCCTCGACGGCCCAGTTGTGCAGGGCGTCGGAATTCGCCTTGGAGAGGTCGTTGGGGTCGAAGCCGGGCGAGTTGGCCATCGCGAGGATCTGGCCGGTGCGGGTGTCCTGCACTATCACGTATCCGCGGTCCGCCCCGGACTTCTTCACCTGCTCGCTGATCGCGCTCTGGGCGGCCCACTGGATGTCGCGGTCGATGGTGAGCTCGACGTCGTGGCCGGGCACCGCGGCGGTCTCCGTGGAGCCCGCGGTGGGTACCAGCCGGCCGCCGGACTGGGCGTAACGGATCTTGCCGTCCTTGCCGGACAGGACCTTGTTCAGCTCCTGCTCGATGCCGCCGCCGCCCTTGCCGTCGGCGTTGACCCAGCCCAGTATCCCGGCGGCGAGGGCGCCGTTGGGGTAGACCCGCTTGCTGCTGGGGGTGGAGAAGACGCCGGCCAGGACGTCGGCGGTGTCCGCCTTCTTCGCCAGCGCGGCCTTCAGGTCCTTGATCTGCGTCCACACCTGCGGGGTCTGCCGCTGGGCGAGCAGGGTGTAGCGCAGCGCCTTGTTCTTCGGCCGGAGCTTCTTGACCAGGGCGTCCTGGTCCATGCCGAGGATGGGTGCGAGCAGCGCCGCCGCCTGCTCGGGTCCGTCGTCGATCTTCAACTGCTCGCGGGTGAACATCGTGGGGTCGGCGGTGATGTCGTAGGCGTCCACGCTGGTCGCTAGCGCCACGCCGTCACGGTCGGTGATGCCGCCGCGCTCGGCGGGCAGGACCTGGCCGACGTAGCGGTTCTGGTCCGCCTTGGCGGCGTAGGTGCTCGCGTCGACGGCCTGGACCTGGAGCAGTCGTACGACGAAGGCGATCAGGACGAGGGCGAGGGCCAGGCCGACCATGCGCAGCCGGGGGCGCGGGCTGCCCAGACGCAGCGGCTTGGGGGCCGGCGGCCGGGCCGGTGCCGGGCGGCGGGCCGCCGGGCGGGCGCCGGGGCCGGGGCGCTGCCGGCCGGCGGCGGGGCGGACGGGACGCGCGGGGCCGGGCACGCGACGGCGCGGCGGTTCCCTGTCGGACACTTCCGTCACCTGCCGGGGGTCGTGGTGGGGGTGGGGGTGAGGGAGGAGCCGACCGCGGGCGTGGGGACCGCCGTGGCGGTGCCGGCCTGCGAGACGCTGTCGGCCGGTGACTGGGCGAGGGTCTCCGGCGGGCGCAGGACCAGCGGGATCTGCGCGGCGGACTGCTGGGCGGCGGCCGAGGGGACCCCCTTGACCGTGCCGTCGGGGCCGAGGAAGGCGGGGTCGCCGCCGGGGATCATGCCGAGCTCCCGGGCGCGGAGCTGGAGGGCGTCCGGCGCGGAGTAGGCGTCGATGTCCCGCTGGAGCGCCTGTTCCTCGTCGGTGAGGTTCTTGGTGTCCTTCTGCAGGTCGTCCAGCTTGAACGAGCCCTCGCTGAGCGCGGAGTTCAGCACCAGCAGCCCGATCAGACCGCCGCCGAGGAGGAGCACGACGAGGAGCACGAAGGGGGTGCGGGCCGCCTGCCCGGAGCTTCCCGGGCCGGGGAAGAGCCGGGCGAGACGAGCGGCCCGCCCCCTCAGTTCGGGTTTCCTACTCACACGGCCTCCAGTGAGTGCGGTTTCCCAACTCACTCACGCCCCTCATTTGTCGGCGTCCTCCCTGATGCGCTCGGCCCCGCGCAGCCGCGCCGGTGCCGCCCGCCGGTTCTCGGCGACCTCTTCCTCGGTGGGAAGTTCGGCACCGCGTGTGAGCAGCTTGAGCCGGGGCTGGTACCGCTCGGGGACCACCGGCAGCCCGGGCGGCGCGGTGGTGGCCGCGCCGGCCGCGAACACCTGCTTGACCAGCCGGTCCTCCAGCGAGTGGTACGACAGGACGGCGATCCGTCCGCCCACGGCGAGCGCCTTCACGGCCGCCGGGATCGCGCGTTCCAGCACGGAGAGCTCGCCGTTGACCTCGATGCGCAGGGCCTGGAAGGTGCGCTTGGCCGGGTTGCCGCCGGTGCGCTTGGCGGCCTGCGGCAGGGCGTCCCGGATGAGTTCGACGAGCCGCGCGCTGTTGTCGAACGGCTGCTTCTCGCGCTCGCGCACGATGGCGGACACGATCCGCTTGGCCTGCTTCTCCTCGCCGTAGGCGCGCAGGATCCGGACGAGTTCGCCGGGCGGGTAGGTGTTGAGGACCTCGGCGGCGCTGATACCGGTCGTCTGGTCCATGCGCATGTCGAGCGGGGCGTCCTGGGCGTAGGCGAAGCCGCGGTCGGCCTCGTCGAGCTGCATGGAGGAGACACCGAGGTCGAACAGGACGCCCTGCACGCGCGCGATGCCGAGCCGGTCCAGTACGTCGGGGAGCTCGTCGTAGACGGCGTGCACCAGGGTGGCGCGCTCACCGAAGGGCGCGAGCCGCTCGCCGGACAGGCGCAGCGCCTCCTTGTCGCGGTCGAGGGCGACGAGCCGGGCCTCGGGGAAGCGCTGGAGGAGGGCCTCGCTGTGCCCGCCGAGACCGAGGGTGCAGTCGACGACCACCGCTCCCGGCCGCTCCAGCGCGGGCGCCAGCAGATCCAGGCACCGCTGGAGCATCACCGGGACGTGTCGACTCTGGCTCAAGGGGCCCTCTCAGGTCCGGCTGGGCCGTACGCACCGCCGGGTCCCCGCCCGCTCGTGAAGGGGAGGCCTTGCCGGCGCCGGAAGCGTCAGCCGGCCGTGAGCGGGAGGAGGCCGAGCCGTACGTACGCGCCGCGCACGTGGGGAGAGCCCGGAAAGTCGCCGGGTCTCCGGGGATGTCAGTCCAGCAGGGAGAGCCTCGCCTCCCGCTTCGCGCCACTTTAGTCCACGGTGTCTCGCGGTCAATCAACCGGCCTGCGCGTCGCGCCCCGAGGTGCGTGCGAAGCGGCATACCGGGGAAAATCACCCGTACGGCTTTCCGTCCGCCACCTATGTGGGTTACCTCACAAGAGGACCGTGATGACGCTCTTTTCCCACCCTCACACGCAGACCGGATCGGCGGTGACCAGTAACGTCATGACTATGACGACTTCCGCATCCGTTTCCACCGAATCCGAAGGCGCCATACGAGGCGGCACGGTCACCGACCGCCTGGTCGAGGCGAACGAACGCTACGCCGAGGCGTTCGCCGACCCCGGGATGGACGCCCGCCCCGTGCTGCACGTGGCGGTCGTGGCCTGCATGGACGCCCGTCTCGACCTGCACAAGGCGCTCGGTCTGCAGCTCGGCGACTGCCACACCATCCGCAACGCGGGCGGCGTGGTCACCGACGACGTGATCCGCTCCCTCACCATCAGCCAGCGCAAGCTCGGCACCCGCAGCATCGTCCTCATCCACCACACCGGCTGCGGCATGGAGACCATCACCGAGGACTTCCGCACCGAGCTGGAGGAGGAGGTCGGCCAGCGCCCCGCCTGGGCGGCGGAGGCCTTTGCGGACGTCGACCAGGACGTCCGCCAGTCCATGCAGCGGGTGCGCACCTCGCCGTTCCTGCTGCACACCGACGACGTGCGAGGCTTCGTCTTCGACGTGAAGACCGGCCTGCTGCGCGAGATCGACCCCGCGTAAGCGGTCCCCGGCCCTTCTCGTTCTTCGCAAAACGCGCGCATGCTGGAGCCCAAGCACCGTAAAACCCGACATATCGCGGCCACTTGTCCACAGTCGAGTGACACGAAACGGTAACGGCAGCAAGAATGCGGGGTGTGGCGCCGCGCGGAACTTTTCCCGCGTGGTGTCCGTGATTCGGGGTGGGCCGGGGCGTACATCTGTGCATCGGCCCATGAAAGAACGGGCCGAGGAGGGCCGGGTGACGACCTATGACGATCGAGCGAGCCTTAGTGATCTGACTGCCACTGTGGAGCGGGTCCGCAGTTCGGTGGAAGGAGTGATCGAGGGCAAGCCCGAGGTCGTACGGCTTTCGCTGACCGTACTGCTCGCCGAGGGACATCTTCTGATCGAGGACGTCCCCGGCGTGGGCAAGACCATGCTCGCCAAGGCATTGGCGAGGTCCATCGACTGTTCGGTGCGGCGGATCCAGTTCACTCCGGACCTGCTGCCCTCGGACATCACGGGCGTGTCCATCTGGGACCAGCAGCGCCGTGACTTCGAGTTCAAGCCCGGAGCGATCTTCGCGCAGATCGTGATCGGCGACGAGATCAACCGCGCCTCGCCCAAGACCCAGTCCGCGCTTCTGGAGTCGATGGAGGAGCGCCAGGTCACCATCGACGGGCAGACCTACGAGCTGCCGAGCCCCTTCATGGTGGTGGCCACGCAGAACCCGGTGGAGATGGAGGGCACCTACCCGCTGCCCGAGGCCCAGCGCGACCGCTTCATGGCCCGGGTCTCGGTGGGCTACCCGAGCGTGGAGGCCGAGCTGCAGATGCTCGACGTGCACGGTGGTGTGTCCCCGCTGGAGGACCTGCAGCCGGTGGCGCACGCGCACGACATGGTCAAGCTGATCGAGGCGGTCCGCTCGGTCCACGTCGCGGAAACGGTCCGGCGCTACGCGGTCGACCTGGTCACGGCCACCCGTACCCACCCCGACCTCAGACTCGGCGCCTCGCCGCGCGCGACGCTGCACCTGCTGCGCGCGGCGAAGGCCTCCGCGGCCCTGAGCGGCCGGGAGTACGCCCTGCCGGACGACGTCCAGGCACTCGCCGTCGCCGTCCTGGCCCACCGGCTGCTGCCCACCGCCCAGGCCCAGCTCAACCGCCGCACCGCCGAGCAGGTCGTCCAGGAGATCCTGCAGCGCACGCCGGTGCCCGCGACGCCCCAGCAGGGCGGCTTCGGCGGCCTCGGGCACGGCACGCCGGCATACGGCCAGCAGCCGCCGCGGAGGCTGTGATGAGTACCGGGGCGGGCGGGCCCGCGGACGCCGACCGCGGTGAGAAGGGCGGCATCCGCACCGCCCTGGCGGGTCTGACCACCCGCGGACGCTCCTTCCTCGCGGCCGGCATCGCGGCCGCGATCTGCGCCTACGTCCTCGGACAGAGCGACCTGCTGCGGGTCGGCCTGCTGCTCGCCGCGCTGCCCCTGGTCTGCGCGGTCTTCCTCTACCGCACGCGCTACCGGGTCGCCGGCAGTCGCCGCCTCTCCCCCGCGCGCGTGCCCGCCGGCAGCGAGGCCCGTGTCCATCTGCGGATGGACAACGTCTCCCGGCTGCCCACGGGCCTGCTGATGCTCCAGGACCGGGTGCCCTACGTCCTCGGCCCGCGCCCCCGCTTCGTGCTGGACCGCGTCGAGCCGGGCGGTCGCCGCGAGGTCTCCTACCGCGTCCGCTCCGACCTGCGCGGCCGCTACCCCCTGGGCCCGCTCCAGCTGCGCCTGACCGACCCGTTCGGCATGTGCGAGCTGACCCGCTCCTTCTCCTCCTACGACACCCTGACGGTGATCCCGCGCGTGGAGGCGCTGCCGCCGGTGCGCCTCAGCGGTGAGTCGAAGGGGTACGGCGACGGGCGGCAGCGTTCGCTCGCGCTGGCCGGCGAGGACGACGTGATTCCCCGCGGCTACCGCTACGGCGACGATCTGCGCCGCGTGCACTGGCGCTCCACCGCCCGCTACGGCGAGCTGATGGTGCGCCGCGAGGAGCAGCCGCAGCGCGCCCGGTGCACGGTGCTGCTGGACACCCGGGGCATCGGCTTCCGCGGCGCGGGCCCGGACTCGGCCTTCGAATGGGCCGTCTCGGGCGCCGCTTCGGTCCTGGTGCACATGCTGGAACGGGGCTTCTCCGTGCGGCTGTTGACCGACACGGGCAACTCGGTGCCCGGCGAGGGCGCCGACGGGTTCGCGGGGGCGAGCCAGGAGACGGCCGACGCGGCCGGGCTGATGATGGACACCCTCGCGGTCGTCGACCACTCGGACGGCGCGGGCCTGTCCCGGGCGTACGACGTGCTGCGCGGCGGCAACGAGGGGCTGCTGGTGGCCTTCTTCGGCGACCTGGACGAGGAACAGGCCGCGATCGTCGCCAAGATGCGCCAGCGCAGTGGGGGCGCGGTCGCCTTCCTGCTGGACAGTGACGCGTGGGTGCGGGAACCCACCGACGTGCCCGGGCCGTTGAACCGCCGTGAGGAGCGGCTGCGGATGCTGCGGGAGGCGGGCTGGACGGCCCTGAGCGTGCCGCGCGGCACCGCGCTGAGCGAGCTGTGGCGGCAGGCGGACCGCGAGCGCGCGGGCCTGGGCGTGGCCGCGGCGAGCGCGGCGAACGCCGAGGGGGCGGGCTCATGAGCGGGCGGGCACGACTGGCACTGTGCGCGTGGGCGGCCACGCTGATGGCGTCCTGCGCCCTGCTGCCGCTGGTGACGCCCGCCACCTGGATCCTGCAGGCGGCCCTCATGCTGGGCGTGCAGACCGGCGTGGGCGCGGCGACCCGTAGGGTGCCGCTGGCCCGGCCGCTGACGGTGGCGGCGCAGGCGGTCGTCACCCTGCTGATGCTCACGCTGGTCTTCGCCCGGCGGCAGGCGTTCATCGGGATCGTGCCCGGCCCCGAGGCGTTCCGGCACTTCGCCGATCTGCTGCAGCAGGGCGGCGACGACATCGCGCGGTACGCGATACCCGCGCCGCTGGAGTCGCACGGCATCCGGCTGATGCTGCTCGGCGGTGTCATGATCATAGGGCTGGCGGTGGACACCCTCGCGGTGACCTTCCGCAGCGCGGCCCCCGCCGGGCTGCCGCTGCTCGCGCTGTACTCCGTCGCGGCCGGACTGTCCGACGGCGGTACGGACTGGCTGTGGTTCCTGGTGGCGGCGGCCGGCTATCTGATGCTGCTCCTCGCGGAGGGCCGGGACCGGCTCTCGCAGTGGGGGCGGGTGTTCGGCGGGGCGCCGCGCACCCCGGGCGGGGAGCCCGGCGCGGTGGCGCCGGTCCGTACCGGGCGGCGCATCGGGGTGCTCGCCCTGGGGCTCGCCCTCGTGGTGCCGGCCGTTCTGCCCTCGATGAGCGGCGGTCTGCTGGACGGCGCCGGGACGGGCGTGGGCGCCGGCAACGGCAGCGGGGGCACGATCTCCGCGGTCAACCCCCTGGTGTCCCTGCGCGACAGCCTGAACGTGGACGAGGACCGCCAGGTCCTGTCCCTGAAGACCAACGGCGACGTCGCCGACCTGTACTTGCGGATCGTGTCCCTGGACGACTTCGACGGCAGCACCTGGAAGCCCTCCAAGCGGCATGTCACCGGCGTACCGGACAAGCTCCCCACCCCGACCGGGCTCGGGCCCGACGTCAAGCGCGCGGAGATCCAGACCCGAATCTCGGCCGCCGACTGGTACGCCCAGGACTGGCTGCCGATGCCCTACCCGCCCAGCGGCGTGCAGGTCGGCGGCAAGTGGCGCTACGAACCGGTGGGCATGACGCTCGTCGGCGACCACGGCGAGACCACCCGCGGCAAGACCTATCTGGTCAAGAGCCTCGACGTGCAGCCGACGGCGGAGCAGCTGGCCGAGGCTCCGGAGCCGCCCAAGGCGCTCAAGGACGAGTACACCAAGCTGCCGAAGTCGCTGCCCGACGTGGTGCGGACGACCGCCCGCAAGGTCACCGAGGGCTCGACGAGCCACTACGAGCAGGCGGTCAAGCTCCAGGACTGGTTCGCCGTGAACGGCGGCTTCCAGTACAGCACCCAGGTGCAGGTCGGCACCGGCCCGCAGGCGATAGCGAAGTTCCTGAAGGACAAGGAGGGCTTCTGCGTCCACTTCTCCTTCGCGATGGCGGCGATGGCCCGCAGCCTGGGCATCCCGGCCCGGGTCGCGGTCGGCTTCGCGCCCGGTTCCCCGCAGTCGGACAGTTCGGTGTCGGTGGGCCTGAAGGATGCCCACGCCTGGCCCGAGCTGTACTTCGAGGGCGTGGGCTGGACCCGCTTCGAGCCGACCCCCAACCGGGGCGTGACGCCCTCGTACACGCAGTCGGACACGCCGGGCAACAGCCTTCCCGACGTGCCGCGGAGCTCGCAGTCGGCGGGCGCGTCCGCGTCGGCGGCGCCGTCGGCGACCACGAGCTGCGGGGTGCAGCAGAAGAAGCTCCAGGAGTGCGGCAACGCCCTCCCGGTGGACACGGCCACGCCGGGTGGTGGCGGTCCGGCCTGGTACGAGATCGCCGGATGGGCGCTCCTCGGTCTGCTCGCGGTCGTCGTGCCGCTGCTGCCCATGCTGTGGCGCATCCGCCGGCGCACGGTCCGGCTGGCCTCGGCCCAGCACTCCGCCTCGGGCGCGGTGTCGGCCCGCGGCCGCAAGGAGCGGGCCGCGCACGGCCTCGGCGCCGGTGAAGTCACGCTGACCGGCTCCTCGACGACGGTCGAGGCTGAGGCGCGGTACGCCGCCGAGGTGGCCGCCGGGCATGTGCTGGCCGTGTGGCGCGAGCTCACCGACACGGCCTGGGACTACGGCATCGTGCCGGACGACGCGCTGACCCCGCGGAAGGCGGCGGCGCGGATCGTGCGGCTCGGGGAGCTGGAACCGGCCGCCGCGGAGTCGGTGCACCGGGTGGCGAGCGCGGTGGAGCAGGTGCTGTTCGCGCCACGGCCGCACGCGGCGCCCGGGCTGGCCGACGACGTCGGCAGGCTGCGGGCGGCGCTGCGCTCGCGGGCGAGCTGGACGACCCGGGTGCGCGCGGTGCTCGCGCCGCGGTCGGCGGTCCGCGCCCTCTGGGACACCTCCGACCGCTGGAGCGCCTTCAAACGCCGCACGACCGATCGCTGGACCGCACTGGTTCGACGCCCGTCCGGCCAGCAGAGCGGCTGACGACCCCGGGCCCCGGCCACAGGCTGAGCGCCCGGCCGGCCGGTCCCGGGCGCAGGTGCTCGCCCGGACGGCCGGCCCCGGGCACAGGTGCTCGCCCCGACGGTCGGCCCGCGGGTGCAGGGCAGCGCCTGACGGCCGATCGTCGGGCGCCGATGGACAGGCCTTGCCGCCGGGCACAGGGTGAGCGCCCCCGGCGGCCGGCTGTCAGGCATACATGAGGGGGTGACCACCCGGTGGGTGGTCACCCCCTCATCGGTATGGGGAGCGCTAGTGGCCCTGCTCGTCGCGGCGCCGCTGCCAGCGCTCTTCGATCCGGTCCATCATGGAGCGCTTCGGCCTTCCCTGGCGGCGCGCCTGCGGGGCGCCCGCGGTGGGCTGTTCACCCGGCTTGGGTGCCTTGCGCCAGCCGGTCACGGCCAGTACCGCACAGCCCAGCATCACGAGGAAGCCCACCACGCTGAGCCAGACCTGCTTGGCGACCATTCCAGCCATGAGGAGCGCGATACCCACGAGGAAGCCCGCGACCGCCTGGTAGACCCGCCGCCGGGTGTACGTACGCAGCCCGCTTCCCTCGAGCGCCGACGCGAACTTGGGATCTTCGGCGTACAGCGCTCGCTCCATCTGCTCGAGCATGCGCTGCTCGTGCTCCGAGAGCGGCACGGAGTCCTCCTCATCGTGCAGTCGCCGGGGCGACCCGGGGGTCCCTTCAGGATAGGCAGGGAATCGCCCCCGTGAAACCCGCCCCTCTGCGCCAATTGGCCAACCGGAATCCGCCATCGACGGCCCGGCTCGCTGAATCTTCCATTCCCCAGCGACCGACCCGTCATGCCGGGTGATCTCCCTCGATCATACGGCTCCAAGCCCCCGAACGGGGGGCCTGTGGCGTACTCCATGCGCAGCCAACGCGCTGATCAGCGGCGCGTCTCGGGAGGAGACTCAGGCCTCGTCGGCCCCTCGCGTCTCACCGAGCACATGAAGCTGGGTGGCCACGGAGTGGAAGGCGGGGAGTTCGGCCGCCGCCTCCTCCAGCTTCAGCAGCGCCTCCAGGGCACCGGGCTCGGTGTCGACCAGCACGCCCGGAACGAGGTCGGCGAAGACCCGCACGCCGTGCACGGCGCCGACCCGGAGGCCCGCGCCCTCGACCAGGGCGGTGAGCTGCTCGGCGGTGAACCGGCGCGGCACGGGGTCGCCCTCGCCCCACCGGCCGTTCGGGTCACCGAGCGCCTGCCGGGCCTCCTTGAAGTGGCCGGCGAGGGCTCGCGCGAGCACGGCGCCGCCGAGGCCGGCCGCGAGCAGGCTGAGGACGCCCTCGGGGCGCAGGGCGGCGACCGCGTTGCGCAGGCCTTCCGCCGGGTCGTCGACGTACTCCAGGACGCCGTGGCACAGCACCACGTCGTGACTGCCGCGCTCGACCACGTCGAAGAGGCCGTGCGCGTCGCCCTGGACGCCCCGCACCCGGTCGGCGACGCCGGCCTCGGCGGCGCGGCGCTCCAGCGCGAACAGCGCGTTCGGGCTGGGGTCGACGACGGTGACGCGATGGCCGAGGCGGGCGAGGGGCACCGCGAAGTTGCCGCTGCCGCCTCCGGTGTCGAGGACGTCCAGCGCGTCGCGGCCCGTGGCCTTGACCCGCCGGTCGAGGGCGTCCTGGAGGACTTCCCAGACCACGGCGGTACGGAGAGAGGCGCGAGGTCGTAGCGGGTCCGACACGGCAGTTGACTCCTCGGCGCGGCACCGCCTGTTGCACGGCGGAGCGAACGGGCTGCCTTCCCTGCCCGGTTGTCGCGGCGGGGAAGACTTCAGGCGTTCTCCACCCTATTGCCTCGGACGCCCTGCCTGGTCACCGTGCGGTGCGCCCTGCGGAAGGTTTCGTACGGCGGGACGCGTCACCCCGTGTCGGGGAAGTCCCGGCCGGTGTCGGGTTCCGTCCCCGGGTGGTCCGTGTCCTGGCGGGGCTGCGGCAGGACCGGCTGGAGGACGAGCATCCGCTCGACGAGGCGGAGGAACATCGCCACGTCGCGTATGAGGTCGTCGGCGTCCCGGCGGCTTGCCGCGCCCTGGATACCGGCCTCGGCCCGGGCGCGGCGCCGGGCCCCGGAGGCGAACAGCGCGCTCCACTCGGTGAGTTCGGGCGCGATCTCGGGGAGCACTTCCCAAGCGCTCCGGATGCGTGCCCGGCGCCTTGGGGTGAGCTCCGGGCGGCCTCGCGCGGCGAGGACCGCGGCGGCCGTGCGCAGGGCGGCGAGGTGGGCCGTGGCGTAGCGCTCGTTGGGCGTCTCGAGGACCGCCGCCTCGTCCAGTCCGGCGCGGGCCTGGGCGAGCAGGTCGAGGGCGGCGGGCGGGGCGGCGGCCCGGCGGAGCACCGGGTGCACGTCGCTGGCCGGTCCGGTCAGTGAGGGGGCAGGGCCGGTGGCGCGGCGCCGGCGGGCGGCTGCTGCGGGGTAACTGGCCATGACGAACCTCCTGTCGTCTGCGTGACGGCATGCCCACATACGGGATGCCGTATGTGTCCATCGTGGGGTATGGCACTGACAATCCGTTCCGACCTGGGCTTTTGCTTCGATCGAAGGTTCGGAGTAGTTTTTGCACTGACCAGTCAGTTCAATTGCTGTACACATCCAGGGATGGGGGAAACCGTGCCCGGAATCGGTGTCACGGCCCGCGGCCTCGGGCTCGAAGGCCCACGCGGCTGGGCCTTCCGCGACGTCACGTTCGACGCGGAGCCCGGCTCGCTGCTCGCGATCGAGGGCCCGTCCGGGTCCGGCCGCACCTGCCTGCTGCTGGCGCTCACGGGCCGGATGAGGCCCACCGAGGGAGTGGCCACGGTCGGCGACTGCAAACTGCCCAAGCACCTGGCGGCCGTCCGCCGGGTCGGCGCCGTGGCCAACGTCGCCGGGTTGACCGACCTCGACCCGGCCCTGACCGTCGGCGAGCACCTGCGCGAACGGGCCCTGCTGCAGCGCCGGTTCGGCGACTCGCTGCGGGAGCTGCTGCGGCCGCGCGCCGAGCGCCTGCTGGAGGCGCGGCTGCGGATAGACGCCGCCCTCGCCGCCGCCGGGCTGGACACGGAGACGCTGCCCAAGGGCTCGCGTACCGCCGTACGCGACCTGGAGCGGCTTGAGGCGCTGCGCCTGTCCGTCGCCCTGGCGCTCATCGGCGGCCCGCGGCTGCTCGGCGTCGACGACACCGACCTCAAGCTCTCGGACGCCGAACAGGCGGAGGTCTGGGCGCTGCTGCGGTCCGTCGCCAGGGCCGGGACCACGGTGCTGGCCGTCTGCAGCCAGGCCCCGGAGGACACCATGAACGTGAGCACGTCGGGGAAGGAGAAGGCCGATGCGCTCGCCGAAACTGGCCGCTCTTGAGCTGCGGCGCTTCGGCAGGGGGAAGCTGCCGCGGGCCGCGCTCGTCGCCCTGCTGGTGCTGCCGCTGCTCTACGGCGCCCTGTACCTGTGGTCGTTCTGGGACCCCTACGGCCGTCTCGACCGCATCCCGGTGGCGCTCGTCAACGACGACAAGGGGGCCACCGCCGACGGGAAGCGGATCACGGCCGGCGACGACCTCACCAAGGGGCTGCGCGACAGTGAGGTCTTCGACTGGCACGAGGTGAGCGACGCGCAGGCACGCGCGGGCGTGGAGAACGGCACGTACTACCTGTCGCTGACCATGCCGGCCGACTTCAGCAGGCGGATCGCCTCCAGCGCGGGCGACGCCCCCGAGACGGGCGCGCTGCGGGTGCGCACGAACGACGCCAACAACTACATCGTCGGACAGATCTCCAAGACGGTCTTCAACGAGGTGCGCACGGCCGCGTCCACGAAGGCCTCACGCTCCTTCCTGGACCGGATCTTCATCTCCTTCTCCGACATCCACGGGGCGACCGTGAAGGCCGCGAAGGGCGCCGACCAGCTCAACGGGGGCATAGGGAAGGCGAAGAAGGGCTCCAAGGACCTCGCCGACGGGCTGAAGGACGCCGAGGGCGGCAGCGGAAAGCTGGTCAAGGGGCTGACGAAGCTCCACAAGGGCGCCGGCGACCTGGCGGACGGCTCGCGGCAGGTCGCGGCCGGCACGCAGACGCTCGCGGACAAGGTGAACGCGGTCGACAAGAAGGTGGGCCCGTACCTGAAGGACAACGAGCAGACCATCGGCGACACCGCCCGGCTGGTCGCCCACTCCGCCAAGGGCATCCGCGACAACCTCGACGTCCTGGTGCGGACGGCCCCGGCCGCCGCCAAGGGCGCCCACACCGCCTCCGACGCGCTCGACGCCGTCTACCGGGCGCGCTGCGAGGACCCCGTACTGCCGGACCCGGCCTGCTCCGACCTGAAGAAGGCGAAGGTCGCCGCCGCCGACGTGGCGACGATCGCCGACGACCTGAACACGCTGATCGCCGACCAGGACGGCGACCTGAAGAAGCTCGACGGCAACCTCGCCACCCTCCAGCGGCAGGCCCAGGCGCTCGCGGACCGCGCGCCGCACCTGTCGGAGGACCTCACCGACGCCGTATCCAAGATCAACAAGCTGAACGAGGGCGCCGGGAAGGTCGCCGCGGGCGCGAAGAAGCTGCACCAGGGACTCGGCACGGCGGGCTCCGGCGCCTCGGCCCTGGACAAGGGCATCGGTGAGCTCGAGACCGGCGCCCAGACCCTCGACGGCGGCATGTACAAGCTCGCCGACGGCTCCGGGAAGCTCGCGGGCGGCCTGCACGACGGTGCCGGCAAGATCCCCGACTACGACAAGAAGGACCGCGACCGGCGCACCGAGGTGATGGCCGATCCGGTCGGGCTGGTATCCAAGGACCTGCACAAGGCGCCCAACTACGGCACCGGGTTCGCCCCGTACTTCATCCCCCTCTCCCTGTGGGTGGGCTCGATGGTGGCGTACATGCTGATCCCGCCGATGAACCGGCGCGCGCTCGCCACGGGCGCCCCGGCCTGGCGGATAGCGCTGGCCGGCTGGCTGCCGGTGGTGGCCGTCGGCGTGCTGCAGACGGTGGCCCTGATGTCCGTCCTGCACTGGGCGATCGGCCTGGAGATGGCCCGGGCGGCCGGCACGGTGGGCTTCCTGTTCCTGGTGACGGCGTGCTTCGCGGCGATCGTGCAGTGGCTGAACGCGCGCTTCGGGGCGGCCGGCCGGATCCTCGTGCTCGCCCTGCTGATGCTGCAGTTGACCTCGGCGGGCGGCACGTATCCGGTGCAGACCAGCCCCGGGTTCTTCAACGCGATCCACCCCTTCCTGCCGATGAGCTACATCGTGGAGGCCCTGCGCAGGCTCATCACCGGCGGCGGTCTCGTCCCCGTCTGGCACGCGTGCGTGGTGCTCGTCGCCTTCACGGCCGGCTCCCTCGCGCTGACCGCGCTGTCGGCGCGTCGCCGGCAGGTGTGGACGCTGGACCGGCTGCACCCGGAGCTGACCCTGTGATCCCGAAGAAGGCCCTGCGCACGCGCGTACCTGTGACAATCGGGGCCATGGAACGCAGCAGTCCCACGACCGGCGGCAGCACGCGCCGCGAGGCCACCCGGCAGAAGCTCTACGAGGCGGCCGTCACCCTCATCGCCGAGCAGGGGTTCTCCGCCACCACCGTGGACGAGATCGCGGAGCGGGCCGGGGTCGCGAAGGGCACCGTCTACTACAACTTCGCGAGCAAGTCCGTCCTCTTCGAGGAACTGCTGCGGCACGGCGTCGGACTGCTGACCGCCTCCCTGCGCGAGGCGGCCGAGCAGACGGCGCGGGACGGCGGCAGCAAGGTCGACGCGCTGGACGCGATGATCCGGGCGGGCCTGGTCTTCATCGAGCGCTATCCGGCCTTCACCCAGCTCTACGTGGCCGAGCTGTGGCGCACCAACCGGGCCTGGCAGTCCACGCTGATGGTGGTGCGCCAGCAGGCGGTGGCCGTCGTGGAGGGCGTGCTCCGGGACGGCGTGGAGGGCGGCGAGTTCAGCGACGAGATCGATGTGCCGCTGACCGCGTCGGCCCTGGTCGGCATGGTCCTGGTGGCCGCCCTGGACTGGCAGTCCTTCCAGCCGGAGCGCTCCCTGGACGACGTGCACGCGGCGCTGTCCCGGCTGCTGCAGGGCCGCGTCAGCGGCCGCGACCGGGACTGAGCACGACGGAAAGCGCCGGTCCGTCGTGGCCGCGTCCCCCGCGGGCCACCTCGAACCGGCGCTTCTCCGTACTCCCCCGTGTCCCCCCTTGGGACCCCCGTTGCGGTCGTTCCCCCGGGTTCCCCCGTGCCTCGCTCCCGCCGACCGCGGCCGGCGGAAGGAGCGGATCGTGGGCCGCTCCGTTCCGGCGCCCCGTGTCGCCGGTGCCGGAGCCGCGCCCCTTTCCGTGTCTCCACCTTCTCGTTCGCGCAGGTCGGCCCCCATCCGCGCGCGTACTCATCTCTCCCCCTGAGTACGGATACTCAGGTCTGCGTGCTCATCCTCAGGACGCCGCTTCGCCCACTGGTTACGATCGCGTCCGTGTCCGTACTCCCTCTCGTCTTCACCAGCGGCTGGGCCAGCGGCATCAACGCCTACGCCGTGGTGCTGCTGCTCGGCGTGTTCGGTGCCACCGGGGTGAGCGACGACGTCCCCGAGGCGCTCCAGCGGCCCGAGGTCCTCGTCGCGGCGGGCCTGCTGTTCCTGTGCGAGGCCGTCGCCGACAAGATCCCGTACGTCGACTCGGTGTGGGACTCGGTGCACACCGTGGTCCGGCCGGTCGCGGGCGCCTGGGTCGGGGCGCTGCTCGCCGGGCACAGCGGTTCGGTGAACGACGTGGTGGCGGGCCTGATCGGCGGCTCCACGGCGCTGGCCAGCCACACCGTCAAGGCCGGGACGCGGATGGCGGTCAACACCTCTCCGGAACCGTTCAGCAACATCGTCATCAGCATCGCCGAGGACCTCGGGGTCGGCGGGATCGTGACGTTCGCGATGTTCCATCCGCTCGCGGCGGCCTCGCTCGCCGGCGCGCTGCTGCTGGCCGGGCTGGTGGTGCTGGTGTTCCTGGTCTCCCGGATCCGGCGGTTCCTGCGGCGCAGGGCCCAGCGGCGGGAGGAACGGCGGCTCGCCGCACAGCCCGGTTCACCTCCCGTGCCGTGACTGTCGGTGGCGGTCGATAAAGTCGCGGGCATGGGACGGATTGCGGTGATCGGCGCCGGGACGGGCGCGATGGCGGCCGCCGCCCGGCTGGCCGTCGCGGGCCACCGGGTGACGGTGTACGAGCGTACGGAGACGTACGGCGGCGCGGTGCGCCGCTTCGAGCGCGACGGCTTCGGCTTCGATACAGGTCCCGGACTGCTGACCCTGCCCGCGGTCTGGCGCGATCTGTTCGTCAAGACCGGCAAGGAGCCGCTGGAGGACCGCGTCGAGCTGGTCCAGGTCGACCCGTCCTCCCGGCACGTCTTCGCCGACGGCACGCGGGTGTCCCTGCCGAACGCCTCGCGCGCGGGCGTCGTCGCCGCCCTGGACGAGGCGCTCGGGGCGGCCGCTGGCGAGCGTTGGGGCGACTTCCTGGTGCGGGCCCGCGAGGCCTGGGACCGTACCCGGCGGCCGCTGCTGGAGGAGCCGCTGTGGCCTGACTGGTCGGTGCTGGCCGAGCGCGAGCCCTATCCGGCGGTGGCCCACAAGCGGCTGCTGCGCACCCGGCGGGCGCGCACGCTCGCCGAGGTCGGCGCGTGGGAGCTGCGGGACCCCCGGCTCGCGGCCCTGCTGGAGAGCCACGCCCTCGCCCACGGCCTCGACCCGCGTGTCACACCGGCGAGCGCGGCCGTCCTGCCGTACATGGAGCACGCCTTCGGCCTCTGGTATGTACGCGGTGGCATGCGGGAGTTGGCGCGCGCCGTGTACGAGCGGTGCGTGGCACGCAGGGTCGAGTTCCGCTTCGGCGCCGAGGTGACGGGCGTGCTGGAGAAGGACGGCCGGGCGACGGGGGTGGAGCTGTCGGACGGGACGGTCGCGGAGGCGGACTTCGTGGTGGCCGGTGTCGCGCCGGGGACGCTGAGCCGTTGTGTACGGGGTTCGGCCGTCCGGGGCGACGGCGATGTCCCGGCGCGGCGCGGGCTGCCGAGCCGTCTCACGGTGCTGCTGGCGCTGCGCGGCGGACGCCCGGAGGGGACGGCGCACCGGACCGTGGTGCACGCGGCCGACCGGGAGGCCGAGCTGGACGCCCTGTTCGGAACCCCGTCCGGGGTGGCGGGCCGCCCCACGCTCACCGTCCTGCGTCCCGACGACCCGCGGCTGGTCCCGGACGCCGACCACGAGGCGATCACGCTCACCTCAGTGGTGCCGGCACAGCCCGACGGGAGCGGGGCGGAGTCGGAGGTCTTCGCCGACCTGGCCGAGAAGCTGATCGACGTGGCCGAGCGGGCCGTACCGGATCTGCGCGAGCGCCTGCTGTGGCACGAGGTGCGCACCCCGGCC
Organism: Streptomyces sp. C1-1; assembly: GCF_050214755.1. Classification (NCBI taxonomy): domain Bacteria; kingdom Bacillati; phylum Actinomycetota; class Actinomycetes; order Kitasatosporales; family Streptomycetaceae; genus Streptomyces; species Streptomyces sp. C1-1. Next base: position 7,323,342 of record NZ_CP189826.1, on the reverse strand, counting down.
GACGTCGCCGAGGCGACCGGCGCCGAGGGGGGCGCGGTCCCGCCGCCGGCGCTCGCCGCGGGCGAGGGAGCCCTGCTGCACCCGGCCAACACCACCGCGCTTCCCGGCCTGTTCACCGTCGGCGGCTGGTCGCACCCAGGCGGCGGGCTTCCGCACGCGGGCATGTCGGGCGCGCTGGTGGCCGGCCTGATCGTGGAGGGCCCGGAGTTCCGGGGGTCGCAGTGAGCGGTCGGCGCTGAGGGGCCTCAGAAGCGGTACTGCTGCTCGTCGTACCCGGCGCCGCCCTGCTGCTGGCCGTTGTCCTGGTACGGGTACTGCTGCTCCTGCGGGAGCTCGCCGCCGTAGGTCTCGTCGGTGCGCTGCTGCGGGACCCAGACCCCGCCGGACGGCGTCTCGCCGTACCCGCCGTTGCCGTACTGCTCCTGGCCGTAGCCCTGCTGGCCGTACTGGTCGTAGTTCGCGTCGTAGCCGCCGCCGTACGTCTGGGTGCCGATGTACGGGTCCGAGTAGGCGGCGTACTGCTGCTGGCCGGTGGTGTCGTAGCCGTACTGCTGCTGGCCGTAGCCGGAGTAGTCGTACCCGTAGGTCTGGTCGGCGCCCTGGGCGGCCGTCGCGTACTGGTCCTGGGCCTGGCCGGCGTTGGCGTACGACGGGTCGGCGGCGGCGTACGCGGCGTCGCTGTATATGCCGTACGAACCGGTGTCGTCGGGCAGGGGCTGCGGCTCGTAGACTGCGGTGGTCTCGGCGGCCGTGGGCCGGGCGGGGGTGAAGACGTCGTCGCGGTCGTAGTCGTCGTCCGCGCCGTAGGAGGCACCGTCCTGGGTGTAGGCGGCGCGCTCCGGGCCGTAGTCCGTGTCGGCCTCCGGCTCCAGCTCGGACACCTCCAGGGTGGGGTCCTGGCGCTCCGCCTTGCCGCGACGGCCCTTGAGGCCGGCGCCGAGGCCGTCGCCCTCGGGGCGCTTGACCGCCCAGCCCGCCGAGAAGCCGCGGCGGAACGACAGGGTGACGTAGGTCTGGCCGACCGCGAACGCGGCTGCGCCCAGGCCGATGACGATCACCGAGGGGATCAGGACACCGAGCACGACGCCGAGGAAGCCGGCGAAGGCGAGCAGTCGCCAGCGCAGCCGCGCCTTGTACTGCAGCAGCACCTCGCCCAGCAGCCACAGCGCGACGATGCCGAACGCGATGTAGAGGACCGTCCAGCCCATGTACGCCCCTCTCCCAGTCGCCGCTACGCAGTGTGTCGTATACCCGTGCGGCCGGTCTAGGCCTGCGGGGGGTGATGCAGGCCCAGGTTCTCGTAGATTTCCAGCGTCGCCGTGGAGTTGTTGAGCGTGATGAAGTGCAGTCCGGGGACTCCCTCGGCCAGCAGTCGCGCGCAGAACTCCGTGGCGAATTCGATGCCAATGGAGCGTACAGCGGCCGGATCGTCTTTTGCTGTGAGGATCCGCTCTTTCAGGGCGGAAGGGATGTGAGCGTTGCTGAGCTGCGGCAACCGCTGCAGCATCTTCACACTCGTCACCGGCATCACTTCCGGGATGACGGGCGTCTCGCAGCCCGCCGACGCCACCCGGTCGCGCAGCCGCAGATACGACTCCGGCTGGAAGAACATCTGGGTGATGGCGTAGTCGGCGCCGGCCCGGCACTTGTCGACGAAGCGGGTGACGTCCGTGTCCCAGTCGGCGGAGCGCGGGTGCATCTCCGGGAAGGCCGCCACGCCGACGCAGAAGTCGCCCGACTCCTTGATGAGCTGGACGAGTTCGGCGGCGTAGGTCAGGCCCTGCGGGTGCGGCACCCAGTCGCCCATGGGGTCGCCGGGCGGGTCGCCGCGCACCGCGAGCATGTTGCGGATGCCGGCGTCCGCGTACTGGCCGATGATGTTGCGCAGCTCGGCGATGGAGTGGTTGACGGCGGTGAGGTGGGCGACCGGCGTGAGGGTCGTGTCGACGACGATCTGCTGGGTCTCCCTGACCGTGGTGGCACGCGTGGAGCCGCCGGCACCGTAGGTGACGGAGACGAAGTCGGGAGCCACCGCCTCGACCCTGCGCAGCGCGTTCCACAGGCTCTTCTCGCCCTTGGGGGTCTTCGGCGCGTAGAACTCGAACGAGTACGTCGTCTTGCCGGTCGCGAGGATGTCGCTCACCGTACGTGCGCGATCAGTCCTGGTGGATGCGGTTCCGAGGGCCATACTCGCAGGTTAACCAGGGGCGCCCGGTCCCCCAACCGAGGACCGGGAATTCGCCCGTTTTGTCGCACTGTTGTCCACCCCTTGGACACCCGGGTCCGTCAGGCTCCGGTCAGGGCTGCCGCAGCCGCTTCGCGAACTCCGCGGCGGCCGCGCCGGGGTCGTCCGCCTCGGTGACGGCCCGCACGACCACGACCCGGCGGGCTCCGGCCTCGATCACCTCGTCGAGGTTGCCCAGGTCGATGCCGCCGATGGCGAACCACGGGCGGTCGGTGCCCAGGGCGGCGGTGTGCCGGACCAGGTCGAGGCCCGGGGCGTGGCGGCCGGGCTTGGTGGGGGTCGGCCAGCAGGGGCCGGTGCAGAAGTAGTCGACGCCCTCCTGGACGGCGGCCGCCTCGGCCTCCGCCTCCGCGTGCGTGGAGCGCCCGATGAGCACGTCCTGGCCGAGGATCGCGCGGGCGGCGGGGACCGGGAGGTCGCCCTGGCCCAGATGGAGGACGTCGGCGCCGGCCGCGTGGGCGACGTCCGCACGGTCGTTGACCGCGAGGAGCCTGCCGTGACGGGCGCAGGCCTCGGCGAGGACCTCCAGGTGCTCCAGCTCCTCGGCCGCCTCCATGCCCTTGTCGCGCAGCTGCACGATGTCGACCCCGCCCGCCAGGACGGCGTCCAGGAACTCGGGCAGGTCGCCCTGGGCCCTGCGGGCGTCCGTGCAGAGGTAGAGCCGGGCGTCGGAGAGCCGGGCGCGGGCGTCGGCGCCGGACGTGACGGGCATGCGGGTGTCCCCCGGGTGTGGATGGTGTACGGGCCGGGTACCGGTGCGGCGGGCCGCGTCGGTCCGCGGCCGTGGCCGCACCGGCCACGGCCCGTACTCCGGACGGTGTTCGGGTTGTGCGGGCTGGTTCAGACGGCGAGCGCCTGGGCCCGGCGCTTCACCTCCGTGCCGCGATTCTCGCTCAGGGCCTGCGCGGGCGTGCCGGGCAGGCTGTCGTCGGGCGTGAAGAGCCACTCCAGCATCTCTTCGTCGGTGAAGCCGTCGTCCCGCAGGAGCGTCAGGGTGCCGGTCAGGCCCTTGACGACCTTGTCCCCGTCGATGAAGGCGGCGGGGACGTGCAGCGCGCGGTTCTCCCCACGGCGTACGGCGATGAGCTGGCCCTCCTTGACCAACTGCCGCACACGCGTCACCTCGACATCGAGCATTTCGGCGATATCGGGCAGGGTGAGCCAGGCGGGGACGAGAGCATCGATCTTTGCGTCAATCTCGGTCACGGAATCAAGCCTGCCATCCGGGACCGACAGTCGGAAGTCGGGCCCGCCCGACATGGGGCGTACGGGCTACGCGGTCGCCGCCTTCAGGGGCTTGGCCGGGTCCGCCAGCAGCCCGGCGTCCATCGGGGTGCCCGCCTCGATCAGCCGCCTCCCCTGGGCCAGGTCACGCGGCCTGCCGACCGCGAGCAGCGCCACCAGGCGGTCCTCGCGCAGCCAGCAGACGGACCAGGCCGGTCCGGAGGGGTCGCCGCGCCACACGGTCGTGTCGGCGGACGCGTGGTGCCCGGCGTACTGCACGAACCGGCCGAACTGCTCCGACCAGAAGTACGGGACCGGGTCGTAGACCGCCGGGGGTTCGCCGGTGGCCTCGCCGACGATGTTCGCGGCGACCGTGCGCGGGCCCTGGAGGGCGTTGTCCCAGTGGTGGACGAGCAGGCGCTCGCCGTACCGGGCGGAGGGGAAGGAGGCGCAGTCGCCGACGGCGTAGACGTCCGGCACCGAGGTGCGCAGGCGGTCGTCGGCCAGGACCTCGCGGTGCGCCCCGAGCTCGACGCCGGAGCCGGCGAGCCAGGCGGTGGTGGGGCGGGCGCCGATGCCGACCACGACCGCGCCCGCGGGCACCCGGGTGCCGTCGTCGAGGACGACCGCACCGGGCTCGACACGCTCCACGCGCGCGTGCGTGCGCAGCACGACGCCGGCGTCCCCGTACCAGGCGGCCATCGGGCCGGCCACCTCGGCGGGCAGCGCGCCCGCGAGCGGCCGGTCCGCGGCCTCGACGACGGTCACCGCGCATCCCGCCTCGCGCGCGGCCGTGGCGAACTCGGCGCCGATCCATCCCGCGCCGACGACCACGATGTCGTGCTGCCGGGCGAGCACGGGCCGCAGCCGTTCGGCGTCGTCCAGGGTGCGCAGCAGATGCACGCCGGGCACGCCCTCGGCACCCGGCAGCATGAAGGGTTCGGCGCCGGTGGCGAGGACCAGGACGTCGTAGTGGACCGGCCCGGCCTCGGTGTCCAGCCGGTGCTCGTCGGGGCGCAGGGCCAGCACCTCGCGCCCCAGGCGCAGTTCGATGCCGAGCGCCTCGAAGTCGACGTCGAAGGCGGAGCCCTCGGACTTGCCGAGCAGGACGGCCTTGGACAGCGGCGGCCGGTCGTACGGCTGGTGGGGCTCGGCGCCGATCAGGGTGACGGTGCCGGTGAAGCCCTGTTCGCGCAGGGCGACCGCGGTCTGCACACCGGCCATGCCGGCGCCGACCACGACCACTCGGGGCTGCGACTGCGTCGTCTGCTCGCTCACCTGATCACCATAGACACTGACTATTCGTCAGTCAGGGGTCGTGCTCCGTGAGCTGTTCCACACCGTCGGTGAGCATGGCGGCGGCCGCAGGCTCTCTTACCGAGGCGCGAGGGGTCGGGCTAGGGTGGCCCACGTACAAGCACTCGCGGGAGCCCGGACGCACCGGGCTGAGAGGGAGGCTGGCGGCCTCCGACCGTACGAACCTGATCCGGGTCATGCCGGCGAAGGGAGGGGCTGGACGCCCATGTCGTCACGTACTTCAGACGTCCTCGTCATCGGGGGCGGGATCATCGGCCTGGTCACGGCCTGGCGGGCCGCGCAGCGCGGCCTCGCGACGGCCGTGGTCGATCCCGAGCCGGGCGGCGGGGCCGCCCAGGTGGCCGCCGGGATGCTGGCCGCCGTCACGGAGCTGCACTACGGCGAGCAGACCCTGCTCGGCCTCAACCTGGCCTCGGCCCGCCGCTATCCGGACTTCGCGGCCGAGCTCACCGAGGCCACCGGCCACGACCTCGGCTACCGCCGGTGCGGCACGCTCGCCGTCGCGCTCGACGCCGACGACCGTGCGCACCTGCGCGAACTGCACGCCCTGCAGCGGCAGTCGGGGCTGGAGTCCGAGTGGTTGTCCGGGCGTGACTGCCGGCGCCTGGAGCCGATGCTCGCGCCGGGTGTGCGCGGGGGGCTCCGGGTGGACGGCGACCATCAGATCGATCCGCGGCGGCTGGCGCAGGCGTTGGTGGCCGCGTGCGAACGGGCCGGCGTGGTGTTCCACCGGATGTGGGCCGAGCGCTTCCGGGTCGTACGGGACCGGGCCGCCGGCGTCGTCGCGGCCGACGGCACCGAGCTGGCCGCGGGCCAGGTGGTGCTGGCGGCCGGCAGCCTCAGCGGACGGCTGCCTGGCGTGCCGGACGACGTACTGCCGCCGGTGCGGCCGGTAAAGGGGCAGGTGCTGCGGCTGACCGTGCCCAAGCGGTACGCGCCGTTCCTGAGCCGTACCGTGCGCGCGATGGTGCGCGGCAGCCAGGTCTACCTGGTGCCCCGCGAGAACGGCGAGCTGGTCGTCGGCGCCACCAGCGAGGAGCTGGGCTGGGACACGACGGTCACCGCCGGCGGCGTGTACGAGCTGCTGCGGGACGCGCACGAACTGGTCCCCGGGATCACCGAGCTGCCGCTGACGGAGACGCGGGCGGGTCTGCGTCCGGGCTCCCCCGACAACGCGCCGCTGCTCGGCCCGACCGAGCTGCCCGGACTCCTGCTGGCCACCGGCCACTACCGCAACGGCGTGCTGCTCACGCCGGTCACCGGCGACGCCATGGCCCACGTCCTGGCCACCGGCGAACTCCCCGAAGAGGCCCGTCCGTTCACCCCGAAGCGCTTCGCGCGCGTGGAGCAGCCCGCATGAACGTCTCCGTCAACGGGGAGCCGCGCCAGTTCGCTCCCGGCACGGCCCTGGACGCCGTCGTACGCACCCTGACCCCGGCCCCCTCCGGAGTGGCCGCCGCCCTGAACGAAACCGTCGTCCCGCGCGCGCAGTGGCCCGCGACGCCCCTCTCCGAGGGGGACCGCGTCGAGGTCCTCACCGCCGTCCAAGGAGGCTGACCCATGGCCGACGACCCCTTCGTCATCGGCGGTACGTCCTTCACGTCCCGCCTGATCATGGGTACCGGAGGTGCCCCCAGCCTGGAGGTGCTCCAGCGCGCGCTGGTGGCGTCCGGCACGGAGCTGACGACGGTCGCGATGCGGCGGGTGGACCCGTCGGTGCACGGCTCGGTGCTGTCGGTGCTGAACAGGCTGAGCATCCGCATCCTGCCCAACACGGCCGGCTGCTTCACCGCCCAGGAGGCCGTCCTGACCGCACGCCTGGCGCGCGAGGCGCTCGGCACCGATCTGGTCAAGCTCGAGGTGATCGCCGACGAGCGCACCCTGCTGCCCGACCCGATCGAACTGCTGGACGCCGCCGAGACGCTGGTCGACGACGGCTTCACCGTGCTGCCGTACACGAACGACGACCCGGTCCTCGCGCGCCGGCTGGAGGACGTGGGATGCGCGGCGATCATGCCGCTCGGCTCGCCCATCGGCTCCGGTCTCGGCATTCGCAACCCGCACAACTTCCAGCTGATCACCGAGCACGCGCGCGTGCCGGTGATCCTGGACGCGGGCGCCGGCACGGCCTCGGACGCGGCGCTCGCGATGGAGCTGGGCTGCGCGGGCGTGATGCTCGCCTCGGCGGTGACGCGGGCGCAGGAGCCGCAGCTGATGGCCGAGGCGATGCGGCACGCGGTGGAGGCGGGCCGGCTGGCGTTCCGGGCGGGCCGCATTCCGCGCCGGCACTTCGCGGAGGCGTCGTCGCCGCACGAGGGGCGCGCGCGGCTCGATCCGGAGCGCCCCGCGTTCTGAACGGATGTTCGATCAGATCCGGACGGCGGTGCGAGGTCCGTCACAGCTCGGCTGCAGTACCGCCCCGATCTCACCGGAACCGGCGGCCCTGTCGGTGACGGCTCGTACACTCACCTGCGTGGATACGACCCTTCAGGACCCTCTGGTCGGGCAGGTGCTCGACGGCCGCTATCGCGTGGACGCGCGGATCGCGGTCGGCGGGATGGCCACGGTCTACCGGGCCCTGGACACCCGCCTCGACCGCGTGCTCGCGCTGAAGGTGATGCACCCCTCGCTCGCGGCCGACGGCTCCTTCGTCGAGCGGTTCATCCGGGAGGCGAAGTCGGTCGCGCGGCTCGCCCACCCGAACGTGGTGCAGGTCTTCGACCAGGGCACCGACGGGTCGTACGTCTATCTCGCCATGGAGTACGTCGCCGGGTGCACCCTGCGCGACGTGCTGCGCGAGCGCGGGGCGCTGCAGCCGCGCGCCGCCCTGGACATCCTGGAGCCGGTGCTCGCCGCGCTCGGCGCCGCGCACCGGGCCGGATTCGTGCACCGGGACATGAAGCCGGAGAACGTCCTCATAGGGGACGACGGCCGGGTGAAGGTCGCCGACTTCGGGCTCGTGCGTTCCGTGGACACGGTCACCAACACCACCGGGACCGTCCTCGGCACCGTCTCCTACCTCGCGCCGGAGCAGATCGAGCACGGCACGGCCGACCCCCGGGTCGACGTGTACGCGTGCGGTGTCGTCCTGTACGAGATGCTCACCGGCGACCGGCCGCACGAGGGGGACTCCCCCGCCACGGTCCTCTACAAGCACCTGCACGAGGACGTCCCGCCGCCGTCGGCGGTCGTCCCGGGGCTGCCGTACGAGCTGGACGAGCTGGTCGCGTCGGCGACCGCGCGCACCCCCGACATCCGTCCGTACGACGCGGTGGCGCTGCTCGCGCAGACCCGCGAGGTCCGTGCCGCGCTCGGCACGGACCAGCTGGACGCGGTGCCGCCGCGGGCGGTCGCGGCGGAACACCGGGACATCTCCGAGGACCGTACGAGCGTCATCCCGCGCGCGCTGAACACGCCCCGGCCGCTGCCGGTGAACGAGGAGCCCTCGTTGCACCGCACCAGCCGGCTGGAATCTCCCCCGCCGCTGCCGCCGCGCCCGCGCGAGGGGCGCTCCCGGCGCGGGCCGCTGGCGATCCTCGTCGCGGTCCTGCTGATCCTCGGCGTCGGCACGGGCGTGTGGTACATCAACTCCGGCCAGTTCACCAAGGTCCCGCCGGTGCTGGCGAAGACCCGGACGCAGGCCGAGAAGCAGCTGGGCGACGCCGGGCTGGACCTGGGGACGGTCAAGCACGCCTACAGCGACACGGTGGCCCGGGGCACGGTCATCAGCTCCGACCCCGAGCCCGGCGCCCGGGTCCGGGACAACGCCTCCGTGTCGATCACCGTCTCCGACGGCCCCGAGACCGTGAAGGTGCCCGACGTGCAGGGGCGGACCCTGGCCGAGGCCAGGGCGCAGCTCAAGAAGAGCGGGCTCGAGGCGGGCATGGTGACCCGCGAGTTCAGCGACAGCGTCGAGCGGGGCTCCGTGATCTCCACGGAGCCGGGGACGGGCGTGACGCGGCACGCGGGCTCGGCGGTCGCGCTGACCGTCAGCAAGGGCAGCGCGGTGGACGTCCCGGACGTCACCGGCGAGGACCTCGACTCCGCGCGGTCCGACCTGGAGGACGCCGGTCTCACGGTGAAGGTCGCCGCCGAGCGGATCAACTCCGACTACGACAAGGGCCAGGTCGCCGCGCAGACCCCGCAGGCCGACGGCCGGGCCGCCGAGGGCGACACGGTGACGCTGACGCTGTCCAAGGGCCCGGTGATGGTCGAGGTCCCGGACGTCACCGGCGACAGCGTCGACGACGCGCACAAGGCCCTGGAGGGCGCCGGATTCAAGGTCGACGAGGACCGCGGTCTGCTCGGTCTGTTCGGCGACACGGTCAAGGCGCAGTCCGTGAAGGGCGGCCGGACGGCGCCGAAGGGCTCGACGATCACCATCAAGATCCGGTGACGGAGGGCCACCGGAGGCATGACACCCTGAACGGGTGAAGAGCCGGTACCCCACCCTCCCCCGCAACCCCGTCGGCGGCCACGTCCCCGTGGCCGGCGGCCTGAACTCCGTCGGTCTGAGCTACGCCCGCGACCTCGGGGCCGAGACCGTGCAGGTCTTCGTGGCCAATCCGCGGGGCTGGGCCACACCGCCCGGCAGTCCGCGGCAGGACGAGGAGTTCCGCGCGGCCTGCGCGGCCGAGGCGATTCCGGCGTACGTCCACGCCCCCTATTTGATCAACTTCGGCTCGCACACCGAGGCGACGGTCGAGAGGTCGGTGGAGTCGCTGCGGCACTCGCTGCGGCGCGGGCGGGAGATCGGGGCGCTCGGCGTGGTGGTGCACACGGGCAGCGCGACCGGCGGCCGGGAGCGGTCCGTGGCCCTGAAGCAGGTCCGCGAGCACCTGCTTCCGCTGCTCGACGAGCTGACCCACGACGACGACCCGTTCCTGCTCCTGGAGTCGACGGCGGGCCAGGGCGCCTCCCTGTGCTCGCGCACCTGGGACTTCGGCCCGTACTTCGAGGCGCTGGACGCCCATCCGAAGCTCGGCGTCTGCCTGGACACCTGCCACATCTTCGCCGCCGGGCACGACCTGACCGGCCCCAGCGGCATGCACCAGACCCTCGACCTGCTGGTGGACACGGTCGGCGAGGGCCGGCTGAAGCTGATCCACGCCAACGACTCCAAGGACGTCGTCGGCGCCCACAAGGACCGGCACGAGAACATCGGCGCCGGCCACATCGGCGAGGACCCGTTCCGCGCCCTGATGACCCACCCCGCCACCGACGGCGTCCCGCTGATCATCGAGACCCCCGGCGGCAAGGAGGGGCACGCGGCGGACGTGGAGCGACTGAAAAAACTGCGGGATTCCTGACCCGTTCCGGAATACCCCCAGGGGGTATACGGTTCCTGTCCGGTACAGGAACCGTCACCCGGCATTGGGGGCACTCATGCAGCACGAGGCACACACCGAACACATCCACGAGCAGGAGAGCCACGCCTCCCACGGACACGCCCCCGCGAGCTGGTCCATGGCCGCGCAGGCCACCCTCCACTGCCTCACCGGCTGCGCCATCGGAGAGGTGCTGGGCCTGGTGATCGGCACCGCGCTCGGCTGGGGCAACGTCCCGACGATGATCCTGGCGATCGCCCTCGCCTTCTTCTTCGGCTACTCGCTCACCCTGCGCGGGGTCCTGAGGGCCGGCGTCGGCTTCCGCACCGCCTTCCGGGTGGCGCTGGCTGCGGACACCCTGTCGATCGCCGTGATGGAGCTCATCGACAACGGCGTGATCGTGCTGTGGCCGGACGCGATGGACGCCGGGCTCGGCGACGCGCTTTTCTGGATCTCGCTGGCGATCTCCCTGGCGATCGCGTTCGCGGTCACCACACCCGTCAACAAGTGGATGATCGGGCGCGGCAAGGGGCACGCCGTGGTCCACGCACACCACTGAGCGTCCGGGGACCGGCTCAGAGCTCGGGCCCCTCCCCCGGCTCCTCCTGGTAGGAGTAGCGCTGCTCCTTCCACGGATCGCCGATGTTGTGGTAGCCGCGCTCCTCCCAGAAGCCTCGGCGGTCGGCGGTCATGTACTCCACGCCGCGCACCCACTTCGGGCCCTTCCAGGCGTACAGGTGGGGGACGACCAGGCGCAGCGGGAAGCCGTGCTCCGCCGTCAGGAGCTCGCCGTCCTTGTGGGTGGCGAAGAGGGTGCGGTCGGAGGCGAAGTCGTCGAGGCGGAGGTTGGAGCTGAAGCCGTACTCGGCCCAGACCATCACATGGGTGACGGCGGGGGCGGGCGGGGCGATCTCCAGGATCGCGGAGGCGGGGACGCCGCCCCACTCGGCACCGAGCATGCTGAACTTCGTCACGCAGTGCAGATCGGCGACGACCGAGGTGTACGGCAGCGCCGTGAACTCCTCGTGGTTCCAGCAGTGCTTCTCACCGTCCGCGGTGGCGCCGAAGACCCTGAACTCCCAGCGCTCGGGCCGGAACTTGGGGACGGGCCCGTAGTGCGTGACCGGCCAGCCGCGTTGCAGGCGCTGGCCGGGGGGCAGCCCCGGGTGCACGGAATCTCCGGTTTCTCCTGATGCGCGTTCCACCGGCTGACCCATGTCTCCATCCTGACAGACCGGGGGCGATGCCCATGACCGGCCCCCACCCGATTCGGGCAACTCCTACTAAGCGTGAACTTACTGGACGGCCTCGCACGCCGGTGCAATCATGCGGCGCAACCTGCCCGTTCCCCGGTCGGAAGGAGCCTCTGCGATGCAGGGCGACCCCGAGGTCATCGAATTCCTCAACGAGCAGCTCACCGGCGAGCTGACCGCGATCAACCAGTACTTCCTGCACGCGAAGATGCAGGAGAACTTCGGCTGGACGAAACTCGCGAAGTACACCCGGCACGAGTCGTTCGACGAGATGAAGCACGCCGAGGTGCTCACCGACCGGATCCTCTTCCTGGAGGGGCTGCCCAACTACCAGCGGCTGTTCCACGTACGGGTGGGCCAGACCGTCAAGGAGATGTTCGAGGCCGACCGGCAGATCGAGGTCGAGGCGATCGACCGCCTGCGGCGCGGGATCAAGGTGATGCGCGACAAGGGCGACATCACGTCCGCGAACATCTTCGAGTCGATCCTCGAGGACGAGGAGCACCACATCGACTACCTCGACACCCAGCTGGAACTGGTGGAGAAGCTCGGCGAGGCCCTGTACATCGCCCAGCTGATCGAACAGCCGGAGAGCTGAGCTAGGCCGCTTCGTCGAGGTCCGTGAGCTGTGCGAGGGCCGGGCGGGCCTGGTCCGCCGTCTCCCGGCGCGGGCAGGCGCCTCGGCCGAGGATCGCCTGGATGCGGCGCACGCACGAGCCGCAGTCCGTGCCCGCCTTGCAGGCGGAGGCTATCTGGCGGGGGGTGCAGGCACCGTCGTCCGCGTGCTGCTGGACCTGCGCCTCGGTCACGCCGAAGCAGCTGCACACGTACACGCGGACTCACCTCCCACCTAGATCGATAAGGCTAACCTAACCTTACCCGGCGCTCCGGGGCCGCAAAAGTGGGAAGGGGCGCGGATCGTATGTGATCCGCGCCCCACTTCATGCCCTGGTGGCAGCTCTCGCCGTCACTGGTCCCGGTACATCTCGGCGACGAGGAACGCCAGATCCAGCGACTGGCTGCGGTTCAGCCGCGGGTCGCAGGCCGTCTCGTAGCGCTGGTGCAGGTCGTCGACGAAGATCTCGTCGCCGCCGCCCACGCACTCGGTGACGTCGTCGCCGGTCAGCTCCACGTGGATGCCGCCCGGGTGGGTGCCCAGGCCCTTGTGGACCTCGAAGAAGCCCTTGACCTCGTCGAGCACGTCGTCGAAGCGGCGGGTCTTGTGACCGGAGGCCGCCTCGAAGGTGTTGCCGTGCATCGGGTCGGTCACCCAGGCCACCACCGCGCCGGACGCCGTGACCTTCTCGACCAGCTCGGGGAGCTTGTCGCGGATCTTGTCGGCGCCCATGCGGACGATGAAGGTCAGCCGGCCCGGCTCGCGGTCGGGGTCGAGGCGGTCGATGTACTGCAGCGCCTCCTCGGCCGTCGTCGTCGGGCCGAGCTTGATGCCGATCGGGTTGCGGATCTTCGAGGCGAACTCGATGTGCGCGCCGTCCATCTGGCGGGTGCGCTCACCGATCCACACCATGTGCCCGGAGACGTCGTACAGGTGCCCCGTGCGGGAGTCGACCCTGGTCAGCGCCGACTCGTAGTCGAGCAGCAGGGCCTCGTGCGAGGAGTAGAACTCGACGGTCTTGAACTCCTCCGGGTCGGTGCCGCAGGCCCGCATGAAGTTCAGCGCGTTGTCGATCTCCCGCGCGAGCTGCTCGTAGCGCTGACCGGAGGGGGACGACTTCACGAAGTCCTGGTTCCAGGCGTGCACCTGGCGCAGGTCGGCGTAGCCACCGGTGGTGAAGGCGCGCACCAGGTTCAGCGTGGAGGCGGACGCGTGGTACATCCGCTTCAGCCGCTCGGGGTCCGGGATGCGGGCGGACTCGGTGAAGTCGAAGCCGTTGACGGAGTCGCCGCGGTAGGTCGGCAGGGTCACGCCGTCGCGGGTCTCGGTCGGCTTGGAGCGCGGCTTGGAGTACTGGCCGGCGATGCGGCCGACCTTGACGACCGGCACCGAGGCGGCGTACGTCAGGACGGCGCCCATCTGCAGCAGCGTCTTGAGCTTGTTGCGGATGTGGTCGGCCGACACGGCGTCGAACGCCTCGGCGCAGTCACCGCCCTGGAGAAGGAACGCCTCTCCCTTGGCGACGGCCGCCAACCGGGCGCGCAGCTGATCGCACTCGCCCGCGAAGACGAGCGGCGGATACGACTCGAGGTCCGCAACGACTGCGCGCAGAGCCTCAAGGTCGGGGTACTCGGGCTGCTGCGCCGCGGGCAGATCTCGCCAGGTGTTGCCAGCGCTCGCGCTGGTCTTAGCGTTCACGGTCACCCCCCAAACATTACGGGGTCGTGTCACGGCTCCAGGACCATGCCCAACAAATGAGACACCGCGTACGCGGTACGGACATGGGGTAGGGTGCGTCGCATGTTCGCGCACTCGACCCAGAACTGGTGGTGGACCGCTCATCCGGCGGCCCACTGACTGCGCGTACGCAAGACTTCGCGAAGGCCGCCCGAGGGGCGGCCTTCGGCGTTTCCCGGGGGTCCGTTCCTCTCCAGCGAGAAGGAAAACGGACTCATGCATCTGGTCGACCTGCTCGACGATCCCCGACCGTTCGCCCTGCTGCGCCGCCGCACGCCGGGCCACGACGAGAACACCGTGGAGGTGCTGCTCGGCCCGGTCTCCGCGTGCGACCGGCTCGCCGACCTCCCGGACGATGGCCTCGCGCTCGTCCCCTTCCGGCAGATCCGCGAACGCGGCTTCGACGTGCGGGACGACGGCACGCCCCTTCTGGTGCTGACGCCCGAAGTGGTGTGTGACATGACACTGGACGAGGCGCTCGCCACCCTGCCCGCCCACGACGTCCGCGTCGACCGTGGCGGCTTCGACGTGGACGACGAGGAGTACGCGGAGATCGTCGGACGCGTGCTGCGCGAGGAGATCGGGCAGGGCGAGGGCGCCAACTTCGTCGTCCGGCGGACGTACGAGGGTGAGATCCCCGGGTTCTCCCGCGCCGACGCCCTGGCGCTGTTCCGGCGGCTGCTGGAGGGCGAGCGGGGCGCCTACTGGACGTTCGTCGTGCACACCGGCGAGCGGACGCTGGTGGGCGCCAGCCCGGAGGTGCACGTCCGGATGTCCGGCGGCACGGTCGTGATGAACCCGATCAGCGGGACGTACCGCTATCCCGCCGAGGGCCCCACCCCGGAGCACCTGCTGGACTTCCTCGCCGACTCCAAGGAGATCGAGGAGCTGTCGATGGTCGTCGACGAGGAGCTCAAGATGATGTGCACCGTCGGTGACATGGGCGGGGTCGTGATCGGGCCGCGGCTGAAGGAGATGGCCCATCTCGCGCACACCGAGTACGAGTTGCGCGGGAAGTCCTCGCTGGACGCGCGCGAGGTGCTCAAGGAGACCATGTTCGCGGCGACCGTGACCGGCTCGCCCGTGCAGAACGCCTGCCGGGTCATCGAGCGGCACGAGGTCGGGGGGCGCGGCTACTACGCGGGCGCGCTGGCCTTGCTCGGCCGAGACTCCGGCGGCGCCCAGACCCTCGACTCCCCCATCCTCATCCGCACCGCCGACATCGACGCCGAGGGCCGGCTGCGGGTGCCGGTCGGCGCCACCCTCGTACGGGGTTCGGACCCGGCGAGCGAGGTCGCGGAGACCCACGCGAAGGCGGCCGGGGTACTGGCGGCGCTGGGCGTACGTCCCTCCCGGCCGCGTACGGAGCACACGCGCGTGCGTCTCGCCGACGACCCACGCGTGCGTGCCGCGCTCGACGGGCGCCGGGCCTCGCTCGCCCCCTTCTGGCTGCGGATGCAGGAGCAGGCCGCGGAGCTGACCGGGCACGCCCTGGTCGTGGACGCCGAGGACACCTTCACGGCGATGCTCGCGCACGTGCTGCGCGCCGGCGGACTGGACGTGACGGTCCGCCGCTACGACGAGCCGGGCCTGCGGGAGGCCGTTCTCGCGCACGCGGGACCCGTCGTCCTCGGGCCCGGCCCCGGCGACCCCCGCGACCTGGACGACCCGAAGATGCGGTTCCTGCGCGAGCTGACTGCCGAGGTGATCAGCACGCACCGGCACGGTGTGCTGGGCGTCTGTCTCGGGCACGAGCTGATCGCGGCCGAGCTGGGGCTGGAGATCGTCCGCAAGGAGGTGCCGTACCAGGGCGCGCAGACGGCGATCGACCTGTTCGGGCGGGAGGAGACGGTCGGCTTCTACAACAGCTTCGTGGCGCACTGCCCCGACGAGGCGGCCGAGGAGCTGGCCGCGCACGGCGTCGAGGTGGCCCGGGCCGGCAACGGCGAGGTGCACGCCCTGCGCGGGCCGGGCTTCGCGGGCGTGCAGTTCCACCCGGAGTCGGTCCTGACGCTGAACGGCGCCTCGGTCGTCGGTGACCTCGTCGCTCAGGTGCGCGGCACGAGCACGTTCTCCGAGCGGCGGCCCGCCCGGTAGTCGAGGACGTTCTGCACGGTGGCCTCGATGATCTGGCCGACGGCGTCCCGGGTGTAGTACGCCTGGTGCGAGGTGACGAGGACGTTGGGGAAGGTGACCAGGCGGGCCAGGGTGTCGTCCTCGATCGCCTCCAGGGAGCGGTCGACGAAGAACAGGCCCGCCTCCGCCTCGTACACGTCGAGGCCCACGCCGGTGAAGCGGCCCTCGCGCAGTTCGGCGACGAGGGCCACGGTGTCGATCAGGCCGCCGCGGCTGGAGTTGACCAGGATCGCGTCGTCCTTCATCCCCTTGAGCGCGTCGGCGTCGATGAGGTGCTGCGTCTGCGGCATCAGCGGGACGTGCAGGGTGATCAGGTCCGACTCGGCGAGGAGCTGCTCCTTGGGGACGTACTTCATGCCGAGTTCCACGCAGGCGGGGTTCTCGGCGACGTCCCAGCCCAGCAGCCGCATGCCGAAGCCGTGGGCGATCCGGGCGAACGCCTCGCCGATCTTGCCGGTGCCGAGGACGCCGGCGGTGCGGCCGTGCATGTCGCGGCCCATCAGCCCGTCGAGGCGGAAGTCGAAGTCACGCGTGCGCGTGGAGGCGCGCACGATGCGGCGGTTGACCGCCATGGCGAGGGTCCAGGCGAACTCGGCGACGGAGTACGGCGAGTAGTACGAGACCCGGGCGACGGTCATGCCGAGCCGCTCGGCGACCTTGAGGTCGATGTTGTTGAAGCCGGTGGAGCGCTGGGCGATCATCTGCGTGCCGCCGACCGTGAGGGTCTGCAGGACGCGGTTGCCCAGGCCGCAGTTGACACTGGTGCAGACGATCTCGTATCCGGCCGCGATCGGGGCGGTGTCCTCGTTGAGGAAGACGTCGAGACACCGGACCTCGTGCTGTCCCTCGAAGGCCCGCTCGATCAGGGGCTTCTCGTCCGCCTGCACTCCGAAGGCAAGAATCTCCACGAACCGCTCCCGTTGCGATGGGTTATGGGCCGAATATACGACCCATAACCCCAGGGTGCCGGTTCTGCCGGTTCTGCCGGTTCGGCCGGTTCAGCCGAAGAAGACGCCGACCTCCTCGTACAGCTTCGGGTCCACCGTCTTCAGCTTGGCGGTGGCGTCCCCGATCGGGACGCGGACGATGTCGGTGCCGCGCAGCGCGACCATCTTGCCGAAGTCGCCGTCACGGACCGCGTCGATCGCGTGCAGGCCGAAGCGGGTGGCGAGCCAGCGGTCGAAGGCGCTCGGGGTGCCGCCGCGCTGGATGTGCCCGAGGACCGTCGTGCGGGCCTCCTTGCCGGTGCGCCTCTCGATCTCCTTGGCGAGCCACTCGCCGACGCCGGACAGCCGGACGTGCCCGAAGGAGTCCAGCGACTCGTCCTTGAGCACCAGGTGGCCGTCCTTGGGCATGGCGCCCTCGGCGACGACCACGATCGGGGCGTAGGAGGACTTGAAGCGGGAGGTGATCCAGGCGCAGACCTGGTCGAGATCGAAGCGCTGCTCGGGGATGAGGATGACGTTGGCGCCGCCGGCGAGGCCGGAGTGGAGGGCGATCCAGCCGGCGTGACGGCCCATCACCTCGCAGACCAGCACGCGCATGTGGGACTCGGCGGTGGTGTGCAGGCGGTCGATGGCCTCCGTGGCGATGCCGACCGCGGTGTCGAAGCCGAAGGTGTAGTCGGTGGCGGACAGATCGTTGTCGATGGTCTTCGGCACGCCGACGCACGGCACGCCGTACTCGTCGGACAGCTTCGCGGCGACACCGAGGGTGTCCTCGCCGCCGATGGTGATGAGCGCCTCGACCTCCTGCTTGGCGAGGTTCTCCTTGATCCGCCGGATGCCGTTCTCCTGCTTGAGCGGATTGGTGCGGGAGGAGCCGAGGACGGTGCCGCCGCGGGGCAGGATGCCGCGCACCGCGGGGATGTCGAGGGGAACGGTGTCGCCTTCGAGCGGACCGCGCCAGCCGTCCCGGTAGCCGACGAAGTCGTAGCCGTACTCCTGTACGCCCTTGCGAACGATGCCCCGGATGACGGCGTTGAGCCCGGGGCAGTCGCCGCCTCCGGTCAGTACTCCGACACGCATGGAAATGTCCCTTCGCCGCGGTTGCCTGGTGCAGCCACGCTAATGGTGATCCAGGTCACACAGGGATGGGTCGGAGCGGCAATTCCGGTGAATCACCGGGCGGTTGGTTTACTCGTCGTCAAGTCCGCGTTCTATGGCGTACCGGACGAGTTCCACCCGGTTGTGCAGCTGCAGCTTGCCGAGGGTGTTCTGCACGTGGTTCTGGACCGTGCGGTGGGAGATCACCAGGCGTTCGGCGATCTGCTTGTAGCTCAGGCCCTTGGCCACCAGGCGCAGTACCTCGGTCTCGCGGTCGGTGAGCTGCGGGGCCCCGGGCTCGTCGGTGCCCGGGGCGGGACCGGGCTCGGAGGCGAGGCGGCGGTACTCGCCGAGGACGAGTCCGGCCAGGCCCGGCGTGAAGACCGGGTCGCCGACGGCCGTACGGCGGACCGCGTCCAGCAGCTCCTCCGTGGACGCCGACTTCAGCAGATAGCCGGTCGCGCCCGACTTCACCGCCTCCAGCACGTCGGCGTGCTCGCCGCTCGCGGACAGGACCAGGACGCGCAGGGCCGGGTTGTGGCCGACGAGTTCCTTGCAGACCTGGACGCCGGGCTTCAGCGGCAGGTTGAGGTCCAGGACGAGGACGTCGGGGACGGCGGCCCGGGCGCGGCGCACGGCCTGCTCGCCGTCGCCCGCGGTGGCGACCACGTCGAAGCCGGACTCGGTCAGGTCGCGGGCGACGGCGTCGCGCCACATGGGGTGGTCGTCGACCACCATGACCTTGATCGGGCCCTGCTGCTCACTCATCTGTGCCCCGCCTTCGCGCTCTTGGGTACCTTCAGCTCGACCTCCGTGCCCTGCCCCGGAGTCGAGATCAGCTCGGCACTGCCGCCGAGGTCGCGCAGCCGGCCCCGGATCGACAGGGCGACCCCGAGCCGCCCCTCCCCCTCGGCCTGGGCGAGCCGCCCCTCCGGGATGCCGGGCCCGTCGTCCCGGACGGTCACCACGACCTCGTCGGGTTCGTCCTCGACGAGGATCCACGCGCGCGCGTCCTCGCCGGCGTGCCTGCCGACGTTGTCCAGGGCGGCACCGACGGCCGCGGCCAGTTCCTTCGCGGCGGGCGCCGGCAGCAGCACCGGGGCGCCGGGCTCGACGAGGGCGACCTTCGCGGCGGCGTACGGGGCGAGCAGCGCCCGCAGGTCCACCGGGCCCTCCTCGTCGTACGACGGCTCGTCCACGGCCCGTACGACCGCGCCCTCGGCCGCGTCCTCCGACACCCGCGACACGGGCAGCAGGCCGCCGGAGACGAGGGTGCGCAGGGCGACCTCCTGCTCGCCGGCCATCCGGCCGAGCTCGGCCGCCTCGCCGCCGAGGACCGCGCCGCGGCGCTGCACCATGGCCAGCACCTGAAGGACGCCGTCGTGGATGTCCCGGGCGAGCCGCTCCCGTTCGCGCGTGGCGGCCTCGATCTCCAGGGCGCGGGCGAGGGTGCGCTCGGAGGCGCGGGCCACCTCGACGACGTAGCCGATGGCGATGGAGGCGACCCAGACGAGGATCACGTTGTGGACGGTGTCGCGGGCCGGGGCGCCGCGCTCGACGAGGTTGGCGACAGCGACCGGCGTGGAGGCGAAGGCCGCCCAGCGCCAACCGCCCTTGATGGCGTAGGCGAGGACCGAGCCGGCGGTCCATATCGACGGCAGGGTGGGGCCGCCGTTCTGGATGTGGTGGTCGTTGACGGCGATCGGGGTCAGCAGGATGCCGGTGAGGGCGATGGCGAGGTCGACGGCGAGGAAGCGCTTGGTGCAGGCGGCCGCGTTCTGCACGCGGGGCAGGGTGGCGAGCGTCCAGACGAACAGCACGGCGTAGTAGCCGATGGCGACGCCCTCATGGTCGTACTCGTCGTAGGCGGTGGCGAACAGGCCGACCGCGTACAGCATCGTCAGCACCCGGTACGCGGTGAGCGCGCGCCACAGTGGCTGCTCGACCGACATGCGCATGACGCGCTCGCGCTTGGGCACGTCCCCCACCCCCCTCGACCGAAAGCCTAGGCTTTGGGCTTCTCCTCGTCGGCCTGTTCCCCGGTCTGCTCCTTGGCCTGTTCCTTGGCCAGTTCCTTCTCGGCCTTCGCCGCCTCCGCGATCTGCCGCTTGGCGGCCGTCGCGTACATGTCGACGTACTCCTGGCCGGAGAGCTTCATGATCTCGTACATGACCTCGTCGGTCACCGCGCGCAGCACGAACCGGTCGTGCTCCATGCCCTGGTAGCGGCTGAAGTCCAGGGCCTTGCCGATGCGGATGCCGGGTCGCATGAGCTTGGGCATGACCTTGCCCGGCGGCTGGATCTTCTCCGTGTCGATCATGGCGACCGGGATGACCGGGGCGCCGGAGGCGAGCGCCACGCGCGCGAGGCCGCCGGGCTTGCCGCGGTAGAGCCGGCCGTCGGGCGAGCGCGTGCCCTCGGGGTAGATCCCGAACAGCTCACCGCGCTCCAGGACCTCCAGGCCGCTGCGGATCGCCGCCTCGCCCGCGCCGCGCGCGCCGGAGCGGTCCACCGGGAGCTGGCCGACACCCTTGAAGAAGGCGGCCGTCAGGCGGCCCTTCACACCGGGCGTGGTGAAGTACTCGGCCTTGGCGATGAAGGTGACCTTGCGATCGAGCACCGCGGGCAGGAAGAACGAGTCCGAGAAGGACAGGTGGTTGCTCGCCAGGATCGCGGCCCCCTCGGCGGGGATGTTCTCCAGGCCTTCCACCCAAGGCCTGAAGGTGACCTTGAGCGGTCCCCCGATAGCGACCTTCATCGCGCCGTACAACACCCGTGTGCCTCCAGTTTCCGTCGATCAGACCTTAACCCGGCCCGCCGTCAAAGGCGCCGACGGCCCTGGTCGGTGTCAGTGCGGTCGCGTACGGTGAAGCACAACCTGGACTTCACGCCATTTCCCTGAACCGTCCCTCTCATGAACAGGAGACCGATGGTGCCGGTCCTTCCTGGAGCCGAGCCGTTCCGCCACGAAGGCGGCGAGGTCGGTGTCCTCCTCTGCCACGGCTTCACCGGTTCACCCCAGTCGCTGCGCCCCTGGGCGGAGTACCTGGCCGAGCGCGGCCTCACGGTCTCGCTGCCTCTGCTGCCGGGCCACGGCACCCGCTGGGAGGACATGCAGCTCACCGGCTGGCAGGACTGGTACGCGGAGGTGGACCGCGAGCTGCGCGCCCTCGTCGAGCGCTGCGAGCAGGTCTTCGTGGCCGGCCTGTCGATGGGCGGCGCCCTGGCACTGCGGCTGGCCGCGAAGCACGGGGACGCGGTCAGCGGCGTCGTGGTCGTCAACCCGGCGAACAAGGTGCACGGCCTGTCCGCTTACGCCCTTCCGGTGGCCCGGCACCTCGTGCGGACGACGAAGGGGATCGCCAGCGACATCGCCAAGGAGGGCAGCGCGGAACTGGGGTACGACAAGGTGCCGCTGCACGCGGCCCACTCCCTGCGCAACTTCTTCCGGCTGGTCGACTCCGAGCTGCCGCAGGTCACCCAGCCGCTGCTGCTTCTGCACAGCCCGCAGGACCACGTGGTGCCGCCGGTCGACTCGGCGCGCATCCTCGGCCGGGTCTCGTCCCGGGACGTGCGCGAGGTCCTGCTGGAACAGAGCTACCACGTCGCGACGTTGGACCATGACGCGGACCGGATCTTCGAGGAGAGCCTCGCGTTCATCGGCCGGCTCGCAACCGGTGTCGGCAAGGAAGGGACGGCCGCAGGTGGCTGAGCACGACTCGGACCGCGAGGACCGCGAGCCGGACGAGCAGGGCGTCCCCTTCGACGAGGAGGCGGCCTGGGCGGCGATCGTCGCGGGGTACGGCGAGGAGCCGAAGGACCCGCCGGGCACGAAGCCGTTCAAGTCGGTCGAGGACCTGGCGCTGCTGGAGCCCGAGCCGAACGACTCCGGGGCCGCGGCGGCTCCGAAGCCGGAGAAGCCCGTGAAGCCGCTGGGCGGCTCGGTCTCCTTCGCGCCCGGCGTCGGCCCGCGCGACCATACGGCGCCCGAGCCGTCCGAGGACGACTTCGACGAGGACGACGAGGGTCATTTCGAGCCGCCGGAGCCGCCGCCGCTGCCGATGGCCGACACGACCGCCAAGTTCGCCTGGCTCGGTGTGGTCGGCGGGCCGGTGCTGCTCCTGCTGGCGGTGGTGCTCGGCTGGGACATGACCTGGTGGCTGGCCACGCTCGGCGTCGGCGGCTTCCTGGGCGGTTTCGCCACGCTGGTGATGCGGATGCGGACGGACGACGAGGACGACGGGGACCCAGGACGGGGAGCCGTCGTCTGACGCGACCGGCACCGGGACGACGCGGGGCACCAGGGCCCGTCCGGAGATGTTCCGGACGGGCCTTCGCACGTCCGGACACGCCACGGGAGCCGAAAGGGAACTCGACCGGGGCGAACGGCGAAGGAGGGGTGAACACCCTGAACGAGCCCAAGCCTTCGAGACGTTCGGACGAACGAGAGGAGCCCCGATGACCGTCGGACCACCGGGCACCGGCACCCGCGACGAGGATCGCGAGGACAGCGATGCCCGCGTGATCGCGCGGTCCCGGGACGAGCCCGAGCAGTTCGCCGCGCTCTACGACCGGCACGCCCACGCCGTACACCGTTACGCGGCGCGGCGGCTCGGTCCCGAGGCGGCGGAGGATCTGATGGCGGACACCTTCGTGACCGCCTTCCAGCGACGCCATACGTACGACCTCACGCGTGCCGACGCCCCCCCGTGGCTGTTCGGCATCGCGACCAACCTCGTGGGCCGGCACCGCCGGGCCGAGGCGCGCCACTACAAGGCGCTCGCCCGGCTGCCGGAGCCGGTGGAGCATGAGGAGCCGGTCGCGGACCGCGCGGTCGCCAGGGCCGGTGCCACGGGGGTGCGCCGGGAACTGGCGGCCGCGCTGAACGGGCTGTCCGCCCGGCACCGCGACGTCGTCCTGCTGGTGGCCTGGGCCGGCCTCGACTACGAGGAGGCCGCCGAGGCCCTCGGCGTCCCGGTCGGCACGATCAGATCCCGGCTGCACCGGGCTCGCAGCAGATTGCGCGAAGCACTGGGCGGAACCGATCCGACGGCTTTCCGAGAGGCAGACGCCCATGCGTGACATCGACGAACTGCGCGAACTGCGCGACTTCGACGCGGGGGCTCCCCCGCTCGACGAGGGGACCCGCCGCCGGGTGCGCGCGCGTCTGGTCGCCGCGATCAACGGCCCCGCCCCGGCCGTCCGGCCGCGCCGCCGCCCCGTCCT
Organism: Streptomyces sp. C1-1; assembly: GCF_050214755.1. Lineage (NCBI taxonomy): Bacteria > Bacillati > Actinomycetota > Actinomycetes > Kitasatosporales > Streptomycetaceae > Streptomyces > Streptomyces sp. C1-1. The sequence goes on along the minus strand of NZ_CP189826.1, from coordinate 7,300,216 downwards.
GCGCGTCGCTCTGACCGGCGCGCTCGCCGCCGCCGTGGCCGCCGGTGTCCTGGTGGCGGTGCGGCACGACGACGGCACCACGGCGCACCGCACGGCCAACCCGCCGGCCACCGGCGCGCCCTCCGTCAGCGCGCCCCCCATGCGCAACGTGAGTGCGCAGACGGTGCTCAAGGGGGCCGCCGCGTACGAGCGCGAGCACGAGCGGACGGTGACCCCGCGCGACGACCAGTTCATCTACACCAGGGAGATCATCAAGGAGACGAACCAGAAGAGCTACGTCGACGAGAACTGGCGCTCGGTGGACGGCTCGCAGCGGTCGTGGATCATGGAGATCGGCAAGGGCTGGTGGTCGCCGCCGCTGAAGGCGGGCGAGAGCGTCTGGCCGCCGCAGGACTGGGGCACGCTGCGCAAGCTGCCGACGGACCCGGAGAAGCTGATCATCGCGATCGCGAACAGCTCCTTCGGCGGCCGCGTCCGGTCACTCGACGACATCGGCGACCAGGAGTGGTCGCAGATCCACTTCAGTCTCGCCGGGTTGCTCAAGCTCGTCCCGGTGATGCCGGAGGGGCTGCGGCCGGCGGCCTACGAGGCGCTCGGCATGGTGCCCGGGGTGAAGGCCGTCCCGCACCAGAAGGACGCCAAGGGCCGCGTCGGCGTGGCCATCACCTACGACGACCCGACGCTGCCGAAGGGGTCCGCGGGCTTCGGCGGCTACTTCATCTTCGACCCGGTCACGTACCGCTTCCTCGGCTTCCGCGACACCCGTACATCGGGTGACGGGGCCGCCATGAAGACGTACACCCAGCTGTCGTACCTGGACAGCTGGGCCGTCGTGGACAGGGCAAGGCAGCGGCCGTAAGCCCTAAGCGGCGGGGACCCTGAGGGCGGCCAGGACCGGGAGGTGGTCCGTGGCCGCCCTCAGGTCCGTCTCCGTCACGCCGGGCACGCCCAGGGGGACGCCGCAGCCGAGGACGTCGATGCCCTTGGTCGCGAAGATCGCGTCGATGCGCTGGAAGGGCTCGCCGGGCGCGAAGGTGTACTCGCCGCCCCAGGGGGCGGTGGCCCAGCAGTCCCGCAGGCCCTCGGTGAGGCGGGTGAAGGCGCGTCCGGTGGGCCGGTCGTTCAGGTCGCCCCCGGCGATCGCGTGGTCCACGCCCAGGCCCGCGAGCCGGTCCAGGAGCATGCCCGCCTGCTCGTGCCGCTCTTTCTGCTGCAGGGAGAGGTGGCAGCTCAGTACGCCGACGCGGGCCGCGCCGAACCGGACGACGGCGGTGGCGAAGCCCCGGCGGTGCTGACCCGGGGTGAGGGGCAGGAGCACGTCCTCGGTGCGCTCGACGGTGGCGCGCAGATGGCACAGGATCGCCGGCCCCGCGGCCGTGGCACCCCCGGTGAGGACGACCTGGCCGGCGTCGGCCGCGAGGTGGGCCAGCTTCTTGCGCCAGCGGAAGAAGCGCGGGGCTTCCTGGACGAGGACCAGGTCGGGCGCGCAGGCGCCGATCACCCGGGCGAGGGCGTCGGTGTCGTCCCGCATCGAGCGGATGTTGTAGCTCAGGACCCGGATGACGGCCGAACCGTCGGGCTCGGTGTGGGAGTTGGGCAGTTGCTCGCTCGTCTCCATGAGATCAACATACGACGATGCCCGCCGACCCGAGGCGGGGCGCGGCGGGCTCATCATGTACGTGATCCGGTCGGCTACATGATCGGGTCGGGTTCCCGGGCCAGGTCCGCCGCGCCCACCAGGCCGGCGTCGTTGCCGAGCTGGGCCGCGATGACGTCGGCCACCGGGCGCCAGTTGCCGCCCACCAGCCAGCGCTTGTAGGACTTGCGGATCGGGTCCAGGACCAGTTCCCCCTCGTCGGAGAGCCCGCCGCCGACGATGAACGCGGAGGGGTCGAAGAGGGAGGCGAGGTCGGCGAGGCCGGCACCGGCCCAGCGGGCGAGCTCGCGGTAGGAGTCGACGGCGACCGGGTCGCCCTGGCGGGCGGCCATGGAGATGTGCTTGCCCTCGATGCCGTCGGGGCTGCCGTCACCCAGGCCGAGCAGGATCTCGGCGTTCTCGGGGGTGGCGTTGGCGCGCTGCTTGGCGTACCGGACGAGGGCGCGCCCGGAGGCGTACTGCTCCCAGCAGCCCTGCGAGCCGCAGCCGCACAGCAGGCCGTCCGGGACCATCCGGATGTGGCCGAACTCGGCGGCCACGCCGAAGTGTCCGCGGCGCAGCTTGTTGCCGATGATGATGCCGCCGCCCAGGCCGGTGCCGAGGGTGATGCAGATGACGTTGCGGTGGCCCTTGCCGGCGCCGAACTTGTACTCGCCCCAGGCGGCCGCGTTCGCGTCGTTCTCGACCACGACGGGGAGACCGACGCGGGCCTCGACCTGCTGCTTCAGCGGCTCCTGGCGCCAGTCGATGTTCGGCGCGAAGTAGACGGTGGAGCGCTGCCGGTTGACGTAACCGGCAGCGCCGATGCCGACACCGACGATCTCGTGCCCGGCGCGCGCGCCCTCCACGGCGGAGGCGATGGCGTCCACGATCGCCTCGGGCGTGCCCGGGGTCGGCACCTTGTACGTGGAGAGGATGTTGCCTTCCTCGTCGACCACGCCGGCCGCGATCTTGGTACCGCCGATGTCGACGCCGATGGTGAGTCCCATGAATCCCTCAGTTCGGTCGAGCCCCGCTACGGCCAACCGTACCCGAGGCCCCGGCACCGGGGTTCCAGCCGTCCGCCGGGCGGACAGGCCGTGGGACGCCCGGGGGCGTCAGTCGAGGTCGATGCGCTGGCCGGGACCGGTGCCCTCGTCGCCCCCGCGGTTCTCGTCGAGGTCCTTGTGCAGGTCGGTCGGGCGGCTGGTCCAGCGCCGTTCCTGGGCCTGGACCGCGGAGCGGTAGGCGGCGAGGAGTTCGCCGCCGGCCGCGGCGAGGTGGTCGAAGACGTCGGGGTTGCGCTCTATGACGGGCTCGACGGCTGCCTTGGCCTGCTGGACGACCTGCTTCACCACCTGCTGGGCGGCCGGCCCCGCGACCGCGCCGAGCAGCGGCGACTGGATCGACGACAGCTTCTCCGACACCACGTCGACGAGCTTGCGCAGTTCCTCGGCGGCCGACACCGGCGGCTGGCCGTGCTCGGCCCGGCGGCGGGCCTTCTCCGCGGCGAGGTCCTCGGCGCACGCCGTCGCCCAGGCGTCGGCGTCGGTGGCCCGCACCTCGTCGACGGCATCCTTCTCACCGGCATCCGACGGGGGGAGCTCTTCGCTCATGACGGACTCCTGACTACGGTTCGTCCCTACGACGTTACCCGAACGGGCGTATGTCGTTCACTGCCTGCCGGGCCACAGAGCCGGATCCGGTGCGAACCGGATCCGCAGCTCGCCCTCGCGCAGCGCGGCCCCGTTGACGGTGCAGCGGCGAAGGGCCGAGGGCAGCGGCACGATGCGACGGAAGGCGCCGGCGGAGACGACGAGTTCGTCGCCGCGCCGGATCAGGTCGAGGTCGCCGCGTATCGCGCCGGGCAGCGGGATGTGCCAGACGAGCACGCCGTCGGCGGCGAGCCGGTCCACGACCGGCCACTCGACGGTGGAGGTCGTGTCGTTGACGCCGGGTACGGGCAGCGCGGCCAGGTCGTCGGTGCCGCGCGGGTCGCGGCCGAGGTGGTGGACCGGCCGTACGTCGTACGACTCCCGCCATTCCTCCAGTGCCTTGCGCTGCTGGGCGAGGGGCCCGGCCAGCCATCCGTCCGCCGCGGACTCGGGCAGCACCCGGTTGGCGACCAGCGCGTCGGGCCGCAGCCCGCGCAGGGCCAGGGCGAGGGTGGCGGCGCGCACGGCGTCGGCCCCGGCCGGTCCGGGCTCGGCGACCAGCCGTACGACGGTGCCGCGGTCGGCGAGCACGGCCTCGACGGCGCCCAGCTCCATGTCCCACCGGGCGGCGGTCTCGTACAGCCACTCCGAGGGCATGGGGACACCGGCCAGCCGGCCCAGGACGGGTCGCAGGGCGCGGGCCGCCTGCCGCTCGGGCGGCAGCAGCCGGCGCAGATAGCGGCGCAGTTCCTCGGGCAGGGAGAGCAGGGCGAGGGCCTGCGCGGTGGCGGGGAGGTCGACGACCAGCAGGTCGTGCGCCTCGGCGAGTGCCGCGTCGCGCAGCGCCCGCAGCAGGGTCAGCTCCTCCGCCCCGGGCAGCGGCGTGACCTCTTCGGCGTCCAGCCGGGAGGCGCCGAGGAGGTCCAGGACGTTGGCCGCGCGTTCCTGGAAACCGGTGAGGTCGTCCCGGAACCCGGCGGTGGCGTCGGGCCGCCAGGCGGTGAGGTTCGGGGCGACGGTCGTGGGGGCCGGGCCCGTGGCCGCGCCGAGGGCCGTGCCCAGGGCGTCGGTGCGGTCGGCACTGAGCACCAGGGTGCGGGTGCCCTCGCGGGCGGCGGCCAGGGCGGTGGCGGCCGCGATGGTGCTACGGCCGCTGCCGCCGGGACCGGTGATCAGGATGGTGCGCATGATGGTGAACGGTACCTGCGCGCGCCCCGGCCGGACCTCCGCCTACTTCTCCCCGGCCTCGACGCGCTTCTTCAGTCCGGCCAGGGCCCGGTCGATGATGACCTTCTCGGCCTTGCGCTTGATCATCCCCAGCATCGGGATCTTCACGTCGACCGTCAGCCGGTAGGTGACCTCGGTGGCGCCGGCCCCCGCGGGCTTGAGGATGTACGACCCGTCGAGCGAGCGCAGCATCTGGGACTTCACCAGCGTCCAGGAGACCTCGTTCTGCCCGCTCCACGTGTAGGCGAGCACCTGGTCGTCCTTGATGGCGCCGGCGTCCATCACGAGACGGACCTGCTCGGCACGCCCCTGGGCGTCGGTCTGCAGCACCTCCGCCTCCTTCACCTCGCCGGTCCAGTCGGGGTAGCGCGCGAAGTCGGCGATCACCCCCATGACGTCGGCCGGTGCCGCCTCGATCGTGATGCTCGAGCTGGTGTGTTCCGCCATCGCCGTGGCTCCTCCAGATGCGGGCCGGTAAAGGGGTCTTTCGTGCGCACGTGTGTGCAGCGTGAAGGCTACCGCGCACGTGAGCGCCCGAGTTCACCCCCTGCCCGCGTTCACCGGCCATTCCAGCGTCCAGGGTCTGCCGGTCCCCGCGAAGTGCCCCACGTTCACGCACTCGGTGACCCCGATCCGCATGCGCCGCACCAGGGGCTGGTGGACGTGGCCGAACAGGGCGTAGCGGGGCCGGGTCCTCCTGATCGCCTCCAGCAGGGCCACGCTGCCCCGCTCGAAGCGCCGGGCCACCGTGTCGTAGACGAGCTCGGGCACCTCCGGCGGGATGTGCGTGCACAGCACGTCCACCTCGCCCACGGCCTCGATCTTCGCCGCGTACTCCTCGTCGTCGATCTCGTACGGGGTGCGCATCGCGGTGCGCAGACCGCCGCCGACGAAGCCGAACGTCCAGCCGCCGATCTCGACGCGTCCGCCGTCGAGCACGGTCGTTCCCGGCCGGGCGTACTCCGGCCAGAGGGCCGGTATATCGACATTGCCGTACGTGGCGTACGTCGGCGCCGGAAGGGCCGCGAACATCTCGGCGTACTGCTTGCGCACCGCCTTCTCGATCGCGGTGCGCCGGTCCGTGCCGATGCCCGCCCACAGCCTGGCCCCGAACTCGCGCGCCTCCTCGAAGCGGCGGGCGGTGCGCAGTTCGACGAGGCGGTCGGCGTTCTCCGTGCCGAACAGGTCGGGGAAGATGCCGCGCGAGTGGTCGGCGTAGTCCAGGAAGAGGACCAGGTCACCGAGGCAGATCAGGGCGTCCGCGCCCTCGCCGGCCCGGGCCAGGTCGCGGGCGTTGCCGTGCACGTCGCTGACCACATGGACGCGTGCCGTGCGGCCGCCGGCCGGTGTGGATGCCATGACGATCAAGGGTAGGCGTGTGCGGTGTACGTGAACAGTGGCGGCCCGCCCTGCGGTTACTGGCCAGTCAGTTAGCGGGTGGACTACCGTACGCGAAGGAACACCAAACCGTGTGACGCAGCGAACATCTCGCCGGGACCCCCTGTCGAAGAAGCCATACCGGCGGGTAACGTCCGGGCAGTCCAGTCGTGCTCAGGATTTCAACCAGTGATCGCCTGAGTACCTGCCCGAGCCTTGGACCGACCGTCGCATCACACAACGTCGTGGCGCCGGCGCCCTATGAGGAGCAGCAGTCTTGCGCGAGTTCAGCCTTCCGGCTTTGTACGAGGTCCCTGCGGACGGCAATCTCACCGACATCGTCCGTAGAAACGCCGCGCAGCACCCCGATGTCGCCGTCATCGCCCGCAAGGTGGACGGTGTGTGGCAGGACGTGACGGCCACGGCCTTCCAGGCCGAGGTACACGCCGCCGCCAAGGGCCTCATCGCCTCGGGCGTGCAGCCCGGCGACCGGGTGGGCCTGATGTCGCGCACACGCTACGAGTGGACGCTGCTGGACTTCGCGATCTGGAGCGCGGGCGCGGTCACCGTGCCGGTGTACGAGACCAGCTCGCCGGAGCAGGTGCAGTGGATCCTCTCGGACTCGGGCGCCACCGCGGTCGTCGTCGAGCTGGACAACCACGCGGCCGCGGTCGAGTCGGTGCGCGACGGGCTGCCCGCCCTCAAGCACGTCTGGCAGATCGAGGCCGGCGCGGTCGAGGAGCTGGGCGAGCTCGGCAAGGGCGTCACGGACGCGATGGTCGAGGACCGCAGCTCGCTGGCGAGAGCCGACGACCCGGCGACGATCGTCTACACCTCGGGCACCACCGGCCGGCCCAAGGGCTGTGTGCTCACCCACCGCAGCTTCTTCGCCGAGTGCGGCAACATCGTCGAGCGCCTGCGGCCCCTGTTCCGCACCGGCGAGTGCTCCGTGCTGCTGTTCCTGCCCCTCGCGCACGTCTTCGGCCGGCTGGTCCAGATCGCCCCGATGATGGCGCCGATCAAGCTCGGCTGCGTCCCGGACATCAAGAACCTCACCGACGAACTGGCGTCCTTCCGGCCGACGTTGATCCTGGGCGTCCCGCGCGTCTTCGAGAAGGTCTACAACTCGGCGCGCGCCAAGGCGCAGGCGGACGGCAAGGGCAAGATCTTCGACAAGGCCGCGGACACCGCGATCGCCTACAGCAAGGCGCTGGACACCCCGTCGGGCCCGTCGCTCGGTCTGAAGATCAAGCACAAGACGTTCGACAAGCTGGTCTACAGCAAGCTGCGGGCCGTGCTCGGCGGGCGCGGCGAGTACGCCATCTCCGGCGGCGCCCCGCTGGGCGAGCGGCTGGGCCACTTCTTCCGCGGTATCGGCTTCACGGTCCTGGAGGGCTACGGCCTGACCGAGTCCTGTGCGGCGACCGCCTTCAACCCCTGGGACCGTACGAAGATCGGCACGGTCGGCCAGCCGCTGCCGGGCTCGGTGATCCGGATCGCGGACGACGGCGAGGTGCTGCTGCACGGCGAGCACCTGTTCAAGGGGTACTGGAACAACGAGGCCGCCACGGCCGAGGCGCTGACCGACGGCTGGTTCCACACCGGTGACATCGGCACCCTCGACGAGGACGGCTACCTGAGGATCACCGGCCGCAAGAAGGAGATCATCGTGACCGCGGGCGGCAAGAACGTCGCCCCCGCCGTGATCGAGGACCGCATCCGGGCGCACGCGCTGGTCGCGGAGTGCATGGTGGTGGGCGACGGGCGGCCGTTCGTGGGCGCGCTGGTCACCATCGACGAGGAGTTCCTGGGCCGTTGGGCCGCCGAGCACGGCAAGCCCGAGGGTGTGACCGCGGCGTCGCTGCGCGAGGACCCGGATCTGCTCGCGGCGATCCAGGACGCTGTCGACGACGGCAACGCCGCGGTGTCGAAGGCGGAATCGGTGCGGAAGTTCCGCATTCTGTCCTCCCAGTTCACGGAGGAGTCGGGCCACCTGACGCCCTCGCTGAAGCTGAAGCGGAACGTGGTGGCGAAGGACTACGCGGGCGAGATCGAGGCGATCTACGCGAAGTAGAGCGCCGGCCGGTTCAGGTGTCCTCGGCGAGGACCCGTGCCATCGTGCGCTCGGCGAGCGCGGTGATGGTGACGAACGGGTTCACGCCGATGTTGCCCGGCACGAGCGAGCCGTCGGTGACGTACAGCTTCGGATACCCCTTCACCCTCCCGTAGTCGTCGGTGGCCCTGCCGAGCACGCAGCCGCCGAGCGGGTGGTAGCAGAAGTCGTCGGCGAAGACCTTGCTGCCGGAGCCGAACAGGTCGTAGCGGTAGATGGTCGCGTTGGCCGCGTTGATCCGGTCGAACAGCTTCTTGGCCATGGCGACCGAGACGGCGCTCTGTGCCGCCGTCCAGCCCAGCTTGACCCCGCCGCTCGCGGAGTCGTAGGTGAAGCTCGCCCGCTCCGGGTTCTTGGTGATCGCCAGATAGAGGCTGACCCAGGTCTCCAGCCCCGTCGGCAGCGGGGCGATCTCGGCGAAGACGGGGTTGTCGGCGTTGGCCCAGTCGTCGATGCCCATGACGGGCATGGTCGACTGGTTGGCGCCGGTGGTGTCCCAGAGGTGGTTGGCGCGGCCCACCATGGTGTTGCCGTTGGGGCCCCAGCCGGCCCCGACGCTGGAGTTCAGCGCGGGCAGCGCCCCCGTGTCCCGGGCCCGGACGAGGAGTTCGGTGGTGCCGAGGCTGCCGCCGCCGAGGAAGAGATACGTGCAGCCGTACTGCTTGGTCTCCACGACCGCGCCGGTCAGGTCGATGCGGTCGGCGGTCAGCACCCAGCTGCCGTCGCTCGCCCGGCTGATGGAGCGCACCTTCTCCAGGGTGTTGATGGTGACGTTCCCGGTGCCGAGCGCGGCGGCGAGATACGTCTTGTCCAGGCTGCGCTTGCCGTAGTTGTTGCCGTAGATGACCTCCTGCCCGAGCGCGGACTTCGTGGCCGTGCCGGCCGCCTCGCGCTGCATGTAGGCGAAGTCGTAGACGCTCGACACGAACGTGGTCTTCAGACCGGTGTTCTGGGCGTGCTTGCGGGACACGCGCGTGAACCGGTACCACTCCGTCGACTCGAACCACGTGGGGTCGACGGTGTTGACGCCGAGCATGGAGTTGGCGCGCGGGTAGTACGTGCGGTACATCTCGTCCGCGTCGACGGTGGGGAACTGCTCCGCGAAGTACGACTTCAGGGGCGTCACGGCCATCGAGCCGTTGACCAGCGAGCCGCCGCCCACCCCCCGGCCGACGTAGACGGACATGTTGTCGTAGTGCACGCGGTCCAGGGCGCCGGGGTAGGGGCTGATGTCCTTGTTGACGACGTCCAGCCACAGGAAGGTGGCCAGCGGGGCCTCGGTGCGGGTGCGGAACCACATGGAGCGCTGGTCGGGGTTGGCGGTGGAGCAGAACACCTTGCCGTCGGCGCCGGGGGTGTTCCACAGGCGGCCCATCTCCAGGACCAGGGTGCGGATGCCGGCCTGGGCGAGGCGGAGGGCGGCGACGGCGCCTCCGTAGCCCGAACCGATCACGATGGCGGGTGCGTTGTCGACGGCCGCCGCCTCTTCGGCGGCCTGAGCGGACTGAAGACCGATGCGGGTGAGACCGGCCGCGGCCGCGGCCTGGAGGGCTGCCATGCCCAGTATGTGACGTCTAGTCAGCTGACGCTGCATCAGTTTTGCTGTCATGCGCGCAGCATGGGCGGATTATCGGGTTCCGGCTAGGCCTCTATAGCAGCGTCTTCAACTTTTCCGCCAGCAGGTCCCAGCGCCACTTCTCCTCCACCCACTCGCGCCCCCGCTCCCCCATCCGGCGCCTGAGTTCCGCGTCCCCGAGGAGGACGACGATCCGCTCGGCCGCCTCCTCCGCCGAGCCGCCGCGCACCACCCAGCCGGTCTCGCCGTCCAGCACGGCGTCGGGAGCGCCGCCCGAGTCGCCGGCGACCACCGGCAGCCCGGTAGCCGACGCCTCCAGGTAGACGATCCCGAGCCCCTCGACGTCGAGACCGCCGCGCCGCGTCCGGCACGGCATGGCGAACACGTCGCCGGCGCCGTAGTGCGCGGGCAGCTCGGACCAGGGCACGGCGCCCGTGAACCGCACGGAGCCGGCGACACCGGTCTCCTCGGCCAGCTTGCGCAGGTCCTTCTCGTAGGGCCCGCCGCCGACGATCAGCAGTACCGCGTCCGGCTCGGCGGCCAGGACACGCGGCATCGCGAGGATGAGGGTGTCCTGCCCCTTGCGCGGCACCAGCCGGGACACGCACACGACCACCGGCCGGTCGGTCAGCCCCAGCCGGGCCCGGACGGCGTCGCCGCCCGAAGCCGGGTGGAACACCTTCTCGTCGACGCCCGGCGGCAGCTGCACCATCCGCCCGGCCGCCGCCGGCGTCAGGGCGGAGGCGATCCGCGAGCGCGTGTACTCGCCGAGGTAGGTGACGGTGTCCGTCGCCTCGCCGATCCGGCGCAGCAGCTGCCGTGCGGCGGGCAGCTGGGCCCAGCCCGCCTCGTGCCCGTGGGTCGTGGCCACCAGCCGCTCGGCGCCGGCCCTGCGCAGCGCCGGCGCCATCAGCCCGAGCGGCGCCGCCGCCCCGAACCACACCGACGTACAGCCGTGCTCGCGCAGCAGCCCGACCGCCGTACGCGTCGCCGCCGGCGTCGGCAGCAGCATCGTCGTACGGTCGCGTACGACGGTGAAGGGCTGCTCGGCGTCGAAGGCGGCGGTCGCCTCGACACCCTCCCTGCTCCGCTTCCACGTGGACGCGTAGACGACGAGGCGCTCGGGGTCGAGCCGCAGCGCCATGTTGTGCAGGAACGCCTGGATGCCGCCGGGGCGGGGCGGGAAGTCGTTCGTCACGATCAGGGTCTTGCGCACGCCGACGACCCTATCCAAACGCCGTGGCGCCGGCGGGTCCGGCCCGTCCGCACAGCCGCGTCCGGCCACGTTTATGGCAAGCACACAGCCGGGCAGGACATCATGTTCCCCTCAAGACGATGCGGACAGGCAGGGGCTCAGGTGGACGGTGCGGGTGCGAGGCGGTCTTTCACGGGCCTGCTGATGACCTGGGGTCTGACCAGGCTGGTGCTGCTGTTGTGGGTGTTCAAGGTGTGGGTCTTCCCGGGCCCCGACGTCACGAGCGACGTCTCGGTGATCTACCAGGGCTGGTACGACGTCCTGCGCACCGGAACGTTCCCCGTGGGCGACGTCACCTGGCAGTACCCGCCCGCCGCCGCCCTGGCGATCCTCTCCCCCGCGCTGCTGCCGTTCCTGCAGTACGCACAGGCCTTCTTCGTCCTGGCCTGCCTCGCCGACCTGGTGGTCCTGTCCCTGCTGATGTACGCGGGCCCGCGCCCCGGCAGGACGCTGCGCGGGGCCTGGGTGTGGGTGGTGGGCGTGCCGCTGCTCGGGCCGACCGTGTACGCCCGCTACGACGTGATGGTGACCGCGGTGGCCGTGGCCGGGCTGCTCGCCGCGGCCCGGCATCCGCGGGCGGCGGGCGTGCTGGTGGGCGTCGGGGCCATGCTGAAGGTGTGGCCGGCGGTGCTGCTGCTCGGCGTCCGCAGGCGGAGCACGTGGGGCTGGGCCGCGGGGACCGTCGCCGCGGTGGCGGGACTGTTCGCGATGTTCATGCCGGGTGCGTTCGAGTTCCTGACCTTCCAGAAGAACCGGGGCACCGAGGTCGAGTCGCTCGGCTCGCTGGTCATCCACGTCGCCCGCCACTTCGGCGGCTGGGACGGCCAGGTGCTGCTCAACTACGGCTCCATCGAGTTCCTCGGCCCGTGGGTGACGGCCGTCAGCACGGGCGCCCTGTTCCTCACGGGCGTCGCCTTCGGCTGGCTGCTGCTGTGGCGGCTGATGGCGACCCGCTTCCTGCCGAACACGCTCGCCGACGCGGCCTTCGTTGCGGTGCTGATGTTCACCGTCACCAGCCGGGTGATCAGCCCGCAGTACATGGTGTGGCTCGTCGGCACGGCCGCCGTCTGCCTGTGCTTCCGCGACAGCCGGATGCGGGCGCCCGCCTACCTCGCGCTCGCCGCGTGCTTCGTGACGGTGCTGGAGTTCCCGTTGTGGTTCCAGCACGTCGTCGCGAGCGACACCCGGGGCATCACCCTGCTGTTCCTGCGCAACGGCCTGCTGGTCGTGGCCGCCGTGCTGGGCGCGCGGGAGCTGTGGCGCTCCACGGTCTCCCATGAGCCCGTGCCCGCCCTGCCGGCTCAGGCGACCCGCACGAAGCAGCCCTCCACCCCCGCCTGACGCGGGGCGGCCCGACGGATCGGCGCACGGACCCCGGCACGTTCTCGCGCCGATGCCACAGCCCGCTCCGTCACGCGGCGGCCCCTCGCGAGGGCGCCGTCGGCTTCCCCGGCTCGACCGGGCCGGAAGAGGGTTCTCGCAGTCGCCCGGATCCGCCGCCGGGGCGTCGTGCGGCCCGTACGAACAGTGCCCCCGCCACCGCGCACTGCACCGCCATCGCGAGCGCCAGCGCCAGGCACACGCCGGGCAGGCCGAGCCCCGACAGCCCATAGGCGAGCGGGAGTTGCAGTGCCGTGCCGAGCAGTGTCACGCGCAGCAGCACCGGCGCTCCCCCGCTGCCCTCGAAGACGCCGCCCAGCGCGATGAAGCAGGCCATCAGCAGCAGGTACGGTCCGACGCAGCGCAGGAAGAGCACGCCGGCGTGGGCGACCTCGGGGCCGGCGCCGAAGGCGGCCATGACCCAGGGTCCCGCGACCCCCAGCAGCACGACCGCCGCCACCGCGACCGCCCCGGAGAGCAGCACGGCTTCCCGCCCGATGGCCCGCCGCTCGTCCTTCCCCGCTCCCCGCGTGTGGGCGGTGTGGATCGACGCCGCCTGCCGCACGGAGTAGAACGCCATGGTGGCGACGTACATGACCTTGTACGCGATCGCGTAGGCGGCCACCGCCGTCACCCCGAGCCGCGCCACGATGGCGACCAGCACCAGCGCCCCACCCTGCCGGACGGTGAAGTCGGCGGACATCGGCAGCCCGGTGGTGAGCGTCCGGCGCAGGGCCCTGCCGGTCCCCTCGGCGGGCCGGGCCCCCGCGGCCGCGCACAGCAGGGCGTTGCGCCGCAGCACGCCCAGGCCCGCCCCCAGCGCCACGCACCGGCACAGCACCGTCGAGGCGGCGGCGCCCCGCACCCCGTACAGCTGGATCAGGAACGGGTCGCAGACCAGGATCAGCCCGTTGGCGAGCAGCGCCAGCCGCATCGGGGTCCTGGTGTCCCCGGCGCCCTTGAGGATGCCGTCGACGAGGTTCTGCGCGAAGAAGACGGCGATGCCCGGCAGGGAGATCGCGAAGTAGGCGACGGCGAGCGGGACGGCCGCTCCGTCGCCCCCGCCCAGCACCAGCCGGGCCAGCGGCTCGCGCAGCGGCAGCCCGGCCGCGACGACCGCCGGCGTCACCAGCGCGCACAGCGCCCAGCCGCCGCGCACGGCCGCCCGCACCGCCCCCGCGTCCCGGGCGCCTCTGGCGTGCGCGACCAGCACGGTCGTACCGGAGGCGAACACCAGCGAAACGCCGAGCAGGACGTTCTCGGTGTTGGTCGCGACGGCCACGGCGGCCACGGCCGCGCCGCCGAGCCGGGAGACCCAGACGGTGTTGATGATCCCGGCGGCGACCGTGGCGAGGAGCGAGAGGTAGACCGGGCGGGCGAGCGTGACGAGCTGCCTGCGATGAGCGTTCATGAGACGATCCCCTCGATATGAGCTACCTCGATTAGAGGTAGCTCGATAAGAGGTACCATGGGGTCATCGCGCCCGCAAGGAGGGAAGAACGTTGCTGGAGTTGTCGATCCTCGGCTTCCTGGCCGAACAGCCGCTGCACGGCTACGAGTTGAAGGAGCGCATCAAGGGGCTCAGCGGCCACGTCCGCCCGGTCAGCGACGGCGCCCTCTACCCGGCCCTCACCCGCCTCGTCGCCGCCGGCAAGCTCGACCAGCACACCGAGCCCGGCGCGAGCGCGGCTCCGCGCCGCATGCTCTCCCTCACCGGGAGGGGCCGCGAGGACCTGCTGGAACGCCTGCGCCACCCCAAGCAGGCGGAGATCACCGACCAGGTCCGCTTCAACACGGTCCTGGCCTTCCTGCGCCACCTCCCCGACCGGGGCGAGCAGGCGGCCGTCCTGCGCCGCCGGCTGGAGTTCCTCGAGACCCCGTCCAGCTTCTTCTACGACGACGGCAGACCGGTGCGCGCGGAGCAGACGGGCGACCTCTTCCGGGAGGGCATGCTGCGGGTGGCGCGGGCCACGGGCGAGGCGGAGCGGGCCTGGCTGCGGGAGGCCATCGACCGCCTGGAGCAAGGCGGTTGAGGCCGCCCCGGCTCAGCCGAGCTCGACCCGCAGATAGTCCCGCCACTGCGCGGTGAACTTCTCCGGCGTCGTCCCGAGCACCTTCTTCATCGCGCCCTCGACCGACCCATCCCGCACCTTGTGGTCGCCGACCGCTCGGTAGAACTCCCCGAGCCGCGCCTCGCCCCACCGGGCGGCGATCAGCCGGCAGGCCAGCCAGCCGCCCTCGTAGGCCTGGGCGAGCTTCGTCGCGTCGCCGCTGAAGCCGAAGTCCTTGTCGGTCGGCAGCGCCGACGGCACCCGCCCGTCCTCGACCGCGTGCGCCAGCTCGGGCGCCGCCTGGGCCGGGGTGCGGCCGGTGCCGAGGTAGCCGATCCAGTCGGCGTACCCCTCGGACAGCCACAGCGGCGTGGCGGGGGTGGTGTGGGCGCGGGTGGCGACATGGGTGGTCTCGTGGGTGAGCACGACCTGCTTGCCCAGGGGGCCGAGGAGGGCGTACGCGTCCGGGTTGACGATGACGCGGTCCGCGGGCGCGGTCGGCGGGCCGCCCACCTCGCCCGTGGTCACCGCCGCGATCCCCCGGTACTGGGATGCGGGCGAGCCGAGCAGGCCCGCCATGCCCTGCAGCGACTTCGGCGCCTCGACGACGACGCGCCGGGTCCAGTCGGTGCCCCACGCCCCCGACACCGCCGGTACGGCGTGGTCCGCGAGGTCCGCGTACATGTGCAGCTGCTCGCTGGACTGGCCGGTGCCCAGGACGAGGCTGCGCCTGCCGCGGACGACGGTCACCTCGCCCTGGTCCCACAGCTGTTGGGGGGCCTTCGTGGCGGGGACGTCCGCGCTCACGGACCACTGCCCGCCCGGCCGCCGGGACAGGGTGAGGGTGCGGCCGACGGTGACGGGGGCGTTGTCGTAGCCGAGGATGCGGTAGCGCAACTCGGCGTCGGCTGTGGCTTCGTCGCCGCTGCGGTGCAGGCCGGTCACCCGGTACGACCAGGAGGCCAGGGGCACCCCGCGGAGGTTCTCGAACCAGCCGAGCGCGCCCGTCCTCAGGAAGGCCGCGCGGTCGCGGTCGAGGACGGCGGTGGACCGCCGGTCGAGGACACGCTGCAGGTCCGCCCGGCCGCTGTCGCCGGCCGACTGCCCGGCGCAGGCCGTCAGGCAGACGAGCAGCAGCGCGAGCGCCACCGCCCGCCACCTCGACACCCGCCCACGACCAGCCACTTCCCGATCGTAAGGCGGATTCGGCGCCGTGGTCAGACCCTGGTGACGGACGACACCGGCATCATGTCGACGGGGTCGTAGCGCACGGGGGCGCCCGGATAGGGCGCGTGGATCACCTGGCCGTTGCCCACGTACATCGCCACATGGCTGGCGTCGGACCGGTAGACGACCAGGTCACCGGGCTGCGCCTGGGAGAGCGGGACCTGGTGTCCGGCGTACCGCTGTTCCTGCGAGGTGCGCGGCAGATGGATGCCGGCGTGCGCGTACGACCACTGCATCAGGCCCGAGCAGTCGAAGCCGGAGGGACCGGCGGCGCCCCAGACGTACGGCTTGCCGAGCGCGGAGCGGGCCGCGGCGATGGCGGCGGCCGCACGGCTGTCGGGCGGGACGACACCGCTGAGGTCGGGGATGCCGTCGCGGCCGGAGCGGGAGGCCCGGTCGTAGGCGGCGCGCTCGGCGTACGGCAGGGAGTTGAGCAGTTCGCGGGCCCGGGCGAGCTTGTGCTCGACGGTCCGCTTGTGCGAGATGACCGCCTTGCGGCTGCGCTCCAGTTCGGCGAGCTTGCGGGCGGCCTCCGTGCGCTCCTGGGCGAGTTCGCGCATCGCGGACTGCAGGTCCTTCAGCTGGTCGGCCTGGCGGACGCTGATCCGGTCGAGGACGGAGGCCTTGTCGAGGTAGTCGGCCGGGTCGTCGGAGAAGAGCAGGGCGACGGTCGGGTCGATGCCGCCGGAGCGGTACTGGGCGCCGGCCAGCGAACCGAGCGTCTCCCGCATGGAGTTGACGCGCAGCTGCCGGCGGGCGATCTTGTCCTGGGCGTCGCGCACCTCTCGGCGCAGGGTGCCGGCGGTCTCGTCGGCCTTGTCGTAGGCCTGGGTGGCCTTCTCGGCCTCCTCGTAGAGACGGTCCACCTCGGCCTTGGTGTCGCCGTGCGGCGCGGCGTTCGCCGGCACGGCACCGAGGGCGGCGGCCGCGGCGGACAGAACACACAGGGCGGCGCCGGCGCCCCGGTTGAACCCGGACGACGGTGCAAGGCTGCGATGGGACCCCACGCGACCCGCGCTCCTTCCGTTGGCGACAGGAACTGCCTCTCCGCCGTGGCGGGGAAACGCGGCAGACAGTAGCCGCGCGGAAGGGCCCCGGCCAAAGACCTCCACGGCCACACACAGTGACGCCCCGCCTCTGACGCAGGTCATCGGCGGGGCGCGGGGTCAGCGCGAGTTGTCGTAATTCGCCCGTTCGGGGGTCGTGTTGTGACCGGGTCGACGGGGTGCCGGCGTCAGATCCGCACGCCGAACTGGAACGGCATGTTGCCCATCGACTCGTAGCGCACGTTGGTGCCGGTGCGGGGGGCGTGCAGGACCATGCCGTTGCCGGCGTAGAGGCCGACGTGGTGCAGGTCGCCGTAGAAGAGCACGAGGTCGCCGACCTTGAGCTGGCTCTGGCTGTAGATCCTCGTGCCCGCGTTGGCCTGTTCCTGGGAGGTGCGGGGGATGGTGACGCCGGCCTGGGCGTAGGCCCAGGAGGTCAGGCCCGAGCAGTCGTAGGAGGCGGTGCCGGTGGCGCCGTAGGAGTAGGGCTTGCCGATCTGGGTCTGAGCGGCGTGGAAGGCGGCGAGGGCCCAGTTGGAGGAGGCCGTCGTGTTGCCGAGGTCCACCCGCTGGCTCGCGCTGCGGCTGGCCCGCTGGTCCGCGGCGGCGAGGGCGGCGCGCTCGGCGGCGGTCAGGGAGTTGAGCAGCTTCTGCGCCTGGGCGAGCTTGCCCTGGACGTCCTTCTTCTGCGCGGCGAACGCGGCACGGGTGGCGGCGAGGTCCTTGAGCTTGTCGGAGGCCTCGGAGCGCTGCTGCGCGAGCTCGCGCTGCTTCTCCTGGATCTTCTTCAGCGCATCCACCTGCTGGGCGCTGAGCTGGTCCATGGTGGACGCCTTGTCCAGGTAGTCGTCGGGGTTCGACGACAGGAACAGCTGGACGGAGGAGTCGATGGTGCCGGTGCGGTACTGCGCGGCGGCCGCCAGGCCTATGGAGTCACGGAGCTCGTTGAGCTCCTCCTGGCCACGCGCCACGTTGTCCTGGATGGTGGAGATCTCCTTCTGGAGCTTCTCCTGCTTCTCCTTGGCGCCGTTGAGCTTCTCGGTGGCCTGCTCGGCCTGCTCGTAGAGCTTGTCGACCTTCGCCTTGACCTCGTCCTTGGAGGGCTTCTCGCTCGGCGCCGCGTTGGCGGCGTTCGCGCTGAAGGCAACGGCTGCAGCGGCTGCTGTGGTGAGCACGGTCACACGCGCTCGGCTCGGCTGCTTGGGTCGACGGTGGGACGCCACGGAGGTGAACTCCTTCTTTTGAGTGATCACCCGCTCGGAGGTTCGAGGCCAGACCCTAGTGACCTACTCGTGATCAGTTCAAATCCTCAGGAGCAAAATCTCGTCACGGCATGCATTCTTTACACACAACTCACATGCAGTGATGCGCGGTTGACACTACGTTGCGTGACGATACCGCCAATTCGGGCATCGGGCCCGCAAATTCGACCTTCAGGACAGCCGCCGCAGAAGCATGGCAGACGCGACCGGCCGGGCGCCCGCCCGGGCCACCCCGTCGGCGACCTCCCGGTCGGTGGAGGCGACGATGACGGGCCGCCCCGGCGGCTCGGCGCGCACCAGCTGCCGGATCAACTCGTCGGCGGTGACACCCGGCTTGGAGAACAGCACCCGCACGCCCCGCGGCGGCGCGAGCAGCACGGGAGCGGCCAGCTCGGCCCCGTCGAAGACGCAGGTGACCTCGGCGCCGGTCTGCGCGGCGAGCTGCGAGAGCTGCCCCAGCAGCCTGAGGCGCTGCTTCTCCAGCGGCATCTGGGGATAGCCGGTCTTGGTCACGTTGTAGCCGTCGACCACCAAGTGCGCCTGCGGCAGGGCCAGCAGCTGGTCGAGAACGGCCGGATCGTGCTCGGACAGGGCGCGAGCGGCGATGTCCTTCGGGGTCATTCGTCCCGGTTCCACCGCATCCACGGTTTCCGCGGGTCTCACGGACACGGGAGGCAGGGCGAGTTCCCGCCGGAGTCCCTGCGCCGCGTCGAGAACGGTGTCCAGAAGCAGACGGACGCGCATGTCCTCGACACTGCGCCCCTCCCGCGCTGCTTTGCGCGTGGCCTCCAGGGCCGCCTCCGCCTCCCCGAGCCGCCCCTTGAGCCGCCGGCTCTCGGTCTCGGCGAGGGACACCTGCGCCTGCGCCTCGGCGCGCACGGCCTCGATCTCGCCCTGGACCTTGCGCAGGGCGGCCTCGCCGCGTTTGACGTCGCTGAGGGCGGCGCGCAGCTTGCGGTGAAGCGATTCCGCTTCCTTCTTGGCGGACTCCAGCTCCAGGCGCAGCCGCTCGGTCTCGGCGCGCGTCTGGTCGCGGGCGGCGGCGAGCTCCTCGCGCAGCCGCTCCAGCTCGGCGCGGCTCTCCTCGTCGGCGCGCTCGGCGTCGGCCCGCTGGGCCTCCTCGCCGGCCGCGGTGACGAGCTTGACCCAGCCGGTGGGCCGCAGAACATAGGCCGCGGCCGCCACGTCGAGCGGATCCGCGGCCGGGGGCGGCGAGCCGGAGTCGAGGGCGCCGGCGAGCTCCGGCTGGACCTCTCTCAGCTTCTCCCCGATGCGCTGCCGGAACAGCGGATCGGTCTCCAGCGCGGCCGCCATGGCGTTGCCCGCGAACTTGGCCCGCCGGTTCGGGGCGAACCGGGCGTACTGCCTGAGCTGGGCGGGCAGTTCGGCGACGGTCAGGCCGCCGAACCCGTCGGAGACGATCTGCACGACTCTGCGGCGCACACCGTCGGGCAGCGGACGGTCGAGCACCTCGGCGGCGCCGTCGCCCGGCCCCCCGCCTTGTGTCTCCACCATCCGTCACACCCCATCAGCTGTGCGGGGCCGCTCCCGTCAGGAGTCGGCGCCCGGCCTGTCCACGAGTTCCACCTGATCCACCGCGTTGCACCAGCGGCAGCGCACCGACTCGATGGTCTCACTGACCACCTCGCGCTCCTCGACCTTCGGCTCACCGGCGAGGTCGAGGTGGACGTACTCGACGACCTTCGACGAGCGGGTCACGTCGAAGCGCGTGAGGTTGCCGCAGAGGGTGCAGCGCCACCGCGTCGTGGCGGTCGGCAGGGGAACCGTCATCGTGACTGTGCTCTTCCTTCTAGTGTCCGTGACGCGCCAGTTTCCCTGGAGCGTGTGGCCGTAACCCTACGGCCTGGCGGCAACCTGCCGCTGGTGCGTCCACGGCGGCGAGGCGGTCTGTGCGGCTGCGTCCTGTTACGTCATGCTCTGTGTTCATGATCGGCACCTGGAGCGCGACCGTCAGCAGATCGATCCGGCGTCCCTCGGCGCCCGTGACCTACGCGCTGATCGCGCTGTGCTGCCTGGTCTTCGTGGCCGGCCCGGCGGCGGGCCTGAATCCCGCCTACGGCTCCGGCGACGCGCTCCTCGCCGCGCAGCGCGCCTATTTCCACCGCTGGGGCGTGGTGCCCGCCGAGCTCTTCGCGGGCTCCCCCAGGGCCGCCCTGACCCCCGCGACGGCCCTCTTCGTGCACGGCAGCTGGGTGCACCTGCTGGGCAACATGCTCTTCCTGTTCGTCTTCGGTGTGATGACCGAGGAACGCATGGGCCGCGTGCGGTTCACCGTCTTCTACGTCGGCTGCGGCTACCTGGCCCTGCTGGGGTACGCGGCGGCCAATTCCACCTCGGGGCAGTCGCTGGTCGGCGCGTCCGGGGCGGTCTCGGCGGTCCTGGGCGCCTTTCTGTACCTCTTCCCGGGGGCCAGGGTCACAAGCCTGCTCCCGTTCCTCTTCTTCCTCCCGCTGCGCTTCCCCGCGTGGGTCGTGCTGCCGTTCTGGGCGAGCCTGCAGTGGCTGGCGGCGGGGCGGGCGCCGGACGGGCCGGGGGTGGCGTACCTGGCGCACCTGGTGGGCTTCGGGCTGGGCTTCGTCGGCGCGTGGGCGGGTTTGCGACGTACGACTAAAGTGAAGGCCGCCCCAGCTCCGGCCCCCGAGGGAGAGAACCAGCCGTGATCACCGCGATCGTCCTGATCAAGACCAGCGTGGACCGGATCCCCGAGATCGCGGAGCGGATCGCCGCGCTGGACTCCGTCAGCGAGGTCTTCTCCGTGACCGGCACCTACGACCTGATCGCGATGGTGCGGGTGAAGCAGCACGAGGACCTGGCGGAGGTCATCCCGGGTTCGATCAGCAAGATCCCCGGTGTCGAGGCCACGGACACGCACGTCGCGTTCCGCACCTACTCCCAGCACGACCTGGAGGCGGCGTTCGCGATCGGTCTCGACTCCTGACCGCCGCCTCCTGACACCGTCCGGTCAGACCGCCGGCACGCAGCGGCCGTCCTCCGTGCGGTAGGTCCACTTCGCGCCGGCGCTCACCAGTTCCTTCACGGCGCCGACGAAGCGCTCGACGTGCTCGTCCGGAGTGCCCGCGCCGAAGCTCACCCGGATCGCGTTCAGGGACTTCTCGCCCGGCGCGGCCTCGGGGGCGCCGCACTCGCCCTGGGTCTGCGGGTCGGAGCCGAGCAGGGTGCGGACCAGCGGGTGGGCGCAGAAGAGGCCGTCGCGGACGCCGATGCCGTACTCGGCGGAGAGGGCCGCGGCGAAGTGGGAGCTGTTCCAGCCCTCGACGACGAAGGAGATGACGCCGACCCGGTCGGCGTCATCGCCGAAGAGGGACAGCACCTTCACCTGCGGGACCTCCGCCAGCCCCGCCCGAACCTTGCCGATCAGGTACCGCTCGCGGGCCACCAGGGTGTCGAAGCCGGCCTCCGTGAGGGCCTTGCAGGCCGACGCGACGGCGTAGGCGCCGATGACGTTCGGGGAGCCGGCCTCGTGACGGGCCGCGCTCTCGTGCCACTCCACGTCCACTCCCCCGTCCTCGCGCCGGGTTACCTTGCGGCTGGCGCCGCCGCCCGCGAGGTAGGGGTCGGCCTCGCGCAGCCAGTCGGCGCGACCGGCCAGGACTCCGGCCCCGAACGGGGCGTACAGCTTGTGGCCGGAGAAGGCGATCCAGTCGACGTCCAGGTCACGGACGGAGACGGGGTGGTGCGGGGCGAGCTGGGCGGCGTCCAGGACGATGCGGGCGCCGTGCGCGTGCGCCGCCGCGGCCAGCTCGCGCACCGGCCACAGCTCGCCGGTGACGTTCGAGGCGCCGGTGACGCAGACCAGGGCCGGGCCGTGGGGGTCCCGCTCGGCGAGGGCGCGCTCCAGGGTCTCGACCGCCTGCCGCGGGGTGCGCGGGGCGTCGAGGTAGCTGACGTGGGCGTCCTGCCAGGGCAGCAGGCTCGCGTGGTGCTCGGTCTCGAAGACGAAGACCCGGCAGTCGGCGGGCAGGGCGCGGGCGAGGAGGTTGAGGGAGTCCGTCGTCGAGCGGGTGAAGACCAGCTGGTCGTCGGCGCGGCAGTCGAGGAACTCGGCGACCGTCCCGCGGGCGTTCTCGAAGAGGTCGGTGGACAGCTGGGAGAGGTAGCCGGCACCGCGGTGGACACTGCCGTAGTACGGGGCGTAGGCCGCGACGTCGTCCCAGACGCGCTGCAGGGCGGGCGCGCTGGCCGCGTAGTCGAGCGCCGCGTAGGTCACCTCGCCACCGGTGACGAGCGGGACGGTGACATCCCTGCCCAGAACGGACAGAGGGGCGCAAACGGTCTGGGCGGAGGCAGCGGTGGAGACAGACATGGGGGAACTCCCGTGAAAGGGCACGCGCGTGCGGGCCGGAAAGAGAAAAGGGGTGCGCGGAGGCGGGGCTCTGCGGCCCTATCGCATTCGCTTGCTCACGGAAGACTCCTCGACGACCAGGATCCCCGGTTCGTGAGGGATCCGCGCTTGCCGTAGACCTCGCTGCCTACGGCCTGGTCTTCACCCGGGGCACCCCGCCACGGACGGAGGGTTGCCGGACAGTCGGCCGGGGCCTCATGACTGTCACTCATGACCTGGTACAGGAACGTACGTGAAGTGATCGCGGTCCCGCAACCCGTGTCCGGATGACGGGACCGCGCTCGACTGCCGCTACGCGTTGCTGGCGGCCACCCAGCGCTCCAGCACGCGCTTGGCCGCGCCGGAGTCGACGGACTCGGCGGCCTTCGCCATGCCGGCCCGCAACTGGTCGGCGAGGGACGCCCCCGTCGGCTCGAGGGCCACCAGGGCGGCCGCCGAGTTCAGCAGGACGGCGTCCCGCACGGGGCCCCTCTCGCCGTCCAGGAGCCGCCGTGCGACTTCCGCGTTGTACGACGGGTCCCCGCCCCGCAGCGCCTCGACCGGCACCAGGTCGATGCCGACGTCACGGGGGTCGAAGGACTCCTCGGCGACCTTGCCGTCCCGGACGATCCAGACGCGCGACGTGGCCGTCGTCGTCAGCTCGTCGAGGCCGTCGTCGCCGCGGAAGACCAGGGAGGAGTTGCCGCGCTCGGCGAAGACGCCGGCCACGATCGGCGCCATGCGCGGATCGGCCACGCCCACCGCCTGCGCCCGCACCTTCGCCGGGTTGGTCAGCGGGCCCAGCGCGTTGAACACCGTGCGGATGCCCAACTGGCCCCGGGCGGCGCCCACATGACGCAGCGCCGGATGGAACTTGATGGCGAAGCAGAAGGTGATCCCGGCCTCCTGGGCCACCTCGGGAACCCGCTTCACGGGCAGCTCCAGGTTGACGCCCAGCTTCTCCAGGACGTCGGACGCCCCGGACGCCGAGGACGCGGCCCGGTTGCCGTGCTTGACCACCCGCGCCCCGGTGCCCGCGACGACGATCGACGACATCGTGGAGATGTTCACCGTCTTCGCGCCGTCGCCGCCCGTGCCGACGATGTCGACGGTCGGGCCCGGCACCTCGATGACGTTCGCGTGCTCGTACATCGTGCGGACCAGGCCGTTGATCTCCTCGACCGTCTCGCCCTTGGCCCGCATCGCCACCACGAAGCCTGCGATCTGCGCGTCGGTCGCCTCGCCGCGCATCATGAGGTCCATCGCCCAGGCGGTGTCGTCGGTGGACAGGTCCTTGCCGTTCAGCAGGCCGTTCAGCAGCAGGGGCCAGGAGCGGCCCGCCGCGGTGTCGCCTCCAGCGGGGGTCACAGCGCTCATGGGGCCGCTCCTGATGGTCGTAGACGTGTCGTGGACGTAACGCAGTGTGTGCCCACCCTATCCAGGTCGGGGCACGGGGAAGGGCCCCCGTCCGAAGATCGGACGGGGGCCCTTGGTGTGCGCGTGGCGAGCGCAGCGATCAGTGGTGGCCGTGGCCGCTCGTGATCTCCTTGTACTCCTCGACGGTCGGCTTCGGGATCTGGGACTCCTCGCCGAAGTACGCCTCGCTGAGCTTGGCGCGCAGCTTCTGGGAGCCCTTCACCTTGCGCTCGACGCCGTTGGCGTCGACCGTCGGGCCGAGTTCGACCGGCTTGTACTGGTCGTGCGCCGTGAGGGTGTGCAGCGCCTCCTGGCTGAGCGGCTCGTGCACCTCGATGAACTCACCGTGCGGCAGGCGCTTGATGATGCCGGACTCGCGGCCGTGCAGCACCTTGTCCCTGTCCCGGCGCTGCAGGCCGAGGCAGATCCGCTTGGTGGCGACGAAGGTGAGCACCGGCACCACGAAGAAGCCGACGCGCACGAACCAGGTGATCGCGTTGATCGACAGGTGGAAGTGCGTGGCCCACAGGTCGTTGCCGCCACCGACCATCAGCACGAAGTACCAGGAGATCCACGCGGCACCGAACGCGGTACGCGTCGGGGCGTTGCGCGGACGGTCCAGGATGTGGTGCTCGCGCTTGTCGCCGGTGACCCAGGACTCGATGAACGGGTAGACCGCGATCGCGACCAGGACCAGCGGGAAGACCACCAGCGGGATGAACACGCCCAGGACGAGGGTGTGGCCCCAGAGGTTGATCTCCCAGCCCGGCATCGTACGGATCAGGCCCTCGGAGAAGCCCATGTACCAGTCGGGCTGGGCGCCGGTGGACACCTGGTCCGGACGGTAGGGGCCCATGGCCCAGATCGGGTTGATCGAGGCGATCGCCGCGATGGCGGTGATGACGCCGAAGACCAGGAAGAAGAAACCGCCGGCCTTCGCCATGTACACCGGCAGCAGCGGCATGCCGACGACGTTGTTGTTCGTCTTTCCGGGGCCCGCGAACTGCGTGTGCTTGTGGTAGAAGACCAGGATCAGGTGGCCCACCATCAGGCCCAGCATCAGGCCCGGCAGCAGCAGGATGTGGACCGAGTAGAACCGGGCCACGAAGTCGCCGCCCGGGAACTCGCCGCCGAAGAGGAACATCGACAGGTACGTGCCGACGACCGGCACGGACAGGATCGCGCCCTCCATGAAGCGGACACCGGTGCCGGAGAGCAGGTCGTCCGGGAGCGAGTAACCGGTGAAGCCGGTGAACATGCCCAGGACCAGCAGCAGGAAGCCGAACAGCCAGTTGACCTCACGCGGCTTGCGGAACGCGCCGGTGAAGAACACGCGCATCATGTGCACGAACATGCCCGCGAGGAAGATCAGCGCGGCCCAGTGGTGGATCTGCCGGATCAGCAGACCACCGCGCACGTCGAAGGAGATGTGCAGGGTCGAGTTGAACGCCTCGGACATCATCTGGCCCTGCAGCGGGATGTAGCTGCCGTGGTACACCACCTCGTTCATCGACGGGTGGAAGAACAGCGTCAGGTACACACCCGTGAGGATGAGGATGATGAAGCTGTACATGCACACTTCGCCCAACATGAACGACCAGTGGTCGGGGAAGATCTTGCGCATGTTGGTCTTGGCCAGGGAGTAGATCCCCAGTCGGCCGTCGGCCCAGTCGGCGACGCGCTCGCCGGCCGGCGATTTGCCGCGCCGGGCCTCGGTGTTTTGGTTGGTGCTCATCCGCGCTCCCAGAAGGCAGGACCGACGGGCTCCTCGAAGTCGCCGAGCGCTTCGAGGTAACCGTCACTGTTCACGCCGATGCGCAGCTGCGGCAGGGCGTGACCGGCGGGGCCGAAGATCACCCGGGCACCGTCGGAGAGGTCGAAGGTGGACTGGTGGCAGGGGCACAGCACGTGGTGCGTCTGCTGCTCGTACAGGGAGATCGGGCAACCGACGTGGGTGCAGATCTTCGAGTACGCGACGATGCCCTGGTAGGACCAGTCGAGCTCCTGCTTGTCCTTGATGTTCTCCGGCTGCAGCCGGACGATCATCAGGGCCGCCTTGGCGATCTCGGTCTGGAAGTCCTCGTCCTTCTCCTCCAGGCCCTCGGGCTTGGCGAAGGTGAGCGAGCCGACGGCGACGTCGGAGGGACGCAGCGGCTCGTTGGTGTTCATGTTGACGAGAAGCTTGCCCTTGGACCAGAGCGTGTGGCGGAGCTTGGTGCCCGGCAGCGGACCGAGGTCGCGCAGCAGCATGACGCCGGAGAGCGGGAACAGGGCCAGCGCGCCGAACATCGTGTTGCGGATCAGCTTGCGGCGGCCGAGCGCGGACTCCTTGGCGCCCTGCCTGAAGTCGGCCATGACCTTGGCCTTGACCTCGGGCGAGGCCTCGATCGGGTGCCGCTCGTCCGCGACCTCCACGTCGGACATCAGGGTGCGGGCCCAGTGGACCGCGCCCGCGCCGATCGCGAACAGGGCCAGACCGAGGGTCAGGCCGAGCGCGAAGTTCAGCGCGTTGATGTGGCCGATCGGGAAGACGTAGATGGCCTTGTCGTGCGGGATCGCCACGTAGGAGGCGATGAAGCCGATCGTGGCCAGCATCGACACCGTGAACAGCATGGCCACCGTGCGCTCGGACCGCCTGGCGGCCCGCTCGTCGATGTCCTGGATCCGGTGCTCGTGGGGCGGCAGGCCGGGGTCGGCGAACGGGTCCTTCTCGTCCGCGATGCCTACGGCGCCGTGCGCATCCTGCTCAGCGGGCAGGTTCTCTTCTGGAATGTCTTGGCTACTCATGACTTCTTGGCCTTTGCGGTCCGAGCGGCGACCCAGACGGCGACCGCGATCAGCGCGCCGAGTCCGAAGATCCAGGCGAACAGGCCTTCGGAGACCGGGCCGAGTCCGCCCAGCTCAAGGCCGCCGGGGCTCTCGGTGTCGTCTCCGTTGACCGCGTTCAGGTACGCGATGATGTCCTTCTTGTTCTGCTCCGACAGCGTGGTGTCGGGGAACGACGGCATGTTCTGCGGGCCGGTCTGCATGGCCTCGTAGATGTGCTTCGGCGCGACACCGTCGAGGTTCGGCGCGAACTTGCCGTGCGTGAGCGCACCGCCCTTGCCGGTGAAGTTGTGGCACTGCGCGCAGTTGGTGCGGAACAGCTCGCCGCCCTTGGCGATGTCGGCACCGTCGGGGCCGTACTGCGCCTTCGTGGGGACGGACGGGCCGGCGCCCAGGGAGGAGATGTACGCGGCGAGCTGGTCGATCTCGGCCTGCGTGTAGATGACCTTCTTCTTCGGGACCTGCGCACCCGGCTGCTGGGCCGGCATACGGCCGGTGCCGACCTGGAAGTCGACGGCCGCGGCGCCCACACCCACCAGGCTCGGACCGTCGGTGGTGCCCTGACCGCCGGTTCCGTGGCAGGTTGCGCAGCCCACGGCGTAGAGCTTCTTGCCCTCGTCGATGGCAAGGGACTGGGCGGTGTCATCGGCCTGCGCCTTGCTCGCGGGTGCGAACACGGCGTACAGCCCCCCGGTGCATGCCAGCGCGAGGAGTAGGACGACGAGCGCCGCCATCGGATGGCGTCGTCGTGCGGAGAGCTTTTTCACGGATTACCCCGGTGTCAGGATCTTCTGCGTCGATGCTTTTGGATGTGCGCCGCGCGGGCGCACGCGGGACGGGCCCGGCTACTTGATCAGGTAGATCGTGGCGAAGAGGCCGATCCACACGACATCGACGAAGTGCCAGTAGTAGGACACGACGATGGCCGCGGTCGCCTGCTCGTGGGTGAACCTCTTGGCCGCGTAGGTGCGGCCGAGGACGAACAGGAAGGCGATGAGGCCGCCTGTCACGTGCATGCCGTGGAAGCCGGTGGTCAGGTAGAACACCGAGCCGTACGGGTCGGAGGACAGGGAGAGCCCGTCCTTCTTCACCAGCTCCGTGTACTCGTAGATCTGACCGCCGATGAAGATCGCACCCATGACGAAGGTGATGATGAACCAGCCCCGGAGCTTCTTCACGTCCCCGCGCTCGGCGGCGAAGACGCCGAGCTGGCAGGTGAGTGAGGAGAGCACCAGGATCGTGGTGTTCGTCGCGGAGAACGGAAGGTTGAGATGGCTCGCCATCTCCTTCCAGTGATCCGGACCGGTCACCGATCGAAGGGTGAAGTACATCGCGAAGAGGGCCGCGAAGAACATCAGCTCGGAACTCAGCCAGATGATGGTTCCGACGCTGGTGAGGTTCGGCCGGTTGACCGACGGGTGCGCGTGCCCGGTTTCTACTGTCGTTGCTGTCGCCACGACCGACATTATGTCGGTCGCTTATCCCGCCCTCACTCCGGGGGGTGCCGTTCGGAGTGTTGCTCCTGTCCATACCGGTGTTGACGTGGTGTTGAACGGAGTAACATCCGCCGCAACGGGCCTTTCCGTACGACGCAGACGTCTCGGAGGAACAATGCAGCCGACCGCCACGGTGCTGGTCTACAGCGACGACTCCAACACTCGCGAGCAGGTTCGGCTGGCGACCGGGCGCAGGCCCGCGCCGGACGTCCCGGTGGTGGAGTTCGTGGAGTGCGCGACTCCGGCCGCCGTCGTCAAGGAGCTGGACAAGGGCGGGATCGACGTCTGCGTCCTGGACGGCGAGGCCGTGCCGATGGGCGGCATGGGCCTGTGCCGGCAGATCAAGGACGAGGTCTTCGACTGCCCGCCGGTGCTGCTGCTGATCGGCCGGCCGCAGGACGCCTGGCTGGCCACGTGGAGCCGCGCGGACGCGGCGGTGACGCTGCCCGTGGATCCCGTGGAGTTCGCGTCCTCACTGGCCTCCCTGATGCGCGGCAGGAACCTTCGTCAGAGCGCGTAGGAAGCCGGTCCTCCTCAGACGTTCTCCGGCCGCAGCCGGGCCCGCTCCGCCGGGCTCGGCCCGTCCGGTGTCCCGGCGACCAGCGCGCTGCCGTTGCGCCAGGACTTCCAGGCCAGGTTCCAGTCGCCGAAGCCGTTGCCGAAGGGCTCCATCGTGTGGCCCTCGGAGTTGACGACCTTGACGACGTCGCCCTGGCGGACGTGGTCGAAGAACCACTCGGCGTTGTCCGTGCTCATGCCGGTGCAGCCGTGGGAGACGTTCGCGTTCCCCTGGGAGCCCACCGACCAGGGGGCGGCGTGGACGTACTCGCCGCTCCAGGTGACCCGGGTGGCGTAGTAGACGGGCAGGTCGTACGAGTCCGCCGAGCCCTCGGCGATGCCCACCGTGGTACCGCGCATGCGTACGTACTGTTGCTTCTCCAGCACGACCTTGACGCCGTTGCGGGTGTCGAAGCCCGGCTTGCCGGTGGTGACCGGGATCTGCCTGACCTCCTCGTCGTTCTTGTAGAACGTCAGGGAGTGCGACGCGGCGTCCGTGACGGCGATGACGCGGTCGCCGATGGTGAGCTTCAGGGGCTTGGACTTGCCGCCCCACAGCCGGTCGCCGATCTTGACGCCGTCGAGGTCGCTGCGGACCGAGACGGTGGCGTGGGCGGGCCAGTAGTCCTTGGGGCGGTAGTGGAGCTCCTTGTCGTCCACCCAGTGCCAGGCGCCCTGCACGGCGGGCACGGAGTCGACCCTGAGGGCCCGTTCGACGACGGCCCGCTGCGCCTTGTCCGCGACCGGCTTGTCCAGCTTGGCGGTGATCGGCTGGCCCACGCCGTACGTGCCCGAGTCCGGGCCGAAGGCGACCGTCAGCCGCTTCTTGGTGGTCGGCTGACTGGTGTCGAAGGCGAGGACCTTGCGGCCGGGTGCCCCGTCGCCGTCCTCGGTGCTCACGCGGAGCGTGTAGTGGGCGTTGGCGGCCAGCGGGGAGGTGCTGTGCCACCGGCTGCCGTCGGCAGAGAGTTCGCCTGTCACGTAGCGCCCTGTGGCGTCCACGGCGGTCACGTCGGTGATGCGGCCGTCGCCGTCGGTGGTGACCTCCAGGGGCTTGTCCGGGTCGGCCTTCTTCCGGTCGCCGGAGGGCCCGTTGAAGGAGATCTCGTCCGACGCGTCGTACGGCTTCGAGGTCAGCGGGTTGCCGCCGCTGCCGCAAGCGGTGACGCCCGCGCCGAGGGCGATCACCAGCATCGTGCAGCTGACGACGGTGCGGGTGCGCGGAGATGTGTTCATGACCCCGACGCTAGGGAGCGGGGTCGGGCACGGCGCGCCGGGTGACGCGTATGGGGGAACGGTGTTGCTGCAAACGAGGGAGCCCGGACGCTCCTGACGGAGTGTCCGGGCTCCCGACGCGTTCCTCGCGTGCTACTGGGTGCGGTTCTCACCGCGGTAGTACTCGAAGACCCAGCCGTACAGGCCGATCAGGATGACCGGCGCCGAGAAGTACAGCAGCCACCAGCCGATCGCGACCGACAGGAAGGCCAGCGCGCCGCCCACGCCGAGGGCCAGCGGCTGCCAGCTGTGCGGGCTGAAGAACCCGACCTCGCCGGCGTCGTCCGCGACGTCGGCATCCCTGTTGTCCTGCGCGCCCACGTCGACCCGCCGGGCGGTGAAGCCCAGGTAGAAGCCGACCATGATGCTCAGACCGAAGGCCAGGAAAAGGGCCGTGGTGCCGGCCGGCTCCTTCGACCACACGCCATAGACGACCGCCATGACGAGCAGGAAGACGCTCAGCCACATGAACATCTTGCCCTGGATCTTCACTTGCCGGCCTCCTTGCCACCAGCCAGAGCCTTCTCACCGCGAGGTGCGTTCTCGAGCTGGTCGAGAGCGGCGATCTCCGGGTGGTGCAGGTCGAACGCCGGGGATTCGCTGCGGATCCGCGGCAGGGTGAGGAAGTTGTGCCGCGGGGGCGGGCAGGACGTCGCCCACTCCAGCGAACGGCCGTAGCCCCACGGGTCGTCGACGCCGACCGGCTTGCCGTACTTGGCGGTCTTCCACACGTTGTAGAGGAACGGCAGGATCGACATGCCGAGCAGGAACGAGCCGATCGTCGACACCGTGTTCAGGGCGGTGAAGCCGTCGGCCGCCAGGTAGTCGGCGTACCGGCGCGGCATACCCTCGGCGCCCAGCCAGTGCTGCACCAGGAACGTGGTGTGGAAGCCGATGAACAGCGTCCAGAACGTGATCTTGCCGAGGCGCTCGTCGAGCATCTTGCCGGTCATCTTCGGCCACCAGAAGTGGAAGCCGGAGAACATCGCGAAGACGACGGTGCCGAAGACGACGTAGTGGAAGTGCGCCACCACGAAGTACGAGTCGGACACGTGGAAGTCCATCGGCGGCGAGGCCAGGATGACGCCGGTCAGGCCGCCGAAGGTGAAGGTGATCAGGAAGCCGGTCGCCCAGAGCATCGGTGTCTCGAAACTCAAGGACCCCTTCCACATGGTGCCGATCCAGTTGAAGAACTTCACACCGGTCGGGACCGCGATGAGGAACGTCATGAAGGAGAAGAACGGCAGCAGCACACCGCCGGTGACGTACATGTGGTGGGCCCACACCGTCACGGACAGACCCGCGATCGCGATGGTCGCGCCGATCAGGCCCATGTAGCCGAACATCGGCTTGCGGGAGAAGACCGGGATGACCTCGGAGATGATGCCGAAGAACGGCAGCGCGATGATGTACACCTCTGGATGGCCGAAGAACCAGAAGAGGTGCTGCCACAACAGGGCTCCGCCGTTGGCCGAGTCGAAGACGTGTGCCCCGAATTTCCGATCCGCCTCCAGCGCGAACAGCGCGGCGGCCAGGACGGGGAAGGCGAGCAGGACCAGCACCGCGGTCAGCAGCACGTTCCACACGAAGATCGGCATGCGGAACATCGTCATGCCGGGCGCGCGCATGCAGATGATCGTGGTGATGAAGTTGACCGCGCCGAGGATGGTGCCGAAGCCGGAGAAGGCCAGACCCATGATCCACATGTCGGCGCCGACGCCCGGCGAGCGGACCGCGTCCGACAGCGGGGAGTAGGCGAACCAGCCGAAGTCGGCCGCGCCCTGCGGGGTCAGGAAGCCGCCCACCGCGATGGTCGAGCCGAACAGGTACAGCCAGTAGGCGAACATGTTCAGCCGGGGGAAGGCCACGTCCGGGGCGCCGATCTGCAGCGGCATGATCCAGTTCGTGAAACCGGCGAACAGCGGCGTCGCGAACATCAGCAGCATGATCGTGCCGTGCATCGTGAACGCCTGGTTGAACTGCTCGTTCGTCATGATCTGCAGACCGGGGCGGGCGAGCTCGGCGCGCATCAGCAGCGCCATCACACCACCGATCAGGAAGAACGCGAACGACGTGACCAGGTACAGCGTGCCGATCGTCTTGTGGTCAGTGGTCGTCAGCCACTTGATCACGACACCGCCGCGGTTCTGGCGCCGGACCGGCAGCTCGTCCGCGTAGTGGGACCCTGCTGCCGCGGCACCCTGGGGTTCGTTGAGGATGCTCACAGGTTGTTCGTCTCCCGGTTCTTCTCGTGGCTCGTCTGCGCGATGCCGGCGGGAACGTAACCGGTCTGCCCCTTCTTGGCGAGGTCCTTGAGGTGCTGCTCGTAGCGGTCCGGGGAGACGACCTTCACGTTGAACAGCATCCGGGAGTGGTCGACGCCGCACAGCTCGGCGCACTTGCCCAGGAAGGTGCCCTCCTTGTTGGGGGTCACCTGGAAGGAGTTGGTGTGGCCGGGGATGACGTCCATCTTCATCAGGAACGGCACCACCCAGAAGGAGTGGATGACGTCACGCGAGGTGAGGACGAAGCGGACCGTCTTGCCCTTGGGCAGCCACAGGGTCGGACCCGGGTTGCCGGTCTGCGGGTTCCGGGTGCCGGGGGTACCGGTGTCGTAGACACCGCCCGCGTTCGCCGGGAACTCGTTCTTGAACCGGTCCGGGATCGCCGCGAGGTTCTTGTCGGTCTTCGCGTCGCCGGCCACGCCGGGAACCGGCGTGATGTAGTTGAAGCCCCAGCTCCACTGGTAGCCGACGACGTTGACCGTCACGTCGGGCTTCTTGTCCGTGAGGCTCAGGAGCTTCGACTCGTCACGGGCCGTGAAGTAGAAGAGCACCGAGACGATGATGAGCGGGACGACCGTGTACAGCGCCTCGATCGGCATGTTGTACCGGGTCTGCGGGGGAACCTCGACCTTGGTCCGGCTGCGCCGGTGGAAGATCGCGCTCCAGATGATCAGACCCCACACCAGCACGCCGACGGCGAGCGCGGCAGCCCAGGAGCCCTGCCACAGGGAGAGGATCCGCGGAGCCTCTTCCGTGGTCGGGGTGGGCATACCAAGGCGGGGGAAGTCCTTGTATGTGCAACCGGTGGCGGTCGCCAGGACCAGGCCCGCGGTCATTGCCTGCAGCAGCTTCCGCCGCATCGGGCGCCGCGGCGAGCGGTCGGAGCCGTTGGGACTCACGTAGCGCCTTCCCGAGAGTCTCGCCCGCGCGTATTGGCTGCGGCCTGCCTTCTTCGGTGGTCGGTCGCCGCCCTGCGTCGGGCAGGGGTTTGGATGTTTATGCGGACCAAACCCTAGCCGACGCTCTCCGAGGGTTCGCGGGGAGGGGTGCCTAGTGGGGTGGGGGTTCGCTGGTTTGGCGGCTGCGGGCCGGTTGTGGCTGGTCGGGCCCGCGGCGGAGCCGCTGATGGCACAGCCTCGCGGCCCCTGGGAGTTAGCGTTGGCGGGTGCCCTACTTCGATGCCGCCTCCAGTGCTCCGCTCCATCCCGTTGCTCGTCAGGCGTTGTTGGCCTCGTTGGACGAGGGGTGGGCCGATCCCTCCCGGCTCTACCGGGAGGGGCGCCGGGCGCGGCTGCTGCTGGACGCCGCGCGGGAGGCCGCCGCCGAGGCCGTGGGATGCCGGGCCGACGAGCTGGTCTTCACCTCCTCCGGCACGGCGGCCGTACACACCGGTGTCGCGGGCGTGTTGGCGGGGCGGCGGCGGGTCGGGCATCACCTGATCGTGTCCGCCGTCGAACATTCCTCGGTGCTCCATGCCGCCGACACGCATGAGGCCGGCGGCGGAACCGTCACCCACATGGCGGTGGACCGGGCGGGGGCCGTGGATCCGGTGGCCTACGCCGCCGCGCTCCGGCAGGACACCGCGCTGGCGTGTCTGCAGTCGGCCAACCACGAGGTGGGGACCGTGCAGCCGGTGGCGGAGGTGGCCGAGGCGTGCCGGGCGGCTGGGGTGCCGCTGCTGGTGGACGCGGCGCAGTCGCTGGGGTGGGGGCCCGTCGAGGGTGACTGGTCGCTGCTGACCGCGAGCGCCCACAAATGGGGTGGGCCGGCCGGAGTCGGACTGCTGGCCGTCCGGAAAGGTGTGCGTTTCGCCGTCCAAGGGCCCGCCGACGAGCGGGAGTCCGGGCGGGCCGCCGGGTTCGAGAACCTTCCGGCGATCGTGGCGGCGGCCGCCTCGCTGCGGGCGGTACGGGACGAGGCCGCACAGGAGGCGGTACGACTGCGGGAGCTGACGGAGCGGATCCGGGTGCGGGTGCCCGAACTGGTGCCGGACGTGGAGGTGGTGGGCGATGCCGTACGGCGCCTGCCGGGGATCGTCACCTTCTCCTGTCTCTATGTCGACGGGGAGACATTGCTGCACGAGCTGGACCGGCAGGGTTTCTCCGTCTCGTCCGGATCGTCCTGCACGAGCAGCACGCTGACGCCCAGCCATGTGCTGAAGGCGATGGGCGTGCTGAGTGAGGGGAATGTGCGGGTTTCCCTGCCGCCGGAGGCGGCGGCGGAGGACGTGGAGCGGTTCCTCGAGGTGCTGCCGGGCGCGGTGGCGGCGGTGCGGGAGAAGCTGGGGGCGCCGACCCCCACGACCGTGCGGCACCGGGATGCCCTGGTCGTGGACGCCCTGGGCAAGCTGTGCCCCCTGCCCGTCATCGAGCTGGCCAAGGTCATGGGCGAGGTCCCGGTCGGCGGAACCGTACGGGTCCTGGCGGACGACGAGGCGGCCAGGCTGGACATCCCGGCGTGGTGCGAGATGCGCGGGCAGGAGTACGTGGGCGAGGAGCCGGCGGACCGCGGTGCCGCTTACGTGGTCCGCCGGGTGTCCTAGTCAGGCCAGGTGCTTGCGGACCTCGGTGGCGGCGTCGTCGCCGTAGGCCTTGGTGAAGCGGTCCATGAAGTGGGCGCGGCGCAGCTGGTACTCCTGGGTGCCGACCGTCTCGATGACGAGGGTGGCGAGCATGCAGCCGACCTGGGCGGCGCGCTCCAGGGAGACGCCCCAGGCGAGGCCGGAGAGGAAGCCGGCGCGGAAGGCGTCGCCGACGCCCGTGGGGTCGGCCTTGCGCTCCTCGTCCGGGCAGCCGACCTCGATCGGGTCCTCGCCGATCCGCTCGATGCGGACGCCGCGCGCGCCGAGGGTGGTGACGCGGTGGCCGACCTTGGCCAGGATCTCGGCGTCGGACCAGCCCGTCTTGGTCTCGATGAGCCCCTTCTCGTACTCGTTGGAGAAGAGGTACGTGGCGCCCTCCAGCAGTATCCGGATCTCGTCGCCGTTCATCCGGGCGATCTGCTGGGAGAAGTCGGCGGCGAAGGGGATGGACCGGGAGCGGCACTCCTCGGTGTGCCGGAGCATCGCCTCGGGGTCGTCGGCGCCGATCAGGACGAGGTCGAGGCCGCCCACGCGGTCCGCGACGGTCTTCAGCTCGATCTGGCGGGCCTCGCTCATCGCGCCGGTGTAGAAGGAGCCGATCTGGTTGTGGTCGGCGTCGGTGGTGCACACGAAGCGCGCGGTGTGCAGGGTCTCGGAGATACGGACCGAGTCGGTGTCGACGCCGTGCCGGTCCAGCCAGGCCCGGTACTCGTCGAAGTCGAAGCCGGCGGCGCCGACCAGGATCGGGGTCGTGCCGAGCTGCCCCATCCCGAAGGCGATGTTCGCGCCGACGCCGCCCCGGCGTACGTCCAGGTTGTCGACCAGGAAGGAGAGCGAGACCGTGTGCAGCTGGTCCGCGACGAACTGGTCGGCGAAGCGGCCGGGGAAGGTCATGAGGTGGTCGGTGGCGATGGAGCCGGTGACTGCGATGCGCACGGCGTTGACTCTCCTGTGAATTAAAGGGGGTGCGCGATAGCGCTGGTTGGAAGTGCGGTGGCGGGAGTCGGAGGCGGGTTGACGCTTCACGCTACCGGGTCGTAGCGGAGCTCTCCAGCAGGCCGGGACGAGGCTGCGAAGTGGCCAGAACTACCCGATAGTAGATCTTTCTCGACGGGCGGATCGGTGCTTACGGTTCCGGTATGACGAACCTCAAGGTCCACGCACCGGCCCCGGTCGACCTCGAAGGCGACATGGCGTCGCTGTGGGGCGACTGCGCCCGGATGGTCCCGCACTGGGCCGCTCCCGACCGGGTCCTTCCGCTTCCGGTCTCCCCGTCCCGCATCCACGGTGTCACGGTGCCCTCCACCTCGGCCAGGCTGCTGGAGGCGATGTCCGACTACGGCGACTGAGCCGGTGCGGTGGTCCGGATACCGGCGCGGTGGTCCGGATCGGCGCGTGCGAGGGAACCGTGCGCTCCCCCGGCGCGTCCCATCGCCGTCCCCCTTCGAGGGGATGCGCGATACGACCCTTCTCCGGCCGTTTTGACAGGGCCGGGTCAGGGTTTTGGGACAGCACGTGAAGGAGCGATGCGGTGACTACGGAGCGACCCGACAAGGACGCCGAGGAGCAGGGCGCCGTGGCGGAGCAGGGCACTGGGACTCCGGACGCCGCTTCTGAGGGCACGGAGGCGGCGGAACCGGCGGACGGCGGCACCGAGGCGGCTGAGAAAGAGGAGGCCGCCGAGGAGAGCGAGGCCTCCGCGGCCGATGAGGGCAGCGCTGCCGACTCGGCTGCCGGGAACGGTACGGCCGAGGGGGCCGATGAGGGCAGCGCTGCCGACGCGGCAGGCGAAGGCGGCGCGGCCGACGGTGGGGACGACGCGGTGCCGGACGCCACCCCCGATCCCGGTGCCGAGCATCCGCGTCCGTCCCGTCGCCGCTCCCCCGCGCTCGTCGCGTCCGTCGCCGCCGCCGTGCTGCTCGTCGGCGGTGGCGGGGCCTACCTCGCCGCGTCGGCCTCCGGCGGATCCGGTGGCCGTACGGGCTCCGGGGCCTCCGGGGACGGCACCCCTCCCCCGCCGCTCGCCCTCGACGGCTACGGCGACAGCGGTTCGAACGGGATCGCGCCCGGGGAGCCCAATCCGTACGGGGCGACGTACAAGGTCGTCGGCACTCTGCCCGGCGGACCGGGCTCGGCGCCCGTGTACCGGGCGGGCGGCGAGGTCACCGAGGAGGAGGTCGCCCGGCTGGCGAAGGCGCTCGGGCTGGACGGGGCGCCGGTGGCGCAGGGGCAGGCCTGGCGGGTCGGCCCCGGCAAGGACCCGTCCGGGCCCGGTCTCGTCGTCGACAAGCAGGCGCCCGGGACGTGGACCTACCACCGGTACGCCGCCGGGACCGACGACTGCCGCGATGTCGCCGTGTGCCACAAGGACCCGGCCAACCCGGCCGTCGACACCGTGAGCGAGGCGGCCGCGAAGAAGGCGGCGGCGCCGGTGCTGAAGGCGGCGGGTCAGGACGACGCGAAGGTGGACGCGAGCCGGGTGATGGGCGCCCAGCGGATGGTGAACGCCGATCCGGTGGTCGGCGGACTGCCCACGTACGGCTGGACCACCGCGCTGACGGTGAGCGCGCAGGGCGAGGTGGTCGGCGGAAGCGGCCAGTTGAAGGCGCCGGTGAAGGGGGACACGTACCCCGTGCTGGGGGCGCGCGAAACGCTGGATCTGATGAACTCGGCGCCCGTCACCGACCACCGCATGGGCATCGGCGGCTGCGCGAGTCCCGTACCGCTGAAGGACCGGCTGGAGGCGCCCTGCGGGCAGGGGACCCCGGGGGCGACGGCGACGCCTGCGAAGACCACGGTCACCGTCGAGAAGGCGGTCTTCGGGCTGGCCTCGCACACCGTGTCCGGGCGGCCGGCGCTGGTGCCGTCCTGGCTGTTCGAGGTACGGGCGGCGGGCGCGCCGGACGCCTTCACGGTGACGTATCCGGCGATCGACCCGAAGTACCTGGGCTCGGGCGCGTCCTCAGCGGAGCCGACCCCGTCCTCGACCTCCGCCCCGGCCACCCGGGACGTGAAGGTCGAGGGCTACATCGCCGACGGCAGGACGCTGACCGTGTCCTTCACGGGCGGGGTGTGCGGCGACTACGCGGCGACGGCGAGCGAGAGTTCCGACGAGGTGACCGTGACGGTGACCGAGACGCCGTACAAGAACAGGGTCTGCATCATGATCGCCAAGGAGATGGTGAGGACGGTGCAGCTGAAGGAGCCGCTGGGCGATCGGAAGGTCGTGGGCTCGGACGGCCAGGAGATCCCGCAGGCGAAGCCCGGCGCGCGGCTGCCGCGGACGTCGGCCGGGGTGCGGTAGGGCGGAAGCGCCGCGGCGGAGCGGAGAACGCCGCGGAAGCGCGCGAAGGCGGCGGCCCGGTCGGAGGGGGCCGCCGCCTTCGCGGTGTTTGTTCGTCTGCCGTGCGCGACGGCTCAGCTGAAGGAGTCGCCGCAGGCGCAGGAACCCGTCGCGTTCGGGTTGTCGATCGTGAAGCCCTGCTTCTCGATGGTGTCGACGAAGTCGATGGACGCGCCGCCCAGGTACGGGGCGCTCATGCGGTCGGTGACGACCTTGACGCCACCGAAGTCCTTGACGACGTCGCCGTCGAGGGAACGCTCGTCGAAGAACAGCTGGTAACGCAGGCCGGAGCAGCCACCGGGCTGAACGGCGACGCGCAGGGCCAGGTCGTCACGGCCTTCCTGGTCGAGCAGGGCCTTGACCTTCGCCGCGGCGGCGTCGGACAGGATGATGCCGTCGGTGACGGTGCCGGTCTCGTCCGATACGGACATCTACATCTCTCCCGGGTTGTACGGAGACTGCTTGCCGACGGTTGTAACCGTCGGGGCCGCGGATTCATTCCGGGCCGAGCGACTACTTCGTTGTTCGCCCTGTCCTTTCATGCTCGCACACCCGCGAGGAAGCGAACAGCGACCCGAAGTGCCACCGCCGCCGCGGCACCAGGATTCATGTCACATCGACGCTATGACCATCGTCAAAGTGACGTGAACCGGGTTATGATAGATAGCGTCAGTTCGACGAAAAGCACTCCCGCAGAGAACATCCGCAGAACAGAAAGGGTGCGTGTCGTGACCACCGCCCAGACCCCGGAGCTCGACGTACAGCCGACTCCGCTCGCCCTGCTGCTGCTCGGCCGCGAGGCCGACCCGAAGAGCGAGCGGGGTGTCGAGTGCCCCGGCGACCTCCCCTCGCCCTCCGACCCCGACCTGGTGGAGCGTGCCCGCGCGGCCAAGGAGAAGCTCGGCGACAAGGTCTTCGTGCTCGGCCACCACTACCAGCGCGACGAGGTCATCCAGTTCGCGGACGTCACCGGCGACTCCTTCAAGCTGGCCCGGGACGCGGCCGCCCGCCCGGAGGCCGAGTACATCGTCTTCTGCGGTGTGCACTTCATGGCCGAGTCGGCCGACATCCTGACCTCCGACGACCAGAAGGTCGTCCTGCCCGACCTCGCGGCCGGCTGCTCGATGGCCGACATGGCGACCGCCGAGCAGGTCGCCGAGTGCTGGGACGTGCTGACCGAGGCCGGCGTCGCCGAGCAGGTCGTACCGGTGTCGTACATGAACTCCTCCGCGGACATCAAGGCGTTCACCGGCAGGCACGGCGGCACGATCTGCACCTCCTCCAACGCCCAGCGGGCCCTGGAGTGGGCGTTCCAGCAGGGCGAGAAGGTCCTGTTCCTGCCCGACCAGCACCTGGGCCGCAACACCGCCGTCCGGGACATGGGCATGTCCCTGGACGACTGCGTCGTCTACAACCCGCACAAGCCGAACGGCGGGCTGACCGCCGAGGAGCTGCGCGCCGCGAAGATGATCCTGTGGCGCGGTCACTGCTCGGTGCACGGCCGGTTCTCGCTGGACTCGGTGAACGACGTGCGCGAGCGCATCCCGGGCGTGAACGTCCTGGTGCACCCCGAGTGCCGGCACGAGGTCGTCGCCGCCGCGGACTACGTCGGCTCGACCGAGTACATCATCAAGGCGCTGGAGGCCGCCCCGGCCGGTTCGAAGTGGGCCATCGGCACCGAGCTGAACCTGGTCCGCCGCCTCGCGAACCGTTTCGCCCCCGAGGGCAAGGAGATCGTCTTCCTCGACAAGACGGTCTGCTTCTGCTCGACCATGAACCGCATCGACCTGCCCCACCTGGTCTGGACCCTGGAGTCCCTGGCCGAGGGCAACCTGGTCAACCGGATCGAGGTCGACAAGGAGACCGAGAAGTTCGCGAAGCTGGCGCTGGAGCGGATGCTGGCGCTGCCGTAGGCAGTGCCTTTCGTGTCACCCCGAGGCGGGTTTCCGCTCGGGGTGCGCGGGGTCGAGGGTGAAGAGGGTGCCGTCGGGGGTCGGCACCAGCAGAGTGCCCCTGTGCGCGACCGGGTCCGCGAGCGAGCCGCTCACACTGTCCACGCGGCCCGCGCGCGGGTACGACTCCCACAGCAGCGTGCCCGCGCGGGCGTCCAGGGCGGCTACCCGTCCGCTCGCGCTGGCCACGAACAGGCTGCGGCGCCCGTCGGTGGTCGGCGGGCCCGGCTGCTCCAGCGTCGTCGCGGTGCTCCACAGGGGCTTGCCGGTCAGCGGCGAGACGGCCGTCAGCCGGCCGTTGGAAGTGACGAAGCACAACACGCCCTGCACCAGACCGACGTGCCCGTCCTGCCGCTGGGACAGCTTG
Organism: Streptomyces sp. C1-1; assembly: GCF_050214755.1. Classification (NCBI taxonomy): domain Bacteria; kingdom Bacillati; phylum Actinomycetota; class Actinomycetes; order Kitasatosporales; family Streptomycetaceae; genus Streptomyces; species Streptomyces sp. C1-1. The sequence continues at coordinate 7,259,949 of NZ_CP189826.1, read as the reverse complement.
ACGGTGCGGGCCCGGCCGCCTGCGGGGTCGATCAGCACCGCTCGGACGAAGGCGTTGTCCTCCGCGTTCGGATCGGTGCTGCGCCGTTCGAGGAACACCAGGCGTCCGTCCAGCATCCCGGCGTAGGTCGCGGCGACCGAGGGCGCGGACCCCAGCCGTCGTAGCCCACCGTCGGCGGGATCGAGGGCGAACAGCAGCCGCCGCGCGCCGGACGGGGTGTGGTAGTCGGCGCAGTCCGCGAAGGGGCGGTCGCCGTCGAGGACGAACGTGCAGTTGTAGCCGGCGGGCAGCGTGATGCTCCACCGTGCGGCGCCGTCACGCGGGGAGCGGGCGGTGACGGCGGAGCCGTCCGGGGTGAGGACCAGGCCGCCGACGACTGCCGTCTCGACGTACTGGTTCTGGACCTGCCGGGACCACAGCCGCCTGCCGCTGTCGACGGCGAGGGCGGAGACGGTGGTCGTGTCGTCGTCGCCGGCGGCGTTCCCGATGGTCTCCCGCACGAGCAGCACGCCGTCGCGCACGCCGAGGACGTGGGCCCCGTAGCGGTCGAGCGGGGTGTTCTCGGGCCGGGCGGCGGCCCGCCAGAGGGTCCGGCCGGTCGCGGCGTCCACACGCATCGGCAGGGCGTTTTCCCCCGCGCAGTAGAAAGATCCGCCGCCCGGCACGCACACCGGGTTCGGCCCGGAGCCGAAGCCGCCGGTCTCCGGCGCCCGGCTCTTCTTCACCCCCTGGTCGGCGGGCGCGTACACCGTCGTCCGCCACGGCCGCCATCCGGCCGGGTAAGCGGCCCAGCGGGTGGCGGAGGGACTGGGCGAGGCCCCCTCCTCGACCGTGCCGGCACTCCCCTTGAGCGGCCCCAGCAGGTAGGCCGTGAGCGCCACCGCCAGCACGCCGGCCGCCGCGACCAGCACCGTCAGCCGCCGTCTGCCGGTACGCGGAGCGCGCGGAGCGGCCTGCGCCGCGGCCGGCCTGGGCTCCTCGTCGGCTTCCTCGACGGGGTCGGCGGCGGGGCCGCCGGCCGGCGGAAGCGTCGGCTGCGGATCCGGCCGCCGATGGGGCACCGTGGGCAGCTCGCCCGGCGCCACGTCCGGCAGGGCGGTGGTGAAGGCGTGGGAGAGCTCGTCCAGTCCGGGGCGGGCGCCCGGCTCCTTGGCCAGACAGCGGGAGACGACCTCGCGCAGCGGCGGGGACACGGCGTCCAGCGCCGGTTCCTCGCTCATCACGCGGTACGCCGTCAGATAGGGGCTGTCGGTGTCGAAGGGGCCGCGGCCGGTGGCGGCGAACACCACCAGGGAGCCGAGCGAGAAGACGTCAGACGGGGGTCCCACCGAGCGGGCGTCCGAGAGCTGTTCGGGAGACATGAAGGGCGGGGTGCCCATCATGTGCCCGGTCTCGGTCAGCGTCTGGTTCTCCGCCGCGCGCGAGATGCCGAAGTCGATGACCCGGGGGCCGTCCTCGGCCATCAGGACGTTGGCCGGTTTCAGATCGCGGTGCACGACCCCGGTGCGGTGGATGTCGCGCAGCGCCTCCACCAGTCCGAGGACCAGATTCCGCAGCTCCGCGCCCACCATCGGACCGTGCGTCCGCAGGTGGTCGGCGAGCGAGCGCCCGGGCACGTACTGGGTGGCCATCCAGGGCAGTTCGGCCTCCGGGTCGGCGTCCACGACCGGTGCGGTGAAGGCTCCGCTGACCTTGCGGACGGCCGCGATCTCCTGCCGGAAGCGGGCGCGGAACACCGGGTCCGCGGCGTACTGGGCGTGCACCACCTTGACGGCGACCTCGCGTCCGGACCGGGATCTCGCCCGGTAGACGACGCCCATGCCACCGGCCCCGAGCCGGTCGACGATCCGGTACTCACCCAACGTCCCGGGATCGCCCTCGCGCAGTGTCACCGCCCCGTTCCTCTCCCCCGAAGAGCAGTTCGAGGTCACAGGATACGGAAAGGGTCGAAGGAACCGTCCCTTGGCCGAAACGCGGAGACCGGGCGCCTCCTGGAACCGCACCACTATCAGAATCGATCATTCATATGACTACCGATGACATGACCGATCACCTGGACGACGGAGGCTGACGTGGGAGCCGATGCCCTGCGGCTGCGGTTGACGGACCTGACGGCGAACCAGCAGGGCGATCCACGTGCGGCGGTCGGAGAGTTCCGGCGCAGCGAGGTGCTGGTACCGGTCGTGGACGACTCGGTGCTGTCGGTCGAGGCCGGCGGCATCCGCTGGCTGTTCGCGTTCACGGACGACGCGGCCCTGGAGCGCTTCGCCCGGGCGCGCGGTGAGGCGGTGCCCGAGCGGGTGCCGGTGTACGGGGCGCGGTTGCTGGATCAGGTCATCCCGCGGTTGGGCGGGCCGGCCGGGATCGCGGTGGACGCGGGAAGTCCGACCGGGATGGTGCTGCCCCCGGTGAGAGGGGTCGTTCCGGACGAGGCCGCCGTGGACGCGGCGGGGGTGACGCGGTGAGCGACGGCGGCGGCTACCAGGTCGATCCCGAAGCTCTGCGGCGGATCACCAAGGGCATCGACCAGGCGATGGACGAACTGAAGACGCAGGGCTTCGACGTCGAGGCGAACCTCGGGCGCGGCTTCGGTGACCTTGAGCTGAGCGGTCTGGAAGTGGGGGACGGCAGCCTGCGGCAGGTGTTCGCGGACTTCTGCGAGCGGTGGGGCTGGGGTCTGCGTTCACTGATGCAGGACGCCAACGAGTTCGCGGAGGGTCTGGGCCTGTCGGCGGGCCTCTACCACGACCAGGAGCAGTACGTCTCCGGCACCTTGAAGAACGTCTGGACGGCTGCGGCGGGCAACCCGAACCTGACCGCCGAGCAGGCCGAACAGCGTTCCTGGTCGGAGACGTTCGAGGACAACAGCTACTCGCAGACCGCGAACGCGGACGACAGCCCGGGGTCCTTCGTCGAGGGCGACCGGGAAGTGGCGGCGGCCTGGGCGCAGACCGCGAAGGACCTGGACACCTCGACGGTGACGCCGGACGCGCCGTTCGACCCGCGGACCGAATGGCAGTGGGGCGGGACGCCGGCTGCGGACGCCGAGTCCGGCGAAGGTGAGGGCTGATGGGCATCGGGGGTTTCGTCGACGATCTCGGGGACGGCCTGGAGAGCGCCGCCGGCAGTGTGAAGCGGGGTGTCGGCGAGGCCGTCGACTGGGGTGCGGACAAGGCGGCGGACGGCCTGTCGGCGGTCGGCGCGGACGGAATGGCCGAGGGCGTACGCGACTTCGGCGAGGGCGTGGACAACCGGCTGGGCGGCGAGGTCGCCGAGCGGCGCCTGGGCGAGACCGAGGACCCGAAGGAGCTGGTCCACGGCAGTCCCGATGCGTTGGAGGACCGGGCCCGGCACCTGGGGAGATTCTCCCGGGCGTTCGAGAACGTCGGCCAGGGGCTGCGGTCGCTGGACGCCGGCAGTTGGCAGGGCGAGGCCGCCGACGCGTTCCGCGCGAAGTTCGAGCCGCACCCCAAGCAGTGGCTGACGGCGGCCGACGCCTGCGACTCGGCGGCGCGGGCGCTGGAGGCGTATGCGAGCACCGTGCGCTGGGCTCAGGGGCAGGCGCGGCTGGCGATCGACGCCTGGCGGGATGCGCAGCGACTCAGCAAACAGGCGGCGGACGCGTACAACTCCGAGGTCAGGGCGTACAACCAGGCAGCCGAGCAGTACAACGCGAAGGCATTGAACGGGCAGGACCCCGGGCAGAGGCCGACCGAGCCGGGCAAGTTCGTCGACACCGGAGCGGCCGGTCGCGAGACGGCCGAGAGCATCCTGGCCGAGGCCCGCCGTCAGCGCACCGACGCGGCCCGTGACGCCCAACGACTGATCGCGGCAGCGCTGGAAAAGGCCCCGGCGAAGCCGGAGTTCACCGACCGGGTGGGAGCCGACGCGAAAGACGCCCTGGCAGCTACCGAGCTGAACATGCTGCACGGCATGGGCGGTCTCGTCAGGGGTGGCGTGGACGCGGTGAAGCTGGCCCGCTCGGTCAACCCCATGGACCCCTACAACCTCACCCACCCGGCCCAGTTCATGGCGAACAGCAACATGCTGCTGGCCGGGCTGGTGGGCACCGCCGCCCATCCCGAGCGCCTGCCGAAGGCGATCCTGGGCAGCGGCTGGAGCAGCGATCCGGCCGACGCGGGCGGGTATCTGATATCCAACCTGGTCGGCGGCAAGGGGGCCGGCGGGCTGGAGAGGGGCGCGATCGGGGCGAGCAGCAGGGCGGCCGCCAGGGACGCCATGACGGCGACGGCACGGCGGAGCGTGAGCGAACGGCTCGCGGACACCGCCCGGAGCATCAAGTGCAAGGTGTTCGGCGGCGATCCCGTCGACATGGCAACCGGCCGTGTGTCGCTGCCGCAGACGGACGTGACGCTCCCCGCCAAGCTGCCTCTGGTCTTCTCACGGCAGTTCGAGTCGTCGTACCGGGCGGGCCGCTGGTTCGGCCCGGCGTGGGCCTCGACGGCCGACCAGCGACTGGAGATCGACGCCGAGGGCGTCGTCTTCGTCCGCGAGGACGGCTCGCTCCTTGCCTACCCGCATCCGGCTCCAGGTGTTCCGGTCCTGCCCGTGGCCGGCGAAAGCCACCCGCTGACGATCGACACGTGGGGCGACTACACCATCACCGACCCGGCGTCGGGCCGCACTTGGTTCTTCGCCGCACCGGGCGGCGACGGCAACGGCATCGCGCTCCTGGCCCAGATCTCCGACCGCTCGGGCCAGTGGCTCGCCTTCGAGTACGACGACGAGGCCGCCCCCACGGCGATCGTCCACTCGGCCGGCTACCGCCTCGGTATCGAACACACCGGCGATCGCATCACCGCCCTGCACCTGGCGGACGCGGACCGGGACATCGAACTGGTCCGCTTCGGCTACGACGATCACGGCCACCTCGCCACGGTCACGAACTCGTGCGGAATCCCGACCCGGTTCACGAACGACCCCGCGGGCCGGATCACCGCCTGGAAGGACACCAACGACTCTTCGTACGCGTACGTCTACGACGACCAGGACCGCTGCGTCTCCCAGTCGGGCGAGGCGGGGCACCTGCGCAACACCTTCGCCTACGGCGACCCCGATCCGGACACCGGTCACCGGACCGTCTCGGCGACCGACTCCCTGGATCACATCACGCGTTACCAGGTCGACGGCGATCTGCGGGTGGTGGCCGTGACGGCCGCGGACGGCGCCGTCACCCGCACCACGTACGACCGGCACGACCGCCCGCTGACCGAGACGGACCCGCTGGGCCGGACGGTGAGCCACGCCTACGACGAGGCCGGGCGCGTCGTGATGGCCGTACGCCCGGACGGCGGTTACATCAGCGTCGGCTACGACGACCGGGGCCTGCCCGTCTCGGTGCGCGGTGCCGACGGGACGTACACCAGCAGGCAGTTCGACGAGTTCGGCAACCGCACCGCGGTGACGGACACCTCCGGCGCGACGACCCGCTTCGCATACGACGCCCTCGGCAACCTGGCGGCCATCACGGACGCGCTGGGCGCGACGACCACGGTCCGCTGCAACGCCGCCGGCCTGCCGCTGGAGGTCACGGACCCGCTGGGTGCGGTCACCCGCTGGGAACGGGACGCTTTCGGCCGCCCCACGACGATCACCGACCCGCTCGGAGCCGTCACCCGCCTGGAGTGGACGGTGGAGGGCCGGCTGTCCCGTCGTACCGCCCCGGACGGTACGACGGAGTCGTGGACGTACGACGGCGAGGGCAACTGCACGAGCCACACCGACGCGGCGGGCGGGGTCACCCGGTACGAGTACACGCACTTCGACCTGATGTCGGCCCGCACCGGCCCGGACGGCGTGCGGTACGAGTTCGACCACGACACGGAACTGCGCCTGACGAAGGTCACCAACCCGCAGGGCCTGACGTGGAGTTACGGCTACGACACGGCCGGACGCCTGGTCACGGAGACGGACTTCGACGACCGTGCGGTCTCGTACGACCATGACGCGGCGGGCCAGTTGACCGCCACCACGACGGCTTCCGGCGAGGTCGTCCGCTTCGAGCGGGACGTGCTGGGGCGCGTGGTGCGCAAGGACGCGGCGGGCGCGGTCACGACGTACGCGTACGACACGGCGGGGGGTCTGGCTCGCGCGGCCAACCCCGATGCCGTCCTGGAACTTCGACGGGACGCGACGGGCCGCCTGATGTCCGAGACGGTCGACGGCCGCACCCTCACCCACACCTACGACGGTCTGGGCCGCCGCACGAGCCGGACGACGCCCACGGGGGCGACGAGCACCTGGACGTACGACGCGGCCGGCAACCGCACGGCGCTGACCACCGCGGGCCACACGCTGGCCTTCACCCATGACGCGGCCGGCCGCGAACTGACCCGGCACATGGGCGAACTGGCCACGCTGGAGAACACCTTCGACCCGCTGGGCCGCCTGACGAAACAGGAACTCACCGGCCCCGCCGACCGGCGCCTCCAGCACCGCGTCTACAGCTACCGGGCCGACGGCAACCTGATCGGCGTCGACGACGACCTGAACGGCAGCCGCCGTTTCGCCCTGGACGCGGCCGGCCGGGTCACGGCGGTCCGGGCGGCCGGCTGGACGGAGTCCTACGCCTACGACGTCGCGGGCAACCAGACCCACGCGAGGTGGCCGGACTCCATGCCGGGCCAGGAGGCCACCGGGGAGCGCGCCTACACGGGCACGCGCATCACCCGCGCGGGCAAGGTCCGTTACGAGCACGACGCCGCGGGCCGCGTCACGCTGCGCCAGAAGACCCGTCTGTCCCGCAAGCCGGACACCTGGCGCTACACGTGGGACGCCGAGGACCGCCTCACCTCGGTGGTCACGCCGGACGGCACGACCTGGCGCTACCGCTACGACCCCCTGGGCCGCCGCACGGCCAAACAGCGCCTGGCCGCGGACGGCGAGACGGTCCTGGAGCAGGTGGACTTCACGTGGGACGGCACAACCCTGTGCGAACAGGTCACCCACGTCCCGGGCTCCACCGAGCCCGCCGTGACGCTCACCTGGGACCACGACGGCCTGCGCCCCCTGGCCCAGACCGAACGCAGACTCCTGCCGGACGCGTCCCGGGAGGAGATCGACGCCCGCTTCTACGCCATCGTCACCGACCTGATCGGCACCCCCACCGAACTCGTCGACGAGGCCGGCACGATCGCCGGGCACGCCCGGACCACCCTCTGGGGCACCACGACCTGGAACAACACCGCCACACCGCTGCGCTTCCCAGGCCAGTACGCCGACTCCGAAACGGGCCTCCACTACAACTACTTCCGCCACTACGACCCAGAAACAGCCCGCTACACCGCCCCCGACCCTCTTGGGCTCATTCCCGGACCCAATCCGGTCTCGTACGTCCAGAACCCTCACACCTCGATCGACCCGCTCGGGCTGACCCCTTGCGTCCCGAAGGGGGAGAGAGGGAACCCCTTCGAACGTCGGGAGGACGCGGAGAGAGCGGCATTCGATCTCGCAGGTGTCCCTTACGACGAAGAGCCCATTGCCCAGTGGACCGTCACCGGCGACGAGACCTTGAAGTATTCACACGGGTTCACATACTCATCAGAACCAGCCCATTGGGGTAACTTCCGGCAATTCGAGACAGAAAATGGTTCGCGCGTCGTGGTAGAACACACACACGATCCAGCGGGACCACATTTTCATGCCGGGAAACCGAAGATCGACGACACCAGGAACTTCGTCAACTTCGGCTGGGACAACTCACCGACGAGACGCGCCGACGGCAAGTTGGGTTACCCTGAGCACATGGAGCGGTACGCCAAGATAAATAAAGACGGCGGCGATCACCACCTTTTCTATGGACGCTGAACAGGATTTGCGAGATGGAGAATTCAGGCCGCCCAGAGTGGCACCACACGTTGGAACGCTGCGGCCTTCAGGTGATTCAAGGCGACGCATCACGGAACGTGACACCGGTGCAAACCGCGATCTATGCCGTAACGGGATTCGAGGTCGAACCTGAATCGGCCATCCCGATCGCATCACCCAGGGCAATCGACGAGCTGGACTCCGAATGGCATCGTCTCGCCTCGCAGGTTTCGCTCTACAGCGAGACGAACGAGTTTCTCATTCTTCCGCCGATATCAGGTGGAAGCAAGATCGGCTGGGTGCAGGTGAGAGACCTCGTCGAGGGAAACAGACTTCCGTCCCGGATCGCCTCCGTGACAGGCTCCCGCGAGTTCGTAGCCATTTCACTCGACGGCCGCCATCTGTGTGCCATTTCAGTCGAGGAGGACGACTACTGGGTGGTCGTGCATGATTTTGACCGCTGAAAGCGACCAGAATTTCACTCAGTCCACCCTCGGCCGCACCAGGCCCGTTTCGTAGGCGATCACCACCAGTTGGGCGCGGTCGCGGGCGCCGAGTTTGGACATGGCTCGGTTGACGTGGGTTTTGACGGTGAGGGGGCTGACCTCGAGGCGTTCGGCGATCTCGTCGTTGGAGTGGCCGCCGGCGACCTGGACGAGGACCTCGCGTTCGCGGACGGTGAGGGCCTCGAGGCGTTCGGCGCGAGCCGGGTCGCGGTCGTCGTCGCCCGGTTCGCCCTGGGCGAGGAAGCGGGCGATCAGGCCCTTGGTGGCGGCCGGGGAGAGCAGCGCCTCGCCGCCCGCCGCGACGCGGATGGCGGCGAGCAGCTCCTCGGGTTCGCTGCCCTTGCCGAGGAAGCCTGAGGCGCCGGCGCGCAGCGACTGCACGACGTAGTCGTCGACCTCGAAGGTGGTGAGGATGACGATGCGGACGTGAGCGAGGGAAGCGTCGGTGCTGATCATTCGGGTGGCGGCGAGGCCGTCCGTGCCCGGCATGCGGATGTCCATGAGGACGACGTCGGCCCGCCGCTCCTTCGCCAGCCGCACCGCCTCCGCGCCGTCGGACGCCTCGCCGACGACCTCCATGTCGGGCTCGGAGTCGACGAGCACCCGGAAGGCGCTGCGCAGCAGGGCCTGGTCGTCGGCGAGCAGGACACGGATCGTCATGCACTTCCCCCGGTGGTGGCGGTACGGGTCTTGACCGGCAGGATCGCATGGACGCGGAATCCGCCGCCGTAGCGGGGGCCGGTGGTGAGGGTGCCGCGCAGGGCGGTGACGCGTTCGCGCATGCCGAGCAGTCCGTGGCCGCCGCCGTCGGAGGGGTCCTGGTCCTCTCCGCTGCCGTTGTCGAGGACCGTGATCTCGATGTTCGGGCCCACGCGGACGACGCTGACCTCGGCCTTCGCCTCACCCCCCGCGTGCTTGCGGACGTTGGTGAGGGCTTCCTGGATGACTCGGTAGGCGGCGAGGTCGACGGCCGCGGGGAGGGCCGTGCCGTTGTCGGCGCGGGCGACCTCGACGTGCAGCCCCGCGCTGCGGAAGGTGCCGACGAGTTCGTCGAGGCGGTCGAGGCCCGGGGCCGGTTCGGTGGGGGCCTCGGGGTCGCCGGACTGCCGCAGCAGACCGACGGTGGCGCGCAGTTCGTTGAGCGCGGAGCGGCTCGCCTCGCGGACGTGGGCCAGCGCCTCCTTGGCCTGGTCGGGTCGCTTGTCCATGACGTGCGCGGCGACGCCCGCCTGGACGTTGACCAGGGCGATGTGGTGGGCGACGACGTCGTGCAGGTCGCGGGCGATACGGAGGCGTTCCTCGGCGACCCGGCGGCGGGCCTCCTCCTCACGGGTGCGTTCGGCCCGCTCGGCGCGGTCGCGGATGGCCTGGACGACGGCTCTGCGGCTGCGTACGGCGTCACCGGCGGTCGCGCCGATGCCGGTCCAGGCGAAGATCGCCAGGTTCTCCTGGGCGTACCAGGGCAGGGGGCCGCCGAGCATCGCGGCGCCGGTCAGGACGGTCATGGTGAGCAGGCCCAGGCGCCAGGTGGTGGGGCGGTCCGTGGTGGAGGCGACGGTGTAGAGGGCGATGACCGCGGACATGGCGACGGGGGCGCGGGGGTCGCCGACGACGCACTCGATCGCGGAGACGGCGCCCGTGAGGGCGAGGACCGTTCTGGGGGCGCGGCGGCGGAAGACCAGGGCGAGGGCCCCGAGGGTCATCAGGACCAGGGCGAGCGGGTCGGGGGTGCGCACGCCCCAGCTGACGCCGTTGTCGCCGCGCGGGTCGACGAAGGAGCCGACGACCATGCAGGCCAGTACGCCGGCCGCGAGGGCCGCGTCCAGCGCGAGGGGGTGCGCCGCGAGCCGGCATCGGGTTCGTTCCAGGGTGCCCACGCTTGAACAGTACGGGTGGGTTGTCCTGGCCGGAACGTCAGGTGCGGGTCCCTGGGGTGACCGTCTCTGGGGGCTTGCAGCCCCCAGACCCCCGCTTCGGCCCTTGCGGGCCTCGTCCTCGAACGCCGGACGGGCTGAACACGGTCGCCCGGCGCTCGAGGGGGAGCTTCAGCCCGGGATCAGTCCGTCGTCGCTCAGCAGTTCCCGTACTTCCTCCAGCGTCGCGTCCGGGGAAGGGAGGATCAGTTCGGAGGGTTCCAGGGAGTCGTCGGGCAGCGGGGTGCCCAGTTCCCTGACCTTGGACAGCAGGGCCTGCAGGGTGGCGCGGAAGCCCGGGCCGTCGCCGTTCTCCATTTCCCGCAGGAGCTCGTCGTCCAGTTTGTTGAGCTCGGTGAGATGGCTGTCCGCCAGCCTCACCTGGCCCTCCCCCATGATCCGTACGACCATGTCGCCCATGTAGGCCTCCTGGATGTGGCCCCTACTGCTTGTCGAAGCGCGGGGTGTCCTGCGGCTGCTGCTGGGACTGCGACTGGCCCGTGCCGCCCTCGATGGCCTGCTGGGGCGAACCTCCGGCGAGCTCGGCCTTCATGCGCTGCAGTTCCAGCTCTACATCCGTACCACCGGAGATCCGGTCCAGCTCGGCGGTGATGTCGTCCTTGTGCATGCCCGTGGGGTCGTCCAGGGCGCCGGAGGCGAGGAGTTCGTCGATGGCGCCGGCGCGGGCCTGGAGCTGTGCCGTCTTGTCCTCGGCGCGCTGGATCGCCAGGCCGACGTCGCCCATCTCCTCCGAGATGCCGGAGAAGGCCTCGCCGATGCGGGTCTGGGCCTGGGCGGCGGTGTAGGTGGCCTTGATGGTCTCCTTCTTCGTACGGAAGGCGTCGACCTTGGCCTGCAGCCGCTGGGCCGCCAGAGTGAGCTTCTCCTCCTCGCCCTGAAGCGTCGCGTGCTGCGTCTCCAGGTCCGTCACCTGCTGCTGGAGCGCGGACTTGCGGGACAGGGCCTCGCGGGCCAGGTCCTCGCGGCCCAGCGCGAGCGCCTTGCGGCCCTGGTCCTCCAGCTTGGACGACTGCTGCTGCAGCTGGTTCAGCTGGAGCTCGAGGCGCTTGCGGGAGGTCGCCACGTCGGCGACGCCACGGCGGACCTTCTGGAGCAGCTCCAGCTGCTTCTGGTACGAGTAATCGAGGGTCTCGCGCGGGTCCTCGGCCCGGTCAAGGGCCTTGTTCGCCTTCGCGCGGAAGATCATCCCCATACGCTTCATGACACCGCTCATGGGCTTCGCGCGCCCCCTTCTGACGGACTTCCAGCTCCAGCTCTGCGACAGAACCCACAGTACGGGCCCTGCATCCATTGACGCACTGTTCGGGGACGGATGCGCTCATCCCCAAGGACGACTGCTTCCCCTCCCGCTCCGGCGTAGGGAGTAGGTGTCCCCCTGGGGAAACTGCCCCCTCTGTCCCTTACATGACGACTGGTGTTGCCGGATCGTTCCCCGCGGGGCTGGGGTCCAACCCCGGGCACCCCGTACCCTTGGGTTTTGTGTTCCGTAGCCGTGCCAAGGAAGAGAAGGCCCCCGCCGACAGGGCGGGCTTGACCGACTCCAAGCAGACCCGTGATCCGCAGGCCCCCAAGGGCCGCCCCACGCCCAAGCGCAGTGAGGCCCAGTCCCAGCGCCGCAGCGTGGCCAACACCTCGACGTCCCGCAAGGACGCGGCCAAGCGCCAGCGCGAGGACCGCCGTGCCGCGCTGGAGCGGCAGCGTCAGGCGCTGGCCGGCGGTGACGAGCGGTACCTGCCGGCCCGTGACAAGGGCCCGGTCCGCAAGTTCGCGCGCGACTGGATCGACTCCCGGTTCAACGTGGCGGAGTTCTTCCTGCCCATGGCCGTGGTGATCCTGGTGCTGAGCGTGGTGCGGGTGGCCTCGCTGCAGAACATCGCGCTGCTGCTGTGGCTGGTCGTGATCGTGCTCATCGTGCTCGACTCCTTCGTCAGCGGCATCCGGCTGCGCAAGGCGCTCGGCGAGCGGTTCCCGGACCACAACCGCAAGGGTGCCCTCGCCTACGGCCTCATGCGCTCCCTGCAGATGCGCCGGCTCCGGCTGCCCAAGCCGCAGGTCAAGCGCGGAGCGCGGCCCTGACCACGGAGGCGTTCACCGGGGGTGCGGCCGATGCCTGGCTCAGCAGACTGGGCGGGCTGCGTGACGTCGTACGACAGGAGCTGGTGGCCCGGCAGCTCGACGAGCAGATAGCCGGGCGGTTCCCGGTCGGGCAGCGGCTGCGGGTGCTCGACGTCGGGATGGGCCAGGGCACCCAGGCGCTGCGGCTGGCCCGGGCCGGGCACCAGGTGACGGGTCTGGAACAGGACCCCACGATGGTCGCGGCCGCCCGTGCGGCCCTGGCCGCCGAGCCGGAGGGCATCCGGGAGCGGGTGCGGATCATCGAGGGCGACGGCCGGGACACCGGGGTGCACTTCCTGCCGGGCAGCTTCGACGTGGTGCTGTGCCACGGCGTGCTCATGTACGTGGAGGAGCCGGACGCGCTGCTCGCGGGGGTGGCGCGGATGCTGGCCCACGGCGGGCTGCTGTCGCTGCTCGTGCGCAACGGCGACGCGCTGGCGATGCGGCCCGGGCTGTACGGCGACTGGGGCGGGGCGCTGGCCGCCTTCGACACCGTGGCGTACCGCAACCGGCTGGGGCTCGACGTGCGGGCCGACCGGCTGGAGACCCTGACCGCGACGCTGGCCGGCATCGGGGCCCCGCTGCACACCTGGTACGGGGTGCGGGTGTTCACCGACACGGCGGCGGACGACGCGGAACCGTCGGCCGACGTGGAGACGCTGCTGGCTGTGGAGGAGCGGGCCGGACGGACGGACCCCTACCGCCGGGTGGCCGCGTTGCTGCATCTGTGCGGAGTGCGTGACTGAACCCGTTCGGGTGTGCAGGGCAAACCGGACGTTCACCCCGTGGAGAGACTCGGGGCGTGGAGACCACCCGTGCCCGTGCCCTTCGTCTGCTCGGCCCCCTCGCCGTTCTGGTTCTGGTCGGCGGGTGCTCCGGCGGAGGTTCGTCCGGGGCGCGCGAGGCGTCGAGTACGCAGGCCGCGCAGGCCGTCGTACAGAAGTCGGGCAGTGATCTGCAGAGCGACTACCAGCGGGTGATCAAGGACGTGCTGCCGTCGGTGGTGCAGATCCAGGCCGCAGGCGATCTGGGGTCGGGGGTCGTGTACGACGACAAGGGGCACATCGTCACCAACGCGCACGTGGTCGGCGACGGGAAGACGTTCAAGGTGACCACCGCCCACAGCCAGGACACTCTGAGCGCGCGGCTGGTGTACGCGTACCCGGAGCAGGATCTCGCCGTCATCAAGCTGGACGAGGTGCCCAGCGGGCTGCAGGCGGCGGAGTTCGGGGACTCCTCGAAGGTGCAGGTCGGGCAGATCACGCTGGCCATGGGCTCGCCGCTCGGGCTGTCGTCCAGCGTGACGCAGGGCATCGTCTCGGCGACCGGGCGGACCGTCAGCGAGGGCAGCGGCTCGGGCGCCACGATCGCCAACATGGTGCAGACGTCCGCGGCCATCAACCCCGGCAACAGCGGCGGCGCCCTGGTCGACCTGAACAGCAAGGTCATCGGCATCCCGACACTGGCCGCGGTCGACCCGAGCTTCGGCAACAGCGCGGCGCCCGGCATCGGGTTCGCCATCCCCGCCTCGATGGTGAGGACGGTCGCCGACCAGATCATCAAGAGCGGCAAGGTCACCAACTCGGGCCGGGCCGCGCTCGGCATCACGGGCCGGACGGTCGTCAACGACAGTCTTCAGCCCGCCGGGGTCGCCGTGGTCGACGTGAAGAGCGGTGGGGCGGCCGACAAGGCCGGGATCGAGCCGGGGGACGTCATCACCGGGCTCGGTGACACGGACATCACCACGATCGCGTCCCTGACCGAGGCGCTGGCGGCACAGAACCCGGGGGACAGGACGTCGGTGACGTTCACCCGGAACGGAAGCGCGACGAAGGCCGACGTCACCCTGGGCGAACAGTGACGGCAGGGGACGGCCGTCGACCACGAGCGGGCCGCCCCCTGCCCGCGGAGACCTAGGCCTCCGCGGAGTGCAGGCTCATCGGGCCGTAGATCTCCGTGGAGTCCTCGAACAGCCGGACCTGGTCCGCGCCGCCCTCCAGGAGCGCCTTCCAGTGCTCCCCGATCCAGGACTCGGCGTCTCCCTGCGTGGTGAACTCCTCGGGCTGCACCGCGGGCTGGACCTCCCCGCCGTCGGCCTTCTCGAACCGCCACGTCCATGCCACCATGTACGCCTCCCGTCTCCGATCACCTGCAAAGCGGAAGCCGGATCTTGGTCCGGCTCCAGCCAGAAGCCTAGTCGGACGGGCAGCACCTGCGCAGACACGCGAAAATCACTTCTGTGGAAGTGACTTTGCTCGGTACCGGCGCCCCCGCGGGACTCCCCCGCCCGAACTGCCCTTGTGCCGCCTGCGCGGTGGCCCTCGGCGACGACGCGCGGGCGGCCACCGCCGTGCTGGTGGACGGCACCCTGCTGCTCGACCTGACGCCCGGTGCCGCGTTCGCCGCCGCGCGGGCCGGGCATTCGCTCGGCGGGGTGCGGCAGGTGCTGCTGTCGCATCCGCACGACGGGCCGCCCGTGGAGGTGCCGGCGGGCCTGCCGCAGCCGGGGCGGGTGCCGGACGGGCAGGAGTCGACGCTGCCGACCGGGCACGGGGTGCGGGCGGTGGCGCTGGACGCGCCGGGGACCGGGTACGCGGTGACCGGACCACAGGGGCAGCGGCTGCTGTACCTGCCGCCCGGGGGGTCGCCGGCCGGGCTGGAGAACGGGACGGCGGAGTCGTACGACATGGTGCTCGCCGATGTCGTGGGCCGGCCCGACGCGCTGGCCAGGCTGCGCGCGGTCGGCGCCGTCGGTCCGACCACGGACGTCGTCGCCGTGCACCTCGACCACGACGTGCCCCCCGGCGCCGAGTTGGGGCGGCGGCTCGCGACGGCGGGGGCACGGGCCGTGCCGGACGGGGCGACGCTGACGGTGGGGGTGTACGAGGACGTGCCCGACGTGCCGCGGCGGACGCTGGTGCTGGGCGGGGCGCGCTCGGGCAAGTCGGTGGAGGCCGAGCGACGGCTGGAGGCCTTCCCCGACGTGCTGTACGTGGCGACGGGCGGGGCGCGCGGCGGGGACACCGAGTGGGCGTCCCGGGTCGCCGCGCACCGGGAGCGGCGGCCGGGTTCGTGGCGTACGGCGGAGACGTGCGACCTGGTGCCGCTGCTGACCGAGGACGGGCCGCCGTTGCTGATCGACTGTCTGTCGCTGTGGCTGACGGACGCCATGGACTCCGTCGGGGCGTGGGACGACGCGGTGTGGGCGGACGCCGGTGAGCGGGATCTGCGGGAGCGGGTGCGGGAGTTGGTGGAGGCGGTGCGGGGGGCGCGGCGGACGGTGGTCGCCGTGTCCAACGAGGTGGGGTCCGGCATCGTGCCCGCCACCGCGTCGGGGAGGCGGTACCGGGACGAACTCGGGCGGCTCAACGCGGCGTTCGCGGGTGAGTGCGAGCAGGTGGTGCTGGTGGTGGCCGGGCAGGCCGTGGTGCTGCGGGGGTGAGGACCGGGTTCCGGGTGCGGGCCGGTGGGAGCTGGTCCCCGCGGTCCCCCGCGCCCCTTGGGGCCGGTGTTCAGGGTCTCCCGGAAGGGCCGCGGGCGATCAGGCGGTGGGCGTTGGTGGCGAAGCGGTCCAGGACCAGCCGGGTCGTCGCGACGATGTCGCAGCCGTGTGACTCCAGTTCGGCGCGCACCACGTCGCTCTGCGGGTGCGGGATCTCCAGGAGGAGCAGGCCCGCCGGGCGCAGGACCGTGAGGGCCGCGTGGAGTTCCTCGCGGGAGTCCGGGGCGCGGAGCAGGGTGACGACGTCGTAGCGGGCGCGCAGGGGCGCCGCGACATGAGGGTCCGTCAGGGCTCCGACGTGCGCCTCCTCCAGACGCTCGACCGCGCGGGCCCACAGGACGCGGGGGTCGGGGTCGACACCGTCGAAGGCGGTGTACGGGAACAGCTCCCGCGCGGTGTCGGGGAAGTGCGCCTCGCCGGTCCCGATGTCCAGCCAGCTCTCCGGTTCGGGGTGCAGGCGGAAGACGGCGCGGGCCGTCGAGCGATGGCGTCGTTGTCGGTCGAGGTCGCTGACGCGGGTACGGAGGCGGTTCACGGCGGCTCCCGAAGACGTGCGGCATTTCCCCTGCGGCATTTCCCGTGCGGCATTCCCCGATCGGCATTCCCCGATCGGCATTCCCCGATCGGCAATTGCCCACAAAAGGGACACAACAGGGAACGTAGGGGATACCGGTCCGGGGGGCAACGACGCCGGGGGCTCGTGGTGGCCATGTGGCGGCGCCCTGTTCGACCGGTGCCGGTACTGTTCGGCGAATGAGCTCGCTTAATCTCGACGACTTCACCGATCTGATCGAGCGCCCCGACGGCGGGGTGCGCCGCGACGCCGAGGCGCGCCGGGAGCGTCAGATCGTGCCGCCCGGGTCGCTGGGCCGTCTCGACGACCTGGGTGAGTGGCTGTCCGCGGCGCAGTCGGCGGTGCCGGTGCGGCCGATCGAACAGCCGCGGGTGGTGCTCTTCGCCGGTGACCACGGGATCGCCGAGCTGGGCGTCTCGGCGCGGCCGGCGGGCGGTGCCGATCGGCTGGTGCGGGACGTCCTGGAGGGCGGCCGGCCGGTGTCGGTGCTGGCCCGGCGGCTCGGCGTGCCGGTGCGGATCGTCGACATGGCGCTGGACTGCGACCCCGAGTCCCTTCCCGACGAGGTGGTCAGGCACCGGGTGCGGCGGGGCAGCGGACGTATCGACATCGAGGACGCGCTGACCCTGGAGGAGGCCGAGGCGGCCTTCCGGGCGGGGGTCGCGGTGGCCGACGAGGAGGCGGACTCCGGTACGGACCTGGTGGTGCTCGGCGATGTGAGCGTCGGCGGGACCACGGCGGCGGGCGTGCTGGTCGCGGCGCTGTGCGGGACCGACGCCTCGGTGGTGACCGGGCGGGGCGGCGAGGCGATCGACGACCTGGCGTGGATGCGCAAGTGCGCCGCGATCCGGGACGCGCTGCGGCGGGCCCGGCCGGTGCTCGGGGACCAGTTGCAGCTGCTGGCGACGGTGGGCGGGGCCGACCTCGCCGCGATCACCGGGTTCCTGCTGCAGAGCGCGGTGCGCAAGCTGCCGGTGATCCTGGACGGGGTCGTGGTGGCCGCGTGCGCACTGGTGGCGCAGCGGGTCGCGTTCCGGGCGCCGGACTGGTGGCTGGCCGCGCACGACAGCGGGGAGCCGGGGCAGGCGAAGGCGCTGGACCGGATGGCGCTGGAGCCGCTGCTGTCGCACGGGGTGACGGTGGGCGAGGGAGCGGGCGCGCTGCTCGCGCTGCCCCTGGTCCAGGCCGCGGCGGCGCTGGCCGCGGAACTGCCGGAGAGGCCAGAGGTTCTGGAGACGGCGGAGGAGAAGGCGGAGGAGAAGGCGGAGTAGGGGCTGCGCGTACGGAGTGGCACTTCGTCGGAAGTGGGTTCGAGAGCAGTCGAAAGTTGTGCCGTCGCAGACCAAGGTTGGACGATTGTGGCGGGCATCGCCCATATGATCCTCATCCATGGGAGATGCCCGAATTGCCTCGCGGCGGGCCGCCGCTTTCGCCGTCTGGTACCTGCGGGCCGTCGCGTTCGTCAACTTCCTCAGTGCCGTGTGGGTCTCCCTGGGGCAGGACGTGCGGCGGCACAACCAGGAGAACTTCTTCACGCCGTACCTGCTGACCGCCGGCTTCGCCTCCGGTGTCTTCACGGCGTTCCTCGCCATCACCATGCGGCGCCGCAAGCGGGCCGCGTGGATCCTCAACCTGGCGCTGGCCGGGCCGTTCCTGGCGCTGTTCTCGTTCGCCCTGACCTTCGCGGAGATCCGCCAGTACGCCCAGAACTGGATCTCCCTGGGCCTGACCGCCGCCTTCGTGGCCGCACTGCTGGTGGGGCGCAAGGAGTTCTACGCCAAGGGCGACCGGTCGAACCCGAGGCTCGCCGTCGCCGTGGCCGTCGGCGGCACCCTGGTCGCCTCCCTGCTCGCCGGACTGCTGGTGACGGTCACCAACCAGGCACCGGACGCGGCGCGTTCGACGTTCCTGGAGCGCTGGCACTACGGCACCTTCCGGCTGATCTCCGTCGCCGTGGACGAGTCCCGCTTCCCCGGCGTCGACGTCCCGAACTGGGTGAACGTCGCCATCAACGTGCTCAGCACGGTCCTCGTCCTCGCCGTGCTCTACGCCGCCTTCCGCTCCCGGCGCGCCGTCGACCCGCTCACCGAGGACGACGAGAAGCGGCTGCGGGAACTGCTCGACAGGCACGGTGAGCGCGACTCGCTCGGGTACTTCGCACTGCGCCGGGAGAAGAGCGTGGTCTGGTCGCCGAGCGGGAAGGCGGCCGTGGCCTACCGGGTGGTGGGCGGCGTCTCGCTGGCCTCCGGCGATCCGATCGGCGATCCCGAGGCATGGCCCGGCGCCATCGAGCCCTGGCTCGCCGAGGCACGCGCGCACGGGTGGATCCCGGCCGTGATGGGCGCGAGCGAGGAGGCCGGGTGCGTGTACGCGCGGCACGGTCTCGACGCGCTGGAGCTCGGGGACGAGGCCCTGGTCGAGGTCGCCGACTTCACCCTGGAGGGGCGGGCCATGCGGACCGTGCGGCAGGCCTACAACCGGGTGAAGCGGGCCGGCTACGGCGTCCGTGTCCGGCGGCACGAGGACATTCCGGCCGACGAGATGACGTACCTGCTGAAGCGGGCCGACGACTGGCGTGACGGGGCGACCGAGCGCGGGTTCAGCATGGCGCTGGGGCGGCTCGGGGACCCCGAGGACGGGCAGTGCGTGATGCTCGAGTGCACCGACGGCGACGGAGAGCTGCGGGCCCTGCTCTCCTTCGTGCCGTGGGGGCCGCACGGGCTCTCCCTCGACCTCATGCGGCGCGACCGGGACTCCGACAACGGGCTGATGGAGTTCATGGTCCTCGAACTCCTGCGCCGCGCCGGGGAGATCGGGGTCACCCAGGTCTCGCTGAACTTCGCGATGTTCCGCTCGGTCTTCGAACGCGGTGCGCGGCTGGGCGCCGGGCCGGTGCTGCGGCTGTGGCGGTCGCTGCTCAGCTTCTTCTCGCGCTGGTGGCAGATCGAGTCGCTGTACCGCGCGAACGCCAAGTACCGGCCGATCTGGGAGCCGCGCTTCCTGCTGTTCGAGAAGAGCGCGGACCTGCCCCGCATCGGCATCGCCTCGGCGCGGGCCGAGGGCTTCCTGGAGGCGCCGGGGCTGCCGAAGTGGATGCATCGTAAGCATCTGGAAACACATAGATAAGCACCGGAAAGCGCACAGATGAGGACCATCCGGATGAACAGGCTCGCCCGCTGGGCCCGTGCCGAATGGGGGCTCCTGTACGTCACCGTGCGCGAGGCGCTGGTCGGGCGGCGTCTGCGGGCGATCCCGATGACCCTCGGGGCGGTCATGCTGACGGCGGTCGTGCAGATCGTGCAGAACCAGTCCTGGGGCTATGGGCCGGTGCAGTACCTCGGGGGCGTGCGGGCCGAGGATCCGCTCTGGCCTGCGCTGCTGCGCACTCCGCTGTCGCTGTTCGTGCCGGCGCTGGACCTGCCCGTGTGGGGCGCCCTGGTCCAGGTCCTCTTCGTGTTCGGCATCGCGGAGATCTGCCTCGGCCGTCCGCGCACCCTCGTCATCGCGTACGCCGCGACCCTCGCCGGGACGCTGTACGCGCGCGTGGGCATCCGGCTGGGCTTCGACAGTCTGCTGGGCCTGCCCGCCTCGGACGCCCGTGTCGTGGACACCGGTCCCTCGGCGGCCGTGGTCGGCCTCGCCGTGTACGTCGGCTGGCGCCACGGCGCCCGCCGCACGGCCGGTGCGGTGGCCGCGGCGATGGCGGTGGAGGTGATGCTCAAGGGCAACCTCGCGGGCAAGGAGCATCTCGCGGCGATCGTGGCGGTGGTCGTGCCGATCGTCGTCTCGCGCCTGCGGCACCGCCGTCGCCGGCGGTCGCGGGCGCTCCTGGGCCGGCCGGGTGGTCCCCTGCCCGCTTCCGGCCCGCACCGGTCGGCGCCCGTCGGGGTGATGGCTCGCGTCAGGCGCTGACGCCGGAGGGGTGCGGTGGCATCAGTGCGGCGGCAGTGCCTGGACGTCGGGCTTTCCGCCGATCAGGTCCTGGAATCTGCGGCGGGGGCCCGCCCAGCGGCGGTCGTGGCGGTAGGCGCGCAGGGTGGCTCTGGCCCGCGCCTTGGGGCGGCGCCGGTAGAAGCGGCGGGCCCAGGGGGAGCCGGGGCGGGCCAGGCGGACGAGGCCGATCAGGCCGATGAGCGGCACGATCACGCTGAAGATCGCCATGCGGGCCTTGCCCTTGCTGAGGACGGCCAGCGCGAACAGGAAGTTGACGGCGACGGTCGAGATGACGCCGCCGCGGTCGTGCAGTTCCTGCTGGCTCATGTCGTTGACCCCGAACGGCGAGAAGCCGGCGAGGACCAGTCCGACCAGGGCCGCCGTGAGGGCCACGACCTCGACGCTCTTGCGGCCCTCCTCGCTCCAGTAGACGTCGTCGAGGTGCAGGATCAGCGCGAACTCGTCCAGGACCAGCCCGGCGCCGACGCCGAAGAGCACCGCGCAGACGGCCGTCCCGAACCCGTGCCGGTCGCTGGCGACCGCCCCGAAGCCGCCGATGATCGTGAGCACGACCCCGGGAACGACGTGGTGGATGTGCATCCCGCCCGCCTTGACGTTGCCGAAGGGCCCCTTGCCCGCCCGGATGAGGCGGGTGATGAGCCGGGTGACCAGGAACGTCAGCACGAACGCGGTGAGCGCGAGAAGCAGCGGCAGTTTGCCCGGCTCGATGATGTTGCGCTGCAACCAATGTCCCATACGCGCACTTTATTCGCAGGTGCCTCGGTCGCTCTCCCGACCGCCGGGTAACCTGCGCCGGTGTCCAAGACCCCACCCCTCGACGGCCTCCGCTTCGCCTTCGGCACCCTCACCGTGCTCCCGGTGAAGGTGACGCGCTGGGACCGGGAGGCGGCCCGCGCCGGCATGCTGTGCGCCCCGGTGGCCGGCCTGGTCGTCGGCGGCTGCGCCGCCCTGGCCGGCCTCCTGCTGCTGGCGCTCGGCGCGGGGGCCCTGCTCGCCGCCGTCGCCTCCGCCGCCGTACCCGCCGTACTGACCCGGGGGCTGCATCTCGACGGTCTCGCGGACACCGCGGACGGCCTGGGCAGCGGGAAGCCCGCCGAGGACGCGCTGCGCATCATGAAGCGGTCGGACATCGGGCCGTTCGGGGTCGTCACCCTCATCTTCGTGCTGTTCGCCCAGGTGGCCGCGCTGGCCCAGGCGTACGGCGGCTCGTGGGGGCGGGGTGCGCTGGCCGCCGTCGTCTCGGCGGCCGCGGCCCGGCTGGCGCTCACCCTGGCGGCGCGGGCCGGGGTGCCGGCCGCGCGTCCGGAGGGGCTGGGGGCGGCGGTCGCGGGCGTGGTGCCGGTGCGGGGCGCGGTGGCCGCGGCGGCCGTCGTGACCGTGGCGGCGGCCGCCGCGGGGGCACTGCTCGGGACGTACGACGCGGTGCGCACGGCGGTCGCGGTGCTCGCCGCGCTCGCCGTCGCCGAACTCCTCCTGCGGCACTGCACGCGCCGTTTCGGCGGGGTGACCGGCGATGTGTTCGGGGGCCTGGCCGAGACGGCGGCAACGGTGTCGCTGCTGGTGCTGTCGCTGGGGCAGTAGTCTCTTCCGCCGTACACGGACAAGTGATCGTGATCGGGGGGCGTTCGTGCCGAAGCTTCGTCGTGCCGTGGCCTGGTTCATCGACTTCTCGCTGGTGCTGGCGCTGGCGACCGGGCTGGCGGTGCTCACCTTCCACCGTCTGACCGCGCTCGTGACCGACGTGCCCGACCTGGCCACCCACGGCGGCCTCGATCTGCTGACCTCGCGCGGCGACGTCGTCGGCGCCTCGGAGCACCTGGGCCTTTCGCTGTGGAACCAGGCGGTTCTCGACGTGGAGGAGGCCTTCGGGGCGCTGATCGTGGCGACCTTCCTCTACCAGTGGGGCTGCCTCGCCTTCGCCGGCCGGACCGTCGGCAAGGGGCTGCTCGGGCTGCGGATCGCTCCGGTCGCCGCGCGCCGGGCGGCGGTGCGCGCCGCCGTCACCACGGCGGCGGACATCGCGATCTACGCCGTGGCCTGCGTGCTGCTGGTCGAGGGGTACTTCGTGGCGTCGGTGACGGTGTGGGCGCTCGCGGTCCTCGTCTTCCTCCTCAACGCCCTTCCCGTGCTCGCCCCCACGCGCCGCTCCTTCGCCGACCGCGTGGCCGGCACGACGGTGACCGGGTTCGGGATCAGCACGCCCGCCGCCACGGTCCCAGTTCGTACTTCTTGAGCATCGAACTCAGCTTCAGGCGGCGGGACTGCGCGCAGAAGCGGCTGGTCGGCAGTTCGTACTCCACGTGGAAGACGGCCTTGTCCGCCTCGATGAAGGGTTTGAGGGCCGCGCACTCGCCGTACTGGGCGCACTGTTCGTCGACCGCGAAGTCGAAGTCCTTCACCAGCAGCGGGATCTGGTCCAGGTCGTTCTTCAACCCGACCGCCATGCCCCGGTCGTGGGCCAGCTTCGCGAGCAGCCGGTTGTAGCGGAGCTGGTCGGCGGCGGTGAGGTGGAAGCCGGTGGTGTTGCGGTAGCCGTCCATGTTGTCCGGCTCCACCGCGTCGAAGCCCTTGTCGCGGCACATGTCGAGGCGGGCCGCCATGAGCGGCGCCAGTACGTCCGTGCGGCGGATGTCCAGCCAGCGCTCGCCCTTCCAGCCGTTGCCCCTGCCGATCACCGAGCGGGGGAACTTCTTCGCGTCGGGCCGCCAGTCCTCCCAGGCACCGGTGGACAGGTAGCAGATGACCTTGCGGCCCTTGCGGTGCAGGGCGGCGACCGTGGCCCGGGACTGGTCGAAGCCGTCGATGTCGTAGACCGGGACGTCGACGGAGGTGTCGATCCGGCCGCTGAGCTGCCACTGCCAGGCCACCCCGGGGTGCGGCCGCCAACGCGGGGCGGACGCCGGGGAGTCGGAGTCGGAGTGGGTGGCGCAGCCCACCGACAGCAGGAGCAGGGCGAGCAGGAGGATCGGGCGTCTCAACGGACTGGCTCCAGGGTGGGGGACGGCGTCTCCCCAAGGATGAACACCACGGGCACGGCGGGGGCGACCGGGTGCCGGAACGGGGAAATGACCCCGGCGCGACCCACAGGTGAATGCGCACGGGCATGAGCGAACCCGCGCCACGCGCGTAGGCTCGTCCGCAGTGTTCGACGCACCGGGGAAGGCCCCGCGGAAACCGCACCCTGCCGCCGCATTTAGGGTCGGCTGTCGGGCCCGGTCGACCCACACGTATCGGCCACTGGAACTTCACATCGGAAGCGAGATTTCACCACCGTGACTGCTCTCACTCTCAGCACCGCCGCGGCGCCCGGCCTGCGGGCCGACGCGATCGTCGTCGGTGTCGCCAAGGGCGCTGTGTCCAGGTCCGGGGACCTCGTCGTCGCCCCCGGCGCCGAGGCCGTGGACAAGGCCTACGACGGCAGGCTCGCCGGCGTCCTGGAAACCCTCGGTGCCTCCGGCGCCGAGGGCGAGGTGACGAAGCTGCCCGCCCCGTCGGGCTTCAAGGCCCCACTGGTCGTGGCGGTCGGCCTGGGCACCGAGCCCGAGAAGGACTCCGGCTACGACGGGGAGGCCCTGCGCAAGGCCGCCGGCGCCGCCGCCCGCGCGCTGGCCGGCACCAAGAAGGCCGCCTTCGCGCTGCCGGTCGGGGACGCCTCCGACCTGGGCGCGATCGGCGAGGGCGTGCTGCTGGGCGCGTACTCCTTCGACTCCTACAAGGAGAACGGCAAGGCCGCCAAGGACAAGAACGGCAAGGCGCCGCTCGCCGAGGCCACGCTGCTCGGCGGCAAGCCGCGGGACGCCGCGCACAAGGCGGCGCTCGCCCGCGCCGTCGCCGTCTCCGAGGAGCTCAACCGCGCCCGGGACCTCATCAACACCCCGCCGAACGACCTCAACCCCGAGGCGTTCGCCGCGATCGCGCAGGCCGCGGCCAAGGAGCACGGCATCAAGGTGCAGGTGCTCGACGTGAAGGCGCTGGAGAAGGGCGGCTACGGCGGCATCCTCGGCGTCGGCGCGGGCTCCGCCGCGGGGCCGCGGCTGGTGAAGCTGTCGTACACCTCCTCCAAGGCGAAGAAGCACCTGGCGCTCGTCGGCAAGGGCATCACCTACGACTCGGGCGGCATCTCGCTGAAGCCGGCCGGTCACAACGAGACGATGAAGTGCGACATGAGCGGTGCGGCGGCGGTCTTCGCCGCCGTGGTCGCCGCCGCACGTCTGGGCCTCGAGGTGAACGTCACCGGCTGGCTGGCGCTGGCGGAGAACATGCCCTCGGGTTCCGCCACCCGCCCCGGTGACGTGCTGCGCATGTTCAGCGGCAAGACGGTGGAGGTCCTCAACACCGACGCCGAGGGCCGCCTGGTCCTCGCCGACGCGCTGTGGGCGGCCTCGCAGGAGAAGCCGGACGCCATCGTGGACGTCGCGACCCTCACCGGCGCGATGGTGCTGGCGCTGGGCAGCCGGACCTTCGGGATCATGGCCAACGACGACGCCTTCCGCACGGCGGTGCACGAGGCCGCCGAGGAGGTCGGCGAGCCGGCGTGGCCGATGCCGCTGCCGGAGCACCTGCGCAAGGGCATGGACTCCCCCACCGCCGACATCGCCAACATGGGCGAGCGGATGGGCGGCGGCCTGGTCGCCGGTCTGTTCCTGCGCGAGTTCATCGGCGAGGGCATCACCTGGGCCCACCTGGACATCGCGGGCCCGGCCTTCAACGAGGGCGGCCCGTTCGGGTACACGCCGAAGGGCGGCACGGGCACGGCGGTGCGCACCCTGGTCCGGCTCGCGGAGCTGACGGCCTCCGGCGACCTGGGCTGATGTCACTGTGAGGGAAGGGGGCTCCGCGCGCGGGTAGGGCGGAGCCCCCTTTCCCACGGGCGCTCAAACGAACGTGGGACGTCTCACACACCGGCCCGGCGTCTCGTTCACCTCCGACAAGTGCGAAGATGGGCCACGGCAGGACAGGGCCCCCACCACAGGGCCGAAGACAAGAGCGGCCGGACACCAGCCGCCGACCGGTCACCGCTGACCGGCGTGGCGCACATGCATGGAGGACGTGACGTGGCGAACGACGCCAGCACCGTTTTCGACCTAGTGATCCTCGGCGGTGGTAGTGGCGGTTACGCCGCGGCCCTGCGCGGAGCGCAGCTGGGCCTGGACGTCGCCCTGATCGAGAAGGACAAGGTCGGCGGTACCTGCCTGCACCGGGGTTGCATCCCCACCAAGGCCCTGCTGCACGCGGGCGAGATCGCCGACCAGGCCCGCGAGAGCGAGCAGTTCGGCGTCAAGGCCACCTTCGAGGGCATCGACGTCCCCGCCGTCCACAAGTACAAGGACGGTGTCATCGCCGGCCTGTACAAGGGCCTGCAGGGACTCATCGCCTCCCGGAAGGTGACGTACATCGAGGGCGAGGGCCGCCTGTCCTCCCCCACCTCGGTCGACGTGAACGGCCGTCGTGTCCAGGGCCGCCACGTCCTGCTGGCGACCGGCTCCGTGCCGAAGTCGCTGCCGGGCCTGGAGATCGACGGCAACCGGATCATCTCCTCCGACCACGCCCTCGTCCTGGACCGCGTACCGAAGTCCGCGATCGTCCTCGGCGGCGGTGTCATCGGCGTCGAGTTCGCCTCCGCCTGGAAGTCCTTCGGTACGGACGTCACCGTCATCGAGGGCCTCAAGCACCTCGTCCCGGTCGAGGACGAGAACTCCTCGAAGCTTCTTGAGCGCGCGTTCCGCAAGCGCGGCATCAAGTTCAACCTCGGCACCTTCTTCCAGAAGGCCGAGTACACCCAGGACGGCGTCAAGGTC
The DNA here is from genome assembly GCF_050214755.1 of Streptomyces sp. C1-1. Lineage (NCBI taxonomy): Bacteria > Bacillati > Actinomycetota > Actinomycetes > Kitasatosporales > Streptomycetaceae > Streptomyces > Streptomyces sp. C1-1. The sequence continues at coordinate 7,233,739 of NZ_CP189826.1, read as the reverse complement.
ACCCTCGCCGACGGCAAGGAGTTCGAGGCCGAGTACCTGCTCGTCGCCGTCGGCCGCGGGCCCGTCTCGCAGGGCCTGGGCTACGAGGAGCAGGGCGTCGCGATGGACCGCGGCTACGTCCTGGTCGACGAGTACATGCGCACCAACGTCCCGACGATCTCCGCCGTCGGTGACCTCGTCCCGACGCTCCAGCTCGCGCACGTCGGCTTCGCCGAGGGCATCCTGGTGGCGGAGCGTCTGGCCGGTCTGAAGACCGTCCCGATCGACTACGACGGTGTCCCCCGCGTGACCTACTGCCACCCGGAGGTCGCCTCCGTGGGCATCACCGAGGCCAAGGCCAAGGAGATCTACGGTGCGGACAAGGTCGTCGCTCTGAAGTACAACCTGGCGGGCAACGGCAAGAGCAAGATCCTGAACACCGCGGGCGAGATCAAGCTCGTCCAGGTCAAGGACGGTGCCGTGGTCGGCGTCCACATGGTCGGCGACCGCATGGGCGAGCAGGTCGGCGAGGCCCAGCTGATCTACAACTGGGAGGCGCTGCCGGCCGAGGTCGCCCAGCTCATCCACGCCCACCCGACGCAGAACGAGGCGATGGGCGAGGCCCACCTGGCCCTGGCCGGCAAGCCCCTGCACTCGCACGACTGACCCTCGGTCGACGAAGCGACGACTCAGACTTCCGCAATTCGTAAGGAGCAACCGAAACCATGGCGGTTTCCGTAACCCTTCCGGCGCTCGGCGAGAGCGTCACCGAGGGCACTGTCACCCGCTGGCTGAAGGCCGAGGGTGAGCGCGTCGAGGCCGACGAGCCGCTGCTCGAGGTCTCGACCGACAAGGTCGACACCGAGATCCCCTCGCCCGCCGCCGGTGTCCTCGCCTCCATCAAGGTCGCCGAGGACGAGACCGTCGAGGTCGGCGCCGAGCTGGCCGTCATCGACGACGGCACCGGCGCGCCCGCCGCCGCCCCGGCCGCCGAGCCCGCCCCCGAGCCCGCCGCGGCTCCGGAGCCGGCCGCTGCCGCCCCCTCCACCGAGCAGGCCGCCCCGGCCCCGGCCCCCACCGCCGAGGCCGCGTCCGGCGGTGGCTCCGCCGAGGGCACGGACGTCGTCCTGCCCGCGCTCGGCGAGTCCGTCACCGAGGGCACCGTCACCCGCTGGCTGAAGTCGGTCGGCGACTCCGTCGAGGCCGACGAGCCGCTGCTCGAGGTCTCCACGGACAAGGTCGACACCGAGATCCCGGCGCCCACCTCCGGTGTGCTGCTGGAGATCACGGTCGGCGAGGACGAGACCGCCGAGGTCGGCGCCAAGCTCGCCGTCATCGGCGCCCCGGGTGCGGCTCCGGCCGCTGCCCCGGCCCCCGCCGCTCCGGCCCCGGCCCCCGCCGCCGCTGCTCCGGCCCCGGCCGCTCCCGCGGCTCCGGCGCCCGCTCCGGCCGCCCCGGCGCCGCAGGCCCCGACGGCTCCGGCCCCGCAGCAGGTCACGACCCCGGCTCCCCAGCCGGTCCCGGCCGCTCCGGCTCCCGCCCCGGCCGCGGCGCCCGCCGCCGCTGCCGCTCCGGCCGCCGCCCAGGCGACCGACGAGGGCGCCTACGTCACCCCGCTGGTGCGCAAGCTCGCCGCCGAGCATGGCGTCGACCTGGCCGGCGTCAAGGGCACCGGCGTCGGCGGCCGCATCCGCAAGCAGGACGTCATGGCCGCCGCCGAGGCCGCGAAGGCCGCCGCCGCGGCTCCGGCGCCCGCCGCCGCTGCCGCTCCGGCCGCCAGGAAGGCCCCGAGCCTGGAGGCCTCCCCCCTCCGTGGCCAGACCGTCAAGATGCCGCGCATCCGCAAGGTCATCGGCGACAACATGGTCAAGGCGCTGCACGAGCAGGCGCAGCTGTCGTCGGTCGTCGAGGTCGACGTCACGCGTCTGATGAAGCTGCGCGCCCGGGCCAAGGACGCGTTCGCGGCCCGCGAGGGCGTGAAGCTCTCCCCGATGCCGTTCTTCGTGAAGGCGGCGGCTCAGGCGCTGAAGGCGCACGCGCCGATCAACGCCAAGATCAACGAGGCCGAGGGCACGATCACCTACTTCGACACCGAGAACATCGGTATCGCGGTGGACTCCGAGAAGGGCCTGATGACCCCGGTCATCAAGCACGCCGGCGACCTCAACATCGCGGGCATCGCCAAGGCCACGGCGGAGCTGGCGGGCAAGGTCCGCGGCAACAAGATCACCCCGGACGAGCTGTCCGGCGCGACCTTCACCATCTCCAACACCGGTTCGCGCGGCGCGCTCTTCGACACGATCATCGTGCCGCCGGGCCAGGTCGCGATCCTCGGCATCGGTGCCACGGTCAAGCGCCCGGCGGTCATCGAGACCGAGGAGGGCACGGTCATCGGCGTCCGCGACATGACCTACCTGACCCTCTCCTACGACCACCGTCTGGTGGACGGCGCCGACGCGGCCCGTTACCTGACCGCGGTCAAGGCGATCCTGGAGGCGGGCGAGTTCGAGGTCGAGCTCGGTCTGTAAGGCACAGGGTCCGTACGACGGCGCCCCCGCCCGGAGCTTCCCGGGCGGGGGCGCCGTCGTACCGGCGGGGCGCCGCCGCGGACGGCCTGGGGCCCGGCGTGTAAGTCTCGTCTCACCTGCACGAAAGCGCCCCCGTGCGCCTCTCCCGAAAGCGCTCACGGCCTTATTGTCTAAACGTCGAACGCCCTTAAGGAGCTCTCATGACCGCGCCCGTCGTCCACTCGCTGCGCGAACAGATCCGCGAGCACATCGTGGAGGGGATCGTCAGCGGGCGCTGGAAGCCGGGCGAGCGGATCGTGGAGCGCCGTATCGCCACCGAGCTGGAGGTCAGCCAGACGCCGGTGCGGGAGGCGCTGCGCGAGCTGGAGTCGCTGCGGCTGATCGAGTCCGCGCCGAACAAGGGCGTCCGGGTGCGGAACCTGACGGCGGCCGACCTGGAGGAGAGCTACCCGGTCCGGGCCGGCCTGGAGGCGATCGCGGCGGAGCTGGCGGCGGAGAAGCTGGCGCAGGACTGCTCGGCGCTGGAGCCGCACGTGGCCGCGCTGTACGAGGCGGACCGGAATGCCGACGGCACGGGCCAGGTGCGCCACACGGTGGCCTTCCACCGCGAGCTGGTGCGGGCCGCGGGGAACTCGGTGCTGCTGCACACCTGGGAGGGCCTGGGCATCGAGGTCTTCACGGCACTGTCGATCCGCTGGCTGGGGACCGTTCAGCAGTCGTACGCGGAGGAGCACGAGGAGCTGGTGCAGGCGTTCCGCAGGCGGGATCCGAGGATCGCCGAACTGGTCAAGGCGCACGTGCTGGGCTGCGCTCCGCGAGCCTGAGCGCAGCACCGCTCACCTGCGAAAACCCCGAAAAAAGCGCGGCACCGGGTGCCTGCCCGAAAGACACCCCGTGCCTACTTTCCCGGAATCGGGAAGTTTTGCCCATGAACCCTTTGATCGATCATCGATCAGGGAGTTATTGTCGCCGACGGGCCTGAACCGAGGCCCCGCGCCCTGTCCTGCCAAAGACAAAGGGCACCCCCGAACCCTTACCGATGAGGGCACCCCCTTCGACTGAGGAAGGCGGCGACATGACCGACCCCAACGCCATCCAGCCGAGCGAGCTCGACCAGCTCCCCGACCGGGACCCGGAGGAGACCGCCGAATGGCAGGCCTCCCTGGACGCGGTCGCCAAGGCGGCCGGCCCGCACCGCGCCGCGTACCTGATGCGCCGCACGCTGGAGAGGGCCGAGGGCACCGGCATCGCGCTGCCCAAGCTCCTCGAGACCGACTACGTCAACACCATCCCCACCGCCGCCGAGCCGGCCGTGCCCGGTGACGAGGCGATGGAGCGCCGTATCACCGCGTGGAACCGCTGGAACGCGGCCGCGATGGTGACCCGGGGCAGCAAATACGGCGTCGGCGGCCACATCGCCACCTTCGCCTCCGCGGCCTGGCTCTACGAGACCGGCTTCAACCACTTCTTCCGCGGCAAGGAGGCCGACGGCTCGGGCGACCAGCTCTACATCCAGGGCCACGCCTCCCCCGGCATCTACGCCCGCGCCTTCCTCGACGGCCGGCTGAACGAGTCGCACCTGGACAACTTCCGCCGCGAGTCGGGCGGCAACGGCCTGCCCTCCTACCCGCACCCCCGCCGTCTGCCCTGGCTGTGGGAGTTCCCGACGGTGAGCATGGGCCTGGGCCCCCTCTCCGCCATCTACCAGGCCCGCTTCAACCGGTACCTGACCGCGCGCGGCATCAAGGACGTCTCCGACTCGCACGTCTGGGCCTTCCTCGGCGACGGCGAGATGGACGAGCCCGAGTCGACGGCGGCGCTCGCGCTCGCCTCCCGCGAGGGCCTGGACAACCTGACCTTCGTCATCAACTGCAACCTGCAGCGCCTCGACGGCCCGGTCCGCGCCAACTTCAAGATCGTGCAGGAGCTGGAGGCCCAGTTCCGCGGCGCCGGCTGGAACGTGGTCAAGTCGCTGTGGGGCTCCGCCTGGGACGAGCTGTTCCAGCTGGACACCACCGGCGCGCTCGTACGCCGGCTGCGCGAGGTACCGGACGCCCAGGTGCAGACGTACCAGACGCGGGACGCCGCCTACATCCGCGAGGACTTCTTCGGCAAGGACCCGGCGCTCGTCGAGATGGCGAAACTGCTGAGCGACGACAAGATCCTCGAGTGCTTCCACCTCTCCCGCGGCGGCCACGAGGCCCGCAAGGTGTACGCGGCGTACAAGGCGGCCGTCGAGTTCAAGGGCGCCCCGACCGTGATCCTGGCCCAGACCGTCAAGGGGTACACCCTCGGTGAGGGCTTCGCGTCGAAGAACGCCAACCACCAGATGAAGAAGCTGTCGGTGGACGAGTTCAAGGCGATGCGGGATCTGCTCGAACTGCCCATCTCCGACAGCCAGTTCGTCGACGGCGTGGTCCCCTACGGCCACCCCGGAGCCGACTCCCCCGAGGTGCGCTACCTCCAGGAGCGCCGCGCGGCCCTCGGCGGCCCGGCCCCGGCCCGCCGGGTGCACCCGGTGGCCCCGCTGCCGGCCCCCGCGGAGAAGGCCTTCACCGCCTTCGACAAGGGCTCCGGCTCCCAGAACGTCGCCACCACCATGGCCTTCGTCCGTCTGGTCAAGGACCTGGTCAGGGACAAGGAGACGGGCCGGCGCTGGGTGCCGATCGTGCCGGACGAGGCGCGCACCTTCGGCATGGAGTCGCTCTTCCCGTCCCTCGGGATCTACTCCCCCAAGGGCCAGACGTACGAGCCGGTCGACCGCGACCAGTTGATGTACTACAAGGAGGCCAAGAACGGCCAGATCCTCAACGAGGGGATCACCGAGGCCGGTTCGATGGCCGACTTCATCGCCGCGTCCACCGCGTACGCGACGCACGGCGAGGCGATGATCCCGTTCTACATCTTCTACTCGATGTTCGGCTGGCAGCGCACCGCCGACCAGATGTGGCAGCTCGGCGACCAGCTCGGCCGCGGCTTCCTGGTCGGCGCCACGGCGGGCCGGACCACCCTGACCGGCGAGGGCCTGCAGCACGCCGACGGCCACTCCCCGGTGATCGCGGCGACCAACCCGGCCGCCCTCACCTACGACCCGGCGTTCGCGTACGAGGTGGCGACGATCGTCAAGGACGGTCTGCGCCGCATGTACGGCGAGGCCGCCCCGGGCGAGGACCAGAACGTCTTCTACTACCTGACCGTCTACAACGAGCCGCTCCCGCAGCCGGCGAAGCCGCAGGGCCTCGGTGTCGACGAGGGCATCGTCAAGGGCCTGTACCGCTTCAACACGGCGGAGTCGGCGGGCCTGTCGCCGGTGGCCAACGCCCCGCGCATCCAGCTGCTGGGCTCCGGCACCGCGATCCACTGGACGCTCCAGGCGCAGAAGCTGCTGGCCGAGGAGTGGGGCGTCGCGGCCGACGTCTGGTCCGCCACCTCCTGGACGGAGCTGCGCCGTGACGCGCTGGAGGCCGACGAGGCCCTGCTGCGGGGCGAGGAGCGCGTCCCCTACGTCCGTCAGGCGCTGCACGGCGCCGAGGGCCCGGTCCTCGCGGTGTCCGACTACATGCGCCAGGTCCCGGACCAGATCGCGCAGTGGGTCGAGCAGGACTGGTCCTCGCTGGGCGCGGACGGCTTCGGCCTCTCCGACACCCGCGAGGGCGCTCGCCGGCACTTCGGTGTCGACGCCGAGTCGATCGTCGTCGCGGCGCTCGCCCAGCTGGCGCGGCGCGGCGAGGTGAAGGCGACGGCCGTGAAGGAGGCCCGGGAGAAGTACGGGTTGTAAGTCGACTGCGGGCCGGTGGGGGCCGGTCGCGCAGTTCCCCGCGCCCCTGAAGACAGGCGTGCCTGAGCGGGCCTGCTTCTAAGGGGCGCGGGGAACTGCGCGATCAGCCCCCACCCACCCGCACCCGAACACGCACAATGATGACCCTATGCGCGCTGCCCGCCTGATCAAGATGGTGCTGCTTCTGCAGTCCCGGCCCTCCATGACCGCCGCCGAGCTCGCGCGGGAGCTGGAGGTGTCGGAGCGGACCGTCACGCGGGACGCGCAGGCGCTGTCGGAGGCGGGGGTGCCGGTGTACGCGGACCGGGGGCGGGCGGGCGGCTACCGGCTGATCGGCGGGTACCGGACCCGGCTGACCGGGCTGGCCCGCTCGGAGGCCGAGGCGCTGTTCCTGTCCGGGGTGCCGGGCGCGCTGCGCGAGATGGGGCTGGAGGACGCCGCCTCCGCCGCCCGGCTGAAGGTCTCGGCGGCCCTCCTGCCGTCGCTGCGGGACGCCTCCCGCGCCGCGGCCCAGCGTTTCCACCTGGACGCCCCGAACTGGTTCACCGAGCCGAAGGCGCCCGCCCTGCTGCCCGCCGTGGCGGAGGCGGTGTGGGACGACCGCACGATCACCGCGCGCTACCGCGGCCGGGACGCCGAGGTCGAGCGGACTCTGGAGCCGTACGGGCTCGTGCTCAAGGCCGGGGTCTGGTACCTGTGCGCGCGGGTCGCGGAGCGGGAGACGTACCGGGTGTACCGGATCGACCGCTTCACGGCCGTCGACGGCGGCGGGGAGCGCTTCGAGCGCGACGAGGAGTTCGACCTGCCGGCCTTCTGGGACGAGCGGGCGGAGCAGTTCGCACGGTCGATCCTGCGGGCCGAGGTCGTCGTACGGCTGTCGGCGGCCGGGGTGCGAGGACTTCCCCACGTCGTCGACCCCGCGTCCGCGCGGGAGGCGCTGGCGGCCGCCGGCTCCCCCGGTGCGGACGGCCGGGTCACGGTGACCCTGCCCGTGGAGTCCGAGGAGGTCGCCCACGCGCAGCTCGCGGGGCTGGGCCCGGAGGTGGAGGTGCTGGCGCCGCCGAGCCTGCGGGAGCGGTTCGCGAGCGACGCCGCGCGGCTCGCCGCCCTGTACGGGACATAACAATCCGCCGCACTCCACGTGCGCCCCACCCGCCCAGGGCCGATGCTGTACCCGTGATGGACGAGACGGAGTTCTGGGAGCTGGTGGACGCCACCCGCGAGGCCGCCGAGGGCGACCCCGAGGAGCAGGCGGACCTGCTCGTGGACCGGTTGCTCCAGCTGGAGCCCGAGATGGTCCTCGACTTCGCCCGTCACTTCGAGGCCCGCTACAACCGCGCCTACACCTGGGACCTGTGGGGCGCGGCCGCCGTGCTGCTGAACGGGGCCGGAGACGACACCTTCGACTTCTTCCGCTGCTGGCTGATCGGACAGGGCCGGGAGGTGTACGAGAGCGCCGTGCACCACCCCGACGCGCTGGCCGACCTCCTGGACGACTTCGACGAGGAGCTCGACGGCGACGGGGAGGAGCTGGGGTACGCGGCCGACGAGGCGTACGAGCAGCTCACCGCGACGGTGGCGCCCGACCTGGGCATCGCGCCGGCGCCTGCCGAGCCGGAGGGGACGCCGGTCGACCTGGAGAGCGACCCGGCGCTGGCGGAGCGGTATCCGAAACTGTGGGAACGGTTCAGGGACTGACGTAAATGTGGGAACGGTCCGGGACCGACGTCCGGGACCCGCCATCCGTTCGACGAGGGGGACCATGGCCCGCATCCCGTACCCGGAGCGTCCGGCCGACGGCGTCGCGAAGCTGCCCGTGCCGCTGAACGCCTTCCGCATGCTCTCGCACGCCCCGCCGCTGACGGACACGGCGATCGAGATGGGCCTGGCCGTGCTGCGCGAGTCGACGCTGCCGGTCCGGCTGCGCGAGCTGGTGGTGCTGGCGGTGGCGGCCGGCACGGAGTGCGAGTACGAGGCCGTCCAGCACGGTCCGGTCGCGCTCGCCTCGGGTGTGACGCCCGAGCAGCTGGCGGCGATCTCCGAACGGCGCTCCGCGGGCCGGGAGTTCGACGAGACGGAGTCGGCGGCCCTGACCGCGGCCTTCGAGCTGGTGTCCCGGCACACCCTGTCCGAGGCCACGCTGACCGCGCTGCGCGCCCGCTTCACCGACCGTCAGGTCGTCGAGATCGTCACGACGACCGGCTACTACGTCATGCTGGCGGGCCTGATGAACGGGCTCGGGGTGGACGTCGATCCGTCCGGGGAGCGGTTCCTGGGGCTCGCCGGGGACGACCGGCCGCGGTAGCGGCTCAGACCGCGGCGGTGCGCCTGCGGGTGGAGTCCGACGGGATGTAGGCGTGCGTCTGGTCGGCGACCGCGTGGTGCATCGGGGCCGCGTTGGCCCGGTCGAGCGCGGACGCGGTGACGGCCGCCGGGCCGAGGACGACGGCGGCGGCCGCGCAGAGCGCCGCCCAGGGGCCGAACATGCCCCTGGTCCGGCCCTCGGTCTTGTGCGTGGCGATGCTGTGACTGTTCACTTCTTCCCCACCTTCGGTCAGTGCGTGTGCATGACGATAGGGACCGTGCCTCAGGACGATCCGTGAGGCGGCTGGGAGAAACCTGTGAGGCCATGAGCAGCCCGTACGTGAGGGAGCTGACGCGCGAGGAGCATCTCGCGCATCTGCGGACGCACCCGGACGCGAGCCATCTGCAGATCCCCGAGTGGGGCGACGTGAAGCCCGACTGGGTGGCGGAGAGCGTCGGCTGGTTCGAGGACGAACTGCTCGTCGCGGCGGCACTGGTGCTGTACCGCCCGCTGCCCGGGACGCGCCGTTTCCTCGCCTACCTCCCCGACGGGCCCGCGATCGACTGGTCGGACCCGCGGCTGGAGCGCCGGCTGGATCCGCTCGTCGCCCACCTGGAGGAGCGCGGGGCGTTCGCGGTGCGGATCGGACCGCCGCTCGTCGTACGGCACTGGGAGGCGGACACCGTCACCGCGGGGATCGCCGACCCGGGCGTACGGCATCTGCGCGATCTGCCGGCCGCCGGTATCGACGGGTTCGCGCTGGACGCGGCCGAGCGGCTGGAGCGGCTGGGGTGGCGGCGGTGCGAGGAGGGCGACGGCGGCGGGTTCGGGCTGGGGCAGCCCCGCTACGGCTTCCGGATCCCGCTCGCCGGGCGGTCGACGCAGGATCTGCGGGAGGGCCTCGCCCCGCACTTCGAGCAGGCGTTGGGCACGGCGGAGCGGGCGGGCGTGCGGGTCTCCTGGGGCTCGGCGGCCGACCTGTCCGACTTCCACCGCCTGTATGCGGCCACGGCCGCCCGCGACGGCTTCAGGGCCCGTCCGCCGGAGTACTTCCGGCGCATGTGGAAGGCGCTCAACGCCGAGGACGACGACCGGCTGCGCATCTACCTCGCCGAGCACGACGGTTTCGTGCTCTCCGCGGCCCTCATGATCAACGTCGGTCCCCGCTCCTGGCACTCCTATCCCGCCTCCGGCCGCCAGGGCCGTGAACTGCGGCCCAGCAGCGCCCTGCTGTGGCGCATGCTGTGCGACGCGCGGGCGGCGGGCGCCGACGTCTACGACCTGCGCTCCATCACCCCCGTCCTCACCCCGAACCGGCTGCTGGGGCGGCTGCGCTTCAAGTCGGGCACCGGTGGGCGGGCCGTGGAGTACCTCGGCGAGTGGGAACGGCCGGTCGGCGGCCAGGGGAAGGTGCTGCAGCGGGCCGTGCGGGTGTACCTCGGGCGGCGGTGACGTTACGGCGTCCTGCCCTGGAGCCGGGCCGCCAGGGCTCTGATCTCCGGGAGGCGGGCGGTGAGGGCGGCGCCGGGGCATGAGGTCATGTAGCCGTCGTCGTGGCCGGCGAGGGCGGGGAGGGTGGCCGTGGTGCCGGCCCTGTAGCGGCTGAGGCTGTTGCTGGAGGTCAGCCGGACCCGGGAGCGGGGGTCGATGTCGGCGAGGCCCAGTTTCCAGGCGGCGAGGGCGGCGATCGCGTCGGTCATGGCCTTGGGGACGGGGACGCCCGCGGTGAACGTGCCGAGGGCGGCGATACCGGCGGTGCGGTGGTTGAAGCCCTGGGTGTGGGCGCCGGTGACGGGGCGGTCGACGCCGCCCGCGCGGCCCTCGTAGACGGTGCCGCAGCGGTCGACGAGGAAGTTGTAGCCGATGTCGTCCCAGCGGCGGGCGCCGGTCTGGCCGGCGTAGAGGTAGCGGATGATGCGGGGCGCGTCGGCGCAGTCGTAGCCGTTGGGCGAGTCGGTGTGGTGGACGAAGACGGCGACGACCTTGTCGTCGTAGCGCGGGGGCGGCTGCGCGTGCCGGGCGAGGTCGTCGAGCCAGACCGAGCGGGGCACGATGCGGGGCCTGGCGGCGGTGTGCGCGGCGGGCACCGGGCGGGCCGGGGCGAGCGGGACGGGACGCCGCGCGTCGGCGTGCTGGACCCCGTCCACGCACAGCACCAGCCCGAGAACCCCGGCGAGCCCGAGGAAACAGGCGGCCCCCACCCGCGCGGCCCGCGGCAGCCGGACCCCCCGCCGCACGCCACGACACCCGACCGGGGTCCTGGGCGCGGCCGCCTCCACCGCCGGACCGTCGTCTCCGGGCGGCGCGGCCTGTGCAGGCGTCGTGCCCGTGCGCGGCGCGCCCAGCAGGCGCAGCGCCCGCCGCGGGCTCAGTGCCCGTGTTCGGCGCAGCCTGGCTCGTATGCGTGCGGTGCGTCGGCTTCGAGGCCCCCGCGATCTTCGGACCCGCATGGGTCCACTCTCGGCCGGAAAGGCTTCGCCCGCGATGTGTGCTGTGCCACCCGGTGGAACCATCCTCCTGGTCCGTGACGTTTTTCCGGGTGGAGGGGGGCGGGGGGAGACACGCACGCGCACGACTGATCATCGGGACCGTCCCGCGCGTACTAAGGGGTCTGAGAGAAAGGCGGCTCTGTGGACCTGCTCGACATCCTGCTGATGCTGGTGGTTCTGGCCTACGCGGCGTCCGGCTACCGGCGCGGCCTGGTCGCCGGCTGCGTCTCGCTCGCCGGGTTCGTCGGCGGAGCCGTCGTCGGTGTGTGGGTGCTGCCCTGGATGATGGACCTGGTGACGGCGGGGACGACCCGGGCGACGGTCACCGCGGTGCTGACCGTGCTGGTCCCGGCGGTGGTGGGACACGAGCTGGCCGGACGGCTGGCGCTCAGGCTGCGGCGGGAGCTGGACCGGGGGCCGCTGCGGGTGGCCGACGGCATCGGCGGGGCCGCGGCCAACTCGGTCGCCGTCCTGATCGTGGCGTGGGTCGCCGCGAGCGTGGTCGGCGTCTCCTCGTCGCCGCTGGTCACCACCGCGATCCGGGACTCGACCCTGCTGGGCGCCGTGCAGAACCTCATGCCGGACACCACCCCGACCTGGTTCTCCCGGGCCACCTCCGCGCTGACCCAGGCGGGCTTCCCGCAGGTCTTCAACCCGTTCGAGAACGAGTCGACGGCCCGGGTGGCCAAGCCGACCGGCGACAGCGTCACGGCGGCCGCGACCAGCGCCGCCAAGCTCAGCACGGTGAAGATCGAGGGTGTCTCCGGCAACCAGGGCCGCGAGGGCAGCGGGTTCGTGTACGCCCGCGAGCACGTGATGACGAACGCGCACGTGGTGGCCGGGATCGACCACCCGACCGTGCGCATCGGCGGGGTCGGGCAGTCGTACGACGCCCAGGTGGTGCTCTTCGATCCGGACAGGGACGTGGCCGTGCTGTACGTGCCCGGCCTCAGGGCGCCGGTGCTGAGGTTCGACGGCGGTGCCGGGCGCGGCGACTCGGCGGTCGTCGCCGGCTATCCGCAGGACGGCGACCTCGACCTGCAGGCGGCGACGGTCGCGAGCCGTGTCGACGCCACCGGGCAGAACATCTACGGCGACGCCACGGTGACCCGCGAGATCTACTCGATCCGCTCCACGGTCCGCCCCGGCAACTCCGGCGGCCCCCTGCTGACCACGGACGGCCGGGTGTTCGGGGTGGTCTTCGCCCGCTCGACGTCCGACAACGAGACCGGCTACGTCCTGACGGCGGCCGAGGTCTCCTCCGACGCCCGGCGCGCGGCCGGATCGACGGCGGCGGTGGACACGGGCGATCTGGTCACGTCGTAGCGCGGTCCGCTGTCCGATGATGGAGGGCCGGTCCCCCACGCTCGCCGGAGGCTGCCGTGCCCGTCTTCTTCCTGATCTCCCTGCTGGTGGCGGGAGGCGCGCTGTTCCTGGTCGTCCGCAGGCGCCGCGAGGCGGCCAACCGCGACCAGGTCAGAGACTGCACCCCATGAGGACGTCGTCCACGTACGCGCCCTCCAGCAGGAACTCGCCGGGCAGCACGCCCTCCACCACGAAGCCCTCGGTCTCGTAGAGCTTCCGGGCCGGGGCGTTGTGCCCGAGGACGCGCAGGGTGAGCCGGCGGGCGCCCTGTCTGCGGGCCTCCTCCCGCACGGCGCGCAGCAGCGCCCGCCCGACGCCGGCTCCACGCGCCTCCTCGGCGACGACGAGCCCCTGGATCTGCCGGACGTGGGAGTTGCAGGCCAGCGGGGTCGGATAGGCCAGCCGGACATAGCCGACGACGGTGCCGTCGAGTTCGGCGACCAGGTGGTCGCGGGGGCCGAACCGCTCGTTGTAGAAGGCCTCGTACGGCGGCCGGGGCCGCGGCTGTACGGAGTGCAGCGGGGACCAGGTGACGCGGTCGAGGCGGCCCAGTGTCTCCTCGTCGTCGAGCGTGGCGTGACGTATGTGGGGAACGACCATAACGGCCACCTTATGAGTCCTCTGAGGAGAATGAGTCCATGCAACGATCTCGAATCGCGGTGGCCGGTGCGTCCGGACTGATCGGCGGCGCCCTGGCGCGGTCCCTGAAGGCGGACGGTCACGAGGTGGTGCGGCTGGTGCGGCGGGCGGCCCGTGCCGCGGACGAGGTGTGCTGGGACCCCGAGGGGCGGTACGTGGACGCGGCCGGCCTGGCCGGGTGCGACGTCCTGGTCAACCTCGCCGGCGCCGGGGTCGGCGACCGGCGCTGGACGGACGAGTACAAGGAGCGGATCCGCAACGGCCGGGTGCTCGGCACGGCGGCGCTGGCCGAGGCGATCGCCGGGCTGGAGGACGGGCCGCGGGTGTTCGTGAACGGCAGCGCGATGGGGATCTACGGCGAGACCGGCGACCGGGCCGTCGACGAGAGCGCGCCGCCCGGCCGCGGGTTCCTGCCCGAGCTGTGCGTGGAGTGGGAGGCGGCCGCGGCGCCCGCGCAGGAGGCGGGCGTGCGGACCGTGTTCACGCGGACGGGTCTGGTGGTGTCCGGGGAGGGCGGGGCCTGGGGGCGGCTGTTCCCGCTGTTCAAGGCGGGGCTCGGGGGGCGGATGGGCGACGGGCGGCAGTACTGGTCGTACATCTCGCTGCACGACGAGGTGGCCGCGATCCGGTACCTCATCGACACCGACGGGCTGTCCGGGCCGTTCAACCTGACGGCCCCGAACCCGCTGACGAACCGTGAGATCACCGCGGCCATGGGGCGCGTGCTGCACCGGCCGACACTGTTCGCCGTGCCGGCGCAGGTGTTGCGGACCGTGCTCGGCGAGATGGCCGGGGACGTGCTGGGCAGTGCGCGGGTGCTGCCGACGCGGCTGCTGGAGTCGGGCTTCACGTTCACGTACCCGGAGATCGAACAGGCGATCCGCGCCGCCTTGTGAGGGCCACCCTGCGCAGCCACCGTGTGACCGCATGCGACCGTTGTGCGACCGTGCCCTGTGCATGCGCGACTGCCCCTGACCGATCGCGGCCCTAACCTCGACCCGAACTCGGGTATCCCTGGAGCCTGTTGGGGGCATGACGTCTCCACCGGCCGCGCAACCTCGAGGAGGGGCACGTGCTTGAGCCCGCGTACCAGGCCGACGTCGTGATCGTGGGGGCCGGGGTGGCCGGCCTCTCGGCGGCGCATCGGCTGACCAGCGCAGGAGTGACGACCACGGTTCTGGAGGCCGCCCCGGGTGCGGGGGGCCGGATGTCGACCGAGAAGGTCGACGGGTTCCGGCTCGACCGCATCGGGCAACTGCTGTCGACGGCGTATCCGGAACTACGGCTGACCCCCGGCCTCGACGCCCTCGTGCTGCGACCGTTCGCGCCGGGCGTCCTGCTGCACAGCGACGGGCGGCACCACCGGGCGGGGGCAGTGGCCGGCGCAGGGGGCGCACGGGGCGCACTCCACGCCGTACGCGCCCTGGCAAGCGCCCCTCGCGCTACGGCCGCGCCACGGGCGAGCGCCCCGCTGGGCAACGCCGTCGACCAGGCCCGGCTCGGCGCGGCGCTCACCCGGCTCGCGGCCATGCCCGTGGAGCGGCTGCTGTCCCGGCCCGAGTCGCCCGCCCGTCAGGCCCTCGCCGCGCGCGGTGTGCCGGCCCGCACCGTGGACGGCTTCCTCCGTCCGCTGCTCGCGGCCCTGCTGTGCGACCCGGAGCTGACGACGTCCAGCCGGTGCGCGGATCTCGCGCTGCGCTCGTTCGCGGCCGGGCGGCTGTGCGTGCCCGAGGGCGGCGCCGAGACGCTGCCGGAGCTGCTGCGGCGCGCGCTGCCGCCGGGCACCGTGCACACCGGGGTCCGGGTCACCTCCGTGTCCACCAACGCGGTGACCACGGCCGAGCACGGCGAGATCCGCTGCCGGGCGGTGCTGCTGGCGACCGACGCGCGGGCAGCCGCCGAGCTGCTGCCGGGCCTGCGCGTCCCGGACTTCCACCAGCTGACGGTGGTCCACCACTCGGCGGACGAGGCGCCGGCGACGGGCGCCTCGCTGCTCCTGGACGCCGACCGCGGCGGCCCGGTCGCCCACACGGCGGTGGTCAGCGCGGTGGACCCGAGCCGGGCCCCCGCGGGCCGGGTCCTGGTCTCCTCCACGGTCCTGGGGCCGCCCCCGGCCGACCTCGACACCGCCGTCCGCATGCACCTCTCGCGCCTCTACGGCACCTCGACCCGCCGCTGGGAGACCCTCGCCGTCCACCACACCGCGGAGGCCGTCCCCGCCATGCGCCCGCCCCACGACCTGCGCCGTCCGGTGCGCCTGATGGCCGGCCTGTACGTGTGCGGCGACCACCGGGACACCAGCACCGTCCAGGGAGCCCTGCACTCGGCCCACCGGGCTTCGACGGCGATCCTGGCGGACCTGGGAGCGGCGGGCTCGATGCACAGGTCCGACCCCCTCCCCACAACACAGGCCGCCTAGCACGCGCCCCGAAAGGGGCGCGGGGAACCGCGCGACCAGCCCCGACGGCGCCGCACCCGGCACACCGCCCACGCCGCCACGGCGCGACCCCCGCCCCCCTTCAGCCCAGCGCAGCGACCTTGTCGCGATACCCGCGCACCGGCGCCGAGTCCTTGTACGGCTCCAGCCTGCGCTCGAAGTCCCTGACGTACTCCGTCGCCCGCACCGACCGCATATCGGCCGCCGCGCCCGCCGCCTCCGCCCCGAGCGCACAGGCCTGGTCCAGCTCACCCAGGCCCAGCCGGGCGGAGGCCAGCACCACGCGGCAGAACAGCCGGCTGCGGGCGTACGCGGGCGCCCGCAGCTGCAGCGAGCGTTCGGCGTGCAGCGCCGCCGCCCGGAACTGCTGCAGGTCCCGGTGGGCGTGCCCGAACTCGTCGGCGAGCTGCGCCTCGTCGAAGAACCGCGCCCAGTACGGCACTTCGTCTCCCGAGCGCGCCGCCTCCAGCGCGCGCTCGGCCCGTACCAGCGAGGCGGTGCAGTTGCGCACCTCGCCGAGCACTCCGTGTGCGCGCGCCTCGGCCGCGTGCAGCAGCGCCTGCACGACCGGCGGGGCGTTGGTGCCCACGCCCTGCTGGGCCACCCGCGCCAGTTGCACGGCCTCGCGCCCGTGCCCGAGATAGACGGCCTGCCGGCTCATGGTGACCAGCACGTACGCCCCGTACGCCCGGTCGCCCGCCGCCTGTGCGAGCCGCAGCGACTGCACGAAGTACCGCTGGGCCAGCCCGTGCGCGGCGATGTCGTACGAGGTCCAGCCCGCGAGCCGGGTCAGATCGGCGGCCGCGGCGAACAGCTTGCGGCCGGTCTGCTCGCCGTAGCCGCCGCGCAGCATCGGCTCGCACTCGTGCTCCAGGTAGCGCACGAGGGCCTGGCGGGCGTGGCCGCCGCCGTACATGTTGTCGAGGGTGCGGAACAGCTCGCCGACCGAACGCAGTGCGGCGATGTCGCCGGCGGTGACCCGCTGGCCGGGCCCGCGCTCGCCCTGGCCGCGCTGGCGCGGGACGACCGGGCGGCCCTGCACCGGGATCTTGGGGACCGGCGCTGTCCGGGCGGCGCCGGGGGCGGGCGGCGGCTGTTCGCCGCGGGCGACACGGTCGTCGGCCCGGCCGATCAGCCAGTCCCGGCTGGGCACCACCAGGCCGGCCGGCGTGAACGCGATCTTGCGCAGTTCGGCGTGCGAGCCGGAGTCCTTGCGCCACAGGCCGCTGACGATGTCGACGGCCTCCTCGGGGGTCGAGGCGAACTCCAGGCCGGCGTACACCGGCGCACAGGCGTCGAGTCCGAGGTCCTGGGCGGTGAGCCGGCGCCCCAGACGCCGGGTGAAGACCTCGGCGATGAGGGCGGGAGTGGTGCCGCGGGGCTGCTGTCCACGCAGCCACCTGGTCACGGACGTCTTGTCGTATCTCAGGTCAAGCCCGTGTTCGAGACCGAGCTGGTCCACGCGTCGGGCGAGCCCCGCGTTGGAGAACCCCGCTTCTGCGATGAGCGCGGCGAGCTGTCGGTTGGGAGTGCGCTGCGCGGGTCGTTCCGTCATCTGCGGTGCGGTCTCCTGCCTTTCGGGCCTACCAACGGGGCCGATCTGGCCGCCGAGGTGCCCGGATTGCCTGTGAGCAGCCCTTATGGCCTCTGGGAACGGCGCGAATGTAGCGGAGAGTGAGCATGGGGTCGCACACTTCCACGTTCGTTCATCCGATCGTGTGAGGATTAGCCGCGCGGCTGACGCGGGACGGCCAGTCGTACAGTGGCGTAGGCACGTTTCGTGCCTTACGACCTTCTAGGGAGGCGCTTGCCGTGAGTGAGCTGCGGTTCGTCCGCATGGGGTTCGGTACCGAGGCCGTGGACTACCAGGTGGCGTGGGACGAGCAGCGCCGGGTGCACGCGGCGCGGTTCGCGGACGAGGTCCCCGACACCGTGATCCTGCTGGAGCACCCGCCGGTCTACACGGCGGGCCGGCGCACGGCGGACAACGAGCGGCCCCTCGACGGCACCCCCGTCATCGACGTCGACCGCGGCGGCAAGATCACCTGGCACGGACCGGGCCAGCTGGTCGGCTACCCCATCCAGAAGCTGCCGCGCCCGGTGGACGTCGTCGCGCACGTACGACGCCTGGAGGAGGCGCTGATCCGCACGTGCGCGGAGTTCGGCGTCGTGACCACGCGGGTCGAGGGCCGCAGCGGGGTGTGGGTGCTCGGCGACCCCGTCGAGCAGCGGCCCTCGCTCGGCGGGCTGTCCCTCGACTTCGACCCCCGTCTGACCGACGAGGAGTTCGACCCGCGGCTGAACGGCCCCGAGTACGCCCCGTCGAACGCCGGCCAGCGCCGCGAGGACCGCAAGATCGCCGCGATCGGCATCCGCGTGGCCAAGGGCGTCACGATGCACGGCTTCGCGCTGAACGTGAACCCCGACAACAAGTGGTTCGACCGGATCATCCCCTGCGGCATCCGCGACGCCGGAGTCGCCTCCCTGGCGGACGAGCTGGGCCGGGACGTGACGATCGCCGAGGTACTGCCCGTCGTTGAACGGCACCTCAGGGACGTCCTGGAGAACGCCGAGTTGAGGCCGCGAGCGGTCGAGAAGACGCCGGCATAAATCCAGCCCGTCCGGCGTTGGAGGTCGAGGCCGTTCAGGCCGAAGCGGGGTCCGGGGCGGCAGCCCCAGGGGCCGGCACCGCCGCCGGGCTTTCAAATCCACGGGCGTACCCTTGAGCACGCCGAAGAATCAATCGCTAGGGAGCCGGTCGTGTCCGCAGTCGCACCCGACGGACGCAAGATGCTGCGCCTGGAGGTCCGCAACAGCCAGACCCCCATCGAGCGCAAGCCCGAGTGGATCAAGACCCGGGCGAAAATGGGCCCCGAGTACACGAAGATGCAGAACCTCGTGAAGAGCGAGGGGCTGCACACCGTTTGCCAGGAAGCGGGCTGTCCCAACATCTACGAGTGCTGGGAGGACCGCGAGGCGACCTTCCTCATCGGCGGCGACCAGTGCACCCGACGCTGTGACTTCTGCCAGATCGACACCGGCAAGCCCGAGGCGCTCGACCGTGACGAGCCGCGCCGCGTCGGCGAGTCCGTGGTCACGATGGACCTGAACTACGCCACCATCACCGGCGTCGCCCGCGACGACCTGGAGGACGGCGGCGCCTGGCTGTACGCGGAGACGGTGCGCCAGATCCACGCCCAGACCGCCGGCCGCGAGGGCGGGCACACCAAGGTCGAGCTCCTCGCCCCCGACTTCAACGCGGTCCCCGAGCAGCTCGCCGAGGTCTTCTCCTCCCGCCCCGAGGTGTTCGCGCACAACGTCGAGACCGTGCCCAGGATCTTCAAGCGCATCCGCCCCGGCTTCCGCTACGAGCGCTCCCTGAAGGTCATCACCGAGGCCCGCGACTTCGGCCTGGTCACCAAGTCGAACCTCATCCTCGGCATGGGCGAGACCCGCGAGGAGGTCAGCGACGCGCTGCGGCAGCTGCACGAGGCCGGCTGCGAGCTGGTCACCATCACGCAGTACCTGCGTCCTTCGGTGCGCCACCACCCCGTGGAGCGCTGGGTCAAGCCGCACGAGTTCGTGGAACTGAAGGAGGAGGCCGAGCAGATCGGCTTCTCCGGCGTGATGTCCGGCCCGCTGGTCCGGTCCTCCTACCGCGCCGGGCGGCTCTACCGGATGGCCGTCGAGAAGCGCGGCGCCTACATCGCCTCGCAGGCGGTGTGATGGCACGCAGTGCCAGGCTAAACGTGTGAATCTGCGCACAAGCAACTACCGCTGAGTAGTGGCCGATTGACGCGGTCCCGGACGTCCTCGCAGTTGAGGACGGCATCGGGGCCGCGTCGGCGTTTAACTGGCGCGAATCGGGGTTTCATCGGTGTTTGACCGGTCGGTCACGCCCTGGTAACACCAATCAGTGACCCTGGCTGTACACCCCGTGCACCACTCACCAGAGCCGTCAGTCTCGAGGGGACCTCCATCATGCAGGCCGCGCCCGTTCGCGCCACCGCCATCCCGTCGTTCACCGATGCACTCCGTGCCGTCGAATCGCTGCTGATGAGCAGCGGCCAGCGCACCGCCCGGCGCAACGCCTGGACCTCCGTGCTGGAGGACCGCCGCCGCGCCAAGGACCGTGTCGAGGCGCAGCGCGTCCTCGACCAGACCACGACCATCCGTCCCTGACACCTCACGAGGCCTTCCCGCCGGGCACCGCCGTCGTCGGCGCTCCCGGGGCCACGTAGACTTCGTGGCATGGCGAGGAAGGACACGGCAGCAGATGCTGCGAACTCCGGGCGACTGAAGCAGATCGCCCTGACCTACAAGATGACCCGCAAGGCCGACAAGAAGATCGGTCTTGTACTCGCGGCTGTCGGCATCAGCATCCTCGGTGTCTTCCTCGCGATCGGTTTCTTGATCGGTCACCCCATCTATCTCGGCATCCTGGGTCTGTTCCTCGCCCTCCTCACGATGGCCATCGTGTTCGGGCGACGGGCCGAGCGTGCCGCCTTCGGGCAGATGGAGGGCCAGCCGGGCGCCGCAGCGGCCGTGCTGGACAACATCGGCCGGGGCTGGACGACGACTCCGGCGGTGGCGATGAACCGCAGCCAGGACGTCGTGCACCGGGCCGTCGGCAAGGCCGGCATCGTCCTGGTCGCCGAGGGCAACCCCAACCGGGTCAAGACCCTGCTGGCCGCCGAGAAGCGGAAGATGAACCGCATCGTCGCGGACGTGCCGGTGCACGACCTCATCGTCGGCACGGGCGAGGGCCAGGTCGAGCTGAAGAAGCTGCGAACGGCCATGCTGAAGCTGCCGCGCGTGCTGACCGGAGCGCAGGTGACGGCCACCACCGACCGGCTGCGCGCGATGGGCGACCTGATGAGCAACATGCCGCTGCCGAAGGGGCCGATGCCGAAGGGCATGAAGCTGCCGAAGGGCGGGCCCAAGGCCCGTTGATCTCCTCCTACCTCGAAGGGGCGCCCGCGGATGCCGCGGGCGCCCCTTCGCATGTACGGCGGTTCAGAGGCGGACCTCGACGGTGCCGGCCAGCTTGTCGTGCAGGCCCCGGCCGTCGCGGTCCCAGATCAGGGCCGGGATCGCGACGCACAGCAGGGCCGTGCGGATCAGGCCGCGCGGGAAGCTGGGCAGGCCCGTGCCGAGGGCGACAACGCGCAGGCCGAACAGGCGCTTGCCGGGCGTGAAGCCGATGGTGCCGACGGTCAGCACGCCCAGGACGAAGAAGACCAGAAGCGCCCAGTTCCCGGTCGACTGGGGGTGGTAGCCGTGCGTGATGAGACCGTATGCGATCAAGAGGCACAGCCCCCAGTCGACGGCCAGGGCGGCGAACCTGCGGCCGGGGCGGGCGATCGAGCCCGGCCCCTCCTGCGGCAGGCCCAGCTGCTCACCGCGGTATCCGAAGTCCACACCGGCTTCCTCGGCGGCCGCGCGGGGGCCGGAGAGCCACGATCCAACTGCTTCCCTCTTGTCCACGCGTCCACGGTACTGCCAGCGTTTCGGGATACGGACAGGTGGGGTCAACCGGACGGCGTCCGGTTAACTTGTGCGAAACAAATGGGTCACGCCCGAGAAATCACCCATCCCTAGTGTCGAGGGCAGCGTGTGCCACCGCACTGGCCGCACGAACGAACTACCACCCCGGCAGGCGGTCGGGAGTAGGAGGAGCTGGATGTTCCAGAACGCCGACGAGGCCAAGAAGTTCATCGCGGACGAGGACGTCAAGTTCGTCGACGTCCGCTTCTGCGACCTGCCGGGCGTCATGCAGCACTTCACGGTGCCCGTCGAGGCGTTCGACCCGGACGAGGAGCTCGCCTTCGACGGATCGTCGATCCGTGGTTTCCAGGCGATCCACGAGTCCGACATGGCGCTGCGCGCGGACCTGTCGACCGCCCGGGTCGACCCCTTCCGCCGTGACAAGACGCTCAACATCAACTTCTTCATCCACGACCCGATCACGGGCGAGCAGTACTCCCGTGACCCGCGCAACGTGGCGAAGAAGGCCGAGGCCTACCTCGCCTCCACCGGTATCGCGGACACCGCGTACTTCGGTCCCGAGGCCGAGTTCTACGTCTTCGACAGCGTGCGCTTCGCCACCTCGGCGAACGAGAGCTTCTACCACATCGACTCCGAGGCGGGCGCCTGGAACACCGGCGCCGTCGAGAACAACCGTGGTTACAAGGTCCGCTACAAGGGCGGTTACTTCCCGGTGGCCCCGGTCGACCACTTCGCCGACCTGCGCGCCGAGATCTCCCTGGAGCTGGAGCGGTCCGGCCTGAAGGTCGAGCGCCAGCACCACGAGGTGGGCACCGCCGGCCAGGCCGAGATCAACTACAAGTTCAACACGCTGCTCGCCGCCGCCGACGACCTGCAGCTCTTCAAGTACATCGTGAAGAACGTGGCCTGGCGCAACGGCAAGACCGCGACCTTCATGCCGAAGCCGATCTTCGGTGACAACGGCTCGGGCATGCACGTGCACCAGTCGCTGTGGAGCAACGGCGACCCGCTGTTCTACGACGAGGCCGGCTACGCGGGCCTGTCGGACACCGCCCGCTACTACATCGGCGGCATCCTCAAGCACGCCCCGTCGCTGCTGGCCTTCACCAACCCGACGGTGAACTCGTACCACCGCCTGGTGCCGGGCTTCGAGGCCCCGATCAACCTGGTGTACTCGCAGCGCAACCGCTCCGCGGCCATGCGTATCCCGATCACCGGCTCCAACCCGAAGGCCAAGCGCGTCGAGTTCCGCGCGCCCGACTCCTCCGGCAACCCGTACCTGGCCTTCTCCGCGCTGCTGCTCGCGGGCCTGGACGGCATCAAGAACAAGATCGAGCCGGCCGAGCCGATCGACAAGGACCTCTACGAGCTGGCCCCCGAGGAGCACGCCAACGTCGCGCAGGTCCCGACCTCGCTCCCGGCCGTCCTCGACTCCCTGGAGCGCGACCACGAGTTCCTGCTCGCCGGTGACGTCTTCACGGCCGACCTGATCGAGACCTGGATCGACTTCAAGCGCGCGAACGAGATCGCCCCGCTGCAGCTCCGCCCACACCCGCACGAGTTCGAGCTGTACTTCGACGTGTGATATCGCCCCAGGTCAGAGCGGGTTTCCGCTCCCCTGGGCCGGGTCTGGGCCGTCGGCC
This sequence comes from Streptomyces sp. C1-1, assembly GCF_050214755.1. NCBI lineage: Bacteria > Bacillati > Actinomycetota > Actinomycetes > Kitasatosporales > Streptomycetaceae > Streptomyces > Streptomyces sp. C1-1. The sequence goes on along the minus strand of NZ_CP189826.1, from coordinate 7,211,068 downwards.
GTGTCCTTCCTCGCCGGAGGGGCACGGCCGACGGCCGTTTGGGTCAGCGCACGTCGACGTAGTCGCCCGTGGCGTTGGCCGGCGACGTGGTGGACGTACCGGCGAAGGACCAGCGCCAGTATCCGTCCGCCGCTGCCGTGACTGTGGTCGAGAGGTTGCCCGTCGAGTTGCTGTAGACGGTCTTGAGGGTCGTGTACGTGCTGGTGCCCGCCTTGCGGAACTGCAGCTTCACCGGCTGGTCGGTGTAGCCCGCGTAGACGCGCTTGTCCCAGTTGGCGCGGGCCAGCTTGCCCGTGACCGTGATCGGCCTGCCCTTGGTGACCGGCTCGGGGCCGGCGTTGACACTGAGCGTGCCCCGGCGCAGGACCGGGTGCTTGTCGGTGCCGCCGTTGTTGTAGAGGTCGCCGTCCTTGGACTGGAGTTGGACGGTCACGTCCCACTTGCCCGCGAGGGTGTTGCGGGGCACGCCCCAGCCCGAGTCGAGCTTGAAGGTGAGCTTGCAGGTGGAGGTGGTGGCATTGACCGCGGTGCAGGTCGGGGTGCCGTGGTACGACCAGTAGTCGTCGCCGACCTCCCGGTCGATCCCGAGGAACGCGAGGTCCTTGCTGATCCCCGAGTCGTCCGAGGCGGTCACCGAGAGGGTGAACGACTCGCTCTGGGAGGTGCCGAGGACGATCGGCTTGCCACCGTTCACGGACAGCTTCTGGATCACCACGCCGGTCTCCGTCGCATAGGCGGCCGGGGCGACGACGGCGGAGGCGGAAAGCGCCAGGGCGCCGACGACGACGGCGCCCATGGATTTCATGCGCATGAATCCCCAATTGGTTCGGGCCTGCCCCAGCCGTGAATCCCCCCGGCCGCGGGCAAGGCGGGTGGGGCGAGAATACGTCATCCGCGCAGGTCAGCCGTGGTCAGGGCGCAGGGGGCGTTCGGGACGGGTTGTCGTCCCGTTTCCCGGGGCGGGAGCGTCGTCGTATGGTTTCCTGCACGGCTGTTCGACAGTGGTCGCGGAATCGACGGGGAGATACGGGGATGTCCCAAACGGGGGATGACGAGCGGGAGTTCGACATCAAGTGGGCCGACCGTGCGGAGTTCAAGGAGCCCTCGGCGCGGGCCCGGATGCTGGCCGCTCGGTGGCGGGAGAACCCGCCCGAGCCGCAGCCGTTCCGCGCCGACCCGGGGCCGGTGGAGCCGCGCCGCTCGTCCTGGGTGTCGACGGCGATCGTGTTCGGGTGCGTGGCGGCGGTGATCGTGCTGCTGGGGTGGGTGCGGTTCCGGGCTCCGTACTAGGGAGGGACCGCAGAGGGCTCTCACAGGGACCTTTTGCAGCACCTAGGGCCGTTCGGGACCACTTCATGGGAGTGGGCGGGTGCACACTGGACAGCGGGACGAGTGCCTGACTGCGGGGTGAGGCAGATGCAGAGCCGCTTCCGGAGCGACCGGCGACTGACCGTGCGGATGACGGTCACGATGTTCCTGCTCGGATTGCTGTACGTGGGCTTCGTGGCCGCACTGATCGTGCTGCTCAAGTCCTGGCTGCTCGTCGTGGTGCTGGTCGCGGCGATGTTCGTCGCACAGTTCTGGTTCTCCGACCGGATCGCCATGTTCGCCATGCGCGGGCGGGTCGTGGAACGCGAGGAGTATCCCGAGCTGCACGCGGTGGTCGACCGCCTGTGCGCGATCGCCGACATGCCGAAGCCGGTCGTCGCCGTGTCCGAGATGGACATGCCCAACGCGTTCGCGACCGGCCGGAATCCGGATCACGCGGTGGTCTGCGTGACCACCGGGCTGCTGCGGCGGCTGGAGCCGGCCGAGCTGGAGGGCGTCCTCGCGCACGAGCTGTCGCACGTGGCACACAAGGACGTCGCCGTGATCACGATCGCGTCGTTCCTCGGTGTGATCGCCGGGCTGATCGTGCGGTTCGCCTTCTACTCGCAGCTGTTCGGCGGAGGGCGCCGGGACCAGAACACCGCCGCCGTCTTCGCCGCCGTGATGGCGGTGTCCGCCGCGGTGTACGCGATCAGCTTCCTGCTGATCAGGGCGCTCTCCAGGTACCGGGAGCTGGCCGCGGACCGGGCGGCGGCGCTGCTCACCGGTCGGCCCTCGGTGCTGGCGTCGGCGCTGACCAAGGTCTCCGGCGACATCGCCCGGATCCCGACGAAGGACCTGCGCACCGCACAGGCCTTCAACGCCTTCTACTTCACGCCGGCCACCGGCAAGGAGCCGGGCTTCGAGCGGTTCTTCTCCACCCACCCGTCGCTGGAACAGCGTCTCGACCAACTGGGCCGGATCTCCGCCGAGCTGGGCGAGGCGGCGACCCCCGGCACCTCCGAAACCCCCGGAAAGGCGTGATGCATGGGGCTCCTGGACATCCTGCTCGGCCGCACGAAGCCGGTCCTGCCCGATCTGGACCGGCTCTTCGCGCTGCCGTCGGCGGCCGTCACGCTGGAGGCCGCGGCCGGTTTCACCCCGACCGGCACCGGGGCGGTGTGCTTCGCGACGGTCGAGGGCGCCGCCTTCGAGCAGACGCACCGGGAGGTCCAGGCCCTGCTGGACGCGGACGCCGACCGGGACGGGCCCCCGGTGGAACTGAGCCAGGACGAGTTCGGCTACTCCTGGCTGGTCTCGCGCCGCTCCCCCGACCAGCTGTCCGACCTGGTCAACGACCTGCACGCGGTGAACAGTTCGATGGAGGTCAACGGCTTCGGGCCGCAACTGCTTTGCTCCCTGGCCGCGTTCGAGGGCGAGGGCGGCAAGCGGCTCGCGCTGGTCTACCTCTACAAGCGCGGCACCTTCTACCCGTTCGCGCCGCTGCCCGGTGGTGGGCAGCGGCGCGACAACGCGCTGGAGCTGCAGGTGAAGGCTGCGCTCGGCGGCGACCTGCGGATGGAGCAGGACCTGAGCCGGTGGTTCCCGGTGTGGGGCGCGCCCGGCCTGTAGGTCCCACCTGGCGCACCGGGCCCGTGGGCTCCTGGGTGTTACTTGTCGCGATCCTGTCGGCGCGACTCCAGGGGGCGCTCGCGACGGTAGCGGCGTTCCCACTTGGCCTGCTGGTCACGGCGCTTGCGGTAGGCCTGGTAGGTGGCCGGCACCGATCCGGACGAGCCGCCCCCGCCCGACGACGTCGACGACGACGCGTCGCGGCCGTACTGCAGGTACAGGAACAGCGCGCCGGCCGCGGCCAGCCACCAGACGTGGTTTCCGAATCCTAAGAGGACCAGTACTACGGTCCCGGCGATCAAGATGGTGCCCATGACGGGCCTCCGTGAACGTGGGTCGATGGAGCGATCTGGATCCCGACGGGGCGCTGGGGACGTGCGCCCGGCCGTCGGTGCGTAGAGAGTAGCCCTGAGTCCGCAGGGTGATGCCCGTCCTGCGGGAACCGGTGGTGAGCGGCTCCGCTATGCGTGTCCAGCGTAGGAAGCCGGTCACTGCGCGTGCATCCGGTTTTCGCCGCCTCCTCCTCCGCGGGCAGCCTCAGACGGCGGTCCACGACGTCCTGGGCCACGTCGGTCGGACGGCGGCGCCGGGAGCGGGAGCCGGATGGTCAGCGCCTGGCCGAGCTGGAGTCCTACGCCCGGGCTCCCGGCGTGGAGCCCGTCGTCCGCTCCTCCTCCATGAGCAGGACCACCCCGCCGTTGTGTCCGTCGAACGGGCTGCACTGCACCAGGCAGGTGATCGTCCTGCCGAGACGGTTCACGGCCGGCACGGCCAGCGGCTCGCCGCGCCCGCCGCTGTCGAGGCAGGTCTGGACGGCCTCCCGCAGCTTCTCGGTGGGCAGCCCGAATTCCAGGCCGTAGAAGGGCTGGTCGACGACCTCGTCGGGGCGCAGGCCCCACAGGTCGACGGCGCCGCGGTTCCAGCTCTTGACCTTCAGTTTCTGGTCGAGGACGACGACTCCGGCGGCGATGGAGGTCAGCACGGCCTCCAGGAAGGTGCGGGCCTCGTCCAGTTCCTCGGTGCGGACCCGCATCTCCTCGTTCATGGTCTCCAGTTCCTCGTTGCCGGACTGGAGTTCTTCGTTGGTGGTCTCCAGTTCCTCGTTGGTGGACTGGAGTTCCTCGTTGGTGGTCTCCAGTTCCTCGATGCTCGACTGGAGTTCCTCGTTGGTGGTCTCCAGTTCCTCGTTGGTGGACTGGAGTTCCTCGTACGCGGTCTCCAGGTCCTCGCGGACCCGTTTGATCTCGGACTTGAGCCGAGTGGCCACGGTGACGTCGGTGAAGGTGATGTTGGTGGCGGCGGTCAGGCCGTCGGGGCCGGCCAGGGGCTGGACGAGGATGTCGAAGTACTGCAGGTCCTCGCCGACCCTGCGTTCGGCTCCGTTGACGCGCAGGGGGCGCCGCTCGTGGGCGGCCTGCTCGATCAGCGAACGCAGTTCGACGGGGCGGTAGGAGACCTCCAGGTCCTGGAAGGGCCGCCCGATGTCGTTCGGGGTGAGGCCGAACTGCACGCGCGCGTTGTTGTTGACGAGGATGACGGTGCCCTCGGCGTCGACCGCCACGGTGGCGCTGGGGGTGGCGTCGAGGATGAGGTCGCGCATCTGGCGGTGCCGGGCCACGGTGTGCAGCTCGCTGCTCGTCCCGGACCTGATCTTCACCGGGGCGGGCAGGTACGGCGCCGAGGCCTCGCCCGGCCGGCGCCGGAAGACACGTTGCCGCATGCTCATCACATCGAAACGCTCGGCGTCGTTCAGCAGCATCTCGGCCTTGCCGAGGAAGAGGAAACCTCCCTCGCGCAGGGCGAAGTGGAAGCGGTCGACGATCTGGGTCTGGGCCTCCACGTTGAAGTACATCATCGTGTTGCGGCACACCAGCAGATCGAGGCGGGAGATGGGGGCGTCGCGGGTGACGTCGTGCCGTCCGAAGATCACCCGGCGGCGCAGGTCCGGGCGGAAGCCGAAGCGGACGCCGTTCGGCTCGAAGTACTTGTCGCGCAGTTCCGGGCCCAGCGTGGCCAGCACCTTGGCCGGGTACAGGCCGGAGCGGGCGTCGCGCAGCGCCTCGTCGTCGACGTCGGTGCCGTAGATCTTGACGCGTTCCAGGGTCTCGTCCAGGCCGATCGCCTCGGCGAACATGATCGCGAGCGAGTAGGCCTCCTCGCCGCTGGAGCAGCCGGCGCTCCACACCCGGATCTCGTCGTCGGCCCGTCTCCGGGCGAGCAGTTCGGGCAGCACCTCGCGCTGCAGGAAGGTCCAGGCGTCGGGGTCGCGGAAGAAGGAGGTGACGTTGATCAGGATGGTGTTGAACAGCGCGTTGAACTCCTCCGCATTCGCCTCCAGGCGGTCGCGGTAGTCCGTGTACGTGTCCACCTGGACGTCCGCCATGCGCTTGCGGATGCGGCGGCCCAGCGAGGAGCGCTTGTATCCGGTGAAGTCGAAGCCGCGGGCGTCCCTGAGGAAGCCGAGGAGTCCTTCCAGTTCCTCGTCGGTCTCCAGGTCCGGCTGTCCGTCGCCCATCGTCGCGTCCGCCACTTCTCTGTTACTGCCTCTTGGTCTCGACCAGTCCGCGGATCACCGCGGCGATCTCGTCCAGAGGTAGCACGAAGTCCACTGTGCCCGTACCCAGTGCCGCCTCTGGCATGCCCCTGAACTCGGCGGTCGCGGGATCCTGCACGATGACGGTGCCGCCGCGCGACTTGACCGCGTCCACCCCCATGGCGCCGTCCCGTCCGGTGCCGGTGAGCACGCAGGCGATGGCCCGCGGTCCGTAGGCCCCCGCGACCGACTCGAACAGCAGGTCGGCGGAGGGGCGGACGAAGTGCACCAGTTCGCTGTCGCTGAGGGCGAGCCGGCCGCCGGGGCGGACCAGGAGGTGCCGGTCGGGCGGTGCGAGGTAGACGTGGCCCGGCCGGACGTGCTCCTCGTCCTCGGCCAGCTTCACGGGCAGTTTCGTACGGCGGCCCAAAACCTCCGCGATGACGGTGCGGTGGCGCGGGTCCAGGTGCTGCACGGCCAGGACCGGCACCGGCAGGTCGGCGTCCAGGCCGCTGAGCAGGGTGAGCAGGCCGTTCACACCACCGGCCGAGGAGGCGAGGGCGATGACCTCGTAGTGGTCGGACTGGTCTGCGGAAGGCTGCACGTGGCCAGCGTAGGCCGGACGTCACACGTCGGGCGCCGCCCTGACCACGCCTGCGGCGATCGCCGCGCCCAGGGCGGCGTGGTCGTCGCAACTCTGGGCGGCGTAGGCGAGAGCGAAGTCGGCCACGGCCCGGTCGAAGGTGTCGGCCTCGCCCAGATAGGCGGCGATGGCGATGCGGTCGCCGGAGCGGGCGTGGGCGCGGGCCAGGGCGGTGCCGCACAGGCGGGCGTAGGCGAGCAGCTCGGACGGGCTCATGCCGGCGACGTCCGCGGAGCCCTTCATGTCCCGCAGCTGACGCCAGTAGAAGGCGCGGCCCTGGGGTCCGCTCATCCACCCCAGGAAGATGTCGCTCGCGGCCTGCGTCAGCCGCTGCCCGGACACCACACGGTGTCCGGGGTGGACGTACGGGCCGTGCGGCAGGTGCTCCTCCAGTACGGAGTTGCGTGCCTCCTTGATCTGCAGGAACAGCAGGTCGTCGGGGTCCCGTCCGGCGAGCAGCACGACGAAGCAGCGCATGCCGACGCTGCCCACGCCGACGACCTTGCGGGCGGCGTCCACGAAGCGGTAGCGGTCCAGGAGCAGACGGCGTTCCTCGGACAGGGTGGAGCGGTAGTCGCTGAACATCTTGCGGACCGCGGCCAGGTCGGAGACGCCGGCGGAATCCAGCAGCGGCGGGTCGAGCACGATCCGACGACGGCCGTCGACGACCTCCGTGAGCTTGCCGACGGCCTGGAGGCTGGTGCGGCGGCGGGCGCGGGTGAGGCTGGCGCCCACCTGCCGGCGGCGGCGCGCGGAGCGGGCCAGCGAGCGCAGGCTGTCGGCGTCGATGCGCTCGTACCAGACCTCCAGCTCGCCGCGCCGGGCCAGCCGCCCGATGGTGGTCCGGTAGGCGGCGGTCGCCGCCAGGGCCGCCCGGCGGGCCTTGTCGTCGGCGTGCCCGTTCTCACGGGCGGCGACGGCCACGCTCGCCGCGAGCCGCTGGACGTCCCACTCGAAGGGACCGGGGAAGGTCTCGTCGAAGTCGTTGAGGTCGAACAGCAGCGTGCGTTCCGGGGAGGCGTACAGGCCGAAGTTGAGCAGGTGGGCGTCGCCGCACAGCTGCACGGTGAGACCGGTGTGCGGCCGGGAGGCGAGGTCGGCGGCCATCACGGCGGCCGACCCGCGCAGGAAGGCGAGCGGCGAGGCGGCCATCCTGCCGTACCGGATGGGCAGCAGCTCGGACAGCCGGTCCCGGCCCTGCCGCTCCAGTACGGCGACGGGGTCGGGCCGGTCGACGGGCGCGAGCCAGCCGGCGTGACCGGAGCGCGGCACCCGCTTGCGGGCGGCCCTGCCGCGCTGCGCGCGGTCGGCCGGGGCGGCGGGGGCGATGGAGGTGCTCATGGGGCGGACCGGGCGGGTGCGGCGGGACCGGGACCGGCCGGGGGCGTGCCGACGGACCGGGGAGGTGCGGTGCGGTCGTGGGGCAGGGGTGCCGGTGCCGGTGGCCGTCTCCACGTGGCCCCACCCATCCCGCGCCGCGCGCCGTGACGCCGTGTGCCGTGACTGCCGTCCATCTCGCCTCCCGCCGCCGTGTCCGCCAGGGACGGTTCCGGTGATCACCTCGGCTCGTCGCCTCTTGATCGCAGTGAAGGCGGCAGCCGGGTGGTGCGCATGCCGGGTCCGGCAATCGGGTGACGGGACGCGGGCGCGCGGGCGTCGCGGGTAACGGGCGGGAGTCCAGGTGCGGGCGGGTCATGCGGGACGACCGGGTCGTTGTCAGTGGGGTTCGGGATGATGCGTTCAGGGTCGGGTGCGGCTCGGTGGTGGTTTCGACGGGGTGGAGGGTGCATGGGCGGCAGGGAGCGGTACGTCGGTGTGACGGAGCGGCGGGCGCGGCTGGCGCTGCGGCACCGGCTGGCGGGGCCGGCGCGGGGCACGGCGCCGGAGGAGGTCGCGGACGCGCTCGTCGCGCTGCACGGCACGGACCCGGCGACGGTGTACCTGGCGGTCGGCGCGCGCCTGGCGGACCCGGCCAGGACGGTGCCCGAGACGGACCGGGCGCTGTACGAGGACCGCTCACTGGTCCGGATGCACGGCATGCGCCACACGGTGTTCGTCTTCCCCACTCCGCTCACCGCGGTCGTCCACGCCTCGACGGGCCTCGCGGTGGCCGCGCGCGAGCGGGCCAAGCTGGTGAAGGACATGGCGACGGCCGGAGCGCCGGACGCGGCCTGGCTGAAGGAGGTCGAGGAGTCGACGCTGGCCGCGCTGGCCCGCCGCAGCCAGGCGACGGCGACCGAACTGGCCGAGGACGAGCCGCGGTTGCGGGAGCGGTTCGCGTACGCGGCCGGGAAGGGCTACGAGGGCGTGCACACCGTCTCGTCGCGGCTGCTGCGGGTGCTGGGCGTGGAGGGCAAGGTGGTGCGGGGCCGGCCACTGGGCTCCTGGACGTCGACCCAGTTCCGCTGGGCGCTCGCCCCCGCCCATCCCGAACTCGACCTGGCGGCTGCCCAGGCGGAGCTCCTGGGACGCTGGCTGGCGGCGTGCGGGCCGGCCACCGAGGCGGACCTGAAGTGGTGGACGGGCTGGAAGGTGACCGACGTACGGCGCGCGCTGGCGGCGATCGGCGCGCGGCCGGTGTCCCTGGACGAGGGCACGGGGTACGTCGTCGAGGGCGACGTCGATCCGGTGGCCGACCCCGTCGGGCCCTGGGCGGCGCTGCTGCCGGGGCTGGACCCGACGGCGATGGGCTGGCAGGCGCGGGACTGGTATCTGGCGCCGGAGCTGCGGCCGCCGCTGTTCGACGGCAGCGGGAACGTCGGGCCGACGGTGTGGTGGAACGGCCGGGTGGTGGGCGGCTGGGCGCAGCGCGCCGACGGGGAGATCGCCTGGCGCCTGCTCGACGACCGGGGTGTGGGCCGCGAGGGCGAGGCGGCGATCGCGGCCGAAGTGGACCGACTGCGCGGCTGGTTGGGACCGGCCCGGGTGACCCCGCGCTTCCGGACCCCGTTGGAGAAGGAACTGGCGTCCTAGGGTCTGTCGTTCGGATCGGCTCGGCGTAGCCGGCCCTGGCAGGCGGCGTGCCGGGCGCCCTCGGGAAAGCGGCGCCCGGCACCGTGGGTTCACCTCGAGTAACGCATCAGTGCCCGCACCATGTGGCACGTCGTGTCCGACGGCGGGTGTACGCCGATCGTCTCCGCCGTGCTGCGGATCGTCTCGTTGCGGGCCTGGTTCGGTACGTACACGCCCGAGTCGAGCAGGGCGATGGCCAACCGCATCGCCTTGAGGCGGCGGTTGTGCGTGATGTACCACTCGCGCGGCCGCCCGGGCGGCAACGGGCGCTTCTCCAGGGGTTCGTACGGCAGGTCGAGCAGGACGGGGCGCGTCACGGTGGACTGGGTCGGCTTCGGCTTCGGCTTCAGTGCGGCAGCGGGCACAGGCATCCTCCTGTCGCGGTGAGGGGGTCGGTACGGGGGTTCCGGCAACCCCCCGACACCCTCGAACACTTCTTCTAGTGTACTGCCCGCCACTGACAAAAGCCCCTGGCCACAAGGGCTTTCGGCCACCCTCTGACGTACCGTGGACCCCATGGAGATCTGGATCAACCCGGCCTGTTCGAAGTGCCGCAGCGCGATCGGCCTGCTCGACGCCGAGGGAGCCGACTACACCGTCCGCCGCTACCTGGAGGACGTGCCGAGCGAGGACGAGATCAGGGACGTACTCGACCGCCTGGGGCTGGAACCGTGGGACATCACCCGCACCCAGGAGGACGTGGCGAAGGAGCTGGGGCTCAAGGACTGGGCGCGGGACGCGTCCTCGCGCGAGCGGTGGATCACGGCGCTGTCCCGGCATCCCGGGCTGATCCAGCGTCCGATCATCACCGCGGACGACGGCACGGCGGTCGTCGGACGTTCCGAGGAGGCCGTTCGGGACGCTCTGTCCCGTTAGCCGACGGTATCTCCGGCGACGGGATCGTGGGCCGCGACTGCTGTTACCCTCCGCCGCCATGACCTTCGGTGATCAAGGAACGCCGTACGAGCCGTACGACCCGTGGGCCGCGGAGCGGGAGCGCGTGCGCAAGGCGCGACGGGCACGGTCGGCGGCCGCCGCCGCGGTGGGCGTCCTGCTCGTCGCCGCCGCCGGCGCGGGCATGGTGCTGTACTCCGGCGGCGACGGCAAGGGCGGCGGGGCCGTCGCGAAGACATCGGCGAGCCCCCGGGCGGCGGCCGCACCCTCCGTCTCCGCCGCCCTGCCCTCCGACGCCCCTTCCTCCCTCCCCTCCCTGCTCGCCCGCCCCGTGATCCGGCCCGAGCAGGCGTTCCCCTCGAAGAGCGTCCGCCTGAAGGACGGCTCCCGTTACGAGCGGGTGGACCTGGCCACCACCACGGAGTGCGCCCGCGGGATGTCGCAGCAGCTGGCGGCGGTGGTCCAACAGGGCAAGGGGTGCCTGCGGTTGACCGCGGCGCTGTTCACGGACGCCGACCGCCGCTCGCAGATCACCGTCACCGTGGTGAGTTTCCGGCGGGCGGAGGACTCGGGAATGGTGTTCGGGATGGCCGTCATGGATCCGTTGACGTATCAGGTGGTCTCCCTCGACCCGCCCCCGCAGGCGGGGCTGCCGACCGTGCCGCCAGGGTCGGCGGGCGTGTTCCGTCGGCTGATGACCGTACGGTCCGTGGTGTTCGCCAACGGGCAGTGGGGCGACGGCTCGGAGACCGGGGAGGCCGCGCTGACGAAGGAGACGGACGGGCTGCTCAAGCGCGTGAACGACACGGTGGTGGCCTACGAGGAGGGCAAGGACGGCAACCTGTGAGCCGCCTCCAAGTCTCCTGTGACGTACGTTACTTCAGTGACTCCCGCAACCGCTGAGTAAGTCTGTTCGGTATCTCGTACATAGCGGCGTACGCTCCCCTACCTCTCAGGAGGCGCGCATGTCGCGCAGGAGAACTCTCGGTACGAAGAAGAAGATCGCGCTGCTGGTGAGCGCGGCGGCGGTGGCGGGCGGCGGTGCCTTCGTCATGGCGAGCACCTCCAACGCCGCGCAGAGTCCGAGGACTCTGTCGGCCGCGGACTCCAACGTCTGCCAGGGACTCGCCACCGCCCTCGGCAACAACCAGAAGTTCATCGACGGGCAGCGGGCCAACCCCGACGCCCAGTCCGCGGCCCGGATCGCCAACCGCGAGGCGGTCATCGCGCAGATCAAGGTGCAGCAGAAGGCGTCCGGTTGCGTGGTTGGGGAGTCGGCTCAGGGCTCCCAGTCCACTCAGCCCGCGCAGTCGGCCCCACCCGCGCAGTCCGCGCCGCCCTCGCAGGCCGCCTCGGCGCCCGCGGGAAACGCGAACGCGGGCGGCGCTGCCGCGTCCGGCTCCGCCCAGCAGGTCTGCAAGGGCTCCACCGTGACGCTGTCGGGCGAGGCCGGCGCGCCTGCCGCGTCCAGCAACCAGTTCCCGGCGGGGACGACGCTGAAGGTCACCAACCTGGACAACAACAAGTCCACGACGGTGAAGGTCACTTCGGTCTCCGGCAGCTGCGTCCTGCTGAACAACGCGGCCTTCGAACAGGTCCGTGAGCCCGGCAAGTTCCTGATCCGGCGGGCAGTGATCGAGAAGGTGGGGTGAGGGTCAGGAATTCAGGAACTCCGTGAGGAGGCGGCCCAGTCCGGGGGGCGCGGACTGCGGCAGCGCGTGATGAGAGACGCCGGGGACCACGACCGTCTCGACGCGCGGCAGCAGTCCGGCCGCCCGCGCCGCCACCTCGTGCGGGTCCTGTGTCCTGCTGCTCCCGGCCAGGAGCAGCAGGACCGGCATGTCAAGGCCGCGCAGCGCCTCGGGCGCCGGGCGCGGACCGGTCACCGGCTTCGACACGGAGGGGAAGCCGGCGGCCGTCTCCTGGAGGCGGAGCCAGTCGGGGTCGAGGGGAACTCCCCCGGTCTCCCACTCCAGGAAGGCCCGGGCCCTCGGGGGCGAGGGCCGCAGCAGCGACGGCAGGGCGTGCAGCAGGTACGCCGGCCGGAATCCGGCGAAGCACATGGTGGGGTCCAGGAGGAAGAGTCGGCGCACCCGCCCGCGTGCGCGCAGGGCGTGGTGCAGGGCGATCCAGCCGCCGTAGGAGTGCCCGCCCAGGTCGGTCTCCTCCAGGCCCAGGCCGTCCAGGACCGCGTCCAGCCAGTCCACCAGGTCCGCGGCCGTACGGGGGTGACGGCCGCGAACCTCGGTGCCGCGGCCCGCGCAGGCGGGGAGGTCCACGGCGTGGACGCGGTGGGTGCGGGCGAGTTCGGCGGCCTGGGCGTACCAGGAGGCCGAGGTGGCTCCCCCGCCGCCGGGCAGCAGGACGACCGCGGGTGCGTGGAGCGGGCCGCACCTGTTGACGTACGCCGTCCCGAAGGGCGTGGGAACGATCACCGCCTCGCGCTCGGCGGGCCACTTCGCCATGACCTTGTCGTACGAGACCAGGAAACCGTCCATGTCGAACGCGGTGCCCATCGCCTCCGCCTCCTCTATTATCTCGTCGAGCGAGATACTCGGTGAGCGAGACGATACCGGAGAAGGACATGCAGCCCCAGGGCCCGGAACTGGACGTCGTCCATCTGCTGCGCGCGGTGACCGTCGAACTCGGTCTGCTCAGCGGCAGGTTCGCGAGCCGAAACCACATGCATCCGACCGACGTACGCGCGCTGATCGCGCTGATGGACGCCGCACGGGCGGGCGAGGAGACGACCGCCGGGCGGCTCGGCGCCGCGCTCGGCCTGAACTCGGCCGGCACGACGGCCCTGGTGGACCGGCTGGAACGGGCCGGGCACGTGCGGCGGGTCCGCTCGGAGCGGGACCGGCGCAGGGTCGTGATCGAGGTGGAGGAGCAGGCGGTGGCGCTCGGGTGGGCCTTCTTCGGGCCGCTGATCGGGCGGACGGCGGAGCTGCTGCGCGGGTACGACGAACGGGAACTGGCCGCGATCAGGGGGTTCCTGGAGGGCGTACGGGAGGCGGCGGCCGGGCAGGGGTGACCGGCTCGGCCGTCGCACGCGTCCTCACACCGTGAATCGCGCCACACCAGCGCCAGGTAACACGGGGTTCACATTCGAGCAATGGTCGGGAAATCGCCTGTTGACAGGCTCGCGGGCATCGAGAGCGGCGCCCCAGTGCCGCAGCGCCGCAGCACCCGCAAGTGCGCCTGGACATACCCCGAAGGATGTGGCCCGTGAGCTTCAAGGCTGAGTACATCTGGATCGACGGCACCGAGCCGACGGCCAAGCTGCGTTCCAAGACGAAGATCCTCGCCGACGACGCAAAGGGTGCCGAGCTGCCGATCTGGGGCTTCGACGGGTCCTCCACCAACCAGGCCGAGGGCCACGCCTCGGACTGCGTGCTCAAGCCGGTCTTCTCCTGCCCGGACCCGATCCGCGGCGGCGACGACATCCTCGTCCTGTGCGAGGTCTACAACATCGACATGACGCCGCACGAGACCAACACCCGTGCCGCGCTCGTCGAGGTGGCGGAGAAGTTCGCCGCGCAGGAGCCGATCTTCGGCATCGAGCAGGAGTACACCTTCTTCAAGGACGGCTACCCGCTCGGCTTCCCCAAGGGCGGCTTCCCGGCCCCGCAGGGCGGCTACTACTGCGGTGTCGGCGCGGACGAGATCTTCGGCCGTGACGTCGTCGAGGCGCACCTGGAGAACTGCCTGGCCGCCGGTCTCGGCATCTCCGGCATCAACGCCGAGGTCATGCCCGGCCAGTGGGAGTTCCAGGTCGGCCCGCTGGCCCCGCTGACGGTCTCCGACCAGCTGTGGGTGGCCCGCTGGCTGCTGTACCGCACCGCCGAGGACTTCGGCGTCTCCGCGACGCTGGACCCGAAGCCGGTGAAGGGCGACTGGAACGGCGCCGGCGCGCACACCAACTTCTCCACCAAGGCGATGCGCGAGGGCTACGACGCGATCATCACCGCGTGCGAGTCGCTCGGCGAGGGCTCCAAGCCGCTGGACCACGTCAAGAACTACGGCGCCGGCATCGACGACCGCCTGACCGGCCTGCACGAGACCGCCCCCTGGGACAAGTACTCCTACGGCGTCTCCAACCGCGGCGCGTCCGTGCGCATCCCGTGGCAGGTCGAGAAGGACGGCAAGGGCTACATCGAGGACCGCCGCCCCAACGCCAACGTCGACCCGTACGTCGTGACGCGTCTGCTCGTCGACACCTGCTGCTCGGCGCTGGAGAAGGCCGGCCAGGTCTGACCCGCACCCGCACAAGGCCTTCCAGGGGCGCCCACCGTTCGCGGTGGGCGCCCCCTCGCGTCAAGAAGGCGTCCAAGCAGTGAGAGGCGGCTCCTCGTGAGGGCCGCCGTCTGCTTCAATGGGCCCATGGCCAGCTTCCAGAAGCACACCGCGACGGGTCGCCATGACCTCGAGCCCTTCTGGCCTTCCCGTCAGCACCACGACTTCGACCGGGTGTGTTGCCGCGCGACCCACGCGCCGGCCCTCTGAAGCCGTACCTCACCCGGCCTCCGGCCAGCGCGCAACGGCGTACGTCCTTCCCGCCGAACCTCTCGCGCGAAAGAGCTGACCTCTCATGGCGACCACCCGTCCGCTGTCCCCCGCCCCCGTCACCCCCCTCACCGCTCCCGCCCGGCACCGGCTGCGCGCCGTCGACCCCGACGAGGTGATCGACGTCGCGGAGTTCCTGCCGCCGGGCGCCACCTGGCTGCCCGCGCCGCAGCACGCCCTGCCCACCCTGCCGGGACAGCCGCCGATGGTCGGCTACATCGTCCTCATCCCGGCCGACCGCCCGCACCTCGCCCCCGCCGACGCCGCCTCCGGCCTGCCCGAGACGGCCGGCGACCCGCTCGTGCGCATCGACGGCGTGCAGCGCACCGCCTCCGTCGACGGACGCGAACTCGACCTCACCTACCTGGAGTTCGAGCTGCTCGCCCACCTCGTCACGCACCCGAACCGGGTGCACACCCGCGACCAGCTGGTCACCACCGTGTGGGGCTACGGGCACGTGGGCGACGGCCGCACCGTCGACGTCCACATCGCCCG
Organism: Streptomyces sp. C1-1; assembly: GCF_050214755.1. Taxonomy (NCBI): domain Bacteria; kingdom Bacillati; phylum Actinomycetota; class Actinomycetes; order Kitasatosporales; family Streptomycetaceae; genus Streptomyces; species Streptomyces sp. C1-1. The sequence goes on along the minus strand of NZ_CP189826.1, from coordinate 7,195,985 downwards.
GCTGCGCCGCAAGCTGGGCGCCGAACACCGGCAGGCGATCCAGACCGTGCGCCGGGTCGGCTACAAGTACACCCCGCCGACCAGCCGTTGAGGCCGGCCGGTGCCGGGCTGATCCTCTGCTGACGGCAGAGCGCCGTTCCGTCCCGCGCCCCGACCGGGCAGAGTCACCCGCATGAGACTTCTGGTGCTCGGTGGTACGGAGTTCGCGGGACGGGCCGTCGTGGAGGCGGCCCTCGGGCGCGGCTGGGAGGTGACCGTCCTCAACCGGGGGCGGCACCGGCCCCCGGCCGGCGTACGGGAGCTGCGGGGCGACCGCACCGCGCCCGGCGGACTCGCCGCCCTCGCGGACGGCGAGTGGGACGCGGTCGTCGACACCTGGCGGCTGGCGCCCCGCGCGGTGCGGGACGCGGCGCGGCTGCTGCGGGACCGCGCGCGGCGGTACGTGTACGTGTCCAGCTGCTCGGTGTACACGTGGGCGCCGCCCGCCGGGTACACCGAGGACGCGGCCGTGGTCGAGGGCGCCGAGCCGGACGCGGAACAGACCGACTACGCCCGCGACAAGCGGGGCGGTGAACTGGCCGTGCTGGACGCCTTCGGCGCGGAGCGCTCCGTGCTCGTGCGGGCCGGGCTGATCCTCGGTCCGCACGAGAACGTCGGACGGCTGCCGTGGTGGCTGACCCGGATGGCCCGGGGCGGCCCCGTGCTGGCGCCGGGCCCGCGTGAGCTGCCGCTGCAGTACGTCGACGTCCGCGACCTGGCCGAGTGGATCCTCGGCGCGGTCGAGCAGGAGCTCAGCGGGCCGTTCAACCTGATGAGCGAGCAAGGGCACGCCACGATGGGTGAGTTGCTGGACGCGTGCGTCGCGGCCACCGGCTCCACCGCGGAGCTCATCTGGACGGCGCCCGAGGCGATCCTCGACGCCGGCATCGCGCCGTGGACCGAGTTGCCGGTGTGGGTGCCGCCGGGGACCGACATGCACGACGCCCTGCACGCGGCGGACGTGTCCCGCGCGGTGGGGACGGGACTGGTGTGCCGGCCGGTGAGTGAGACGGTCGCGGACACCTGGGACTGGCTGCGGTCCGTCGGAGGGACCGCCCCCTTGCGTTCGACCGAGGCGGTCAAGGGGCTGGATCCGGAGGTGGAGGCGAAGGTGCTGGGTCGGTGATCCGGCTGCGGGCCCGGGGTGTACCTGGCACCACCCCCGAACCCGGGGGCCCGGCCCCGTGCCCCTGCCCGCCCGCTCGGCCAGACTCTCTGCCTTGACTCCTCCCCCTCGTAAACGAGGGGGATTCCTAGCTCACGTTGCCTGCCCCCCGGCGGGGGTGCAGGTCTTACACGATCAGCACTAGCCGGGTTGAAGACCAGCCCGGACCAGCATCACGCGGGCGCTGTTCTTGTCCCTCGGGGACACGGCGCCGCACGCGGTGCAGGCATACGTTCGCATCGAAAGAGGTAGCGCGTGCTTGGTTCTCGCTCCGCACTGCGCGCAGTCCATGGTGGTGTGCGCGGGGTGTACCAGGTGCACGGCGCGGCCGTGCTTGCGTCCCATCTCGACCAGGGCGGCTTTGGTGGCGCTGATCGCGGCATCGGCAGCCTTGCGGGCCATGGTCGACTTCGCCAGGAACTTGGGGTGGAAGTCCTCCACCGCGAGCGCGTCATGGTCGCGGACAACGGACTTGGCCCACTTGCGGCCGGTGTCCTGCCGCTGGTTCGCGACCTTCTTGTGGAGTTTGGCGGTCTGCCGCTGCGCCTCGCGGTAGCCCTTCGATCCGGCCTGCCCCTTCGGCGGCCGTCGTCGGGCCATCATCCGCTGATAGCGGGCGAGTTTCTGCGCGGCCGTGCGGCCGTGCTGCGGGTGGGGAAGGTCGTGGTCGTCCGATGTGGTGGTCGCGATCTCCTTGACGCCCCAGTCGATTCCGATCACGCGGCCGGTCGCGGGCAGTTCCTCGATCACGGCGGCCGTCACGAACGACGCCCACCAGTGCCCGACACTGTCCCGGTACACGCGCACCGAGCTGGGCGGCTTGGGCAGTTCCCGCGACCACACGGGCCGCACCACGATCCCGCCGGCGAGATGCAGGCGGCCGTCTTTGAGGCGGAAACCGCGCCTGGTGTATTCGAGGGTGGGAAGCGCTTCGCGCTTCTTCTTGTACGTCGGCATCCCGGCCCGCTGCCGCATCGGCAACCCTGCCTTGATGTCCTTGAGGGCTTTGGCGCGGGACTTGCCGAAGTCGCGTATCAGCTGCTGCTGAGGCACACACGCACCCTCGGCCAGCCAGGGCGTGCGGGCGCGGGCCTCGGTCAGCATCGCCGCGAGCTGCACTGGCCCGCACGTCGCTTTCTCGCCGGTCGCCCGGTTGTGCTGGTGCACCTGCTTGGACTTGGCGACGCACTCATTCCAAACCCAGCGCAAGCGGTCCCACTCGGCCTCAAGCGCACTCCGGGCCGTGGGCGACAGGCGCAGACGGTAGGTGTACCGGCAATGCCCGGCCGCCTCCGTGGTCGCTTCTGTCGTCATGCATCCGAACGTACCTGGGACTGACAGTTGAGAGCTCTTGATCGTTGTGGGCTACCTCACCCCGTCCCATGGTGGACGGTTCTTCGCCCCGGAGGCGCAGCCCCTTTACCTGCCCTGCTCCGCAGGGGTCTCGTTCCTCCCCCGGCTGAAGCCGGGGGTATCCCGAGAGGACTCTGATGAACACCAACACGAAGAGCGGCTCTCTCTCCACGAGGGCCCAGGCCGTGGCGATCGCGGCGGGGCGGGGGTTCGTGCTGGCTCTGGTGAGCCTTCCGGGGGCGGTGCTGGGCTTCACGCTCTCGCTGCTGTCCATCGCGCTCGTCCCCCTCGGCATCGGGGTGGTCACCACACCCTGGATCCTCACCCGGGTACGGGCGTTCGCCGACCGTCGGCGCGCGCTGGCGGCGCGGTGGTGCGACATACAGATCCCGTCCGCCTACCGGCCCGTCCCGGACGGGGCCAACGCCTGGTCACGGACGTACGCGATGCTGCGGGACCCGGCGACCTGGCGGGACCTGCGATGGCTGCAGGTGGACATGACCGCGGGGTACGTCACCGCGCTGCTGCCGGTGGTGCTGCTCGTCTACCCGCTGGAGGGCCTCGCGGTCGCCGCCGGGCTGTGGCGGCCGCTGTCGACGTGGGGCGGGTACTGGTACGGCTTCGTGCACGTCACCGACCAGTCCTCCGCCCTCGGCGCCGGCGCCCTGGCCGTCGTGCTCCTGACCCTCACGCCCTTCGCCCCACGCCTGCTGACCGCCCACTTCAGGCTGACCCGGGCCGTACTGGGCGCGAGTCAGGCCGAGTTGGCCGAGCGGGTGCGGGTGCTGACCGAGACCCGGCGGGACGCCGTCGACACCTCCGCCGCCGAACTGCGGCGGATCGAACGGGACCTGCACGACGGCGCGCAGGCCCGGCTGGTGGCGATGGGGATGGACCTGGGCACCATCGAGATGCTCATGGACAAGGACCCCGCGAAGGCCAAGCAGCTCCTCTCGCAGGCCCGGCAGTCCTCCGTGGACGCCCTGGCCGAGCTGCGCGAACTCGTGCGCGGCATCCATCCGCCGGTGCTCGCCGAACGCGGACTGGGCGACGCCGTGAAGGCGTTGGCGCTCAGGCTGCCGATTCCCACCGAGGTGACCGTGGAGTTGGGCGGGCGGGCGGAGGCGCCGGTGGAGTCGGCCGCCTACTTCGCGGTCAGCGAGGTACTGACCAACGCCGTCAAGCACTCCGGCGCGGACCGGATCTGGATCGACCTGCACCACACCGGGAACCGGCTGCGGGTCACCGTCACGGACAACGGCAGGGGTGGCGCGGTGATCGGGGCCGGTTCGGGGCTGGCCGGGGTCGAGCGGCGGCTCGGTACATTCGACGGCGTCCTGGCCGTCGGCTCGCCCGCGGGCGGCCCCACCATGGTCACCATGGAGATCCCTTGCGCGTTGTCCTAGCCGAAGACCTCTTCCTGCTGCGCGACGGACTGGTCCGGCTGCTCGAGGCGTACGGCTTCGAGATCGCGGCCGCCGTCGAGTCCGGCCCCGAGCTCGCCCGCGCCCTGGCCGAGCTGGCGCCGGACGTCGCCGTGGTCGACGTACGACTGCCGCCGACGCACACCGACGAGGGGCTGCAGTGCGCGCTCCGGGCGCGCCGGGAAAGACCCGGTTTTCCGGTGCTGGTGCTGTCCCAGCACGTGGAGCAGTTGTACGCGCGTGAGCTGCTGGCCGACGGCAGCGGCGGGGTGGGCTATCTGCTCAAGGACCGGGTGTTCGACGCGGAGCAGTTCGTGGACGCCGTGCGCAGGGTGGCGGCGGGCGGTACGGCGATGGACCCGCAGGTGATCCAGCAGCTGCTGTCCCGGCGGGCCGCCGACGACCGGCCGCTGGCCCGGCTGACCCCCCGGGAGCGGGAGGTTCTGGAACTGATGGCGCAGGGCCGCTCCAACGCGGCGATCGCCGGGCAGCTGGTGGTGACGGAACGGGCGATCGCCAAGCACACCTCCAACATCTTCGCCAAACTGGACCTGGAGGTGTCGGACGATGACAATCGCCGCGTTCTGGCCGTCCTCGCCTACCTGGACCAGGGCCGGTGAACAGCCGCTGATTTTCCGTAACTTCCCCTGCTCAGAGTGCGGTTGGGAAGCAAAAGCCGAGTAAACCTCTGATTTGTTCGTGAGGCTGCTGAACACCTCTGGGACCACGCCCGTATGAGTGGGAGCCGCTTCACTCCTGTCGGGCGCCTCGATGCCCCGCCAAGCCCGCAAGGAAGTCAGAGGAGTTCCATGGGACGCAACACACGCAAACGCCGTACGCCGCTGGCCACCAAGGCCATAGCCGCATCGGCGGCCCTAGCGCTCGGTGGGGGCGGGCTGATCTGGGCGAACTTCTACGCCTCGGCGCACGAGTCCAACAACTCGGGGCAGAACCAGACCAAGGCCGCCGCCGGCCAGGTGGCCACGATCGCCTGCCCGGACGTCCAGCAGAAGCTGACGAACGTGCCCGAGAAGGCCCGTCAGGGTGTGGCGACGGAGCTCGCGAACCTCGACAAGCAGATCACCGAGGCCTACTCCCGGCTCGCCTCCACGCGCCAGGCGCAGACGCAGGACGCCGGCTTCGTGCAGAACGCGATCGTCGGCCCCCTCAAGGCCAAGCGGACCGCGACCCTCGACCGGATCCGCATCGACATCCAGCGAGTGGGCGGCCAGGTCGACGCGGCGGGACTGAGCGCACTCGCCGCCTGCACCACGCAGACCGCCAACCAGACCACTGCCGGTGGCCAGCAGAACAACGGCGGCCAGCAGAACAATGGCGGCCAGAACAACGGCGGCCAGCAGAACAATGGCGGCCAGCAGCAGGGCAACGGGCAGGCCGGCGCAGGCCAGAACATCGGCGGTCAGGCCGGCAACGGCCCGGTCGCGGCCGACTTCGTGGACATCACGAAGGCCGCTGCGAACGTCCAGGCCAAGCCGCAGAAGGGCGCCAACGCCTCCACCGGTACGTTCGTCACCCGGTGTGGTGTGAACGCCAACAAGAACCGCAACACCGACAACGTGATCGTGGCGCCCGGCGTGAACAACGGCGCCCACCACACTCACGACTACATCGGCAACCAGAAGATCAACGCCCTCTCCAACAACAACAACTTCCTGCAGGGCGGGACCAGCTGCCAGAACAAGAGCGACCTGTCGGCCTACTACTGGCCAGTGCTGCGTCTGCAGGACGGGACGCAGGAAGCCGACCAGAACCAGCTCGGCGGTGGCAAGGAAGGCAACGTCGGCAAGATCTTGCAGGCCGAGTCGGTGCAGATCAAGTACGTCGGCAACCCGACGAGCAAGGTCGTCGCGATGCCGCAGTTCCTGCGCATCATCACCGGTGACGCCAAGACCACCACCAACGGTTTGGCCAACGCCAACGCGCACTGGAGCTGCACCGGCTTCGAGAACAAGGTCCAGCTCACCGAGCAGTACCCGCTGTGCCCGCAGGGCAGCAAGGTGGTCCGCACCTTCGCCTTCCAGAGCTGCTGGGACGGCCAGAACATCGACAGCGCCAACCACCGCACGCACGTCGCCTTCGCGGACCCCGCGAGCGGCGCCTGCGGCAACGGCTTCAAGGCGATCCCGCAGCTGACGATGCGCCTGGTCTACAACGTTCCGACACCGACCATCCAGAACGGTCAGGTCAAGAACGCCTTCGCGGTCGACGGATTCCCGGAGCAGCTGCACAAGGCGGCCACGGACCACGACGACTTCATCAGCATCACGACCGGCGGTCTCGCGAACAAGATCGCCAACTGCATCAACCGGGGCCAGCGTTGCCAGTGACGCCCTGAGCGGCTGACCCACCGAAGAAGGCCGGTGGCGGGATCTCCCGCCACCGGCCTTCTCATGTCGCACGGACCGGTCAACCGCTGTGCGCGCTGTGGTCGGTGCCGATCTCCTCCTCGCCGCCCAGCGTGGTCTGCAGCGCCTTGACGACCTTGTCGTCGCCGACCGCGACCCACTTGCGGCCGACGAGGTAGAAACCGCCGTAGTCCTTGGCAACGTTGATCCACTCGCGCTGGCCGCGGTCGGTGGCGAAGGTGGCGAAGACGTACTTGCCGTGGGAGGTCTCGCAGATGGCCTGGCGCACCTCGTCGGAGTCGATCTGCATGTTCGGCTTGCACTTCACCTTGGCCGCCAGGCTCTCCAGACTGCCGGTGGCGGCCGTGGGGATCTTGGCGGCCGCGTCGCTGTCTCCGGATCCACAGCCCGCCAGCGCCAGGACGGCCACGGCACCGGCCGCGGCGAGCATCGGTCGGGTCAACCTCATCTGTTCCTCCGGGTCGCTCTGGTGGCCCGGGGCCTGGCCGCCGGCCAGGCCCCCCAAGGGCCCGTCCCCTTCGATACGGCTGCGGGGCGCGGGGCACTCAAATCCGCTGGGGAAGCGGGTACAGGTGTGCGAGGGTATGCCGGTGAATCAGGACTGGGAAGATCGCGTGGCCGCAGCCTGGGCCACTTTCGACGAGTATCCGGAGGAGCGGGCGGCAGAGTTCCGGGCGGTGATCGACGCCCTCGTCGCCGGACTTCCGGAGGGCAGCCCGCTCGGCCCCTTCGAGCGGGCCTGCGCATGGGACTCCACGGGCCACTCCGACAAGGCGGTTCCGCTGTACCGGGAGGCGCTGGCGCTCGGGCTGAGCGAGGCCAGCGGCTACAAGGGCCGACGGGCGAAGATCCAGCTGTCCAGTTCGCTGCGCAACATCGGGCGGGCGGAGGAGGGCGTCAAGCTGCTGACGCCCGAACTGGACGCGCCGTCGGACGAGTTGGACGACGCGGTACGAGCGTGTCTGGCGCTGTGCCTGTCCGATCTCGGCCGGGACCGCGAGGGCCTGTCCCTCGTTTTGGGCGCCCTGGCGCCCCATCTGCCGCGCTACCAGCGGTCGATGGCCAACTACGCGCGGGCGCTGGTCGACCCGGAGGCCTGAGCGGGCGGCGCGGCGACGGCCGGCCGGGCGGGGCGGCGGTGACCATCCGACGATTCGCTCGTTCTGCTGAACGTGCAGTCACAGGATGTCGCCCCGCGCCCCACCGCCTCCCCCAGCGACCCGGTCGTCGACGTAGAGCGGGCCGAGGCCGCGCTCGTCGAGCACTACCCCCGGCTGGTCCGGCTCGCCTACCTCGTGCTGCCGCCGAGCCTCGGCCGCAACCGGCGCGTGGTGACCGCACACGCCCTCACCCAGCGCGCCCTGCCCAAGGGCCGCACCCAGGCCCCCGTGATCCCGGCCCAGTCGAAGGGCCGCGACGGCGGCCCCGCGTACGCCCTGGTCCGTCTCCAGGTGCTGCGCAACGCGCTGGAGGCGGGGCTCCCGCTGCGGTTCACGGCGCTGCCCAAGCGCTCCCAACTGCCGCCGCTGCTCCCCCAGGTGTGGGGTCTGCGGCTGTTCCCCCGCTCGGGCGGCGCCGACGAACTCGCCCTGGACCAGCGCCTGTCCGCCCTGTCGGGCCCGGCCCGCGCGGCCTATGTGCTGCGCGGCCTGGAGAGGCTGCCCGACGCCGAGGTACGCGAGATCCTCGCGGCCACCGGCTGCGAGGACGTGAAGGAGGCGCTGCGCGAGGCCGACGAGGTGCCGGCGGCCCACCATCCCCTGCTGGAGTCGCCCGAGTTCGACCCGTGCTCGCTGCAGGCCCGGCCCACCGATCTGATGCGGCGCCGACAGCACACCAAGGCCGCGCTCGTGGCCGCCGCCGCGCTGGCCGTGACGGGCGCGCTGCTCGGTATGCCCGGCGACGGCTGGGGTCCCGACGGCGCCGCCGCCCCCGCCTACGCGCAGAACCCGGCCGCCGAGGCCGCCCTGAACCCGGCCGAGCTGACCAAGGTCGCCCCCACCGCGTGGGAGGCCTCGGCGCGCACCGACTTCTCCGTCTGGCCCGCCCGTGGCGAACTCACCGGCGACCGGGCCCTGTTGCGCCGCGCACTCGCCGTCTGGGCCCGCCCCGGCGAGCGCGTCCGGGTCTCCGCGACGCCGGGCACCCCGTCCGGCGGCCCGTCCGGCCCGCCGCAGCTCCTGTACGCGGGGACGGTCGACAACGCGCGGGTGGTCATCTTCTACGACGGTCTGCGCGTCGTCCGCTACGCCGAGCCGACCGACGGCACCCAGGGCGCCGCCCTCGACTTCGCGCGGGTCGACGGCGCCGACCGGGCGGGGGCGAGCGCGGTGGTGCTGGGCCGGGCCGACGGCAACGTCCGCTATCTGACGGCGCCCTGGGTGACGAAGGCCGCAGCGCGGGACCTGCTCAGGCCGGACGCCGGGCCGACGGACCTCGCGCTCGCCAAGGGGATCACGGCGCCGCTGGCGGGGCCGGCCCAGCAGACCGGCGCCTGTACGTCGTGGAACGCGCTGGAGCTGACCGACGGCACGGGCACCTGGCTGCTGACCGACCTCGGTGAGCTGGTCCCGGCCCGGCTCACCACCGGCCGCCCCGGCTCGTCCGAGCAGGCGTCCGCGGCCCGGACGCTGCGGGCCTGGGCGCCGTACGCCTGCTCGCTGGCGGCGGTGCGCTCGGCGGGTGTGCGTGACGTCAACGCCTGGGCGTACGCCGCGCAGCCGCTGCCGGACGGAAGCGGGGCGGCGGAGTGGGTGTGCACGCGCGCGGAGACCTGGCGGGGCGGCGGCACGCGCGTGCTGGCGCAGTTCCGCACCCCGGGCAGCACATACGGGGCGGTGGCCGCGAAGGCCGAGAACGTCGCGGACTGCGGCCCGAAGGACCCGCACGTGCTGGCCGGGGTGCTGTGGAAGTCGGAGACCAGGGGCTGGTACCTGCTGGCGGCCGGGGGTCCGGGGACGTCGTCGGTCGCCGTGACGGGCGGCATCACGGCCTCGGCCCGTGGCAACGAGCTGGCGGCTCCGGCGAAGCAGGGGCAGCAGGCCGAACTGAAGGGCACCCTCGACGACGGCCGGGTGATCGGCGGGCTGCGCTGACGGAAGTCCCCTAGTTGACACTGGCGTCAACAAGTCGGCGCAGGAGGGTTCCGCCGGGACTTACTCGTCAGTACATTGACGCCATGTCTCATAAGCAGGCCTCGGAGCGGGTCGACCTCAAGGCGCGGAAGGTGTCCTTCTCCTGGGAGGACACCCCGCTGCACTGGGTGCCCGGGGACCCGTTCACCACGCACACCATCAATGTGCTGCATCTGCTGCTGCCGGCCGGTGAGCGGTGGTTCGTACACGTCTACAAGCAGGTCCTGCCGTTGATCCGGGACGAGCGGCTGCGCGCGGACGTCATCGGGTTCATCGGGCAGGAGGCGATGCACTCGCAGGCCCACGACGAGGTGCTGCCGCACCTCAGGGAACAGGGGCTCGATCCGACGCCGTACACCGCGCAGGTCGACTGGTTCTTCGAGAAGCTGCTCGGCGACCGGACCCTGCCGCCCGGCCGGGCGCGCCGGTGGTGGCTGCTGGAGCGGGTCGCGCTGATCGCGGCGATCGAGCACTACACCGCCTTCCTTGGCGACTGGGTGCTGAACGCCGAGGAGTTGGACCGGCGGGGCGCCGATCCGACCATGCTGGACCTGCTGCGCTGGCACGGCGCCGAGGAGGTCGAGCACCGGTCGGTCGCCTTCGACCTGTTCATGCACGTCGACGGCAGCTACCGGCGGCGCGTGCGCACCTGGGCCACCGCGTTCACCGCGCTGGTCTTCCTGTGGCAGCGCGGCTCCCGCTTCTTCATGGCGAACGACCCGACACTCGTCGACGGCAGGGCCTCCTTCAAGGACTTCTACGCCAGCGGCAGGAAGGGCACCCTGCCCGCGACCGGCGACCTGCTCAGGTCCGTCCCGCGCTACCTGAGCCGCGCCTACCACCCCTCCCAGGAGGGGTCCACCGAGCAGGCCGTCGCCTATCTGGCCTCCTCCCCCGCCGCCACGGCCGCAGACAGGGGCGCCGCCTGATGCCCAAGCCGCTCACCGTCGCCGCCCTCGCCACCGCCGCGCTGCTCACCCGGCGCGCGCTGCGCCGCCGCGTGCGGGCCTCCCCGCTCTGGCCGATGCCCGCGCTGGACCCGCCCGTCTCCGGCCGGCCCCGCTCCCGGGCCCTGCGGCTGCTGGTCGCCTCGCACGAGACGGTCGCCGACGGCGTCGTACAACTGCGCCTGGAGGGCGAGGATCTCCCGCGCTGGGAGCCCGGCGCGCATCTCGACCTGGTGCTGCCGTCGGGGCTGGTGCGGCAGTACTCGCTGTGCGGGGACCCGGCGGACACCTCCTCGTACACGGTGGCCACGCGGCTGGTCGCGGACGGGCGAGGGGGTTCGCGCGAGGTGCACGAGCAGCTGGCGGAGGGGATGGAGCTGGAGGTGCGCGGGCCGAGGAACCGGTTCCCGCTCGTCGAGGCCCCCTCCTACGTCTTCGTCGCCGGCGGCATCGGGATCACACCGATCCTGCCCATGCTGCGGGCGCTGCCGGACGGCGCCGAGTGGCGGCTGCTGTACTGCGGGCGGTCGCGGGAGTCGATGCCGTACGTGGAGACGGTCGAGAAGCTCGGCCCGGACCGGGTCACGGTGGTCACCGGGGTGCCGGACCTCGACGCGCTCGAGGTGCCGGAGGACGCGGTTGTCTACTGCTGCGGCCCGGAAGGGCTGATGGCCGCCGTGGCGGAGCGCTTCGGGCGGGTGCACCTCGAGCGGTTCGCGCCACGCACGTCCGGCGGCGCCGCCTTCGAGGTCGAACTCCGGCGCAGCGGGCGGACGTTGACGGTGCCGGCCGACTCGAGTGTGCTGGCCGCGGTGCGGGCCGAGCTGCCGGACACGCTGTACTCCTGTGAGCAGGGGTTCTGCGGTACCTGCCAACAGCGGGTGCTGGAGGGAGAGGTGGAGCACCGGGACGAGCTGCTCACGGACGCGGAGCGTGACGACTCGATGCTGATCTGCGTGTCGCGGGCACGAAGTGATCGAATTGTGTTGGACATGTGAACGCCGATGGCCGGACCGGCCCGTTCGGGGCCGGATCCGATCGGTAAGGTGTTCGCATGACTACCGGGGTACGCCGCAGGATGGGAGTCGAGGAGCGGCGGCAGCAGTTGATCGGCGTCGCCCTCGAACTGTTCAGCCAACGCTCTCCCGACGAGGTCTCGATCGACGAGATAGCAGCCGCCGCGGGCATCTCCCGGCCGCTGGTCTACCACTACTTCCCCGGCAAACTCAGCCTGTACGAGGCCGCGTTGAAGCGTGCCGCACAGGATCTCGCGGGCCGTTTCGACGAGCCGCACGAGGGACCGCTCGGTAACCGGCTGCGGCGCGTGATGCGCCGGTTCTTCGACTTCGTCGACGAGCACGGCCCCGGTTTCTCGGCGCTGATGCGCGGCGGCCCGGCGGTCGGCTCCTCGGCGACCAACGCGCTCGTCGACGCCGTGCGGCAGGCCGCCTATGTCCAGATCCTTTCGCACCTGGACGTCGACGACCCGCCCGCGCGGCTGGAGCTGGTCGTGCGCTCCTGGATCTCGCTCGCCGAGTCGACCGCGCTGATCTGGCTGGACGGGCGGCGCATCCCGCGCGCCGAGCTGGAGAAACAGCTGGTGCACGACTTCGCCGCGCTGGTCGCGGTGAGCGCCGCCTACGACGAGGAGATGGCGGGGATCGTGCGCCGCATGGTCAAGGACGAACCGCCGGACGGGGCCTTCGCGGACCTCGCCGCCCGGCTGATCGCGCTCGGGTCCTGAACCGGGTCCGCACCCTCAGCGTTCGAACTTGCGGTACGACGGGTCCAGATCGCGCACCTCGGCGGAGGCGTGCAGGACGGCGTGGCCGTCGTCGGTCACATGCTTCTTCAGCAGCTCCAGCACGGTCTCGGTCAGCTTCGCCTTCGTCTCCTCCGTGCGGCCGGCGAGCAGCCCGATCATGACGTGCACGACGGTGTGGCCGAGTTCGTCCGGGTCTTCGTAGCCGAACGCGGTGACCTCCGAGGCGCGGAACTGCGTCTTGCACGCCTCCGGCTTGGCGGCCGCGATCTCGACGAGCGCGGTGTGCATCTCCCGCGCGAAGCCCTCCCGGTCGAAGTCGATGTACTTCGAGTGGTCGACGGTGATCTGCGGCATGGGCACTCCTGTTCTACGGCGGCGACAGGTCCACCCTAGTTCCCGAGCTGCAGGGCCAGCATGGCGATGTCGTCCTCGTGGTCGCTGCCGAAGGAGGCGAGGAGCGTGTCGCACAGGGCGTCCAGGCCGGGCAGGGCGCCGACGGCGGCGGCGCGCAGCTGTTCCATGGAGGCCGAGAGGTCGACGCCGCGGGTCTCGATCAGGCCGTCGGTGACCATCAGGAGCCGGTCGGCGGGCTTCAGGAGCAGCTCGGTGGGTGCCGGGTGCGGCAGGCCCACGCCGATCAGCGGGCCGGCCGCCTCGACGTACTCGGCCTCCCCGGAGTCCCGCAGGATCAGCGGCGGGATGTGGCCCGCGTTGGCGATGCGGGTGCGCCCGGTGGCGGGGTCGATCAGCACGAGGCACACGGTGGCCGTGACGTCTGGGTGGAAGCGCTGGAGCATCCGGTCCAGCCGTTCGGCGAGGATCGCCGGGTCGCTCTCGTCGACGCAGTAGGCGCGCAGCGCGTGCCGGATCTCCACCATGACCGTGGCCGCGTCAAGCGAGTGCCCGACGACGTCACCGACCGCGGTGAGCACACCGTCGTCCAGGCGCAGCGCGGCATAGAAGTCGCCGCCGATCTCGGTCTCCCGGGACGCGGGCACGTAGCGCACGGCGAGGTCGATGCCGGGCAGCTCCGGCAGCCGGTGCGGCTCGGGCAGGAAGCTGTGCTGGAGGGTGAGGGCGACATGGCGCTCGGCCTGGTACATCAGCAGCGGCTCGGCGGCCAGCGCGGTGGCCTGGGCCAGCTGGGCCAGCAGGGCCTCGCCCTCGGGGCTGACCCGGCGCAGGCCGCGGGTGGGCGTGGCCAGGCACACCGGCGCCCGGCCCTCCTGGGTGAGGACGAGCGCGAGGCGGGCGTCGTGCTGCACGCCGGGCCGGAAGAACCCGGCGGGCCACAGCGGCGACGGCACGGTGGTGATCTGCACGCCGGCCTGGCCGCGGGTCAGGCGCCGCAGCAGCGCGGCCACGGCCCGGTGCGCGCCCTCGTCCGGCAGGGACAGCCGGGTGCGCGCCCGGTACAGCCCTCGGTACAGCTCGTCGTCCCGGTCGAGCACGAACACCGCGGCCGGGCAGCCCAGGAGCCGCGCGGTGCCGTCGGCGGCCGCGTCGGCGAGCTCCTGCAGCGAGCGGGCCGCCTGGATGGTGACGATCGTCTCCGACAGCAGCCGCAGCCGCTTCACCAGCGCCTGGTCGTCGGCGCGCAGCCGGGCCGCGCGCACCGCGGCCCGCACCGCCGCCTCGATCTCCTCCGGCTCGGCCGGCACCGTCAGATACGCCTCGGCACCCGCGAGGAGGCCCTGGCAGCGCCCGGCGGGCGGCGCGGCGAGCGCGGAGAAGTGCACCACGGGCAGGCCGGACATGTGCGGGCGCTCCCTGAGCCGCCGGCACAGTTCGAAGCCGCTCATGTCCGGCAGGTGCACGTCGACGAGGGCCACGTCGGGCATGGTGCCCTTGCGCAGCCGTACGTCGAGCTCGACCAGCGCCTCGCCGCCGCTGGCGACCGGGACGACCTCATGGCCGGCCCGGCGCAGCACCGTGCCCATGGCGTACCGGCTGGCGGCCGCGTCGTCCACGACCAGCACGGTCGCACCTGTCAGGTTGCCGTTGTCGTCCATCCTCCGCCCCTGGACAGCACCGGTGGGACAGACCCCGGGGTTCGGGGCCTGTCCCACCAAAGTAGTGCCGTGTCAGTCAGTACGGGAGAAGACGGCGACAGTACGCCCCGGAACGGCGAAGGTGCCCGATACCCGCTCGTAGGACGAGGACTTGACGATAGGGTCCGCGCCGGACGCCTGCACCGGGTGCAGGTGGTAGGCCGTACCGGCCAGAGAACCGATTCTCTGCTCCTGCTCGGTCGGCGTCGCGTTGAAGACGACGACCAGGTCGCCCAGCTCCATGGTGATCACTCCGGGCGTCTCGTCCTTGCCCGACAGGGGGAACGAGAGCTTCGACTGCACCTGTCCGGCCGTGTCGAGCGAGAACAGCTTCTCGGTCGTACGGATCCTCAGCAGGTCACGGTAGGCGGCCGAGGTGCCCTCGATCTGCGGGCAACCCACCTTCACCGTGCTCAACAGGGGCTTCGCGTACGGCCACTTGGACTCGTTGTCGGCCGCCATGGGCAGTCCGCGGCCGAACCCGTTGCCGTCGGCGCAGTTCCAGTGGATGGCGTTGAACCAGTCGCCGCTGTCGTAGGAGTTGCGGTCCAGGGATTTCGAGCGCAGCAGGTCGGAACCGGCCTGGGAGAGGGACGGGCCCTGCGAGAGGGTGGCCGTCGCCATCGCCAGCACCTGCATCCGGGCCCGGTCGGCCGCGGAGGTGTCCTTGGGCAGCTTGTACGTCAGCGCGTCGAACAGGGACTCGTTGTCGTGCGCGTCCGCGTAGGCGAGGGCGTCGCCGGGGGCGTCCGCGTATCCGGCGGGCCGGCCGTTGTAGTCGACCTCGGAGCCCTTGACCTCCTTGCCGTCGGTGTCGGTGAAGGCGAAGGACCTGAGGTTGCCGGACAGGCCCACCTTGATCAGATCCTGGTAGTGCAGGAGGCGGGCCTTCTGCTCGGCCGAAGTGCCGTTGGCCGTCGAGGAGTTCGGGTCGGTGTAGAGGCCGGAGGCGAAGCCCTGGACGCCGGGGTCGGAGTCGAAGGGGCCGCCGCCGCGCACCGCGTCCCGGGCCCGGTCGGAGAAGGTCGCGACGCCGGTCCCCGCCATGTTCTTCTGCGTGGCCTGGACGAAGCGGGCGTCGTCGGCGACCTCGCCGAAGTTCCACCCCTCGCCGTACATGATGATCTTCTTGCCGTCGACGCCGTCCTTCTTGAGGGTCAGCGCGTCGAGGGCCTTGCGCACGGCCAGGATGTTCGCCTTGGGCTGGTGCCCCATGAGGTCGAAGCGGAAGCCGTCGACCTTGTACTCCTTGGCCCAGGTGACCACGGAGTCCACGACCAGCTTGCCCATCATGGCGTTCTCGGTGGCCGTGTTGGCGCAGCAGGTGCTGTTGGCGACCGAGCCGTCGGCCAGGAGGCGCTGGTAGTAGCCGGGCACGATCTGGTCCAGGACGCTGGTGTCGGCCTCGCCGCTCGCCGAGGTGTGGTTGTAGACGACGTCCATGACGACCCTGAGCCCGTCCTGGTTGATCGCCTCGACCATCCTGCGGAACTCGACCGTGCGCGCGGTGCCGTCCGGGTCGGTGGCGTAGGAGCCCTCGGGGACCGTGAAGTGGTACGGGTCGTAGCCCCAGTTGTAGGCGTCCTTGGCGGCAGCCTTGGCCACGCACTCCTGCTGCTTGTCGGAGTCGGCCGCGTAGGAGGCGAGGTCGCAGTCGGGGCTCGCCTGGCCGGCCTTCTTCTCCGGCACGGTCGCGAAGTCGAAGACGGGCAGCAGGTGGACGTACGAGGTGCCCGACTTCGCCAGCTGACGCAGGTGCTTCGAGCCGTCGCTGCCCTTGTCGGTGAAGGCGAGGTAGCTGCCCTGGTCCTTGGCCGGCACGGTCTTGTCCGCGACGGAGAAGTCCCGGACGTGCAGCTCCTGGATCTGGGCGTCCCTGAGCGGCACGGCCTTGGGCTTGGAGAGGGCCGACCAGCCCTTGGGTGCCAGGGACTTGTCGGCCAGGTCGGCGACGACGCTGCGCCCGGAGTCCGCGGTGAGGGCGACCGAGTAGGGGTCGGTGACCTTGTTGGTGACGACCTTGCGGACGCTGGGCGCCCACACCTTCACCACGTACCGGTACTCCTTGCCCTTCCAGGACGCGGGGCCGGTGACGGACCAGACGCCGGTGGCGTCGTCCCGGTGCATCCGCTTGCGGGAGCCGTCGAGTTCCAGCGAGACGTTCTGCGCGGTCGGCGCCCACACGGACAGTGTGGGGCGGCCCTTGTGGAACGTCGGGCCCAGGTCGGCCCGGGTGGCGTCGGCGTACTCGTCGTCGAGGACGCCGGCGATCTGGACGCCCGTGGCGGCCAGCACGGCGCCGTTGGCCGCCCGTTGCGAGGCGACGATCTGGCCGTCGAGGGCACCGCGCACCCGGTCCCGGTCGCGCGGGTCGACCGACCAGGCGGTGTAGTCCTTCAGGTACGGGAACTTCGCCTTCTGGGCGTCGCTGAGCGTGGTCTTCTCAAGGCGCAGCCAGCGCTCGTCGTCGCTGGTCAGCGTCCCGTCCCTGACGGCGATCGAGCCGTCGTGGGAGTACAGCAGCTGGGTGGAGGCGGCGGCGTCGGAGCCGTTCCAGGCGACGGTGTCGCGGTCGATCCAGACCGCCTTGGAGGTGGTCAGGTCGAGGGCGGCGGCCGAGCCGGCGGGCTGCGGCAGCAGATACTTCTCCTGGCCGTTCAGCAGCCACACCTCGTAGCCGTTGGACTTGAGGTCCAGTGACTGGTCGGCGGGCAGGTCCTTGTCGTCGCCCTTGTGGATGATGTAGCTGAGGCTGGTCGCGCCGTCGGTGAGCGGCACCTCGAAGACGGCGCCGTAGGCGTCGGTCCGCACCGGCTTCAGCGGGCTCGACCAGTCGGTGGGGTTCGCGGCGCCGGTCCACACGTGCAGAGCCCAGCCGTCGTAGTTCCCGTCGGCCCGGTGGTAGTGGATGACCGCCTTGGACTTGTCCTGCGCCGGGTAGTCCGGGCGGGTGGTCTGCACGGTGTCCTTGCCCTGCTCGATCCACACCTCACCGGTCTTGGTGACGTCGATGGAGCGGTCCGCGGAGACGTCCTTGTTGCCGTCCTTGTCGATGACGAGGAACCCGACGTTGGAGGCGCCCGGCTTCAGCTTGACGTAGGCGAAGGCCCCGTAGGCGTCGCGGCCGACGAACGGGTGACTGGCCGGCCAGTTCGTCGACTCACCGTCGGCGAGGTCGCCCCAGGCGTACAGGCCCCAGTTGTCGTAGTCGCCGTCAGTGCGCTTGTAGTGGACGATCGCGTAGTCGCGGGAGGAGGCGGTGGGGATCTCCGGGGCGGGCAGGGTGCCGGTGGTGGAGGCCGCCGTGGCGGACGCCGTGTGTCCGGCCGAGTCGACGACCACCGCCTTGTAGCGCAGGGCCGTTCCGGCCGGTACGTCCTTGCCGAGGGTCTGGGTGACCTTGTACGGGGCGTGGTCGGCGGAGCCGAGCACGCGCCACTTGCCGTTGCCGACCTGGGCGGCGAAGACGACCCGGTCGAGCCTGCCGCCGTCCACACCCGCGGACACCTCGACCGTGCCGGTGGCGCCGGCGTCGGGGGCCTTGAGGGTGACGGTGGGTGCCGTGGCCGGCGGGGCGAGCCTGCCGGCCGCCTTGAGGACGACGGCGGACCCGGCCGGGACGGTGACGGTGACCTTGTTGTCGGCGCCGGAGGTGACGGTGGCCGAAGTGCCGTAGATGGCGCGGTACTTCATGTCGGCCGAGCCGGTCGTGAAGGTGGCGCTCTTCGCCTCGCCGGCGTTGTTGAAGGCGACGACGTACTCCTGGCCGGACTTGGCGTCCGTGCGGGAGAACGCGTAGACGCCGGGGCCGTCGGCCGCGTAGCGCTCGGTCTGGACGCCGTCCGTCAGGGCGGGGTTGGCCTCGCGCAGCTTGCTGAGAGCACTGATCTGCTTGTAGAGCGGTGCTTTCGTGTCGTAGGCGTCGCTCGCGGCGGTCCGGTCGGTGCCGATCTCGTCGTCGTCGAGGTAGTCGGCGACCTTGGAGGCGAACATCGTCTGGCGGGCGTCCTTGTCGCCGCCGGAGCCGGTGAAGCCCTGTTCGTCGCCGTAGTAGACGACGGGGTTGCCGCGGCTGAGGAACATGACCTCGTTGGCGAGGCGGTCCTTGGCGAGCAGTTCGGCGTCCGTGGCCTTCGGGTTGTCCTGCTTCAGGAAGTACCCGATCCGGCCCATGTCGTGGTTGCCGAGGAAGGTGACCTGCTCGTACGCGTTGGCCTTGTCGGTCGTGTACTTGTAGTCGTCACCGAAGACCGAGGCGAGCTTCTGGGCGCTGCCGCCCTGCGAGGCGTAGGTCCGGGCCGCGTCCTGGAAGGGGAAGTCGAGGGTGGCGTCGAGACGGCCCTGGGTGACGTACGGCGAGGTGATGGAGGTGTCGGCCGAGTAGACCTCGCCGAACATGAAGAAGTTCTTCCGGCCGTGCTCGGCCGCGTACTTGTCGAGCGCGGTCGCCCACTGGGTCCAGAACTCCGTGTTCACGTGCTTCACGGTGTCGATGCGGAAGCCGTCGACGCCGAAGTCCCTGACCCAGCGCTCGTAGATCTTCTCCATCCCGCTGACGACCTCGGGGCGCTCGGTCCACAGGTCGTCGAGGCCGGAGAAGTCGCCGTAGGTGGCGTTCTCACCGGCGTAGGTGGAGTCGCCGCGGTTGTGGTACATCGTCGGGTCGTTGAGCCACGACGGGACCTTGATGTTCTTCTTCCCGGCGGGCACGGTCGGCGTGCGCGGGAAGGAGTCGGTGTCGACGGCCGGGAACGTCTTGCGGCCGTCCGCGTAGTCGGCGTCGTCGAACGGCCGCCCGTCCTTGGTCAGGTAGGGGAAGGCACCCTTGGAGAGGTAGTCGTAGGACTTGCCCTCGTAATCGACGACGTCGGCGGTGTGGTTGGTGATGACGTCGAAGAAGACCTTCATGCCCTTGGCGTGCGCCTTGGAGATGAGGGTCGCGAGGTCCTTGTTGGTGCCGAAGTGCGGGTCGACCTTGGTGAAGTCGGTGATCCAGTAGCCGTGGTAGCCGGCCGAGGCGTTGGAGCCGGTGCCCTGCACGGGCTGGTTCTTGAAGATCGGGGCCATCCAGATGGCGGTGGTGCCCAGGCCCTTGATGTAGTCCAGCTTCTTCGTCAGGCCCTTGAGGTCGCCGCCCTGGTAGAAGCCCTTGTCGGTGGGGTCGTAGCCGGTGCTCAGCCGTGAGCCCGTCAGGCCACCCTTGTCGTTGCCGGTGTCCCCGTTGGCGAAACGGTCCGGCATGACGAAGTAGAACTGCTCCCGGGTGTCGTCGTGCCGGGCGGGCTCGGCCGCGAGCTTCGCGTCCGAGGGAGGCGGCGGCGGGGAGGCCGCCTGCGCGGCCAGTGGCTGGATCAGGGCGGCGGCAACGGCCACGACAGTGACGGCCGCGACCCGTCTCGCTCTCGGTATCACAGGCGGAAACTCCTTGCGATGACGGCTCTGGTGGGTCCGACCCCGCGTGACCGTACCGCCGACGAAAGGTTTACAGCAAGAGGCTTGAAATTCACAGCAAGAAGTTTCAACTGCAATCTTGACGTGCCCTTCTCAACTCCCCCACGCTCACCACTGGTTGAAACACCAACACCCCCTCAACGGAGCCGCACATGAGCAGACACCGACCCCCGGGTGTCCTCCGGCGCACGGCCACGGCCGTCGCCGCCGGCACGCTGGCCCTCGCGGGTGCCGTCGCCCTGCCCGCCGCCGACGCGCACGCCGACACCACCGCCAAGGGCGATGTCATCGCCAACCTCTGGGAATGGAACTGGGACTCCATCGCCTCGGAGTGCACGAACGTCCTGGGACCGGCCGGCTACGGCGCCGTCCAGGTGGCCCCGCCCGCCGAGTCCCTCAAGCAGTCCTCGTACTACTGGTGGGACGTCTACCAGCCGTACTCCTACGACCTCAACAGCCGCTTCGGCTCGCGGGCGAAGTTCGCGTCGATGATCAGCGCCTGCCACGCGGCCGGCGTCAAGGTCTACACGGACGCGGTGATCAACCACACCGCCGCCCAGACCGGCACCGGCTACAACGGCGCGACGGTCACCAACAAGTACGACACCCCGGAGTGGAACCGCGCCGACTACCACGACTCCTCGGACTGCCCCACCTCCGACCTCACCATCCAGGACTACTCCAACCTCACCCAGGTCCAGAACTGCGAACTGCTCGGCCTGCCCGACCTCAGGACCGGCTCGGACACGGTCCGCACCGGCCTGGCCGACTACCTCAACTCCCAGCTCGCGCTCGGCGTCGACGGCTTCCGGGTGGACGCGGCCAAGCACATCCCCGAGGCCGACCTTGCGGCCATCGAGTCCAAGCTGACCAGCACCACGGCGGGTTCGGCGCCGTACGTCTTCCAGGAGATCTACCCGGGCTCGACCCCGCAGCCCTCGGACTACTACGCCTCCGGCGACGTCCTGGACTTCACCTACGCGAGCAAGATGAAGTCCGCCTTCCAGGGGAACGTGAGCGACCTGTCCTCCCTGGCGAGCAGCGGCATCCTCCCCGCGGCCGACTCGGTGTCCTTCGTGACCAACCACGACACCGAGCGCAACGGCCTGCACATGTCGTACAAGGACGGCGGCACCTACAAGCTCGCCAACCTCTTCCAGCTCGCCTACAAGTGGTCGACCCCCACGGTCTACGCCAGCTGGGAGTGGACCCAGAGCGACCAGGCCCCGCCCAACTCCTCCGGCTTCGTGACCAACACGGACTGCTCGAGCGGCTCCTGGTACTGCCTGGACCGCGACACGGGCGTGGTCGGCATGGTGGCCTGGCACAACGCGGTGGCCACGGCCGCGGTCTCCGACTGGCAGACCAAGTCGTCGAACGTGATCGGCTTCGGCCGCTCGGGCGCGGGCTTCTTCGCTCTCAACAACGGCTCCTCGTCCGCCACTTACACCTTCACCACCGGCATGGCCGACGGCACCTACAGCAACGTCGTCGACGGCGGGGCGACCAAGGTCACCGTCTCCGGCGGCAGCGCCTCGATCACCGTCCCCGCCAAGAGCGCGGTCGCCTTCTACAACTCCTCCTACACCTGCACGGTGGGCTGCGGCGACACGGGCGGCGGCTCCGGCTCCTCCGGCTCCACCGTCAACGCGACCTTCAAGGAGTACGCCCCCACGACCAGCGGCTCCGACGTCTACGTCGTCGGCTCGATCGCCGCGCTGGGCGGCTGGGACACCTCGAAGGCGGTCAAGCTGTCGTCGTCCGGGTACCCGCTGTGGTCGGGCGAGGTGAGCGTGCCGATCAACACGTCGTTCACCTTCAAGTACATCAAGAAGGACGCGTCCGGGAACGTCACCTGGGAGTCCAACGCCAACAGGTCGGCCACGACCACGACTTCGGCGATCTCCCTGAACAACTCCTGGAACGTGGCCGACGCGGACGCCACCGACGTCACCTTCAACGAGTACGCCACGACCGACTGGGGCACCAACGTCTACGTCGTCGGCTCCGTCGCCTCCCTCGGCTCCTGGAACACCGCCGACGCGATCCCGCTGTCGTCGGAGTCCTACCCGACGTGGAGCAAGCTGGTGATCGTGCCCAAGAGCACGGCCTTCACGTACAAGTACATCAAGAAGGACGGCTCCGGGAACGTGACCTGGGAGTCCGGGACGAACCGCTCGTACACAACCGGCGGTTCGTCCGGGTACTCCACCAGCGACACCTGGAAGTGAGGGATCACCGCCTGATGGTGTAGGTCACCAGTGACCTCGCCGGAACCGTCGCGGTCAGCGCGCCCCCGCTGACCGCGACGGTCGTACGGGGTGCGGTCAGCAGGTCGACTTGCCCGCGTAGATCGCCAGGGCGGTGTTCGAGCCCAGCGTCGCCGTGAACTGTCCGCTGGAGTTCACCGTCACGCTCGTGTTGTTCTGCACGTTGCAGTACGTCCCGGCGGGCAGCGAGGTCTGGTACGTGCGGCTCAGTGAGCCGGACTCGTGGTTGATGGCCACGAAGCCCTTGGCGCCGCGCCCGAAGGCGATGGCGTCGTTGCCGTCGTCCCACCAGTTCGTGACGGCCTGCCCGCGGGTGGCGTTGCGGAAGGCGACCATGCGGATGATCTCGGGCCAGGCGTGCTGGCACTTCCAGCCGTCCTGCCAGCAGGCGTTCACCTGGCCGCCGTTGGGCGGTCCGGCGTCGGCGTCCGACCACTCGTAGCCGGAGTTGATGTCCGGGGCGCCGTAGGGCCAGGCGAGCATGAAGACGTTGGCGAGGGTGTAGTTGGCGCCGTCCTTGTAGTTGAGGGTCGAGCCGTTGCGCTCGGTGTCGTGGTTGTCCACGAAGACGCCCGCCACCGAGCTGCTCATGTACCCCCAGCCCTCGCCGTAGTTCTTCAGGTAGGCGAGGTTCTCGTTGTTGAAGACCCGCTTGAGGTCGTAGGCGTAACGGAACTCCTGCACGTCCCCGTTGCCCGTGTACTCCGTGGGCTGGACGGCCTCACCGGCGCCGTAGATGACCTCCTGCTTCCAGTAGGCGTTCGGGTTGGTCAGGCGGGACTTGATGTTGGCGAGGTCGGCGGCGTCGATGTGCTTGGCGGCGTCGATGCGGAAGCCGTCGGCGCCGTAGCCGAGGAGGGAGTTCATATAGCCGGCGATGGTGGCGCGGACGTACTCCTCGCCCGTGTCCAGGTCGGCCAGGCCGACGAGTTCGCAGTGCTGGACGTTCCAGCGGTCCTGGTAGTTGGAGACCTGGGAGGTGCAGTCGTCGAAGTCGTACGAGGAGTACAGCCCGGGGTAGTTGTACTTCGTGTACGACGATCCGCCGGTGCCGGTGCCGCTGCCCGCGGCCATGTGGTTGACGACGGTGTCGACTACGACCTTCACACCGGCCGCGTGACAGGTGTTGATCATGTTCTTGAAGGCGGTGGCGTCGCCGAGCCGGCCCGCGATCTTGTAGCTCACCGGCTGGTACGAGGTCCACCACTGCGAGCCCTGTATGTGCTCGGCGGGCGGGGAGACCTGGACGTAGCCGTACCCCGCGGGACCGAGGGTGTTGGTGCACTCCTTGGCGACGGAGGCGAAGTTCCACTCGAAGAGGACGGCGGTGACGTCCTTGGTGCCGGGCGGGGAGGCCTGCGCGGTAGACGTGGTCATGACAAGG
The DNA here is from genome assembly GCF_050214755.1 of Streptomyces sp. C1-1. NCBI lineage: Bacteria > Bacillati > Actinomycetota > Actinomycetes > Kitasatosporales > Streptomycetaceae > Streptomyces > Streptomyces sp. C1-1. The sequence continues at coordinate 7,172,615 of NZ_CP189826.1, read as the reverse complement.
GCGCCCATGGAGAGGGCGACGGCCGTGGAAACGATTCTGCGTGCTGCCATGTGGGGTTCCTTCACCGTTGAAGGTTTTTGCTGCAAACTTTCAATCAACTTGCGATGACGGAGATGTTAAAGGCCCGCTGCCTGAAAAGGCAGCGGGCCGTGTGAAGTTGATGCAAGAAATTTCAGCGCCGGGCGCCGGGCCGGGTCAGGCCGTGGTGAACCAGGTTGTCGTGTCCGGCGGGATCTTCGTCTCGTCGTCCGCCTTCGTGACCTCGTCGCTGGTGAGGAGGACGCGGCCGTAGGTGGGGGTGGTCACCGACTCGCCGGTCGTGTTGGCCACGCACACGAACTCGCCGCGCCGGAAGGCGAGGACGCCCTCGGGGGCCCGGAGCCACTCCACCGAGTCGCCCGCGCCGAGGTCGGGGTGGGCGCTGCGGGTGGCGAGGGCGGCGCGGTAGAGCTCCAGGGTGGAGCCGGGGGTGCCGGTCTGCGCCTCCACGCTCAGGTCGCCCCAGCCGGCCGGCTGCGGGAGCCAGCTGCCGGCGCTGCCGAAGCCGTACGACGATCCCTCCCGCGTCCACGGGATCGGCACCCGGCAGCCGTCACGGAAGCCGTCCTGGCCGGCGCCGCGGAAGTACGCGGGGTCCTGGCGGACCTCGTCCGGGAGGTCGACGACGTCCGGGAGGCCGAGTTCCTCGCCCTGGTAGACGTACGCCGATCCGGGCAGCGCCAGCATCAGCAGGGACGCCGCCCGGGCCCGGCGCAGGCCGAGTTCGCGGTCGCCGGCCAGGCGGATCTGGGTGCCGAGGCCGGGCGGGTTGGCGAAGCGGGTGGCGTGCCGGGTGACGTCGTGGTTGGACAGCACCCAGGTGGACGGAGCCCCCACGGGCCGCATCGCCTCCAGGGTGCGGTCGATGACCTCCCGGAGCTCGGCCGCGTCCCAGGCGGTGGCCAGGTACTGGAAGTTGAAGGCCTGGTGCAGCTCGTCCGGGCGGACGTAGTTGGCGGTGCGCTCGACGGTCGGCGTCCAGGCCTCCGCGACGAAGATGCGCTCGCCGCTGTACTCGTCCAGGATCAGGCGCCACTGGCGGTAGATCTCGTGGACGCCGTCCTGGTCGAAGAACGGCATGACATCGTTGCCCAGCAGCTTCAGCTGGTCGTGGGCGCCGAGGTCGGGCAGACCCGCAGCCTTGACCAGGCCGTGCGCGACGTCGATACGGAAGCCGTCGACGCCCATGTCGAGCCAGAACCGCAGGATGGAGCGGAACTCGTCGCCGACCGCCGGGTGGTCCCAGTTGAAGTCGGGCTGCTCGGGGGCGAAGAGGTGCAGGTACCACTCGCCGGGGGTGCCGTCGGGCTCGGTGACGCGGGTCCACGCCGGGCCGCCGAAGATGGACTCCCAGTCGTTGGGCGGGAGTTCGCCGCTCGCACCCTTGCCGGGGCGGAAGTGGTAGCGGTCGCGCAGCGAGGAGCCGGGGCCCTCGCGCAGGGCTCGCTTGAACCACTCGTGCTGGTCGGAGGAGTGGTTCGGGACCAGGTCGACGATGATCCGCAGGCCCAGCTCGCGGGCGTCGCGGATCAGCGCGTCGGCGTCCAGGAGGTTGCCGAACATGGGGTCCACGGCGCGGTAGTCGGCCACATCGTAGCCGGCGTCGGCCTGCGGGGAGGCGTAGAAGGGGCTGAGCCACACGGCGTCCACGCCGAGGTCGCGCAGGTACGGGAGTCGGGAACGTACGCCTTGCAGGTCGCCCATGCCGTCGCCGTTGCTGTCGGCGAAGCTGCGCGGGTAGACCTGGTAGATCACCGCGTCGCGCCACCAGTCGGTGCGCTTGGCTTCGGCGGGGTACGGGGCCGGGGCAATGACGGATTGCTGCTGGCTCATGGCGTCCTTGGTACGGGTGGGGGTCCCCCGCTCGAGCCGATTCGAGAGTGGGGGAGGGTCATGGGGTCAGGTGTGCTTACACCGGTGGGGCGAGACGGTCGCGGTGACTGCGGGGTCGGATGGGCACCGCGACCGTCTCGGGTCGCGTGCGGCGGCGTCGTGGCTGATCGCGCAGTTCCTCGCACCCTTTGTCGGGGCGCTGCCGAACCGGCGTTCTAGCCCTTCGTTCCGCCGGCGGTGAGGCCGGTCACCAGGTTCTTCTGCACGAGGTAGAAGAACGCCGAGACCGGTATGGCGATCAGTACCGCGGTCGCGGCCATCAGGTTGCGCTGGGCGTCGTGTTCGCTGATGAAGGTCTGCAGGCCGACGGCGAGCGTGTACTTCTGGTCGTCCAGCATGAACGTGGTGGCGAAGGCGACCTCGCCGAAGGCGGTGATGAAGCTGTAGAAGGCGGCGACCGCCAGGCCCGGCTTGGCGAGCGGCAGGATCAGCCGGGCGAAGGTGCCGAAGGGGCTGAGTCCGTCGACGCGGCCGGCCTCGTCGATCTCGAAGGGGATGGTGTCGAAGTAGCCCTTGAGCAGCCAGGCGCAGTACGGCACCGCCGTCGAGCAGTAGACGAGGACGAGACCGAGGTAGCTGTCGATGAGTCCCAGGTCGCCCAGGATCTGGTACATCGGCACCATGAGGACGGCGACCGGGAACATCTGGGTGAGCAGAAGCACCCACATGAACTTGCGGTAGCCCGGGAAGCGCATGCGGGAGACCGCGTATCCGGTGGTGGCGGCGACCAGGACGCCGAGCACGGTGGTGCCGAGCGAGACGATCAGGGAGCTCTTCAGCCAGTCGAAGAAGCTCGTGTGGTTCAGGACGAACGAGTAGTTGTCGAGCGTCATCTTCTTCCAGATGCCACCCGGGTGGAGGTAGTCGTCCTTGTCGGGGCCGAGGGAGAGGAAGACGAGCCAGGCGATCGGGAAGAGCGCGACGACGCTTCCGGCGATCAGGATGCCGTGGGAGGCGAGCGAGGCGCCGAGGCCGCGCTCGCCGCGGCCGCGGATCTTGCGGGGGGCCGCCGGCGCCGGGCCGTCGTCGGTCGCCGCGGACGAGGTCTGGACAGTGGTCGTACTCATGGGAACTCCTGTCTCAGATCGCGAGCTGCTGCTCATTGCGGTTCAGCCAGCGGCGGTAGAACGAGGTGAAGACGATCAGGATGGCCAGCAGCAGGATGCCGTAGGCGGCCGACTGTGCGAAGTCACGCGGCTGCTGTCCGAAGCCGAGGAAGTAGGCCCAGGTGACGAGGATCTGAGCGTCCGGGGCCGAGGTCGGGCCGAACAGCAGGAAGATGACGGCGAACTGGTTGAAGGTCCAGATGATGCCGAGCAGGACGACCGTGGAGCTGACCGAGCGCAGGCCCGGGAGGGTGACGTAGCGGAAGCGCTGCCAGGCGCTCGCGCCGTCCATCTCGGCGGCCTCGTACAGTGAGGCGTCGATGGACTGCAGGCCGCCGAGCAGCGAGACCATCATGAACGGCACACCGCACCAGGTGTTGACCGCGATGGCGGCGAAGCGCTGCCAGAAGGTGTCCTCCAGCCAGGACGGCTGCGGCAGGTGCAGTGTGTGGAGGGCGGTGTTGATGATGCCGCCGTCGGAGAGCATGATCCGCCAGCCGAAGACGGTGACGAAGGTCGGCACGGCCCAGGGCACGATGAGCAGCAGCCGGTAGAGGGTGCGGCCGCGCAGCTTCTGGTTGAGCAGCAGCGCGAAGCCGAGGCCGATGCTGTAGTGCAGGGCGACGCACAGGGCGGTCCACACGACCGTCCAGATGAAGTGCGACCAGAAGCGGTCGTAGGACAGCGGGCCGAACAGGATGTCCTTGTAGTTGTCCAGGCCGATGAACTTGTAGGTGGCGTCGATGTGGTTGACGCCGATCGTGCGCGCGGTGTTGAGGCTGTTGGCGTCCGTGAGCGTCAGGTAGAGGCCGTATACCAGGGGATAGAGCACGAGGACGCCGAGGACGATCACCACCGGGGTGATCATCGCGTACGCGTACCAGTACTTCTGGTAGCTGTGCTTGAGGCGCTGGCCCAGCCCGGGCCGCGGCCCGCGCTCGCCACGGCGCTTGCCGGTGGCGCGGTCGATGGCGACTGTCATGTTCGACACCTTCTGGAAGTTCTACGGCTCTGAGAAGAGGCTGGGCGCAGACCGGTGGCCGTCGGATCCGTCCCCGGGGAGGAGGATCCGACGGCCGCTCGGCATTACTTGCTGAAGTCCGGCACGAGCTTGGCGATGGCCAGTTCGGCGTTGCTCAGGCCCTTGTCCAGGGACTCCTTGCCACCGGCGATCTTCGGCAGCTCGGTGTCCAGCGGACCCCACAGGGAGCTGTACTCGGGCAGCGCGGGCCGCGGCTGGGCGGCGGACAGCACGCCCTGGTAGCCGGCGATGCCCGGGTCGGCCTTGACCTCGGAGGTGTAGGCGTCGGCGCGGGTGGGCAGCGTGGAGTTCTTCAGGGCGATCTCCGTCTGCGACTTGGCGGAGGTCATGAAGTTGACGAACTTCAGGGCCGCCTTCTGGTGCGCCGAGTCCGAGCCCGCGTAGACGGACAGGTTGTGGCCGCCGGTCGGGGCGCCCGCCTTGCCGGTGGAGCCGGCCGGGACGGTGGCGATGCCGAGGTTGGACTTGTCCTTGAAGGCCGAGCCCTTGTAGAAGTTCGTGATCTCCCAGGGGCCCTGGACGATCGAGGCGACCTTGCCGTTGACGAACGCGTCCTGGATGTGGGCGTAGGCGTCGGCGGTGGTGTCGGCCTTGTGCAGGCCCTTGCCGGAGAAGAGGCTCAGCCAGGTGCCGTAGGCCTTCTTCGCGGCGGGCGAGTTCACGGTGATCTTCTTGGCGGAGGCGTCGACGGTGTCGGTGCCCTCGCCGTAGAGGAAGCTCTGGGCGTAGTAGGCCTGGGTGGAGCCCCAGTAGCCGTCGACCTTGGCCTTGTCCTGGACCTTGGCGGCGTCGGCCTTGAGCTCGTCCCAGGTCTTGGGGGCCTCGGTGATGCCGGCCTTCTTGAACAGCGCCTTGTTGTAGACGAGGGCGAGGGTGTCGGTGACCAGCGGGACGCCGTAGGTCTTGCCCTGGTACTGGGCCTGCGTGATCAGGCTGGACTGGAACTTGTCCTTGTCGGCGAGGGCCGCGGTGCCGTCCAGCGGCAGGAAGTAGCCCTTCTTGGCGAAGGCGGGGGTCCAGCCGACCTCGGAACGCAGGATGTCCGGGGCGCCCTTGGAACCGGCGGCGGTGTCGAACTTGTTCTGCGCCTGGTCGAAGGGGACGTTGACGTACTTGACCTTGATGTCCTTGTTGGCGGCCTCGAACTCCTTGACCAGGGCCTTGTACGTCGGCGCCTCATTGGTGGCGTTGGAGGTGTCCCACCAGGTGATGGTGACCGGCCCGCTGCTCTTGTCGCTGCCGCTGTCGCTTCCGCCGCAGGCCGTCGCCGCGAGGGCGAGGGACGCCACCAGCGCGGTGGCCGCTATGCCACGCCGCATGAGTTCTCCTTGAGGGTTAAGCCCGTGTGGTGCGGGAGCGGCCCCGTCCGCCGTTCCCGCTGTGTTGCCGACTGCGCCGTTGCGGCGGCCGGGCGTCAGGGAACGTAACAGCGTTGTAAGCGTTGCGAAAGACCTTGCAGAAAAAAAGTGCAAGAGGATGCGGAAGTTACTCCGCCGTGACCCCGTGTCGACCGTCACGAGACCCTTGTTCGCCAGGCCTGAGCGGGACGCGGCCGGGTTGTGCAAGACTCTGCAAGCTCTTGCCATCCGGCTCCGGCGCGGGAATCATCCCCTTGCGGGACAAGGGGCACCGACCAGAACAGAGGGACCGCGATGACGATACGGCCGGTACAGTCCGGTGCCGTGACCACACGGCTTGCCGACATCGCTGCTCAGGCGGGGGTGAGCGAAGCGACCGTCAGCCGCGTCCTCAACGGGAAGCCCGGCGTCGCCGCCACCACCCGCCAGTCCGTGCTGGCCGCACTGGACGTGCTCGGCTACGAGCGTCCGGTGCGGCTGCGGCAACGCAGCGAGGGTCTGGTGGGGCTGATAACCCCTGAGCTGGAGAACCCGATATTCCCCGCCCTGGCACAGGTGATCGGGCAGGCGCTGACCCGCCAGGGCTACACCCCGGTGCTGGCCACGCAGACGCCGGGCGGCTCGACCGAGGACGAGCTGACCGAGATGCTCGTCGACCGGGGGGTCGCCGGCATCATCTACGTCTCGGGGCTGCACGCCGACACCACCGCCGACATGGAGCGCTACGAGCGCCTGCGCGCGCAGGGCGTGCCGTACGTCCTGGTGGACGGCTTCTCGCCCAAGGTGCAGGCGCCCTTCATCTCCCCCGACGACCGCGCGGCGATGACGCTGGCGGTGACGCATCTGGCGTCGCTGGGGCACACGCGCATCGGTCTCGCCCTCGGCCCGAAGCGGTTCGTGCCCGTGCAGCGCAAGATCGAGGGGTTCGTGCGCGCGATGCAGGACCAGCTCGGTCTGAACGCGGAGACCATCGAGAACGACCTCGTCCAGCACTCGCTCTACACCCTGGAGGGCGGTCAGGCCGCCGCCACCGCGCTGATCGGCCGTGACTGCACGGCGATCGTGTGTGCCAGCGACATGATGGCGCTCGGCGCGATACGCGCGGCGCGGCAACACGGTCTGGACGTTCCGAAGGACATCTCGGTGGTCGGCTTCGACGACTCCCCGCTGATCGCCTTCACGGACCCGCCGCTGACCACGATCCGCAAGCCGGTCCCCGCGATGGGGCAGGCGGCGGTGCGCACGTTGCTGGAGGAGATCGGCGGAACGCCCGCGCCCCACAGTGAGTTCGTGTTCATGCCGGAGCTGGTGGTACGGGGTTCGACCGCTTCGGCCCCTGGGGACCGGAATCGTCCCTAGGGCGGAGAATCCGGGGTTTCGTCGGTACTCCGGGAGTAGGCGCGGGGGTCCGTGCGTTGTAGGAAGTGCGACCTGAACCCAACCGGGGGATGATCGGTGGCGGAAGGCATTTCTGGCAGACTCTGTGCCCATGGGTGACTCGACCGTGACCAGTCTGGGAGACCGTGAGCAGGCGGCCGTTCCGGACTGCCCCACGGCCGCAGAAGGGGCTCCCGCGAGCCCGCGCCTCCTGGGCCGGCTGCGCACTCCCCGCCGGCCCCGCCTGTGGTTCGAGATCCTTCTGATCGCGGTGAGTTACTGGACGTACTCGCTCATCCGCAACGCGGTCCCGGAGCAGCGCGGCAAGGCGCTGCGCAACGCCGACTGGATCTGGAGGACCGAGCACGAGCTGGGCGTCGCCATGGAACAGTCGGTCAACCACACGGTGAACTCGGTGTCCTGGCTGATCGTCGGCATGAACTACTACTACGCCACCCTGCACTTCATCGTGACCCTGAGTGTGCTGGTGTGGCTGTTCCGCAGTCATCCCGGCCGCTACGCGGCGACCCGGCTGGTGCTGTTCGCGACGACGGGTGTGGCCCTGGTCGGCTACTACCTGTATCCGCTGGCGCCCCCGCGACTGATGAACGGCAGCCATTTCATCGACACCGTCGTGATCCACCGGACCTGGGGTTCGATGGCCTCCGGCGACCTCAAGCACATGTCCAACCAGTACGCCGCGATGCCGTCCATGCACATCGGCTGGTCCCTGTGGTGCGGACTGACCGTCTTCGCGCTGGCCAAGGTGCCGTGGGTGCGGGTGCTGGGCCTGCTGTACCCGGTGGCCACGCTCATCGTGATCGTCGCGACGGCGAACCACTTCTGGCTCGACGCGGTGGGCGGCCTGCTCTGCCTGGCGTTCGGGTTCGCGGTGGCGTGGCTGTGGTACGGGAGGCTGCCGTACGCCCTGCCGAGGACGGTGCCGGCGAAGCCGGAGGAGAGCGGGCCAGTGCCCGCGAAGGCGTAGTTCAGCTCGCTCGGTGCACCACATGGCCTCCGGTCACCGTCAGTCGTACCGGTGCCTCGGCCACCTCGTCCGCCGGTGCCTTCACGGGGTCCAGGGCCAGGGCCGTGAGGTCGGCCCGGTACCCGACGGCGATCCGCCCCGCCGCTCGCGCCTCCCCCGCCGCCCGCGCCGCGTGGCTGGTGCAGCCCTCCAGCGCTTCCAGACCCGTCAGGCCGACCCGCGCGGAGGCCGCTCCCCTCGGCGCCCGTGCCGTCGCCAGGACGGCCCGCACATCGTAGTGGGCGATCGGCCAGTCCGAGCCCAGGGCGACCGTCGCGCCCGCGTCCCGCAGGTCCCGCAGCCGCCAGGCGTGCCCGGCGCGGGCGGTGCCCAGGCGGCGGGACCACTCGTCGGTGCCGTCGGCCCGGGTGTACGCGGTGTGCGGCGGCTGCAGGGAGGCCGCCACCCCGAGCTCGGCGAACCGCGGCAGCAGCGCGTCCGGCGCGGTCTCGATGTGCTCGACGCGGTGCCGGCCCCGGGCGTCGGGGCCGAGCCCCGCCACCACGTCCAGGACATGCCGTACCGCGGCGTCCCCGATGGCGTGCGTGGCGGTGCGGACGCCCGCGGTGTGCAGGTGCCGTACGGCGGCCGCGTACGCCTCGGGGTCCGGCCAGAAGGCCTCGGTGCCCTGGCCGTGGCAGTCCGCGTGCTCCAGCCACGCGGTGCCGCCCTCCACGGTGCCGTCCATGAAGAACTTCACCCCGTCGACCCGCCAGTGCCGGCCCCCGCGCCCCTGCACCGCGACCAGTTCCTCCAGGGCGGCCGCGTCCGCCCCGGGCATGCACCAGGGGGCGAACCGCAGCCGCACGGGCAGCACCGTCTCCCGGGCGACCGAGCCGACCAGCTCCATGTCCCCCGCGTCCATGACGTGCGCCCCGGTCAGGCCGGTCGTGGCCATCGCCGTGAGCAGTTCGACCAAGCGGGCGCGGCGGGCCGCGTAGGAGGGCCGGGGCAGCACCCGCGTGAGCAGGTCCATCGCCGCGTGCTCGACGAGGTGCCCGGTGGGCCGCCCGGAGGCGTCGCAGACCACCTCCGAGCGCTGGGCGAAGACCCGCGGGCCGGTGACGCCCGCCGCGGCCAGCGCGGCGCCGGTCGCGAGGGCGGAGTGGCCGTCGTAGAGGCGGAGGAAGACCGGGGTCTCGGCGCCGGTCACGTCCTCGACGAGGGCCCGGTCGACCGGCCGCCCCTCGAAGGCGTTGTGGTCGAGGCCGAATCCGACGACCCACCCGTCGATCCGCTCGGCCCCCGCGAGCGCGGCCCGCAGTCCCGCCAGGTCCCGCACGCCCGTCAGGTCCACCCCGGTGGCCATGTCCAGCCCCCACACGGGATGGCTGTGCGCGTCCACGAGCCCGGGCACGAGATGCGCCCCCTCCAGGGCCACGACCTCGGTACCGGGCCCGCGCCACGCGGGTACGTCCGCCTCGTCGCCGACCGCCGCGATCACCCCGTCACGGACGGCGACGGCGCCGGCGTAGGGACGTTCGGGGTCGAGGGTGCGGATCTCGGCGCCGGTGAGGATCAGATCGGGGGCGAGCATGGCTGAGGTGGACTCCCTTTTCTCGTACGGCTATTCGGCGGGCTCGGCGGCGAAGTCCCGGTACACCTCGGGCCGTTCGCGGCGCAGCCACCAGGCCAGGACCAGGCCCGCGACGAACACGGCGGGGGCCGTGACGATCAGGACGGTGTCGACGGTGGACGAGGCGCCGGTGAACAGGTCGATGTGGGTGATGACGAGCCCTATCGCGGTGGCGAGCAGCACCGCCGCGACCACCGGCGCGACGATCGTGCGCAGGGCGCCCTCCTGGTGGCTCACCCGCCGGAAGTAGCAGGGCACGGCGATCGCGGCGAGCAGCTGAAGCAGGAACAGACCGATCATTCCGGGGGTGTTCACCCATAGGAGCAGCTGCTGGTAGGGGTCGGCTCCGGCCGCCCAGAAGGCGACGACGACGGCCGCGCCGAGGGCGGTCTGGGCGATCCCGGCGACGTACGGGGAGCGGTGGCGGGCGTGGACGCGGCCCAGCGCCTTCGGCAGGACGCCCTCCTCGGCGAGGGCGAGGGCGTACCGGTTGATCGCGTTGTGGAAGGCGAGGAGCGAGGCGATGACGCTGGTGACGATGAAGACGTGCATCAGGTCGGCCGCCCAGCCGCCGACGTAGGTGGTGATGGCGGAGAAGAACAGGCCGCCGGGGTCCTTGGCGGCCGCCGCGATCACGTCGGCGTTGCCGAAGGCCTGGATGACGATCCAGACGATGAAGGCGTAGAAGAGACCGAGGAACGCCACGGCCACGTAGGTGGCACGCGGGATGGTGCGGTTGGGGTCGCGGGCCTCGCGGCGGTAGATGACGGTCGACTCGAAGCCGGTGAACGCGGCGAAGGCGAAGGCCAGGACGACCGCGGTACCGGAGACCAGGACGTGGCCCGGGGCGAAGGAGGCGCCCGACAGGCCGTGCGCACCGCCCTTGGCCAGCACCCCTCCCGCGAGGAGCACCAGGATGCCGGTCTCGGCGAGGAGCAGTACGCCCAGCAGCCTGGCGCCGAAGTCGATCGAGCGGAAGCCGCCGTAGCCGATGAGGAGCAGGCCCACGAGGGAGATCGGCAGCCAGGGGACGCCGGTGCCGAACACGGCGTGCAGGGTGTCCCTGGTGGCGGAGGCGAGGAGGCCGTAGACGCCGATCTCCATGCCGTTGTAGCCGATCAGGGCGAGCAGGGCGGCGCCGATGCCGGCGGGGCGGCCGAGGCCGCGGGTGATGTAGGCGTAGAAGGCGCCGCCGCTCTTCACATGGCGGCTCATGGTGGTGAAGCCGACCGCGAAGACCGCGAGGGTGATACCGGCGATGAGGTAGCCGGCCGGGGCGCCGATGCCGCCGAGCAGGATCGCGAGCGGGGCGACGCCGGCCATGACGGTGAGCGGGGCGGCGGCGGACACCACGAAGAACGCGATGTCGGCGCTGCCGAGGGAACCGGAGCGGAGAGTCGCCGTGGCGGCCGGCGTTCTCTCCTCGGGGGTGGTGACGGACATGGGCAAGCCCTTCGGGCGCGGCGGACGGGGAGGGTTCCGGGCGTGCGGGTCGGCCGACGGCCCCTGGGCGGAAGGATGGCACCCGGGACCGTAAACCTAAAGGGTTTCGGTTTCGGCAATGTAGCCTCCTCCTGGGCATCCGGGAAGACCTCAAGGGGGACCGCAGACCATGGGACGGCCGCGCACACCGCTCCTCGACCGCGAGCGCATCACCACGACGGCGCTGCAACTGGTCGACGAGCAGGGGGAGTTCAGCGTTCCGCAGATCGCGAAGCGGCTGGGGGCGCAGACCGGTTCGGTGTATCACCATGTGGACGGCCGGGAAGGGATCGTGGAGCTGCTGCGGGAGCGGGTGGCCGAGGCGATCGACCCCGGGACGCTGGACCTCGCCCCCTGGGACACGGCGCTGGAGTCCTGGGCCCGCTCCTACCGCGCGGCCTTCGCCGCCCACCCGAAGGCGATCCCGCTGCTGATGACCTCACCCGTGCGGGCGCCCCGGGTCCTGGAGCAGTACGAGCGCGCGGTGACCCTCCTGCTGGCGGCGGGCTTCGCCCCGGCCGAGGTGATGCCGCTGATCATCGCCCTGGAGAACCTGGTCCTGGGCTCGGCCCTGGACCTCGCGGCCCCGGAGACGATGTGGGAGCTGACGGATCGGACCCCGACGCCCCGGCTGGCGGAGGTGCTCGCGGCGGTGGGCGAGGGACGGGCGGACCGGGCGTTCGACGTGGGGCTGGCGGGGTTCCTGGGGCACGCGCGGGCTCTGCTGGGTAGGTGATCCCCGGGCCTGGCTCAGCCTTCGCGGAGCCCTGTGGCCCTCGCAGAGGCTCGTCGGACTTCCCTCAGCCCCCGTAGAACAGCTCCTCCACCACCGCCCGTGCTCTGCGCGCCGTGCGGCGGTAGGCGTCGAGCATGTCGCCGACCCTTCCGTCGCCGTAGCCCAGGTAGCGCCCCACGGCGGCCACCTCGCGGCCGTCCGACGGGAAGGTGTCCCCGGCCCGTCCGCGCACCAGCATCACGGCGTTGCGCACGCGCGTGGCCAGGACCCACGCCTCGTCCAGGATCTCCGCGTCCTCGGCCGAGATCAGCCCGGCGGCATGCGCCGCCGCCAGTGCCGCGCGCGTCCGCGTCGTACGCAGCCCCGGCTCCGCGTACCCGTGCCGCAGCTGCAGCAGCTGCACGGTCCACTCGACGTCGGACAGGCCGCCGGGGCCGAGCTTCGTGTGCAGCTTGGGGTCGGCGCCGCGCGGCATCCGCTCGGCCTCCATCCGGGCCTTCAGCCGCCGGATCTCCCGTACGGCCTCGTCCCCGAGCCCCCGCGCCGGGTACCGCAGCGGATCGATCAGGTCGACGAAGCGGCGGCCCAGGTCCTCGTCGCCCGCGACCGGTTCGGCCCGCAGCAGCGCCTGCGACTCCCACCCCAGCGACCAGCGGCGGTAGTACGCCTCGTACGAGTTCAGCGTCCGCACGAGCGGGCCCGACTTGCCCTCGGGCCGCAGGTCCGCGTCGATCAGCAGCGGCGGGTCGGCGCTGGGGATCTGCAGCAGCCGCCGCATCTCGGAGACGACCTTGTTCGCCGCGTCGGAGGCCTCCCGCTCGGCCACGCCCTCGCGCGGCTCGTGCACGAAGACGACGTCGGCGTCGGAGCCGTAGCCCAGTTCGTGGCCGCCGAAGCGGCCCATGCCGATGACGGCGAACCGGGTCAGCAGCTCATCCCCCCAGCCGTCCCGCACCACCGCGCGCAGCGTGCCCGCGATGGTCGCCGCGGTCAGGTCGGACACCGCCGCGCCGACCCGGTCCACGAGGGCGCCCTGATCGGCCTCGGCGGGGTGCGTCTCGGTGCCGTACGAACCCACGATGTCCGCGGCGGCCGTGCGGAACAGCTCCCGCCGCCGTACGCCACGCGCCGCCGTGACCGCCTGGACCGCGCCGTCAGCGCGGCCGACCGCGGCGAGGATCTCCTGCTCCAGATGGTCCCGCCCGCGCGGCTCCAGCCCCCCGCCGTCGCCGTCGCCGAGCAGCGCCACCGCCTCCGGGGCGCGCATCAGCAGATCGGGGGCGAGCCGGCCGGCGGACAGCACGCGCGCGAGGTTCTCCGCGGCGGCGCCCTCGTCCCGCAGCAGCCGCAGGTACCAGGGCGTCTTGCCCAACGCGTCCGACACCTTGCGGAAGTTGAGCAGACCCGCGTCCGGGTCGGCGGAGTCCGCGAACCAGCCCAGCAGCACGGGCAGCAGGGTCCGCTGGATCGCGGCCTTGCGCGTCACTCCCGACGCCAGCGCCTCCAGGTGGCGCAGGGCGGCGGCCGGGTCGGCGTACCCGAGCGCGACCAGCCGCTCCCGCGCGGCCTCGGGGCTCAACCTGGACTCCCCCGGCGCGAGTTGGGCCACGGCGTCGAGCAGCGGACGGTAGAAGAGCTTCTCGTGCAGACGGCGTACGACGGCCGCGTGCCGCCGCCACTCGCGGGTCAGCTCGGCGACGGGATCGACGCGCAGGCCGAGGGAGCGGCCGATGCGGCGCAGGTCGGCGTCGTCCTCGGGGACGAGGTGCGTGCGCCGCAGCCGGTACAGCTGGATGCGGTGCTCCATGGACCGCAGGAACCGGTAGGCGTCGTCGAGCTGCACGGCGTCCTGCCGCCCCACGTACCCACCGGCGGCGAGCGCCTGCAGCGCGTCCAGCGTGGTCCCGCTGCGCAGCGACGCGTCCGCCCGCCCGTGCACCAACTGCAGCAGTTGGACGGCGAATTCGACGTCCCGAAGGCCGCCCGGGCCGAGCTTCAGCTCGCGGTCGACCTCGGCGGCGGGGATGTTCTCGACGACCCGGCGGCGCATCTTCTGCACGTCCGCGACGAAGTTCTCGCGCTCGGCGGCCTGCCAGACGAGGGGTTCGAGGGCGGTGACGTACTCCTCGCCGAGCTCGATGTCGCCGGCCACCGGGCGGGCCTTGAGCAGCGCCTGGAACTCCCAGGTCTTGGCCCAGCGCTGGTAGTAGGCGAGATGGCTGGAGAGGGTGCGCACCAGGGGGCCGTTCCTGCCCTCGGGGCGGAGGTTGGCGTCGACGGGCCAGATGGAGCCCTCGACGGTGGTCTCCGAGCAGACCCGCATCATGTGCGAGGCCAGCTTGGTGGCGGCCCTGAGCGCCTTGCCCTCGTCGGCGCCGTCCACCGCCTCGCCCACGAAGATGACGTCGACGTCGGAGACGTAGTTGAGCTCGTGGCCGCCGCACTTGCCCATCGCGATCACCGCGAGCCGGCACAGCGCGGCGTCCTCGGGCGCGGCGGCGCGGGCGAGGGCGAGGGCGGCGCGCAGGGTCGCGGTGGCGAGGTCGGCGAGCTCGGCGGCGGTCTCGGCGACGTTCGTGGTGCCGCAGACGTCACGGGCGGCGATGGACAGCAGACAGCGGCGGTAGGCGACCCGCAGGGAGACCGGGTCGCCGGCCTCGGCGAGGCCCCGCTCGAACTCCTCCACGCCCGGGTGCAGGTCGCGCGGCTCGTACGTCACGAGCGCGTGCCAGTCCCGGGGGTGCCGGGCCAGGTGGTCGGCGAGCGCGGCGGAGGCGCCGAGCACGCCGAGGAGGCGGTCGCGCAGCGGCTTGGCCGCTATCAGGGTGTCGAGCAGCTCGCGGCGCGCGGTCGGGTCGGGCTGCGCCTCCAGCAGCCGTACGAGACCGAGCAGCGCCTGGTCCGGGTCGGCGGTGGCGCCCAGGGCCTCCAGCAGCACCGGGTCGTCGCGCACGGGCATCAGCTCGACGCTGTCCAGCAGTCGCTCGGCGGCCGAGGCATCGGTGAAGCCGTGCCGCAGCAGCCGTGTGAAGGTACTGCTCCTGCGCCCCGGCGCCGTCATCCGCGGCCTCCCCTCGGATCAAGGTCGTACTGGCCCGAGCCTAACCGCAGGCACCGACACGAGCGCCCGGGCGGAGACCCTGCCTTCGGGCTGTTCGGTGGCCTCAGGAGGCGATTCGGCGGCGCGCGCCCCGACGTTGATCGGTGGCGCCCGGACACCATTCGGTGGCCCCAGGACGCTATTCGGCGGCGCCCCGGGCGGCTTTCGGCACGCTATTCGGTGGCGCCCCGGGCGGTTTTCGGCTTCGGTGAGGAGCAGCCGTACGACGACGAGGGAGTCGTTTCCATGGACATGAGTCTTGAAGTGATCCTGCTGCCGGTCTCGGACGTGGACCGGGCCAAGGAGTTCTACCGGGACAAGGTCGGCTTCCACGTCGACCTCGACGGCGAGGTGATGGAGGGGGTGCGGATCGTCCAGCTCACCCCGCCCGGCTCGGGGTGTTCCATCGCGCTGGTCGACGGGTTGCAGGTGCCGACCGGCATGCCGCAGCCTGGTACGTACCACGGGATGCAGCTCTGTGTGACGGACGCGAAGGCCGCGTACGAGGAGCTGACCTCACGTGGTCTCGAGGTCAGCGAGCCGCAGCGGTTCGCCGACCAGGACGGGGCGACGTTCCTGTACTTCAAGGACCCGGACGGCAACGGATGGGCGATCCAGGAGTACCGGCGCCGGGCGCTCGAACCGCTGCACGAGGTGCTGGCGCGGCAGGCCGCCGAGCGGCTTTAGTTCACCCGCTCTTCATCCGTCCGGTTGGGCACCGTGGGGTACGGGAATGTTGGCGTGTGCATGCTCTGTCCGCACCGCCAGCCCCGCCCTTCCCCCCTCCGGAGGTTGATGTGTCCGGCAGTACCGCAAGTCCTGCCCGTCCGAGGGCCCGCCGCGGCCGCGCCGCACTCGCGTCCACGCTCGCCTTCACGGCCGCGGCCGTCGGTCTGTGGACCGGTCTCGGCGGCTCCTCGTCCGCGGCCTCGGCCGTGCCGACCCCGGACCACGTGGTCGTCGTGGTCATGGAGAACCACGCCTACAGCCAGGTCATCGGCTCCTCCAGCGCGCCGTACATCAACTCGTTGAAGACCGGCGGTGCGAACCTGACCCAGTCGTACGGAATCACCCACCCGAGCCAGCCGAACTACTACGCCCTGTTCTCCGGCTCCACCCAGGGCGTCACCGACGACAGCTGCGTCACCCCGGGGTTCTCCTCGGCCGCCAACCTCGCCTCGGAGGCCATCGCGGCGGGCCGCACGTGGGCCAGCTACAACGAGTCGCTGCCCAGCCAGGGCTCGACCACCTGCAGCAGCGGCAACTACGCCCAGAAGCACGACCCGTGGTTCGGCTTCAAGAACGTGCCGACATCCAGCGCCAAGACGTTCGCGCAGTTCCCCACGGACTACTCGACGCTGCCGCAGATCTCCTTCGTCACCCCCAACCTGTGCAGCGACATGCACGACTGCTCGGTGTCCACCGGGGACACCTGGCTGAAGAACAACCTGGGCGGCTACGCCACCTGGGCCAAGACCCACAACAGCCTGCTCGTCATCACCTTCGACGAGGACAACCGGCTGTCGGGCAACCGCATCCCGACGGTCCTGTACGGCCAGCCGGTGACGGCGGGCTCGTCGTCGTCCACCACGTACAACCACTACGACCTGCTGCGCACCCTGGAGGACACGCAGGGCCTGTCCACGCACGCGGGCAACGCGGCCTCCGCGACGGACATCACCGGTATCTGGGCGTCCTGACGTGTACGTAGCGGACAGCCGGGCGACGACCCCGGCGTCCGCGGAAGGCGCCGCCCGGCCTCCTCGCGCCGGGCGGCGCCGCGCCGCGGTCGCTCCCACGGTCCTCGCGCTCGGCACCGTCAGCCTGATCACCGACGTCTCGTCGGAGATGGTGACGGCGGTGCTCCCCCTGTACCTGGTGACGGGCCTCGGCCTGTCCCCGCTGGGCTTCGGGCTCCTGGACGGCATCTACAACGGCTTCTCGGCGCTCGTACGCCTGGCCGGGGGCCATCTGGCCGACCGCGGCGGCGGCCGCCACAAGTGGGTGGCGGGCCTGGGCTACGGCATCTCGGCCCTGTGCAAGCCGCTCCTGCTCCTGGCCCACTCCCTCACCCCCATCGGCCTCGTCCTGGCCGCCGACCGCACCGGCAAGGGCCTGCGCACGGCCCCGCGGGACGCGCTCATCTCCCTGTCGTCGACGCCGGAGACGCGGGGCCGTTCCTTCGGCGTGCACCGGGCGATGGACACGGCGGGCGCGCTGCTGGGCCCGCTGGCGGCGTTCCTGATCCTGCGGGCGACGGTGGACGGCTACGACGCGGTGTTCACGGTCAGCTTCTGCGTGGCGGCGGTGGGGGTGCTGGTCCTGGTGCTGTTCGTGCCGGGGGGACCGGCGGTTCCACCGACAGTGGACGTCGATCCCACGCCGCACGCGCACCCGGCTCCGCCGGCCGAACTCGCTCCGCGTCCCACCCTGCGCGCCGCTCTCGCCCTGCTGCGCCGCCGCGACGTCCGCCGAGTCACGATCTGCGCGCTCCTGCTGGGCCTGGCGACGATCGGCGACTCCTTCGTCTACCTGCTGCTCCAGCGCCGGCTGGGCGTCCCCGACCGCTGGTTCGCCCTGCTCCCCCTCGGCACGGCCGCAGCGTTCCTGCTGCTCGCGGTACCGCTCGGGAGGCTGGCGGACCGGGTGGGCCGGTGGCGGGTCTTCCTCGCCGGCCACGGCGCCCTGCTGGGCGCGTACGCGCTCCTGCTCACCGCCTGGCACGGCCCCGCGCTCCCCTACGCCGTCCTCCTCCTGCACGGCGCCTTCTACGCGGCGACCGACGGCGTGCTGATGGCGGCGGCCTCGGACGGCGTGCCGGAGCACCTGCGGTCGTCGGGGCTGGCGGTCGTGCAGACCGGCCAGGCACTCGCCCGTTTCGCCTGCTCACTGGGGTTCGGCGCCGCGTGGTCGCTGTGGGGCGACCGTACGGCGCTGCTGGCGTCGACGGCGGCACTGGCGCTGTGCGCGGCGGTCTCGGTCGCCTTCCTACGACCCGCCACGGCCCGGAAGGTCCCCGCATGACCCCTGCCGACCCGGACACCGACCGCGCCCCCGCCCCACGCTCTCCACGACCCGCCACGGGCCCGGAAGGCCCCCGCATGACCCCTGCCGACCCGGACACCGACCGCGCCCCCGCCCCACGCTCTCCACGACCCGCCGCCGCCCGGAAGGTCCCCGCATGATCCTGCGCAACCGCATCCTCGTCCTGCTGGCGGCCCTGGCCGCGCTCGCGGCGGTCGCCGTGGCCTCGGTCCTGCACGCCTCGGCGCGCGCGGATCGCCGTGACCGGGCCCAGCCGGGCGGCCCCAGGGTGACGTCGGGGACCGTCACCCTGACCACCCCCGGCCGGATGGTGTTCCGCAACATGGCGTGGGGCCCGCACCGCGACGAGCTGACGAGCGTCCCGGCGACCGACCCCTCCGGCCCGCGCACCGCCTCCGGCGTCAAGTGCCTGCGCTTCTACGCCGCGTCGGGCACCGGAGTGTGCCTCCAGGCGGTGCACGGCGCGGTCTCCGACACCTACCGGGCGGTCATCCTCGACGCGCACCTGAAGGAGCGGGCGAGGTACGACGTCCCCGGCATCCCGTCCCGCGCCCGCGTCTCCCCCACGGGCCACTTCGCGGCGTGGACGGCCTTCGTGGGCGGCGACTCGTACGCCGGTACGAACTTCTCGACCCGCGCGGCGATCGTGGACGTCCGCACCGGGAAGCTGACCCCGTCACTGGAGGCCTACCGGGTCCTGAAGGGCGGCCGCGTCTACCGCGCGGCGGACCTGAACTTCTGGGGCGTGACGTTCGCGCCGGACGACCGTACGTTCTACGCCACCATGGCGACGAAGGGCCGGACCTACCTGGTCCGGGGCGACCTCCGCGCCCGCACGCTCACCGCGCTCCACCCCAATGTCGAATGCCCGTCCCTGTCCCCCGACGGCACCCGGATCGCCTTCAAGAAACGGGTGGAGGGCCTCCCGAAGGACGCCCCTTGGCGCCTGTACGTCCTGGACCTGCGCACCATGCGGGAAACCCCGCTGGCCGAACCCCGCAGCGTCGACGACCAGCCGGTCTGGCGCGACGCCCACACCCTGGTCTACGCCCTCCCGGGCGACTACGGCGCGGACCTGTACACCGTCCCGGCGAACGGCACGGGAACGCCACAGCGCATCAGCACGGCGGCGGTGTCTGCGGCCTACATCGGTCGATAGTCGCGGAGTCCCGCTTGGGGGGAGGCGTGGACGGGAACCACATCGGTATGCCCGGCATCCGGGCTGAATGCGGCAGGGGGCACGGCGTGACAGAGAGCGCACTCGAACGCGTGCGGACAGACGAACTCGACGCCTGGCTGTCCGCGCTGTCGCAGACCCTGCGCGCAGAGGGACTCTCTCGCCTCGAACAAGCGGCCCGGCTGGAGCACTGCCTGCACGGCGCCACGGCCGCGGTGAACGGCGAGGCGTTCCCGCCCTACGAGCCCGACGCCTCCATGGCCGCAGTGGAGTCCTCGCCCGACGCGTTCGACGAGCTGATCCGTTGCGGGGAGGAGATGGAGACGGCACTGCGCGGCGTGCTGGACGAGAAGGCGAGGCAGACCGACGCCCGCAAGGCCGACGACGTCTTCGACTCCCTCTTCTCGGTCGCCGGGTACGTGTCGCTGATGCACGAACAGGACCCGGACACCTGGATGGCCGAAGGAATCCGTGAGGCCGTCCGGCACAACGATCCGGGGTTCACACTCCCGGTTTACACGCACCTCATGCCGAGCAGTGACTCCCGGACACGGAAGGCCGTCAACACCCTGTACGAGCGCACCCTTTCGGCGCCAAACGCTTCCTGACCGCCTCTCACGGGAGCTCCGTTAATATCGGAGCTCCTACGTCACCTCGCGCTAAACGGACAGGATGTATCCATGGCGCTCTGACCACCGCTTTAGGAGTTCGATCCGAGCCCGCTCCGACTGCTGCCGTCGACTGGTGCGACGGCCAAACAGAGTCGTTGGTGTGCGCCTCCGTGCGGTGTCGTTGATGTCAGCCGTGGATGTCAGACGCCTTCTGATCCGTAGCTCTAGCCAGATAGGTCAGCGACGGTCACATCGGCCGTTACGAAGCCCCGGAGAGGCGCTACCTGACGGGGACAGTTGCTGGGGTTGCGGTACTGCGCTGCTGTACATCGCTTGGAGATCCCGGCCCTTAGGAATCGGACACCTCACAACTCCCTGTGTGTCAGTATTTGCACGTTGTGGTGGGGGAGGGATGTCATGTCCGGTCAGCCTGCAGCTTTCATGAGTTATGTCCGTTTCAACGATCAGCATGATGACGGCCTGCTCAGCCAGTTCAGAGAACGGCTTGGTGCCGAGGTGCGGGCACAGACGGGCGAGGAGTTCGCGATCTTCCAGGATCGCAACGATGTCGCCTGGGGCCAGAACTGGCAGCAGCGCATCGACGAAGCGCTGGACGCGGTGACACTGTTGCTGGTGATTGTTACGCCGAGCCTGTTCCGTAGCCCCGCTTGTCGGTCGGAGGTGACACGGTTCCTGGAGCGGGAGCGCGACTTGGGCCGCAAGGACCTGATCCTGCCGGTGTACTACATCAGCGCCCAAGAGTTGGACGATCCCGAGCTGCGCGAAACCGACGAGATGGCCCGGGTGCTGTACTCACGCCAGTACGCCGACTGGCGTGAGCTGCGGTTCGAGCCGTTCACCTCACCAGTGGTCCGCAAGGCCACCGCACAGTTGGCGTCACGCATGCGAGACACCTTCTGGAAGCCGCCCACTGCCCCCCGGGCGCCCACCGCCCGCCGCGCGGAGGCCCATGAAGAAGGACCTGGGGTTTCGGAACGGATGGGAGCGGATGCCAAGAGGAGCACGGCCAAGTCCGAACCGCCGACCCATGTGGTCGACCCCTACCACCGGGGAGACTTCACGACCATCGGTGCGGCGATCAAGGCCGCGCAAGCAGGTGACCGGATACTGGTCCGGCCAGGCCTCTACGAGGAAGGCCTGGTGATCGACAAACCGCTGGAGGTCCTCGGCGACGGCCCGGCCGCCGAGATCCAAATCCGCGCCGCCGACGCCGACGCACTGATGTTCCAGGCCAGCATCGGCCGGGTCACCAACCTGACCTTGCGTCAGACAGCGGCGGGGCACTGGTTCGGCGTGGACATCACCCAGGGGCGGCTGGAACTCGAAGGCTGCGACATCAGCAGCCAGGGGCTCGCGTGCGTCGCCATCCGCAACGGAGCCGACCCACGCCTGCGCCGCAACCAGATCCACGACAGCAAGCAGTCCGGCGTCTATGTCTTTGACAGCGGTCTGGGGACGCTGGAGGACAACGACATCACCGGCAACACCCTGCAGGGCGTGGCGATCGGCAAGGGTGGCAACCCCACCCTGCGCCGCAACCAGATCCATGACAACAAGCAGTCCGGCGTCTATGTCTTTGACAGCGGTCTGGGGACGCTGGAGGACAACGACATCACCGGCAACACCACGCAGGGCGTGGCGATCGGCAAGGGTGGCAACCCCACCCTGCGCCACAACCAGATCCATGACAACAAGCAGTCCGGCGTCTATGTCTTTGACAGCGGTCTGGGGACGCTGGAGGACAACGACATCACCGGCAACACCACGCAGGGTGTGACGATCAGCGAGGGTGGCAACCCCACCCTGCGCCACAACCAGATCCATGACAACAAGCAGGCCGGCGTCTACGTCTATGACAGCGGTCTGGGGACGCTGGAGGACAACGACATCACCGGCAACACTGGGGCGGGCGTGGCGATCAGCGAGGGTGGCAACCCCACCCTGCGCACCAACCGGATTAAGGGCAACGGATATGAGGCGATATGGATCTACGAGGGGGGTGGTGGTGTGGTCGAGGACAATGATCTGAGAGGGAACAGCATGGGCGCGTGGGACCTTGCAGCGGATTGCAAAGACAATGTGTTCCGTGTCCACAACAAGGAATGAAGAGGAAGCGAAGCTTTGCTCGACGCTGAGTGGGAGGACCTGCTGTTCCAGGCCGTGAACTTTGGGCTGGAGTTTCAATGACCGAGTCAAGCCCATGGGGCGACCTCCGCTTGTGAGGACGGCGCCTCCTGTCGGGGATCGTCCGTGCCTCAGCCGACGAAAGTCAGCCACGACGGCGGCTATGCCGACTGATGAGGCGCGCGTGTGCCTCGCTGCACCCCCACCGGCCTCAACCACGCTGCCTTGCTCTGTGTCCTCCAGAGCAAGGTGCCGGCCGCCTCGGGGTTAGGCAGTCAGGGCCGGAGCTCCGCGAGTACTGGGTTGGCCGCGAGTCTTGGGTACTCAACACTGAGCTGCGTCAGCACGGCTTCTCGGAGGGCCACCCAGGCGTCCTTGAGATCGACGAGTCCACAGACAGCCTCTGTGGCTGCGTATGTGCATGAGACCCGTACCTCCTCGCCTTCCGGGAGGAAGCTGATCAGCTCAGCGTTCTCCGTGAAGCCGATCGTCGTCCGCTCGCCCCGCTCCAAGTGTTCGAGTGCACCCTTCATCGACCACATGAAGTCGAAAACGGGCGTCCACGACCACGGCGGGCTCAGCTCGGCCTCGTCGATCGTGAACGTAAGGTCCGACAGGAAGTAGTACCAGCGCAGGTCAGCACGGCTGACGACGGCGAGGTCCACTCCTTCGCGGTTCTCCTGGCCTTGGTCCACGTAGGGGCCGGTCTGCCGGTATTCGATTTTGATCATTTGTCCCCTGTGAGCGGTAGCGGGATGCGACTCCTCATCATCCGCGACGGGTTCGGCGGAGTTTCAGTGACGGGTCAAGCCGCCTGCACGGTGGGCGGGACAGGGGTGAAGGCCCTGTTGTCGCGTAGCAGAGCCCACAACACGCTGGTGCGGCGTCGCGCGAGAGCGATGACGGCCTGGACGTGCTTGCAGCCCTCTCCGCGCTTCTTGAGGTAGTACTCCCGGTTGGGGCCGTCGCGGATGATGCTGGTCTGCGCGGACAGGTAGAAGACCCTGCGCAGGCGGCGGCTGTAGCGCTTGGGCCGGTGCAGGTTGCCGGTTCGGCGGCCGGAATCGCGTGGGACTGGGACCAGCCCGGCGGCCGAGGCAAGGTGGCCGGCGTCGGTGTAGGCGGTCATGTCGCCCGCGGCGACGACGAACTCGGCTCCGAGGATGGGCCCCATGCCGGGCAGCGACTCGATGATCCCGGCCTGTGGGTGGGTGCGGAAGGCGTCGCGGATCTGCCGGTCGATGCGCTTGAGCCGGTCGTCCAGGGCCAGGATCTGAGTGGCCAGGTCAGCGATGATCTGTGCAGCGGAGTCCTCGCCGGGCAGCGTGGTCTGCTGGGCCCGGGCGGCTTCCATCGCCGTGGCGGCCACGCTGTCCGCGTCGCGAACACCTCGATTGACCAGCCAAGAGGTCAGGCGGGCCAGGCCGCGTCGGCGCAGGGCGGCCGGGGTCTGGTAGCCGGTCAGCAGCACCAGCGCGCCCTTGCGGGCCGAGTAGTCGAAGGCTCGCTCCAGAGCGGGGAACATGCCCGTGAGCACATCGCGGAGCCGGTTGACCGTCCGCACCCGGTCGGTGACCAGGTCGGTGCGGTGAGCGGTCAGGAGCGCGAGGTCGGCGGCCAGTTGTGCGGGAACGTCGAGGGTGGCGAAGTCCCTGCGGTGGCGGGCGGTTTCGGCGATGACATAGGCGTCGCGGGCATCCGTCTTGGCCTCGCCCCGATAGGCGCCGGCCATGCGGTTGACCGTCCGGCCGGGCACATAGACAGCCTGCTGCCCGTGGGCTGTCAGCAGCGCCAGCAGCAGTGCGGAGGACCTGCTGGCGATGTCCACCGCCCAGTGCACCTCATCGGCCAGGTCCAGAATCTCGCCGAGTGCGGTCAGGATCGCCGACTCATCATTTTCGATCTTCTTCGACCACAGAGTCGCGCCGGTTTCGTCGACCACCGCGGCCCAGTGGTGGCCCTTGCCCGCGTCGATACCGACCCATATCCGGGCCCGCTGTTTGCTCACGCGTCCCTCCCGCAGCCGAGTTTCCTTCCGTCGGGCCCGTAGGACACCCCGTCGTCAGCTCCGTAAACAGCGACGCGTTCCGCGCATTTCAATCAGCGACCAGGGCGCCCCGAAGGACCGGACGGCCACTCCAGCCGAGCCACGGTCGGCAAGCTGCTTTGAAGCCACATCCGGCCCTCCCGGGCCACCGAACAACTTACGGAGCTGCTTTGGCGCGAGTGATTATCGCCCATTACGCTGGCCCGCGGATCGGGCAGGTTTGTGAGCCTGCCTGTTAATGTCCGATCTTGGACCACGAGAGTGCGAGCCGGGGGCGGCGGGGCCTGTCCGCGCGGGACGAAGGCAGGAGCGCGGACCGGCACCGCCACCCCCGGCGCTGCTTCACGGAGCGGGAAGGCATGTGGGGCCGGCTCTGTCTTGAGAGGTCAGGCCTCAGGAGCGACTACGGATCACCACATGCCCACCCGCTCAAGACGCTCGGCCATGAGACACCGCCAAGCGTCTTACGGCGCCATTAGGAGGCAGGCCGCGCCGCAGAGGCGGCGCGCCCGCGCCGTGCGCGGGCCTTGATCGATGCAGTGAAATCTGCAAATACGACGCTGTGAGATCCGCCTGACGGCCCAGGGCTCGCGAGACGTGGTGAGGCTGCCGGTCTGCGACCGTCAGCCCCATACACCCAAAGGGCAGGTACCGCCCCCTGACCTGCCTTACAGCACCGGCAGGTTCTTCCGCAGCTCGAAAGCCGTCACCTCGGACCGGTACTCCTCCCACTCCTGCCGCTTGTTGCGCAGGAAGAAGTCGAAGACGTGTTCGCCCAGGGTTTCTGCCACCAGGTCGCTGCGTTCCATCAGGGTCAGGGCCTCGCCCAGGTTCTGCGGGAGCGGCTCGATGCCCATCGCGCGGCGCTCGGCGTCGGAGAGGGCCCAGACGTCGTCCTCCGCGCCCGGCGGGAGTTCGTAGCCCTCCTCGATGCCCTTGAGGCCGGCGGCGAGCAGGACCGCGTAGGACAGGTACGGGTTGGCGCCGGAGTCCAGGGAGCGGACCTCCACGCGCGCGGAGCCGGTCTTGCCGGGCTTGTACATGGGCACGCGGACCAGGGCGCTGCGGTTGTTGTGGCCCCAGCAGATGTAGGAGGGTGCCTCACCGCCGGCGCCGGCGGTGCGCTCGGAGCCGCCCCAGATGCGCTTGTAGGAGTTGACCCACTGGTTGGTGACCGCCGAGATCTCCGCCGCGTGGCGCAGCAGGCCCGCGATGAAGGAGCGGCCGACCTTGGAGAGCTGGTACTCCGAGCCGGACTCGTAGAAGGCGTTGCGGTCGCCCTCGAAGAGCGAGAGGTGGGTGTGCATGCCGGACCCCGGGTGCTCCGAGAACGGCTTCGGCATGAACGTCGCCTGGACGCCCTGCTCCAGCGCCACCTGCTTCATGACCAGGCGGAAGGTCATGATGTTGTCGGCCGTCGAGAGGGCGTCGGCGTAGCGCAGGTCGATCTCCTGCTGGCCGGGTGCGCCCTCGTGGTGGGAGAACTCGACCGAGATGCCCATCGACTCCAGCATGGTGATCGCCTGGCGGCGGAAGTCCATGCCGATGTTCTGCGGGGTGTGGTCGAAGTAGCCGGAGTTGTCGGCGGGGGTGGGGCGGGTGCCGTCGAGGGGGCGGTCCTTCAGCAGGAAGAACTCGATCTCGGGGTGGGTGTAGAAGGTGAAGCCCAGGTCGGAGCCGCGCGTGAGGGCACGCTTGAGGACGTAGCGCGGGTCGGCGAAGGACGGGGAGCCGTCCGGCATGAGGATGTCGCAGAACATGCGGGCGGTGCCGGGGGCCTCGGCGCGCCAGGGCAGGATCTGGAAGGTGGACGGGTCCGGCTTGGCGATCATGTCGGACTCGTATACGCGGGCGAAGCCCTCGATGGCCGAGCCGTCGAAGCCGATGCCCTCGTCGAAGGCCTGTTCCAGCTCGGCCGGGGCCACGGCGACGGACTTGAGGAAGCCCAGCACGTCCGTGAACCACAGGCGTACGAACCGGATGTCGCGCTCCTCCAAGGTCCGGAGTACGAACTCCTGCTGCTTGTCCATCTTCCGCTTCCCCATCCTTGCTGGTCAGGCCGCCTGTCTCCCTGTCCCACAGGAGGCGGTCGGGCACCTGAGCATCACACCACAACAGCATTTCGTGCGCGTTGCCGACCTTGATCGTCGAGACGGCCTCGGCCTGAACGCCTCACACACGGCGGCGGGTGTACGGCTCCGCAGCCCATCTTGCCTGCTCGGACCGACATCCGTAACGCCCGGACCCGCTCCATCCGTGAGCGACGCCACTCCCCGATAATTTGCATCTCAAATGCAAGTTTAACTACGGTTCCGATCAGCCGAGTTCGCAGGACCGGGCTCGGACGACCAAGAGGAGTCCCGATGCTGTCCGAGCAAGCCGCCGCCACCGTTCGCGCCACCCTCCCCGCCGTCGGCGCGCACCTCGACGAGATCACCGAGCGCTTCTACGCCGGCCTGTTCACCGCCCGCCCCGAGCTGCTGCGCGACCTGTTCAACCGCGGCAACCAGGCGGCCGGCACGCAGCGCCAGGCGCTCGCCGGTTCGATCGCGGCCTTCGCGACGCATCTCCTGGAGCACCCGGACACGCGCCCGGACGCGATGCTGGCCCGCATCGCCCACAAGCACGCCTCCCTGGGCGTCACGCCCGAGCAGTACGCGCTCGTCCACGAGCACCTCTTCGCCGCCATCGCCGGCGTCCTCGGCGAGGCCGTGACCCCCGAGGTCGCGGCCGCCTGGGACGAGGTCTACTGGCTGATGGCCAACGCCCTCGTCGCGATCGAGAAGCGCCTGTACGAGGAGTCCGGGGAGCCGGGCTGGCGGAACTGGGAGGTCGTCGAGCGCCTCGCCGAGACCGCGGACGTCGTCACCTTCCGGCTGCGGCCGGCCGACGGCGGGCCGGTCGCCGACTTCCGCGCCGGCCAGTACGTCTCCGTACGCACCGACCTCCCCGACGGCGCCCGCCAGATACGCCAGTACAGCCTCTCCGGGGCGCCCGGCTCGACCCTCCGGCAGATCAGCGTCAAGCGGGTCCGGCACGGCGGGGACGCGCCCGACGGCGAGGTGTCGAACCACCTCCACGCGCGCGTGCGCGAGGGCGACGTCCTGGAGCTGTCCGCCCCGTACGGCGACCTCGTCCTGGAGGACGCCGCCGACACGCCCCTGCTGCTCGCCTCCGCCGGCATCGGCGTGACCCCGATGGTCGCCATGCTGGCGCGGCTCGCGGAGACCGGTCACCACGCCCCGGTCACGGTCGTCCACGGCGACCGCTCCCCCGCCGACCACGCCCTGCGCGCCGACCACGAGGCGTACGCCGAAAAGCTCCCCGACGCGGCCGTGCACTTCTGGTACGAGCGGGACGCGACGCGGGGCACCCGCACCGGCCTGGTCGACCTCGACACGGTCGACGTACCGGCGGGCACGCGCGCGTACCTGTGCGGACCGCTGCCCTTCATGCGGGCGGTGCGCGCCGGCCTGATCGAGAAGGGCGTCGCCGCCGCCGACATCCACTACGAGGTCTTCGGCCCCGACCTGTGGCTGAGCCGGGCCTGAGAGCTCACGACGCCCGGGAGATCCCCAGCAGCAGCGGCCCCGTCGGCTCCGCGACGATGTCCGTCACGGTGAGCGGGTCCAGGGTGGCGAAGAACGCCTCCTGGGCCCGTCGCAGTGCGCCACGCAGGCGGCAGGCGGAGTTCAGGGGGCAGGGCGTCGATCCCTCGCAGTCGACGACGTCGCCGTCGCCCTCGAAGGCGCGCACGACGGCGCCGACGGACGCCGTACGCCCCTGTTCGGTGAGGGAGAGGCCGCCGCCCCGGCCGCGCCGGGCGTCGACCAGCCCCATGTGCTGCAGTTCGGCGACGACCTTGGCCGCGTGGGTGTAGGGCACGTCCACGCCGGCGGCGACCTCGCGGGTCGTGGGGCTGCAGTCGCCCGCGACGGCGAGCCGCATCAGGAAACGCAGGGCGAGGTCGGTGGAGCGCAGCAGCCGCATGAAACCAGCGTAGATAATGCGCATCTGCGGTTCAAATTATCGGTCGGCATCGGTCGGAATCGATTGGCTGTGACCCGTCTACGAGATCACTCCCCCGCCCCACTACGATCAGTCACTCGACCGTCCCTTTCCCCAGAAGGACACCGCGATGGCTTCCGGCAACAAGAGCAGCGGCGCGGCACGCAGAGCGCGCATAGAAGAGATGCGGCGCGCCGAGCAGGCCCGTGAGAAGCGCAACCGGATCCTGACGATCGGCGCGAGCGTGGTCGTGGTCGCGGGTCTGATCGTCGGCGGCGTCTTCGTCGTGAAGTCGCAGAGCGGCGACAACGGCAAGAAGGACACCGCGAGCGACGGCAAGGGCGGCAACTCCGGGGACTCCGGCCACTTCGTCACCGGCAAGGACGGCGTGCGGACCTGGACGGGCAAGCTGTCGCGCACGCATGTCACCGGGACCGTGAACTACCCGATGCGCCCGCCGGTCGGCGGCAACCACAACCAGGTGTGGCTCAACTGCAACGGCGACGTCTACACCAAGGCCGTGCACGACGAGAACGCCGTGCACGCGCTGGAGCACGGCGCCGTGTGGGTGACGTACACGAGCAAGGCGAAGAAGGCGGACGTGGACACGCTCGCGTCGAAGGTGAAGCAGACGCCGTACTCGCTGATGAGCCCGTACGAGAACCAGACCTCGCCGATCGAGCTGTCGGCCTGGGGGCACCAGCTCGGTGTGACGAGCGCGAGCGACCCGAAGGTCGCCAAGTTCTTCCAGACGTACGTGCAGGGCAAGCAGACGCCCGAGCCGGGTGCCTCCTGCACCGGCGGGACGATGTGACGTGAAGCGGCACATCGGCTGGATCACGGGGGCCGCCGCCGCGGTGCTCGTCGCGGCCGGCGCGGTCACCTACGCGGTCGCCGAGGACGACGGCTCCGGCCCGAGCACGCCGTCCGCCGACTCCGCGGACGCCGGGTTCGCGCGGGACATGGCGGTGCACCACCAGCAGGCCGTGGAGATGTCGTACATCGTGCGGGACCGCACGAAGAACGAGGAAGTGCGGCGGCTCGCCTACGACATCGCCCAGACGCAGGCCAACCAGCGCGGCATGCTGCTCGGCTGGCTGGACCTGTGGGAGCTGCCGAAGGTGTCGGCGGATCCGCCGATGACCTGGATGGGCATGGGGGACATGGCGTCCGGCAAGGACGGCGCGCTGATGCCCGGGATGGCCACCAACACCGAGCTGAAGAAGCTGCAGACCCTCAGCGGCAAGCAGGCCGAGGTGCTGTACCTGCAGCTCATGACGGACCATCACAAGGGCGGTATCCACATGGCCGAGGGCTGTGTCGCCAAGTGCACGGTCGGGGTGGAGAAGCGGCTCGCGCAGGGCATGGTCGACGCGCAGCAGTCGGAGATCCAGTTGATGGCGGACATGCTCAAGGAGCGGGGCGCGAAAGCTCGTTCCTAGCGGTTTCGCCCCGTTCCCGCAGGGACGAAAGCACCAAATCGCCCTTCATGACGGTTCCTTGGGGTTCTCTTGGCCTCCGATTTCCCCTGGCATGAACGGTTCATCGAAAGAGTGGCCCCCATCGCTTGATCCACAGCCCGCGCCTCCGCCGCGGAGCGGGATGTCTACGCGGATCACGCGACGAGACGACCACACATGCGAAGAACCGCATCGCAGGGGGTTCCATGAGATCCAACCGCGCCAGACTGCGCGCCACGAGCATGGCGGCAACTCTGCCCATGCTCGCCGGTGCGTTGGCGCTCGGCATACCCGCGGCGCACGCCGCGGACAACCCGGCCAGGGACGCGCTCGTGGGCACCAAGCCCGCGTGGGCGACGGCCAAGGCGGACAAGGGCAATGCCTCCGACGGCACCCAGCTCTCCCTCCGGGTCTATCTGGCCGGCAAGGACGCGGCGGGCCTCGCGGCCTACGCAAGGGCCGTGTCCGACCCGAGCTCGCCGCTCTACGGCAAGTACCTCAGCTCCAAGAAGGCGCAGACCCGCTTCGGCGCGACCAAGGCCCAGGTGGCCGCGGTCAAGTCGTGGCTGACGTCGAACGGCCTGAAGGTCACCGGCGTCACGCGGCACTACGTCTCCGTCTCCGGTGACGTGGCCGCCGCCGAGAAGGCGTTCGGCACCCAGCTGCACAACTTCACCAAGGGCTCGAAGACCTACCGCGCGCCGTCGAAGACGGCCTCGGTGCCGGACAGCCTCAAGGGCGCCGTCCTGACCGTCACCGGCCTGGACAACGCGCCGCACATGTCGCGCCACGACGACCAGCTGCCGCCGCCGGAGACCGTGTTCCGCAACTCCGGGCCGTTCTCGTCGTACTACGGCTCGAACATCGCGAGCACGCTGCCCGACGCGTACGGTTCGAAGATCCCGTACGCCATCAAGGGCTACACCGGCAAGCAGCTGCGCGCCGCGTACGGCGCGGGCAGCTACACCGGCAAGGGAGTCCGCGTCGCCATCACGGACGCGTACGCCTCGCCGACCATCGCCCTCGACGCGCAGACGTACGCGACGAAGCACGGCGACGCCAAGTGGACGACCGGTCAGCTGCACCAGGTGCTGCCCACGAAGTACACGAACACCAAGGACTGCTCCGCCGCCGGCTGGTACGGCGAGGAGACGCTGGACGTCGAGGCCGTGCACGCGGTCGCGCCGGCCGCGGACGTCACCTACGTGGGCTCGGCCTCGTGCATGGACGCCGACCTGCTGGACTCGCTGAGCAAGGTGGTCGACAACCACCTCGCCGACATCGTCTCCAACTCGTGGGGCGACATCGAGGCCAACCAGACGCCGGACCTCGCGGCCGCCTACGACCAGGTGTTCCAGTTCGGCGCGGTCGAGGGCATCGGCTTCTACTTCTCCTCCGGTGACAACGGCGACGAGGTCGCCAACACCGGGACGAAGCAGGTCGACACCCCGGCCAACTCGGCCTGGGTGACGGCGGTCGGCGGTACCTCCCTCGCGGTGGGCAAGAGCAACAACTACCAGTGGGAAACCGGCTGGGGCACCGAGAAGGCCGTGCTGTCGGCCGACGGCAAGAGCTGGACCAACTTCCCCGGCGCCTTCACCTCGGGCGCGGGCGGCGGCACCAGCAAGACGGTCGCCGAGCCGTACTACCAGAAGGGCGTCGTCCCGGACGCGCTCGCCACGGCGAACAACGCCGAGGGCAACCGCGTCGTTCCGGACATCGCGGCCATCGCCGACCCGAACACCGGCTTCCTGGTCGGCCAGACCCAGACCATGCCCGACGGGAAGACCCAGGCCTACGACGAGTACCGCATCGGCGGCACCTCGCTCGCGGCCCCGGTCATCGCCGCCGTCCAGGCCCTGGCCCAGGAGGCGCGTGGCGGCAAGGCGATCGGCTTCGCCAACCCGGAGATCTACGCCCGTTACGGCAAGGGCGTGTACCACGACGTGACCGACAACCCGACGGGCTCCGGCCTGGCGGAGGCCCGCGTGGACTTCGTCAACGGCTACGACGCCACCAACGGCCTGGTCACCTCGGTCCGCAGCCTCGGCAAGGACAGCTCGCTGTCCGCGGTCAAGGGTTACGACGACGTCACCGGCGTGGGCTCGCCCGCGAACGGCTACGTGGACTCGTACAAGCGCCACTGAGGTCCTCGCGACACCAGCGGCCACCGCGCGCCCGTTCCCTCCGGGGAGCGGGCGCGCTCGCATACCCGGCGGGGGTAGGGTGCGCACATGACCGGATCGAGAAGCGGGACGTACGGGCGGCTGCTGCTGCTCGCCGTGCTGCTCCTCGGCATCGTGACCATGCACACCCTGGGACATCCCGCGGAGCAGGTGACGGGGTCCCCGTCACCCATCGGGACGCACCACAGTCACCGGACGGCGGCGGCGCCGGCGCCCGGGTCCGCGCACGTGCCGGTGACGGGTTCCGACTCCGCCGCCATGGGCGGCATGGACCCCGGGTCCGTGTGCCTGGCCGTCCTCGGCGCCTTCACGCTCGTCCTGTTGCTGGCGGCGGCGTTCGGCAGCACCCTGCCCGCGCCGCTCTCCCCGCCCCGGCCCGCCCGCCTGCTACGGGCCCTGTGGCCGAACCCACCTCCCGGCAGACCGTCGTTCGACGGTCTGTCGGTGCTGCGCATATAGGCCTCGCACCGGCCGCCTCGGCATGCCCTCATCGAGGAGCACCCCGAAGCGGCAGACGTGTCCGGCCCATCTTCAGCACCCTTCAGACGAGGTGTCAGCACATCATGCGTACTCCCACACGCCGCTCCGTTCTCGGCGCGTCCGTCGCTCTCGCCGGGACGGGAGTCCTGGCCGCCGCCTGCTCGGACTCGGTCGCGAACGTTTTCAGCGGGGGCGGCTCCGCCGTGAACGCCCCCAAGGGCTATGTCACCCCGGACGGCAAGGAGGTGACCGCCGCCGAGAAGAAGCGCGCCGGAAGCGGCGGCACCGTCCGCAGGGTCCGCCTCACCGCCGCCGAGACCCGGCTGGACCTCGGCGAGCGCACGGTCAGGTCCTGGTCCTACGGCGGTGACCTGCCCGGCAAGGAGATCCGTGTCACCGCGGGCGACACCCTCGCCCTGACCCTGGCCAACCACCTCCCGGACTGCACCTCCCTGCACTGGCACGGCATCGCCCTGCGCAACGACATGGACGGCGTCCCCGGCCTGACCCAGGGTCCGATCAAGTCCGGCGCGCAGTTCGACTACCGCTTCACCGTGCAGCATCCGGGCACGTACTGGTTCCACCCGCACACCGGAGTCCAGCAGGACCGGGGGCTGTACGCCCCGCTGATCGTCGACGACCCCAGGGAGCCCCTGTCGTACGACCGGGAGTGGATCGTGCTGCTGGACGACTGGGTCGACGGGGTGGACGGCTCCACGCCGGACGCCGTGCTCGACGAACTGCGCGGCGGCATGGGCGGCATGGACATGGGCAGCTCGGGGTCGGGCTCCGGGTCCACCGGCCACGGCATGTCAGGGATGTCGGGCATGTCGATGCGGGGGGAGGCGTCGCCGTCGGCGTCCTCGGGCGGGTCCGGCCCCTCCCGAAGGCTGATGGGCGCCCACAGCGACCTGCTGGGCGGTGACCCCGGCGATGTGGCGTATGCGTATTACCTCGTCAACGGGCGTACGGCGAAGGCGCCTTCGGTCTTCCGGGCCCGCCCCGGGGACCGGATCCGCATCCGGTTCATCAACGCCGGCGGGGACACCGCCTTCCGCGTCGCCCTCGGCGGCCACGAGCTGACGGTGACGCACACCGACGGCTACCCCGTGCGGCATGCGAAGGGGGACGCGCTGCTGATCGGCATGGGCGAGCGGTACGACGTGGTGGTGACGGCCGGCGACGGTGCGTTCCCGCTGACCGCGCTGGCCGAGGGCAAGGAGGCCTCCACCATGGCCGTCCTGCGCACCGGCGGCGGCGCGGCGCCCACCGCCAAGGCCCGCCCGCAGGAGCTCGACGGAAGGCTCCTGGCCGCGCACAAGCTCACCGTGGACGAGTCGGTGGCGCTGAAGCCCAGGACGCCGGACCGGACGATCAGGCTGCAGCTGACCGGCACGATGATGCACTACGACTGGGCCTTCGACGGCAAGCCCTACGACGCCTCGCAGCGCCACCCCGTGCGCGCCGGGGAACGGGTCCGGCTGGAGTTCCACAACCGGACCTCCATGTGGCACCCGCTCCATCTGCACGGCCACACCTTCGCCCTGGCCAAGGGGCAGCAGGACGGGGTGCGCAAGGACACGGCGCTGGTGCTGCCGAAGCGCACGCTCACGGTCGACTTCGACGCCGACAATCCGGGCCTGTGGATGCTCCACTGCCACAACGTCTACCACGCGGACGCGGGAATGATGACGGTGTTGGGGTACCGGAGCTGAGGACGCGAGGCGCCCGGGGGTGCGGGGAGTGGTGCGAGCCACCCCCCGCACCCCCATCGCGTCGCTTTGACGATTACACTG
The DNA here is from genome assembly GCF_050214755.1 of Streptomyces sp. C1-1. Taxonomy (NCBI): domain Bacteria; kingdom Bacillati; phylum Actinomycetota; class Actinomycetes; order Kitasatosporales; family Streptomycetaceae; genus Streptomyces; species Streptomyces sp. C1-1. The sequence continues at coordinate 7,138,924 of NZ_CP189826.1, read as the reverse complement.
GGCGCCTGCCTCGACTCCGCCTTCACCCGAGGAAGCACCGTTGAACTTCTGGTCGATCTATCAGCACGGCTTCGCACGCGTCGCCGCGTGCACGGGCCACACCGTCATCGCCGACCCGCCCGCCAACGCCGAGGCGGTCCTGCGTCACGCGCGCAGGTGTGCAGAGGAGGGTGTCGCGGTCGCCGTCTTCCCGGAGATGGTGCTGTGCGGCTACTCGATCGAGGACCTGCTGCTGCAGGACGCGCTGCTCGACGAGGTCGAGGGCGCGCTGCGGGAGGTGGTGGCCGGCACGGCCGGGCTGCTGCCGGTCCTGGTCGTCGGCGCGCCGCTGCGCCACCGCAACCGGGTCTACAACTGCGCGGTCATCGTGCACCGCGGCCGCGTCCTGGGCGTCGTGCCCAAGTCGTATCCGCCGAACTACCGCGAGTTCTACGAGCGCCGGCAGATCGGCGACGGCGCCGACGAGCGCGGCGGGTCGATCCGCGTCGCCGGTGAGACGGTGCCGTTCGGCGTGGACCTGCTGTTCGCGGCCGAGGACGTGCCCGGTCTGGTGCTGCACGCGGAGATCTGCGAGGACATGTGGGTGCCGGTGCCGCCCAGCGCGGAGGCGGCCCTGGCCGGTGCGACCGTCCTGGTCAACCTCTCGGGCAGCCCGATCACGGTGGGCCGCGCCGAGGACCGCAAGCTGCTGTGCCGCTCGGCGTCCTCCCGCTGTCTGGCCGCGTACGTCTACGCGGCGGCCGGTCTCGGCGAGTCGACCACCGACCTGTCCTGGGACGGTCAGGCCATGGTCTACGAGAACGGCGTGCTGCTGGCCGAGACCGAGCGCTTCCCGCTGGGCGACGAGTACGCGGTGGCCGACGTGGACCTCGACCTGCTGCGGCAGGAACGGCTGCGGACGGGCACGTTCGACGAGAACCGCCGTACGCACCGGGCCCGCACCGGTGACTTCCGGACGGTGGCGTTCGAACTCGAGCCGCCCATGGGCGACCTGGGCCTCAAGCGCCGTCTCGAACGCTTCCCGTTCGTGCCGGCCGACGCCGAACGGCTCGCCCTGGACTGCTACGAGGCGTACAACATCCAGGTCGCGGGCCTTCAGCAGCGCCTCGCGTCGATCGGCGGCCCGAAGGTCGTCATCGGCGTGTCCGGCGGTCTGGACTCCACGCACGCGCTGATCGTCGCCGCCCGCGCGATGGACCGCGCGGGCCGGCCGCGCAGCGACATCCTGGCCTGGACCCTGCCCGGGTTCGCCACCAGCGACCACACCAAGGACAACGCCCACAAGCTGATGAACTCGCTGGGCGTCACCTCGGCCGAGCTCGACATCACGCCGACCGCGCGGCTGATGCTGCGGGAGATGGACCACCCGTTCGCAGCGGGCGAGCCGGTGTACGACGTCACCTTCGAGAACGTGCAGGCCGGTCTGCGCACCGACTACCTGTTCCGGCTGGCGAACCAGCGCGGCGGCATCGTGCTCGGCACCGGTGACCTCTCCGAGCTGGCGCTGGGCTGGTCGACGTACGGCGTGGGCGACCAGATGAGCCACTACAACGTCAACGGCGGGGTGCCGAAGACGCTGATCCAGCATCTGATCCGGTGGGTCATCAGCAGCGGCCAGTTCGACGAGGAGACCGGCAAGACCCTCGCCGCGATCCTCGACACCGAGATCAGCCCGGAGCTGGTGCCGGGCGAGGAGATGCAGTCGACGGAGTCGAAGATCGGGCCGTACGCGCTGCACGACTTCACGCTCTTCCATGTGCTGCGCTACGGCTTCCGGCCCTCGAAGATCGCGTTCCTGGCCTGGCACGCCTGGCACGACCCGGAGGCCGGCGACTGGCCGCCGAACTTCCCCGACGCCAAGCGGGTCGCCTACGACCTGGCGGAGATCCGGCGGTGGCTGGAGGTGTTCTGCCGGCGGTTCTTCGGGTTCGCGCAGTTCAAGCGGTCGGCGATGCCGAACGGGCCGAAGGTGTCGGCGGGCGGTTCGCTGTCGCCGCGGGGGGACTGGCGGGCGCCGAGCGACAGTTCCGCGCGGGCCTGGCTGCGGGATCTGGAGCGGTTCGAGGAGTTGCGGGGGGCTCAGGCCGAGTAGGCCGGTGCGGGTGGGTGGGGGCGCGGCTGCGCCCCCGGACCCCCGTCGGCCCTTCGGGCCTCGTCCTCAAACGCCGGACGGGCTGGATGAACGCTGCGGCACGTGGGAGGCGACCACGCGTTCGCGTCCCGCTGCCGGAACGGTCCGGCGCCGGTCCACCGCGTACGCCACCCCCGCGACGCCCAGCCCCAGCACCGCCAGCATCGCGCCCGCCGGGGCGGGGGACGTGACTCCGAGGCCCGCGGCCAGGGCTGCGCCGCCGATCCAGGCTCCGCCGGCGTTCGCCAGGTTGAAGGCGGCCTGGTTGGCCGAGGACGCCAGGGACGGGGCCGCCGAGGCCTTCTCCATGACCATCAGCTGCAGCGGGGAGCCGGTGATGAACGCCGCCGCGCCGAGCAGGGCGACCGCGAGGGCCGCGCTCCACCGGGCGGACATCAGCAGCGGGAACAGGGCCAGGACGGCCGCCAGGGCCAGCAGGCCGCCGAAGAGCGTGCCGCGCAGGGAGTGGTCCGCCAGGCGTCCGCCGAGCAGGTTGCCGATCGTCGCGCCGACGCCGAAGAGGGCGAGGAGCAGGGTGACGCTGGTCTCGGCGTATCCGGCGGCGTCCGTCAGCATCGGGGTGATGTAGCTGTACGCGGAGAACAGCGCGCCGAAGCCGGCGACCGTCGTGCCCAGGGCCAGCCACACCGGCAGCGACTTCAGGGCGGTCAGCTCACGGCGCAGCCCGGCGGCCGGCGCCTGCGTGTGGTCGTGCGGGATCAGCAGGGCCAGTGCGGCGATCGCCGCGAGGCCGATGGCGCTGACGCCGAGGAAGGTGGCCCGCCACCCCAGGTGCTGGCCCATGAGTGTGGCGACCGGCACGCCCGCGATGTTGGCGACCGTCAGGCCGAGGAACATCAGCGAGACGGAGCGGGCCTTGCGTTCCGGCGCGACCATGTTCGTCGCCACGACCGCGCCCACGCCGAAGAAGGCGCCGTGCGGCAGGCCGCTCAGGAAGCGGGCCGCGAGCAGGGAGTCGTAGCCCGGGGCGAACGCGGAGAGCGCGTTGCCCGCCACGAACAGCGCCATCAGGCCGATCAGGACCGTGCGCCGGGACATCCGCGCGGTCAGCGCGGCGAGCAGCGGGGCGCCGATCACCACGCCCAGCGCGTACGCCGAGACCAGATGACCGGCGGTGGGGATGGAGACGTGCAGGTCGGTCGCGACGTCGGGCAGCAGGCCCATCATCACGAACTCGGTGGTGCCTATACCGAAAGCGCCGACGGCCAGAGCGAGCAGGGCCAGGGGCATGAAGGGGCCTGTTCCTTTCCGAGATCGGGAAGTCAGAGGGACGCGTGTTCCGCCAGTGTATGTTCACTGGCGGAACAAAGCCTCTCAGGCCCACTGTTCCGGCGGGTCAAGAACTGGTGTCGAGGTTCACACGGGCCGCCACCGGCAGGTGGTCGCTGCCCGTCGCCGGCAGCGTCCACGAGCTCACCGGTTCGACGTCCTGGACCATGATCTGGTCGATCCGCGCCATCGGAAACGAGGCCGGCCAGCTGAACCCGAACCCGTTGCCCGCAGCGCCCTGCGTGGAGCGCATCTGGGAGGTGACGCCGTTGAGGGAGCGGTCGTTCATGGTGCCGTTGAGGTCGCCGAGCAGCACCTTGCGCGGCAGCTTCTCGTCGGCGATGGCCTCGCCCAGCGCGTCGGCGCTGGTGTCCCGCTGGCGGGCGGTGAACCCGGCGTTCAGCTTCACGCGGACCGACGGCATGTGGGCGACGTAGAAGGCGACCGGTCCCTGCGGGGTGGTGACCGTGGCCCGCATCGCTCGCGTCCAGCCGAGCTTGATGTCGACGGCCTCGACGCCGCTCATCGGGTACTTGCTCCACAGGCCGACGGTGCCCTGCACGGAGTGGTACTTGTACGTCGGCGCCAGCGCCTTCTCGTAGACCGGGACGACCGAGGCCTTCAGCTCCTCCAGGGCCAGCACGTCCGCGCCGGAGGCGGCCACGTCCCGGGCGGTGCCGGACGGGTCGGGGTTGTCGGCGTTGACGTTGTGCGTGGCCACGGTGAGGTCGCCGCCGCTGCCGGTCTTGTCGGTGAGCAGGCCGCCGAAGAGGTTCAGCCACACGGCGACCGGCAGGACGAGGGCGATCAGGGCCGTGGCCGACCTGCGCACCAGGGCGAGCAGGAGCAGCACCGGGATCAGCAGGCCCAGCCAGGGCAGGAAGGTCTCGGTGAGACTGCCCAGGTTGCCGATGGTGTTGGGGACCCGCGCGTGCAGCAGCATGACCAGGGCCAGGACCACCGCGAGCGCGGCGAGGACGATGCCGCGGCGCCAGATTCTCGGGTCGCCGCGCCAGCCGGAGATCAGACGGTGCATCAGGCGCCGGAACCGGGCTCCTCGACGCTCGGGCCCCGAGCCGCCGTTGTCCGTCTCCGTCATGTATGCCTGCTGCGCCATACCGCGTCGCCTCACTGCCTGCCGTGCACACCGTTCGTCCCCCGAGAAGGGGGAGGCCCCTTAAGACCCTAGGGGATGATCGGCGTCGTTCCTGCCGCCGTGCGGCGGCCGTACGGGCAGTGGGACGAAGGGTCCGACGTCACGGGTTCCGCAGGTGCGGACGGAAAGCGTGCTCTGTGACACAACGCGCACATTCGGCTTTACGCGGACGGCGAACTGACGGGCCGTAGTCCTTCGAGGAGCGTGTCCACGATCTGTTCCGACAGGCCCTCGGAGAGGTCGGGCTCCGTCGCGGCCTGCGGGCGCATGACGGTGCGCACCAGCATCGGGGCGACGAACAGGTCGTGCAGCAGGTCGATGTCGACGTCGTCGCGCAGTTCGCCGCTCTGCTGTCCGCGCCGCAGGATCTCGATCTGCACCCTGCGCCGCGGCGCGACGACGGAGGCGTGGTAGGCCGCCCAGACCTTGGGGCTGCTCTTCATCTGTGCGAACACGTTGTGCAGCAGCGCCGAGCTGCGGGTCATGACTCCGCGCTGGCGCAGCGGCTCCAGCAGGGCAACCAGGTCGTCGCGCATGGAGGTGCCGGGCAGTTCGGGGTCCGGCGGCTCGGCGGCTCGTACGACGTCGACGAAGAGCTCCTCCTTGCCGCTCCAGCGGCGGTAGATGGTGGCCTTGCCGACGCCGGCCGTGCGGGCGATGCGCTCGATGGAGAGGTCGGAGAGCGGCACGCCCTCCTCCAGGAGCTTCAGCACGCCCTCTATGACGGCGCGTTCGACCGCCTCGCTGCGGGGGCGACCCCGTGCGGGTGCCCCGGAAGCGGCTGGACTGTCGGCAAGACTCACTTCTGCGTCCCTTCCTCGTACTGGAGCGATTCTCTCCGCTGCCACCCGGTGCCGCGGAAGGTGTTATTCCGCCGCCGCCACCAACTGCTGCTCCTCCTCGCCCTGCTGGCTGGCCGGCGGCTTGCCGGGCAGGAACAGGAACACCACCAGCGCGCCGAGCAGGGCGACGACCGTGCCGCACAGGGCGGTGACGTGCATGGCGTGCAGGAAGGCGTCGTTGGCCGGTCCGACGAGCCCCTTGCCGCGCGGGCCGAGCTTGGCGGCGACGCCGAGCGTGGCCTCGATGGACTCGCCGGCCGCGTCCCTGAGGCCGGCCGGCAGGAGGGAGAGCTTGCCCTCGATGCCGTTGCGGTACGCCGTCGACAGCACCGAGCCGAGGACGGCGATGCCGAGGGCGCCGCCGACCTGGCGGAAGGTGTTGCTCAGCGCGGACGCGGAGCCGGCCTTCTCGCGCGGCAGGGCCTGCATGATGACGACGGACGTCGGGGTCATGACGTGGGCCATGCCGGTGCCCATGAGGAAGAACACGACCTCCAGGACCCAGATCGGGGTGTCCGCCTCGAATCCGGCGAACGCGGCCAGCATGCCCGCGAGCAGCAGCAGGCCGCCCCCGGTCGTGGCCTTGTGGCCGAACCGGTCGACGACGAGCCGGGCCCGCGGCGCGAAGATCATCTGCGCGGCGGCCAGCGGCAGCATCAGCAGACCGGACTGCAGCGGCGAGTAGCCGCGCACGCTCTGGGTGTAGAAGACCGAGAAGAAGGTAACGCCCATCAGAGCGAAGAAGACCAGCGCGATGGCGGCCATGGCGGCCGAGAACACCTTGTTCTTGAAGTAGGAAACGTCCAGGGAGGGGTGGTCGCTGCGCTTCTCGAACACCACGAACGCGGCGAGGATCAGGACACCGGCGCCGATGGTCGCCAGCACCTGCGGGTCGGTGAAGTCGGCGAGCTCGCCGCCCTTGATGATGCCGTAGACGAGCAGGACGAGACCGACGACGGACAGCACCACACCGACCGGGTCGAGGCGGCCGGGCCTGGGGTCGCGGGAGTCCGGCACCAGCCAGACCATCAGCGCGAGGGCGAGGAGCACGATCGGCACGTTGATCAGGAAGACCGAGCCCCACCAGAAGTGGTCCAGGAGCACTCCGCCGGTGATCGGGCCGATGGCGATGGCGAGGCCGACACCGCCGGCCCAGATGCCGATGGCCTTGGGCTGCTCCTCGCGCTCGAAGACGTTCATCAGGACGGCGAGGGTGGCCGGCATGACGAACGCGGCGCCGAGCGCCATCAGCGCGCGGAAGGCGATGAGCTGCCCGGGTGAACCGGACTCGGCGGCGAGCGCGGAGCCGACGCCGAACACGACCAGACCGCCGAGCAGCACCTTCTTGCGGCCGATCCGGTCGCCGATGAGCCCCGCGGTGAACAGCAGGCCCGCGAAGACGAGGGTGTAGGCGTTGATCGCCCACTCCAGCTCGCTCTGCGTGGCACCCAGGCCGGTGGGGGCCGGAGTGGAGATGGTCTTGATGGCGACGTTCAGGATGGAGTTGTCCAGGACGACGATCAGCAGGCTCAGCATCAGCACGCCGAGGATCGCCCAGCGGCGCCGGTGCACCGCTTCGGGTATGCGAGGAGCTGGGGCGGCAGGAGTGGTCATGTCCCCTACGTTAAGCAATTCCGATACGAGACGGTGCCGTATCGAAAATATTCTTACCCAGCCCTTACCCATCTCCGTCACGTGACGCAGGTCCTCTTGGCCGGGCCCGGCACGAGGATCGCCGTCACGTGACGCAGGTCCTCTTGGCCGGGCCCGCCACGAGGTGCCACCATGGGGGTGATCCGGGGACGCCGTCAGGGCGCCTCGAGATGACTGAAGGAGCCGTTGCCATGACGCAGCTTTCGGCTGCCCAGACCGCGCAGCACACCCCCTCCGACGGCAGCAAGGCGCTGTACGGGGGGAAGGGCACCCGCCGCATCACGGTCCGCGACATCGCCCTCGCCAAGGAGCGGGGCGAGAAGTGGCCCATGCTCACCGCCTACGACGCGATGACCGCGTCCGTCTTCGACGAGGCCGGCATCCCGGTACTCCTCGTCGGCGACTCGGCGGGCAACTGTCACCTCGGGTACGAGACCACCGTGCCCGTCACCATGGACGAGATGACCATGCTGTCGGCCGCCGTCGTGCGCGGCACCCGGCGCGCTCTGATCGTCGGCGACCTGCCCTTCGGCTCCTACCAGGAGGGGCCGGTGCAGGCGCTGCGCTCGGCGACCCGGCTGGTGAAGGACGCAGGGGTGGGCGCCGTGAAGCTGGAGGGCGGCGAGCGCTCGCACGAGCAGATCCGGCTGCTGGTGGAGTCCGGCATCCCGGTGATGGCCCACATCGGCCTGACCCCGCAGTCCGTGAACGCGATGGGCTACCGCGTCCAGGGGCGCGGCGAGGAGGCGGCCCAGCAGCTGCTGCGGGACGCCAAGGCCGTCCAGGACGCGGGCGCCTTCGCCGTGGTGCTGGAGCTGGTACCGGCGGAGCTGGCGGCCGAGGTCACACGCGTGCTGCACATCCCCACGGTCGGCATCGGCGCGGGTCCGGAGACGGACGCGCAGGTGCTGGTGTGGACGGACATGCTGGGCCTGACCTCGGGCCGGGTGCCGAAGTTCGTCAAGAAGTACGCCAACCTGCGTGAGGTCATGGGCGACGCGGTGAAGGAGTTCGCGCAGGACGTGGTCGGCGGGGCGTTCCCGCTGGAGGAGCACAGCGTCCACTAGAGCCACTGCGGCACAGAGGCAGCCCGCCGATCTTCCCCCGTCGGCGGGCTGCCCCCTTTTGCGCCTGAACCGGCGCCGCTCTCGCGGACCTGGTTGCTCGCCATCGTGGTTCCCCAATTGATGGTTGCGGTGCTCGTCGGGGATTTGTCGGTGGTGTCAGCGGTTCGTCAGCCGCTGTAGGTGACCTGTCGGTCGTTTGTCGGTGGGGGCTGGGAGCGTCTTCTGCATGACGCGAATCGACAAGAACTCCAGCGGCGGCGGCAACGCCGTCACCGTACGGGGGATGGTCAAGCACTACGGCGAGACCAAGGCGCTGGACGGCGTCGACCTGGACGTGCGCGAGGGCACCGTGATGGGTGTGCTCGGGCCGAACGGGGCCGGCAAGACCACCCTCGTACGGATACTTTCCACGCTGCTCTCCCCCGACGCGGGCGAGGCGACCGTCGCCGGTTACGACGTCCTGCGCCAGCCCCGCCAGCTGCGCCGGGTGATCGGCCTCACCGGGCAGTACGCCTCGGTCGACGAGAAGCTGCCCGGCTGGGAGAACCTGTACATGATCGGGCGGCTGCTCGACCTGCCCCGCAAGGAGGCCCGCGCCCGCGCCGACGAGCTGCTCGAGCGGTTCTCGCTCACGGACGCCGCCAAGCGGCCCGCGAGCACCTACTCCGGCGGCATGCGGCGGCGGCTCGACCTCGCGGCCTCCATGATCGGGCGGCCCCAGGTGCTGTTCCTGGACGAGCCGACCACCGGTCTCGACCCGCGCACCCGCAACGAGGTGTGGGACGAGGTCAAGGCCATGGTCGGTGACGGGGTGACCGTCCTGCTGACCACCCAGTACATGGAGGAGGCCGAGCAGCTCGCCTCCGAGCTGACCGTGGTGGACCGGGGCAAGGTCATCGCCGGCGGCGCCATCGACGAACTGAAGGCCAAGGTCGGAGGACGCGCCCTGCGGGTGCGGCCGGCCGATCCGCTGCAGCTGCGCCCGCTCGCCGCCGCGCTCGACGAACTCGGCATCACCGGGCTCGCCGCCACCACGGTCGACACCGAGAGCGGCGCGGTGCTCGTGCCGATCCTCAGCGACGAGCAGCTGACCGCCGTCGTCGCGGCCGTCACCGCCCGGGGCATCACCCTGTCCTCCATCACCACCGAACTGCCCAGCCTGGACGAGGTGTTCCTGTCCCTCACCGGCCACCGTGCCAGTGCCCCGCAGGACACCGTGCCCGCCGAGACCCGCGAGGAGGTCGCCGTATGAGCGCCGCAACCGCAACCGCAACCGCTCCGGCCGCCGTGGCCGACGCCCGTATCACGCTGCGCGGCCACCTGCGCCACACCGGCGCCCTGATCCGCCGCAACCTGCTGTGGATCAAGCAAGATCCGGAGTCGATGTTCGACGCGCTGCTGATGCCCGTCGTCTTCACCCTGCTGTTCGTGTACGTCTTCGGCGGCTCCATCGGGCAGGCCCTGGGCGGCGGTCAGGACGGGTACGTGCAGTACGTCATCCCCGGCATGATCGCGATGATGAGCATGACGCTGTCCCAGGGCGTCGGCACCGGCTTCAGCCAGGACTTCAACTCCGGTGTCATGGACCGCTTCCGGTCCCTGCCGATCGGCCGCGGATCGGTGCTCTTCGCGAAGATCTCGGTGGAGCTCGTGCGGATGCTGTTCGCGACCACCGTGCTGATGATCGTCGCCGTGCTGGTCGGGTTCGACATCCACCACTGGGCCGGTCTGTTCGCCGCCGTCGGCCTGTCCGCGGTGTTCGCCTCCTCGATCATGTGGGTGTTCCTCACGCTGGGCGTGGTGCTGAAGAACGCCCAGTCCGTGCAGGCGATGGGCTTCCTGGTGCTCTTCCCCCTGCAGTTCGGCTCGTCCATCTTCGCGCCGACGCAGTCGATGCCGGGCTGGCTGCAGACCTTCACCGACTACAACCCGCTGTCCACGCTCGCCGACGCGGCGCGCGGGCTGATGGTCGGCGGCCCGGTCGCGCACGACCTGTGGGTGACGCTGGGCTGGTCGGTGGCGATCACCGCGATCGCGGCACCGTACGCGATTCACAAGTTCCGTACGAAGAACTGACGTTCGTCCGGCCGGTTCACACCAGGGCGGTGGCCTCCGCGAGGGAGAGGCCACCGCCCTCGGCGTGTGCGGCCTCGTAGGCGTCGTCGCCGAGCGCGGCGCGGGTGTGCCGCCGGGCCCGTGCGTACACCTCGCGCTCCAGCGACGTCGCCGCGTGGCGCGGCGGCAGGGACGCCTCCGCGGCACCGAGGACCCGGGCGCCGTCGCGGGCCCGGCGCCCGCCGTCGGTCTCGGCGAGACCGATCGCGGCCAGGGCCAGGTAGAGCGGGTGCATGTGCGGGGCGATGGCCTTGGTCAGCGGGTCGGCGGCCCGCTGAAGGGTCTGCCGGGTCTTGGCGAGGGAGAGGTCGTAGTTGCCGTCGACCGCCTCGACCCAGGCCTCCGAGCCGAGGATGAAGGCGTCGAAGACGACGAAGTGGGCGACCTTGAACTCCTCGCGCAGCAGCCGCAGTTGCTCCCGCGCTTCGGCGACCCTGCCGGTCATGGCGAGACGGCCGGCGAGGAACATCCGGGCGGCCGGCATCGCCTCGTTGCCGGCGCCGTCCCGGCTGTCGATCACCTCGCGCAGGATCCGCTCGCCCCGCTCGGCGTCGCCGGCCTCCAGCAGGGCGCTGCCGAGCCGGGCGCCGAGCGCGGCCCGGTGGGAACGGACGCCGAGGCGCCGGGCGAGCTCGATCGCGGCCTCGTAGTCGGCGGCGGCCAGGCGGTACTCGCCGGTGCGCTCCAGGGACTCGCCGCGCGCGGACAGCGCCTCGGCGGTGCCCCACAGGTCGCCGATCCGCCGGTAGATCTCCAGCGACTCGTCGGCGTCGCGGGCCGCGTCGCCCGCCCAGTCGCTGCGGTTGGCGAGGAGGTTGGCCCGCATCTGCAGGGTGGCCGCGAGGTCCCACTCCATGCCCGGGGTGGCACGGCAGGTCTCGACACAGGCGTCCAGGATGCCGGGCAGCATGTCCACGCTGCCGCTCAGCATCACGGCGTAGAACCAGAGCATGCCCGGTGCCCGGCAGGTCTGCGGCAGGCCCGGCTCGTACACCGCGGTGATGACGCGCAGTTTCTCCTTCGCCGCCGGGGACTCCCAGGCCTCCAACTCGGTGTCCATGCAGGCCAGATGGGCCAGGTGAACGCCGCGCCGGGCCTCGGTGAGCAGTTCGCCGGACCAGGGCGGCGGAGTTTCGGTGCAGCGCTGCCAGACCGGTTCGGCGCGCCGGACGGGGGTGGTGAAGGGGTCGGGGCCCAGGGCCATGACCTCGACGCACCAGTTGCGGGTCTCGATCCGCACGTCGCGCATCTGCCAGTACCAGGCCAGGGAGAGGATCAGGCACAGGCCTTCCTGCTCGTCGCGTTCGTTGACGGCGTGCCGCAGGGCCGTGCGCAGGTTCTCGTACTCGCGTTCCAGCAGGGCGATGGCGTCGAGCTGGCCGGGGCCGCGCAGCAACGGGTCGGTGGTGCGGGCGAGTTCGCGGTAGTACGTCAGATGCGCGCGCTCGGTCTCCCGGCGCCGGCCCACCTCGTCGAGCCGCTCGCCGGCGTACTCGGCGACGGTTTCCAGCAGCCGGTAGCGCATGCCGCCCTCGCCCGAAGGGGCCGCCACCACCAGGGACTTGTCGACGAGTGAGCCGAGCACGTCGAGGGCCCACGGCCCGCAGACGGCCTCGGCGGCGGCGAGGTCGCAGCCGCCGGCGAAGACGGACAGCCGTCGCAGCACGTCCCGTTCCTCCTCGTCGAGCAGGTCCCAGGACCAGTCGACGACCGCGCGCAGGGTCTGCTGGCGGGGCAGGACGGTGCGGCTGCCGGAGGTGAGGAGGCGAAAGCGGTCGTCCAGCCGGTCGGCGATCTGCCGTGGCGTCAGCATCCGCAGCCGGGCGGCGGCGAGTTCGATGGCGAGCGGCAGACCGTCGAGCCGTCGGCAGATCTCGGCGCAGGCCTCGGGGTCGTCCGCCACCCGGAACCCGGGACGTGCGGCGGCCCCCCGGTCGGCGAGCAGCCGCAGCGCGACGGGTTCGGGCAGCGGCTCCACGGGCCGCAGCAACTCCCCCGGCACACCGAGGGGTTCACGGCTGGTGGCCAGTACCGTCAGCCCGGGGCAACGCTCCAGCAGCTCCTCCACCAGCCGCGCGGCGGCGTCGACGACGTGCTCGCAGTTGTCGAGGACGATCAGCATCCGGCGCCGGCCGCAGTGCTCGGCGAGGCGCTCCACGGGGTCGCCGTGCCGCTCGTTCGCGGCGGCCCGCATCGCCTCCGCTCCCGCGCCGTACAGCACGGTCTCCCGGGCCCCCAGCGCGGTCAGTACGGCTTCCGGTACGGCCTCCGGGTCGTCGACCGGCGCGAGTTCGGCCAGCCACACGCCGTCGCGTACGTCCCGCACGGTCTCGGCGGCCTCCTGCGACAGCCGCGTCTTCCCGGCCCCGCCGGGGCCGAGCAGGGTGACGAGCCGCGCCGAGGCCAGGTCCCCCCGGATGGTCTCGATGTCGGCCTCACGGCCGACGAAGGAGGTGAGACGGGCCCGGAGGTTGCCGCGGGGCGGGGCGGCGGCGGTGTGGGGTACGGCGTCAGGGGAGCCCGTCTCCCCCGGCACGCGGCTCGCGGAGGCCCGCGGACGAGTCGGCCGGCCAGCGGGGTCGGCCGACCCCCCACCTCCGTCTCCTTCCCGGCCAGGCTCCTCCGGCCGGAGCAACTCGCCGTAGAGGGCACGCAGTTCGGGCCCCGGGTCGGTGCCCAGGCGGTCCGCGAGGAGCTGTCGTACGTCCTCGAAGGCGGCCAGCGCCTGCGCCGTGCGGCCCGCGTCGCGCAACGCGCGCAGGCGCAGGGCCTGGAGGGGCTCGTCGAGGGGGTGCGCGTCGCACAGGCCGGTCAGCTCGGGCAGCGACTGCTCGGCGTGGCCCAGGGCGAGCGCGGCGGTGTGGCGGGCGCGCAGGGCGTCCAGGCGCCGGGCCTCCCAGCGGGCCGCCTCGGCGGTGCGGTCGGGGAGGTCGGCGAGGGCGGGGCCGTGCCACAGGGCGAGGGCGTCGTCGAGGACGACGGCCGCCTTGGCGGGGTCGCCGTCGGCGAGCGCGCGTGTGCCCTCGCCGGTCAGCCGCTCGAAACGGTGCAGGTCGACGTCGTCGGGCGCGGCGGCGAGGCGGTAACCGCCCTCCGCCGAGGCGACGGTGTCCGCGCCGAGGGCCCGGCGCAGGCGGCCGACCAGCGCCTGCAGCGCGCCCGGCGCGTCGGCGGGCGGATCGCCGTCCCACACCTCGTCGACGAGCAGCCGCACCGGCACGGTCCGGCCGGGTCGCAGCGCGAGCACGGTCAGCAGCGCGCGCAGCCGCGCCCCGCCGACCGGAACGGGGCTGCCGTCGGGGCGGAGTGCCTGAGCTGTGCCGAGGATGCGATAGCGCACGGGGTCCATTGTCTCCGGTCGGATCGGCGGCGGTCACGGGTTCGGGGGCGGTCACGGGTTCGAGGGCGAAGGGGTGGCGTGGCGGCGGCCGTCGGACCTCGTCGGACATGTGCCGGGGCCGCGTGCCCCACCTTTCCCGGAACCGAAGTCGCACCGCGAGACGTTTTCCCGGTGTGCCCGGTACCGTCGGGCAGTCCCACCCCGTGCTCGTCCAGTCCAGGGAGCCCCATGACCACCGCGACCACCCGCCACAGCGACCGGCGGGTCAGTCCCGTCTTCGTCGGCATCCTGGCCGTGACGGCGGTGACCGGCTGGGCCACCTGGTCCGGGTTCGCCGAGCAGCCGGGCGTGGCCGTGTTCCTGTTCGTGACGGCCGCGTGGGTGGTGTCGCTGTGCCTGCACGAGTACGCGCACGCCCGTACCGCCCTGCACAGCGGCGACATCACGGTGGGCAGCAAGGGCTACCTGACGCTCAACCCCATGAAGTACACGCACGCCCTGCTCAGCATCGTGCTGCCGGTGGTGTTCGTGATCATGGGCGGGATCGGGCTGCCGGGCGGCGCGGTGTTCATCGAGCGCCAGCGGATCAGGGGCCGCTGGCGGCACAGTCTGATCTCGGCCGCGGGCCCGCTGACCAACGTCGTGTTCGCCGCCGTGTGCACCGCCCCGTTCTGGCTGCACGCCCTGGACGGGGTGCCGACGCAGTTCCGGTACGCGCTGGCCTTCCTCGCGCTGCTCCAGGTCACGGCCGCGCTGCTGAACTTCCTGCCCGTCCCGGGCCTGGACGGCTACGGCGTGATCGAGCCGTGGCTGTCGTACAAGGTGAAGCGGCAGGTGGAGCCGTTCGCGCCGTTCGGCCTGCTGTTCGTGTTCGCGCTGCTGTGGGTGCCGTCGGTCAACCGGGAGTTCTTCGACGTGATCGACGCGATCCTGCGGGGTCTCGGGGTCAGCGACTTGGACACCTCGAACGGATACGGCCTCTACCGCTTCTGGGACTGAGCCGCCCGGCCCTGCTTGATGTAGTACCAGCACATGTTGCTGGACAGACCCGCCAGCAGCACCCACACGATCCCCAGCCAGCTGCCCTGTGCGAAGGCGACGACGGCCGCGGCCACGGCGAGCACGAAGACGATCAGGGCGTAGACACCAAGGCGGGGCATTTCAGTCGGCTCCTTCGGGGGACACTGCTACGGCGACCAGTGTCCCCCATCGGCCTATACGTCCGTGACGCGGAGCCCGGCGTGCGCCTTGTACCGCCGGTTCACCGAGATCAGGTTCGCCACCAGCGACTCCACCTGGTGGGCGTTGCGCAGCCGGCCCGCGAAGATGCCGCGCATGCCCGGAATGCGGCCGGCGAGCGCCTGGACGGCCTCCACGTCGGCCCGCTCCTCCCCCAGCACCATCACGTCGGTGTCGATCTCCTCGATCTCGGGGTCCTGCAGCAGGACGGCCGACAGGTGGTGGAAGGCGGCGGTGACCCGGGAGTCCGGCAGCAGGGCGGCGGCCTGCTCGGCGGCGCTGCCCTCCTCCGGCTTGATCGCGTAGGCGCCCTTCTTGTCGAAGCCGAGCGGGTTCACGCAGTCGACGACCAGCTTGCCGGCCAGTTCCGCGCGCAGGGACTCCAGCGTCTTGCCGTGTCCGTCCCACGGTACGGCGACGATCACGAGGTCGCTGCGCCGCGCGCACTCGGCGTTGTCCGCGCCCTCGACGCCGTGGCCGATCTCCTCGGCGGCGGCCCGCGCCCGCTCGGCGGCGCGCGAGCCGATGATCACCTTCTGGCCGGCCCTGGCCAGCCGGTAGGCCAGGCCCTTGCCCTGGGGCCCGGTCCCGCCGAGGACGCCGACGACGAGCCCGGAGACGTCGGGGAGGTCCCAGGGGTCCTTCGCGGGGGCCTTGGCCGGGGTCTGTGCAGCACTGTCGCTAGAGGTCATGGGCCGACCTTACGTCCGCCCCGGGCGGCCCCGCCGGTCAGGTGAGCCGCGTCACCGGCAGCCGCCGGAGGACGATCCGCTCGTAGGCGCCGAAGTCCCCCGTCTCGTAGAGGACTCCGACGGTCGAGGCGTCGATCCGGACGAGGTCGGAGTAGGCGGCGGGCAGGCCGTCCATGGTGTACACCGGCCGCCAGGTCGTGCCGTTGTTCGTGGAGGCGCGGACGGTCATCAGGGCGCGCGCGTCGGGGTACGCGGGGCCGGAGAAGAGCAGCACGTCCGGGTCGCGGAGCTGGAGCAGGCTGCCCTCGCACACCGGACCGTCGAGGCCGGCCTGCGGGCGGAAGGGTGTGCGCAGGGTTTCGCCGCCGTCCTCGGAGTGGGCGTCGGCGCGGTTGCCGGGGGACGGTGAGTCGTTGCGGGTGTTGAAGTAGACGCTGCCGTCGGGGAGTTCGGCGGCGGTGGTCTCGTTGACGTTGATGTAGCCGTCGGTGTTGTCGTCGACGTAGCCGATCGACCAGGTCTCGCCGCGGTCGTCGCTGAGCAGGCAGTGGCCGCCGTTGTACCTGGCCTCGGTGCCGAGGTCGGTGCCGGTGGGCGGGAGGCTGTGGTTGGCGGGGACGACGACGCGGCCGGCGCTCAGTTGCAGGGCGTGGCCGGGCGTGGTGGCGTACCAGCGCCAGTCCGGTCGCTTCACCGACGCGGTGATCTCGGCCGGCTCCGACCAGGTGACGCCGTCGTCGTCGCTGTGCTGCACCCAGACCCGGCGGCCGTCGGCGTCCTTCACCTTGCCCAGCCGGATGAGTTCCTCGGTGGCCGTGGCGGCAGCGCGGACGTGGACGAGGAGGACGCGGCCGGTGTCGAGGACCACCGGGGCGGGGTTGCCGGCGAGGCCGGTGCCGTTCGCTGCGGCCACCCGCAGCGGGCCCCAGGTGCGGCCGCCGTCCGTCGAGCTCTTGAGCACGATGTCGATGCGGCCGTGGTCGCTCGCGGACGCCACCCGGCCCTCGCAGAAGGCGAGCAGGGTGCCGGCGGCGGTGGCGACCACCGCGGGGATGCGGTAACTGGCGTATCCCTCGCGGCCGGCGCGGAACGGAACGGAGGCTTCGGTCATCCGGGCACTGTCCCCAAAGCGGGCGAATTCACGGTGAACGGCGGGTCACGAGTGACCGGTTGGGGCAGGATGCGGACGCATGGACGCCGTACGGGTCGCCTTGTTGCGCGAAGTGCTCGCCGGGACCGAGTGGTTGGGGGCCACGCGCCGGTTCGCGGGGGCGCTGCGCGGGTCGGTGGTGTCGCACGGGGGCGGGCTGCTGCTGGTGGGCACGCCCGCGTACGAGCCGTGGCATCTGGCGGCCCATCTCGTCGACGAGGCCGCGTGGTCGGGGACGCCGGAGCTGGCGCCGACGCTCGTACGGCACGCCGCGCGCACCTCGGATCCGGCTCATCTGGCCGTCGGGCTGGGCCGGTTGGCGGCGGCGCGGCGCGGCGAGACGCTGCTGGTGGTGTCGCCGTGGCCGTCGGTGGCGGCGGGTCCGGGAGAGCCGGCCGCGCCGTTGCTGGAGCGGGTGCACGACGCGCGGCGGGCGGGGGCGACCGTGCTGGCGCTCGGCCCCGGCGAGGGGGACCTCACGTCGATGGCGCACGAGTCGCTGGCCGTGCCGGACGGCTCCGAGCTCGACCTGGACACCGTGCAGCACCTGGTCAGCGCGGCGGCCGGGGAGAACGCGGTGCCGGTCCCGCGGGGCGGCCGCCGCTTCCGGGACCGGCTGTCGAGGCTGGCGGAGACGCTGACCGAGCCGCCGGCGCGGTGGTAGCGGGGCGCTGGCAGTGGGGCGCTGGTGGCCCGGCGCGAAAACCGTTTGCCCGCCGCGGTCCGCGCGCCCACCATGAGCCGACGTGACCGACGACGCCCCTGAACCCCCCTCCCGCCTGCGCGCGCTTCTCCCCGACCTCGCCCCCTGGCGGGCCTCCGTCGACTTCCGGCGGCTGTGGGTGTCGGGCCTGATCTCGAACTTCGGGAGCTTTCTGACGTTCGTCGCGCTGCCGGTGCAGCTCAAGGAACTGACCGGTTCCGCGGCGGCGGTGGGCGCGATCGGGGCGGTGGAGCTGCTGCCGCTGCTGGTGTTCGGGCTGTACGGCGGCGCGCTGGCCGACGCCCTGGACAAGCGGAAACTCATCATCCGCACGGAGGTCGGTCAGGGCCTGCTGTCGGCCGTGCTGCTGCTCAACGCCCTGCTGCCGTCGCCCGCCGTGTGGCCGCTGTACGTGGTGGCCGCCCTGTCCTCGGCGCTGGTCTCGGTCCAGCGTCCGGCGATCGACTCCCTGTGGCCGCGGATCGTGGCCCACGAGCACATGCCGGCCGCGACCGCGCTGAACTCGCTGCGCTGGACGGTCGGCGGTGTGGCGGGCCCGGCGCTGGCGGGCGTGGTGGTCGCCTACGCGGGCCTCGGCTGGGCGTACGGCGCGGACCTGCTGACGTTCCTCGTGTCGGTGGCCATGATGCTCCCCATCGCCGCCTCGCCCGCCTCGCACGAGGCCGCGAAGCCGTCCCTCAGGGCGATCGCGGAGGGCGCCCGGTACGCCTGGAGCCGCAAGGAGCTGCTGGGCACCTATGCCGTCGACCTCGCGGCGATGTTCCTGGCGATGCCGCTGGCCGTCCTGCCGTTCCTCGCGGACGAACTGCACGCGAACTGGTCGCTGGGCCTGATGTACGCCACCCTCCCGCTGGGGTCCATGCTGGTCAGCCTGACCAGCGGCTGGACCTCGCGGGTGCACCGGCACGGCCGGACGGTGGTGCTGGCGGCGGCGCTGTGGGGCCTGGCGATCGCGGGCGCGGGCGTCGTCGGCAACGTGTGGCTCGTCCTGCTGTTCCTGACCGTGGCCGGGGGCTGCGACATGGTCAGCGGGATCTTCCGCGGGGCCATGTGGAACCAGACGATCCCGGACGAGCTGCGTGGCCGGCTCGCCGGGATCGAACTGCTGTCGTACTCGGTCGGCCCGACCGTAGGCCAGGTCCGCTCCGGCGGGTTCGCCGCCTGGTGGGGCGTGCGGGCGTCCGTGTGGTCGGGCGGTCTGCTGTGCGCGGGCGCGGTGGGCCTGCTCGCCCTGTGCCTGCCGAAGCTGATGACGTACGACGTCCGTACGAACGAGCACGCGGTGCGGCTGCGTGACGGCCGCACCGCAGCCGCACCGGCTCAGGCGCAGGCCTGATCAGTCCTCCTCGGCGCTCCCCGCGGGGGCGTCGTGCCACTTGGGGTCGTTCTCCCACTGGAGATTGCGTTCGCGGGCGGTCTCCATCGCGTGCTGGGCCTCCTGCCGGGAGGCGTATGGCCCGAACCGGTCTTTGGCGGGGCATTCCGGCCCCTCCTCGACCTTCTTGTGCTCCAGGCAGTAGAACCACTCACCCGGCTTGCCGACCGTACGCTTCTTGAACAACGCCATGACCTGCTCCTCTCGCCTCCCACATGTTCCCCCGTCCCGGCTCGTTAGACTCGCTGGCATGTCTGGCCAGTCGCTGCTCGTACCAGGGGAGCTGTCCCCCATCCGTTCCGTGCCCGGAAACATCCGCCGTCCCGAGTACGTCGGCAAGCCCGCGCCGGCGCCGTACACCGGACCGGAGGTGCAGACACCCGAGACGGTCGAGGCGATGCGGGTCGCCGGCCGGATCGCCGCGCGGGCGATGGAGGAGGCCGCGAAGCTGATCGCGCCGGGGGTGACCACCGACGAACTGGACAAGGTGGCGCACGAGTACATGTGCGACCACGGCGCCTACCCCTCGACGCTCGGCTATCGCGGCTTCCCCAAGTCCCTGTGCACCAGCGTCAACGAGGTGATCTGCCACGGCATTCCGGACTCGACGGTGCTGCGCGACGGCGACATCGTCAACCTCGACGTGACGGCGTACATCGGCGGGGTGCACGGCGACAACAACGCCACGTACCTGGTCGGGGACGTCGACGAGGAGAGCCGTCTGCTGGTGGAGCGCACCCGCGAGTCCCTCAACCGTGCGATCAAGGCGGTCAAGCCGGGCCGGCAGATCAACATCATCGGCCGGGTGATCGAGTCGTACGCCAAGCGCTTCGGCTACGGCGTGGTCCGCGACTTCACCGGCCACGGCATCAACTCGTCGTTCCACAGCGGCCTGATCGTCCCGCACTACGACAGCCCGCACGCGACGACCGTGATGCAGCCCGGGATGACCTTCACCATCGAACCGATGCTGACGCTCGGGACGCACGAGTACGACATGTGGGACGACGGCTGGACGGTCGTCACCAAGGACCGCAGGCGCACGGCGCAGTTCGAGCACACGCTGGTGGTGACGGAGACGGGCGCGGACGTCCTCACCCTGCCCTGACGGGCCCTCAGCGCTCCGGCTGGCGCTCCAGGAACACGCGTCCGCCGATCTCCACCCATCCGTACGGCTGCGGGGCGGTGAGTATCTGCGACCCGGCCCCCTGGGTGATGTTGAGCGCGCGCCCGAGCCGGTCGGTCAGCAGCAGTGCCGCCGCGCCGGTCGCCTCGTCCTCGTCGATCCCGTCGTCCCGGCCGGGGAAGGCACGCGCCCGCACCCGCCCGGCCGCCTCGTCCTCCCACGCCCAGGCGTAGATCCCGCCCCAGACTTCGTCCGGGGGCACCCCCATCTCGCTTCGCTCGCCCTTGGGCGGCACGGGCAGCTCGTCGACCTCGGCGGCCGTGGCGTACTGGCGCAGCGTGCGCGGCGGGGCCCACTCCGCCCGTGCCTCGATCCAGCTGAACTCCCCGTCCTGGCGGGCCCCGACCACACCGGCCGGCGTCACCAGCTCCTCCACGTCGAGGAGCCAGGCCACGCCGACACAGGGGTGACCGGCGAAGGGCAGCCGCAGGGTCGGCGTGTAGATGTCGATCACGCCGCGCTCGGGGTCGTCGACGAACACGGTCTCGCTGAACCCCAGCTTCCCGGCGAAGGCCTGCCGCTCCGCCCGCTCGGGCATCACCGAGCCCTCCCGGACGACACCGAGCTCGTTGCCGTAGCCGCCGTTGGCCGCGCAGAAGACGCGCAGCACGTCGTAGTCAGTCACGAGGAAATTGAAACACCGCTCGCACGGCGAGGTGCGCACGGCAGGTCTCGGCACCACTCGGGCCCTTGAACATTCCTTGACCATTCCATGGGGTCTGCTTTTGGCCACCGTGACCGGGGCGTGCTCATACAGCGTCCATGAGAGCTGAATCACCGCATGGGTGGGTATCACGCAGGCAAGCCTTAGATAAGTTAGGCGAGCCTCACCATCCCTTGGTGGGTCCGGACACGCGATTTTTCGCCATCACTTGGAGCCTGCATGCGAGCCGCCAGACTCTCCGTCGTCACCGCCGTAGCCACGGCCGCGGCCCTGACCGCCGTCACCGGCTGCACGCAGAAGAGCGAGGCCGACGGTGACGGGGCGATCAAGGTGACCGCCGCCGACTCCAAGTGCGACACCTCCGCCACGTCGATCCCGGCCGGCCAGGTCACGCTCAGCATCCAGAACACCGGCTCCCAGGCGACCGAGGTCGAGATCCTCTTCCCGGACGACCGGATCGTGTCGGAGAAGGAGAACATCGGGCCGGGCACCAAGTACACGCTGACCGCCGAGGTGAAGGCGGGCTCGTACGAGATCGCGTGCCGTCCGGGCATGAAGGGCCACGGCGTCCGGCAGAAGCTCACCGTCACCGGCTCGGGCGCCGCCGCCAAGCGCGACCCGCAGCTCGACAAGGCCGTCGCCGCCTACCGCGAGTACGCGCAGGAGCAGGCCGACGCGACCATCCCCAAGGTCGGGGTCTTCGCCAAGGCGATCAAGGCCGGCGACCTGAAGGCCGCCCAGAACGCCTACGCCCCCTCCCGCGTCGGCTGGGAGCGCACCGAGCCGATCGCCGAGTCCTTCGGCGACATCGATCCCAAGACCGACACCCGCGCCGACGGCCTGGAGAAGGGCCAGAAGTGGACCGGCTGGCACGCGCTGGAGAAGGCGCTGTGGCAGGACAAGAAGATCGGCGCCGACCAGAAGGCCCTGGCCGACCAGCTGGTCACCGACCTCAAGGACTGGCAGGAGCGGATCGGCAAGGCCGAGATCACCCCGACCTCCATGGCCAACGGCGCCAAGGAGCTGCTGGACGAGGTCTCCACCGGCAAGGTCACCGGCGAGGAGGACCGCTACTCGCACACCGACCTCAGCGACTTCAGGGCCAACGTCGAGGGCGCGCAGAAGGCGTACGAGCTGCTCAAGCCGGTCGCCCAGAAGAACGACAAGGCGCTGACCGCCGAGCTGGACAAGCGGTTCGCCGCACTCGACACGACGCTCGACAAGTACCGCTCGACCAAGACCTCGGACGGTTTCGTCTCGTACGACACCGTGACCGAGGCCCAGCGCAAGGAGCTCTCGGACGCGGTGAACGCGCTCGCGGAGCCGCTGTCCAAGCTCGCCGCCGCCGTCGTGAAGTAGGGGACGACTGACCATGACGGACACGCAGGAAGCCACCGCCGCCGACGCGGGCGACATCAAGGCGCCCAGCCGGCGCTCGCTGATCGGCTGGGGCGGGGCCGGGCTCGCGCTCGGCGCCGCCGCGGCCGGCGGCGCGGTCGCGATGACCCGCGTCGGCAACGACGTGGACCCGGCCGCCGCCGAGACGGGCGCCGCGGTCTCCTTCCACGGCGCCCACCAGGCGGGTATCGCCACCCCGGTGCAGGACAGGCTGCACTTCGCCGCGTTCGACGTACAGACCGACGACCGCGCCGAGTTCGTGCGGATGCTCAAGGACTGGACCGAGGCGGCGCGCCGGATGACGGCGGGCAAGGCGGTCGGCGAGGGCGCGTACGGCGGTCTGGCCGAGGCCCCGCCGGACGACACCGGCGAGGCACTGGGCCTCAAGCCCTCCCGCCTGACGCTCACCATCGGCTTCGGTCCGTCGCTGTTCGAGAGGTTCGGCGACAAGTTCGGGATCAAGGACAAGCGGCCCGAGGCCCTGGTCGACCTCCCGCAGTTCGCCGGCGACAACCTCGACAAGACCCGCACGGGCGGCGACCTGTGCATCCAGGCCTGCGCCGACGACCCGCAGGTCGCGGTGCACGCGATCCGCAACCTGGCCCGCATCGGCATGGGCACGGTCAACATCCGCTGGTCGCAGCTCGGCTTCGGCAAGACCTCCTCCACGACCCCCGACGCGCAGACCCCGCGCAACCTGATGGGCTTCAAGGACGGCACCCGCAACATCGCGGGCACCGAGACGGACCGGCTGAAGAAGTTCGTGTGGGTCGGCGAGAAGGACGGGCCGGACTGGATGACCGGCGGCTCCTACCTGGTCGCCCGCCGCATCCGGATGCACATCGAGACCTGGGACCGCACCTCCCTGCAGGAGCAGGAGGACGTCTTCGGCCGCGACAAGGGCGAGGGCGCCCCGGTCGGCAGGGCGAAGGAGCACGACGCGCCGTTCCTGAAGGCGATGAAGCCCACCGCGCACGTGCGGCTCGCGCACCCCGACTCCAACGGCGGGATCACGATCCTGCGCCGGGGCTACTCCTTCACCGACGGCACCGACGGCCTCGGCCGTCTCGACGCGGGCCTGTTCTTCCTGGCCTACCAGCGCGACGTGCGCAAGGGGTTCATCCCGCTCCAGCGCAGGCTGTCGGCGCAGGACGCGCTCAACGAGTACATCCAGCACGTGGGTTCGGCGGTCTTCGCCGTCCCGCCGGGCGTCCGCGACAAGGGCGACTGGTGGGGCAGCACGCTGTTCTCCAAGGAGGCGTAGCCCGTGTTCTCCAACTACCTGATCGGCCTGCGCGAGGGCCTGGAAGCCAGCCTCGTCGTCTGCATCCTGATCGCCTACCTGGTCAAGACCGGGCGCCGGGACGCCATCCGGCCCATCTGGATCGGCATCTCCATCGCCGTCCTGATCGCGATGGGCTTCGGCTGCGTCCTGGAGTTCGGCTCCCAGGAGCTGACGTTCCAGGCGCAGGAGGGCCTCGGCGGCACCCTGTCGGTCGTCGCGGTCGGCCTGGTGACGTGGATGGTCTTCTGGATGCGCCGAACGGCCCGGCACCTGAAGTCCGAACTGCACGGCAAGCTGGACGCGGCCCTCGCGATGGGCACGGGCGCGCTGGTCGCCACCGCGTTCCTCGCCGTCGGCCGCGAGGGCCTGGAGACCGCCCTGTTCGTGTGGGCGTCCGTCCACGCGGCCAGCGACGGCACCCCGCGCCCCCTGATCGGCGTGGCCCTGGGCCTGGCGACGGCCGTCCTGCTGGGCTGGCTGTTCTACCGCGGCGCCCTGAAGATCAACCTGGCCAAGTTCTTCACCTGGACCGGCGGCATGCTGGTGGTGGTCGCGGCGGGCGTGCTCGCGTACGGCTTCCACGACCTGCAGGAGGCCGACATCATCCCCGGTCTGACGCACCTGGCCTTCGACATCTCCAGCACCATCCCGCCGGACAGCTGGTACGGCACGCTGCTGAAGGGCGTGTTCAACTTCCAGCCCGACCCGACGGTGCTTCAGGTCACGGTGTGGCTGCTGTACTTGATCCCGACGCTCGCGCTGTTCTTCGCCCCGGTAGGGTTCGCCTCCGGGAAGGGGAAGGTGAAGGATCGCGATGAGCAGGGATCGCAGCCGTCTGAGGCGTCCAAGGCTTGACCGACGCGTACTGATAGCGGCCTCGTTGACCGCTTTGTCGTTGACGGCGAGCGGTTGCGTGGTGGTGCACGGGGAGCGCGAGGTGCTCCCCTCCGCCACCCGGGCCGAGGCCGCCAAGGCACTGACGGCGTTCACGACCGCGTACAACAAGGCGGACAAGGCGTACGACAGTTCGCTCGACGCCGACCATGTGACCGGCGCTCTCGGCGACATCGACGCGGCCAGGCTGAAGGCCGGCCACACGACCGCCCCGGGCGGCAATCCGGCGTACTCGCCGCTGAAGCTGACCGACGCGACGTTCACGATCCCGAAGAAGGCCGGCTGGCCGCGCTGGTTCGTGGCAGAGGCACGGGGCAACAAGGGCGGCAGTCTGCGCTGGCTGCTGGTGTTCACCCGCGACGGACTGGGCCGGCCGTGGCAGGTGGCGTATCTGACGCTGGTCAAGCCCGGTACGCTGCCGCGGATCAAGACCGACGGGGACGGCCGGGCCGAGGCCGTGCCCGCGAACTCCACCGGGCTGGCCGTCGCGCCCGAGGCCCTGAGCAAGGACTACGCGACCTACCTCAAGCGCGGCGGCAAGACCTTCGCCGACGGCCCGCACACCAGCGAGTGGCGGACGGCCCGCGCCAAGAACGCCAAGAAGCCGGGCCTGGCCACACAGTTCATCGACCAGCCGCTGAGCGACGGCGACTACGCCCCGCTCGCGCTGCGCACCGAGGACGGCGGCGCTCTGGTGTTCTTCGCCCACCGCCGCTTCCAGAAGATGACCGCGGCCCCGAACTCCTCGATCCCCGCACAGAACGCGGCCGTGCGGGCGCTGACGACGGGCGAGGTCAAGCAGTCCCTCACCATGCAGTTCATGTCGAACGAGGTGGCCCTGGTTCCGGCCGGCGACGGCCAGGTCACCATCCTGTCCCGGCTGGAGGGCATGACCTCGGCCGAGGGCAGCTAGGGCCCGTCGGTCCCGTCAGCGGCGCAGGGGCCAGGCCGCGCCCGTGTGGTCGGCCTCCTCGCCGGCGTGGCGGGCGCCGGCGTCGGTGAGGACCTCGAGCAGGCTCAGCGGGTCGGGCAGGGGGTGCTCCGGGCCGCGCACCCAGTGCACGCTCTGGTCGCCGGGGAGCCGGGCGGGCGGCACCAGGACGTAGGAGCCGCGGCAGTGCCAGCGCAGGCCGGGGTGCTCGTCCATGGTCTCGGGGTGGCAGTCCAGCTCGCAGGGCCACCACTCGTCCTCGTCCTCGGGGGTGCCGCGGGTGAGGGTGAAGAAGAGCATGCGGCCGTCGTCGCTCTCGGCGACCGGCCCGACCTCGATCCCGGCGCCGAGCAGCCGCTCCAGCGCCTCCCGGCCCGCCTCCACGGGGACGTCGAGGACGTCGTGGACCATGCCGGTGGCGGTGATGAAGTTGGCCTGGGGCTGGTGCCGGGCCCAGCGTTCGATCTGCGCGCGGTCGGTGGTGGACTGCGTCTGCCAGGCGAAGGACACCGGGTGCCGGGCCGGGGTGGGACAGCCCACGCGGTCGCAGGAGCAGCGGTAGTCGGCCGCGGGGTGGGCGGCGGGCGCGAGCGGCAGGCCCGCTTCGGCGGCGGCCAGCAGCAGGGCCTCCCGGCCGCGGTCCTCCGCGGCGGCCTCCTTCGGGCGGCGTCCGCGCAGCCACTGGGAGAGTTTGCCCTGCAGGCCGGTCCGGCCGCCTACGTCCCCGCTCATCTATCCCCTCGCCTCGCCGTCGTGCGATTCAGCATGCCCTATGGTCCCACCATCTGGCGCATCGGGGGTCGGGAGCCGTGAATCGGGGCAGGCGGGACGAGCGGGACGAGGCGACCACCGGGTCAGCGCGGCGCGAGGCCGTGCAGGGCGTAGTCGACGAGGGTGTCGGTGTAGTCGTAGGAGATCGGGCCCGTGTGCTGCAGCCAGCGCTGGGCCAGGGGTGAGACGAACAGTTCGAGGGCGATGCGCGGGTCGATCTCCGGGCGCACCTGGCCCGCCTCCTGGGCGGCGCGCAGCCGGTCGACGTACAGCTGGAGGCTGGGCTCGAGGAGCTTGGCGACGAACTCCCGGCCGACCTGCTCGTTGACCAGGCCCTCGGCGGCCAGTGCCCGGGACGGCACCTCGAACCGGGGGTCCGTGAGCTGGTCGACGGTGGCCCGCAGCACGGCCTTGAGGTCGGCGGCGAGGTCACCGGTGTCCGGGATGACGTACGGCTCCCCGCCGGCCTCGCGCGCCGCCTGCGCGCTGAGGTCGAGGAACGCTTCCAGCAGGACGTCCGCCTTCGACCCCCACCACCGGTAGATCGTCTGCTTGCCGACACCGGCCCGTGCGGCGATGGCCTCGATGGTCGTCCTGGGGTAGCCGACCTCGCCGACCAGTGCGAGGGCGGCGTCGTGGATCGCGCGACGGGAGCTCTCGCTGCGGCGGGTGGCGTCCGGGGCCGGCTTCTTGACCATGGGTCGACGGTATCGGCTCGGCGCCTACGGCCGTGCCGCGCGCGGCGGCCAGGAGTCGCCCCAGTCGGCGTCCCGCGCGGCCTTGTACAGGTCGCCGTGCCGCTTGGTGACGGTCGTGCGGCGCAGCCGTTCCTCGGTCTCGCACAGGTCGAGCAGGACCTGGCCCTTGCGGATCTGCGGGCGGCGCACGACGCGGGAGGGGGCGGGGGCGACGGGGAAGCGGGCGGCGGCGACGTAGCTGAACTTCTCGTCCTCGTACGCCAGCGATCCGCCCTTGACCTGGCGGTGCAGGGAGGAGCGGCTGACCCGGGCCGAGAAGTGGCACCAGTCCTCGCCGGGGACGATCGGGCAGGCGGCGCTGTGCGGGCAGGGGGCGGCGACCTGGAAGCCGGCGGCGATCAGCCGGCCGCGGGCCTCGATGACGCGGGCGTAGCCGGCGGGTGTGCCGGCCTCGACGATCACGACGGCCTGGGCGGCGGAGGCGGCGGCGTCGACGAGGGCGGCGCGGTCGGCCTCGGTCAGCTCGTTGAGGACGTAGGAGACCGTGACGAGATCAGTGCTCTCGACGGTGAGCGCCGCTCCGATCCGAGAGCGCTGCCACCTGGCGTCGCGCAGGTCGGGGTTGGCCGCGGCGAGTTCCCTGCCGAGGGCGAGGGCGGGTTCGGCCCAGTCGAGGACGGTGACGCCGCGTCCGCCGGGCCAGATGTCGGTGACGGCCCAGGTGGCGGCGCCGGTCCCGCCGCCGAGGTCCACGTGGCTGCCGGGCTCCCAGTCGGGCACGGCCGCGGCGAACGCGGCGAGCGCCGACCGCACGGCCTCGAAGGTGGCCGGCATCCGGTAGGCGGCGTAGGCGGCGACGTCGGCCCGGTCGCGGAGGATGGGGGCGTCGGTGGGGGTGGCGCCCCGGTAGTTGGCGATCAGCCGCTCGACGGCCTGCGCGGCCTGCTTGGGCGGCAGACCGTCGAGCAGGTCGGCGAGGGTGCCGCGGAGGGTCTCGGCCGGGGATGCGGGGGCGTTCACCGGGAGATTCTAAGGCGTCCCCTCCCGACGCCGTTCGGGCATCTCAGCCCGTCCGGCTTGTGAGGACGAGGCCCGTTCAGGGCCGGCGGGGTTCTGGGGGCAGCGCCCCCAGGACGGCCCGCGCCACCCGCGTCCCCGCAGCCGCCCGCGGCCCGCTGTCCCCCGGCCGCCTCCTCGGGTGCACCGCGTTCCCCAGCAGCACCACGAACGTGTCCGTAGCCGGATCCAGCACCAGCGACGTCCCCGTGAACCCGGTGTGGCCCGCCGCCCCCCGCCCCGCCAACTCCCCCATGAACCACGGCTGGTCCACCGCGAACCCCAGCCCGGGAGGTTTCAGCAGCAGCTCCACGAAGTCCGGTCCGAGGATGCGCGCGGGCCCGTACGACCCTCCGGCGAGCAGGGTCCGGCAGAAGACCGCCAGGTCCCTTCCCGTGGAGAACAGCCCGGCGTGTCCGGCGACCCCGCCCAGCGCCCACGCGTTCTCGTCGTGGACGACACCCCGCAGCATTCCCCGGTCCGCCTTGGCCCACGGCCGCCGCTGGTCCTCGGTGGCGGCCGCGCCGGGGCAGGGCCCGAAGTCGGTCGCGGTCATGCCGAGGGGGCGGGTGATGCCCTCGTGGATCAGGACGTCGAGGGTCCGGCCGGTGAGGCGCTCCAGGAGGTACTGCAGGAGCAGCATGTTGAGGTCGGAGTAGGTGTAGGCGCCGGGCACCCCGACGGGAGCCTCGGCGCGCAGCATCGCCATCCGTTCGGCGTCGTCGGCACAGTCGTACAGGGGGAGTTCGGGCCGCAGCCCGGACGTGTGCGTCAGCAGTTCCCGCACGGTGATCCCGTGCCGGGCCGCCGCCCGGAACTCCGGCAGGTACGCGCCGACCCGCGCGTCGATGCCGAGGGTGCCGCGCTCGATCTGCTGCACGGCGGCGACGGAGGTGAACAGCTTGGTGAGGGAGGCCAGGTCGAAGGGGGTACCGACGGTCATCGGCACCCGGTCCCGCTTCGGCAGTTCGATACCGGTGTCGGTGTCCGGGTCGTAGGCGGAGTACCGCACGGCCCAGCCCGCCGCCTCCTCGACGGCGATCACCGGTCCGCGCCCGGCGACCACCACGACCCCGGCGGCCCAGGGGTGCTCCCCGGTGGTGAGGTCGTGGACCTCCCGGACGAGGCGACGCAGTTCCCCGGGGTCGAGTCCGGCCCGTTCGGGGGTGTCGGCCCGCAGTCTCGGCGCGCTCAGTTCTCTGCTCCCTCTGCCGTCGCACGTCTGTTCCAGGGACGGCACATTCCCATGAAGCAGGCCAGTGCCACCAGTGCGGCCGCCAGTTGGACGACGGCCATCGGGACGGCGGTGTGCTCGCCGGCGATGCCGACCAGCGGGGAGGCGACCGCGCCGATGAGGAAGGAGGACGTGCCGAGCAGCGCGGACGCGGACCCGGCGGAGTGCCTGGTGCGCATCAGCGCGAGGGCCTGGGCGTTGGGAAGGGTGACGCCCATGGCCGACATGAGCACGAACAGCGCGGCGGCGACCGGCACGAGTCCCGTCTCGCCGAAGACGCCCGCCGACATGAGCAGGAGGGCGGTGGCGGCCGCGATGACGACCGCGAGGCCGACCCCGAGCACCTTCTCCAGGCTCACCCGTCCCACCAGCACCTTGCCGTTGATCTGGCCGACCGCGACCAGCCCGACGGAGTTCAGGCCGAACAGCAGGCTGAAGGTCTGCGGGGAGGCGCCGTAGATCTCCTGGATCACGAACGGAGAGGCCGAGATGTAGGCGAACAGCGCCGCGAAGGCGAAGCCGCCGGCCAGCATGAACCCGCTGAACGGCAGGTCCGCCAGCAGCCGTCGCATGGAGTGCAGCGCCTCGCCCACTCCCCCGCCGTGCCGCTCCGGGCCCGGCAGGGTCTCGGGCAGCTTCGCCCACACCAGCCCGCCCAGCAGCAGCCCGACGACGGTGAGGACGACGAACACGCCCCGCCAGTCCGTCACCCGCAGGAGCTGCCCGCCGATCAGCGGCGCCACGATCGGCGCGACCCCGGAGACCAGCATCAGGGTGGAGAAGAAGCGGGCCATGGCCACGCCGTCGTACAGGTCGCGTACGACGGCCCGGGCGATGACGATCCCGGCCGCGCCGGCCAGGCCCTGCGCCAGCCGGAAGGCGACCAGGGCCCCGACGGTCGGCGCCAGGGCGCACAGGGCGGTGGCGAGGACGTACACGGCGAGGCCGGTCAGCAGCGGCCGCCTGCGCCCCCACTTGTCGCTCATCGGGCCGACCACGAGCTGCCCGAGCGCCATGCCGAGCAGGCAGGCGGTGAGGGTGAGCTGGACGGTGGCGGCGGGGGCGTGCAGGGAGCGGGTGACCTCGGGCAGGGAGGGGAGGTACATGTCCATCGCCAGCGGGGGCGTGGCGGTGAGGCCGCCCAGGACGAGGACGACGAGCAGGCCGGTGCGGCGCGCCTCGGCACCGGCGGCCGGTTCCGTCTCCGGTCCGGCCGCCCGCTGTATGGGGGATGTCGGTACGCCCTGCTCGGGCATGGGCCCCTCCCTTTCCGATTGCTCCGGCACCTATGCTCTCAGCTCGTACACAGTGCCGGACGTCACTTGAGCGAGGGTGGGCATGACCGCGGAAAACGTGCGGTGGGGGATTCTGGCGACCGGCGGGATCGCCGCCGCGTTCGCGGCGGACCTGGTGGACCTGCCGGACGCGGAGGTCGTCGCGGTGGCCTCGCGGTCGCAGGCGTCGGCGGACGCGTTCGCGGAACGGTTCGGGATCGGGAGGGCCTACGGCGAGTGGGGCGCGCTCGCCGAGGACACGGACATCGATGTCGTGTACGTCGCCACCCCGCACTCGGCGCACCGTGCGGCCGCCGGCCTGTGCCTGGAGGCCGGACGGAACGTGCTGTGCGAGAAGGCGTTCACCCTGAACGCGCGCGAGGCGGAGGAACTGGTCGCGCTGGCGCGGGGGCGCGGGAGCTTCCTGATGGAAGCGATGTGGATGTACTGCAATCCGCTGGTGCGGCGGCTGAAGGCGCTGGTCGACGACGGCGCCGTCGGCGAGGTGCGCCATGTGCAGGCGGACTTCGGGCTGGCCGGGCCCTTCCCTCCCGCGCACCGGCTGCGCGACCCGCTGCAGGGCGGCGGTTCGCTGCTGGATCTCGGGGTGTATCCGGTGTCGTTCGCGCACCTGCTGCTCGGTGAGCCGTCGGACGTCACGGCGAGAGCGGTGCTCTCGGAGGAGGGCGTCGATCTCCAGACGGGAGCACTGCTCTCCTGGGAGAGCGGCGCTCTTGCTTCGGTGCACTGCTCCATCGTCGGCGGTACGGCGACCTCGGCGTCGATCACCGGCTCGCAGGGCCGTATCGACATCCCGCACGGCTTCTTCTTCCCGGACCGCTTCGTGCTGCACCGGGACGGCCGCGACCCCGAGGACTTCGCCGCCGACCCGGCCGACGGCCCGCGCAACAGCCTCCGGCACGAGGCCGCGGAGGTCATGCGGGCCCTGCGCGCCGGCGAGACCGAGTCGCCGCTCGTCCCGCTCGACGGCACGCTCGCGGTGATGCGGACGCTGGACGCGATCCGGGAGCGGATCGGCGTCCGCTACCCCGGCGAGGACCCGGCACCGGAAGGCCCCCTCGACCCGGTGGCGGCCGTCACGCCGGCTTGAGCCCCTGGCTGCCCACCTCCGTCACGAAGGAGGCGGCCGTGGAGATCGGCACGCCGGTCGTGGTCATGCGCGGCGGCCGAGCTGCCGGGCGGCGGCGCGGAGCTCCGGTGTGTGCCACCGCGAACGGCGTGTGGTGATGGTCATCCAGTCCTCCCGTCACAGTTGAGGGAGCGGGTCCGCGGGAGTCCGACGCCGACCCACCTTGTCGGGTGCACAACACCCGGATGGCGGACGCGGCGGTCCCGCATGCCGGACGCTCGCCTACGCTGCCGGGCATGACTGAGACGGAATCGAGGACCGCGGTGGTGACCGGTGCCGGGTCGGGGATCGGCCGGGCGGTCGCGGTGGAACTGCTGCGGGCGGGCTGGTCCGTGGCGCTGGCGGGGCGGCGGCCGGAGACGCTTCAGCGGACGGCGGAGCTGGTGCCCGGGGGCGCCTGCGTCGCCGTACGCACGGACGTCTCGCGGCCGGAGGAGGTCGAGGCGCTGTTCGCGGCCGCCGTGGAGCGGTTCGGGCGGGTGGATCTGCTGTTCAACAACGCGGGGACGTTCGGGCCGGGCGGTGTGCCGGTGGAGGAGCTGTCGTACGACGCGTGGCGGCATGTGGTGGACACCAACCTCAACGGGGCGTTCCTGTGCGCGCAGGCGGCGTTCCGGCAGATGAAGGAGCAGCGGCCGCAGGGTGGACGGATCATCAACAACGGGTCCATCTCCGCGCACACGCCCCGGCCGCTGTCGGTGGCCTACACGGCGACCAAGCACGCCCTGACCGGCCTGACCAAGTCGCTGTCCCTGGACGGGCGGCCGTATCGCATCGCCGTCGGGCAGATCGACATCGGCAACGCGGCCACCGACATGACGCAACGGATGCAGGCGGGGGTGGTGCAGGCGAACGGTTCCGTGGCGCCCGAGCCGGTGATGGACGTCGCCGATGTGGCGCGCACCGTGCGGCACATGGCGGAGCTGCCGCTGGAGGCGAACGTGCAGTTCGCGACGGTGTTGGCGACCACGATGCCGTACATCGGGCGCGGCTGAGCGCGTTCCTGGCGCACGGAAGAACCGTCAACTCGTCAACTTGCACAAACGGAATTGAAGCGTCCGGACCATTGCGACCGGTCGTGGATCTATGCTCAAATCTCCTACACAAGAGCTTCACACTTGGAGCAGTGAGGTTCCGTAGGCGCAGGCTGCTCGCACGCCTCGCAAGGCCAAACCGAGGGGGGAGTCGGCAGTCGTTCCGCCGCACCGGGTGGGGGTGGATCCCGCGTGGGACCGCGGGTTACGCACCGGTGCGCGGAACGGCTGCCGCACGCATCTCAACCGGCGTGCTCGCCCTCGTTCTTGCGCCGCCTGCGCAGCGCCCACGCCCCACCGGCCAGCAGCGCGGCCGTGCCGCCCGCACCTTCCAGCAGCCGCCAGCCCGAGGGCGAGCCGGAGCCCGCGCCCGGAGCGCCGGCCGCCGCCCGCACCGTCTTGTGGCTCGGCGTCGCCCGTGCCCCGCCCTCGCTCAGCGGCTCGACCAGTCTGCCCACCGCTTCCACTGAACTGCTCTTCTTGAAGCCCCAGTCGAGCAGCGCGGCCGTCTCCTCGTAGACCGCGTTGTAGCCGCTGGTGGGGTGCATCACCGTCACCAGCAGGGTACGGCCGCCGCGGGTCGCGGCACCGGTGAAGGTGTTGCCGGCATGGCTGGTGTAGCCGTTCTTGACGCCGATCAGCCCGTCGTACGTCTTCACGCCCCACGCGCCCGTCAGCAGGCGGTCGGTGTTCTGGATCTGGAAGGTCTTCTTGCCGCCGGCCGGGAAGTCCGCGGTCCTGGTGTGGCAGTAGGCGCGGAAGTCGGGGTTCTTCAGGCCGTGCCGGGCGAAGAGGGTGAGGTCGTAGGCGGAGGAGAGCTGGCCCTTGTGGTCGAAGCCGTCGGGGCTGACGACATGGGTGTCGAGGGCCTGCAGGTCCTCGGCCCTGGCCTGCATTTCGGCGACGGTCTTCGCTATGCCGCCGTTCATGTGGGAGAGCACGTGCACGGCGTCGTTGCCGGAGCGCAGGAAGACGCCCTGCCACAACTGCTCGACGGTGTAGGTGATCCCGGGCTTGATACCGACCAGGCTGGATCCGGACGGGACGTCGGCGAGGTCCGCGTCGGTCACCTTGTAGCGCTCGGCGCGGTCGAACTTCTTCAGGACCGTGTCGGCGAACAGCATCTTCAGCGTGGAGGCGGGAGCGAGCCGCTTGTGCGCGTCGCGGGAGGCGAGGACCTCTCCGGTGTCGCCGTCGGCCACGAGCCAGGCGGCGGCGGTGAGCTTCTTCGGCAGACCCGTGCCCTGGACTCCGGGGCGGGCGAGACGCGCCCCGCCGACGACGGTCGCGGCATGTGCGGGGGTCGCCGCGGCAAGCGGGAACGCGGTGGCGGCCAAGCCGAGAACGGCACGCCGGGAGAGCGGAGAGGAACCATGCATCCGGGGACCGTACTGCATCCTTCTGAGGGGCAATCCCCGGACCCCCGGCCACTCAACTGGGCTTTCCTGGCAGCAGCCTCTCTCCTGCTCAGGAATCACCTGTCTGACGAAAATTTGAAGTCATACCCCGTTTTCTCAGCTGCGACACATCCTTTACTCAGTCCGGCTCAAAGGTTTCTCCCTAGCTTGTGGCAGCGCCCACAGCGGGCGCCAAGAACCTTCGAGGAACGGGATGTTTGGCATCTATCTCAAGCGCGAACTGGGCCGCAGAAAGAAGGCGGCCCTGGTCATCGCACTGGGTCTGGCGCTCGGTATCGCGCTGGTCATCACCGTCGACTCGGTGTCGGCCGGTATGACGCAGGCACAGGACAAGGTCCTCAAATCGCTCTACGGCCTCGGCACGGACATGACCGTGACCAAGGCGCAGTCGGCCCCCAAGGCGGGCAGCTCGCAGGGCCCGGACTTCAAGTTCGACGCGAAGTCGAGCAGCAGCAACAAGCAGAGTTCGGACCGCGTCATGACCCAGGGCGGTCAGGCCCTGTCGTCCTCCCTCGTCACCAAGGTGGGCGCCCAGAAGGGCGTGGCGAGCGCGGTCGGCGCGCTCACGCTGAACGTCACCAAGGTCGACGGCTCCTTCACCCAGGGCAAGGCCAAGTCCTCCACGTCGTCCTCCTCGGGCTCCCAGCAGCAGGGCGGACCGGGCGGCGGCACGAGCAGCGGCGGCGGTCAGCCACAGGTCCAGGGCGGCGGCGCGAACTTCAGCGTCAACTCCTACTCCGTGGCCGGCATCGACGTCACGAACCAGGATCTGGGCCCGCTGGCCACCTCCAAGATCACCTCGGGCAGGACCTTCACCTCCGCGCAGACCAACGCGAAGGTCGCCGTGGTCGGCAAGTCCTACGCCAAGACCAAGAAGTACAAGGTCGGTTCGACCTTCAAGATCTCCGGCACCAAGTTCACCGTCATCGGTATCGCGACGCCCGACAGCAGCGAGTCGACCACCGACGTGTTCGTCCCGCTCAAGCGGGCGCAGACGCTGGGCGACGCGAAGAACAAGGTCACCACGATCTACGTCAAGGCGACCGACTCCCAGCAGATCTCGGCCGTGAAGAAGGCCATCCAGTCCAACATCTCCGGTACGACGGTCACCACCTCCGCCGACCTGGCGTCCACCGTCTCCGGCTCCCTGTCCACCGCCTCCGACCTGGCCACCAGCGTCGGCAAGTGGCTGTCGATCGCGGTGCTGGCCGCGGCCTTCCTGGTGGCGGCGCTGTTGACCTCCTCCGCCGTCTCCCGCCGGGTGCGTGAGTTCGGCACCCTGAAGGCGCTGGGCTGGCCGAGCCGCAAGGTGACCCGGCAGGTCGTCGGCGAGTCCATGGTCAACGGTCTGATCGGCGGCGCTCTCGGTATCGCGCTCGGCCTCGCCGCCGCCTACGCGGTCACCGCGATCAGCCCGAAGCTGACCGCGCAGCTCGGCAGCACCGGCGGCGGTGGCGGCATGGGCGGCCCCGGTGGCCCCGGCGGCGGCCCGGGTCAGCAGTCGGCCTCCAGCTCCATGGAGATCGCCCTGTCCGCCCCGGTCTCCCTGACCACCATCGCGCTCGCGGTGGGTCTCGCGGTCACCGGCGGCCTGATCGCCGGCGCGATGGGCGGCTGGCGTGCCTCCCGTATGCGTCCGGCGGACGCCCTGCGCAGCGTCTCGTAACAGCCCCGCCCCCGAACCGGGCGCCGCCTCCGTACATCCCCCGGGAGGCGGCGCCCCACCCCATACCTTCCTGTGGAGAACTCCATGTACAGACTCACCGGCGTCACCAAGCGCTACACGCGGGGCAAGGAGACGGTGGAGGCGCTGCGCGGCGTAGACCTCACCATCGCCGACGGCGACCAGCTCGTCATCCAGGGCCCCACCGGCGGCGGCAAGTCCACGCTGCTGCAGATGATCGGCGCCCTGGACCGGCCGACCGAGGGCAGTGTCGAGCTGGACGGCGTCGACCTGGCCCGCATCAGCGAGACCAAGCTGACCCGGGTGCGCGCCGAGAACATCGGCATCATCTTCCAGTCGTTCAACCTCATCCCGACGCTGACCGCGCAGGAGAACGTCGAGACGGCGCTGGTGCCGCTGGGCGTGAAGCCCGCCGAGCGCCGGGAGCGCGCCGCCGAGGCGCTGCACTCGGTCGGTCTCGGCGAGCGCCTGGGCCATGCCCCGTCGGAGATGTCCGGCGGCCAGCAGCAGCGCGTCGCCATCGCCCGCGCGCTGGTGAAGAAGCCGAAGGTGCTGCTGGCCGACGAGCCCACCGGCAACCTCGACGAGGGCACCCGGGACGACATCATGGCCCTGCTGGAGGGGCTGTGGCGCGAGCACGGGCTGACGTTCGTCATGGTCACCCACGACTCCTCCATCGCCCGCCGCGCCCCGCGCCTGGCCACCATCAAGGCGGGGCAGCTGACACTGACGGAGCAACAGCCGTACGGCGTGGGGGCGTACGACGGTCAGGTCGCCCGCTGACCCTGTCCGGCGGGCCCGTCGGGGCCGCTCACCTCCCCAGGATCCGGTCGATCTCGGCCAACTGCCCTGCGGTGAGCGGCCCCTTGGCGATGGCGCCGGCGTTCTGCTCGGCCTGGGCGACCGAGCGGAAGCCGGGAATGGGGACCGTGCGGGGGCTGCGGGCCCAGATCCAGCCGAGGGCGCCCTGGGCTAGCGTACGGCCGTCGCTGGTGAGGATCTCCCTGATCGCGTCGACGCGGGAGAGCCAGTCGGACGCGGCTCCTGAGCCCTCCTCGAAGCCCGGCAGCCAGGCCGGCGGCCTGCTGCGGATGTCGCCCGCCTGCAGCTCGCCCTGGCGCCTGCCCGCCAGCAACCCCATCGCCAGGGGGCTGCGGTTGATGCTCGCCAGGCCCGACTCCTCGCACAGGGCGAGCATGCCGGGGGCGTCCTGGAACACGTTCAGCGCGTGCTGTACGGCGGCGCAGTGGTCGCCTTCGGCGAAGACGGCGGCGCGGGCGGGGTCGTCGGTGCTCCAGGCGTAGGCGCGGATCAGGCCCTCCCGCACCAACTCCTCGCAGGCGGCGCGGAGTCGGGCGCCCTGTTCGGGGTGGGCGTCGGAGATGTGGAGCTGGTACAGGTCCACATAGTCGGTGCCGAGGCGGGCGAGCGAGGCGGTGAGCGCCTCGCGGACGTACTCCGGCGAGACGTCCGCGCCTTTCAGAGTGCGGGTGGTCTCGTCGAAGAGGTTGCCCCACTTGGTGGCGAGAACCACGTCCCCGCGCCGCTTGCCGAGTGCCCGGCCCAGCACGCGCTCACTGTGCCCGGTGCCGTACACGTCGGCCGTGTCGAAGAAGGTCACGCCGAGGTCGAGGGCACGGTGGATCGCCCGTACGGACTCCTCGTCGTCGACCTTTCCCCAGCCGAGAGGCCGGCCGCCCAGGTCGGACCACTCACCGCCGATCGCCCAGCAGCCGAAGCCGAGGGCGCTGACCTCGATCCCGCCGCGTCCCAAAGTCCTGTTGGTCTCCATGGACACAGACGCTAGGAGTTGGAGTGCACACCAGGGCAAGCCCTTTCACCGGAGGTGTCACGCCTGCCCGGTCTCGAACCGGGCGATCCTGCCGTCGTCGGTGACGTCGAAACTCCAGCGGGTGCGCATCTCGCCCCAGGTGTCGTTGCGGTAGTGGGCGACGAGCGCCCGACCGCCCCGGGACTCGTTGTCGACGTCCAGATGACCGTGGGAGGAGAAGATCTCCCGGTCGATCCAGTCGCCGAGGTCGCGGTCGGAGCCGTCGTCCGACATGGTCGCGTCGTCGGTCAGCAGGGCCATGAACGCGTCGCGGTCGTGGGCGTTGACAGCGGTGACGAAGGCGCGCACGACCGGGTCGCTGAGTTTGGCCGGTTGAATCGTCATGGCAGCCAGACTCACACCGCTCTCCTGCCGCCGCCACCCGAACGGCGGCGCGCGGAAGTCCGCCGGGTGTCGGCGATGCGACGGTGGATACGCGGAGGGGACTGTCCTGTGTCTGCTGCCGTTGTCCGTTCCTGTCCTTCCCGGGAGTCATCGTGACTGCTTTCGACCGACGTGATGTGGGCCTGCTGCTGCTCCGGCTGGGGGCCGGAGGTGTGCTGGCGGCGCACGGCGCGCAGAAACTGCTGGGCTGGTTCGGCGGCCACGGCATCGAGGGGACCGGCCAGTTCATGGAGTCCGTCGGCTATGCCCCGGGCAGGGCGAGCGCGACGGCGGCGGGCCTGGCGGAGGCGGGCGGCGGCACGCTGCTGGCGCTGGGCCTGGCGACGCCCGCGGCCGGTGCGGCGGCGGCCGGCGCGATGGCCGGTGCGGCCGCCGTACACGCCCCGAACGGCTTCTTCAACCAGGAGGGCGGCTACGAGTACGCGGCCACCCTGGGCCTGGCCGCCACCGGCCTCGCGGTCACCGGCCCCGGCCGGCTCTCCCTCGACCACGCCCTCGGTCACGTCCTGGACCGCGGCTGGATGGTCCCGGCGGCGCTCGGTGCGACGGCCGCGGTCACGGCGATGGTCGTGGGCGCGCGGAACCGCAGGCTGAAGAAGCCGGAGCGGGAGGAGGCGGCGGCGGGGTTCGACGCACAGGAGTCGCTGTCCGGGGAGTGACCTCTCCCTTCGGCGGACGGGTGACAGGGTGGGTCCCATGACCGATCAGCACTCCCCTTCCGCATCCTGTACCTCCTCCCCCGACGTCTGGTCCTCCGTCGACGCCCTGTGGACCTGGCTGGACGGCGACCGCCCGCACGGCGGCACGGAGGGGCTCCTCCTGCGCGTCCTCAAGCTCTCCGAGGAGGTCGGCGAGGTCGCTCAGGCGGTGATCGGCGTGACCGGCCAGAACCCCCGCAAGGGCGTGACCCACACCTGGGAGGACGTCCAGGGCGAGCTGTGCGACGTGGTGATCACGGCACTGGTGGCCCTGCGCACGCTCACCCCGGACACCCGTGAGGTGTTCACCAGGCACCTGGAGAAGGTCACGGCACGCTCCCTCGAACCGTCCGCGCCGGAGTGACGAGGCGTCAAAAGGGCTGTCTTCGGCGCGGCTTCCCGCCGGATACTGACGCCATGGTGACGACGTCGTACCGGCAGGGCGCATCCGACGAGGAACTGCTCGACGAGACCGTCGGGGCGCTGCTGCGCCGGGCGGCCGGGTCGGCACCGGACACGGTCGCCCTGGTCGAGGGCGTCCCGGAGCCCGCCGAACGGCGCCGGTGGACGTACGCCGCACTGCTCGACGAGGCCGAACGCGCCGCACGGGCCCTGCTGGGCCGGTTCTCGCCCGGCGAGCGGGTGGCGGTGTGGGCGAACAACATCCCGGAGTGGGTGATCCTCGAACTCGCCGCGGCCCTCGCGGACATCACGCTGGTCACGGTCAACCCGGCGCTGAAAGCCGCTGAGTTGCGGCACGTGCTGGGCCACTCCCGCGCGAGCGGTGTCTTCCTGCGCCGGGAGTTCCGCGGGAACCCGATGGCGGGAACCCTGGACGAGATCCGCGCCGACCTGCCCGACCTGCGCACGAGCGTGCTGTTCGAGGACTGGGGGAAGTTCTGCGCCGAGGGCTCCCCCGGCGTGGCGCTGCCCGAGGTCGCGGCCTCGTCGCCGGCCCAGATCCAGTACACCTCGGGTACGACCGGTGTGCCCAAGGGCGTGGTCCTGCATCACCGGGGCATCACCAACAACGCCCGCCTGGCCTACGTCCGTACCTTCGGTCTGCGGCCCGGCGAGGCCGCGCTCAACCCGATGCCGCTGTTCCACACCGCGGGCTGCGTGCTGGCCACCCTCTCGGCGATCGCCGGCCTCGGCACGCAGGTGCTGCCGCCATACTTCGACCCGGGGCTGATGCTGGAACTCACCGCGTCCGAACGCCCAATCATGACCGGCGGTGTGCCGACCATGCTCCTCGCCATGCTGGAGCACCCGGCGTTCCCCGACACCGACCTCTCCTCGCTGCGGTACGTGCTGTCCGGCGGCGCCACCGTCCCGCCCGAGCTGGTCCGCCGGGCTGAGCAGGCCTTCGGCGTGCCGATGGCGGTCGTCTACGCCCAGACCGAGGCCTCCCCGGGCATCACCATCACCCGCCTCGACGACACCCCGTACGACCGCGCCCACACCGTCGGCAGGCCGCTGCCGCGGACCGAGGTGAAGATCGTGGACGCGTCGGGCGCGGTCGTGCCGGCCGGCGTCACCGGCGAGCTGTGCACCCGCGGCTACCACGTCATGACCGGCTATCTGGACGCCCCGGACCACACGGCCGCCGCCGTGGACGCAGACGGCTGGCTGCACACCGGCGACCTCGCCTCGATGGACGACCGCGGGTACTGCCGCATCGAGGGCCGGCTCAAGGACATGATCATCCGAGGTGGCGAGAACATCTACCCGCGCGAGATCGAACAGGTCCTCGCCGCTCATCCCGAGGTGGCCGAGATCGCCGTCGTCGGGCTGCCGGACCCGGTCTGGGGCGAGCGGGTCGCCGCCTTCGTCCGCCGCTCCCCGGGGGGCCGGGTGAGCGAGAAGGAACTCTTCGACCACGTCCGCGCCCAGCTGGCGCCCCACAAGACGCCCCGCACCTGGGTGTTCGTCGACAGCTTCCCGCTGACGGGCTCGGGCAAGATCCGCAAGACCGCGCTGCGGGAGGAGTACGTCGCGGGGCGGCTGACGGAGTCGACCGGGGGCGAGTGACGGGGTGGTGATCCCCTCTGACGGGGGTTTGCGCAGCTGAACGGCGTGCTGGGCTTCCTCTGTGGGCACCCGTGTGCGCGGATATTGGGCAACTCATTGACCGGTGTTGAAAAACTGCCCTACATTCGCAGCGTTCCCGGCGCCGCCCCCGTCCCCGTCCTCCGCTCGAAGGGGAGCCCCACGTGTCCACCGAAACCCGCACCCACCCCGACGGCACCGCCACGAAACCGGCGTCCGGCGGGCTGCCCGTCGGCACGCTGGTGGCCGGCTGCTTCGCGGTCTGTCTGGCGCAGATCGCCCTGGCCATGCCGGCCACCCTCAACGGTCTCTTCCAGGAGGACCTGCACCCCGTCGGCTCGCAGCTGACCTGGATCTCGGACGCGTTCCTGCTGCCGGTGTCGGTGCTGGAGCTGACGTTCGGCGTCCTCGGTGACCTGTTCGGCCGCAAACGGCTGCTGGTCGGCGGCGGCGGGCTGCTCGTGCTCGGCGAGGCGCTGGCCGCCGCCAGCACCGGCATCCACGTTCTCTGGTTGGGTCAGGCCATCGCCGGCCTGGGCGCGGCGGCGCTGTTCCCGACGTCGCTCGCGATGATCGCCGCCGGGACCCACTCGGCCCGGGACCGGGCCCGCACCATCACCATCTGGGCCGCCGCCCTGTCCAGCGGCGGTTTCGTCGCCCCCGTACTGGGCGGCATCACCGGCAACTACGGTTCCTGGCGCTGGGCGTTCATCGTGGTCACGGGCCTGGCGCTGGTCAGCACGCTGCTCAGCCAGCTCTTCGCCCAGAACTCCAGCGCCCCGGAGGGCCGTTCGCTCGACCTGGCCGGCCAGATCACCATCGGCGTCGGCATGTTCGCCCTGCTCTACGCGGTGATCCA
The DNA here is from genome assembly GCF_050214755.1 of Streptomyces sp. C1-1. Classification (NCBI taxonomy): domain Bacteria; kingdom Bacillati; phylum Actinomycetota; class Actinomycetes; order Kitasatosporales; family Streptomycetaceae; genus Streptomyces; species Streptomyces sp. C1-1. The sequence goes on along the minus strand of NZ_CP189826.1, from coordinate 7,097,631 downwards.
GGGCCCGGCGGACGGCTGGACCGCGACACCGGTGGTGATCGCCTACGTCGTCGCCGTGGTGTTCGTCGGCCTGTTCGTCGTGGCCGAACTGCGCGCCGAGGCACCGCTGTTGCGCCTGGACCTGTTCCGCAACAGGGCGTTCGCGGTGGCGTCGTTCGTCGCGGTGGTCGGCATGTTCAGCTACCTCGGCACCGCGTACGCCACCAGCATCCGGCTCGGTCCGATCCAGCACCAGAGCCCACTGCGCGGCTCGTTCGCGTTCATTCTGCTCAACGCCTGGACGCTGCTGCTGATGCCGCTGATCTCCCGGCTGCTGGAGCGGGTCAGCGCGCGCTGGGTGCTCGGCTCCGGTCTGGGCCTGATGGCGGCGGGCGACTTCGTGGCCGCCACCCTCTCGGTCCACGACCGCGCCCTGACCTCGCTGATCCTGCCCATCGGCCTGGTCGGCATCGGTTTCGCGCTGACCGTCTCCTCGATCACGGCGACCGCCGTGAACACGGTCGAGGTCCGCTACGCGGGCATGGCCAGCGCCTCCACCAGCCTGCTGCGCGACTTCGGCTTCACGCTCGGCCCGGCGGTCATCGGCGCGATCGCGCTCAGCCGCGCCGCCGACGAGTTCACCCAGAAGCTCGCCGCCTCCGACCTGTCCGCCCAGGCCAAGGCCGCGGCGGCGCAGGTCGCGGCGGAGGGCGGCCCGCTCGCCTCCAACTCGGTCCCGCCGGCGTCCCCGCCGGGCGGCGGGGTGCCCATCGCCCTGGAGGCCCTCGGCAACGGCTACGCGATCGGGTACGTCGTCTGCGGCATCGCCGCCCTGGCCTGCTGTCTGCTCAGCGTGATCGCGCTGGGCGGCAAGGGCGACCAGGACGCGACGGTGGGCATCGCCAAGGAGGAGGAAGCGGCGGCGACGGCGGCCTGACCGGCGTTCTGTCACCGCTGCGTCACAGGTGACGCACAGGGGAAACCCGTGGTGCCCGAGATCGGTCTCCCTCGGCGAAAGCCGGCGGGGACCGGCTCGTGCGAACCGACTTCGGGGGAACCTCATGCATCACGTCGACACTGTCCGCAAGGCCGCGCTGGCGGTGGCCGCGCTCTCCGCGGCGCTGGCGGTGACCGCCTGCCAGTCGAGCGACTCCGCGTCCGGCACCGGCGGCTCCTCGCAGACGCCCAGCGCCTCGGCGTCCGCCTCGTCCTCCTCCACGGCGGGCTCCTCGGCTCCGAGCTCCGCTCCGTCGGCGCCGCCCGCGACCGCCTCCCCCGTCTCCCACTCCAGCTCCGGCTCCGGCTCCGGTTCGGGCTCCGGCTCTTCGGGTACGGCCGTGAAGACCTGTGCGGCGACCGCCCTGGACGTCACCGCCCACCAGGCCGCCAACCGTCCGGTCGGCACCGGAACCGGCGCGGCGGTCTTCGAGTTCACCAACACCTCCAAGCAGACCTGCGTCCTGCAGGGCCACCCCACGGTGGCCGGTGCCGGCAACGGCTCCCCGCAGCACAACGCCCCGCTGAAGGTGACGCCCACCGGCACCGCCGGCCAGGTCAAGCTGGCCCCCGGTGGCAAGGCCTGGCTCAAGCTGACCTTCGTGCAGGTCCAGGGCGAGGCCGACGGCTACTGCAAGTCCGGCGCCACGCCGACGACGTACCCGACGATGGTGATCGGCCTGCCGGGTGCCGGCTTCCACCAGGTCGCCCTGGACGACGGGGTGTTCGCCGAGTGCGACAACACCGTGACGGCCACGGCGGTGTCGGGGGCGGCGCTGTCCTGACGCCTGTCCGGGAATAGCTGTTCGAAGTTACGAGCCACGGTTTCTGCGGCTACTGTCCCCGGCGTGGACACAAGTGCAATGGTGTCGTTCCGGTTCTCTCTGCTGGGTCCGCCGCGCGGCTGGCGTCAGGAGACGGAACTGACGCTCGGCCCCCCTCAACAGCGTGCCGTCCTCGCACTGTTGCTGTTGCGCCGGGGCCGGGCGGTCGGCGTCGGCGAACTCGTGGACGGGATATGGGGCGCCGACCCGCCGACGGCCGCCGTCTCCGTGCTGCGCACCTACGTCTCCCGGCTGCGCAGACTCCTCGAACCCGACCGGCCCGCGGACGGGGCGCCGCGCCTCGTGGTGTCCCTGGGCGACGGGTACGCCCTGCGTGCCGACGCCGTCGTCAGCGATGTCGACCGGTTCGAGGACCTCGTCGCCCGGGCCGGGGCGCGGCACACCGGGGGCGACGACCGTACCGCCGTACAACTGCTGCGCAGTGCGCTCGGATTGTGGGAGGGCACCCCGCTGGCCGGGGTGCCCGGACCGCGTGCCGAGGCCGAGCGGCGCAGGCTGGAGGAACGGCGGCTGGCCGCCCTGGAGACGCGGCTGCGCATCGAGCTCGACCTCGGGCAGCACGCCCGGGTGCTGCCCGAACTGACCGCCCTGTACGAGGCGCACCCCCTGCGGGAGGCGCTGTGCGAACTCCTCGTCCTCGCCCTGTACCGCGGCGGACGCCGGGCGGAGGCCCTCGCCGTGTACGACCGCACCCGGCGCACCCTCGTCGACGAACTCGGCATCGAGCCCGGCCCGTCGCTGCTCGCCGTACGCGCCGGGCTGCTCACGGACGGGGGTTCCGGTTCGACGCCACCGCCTTCCCGGCGGGAGGCTCCGGCCGGCGGCGGCCTCCCGGACACGGCGCCGGGTGCCGGCCACCGCTCCGGCCCGACCACCGGTTCCGGCGATCTCTTCGGTGCGGCGGGGGCCGGCTTCGGCGCGGTGGCCGAAGCCGGTGGGCCGGGCGAAGTGCCCTTCGTTGAGGGCGGGAGCGGGCCGACGGACGCGGGGGGCGCGGACCGCACCGATGACGGGCCGGGCGGACCCGGTCATGGGGTGAGTGCCGTACGGCCGTCTCAACTCCCCACCGACCTCGCGACGTTCACCGGCCGCCGGGCACAACTGGACGGGGCCGCCGCGCTGCTGCCCGACCAGGGGCATCCGCAGACCAGCGTGATCGGCCTGATCAGCGGGATGGCCGGCGCGGGCAAGACGACCCTCGCCGTGCACTGGGCGCACCGGATCGCCCACCGCTTCCCCGACGGCAGCCTCTACGTCAACCTGCGCGGCTACGACCCGTCCGGTTCGCGGATGAACCCCGGCGAGGCGATCGAGACGTTCCTCGTCGCGCTCGGGGTCGCCCAGCAGGCGGTCCCCGAGGAGCTGGAGGCGCGGGCGGCCCTCTACCGCGGTGTTCTCGCCGACCGGCGTGTGCTGATCGTGCTGGACAACGCCGCCGACAGCGAGCAGGTGACGCCGCTGCTGCCCGCCGCCCCCGGCTGCCTCGTCATCGTCACCAGCCGCAGCCGGCTCAGCGGCCTGGTCGCCCGGCACGGCGCCCATCCGCTCGCGCTGAACCCGCTGTCCGCCGAGGAGTCCCTCGAACTGCTCGCCCGGCGGCTGGGCGACGCCCGCGTCGACGCCGAGCCGGAGGCCGCCCGGGCCATCGTCGGCCTGTGCGCCGGGCTGCCCCTGGCCCTGTCGATCGTGGCGGCGCGGGCCGCCCTCAACCCCGGCTTCCGGCTCGCCGGCATCGCCGAGGAACTCCGTCAGGACCACGGCAGTCTGGACGCCTTCGCCGGCGGCGACGCCGGCACCGACGCACGCGCCGTCTTCTCCTGGTCGTACCACGCCCTGTCGCCGGAGACGGCCGGTCTCTTCCGGCGGCTCGCCCTGCACCCCGGTCCGGACATCACCGTCGCCGCGGCCGCCGCACTGGCCGGCGTGGACCGGCGCAGGGTCCGCACCCTGCTGACCGAGCTGACCGGGGCCAGCCTGCTCATCGAACGCGCTCCGGGCCGGTACGTCTTCCACGATCTGCTGCGCGCCTACGCGGCGGAGCTCACCGAGGACGAGGACGGCGAGGCGGTGTGCCGGGCGGCGCTGCTGCGGATGCACGATCACTTCCTGTTCACCGCGCACGACGCCTCCATGGTCCTCGACCCCTTCCGGGAGACCATCCCCCTTCCGGCGAGCACAACGGACGCCACGCCACTGCGGTTCAACGACCGGGCGGAGGCGACCGCGTGGCTGCGCACGGAGCGGTACGTGCTGCGCGAGATCGTCGCGCACGCCGCCACGCACGGGTTCGACACGCACGCGTGGCGCACCGCGGCGGCCCTGGACGTCTACTTCAACCGGCTCGGCTACTGGCACGATCTCCTCGAGATCAACGGCGCGGCGCTGCGGTCGGCCCGGGCGCTCGGTTCCGTGATCGGTGAGGCGTACTCGCTGTGCGGGCTCGGCGTCGCGCACTCCCAGCTCGACCACGCCGCGCAGGCGCGGCGTCACCTCGAGGACGCGCTGGAACTGTTCCGGTCGGCGGACCACGCCGGCGGCCAGGCCCGGGTGCATCGCGGCCTCGCCTATCTGTGCAACCGGACGGACCGCCGCCACGCCGCACTCGACCACTACGCGCGGGCCATCGAGCTGTACCGGTGCGAGGACGACCGCAGCGGCGAGGCCGGTGTGCTCAACCAGGTCGCGTGGACGTACATCCTGCTGGGGGAGCACGAGAAGGCCCTCGAACGCTGTGAGGAGGCCGTCCTGTTCTACCAGGAGCTCGGCGACCCCTACGGCGAGGCCTCGACACAGGACACGCTCGGCTACGCCCTGCACCATCTCGCCCACCACGCGGAGGCCATCGGGCACTTCGAGAGGTCGGCGCGGCTGTTCCACGGGATCGGCGACCGCTATCTGGAGTCCGACGTGCTGCGTCATCTCGGCGACGCCCGTCTCGCCCTCGGCGACCGGGACGCCGCCCGCGCGGCACGCCGGGCCGCGCTGGCCCTGCTGGAGGAACTCGGCCACGCGGAGGCGGACGAGGTACGGCGCGAACTGCGCGAGCTGGGCGAGCCGGCCGAACCGGCACCGGGGGGACCGGCCGTCTGAGGCGCGGGCGCTCAGCGCACCCCGCTGTCCTCGAGTGCCGCCTTCAGGCTGCGCAGGGCGTAGTAGACCCGCGACTTCACCGTGCCCTGCGGGACGCCCAGTGCCTCGGCCGCCTGCTGCGTGGTGCGGTCCGCGAAGATCGTCGCCCGCAGCGCCTCGCGGTGGGCCGGCGTCAGCGACCGCAAGGCGTCCTGCACCACGATCGACGACAGCATCCGTTCGATGTCGTCGACCTCGGCGGACATGTCGCTCAGCCAGGAGTTGCCGCTGATCTCCGTCGGCCGCGCCGTCCTCGTCCGGTGCGCGTCGATGACGAGGTTGCGGGCGACCCGGAACATCCACGGGCGTACCGCCATGCCCTCGCTGTCGGCGAGGGTCTGCTTGTTCCAGCAGCGCAGCAGGGTCTCCTGGAGGATGTCCTCCGTGCGGTGGGTGTCTCCGCCCAGCATGCGCAGTACGTACGAGTAGAGCGCCGGGCCGTGTTCCAGGTAGAGGTCCCGCAGCGCCCGTTCCTCGGGGGAGACCGCGCTCGCGGATCCGATGACCGTCACGTTCATGGTGTGCTCCTGCTCCTCGGGGCGGCCTGCCCCGGTCCGCGGACGGGGGCGAAGGCCGCCTGGAGCTCGGAGTGTCGCGACGGTCGATGCACATTCGTTCGACGAGCGGGCCACACGGTGATTGACGATCGGTCCACACGATGGACGGGGCGATATACGCGCAGGTCGCGGGCGTCAAGGGAGGGCGCGGGCGTGGTCAGACGTAGGCGGCCTCCAGAGCGTCGACGCGTCTGCGGACCCGGTCGGCGAGTTCCGCGTCCTCGGACGCCAGCAGACCGCGGCGGTGCAACCGGTCCCACATGTGCAGCAGTTCGCGGCCGTGCGCCACGGCGGCGCGGTCGTCGTCGATCCGCTGCCAGGCGGCCGCCGCCCGGGCCACCTCCTCCGACGCCCGCCGGTCCCCGGCCCGGCACCGGATCCTCGCCACGGCCAGGGCCAGCACGGTGGCCTCCCGGTGGTCGCCGCGCAGGTGGGCGATGTAGGCCTCCACGGCCCGCGCCTCCACCGCGCGCGGATCCTCGGCGCCCGCCTCCTCGGTGAGGCTCTCACGCAGCCGGTTGGCGAGCAGGTGCGCCTCGTCCAGCCGGCCGACGGTCGCGAGAGCGTGGATACGACCGACGGGTCCGGCGAGTTCCGCGGGAAGTACGACGGCGGGCACGGAGGTGGTGGCCAGGTTCGGGGCGGTTGGGTTCGGGGCGGTTGGGTTCGGGGCGGTTGGGTTCGGGCCGACCGGGCTCGGGATGGCCGGGCTCGGGATGGCCGGGCTCGGGATGGCCGCCCGGCCCTCGGCGGCCGCCCGCGCGGCGGCGGTGGCACGGGCGACGGCGGTCGCGACAGCCGAGCCCAGGGGGGAGGCGGGCCTGGGCCGGCGGGCGGGGAGGGCGAAGTCGTCGTGGGGTGCGATCTCGGACTCCGGCTCGGGGCCGTCTCCGGCCGCGGCCCCGCCTCCGGCCTCGGCGCCGAACTCCGTCTTCAGCTCGCGGACATCGCCCCCAGCCCCGGCTCCGGCTCCGGCTCCGGCTCCGGCTCCGGCTCCGGCTCCGGCATGAGCCTTGCCCTCCGGCTCGGGCTCGTAGCCGGCTTCAAGCCCGGTCGCGGAATCCGGCTCGGCAACCGGCCCGAACTCGACCCGGGATCCCGCTTCGGGATCCTTGTCCGGCTCGTCCTCGGCCCCCTCATCGAGCTCCGGTGTTCCCGCGGAGGCGAGGACCCGGCTGGAGCCGTCCGGGGCGACCTCCAGGACGAAGTGGCCGGTATCGGGGCTGTCGTTCACGGTTGCCTCGACGGCTTCGGCGCGTTCGGCGGCGTACCGCTGCAGCCGGTCCAGGACGGCCTCGTGCACGGACTGGCCCGGCTCGGGGACCAGGGGTTCGCCGTCGATCGCGGCGAGTCCCTCGTCGGAGATGTACACCTCGTAGCGGTCCATGGCGTTCCTCCTCAGGGAGTGGACGTGGGGGTGAGGGACTCGGTGGGGACGGCGGTGGGCAGGGAGGTCTGGATGCCGGTGGGGGTGGGCGTCCCGGACGGGATGGCGGCGACCCCCGCGTACTTGGCGAACTGGGCGCGTACGGCCGCGACATAGCCCTGGGCCTCCGCGGTCCTGGGCACGCCCTTGGCGGCGCGGACGGCGTCGATCCCGACGTCGTAGCCGGCGAGGGCGAGATCGAGGACGCTGCCGGTGGCCTCGTTGGCGTCGATCATCTTCTGGGCCTCGTCGGCCATGGCGCAGATGTAGCGCCCTTGCGCCATGATCGAGTCCTTCGCGTCCAGCGCGGAGGTCTTGCCGTTGTCGTCGTCGTCCTTGCCGTACTTCGTGAAGACGTCGGGCGGCAGCTGCGAGATGCCCTGCCTGCCGTCGGGGCCGACCAGGGAGGCGTTGAAGCCGGACGCCTTCTCGATCTGGGAGGCGATCACGATCGGCCCGATGGCGCTGCACAGTTGGCCGGCCTTCTGGATCGGGTCGACGAGGTCCTCGGGGACCGTGGAGGTGTCCAGGTCGCCGTGGCCGTCCCCCTGGAAGACGGCCAGCACCGAACTCGCGTCGCTGGGGCCGGGTACGTCGCCGCCCCCGCCACCGCCGCCGAAGATGCCGTGGAAGAGCAGGTAGATCGCGATCAGCGGGGCCAGCAGGACCCCGAACCCGCAGAACACGATGACGATGACGGTCCCGCCGGCCAGACCGAGCGGGAACAGCAGGCAGCCCGCGCCGCCGGCCGCGATCGCCGTGTTCCTGACGGCCTTCGACTGGCCCTCCTCGTCCGGCTGAACCGGTGCCGGTGCCGCGGGGCCGCCCTTCTCGCCCGTCTCCACGCCCATGGGTGTCCGCCTTCTTCCCCTCGCCTTGAACCGCTGTGCCTGGACGGCCCGTTGTGCTGTCCGTCGGGCTCGGCAGATCGAAACGGGCTCCAGAACAAATAAGTTCAAAACGGTGGAAACCAAATGAGTCAGAGCAGCGGACGTACGAGGCAAGAGGGGGGCGGGGCACACATGGGCACACCTTCGGCGACGCCGTCGGGCCGGGGAGGTTGGGTGCGGGGGCCGAGGTCCCCGCAGCCCGCTCCCCCGCCTTCCGCACCCCAGAGCGAGGGCGCCGGTCCGGCGGTGCAGCCCCCGCACGTCGGCCACGGCGTCGGCGTCGCACCGGCGCCGGTCCCGGTACCGGCCACCGTGTCCGCGGTCCCCGTCCACGCCGCGGCCACCACTGCCGTACAGCCGGCGGCCGCCGTCGCGCAGCCGACTGCAGCCCCCGCGACTGCGGCGGCCCCGCCTCCTGCCACCACCCCCGCCTCCACCCGCACCGGCGGTCAGCCCGCCGTCCAGCCCCGCACCCGGCGCCTCTCCGCCGCCCCCGCCGCCGAGCACGCCTGGAGTGAGCCCCGGCGGCCGAGGGCGGCCCGGGGCCGGTCGCGGAACGAGGTCGGCTGGGTCAAGGCCCACGGCGGCGCCGGGGTGACCTCGCTGGTCGAGGTGCTCGGCGGTGTGGACGTGGGGGCGCGCTGGCCCGACCCGTCCCGGGGTGAGCCGCGTCGGGTCGTCCTGGTCGGGCGGACCAGCGCGCGCGGACTGCGGTCGGTGTCCCAGGCGTTGGGTTCGCTGCAGGACGGCCGCGCCCCGCAGGGGCTGGAACTGCTGGCAGTGGTCCTCGTCGCGGACGCCCCCGGCCGGCTGCCGCTCGGCCTGCTGCGCCGGGTCCGTGTGCTGCGATCGGCCGCACGGGTGCAGCGCGTGCCGTGGATACCGGCGTGGCGCACCGGCGGCAGCCCGAAGGTCCTGCCCCGGCAGTTCGACAGGCTCGCCGAGCTGGTGGGAAGCGAGCTGTACGCCGAGGGGGCCGCGTCATGACGCGTGCCCTGCCGGTCGCCCGGTTCCTGGCCGACACGTACACCCCGCCCGAGGGTGCGCACACGATCATCAACGCCCTCGCCTGGTGCGTCTCGGCCGCCGGTGTCTTCGGGCTGATGGTCGTCGGCATCAACATGGCGGTGCAGCTCAACCGGGGTGAACCGGGCGAGGGCGGCGCGCACTTCCGCGGTGTCTTCTACGTCGCACTGGCCTGTCTGGTCGCCACGACGGCCGGTCCGCTCGTCGCGTTCCTCGGCGACCTGTCCCTCCTCGGGCCGTAGGCCTGTCCCGCACCTTTCCGATCGACAGCCATCCCTTCGCCCACCGCTCACGCGGGGCACCGATTCCTCGGAGATCCGAATGTCCTCATTGCTTGTCGAAGCCGCCAACGTCATCGTCGCCGCGCCCTCGCCCGGTGCCTCCACCGTGCCCCAGCCGACGAGCAACGCTCCCGGTGACCTGGCTGCCAAGGTCAACACCGTCCTCGGCATCGTCGCCTGGGCGGGCACCGCGGCCGGCGTGCTGGGCGTGCTCATCACCGGCGCGATGATGGCCGTCTCCCTCAAGCGCGGCGAGAGCTCGGAGCACATGAGCCGCCTCGGCATGGTGCTGGGCGGCTGCGTGCTGGTCTCCACTGCCGGGCCGCTGGTCGGCTTCGTCTTCAACTGAGCCGGCGGACGTCGTGATGCTCATGCGCAGGCAGCGTCGGACCGAGGAGTCCGGGCCGTACTGGAAGCAACGCAACTGGCAGTTGTCGGCGGGGTTCCTCGCCGTCGTGGTGCTGGCGGGCGGGTTCACTGCTCTGACCTCGGAGCACGACACCGGCGGCGACCGCATGGGCGCGGCGGTCTCCGACGGCCCGCTGTCCGGCACCTCCGCCTCGCGGGGCGGCCGGCCCCTGGGCTGCCACACCGATGACAGCGGGGGTGACGCCTTGCCCGAGTCGGCGCCGAAGGACATCAGCTGGCACACGCTCGGCATCGCGCGCGTGCCGGTCTCCGGCTCGGCCGGGCCCACCCGGACGACGGGGTCCCTGCGCTGGTGCTTCGCGCACACGCCCATCGGCGCGGTGCTGGCCGCCACCGTCATCCCCTCCCGGATGAGCGGGTCCGACTGGCGGGCCGTCGCGCGGCAGCAGGTCGTGGCGGGGCACGGCCGGGACCTGTTCTCCATCCAGCGCCAGACCGTCGCGGACATAGACAGCGCCGAGCAGGCCGGTAACACCGCCGTCGCCTCGTACGCCGGTTTCTCCGTGACCTCGTACACCGCAGACGCGGCGAACGTCAGGCTGCTGCTCCGGACCGGGCAGGGTTACGCGGCGACCGCCGTCCTCGTGCGCTGGAGCAACGGGGACTGGAAGGTCGTGCCGAACGCCGACGGTTCACTGCACTCACAGGTGACGACCATCCAGGGCAACACCAACGGCTTCGTCCTGTGGGGGGTGTGACATGGGCTGTTCGACCGGAAGCCCGCTCCTCGATTTCGCCAAGGGCTTCTTCGACTTCCTTGGCGACCCGATCGGCACCATCGTCACCCTGATCGCCAAGACCATCCTCAACGGCGCCGTCTCCGTGTACGCGGCCCTGATCACCAGGGTGCCCACCCTGACCGGGACGACCGTCTCGAAGGACGTCAACGGCCAGACCCAGTGGCTGGTGGTCTACCTCGCCGTCGGCTCGCTGCTCTTCGCCTCCGCCCGCATGGCCGTGGAACGGCGCGGCACCGCGGGTACGACCGCCCTGAAGGGCATCCTGCGGGTCATCCTCGTCTCGGGCGCGGCCACCACCATCGTCATGGCCGCCGCCGATGTCGCGGACAGCTACTCCAGCCACCTGTTCAACCAGAGCACGCAGGGCACGCTGAACTCGGTCGGCTACTGCTCCGACCAGGCCGGGATCGAGCCGTTCCTGCTCCTCGTCCTCGCCTTCCTGCTGCTGATCGCAGGGATCATCCAGACGATCCTGATGTACATCAGGCTCGGCGTCATGATCCTGCTCCTCGGCACCCTCCCGTTGGCCGCGGCGGCCTCGATGACCGACTGGGGGGCCGGCTGGTGGCGCAAGCACATCGGCTGGATGATCGCCTGGCTCCTGTACAAGCCCGCGGCGGCGCTCGTGCTCTACGCCGGATCAGCGATGATCAACCAGGGGCAGGCCGGTTCCAAGGACGCCGTCGAGACAGCCGTCAACCAACGCATCGCCGGTATCGGCGTAATGCTTCTGTCCGCGGTCGCCCTGCCCGCGCTGCTGAAGCTCGTGGTGCCCGCCACCGCGGCCCTCGGCGGCAGTTCGGCGTACTCCGGGGCGATGCAGTCGGTGGGCGGCGGCCTGGCCAGCGGCGCCCGGTCGCTCGGCGGCGCCGGGGGCGGTTCCGGCAGCCGGGGCCAGTCGGGTCCGAGCGGCGCGTCCGGCGCGTCGGGCGGCTCCGGTTCGTCCGGCGCCAACGGCGCGGGCGGATCCTCCGGCGGCGGCAAGTCCGGCCCGGCCGGTGGCGGCGGGTCCGCTGCCGGCGGCGGAGGCGCGGCGAGCGGGGCCGGCCGGGCCGCGGCGGCTGCCGGAGGACCGGCCGGTGTGGCGGTCGCCGCGGCGGTGACCGCGGCGCAGGTTCTCGGCAGAGCCGCCTCCGGTTCCCTGGACGGTGCCGACGGCGACCAGGGCCACAACCCGAGCCCGCACCGCTGACCCGGCGGCGGCCCGCCCCCCGGGCGTGCCGTCCCCTGAACGGGCCGCCGGACTCCCGCTCCCCCCGGAGAGTCCGGCGGCCCTCCCCGTCACCGACTCCCCCGGCCCAGCGCCGTAGCCCCATCACCTCACCTCATGAAGGGAAGTCCGGACCCCATGTCCACGGAAGCCGTGACTCATCCGACCTACGGGAACTGGCGCCGGCCACGGCGGCCGGGGCTCGGACCGCTCGGGCTCGTCGGCACGTTCGGTGTCTTCGGTGGGCTCGTCGTCACCCTGCTCGCCTCCCTGATCTCGCTGTACGCGGCGCTGGTCGTGCTCGTCCCGGTCGTGCTGTTCCTGACGCCGCTGGCCCTGCGCACCCAGGACGGGCGCAACGTCTACCAGTTGCTCGCCCTGCGCATCGGCTGGCGCAGCCGCAAGGCCAAGGGCGCCCACCTGTACGTGTCCGGGCCGCTGTCCGCCCGGCCGGGCGGCCGGTTCCGCCCGCCGGGGCTGCTGAACAAGGTGGCTGCCATCGAGGGCCGGGACGCCTACGACCGTCCTTTCGGCGTCCTGCACCACCCGGCGCGCAACCTGTACACGATCGTGCTGGGCTGCGATCCCGACGGCGGTTCGCTGGTCGACCCCGACCAGGTGGACGTGTGGGTCGCCCTGTGGGGCGAGTGGCTGGCCCGGCTGTCCCACGAGCCCGGGCTGCGCGGCGCCTCCCTGATCGTGGAGACCGCGCCCGACCCGGGCACCACCCTCGCCCACGAGGTACTGCCGCGCATCCGCCCCGACGCACCGCCCGCGGCCCGCGCGGTGATGGAGGAGGTCGTCGAGCGCTATCCGACCGCCTCCTCGGAGATGCACACCTACGTCACCCTCACCTACGGCATGCCCGCGGGCCAGAAGCGCAGCAAGGAGGACGTGATCACCGACCTCGCCATCCGGATCCCCGGCCTGCTCAGCGGGCTCGTCGCGGCCGGCGGCGGGGCCGCGTACCCGCTGTCGGCGGAGCGGATCGCCGAGGTCGTGCGGGTCGCCTACGACCCCGCGGTCGCCGCCGACGTCCTCGACGCCCGCGCCACGTACGGCGGTACGGGCCTGGAGTGGGACGACGCCGGGCCGGCCGCCGCCGTGGAGACCGTGGGCAGCTACCAGCACGACTCCGGGGTGTCCCGGACCTGGCTGCTGACGCTGGCGCCGCGCGGCACCGTACGGTCCTCGGTGCTGCGGGGTCTACTGGAGGCGTCGCCCGGCACCCGCCGCAAGCGGGTCGCGCTGGTCTACCGGCCCATCGACCCGGCCACCTCGGCGCGGATCGTCGAGGCGGACCGGCGCGCGGCCCAGTTCATGGCCACGTCGGGGCGGGGCATGGTGCAGGCGCGGGCCGCCTCGGAGATGCGGGCGGCCGAGCAGACCGCTGCGGAGGAGGCGTCGGGCGCCGGCCTCGTGGAGTTCTCGCTGATGCTGACGGTCACCGTCGACGACATCGACCAGCTGGCGGACGCGACCGTCGCCGTACGGAACCTGACCGCTGCCTCGCGGGTGCTGATGCGGCCGGCGGACCGGATGCAGGCGGCCGCGTTCGCCTGCACGCTGCCCGCCGGGATCCTTCCGTGGGAGCAGACCCTGATCCCGCACGAGCTGCAGGAGGCGCTGTGAGCCGCCGGAGCCAGGAGAAGAAGGCGGAGCGGGCGGACCGGCTCGCCGAGGAGACGGCGTGGCGGTCACCGGCGGGGGCGGCTTCGGCGGCGTCATTGGCGGAACTCGACCCGTCCTGGGCGGAGAAGAAGCCGGGGGGAAAGAAGGCCGACAGCGGTAAGAAGACCGCCCGCCCCAAGGAGCTCTACATCCCGCCGCGCGGCTGGTACGGCCCCGGCGGCGGCCGGGTCGGCTACATGGATCCGCCGACCATGTGGCGGGCCACCACCGTGCAGGCCTGCGGCATGTGGCCGTTCGCCGCCGGTTCGGGGTCGCCGATGACCGGAGTGCCGCTCGGGCAGCACCTGTTCACCGGCGCCACCGTGTGCGGAGACCCGCTGAACTGGTTCACGCGGGCCCGCTACATCTCCAACCCGTCGCTGTTCATGCTCGGCATGCCGGGCCTGGGCAAGTCCACGCTGGTCAACCGGATGCTGATCGGGCTCAGCGCCACCGGTGTCGTACCGCTGGTGCTCGGCGACCTCAAGCCCGACTACGCCGACACCGTGCGCGCGCTGGGCGGCCAGGTGATCTCCATCGGGCGCGGCCGGGGCGGCATCAACGTCCTGGACCCGGGCGCGATGGGCGCGGCAGCGGCGCGGATCGGCGGCGAGGCGGGCGAGGTCCTGAAGGCCGAGACGCACGGCCGCGTGCTGAACATGGTGGCCGCGCTGGTCACCATCGTGCGCGGCCGCCCCATGGACGACCACGAGCAGTCCGTGCTCTCCGCCGTGCTGCACCACATCCGCGAGCGCACCCCGGAGGGTCGCCCGGCGCTGCTGCCGGACCTGCTGCGGGTGCTCACCGAAGGGCCCGACCGGGTGCGGGCGGTGACCCTCGACCGCGGCGACGACACCCGTTACCGGGATGCCGTCGACCCGTTGCACCGCTCGCTGCTCGGCATCCTCGACGGCCCGCTGGGCGACACCTTCGCCTCCGAGACCTCGACCCGGATCGACCCGGACGCGCCGGCGGTGTGCATCGACATCTCCGGCATCGGCGAGGCCGACACCCAGCTGACCGCGGCCGCGATGCTCGCCGCCTGGTCGGACGGGCTGGGCACGGTGGCCGCCTCGCACGCCCTGGCGGACGCCGGGCTGGCGCCCCGGCGCTGGTTCTTCACCGTCCTCGACGAACTGTGGCGCCCGCTGCGGGCCGCCTCCGGCATCGTCGACCGCATCGACGCGCTGACCCGCCTCAACCGGTCCCTGGGCCTCGGCGACGCCAAGATCACCCACACCCTGAAGGACGCCGAGGCCCTCGGCACCGACTCCGACCGCGCCAAGGCCCGCGGCTTCGTCGAACGGGCCGGGATGGTGGTCTGCGCGGGGCTGCCGAAGGCCGAGATGGAGGACCTCGGCAAGGTGGTGGGCCTGTCCCGGCGCGAGATCGAGCTGGTGTCGTCCTGGTCCTCGCCGCCCGGCTGGGGCGTCTCCGGCGAGCACGAGGAACCGCCCGGCCGGGGCCGTTTCCTGATCAAGGTCGGCGGCCGGCCCGGCATCCCCATCAAGGTCGCCATCACCGACGCCGAACGCCGGTTGCACAACACCAACACCCGCTGGACACCCAACGAGACGGCCGTGGAACAGGCCGTCGCGCACACCGCGGCGCAGGTCGCGCGGGCCGCCCAGGAGGAACCCCGGCAGCTGCCCGGGAGGTGGACCGCATGACCGGCGGAGCGCCCTCGACCAGCGGCGTCCACGACCTCGCCCCGTGGGCGATCGCGGCCGTCGCCGCGGCCTCCCTCACCGTGTTCACCGTGGGCTGGGCCGGCGGCACGCTGGGCGCCGGGATCACCGGACACGGTTGGGACGCGCCGCCGTTCGCCCTCTCCACGGCCTCGCACCTCGTCGGCGACGGACCCGGGAACCTGTGGCCGGGCACCCCGCCGGCCGCGGTCTACGGCGGGATGTTCGGCCTGCTCGCCCTGATCGCGGTTCCCGCGGTCGTCGTCGTACGACTGCTGCTGGCGCGGGCGGGCCGCACCAAGGGCCTGGCCGGCCGGCGCGAGCTGGCGAGCATGTGCCCCAAGGGCATCGAGGCCCGGGCCCGCGAACTGCGCCCCGGCCTCAAGGGCCGGGACGAACTCCACCCCGACGAGACCGGCAACCTGCTCGGCGACCTCGACCCCAAGGGGCCCGAGCTGCGCAGCAGTTACGAGGACGTCGAACTCGACCTGATGGCCCCGCGGGCCGGCAAGTCGACCGGCATCGCCGTCCCCCGCGTCCTGCGCGCCCAGGGCGCCGTCCTGCTGACCTCCAACAAGTCCGACGTCTACGCCGTCACCCGCGCCGAACGCGCGAAGGCCGGCCGGGTGTGGACGTTCGACCCGCAGGGCATCGCCCACACCGAGCGCGCCATGTGGTGGAACCTGCTCGGCGACTGCCACACCATCGAGGGCGCCCGCCGGCTGGCCGGGCACTTCGTCGCGTCCGTCAACGACGACAGCGCGAAGAAGGACTTCTGGATCTCGGCCGCGCAGAACACGCTCACCGCGCTCTTCCTGGCCTCGGCGCGCGGCGGCGCCCCGGTCACCGCCCTGCTGGGCTGGCTCGCCGACCCCGCCGACCGCACCCCGATCGACCTGCTGCGCGACGCCGGGCTGATCGCGATGGCCGAGCAGTTGCAGGGCACGGTGCGCGGCGCCGTGGAGACCCGGGACGGCATCTACGAGACCGCCCGGCAGACCGTGTCCTGTCTCCTGGACCCGGAGATCCTCGCCTGGGTCACCCCGGATCCGTATCTCCCCGAGTTCCGCCCGGACCGGCATGTCGTCGGCACGGACACCCTCTACCTGCTGTCCAAGGACGGCGGCGGCTCGGCGGCCGGGGTCATCGCGGGCCTCGCGGACGCGACGATGCGGGCGGGCGTGGTGGCCGCGGAGCGCATGGGCGGACGCCTGGACCCGCCGCTGACCGCGGTCCTCGACGAGGCCGCCAACGTGTGCCGCATCTCCGATCTGCCCGACCTCTACTCGCACTTCGGCTCCCGCGGCATCAACGTGGTGACGCTGCTGCAGAGTTACCGGCAGGGCGCCCGGGTGTGGGGCGAGGTGGGGATGGACGCGCTGTGGAGCGCGGCGACCGTCAAGCTCCTCGGCGCGGGCCTGGACGACGCCGACTTCGTGCAGAAGATCTCGACGCTGGTCGGCCAACACGACGTGCGCACGCCGAGCCTGTCCCGCAGCAAGGACGGCACGCAACGCTCGTACTCCTACCGGCAGGAGTCGATCCTGCCGCCCGACAAGATCCGTGCCCTGCCCAAGGGCACCGCCCTCCTGCTCGCCACCGGCATCCGGCCGGCCCTCATCCGGCTGCGCCCCTGGTACAAGGAGCCGGGCGCCGATGCCATCTCGGCGCAGGCGAAGGCCGAGGCGAACGCCATCACGGCCCGCGCCGCGGCCCGCGCGACCGGCGGGGTGCCGCTGGCGAAGAAGAGCCGCTGGGAGCGGGACGCGACACCGGCGTGAGGACGGCGGTCAGGCGGTCGGTGTGGGTGGCGGTGTCACGGGGACACCGCCACCGCCGTGCCGAAGGCGACGGTCGAGGACAGGAACCAGCCGAACGACGGGGCGAGCAGATGCCGTACCGTCCACAGCCTGGCCGTCGCGGGCCGCTCGCGTACGAAGACCACGGGCACGGTACGGCCGAGCTGCGGCAGCCCGCACAGCGGCGCGTACGCCCCCGGATCGAGGACGAGGTCGCGCCCGAGGTGGTCGGAGAAGGCGACGAGTCCGCCGCGCCGCCGGTCGGCCGCCGTACGCGCGGTGACGACGCCCATCACGCGCAGACCGCGCGCCCACAGCCGGCCGGCCGTCAGGAGCCCGCGGGCGGCGAGCAGCAGACAGCCGAGTCCGAACCCCGTGCACAGGGCTGTCAGCACCAACTCCGCGTCCATCGCGTCCCCTTGTCCTCGACATCGGCGTGGGCCCCCACGACAGGGCACAACGGACCGCGGCCCACCCCGGTTCACGCGGTCCCCGACGCCTTGAACCACGGTGCACGGCACCCCCGTTGTGTGGACGAAGCCGTCACCACGTCGGCTGTGAAGGGAGTTTCGGACGGCATGAGACGGATTCCGCGCGGGCACCGCCACCGGACGGCGGCGGCCCTCACCCTGTTGTGCGCCCTGACGGCGACGACGCAGTCGGCGGCCCTCGCGGCCCCCGGCCCCGCCACCCTCGAAGAGGTGCGCGCACAGCTCGACGACCTCTACCACCAGGCGGAGGTGGCCACCGAGAAGTACAACGCCGCCGACGAGAAGGCCACCGCCCAGCGGAAGAAGGTCGACGCGCTGCACGGCCGGATCAAACAGGCCGAGCAGCAGGAGGCCCGGCTGAAGGCGCTGCTCGGTGCCGCGGCCCGGGCCCAGTACCGGGGCGGCGGGCTGCCGGCCGAGATGCAGTTCGCGCTGGCTGCCGACCCCGAACACGCCCTGGACGACGCCGCGTTGGCCGAGCGGGCACAGCAGGGCACGCAGGACCGGCTGACGGCGCTGGAGGCGACCCGCAAGGAGCTGCGCACCCGTACGGACGAGGCCACCGCCGAACTGAAGGGCCTGCGGGCGAGCCGGCGCGCGATGGACGACAACCGCGACAGGATCGAGAAACGCATCGCGACCGCCCGCGCCCTGGAGTCACAGCTGCGGGCCGAACAACTTCGCAAGCTGGCCCAGTTGGAGAAGCAGGCGCAGGACAAGGCGCAGGCGAAGTGGGAGGACACCGGCGTCCTCGACAAGGTCTCCACCAAGGCGACCCCGGCCGGCCAAAAGGCCATCGCCTACGCGACGAAGCAGCTGGGCAAGCCCTACGTCTGGGGCGCCGAGGGCCCCGACTCCTTCGACTGCTCCGGCCTCACCTCCCAGGCCTGGCTGCACGCGGGCGTCGTCATCCCCCGCACCTCCGAGGAGCAGTGGGCCCGGCTGCCCCACGTCCCCGTCTCCCAGATGCGCCCAGGCGACCTCATCATCTACTTCTCCGACGCCAGCCACGTCGCCCTCTACATCGGCGACGGCAAGATCATCTCGGCCCCGCGTCCGGGGCGGTGGGTGTATGTGTCGCCGGCGGGGTCGATGGAGATTCTGGGGGTGGTGCGGCCGGACGCGTGAGGGTTGGCGGGGGCCGAGCGCACGAAGAGCGGCTGTGCACGTGGTGCGCACAGCCGCTCGGCGCGAAGGACGCGCAAAGGGTCGGTGCCCCACCCGGTCCGGGGTGGAGCACCGTGGAACGGCCCTCTGCCGCTCCCTACGCTCGGCGGCGGGCGGTCACGACTTCACAGACCGCGCTGCCGCCTGGACGCCTGCCAGCCGTTCTGCACGACTGGCAGGCCCCCGGGCACGGACGGATCACGCCGCCCCGCCACCACCGCCGCCACCGCCACGACCGCGCCGCTGCGCGGCTTGGCCCTGGTGGCGACCGGAGTGCTGGGTGGCCTGAGTGGCCGAGTTGCCGTATCCGCCGCCCTGCTGCTGTGCCGCCTGGCGCGCGAGGTATCGCGGGTCGACCTGCTGGTTGTACTGGGGCAGGCCGGGGCCGTAGTTCTGCTGCTCGGCGCTGGGGTAATGCATCTGCTGGGTCGACAGCCCCGCAATCGCGTGCCCGACGGCCGCGGTCGCCGCACCACCCGCTTGCCAGTACGGCGCGGTTCCGTTCTGGGCGGCGTCGCCCGAGGCACCGTACCCGTAGGCTCCCCAGCCGGCCGTGGCGATGGCGTTTCCGGCGGCAATGCCCGGGCTGAAGGCAGGTTGCGTCACTTCCGGGTGCCGATGCGTCTGGACTGCGTAGTAGGCCTGTTGCGCCACCGCCCCCATGGGTGCCATCGCGGTCGCGCCGATCGTGCCGCCGTAGGCGTTTCCGGCCCTCACGGTCGCGGGGTCGTTGCCCTGGCCGGCATAGTGCGCCACCATGCCCTGCGCGATGGACTGACCCGCCAGAGGCACTGCCACCGCGGCGGTGTTCCACTGCTGGGCCCTCGCGCTGGCGGCCTGCTGACTCGCGTGCGCGTAGGAGCTCGACGACGTGGAGGATCCCACGTGCGACGGGGCGTCCTCGACGTCGGACCCTTCGGAATCACTCGCGTAGCCGGACGCACTGGCGTCGTATCCGGCATAGCTCTGACCGCTGTTTCCCGTGGAGGACGGATACCCCGACGAGGAAGCGCTGTGATGGCTTGCGGTGCTCTGCTGACTGTGGGCGGAGTAGTACGGCCCGCTCGAATCGCTGTCTGACATATCACTCTTCCTGTTTGCTCATGGAGCGCAGCGACCACCGCGTCTCCAGTGCCAGGTCCCACATGGCGTCCCGGCGCTTCCCCTCCGCAAACTGGCGCCCCTTTCCCTTGTCGTCGCCGAGGACTCCGTCGTGGGGTCAGGGGGCATAACGGACCCGACGCGGCAAGGGTTCAAAAATTCGAAGTCACGATCGTCGGATGAACCGCATGCGATGGGCGCACGTTTCGACCATGTACCGACCCAGCCGAAGCGGACGAGAGGAAGCAGGACGGCCATGGCCACCGAGACTGTCGCGGTTCCCGCCGACGAGCGGGGAACCGCTCCCGAGACGAAGGCGGTTCCCCGGGAGGAGCCTGCGAACCCACCGAACTTCATCCTCTACCTGGACGGGCCCGCATACGTCCACGCACTGCGGGAGCTGACCCTGTGGACCCACCACGTGCTGCTCCCGGTGTACGGCAGAGAGGTCACGTCCACAGCCCCTTGGTGCTCCCGCTGGTGGGAACATCCCGAAGCGGTCGCCCAGCTTCACGGACTTCGGCTTGCCTGGAACGAGTTGACCGGTCCCGGCTCCGGGATGTGCGGGCCCGCGAACTGGCACCGTGACTACCTGGTACCGGCGATGAACTCCCTGCGGGACCCGATGGGGCCCTTCGCCGGCTGCAAGCCCGGCGCTCACCGGGCCAAGGAGAAGCCCGCGGTGGACGTCCTCGACCCCTTCGGGCCGCCGCCTCCGCCTGCGCAAGGCTGAGACAGGCGGGGCGTACCGAACATATCGACCCCGTAGGCATGCCACCCGCCGGGGGGTCCCTCCCGTATTGAACCGTTCGCCTGCGCCTCCCGTCGTGTCTCCTGCCAGAACCCATGCCCCAAAGGGTGTCGTTCACGAAAGGCGAGAGGGAGGCCAGCATGGCCATCGACAGTCCGGGCCCCCGGCCGGCGCGTCCCGAGTCGAGGTGGACCAGGCCTCCGCCCGCGACGCCCGCGCAGCAACTGGCAGGGGAACTGATCGACGAGGATCTGCGCGCGAGTGCGGCACAGCCGCAGCCCAACCGGTCAGGTGCCTTGGCCCGACTACGGGAGTGGCTGCGAAGGAGGTTCTCCTCGGGTGGGGCGGCGCCCGCCGGGAGCCGGCCGGAGCAGGCGAACCACCAGGGCCGAAAAGGGGATCCTGGCCCGTACTCCCCTGACAGGAGCGCCCCCCGCGCAGCAGATTCGGCCGGTCGCACCCGGTTGACGAAGCAGCCGCCGCCCGGACGCGGCGTCGGCGCCTCCGAGGCCGGGAAGTCGGCACGCGAGAAGGTGGCCGGGTTCTCTGTCCCGGAGCTCCAGCAAGTCCTGCACGCCGCCCTGGAACGGATCTCGCAGGACCCTCGGCTGCGGCAAGCGTACAAAGACGGAAAACTGCCGATCGTGGAGGCCCTCCTCCGGAGGACCGAGCCCTCGCGCAGGGACGCCTCGTCACAGACGAACCCGGCTTCGGCCACGACGCAGCAGCGTCCGGTGGACCGGCCCTCGACCGGCAAGCAGACGACCGAAGGCAGCCGTACCGATCACGACCGGACGGGGACTCACTCACAGGACGCCCCGGGCCGGCAGTCCGAGGCTACGACCTCGCGTCTTGAAGCCCCGTTCTCCACAACCGAGTTCTCCGACGACGCCCAGCAGTCCTCCACGATGGGGGACTTCGTGACGACGGCCCACCCGCCGGCGCCCTCTGACCGCCCCTCTGCCACGGTGAACTTCGCGGAAAGCACCGCCCATCCCGCCGTGCCGCCCAGTGACCACCAGCAGGCAGCGGTGTCACAGAACCCTTTTTCCCCGCCCACCGCAAGCACTGACGTCAACTCCGCCCCGTCGAACCCCGTATCCGACATGCGAGCGCTGACGTTCAACCTCACCGTCAATGTGACGCAGGAGGCGCCTCTCTCGAACTCAGGGAGCGCAACCCGCCCCGCGGTCACACAGACCCGGTCGACGACTTCTCCCTCCCGGGCAGTCCGCTGACCGGCCACCCGGCGACACCGCCCCCATCTGACACAGGGATTGAACCGCGCACCCAGTGGCGGCCGTTGTAGCTCGCAAGCCGGGACGCCAGGAAGGGATGGGCATGAGCCGGGACGAAGAGAAGGACGACCCCGGCGCGGTGCACGAGCACGCCGCGCCCGGGCATCCGGTGGACATCAGCAAGCGCGGGCCCTTCGCGGAGGCGTCGGGACCGGCGCCGTACCTTTCGGTGGTCATCAGCGCCGACGGTTCGGCCACCATCGACGGCGTCTCCGTGTCGGCGACGGACGGGGAATCCGTCGACGCGGCGATCCTCGACGCCCTGCACGCGCACGCCGTCAGCCGCAACTCCGCGGTGACTGCGGCCATTTCCGACCCCTCGGTCGAACAGGTCACCTTTGTCGAGGTGGCCCCCGACGGTTCGAGCAGCCTGGTGGATCAGCTGCCGACGCCGGCACCGGGCAGCCCACAGGGCCCTGCCGGTGTACTGGGCGAACCGGAGGATGCCGCGGGCTATGGCCTGGAACACGGCCCTGGACTCACTGACTTCGACGAAGCACCCGTCGATGCGGCTGACGACGACCTCGACGACGAGGAGCCATACGGTCGGCCGCAGGCCTCGCCGGCGCCGCCCGTCGGCGGCGCCCTGCTGCGCCGCCAAAAGCCCGACGGCACCAACGCCGCCCGCCAGTCCGACGACGAGTACCGGGCGGCCGGCCTGCTCCACCGCCCCCTGGTCGTGGGGCCGGTGGCGCTCGGTGTGGCCGCGCTCGTCGTCGTACCGCTGGTGCTGCTGGGCAGCGGAGGGTCGGGCGGCGGACAGAACAAGGCCGCCGGCGCCAGCGACGAGCTGACCAAGTCGCCGTCGAGCCACGGCCCTTCACCGACGCCGACGCCGACCGTGTCCGTCTCGCCCAGCCTGCTGTCCCCCTCGCCCAGCGCCTCGCCGTCGGGGAAGGGCAAACGCGGGGCGAAGGGGAAGAAGCACACCGACGGCGCCACCGGCGTGACGTCCACGGTGACGGTACGGCCCCCGGCGGCCACGGCGACCGTGACCGCCAAGCCCGCCGCGGACACCGCCGCCGGCGCCGTGAACCGGCTCGCCAGGAACGACCCCGGACGGCACATCTGCTATCGCGCGTACGTGTCCGGGCAGGGCTGGCAGAAGCCCGTGTGCGACGGCACGGTGGCCGGTACGACGGGTCAGAACCGGTCGATCAAGGCGCTCAACATTGCGGTGCGAGGAACGGGCGGTACGGCCGCCAACGCCTTCGTCCACAAGCCCGGTTCGACCGACGGCAAGGGCGTGTGGATGCCGCACTGGACGGCCAACACCGCCGACGGCAAGGACATCTACATCGGCCACGCCAGGAAGAGCGCGCCGAACATGCTCGGCTTCGCCATCAACGTCGGCAGCGGCGGCCAGGTCTGCCAGTCCGCCCGCGTCCACAACTCCGACTGGGGACAGTGGGGTTGTGTCGGACCGCGGCCCGAGTACGTCTTCGGCGGCACCCTCACCAACGACGTGTGGCTGGAGGCGGTCAAGTTCACCGTGTGAGACAGGTCACAGGCACGACGTACTGAATGTCACGCCTCGTGACGTCCCCGGAAGGAAACAGTTCAACACCCGGGCAACACTGAGCACATGAAGTGTCACTAGAGTCCGCAAGGTGAACGCAGCGAACTCGACTGACTTACGCTTCTCCGTGCTGGGACCCGTCAGGGCCTGGCACGCGGACCGGGAGCTGGATCTCGGTTCGCCGCAGCAGCGCGCCGTGCTGGCCGCGCTGCTCCTGAGGCGCGGGCACCCCGTCTCGCTCGCCGAACTCGTCGACGCCGTCTGGGGCGTCGAGCCGCCGACGGCCGCCGTGTCCGTCCTGCGGACCTATGTCTCGCGGCTGCGCAAGGTCCTGGAACCCGGCCGCGGCCCGGAGGAGCCGCCCCGGACGATCGTCTCGGTCGGGGACGGCTACCGGGCCTGCATCCTGGAACAGGCCCTGGACCTGGCCGTGTTCGAACGCCGTACGGCGGACGCGGCGAAGGCGGCCGCCGAAGGCGAGGAAACCACCGCCGCGCAGCTGCTGCACGACGCCCTCGACGGATGGCCGGGCGCGGCACTGGCGGGCCTGCCCGGCCCGCTGGCAGAGTCGGAACGGGCCCGGCTGGCCGAGGAGCGGCTGAGCGCGCTGGAGACCCGGCTGGACCTCGACGTCCGGCTCGGCCGCCACGGCCAGGTGATCGCGGAGCTGATGTCGCTGACCGGTGAGCATCCGCTGCGGGAGGAGCTGTGCCGGCTGCTCATGCTGGCCCTGTACCGGTCCGGGAGGCAGGCCGAGGCCCTCGCCGCGTACCGCAGGACACGTGCCACGCTGGTGACGGAACTGGGCATCGAACCTGGGGAGCCGCTGCGGGAGTTGCACGCACGGATACTGGCGACGGACGCGAGCCTGAGCGTCGGGGCTTCTCCGTGGTCGACGGCGGGCGAGAGTTCCCCGCAGGAATCACCGGTCTCCGAGTTGCCTCGGCACCGGGAGACGCAACCGTCTTCCGCATCGGCCACCGAGGCCACCGCACAGGCTTCACCCGCCCCGCAGACGAAGACCCCCGAGCCCCCCGCCCGACGCCCCGCCTACGCCCCGCGCCTCGCCCAACTCCCGGCCGACCTGCCCACCTTCACCGGACGCGAGGCCGAACTTAAGGCGACACTAGGCATGTTGCCGCTGGACGGGAGCGCTCCCGCCACCCTCGTCATCAGCGCGATCGGCGGCATGGCCGGCGTGGGCAAGACGACCTTGGCGGTGCACCTGGCGCACCGGGTCGCCGACCGCTTCCCGGACGGACAACTCTGCATCAATCTGCGCGGCTTCGACCCGAGCGGCTCGGTGATGTGCTCGCAGGAAGCGATCCGCGTACTGCTCGACGCCCTGGGCGTCCCCCCGCAGCGGCTGCCCGCCGGCCTGGAAGCCCAGACGGCGCTGTACCGCAGCGTGCTCGCGGAGCGTCGCGTCCTGATCCTGCTCGACAACGCCCGCGACGCCGAACAGGTCCGCCCGCTGCTGCCCGGCTCCCCCGGCTGCTTCGTCATCGTCACCAGCCGCAACCAGCTCACCGGCCTGGTCGCCGGTGAGGGGGCGCACCCGCTGACGCTGAACCAGCTGACGCCCGCCGAGGCCCACGAGTTCCTGGCCCGCCGGCTCGGCACTGCACGCCTGGAGCGGGAACCGCAGGCGGTGGACGAGATCATCGCGCGCTGCGCCCTGCTGCCACTGGCCCTCGCCGTGGTCGCCGCCCGCGCCGCCACCCACCCGGACTTCCCGCTCAGCGCCATCGCCGAGGAGCTGCGGGACAGCGACGACAGCCTGGACGCGTTCGCGGGCGACGACATCACCATCGACGTACGAACGGTCTTCTCCCTGTCGTACGAGGCCCTGTCCGCGCCGGCCGCACGGCTGTTCCGGCTGCTGGGTCTGCACGCCGGCCCGGATCTGTCCTCTCCCGCGGCGGCCGCCCTCGCCGGGCTCACCCCGCGCGAGACCCGCGGCCTGCTCGTCGAACTGACCCGGGCCCACCTGCTCACCGAGCACTTCCCGGGCCGGTACACCCTGCACGACCTGCTGCGGGTGTACGCCGCCGAGCGCGTCCGCGCCGAGGAGACTCCGCGGGACCGGGACCTGGCGGTGGAGCGGCTGCTGTCCTGGTACCTGCATACGGCGGCCGCGGCCTATCCCCTGATCACCCCGAACCGCAACCCCATCCCCCTCGATCCACCGCCGGCCTCCTGCCGCCCCCTGTCGTTCACGACCCTCGACCAGGCGGTGGACTGGTGCGAGACCGAACGGTCCAACCTGGTCGGCGCGGTCCACCAGGCCGCCGGCTCCGGACAGCCGGGCATCGCCTGGCGCCTGCCCGCCGTCCTGTGGGGCTTCTTCTACCTCCGCAGCCACCTCGGCGACTGGCTCGACACCACCCGCACGGGCCTGTCCGCGGCCCGCGCCGCGCAGGACAGCCGGGGCGAAGCGCAGGCTCTCGCGGACGCGGCCGCGGCGCTGCGCAGCAACGGCCGCTTCGACGAGGCCATCGAGCTCTTCCACCGGTCGATCGCCGTCTGCCGCGAACTCGGCGACATGGACGGCAGGTTGCGCGCCGTGGGCAACCTCGGGGACGCCTACCTCCAGACCGGCCGGCTGGACAAGGCCGTCGAGTACAGCCGCCGGGGCCTGGCCCTCGACCGGGTCGTCGGTGACATCTGGGGCGAGGGCATCGCCCTGAGCAACCTGGGAGACGCCTACCAGCGACTGGGCCGGTTCGACGACGCCGTCGACTGCCTGGAACAGGCCCTGACCGTCCTGCGCGAGAGCGGTAACCGGTGGGTCGAGGGGGTCGCCCTCGACGTGCTCGGCACGGTCCACCACCGGCTTGGGGCCCGTGACCGCGCGGTCGCGTACTACCGGCAGGCGCTCGCCGCCCATCGGGACATCGGCAACCGGTGGGGAGAGGGCCACACCCTGGGCCACCTCGGTGACGTCCAACTGGCCGCCGGCGAACCGGAGGCGGCCGACGGCAGCTGGCGTCAGGCCCTGGGGATCTTCGCGGAGTTCGACCATCCGGACGCCGCGAAGATCCAGGAGAAGCTCCGCTCCCTTCAGCCGGCCTCGCGGTAGGCCTGACCGGCGGCATTCGCGGTCGCACCGTCGTACAGGCCGGTCGGACTGGTCGTGGTGGACAGCGTGAACCAGGCGTAGCGCTCGACGTAGTCCAGGCCGTCCAGCATCCGCGTGGACGAGTTGATGAAGGCCGTCTCCTCCTGCCGGCTGGGGTAACGGGGGGTGGCCTGGGAGAAGTCGATCAGGCCGTACTCGGTCAGCCAGATCGGCTTGTGGTAGCGGTCGTGGACGCGCTGGAGGTACTGGCTGAGCTGGTTCGCCGCGTCGGGGCCGAAGTCGGCGCCGTACCAGTGCAGGGGGATGAAGTCGACGCGCAGGCCGCGCTGTTCGGCTCCCTGCATGAAGCGGTCCAGCCAGCCGCCGGGCGTGTCGGCGCCGGAGGCGACGGCGGGGGCGCCCAGGCGCAGCCCGGTGCTCTGCAGCCGGGGCCACAGATCCAGCGCCTGTTCGACGGTCATGTTGGCCTGCGAGCCGGAGTCGGGCTCGTTGAAGCCGAGCAGCTCACTGCCCTCGCTCTTGGCACTGCCGAGCTGCTCGTCGGTGACGGAGCCGGGCCCCCAGATCATGGGAACGTACTCGACACCGCTCGGCTTGGTCACACTCCCGGTCGACGATGCCCAGTTGAAGTACCAGGAGGCCCCGGAGTCGACGAGCGCCTGCGAGGCCCCGTCGACGGGGTTGAGGCTGACGCCCTTGCGGGTGGAGGTGGCCGGGTTGGTCGTGGTGGTACCGGGATCAGAAGTACTCGGAGTGTTCGCCCCGTTGAAGGTGACGGTCATACCGCTGCACTTGGTGCACTGGTACATCGTCCGGTTCCCGGGCTCCGCGTCCTGCTTCGACCACGCATAGGCGGTAGGGCACTTCTGGTTGATGAAGTCGCTGTAGGAGGTCTTGGCATCCCGATCGGGGTTGACGCACACCAAGGACTTCCCCGACGCCGGGTCCTTGACCAGATCCTCGGCCGGACAGGCGGACAGCAGATCGACGGCACAGCCCGCCGCCGCGCACTCCCCCGTCTCGGGCGGGGTCATGTCGTTCGGGGTGATGGTGACGGCGGCGGAGACGGCGTCGACGTAACTGACGTCGTACCAGGGTGCGAGCGAGTCACTGGGATCGAAGTTGAACTCGGCCAGGCTGGTGGGCTGTTGCCCAGTAGAACAGTGATCCACATACGGCCCACAGTCACCCACCGCGCAGTGGAAGGTGCTGCCGTCGTCACCGGAGCACCCCTGCCGGGCGAAGAAGGTCCCGCGCCAGTGCCCGGCGCCCTCACGCTCGGGAACGGTGAGGGTGGCGGACTGCCCCGGCTCGAGAAGGGGCAGCCCGGTCAACGCGGCCGACCCATCGGCGTTGACATTACTGCCCACCCAGATACGACTGTCGGTCCTGTTCTGCAGCGTGATGGTGTGCTCCGCGTTCCCCACGTCGGCGGCCGGCGCCCCATGGAGCCGGTCGGCGTCGGAGTACCGCCCGCTGAGCCCGACGGCGGTCGCGGCCGTCGCCCCGACGACGACAAGTAACAGGACCAACAAGATGGAGCGTCTGCGCATAGAACGCATAAAGCGCATAAAACATGCCTCTCAGATCGCGCTTGCGCCGGATCGCAGACGATCGGACGCCGCCTGCGGAGGCACGACGGATGCGGACGCGGGACGGTTCAGCTCGAACCCTTCCGGCAGGGGCAGGAGGGCGGGTGGCAGGGGGGAGCAGGGAGGCTCCGGGAGCGCCCGGAGTCGGGGTGGCACGCCCCCTGCGTCCCGCTCCGACCTCCCCTCCGCGTCGGTACCAGCCCTACGCCGACACAGCAGCCCCTGCGGGCCGAGGCGAGGACGGACGGGTGTCTCCACAGACGGAACGGACGACGTGAACACAGGTACAACCTCCCGAACCCGCCGACGGACCGACATCGCCGGCCCACGCCCGCACAACGGAGCAGAGCCCGGAAGGAGTTCAAAAAAGCATGAGGATCGACGTGCGAGCCGAGACCGAGGATGGGGCACGTTTCCGCACCCATGTCGATGACGACTTGGAGAGCGTCGATGCGTGTGGGTGCGCTTGCCCGGTAGTTCTGCCAGTCCCGGATGATGAATGCAGGGCGTGTGAAGTCAGATAAGTCCGAGATGGAGGGGGCCCGTAACCGCCCGTGGCGACCACCACTTCGTCTCAATAGCGGCCGTCCGCCTCCTGCCCCAGCGGGCGGCCCGACGCGTTCTCGCCATGAACGACCCTATGGATGGTTGAGAGATTGACGGGAGCTGTGAGGACCGGCGAGAATCCGGCTGACTCACTGTTTCTGAAGTGAGCGAAGTGACGCGAGTGGCCCCGCCACGAACTCCTCGTCTTCGTGCCTGTCGGCCGCGCGCCCACTCACCTCCCACACCCCTGATTCCACAGAGGCAGATCTTGACGCGCTCCCCTCGCTCCAGAACCTCGGCCGCTCTCGCCGCAACCGCTTTCCTCGCCGCCGCCACTCCCCTGCTCGGGGCAACCGCAGCGAGCGCCACGACGGCCGGCGACTGCCAGTCCGCCACCGTGCAGTACCGCATCGTCGACGCCGACGGAAAGCCGGTCGGCGCCGA
This sequence comes from Streptomyces sp. C1-1, assembly GCF_050214755.1. NCBI lineage: Bacteria > Bacillati > Actinomycetota > Actinomycetes > Kitasatosporales > Streptomycetaceae > Streptomyces > Streptomyces sp. C1-1. The sequence goes on along the minus strand of NZ_CP189826.1, from coordinate 7,068,974 downwards.
CTGGACCTCGCAGGGCGGCTTCCACCAGTGGACCGCCGTCCCCGGCACCGTAGAAGTGCGCCTGGCCCCGGGGCAGACCGTCGGCGACGGCTGCAAGTACCCGGTCTCGCTGGCCGAGTACACCACCGAGGGCTCCAACTGGTACACCTCCGGCCACCAGACCCTCGTCGACCACGCGACGGTGTACCTCACGGCCGCCGACGTCGCCGACAACAGCGGCGACGCCAAGCGGACCTGGCAGAAGCTGGCCGTGAAGACGCCCGACTGCTACGGGCAGATCGACCTGTACGGCGACGACATCATCTACGACGGCAAGTCGGGGGACGGGCACGGCCCCGCCCCGTACGAGCCCGACAACATCGTCACCCCGTACCACCTGATCGCCGCGTGGAACGGCGGTGACAAGCCCTGCACCCCGGACAAGCCCGGCTCGCCCACGCCGTCGGAGTCGACCCCGGCCACCCCGAGCACGCCTCCCGCGAGCCAGCCGCCCGCGAAGGAGACGACCCCGCCGGCCACCCCGACGAAGCCGTCCTCGGCCACCACGCCGCCGACCACTCCGGACGTCCCGCCGCTGCAGTCGACACCGCCCACCACGCCGACCCCCTCGCCCAGCGACAGCACTCCGCCGCTGGCCGAGACCGGCTCAAGCGCCCCGGTCGGCCCGATAGCCGGCGGCGCCGCCGCGGTGATCGCCCTCGGCGCAGGCGCGCTCTACATGACCCGCCGCACCCGCCGCTCGTAGAGGCAGCCGACCGGAAGAGCAAGGCTCCGCAGGTCACCGGGCAGCTCCGCCGCACACCCACCTCCAGCCGCTGTGCGGGAGACGGGGCGGCGGAGCTGCCGCAGCGCCATCGGGCTCACAATCCGTGCGCGTCCATCAAGCGCATCAGGTTCCGCTTTCGCCGGTGGGCACCGCGCAGGGCAGTCACGTACGCCGTGAAGTCCTCCTGCGTGCCGAGCAGGCGGTGGCAGTCGCGGACGTTCACCAGCAGGCCGACGAGCTGTTCGTAGATCGTGTTGCCGGTCTGCCCGAGGAGCGGTTCGGCCAGGCGCAGGTACACGCCGAGCGCGTCGGCGGGACGGCTGACACGGACGCGATCGGCGAGGGTGCGCCACTGTCGGCCGTCGGCGCCGATGCCATGGGCGGCCTCCCAGGCGGCTTCGTCGTCCTGGTCGTCGATCAGGGCGTCGACCAGAACCGGGCCGGCGTACCGAATCCCGGTCGACTGTTCCGCCTCGCCGCGCAACAGGGCGAGTGCCTGGGGGCGTTCGCCCTGCCAGCACTCGGCGGCGCGAGCCACGGCACGCAACTGCTGGTAGGTCAGCAGAGAGCGCCGGGCGCCGAAGTGCGCGCGGCGCAGGGCGACGGCCTGTGCGAGCCGGGCGGATCGTAGGTAGCGCTCACATAGGTAGTCGACGAGGGCGGTGTCCACCGCGCCGAGATCCGGCGCGTCCCGAACGCCGCGTTCGGCCCAGTCGACGGCCTCCTCGGAGCGTCCTGCGGCGTCCAGCTCGTGCGCGATGAGCAGATGCGTGTGCCCGTTGGCCGTCAGGTCGGCCGCGTGTACGGCGATCACCAGGTCGACGTCGCCACCAGCCCTGGCCAGGTGCTGCATCAGCGATCTCTCGGCCCAGCCGGTGCGCCTTCTGCGCCACGCCTCGATCGCCAGCTCCCGCAAGGTGGACATGCCTCGCTCGCCGAGCACGTCTTCGTAGTCGAGCGGGTCGATGTCGGTGACGCCGTCGATGTCGCCGAGGGCCTGTTGTATGAGCCAGCGCGCAAGTTTCTCGGGGTCGGGGCGGGCGATGCGGCAGGCGTTGAGATGAGCCTCGGCGAGGCAGGCACCGACCTGCCCGAGTCCGCCGTCGGAGTCGTCGACGCTGTCCGCCGCCTGGGTCAGCAGCTGCATGGCTTCCACGGCCATGGTGATCGCCTCATCACCATGGCCGGCTTCGGTCACCGCGTCGATCGCGGCTGCCACCTGCATGGCCTGTTCGGCGTAGGCGCGGGCGTCGGCATACTCGACGTAGCCGTACTGGGCGAACGGGCCGATGTCGAGCAGTTCCCGTATGCGGGATCGGACTCCGGCGAGGTCCCCGTGGGCGCTGGCGGCCCGCAGTTCCAGGCGGCGGCGCAACTGCCGGTCCTGGTCGATTTGTTCGTGCACCAGGGCGAGCAGCTCGTCCTTCGAGAAGGTGGACAGCCAGGTGTTGAGGGTCTGTTCCCGTTGCCGGGCCGCCTCGCGCTGCCGCGGCAGGCCGTCCCGCTGGGCGAGGACGGTGAGTCCCAGGGCGACGAGATGCTTGCAGAAGTTGCCCTCCAGTCCGTAGGGGCAGTCACACGCGCCCCGGACCCCTTGAGAGCTGTCCAGGTTCAGCTCGACGGCGTAGCGTTCCGTGCCGTGGACGGTCGCGGTGACCCACCCGTCCCCGACCTCCACGCCGGTCACCGCGTTCAGGTATCCCTGGCCGCGCTCGAAGGAACGGTGCCCGGCCAGTTCCTTGAGCGTCGCCCGGGTGAGGTCGCCGTTCATGGTCCTCCGCTCCCACAGCCCTTCGGCGGTTGAGAATGTGTGGTGGAGCCTCAGGCTAACGTCCGGCTTCGGAGGCACAGCCGACCATGGCGTGACGGTGGGTGAAGCTCGGGCGAAGCGTGCCGAAGCAGGGCCCTCGTCGGGGAGAATGCACGACGATGATGTCGACGCCTTCCGGACCGCGGGCGGGGTACTCGCCCTTCGCTCACCTCACCGTGCCGAACGCAGTGCTGTACCGCCGGGTGATGGGCGCATTTCTGGCCGCCAAGGAGCGTTTCGCGATCCATCTGCGGCCCGAGGACGTGTCCGCGGCGCTAACGCCGGAGCATCGGCCCGCCGAGTTGGAGACCGTGGTCAAGGCGCTTGACAGCCTCGTGGAGTGGGGCAATCTACGGGCCGATCCCGATACCTCCCGGGTCACCGCGGTCGAGGACTTCTACCGCAAGCGCTTCATCTACCAGCTCACCCGGGCCGGTGAGGCCGCCGAGCAGGCGCTGGCCACCTACGACGAGGCGTTGGGGCGGCGCGGCGCACTGCAGGCGGTGGCCCTGCACGACATCGTCACCCAGCTGCGGGCCCTGCTCGTCATTGCCGTCGAGATGGAAGAAGGTGAGCCGGATGCGGCCAGGGCACATCTGGCGCTGACGGCGCTGACGAGCCGGTTCGAGGCACTGGCGGAGAACGCGCGGGCGTTCATGGGCTCCTTGCAGCGCACCATCGACCTGCACGACGTCGAGGTGGAGGTGTTCCTCGCCTACAAGGACCGTCTGATTCAGTACCTGGAGCGGTTCATCCAGGACCTGATCACCCTGGGCGGACGGATCGCGCTGCTCATCGGCGAGTTGGAAGATCAAGGCCGGGTCGAAGGGCTGTTGCGGCTGGCGGCGACCCGGGAGTCGGCCGATGCCGCGCCGGAGGAGGCCCAGGGCGCGGAGACGCTGGCGTACGAACGCTGGGGGGCGAAATGGTCGGGTCTGGCCGCCTGGTTCGTATCGGCGGACGGCCGTGAGTCGCAGGCACGCCTGCTGCGCGGGCGCGCTCTGGGGGCGATTCCGCAGCTGCTGGCTGTGGTGCGGCAGTTGAACGAGCGGCGTGCCGGGCGCTCGGACCGTTCGGCGGACTTCCGCACTCTGGCCCGCTGGTTCGCCGAGGCTCCCGACGATCAGGCACGGCACCGGCTGTGGCGGGCGGCGTTCGGGCTGTATCCGGCACGTCACCTCACCGTCGACGCCGACACCCTGGACCGGCGCGCGGCCCACCCGGTGACCGCGTCGACCTCGTGGGCGGAAGCCGAGCCCCTGCGCATCAGCCCCCAGTTGCGTCGTACCGGCAGCTACGAGCGGCGCGGCAGGACCCGCCGGGTGCAGGACCGCTCCGCGCAGCGCAGGCGCCTGTCCGAGATCGCCGCCCGGCAGACGCAGGAGATCACGGCCGCTCGCGCCCGTCTGGCGACCGACGGCACGACGCGGCTGTCCGCGCTCGGCGGGCTCGACCCGCTCGCCTTCGGTCTGTTCCTGCACCTCCTCGGCGACGCACTGGCCACCTGGCGCCCCGGCATGACAGCCACCGTCGCCACCAGCAACGACGGCACCATGGAGATCCGGCTCACCGCTCTGGCGGACGGCACGAGGGCCGAGATCCGCACCCCCGGCGGCATCTTCAGCGGGCCCGACCACCTGGTCGAGATCACCGATCTGACCCGGACCGGCCTGGTGCGCGCCGACGACACCGACCCGGGAGGGCAGCGATGAGCACACCGCTGGGCGAAGTGCTGGACGGCCGGCGCACCGCCGAGTTCCACCAGGCCGCTCGCGCCCTGCTCAAGGAACCCCTGCTGCTCGCCCACGGCCCTCATGCCGAGGAGTTCCGCCAGGTGCGCCGGCACGCAGGTGACTTGCGTGACTGGTTCGATCGCAATACCGGCTGGCCGCTGCGGGTGGATGCGGAGGCGGCTCGCCTGGGCCGGACACCGGGCACCTTGGCGGATGCCACCCATCCGGCGCGCGAAGCCTCCCGCTCCCGCGCGCCCTTCACCCGCCGCCGATACGTGCTGCTGTGCCTGGCGCTGGCCGCGCTGGAGCGGGGCGAGGCGCAGGTCGCGCTCGGCCGGCTCGCCGAGCAGGTCGTCCTGGACGCCGCTGATCCCCATCTCGTCGCCGCCGGTATCGAGTTCACCCTGGAGCGGCGCGCGGAACGCCTGGATCTGGCGGCGGTGGTGCGGCTGCTCATGCGCTACGGGGTACTGCGGCGGGTGGCCGGGGACGAGGAGGCCTACGTCGCCGGGGCGGGCGATGTCCTCTACGACGTCCAGCGTCGAGTCCTGGCCGGCCTGCTGGCCGCCCGCCGCGGCCCATCGATGATCACTGCCGGCGGTTTCGAGGAACGGCTGGCCGAACTGACCGCCGAAAGCGCCCTGGACAGCGACGAACTGCGCTTCCGTGCCGTCCGCCAGCGGCTGACCCGGCGCCTGCTGGACGATCCGGTGCTGTACTACGCCGAGCTGAGCGACGAGGAGCTTGCCTACCTCACCCGTCAGCGTGCCTTCATCACCGCCCGCATCACCGAACTGACCGGCCTGGTTGCCGAGGTGCGCGCCGAAGGCATCGCCATGGTCGATCCGCAGGATGACCTCACCGACGTACGGATGCCCGAGCAGGGCACCCACGGGCACGTCACGCTGTTGCTCGCCGAACACCTCGCGGCCTCCTCCGGCGCGGTCAGCCGAGCCGAGCTGGAGGACAGGGTGCGGGAACTGGCCCTGGAGCACGGCGGATTCTGGTCCAAGAGCGCCAAGCAGCCCGGCGCGGAGGGTGAACTGGTCGAGCAGGCGTTGGCCAAGCTGCTCGCGCTGGGCCTGGTCAGCGCCGCGCCGGGCGGCATCGTCCCCCTTCCCGCACTGGCCCGCTACGCGGTCGGTGAGACCGTCGTGCGGCAACCGGGCATCCCCGCTCCCCGTACCTCGCTGCGAAAGGCGTGAGCACCGTGCCTGCCCATGATTCGGCCTTTCACGCCCCGCCCGCACCCGCGCCCGGCCGGTGGCGCCCGCTGCGCATCGGCCTGGTGGACCTCTTTTACTACGACACCGAGGAGTTCTGGTTCCGCGACGGCCGGCTGCTGCTGCGCGGCAACAACGGCACCGGTAAGTCCAAGGTCCTAGCCCTGACCCTGCCCTTCCTCCTGGACGGCGACCTGTCGCCGCGACGTGTGGAGCCCGACGCCGACCCGGGCAAGCGCATGGAATGGAACCTGCTGCTGGGCGGGCAGCACCCGCACCCCGAGCGGCTGGGCTACACGTGGATCGAGTTCGGCCGTCATGACGAGACCACCGGGCAGGACCGCTTCCTCACCCTCATCTGCGGGCTGAAGGCGGTCGCCGGGCGAGGCATCGCCCGTCACTGGTACGCCGTGACCGACCAGCGCATCGGGGTGGAGCTCGCTCTGCTGGACGCCACCGGCACCGCGCTGTCGCGCGACCGGCTCGCCGAGGCCCTGGCCGGGCACGGCATGGTGTACGACACGGCCACCGCCTATCGCCGGGCGGTGGACGAGGCACTGTTCGGCCTGGGTGAGCGGCGGTATGCGGCCCTGGTGGACCTGCTCATTCAACTGCGCCAGCCGCAGTTGTCGAAGCGGCCCAACGAGGCGGCTCTGTCACGTGCGCTGACCGAGGCCCTGCCTCCCATGGACCAGGCGGTGATCGCCGATGCGGCCGAGGCGTTCCGGTCCCTGGACGAGGAGAAGGAGGAACTCCGGGCGGCCGCCGAGGCTGAGCGAGCCGCCTCCGCCTTCCTGGACCACTACCGCCGCTACGCCCGCGTCGCCACCCGCCGCCGAGCCCGGCTGCCACGCCACGAGCACGCCCGTTACGAACAACTCAACCGCGACCTCGCGCAGGCCCGGGGCGAACGATCACAGGCCGAGGAGGACCGCGAGCACATCGCCGAACGCATCGCGCGGCTGGAGGAGACCGTCGCACGGCTGAAGGCGCAGGAGGCGGCGCTGCGCGAGGGCCCCGAGATGCGCAGCGCCCGCGAGTTGGAGCAGGCCGCCGCCGACGCCCGCCGCACCGCATCGGACCTGGCCCGCGCCGAGGCGGACCGGGAACAGGCCGCCCAGGCCCACACCCGCGCCGTGAGCCGGCTGCAGAGCGCCGACAAGAGGCTCGCGCGGGCCGAACAGCAGGTCGCGGACACGCTCACCCGCGAGCGGGAGGCGGCCTCGGCCGCCCGCGTCGACGACGAACTGCACACCGACAGCGCGCCGGAGGCCGAACTGCGTCGCGTGGCCGAGGAGTCGGTGGCGCGCAGGCGCCGCACCCTCGATCACGTAGAACGGCTGGCCGCGCGCGCCGAACAGGCCGCCGCCGAACGGCGCGCCGCCGCCCGCCGGATGGACGAGGCGCAGACCGAGGCCGTGCACACCGCCGACCGGCAGGCGCAGGCCGAGACCGTCGCAGGCGAGGCAGGCCGGCAGCTGGTTGCCGCTGTACGCGAGCACATCGACGGATGCGAGGAGCTGCGGATCCAGAACCTGGCGGGCCTGCTGGACGGTCTGCAGGACTGGGTCACTCACCTGCAGGGACCCTCCCCCGCGCGCGTGCACACCGCCGACGCCCATCGCACACGCGCCGCACTACTGGCCGACCGGACGGCGGTCCTCGGCCGGCAGCTGACGGAACTGGCAGACCGACGCGCCGAGATGACGCGGGAGTTGGCCGAGCTGGAGGCAGGCGGCCAGCGCGGCCCCACTGCGCCGCACACGCGAACGCCCGGCAGGCGCGAGCAGGCACCCGGGGCGCCGCTGTGGCGCCTGGTCGACTTCCACGACCACGTCACCTCCGGTGAACGCGCCGCTCTGGAGGCGGCGTTGGAGGCCTCCGGTCTGCTGGATGCCTGGGTGTTCCCCGACGGCACCGCCCTGCACGCCGACGGCCATGACGTCCTGCTGTCGCCGGGGGCCCCTCTCACCGGGAGCACACTCGGGGACGTGCTACGGCCCGCCGTGGACCACGGGGACGCGCAGGCGGTGGCGGTGGGCGAGAAGACGGTGGTCCGCCTTTTGGCCGCGGTGGGCCTGGGCGCCGACGGTTCGGGTGACACCTGGGTCTCGGTGGACGGCCGCTTCCGCGTCGGGGCCCTGACCGGCAGCTGGTCGAAGCAGGCGGCCGTGTACGTGGGCGAGGGCGCCCAAGAGGAGGCCCGCCGGGCCCGCATCACCGTCGTACGCGGTGAACTCGACGCCTTGGCCGGCCAGGTGGAGAGGCTCGAGGCCGAGCAGGCCAGGGTGGCCCGCAGCCGGCGCACGCTGGACGCGGAACTGGCCGCCGTCCCCGACGAGGCCGGCCTGCGCCATGCGCACGCGCTGGCCGCGGCCGCCGCGGACGCCGCTCACCGGGCCCGCGCCCGACAGGCCGAATACTCCGCAGCCCTGGTGGCGGCAGCCGGTCAGGAGGCCGAGGCGGCCTCCGAACTCACCGACACCGCGGCCGCCGTGAACCTGCCCGCCGACCGGCCCGCGCTGACCGCGGTCCGTCAGGCGCTGGCCGAGTACACCGCTGTCCTGGCCGCCATGTGGCCGGCCCTGCGCGAGCGCGCCGATGCCAGGCGTGTGCTGGCCGAAGAGCGCACGGAAGCCGAGCAGGCCGGCGTCCGGGTGGCGGAACTGGCCTTGCGTGCCGAGGACGCGGCCCGCTACGCGGTCGCCGCCGAGGAACGTCACACGACCTTGCGTTCCACCGTCGGCGCTGCCGTGGCGGAACTGGAGAGGCTCCTGGCCGTCACGGCGCAGGAGCTGACGGCGTGCGAGCACGAGCAACGCCGTCGCCGCCAGGAGCACGCCGATGCCGGCCGGCGGGTCGGTCGCGCGGAGGGCCGTATCGAGCAGTTGGAGAAGGACGTGGAGGAGGCCGCCGCCTCGCGCGGTGAGGCGATCGCCGCGTTGCAGCGGTTCGCGGCCACCGGTCTGCTCACGGTCGCCCTGCCCGAGGTGGTCCTGCCACCCCTGGACGAGGGAGGGTGGGCGGCCACCCCGGCCATCGCACTCGCCCGCGCCGTCGAGGCGCAGCTGTCGGGCCCGTCCGGCACCGACGACTCCGACGGCGCCTGGGAGCGCGTACAGAAACGGCTCAGCGAGGAGTACAAGAAACTCCAGGACGCCCTCTCCCGCGACGGACACACCGCCACCGCCCACATGGGCGAGGACGCGATGGTCGTCGACATCGTCTACCAGGGCCGTCGCCGAAGCGTCCCCGAACTCGCCGCGGCCCTGGCCACCGAGGTGGGTGAACTGGCGCGGATCCTGTCCGCACACGAACGCGAGATCCTCGAGACCCACCTGCTGACCGAGGTCGCCGGCACCCTGCAGGAGCTGATCGCGGCCGCCGAACGCCAGGTGGGGGCCATGAACGCCGAACTGCAGCAGCGGCCCACCTCCACCGGCATGAAGCTGCGCCTGGTGTGGCGCCCCTCGCGCAAGGCGCCGACCGGACTGACCCAGGCCCGCGAACGCCTGCGCCAGTCCGCGGACGCCTGGACGGGCGAGGACCGGGCGGCGGTCGGCGAGTTCCTGCAGGCCGAGATCGCCCGCAGGCAGTCCGACGACGCGGCGGGCAGCTGGCTGGAGGTCCTCACCGCCGCCCTGGACTACCGCTCCTGGCACGAGTTCGGCATCGAACGCCGCCAGCACGGCACCTGGGTCTCGGCCACCGGCCCCGCCTCCGGCGGCGAACGCGTCCTGGCCGTCTCCGTCCCCCTCTTCGCCGCCGCCTCCTCGCACTACGCCACGGCCGCCCCCGACGCGCCACGTCTGGTCACCCTGGACGAGGCGTTCGCGGGCGTGGACGACGACTCGCGCGCCAAGTGCCTGGGCCTGCTGCACGCCTTCGACCTGGACGTGGTGATGACCTCCGAACGCGAATGGGCCTGCTACCCGCAAGTCCCCGGCATCGCCATCGCCCAGCTCTCGCGTGTCGACGAGATCGCGGCGGTGCTGGTGACGCGGTGGGAGTGGGACGGCGCCGAACGCGTGCGGGGCGGCGAACCGGAGCAGGGCCTTGCGGTACTCCCCCCTCAGGCGGGCCCCCCGGCCGCCACCGCCCCCGTCGCGGAGCCGACACCTGCCTCCGCACCCGCCGACGGTACGGGCTACGACCAGGGTGGGCTGTGGCCATGAGCGGCCCCGCCGAGGAGCCCGGCCGGCCCATCGACCGAGACCGCCTCCACCGCCTGCTCGGCGACCCCGATCTGAGCTGGCTGGTCGAGCGCGTACGCCGCCGCATGGAGCGCGACGAGCCCCTCACCGGCCCGGTGACCCTGGCGGCCCCCACCCCCGCCCAGCGCGCGGCCGCCGAACGCCTGCTGGGCCGCAGCCCGGGCACCGGCCGCTCGCTGAGCGTGCGCCTGGAAGCAGTGGACGAGGTCCTGCGCCGTTCCACCATCAGCTCCAAAGGTCTCGCCCCGGCCGTGACGGCCCTCACCGGCCCGATCGCCCGCCTCGCCGAGGTACGTGAACGAGAGGTGCGGGCTTGGCAGGACGCCTACACCCCTCTGGCTGAGCTAGGGCCCGAACTGTCCGCCTGGACCGAACGGTTGCGCCAGGACGGCCTCGTACGCCGTCTCGCCCGCAGCCCCGAGGCGGCGAAGACCTTGCTCACCGGCACTGCGGCGGCACTGCAGGCGCTACCGGCCGACCCGGCCGTGTCCTTGCCCGCCTTCGCGAACGCCGTACTCGGCGACGCCCACGCCCTCGACGACGGCACCCCGCTCGCCACCGTCGTCCTCTCCGGTGTGCGCGCCCTGACGGGCTTCCGGGACGGCAGCGGAGCCGAGTGGCGCCGGGAAGCCTGGGCCTCGGCCGGCCTGCTCAAAGACGCCCTGTCCTCCACCGTCCTGACTCTGGGCCTGCGCGGCACGCCCGCCCTGGACTGGCTGGCGGACGCGGGCGAACCGGTGGTCCTGACGCTGCGCCAGCTCACCCACGCACCGCCGCGGACGGCGCCCAAGGTGGTGTCCGTGTGCGAGAACCCGGCCGTCCTGGCCACCACGGCCGACACCCACGGCGCTGGCTGCGCGCCCTTGATCTGCCTCCAGGGCCAGCCCTCGGCCGCCGCCCTCACCCTCCTGCGCCACCTGCACAGCCAGGGATCCACGCTCCGCTACCACGGCGACTTCGACTGGGGCGGGCTACGCATCGCCGGCACGCTGCTGCGCCACGTGCCATGGCAGCCATGGCACTACACCGCCGCCGACTACCGCGCCGCGGCAGCCGCCACGCCCCTGGCCCCGCCGTTGACGGGTACACCGGCCGAGGCGGCATGGGATGCCGACCTGGCGAGGACACTGACCGCACTGGGGGTGCGGGTCGAGGAGGAGGCGGTCCTGGAGGTCCTGCTCGCCGACCTTGCGCCGTAGAGCCTCAAGGAGGCCTCCCCACCGTTGATATCCCCCATTCCGGGACGAGTCCACGGACGGCCTCTACCACCTGGTGTGGCGACGAGGGCTCAACCGTGAGGGGCTGCTGCACTCCACAGCACAACGGTGCTGGTAGTGATGATCGAAGCCGCCGCCCGCACCCGGCAAGGTGCTTCCCGTGGGCGTCGCTTCGTGCGGCGCGGGAGCGCGGAGGCGCCCGCCGACGCGCAACATGAGATGCACCCGCCCCGATCCCCCGGCGGCACGCGCCCGCCCGTCCGCCCGCCGTCCCCGTCACCTTCTCTTTCTGTTCAGGGCGAGCGCAGGGGTGTGCAGAGGGGGATGTCGGGCTGCCGACCACGCCATATGGCCCGTGGTGACCTGCGGATTCGCCGTAGTGGGCGCACCGGCGGGCGGTCGGTTGTCGGCGGGGATGTCGGCCTGGTCATGGGCGGTGTTGTCGCATCGTGACCGTGGTCGGGTCGTCGTGGTCGCGGGTGTGGTCGGGGGCGGCTGCTGCCGTAGCCGTATGCGCGGCGCCGGATGGGACGGCGCCGCCCGTACGCAGAGAGGCGGGCCCGACGATGACCGATGTGGACACCGGCGGCGGCGACCGGTTGGCGCTGGCCGTGCTGACGCAGTACCGCATGGCCACCACCGAACAGATGCACCGGCTGATCGCCCCGGAGGTGCGCCCGGAGCAGACCCGGCGGAGGCTGGCCAAACTCCGCGACGAGGGGCTCATCGACCGCATCACCCTGCCCCGGGCCGGACGACTGCGGGTGTGGTTCCCCACCTCCTACGGCGTGCAGATCGCGTCGGAGTGGCCGGAGCTGCGAGGAAGACGATCACCGAGGACAGTCTCCGATCCAACAGCCGCACGTCTGCGGATGGGACACACGCTGACCGTGACCGAGACCGCGCTCGTCTTCGTCGACGAAGCGCGCCGCCGCGGCGAACTGTGCCGGCCGCTGGACTGGATACCCGAGGTCTACCACTCCCTCGGCAGCGGTGAGGCCGTCATCCCCGACGCCCTCCTGTACTACCGGCGCGGCCGTGACGGCGAGGACGGGCCGCTGCTGCGGGCGTTCGTCGAAGTCGACCGGGCGACCATGGGTCCCGAACGCCTCGCCGCGAAAATCACCAACTATCACCGCCTGCACAACTACATCCCCACCACCCCGGGTCAGCGCCGTCCGCCCTTCGGCCAGGAACCGTCGCGGGAGGCATGGCGGCGGTACTACCCGATCTTCCCGCGCCTGTTGTTCATCCTGGACGGAACGGGCCCCGCCGGCGTCACCACCCGGATCCGCGCCCTGCACGCGGCCGCCGAGGACCCGGCGATGGCCATGTTCTTGCGCACGGTGCCCGTCCTGGCCGCGGCACTGGCGGACCTGCGCACCCACGGGCCTTCCCAGCCCGTGTGGCATCCCGTTCGGGAGCCAGACCGCACGGTGGTCTGGCACTGGTCGCCGTACGATTAGATGGACCGCGCAGACGGTGCGCAGCAACGCGGGGTGCAGCGGCTGCGCAACCCCGACCACAGGCCCGACCACGGCTGCGCAAACTCCACATCGCTCCTACCACAGAGGTGCGCAGCGAGCTGCGCCCCGACGCGTCGCGTGGTGTGCGCACGGCGACGCAGTCCGTTGCGCAATCTGCGCCGGCCCTTCGGGGCCTGCGCATTGGCCCATGAACTCGAGGTGGTTGGGCTTGTGGTCCCCCGCCCAAACGACCCACCAGACGCGTGCGCAGGCATCGTTTCATCAGCTGCGCAGCGTGTGGGGAGCCGCTGTGTTCGCACACGAGGAGCCTCAACAACGTGCACGTTTCCGTGCCGACAACCTGACCCACCCATCTCAATACGTGATGACGAGTCGCATAGACGGCCGGTCGATCACGGCCCCGTCAGTGAGGTCGATGTCAGATGCGGCTGAGGGGTGAGCGGTGACCATAGGTTCGGCCGTCGTGGCCACACTCCATGCCCGCACGATGGCCCGGAAAGGGGCGCCAATCGGGGCTGAAGCGCCGGGAAGCCCGGTCGGCACGGAGGTCGCCGTATGCCGCGAGGGGGACGGACCGTGCTCACCATCAGGGTCGCGCTCAACCGGGCGATGCGTCTCGACGGAGCGCTCGGCGTCGCAATCGTCCACTACGTCAGCCGCATGGCGCCGGGCACCGCCGGCGTCAGCAAGGAGCTTGACCTGGACCGGGCCGCACAAGGCGGCACTGACGTGGTACGCGCCCACCTGTCCGCGCTGGAGCTGATCGGCCGCAAGCCGGAACAGCTCGAAGACATCCTGATCACCCTCGACAGCGAATCCGCCTCATCCGCCCGCTGACCCGCCGGGCCCATGAAGGGCTCTTCCTCCTGCTGGTCCTGGACCGTGAGCGTGCCGAACCGGACACCGCACGCCAAGAACTTCAGCGGATCGGGGGCCTGTTGTAGGAGCGCCGGGGAACGCCTCTCGGCCGCGCTTGCTCACCCATGACCGGAGCATGACGAGCGGACCGCGCGCCTTCAAGCAGAGGCGAGTTCGGCGGCGCCGAAGGAGACGTCGAAGCGGTCGCACCAAATGCTGACGCTGCTGTACCGGGACAGGTCGACGTCCTTGGGGACGGCGTAGTTCTGGCTGCCCTTGTTGCCCTTCAGCTTGCCGAGACTGACGTACTGCCCGTCGTCGAAGACACGCCAGCCGGCCGTGCCCTCCTTCACCGGCGCGTCGGTCAGCCACACCCGCAGGTCCGGCCCGTTGCTGGTGTCGAGATTCTCCAGCCGGACCGTATGGGAGCCGTCGGCCAGCCGTACGAGTTTCACCGTGCCCGATGTCGCGTGCTCATGGCTGATCAGCTCACCGCTCGCGAGCGTCTGCGGCCCGGACGGCGCAGGGGAAGGCGCCCCGGAAGACGCCGCAGCGGGAGGAGCGAATGTCCCCGCGGCCTCGGGCAGCGCCTCTTGCACCGTCTCGTCCTGCCACAGCTTCCACGGCTGGAACCAGTACAGCCCGAAGCCGACCCCGGCGACGGCCATCACCAGCGCCCCGATGAACCAGGACCTGCCCGGCAACTTCCGCACGCGCCTCACCCCTTGAGAGTTTCCTGTCCGCCCTCATTCAAGGGGAGGTACGGCCGTCACAGGCGTCCGGAGAGATGACGGAACTCTTACATCCCTCTTCTTCACCTGTCCTCAGCCTCTCCTCAGAAAAGCCACAGAGTTCCGCCAAGCGGTGGCCCGACGGCCGGCCCGACCATCGGAACACACGCGATGCGGCAGTCCTCTCCGGCCATTTCACGCAGGGGCGGCGCCGCCGGCCCGCCCGCACACCGACGACCGGGCCGGCAAGAGCCGGACACACGTGACGGAAGCCTGCCGGATGACCCACAGGGGGACCATCAGATGATCACTCAACGCTACGGCGACCTGGAGATCGGCTGCACCACCCGATGGAACGGCACGCTCCATGCCGGAACCGCTTCCAGGACCAGGGCGTGGCGCACGCTGGGCAGCGCCCTTCGGGGGCGGCTTCGTACCGACTACGCCCCCGAACTGCGGCTGGAGTCCTACAACGCGCCCCCGGCCCAGGCGATCGTCACCGACCGGGCCGTGACCGTGCCCTACTTCATGGTCATGGACGATGCACGCTCCGAGGCGTGGAAGGTGGCCGACTCCCCCTTCTACAAGATCCAGCGCAAGCGCCAGTACGACCTCATCCGCCACGTCGGCTTCCGCAGCGCAGGCGGCGGACAGATCGCCGAGACGGTCGAGGAAGGCGTCTCGCAGGCGAGGGCCCAGGAGTTCGCCCTCACGACCGGGATCACCGTCGGCGTCACGGCGGACGTGGAGGCATCGGCCAAGCCCTTCGGCGTGGGTGCGAGCGTCTCCGTGGAAACCTCCGTGAGCGCGTCCGTCGAGCTGGGCTACACCACGCGCTACGGCGTGTCCACCTTCGAGAACAAGAGCGTGAGCGTGACGTTCGATGTGCCCACCGACCACGCCGGCGCACTGTGGACCGACACCCACCAGCTGATCCCCATCCGCCATGACGGCACCCTGGTCACCAACGCGAACCTGAGGCTGAACGCCGGGGGCTCCGGCTCCTACGTGGGCCGCACCTTCCCAGAGACCGCACGCGCCAAGGTGTCCGTCGTCCGCGAGGTCTCCGACGTGGAAGTCAAGGCCGCGGAGGAGAAGGGCATCGACCCCGAGACCTTGGCCGACGTCAACGAGATCTCGCCGTAGCACCTCCTGGAGACAGCAGGGGCATGCCAACAGGCCGGTGCCCTTGCCGTGGTGACCAGCACGGTAAACCGAGAAACGGAGTTTCGATGATCTACACGAGCAAGTACCCGGATGTCCCTGTCACCGATCGCCCCCTCCACGAGTGGGTGCTCGGCGAGGCGTCGCGGCGCGGAACGCGGCCGGCCTTGGTGGACACGGCCGGCGGACGGACGCTCAGCTACGGCGAACTGGCCGCGCTGGTCCGGGGAATCGCGGCGGGCCTTGCGGCCGAGGGTATCGGCAAGGGCGACGTGGTCGCGCTGCACTCGCCGAACACGGTGCTGTTCCCGGTGGTCCTCTACGCCACCACCACCGCGGGCGGGACGGTGACCACGCTGTCGCCGCTGGCGACACCCGACGAGATCGCCAAGCAACTGATCGACGCCGAGGCGCGACTGATGGTGAGTGTGTCGGTGCTGATCGAGACCGCGCGGGCCGCGGTCGAGCTGGCCCGACGACAGACCGGCCGGGACATCGAGATCCTGGTCTGCGACAAGGTGGACGGTCACCGTTCGGTGCTTGAGCTGCTGAACGAAAGCGACGTGCCGGCGTTCGACCTCGATCCCGCCGTGGACGTCGCCGTACTGCCGTATTCGAGCGGCACGACCGGCGTGCCGAAGGGGGTGATGCTGACCCACCGCAACCTGTGCACCAATTTGGAGCAGTTGAACGGCCTGCACCAGGTCGGCGAGAACGACCGCGTCATCGCGATCCTGCCCTTCTTCCACATCTTCGGGCTGACCGCGCTGGTCAACAGCGCGCTGCGCCGTGGCGCAACGGTGTACGTGCACGCGCGGTTCGATCTCGAAGCGTTCCTGACCAGCCTGGAGCGCGACCGGATCACCCACGCGTATCTCGCCCCGCCGGTGATGCTCGCGCTGGCCAAGCACCCCGCGGTCGGGAACCTGGACCTGTCGCACCTGCGACGCATCATCTGCGCCGCGGCGCCGCTCGACGCCGGACTGCAGGCGGCGGTGGCCGACCGGCTGGGGGTGGAGGTCGGGCAGGCGTACGGCATGACCGAGCTGTCCCCCGCCTCGCACATCCACGCCGACGGCAATCTCGACGAGCCCACGGCCTGCGTGGGGCATCTGCTCCCGTCGACACAGGCACGCCTGGTCGATCCCGACACCGGGCAGGACGTGGCGGCGGGCGAGCCGGGCGAGGTGTGGATTCGCGGACCACAGGTGATGAAGGGATACTTCGGCCGCCCGGAGGACACCGACGCGACCGTCGACGCCGACGGCTGGCTGCACACCGGTGACATCGGCCGCGTCGACGAGGACGGGAACTGGTTCATCGTCGACCGGGTCAAAGAACTCATCAAGTACAAGGGATATCAGGTGGCGCCGGCCGAACTCGAAGCCATCCTGGTGCAGCACCCCGGCATCGCCGATGCGGCCGTGATCGGCGTCGACGACGAGGAGGGCAACGAGATACCCAAGGCGTTCGTGGTGCCCATGACCGGGGTGCCGATATCCGCCGCCGAGGTGATGGCCCACGTCGAAGGCCACGTCGCCCCGTACAAGAAGATCCGCCGAGTCGAGTTCATCCAGGCGATACCGAAGGCGGCCTCCGGGAAGATCCTCCGGCGCCGGCTGCGGGAACGGGAGCCGGCGCGCTCCTGAGCGGTGCCCGTGCCCGGGGGCCCGGTGCTGGGGGCGCCCAGGCGGGTGCCCAACTGCCGTAGATTGCAGGGACGTTGTAAAGTTTTCGTGTGGACAGCGCGGTATACCGGTTCGGGCAGTACGCGTTGGACGCGGACCGCCACTGCCTCAGCCTCGACGGACAGCGGGTCGACGTGGAGCCCCAGGCTCTGGAGCTCCTGTGCCATCTGGTCGAGCACCGGGGCCGCGTCGTGCCCGACAAGGAGCTGCGCGACAGGATGGGACGCGGACAGGCGGTCAGCGAGGCCGCACTCACCACCTCGCTGCACGCGGCCCGTCTCGCCATCGGTGACAGCGACACACGACAGCAGATGATCCGCACGATGCACCCGCACGGCTATCGGTTCGTCGCGCAGACGACGGTGGCTCCCGCTCCTCCGGCCTCCACGGCCACGGCCCCCGGCATCCCGGCAGGGGCGGAGGCGGACCACGAGGTCATCCGCTTCTGCCGGTCCGCCGACGGCACCCGCATCGCCTACGCCCGCACCGGCGAGGGCCCGCCCCTGGTGAAGACCGCCAACTGGCTGACCCACCTCGACCTCGACCGGACCAACCCGATGTGGGCCCACTGGTTCGACGGACTCACCCGCGGCCGACAGCTCATCCGCTACGACGAGCGCGGCTGCGGGCTGTCCTCATGGGACATGAGCAGCTTCACCCTCGACAACCTGGTCGCCGACCTCGACGCCGTGGCCGACGCCGTCGGGCTCGACCGCTTCCCCCTGCTCGGGGTGTCACAGGGCGGCGCGGTGGCCGTCGCCTACGCCGCTGCTCGCCCCGAGCGGGTCAGCCATCTCGTCCTCACCTCCGCCTATGCCCGGGGACAGCAGATCCGTGCGGGCAGCGACGCCGAGCGTGATGCCGCCGAGGTCGACCTCAACATCGCCCGTGCCGGATGGCGTTCGCAGGACAACAGCTTCCTGCGCCACTCCGCCTCCCAGTTCCTCGCCGACGCCACTCCCGCGCAGTGGGATGCGTTCGCCGTCTACCAGCGGCAGACGACTTCGTCCGCCAACGGCCTGCGATTCCTGGAGGAGTTCACCCGCACCGACGTCTCGGGCATCGCTCACGACGTGGCCTGCCCCACGCTGATCATCCACGCCCGCGACGACGCGCGAGTCCCCGTCGCACAGGCCCTGGAACTGGCCACGCTCATCCCCGACAGCCGCCTGGTCCTGCTCGACAGCCGCAACCACCTCTTCACCGCCGACGAACCGGCCTGGCCCACCTTCCTCACCCACCTCTACACATTTCTTTCCGAGTAGTCCGGCAGACGGAACGCCCGCAGCAGCGGGAGAGCTCCGCAGGACGCGGTGCACGGCTGTATCGGCGCCCGCGTGCGGAGCCGGTCCGCAATGCCGGGGGCCTCGGTCGCGCACGATCCGTGGCCATGCCGCCGGGGCAAGCAGGCGAGGCTCCCCGAAGGGGGTCCGGGCAGACACACCGGTGCCGCCGCGGCCAGTCCGGCTTCATCGCGGCGGCGACGGGAGGAGATGAGCGACGGGCGAGGGCAGTCACTGCCGGGTCTCGGAAGCGCCGAGTCGCTGGAAGGCGTCGCTCACCGTCTCGTTCTCGAAGGTGGACACGCCGTAGCGCGAGGTGTAGCCGAGTTCGAGGGACGTGCTCATCGTGTTTTCCGCGTAGGCGCCGGCCCCCAGGCCGAAGGGCTTCACGACACCTCCACGCCGACGGAGATCCCGACGTTCTGCGAGAACTCCTGCCCCCTCTCCTCCGAAACGCCCTGCTGGATCTCGTCAAGGATCGTTCCGCCGCCCGGCCTCCTGAAGTCGACGCGGCGGACGAGATCGTACTGACCGATACGGCGTCCGTGAGGCCGGCGGACGGCTTCACGGACGCCGATGGTCTTGCCGGGCCGGCGTGCCGGCCTGTGAACGGTGTGCGACTAGCCGATGACGATGTCGCAGTCCGCCCTGCCCCGGGCGGCGATGTCGGCGAAGTCCGCCTGGACGTTGGGGTCGTACGCAGCCGAGCTGATGCTGCGGGTCTTCTTGCCGGGTACGGCCTTCTTGCCGGTGGAGTGCGAGACGCTCGCCGCATCCCACGTCAGGTCACAGGTCCAGTGGAAGGTGCGGACGAGCAGGTGCGAGTTGTGCCCGCTTCCCGCGATCGACCAGTTGCCGTCCGCCTTGACCACGAAGGTGACGCTGCCACTGACGTCGCGGCTGCTGTCGCTCGTGGTGAACGTGATCGACTGGCCGTCCGCCGCCACCGTCTTGGTGGTGTCGTTGGCCTGCGCCGGAAGCGTTCCCAGCAGCAGGGAGCCCAGCCCGGCCCCCGTCGCGATCAGCAGCGCCAGCCCCCGGCGAGTCCGGTCGCGGCCGGACGTCCTGGTGTTGTCGAGTCGCATCTTCTGTCCTTCTCTCTCATGTGTCTTCGGTGTCTGAGGTGAGTGCCGGACCAGGGGGAGATGCCCCCGACTGCTCCTTGGCCCGGCACCGCTCAAGCATCGGGTTCGCCGCAGGGCCCAGGCTTGGTGGAGGTCTGAGACTCCTCTGAGGGTGGGCTGAGGACGGACTGAGGGTGCTTCTCTCAGTGGGCGAGCCGGTTTGACGGGGAGTCATGTGAGCACCACGTCCGGCGAGCCGGACGCCAGCGGGGTGGGTACGGCTGCCGGGATGTTCGCTCCGCGCACCGCAATCCACGACGCCGAGCACCGGCACCAGCAGACGGCCAAAGACCGCCGACGCGTACGTAGGCGGCGCGGGGCCCGCCCGGGGAATCAGGGCGAGCAGCTCCGGGAGCAGCCCAGGCAGGCTCCGTCAAGAAGATTCGGACGCAGGCGCCGCAGGGGAAGATCGCGGCCGCTGACTTCTTCGCCGCCCGGCGACGCCTTGGCTGCCGGATTCCGAGGCCACGCGGCTCACTCGGTCAGGAAGGCGTCGATGTGTGACAGGAACTCGTCCCAGGCCGGTTCGAACGCGGTGAGCAGGTGACTGCGGCTCTTGAGCAGCACCAGCCGGCTGTCGGGAATGAGAGCGGCCAGCTCATTGGCCTCCGAGACCGGCACCCGCTCGTCATCCCGGGAGTGGAGGATCAGCGTCGGACACGCCACCTCGTGGGCGATGTCGGACACGTCGATCCGGGCGAACTGCTCAAGGAAACGAACCCCGTTGGCCGGCGAAGTCGTCTGCTGCTGGAAGGTCGTGAACTCGTCCCAGTCCTCCGGTGTGCCATCGGGCAGGAACTGAGAGGCGAAGACCCGCAGGAATCTGGGGTTCTGGTGCATCCATCCCACCCGGGCCACATCCAGGTCGAGGGCCGCCTCCGCACCCTCGGTCTCGCTTCGGGCCCGGACCTGCCGTCCTCGGGCGTAGGCTCCGGCGAGGATCAGCCGACTGACCCGCTCCGGATGGCGTACGGCATAAGCGACCGCCACCGCCCCGCCCTGTGACACCCCGAGCAGAGGGAATCTGTCGAGCCCCGCGGCCTCGACGACGGTCTCCAGGTCGTCGACCCAGTCGTCGAACGTGAAGCCGGGCACCGCCCAGTCGGAGAGGCCGCACCCGCGCTCGTCGTAGCGGATCAGCCGACGGTTACGGGCGAGGCCTCTCAGCCAGTGCGACCACACCGGAGTCGTCCACTCCAGGTCGAGATGGGACATCCAGTTGGCCGCCTTGAGCAGGGGCGGGCCCGAGCCGACGGCGGCATAGGCGATGCGCGTGCCGTCACCTGCCCGGCAGAACCGGATGGTTTGACGATCGGCGCCGAGCGGCCCACCGACCACCGCCGGCTGCACACTGGCCTCTCTGCCGGGCTCGACGGGCGGCGCCCCCGGCCCGATGACCGTCGCCTCAGCCACGAACTGGTAACCCCGCCGGTGCACCGTTCTGATCACCTGTTGCCGGCTGCCCGTGTCATCCACGGCCAGCCGTGCGGTCCGCAGCGCCGTGGTGAGCGCGGCCTCGCTGACGAAGCGGTCCCCCCACACCTCGTCGAGCAGCTCGTTCTTCGGCACCACGCGGTCACGGTGCTCGACCAGATGTCGCAGCAGGTCCAGGGCCCGGGGCTCGACATGGACCGGTTCGCTGCCCCGCCGGAGCTGGTGCCGAGCCATGTCCAGCTCGTACTCACCGAAGCGGTACTTATCTCCCTCCACCTTTGCAGCGTACAACTCCCGCCTAACTGCGTACACATGAACGAGTGCCAGGCACGTCGCGTACGTCCGGTCACGGACACATGGCCCGCGTCGCAGGCAGGATGCCGATTGAGGCGACCGGCAAGGCGGAGCCGTCCCCGAACGGAATCCGGATCCCGTGACGCACCCCAGCAGTCGTACAGTCGAGCAACCATGTCGTGACTGGCATCCATGGCCTCCACGGAGGCTGGGAATCGAGTCCGGTAGCCGGTCGTCGGAGACAAGACGATGGGCGGTAGCTGCGACCGAGGTAAGGGACAGGGCGCCTAGGGCACGCGCACCCACCGCGCCTTGGACGGTGTGCCCTGGTCGTCGGTGACGAAGAGCATGTACCAGCCGGCCGGGACCAGATCGCGGTTCTTCGGGACGGTGACCTGGATGCCCTTGCCGTCCTTCGTCTTCTTGAAGTCGAGGGCGATGGAGCGCTGTTCGACGTCGGTGACGTGGGTGGTGGAGCTGGGGTGGATCAGCCGCGCCGTCTTGACGACCGAGGCGTACTTGGTGGCGAAGGTCGCGGTCTGGCCGAGCCTGACGGTGCTCGGCCCGCTCGTGAGTGAGGGACGCGAGACGCGGTACAGGTACGGCGGGGTGTAGATCTCCAGACGCTGTTCGAAGACCCCGGGCTTGGACTTGGCCTTGTCGGCGAAGAGCGAGTCGCCCCCGAAGGTGATGACCCGGCCGTCGGGCAGCAGGATGGAGCCGGAGTGGTAGTTGCGGCCCACCTCGGGGTCGGCGACGCGGCGCATCCTGCCGGTCTTGGCGTCGTAGATGCGTGCCTGGTGGATGTTCTCGGAGGAGGGGCCCCGGTAGTCCTGGGAGCCGCCGGTGATCAGAACGGTGTCGTCGGGCAGGATCGACAGTTCCGGGTAGCGGGTGCCTTCCTCCAGCCGGGGCCCGTCCGTGAAGTGCGGGCTGTTCGCCTTGAGGTCGATGACCCGGGTCTTCCTCGACGATCTGGGCGACTCCCCGATACCCCCGCCGCCGACCACCATGAACTTCTCGTCCTGGGCGGGCGGCAGCATCACCGTGCCGGAGGTCTCCATCAGGTTCGCGTCGTCGAGACCGGGCAGCTCGGTGAACTTGTTGGTGTCGAACTGCCAGATTCCCGGCGTGCGGCCCACGTTGCTCGGCCCGTAGCCGGCGTTGGAGCCGGAGTAGAAGAAGGTGCCGTCGGGCAGCTGGAAGACGGCCGGGTAGGTGGGGAACTGGCGGATCTTTCCGCTGTAGTGCCAGGTCTTGGTCTTCGGGTCGTAGATCTCGCTCTTGCCGGGCACGACCTGGCCGATGTCGTCCAGGCCGGACAGGGCCAGCACCCGGCCGTCGGCGAGCCGGGTCAGGGTCGGGTACCAGCGCGCCTCGTTCATCGGGGCGACCTTGGTGAACTTCTCGGTGTACGGGTTGAACTCGTACGCCTGCCGGATGCCCTGGAAGTCCTTCTTGTCGAGGCCGAGTTTGTTGGCGATGCCGTACACGTTGTGGGTGTCGGAGCCGGTCAGGCCCTGGATGCGGTAGTTCTCCTGGGCGCCGGTCTCGTACTTGGTGCCCTTCCTCTGCGCCTCGACGTAGGTACGGCCCAGGCTCGCCTCGGTGCGCAGGAACCTGCCGGTCTTCCTGTCGAAGACCTTCTTCGCCGGCTTGACGGTGACCGGGTCCTTGGAGACGAACGTCTTGTGGTTCTCCTTGCCGGTGAAGTGGGTCCCGGCGGGCAGGGTGATCGGCTTGTCCGGGTTCTCGTTGTGGACGACCATCAGGCCGCCGGCCTTGGTGACGTCGCCCTTGAGCTTCTCGTAGCGTTTGGTGCCGCCCGCGAACAGCAGGTTGCCGTTGGCGAGATGGATGTGGCCGGTGCAGAACAGGTCGGCCGGGGTCTTGACCTCGTCGTACGTGTTCTTGACGGGATCCCAGACCACCGAACGGAAGTTCTTCGCGTCGAAGTTGTCGAGGTTGTTGCCGGAGCCGGCGACCAGCAGCACCTTGCCGGTCTGCAGCAGCGCCCCGTGGATGGTGTTCTGCCGGAACTCCTCCGGCACGTCCACCAGGTCCCAGTGACCGTTCTCGGCCTTGTACTCGGGCCTGTTGATCTTGTAAGTGTGGTACTTCTCGCTCCCGAATCGGTACAGCCAGGGCCCGTTCAGCCCGGCCAGCGCCAGCACCACCACGGTGCTGACAGCGAGACGGCGGGCGCGACGGCGCGCGCCGAAATCACGTGCGGAACTCATACCCACATCCCCCCCGGAATGGGTGCAGTAGCGGTCAGCGACCACTCAAAGTAACGGTCGCGCGACGAAGCGCCATCATATTTTGCATCCTGCAAAGAAGGGGCCAAACGCGTGTAACGGCCGCGATAACGACACGGAGCCTGCGCCACCCGTCTCACGCTTCCGCCGTCGGCCCATCGCACCGGGCGAGGGCGCAGTGGACGTCGATGTCCTGGTCAGACCGGCCGAGGGGGTTCTTGTCGAGGTGGGCGTCACGCGTGAGCGACAGTCCCCGGCGTCGTCCCGCGCATGACGGCCCAGACGTGACGGCCGTCGAGGCCCGGGGCTGACGTCCTGTCCGGCCGCCGACGCCCCGGGAAACGTCGACCAAGGTCATTGCGGCCCACCCGAGCCTCTCGGACACCTTCAGCAGAACGAAGGCCGCCGGAGCAGTCGCGGCCGGGCCCAGGGGCATCGTTCATGTGTACGCCTCCGGACGCGGGTCGTCGCCGCAGAGGTGATATCAGCCGCCGCTTCCGATCTTTCCGTTGGCCGCGACAAAAGCCGTGGTCGCGGGCTGTGTGCCGCAGACCCGCCGGGTGACGCCCTCCAGCAGCTCGGCGAGGTCGACTCCCTTGGTGGAGATGCGGAGTTCGACGCCATGGGCCGCCCCGGACCGGTCGCTCACCAGCGCACGGCCGAAGCGGGTACGCGAGCCGGCCGATGGCGAGGCCGGCCGGTACGCCGACCGCCGTGGCGCCCCCGCTCCCAGCCTGTGGCGCCCATCACGATCGCGCCGGAGAAACCGAGCATCGACACGAATCCGGCGACGACCGGAAGCGACAGCCACTCCTGGAACATGCCGCCCGGCACTCCAACGCCGTCGAAGAGCCCCTCCAGGACGCCGTCGAAGACGAGCGACAATGCAAGGAGGGCGGCCCCCGTTGTGCCGAGACCGAGAAACCAGGCCATCCGCATACACCGCCTCTCCTTGCTCTCCCCCGTCGTAGAACGCAACTTCACATGCAGGCATCGACCCTGACATTGGCCGCTTCCGGCAATCTTTGTGCAGCTGTGATGCCGTTCTCCTCACAACCCGACCTCGGCAACACTGTTGCCCGACCCCCTGCCTGGGTGCCATGGCTCCTGCCCCGCCCTCCCGGCCACCACGCCCCCAGTGGCGCGGCCAGGTGAGCGGCCCGGGGGGGTGCGCCGCGCTCACCCATCGGGGTGCTCGGCCGCTCCCACAGGGTTGAGACCACGTCAGCACGTGGGAGGCCGCCGCCCCCGGTGGGAAGGGCCAGGGCATGACGTGGTTTGTGACGTTTCTCGGTGCCGCCATCGTGATAGCCATTCTCCGGGACGTGTTTCACACGATCTGGCACCCGACCCGCCACGGCGGCCTGAGCAGGCTGGTGATGACGGGGATGTGGCGCTTGTCCTCGCGCCTGAGCGCCCGAAGGCGCGCGGCCGGGCTCGCCGGCCCCCTGGGCATGGTCTGCGTCGTCTCGGTGTGGGCGCTGGCCGTGGCCGTCGGGTGGGCCCTGGTCTACTGGCCGCACATGCCGCAGAGCTTCTCCTACTCCGCCGGTCTCGTCCCGGCCGAGCACGCGGGACCGGTGGACGCGCTGTACGTTTCCCTGGTGACGCTCGCCACCCTCGGCCTCGGGGACATTGCGCCGGCCGTGGGCTGGCTGCGCGTCGTCGGCCCGCTGGAGGCGCTCGTCGGCTTCGCCCTCCTGTCGGCGACCGTGGCATGGATTCTCGGCATCTACCCCGCTCTGGCCCGCCGCCGCACGCTCGCGCTGCGCCTTTCCCACGTGCGCGGCGGGGCGACCTCCCGGGAACTCGACTCGGACGGGGGCGCCTCCCTGCTGGACGGCCTGGCGTCGGCCGTCTCGGTCATCACGGTCGACTTCCTCCAGTACGCGGAGTCGTACTACTTCTACGACGGCGACGAGAACACCTCGCTGCCCCGGCAGATCGGTCACGCCGTCGGCCTCGCGGAACTGGCGGTGCACTCCCGCCATCCCGACGTCCGGCTCTCCGCCTCGGTGCTGCGCAGGGCACTGGACGACCTGGCGGCCATCCTGGACGAGCGTTTCCTGCGCACAGGGGCGGCCACGGCCGGTGTCTTCGCGTCGTACGCCTCCGATCACGGCGACCGCAGGAGGACCGGGGCCGCCCTCCGAAGGGGGCCGGACGCATCCTCCCCAGGTGACGAAGAGCGGCGTCGCCCCTGAAGGACGGCGCACCATCCGCATTCGATCAATGGGTCACGCAAGGAACCGTATTGACGGCCCTCGATTCGTCCACGAGGAGGGTAGTGATCTTCCTTCCGTGGGTAAAGTGAAGGCAAAGGGATTCGCCGCCTGTTGGGAGGTGCGTCGGCTTGGCCCGCTTCGATGGGGCGGCAGGATTTTCTTGCTCAGGGGTATCGCGGCTACCCCATGTCGCGATCCACTGGCGGGCATCAAGGCCCTCCGCCCCGCACCGGTCAGAAGAGGCACGCAATGGATCTATGGCTGATCTGGTTGATCATCGCAGCCGTGCTGGCTGTCGCGGAGATCCTCACCCTGACTGCCGCGCTCGGAATGCTGAGCGCGGCCGCGGTGGTCACGGCAGGGTCCGCCGCGGTCGGGTTGCCGGCACCCTTCCAGTTCCTGGTGTTCGCCGCCGTCGCCACGGTCACCGTACTGTTCGTGCGCCCCATCGCGCTGCGCCACCTGATCCAGCCCCAAGCGGCGCGCTTCGGCGTGGACGCGCTGGTCGGCAAGGCTGCCTATGTCGTCTCAGAGGTGACGGGTCTGGGCGGCAGGATCCGTATCGACGGCGAGGAATGGACGGCCCGCGCCTACGACGAGACGCTGGTCATTCCTGCCGGAAAGACCGTCGACGTCATAGAGATCAGTGGCGCCACCGCGATCGTCTACCCCCGGGACTGAAACCATGGAAAACTCTGCGTTCTTGATTGTCGGCCTGATCGTCGCACTGTTCGCGATTTTCACCGTGGTGCGGGCGGTCCGTATCGTGCCCCAGGCACGCGCTCGTAATGTCGAGCGCCTCGGCCGCTACCATCGGACCCTGACTCCTGGGCTCAGCCTCGTCATCCCGTACATCGACCGCGTTCATCCGCTGATCGACCTGCGCGAACAGGTAGTCTCCTTCAAGCCGCAGCCGGTCATCACCGAGGACAACCTGGTCGTCGAGATCGACACCGTCCTCTATTTCCAGGTCACCGACCCACGAGCGGCTTTCTACGAGATCGCCAGTTTCCTTCAGGCGGTCGAGCAGCTGACCGTCACGACTTTGCGTAATGTCGTGGGCTCCATGGACCTGGAGAAGACGCTCACCTCGCGGGACACCATCAACAGCCAGCTGCGGGGCGTGCTGGACGAGGCAACGGGCAAGTGGGGGCTGAGGGTCAACCGTGTGGAGATCAAGGCCATCGATCCCCCGAAGACCATCAAGGACGCGATGGAGAAGCAGATGCGGGCCGAGCGGGACAAGCGGGCCGCGATTCTCACCGCCGAGGGGCAACGCCAGTCGCAGATCCTCACCGCCGAAGGCGACAAGCAGGCCGCCGTCCTGCGCGCCGAGGGCAACCGCACCGCCGCGATCCTCCAGGCCGAGGGCCAGTCACGCGCCATCGACGAGGTGTTCCAGGCCGTGCATCGCAACGACCCCGACCCCAAGCTGCTCGCCTGGCAATACCTCCAGACGCTGCCTCAACTCGCGCAGGGCGCGGGCAGTACCTTCTGGGTGATCCCCAGCGAGGTCACCTCGGCACTCCAGGGCGTGTCCCGCGCCTTCAGCGAGGCGCTGCCGCAGTCGCCGGCCACCCGCGAGAAACCGTCGGACGACATGGCTGCCGAAGCGGCCAGTGACACGGCTCAGGCCGCGGAAGCCGCAGCCGCCGCCCTCGCCGACGCGGCCAGGGCCGACCATGCCTCCCCCGACTCCCTCCCGTCCCAGCCCCCGCGCTGACAGCGGCGGACAACCACCATCACCTCGACGAAGCGCAGTCCCCGCCGGCCTCGGTACACGTCTCCTCACCCACCGCCGGCCCGGGTGTGTCCGCCATGCAGCACCACGGGCGCCCGGCCCCCGACGTTCCGGTGACCGCCGGACCCGACCCCGAGGGTTTGTTTGGACAGTAGACATGCCATCTGGCCTGCGAAACGAGAGGGCGGCAGACGAGTCGGGCTGTACGCAGGGGAGTGCCACCGCGGCGCTATGACCTGGGCAAACATATAAGGAGGACTCTTGTGTGGCTACCTTGATGGCTGCACAAGACGACATCCTGCACTGGAGCGGTCCAGACGGAGGCTTCGTCGCTATTGGGGTCAGGGCGCGGTCTCGACAGGCGGACGCGATCCGATCCCGACTCGCCGCACGCGGCCTCAAGGCCACCACGGTGGACACTGCCAACCGGCTCCAAAGCCGCGAGTTCGGTGTAACCCTCGTTTGATGCTCCTTCTCCTGCCGTCAAAACGCCTCCGCGTTTCAGTAGTGACGGAGCAGTTGGGCGGGCGTAAGTCCCACCTCCAGAGCGAAGCGGCCTTGGCGGCTTTCCGATTCAGCCGTCGTACTGAAAGCGCGCCGACTCGTCTAGCACAGAGCGGGCGCTCTCGAAGTCGGCCAAGCGGGCCGCCACCGTGGCCACGGCGAGGCGTTCCGGGAGGGCGGCGGAGAACTTCAGGCCGCGTACGGCCCGACGGTCCACGTCGGGCAGGACGAGGTTCTCGCCGACGTCCTCTCGGGCCACACGCCAGGCGGCCGGGGTGAGGTTCTCACGCAGGCGCAGCCAGCTGTCGGTGGGCCGTTGCAGGGGGTCAGTGACCGACTGGAGGGTGGCCGCCAGGGTGGCGTTGGCGCGGTAGCCGGCCCAGGTCCACCAACGGACATCGGAGCCGACGCGCGTGATCAACGTGCCGCCCGGGTGGACGGTGCCAGGTGCGTCGGTCTCGCGCTGCTCGGCCAGGCACGCCTCCGCCCGCCGGGTGAGGGAAACGGGCGGGTTCGTGCCGAGCAGCACCTCGCGCATGGCGCGCGTCAGGGCGTACGACAGTCCGGCGACGCCGCCGTTCATCCACTTGGCGATTCCGCCGCCGTCGGCCGGCTCGACGAAGACGCGTTTGCGCAGCCACGGCCCGGATGCCGCTGGACAACATGCCGGCGAGTCCTTGCCGGCCCGCCATGAGCCGGTGGACGGCTTCGGGCAGTTCGGGCGTGGAGACGGCCTCGGGCACAAAGGTGCCACCGGCCGCTTCCTCGGCGACTCTCAGTTCCTCGGCGGCAGCGGAGATCTCCGCGACGGCAGCCTGGACACCGAGCAGCGCGCGGGGATCGAACCAAGCTTCGAGGGCACGGTCCGAGGCTGTGGTCAGGTCCACGAGCATGGCCAAGTCCTCGGCCTCAGGCGTCGCTTTCGGCCTGCCGCATCCCAGGCGCTCGGCCACCGAGTCGGCGTCCCCTGCGGCTGTCTCAAGAACGTCGGCGAGGGCGTCGAACCGCCTGGCCAGATCCGCGGCCTCGCGGCTGGTCAAAGAGGCGATGTCGATCCCTGGCGGTTCCAGTGTGGCAAGGGCCTGTTCGTTCGCCGGCCGCTCCGTGCTCACTTCTGGCCGCAGTTCGGCCCACCCCGGGCCGGCGTGCTCCGTGGCGAGGGCCTGAGCGGCTATCACGTGGTCCCGCCGAGAGAAGAAGTCGCTCAGTGCGTCGGCAGCAACTCCGACCGCCGCCGCCTCCACGAGCGCGGGGCCCTCAGGAACCAACCACTGCTCGAGGGGACGGTGTTCCGTGCCGGCGACAGCGATCACGTCACACAGATGACGTGCTTCTTCAAGGCCGTCAGGATT
Organism: Streptomyces sp. C1-1; assembly: GCF_050214755.1. NCBI lineage: Bacteria > Bacillati > Actinomycetota > Actinomycetes > Kitasatosporales > Streptomycetaceae > Streptomyces > Streptomyces sp. C1-1. Next base: position 7,039,868 of record NZ_CP189826.1, on the reverse strand, counting down.
CGCGAGACCGGTGATATGACTGACCTGGGTGAGGCTTCGCAGGGCCCGCTCCAGCACATCAGCAGTTGCGTCGAACTCGCCGGCGAGCTCTCGCGCTTGTCCCTCGGTCAGTCCGGCGAGGTCGAGGCCGCGCGGCGCCATCCGGGAGAGCATCTTCTCGGCTTCACCGGGCTCGGCCTTCAGCCTGGTCGACAGCTCCTGCCAGCGCTCCCCCACGGTCGCGAGGACGGCGGAACTCGTACGCTGAACCGTGCGCAGTTCCTTGAGGAAGGCGTCGACCCGGTCGTCCACCTCGTCGGCGAAGGCGTCGGTGGTCAGCCAGGCTTCTGGCACGGGACTTCGCACGTCGAGCAGGCGCAAAAGCGCAATCAGGCGGTCGACGCCGCTCTGGCCAGCCGCAGGCAGACCCGCGGGGGTGAGATCCCGATACCGGTCGACGGCTGCCGCGAGCGAATCCCGCGCCGCCATCGCCTGCTCCAGTACAGGACGTGGGTGCGGCAGGTCGCCCCGCAGATCACGCCAGGGGAACGACGGGTCGGCGACCGCCTCCCAAGCGTTGGAGATGGCTTTCGTCGCCTCGATGATCAGGCGTAGGTCTTCCCCTTCCAGCGTCTCGGCGCGAAACGTCGCCTCTCCAACCGTAGTGGTGGCGTCACCGTGACTCAGGTACGCCACCGGGGCCTCGGAGAGCTGGCCGACTCGGCCGAGCACGTCGTGCAGGGTTAGTCCCAGAGGGTCGCGGACCTCGTTCATTGCTTCGGCGTAGGCGCTGAGGGCCAGGCGGAGCTCCTTGGCCTGCGCAAGCGTCTGCTGCGACAGTTGCGGTGCGAGCAGCTTCTCCCCGAGCGCCCGGCCCAGCTCCTGGGCCACCGCTTTTCGGCTGGTGTTGTGGCTGTGGAGGGCCAGGGCGAATGAGTCGAGTCCCACCGATCTCAGCCGGTCGAGGACGACATCGAGGGCCGCCGCCTTCTCACTGACGAACAGCACGCTGCGGCCCGCGTGCATGAGCCCGGCGATCATGTTGGTGATCGTCTGGCTCTTGCCTGTTCCGGGCGGGCCGTCCAGGACGAACGACTGCCCGGCCACGGCCGCGGCGACAGCCTGCCGCTGCGAGGCGTCGGCGTCGAGCACCAACGGGCTGTCCTCGGGCGGGTTCAGATCATCGATCCGGTCGAGCTCGATCTCCTCGAAGTCGAAACGGTCAGAAGCGAGTCCGGAACCCGGTCCGAGCGCGATCGCACGCACGAGATCACTGTCGAGGACCCGCCCCTCGTTCTCCAGCAGGTCCTGATACATCGACTCCTTGTGGGAAGCGAAGAGCGCGAGAACCACACGGTCGGAGACCTGCCATCCGGACTTGTCCGCCACCACGCGAGCAGCGGCGGACAGGACCGCCTGCGGGTCCGACGGGTCCTGTTCGGCGACCGGCGTCCAGTCGATGTGGAACTGCTGCAGCTTCACTCTCAGGGCCGGATTCAGGCGGGGTTCTTCGTCGTCACTCGCTCTGAGGCGCACCCGGCCGTTACGCGTGCGCTCGATGACCGCCGGCCTCAGAACCAGAGGGGCATCGCTGCCTGCCTCGGCTCCGTCCTCCCGCCAGCGCAGCATGCCGACGCCGAGGTTGAGCGTCCACAGGCCGTAGTCATTGAAAATCTGCGTCGCTTTACCGCGCAGACTGTTCAACGCGCGCTGGAGAGAAGGCGCGGTGGTCTTTTGAGTGACGATGCCGTCGGAGCGGTCCCCCTTCTTTGCCAGGACAACGTCTCGGGGGCGCACTCCCTCGCCGGCTTCCGATTCGTCGTCCGGGAGAGGCGCGAAGTCCCAGCCACGGGACAAGCCCTGGACAAGCTGCTGCGCAGACGGGGTCGAGATCTCCAGTGTCGCCGACTTGGTGTGGCGGAAATTGAGCAGCCGGTTACGGCCACTCAGATCCACGAGTGAGGTGCGCCAGCTCTCAAGCATCGCCTTGAGGCGGTCGACTTCCTGACTGCCGTCGTGGCCACCCGCGTTCGTCACGTTGAGCCCCTGATGTTGTCGCCTCTGGGCCAACGGAGCACCGACGTCGTACAGCAGTCCCCACTGCCGCCAACGCAAAGCGCGGCCACAGGCGTCCATGCTGTCCTGGTGGCCGCACAAGTCCCGCTGATCCCCCCTGAATCCGGAATTCTACGGTCAGCACACCAATGCGTGAAGTGTTAACTACAAACAGCTTCCACGGCGCTCACGAACCCGACTGCGCCCGCCCCTTCGCTTCTCCGGAGAAGCGAAGGGGCGGCACCGACCCCGTAACGGGCCCGCTACCTCGACGTCTAGACGCGCTTCCCGGGCGCAGGCCATCACCGATGGGGCCGTGCAGCCTTGCCGCAACGATGGACACATCGGAACCTTTTGTCCCGATTTGCTCAGGATAAACCCTGTACTGTCCAGCCTCCGGTGGGCAGAACTCGCTGTGCGAAAGCTCTGGTCGAAGCGGACTCCCAGCAGCGCTGGAACCGGCCGGGGGCAGGGAGTTGCCGCCCTTGCTTCCAACCGGATTGGAAGCGGCAGACGAGTCGGGCTGCACGCCGGGAGGATCCTGGCAGTGCTATGACCTGCGCAGACGGGCATAGTGTTCACCAGCGTGGCTACTTTGACGGCTACGCAAGCACGGATTCGCCCTGCCTCATCCCGCAGCAGGAGGACCCTGTCCGGCACTGAAGCGCCCAGCGGGGGCTTTCTCGCTTCTGGGGCAGTCGGTCCGCAATCCAACCATCACTTCGTATGAAGCAGGCCCTTGCCGACGTACAGTGCGGTCACGATCAGCTGCTGGATTCCGCCCGTCGGCGGGCCCCGCATCGAACGACTGGAGACTGTGCCCATCACGGCGGTCGAACTACCGTGTGGGCCGTCGGCCGCTCTTCCTGTCGCGGTACGCCGGGGCCCTGCCGCCACCCCGCGCGTGCGTCGCCAACAGCGGCAGCGCACGGGGCTCCACCACCGTGGAAAGGACCACGACGCTGGTCGAGCGTGCGATGTGCGGGGAACGGGTGACTTCAAGGAGAGCCTCCTGCAGTTCCTCCTGGTTCCGGGCGGCCATGCGACAGAGCACATCGCCGGTTCCGGTGGTGGCGAAGGCGTCCAGCACGGCTGGATGGCGCTCGAGTACGTCGCGGACCTCGTGCAGCGCGCCCTGCGCGATCTCAAGCGTCACGAAGGCTTGGACGGTGTAGCCCGCGGCATGCAGATCGATGTCGGGCCCGTATCCGGTGATCACGCCGGCGGATTCCATCTTCTCGATTCGGGACTGGACCGTCGCTCGCGCTACGCCGGTCAGTCTGGACAGCTCCAGGTGCCCCGCGCGGGGGTGGCCCTGGAGAGCGTTCAGCAGGGCGACGTCCAGCTCGTCGAGGCCGCTCATGCAGCTACCTTTCGCCGGTGCCAGGATCAAGCTCGGTAAGTAGGCGCATCGTATAGCGGAATCCCCATATTGCCAGGCTGCCTTAGCAGATCTACTAGCGAATTCTGGGTATGTTGCGCAGTTGCAGGGGCGCCCGCTCATACTCCCGCAGGCCAACCCGTGTCGCCCGGCGACACCGAGTCAGCGGAGAGAACCATGAGCCTCGAGCACACCCTCACCGACCAGGAACGACTGGCCGACCTCGGCCTCGACCAGCTGAAGCAGCTGGTCGGCCTGGTCTCCTACGACGACACCACAGACCCCTTTCCGGTGACCGGATGGGATGCCGTCGAGTGGGTGGTCGGCAACGCCAAGCAGACGGCGCACTTATTCCAGTCCGCCCTGGGAATGGAGCTCGTGGCCTACTCCGGCCCCGAGCACGGCAATCGCGATCACCACGCCTACGTCGTCAGGAGCGGCGCCGTCCGGTTCGTCGTCAAGGGTGGCGTGTCCCCCGACAGCCCGCTGCACGACCACCATCGCCGGCATGGTGACGGCGTCGTCGACATCGCTCTGGAGGTGCCGGATGTGGATCGCTGCATCGAGCACGCCCGCAGCCAGGGTGCGACGGTGCTGGAGGAGCCCCACGACGTCGCGGACGAGCACGGGGTGCTTCGCGTCGCGGCCATCGCCACCTATGGCGAGACCCGGCACAGCCTGGTGGACCGCTCGCGCTACCAAGGCGTCTACCGGCCCGGCTACGTCGAGTTGGCCTCGTCGTACGTCAGGCGTCCGGGCGCGCCGAAGCGCCTGTTCCAGGCTCTGGACCACGTCGTGGGCAACGTGGAACTCGGCCGCATGGACGAATGGGTGGACTTCTACAACAGCGTCATGGGCTTCACGAACATGGCGGAGTTCATCGGCGACGACATCGCGACCGATTACTCGGCCCTTATGTCGAAGGTGGTGGCCAACGGCAACCACCGGGTGAAGTTCCCGCTCAACGAGCCTGCCATCGCCAAGAAGAAGTCGCAGATCGACGAGTACCTCGAGTTCTACCGGGGACCGGGGGCGCAGCACCTGGCCCTGGCGACGAACGACATCCTTCGCACCGTGGACTGCCTCCGGCAGGAAGGCATCGAGTTCCTCGCCACCCCGGACTCCTACTACGAGGACCCGGAGCTGCGCGCCCGCATCGGCGAGGTCCGCGTCCCCATCGAGGAACTGCACAGGCGCGGCATCCTGGTCGACCGTGACGAGGACGGCTACCTCCTGCAGATCTTCACCAAGCCGATCGGCGACCGCCCCACCGTCTTCTTCGAGTTCATCGAGCGTCACGGCTCCCTCGGCTTCGGCAAGGGCAACTTCAAGGCACTCTTCGAGGCACTGGAGCGCGAGCAGGAACGCCGCGGGAACCTCTAGCCACCGTCTGCGCCCGGGCCACCCTCATCAAAGGAGCGACAGATGGCTCACTACCTCAGCGTCGGGCAGGTCCCGCCCAAGCGTCACACCCAGCACCGCACTCCCACGGGCGGCCTGTACTACGAGGAGTTGATGGGCGAAGAGGGGTTCTCCTCGGACTCCTCCCTGCTGTACCACGCCCATGTACCGTCGGCCGTCCTGGGCGCGCGGAACTGGGAGCTTCCGGACCAGAGCACCGTGGCGAACCACCCCCTGAAGCCCCGTCATCTCAGGCTCCACGATCTGTTCCCGGACCAGGACTGGACGACCACCGATGCGGTGACCGGGCGGCGTCCGGTACTGGGCAACGCCGATGTGCGGCTCGGCTACGCCGCGGTCGGCCGGCCCTCACCGCTGTACCGGAACGCCACCGGCGACGAGTGCGTCTATGTCGAATCCGGCTCAGGGGTCGTCGAGACGGTCTTCGGTGACCTGACGGTGGGGCAGGGCGACTACGTCGTCCTCCCTCGGGCCACCACCCACCGATGGGTGCCGGGCGGCGACGTACCGCTGCGGCTGTACTTCATCGAGGCGAACAGCCACATCTCTCCGCCCCGGCGCTTCCTGTCCCGCTACGGGCAGTTCCTGGAACACTCCCCCTACTGTGAGCGTGACCTGCGCGTGCCGACGGCACCTCGTGTGGTCGATGAGCAGGACGTCGCGGTCCACATCAAGCACCGCGGCCATGGTGCCGGTGGGCTCGCGGGTACGGTCCATGTCCTGCCGCGGCACCCCTTCGACGTGGTGGCATGGGACGGGTGCCTGTATCCGTACGTCTTCAACATCTCGGACTACGAGCCGATCACCGGGCGTATCCACCAACCGCCCCCAGCGCACCAGGTGTTCGAGGGCAACAACTTCGTCATCTGCAACTTCGTGCCTCGCAAGGTGGATTACCACCCCTCGGCCGTACCGGTCCCGTACTACCACGCCAATGTGGACTCCGACGAGGTCATGTTCTACGTCGGCGGCGACTACGAGGCACGCAAGGGCTCCGGTATCGCCCAGGGCTCGGTCTCACTTCATCCCGGCGGTCATTCGCACGGGCCGCAGCCGGGCGCCGTCGAACGCAGTCTGGGAGCGGAGTTCTTCGATGAGCTGGCGGTGATGGTCGACACCTTCAGGCCGCTGGAACTCGGCGAAGGCGGACTGGCGGTCGACGACGGGACCTATGCCTGGTCGTGGGCCGGACGGGGGGCCGCATCGTGACCGTGCTGCCGTCACGCACAGGCGCCGACGGGCTGAGCGTGCCGTGGGTGGAGGAGTTCGGCGGATTCTTCGACGACGCCGCGCTGTTCCCCCCGGGCAACGCCCCCATGGCCACGGCGGTGGCCCGCCACTGGGAGCATCGCGACGCATGGTACGGGCCGGTGGTGGAGACCTTCGTCTGCCCCGATCGACGCTGGGACGAGCTCAGCGGCCAACTGGACGGTGAGGGGCCCGTGCTCGACCTGTCCCTGGTCGTCATCGACGGTCCGGAATCCCTTGCCGCCGGCATGGCCCGCGCACTGGCGCACCCACGCGTCCGCCTCAGGGCGGTGGAGCTGCCCGTCACAGGCGGCGCGCCCGGGGGCCGGAGGCACTGCTGCTGCCGGTCGCCGCGGCCGTTCCCCGGACCGTGACCGTCTACGCCGAGGTGGGGCTCGGCCCCGGTGTGCACCAGGCCGTGCAGGCTGTGGCCCGGGCCGGTTTCCGGGTCAAGTTCCGGACGGGCGGAACGCGGGCGGATGCCTTCCCCGACGAGACGCGGCTCACCGAGGGACTGATGTCCGCCATGCGGCTCCGGGTCCCGTTCAAGCTCACCGCCGGTCTGCACCACGCCGTCCGCCACACCGGGCCCGGCACCGGCTTCGAGCATCACGGTTTCCTCAACGTGCTCGCGGCCGTCGCCGCGGCTCACGACGGAGCAGGCGAGGAGGCCGTCGCCTCCGTACTGGCCTGCAGGGAACCGCAGAGCGTCGCGCGTCGGTGCACGCCACGCCGGCGGGCCGCAGCCCGAGCCTGGTTCACCTCTTTCGGAACCTGCAGTATCGACGAACCCCTGGCCGACCTCAGCGCGCTGCGGTCGGTGGGAAGGGACTGACATGCCGCCTCACTCCACACCGAGACCCGCACGATCCTGGGTGCCGATGCGACGGGACCATCCCTTCGGCATCCAGAGCCTGCCCTATGGGTCGTTCAGGCGATCGGACGGCCACCCCCGGGTCGGCGTCGCGATCGGAGACCACATCCTCGACCTGTCGGCGGCCTGGCCTGCGCTGGCCCCCGACGAGGAGGACCTCTTCTCCACAGGCTCGCTGGACCGGTTCCTCGCCGCAGGACCCTCGTCGTGGGACCGCGTCCGATCCGCCGTCACCAGGTGGCTCAGCGACGAGCGGGAACGTGAGCCCGTCCACGGTTTCCTGCTGCCCGCAGCGGAAGCGGCGATGCTCCTGCCCTTCACGGTCGCCGACTACGTCGACTTCTACGCCTCCGAGCACCATGCCGCGAACCTGGGGAGGATGTTCCGGCCCGGCGCCGATCCCCTGACGGCGAACTGGAAGCACATGCCGATCGGATACCACGGACGCGCGGGGACCATCGTCGTCTCCGGAAGCCCCATCCCCCGTCCCCGGGGCCAGCGGCGCACCGCGGAAGGCGCCATCACGGTCGGCCCCAGCCTGCGGCTCGACATCGAGGCCGAACTCGGCTTCGTCGTAGGAGTGCCCACCACCCTGGGCGAGCAGGTCCCGCTCAGCGCCTTCGACCAGCACGTCTTCGGTGTCTGCCTGGTCAACGACTGGTCCGCACGCGACATCCAGGCATGGGAGTACGTCCCGCTCGGACCGTTCCTGGGCAAGTCGTTCGCAACCTCCGTCTCACCGTGGATCGTGCCTCTCGCCGCCCTGGAGGACGCGCGCACCACACCCCCGCCGCGTGACCCGCGACCGGTCGCCTATCTCGACGACAGCGGTGAGGCCCCCTGGGGACTGGATGTACGGCTCCAGGTCAACGTCAACGGCACCACGGTCAGCGAGCCGTGCTTCGCCGACATGTACTGGACCGCCGCCCAGCAACTGGCCCACATGACCTGCAACGGCGCGAGCCTGCGAACAGGGGACCTGTTCGCCTCGGGAACGATCAGCGGCCCCACCGAGCGCAGCCGGGGGTCACTCATCGAACTCACCTGGAACGGCCGGGAACCGCTGGAGATCGACGGCGGTCGGCGCACCTTCCTCGAAGACGGCGACGAGGTGGTCATCACGGCGACCGCCCCGGGCCCGGCCGGCACCATCGTGGGTCTGGGCGAAGTAAGAGGCAGGGTGGCGCCGGTCGGTGGCCGGGGTGCCGCGCCGCGGAAACCACGACACGGTGAAAGGCCCGCCTTGTCAACTTGACCCGGTCCTAAAGGACCGGGCTTGGAGGTAGCGCCCAACTGGCTGTTGGGTTGGCTCCTCCGTCCAGACACCCCGTTATGGGATGGCAGGGACGCGTGACTCACGCCCCGCATTCCACACGCTCTCGCCACGGGTGGCGATGTTGTGGGAAGCATTCCGGTCGGCGTGGGCAACGACCCCGCACCCCCGGCAGATGAAAAGTCCCTGGTCGACACGGTTGCGTTTGTCGACGTGGCCGCACTCGGCGCATGTCTGGGACGTGTACGCGGGATCGACGAAGACCAGGGGCACACCTGCCCGCTTGGCCTTGTAGACGATGAAGCCTGCCAGCTGGGCGAAGGCCCAGGAGTGGAGCGCGACCCGTTGGGGCTTGCGGAGCCGTACCCTCTGCCGGATTCCCTTGAGTTCTTCCAGGGAGATCCCGGCCGAGGTGCGTTCAGCCTCGGTCACGATCGTCTTGGCGATGATGTGGTTGGTGCTTGCGGCATGCCGTGCTTCCTTGCGGGCACGCGCCTTGAGCCGCCGCTTGGCGCTCTTGGTGCGCTTCCTCTGGAGCTTGGCCCGCAGGGCAAGCTGCCTCTTGCGATACCGGTTCAGGGCGCGTCCTGCGGCCTGGTAGCCGGTGGAAGCGGTGGCGATGTTGACGATGCCGAAGTCTACGCCGATGAAGCCGTCCGGCTCGTAGGGCTCGGCCTCGGGCACGTCACAGGTGGCGACGAGGTAGAAGACGCCGTCGCGCTCGATCAAGTCGGATTCGCCCTGCCGGTACGCCTGGAGCATCTTCATCGCGTCGGCGGAGCACACGAACGGCACGTTCTTGACCCGGCCGTCCACGGTCCAGATCGACACCGTCCGCTGGTCGTACTGCCAGCTCAAACATCGGTCGTCATACGGCTGCGCGGCCTAAGGCCGGAACGTGATCGGCTTGGACTCCGCCTTGCGGCGGCGCTTCGACTTCGGCTTGCCGAGGTTCCCGGCCCGGATGTTCGCCTTCAAGGTGGTGTAGGCGTCGCGCACCTTCTTGATGACGTGCTGCGCGGCCTGCGCTCCCAGCCCCCGCGCTTTGAGTTCGGCATAGGTGTGCTTGCGCAGCTCATACTCACGCGGTATGCCGTGTTCGAACGCCACCTGCGACACCCAGTTCGCGGCGTCATTGACCGTGCGCAGGGTGCACTCAAGCACGGATGCCTGCACGGCATCCGGCATGAGTTTGACCTGTGCCACGATCTTCACAAGCGTGATCGTAGCTAATCCAAGTCACCACGCCGGGGCCAAATCCCTATATCCGCAGGGGTCGTAGCATCGCCTACACCCTCCACGCCCCCTCGTTCTTCACCCCCATACCGGTGCGGGCCGTTCACCGACGAAATCCTTCGGCGCTGCGAAGAGATCATGCGGGCCGTGCGCGCCGCCTTCGAAACCGAGCTGATGGAGTTCAACGGCGAACGCGATCACGTCCACCTGCTCGTGCACTACCCACCCAAGATCGCCATCTCACCGTTGCAGGTCACCCCTATCTTGAGAAGCGCTTCCTCCCGGGCGTGAACGCCCGGAGTTCCGCGCTAGATGTACCCGGTCATGACTTTGGTGACAGTCGGGTGATCGGTGGCTGGCCGCCGAGCGCGGTGTGTCGGCGGCCAGTGTTGTAGAAGTGCAGCCAGGGCGCGAGTGCGTGGGCGCGTTCGGTGTTGCTGGCGAAGACCTGGTGGTAGGCCCATTCGGCCTGCAGGGTCCGGTTGAAGCGTTCGACCTTGCCGTTGGTCCAGGGGCAGTGGGGCCGGGTGAACTTCTGCTTGGCGCCCAGGGCTTGGCAGGCGTCGCGGAATGCGCCGGAGGTGCGGTAGTTCCTGGCGTTGTCGGTCATCACGCGCTCGATGCGGGCGATGCCGTGGCCGGCGAAGAACACGGCCGCGCGGGTGAGGAAGGCCGCGCAGGTGGTGCCCTTCTCGTCGGCCAGGATCTCGGCGTAGGCCAGGCGGGAGTGGTCGTCCACGGCGGCGTGCACGTAGTCGTAGCCGATGCCCCGGCCCCGGACGTCCTCGCTGCGGCCGTGGGCCCGCCAGCCGCCGCCGTCGGGGATCTTCCCGAGCTTCTTGACGTCCAGGTGGACCAGGCCGCCGGGCTGGTTGTACTCGTAGCGTGCGGCGCTGGTGCGCACTGCCCGGATCACCTGTCCGGTCAGCGGGTCGCAGGCCGCCAGGGGCGGCACCTGGTGGCGGCGCAGGATCCGGCTCACCGTCCGGGCCGGGACCTGGGTGGCCTCAGCAATCTGCTCGGGTCCCCGGCGCAGGCGTCGGCGGGCCTCAAGGACGCGCTCCTCAACCTCGGCCGGGGTGCGACGTGGGCAGGTGTGGGGGCGGCTGGAGCGGTCGTGCAGCCCCGGCCAGCCGTGGGCACGGTAGCGGTTGACCCAGCGATGAGCACATTGCCGGGAGACTCCCAGCTCCTTGGCGACGTGCGCGACCGGACGCCGGTCGAAGACGACGCGACGCACCAGCAGGCATCTGCCGTGAAAGGTCAGCCGGGCATTAGCGTGGGCCACCAGGACCTCCGAGGTGAGTGAAGACGGCAATCTCCACTACGCCCGGAGGTCCCTCCATGATCAACAACCGGTAGCGGGCGTGTCACCAACCTCCCGGCCGAGTACAGCTAGATCAAGCTGAAGCGGGCGCGAGCGCCTGACCATTCCCGCATGGTCGAGGAGCTCCATCTCCTTGATGTCCGCACCGGCCGCGAACACCTTCTCGCCGCCGTAAAGGATCACCGCCCGGATGTCGTCGCGCTCGGTCACCTCTGCGGCGAGCTCGCCGAGCCGGTCCTGGGTGGCGATGTCGAGGGCGTTCATAGGGGGGCGGTCGAGGCGGATCGTGCCGACGCCTTCGGCGACTTCCAGATGGACGGACATGGGCTTCCTCAGCTGTCGAAGTCGACGGTCAGCGTCTCGGAGACGGGGAACGTCTGGCAGGTCAGCACATAGCCGGCCTCGACCTCGGCGGCCTCGAGCGCGAAGTTGCGGCGCATGTCGGCCTCCCCTTCGGTGACCAGGGCGCGGCAGGTGCCGCACACGCCGCCCTTGCAGGCGAAGGGCAGGTCGGGGCGCATCTTCTGGGCGCCGTCCAGCACCGTGGCCGCGCGCGGCAGCGCGGTGGTGGTGGACCGGCCGTCGAGCGTGACGGTGACCTGGCTGACCGGGCCCTCGGCAGCGGCTTCCTGGCGCCGCGTCTGCCGTACCGGCGCGTCGTCCGCGTGGAACAGCTCCTGGTGGATACGGGCGTCGGGCACACCCAGGTCGGCCAGGACCCGCTGGGCGTCGCGGACCATGCCGTGAGGTCCGCACAGCCACCAGTGGTCCGCGGTGGTGACGTCGACCAGCCCGCCGATGAGGGTGGAGAGGCGGTCGGCGTCCAGGCGGCCGGAGAGCACCTCGGCCTCGCGGGGCTCGCGGGAGAGGACGTGGGCGAGCTGGAAGCGCACCGGGTGGAGGTCCTTCAGGTCGGCGAGTTCGTCGGCGAACATGACCGAGCCGGTGCGGCGGTTGCCGTAGAACAGCGTGACCCGCGAGCGGCCGTCGGCGGCGAGGACCGACTCGGCGATGGAGAGCATGGGGGTGATGCCGGACCCCGCGGCGACGAGGACGTGGTGCCCGGGTGCGGTGAGGTCGGGAGTGAAGGCACCGGTCGGGGCCATCACCTCCAGAGTGTCGCCGGGCCGTACGTCGTGGACCAGCCAGGAGGAGAACAGTCCACCGGGCACTTCGCGCACCCCGATGCGCGGCCGTGCGCCCACCGGGGAACAGATCGAGTAGGTGCGCCGCTCGTCCCGCCCGTCGACATCGCGGCGCAGCGTGAGCGACTGGCCCGGGGTGAAGGCGAACTCCTCGGCCAGGTCGTCCGGGATGTCGAAGCCGACCGCGACCGCGTCCTCGCACAGCCGCTGCACGGTGGCCACGCGCAGGTGGTGGAAGGCCGGGCGCCGGCGCCGCACGGGCGTGGGGGCGGAGGTGCCGGGTGGCAGCAGGTCCTCCATCAGATCTCCTTGACGTACTCGAAGGGTTCGCGGCAGGCGCGGCAGCGCCACAGCGCCTTGCAGGAGGTGGCGCCGAAGCGGGAGGTCTCCTCCGTGTCCGCCGAGCCGCACCGGGGGCACGGAACCGCGGGGCGGGTGGGGGACAGTGTCAGCGGCACCGGGCCGGGGGCGGGGCGCGGCGCCGGTCCGGGGGGCGCGATGCCGTGCTCGGCGAGGGTGCGGCGGCCGCTCGGTGTGATCCAGTCCGTGGTCCAGGGCGGATCGAGCACCGTGCGCACCCGGACATGCGCGTATCCGGCGGCTGTCAGGCGCGCGGCCACTTCGGCGCGCATCTCGGCCATGGCCGGGCAGCCGGAGTAGGTCGGGGTGAGGCTGACGACGACCGTCCCGTCCTCACCGACCTCGACGCCCCGCAGCACGCCGAGGTCGGCCAGGGTGAGCATGGGCAGCTCGGGATCCGGCACGCACTCGGCGATGTGCCGGGCGTGGCGCACGTCCGTCAGTACGGTCACCATGTCGCCTCCGGGTGGGCGCGGGCCACGCTCTGCAGCTCGGCCAGCAGTGGGGCGAGGTGCTCGGTGTGCTTGCCGTCGCGACCGGCGCCGGGCAGCGGCCGGCACACCGGCAGGGGCACTCCGGCCGCATCCGTGACCTGCTTCAGCACCGCCCCGACCTCGTCCTGGACGTCGTACACGGTGAACAGCTCGTCCAGGTACGGCGCGACCTGCGCCAGCGCGTCCCGCATCCAGTGATGCGACTCGACGGTGCCGTCGCCGAGGCGGACGACCCACTCGGCGGCGTACTGCCGGTGATACGTCAGCTCCTTGACGCCCTTGGCGGCGATCGCGGCGAGCACCGGATCGTCGGAGGCGGTGAGCCGCTCGAAGTGCGCGAGCCTCCAGGCGGAGAGCACCAGCAGGCGGGCGACGGAGAACGCGAAGTCGCCGCCCGGGAGTTCGGCGAGGCGTACGTTGCGGAAGTCGTGGGCGTCGCGGAAGTAGGCGTAGGCGTCCTCGTCGCGGTCAGTGCCGTCGACCTGGCCGGCGCGGGAGTAGAGCAGACGGGCCTGGCCGAGCAGGTCGAGTCCGATGTTCGCCAGGGCCACCTCCTCCTCCAGTTCGGGGGCGCGGGTGGTCCATTCGGCCAGCCGTTGCGCCAGGACGAGGGCGTCGTCGGCCAGCGCGACACAGACGGCGGCCAGTTCGCCGGTGTCGATGCCGTCGGGTATCGCGCTGTCCAAGCCGTGCAGGGGGGCCTCGAAGCCGGTGCCGTAGGCCCAGCGGGTGTCGTCCTCGTGTCCCTCGGCGAGGGTCAGGTGGACGTGGTCGTCACTCATGCCCTGCTCCTCAGATGTGCGGGACGTCGTCGGGGATGTCGTAGAAGGTGGGGTGGCGGTACACCTTGTCGGCGCTGGGCGCGAAGAAGGGGTCCTTCTCGTCGCGGGTGGAGGCGGCGATGTGGTCGCTGCGCACCGCCCAGACGGACACGCCCTCGTTGCGCCGCGTGTACAGGTCACGTGCGTGGGTGAGGGCCATCCGGTCGTCGGCCGCGTGCAGCGAGCCCACCTGGACGTGGTTGAGCCCGCGCTTGCCGCGCACGAACACCTCGTACAGCGGCCAGTCGTTCTTCTCGGTGGTCATGCCACCGCTCCCTTCTGCGTACGGGCCGCCTGCTTGGCGGCGTGGGCGGTGGCCGCCTGCCTGACGCAGGCGCCCTCGTCGTGGGCGGCCCGGCGCCGCGCGAGGCGCTCGGCGTTGCAGGGCCCGTCGCCGGAGATCACCCTGGTCAACTCGGCCCAGTCGGGGGTGCCGAAGTCGTGGTGGCCGCGCTCGGCGTTCCAGCGCAGCTCGGGGTCGGGCAGGGTGACGCCGAGCTTCTCGGCCTGCGGGACGGTCATGTCCACGAACCGCCGGCGCAGTTCGTCGTTGCTGTGCCGCTTGATCTTCCAGGCCATCGACTGCGCGGAGTTGGGAGAGTTGTCGTCCGGCGGTCCGAACATCATCAGCGACGGCCACCACCAGCGGTTCACGGCGTCCTGGACCATCTCCCGCTGGGCGTCGGTGCCGCGCATCATCGTCATCAGCAGCTCGTAGCCCTGCCGCTGATGGAACGATTCCTCCTTGCAGATCCGCACCATGGCACGGGCGTACGGCCCGTACGACGACCGGCACAGCGGCACCTGGTTGCAGATCGCGGCGCCGTCCACGAACCAGCCGATCACACCGACGTCGGCGAAGCTCAGCGTCGGGTAGTTGAAGATCGACGAGTACTTCTGGCGGCCCTCGATCAGCTGGTTCGTCAGGTCCGCGCGATCGGCGCCCAGGGTCTCCGCCGCCGAGTACAGATACAGCCCGTGTCCGGCCTCGTCCTGCACCTTGGCGAACAGGATCGCCTTGCGGCGCAGTGAGGGCGCCCGGGTGATCCACTCGCCTTCGGGCTGCATGCCGATGATCTCCGAGTGGGCGTGCTGTGCGATCTGGCGGATCAGCGTCCGGCGGTAGCCGTCCGGCATCCAGTCGCGCGGCTCGATCCGCCGGTCGCGGGCGATCGTCGCCTCGAAGTGCTCCTGCAGCTCCGATCCTGCGCAGCCCACCGCCGACACGTCAACGTGTGACGCGGTCATCTGTCCCTACCTTCCCTACCGACCGTTCGTTCGGTCGGCACCATGGCTGAGCGTTCGTGTTCCGGCAAGTGCGGCAGCCGGGTCAGTGTCCGGTGAAGGACGGCTGCCGACCCTCGAGAAAGGCCCGCACGGCAGCCCGGTGGTCCTCGGTCGTGCCCAGCCGCTCCTGGGCCGCCGCCTCGCGTTCCAGCACGACGGGCAAGGGCGCTCCGTCGGCCCGCAGCAGCGCCTTGACCTCGGCGTACGCAGCGGTGGGACCGGCGGCGAGGCGCTTGGCAAGGGTCAGGCCCTCCGCGGCCGCACCGCCGTCCGGCACGACGCTGTGGACGAGGCCCCACTGCTGCGCCGCTTCGGCGTCGAAGCGGTCGCCGAGGAGCATCAGGGCGGCGGCTCGCGACGGACCGACCGCCTGTGCCAGCGCCCGGCTCAGACCGCTGTCGGGGGCCAGGCCGATCCCGGTGAACGCGGTCGAGAACCGGGCACCGGCTCCCGCGACCCGCACATCCGCACAGAGCGCGAGCCCCAGCCCCGCGCCGACGCAGGCGCCCTCGACGGCCGCGACCACAGGCTGGGGCAGCGCGTGCAGTTCCGCGACGAGCGGGTTGTACTCGTCTCGCAGGATGGCGAAGGCGGAGGCGGGTGCGCTCTCCAGGGCCCGCGCGTGCTCCTTGAGGTCCTGGCCGACGCAGAAGTGCCGGCCCTCGGCGGTGAGCAGCACCGCCCGGACGAGGTCTCCGTCGCCGCGCACCCGGCGTACGGCGGCGATCAGTCCGGCGCGCAACGACACGTCCAGGGCGTTTCTCGCGGAAGGCCTTCGGAGCTCGATGACGGCGACGCCGCCGTCCAGGGTGTAGCCGACGCCGTGCCGCGTCTCGTCGGCGGGAGTCTGGCTCATAGCGCTCATTCCCATGTGTAGAACCCCTTTCCGGTCTTGCAGCCGAGTTCGCCACGGGCGACCTTCTCCCGTAGCAGCCGGGGCGGGGCGAAGCGTTCACCGAGCGTGGCGTGCAGGTGCTCGGCGATGGCGAGGCGTACGTCGAGTCCGACCAGGTCGGTCAGGCGCAGCGGTCCCATCAGGTGCTTGTAGCCGAGCCGCATGGCGCCGTCGATCGCGTCCGGTTCCGCGACGCCCTCCTCGACCATGCGGATCGCCTCCAGGCCCAGTACCAGGCCGAGGCGGCTGCTGGCGAAGCCGGGCGAGTCCTTGACGACGACGTCCTTCTTGCCGAGGCAGTGTGTCCAGCCGAGGGCCGCCTCGATGATGTCGGCCCCGGTGTCGGGTGCGACGACGATCTCGACCAGTTCGGAGGCGGGCACGGGGTTGAAGAAGTGCATGCCCAGGAAGCGGGCCGGGCGGGTGAGGGCGGCGGCGAGATCGGTGACCGACAGGGAACTGGTGTTGCTGGCCAGTACCGTGCCGGGGCTCACCGCCTGCTCGGCGGCGGCGAGGAGGCGGGCCTTGAGCGCGGCGTCCTCGGGGACGGCCTCGACGACCAGGTCGGCGTGCGAGGGCAGGGCGTCGACGGACGGAACCGTCGTCACCCGGGCCAGCACCTCCTCCGCGGGCTCGGCGAGTGCGCCGCGTTCGGCTGCTCTCTTCAGTCCGGCGGCGACGCGGTCCAGTGCAGCCGCCGCGGCCTGCTCGCCACTCTCCACGACGGTCACGGCCGACCCGGCCGTCGCGAAGGACTGTGCGATACCGGCGCCCATGCGGCCGCCGCCGATCACGCCGACGACTGCGGGTGCTGAGGTCATGCCCGGCTCCTCTTCTCCAGGAAGCGTGTCATGCGGTCCTTCTTGTCCAGTCCCTCGAACAGCACGGCCTGGGCCAGGTCGTCGGCGACCGGGTGGGCGCCGGACGCGTCGACGACGAGCTTCGTCAACCGCAGAGCGGTGGCGGAGGAGCGGGCCATGCGGTCGAGCAGGGCGTGCGCCTCCTCCAGTAGCTTCTCCGCCGGTACGACGTCGATGACCAGCCCGGCCGCCAGTGCCGCGGCCGCGTCGAGGTTCCGCCCGGCGAGCAGCACCTGCTTGGCGATCGACTCGCCGACCAGCTCGGGCAGCCGCCAGCAGGCCCCGGCGGCGGCGAGGATGCCCAGGCCCGGTTCGGGGTTGCCGAAGACGGCGTCAGATCCGGCGATCCGCAGGTCGCAGGCGTACGCCAGTTCGGCGCCGCCACCCAGCGCCCAGCCGTCGACGGCGGCGAGCGTGGGCATGGGGAGTCTGCGCATCCGCTCGAACAGACGGCTGTTGACGCCCTGGAGGGCTTCGTCCCGGCCGCGCCGCAGCAACTCGGCGATGTCGGCGCCGCCCGCGAAGACACCGCCGTGCCCGGTGAGCAGAAGCAGCTTCGGATCGGCTTCCAGCAGACCGCACACCTCGTGCAGTTCGGCGATCATGCGGCCGCTGATGGCGTTGCGGGCCTCGGGCCGGTGCAGGGTGACGACGACCCGGTCCTCGTGCTCCTCGACGAGCAGCATCTCGTAGGCGGTGCTCGTACGCTCGTCGGCGGTGCTCACACGCGCTCCACGAGCATGGCGACGCCCTGGCCCACTCCCACGCACATCGTCGCCAGGCCCCGGTGGGCGTCCTCGCGCTCCAGCCGGCCGAGCAGCGTCAGCACGATGCGGGCACCGGAGCAGCCGAGGGGATGGCCGAGCGCGATGGCGCCGCCGTCGGCGTTGACCTTCTCCTCGTCGAGCTCGAGGCGGCGTATGACCGCCAGTGCCTGTACGGCGAACGCCTCGTTCAGCTCGACCGCGTCCACGTCCCCGGCCTGCCATCCGGCGCGGGCCAGGGCCTTCTGTGTGGCGGGCACCGGGCCGAAGCCCATGACATGGGGCTGCACGCCGGCCGACGCGGAGGTGACGACCCGTGCCCGCGGGGTGAGCCCGTACCGCCGTACGGCTTCGGCGCTCGCGACCACCAGCGCGGCGGCACCGTCCGACAGCGGCGAGGAGGAGCCGGCGGTGACGATGCCGTCCTCGCGGAAGCTGGTCCGCAGCGCGCCCAGCCTCTCCAGCGACGTGCCGGGGCGCGGCCCCTCGTCGCGGGTGACCTCGCCGTCCTTCACCGGAACCGGCACGATCTCGCGGTCGAAGTGCCCCGCGCGCTGTGCCGCCACGGCCCTTTGGTGGCTGCGCAGGGCGAACGCGTCGGACTCGCCGCGGGTGATGCCGTCCAGGGCCGCGATCTCCTCGGCCGTCTCCCCCATCGGGAGGCTGACCCTTCCCGTCTCCGGACCGGCGTCCGCGGGCAGGGCCCGGTCGGCGGCGGTGAAGCGCGGGTTGGTGAAGCGCCAGCCCAGCGAGGTGTCGTGCACCTCCCCGGGCCTGGCCCAGGGGGTGCCGGGCTTGGCCATCACCCAGGGGGCGCGGGTCATGGACTCCACCCCGCCCGCGACCACGAGGTCCGCCTCCCCGGAGCGGATCGCCTGGGCGGCGCTCGCGACCGCGGTGAGGCCGGAGGCGCAGAGCCGGTTGACCGTGTAGCCGGGAACGGTGTGCGGCAGCCCCGCCAGCAGCACGGCCATGCGCGCCACGTCCCGGTTGTCCTCACCCGCCTGGTTGGCGGCCCCCAGGACCACCTCGTCCACGGCCTCGGCCGGAATCCCGGCGCGGCGGACCGCTTCCCCGACCACGAGGGCGGCCAGGTCGTCGGGACGCACGGAAGCAAGTGCGCCACCGTAGCGGCCCTGCGGGGTGCGGGCCCCATCGATCAGGAAGACGTCGTCAGACACGGGCGGACTCCTCAGCGGGAACGGGCCGGCGCGACTGCAGCGTCGCGAAGCGGCCGGTGACAAAGGCGGGGTCGGACAGGGTGGCGCTCGCCGCCGGGTTGGCGGCGCTGCCATGGAAGTCGCTGAAGGCGGCCGACTGGTTGACGAAGACCGCGCCGGTGAGGTTCTCCGACAGGTGCACACCGGCGTCCAGGGCGGCCGACTCGGCGGCGGCCAGCACCTCTTCGCTCGTGGAGTGCACTGCGGCGGTCAGCGCGCCGTGCTCACGCACGGTCTCCCGGAAGATCGTGAGGCTGTGCTCGGTGGAGTCGGTGCCGATGACGAAGGAGACGGGCCCGAACCACTCACGGGTGTAGGTCTCCCGGTCGCTCTCCGCGTCGAGCCGCGCCACCAGCGGCGTACGGACGACCGCCTCCGAGTACTCCGGATGCTCGACCGGCGCCGCCGCACGCACCGTACGGCCGAGCCCGGCGGCCTGCTCCAGGCGCTCGCGCACGCCGTCGTTGACGATGGCGCCCAGGGTGCCGGCCGCGCGGGCCGGGTCGCCGAGCAGCCGGTCCAGCGCGGCGCCGAGGTCTGAGGCGAACTCGTCGGCGCTCTTCACACCCTGGTCGGTGACGAAGCCCTCGCGCGGGATCAGCAGGTTCTGCGGGGTGGTGCACATCTGGCCGCTGTAGAGGGACAGCGAGAAGGCCAGGTTGCCCAGCAGCCCGCGGTAGTCGTCGGTGGAGTCCAGCACCACCGTGTTCAAACCCGCCTTCTCGGTGTACACGGCGGCCTGGCGGGCGTGTGTCTCCAGCCAGTCGCCGAACTCGGTGGAGCCGGTGAAGTCGATGATCCGTACGTCCGGGTGCAGGGCGTACACGGAAGCCGTACGGTCCTCGGGGCTCTCGGCGGCCAGGATCACCACGTTCGGGTCGAAGCCCGCCTCGGCCAGCACCTCGCGGGCGATGCGCACGGTGATCGCGAGGGGCAGGACGGCACCCGGGTGCGGCTTGACGACGACCGGATTGCCGGTGACCAGGGAGGCGAACAGGCCTGGATAGCCGTTCCAGGTGGGGAAAGTGTTGCAGGCGATCAACAGCGCCACCCCGCGCCCGACGGGCGTGAACTTCTTGTCCATCACCAGCGGCCCGCCCTTGCGCTGCGGCTTGCTCCAGCGGGCGGTGGCCGGGTGGCGCTTCTGCTCGTACCAGGCGTACGCCACCGCTTCGAGCCCGCGGTCCTGGGCGTGCGGGCCGCCGGCCTGGAATGCCATCACGAAGGGCTGGCCGGTGGTGTGCTGGACGGCGTGCGCGATCTCGAAGCTCGCCGCGTTCAGCCGGGCCAGGATCTCGGCCGCGACTCCGGCCCGGGTGTCGGGGCTCGCGGCGCGCCACTGCTCGGCGGCTGCCTTGGCCGTGGCGACGGCCATGTCGGGGGCGAGGTGGGGGTAGCTGACGTCGAGTGGGAAGCCGTAGGGCGAGAACTCGGTGGCGGGGACGGTGCCGGCGGTGGGGTGTCCTTCGAGGGGGAAGGGATTGCCGAGGAGGACGCGGAAGGCGGCCTCGCCCTGCTGGGGCGCCTCGGCTCCGTAGACGGAGGTGCTGGGTGTCTCCGGGTACGGCGTCCAATAGCCGCGGTCGGCGGCGTGCTCCACGGCCTGCTGGAGCAGGTCCGCGTGGCGGGTGAAGAAGTCGGTGGACACGGGGAACTCCTGGCCGAACATTCGGTAGGTCGGTGGGGGCGATCCGCCCCGGGGCGGATGCACGGAAGGGCTGGGTCGGGGACTGAGAGGCGACGGGCTGAGGAGCGGTGGGCCGGGCTGAGGGCCTACGGGTGAGGTCGGCGGATCAGACGTCCGCGAGCAGGATCGCCGGGCGCTCGACGCAGTCGGCCACGAAGCGCAGGAAGCCACCGGCCACTGCGCCGTCGCAGACCCTGTGGTCGAAGCTGAAGGAGAGCTGTGTGACCTTGCGGACCGTCAACTGGCCGTCCGCGACCCAGGGTTTGTCGACGAGGCGGCCCACGCCGAGGAGGGCGGCCTCCGGGTGGTTGATGATCGGTGTGGATCCGTCCACGCCGAACACCCCGTAGTTGTTGAGGGTGAAGGTGCCTCCGGTCAGCGCGTGCGGCGGCAGGTTCCCGCCGCGCGCGAGCTCGGTCAACCGGGCGAGTTCGGCAGCCAGTTGGACGGTCGTCATGAGGTGGGCGTCGCCGATGACCGGGACGACCAGCCCACGTTCGGTCTGGGCGGCGAAGCCCAGGTGCACCTCGTCGTAGCGGAGGATCTCCCGGCGCTCGGTGTCGACCGTGGAATTCAGCTCGGGGAAGCGGCGCAGTCCGGCGACACAGATGCGGGCGAACAGCGCCAGCAGGCCGATGCGGGTGCCGGTTCCGGCGGACTCCAGCGCCTTCTTGGCCTCGAGCAGCCCGGTCGCGTCCACGTCGACCCAGGTGGTGGCGTCGGGGATCTCGGTCCGGCTGCGCGAGAGCTTGTCGGCGACGGCGCGGCGGACTCCGCGCAGGGGGATGCGCTCGGGGCCGGCCGCCGTGGTCGGCTCCTGCGGTGCGGGGGCGGGGGTCGCGGCCTTGTGGGCCGGGCTCGGGCTCGCCTTCTGCCCGGCCCGGGCGATGGCCTGCTCGACGTCCCTTCTGAGGACGACTCCGGCCGGGCCGGACGGTGACACGCCGGTGAGGTCGACGCCGTGGTCCCGGGCCATCCTCCGTACGAGGGGCGAGATCGCCCGGGGAACGTGCGATGCGGTGGCGGTGGCGGCCGAGGTGCCGGGTGCGGCGTGCGACGCGGATACGGCGCCGCCCGCCGGTGCGGCACTGCCGACCGCGCCGGATCGCTGTGCGGCACTGGCGCTCCGGGCGGCTCCGGCAGGCGCGCTCGCGGACGGGCCCGCCGCCGCGGCGGCACGCCGACGGCGGCGGCGCGAGGTCGTCGGGCCGTGGCCGGTGCCGTAGCCGATCAGCACATTGCCGGATCCGGCCTGTTCCTCCTCCCGGTAACGCTCGGCCGCCGCGGCGGCCGGCACCATCGGCTCCGGTGCGCCACCCTCCGCCTCGGGCCGGGGCCCGCAGGCGGCCCCGTCGGCCCCGGCGGGGGCGCCCGCCCCCACCGTGATCAGCGGCTCCCCCACCGCCAGCGCCGTGCCCGCCTCCGCGTGCAGCCGGAGCACGGTGCCCGCGTACGGGACCGGCACCTCGACCGCGGCCTTGGCGGTCTCGACCTCGACCACGACCTGGTCGACGGTCACCGTGTCGCCGACTGCGACCTTCCACTCGACGATCTCCGCCTCGGTCAGCCCTTCGCCGAGGTCGGGCAGCCGGAACAGTTGCTCCAGGCGCGTTGCCGTGGTCATGCGACCGCTCCCTTCTGCAGATGCCTGGTGTCCGGCTCGTCGCCGAACTGGAGGCGGTCGACGGCGTCGAGGATCCGGTCGACGCCCGGAAGATGCGCGTGCTCCAGCTTCGGCGGCGGATACGGGATGTCGAAGCCGGCCACTCGCAGGACGGGTGCGGCCAGCGAGTGGAAGCAGCGCTCCTGGACGCGCGCGGCGATCTCCGCCCCGACACCGGCGAAACCCTGCGCCTCCTGCACGACCAGACAGCGCCCGGTCCGCCGTACGGAAGCCGTCACCGTCTCGTCGTCGAAGGGGACGATCGTGCGCAGGTCGACGACCTCCAGCTCGATGCCCTCGGCCGCCGCGGCCTCGGCCGCGGCCAGCGCCACCGGAACCGACGGCCCGTACGCGACGACCGTGGCGTCACGGCCCTCCCGCCGTACGGCGGCCCGCCCGAACGGCAGTGCGCCCCGGCGCTCCAGGTCGGCGTCCTCGCGCGACCAGTAGAGCTTCTTCGGCTCCAGGAAGACCACCGGGTCGGGGTCGGCGATGGCGTCCCTCAGCAGCCAGTACGCGTCCTCGGCCGTCGCCGGGGTGACGACCTTCAGGCCGGGGGTGTGCGCGTAGTACGCCTCGCTGGAGTCGCAGTGGTGCTCGACTCCGCCGATCCCGCCCGCGTACGGGACGCGGATCACCATGGGCAGCGTGAGCCGTCCCCGGGTCCGGTTGCGCAGCTTGGCGACGTGGGAGGCGATCTGCTCGAACGCGGGGTACGCGAAGGCGTCGAACTGCATCTCCACGACCGGCCGGAAGCCGCCCATCGCCATGCCGACGGCGAGTCCGACGATGCCGGCCTCGGCGAGCGGGGTGTCGAAACACCTCTCCTCGCCGAAGTCGCGGGTCAGTCCGTCGGTGATGCGGAAGACGCCGCCGAGCGGGCCGACGTCCTCGCCGAAGACGAGCGCGCGGTCGTCCTCGCGCAGTGCGTCGCGCAGCGCGGTGTTGAGCGCCTGCGCCATGGTGACCTTGGTGGTCTCGGCCATGGGTCAGTCCTCCTGAGTCAGGGCGGTCTCGGCGAGTTCGGCCGCCAACTGGGCGCGCTGCTCCAGCAGTTGCTGGGTGGGCTCGGCGTAGACGTGGTCGAAGAGCTCCATCGGGTCGGCGGTGGTGTCCGCGTTCATGCGGGTGCGCAGGTCCGCTGCCATGTCTTCCGCCTCCTCCCGTGCCGCCGCCGCGTAGGCGTCGGTGATGGCGCCGCGGGCCCGCAGGTGTGCCTCCAGCCGGCTGAGGGGGTCCGCGGCGCCCCAGCGCTCGACCTCCTCGGCGTCGCGGTAGCGGGTCGCGTCGTCGGCGTTGGTGTGCGCGTCCATGCGGTAGGTGTGCGCCTCGACCAGGACGGGGCCGTGCCCGGCGCGGGCGTGCGCGACAGCGTCGGTGAGCACCGCGAGCACGGCGACCAGGTCATTGCCGTCGACCTGCTCCGAGCGCACCCCGTAGCCGATGCCCTTGTAGGCGAGAGCGGGGGCCGCGGTCTGCCGGGCCAGCGGGACGGAGATCGCGTACTTGTTGTTCTGGACGAAGAAGACGACCGGCGCGCGGAGGACGGCCGCGAAGTTCAGCGCCTCGTGGAAGTCGCCCTCGCTGGTGGCACCGTCTCCCACCAGGGCCATCGCCACGCCGTCCTCGCCCTTGCGGCGCTGCGCCTCCGCCATGCCGGTGGCGTGCAGCACCTGGGTGGCCAGCGGGGTGCACTGGGGGGCGACGCGGGTGGCGGCCGGGTCGTAGCCGCAGTGCCAGTCGCCGCGCAACAGGGTGAGTACCTCGACCGGGTCGATGCCTCGGGTGACCAGGGCGACGGAGTCCCGGTAGGTCGGGAACAGCCAGTCGTCCGGGCGCAGAGCGAGCACGGCGCCGATCTGGCAGGCCTCCTGACCCCGGCTGGACGGGTAGACGGCGAGCCGGCCCTGCTTGGTGAGCGCGGTGGCCTGGGTGTCGAAACGGCGCCCCAGGACCATCCGCCGGTAGGCCTCGCGGAGGACCTCGACCGCGGGCTCGGGGTAGTCGGCCGGGGGCTTGGCAACGGGGGTGCCGTCCTCGGTCACGAACCGCACCGGCGTGAGGGACGGCAGGAACCCCTGGACCGTCTGTCGGAGGCTCTTCACGGACATGGAGGGCGCTCGCTTTCTCTGGACGCTTGACAGGAGAATGGTGATGCCGAGGGAATATGTGTTCAATACTTCGCGTGAATCGCAGATGAAGTGCCGAATCCCAATGTCCTGGAGAGCAATGTGTCTGACGTGGACTCGCCGACGGGGCCCGTGCCCGGACGAACTGCCGTCCCGCTCGACGACACCGACCGCCAGATCCTGACCCGGCTCCTGAAGGACGCCCGCCAGTCGGTCCGCGCGCTGGCCGAGCAGGTGCACATCTCGCGCGCCAACGCCTACACACGCATCGGCAGGCTGCTGGCCGAGGGGGTGATCACCGGCTTCACCGCGCAGCTGAACCCCAAGCGGGCCGGCCTCGGCACGAGCGCCTACGTCACCTTGAGCACCGAGCAGGCCGCCTGGCGGGACATCTCGCGCGAACTGCGCGACATCCCGTACGTGGAGCATGTCTCCCTGGTGACGGGCGACTTCGACGTCCTGGTGCTGGTGCGCGCGCCGGACAACGAGGCATTGCGCTCGGTCGTGCTGGAGCGCATCCACTGCGTTGCCGGGGTGCGCTCGACACGGACCTGGCTGGTGTTCGACGAGGTGCGGGGGCGCGGGGCGGACTGGACGGGCTGACCGGGGTACCGACCGGCCTCGACCACGCTGACCGGTGCCGGGCCGCCCCGACCGGGCTGACGGAGTGCGGCCGGCCCGTCAGGCGCCGACGAGTTCCTCGGGGTCGCGCACGGGCGGGCGTACGGCGGTGGCGAGGCGGCCGCGCGAGCGCACCACCCGGAACCGTCCGGTGACGAAGTGCGCGCCCCCGCCCGGCGGTTCGGGCGCGGCCGAGGAGGGGTCGGCGGGAAGGTCGTCGGCGAGGTTCTCCACCAGGTGGACCCCGGCGTCCAGCGCCCCCGCCTCGGCGGCCGCCAGCACCAGCGGGTCGGTCGAGTGCACCGCGGCGAACAGCGCACCGCGGCGGCCGACCGTGCGGCGGAAGATCTCCAGGCTGTGCGAGGTCGAGTCGGTGCCCACCAGGAAGGAGACCGGCCCGGGCCACTCCCGGGTGTAGACCCGCTCGTCCCGCGCCCCCAGGCGGACCACTAGCGGGCTGCGCAGGTCGGCGCCGGGATGGTCCGGATGGTGCAGCGCCCCGGAGGCGTGCACCACCGCGCCGTATCGCGCGGCCTGCGTCAGTCCCGTGCGCACCTCGTCGTCGACGATCGCGCCCAGCAGTCTTGCCACGCGTACCGGGTGCCCGAGCAGCCGGTCGACGGCCTCGCCGAGGTCGGCGCCGAGGTCCCGGAGGGACTTGCGCCCCTCGTCGGTCGTGACGCCTGCCGCCGGCACCAGGATGTTCTGCGGTGTCGTACGGACCGTTCCGCTGCACAGGCACAGGGAGAGTGCGAGGCCACGCACCAGACCGCGGTAGTCCTCGGTGGAGTCGACGACCACGGTGTTCAGCCCAGTCCGGTGGGCGAACACGGCGGCCTGCCGGGCGTGTTGCTCCAACCAGTCGGCGAACCGGGCCGGACCGGTGAAGTCGACGATGCGCACCGCCGGGTCCGTGGCCAGCCGCTGCCGCAGGGGTTCCCCGGTTGTCGCCACCGCCAGGGCGACGAGGTCGGGGTCGTGTCCGGCCTCCGCCAGCACCTGCCGCGCGACGCGCACGGTGATCGCCAGCGGCAGCACGGACCTGGGATGCGGGGCCACGATCACCGGGTTGCCGGTCACCAGGCTGGCGAACAGGCCCGGCCAGCCGTTCCAGGTCGGATGCTCGGGGCAGCCGACGAGCAGCGACACACCGCGCGGCGCCAGGGCGCAGGTGCCCGCCATCGCCAGTGGTTCCTTGCGGCGGCGCGGACTCTCCCAGTGCAGGTCCACGGGAACGCGCTCCGACTCGGCGAACGCGCGGGCCACCACCTCCAGTGCGCGGTCCTGGGCGGGCGGCCCGGCGGCTCGGAACGCGGCCGCGAGGGACCGGCCCGTTGTGTGGTGCACGGCGAGCGCCAGCTCATGGCTGCGGGTGTTCAGCCGTCGCAGTATCTCCACCGCCACCCCGGCCCGCTGGTACGGCCCGGCGGCCCGCCAGCCGGCCATCGCCCGGCCGGCCCCCGCCACCAGCACCGCGGGGTCGCACCGCGGATAGCCGATGTCCATGGTGACGCCGTACGGCGAGGACTCGGTGCACACCCGGCCGAGTTCACCGGGCTGGCCGAGCTCGAAGGCGCGGCCCAGCAGCGAGCCGAACACCTTCTCCGCGGTCCGTGTCGACCTCATGCCCGCCTCGGTGCCGCCCCGCCCCGCACGGGTGAACGGTGCGCAGCACTCACCGGCCGCCACGGCCCGTACCGCCTGCTGGAGCAGCTCGCGATGCCGCTCGTACGGCCCCACGCGCATGGCCGTCAGCCCCGCCAGCTCGCCGCGAGCGCGAGCAGGGCGTCGTTCTCCGCCCGCAGCCCGATCGTCACCCGGACGCCCTCGCCGACGAACGGGCGCGCGACGACATCGCCGCCGAGGCAGTGCAGGGCGAAGTCCCCGCTGTCACCGGCGAGCGGCAGCCAGACGAAGTTGGCCTGGGAGTCGGGGACTTCGAAGCCGAGCGCGCGCAACCGCCGTGTCACCCGCTGCCGTTCGGCGACCGTGAGGGCGGCCCGCCGGACGACCTCCGCGTGCTCGCCGAGGGCGACCACCGCCGCCTCCTGGGCGAGCGCGCTGACGCTGAACGGGATCTGGGTCTTGCGGACGTGCGCGGCGATGCCGGGCGGGCCCACGCAGTAGCCGACCCGCAGCCCGGCCAGGCCGTACGCCTTGGAGAAGGTCCGCAGCACCACCACGTTCGGCCGGTCGCCGAGCAGCGCGAGGGCGTCGGGGACCAGCTCCGGGTCGGCGTACTCCCGGTACGCCTCGTCGACGACGATCAGTACGTCCTCCGGCACCCTGTCCGCGAAGTCGCGCAACGCCTGCTCGCCGACCGCGGTGGAGGTGGGGTTGTTGGGATTGCAGACGAAGACCAGCCGCGTCCGGTCACTGACCGCCTCGGCCATGGCATCGAGGTCCAGCCCGTGCGCACGAAGTGGGACCTGCACCGCAGTACCGCCCGCCACCGCCGTGAGGATCGGGTACGCCTCGAAGGACCGCCAGCCGAAGACGACCTCGTCGCCGGGCCCGACGACCGAGTGCAGCAGCTGTGCGCAGACCTCCGAGGAACCGGCGCCCACCGCGATCCGCTCGGTCTCGACATCGTGGTGCTCGGCGAGGGCCTGGACGAGTGCGGTGGCGCTCAGGTCGGGATACCGGGACACTCCGTCGGCCAGTTCCGCGAGCCTCGCCGCGACACCGGGCAGCAGCCCGTACGGAGACTCGTTGCTGGCCAGCGCGACCGCACCGGGCATTTTGCGGCCGGGGACGTAGGCGGGCAACTGGGCCAGGGACGAACGGACGCGCACCATGCTCGACTCGCTTCTGCAGCGGCGGGGCCGGAAGTCGTGCCTCCGGGCACTTGACAGGAGAATCGTGGACAGCAATCGACAATCGTTCAACCAGCTGGGAAATCAGGCGACAGGCTGCCGGTCCGCCCCACCTGTACCGGCAAGTAGTCCCGCCGAGCCCCCGTCAGAACCGCTCCCACAAGACGGACGGCCCGGCCCCGCAAGCGTGTGTTGATCACAAGTCGGCCACATGCCCCTTCCAGGTCCCCCGGCCGCCGCCGAGCTCGGCAAAGACTGCCCCCACTCCGCGAGGCCGCCGGCGCCTCGCCCGCGCCGATCGAGGGAGACCATGTCCAGGACCCAGCTCACCCACGGGTCGTTGACGTCACTGGCGGCGGCCCTGACGCTGCTGACAACCGGCTGCGCGGAAAAGTCCGACGGCGCACAGGCCACCGCCGACACCTGCCGAGCGGACGGCGGCTGGTCGGCCGAGAAGCAGGCGGACTGGCTGCGCCCGGCCGTATCGTTCCCCGACGAGGCGGCGGCCGGGGACGCGGCGGTGGTGATCGGTTCGCACACCGGCGAGCCCCTGTGCGAACCGATCGCGGTGCAGATCCAGTTCTGGGAGGCCACCGCCACGACGGCGGGTACTGACCTGAGGTTCGTCCTGCGTATCCGCCTGACCACCGACGGAAGCAGGCCCCGGATCATCGACTTCCCCGCGGGCCTCTCCCCGGAGGAACGCGACGACTGCACCGGCGTCCTCATGGCGGCGTACCCGGGCGCGCCCCTGGCGCAGAGCGAACTCCCCGCCGCCGCAGCCCGCTTGACGCCTGCCTCAACAACGGCGGACACAACATTCGGCACCACCCGAGTCGCCGCCCAGCACCTCCTCCCGCCGGCGCACGCGTGCAGCACGCCCGGAGAGCCCACACCGAACCCGTGGGGCAGCGACCATCCGTGACCGAGTGCGCCCGATGTCCGGCAGTTCCCCTACCCTCTTCGCGGCTACCGAAGGAACAGCAGGGCGAACACGGCCTGACCGACGACGGCTTGCGCAACTGGTGTCC
The DNA here is from genome assembly GCF_050214755.1 of Streptomyces sp. C1-1. Taxonomy (NCBI): domain Bacteria; kingdom Bacillati; phylum Actinomycetota; class Actinomycetes; order Kitasatosporales; family Streptomycetaceae; genus Streptomyces; species Streptomyces sp. C1-1. The sequence goes on along the minus strand of NZ_CP189826.1, from coordinate 7,011,280 downwards.
CGCTCCCACCACGGCGCCCGCCTGCGCCGCGCTCTCAGCCACCCCATCGGTTACGCAACGTCACAGTCTCGTTCAGGGACGCCAGCAGCACAGCCCCGCACCTGCGACGCGCCCGCCTCTCCGACGAAGGCGGCCGGGCACTCCTCATCGTCGCCCAGCTCGCCCAGCGGTGGGGCAGCCGTCACACCCGGACCGGCAAGACGATCTGGGCCGAGCTACCCCTCACCCCTGAGCAGCATTGATCTTCATCCGCGGGGAAGTCCAGTAGCGGGCGTGGTACGCGGTAAGCGGCAGGGCCGGGAGCGGCCATCAGACGTTCGCCAACGCCGACGTCAGCCGTGCCGCACTCCGCAGCGAACGGGAAGCGGTCAACTCGAAAAAAATCTGTGGCTCTTCGCGGCAACCTTTTCGGCCTCTGGGACCACTCGGTGTTGTCCGGCCAGGTGGTCGGTCAGATGCAACGGCTGAAAGAGAGCGCAGGCATGTCCCTGGAACGAGAGCACAGACATGTCCCCGACCCACCCACGTCAGCGGTGGAGTCCCCCGTCGGCGGCCTCCGTGCCGACGGCGGCGCGCGCGGTGGTCACCCGAAGCATCGTGGCCGTCGGTTGCTCGCGCGTCGGGGTCTCTGGGCGGGTCTCACCATGGTGGTCGTGGCCGGCTCGGCCGTCGTGGTCAGCCAGGCTTCGGCGCAGCAAAAGACCCTGGATCTGAAGAAGTGGTACGTGCTGGTCAACCGCAACAGCGGCAAGGTGCTGGACGACCGCGCCTCCGCCAAGAACGACGGCGCGGCGGTGGTGCAGTGGAGCCGTCATGGCGGCTCCAACCAGCAGTGGCGGTTCATCGACGCGGGTGACGGGTACTACCGGCTGCAGAACCGGACCTCCGGCAAGGTGCTGGACGACCTCGGCTGGTCGAAGACCGCCGGCTCCGCCATCGTGCAGTGGAAAGACCTGAACGGCACCAACCAGCAGTTCAAACTGGCCAAGTCGCCGAACGGCTACGTGCGTTTGGTCAATCGCTTCAGTGGCATGGCCGTCGATGTCCACAACGCCGCCAAAGCCAACGGGAGCGGTGTCGTCCAGAACCGCGACCGGGGCGGCGCCGATCAGCAGTGGAAACTCGTCCCGGTCGGGAGCGTCGGCAGCTCCGGTACGCCCACCGCGCCGAGCAGCAGCGTTCCCACCAGCCCGGCTCCGAGCAGCTCGCACCCGTCGTCCACGCCGTCTCCCGTGGCCGGTGGCGGCAGCTCGACGACACGATTCATGGGCAGCAGCACGGTGCTCATCGGCGGCTCGGTGTCCGACGCCTCGGCGGCCGCCGCGCCGTTCGACGTGCGGTACGCCTATGTGCACAGCCAGCCCGCGCCCTCGTCGGACTACTACTCGGCGGCGCGCTGCCACGACGATTGGTCGGGTTGGTGGGGCTGCTGGAACGGCAGCACCACGGCGCCCGGCACTTACGTGACCTGGCGGGACAGTGTGGTGGCCCAGGCGACGTACAAGGGCAGCGCGCGTCCGCAGAAGATGCTCTGGACCTGGTACTCGTTGCGCGACCTCGGGGATGCGGCAGGCCAGGGCGACGGTCCGGGCGAGGTCAAGGCCATCAACCGGCTCGACCTGCTCACCCGGTACCTGAACGACTACCGGTTCTTCCTCCAGAAGATCGGCACGTCGCACGAAGCGATCGACCTCGAGCCCGACTTCTGGGGCTACGTCCGGTCGCTCGGCAATCCGCACCAGGTTCCCGCACAGGTCTCGGGCGCGAATCCGACGGATTGCGGATCGCAGGAGAACAGCGCCGCCGGACTCGCCCGCTGCCTGATCTCGATGGCACACAAGTACGCGCCGAACACCGCCGTGGGGCTGCACCTTTCCTGCTTCGACTGGCAGACCAACACACAGGCGTGCGTCAAGGACTACGCGAACCTCGGGGCGCAGAACGCCGACTTCCTGGCCACCGACGTGTCGGACCGCGACGCGGGCTGGTACGCACAGCCGGCCCACGGCGGCAGTGACCACTTCTGGAACGACCAGAAGGCCGCCGCCGCGCTGCAGTTCTACAAGACGATGGCCGAGTCCGTGGGCAAGCCGGTGGTCCTGTGGCAGATCCCCGTGGGCAACATGGCGCAGAACAACACCCTCAACCATTACAAGGACGACAAGGTGGACTGGTTCTTCGCACACATGGACCAGGTCGCGAACGCCCATGTCGCCGGCCTGCTCTTCGGTCCAGGACAGCAGGAACAGACATCGGCCGAGACCGACGGCGGAAACCTGATCCGCAAGACGATCGCCTATCACAACTCGGGCGGTATAGCGCTCAAGTAGGCGAAAATGACGAAATGCGCCCCCATCGCTTCGATGGGGGCGCATTTCGTCATCTTCGTCGGGCTGAGGACTTCTCCGGTCGGCGCCGGCCATGCCGCCGTCGGTGCGGGCGCCGATCGAGGCGGCCTTGGCGAAGGGAATGATCGTGTTGACAGGTGACGGCGGGGAAGCCGAGTTCGACCGCGAGGCCGGGAGAGTGCGGGCCGTCCCGGTCGATGAATGCGTCGCTGTGGCGGAAGGTGAATGCGGCCCGGGACGCCGGCGCCCACGCCGCGCAGGATCAAGAGCACACCCATCTGCCGGACAAGCCCCTCCGGGCCTCCGCCTGGCCCACAAAAGACCGGAGCCCCAGCCGGCGCACGGCTGGGGCTCCTCGAGGCGGTGAGTATCGGTCAGCGGGTGGAGGCGCCCACGCCGTGGACCGCTCGTCTACGCGCCGGTGCACCGCACCCGATCGCGATCACCGTGGTTAGAGGAACTGCAGGTTGCAGGGGTCGATGGTCATGGTCTGGTCGGGGTTGTTGCGCACCAGGTCACCATGGCTGATGTCGTCGGTCCAGGTGGCGCCGCTGTTGGCCTTGCCGGCGAAGGGGTTGTCCTCGCTGGCACTGCCAGGCTGCGGGCGGTCGGCCTCGGAGCCATCGCCGATCTGGGATTCGTCGGGCTCGACGACAGCGGTCCCGACGCCGATCCTGCGGTGATCACCGGCTACAAAGCCGCTCGGAACCGGCCGCTGACGCGAGGGCAGAAGCTGTCCAACAAGGCCCTTGCCACAGTACGGCTTCGCCCACCTGAAGAACTGGCGCGTCCTCGGCAAGGTACGCACCGACCCCAAGTGGGCAACCGCCCTGGTGAGGGCTCTGCTGGTCCTGACGAACCGCGAAGTCTCCCGGTGACCGACGATTTCGCCGAAGCCATCCGATCGCAGCCAGCACGAGCATCTGGGACATCACGCACACCAGACCCGTGACCTGCAACTTCACAACGACATGCCGGCGGAAGTCGACGAGCACGCTGACTGCCGATGGTTCGGTGCTGCTCCTCATCTGGCCGATGCAGGCTGACCTGCGGTGCTTGCTCGGCCTGTTCACGCGTCAGCGGGCCCAAGTGCAGGCCGGCAGAGCACCGCGGTCAGCGCTTCCCGCAGCAGCCGGGTCGCCTCGGTGATGTCGGCGGCTCCACTCGGCCGACGCCAGGCCACGTACCCGTCGGGGCGGACGAGCAGCACGCCCTCCTCGTCGATCTCCGCACGGCGGCTCCAGTCGCCGTACGCGTCGTGCGCGTCGCGGTCGATGACGACGCCGCGCAGGTCGAGGCCGAGTTCCCCGGCCAGGATGCCGGCGGCGTCGGCCCATGGGGTGCCGGCCAGGCCGGTCAGGACTGTGAAGCCGCCCTTGCCGACCAGGTCGAGGGTCGAGATCCGCCCGCCCTTGTCGTCGACGAGCCAGGCGTGCGGCAGCCTGGCGCCGGGGCGGGAGGTCGGGCGTCCGAAGAGTTCGTCGTCGCGGGTGACCGTCTCGGCGGTGCCGTCGTGGATGACGGCCGCGGACGTGTAGCGCTGGTTGTGCTCGACGCCGTGGGCGTTGAACTCGTAGTGCTTCAGCTCGATCGCCTCGCGGATGGCCCGCCGTTTCCCGGCGCCCTCGGCGTCCGGCCGGCGGGCCGCCTCCAGGGCCTCGGATATGCCCTTCTCGCCGCCGCCCACGACGCCGAGGGCCTCGAACAGGGGGAGGAACTGGTCCCGGGAGAGATTCGCGCGTTCGACGATCTGCCGGGCGACGGGGGCCCGTTCGTCGGTGTAGGTGTCCAGCAGTTCGGGTCCGGCGTGCCCGCTGATGACGGCCGCCAGCTTCCAGGCCAGGTTGTAGGAGTCCTGGACGGAGGTGTTGGAGCCGAGGCCGTTGGACGGCGGGTGACGGTGGACGGCGTCTCCGGCGCAGAAGACGCGTCCGCTGTGCAGTCGTGTCGCGTAGGCGTGGTTGACGGTCCACAGGGAGGCGCTGTCGATCCGCACGTCGAGTTCCTCGTCGCCGACGAGGTCGCGGACGATCGCCGCCGCCGCTTCGTCGGTGACCTCCGGCGGGGGGTTGTCGATGTCGTAGCCCCAGACGATGAGCCACTCGTTCCAGGGCCGGACCATGCGGAGCAGGCCCATGCCGATGCCGCCGACGTCGGCGCCCGGCCGCATGATCCAGTACAGGACGCTGGGACGGTGCTCGACGTACCGGGCGAGGTCGGCCCTGAAGACGATGTTCATGCTTCCGGCCTTGCCCATCCGCCCCTCCATGGGCAGTGCGAGCTTGTCGGCGACGATGCTGCGACCGCCGTCGGCGCCGATCATGTAGCGGGCCCGGACGGTGTGTTCGGTGCCGCTGGGCCGGTCGCGCAGGCGCGCGGTCACGCCGTCAGCGTCCTGTTCGAAGTCGATCAGCTCGGTGTTCAGCCGGATCACGGCGCCCCGCCGGGCGGCGTTGGACAGAAGGATGGGTTCCAGGTAGGTCTGCGGGAGGTCGATCATCCCGCAGGGGCTCTGGGCGGCGTACTCGGTCAGGCTCTCGTCGCCGGTGCCCCAGGTGCGGATGCGGCCGATCTCGTCGCCGAGGAGTGAGGTGGCGAAGACGGTGTCGCCCATCAGGTGGCTGGGGGTGCCCTTCTCCAGGGCCTCCCGCTCGATCCCGAGGTCGCGGAAGACCTCCATGCAGCGCTGGTTGGTGATGTGGGCGCGCGGTGTGTCGGCGAGCCATCCGTACTTGGTGACCAGCTGGGTGCGTACCCCGTAGGTGGCCAGCAGCAGGGCCGCGGTGCCGCCGGCCGGGCCGCTGCCGATGACGAGGACGTCGGTGTCGTAGTGCTCAGGGGTGCTCATGCTGTCTCCGTGGAGTCCGTGGGAAGGCCGTCGTGGGGTCTGGGGGTGGGCCGGCCTGCTCAGTGCCCGGGGCACGCGATGCGGAAGGTGAACTCGAGCAGGCGCCACTCGCCGTCGACCGGCCGGCCGTCGGGCGTCGGGCCGGTGTGCCGGACGAAGTCGGTGATTAGGTCGTCCTTGACGCCGAAGACCGCGTCGCGCTGCCCGGGGGCTCCGTCGAGGTAGGCGCCGCCGCGGACGAACAGCTGGGTCACCAGCGGCTGGTGGCCCGGTGCGTTGATCAGGAAGTGCACGTGCGGTGCCCGGTAGGGGTGGCGGCCCACGGCGGACAGCATCCGGCCGACCGGGCCGTCGTCCGGGATGGGGTACTCCGACGGGAGGATCGACCAGAACGTGAACCGCCCGTCGGAGCCGGTGGTGAACCGGGCGCGCAGTACCGGCCCGTCCAGGTCGGGGAGTTGGACGTCGTAGAAGCCGTCCTCGTTGGACTGCCAGACGTCCACCACGGCATCGGCGACCGGTTCCCCCTCCTGGTCGGTCACCGTGATGTCCGCCCACATCGGCGTGCCCGTCAGGCCGCCCGCGATGTCGCTGCCGTGCCCGGCGGCGGGCGGCCCAGCGACGTAGAAGGGCCCGAGGATCGCGGAGGAAGTCGCTTCCGGTGTGCGGGAGTTGGCGAGGGCGTCCACGACGCTGGACACGCCGAGGGTGTCTGAGAGGAGGATGAACTCCTGCCGTGTGTCGGTGGTGATGTGGCCGGCCTCGGTGAGGAAGTCGACGGCCCGCTGCCACTCCCGCGGGGTGAGGTCGTTGCGGATCGCGTAGGAGTGCAGGGTGCGGGCGAGGTCGCTCAGCAGCTGCCGCAGGCGCGGGTTCGCGCAGCCGTCGAAGCTCGCCACGACCTCGTCGGTCAGCGCCCGCAGGTCGAGGGCGGAGCCGGCCGTCGGCTGCGGGCGGCGGCCCTGCCAGGCGTCCCGCAGCAGCCCGGCGAGCCCGGTGCGGGTCACCTCGCGCGGATTCGGGTACGGCTGCGCGGTGGCCGCTTCGGCCGCGCGGTCCAGGTCGGCCTCGGCCATGCCGAGTTCACGCAGTGACGTCGGCCCGCCGACCCTGCGGATCAGGTCGAAGACGCCCGTGGGGGCGTCGGGCACGCCCAGGGCACGCGCGACGCGGTCCATCGCGTCCGGGGCGGCGGCCGCGTTGTATGCCATGGCGTGCGGAAGGACCACGGTGTGGGTGTCGGCGTGCGGCAGTCCGAAGGTGCCGCCCAGCGTGTGACAGAGCTTGTGGTGCAGTCCCATGCCGACGGCACCGAGGCAGGTGCCCGCCAGCCACGCCGCCTGGAGCAGTTCCGCCCGTGCCTCCAGGTCGGAGGGATCGTCGTGGAGGGCGGGAAGAGCACGGGCCATGGCGGCGACCGCCTCCAGAGCCATGGCGTCGATGACCGGAGTGGCGTCCGGTGAGTAGAGGGCTTCCACGGCGTGGGCCAGTGCGTTGACGCCGCTGGTCACCGATATCGGGACCGGTAGCCCGAGGGTGAGCTCGACGTCGTACACGACCGTTTCCGGCAGGATCCCGGGGGCGGACCGGGTGACCTTCCGGCCGTCCACCGTCTCGCCGAGCACGGGGGTGACCTCGGAGCCGGCGTAGGTGGTCGGCACGATGATCTGGGGCAGGTCCGTGCGGACGGCAAGGGCCTTGGCGAGGCCGGTCGTCGAGCCGCCGCCGATCGCCACCAGACAGTCCACGCGCCGCTCGCGCACCGTTCCCAGGGCCTGCTCGGTCACCCCGACGGGGGTGTGCATGGCCGCGCCGTCGAACTCGGCCACCGCCAGGTCGCCCAGGGCTGCGCGGAGCCGTTCGACGTCCTTGCGCAGGGCCGGTGATCCGTCGGAGAGGAGCAGTACCCGGGCCCCGCCGAGACGCTCGACCTCCCCGCTGACCTGCGAGAGCGTACCCGCGCCGAAGACCACCCGGCTCGGGCCGGTGGTGTGCACAAAACTCCTCATGAAGCTGCTCTCCGTGCTGCGGGGCCAGTGGGTCTCCCGCAGTATTCGAGGCCGTGCGCCGGCCGTTCCTGCATAATCTCCGCATCGTCTTGCACAAAAACGGCGTCGGCCGCGGCTCGGTCCGTGCTTGCCCGCCTGTGCCGGAGGGCAGCAGGACTGTGCCTCGAAGGAGGGCCTCATGAGCGAGATGGGCCTCGGTGACACCCACGGCATCCTGACGCGGCCCGGGGTGCGTCCCGTCCGCACCAGCACGGGACTTGGCTGGGAGGAGTTGTATCTGTCGACGCAACGGGAACTGCCGTATCGGGACGCCTTTCAGGGAGCCGGCAGCCACTTGGTGATCCTGCATCTGGATGGCCCCGTCACGGTCCGGAGGGGACGCCGGGGGTTGACGGCCGCACGGCAGGTTCCGCCCGGTGGCCTGTTCCTGCATCCGGCCGACACGGAGCTGGACGTGGAACTCGGCGGTCATCTGAACACGGTGCACGTCTACCTGTCGGACGTGGCCCTCCAAGCGACGGCGGAGGACGGCCGGCCGGTGCGGCTGAAGGAGGAGTTCGGCACCACGGATCAGCTGCTGGAGCAGCTCGTTCTGGCGCTCGATGGTGTGGTACGGCACTGGGAGCCCAGCGGGAGCACCTATGCGGATCAGCTCGCCCTCATGACCGCCGCCCAGCTGGCCCGCCGCCACAGCGTGCGGCAACGCGTCGCCGAGCCGACGCAGTGGCAAGTGGGTCTGAGCGACCGGCAGTTCACGGCTGTTCGGGAACTCATGAACGCCCGGCTTTCCGAGCCGCTGTCGCTGGAGGACCTCGCCTCCGCCGCGGGGCTCGGTGTCAGCCAGTTCGCCCGGCGTTTCAGGGCTCGCACGGGATGCCCTCCGCACCGGTACCTCGTGCGGCTGCGCGTGGAGCGGGCCGCTCGCCTCCTGCGCGCCGGATCCATGCCCATCGCCCAGGTGGCGGCCGCCTGCGGCTTCTCCCACCAGGAACACTTGACCCGGGTGATCCGCTCGCACCTCGGTACGACGCCGGCCGCGCTGCGCCGCGAGGGCTGACTCACTCCGGTGATCGGCGCGGCTATAGTTCCCCGGCACCGAACGAAGGGAGCGACGATGGTCGCCCGCCTGGCTGGGTTTCTTCCCGGCGATATGAGCGAGGAACAAGCCGCCGTCTACCGGTCGATCTCCGGAGGCCCACGTGCCGCCGGTCCTCAGCTCTTCGCCCTCACCGACAGCGAGGGACGTCTTCGGGGGCCGTTCAACGCGATGCTGCTCAGTCCTCCGGTCGGAGCCGCGCTACAGACCGTGGGTGCGGCGGTGCGCTACCGGTCCTCTCTCAGCGACCGCGTCCGTGAAATGGCTGTGCTCCTCGTCGCCGCGCACTGGGCCAGCACGTTCGAACGAGAGGCGCACGAAGCCGTGGGGCGCGCTTGCGGTCTGGCCGAGGAGGAACTCGCCTCACTGCGCTCCGGTGTACTGCCGGACGTGACCGACCCGGACGAGACGACCGCCCTGCGGACCACGGCCTCGCTGCTGCGCTCCGGCAGCCTGGACGACGACGAGTACCGCACGGCGGTGTCGGCGATTGGTGAACGCGGCCTGTTCGAGCTGACGACCCTGGTGGGCTACTACTCCACCCTCGCCCTGCAGCTCCGCGTCTTCGCGGGTGAGGAAGGCAGGCCAAGGCCCCCGGCGCCCTGAGGGCAGCATTGTCACCCCTCCGGTGAGCGCTCTGCCATCCGTTTCGCGACGCGCGCGATGGTCTCGCGAAGCCACATGTGCGCCGCGTCGTGCGTGTGTACGGGGTGCCACCACAGGGCTTCGTGGAGGGGCACCATGCCGTGCGGCGGCTCCATGACGCGGATGCCGGCCGTTTCGCGCAGTCGCTCGGCGAGCCGGGCCTGGACGAGGGCGATTCTGCGGGTTCCGGCGACGAGGAAGCACAGCGCCTGGAAGGTGTCGGCGGAGACCTCCGAGCGGGGCTCGATGCCGAGCATGCTCAGCTGCCGGGTGGACGTTGTGTCGTACAGCCGCCGATACGTCACCCAGGGCAACCGGTTCAGATCGTGGGGCGTGAGCGCATCCCCCACCTCTTCATTGTCCCGTGAGACCACGAAGACCCAGCGGTCCTGGAAGACCTCGACCGCCGGGTAGCCGCTGATGAAGCCGTGTGGCAGGAGCATCCCGTCAGTGGTGCTCAGCAGTGCGGCTGTCTCCTCGGTGACCGTGGCGGGAGTGAGCTCGAAATGGAGCCGGACGCCGGGCGCCTCCGCGTGGAGGATGCGGGTCAGTTCGGTGCCGAAGACCGTCACGGCGTAGTCCGAAGCGATGATCTTGAACTCGTGGCCGTCCTGGACGGGATCGAATTCGGCCTGGCTGCTGAAGACCCGTTCCGCCATGTCGCAGGCCCGGGCCGTCCGGTCCAGCAGCGCCTGGCCGAGGGCGGTCAGCTCGTAGTTGTTGCCGGTCCTGAAGAGGAGCTCGTCGTCGAAATGCCGGCGCAGTCGCGCGAGGGCGCCGCTCATCGCCGGCTGGCTGAGCCCGATGCGCCGCCCGGCCCTGGTGACGTTGCGTTCCTCCAGCAGAGCGCGCAGAGCCACCAGGAGATTCAGGTCAAGGCTGGCCAAATGCATGACACTCCCGAGCGCTGGTCGGCCGTCGGAGACGAGACCTGAAGCTCATCGGTGACACCGATGAGCTTCATCCGGCGAATCGATTTCCCCAATCGATTCGGGACGGCCAGATTAGTCGCACCGCCACTGAGAGGACACATCCGTGAAACGTGATGTTGATTCACCGCTCTTCTCCGGCTCCTTCGCCCTCGGTACCGTCAGCGCACCAGGCCGGACGCCCTTTCCCGCTCTCGTCCTGTCGGACGCCCGCGTGCTGGACCTGCGTACCGCGCTGGGCGCACCAGAACTCACTGTGCGCACGCTGCTGGAGCGCTGGAACGAGGTCCTGCCCCGTCTGCGCAGTCTGGCGGCGGGTACGGCCGGTGACTGGCTGCCGCTGGACGGTCTGCGGATACACGCCCCCGTGGAGCCGCGGCAGATCTTCCAGTCCGGTGCCAACTACCGGCAGCACGTGATCGACCTGGCGGTCGCCCACCGCTCCCCCGACGACCCGCGCACCGTCGAGGAGGCACGTGCGGAGATCGCCGCGGTCATGGACCGGCGGGCAGCCGAGGACCTGCCGTACGTCTTCATCGGCCTGCCGAGCGCGATCACGGGCCCGTACGACGACGTCGTACTCCCCGCTTGGGCCGAGAAGCCGGACTGGGAACTGGAGTTGGCGGCCGTGATCGCCAAGCCCGCCTACCGGGTCTCCGTCGAGGAAGCGCTGGCGTACGTCGCCGGGTACACGATGGCCAACGACCTCACCGACCGCGCCACTGTTTTCCGCCAGGACATGCCCGCCATCGGCACCGACTGGCTGCGCAGCAAGAACGCCCCCGGCTTCACCCCGCTCGGCCCGTGGATCGTGCCGACCGAGTCGATCGCGGACCCCGGTGATCTGCGGGTCACGCTGAAGCTGAACGGCGAGACCATGCAGGACGAGTCCACCAAAGACATGATCTTCGGTGTCGCACGCATGGTGTCCTACGCCTCCCAATCAGCCCAGCTCCTCCCCGGCGACCTGGTGCTGACCGGCAGCCCGGCCGGCAACGGGATGCACTGGGGGCGGCTGCTGCGTGACGGCGACGTCATGGAAGGGACCATCACAGGCCTCGGTGCCCAGCGCACCCGATGTGTCGCGGAGAAGCCGTCATGACCTTGGACCACACCGATCCCGTGGGTGCCATCGCCGAGGCCGCCAAGGCGTACAGCAACTGGGGGCGTTGGGGCGACGACGACGTGCTCGGCACCCTGAACTTCCTCGACGAGGCCAAGCGCCGCGAGGGCGCGGCCCTCATCCGGCGGGGTATCAGTTTCTCCCTCTCGCAGAGCTTCGACATGGACGGCCCGCAGAGGGGCTGGCGGCGGCGCACCAACCCCATCCACACCATGCTGACCACCGGCACCGACGCGGCCCTCGACAACCAGGGCTTTCCGCACGGCATCGGCGGCGCCGACGACGTCATCACCATGCCGTTGCAGTGCTCCACCCAGTGGGACGGGCTCGGCCACATCTTCGACCACGGCAAGGCGTGGAACGGGCGCGACGCGGAGAAGGTGGTCACCGCCGAGGGCGACCTGGTGACCGGTATCGAGCACATGGCCCCGCACGTCGCCGGGCGCGGCGTTCTCCTCGACGTGGGACTGGTCCTGGGCCGGGACGGCGAATTGCCGGACGGCTTCGCCATCGCCGAGGAGCACCTGACCGCCACCGCCGATGCGCATGGCGTCGGTGTCGGCCGCGGTGACATCGTCCTCGTCCGCACCGGCCAGCTGGCCCGGGTCCGCCGCGAGGGCTGGGGCGACTACGCGGGCGGTGACTCGCCCGGCCTCTCCTTCACCGCCGCGGGCTGGCTGCACCGCACCGAGATCGCCGCGATCGCCACCGACACCTGGGGCTTCGAGGTGCGGCCCAACGAGTTCGACCACGCCTTCCAGCCCCTGCACCAGGTCGCCATCCCCCACATCGGACTGCTCATCGGCGAGATGTGGGACCTCGACGCCCTCGCCGCCGACTGCGCGGGCGACGGCGCGTACGAGTTCTGGCTCACCGCCGCACCCCTGCCCATCACCCGCGCCGTCGGCTCCCCGGTCAACCCCATCGCCGTCAAATAGCCCGTCCCCCCGCAGAACCCGCAGTCCCACCCAATCCGCGTCCAACAAGGGAGTTGGTCATGAGCAGCGACGCCCGCAGCGTCCTCGTCGTCGGCGGCGGTACCGCAGGAAACGGCCTGGCCGTCCTGCTCCGCAAAGCCGGCATCGACGTCGACCTCGTCGAAATCAGACCCGACTGGAACGTCTCCGGATCCGGAATCACCACCCAGGGCAACGCTCTGCGCGTCCTGCGCGAGATCGGAGTGTGGGAGGAAGCCGAGAAGCACGGCTTCGGATTCGACACCCTCGGCCTCACAGCCCCCGACGGGACCGTGCTGCACGTCCAGCCGGACCACCACACCGGCGGCCCCGACTTTCCCGCCGTCGTCGGCATGCAGCGCGCCGACCTCCAGCGCATCCTCACCGAGGCGGTACGAGGATCCGGCGCCCGGGTCCGGCTCGGCACCACCGTCCAGAGCCTGGAGCAGGACGGGACCGGAGTCGACGTCGGTTTCAGCGACGGCACCACCGGACGGTACGACCTGGTCGTCGCCGCCGACGGGCTGCACTCCGCCACCCGCGCACTGATCGGTATCAGCGAGCGGCCCGAGCCTGTCGGCATGGGCATCTGGCGCGTCTCCGCCCCGCGTCCCAAGAGCGTCGAGCGCACCGACCTCACCTACGGAGGGCCCTGCTACATCGCCGGCTACACCCCCACAGGCCAGAACACCCTCTACGCGTACCTCGTCGAACCGAAGCGGGACCGGGCGAGCCTCGACCCCGACACCTACGCCGACGAGATGCGCCGTCTCGCCGAGGGATACGGCGGCGCCTGGAACGAGATCCGCGAGTCCATCACCGACCCGAAGAAGGTCAACTACACCTGGTTCACCCGGCACCTGGTCGAGGGCTCCTGGCACCGGGGCCGCGTCGTCCTCGTCGGCGACGCCGCGCACTCCTGTCCTCCCACGCTCGCCCAGGGCGCCGCGATGTCCCTGGAGGACGCACTGGTCCTCGCGGAACTGCTCGCCGCCCACGACGTCTGGGACGACGACCTGCTCACCGCCTACTACGAGCGCCGCGTCCCCCGGGTCCGGATGGTGGTCGACGGCTCCGTCCAGATCTGCCAGTGGCAGCTGGACGGGGTCCGCGACGCCGACGTGCCCGGTCTGATCGGCCGCACGATGACCGCGCTGACGGAGTTGCCGTGACAACGCCGACCATCGACGTCCACGCCCACGTCCTGCTCCCCGAGGTCGAGGAAACCGTGGCCGGGCGGCCGGAACGGGCCGCCGCCCGCGAACTGGATGCCCGCCGGGCCGGCCCGCAGGCCCTCGCCGTCAACGGGCCGATGATCCGCGACCGCATCCCCAAGCTGACGGATGTCAAGGCCCGGCTGGCCGCGATGGACGCCTGCAGTGTCGACGTACAGCTGGTGTCCCCTGTCCCCGACTACCACTACTGGGCCGACGAAGACCTCGCCCGCACCGTGTGGGAGCTGGCCAACACCGGTACCGCGGCGCACTGCGCCCAGGCCCCGGAGCGACTGCGCGGACTCGGGCTGGTCCCGCTCCAGCACCCGCGCCTGGCCGTCGAAGCTCTCGAACACGCCCTGGAGCAGGGCCTGTCGGGCGTCGAGCTCTCCTCGCACGCACCCGGCCTCGAACTGTCGGATCCGGCGTACGAACCCTTGTGGACCCGCGCCGAGGAGACCGGGGCGCTGCTCTTCCTCCACCCCTACGGCTGCACCCTCGACGAGCGCCTGGACCGCTGGTATCTGTCCAACACCGTCGGCCAGCCCACCGAGAACGCCGTCGCGCTGTCTCATCTGATCTTCTCCGGGGTCCTGGACCGGCATCCGGAGCTGAAGCTGATCGCCGCGCACGGAGGCGGATACCTCCCCGGCCACATCGGCCGCTCCGACCACGCCTGGCGGGTCCGCCCCGACGCCCGCGGCTGCGCCCACCCGCCCAGCAGCTACCTCAAGCGGCTGTACTTCGACTCGCTCGTCCACGAACCGTCCGTCCTGCGCGAGCTGATCCGCAGCGCGGGCGCCGACCGAGTGCTGCTGGGCTCCGACTTCCCCTTCGACATGGGCACCGACGACCCGCTGGCCGCACTGCGCGACGCCGACCTGCCCGATCTCGACTACCACGCCGTCCGCGGTGCCAACGCGGCATCGCTGCTGCGCCTTGTCTGAGGCCACGAGAACAGGAGCCCCACCCATGAGCGACCGCCTGCTCACCCACCTGCGCCACGTCGACCTGGCCGTTCCCGACTACGACAGACAGCTCGACTTCTACGCCGGCGTCTGGGGCCTGACCAAGACCAGCGAGGACTCCGGGATCTCCTTCCTCGCCGCCGAGGGCAGCCCCGAGCAGTACATCGTGCGGCTACGCAAGGCCGAGGAGAAGCGCCTCGACCTGGTCTCCTTCGGAGCGGCCACCCCCGCCGACGTCGACACCCTCGCCGAGCGACTCCTCGCCGACGGCGCCCGGTTGATCTCGCGGCCCGGCAAGCTCGACACCCCCGGCGGCGGCTACGGCTTCCGCTTCTTCGACATCGACGGCCGCACCATCGAGGTCTCCGCGGACGTCGCCGTACGGCAGCACCGCAAGATCGAGGAGAAGGAATCGATCCCGGTCAAGCTGTCGCACGTCGTCCTCAACTCCCCCGATCTCAACGCGACCAAGGAGTGGTACGAGCGGCACCTGGGCTTCCGCCTCTCCGACACCCTCTGGCACCCGCGCATGGGCGAGGCCATGCACTTCATGCGGATCAGCAGCCAGCACCACTCCATGGCCATCGCTCAGGGCCCGCACACCTCCCTGCACCACATCTCCTTCGAGATGCGCGGCATCGACGAGTACATGCGCGGCACCGGCCGTCTGCTGCGGGCCGGTGTGCACAAGGTGTGGGGCCCCGGCCGTCACCTGGCGGGCGACAACACCTTCTCCTACTTCCACGACCCGCACGGCAACACCCTGGAGTACACCACCGAGCTGGAGCAGCTGGACGAGGACACCTGGCACCCCCACGTCTACGACTTCTCCACCGAACAGGTCTCGGACCAGTGGGGCACCGCGAACCCCGTCAACGAGATGGTCGCCAAGGAGTCCTTCAACGACGTCGACCGCGGCTGCTTCGTCGCCCCGCCGGTCTGATCCTCTCCCACTCCGGGGGCGCGGTGACGCCCCGCTCCGGCCCTGAGTGCCCGCCGCGTCCCCGGTCCAGCCCAGACCCTTGGAGTCCCCCATGCGCTTCGCCACGTACGAGCACCGAGGCCGCCGTCACTGCGGCGTGGTCGACGGTGCCGCCGTACGCCCCTTCCCCGACGGCACGACGCTGCTCGGCCTGATCCACTCCGGTCTCCCACGGGCGGCCACAGAGCTCGCAGCCCTGTCGGACCCGGTGTCGCTGGACGCGGTACGACTGCTGCCGCCCCTCGAACCGCCGTCGGTGAGAGACTTCGTCACCTTCGAAGAACACATCGAGGGCGTGCGGCGCTCCGGAGAGCGCACTCAGGGCGTACCGGAGGCGTGGTACGACGCGCCCACCTTCTACTTCACCAACCCGCACGCCCTCATCGGCGCACACGACGACGTACCGTACCCGCCAGGCAGCCGGCTGCTGGACTTCGAACTCGAGGTCGCGGTAATCATCGGCCGTGAGGGTCGCGACCTGACCCCCGAGCAGGCACGTGACCACATCGCCGGATACACCCTGTTCAACGACTGGTCGGCCCGCGACCTCCAGATCCGCGAAATGCAGGTCGGACTCGGTCCCTGCAAGGGCAAGGACACCGCCACCACCCTCGGCCCCTGCCTCGTGACGCCGGACGAGGTGGAACCGTACCGGGACGCCGACGGATTTCTGCGACTCGCCCTGACCTCGGAGATCAACGGCGAGGTCGTCGGCAAGGACCTGCTGTCCAACATGAGCTGGACCTTCGAGGAGATGGTCGCCTACGCCTCGCGCGGCACCGTCGTCCGTCCCGGCGACGTACTCGGCTCGGGCACCTGCGGCAACGGCGGCTGCCTGGCGGAACTGTGGAGCATCCGAGGCGAACAGGTCCCGCCTCCGCTCAAGCCCGGCGACACCGTCACTCTCACCGCGGACGTCCTCGGCTCCGTCCGCAACACCGTCGTCCCCGGCCCCGAGCCGGTACCCCTGCCGACCAGCCGCCGACGTCCCCGCAGCCGCCCCTGAGCTGATTCTGGCGCAGCCGGTCGGGGCCCGGTTCGTGCCCTGGCCCCGAGGCACGTGCCCTGCGCGCCCGGGCCTTTCGGGCTCCCCGGAACTGCTCACATGTCACAGCCCGACCTGCTCAGGCCGCCACACCCCGTTCGTCGCGCGGATGCGCCACATCCGGGATACCGATCGCACGGAGGGCGGGCGGCTGCCCTCGGAGACCGCATAGTCGTCCCACCCGCACGCCACGTCCCCGACCCCCGTCGGCGTGACGTCCTCCGCTGCATGCCGAGCGCCGCCCGCGCCGGTGCGGCATGCCCGCTCCCACACATCGTCCCCTGGAGTCACCATGCCCGCTTCCCTGCCCTTGTCCTCCCCCGCGATCGAAGACTCCGCCCCGCCGCCTGTGAGCAGCCGGAAACTCCTCCTGGACGCATTACCACGGCAACACCCGCCCCGGCACACCTGCCGGAGCCGCCGTCCTGGCCGACGAGAACATCGCCGAGCTCACCGGCCAGCAACCACAGATCGAAGCCGCCGAATGGGCGCAGCGGGTCCGTTTCGAAGGCCGCGTCATGCGCCCCACCAACACCGACTCGGTGGCCGCCATGCTCGCCCTCCACTCCGCCAGAGACCTTCCCGCGCAGGTCCGCGAGCTCGCAGACGCCCTGCAGGAGGCCGGAGAGATCCCGCCGGACCCCCTGGACACCGAGGACCTCCTCACCGCCATCCAGTGCCTCGGGACACGCCAGAACATCGACGTCCGCGAGCGCGGAAAGAAGCTCAGGGGTCCTCGTCCCCTTGCCGCACAGCGGCGTTCACCGGGCCGGGACGAACCCTCCCCGGACCGACGCGGAGCCGCCCGAACCCTGCCCGTCGACGCGGTAGCCGTCGCCCGCGGCACTGCGGACACTGGTGCCGTTGTTGAACTGCGCGGCGAACTCATGGCTCCCGGCCGGCACGGTCAGGCCCGGCTTGAGGACCCAGCGGTAGACCAGCGTGCCGCCGGCCTCCTGGACGGTGACGGTGAAGTCACCACTCGGCAGGGTCTGCCAGGTGCCGGTGTTCTTCACCCCGCCGGTCTGCACGATCCGCATCTCGACCGTGAGCGAGGTCAGCGGCTGGGTCGTCTTGAGGGCGAGGTTGCTCTGCGTCCAGTAGACGGTGCTGACCGGGTCCACCGAGCCGGCCGACCACAGCGGCCCGTTCTGGCTCTCGCCGGCGGCCGGCGATGGACTGGTGGCCGGCGGAGTCGGGCGCGCGCTGCCCGGGGTGGTGGCCGGGGCCGGCGCGACGGGGGTGGGGCGGGCCGATGTCGGGTGCGGGGAGCTGACGGTCGGGGACGGGGTGGCAGGCGTGGTCACGGTGGCCGACGGCGACGGGGTGGCGACGATGGCGGCGACGGCCAGACCGCCGGTCGCCAGGATGCCGGCGGCGGCGAGCCCGGCGAGCGCGACCCTGGTCCCGGACCCCGCGAACGGCCGTGCGCGGTGACGGACGGCGGGGCCGGCCATGCCGCGTTGCACCCGGGCCAGCATCCTCGCGCGGTCGGGCCGGTGGGCCTCGGCGGCCTCGCGCAGCCGACGGTCGATCTCCTCGTTCACCGGTTCCTCCTCCCTGCCACCAGGTCCTCGCCCGCGCGTGCGCCAAGTATCCTTTCCAGCTCGGCCATTCCCTTGGAGGTCTGGCTCTTCACCGTTCCGACCGAGATGCCCAGCGCCGCCGCCGTGTCCTTCTCCGACAGGTCGAAGGCGTGCCGCAGCACCACGCAGGCGCGCTTGCGGAACGGCAGCCGGGCGAGCGCCGCGCGGACGTCCAGCACGGCCGCCATGTCCGGCCCCTCCACCTTCTCGGGGCTGCGGGACCAGAACAGCGTGATCCGGCGTCGCTCGCGCACCGCGCTGCGGATCCGTCCCCGCGCCAGGTTGGCCACCACACCGCGGGCGTAGGCGAGCGGGTGGTCGGCCTGCCGCAACCGGTCCCAGCGCTGCCACAGCGCGACCAGGGCATCCGCCGCGAGGTCGTCCGCCGCGTCGGTCTCACCGGTCAGGAGGTGTGCCAGACGGGCGAGTTCGGCATAGTGGCGTTCGAAGAATTCGTGGAACTCCGCGGACGCGTCATCGAGGACCATCCCCCGGTCGCCCTCTCCTGGCAATGATGTGCGCGTTGGTTGCGCGTTTAACAACGGGGAGCGCAGCCTAACAGTGCCCAGCCCGGGATTCGAACAGCGGTCGCGCTCGGTTGCGGGGCAGTGAAGGCTGACCGGCGGGCTGGTCAATGCCGGGCGAACTGGACGCCGGTCGGCTGCGCGACGTCCGGCTGTACGGCGGTGCCGCCGACGGTCAGCCGCTCCCCGTGGATGTCGGTGATCCTGACACCGGTTCCGCTCCCGGGGGGACGGCACGCCGGCACACCGACGACCAGCAGCGCCAAGGGAATGCCCGTGACCAGTCCGCGCCCGCGCCCGCGCCACGGTTGCGGCGCGGCGTGCTTCGTTTCCCTCATGCCCGTCCATCCGGTAGTTCGACTCGGCCTTCCGACTCCCAGTTGCCGCAGAGGACGAGAAGGTTGCCGCCCCGACGCTGTTTTCCCGGCGACCGGTGCACGGCACGAAAGGGATCTGAAAGACATCGGATAGGGCGGCAACCTTTCCACCCCGCGCGGCCACCCAGGGACGCACCAACCACGGCGAGCGCAGTCAGCTGCGCCACGCCACCCGTATCCACGCACTCCGATCGGGAGCCACACCTGCGTGTGCCAGGTGGGCAAGTCCTCAATGCCCCTGGTGCCTCGTCCTGCCCGACGGGCGACGTAGGTGGAATGGAGAACTTCTCCGGGTTTTTGAGATCCCGGTGGCGGGCCACCGGTCTTCACGTCCGTAAGGATCACCAGCACTTCAGGAAGCACCCAGACTCGATGAAGCGATCTTGGCACCTTGTCCTGGCGTCGGCTCTCGTCGCGGGGGCCGTCACACCGGTGGTTGCGGTGGGCAGCGCGGTCGCCGCAGACGGCGACATCACCTCGGCCGTCCTGGCGAACCGTGATGTCGTCCTGACCGGTGACGCGGTCGTGCGCGTCCCGCAGGGAACCCACACGTACACCGGTGTGATCAGCGGTGAAGGAGCCCTTCGCGTGTCCGGCACCGGCACGCTGGTCCTCGCCAAGGACAGCACCTTCACCCTGCCGCACTCCCGGCAGCACCAGAGGGTCCAGGTCCCGGGCGGCAACCACCCGTACGTCGTGGTCGGCCGTCCCGACGAGCCCGCGGTCACCGTGGACGCGGGGGCGACCCTCCAGTACGGCACCGGCGGTACGACCGGCCTGATCGGGTCCTTCCCGTACAACACGCCCGGTTACCAGCAGAACCAGGACAACATCCGGGTGGACGGCACCCTGCGTCTGTCGCTGACCCGGCTGTTCAACCTGGGCAGCATCAGCGGCTCCGGCCTGGTCACCCAGCCCCGGAACATGTGGGGAACGCTCCAGATCTGTGGCACCAACCCGTTCTCCGGCATCTTCGACAACGGCACGGGCGTCAACTTCGCGAGCACCACCTGTGCCGCCGAACTGCCCAACGCCCGCTCCGTCGTCAACCGCGGTTCATGGATCATCGACACCCCGCTCAACCACACTGTCGTAGAGCGGCAGAACTTCTACAGCCACGAGTACGGCAACGACGTCAATGTGCACTCCCGCCCGGGCAGCAAGGTGATCCTCACCGGCGTCTACAGCTGGAGCGACAGCGGCGACGAGGCGGCGCCGTCGCTGAGCGACCCCGGACTGAACTGGCGGCCCGTGGCCCACAAACTGAACAAGCGCGGCACCAACATCGAGGGCGCCGACGTCCAGTGGGGCGACGGGACCACGCACCAGATCTTCATGCCCGGCACGGCGCAGACGGTCTACATCAACCTGCACGCCAGACGGCAGCGCTCCCGGCTCACCTTCGACTACAACGGACCGGTGACCCTGGGCGCGCCCATCGGCGGCGGCATGTATCACGACACCCTCAGCGCTCCCGGCGCCGGGGACGTCGTGATCGCCGGCACCAACGGCAACGACGTGACCTTCGCAGCAGCGCAGTACTACGACGGATCCACCACCATCGACAGGAATGCGACCCTCCGTCTCGGCTCCGGGACCGCGGGCGGTGACGGAAGCCTCCACACCGGCGGAGCCCTCGACAAAGTGATCGACAACGGTTCACTCGTGCTCCGCAACACCGGGACACCCACCTCCCTCCCGGCGGTGACCGGTGCCGGATCGGTGACGCAGAGCGGAGCCGCCGCCACCACCGTCACCAGCGCCGCCTACACCGGCGCCACCACCGTGGCCAAAGGCAGCCTGATCGTCTCCGGGACCTCTCTGCGAACATCCAGCGCGGTCGCTCTGACCGGTTCCTCGGCCGTCCTGGATCTCAGCAAGGCACGCGACACAACCCTGCGCAGGCTGAAGGTCGTCACAGGCGCGAAGATCCTTCTTTCCCGGAACTCCCGTGAGCTGACCGTCGGTTCGACGACCGCAAAAGTCTCCGGTACCGGTCTCGCCATCGGCGGGGCGCGCTTCTCCGTCAGCCGGGCCGGCGCCCACACCGTGCTCACCGCTCTCCCCTCCTCCGCCGCGACGACACCGGCGCCCTCCCCGGCCCGGACCGGCCGAGCGGCCACCCCCCTGGGCGCCCCCACCGGCACCATGGCGGACACCGGCGCCATGGCGGACACCGGCAGCAACTTGGGTGCTCTGTGGGCCGTCACAGGACTGGCGGGCGTCGTTCTCGCCGGCGTCGCCGCGGTCTTCGTCTTCGTTCGCGTCCGCTCGCGTCCGCGTACGTCCCCGCGTCACTCCCGCTGATCCCCGGCCGCCACGGATTCCACCGGCCCGCCCATGGCTGTCAGCGCTCACCCCTTACGATGAGCGCGCTGCCACGGTGTGTGTGATACCGACGGCGATTGCCCGAGGACCCCCGCAACCCGGCCCGGTCGGCGCGAGCGGGGCTTCGTACCCGCGTCAGGTCGAAGGGAGACCCGATGCCCAGGCATGCCGCACCCGCGGCCGACGTGATAGCCGCGGCTCGGGCCGGCGATCGCGGCGCCCTGGAAGAGCTCACCTCCCGGACGCTTCCGCTGGTCTACAGCGTCGCGGCGCGTGCGCACCCGTACCGCGACGACGTCGACGACATCGTCCAGGAGACGATGATGCGCATCCTGCGCGGCATCGGGGGACTGGAGCGCCCGGCGGCGTTCCGGTCCTGGGTGATCACCATCACCGTGAACGAGGTCCGCGACCACATCCGCAGGCGCGGCAGGAGGGAGACGACGGGAGCGGCGTTCGACGCGGCTGAAGCCCGGCCCGACCCGGCCGCCGATTTCGCCGAGGGGGTCATCCTCGACCTGCGGCTGTCCGGACAGCGCGAGGAGTCCGTGCGCGCGACCCGTTGGCTCGACGAGGACGACCGGGAGCTGCTGTCACTGTGGTGGCTGGAGACGGCCGGCCGGCTCGCCCGGGCCGAGCTCGCCTCCGCTCTGGACATGACCGGCCATCAAGCGGCTGTACGGGTGCAACGCATGAAGGAGCGCCTGCACACCTCCCGCGTCATCGTCCGAGCCCTCGCGGCCAGGCCCGCATGCGGGGAACTGACCCGGCTGACCGTGGACTGGAACGGGGCCCCCAGCGGCCTGTGGCGCAAACGCCTCGGCCGCCATGTGCGGCAGTGCCCGCGGTGCGTGCGCCACGAGGAAGGCATGCTGGCCCCGGAAGGACTGCTGGCGTCCCTGGCCCTCCTGCCCGTGCCGGCGGCACTGCTGGCCTGGCGCCCGTGGCTGTCCGCGGGAACGCACGCCGCGGCGGCCGGCCAGGCCGGCACCACGGCCACTTCAGGCAGCGGGGGTTCCGCGACGGCGGGGACGGCAGGGACGGCAGGGGCGAGCCTCACCGCGAAGGCCGTGGTGGCGGCGAGTGCGCTGCTCGCCGTGGGCGGTGGCGTGCTCGTGTACGCGGCCCCGTGGTCCAGCCCGTCGGCGCGTCCGGCCACCGCCCCGACGGCTTCCGGCCCGGCACCCGCGCCCTCGCCCACCGCATCCGCATCCGCATCCGCATCACCGTCACGGCCGGCACCGGTACTGGGCTCGGCCGTCTCGCATCCCTCGCCCCGGCCGCGGTACGGGTCCGTGGTCGACACCGTGGACAGCGCGCCACCGCCGGACCGGCCGCCCGCCGCATTGCCCCACCGCCCGCAGACCACGGTGACGATGACGGGGCTCAAGAGACACCTGGACGGCTACCAGCTCGTCCACCGCGGGGACACCGTGGTACTGCGCGGGAAGGGCTACTTCACCGTCCACTGGGACGTGATGTACGGGCTGCGCCCCGGGCTGCTGACCATGCCCTCGTGGACCGGACTGCGAGGAAGGCTGTTCCACGTGGCCTCGGGCGGCGGCCACCGCATGGACGACCGTCAGCCGGGCGCCACCGCCGGCGGCACCTGGATGGGCAACCGGCAGCAAGGACTGATCACCCTGCCGCCGGGAGCCCAGCAGATGTGGCAGAACGAGTACTACTACCTCGACGGCAGCGTCACACTCCACCTCAACGAGACCCAGGCCGACTACAACCTCGACGTCCTGCCCTCCTCCTGGCAGGAGACAGCCGACGACATCGCCAGTCCCCCGGCCCCGCACTCCGCCGACCGCGAACGGTACGGACTCGTGCGCGACACCGGCCGCGACGACGCCCCCGTACCGCAGTACACCACCCGCTCCACGCCGACCGAGGCGGGCACCGTGCCCCAGCGCTCCGTCGTGTCCTGACCATGGGCGGTTGCCCAGGCGGGGCTCTGCCCTTGCCGAAAACTCCGCCCTGGCGGGAGCCGGTGTGCAGTTCGGCGTGTGCACCGGCATGTCCAACGTCCTCCGCCACAATTGCGACGGGGCTTCAGTCGGGCGCGCCCAACGACACCCGAGAGGGCACCATTGGCAGCTGTCTCGATTTGCGGCGCGAGCAGTGTCACCCTTCCCTGCCCGGGCACGGCTCGCTGGAGGACGCAGCAACGGTGCTCAAGTTCGGTCAGAGCAGGCCTACAAGAAGACACCCTCGTACATGTACTTCCGAGTGCATCAGCATCCGAGATGTCTGCTACAGAGCGACACTGGACCACATTTGACACCCGGAATGCCCGGACATGCCGCAGGGGCAGCAGACAGAAACGACGATACCTACAGCCCGGATTCGACCCGGATTCGACCCGGAGAGTTTGTTCAGTGAGTTAACGTGCCCTCTGACCTGCGGAAATAAAGAGCGGCAGACGAGTCGGGCTGTACGCCGGGGAGAATCACCGCAGCGCTATGACATGTACAAACATGCCAGGCGACCAATTCTGCGGCTACTTTGACGGCTACGTGAGCACGGGTGCGCCCCACTCCCATCGAGCAGTGCACCGGTTCCGACATAGACTTCAGCCCGCTATCAGCGCGGACCGAGACCCGCGCGCTCCCGAGCCTGTGTCGTTCCAGGCGCGTCAACCGCGTAGCAACACGCTTGGTCCCACCTGCGCCAGCAGCGGCGGCTCGGAGTCGCCTTCGTACGCAAGATGCAGCTCGTGTCGGGCTCGCGTGGCCATGACGTAGTACTCCATGCGGAGTGCGGCCGAGGTGGGATCGGTGGCGGCGTCGGTGTGCGTGTCAGGAATGACGACGGTGTCGAAGCCAAGGCCCTTGGCGCTTCGGCGATGGACCAGGACAACCCCGGGACGGCCGAGGTCCAGGCGGTGGTAGCGGCCTCCCTTCCAGGCATCGGAGGTGTAGAGCTGTGGTTTGAGCCTGGGTGCCTTGTTCTGCAGGGTGCCGAGCAGGGAGAACTGAGTGTGCTTCGAGTGGGTTATCACGCCGATGGTGTGCCGCGGGTGCTGCTGGGCGAGCAGCATCACCAGGTCGGCGGCGCCGCGCTGTGGGAGGCGATGCAGTCGCGCGGGGGGGCCGTCCCGTTCGGGTATCGGAGGCAGGCCCGCACCGGTGTGGAAGTGAGCTGCGAAGGAGGCGATCTGCCGAGTGTTGCGGTGGTTGCCGTCGAGTTCGTGCCGCGCGCAGCGCCCCAGGCGTTCGGCGATCTCGACGAGTGTGGAGTTGGTGTCGGTCAGACGCTGACACTCGTCCGCGTACACCGTCGTGCGGGCTCCCAGCAGTCGGCAGAGACGATAGAACTCCGGTGGCAGGTCCTGTCCCTCGTCGACGACCAGGGTGAGGCCGGGCGGCGGGTCGGTCGCCGCGGCCCGGTCGTACAGGGTGGGCCAGTCGAACCAGCCGTCCGGGCCGCCGGGCGGTTTCCCGCCGTACCACTCGGTGAGCCAGGCGTGTACGGTCCGCACCCGCACGCTGCGGTCCGCGGGTCCCAGGGCGTGGACGGCTCCGGCCAGCGACTGGTGCAGCAGGTTGGAGTAGGTCAGCAGGACCACCGGCGTTCCCGTCAGGGCGAGCATGACGGCTCGCTGGGCCGCCAGGAGGCTCTTGCCGCTTCCCGGCGGACCGCTGATGAGGTGGTTGCCGTCGAAGGGCAGATCGTCGAGGCAGGAGCGCTGCTCTTGGGTGAGGTCGAGATAGGTGACGGTCACATCTCCTCCACGGCGCCTGCTGCCGCGGCGCGGGCCGCGGTGACGATGGACTCCAGGTATCCGGGCACCCGTTCGCCCCCGACGACGAGGGCGCGGTCGAGGAGGGTGTTCCCGGTCTCACAGCTGGTCTCGGGAAGCAACGCGCAGGCGTGGCAGGCCGCGCGGTTGAGGTTGCCGAAGCCCTGGCCGGTGTGCTCGGCGCAGAGGGGGTCGGCCGAGCACCAGGCCGCGGCCTCCGTCATCCGGAGCAGGGTCTCGGCGAGCCGGGGCGGTTCACCTTGCTGGACGAGACCGCCGAGGGTTCCCTCCGCGTCTCCGGCGGCCGTGTAGACGAGGATGCCGTACTGATCCTGCTCAGGACGTGCGTAGACGCGCTCTCGCAGACTCGCCGTCGTGTATCCGGACTCGAAGGAGAGCTGGCGGATCAGCAGGTGCGCGAGGGTGTGCAGGAGCACGAATCGCGGTGACAGTTCCGGTCCGGTCAGGGTTTCCAGACGGTCCTTCTGGAAGGAGCGGTCGAGGTCGGCTCGCATGCCGGAGATCCGGCGACCGACCCTGATGTCCGCTTCCCAGGCAGCGAGTTCGCTCTTGTCCAGAGTGAGGAAGATGCCTTCTCCGAAGACCTCCACGGCGGGCAGCCACCTCAGGCGCCGCGCGGTGTCCGCGGGGACGTTGGTGGCGTCCGGTGAGACCCGGGTGAAACCCGACAGGGCGCGCACCTCGCGCAGCCGGTCGGCGAGGACGATCCGGCCGAACCGGCGGCTGAGACCCGCCCAGGGGTCGGCGGTCTCGCCGGCGAGACCGAGCGTGGTCTCTCGCAGCGCGAAGTCGCGGGTGGCCGGCGGTGTCGGAGCGGTGAAGGCCTCCCATTCCTCCCGACTCAGGTCGGGCCGGTCGGGAGTACCGGTCCCAGCGGAGGTCGATGGCGCGGGCCTGCCCGTCTCCTCGGCGAGGAGGGCGTCGAGGAGTTGGTCGTCGGCGCCGGTGTCCTCCTGGATCATCGAGCGGAAGACCCCGGCCCGCGGCGAGTCGGCCCCTCTGCACAGTGACACCCACAGATCGTGCCCGCGCACCCGTGCGGCGAGCGCCTCGTCGGTGACGGCCGGTGCATCGGTCTCGGGGATGTCGAGCGCCGAATACACGATCGGGTAGTACAGGTTTCCCGCGGTGCGCTGCACCACCTGCACCGGCTTCTCGCACTCCACGGCCTCACTTGCCCGCTGCCAGGGGTTGCGTCCTGAGCAGCGCATGCCGTGCGTACCGAGGATGTCCAGCAGGTCCCGGGCCGCTCCGCAGCCCTTCGCGGTGCAGGCCACGGAGAGCGCTTCGAGTCCTGAGGCGCGTTCGGAGACCAGGAAGCGCAGCTTGTCGCGGTCGCCGCACTGCCGGCGCTCGCCCGCGTCCTGCCGGGAGTGGGCCCAGAACCACCAGTCGACGTCGCTGAGGTGTCCGGCCTGGCAGATCTGCACGAACCGCATGGGCGCGAGGGCCCGCCCCGGCGAGCAGGACGGGCAGCGCGGCGGACGCCCGGGCTTCTCGTCCGCGATGCGCCACCTGGTCATGCGCCGACAGGAGCCGCAGAAAAGCCAGGACGGGAAGCGGATGTACGGCGCCCCGGGCGCGTCCGGCGTGTCGAACCGGTCGTTGTCCGTCGCCGGGGCGGCGTAGAAACCGGTCACCCCGAGCCGGGAGGCCAGCCGGGGCGAGTCGACCCGCTGCCTGCCGCGGCTCGGCCAGTCGCCGATTCCGGTCGCGACGAACGACTCGCCCTGGATGTCGAAGACGGCTCCGACCCCGAAGGGCACCACCGTCTGGGACTGGCGTACCCGCAGTGTGCGGCTCACAGGTCTGCTCCCTTCACCATCACCTGGCACTCCCGGTCGACGTTGCGCATCGAGTTGGCCGTCTCCCACAGGCCGTATCTCTGCTCGAAGCTCTTGATGAGGTTGGACTGGCCTTTGCCCTGACTGCGGTAGTACAGCTCGCGGCCGTCCTTGCGTGCTGCGCGCGCTGCTTCCTCCCACTCGGCGAGGAGGTCCGACAGTTCCTTGCGGACGGCGTCGCCCGCAGCGGGTTCGCAGGCCTCGGCGCGCGCCGCCAGTTCCGCCACGAGGGCCTCCGCGCCGGGCAGGTGGTGCAGTATCGCCCCCGCCTGGTTCTCCGCGGCGAGGCCGAGGCGGTGCCGTACGAGGATGACGAGAGCGGCGTGCAGGGCGCGGCGGCGCGAGGGGACGGACCACGGAGTGACACTGGTCGGTTCGACATGCCGGTACAGCGAGCGGTGGTACACGTCGAAGGTCTCGTAGTGCGAACGGTCCCGCGGCCTGGTGGCGTTGAAGAAGGTGACGACGAGGCCGGGGACGGCATGCCGGCCGACACGGCTGGTGGCCTGGATGTACTCGGCCGTCGTCTTGGGCTGCCCCTGCATGAGCATCAGTGCCAGTCGCTTCACGTCGACGCCGACGGACAGCATGTTGGTGCAGGGCAGGAAGGACACCGACTCCGGATGGTCCCATCGCTTCTCGAGCCGGTCGAGCAGCACGGGCTGTTCCGCACGCGGCAGGTTACTGGTCAGCTCCTGTACCTGGTGATCGATCAACTTCCGTGTTTCCAGGCCGGATTCAAGGCCGGCGAGCTGGGCGGGAATGTCATCGGCCGCGGCGGTGACGGTCCGGCCGAGTTCACGCAGGCTGTGGTGGTAGGCGACGAGTGTCCAGTAGGCGTCCCGGTGTTCCTCGGGCAGCTCCCACGCGCCCTGCAGCATGGCGGCGGCGACCGCGACGGCGGCGCGGCCCGCCGTGTGCCCCTGGGCCATGACGCCGAGGTAGCGGCGGCCGGGCCGTGAGGTGTCCGGTTCGGCGAAGTACGAGTGGCGGGCGTCGAGCCCGGCGGGTGGGAACAGCTGGACGCCACCGCCGTAGAGGGCGCGGACCTGTTCCCCCGAGCGGCGGATGGTGGCCGTCGACGCCACGATTTTGGGTCCGATGCCGTCGGGCCGGGTGCACAGCCCCAGCACAGCGGCCTCGTACAGGCCGACCGTGGTGCCGAGTGGGCCGGTGAGCAGGTGCAGTTCGTCCTGGATGACGAGGGACGGCGGCAGCTGTGTACCGCCTGCCGCGAACAGCCTTCCGGCACGGGGCTCCCAGGCCAGTCGGGCGAACTTGTCGACGGTGCCCAGGACGAACGTGCGCGGCCGGTCGTACAGCTGCTCGTCCACCACGGCGACGGGCAGCTCGTCGTGGAAGACGCACTCCTCGCGCGGGCAGAAGAAGGCGAAGGAGTCCGCTCCGGCGCGCACGCCGTAGTCACCGATGTCGGGTGACTTGTGTGCGGGCAGGATGCGGGAGCCGCACCAGGGGCAGCGGTCGAGGATGAACACGTCGTCGGGCCGGGCGGCGGCGCGTACGTCGTCGAAGGCGGCACGGGCCTTTTCGTACGTGTTCGGTGTGGTCGTCTCGCCCACCCACAGGCCGATCGAGAAGGGCTCCTCGCCGTAGCCGGCCGGGTCCGCCCGGCGGAGGGTTTCGAGGGCGCACACGGTGGTGGCCGCGCGCTGGAACTGCTGGGTGGTGAGCAGGCTCAGGGTGTAGCGGCTGAGGACGGCCGTGCCGCCCCCGTCGGGTTCACTCCTGCGCAGTGCCATCGTGAAGGCCGCGAGCAGCAGGTACGCCTCGGTCTTGCCACCGCCGGTCGGGAACCAGATGAGGTCGGTGACGGCTCGGTCCCGGTGCCGGGGGTCGGCCACTCCGTCCAGGGCCAGCAGGAAGAACGCCAACTGGAAGGGGCGCCAGGCGGCGTCGGGAGCCGGCTCCGGGTGCGGGGGGACGGCGTCGCGGCGGGACCGGCGCGTCCCCGCCAGGTCCGGGGCGGAGTGGCGCATCTGGAGCGCCATGACGTGGTTGGCGGTACGGAAGGCGCGCAGCAGTTCGGGCCGGGACGGATCGCAGAGGGTGCGCACCCCTGACTCGATGCGGGCGACGGCGTCGGCGACACGCCCCAGGACGCGGTCGGCGGCCGCCCGTCCCCAGTCGGGGATGTCCGCGTTCAGCTGCCCCACGTACCACGCACGGTAGTCGGCTGCGAACTCCCAGAGTTCCTCACGAAGCTGGTCGGCGGAGACGTCCGGGTCGGCAAGGTGCCCGAGGTTCAGCACCGGCGTGCCGCTGGGGCCCGCCGCCCGTACGCCGGTGACCTCCGCCTCCGGCATGACGGCCGCGCGCAGCGCCGTGACCTGGTCCCCCGCACCGTCGTACTGTTCCGCGACCGCGCAGCCGTGTCCCACGGCGTGGGTGCGCACGTGCCGGTACTGGAGGCGCAGTTCCTGCTCCTCCGGGTCGCGGCTGGCGAGGCGGACGCTCGGGTACTGGAGCACCCTGCCGTCGACAGGCCGTACCTCCAGCTCCACTTGGAACAGCATGCGGTCCCACTGGGCGGCCTTGCCGAGGGCCGGCTCGTGCCGGGCCGCGTTGACCAGAGCCACGGTCACCAGCTGCCCGGTGCCGAACACGCGACGCCTGACACGGAGTTCGGCGCGCGTGTCGAGGACGGTGACCTGGTCGCGGTCGGCGCCAAGGGTGTGTGTCTCGGCCGGCAGCGGGATGCGCTGCCAGCTCCGGCCCCGTTCGCTCGTACCGGAACGGGTCTGGTAGCGGGCGCCGGAACAGCGGATCTCCACGGTGGTGGCGTCGGTGTAGAAGCTGAGGCCGAGCGAGGAGGGCAGCCACGAGTTCGACTCCGCGACGGGGTCGGCGGCGGGAGCGGTGTCCTCGGCCGCCCTCTCCGTACCGCTACCGTCCGGTTCCTCGCCGGCCAGGTCCAACTGACGCTGCAGATCCGCGTCCTGGGGATACAGGGTGCCCATCAGGTACTGCCGGTCCGGCGGGGCGTCGAGCGTCTCCTCGTCGCCTCCCACCGGGCCGACGAGCTGTCTGTGGAGGTAGGCGACGAGTTCCTGTCTGGGGTCCATGCTGTTCCTTCAAGGTACGGGGACGTGGGCCGCGCGCGTTTCAGGTCCGGCGCCAGCGGTCCAGGAACGTGGTGCGGTCGGTGCCGGCTGCCTGCGTCGCGGCCAGTTCCTGCTGCAGTTCGGTGATGCGGGCCCAGGCGTTGTGTTCGGCCTGGGCAAGCCGCTGGGCAGCCCGCTGTTCCGCCGCCTCCACCTGCGCCGCCGTCTCCCGGCGGGCCGCGATGAGGGTACGGTCTCGTCGACTCAGCTCGGCTTCGGCCAGTCGCAGCCGCTCCTCGAGTGCCTCGATGCGTGCCTCAGTCTCCTCGCGGTAACGACGCAGCCGCCGGTCGCCCTCGTATCCTCGCTGCTCGGCGCGGGCCGCTCGCTGCTCGGTTTCGGCCGCCCGCTGCTCGGCAAGGGTCGCGCGTCGGTCCGCTTCCTCCGCCCGCTGGTTCGCTTCGGCCGCCCGCTGCTCGGCCTGATCGGCGCGCAGGCGTGCCACGGCCACCTGCTGCTCGTCGCGGGAGGTGCGCGGGGTGGCGGAGAGCGTCTCCTCCGCGGTGCGTTCCGCTCGCTCGGCCATGACGCGCTGTGCCTTGCGGTGTTCCTCCCTGAGCCGCGCCAGGCTCTCCTCGGCCTGCCCACGCAGATGCCGTTCCTGACGAAGCAATGCGGTGTCCACGCGGCGCAGCAGCGTCTCTTCGAGGGCGTCGAGCTGCCGCTCGGTATCCGCCTCGGCAGAGGCGACCCGGTCGTCGGCGGCCTTCCGCTCCTCGGTCAGCCGCTCCTGGTGCTCGTGCCGTACGCGCACTATCTGCGCCTCGTACGCGTGGCGCACCTCGGCGATGCGGCGGTCCACTACGGCCCGGAGTTGCGTGGGGTTCTCCTCGTCCTCGGGCGACGGGGCGCCGTCGCACACAAGGGCCTGTCGCACAGGCTGGTCGTCCGAAGGGCCCGACGAGTTGCCGTCCGCGGACTTCTCAGTCACGGTCGACGACTCCGCGGCCTCCTTATGCCTCGGCAGCCCGGCGACGAACTCCCGCAGTGCGTCGCGCACGGCGATGCGCGACTCGGTGTTCACCAGTGGCCGCCTGGCCAGGTACGTCCGTGGGGTCACACCGACCAGAGCTTCGGCCTGCCGCTCAAAGAAGTCCTCTGGCCTCAGACCGGCCTCCTTCACGCTGTCGAAGACGCGCTGCAGCACTTCCAGGGCCGCGAGCACCTGCTGGTCCGGCGCCTGCCGCTCCCGTGCCGCGCGCACCACGTCCGCGGCGGCGGAGGGTCCGAGGATCACCGAGAGCTGGGGATGGCCCAGCGCCAGCAGCGCGTACCCGGCGAGCCAGTCGATTCCTCCTTCGAACGTCGCCGCCATGCGCACCGCCTTGTCCCAGTCCGCCGTGTACTGCACGGGCTGAGGCTCGCCGGATGCCACGCTCGGCGCCTCGCTCGGCGGGGCAGCCTCGGGAGGAGGCACGCTCGAAGGTGTCGCAGGCGCCGAAGGCGTCGGCAGCGCCGAGGGCGTCGGTGCCGAAGCCGCCGACTCCGCGAGAGCATCGGGCGCCCGCTTTCCCCTGCTGTCCTCCGCCACCGCTGTCTCCGCCTCGATCCGGGATGATCGCTCCTCATCCGGTGTGGGCGGGGACAGGGCGGGCTCCGCCCACGACTCCTCGTCCCGCCGCGGTTCCTCGACGGCAGCGGCGGTACCGGCAGCGCCAACGACAGCTGAGTCCTTGCCACGAGCACGCCGTTTCGCCAACCGCTCCTGCTCCCCGTCTCCGTCGACTTCCCGTCCGTCCCGGCCCCCGTACGCGCTGATGACCCCAGCCATCCGCAGGCGCGCCCTGAATGCCGAGAGGGCCTTGCTCTCCACCTGCCGGATGCGCTCCCGGGTCACACCGAACTCCCGCCCCAGTTCGTCGAGGGTCGAGGGCTCGTCGCCGTCGAGGCCCAGGCGTCGGACGAGGACGCGGGCGTCACGTTCGGCGAAGGTACCCACGACGGCCATGACGTCTTCCGTCAGGAGCGCGTTCACGACCTCCTGCTCGACCGACGGCAGGGCGTGGTTCTCCCCGACGAAGTCGCCGAGCGTGGCGCCGTCACCGATGACGCGGTCGAGCGAGTCGGTGCGTCGGCTCAGCTTCCGGATCTCCTCCACTTTCCGCAGGGTCATGTCGCACTGCACCGCCACGTCAGCGGCCGGCGTGGGTCGCCCCTGCGCGGCGAGGGCGCGTTCCGCGGCAGCCACCTTGCGCATCTGCTCGTGCATGTGGACCGGGATCCGGATGAGAGCGCCCTCGTCCGCGATGGTCCGGGTGATCTGCTGCCGCACCCACCAGGTCGCGTACGTCGAGAACTTGTAGCCCTTGGCAGGGTCGAACTTGCGAGCGGCTCTCATCAGCCCGAGCGCTCCCACCTGGAAGAGGTCCTCGTAGTCCAAGCCCTGTTCCAGGTAGGGGCGGATGAGTGAGTGCACAAGGCGCTGGTTGTGCAGGACCAGGCAGTCGCGGGCCCTGATCCTCAGATCACCGGACGGCAGTCCGCTCAATTCCTCGGCGTCGGGCTCCTGACCCATGCGTTCCGCGCCGCCGCGCAGCAGCACGGCGAGGCCGACCTCGGCTTCGGCCTTCAGGAGAGAGTCTCCGGGACGTCTTCGGAAGCGGTCCTCCTCCAGTACGGCCAGCGCCGCTACGACGGCGGCGGCAATGTCCCGGCCCTCCGCCCCGGCCCCCGGCTCCTCGGAGGCCGGCGGCTCTGCCCCCTCGCCTTCGGGCCGAGTCTCCTCCGTGCGGGGATCGTCTGTCGCAGCGTCTCCATCGGTGTCGCGGACCTTTGCCCAGGCCCTCAGCACAGCCGTCTGTCGCGCACCGAGTCCGGCCAGCCGGGCGACGCCGTCCACCGCTCTGGAGGGCACGTATCCGTCGGTGTCCGCGTAGCGCAGCAGCAGCGCTTGCACCAGGTCAGCATCGGGGAACACATTTTCCCCACGAATCCGTGCAACCTTTTCCACATCCGGAGAGTCCGCGTCTACATGTACATGCACGTCCTGGACATGCAGGCCCAGTCGGACCAGCTCGTGCCGCAGCCGGTCTCGCTCGGCCTGGCCGAGCCCCAGGGTTTGCACGTTCTGCGCGAAGACCGACTCGGACACGACGCCGTTCACAGCGGCACGCCGCAACCGAGACAGCAGCTCTCCCACTGCGGCCCTCAAGCCGGGCGCGGCCACTTCGCCGACGGTTCGATCCTGCACACCACCCACCCCCGCTCACTTCACGGTGAGGCTAGAGGTGACGCGTTGACGATGTCAACGGATTGAAACCTATGAAATATTTGAGTCGTCGTGTACGGTAACGACTGCCTCACTGTCTGTTCTGACACGATGGGCCGTGCGGCAGCAGATCAGGGGGCGCGTTCCGTCTCGGAACCGCGAGAACGCGAGCAGTAGGCAGAGGAGCGGCAGTGACCCACGAGCTCGTCGGCGGCAGATTCCGCATCGGGCGCGTCATCGGCAGAGGCAACATGGGGGAGGTCCACCAGGCCGAGGACCTCAGTGCTCCCACGAACTCGCCTGAACGCACCGTCGCTGTGAAGACGATCCTGCGTCGCCGCACGGGGGGCCGGATCGACACCGGCGGCGACACCAAGGCCGTGCAGCGCTTCGCCCGCGAAGTGAGCATCATGCGCCAGCTGGATCATCACCCCAACATCACCAGGCTTGTCGCCGGTGGCATCGCCGCGGACTGCGACGACCTGCCCTACCTGGCCATGGAGTTCCTGGACGGCGAGTCGCTGCGCGACCTCATCGAGGAGGAGCCGCAGCTCCCGGTCGCCTGGGCCGCCGCCATCGGCGCCCAGATCGCCGCCGGCCTCGCCGCCGCCCACGCGAAGGGCGTGGTCCACCGCGACCTGAAGCCCGCCAACGTCATGCTCACGCGGGGCGGCACGGTCAAGGTGCTCGACTTCGGCATGGGCAGCATCGTCGACGACCCGGATCAGACCCGCCTGACCAGCACCGGCGTCAGCGTGGGCACCGCCCGCTACATGGCGCCGGAGCAGTGCCAGGCCAAGCAGGTGACCCAGGCCGCCGACCTGTACGCGCTGGGCTGTGTGCTGTACGAGATGCTGGTCGGCGTTCCCCCGTTCACGAGCGAGTCCGCGTACGAGCTCGCGGAGCGGCATGTCCACCAGGACCCCAGCCCCGTCCGCGCGATCCGCGCCGACGTCCCCGCC
The DNA here is from genome assembly GCF_050214755.1 of Streptomyces sp. C1-1. Lineage (NCBI taxonomy): Bacteria > Bacillati > Actinomycetota > Actinomycetes > Kitasatosporales > Streptomycetaceae > Streptomyces > Streptomyces sp. C1-1. The sequence goes on along the minus strand of NZ_CP189826.1, from coordinate 6,977,397 downwards.
GAACTCGCCCGCCTCGTGGACCGCCTGCTGGCGAAGGACCCCGCGGACCGCCCCGCCGACGCCGTGACCGTGCGGGACGCCCTGCTCCCCCTCGCCGTGCCCGCGGACGACACCTGCCTCGTCCCCGCATGGATCGAGCGGGACCCGACCCTCCCTCTGCGCGAGGCCGCCCCCGCCCCCGCGACCGTTCTGCCGCAGCAGCCCACCCCGGTGACCGGCTCCGGCGCCGGCATGGACGTCTTCGGAGTCCACCAGAACCTGATCCGCGACTACCGCTCCTTCACCGAGGGCGGCACCGTCATCCGCGACGAGCGGATCAAGGCGTACGTCGAGAAGGACCTGGACGAGAAGTCCCAGTGGCCGAACCCCTGGCTGTCGCTCAACCCGTTCTTCCAGGGCGGCGGCACCGTGGTCGAGCTCGCCCAGCAGAAGGTGCTGCACTCCGAGTGCGCCCGCATCTTCCAGGCGAAGAAGACCGAGGGCGGCACCGTCTGCGACGGCCGGCCGCTCCTCCTCCACCGGCACCAGCGCGACGCCATCGACGCCGCCGCCTCCGGGGCGTCGTACGTCCTGACGACCGGTACCGGCTCCGGCAAGTCGCTCTCCTACATCGTGCCGATCGTCGACAAGGTGCTGCACGAGCGCGACGAGGAGGGCCCGAACGCTCCGAAGCGCGTGCGGGCGATCATCGTGTATCCGATGAACGCGCTCGCCAACAGCCAGCTGCGGGAGCTGGAGAAGTTCCTCCGCGACGGCTACGGCGCGGGCCGCGAGCCGGTCACCTTCGCCCGCTACACGGGCCAGGAGGACGACGAGAAGCGCAAGGAGATCCGCGACAATCCGCCGGACATCCTGCTCACCAACTACGTGATGCTGGAGCTGATGCTGACCCGCCCGGCCGACCGGGCGAGCCTCATCAGGATGGCGCGGGGCCTGGAGTTCCTCGTCTTCGACGAACTGCACACCTATCGCGGCCGCCAGGGCGCGGACGTCGCCCTGCTGATCCGCCGCGTCCGCGAGGCCTGCCAGGCGGAGAACGTGCAGTGCATCGGTACGTCGGCCACCATGTCGACGGAGGGCACGCTGGAGGACCAGCGGCAGGTGGTCGCCGGTGTGGCGAGCACGCTGTTCGGTACGACGGTCCGCCCCGAGCACGTCATCGGCGAGACCCTGGTCCGCGCGACGGGCGAGGCGCCCGGCACCGTACCGGCCGAACGCCTGACCTCCCCCGCCCCGCGCGCCTACGACGACCTGGCGCGCGACCCGCTGGCCCGCTGGATCGAGGACCGCTTCGGGCTCGTCGAGGACGAGGCCACGGGCCGCCTCGTACGCCGGCCGCCGACGCAGATCGAGGTCGCGGCGCGCGAGTTGCACGAGACGTCGGGTGTCGACGAGGAGCAGTGCGCGAAGGCGATCCGAGCGACGCTGGAGGCCGGCTCGCAGGCGCTCAACCCGCGCAACGAACGGCCGCTGTTCGCGTTCCGCCTGCACCAGTTCCTGTCCAAGGGCGACACCGTCTACGTCACCTTGGAGGACAAGTCCTCCCGCCACCTGACCCGCTCCTACCAGCTCGAACAGCCCGGCAGCGGCGGCAAGTTGCTGATGCCGCTGGCCTTCTGCCGGGAGTGCGGGCAGGAGTACCTGACGGTGTGGCGCACGGAGAAGGACGGCGAGGTCCGCTACGAGGCCCGCCGCGACACCTCGGCGACCGGCGGGCGCCAGGGCGACGGCTACCTCTACGTCGACCACGAGCGCGAGTGGCCGTCCAACGTGCAGTACGCGGTGGACGACCGCCGACTCCCGGAGTCCTGGCTGGAGTTGGACGACAAGGGTCAGGAGGTCGTCAAGCGCGCCTACCGCGACCGCGTGCCGAAGGCCGTCACCGTCGACACGTTCGGCCGCGAGGGTCAGGGTGAGCTGAAGGCCGCGTTCATCCCGTCGCCGTTCCTGTTCTGCCTGCACTGCGGTGTGGCGTACGAGCAGACACGCGGCCGGGACTTCGCCAAGCTGGCGACACTGGACCAGGAGGGCCGCTCCTCCGCGACCTCGCTGGTGTCGGCGTCGATCGTCCGCTCGCTGAAGTCGGTGCCGGAGGAGGCCCTCGACCCGAGGGCGCGCAAGCTCCTCACCTTCGTCGACAACCGCCAAGACGCCTCCCTCCAGGCCGGCCACTTCAACGACTTCGTGCAGATCACCCAGCTGCGCGGGGCCCTGTACCGGGCGGCCCTGGACGCCGGCGAGGACGGCCTGCACCACGAGGAACTGGCCTCGGAGGTGACCAACGCGCTCGCCATCGCCCCCGCCGACTACACCGGCGAGACCGAACTGCCGCCGTCGCTGGCCCGCAACGCCGCCCGCACGCTGCGTGACGTGGTCGCCTTCCGGCTCTACCTCGACCTGGAGCGCGGCTGGCGCATCACCATGCCCAACCTGGAGCAGACGGGCCTGCTGGAGATCGACTACGAGGACCTGGGCTGGGTCGCCGACAAGCAGGACCGCTGGGAGGGCACGCACCAGGCGCTGCGCGACGCCGACCCCGCGTTGCGGGCCGAGGTGATGAAGGCCCTGCTGGACGAGATGCGCCGCTCGCTCGCCATCGACGTGTCGTACTTCCGTGACGACGCCTTCGACTCCCTGCAGCGCGCGAGCGAGGAGCGGCTGGTCGACCCGTGGGTGCTGTCCTCCGCCGACAAGCCCCGGGTCGGCACCGCCTACCCGCACCCCTCCCGGCGGGGCACGGACCGTTCGAGCCTGTTCCTGTCGGCGCGGGGCAGGTTCGGCAAGTTCCTGCGGCGCACCGACCGTACCTTCCGCGACCTGGACCAGGACGACCTGCAACTGATCATCGCGGAGCTGCTGAAGGTGCTGGCCAAGGCGGGCCTGGTCAAGGAGGTGGAAGTCGCCCCGCAGCGCGCCGGCCGTTACCGCAGGGCGTCTTCGGCGGCCATGACCGGCTACCGGGTGGCCGCCCAGTCGCTGGTGTGGCGCGCCGGCAGGGGCGAGTCGGGCGCGCACGACCCGCTGACCCGCACCTACCAGAGCGGCGACGGCCCGCGCATCAACACGTTCTTCCTCAAGCTGTACCGGGAGACCGCCGACGCCCTGTCCGGCCTGTACGCCCGCGAGCACACCGCCCAGGTGTCCCCGGAGGACCGCGAGGCACGCGAGGAGGCCTTCCGCAAGGCGGAGTTGAAGCTCCTGTACTGCTCTCCCACGATGGAGCTGGGCGTCGACATCTCCGAGCTCAACGCGGTGATGATGCGCAACGTACCGCCCACGCCCGCCAACTACGCCCAGCGTTCGGGCCGCGCGGGCCGCAGCGGCCAGCCCGCGCTGGTGACGACGTACTGCGCGACGGGCAACAGCCACGACCAGTACTACTTCCGCCAGCCCTGGCGCATGGTGGCGGGCGCGGTGGCCCCGCCCCGCCTGGACCTGGCCAACGAGGACCTGGTCCTCTCCCACCTCCAGGGCATCTGGATCGCCGAGGCCGGCCTGCGCCTGGGCCGCTCCATCCCCGACGTGCTCGACGTGTCGTACCCGGACTCCGGCGACCGCCCGGACCCGGCCCTGCACCTGCTGCCGGACATCCGGGACGCGGCCCACGACGACGGCGCCCAGCGGCGCACGGTGGGCGCGGCACTGCGCGTCCTCGGCCCGCTGTTCGGGGACTTCGCGGACACCACGTGGTGGCACGACGACTGGATCGACGACAAGGTGCGGACCGTCGCGGAGCGCTTCGACCGCGCCTTCGACCGCTGGCGCAGCCTGTTCCGGGCCGCCCTGGACGACCAGTACGTCCAGAACAAACGGCGCCTCGACTACAGCCTCACCGAGGGCGACCGCATCCGCGCCAACGCCCGCCGCCGCGAGGCCGAGACACAGCTCAACCTCCTCATGAACGAGAGTGCCGACAGCAAGTCGGTCCTCTCCGACTTCAACCCCTACCGCTACCTGGCCTCCGAGGGCTTCCTGCCCGGCTACAGCTTCCCGCGCCTGCCGCTGGCCGCGTACATCCCGACGATCGGCCGCCGCCGCGGTGACGGCGACTACCTCCAGCGCCCCCGCTTCCTCGCCATCCGCGAGTTCGGCCCTGGCGCGCTCATCTACCACGAGGGCGCCCGCTACCAGGTCACCCGCATCCAGCTGCCGCCGGACTCCTCCGGCGAGCTGACCACGGGCGAGGCCCGCCGCTGCGCGAACTGCGGCTACCACCACGAGCCCAAGGAGCGCGAGGACCGCTGCGGCTTCTGCGGCGAGCCTCTGGGCGCGGCGACCTACGGCCTGCTGCACCTGCACACCGTGTACACCACCCGCCGGGAGCGGATCTCCTCGGACGAGGAGGAGCGGCGCCGGGCCGGTTTCCGGCTGGAGACGTCGTACCGCTTCCACGACCACGGCATCCGCAAGGGCCGCCTCAACGCGACGATCGCCGACCCGGACGGGCAGCTGGCGCAGATCGCCTACGGCGACTCCGCGACCGTCCGGATCACCAACACCGGCCGGGTGCGCGCCCGTACGGACGAGCCGCCGGGCTACTGGCTGGACCTGGCCGACGGCCGCTGGATGAAGGACAAGGACGCGGCCGAGGCGGTCGGCGACTTCAGTGAGCTGCCGCCGGTCGACGAGGACGGCAACGAGCGGCGCCGCAAGAAGCGGGTCATCCCCTTCGTGGAGGACCGCCGCAACATCCTCGTCGTCACCCTCGACGAGGCGCTGCCCGAGCCGATCGCGCTCACCCTGATGTACGCGCTGGAGCGGGGCATCGAGGCCGCCTTCGAGCTGGAGGACGCCGAGCTGTCCAGCGAACTGCTGCCGCCGGACGACGGCCCGAGGCGCCGCATCCTCTTCATGGAGGCGGCGGAGGGCGGCGCCGGTGTGCTGCGCCGCCTCCAGGCCGAGGACGACGCCGTTGCCAAGGCGGCCCGCCGCGCCCTGGAGATCTGCCACTTCTCGGCGGACGGCAAGGACGAGGGCGACGAGGCCCACCGCCCGGGACGGGCCTGCGCGCGCGGCTGCTACGAGTGCCTGCTCACCTACGGCAACCAGCTCGACCACGCCCAGATCAACCGGCACACGGTGGCCGCCCTGCTGGTGCGGTTCGCGTCGGCGACGGCGGCCCGCGAGTCACGCGGGGAGTCCCGGTCGGAGCAGTACCGGCGGCTGCTGGCCGAGTCCCCCGCTGATCCCACGCCGGTCGAGGCGTCGGCGTCCGCACTGGCCGAACTGGCCGCACAGGGCGACTTCCTGGGCTGGGCGAAGGCACGCGGCCTGCGGCTTCCGGACGAGAAGGACGTGTTCCTGACGGAGGCGAACGCGGCACCGGACTTCGTCTACCGGCTGCCGGGCGCGAACGTCGCCGTGTTCGTCGACGGCCCGGACGCCGAGGCTGACGCGATGCGAGACGCCGACGCCGAGGAACGGCTGTTCGACGCCACCTGGGACGTGGTCCGCTTCCCGCACGGCGCCGACTGGGACGCCATCGCCGCCGCCAACACCCGCTACTTCGGCTCCCCGGCCGCCGACTAGGCGCTCATCAGAAGGATTTGACGATCGTTATGGCATTCACGTTCTCTGCCGGATCCCTGGTGAAGGCCCGTGGCCGCGAGTGGGTGGTGCTCCCCGAGAGCGAGCCCGACCTGCTCGTCCTGCGCCCGCTCGGCGGCTCGGACGACGACATCGCCGCCGTGCTCCCGTTCGAGCCCGTCGAGGAGGCCCGCTTCGCGCCGCCCGAGCCGGCCGACCTCGGCGACCAACGGGCGGCGGGACTGCTGCGTACGGCCCTGCGGGTCGGCTTCCGCTCGGGCGCGGGCCCGTTCCGCTCACTGGCCGGCATCGCGGTGGAGCCGCGCGCGTACCAGCTGGTGCCGCTGCTGATGGCCCTGCGCCAGAAGACGGTCCGCATGCTGATCTCGGATGACGTCGGTATCGGCAAGACGATCGAGGCGGGCCTGATCGCGAGCGAGATGCTGGCGCAGGGCGAGGCGAGCGGCCTGGCCGTGCTCTGCTCCCCGGCCCTGGCCGAGCAGTGGCAGCAGGAACTGCGCGGCAAGTTCGGCATCGACGCGGAGCTGGTCCTGTCCTCGACGGTGTCGCGGCTGGAGCGCGGCCTGGACCTCGGGCAGTCGTTGTTCGACAGGTACCCGAACGTGATCGTGTCGACGGACTTCATCAAGTCCACGCGCCATCGCGACGACTTCGTGCGCCACTGCCCCGACCTGGTGATCGTCGACGAGGCGCACACGTGCGTGGCCGCCGACGACACCTCGGCGAGCGCGCAGAGCCAGCTCCGCTACGAGCTGCTGCGCCGGGTGGCGCAGGACGCCGAACGCCACCTGCTCCTGGTGACGGCGACCCCGCACAGCGGCAAGGAGTCGGCGTTCCGGAACCTGCTCGGGCTGGTCAAGCCGGACCTGGCCCACGTGAACCTGGAGTCGGAGACGGGCCGGAAGCTGCTCGCCCAGCACTTCGTGGCCCGCAAGCGCGCGGACGTACGCCAGTACCTCACGAAGGAGGACGGCCTGGCGGACGACTCCCTCGCCGAGCGCACCGCGTTCCCCTCGGACCGCTTCTTCAAGGACGAGACGTACAAGCTGTCCCCCGAGTACCGGGCCCTGCTGGACGACGCGATCGCGTACGCGAGCGAGCGCGTCGAGGAGGCGGGCGGCCAGGGCAGGCGGGAGGCCCGTATCGCCTGGTGGTCGGCGATCGCGCTGCTGCGCTCGCTGGTGTCGTCCCCGGCCGCGGCCGCGCAGACCCTGACGACGCGCTCCGCGGCGGCGATCGCGGCGTCGGCGGAGGAGGCCGACAAGCTGGGCGCCCCGCTCAACAGCGACGCGGCCGACAGCGACGCACTGGAAGGCATGGACGTGGCCCCGGGCGCGGAGACGGACGAGGGTGCCGGCCCGGGGGCCAGCGAGGGGCCGGTGAAGTCGAGGCTGTCCGAACTGGCAGCCCTGGCCGCCCAGTTGAAGGGCCCGGAGAAGGACCTCAAGCTGAAGGCGCTCATCAAGCACCTCAAGGCGCTGCTGGCCGACGGCTACAACCCGATCGTCTTCTGCCGCTACATCCCGACGGCGAAGTACCTGGCCGAGCAGCTGGAGAACGATCCGGAGACCAAGAAGCGCGGCCCGCTGGGCGCGAAGACGGTCGTCAAGGCGGTCACCGGCGAACTGTCCCCGCAGCAGCGCATCGAGCGGATCGAGGCACTGGCGGCGGAGGCCGGCGAGGACGCGGCGGCCCGCCGGGTCCTGATCGCCACGGACTGCCTCTCGGAGGGCGTCAACCTCCAGCACCACTTCGACGCCGTCGTCCACTACGACCTGGCCTGGAACCCGACCCGCCACGACCAGCGCGAGGGCCGCGTGGACCGCTACGGCCAGCGCCGCGACGAGGTCCGCGTCATCACCCTCTACGGCGACGACAACGGCATCGACGGCAAGGTCCTGGAGGTGCTGATCAAGAAGCACCGCCAGATCAAGAAGGACCTCGGCATCTCGGTCTCCGTCCCCGACGAGCTGTCGACGGGCGTGACGGACGCGATCGTGGAGTGGCTGCTGATGCGCGGCCGGGAGAACGAGGACGCGCTGTTCAGCGCGGACGCGTTCAAGGTGAGCACGGCGAAGCTGGACAGCGACTGGAACTCGGCGGCGGAACGCGAGCGGACGTCCCGTTCCCGGTTCGCGCAGCGCTCGATCCATCCGGAGGAGGTGGCCCGTGAGGTCGCCTCGATCCGGGAGGCGCTGGGCGGGGTGGGGGAGGTCCGGACGTTCGTGCGCGAGGCGCTGGGGGCGCTGGGCGCGGTGCTGCGGGGCGTCGCCGACGCTGCGGCCGAGGACTTCACGGCGCAGGTCGGCGGCACTCCGGCGGGCCTGCGGGACGCGCTCGCGCCGGTGGTGGGCGTGGAGGTCGTCGAGAAGGACCGCGAGATCCCGTTCCGGAGCGATCCGGCGGTGGCGCGGGGGGAGGCGGCGCTGGTCCGCACGGACCCGGTGGTGGGCGCCCTCGCCTCCCACGTCCTGAACGCGGCCCTGGACACCCAGGCGGAGGGCGCCCGCCCGGCCCGCCGCTGCGGGGTGATCACGACAGACGCGGTGACCACGAGGACGACCCTGCTGCTGGTCCGCTACCGCTTCCACCTGACCCTGCCGTCCCGGAGCGGCGAACGGCAGCTGGTGGCGGAGGACGCGCGCCTGCTGGCGTTCGAGGGTGCGCCGAAGAACGGGGCGTGGCTCGCGCCGGAGCAGGCGGCCGCCCTGCTGGAGGCGACGGCGTCGGAGAACACCGACCCGCACTTCGGAGAGCGCACGATGACGCGGATTCTCGGCCAACTGCCGGACGTCAACGGCTACCTGGAAACCTACGGCGACGAACTCGCCGCCGAGCTGGACGCGGCCCACCGCCGGGTGCGGACCGCCTCCGGCGAGATCGTCCGGGGCCTGTCGGTCACCGCCCAGAAGCCCGCCGACATCCTCGGCGCCTACGTCTACCTGCCCGCCGCCGCTTCTGCTTCTGCTTCTGTTCCGGTTGGAGTGTCCGCCTGATGTCCGCCACCACCCGCAACCAGGTGTTCACCGCCGTCCACACGGTCGGCGGGCTGCTGCCGGCCGACATGCTGGTGCGGATCTCCGAGGGCAAGGATGTTCCCGGTTCCAAGCCCGCCGACTACGGCCTGCCGTCGTCCCGTTCGGTACGGGACGAGGCCGAGCGCAGCTGGGAGTACCTCAAACCGCTGTGGCGCGAGCTGTGTAAGCGCCTGCCGGAAGACCGGGAGACGGGCGTCCCCGCGAGCGACCCCACCGGGCTCGCGGAGAACGACTGGCTGACCCCGCTCTGGCGGGAACTGGGCTTCGGCCGCCTCACGCACATCGGTGCGGCAGGCATCACCGCCGACTCCGACGCGGAGAAGAAGTTCCCGGTCTCCCACCGCTGGCACCACGCCCTCATCCACCAGGCGGCCTGGAACGCCGAGCTGGACAAGCGACCGGGCGGCGCCGGCACGGTCCCGCCCCAGTCGATGCTCCAGGAGTGCCTGAACCGCACCGAGGCCCACCTGTGGGGCGTCCTGACCAACGGCCGCCAGGTCCGCCTGCTGCGCGACTCCAGCGCGCTCGCCACCGCGTCGTACGTCGAGTTCGACCTGGAAGCGATCTTCGACGGCGAGCTGTTCAGCGAGTTCGTGCTGCTGTACCGGCTGCTGCACGCGTCGCGGTTCGAAGTCGCGGAGGGGGCTGCGCCTTCCGCCTGCTGGCTGGAGAAGTGGCGCACGGAAGCCATCGCCTCGGGCACCCGCGCCCTGGACCAGCTCCGCAAGGGCGTCCAGGAGGCGATCACCGCACTGGGCACCGGCTTCCTGCGGCACCCGGAGAACACGGCGCTGCGGGAGAACGTCCGCCCGAAGCCCCTCCAGGCCGCCCTGCTGCGCATGGTGTACCGCCTGCTCTTCGTCTTCGTCGCCGAGGACCGCGACGCACTGCTGTCGCCGGGCGCGGATGACATCGCGCGCGAACGCTACGAGACGTACTTCTCGTCGGCACGACTGCGCGCGCACGCCAGGAAGCGCCGGGGCACGGCTCACGGCGACCTGTACGAGGCACTGCGCATCGTCCTCACGGCACTCGGCGATGAGAAGGGCCGCCCCGAACTGGGCCTGCCCGGCCTCGGCGGTCTGTTCAACGACACGGAGGCGGACGCCCCGCTGCGCGACCTGAAGCTCTCCAACGAGGCCCTACTGACGGCCGTACGGCACCTCTCCCAGGTCCGGGACGGCAGCTCGGGCCGCTGGCGGGCGGTGGACTACCGGCACCTGGACGCGGAGGAACTGGGGTCGGTCTACGAGTCCCTGCTGGAGCTGGAGCCGAAGTACAGCGCGGCCGAGCGAACGTTCACGCTCGTCGAGGTGGCGGGCAACACCCGTAAGACGACGGGCAGTTACTACACGCCGTCGTCGTTGATCGAGTGCCTGCTGAACTCCACACTCGACCCGGTGATAGAGGATGCTTTGCGGCGCGGTGAGGAGGCGGCTGCGCGATCGGGCGCGGCCGATCCGGCCGATGCGATCGTCAAGGAGCTGCTGTCTTTGACGGTTTGCGACCCGGCGTGCGGCTCGGGTCACTTCCTGGTGGCGGCGGCCCGCCGTATCGCCAAGCAGGTGGCGGCTGTGCGGGAACGCAACCCGGAGCCCACGCTGGACGCGGTGCGCCACGCCCTGCACGAGGTCGTCGCACGCTGCATCTACGGCGTCGACCTCAACCCCATGGCCGTGGACCTGGCCAAGGTGTCCCTGTGGCTGGAGGCCCTTGAGCCGGGCAAGCCGCTGAGCTTCCTCGACGCGCATGTCAAGCAGGGCAATTCTCTTGTCGGCGCTACCCTTCAACTCGTTGATGATGGGGTACCAGATATCGCTCTGAAGCCCACCGAGGGTGACGACGAACTGTACTGCGGGCACCTGGTTGCAGAGAACTCGCATGAGCGGGCCAGTCAACTCGGGCTATTCGAAACCCCGGCCATCGAGCCAAGCAATCCACTTGAGTCGCTCGCGCGGAAGGTGCGGGAAATTACGGGTGTACCAGCTGACTCACTGGCACAAGTCCACAAGCAAGAGCTTCTTTATCGAGAATTTTCACGATCGAGCGAATACCAAAAGGCTCGATGGGTTGCAGACGCTTGGTGCGCCGCCTTCGTCTGGCACAAGACGCGCAACTCCTCACGACCCGTCACGCACGAAACATTGCAAGAAATTAAAAAGATGAACGATTTCACGAGAGAGGACGCAACACTTACCGGGATCTCGCGACTACGCTCTCTGTACAACTTTTTTCACTGGTATCTGGAATTTCCTAACATTTTCTCGGGGGAAGATGGCGGCAGCAATGGTTTTCACTGCATCCTCGGCAACCCGCCATGGGACCAGGTCGAAGTCGACGATAAGAGCTACTTCGAAGGAATTCACCCAGAAATCTCGGAGGAGAAGAATAGCTCACGCCGCAAGGAAATGATCGCGGACCTCTCGGAGAGTGCTCCAGAGTTGCTCGCCGCCTTCCGAGCGGCCCGCCTCACCTCCTCCAAAATTTCTGCTTTTGTGCAGCGATCTGGACGATTTCCACTATCTGGAAATTCAAGGCCCAGCACTTCCGGCCTCTTTGCTGAGACCTGGGGGCAGATTCTGCGAGAAAAGGGGATGGGTGGCATCATTATCCCAAGTGGGATTTTGACCGACAAGCGGCTTGCGCCCATTTGCCGCGCATGGCTCACCAATCGAACACTTCAGCGCGCTGCTGACTTCGTTAACAAGAAGCTCTTGTTCCCCGACGTTGCCCCCGTGCAACGCTTTAGCCTAATTACGCTTTCCGGAGGTGGGCGCCCCGCCACGGAGCTTCAGCTAGCCGTGATGGCTCAGGACGTTGCGGACCTTGACACGGTGTGGGTCTCTCTCGATCACAGCGTAGCTCTGTCATTCAATCCAGAGACGGGGAACCTTCCGCTATTTTCCGATGCCCGATCAGCGAGGATTGCATCGGCAACATACCGCCGCGGAACGTTTTTCGGAGCCCTTCCGCTGCGCACTCGTCAAGGTTTTAATAACATGACGACGAGCTCCGCAGACTTCCTAACCCTAGAAACTCTGGAAGAATTCGATGGGGAGTGGCAACAAAGTCAGTTCATCACCCCACGTGGAACATTGCTGCTCCCAGTCTTCGAGTCAAAGCTATTCGACGCTTTCGATACTTACGCCAAGACTTTCGATAGCGTCCCTACTGATACGCGATTCAACACCAAGGCCAAACCTAATGAATCACCTAACTCTCGGCCGATGGATTACGTCGGAGTTCCAAGGTACTGGATCCCTGAGCCCTTCGTGGAGAAATCTTGGCCCTCGGTCCGCCGCTGGTGTCTGGTCGGAAAGGAAGTAACTGACAATAAAAGCAGCTCGCGCACTAGCGTATTCTCAATCCTCCCATACTCGGGTGCGGGCCACACCTGCCAATTGGTCATCTCAGACCAGCGGACCCCAATTTTCAGTGCATTCCTCTTGGCGAACTTGAATTCGTTCGCCTTCGACTTCCTGGTCCGTCAGAAGATCACCGGCTCGCACCTCACTGCCACTATGCTCCGCCAGCTTCCCATCGCACCATACAGTGAAAATACTTCACACTCGCTCATTCGACCTCGCGTTTTGGAACTCGTGTACACCACTTCGGCTCTCGCGGAATTTGCGCGCGATCTAAGCGACACTCGAGCTCCTTTTGCGTGGAGTGAAAATCGCCGCGTGATTATTCGGGCTGAACTCGACGCCCTCTTCTTCCACCTCTACGGCGTATCCCGCGAAGACGCCGACTACATCCTCGACACCTTCCCCATCGTCCGCCGCAAGGACGAGGCCAAGTACGGCTCGTACCGCACCAAGGAACTGATCCTCGCCGAGTACGACCGCATGGCCGCCGCCGGCCTCACCCTGGAGAACCCGCTCGTGGATGGCGAGAACTACACCTCCACCCTCACCCCGCCCCCAGGCCACGGCCCCCGCCACCCCGCCTGACAGCTCGCCCCTTGGAGACAGGAGCGCCACGGACCATGAGTAACCCGCAGGATGGGCAGCAGTCCGGTCAGCTGCCCTCGGACTACGAGCTCGACGCATGGCGTGCCATTCAGCAGTTCAAGGGCCGCCCCCTGTCCCGAGCGATGAGCAACGCCGGCGAGCAGGTGGCGAACGGCGTCTCGGCACTCGGGAAGCGTGCCGCGAAGCAACTGGAGAACCACCCCCGGGCGAAGTCGGCGTTTTCGCGTGGACAGGACATCGTCGCCAAGGGCGCTCAGAAGGTCGGCGCCGGCGCGCGCGGAGCCGCCGACGCCCTGCCGGACTGGAGCGGCACTGCCTTTCAGTCCATACGCCAGACGGTGGGGCGGGTCTCACGAGCGGGACTCTCCTCCAAACGTGTGGTGGCGCTGCACACGAAGCGCGGGCACGACGTCGCGTCGCTCTCCGACCTGCGCCGCCTCGACCTCAAGCAGATAGACGCTGTCCGTGGACGCGGGGCGAGTTGGTACTACCCGGCCGCCGCGGCGCTCTCGGGAGCGGGTGCGGGGCTGGTGATCTCCGGCGGAGAACTCGTCATCGCCGCCTCGGCCGGTGCCGCGTCAGCGCCTTCGGGAGGTGCGATCGCGGGCGCTTTCGCCGCCGATACCGCGGCCGTCCTCGGACTCGCGTCCCGCGCCGTCGGCCACGTCTCGCTGTTTTATGGCTACGACCCCGAAGAGCCTGCCGAGAAGCTTTTCGTGATGTCTGTCGTAAACGTCGGGACGGCGAGTTCGGCCACCGCCAAGAACGCCGCGATGGCCGACCTCTCGCGGCTCACCCAGGCACTTTTTCGCGGCAAGGCGTGGGACGTCCTGAACGACGCGTTTATCACCAAGGTTTCCCAGCAGTTCGCGAAGGCGTTCGGCTTCCGCCTCACCAAGAAGGGACTCGGCAAGGCCGTACCCGCGTTCGGGATCGTCATGGGAGGCACCCTCAACTGGACCACTCTGGAGGGAGTCGTCGACGCCGCCGACATGGCATACCGGCGGCGGTTCCTCCTGGAGAAGTACCCGCATCTCGCTGACGAGGAGGCATCCGCGTCGTTCTCCGACACCGGCCCGGACGTCCCGGACGATGCCGACGAAGCGATCAGCCTGCTCGACGAGATAGTTGAGGCAGGCGGACCCGACCTCCGCTGACCCGGTGTCCCGGCGGTGAGGTCATCACGCGACGGCTGGGACGAACATGGCTCAGGCCGCACCGCGAACCCCGCGATCCGCGACCACTCCTCGCACCGCCGTGGGGACAGGGCCGAGGACGGCGCCTACCGCACGAAGGAACTGAACGTCGCCGAGGCCGAGGGCATGGCCGCCGTCGGCCTCACCCCGGCGATCCCGCTCGCCGAAGGCGAGGACTGCACCCTCACCCCACGTCCAGGCCACGTCCCCGCCACCCCGAAAGCCGATCCACGCCCCCTCCAAGAGACAACCGGGCGGCCGGTCAGCGTCGACCGGCCACATCGAAGGGACAGCCGATGGAACCCCGCGGCTACCGCATGGTCGTATCGACCCCGCAGGACTACGTGACCACCTCCGCCCTCACGGAACGCCAGTTGTACGCCTGGCTGGAACAGAAGCGCTACGACACGTCCGCGCTGGACGAGGGCCGCAACGACATAGCCGTGAACGTCACGCTCGACCGTGACTCGGCGTCAGGCCTTCGTGGCGCCTACACTCGCTGGCGCATGCGCGAGACTCCGTCCCCGCAGGTCGGGACCTGGCAGTCCACGCTCACCATCCGGCGGGACCATCGGGACCCCGAGGACCGCACCTGGCTCCAGGTCGACATCGAGCACATGCCGACGTCTCCCGACAGACCACCGACCCGCGCCAACACCCCCGGCATCGCACGCCTGCTCCTCGATTCCCTCGACGCCAGAGACGGCCTCGCCGAGGTGAAGTCGAAGCCCAGCTTCATCGAGCCGGAGGATGTCCAGGAGGTCATCGAAGAACTCTGCGACGAGCAGCGCCGCCTCCCCATCGTGGTCGCCACCGTCCCGCACGGCGCCGACGCCGACACCTACGCCGAGACCACAGTGGAGACCGCCTACAAGTACCTCTCCGGCCTCGCCATCCTCTACGTCCTCTCGCCCGAGGCCCAACCCGCCTTCAACGGAGCTCTCGAATTCCACCCGGTGTTCGGCGGTGGCATCCGCACCTACCTCCCCGGCATAGACCCCGCCTGGAAGCCGGACGCCCAACGCCACCCGGTGATGTCACGGCGAACCCTTGAGGCGGACGAACACCGCGCCGCGAAAACCCTCGCCGTCCTCCCCCAACGCCTCGCACTGCGACAGCAGTTGCCCGGCGCCCTCGCTTCGTTGCCCATCCAGCGCACCAGACCGCGCCAGCAGGCCCACGGCTCCGACATCGACAAGCTGACCGTCGAGAACAAGACCCTCAACGCGCTCCTCGACGAGGCCGAACAGATCGAGGCGACCCGGACGCAAGAGATCAGCGGACTCAACGCGGACCTGGAGAAGGCGGACCGCACCGCGAACGAACTCCTCGGCGAGAACGAGGAGTTGTACGAGCAGTTCCAGGCCGTCCAGCGCCGCGTCCGCTTCCTGCAGGAACAGCTCAGGAATGCCGGCGAGTTCGGAGCCGCCAACGCCGAGCCCCCAGCTCCCGACATCGTCTACCCGGAAACCTTCTCCGACCTGCTCGACCGCCTCGGTGAACTCCCGCACCTCTCCTTCACCGGCAAGCAGAAGATCACCTGCGACCTCGACAGCCAGTCCGTGGACAACTGGCTCCACGTCGCCTGGGATGCTCTCCTCGCCCTGAACCACTTCGCCAAGGCCTCGGCGGACGGCACCGCAGGCGGCGACTTCCTCAGCTGGTGCAAGAGCGAGAAGTCACACGCCTACCCGTTCCCGGCGGCCAAGGTCGCGATGCGAGAGTCGGACACCGTCGCCCGCAAGGACAAGCTCCGCCGGGAACGCATGCTCCCCGTACCCAAGTCGGTGGACCCCGCCGGCGAGGTCTTCATGCAGGCGCACCTGCGCATCGGCTCGGGCAACACCATCGCCCCGCGCCTGCACTTCTACGACGACGGACCGCAGACAGGCCTGGTGTACGTGGGGTATCTCGGCCCCCACCTGCGCAACACCCTGACCTGACGGGCGCGGCAGAGGTCAGGCCTCGGTCACGAAGCCCACGAATGCCACGAACTCCGTCCAGTGATCTCGTCCCACGGCGAAGTGCGGGCGAGTCACGTCCTTGGAGTCCCGCACACATATGGCCTGCTCGGTGACAGCGACCTCAACGCAGCTGTCACCCGAGCTGCCGCTGTAGCTGGACTTGAACCAGGCGAGTTCCGTCGTGCTCATAATTCTCCTCGCAGTCGCTCCAGTAGGCCCCGCGAGTCTTGGGGGTTCAGGGCCTGCGAGCGCAGTGTGTCATAGCGCTGCTGGAGGGTGCGCACCTCTTTGCGGTCGGAGATCAACCGGCCGTTCTCCTGCCCTTCGGAGTACGCCAGCTGTCGCCCTTCCGGTGTCTCAAGGAGCTGTACCGGACCGTCCATACAGGCATGGAACTCAGCCTCGGTCGGCATGACTTGGAGCAACACGTTGGGAGGCGCCGTCAGCTCCAGCACGAGGTCCAACTGTCCCCGCAGCACATCACGACCCCCGAGCCTGCGCCGGAAGACGGACTCCTCCACGATGAAGTGAAACGGGACCGTCGGCCGCTCGCGCAGCATCCGCTGCCGCTCCAGCCGCGCCTCGATCTGGGCCTCCGTCTGCTCCTCGGTCAGCAGCGGCAGCCGGTTCTCGAACAGGGCCCGCGCATACCCCTCTGACTGCAACAACCCCGGCACCAACCGGCACTCGTACGTGTACAGGCTCACCGCCACCCGCTCCAGCCGGGCCCACTGCCGGAACCACGCCGCCAGTCCCACATCCCCCCGCCCCCGCGTCACGTACTTCGCCGACTTCCGTAACGCCCCCGTGTTCCCCAGCAGCTCCTCGGACCGTTCCACATACGCCTCGTCCGCCAGCCGCCGCCCCAACTCCACGGATGCGACGGTGTGTTTGGAGTACCGCACCAGCTCTGCGAACTCGGCCCTGCTGTACCCCGCGTGCTCGCGCAGCGCCTGGGCCACCGCCCCGAACGTCCGCAGACTGTCCGAGGGATCGGGTTCACGATCCGGCTCACCGCCGACCGGCTCCCCGCCGCCGTCGGTCAAGATGTCGATGCCGCCCGTCATACGCGGCCACCTCCCCGTTCCGTACACGCACCACGCACTGTCTCTCGCCCCACACCTGACGACACCCAGCGTGACGGAAGACCTCGCGTACTGTCCACAGAATGTGTCCGTACGCTGACGCACCGTACGAACCGCCCACACTGGAATGCGCCTGCTCGACGAGATGGCAGAGACGAGCGGACCCGACCTCCACTGACCCGGCGCGGTCGCCGGACACGTGCCCAAGGCTGGCAGAGGGGGATCAGCCTGGCGCCGAGGGGGTTGTCTCCCAAGGATTCGACCGCCGTCAGCCAGTCCGGCCTCGTCGCCGACACCGAGTGCCGGAGGGCTTTCGCAGCTCCCTGACCCCTCTGCCAGACATACCAGCGGCTTGACGCAAGTGCGCCCAGCACGCCGGTGAAAGGCCGTCTGGGCGCTTCCGCACGGCCGGCGTCAGCTCAGGGTGTCGATGGCCTTCGTGATCAGGGCCCGAGCATCAGCGCCGTACACGGCCAGTTCCGTGAGCCGGGCGAACGCCCGCAGGTACATGTCGAGTTCGCCCGGCGCCGTGACGGTCACCTTCGCGGCGAGCAACTCCACATGGATCCGCGAGTCGTCGAACACCGTGAACTGCTCCAGCGGCCACATGACCGCCTCCCGCGCGGCCGCGGCCGGGATGATGCCGAGCGACATGGACGGCAGAGACATCGCGGCCAGCAGGTTGCCGAGCTGGCCGGCCATCACGTCCTGGTCGCCGACCCGGTGATGGAGGACGTTCTCCTCGACCAGGGTCGCGAACCGGTGGTCTCCCTCGTGGATGACGCGCGCGCGGCGCATGCGGACCTCGACCGCCTCGGCCACGTCGTCCGGGGTGCCGCGGAAGTCCGCGATCGTGCGCATCAGCGCCGTCGCGTAGCCGGGTGTCTGCAGATAGCCGGGCACGACGTGGGAGGCGTACACGCGGAACTGGCGGGTGCGCTCGTACAGCTTGGCCGAGGTCTCCGCCAACTGCTTCATGCCCGTCCGCTGGAGCCGCTTCCACTGCAGGTACATGGAGTCGGCTTGCCGGTTGGCCGCGATGAGGTCGTCCGCCTGGTCGTGCGCGCCGCAGGCCGCGCACCAGACGCGGATGTCGTCGTCGGCCGGCGCGGTGACAGCGTTCTCGATCCTCGACGACTTGGCGACGGACCAGCCCGCGAGACGGGCGAGTTCCTTGCCGGTGATGCCCGCATCCAGGCGCAGCTCCCGCAGCCGGGCCGCAAGAGCTGCGCGTGCTTCCTGCACGCTGGACGTGGGGAATGTTGACATGGACGGTTACTTGACCTTGACCTCGTACTGGTCGTGGGGGGTGGCCCGTTCCCAGATCCGCTCATATGCGGCCGCGTGCTGGGAGACCGTGCTGCGCTCGTCGCAGAGTTCCTTGTCGACCCATTCGCCGTCGCCGGAGAAGTGGTGGATCCGCATCAGCCGCCCGTCGAAGATCCACAGGTCGGTGCCCGGGACGAGCAGGTCCCACGCGCGGTTCCGGGGGAGCCAGCGCACCTCCTCGCCGGCCTCCACGTTGGCGCGGGTCTGGTAGTGCTCCCACGCGATGTACTCGGTGACCGGCTCGGACACGATCCTGACGCGCCGCACGTGCACGCCGCGGGCGACAGCGTCCGTGATGTTCTGGTGGTAGGGACGCCACCAGGAACCCCGGTCGTCCCAGTCGACGCGTTGGCCGTCCTGCCAGGCTTCGAAGCGGGGGTTGGTGAAGTAGGCGTCCCGCATCTCCAGATGGGCGGCCGACTGCCTGGTGTCGGCGAGGAGTTCAGCGAACTCCGGGATCGAGCTCATCGCACGCCTTCCTGATGATCGGGATCATGCGGGCCGGGATCCTGATGACGGTCTCGCCGGACGGGATCGGCGCCCTCGCCGGGGACAACGCGTCGCATGTCGCGGTCGTCTCGTCGTCGGCCTGGTAGCTCTGGATCAGCAGATCGTCCGTGCTGGTGTCCACCCAGACTGTGGGGCATCCGTCCTCGTCTGTCTCGGGGTCGATCCCGACGAACTCGATGTTCATGGTGGCTGGTCTCCCGCGCTGGTCGGTTGCAGCGATTTACACCACCATCATGCGCACGTGTCCCGTGGTCAAGAGCACATGTCGGTCACGACCAGCACCCTCGAACTGGCATGTAATTCAATGCAATTCTGTGGCCTGGCCAATGGAGTGTTTCCTACGGTCGGGGCAGACGACGGAATCCGGCGGCCTCGCGAACGGCCCCGGGCATGGCCGACTGTGAAGGAGTCGACGTGCCGAACCGCACCGCCCGCCACCCCGCTGCGGCAGACCGCGACGACCCGCCGGACATCGCCACCATGCGCTCCGCCGCCGACCGGATCCTCGCCTTCGACGCGAAGCCCATCGGCCCCGAGGACCTGGAGACGCTCCGGATCGCCATGCGCGGCCAGCTCGAACTGCTCATCCCCGCCGTCCAGGGCCTCGCAGCCGGGTTCCCGAAGGGGGACATCCCGCGCGAGTGCGCCCTGGCCGGTGCGCGTGAAGCAAGCACGCGGCTCCGGCCGGGTGCCGGCGGCAGCAGCCCTGTGCGCATGTCCGTGTCGATGAAGCTGGCCCGCTCCGTGGTCGCCCTGTGCGACCACTACGAGAACCTCGGCGGGCGGTGACCCTGCCGGCCTCGTGACTCCCCCGAACGCCCGCCTGGCTCCCTGACCCTGGAGAGGTCGAGCAACCGGGGCGGGTTGCACCACACAGCACGGCAACGACACCCCAGAAGGGCAGGTCAATGACCGTCACACTCGAACCGCCCGCCAGGACGTTCATGCGGGACCCGAAGGAGCTTCTCAACGCGGTCGCGCCGCACATCACCGAGTTGACCGTCAACGTGTTCGGCTCCGGCATGAGCCTGTGGGACCGCGAGGTCTCCCTGCTCCTGCGCGACCACACCATGGTCCGCGACATGGCCGAACGGATCCTCGGCAACGCCGTCATGTACGTCATGGGCTCCATCGAAAACCCCGATGTCCACCTGGGTGTCGGTAAGCTCGTCGACATCGGCGTGCACCAGCTCATCCTCGACACGCCCGTCTGGTGGGGCATCTGCCGCCTCTACAACGGCGGCCGGTTCAAGCACCACGCACCGTTCATCGAGCGCCGCCGCGACGGCCTGTGCCTGCGCACCGGCGACTTCCTCCGCTCCCAGGGCTGGGTGATCGACAAGGAGCTGTGGGCCATCGACGGCACGGACTGCTCGCCGTGCGACGACAAGGTCCCCGACAGCCACTGACCCCGGCTACAGTCGCCCCCGCCCTCACGGTTCCCCGAGGGCGGGGGCGGCCGCATCCCGACGACCAGAGGAACAGCTGTGCCCGTACCGCACGACATCGCCGCCGAGACCGAACTGTGGGACGACTACGCCGAGTCCGCGTTCAAGGACGACGCCGAGCCGTCATTCTGCTGGACCCAGTACGCCGGCCACGGCCCCGGGCCCGAACTCCTCGGCAGCCCGGAGACCGTGCTGGAGATCGGATGCGGCACCGGCCGCGCCCTCGCCCACCTCGCACAACAAGGCGTCAAGGCCACCGGGGTCGATCTGTCGCCACGCATGGTGGCGCTCGCGGGCCAGAAGTGGGCGCCGCTCGGGGTGCGGATCGAGCGGGGAGAGATCCTCGGTTGGCTCGCCGCCGACGAGAGGCAGTACGACGCCGTGTACTCCGTCTTCGGCGCGGCCTGGTTCACCGACCCGTCCCGCCTCTTCCCCCTCGTCCGCAAGCACCTCGTACCGGGCGGAGTCTTCGTGTTCTCCCAGCCGCCGGCCATCCCGGGCGCCTACGGGCCGCAGGGCATGTACAAGGGCGGGTTCGCGGGGAAGGCCATGTTCACGTACCGGTACAGCTACAAGCCCGCAGTGTGGGAACGGCACCTGCTCCGAGCCGGTTTCACGTCCGCGGAGGCGACGGTGGTGGAGGCCCCGAAAGTCGGGCACATCGGCACGCTCATCGTCCAGGCCCGCGCCTGACAGTCGCGTCCTTCGGCGACGTGCCGACGGAGTTGGGCAGGACGCCCGACGCTGCCATCCCGGCCCTGGGGGCGGCATGGCGGTCCGCCGTGGGCCCGTGCCTGCGCGCGGGGCACACAAGCCGTACCCGTTGCCGGCACCGCTCCCGCTGAGGAGGACCGCGTGCGCTGGTCCAAGCTCGGGACCACCAAGGGAGCCGTGGTCGTAGCCGTGCGGCGTGCACTGATCGAGGCCGCCCGGCGTCACGACTGCGTGGGCTGGCACACGCTCGCCGCTGCCGCCGGACTCAAGCCGGCGGACCTCACCGACCGGGCCAGGGAAGCGATCCTCGTAGCGGTCGACAGCCCGCCCACCTACGGGGTGCAGCTCTCCTCCCTCGTGGTTGCCTCCGAGCACACGCCTGTGCCGTACTTCGACACCATCCTCAAACGCCTCGGGCAGCCCCACGGCCTGCGCCCCATCGAACTGGGCCGGCTCAGGAAGACGGAACAGGCCCGAGCGTTCACGGCATACAGTGCTGCCCCGGACACCGCCAATGCCCCGAAGGAAAGAACATGAGAACGAACCGTCGTCGCGTCGCGATCGGCATAGCCGCGATCGCAGCCGTCGTCACCTTGTCCGGCGCGGCCGGAGCGGTGGCCGGCGCCTACTTCGTCGCGACAGGCCCGACCGGCGCGCGGGGCCCGGCGGGACCAGAAGGGGCACGGGGACCGCAAGGACCCCAAGGTGAGCAGGGGCCGCAAGGTGAGCGTGGCTTCAAGGGCGACCAGGGAGAGCCCGGCGCATCCGCCGAACCAGCCACCTTCGGCATACCGGACGCCGACACAACGGGCCCCGACCTCTCCGGCGGCCTGCTCATCAGCTCCGGCGCGTGCCCTGCCGGAACCACGAACTGGGACACTATCTACGTAGGCCGTAACTCTGCCCTGGGATCGCCGGGCGAAGTCGACATGCGGGCGATGACACTCTGCAAGATCTTCTGAGCGTCACCGCGTACGTCGCTCTGTTCAGGCCTCCGCCACGAACCCCACGAACCGTGCCCACCCCTCACGCCCGACGGCGAAGTGCGGACGCGTCACGTCCTTGGAGTCCCTTACGCAGATGGCCTGTTCGGTGACAGCGACCTCGACGCAGTCGTCACCCTGGCTCCCGCTGTGGCTGGACTTGAACCAGACCAGTTCCGTCGCGCTCATAGCTCTCCTCGGAGTCGCTCCAACAGGGCCCGTGATTCCTTGAACTCGCAGCCAACGCGGCCCTGCACGGCCGCGTCCAGGGCCGAGACTTCCGGCTCGCCCTCACCCTCGACACCACGACCGGCCTCCTCAGCATCGCGGTCACCGACGCCAAGGGCGGTCAGCTCCCCGTCGTGCCCACCAACTCGGCGACCGACAACGAGTCGGGCCGCGGTCTGCTCATGGTCGGCGCGCTGGCCGACCGCGGGGGCACCGAACCGCATCCGCCGGGCGGCAAGACCGTTTGGGCCGAGGTGAGCGACCGGTCCAGTTGACACGGGACGCCCGGCCCGGCCAACAGATCGGCGAGAGTTCCCTGTTCACTTCCGGCGGTCGTCTTCGACGCGAGCTACGGTCCGGCAGGCGAACGCGAGGGGACGGGACGGCACGCCCCTCGGACGCGGTGGGTCCTGAAGGCCGAATACGACGCAGGCCCCGGCCCCGCGTCCGGCTTCTCCGTCCACCCACAACTCGTACCGCTCGTCAACGAGTTGGGAGATGAGGGCGAGTCGTGACCTCCGGCCGGGCATCTTACGGCGCGTGACCGGCCTGCGATGCCTCTGTGCATTTCGCCGTGCGTGCGGGGTGAGCGTGTCGAGGCGGGGTGACGGTGGGGTGTCGGCTCCCGGTGCACGCTCAGAACAGTGCCAGGCCCTCGCCGCTGGTGTCCGCGATGACTGGCCGGGACTGGGCAGGGAGGCCGTCCAGGGGGTCAGGACCGGCCGCGGCGGCCAGGGCGGGGGCCGTCTCGGCCAACCAGATGCGAAACCGCTCGGCGGCTTCGCGGTAGGGGACTCGGGCCAGGACGCGGTGCTCGCCGGAAGGGCAGCAGTCCACAACGACGGTGAGCAGGCAGGAACGAGGCGCGTTCTGACTGCCCGTCCAGGACACGCGCAGGACACCGCAGGGCTTGCGCCCGCGGGGGGCGCGGTGGGTCGGGCGCAGCGATCGGCAGGCTATGTGGGCCGTCCATGCGGCGAGGTGCGGCAGGGGCAGGGTGGCGCGTGCGCGGCAGCCGGGGCAGCGGTGCCAGTGGCGAAGCCAGTCGTCGGTGTCGGTGTGGAAGAGGCGTGTGTAGCGGTTCGCCACGCGGATGTCGTTGCTGTACAGGTGGTCGGGGCGTTCCAGCGTGTTGCAGGACTGGCAGAGGGGGGCGCGGACGTAGCCGTGTTCATGGCAGTGGTCGAGGACGGTGGCGGGCGCGCCGCGGCAGACGGCGCACGCCCACCCGGCCACCCTGCGGGAGGTACCGGGCTTCCTGCTGAGCACCGAGTACAGCTGGCCTTCCAGCTCTTTGTCGTACGGGCGCGGTGTGGCGGTGGGGCCTTCGGGGTTCGTCGTCTGCCGGTCGCCGGCGTCTCGGGCCTGCGTTTCGGCGTGCTCGGCCGCGTCGAGCAGCCTGACCACAGCGCGCGGCAGCCACCACGTACGGTGCGTCCCGTCGCGGGTCTGTTCCACGAGTATCTGCCGCCAGTCGATCCCCGCCAGATGGTACGGCCGGCCGACTTCACGTCGTGCTGCCCGTTCGGGGCCGCCCAGTTCCCCCAGTTCCCCCGTAATGCGCCGGCGCCAGCGCAGCGGCGCTTCCTCGTCGCACGCCTGCCTCGGCGCCCCACGAAACGGGCCGATGCGGACCAGGTCCTGCCGGTCCATCCCCACCGCGTTCAGTGCCGCGGCCGCCCGACGCACCTCACCCTCCGAGACACTCCACCGACCGTCGCTCGCCCTCACCGTCGCCACCGCATGGCCGCCGAGCAGGACGTAGCCCATCCGGGCCTGGGCAGGAGAGGAGGTGAACGCCCCAGAAGCCGTCGGCACAGCGCTGTCGGTCGTCAGATCGACCCACAGAGCGTCCGCGGCACCCAGGGTGATCAGGCCGTCTGTGTGACCGGGCATGACACGCTCTGACATACCCCCAGGCTAACGGCGCCGACGCCGGCGCGGGAACGGGTCTCCAAGCGCCCCGGACAGCCGGGCCACCGCCCGCAACTCGACGGCAACGGCGCGTCGTCCAACTTCCCTGTGGCGGCACCCGCCGCGGTCCGCGCGGCGCGCTCGTGGCCGACTTCGGCGACGAATCGCTTGTGCTGGGGTGGGGCGAAGCGTCGTACCGCCGGACGCAACGGGTGTTGCCGTCGACAACGCCCTCCGCGGGTGATGGCGCCCCGCCAGGTGACGTAGCCGATCAAGTACGCGGAATGCGTGGGGCATCGTCACATCAGCGCGGTTCGGGACCGCAGTTGGCGCTGGCCGGCAGGGCAACCGCGCGACGCGGGGAACTGTGTCCCGTGGGGTGGCCGACGCACGGCCCCCTGACGGCCGTCCACCCCTCCGGCTCCCCAGAGCGTCAAGATGGCCGCCGAGTCAGGTGCGGCACACCTGGCGCTTGACCTGCGGCTTCACGAAACCGCGGTCGGAGCCAGATTCAAAGAGCGCCGACACCCCTCCCCGCTTCGAGATCATCCTGTGGCGGCTTTCGGGCTCACCCCATCGGATCGATCATGACAGGGTCGGGCAGCGGGGGCAGCAGCACGACCCCCGCCTCTGCGTACGCGGCGTCGGGATCGGGCCGCTTATGACGGTAGCCGAGTGCAGTGAGTCGGGCGTCTTCATCCTTGGTGATCCACGCCAGCCGCAAGCCGTCAGAGAGGGTCTGCACCATCGCGCCGACGGAATCAGCGGAGGCCAGGGCGGTCGCGATCTGGCTGACGGGGTTCACGTGCTCGTAGTGGAACACCGCTCGCTTGGGATCGAACCTGGTCTGGGAATGCCACGTCTCCTGTCGCAGGTCGACCCCGATGGCTGCGGCCTGCTCAGCGGCAGCGACGCTGACCTGCGGATGTCGGGCATCGGGTATGAGCATGTCGCAGAGCTTGCGAACGTCGACGGAGATGGATTCCCTGAGTCGGGCTCACTGGTGCTTGTTGAAGTCCAGCTCGTTGAGCGCGCGGGTCTTGTCGATCAGACCCTGGGCGAACGGGCGACAGATGTAGGCGAAGCGAGGGGTGACCATGACAGATCCCGTTCACGAGTTCGGACACATGGGGCGGTCCGGGTCAGCAGCTCCCTGCGCTTCGCCCATCCCCAACAACCCCGAGCGCCAGGGCCTGCTGTACTGGGTGGGCGACTGCAACGGCGACCACTGCTTCTGCCTCACCGATGGGGACGACCCGGGCCTCAGGTCTGTCGGTCCTTCAACCGGCTTGCGGCCCGGGCGACGTGCCGGTCATCGCTTTCTCGTACCAAGCCCAGAAGGCGATCAGGCTCCCGTGGTCCGCTTCGAGCTGCGGCACGATCTTCGAGTCATGGCCTGGCAGGAACTTTCCGCGGGCGGGAACGCCACCGCACCGGCAGCCGCAGACGCGGCCCTCGTTCTTCGTCACGGTCGGCATTCTCCCGCGCGACCGACCGGTCACGCCACTGGCTGGGCGACATGGGCGAGAGCCGGCGATCCGCCGGCCTCGTCCGCGGACTCAGGGCCCCAGGTTTCGGTCACCCACTTCTGCGCGGGAGCCAAGTCCGGCGCCGTGCCCTCCATCTCGTACGAGAAGCCGTAGCGACGCCTGAGCCGCCGTGGCCCCCGAGCCGGACGCCGACCGCCAAGCCCCCGTCAGCCCCCACCAGGTCGTAGGGCACGACCATGGAGCGAGCGCGGCCGCAGCCCGTACGGGAGCAGGTTCGAGGGGGAGCCCACCGCAACCGATCAAGAACCCTCCGCCGGTATCAGCCCGCCCTCCGACTCGATCAGGTCGCCGGCGGCGGTCAACGCGTCGATGTCGGCGGTCAGCGCATCGCGGATGTCGGCTCCGAGCCGCGCCCACCCGAAGAAACGGGCGGCCTCCCGCAGCAGTTCCTCGCGGTGCACGCCGGGTCCTTCGTCGACCACGTTCCTGAGCACGAGCTGTCGTTCCGCCGCGGGAACCTCCGCGTCCGGAATGCGGGCCGAGCGCCATCGCCCGTACGAGGTCGCTGCCGAGGACCCGCCCCTCGTCGTCCAGCAGGTCCTGGTGCGTCGACTCCTTGTGGGAGGCGAAGAGCGCGAGTACGACGCGGTCGGAGATCAGGACGAGTCGTGACCGATTCGACCGGGTGTCTCACGGAACGTAAGGCGTCGGCGAAGCCGCGTTGTTACTGTCCGTGCCATGTCTCATGCAGCAGCGCGGGAGATGCGCTCACCGATCCTGTCGATCCATCCGTACATTCCGGCGTTCGAGCAGCATGACAAGGTCATCTGTTCCATGGCCACGAGCGGCGAGTGCGACAAGAAGCTCGTCGCGGAAGTGCGCACCGAGTTCCGCGACGGCAGCGTTCATCACTGGCGAGTGTGCGGCGAGTGGCTGACCGCCCATCCGTCAGCCATCGCCCACATCGAAGCGAACGGCTTCCAGGAGCCCGTCACTCCGTGACGGTTGGCGTTGGCTCGCCGGGATGACGCTACGCCAGCCGGTAGACGGCCTGATCCGGCTCCGGCCTCACGATCAGACCGTCGTCGGCGAGCTCGCGCAGGTTGCGGCGCGCTTCCTTGCCCGCGGCTTCGTCGTCCGCCGGCCGGTATCCGGCGACCCGCAGGGCCAGTACGGCACGTTCCGTGTCCCAGCTGCCACCCAGCGCCTGGATCACAGCGGCGAGCGCCTGCTTGTGCGTCAGCGGCTTCTCGGTCATGTCACCCTCCCTTTCGAAGAACGCCACAGCATGACACGCGGCGGCAGCGCTCCTGCCAGCCGGTGGGACGGACGTGGTCACGCGAACCCAAAAGGCCCCACGCCCCCTGCCCCCACCACTGTTCCGGCATCATGACCCCCATGACCGACGGTGTGGGGATATGGGAAGCGGCGGCCCGGTTCGACCGGAGCATCGCCGCCAAGGACGAGGCGGGCGCTGAGCAGGAGCGCAAGCAGGTGCTGGCCCAATTCCCTCTGGAGGAGTGGCCCACGCTGCCCCTGGAACGCTACGCGTTGGGCCTGGAGCAGTCCGGGCCCGGGATGACGTACTGCCGGCTCATGGAGTTCGGTACCCAGTCCCTGGGCAGCATCAAGGGCGGCAGCGCCGCGAAGCACATCATGTACCGCCACAACTCCGGTGAGTGGCGGCTGGCGGCGCCCCTGCGCGGGATGGAGCCCCAGGCTGCGTGGGAACGTCTCCGGGCCGAGTTTCTCCGGGCGTTGACCGCCGTGTCCCTGGGCGACTTCGCGGCCGTGGACGAACTCGAGGTCCTTCGCTTCGGGCCCGCGCTGGTGACCAAGACTCTCGCCACCTACTACCCCGAGCACTTCCTCCCTGTCTACTCCGCGGGGCACCTGCGGAAGTTCCTCGCACTGCTGGGCGGCACTGCGGGCGCCGACTCACCGACCTGGCGCAGCAACCGGATGCTCCTCGAACTCGTACGGTCGCGGCCGGAGTTCGCGGGCTGGTCCGGAAACGAGGTGATGACCTTCCTCTACCAGGAGTTCGACCCGCGTCCGCAGACGCGCACGATCTGGAAGATCGCCCCCGGTGAGCGTGGACGCCTGTGGGAGGAGTGCCGCGACGGCGGGTTCATCTGCGTGGGGTGGGACGAGCTTCGCGATCTGGGTGAGTATCAGACCGACACCGAGCTGAAGGAAGCCCTCGACGCGAACTGGCCCAGTGGCAGCGGTCGTAGCCTCACCACCGCGCGCAGGCTTCTCGCCTTCCGGGACCTGGAGGCCGGCGACCGGGTGGTGGCCAACCGTGGGATGGACGAGGTGCTCGCCACGGGTACCGTCACCGGGGGCTATCGGTTCGATCCCGAACGGCCGGAGTTCCGGCATGTGGTCCCGGTCGACTGGGACGTCTCCCACGCGCAGAAGCTGTCGGGACCCCAGCACGGATGGCGGTCCACGTTCGCCAAGGTCGACCCGACGCTCTTCGCCAGGCTCACCGCGCATCGGGCGGCCGGCTCGCCCGTGCAGGCGGCGCCGTCCTCCACCGACCTGGCGCCGGAAGACGTGCGGGCCGTACTGGACGCGCTGGATCGGAAGGGGCAGGTGATCCTCCACGGGCCTCCGGGTACCGGCAAGACCCGGCTCGCGCTCAGTGCCGCCCTCTTCATGGCCGGCCGGGCGGACGCGATCAACACCGATTCGGCCCGACGTTCCGCGGTCCAGGCCGAGATGCTGGGCGGCGAGCAGGTTCATCTGGTGACCTTCCATCCCTCCTACGGCTACGAGGACTTCGTCGAGGGCTTCAAACCGGATCTGAGCGCCACGGGCCCCGGGCTCACACTCGCCCTCACCGACGGGGTGTTCCACGCCCTGTGCGACCGGGCCTCGGCACATCCCGAGCAGACGTACCTCCTGATCATCGACGAGATCAACCGCGGTGACCTGCCCCGGATCTTCGGCGAGTTGATCACGCTTCTCGAACTCGACAAGCGCGGCCTGCCCCTCGCCCTGTCCGTCAGCGGTCGGCGCTTCTCCGTGCCGCCGAACATCCGGATCATCGGCACCATGAACACCGCCGACCGAAGCATCAGCCACCTCGACGCGGCCGTACGCCGCCGCTTCGCCTTCGTGTCCGTCGGCCCCGACCCGGACGCCGTCTCCGGCACGGTCGGCCCGCTGGACCTGGCGGAGTTCTTCGAGTCCCTCAACACCCGCATCACCCGGCACCTCGACGCCGACCACCAGATAGGACACGCCTACCTGCTGCGTGACGGCGCGCCGATCGCCACGGAGGACGACCTCGCCGCGGCCTTCCACCACGAGGTGATCCCGCTGCTGGAGGACTACTGCCTCGGCCGTGCCGACCTGCTCCACCGCATCCTCGGCAGCCTGGTCGACGCGGACACCGGCCGCACTGCGCTCATGTCCCCCCAGGACCTCTCCACCGCCCTGGCCGCCGAGTTCAGCGGCGGTCAGCCGAGTCCTGATGCCTGAGCGCACCGAGGTACGCCTCGGCGAGTACGAGTCCGTTCCGCTCGACATCGCACAGCTCACGTCCCGGGACGTCGATCGTCTGCACGCTCTCCAGGCGGGGGGTCACCTCACTCTGCGACCCGACCGCTCCGGATGGCGGCTGCGGGCGGACTCGAGCGTCGGAGTCCTCGTCCTCGACCGCGTCCGCATCGTCATCGAGCCCAAGTTCGCCATCCCGGGCGACCGGCTCATGAGCTGGCTCGCCTACGCCCTGGACGCGCCCACGCCTGTCCGGGCGACGTCACGACGCTGGGCCACCGGCCCGGAAGGCTACGCCGACCTCGTGGCCGCGGCCCTGCTGGAGCAGTGCGAGCAGCTGGTGCGCGAGGGACTGCGCCGCGACTACGTACGTCACCAGAGCGTGGAACCGGTGTTGCGGGGGCGACTGGACTTCGCCGCCCAGGCCACGCGTCGATACGGTCAACTGGACCAGCTGCACATACGCACCTTCGACCGCGAGACCGACATCTGGGACAACCGCGTCCTGGGGACCGCCCTGAGCGTCGCGCTCAAGCTGACGGCCGGCTCTGGACTGGCTCGCGACCTGCACGGGATCGCCGGCGCGTTTCCGCGGGCCGCCACCCCGGACGCGGCACTGCGCGCCCTGGACCGCATCAGGTACACGCGCCTGAACGCCCGCTACCGTCCCGCGCACACCTGGGCACGCCTGCTGCTGCGCGGCGGAGGCGTCACCGATCTACTCACCGATCTGGGCAGTACTGCGGACGGCCTTCTGCTGCCGATGCCCGCGCTCTGGGAAGCCGTCGTACGGCACCTCGGCGCCGAGGCCGCCGCCCCGAGCGGCGGACACGCCGTCCCCAGCAGCGGCGAGAGGGGCATCGCCGTCCGTGGGGACCTCGGCAACACCTCGACGTTCCGCCCCGACCTGCTCCTGAGCCTCCCGACACCTGACCGGCCTCACCGCGCACTGCTGCCGGTGGACGCCAAGTACAAGCGCTACGACCGTCACGGCGTCAGCGCCGCCGACGTCCACCAACTCCTCACCTACAGCGTCGGGTACGCCCCCGTCGACGCTCCAAACGCGGTGATCGTTCATCCCCACCCGGGCGGCCACGCTCATCGCGTCCTCCGGGTCGACGGCTCGCGGGGCAGGCTCGGCACCATTCACGTCATCGGCGTCGACACTCACGCGCCTCCCCGACAGGCGGTCGCGTGGCTCAACGAGCGGGTCCTCTCCGCCTACTGACCATCGCCGGCAGCACCGGAGCACGACCCGGGTCAACGGCCCATCGGGGCACCGGCCGGCGAGCTAGCGAATCACGCCGCGAGGAAGGACGGCGCTCCGGGCTGACGAGTCAGGCCGCCGCCGGCTCCCAGCGGTACCCCTCGCGCGCTTCACCGTACGGACGCAGCAGTGGTTCCAGCTCCGTGCGCACGAGTTCGGCATCGGCCGGCGGGAGGGTGAGTGATGCCCGCCGCATGCGGACGCTCCAGGTCGTGGGGTCAGGGAAGACGGACAGTCGGGGCACCAGGTCCCGCAGGACCAGGCCCTCACGGAACGGAGCGAGGCCAGACACCTTCAGGCGGCATCCCTCGGTGAACGAACGCCGGTTGAAGACCACCGGCTCGTCGAGAACGCGTACGGGACTGGTGATCGCCGCCCGGCCGACGACCCGTCCCAGGTCCCGCGTCGGATTCCGGAAACAGCCGCGCGTGGTGTAGAGGAAGACCTCTTCCCCCTCGGCCATCGCGCGCGCCGCCTTTAACCGGCCCGCCGGGAACGCCATCCGCTGCTCGGTGATCACCCAGCTCAGTGCGGCGCGGTCTCCGATGATCAACAGGTGCGCGGGTGGCATGCGGTCACTGTAGCGGCCTTGTCGAGCCGGTCCGCGACGACTCACACGTACACAGTTTCGAATCGCTGAAAATCTGTAAACGCGTTGACAGTGCTAACAGAGAATCGGCATGCTCAAGGTGCCAACAAGGCGCATCAGCAGCCCGCGTGGCCCCTCCTGCCGCGCCCACCAAGGGAAACGACCATGACCGATCAGCCTTCCGCGTCTCTGTACGCTCTCCTCCTCGACCGCCTTCACCACTCCGGCCTCGCGCCCGAGGTAAAGGAGCTGCTCCGGGAGCTTGTCCCCGACGAGCCGACCAAGAGCAGCGGAGGACGAGCCGGACCCGTGCAGCTCCGGTCCATCACCGCGGCGGGCTGGCGCGGCATCGGGCCGCGGACCACCCTCGAACTGCCGCCCGGGCCCGGCCTGGTCGTCGTGGCGGGGCCGAACGGCTCCGGCAAGTCGAGCTTCGCCGAGGCCGCCGAGACCGCCCTGACCGGCCACAACTCCCGGTGGGACGGTCGGCGGGCCACCGACTGGCAGAAGGGCTGGCGCAATCTGCACAGTCCCGACGTCACCCCCGAGGTCTGCGTCGAGCTGGCCGTCGGGGAGCGGGGCGAGGCGGTGACCGTGCGGCGGACCTGGCATGGAGTCAAGGTCGACGACGCCCGCACCCGAGTCGAGGGAGCGGACGGCTCGGAACGGAAGCTGGAGGAGGTCGTCGACGCCGAGGCGCTGGATCTCGCCCGCCCCTTCCTGCCGTACAGCGAACTCGGTTCGATGATCAACGGCACGCTCGGCGGGCTGCACGACGCCTTCTTCAAGCTCCTCGGGCTCGAACTGCTCGCCGAGCTCGACGGGCGGGTCAAGGACGCCGTGAGCGAGTGCAAGCAGACGGTCGATCGCGCGGACGCGCTCACGGCGCAGCTCCTCGGCGAACTGGGCGCGCTGGACGACCCTCGGGCTCGCGAGGCGGTCCAGGCTCTGTCGGGGGCGAAGCCCGATCTCGGCCGGGTGCGGGCGCTGCTGGAGAGCCGTGCGCCCGCCGCCGAGGCCGAGTTGGTCCGGCTGCGGCGGCACGCGACGCTGGCCGGGCCGGATCTGGCGGAGGTCGGCGGGGCTGTCGCCCGGCTGAGAGAGGCCTCCGCGGGTGCCGAGGACGCCCGGTACGGCAGTGCCGAGGAGGCCCGCCGGACGGCGCGGCTGCTGGAGACGGCGATCGAGCACCAGCGCCGCTCCCGTACCACGGACTGCCCGGTCTGCGGGGCCGAGAACCGGCTCGACCGGGCGTGGGCCGAGCAGACGCGGGCGGAGGTGGAGCGGCTCCAGGCGGCGGCCACGGAGGCCGAGGCCGCCCGCCATGCGGTGGCGGTCTCGGTGCGGGCCGCCCACGACCTCGTAGAGCCGGTTCCGGTGTGGCTGCGGGGTGAGGCTTCCCCGCTCGCGTCCGTGTGGCAGGAGTGGGCCCGGTGCCGGGACATCACCCACCCCAGGGAGCTGGCGGAGTGTGTCGAGCATGCCGCTGCCGCACTGGACGACGCGTGCCGGCAGGTACGGGAGGGGGCCGTCCGGCTGCTCGCCGAGCACGACGGGGCCTGGCAGCCGTTCGCCGTACGGCTCGCCGAATGGCTGGGCGCCGCGGAGGCGAAGGAAGCCGCACTCGACCGGGGCAGGCACGCGCGCAAGGCGCGGACCTGGCTGCGGCCGATCATCGACGAACTGCGGGACGAGCGGCTGCGGCCCTTCGCGCGGCGGTCGCAGGAGGTGTGGCAGCGACTGTGCGAGCACAGCAGCGTCTCGCTCGGATCCGTCACCCTCGCCGGCACCCCCGGCCGCGGCAAGGTCGTACTCGACGTCTCCGTGGACGACATGTCCGCCCCGGCCTACAGCGTGATGAGCCAGGGCGAGCTGCACTCCCTCGCGCTCTCACTGTTCCTGCCGCGCGCCACCCATGCCGACAGCCCGTTCGGCTTCCTCGTCATCGACGACCCCGTGCAGTCCATGGACCCCGAGAAGGTCGAGGGTCTGGCCCGGGTGCTCGACGCCTGCGCCCGGGACCGGCAGGTGATCGTCTTCACCCATGACACCCGGCTCCAGCAGGCCGTCGCACACCTCGGCATCAAGGCGACCGTCCTGCGCGTGAGCCGCCAGACCGACTCGGTGGTGCGCGTGGAGACTCTCACCGACCCGGTGGAACAGGCCCTCGCGGAGGCGCGGGCCATCTCCCTCGACTCCAGCCTGCCGCAGGACGTGGCCGACCACGTGCTGCCCGCCATGTGCCGGGTGGCGGTGGAGGCCGCCTGTCTGGAGACCGCGCGCCGCAGGCTCCGCGACGAGCAGGGGCTCGGGCTGCGCGCGGTCGAGGAGCGGGTCCAGTCCCTCGAGCGCACCAAGTCGTACGTGTCCCTCGCTCTGCTCGGCGACGAGCAGCAGCACTCCCGTGCGGCCGTCGAGCGGATCTGTCCCGGCGGCTGGACGCTGATCGAGACCTTCAACTCAGGTGCGCACACGTCCCTGCCGACCGTCGACGACCGCAGGAATCTGGTCCGCCGGACCAAGGCGCTCGCGACGGCCATCCGGAGCGGCGCCGGGAACCAGAACGCCGGGGGCGCTCGATGAACGCGTCCCCGGAGGTCCTCGTGGCCGCCGCCGGCCGTCTCCTGTCGTGCGAGCCCGGCACCGTGAACACCCTGGCCCCCGGCCTGCGCGCCCGTGCCGCCGCTGTCCTGCTCCGCATGGCGCTCGACCAGGCTCTGGACGCCTACTGGCAGCGGGTCACTCCGTCGATGACGCGGATCGGCAAACACCGGATGCTGTGCCTGGAGTGGTACGCGGGACACGACACCGCCCGCCGGTGCCGCACCACCTGGTCGGCGCTCAGCGCGGCATGCCATTACCGCACGTACGAACTGCCTCCGGCTCCGGCGGAGATCCACACCCGGCTGCTGGAGGTCACCGCCCTCCTTGCGGCCCTGCGCGGTGGACCGGACAAGGCGTCCGTCGCGGCGGCGGGAGACTCCTGAGGGCGCGCGACGCGTACCGGTAGGTACTCCGATCCGGGCGCCTCCTGTCGGAGGCGCCCCCTATCGTTCTGGATGAACGCACCTTGCACGAATGGGGGAAATGGTGACTGTGGCCGACGTCGGCACGTCGTACCCGGAGTTCCGGCTGAAGCTGCCGGGCGGCGGGCCAGAGGCCCGGGGACGGTTGCTGACCGAGAAGGGAACGAACGGCAGCCAGAAGTTCGTCGTCCTGGCCGGGTCACCGGGGCGCCCGGAGGTCGTGCCGTCCTTCCCCGTCCGCATGCCGTCGTCCTACCGACTGAGGCAGCGCCTGATCGACGACGACATCTTCGTGGAGTCGGAAACCTGGCCCGGCTGGATGGAGCTCGTCGAGGACGTCGAGTGCAACTCGCCCTCGGCCGCCGCCGAGATCCTGGTCGGTCGCAGTGCCAACGGATGGCTGGAGTGGAAGACCGCCGAGGGCCACCCGCTCTCGGACTACCTCGACCAGGTGTGGTGGGGACCCAACCGGGCCTGGCTGGTGCGCGGATCCAACGTCTCCGGACTCGATCTCGTCCGGCGTCTGTGGCTGCCCGAGGGGATGGTGACCCTGCGAGCGCGTCACCTGCGACAAGGTGTAGAGCAGGGCATCAGCAAGGACCGGCTGCGCGCCGCCGTCGAGGAGGACTACGCCTCCACCGCGACGTACAACCAGAAGGTGCAGCTGGTCGAGGAACTGCACATGTTCCTCTCCCGGATGAGGCCCGGCGACACCATGTGCACCATCTCGGGCGGCCGACTGTACGTCGGCAAGATCACGGGTGCGGCCGAGCAACTCGCCACCGAGGACGGCCGGTCGGATCTGCGCCGGCCGGTGGACTGGGCGGAGGACGGACACGCGTACGAGGACCTGCCCGAGGCGCTCCAGCAGAAGCTGTCCGCGCAGCATGACGTCGTCGACCTGAGCGCGGTGAAGGATCTCATCGACGGTCTGGGCATAAGCGACGAGGACCTGATCGAGGAGGCCGAAGCCGCCGATCGCGACCCGAGCGTGGAGATCCCCGCGCTCACCGCCCGGCGCGAGCTGGAGCTACCCGAGCCCACCGACGGGTTGGCCGAGGAACTCCTCGTGCACGACACCGCCTGGCTGAGGGAGGTGCGTGATCTGCTCTGGGACGAACGGCAGTTGGTGCTGTACGGCCCGCCCGGGACCGGCAAGACGTATCTCGCCCTGAAGCTGGCCGAGTTCCTCGGCGGCGGACCCGAGCGGGTCAAGCTGGTGCAGTTCCATCCGTCGTACGCGTACGAGGACTTCTTCGAGGGCTTCCGGCCGCAGGAGGATCCGCAGACCCGGGAGGTCGCCTTCCGGCTCACCGCCGGCCCGCTGCGTGAACTCGCCGATCTGGCCTCCCGCGAGGGCAACCGGCAGATTCCGCACTTCCTGATCATCGACGAGATCAACCGCGCCAACCTGGCGAAGGTCTTCGGCGAGCTGTACTTCCTGCTGGAGTACCGCAACAAGTCGGTGCGGCTGACCTACTCCGGAGACGACTTCGCGCTGCCGCCCAATCTCTTCGTGATCGGCACCATGAACACCGCCGACCGGTCGATCGCCCTCGTCGACGCGGCGATGCGCCGTCGCTTCGCCTTCGTCGAACTGTCCCCGCGCACCGAGCCGACGAGCGGGCTGCTGCGCCGCTGGCTCGCGCGCGAGGGCCGCGACGCCGAGCCGGCCGACCTGCTCGACGCGCTGAACTCCCGTATCGACGACACCGACTTCCGCATCGGCCCCTCGTATCTGATGAAGCCCGGTGTCTATCGCGATGGCGGCATCGAGCGGACGTGGCGGACCAAGATCCTGCCGCTGCTGGAGGAGTACCACTACGGGGAGGGCGTGGACATCGAGAAGCGGTACGGTCTGGCTGCTCTGCGGGACTCGCTCGGGTGACGCACGTCATCGAACTCGTCGAGCACGCACCGGCCGTGGGCGTCGCGCTGCCGGACCCGGTCGGACGGGCACTGGCGGCCGGGGACATCGTGGACGCGGCCCCTGATCCGTACGTCTCGGGGCAATGGTCGCTGAAGGCCGGCAGCAAGGTCGGTGCCGTCGCGGTGGCGGTACCAGGGGATGACGGGCCGATCACCGTACGCGTCACGCCCAAGGTTTCCATCGCCCGCCTGTTCTTCCTCCTCGGATACAGCCTCGACCCGAAGGGCGGCTGGCGGGACGGGGAGGTCGATGTCGCCGGACATCGCGATCTGCTGCCCGCGCTCGCCCATGCCGTGGAACGGCAGATCGACCGGGCTCTGCGGCAGGGGCTCCTCCAGGGGTACCGGGTGACCGAGGAGACGTCCCTGGTCGTCCGGGGCCGCATCCGGGAAGCCGAACAGATACGGCGGCGGTACGGAGCGACGCTGCCGGTGGAGGTGGAGTACGACGAGTTCACCACCGACATCGCGGAGAACCGCCTGCTGCGCGCCGCCGTCGAGCGCCTCCTGCGGCTCCCCGGCGTGCCCCACGATGTGCGTCGCGGCCTGCTCCATCAGCGTGCCCGCCTGGCCGACGTCACGGTGATCCAGCGCGGTCAGCCACTGCCTGCCTGGCAGCCGAACCGGCTCAACTCGCGGTACCAGCACGCCTTGCGTCTCGCCCGGACCGTCCTGGAGGACGCCTCCGTCGAGCACGCGCCCGGTGGACTGCGCGTCGACGGGTTCCTGTTCGACATGAACAAGCTCTTCGAGGACTTCGTGACGGTGGCGCTGCGAGAGGCGTGCCGTCGCCTCGGGCACTCGGCGCGGCTGCAGGATTCCCACCACCTCGACGAGGCGGCCGCGATCCGCATGCGGCCCGATTTCGTGCTGTACGAGCCGGGCGGTGCCCCGTGCGCCGTGGTGGACGCCAAGTACAAGGCCGAGAAGCAGGAGGGTTTTCCGGACGCCGACCTCTATCAGATGCTGGCCTACTGCACCGCCTTGGGACTGCGCGAAGGCCATCTGGTGTACGCCAAGGGCAACGCCTCGCACGCGGCCCACACGGTGCGGCACGCGGGCATCGTGATCCACCAGCATGCCTTGGACCTGGACCAGGAACCCTTCGGTCTGCTGTCGGACGTGGAAGAGGTGGCCGCCCGGCTGGTGAGCACGCCACACGTATGATCCACTGCTGAGTGTCCGTTCAGGGTGGGGAGGACGTCTCGTGCCGCAGCTCGCGTTCGCCAACAGTTTCTGGGAGAGCTACGACGTCCTGGAGCGGCCCGTCAAAGCCGGCGTACGCAAGGCGATGCAGAAGTTCCAGCAGCTCACCGTGCCCGAATTGCAGGCGGACAAGGGTCTGCACCTGGAGTCGGTGGAGAACGCACGCGACCCGCGGATGCGGACCATCCGCATCAACGACTTCTGGCGGGGCGTCGTCCTCGCCCCTGACGACGGCAGCGACGTCTTCCTGCTCGTCAACGTCGTCCCGCACGACGACGCCTATTCCTGGGCGGCGAAGCGGCTGTATACGACGAACTCCGCGACGCGGGCCCTGGAGGTCCGTAACGTCGCGGCGATCGAGCAGCTGACCCCGGCCCTGGAGAAGGCCGCCGCGACCGCCGGCTCACTGCTGTTCGCCAGGTACTCCGACACGGTGCTGCGCGAACTCGGGATCGACGACCAGGTGCTGAGGGCCGTGCGGACCATCGTCGACAAGGCGCAGCTGCGGGCCTTCGAGACGCTCCTGCCGGAGGACCAGTGCGAGGTGCTGCAGTACCTGGCCGAGGGGTTCAGCCCCGAAGAGGTCTACCGGGACGTGGTCACCGTCCGACGGCCCGTCGACGCCCGTCCCGACCCGGACGAGAACCTGGCCGTCGCCATCGCCAACACCACGAGCCGCATCACCTTGGTCACCGGCCCCGAGGAACTCGCCGACATCCTGGAGAAGCCGTTCGCGGCTTGGCGGGTGTTCCTGCATCCCTCGCAGCGTCGCGTCGCCTACCGAGTGTCGTACGGCGGCCCGGTACAGGTGACCGGCGGCCCGGGGACGGGCAAGACGGTCGCGGCACTGCACAGGGTCAAGCACCTGCTCACCCGCTCCCAGGACACCCGCGTACTGCTCACCACGTTCACCAACGCCCTTGCCGCCTCGCTTCGGGAGAACCTGGCCGCCCTCCTGGACGACAACCAGTCACTGCTCGACCGCGTCGAGGTGACCACGGTCAACGCCTACGCGCACGGCATCGTCACCCGCCTCGACGGCCGAGCGCCTTCGCCGATCGGCGACCGGGAGGAACGGCAGATGTGGCAGCGGGTCGTGAAGAAGCTGGGTCTGCCCTGGACGGAGCAGTTCCTGGCCCAGGAATACCGCCATGTCATACTCGCCCAGGATCTTCACACCCTGGACGACTACCGCGCGGCCTCCCGACGCGGTCGCGGCAGCGCGCTGTCACCGACCAGGCGGGAGCACCTGTGGCCGGCCGTCGAGCTGTTCGAGTCCACGCTGCGCGACCAGAAGGCCACCACCCACCTCAAGGTATGCGCGCGTGCGGCCGAGCTCCTGGCCGGTTCCTCACCCACACACGACCATGTCGTGGTCGACGAGGCGCAGGACCTCCACCCGGCCCAGTGGCGCGTCCTGCGCGGCGCGGTGGCACCCGGCAGCGACGACCTGTTCATCACCGGAGACCCGCACCAGCGCATCTACGACTCGAAGGTCTCACTCGGTTCGCTCGGAATCTCGGTGGCCGGGCGCACACACCGCCTGCGGATCAACTACCGCAGCACGGAGGAGATCCTCGCCTGGTCGACGGGCATCCTCACACCGGTGTCGGTCGACGACCTGGGCGGCGAGGGCAGCGACACTCTCGCGGGCTACCGGTCACTCCTGCACGGCCGCAACCCACAGGGAAGCGGATACGCCTCCGAGCAGCAGGAGATCGCGGCGCTGGTCGAGCGCGTCGAGAGCTGGATCGCGCAGGGCATCCGGCCCTCGGAGATAGGAGTGTGCGCCCGTTTCAACGTGTTGCTCGACAAGGCGTACGACAAGCTGGCGGCGGCCCGGGTGCCGGTGGTCCGGGTCAGGGACAATCCGGGACCGAACGCGGACGGCGTACGACTGGCCACCATGCACGCCATGAAGGGGCTGGAGTTCCGCTGCGTCGCCGTCCTCGGAGCGACGGCGAGCGCCCTGCCCTTCGCGCGCGAAGTAACCCCGGCCGCCGTGGACGCCCTGCAACACGACTCGGACTTGCTCCGAGAAAGATGTCTGCTGTTCGTGGCCTGCACACGGGCGCGGGAAGCGTTGGCGGTGTCGTGGAGCGGGCCCGCCAGTCCGTTCGTTCCGCAGACGAAGTGACGTGCAGAGCAAGCAATATGACTGAACGTCACTCTTCAGGAGAGAGCGCCCCGTTGCCGAGTCCATCCCGTGCCAGTGCCGCCGCCTGCTTGCTGAGTTCGGCCACTCTCCGCGCCCGCTCCTCGAACTCCTGCAGTGCGCGGAACGCCGCCCCGTACCGGCGCTGCTCGGCGATGTCCATCTGTGGAATGCGGGCACCCTTGCCGTCGAGCCGGTAGGTGCCGCTGGCGCTTGTGGACCGCCGGGTGTTCGCCGCGCTGCGCAGGAAGCCCTGGAGGTAATCGGTGTCGAGCTGATCGCTCACCGACACCGGCTCCGGATCGCCGTACTCGACCAGCCCCGCGCGCGCGAGGTCGGCGACGCTGACGGACGGCCCCTCCAAGGCGCTGGGGCCGACGCCCGCCATCAAGGTCGGCAGTAGGTCGGCCAACAGCCGCACCTGCTCGGCCAACTCCTGCCGCAGAGCCTGGTACTCCGTCGCGTAGTCGCGGTGGGACTCCTCGACGTGACGGCCGGGAGTGAGATCCACGGCGTCGTCGAGGAGTTCGATCAGGGGTACGTCCGCCGT
The DNA here is from genome assembly GCF_050214755.1 of Streptomyces sp. C1-1. Lineage (NCBI taxonomy): Bacteria > Bacillati > Actinomycetota > Actinomycetes > Kitasatosporales > Streptomycetaceae > Streptomyces > Streptomyces sp. C1-1. The sequence goes on along the minus strand of NZ_CP189826.1, from coordinate 6,937,745 downwards.
CTGCTCGGGCCCTGGCTCCAGCGGGCCGTCCGGATCGTTCGCCGTGAGGTCGACCATACGTACCTTGGCGACGGCGTCATCCGGGGACTGCGGGCGACGCAGACGCCAGAGGTGCACAGGGAGGGCGTGCGAGGCAGCGCTCCCGGGTGGGAGGGCGACGATGTCCGTGAGGATGCCGCGCCGCACGAGCTCGGCCCGGATGCGGCGACCGGCCTTGCGATAGGCGACCGAGGCGGGCATGACCATGAGGACGCGGCCGCCGGGTGCGGTGTGCGCGTAGGCGTGCTGCAGCCAGGCGAGTTCGCCCTCGGCACGCGAGGGTGTGCCAAGTTCCCACCGGGGGTCGAGGAGCAGGTCCTCGCGCCCCCAGTCGGTGGCTCCGACGGGCGGATCGCAGACGACGAGATCGGCCCTGAGATCCGGCCAATGGTCGTCACGCAAGGAATCCCCCGTGGCGATGTCGACGTCGGCGCGTCCCGTGAGATCGGCTCGCAGCTGCGCGACTCGAGCACTGCGGGCGTCGGCCTCCTGACCACACCGCATCGGCCCGTGCTCGGGTCCGACGGTCAACAGGAGTGTTCCGATACCGCATGCCGGGTCGAAGAGGGTCGCATCAGCGGGCACCTCGCCGGCGAAGTGGCGCACCGCCTGGACGATGCGCGGTGAGGTGACCTGGTCCGAACCCGCTCTGCGCACCGAGTCGGTGAAGCGGTCTGTGAGGGCGTTCACCAGGTCGCCGGGTGATCCATCGTCGCAGAGCGTCCGCACCAGTTCAACGGCATCCTTCGGCAGCGCTTCCGAGATCTCGCCCTCGGAGCCGACGAGAAGCCGGGCAACATCGGCGAGTCCGCCGATCATGTCGTCGCCATAGGCCGCCCGCAAGGACTGCCACAGCTGCACCTCGTCCGAGACACCCTGGCCCTTGCGCTGCTTGTCCAACCACGCCTGCACCTCGGCCAAGTCGAACAGCGGACTGCTCACACCCCCGCCCGCGGGCGCAGGAAAGTCCTCGTACCGCCGCCTCCAGTTGGAGACCGCGGCACGCGTGACACCGGCGAGCCGGGCAATCTCGGAGCCGGTGACAAGCGGTCCGCCGACTGGCTGGGCGGAGTGGTCTGCCATGAGCGACACCGTACACGGTGACCATCCCCTCCATCAATGAAGAATATGTTGACAACGTGCACACATAGAGCCATGGACGGCATGTTCCCGTTTAGCTCTGCGTGGCCGGCATCCCAGAAGCCGTGTTGGCAGTCCTTGACAGAAACCTTCGTGCGCTGCGCCTGCTCTTTCGCGGCCCGGATCTGCTGTGGCCTGCTGGGTCGGGTTGCAGATGCCACTTCTGGACCTTCTTTGTCGATCACCTCTGCGGGGCGTGCTGGACGAGGCCACGGGCAAGTGGGGGCTGAGGGTCAACCGTGTGGAGATCAAGGCCATCGATCCCCCGAAGACCATCAAGGACGCGATGGAGAAGCAGATGCGGGCCGAGCGGGACAAGCGGGCCGCGATTCTCACCGCCGAGGGGCAACGCCAGTCGCAGATCCTCACCGCCGAAGGCGACAAGCAGGCCGCCGTCCTGCGCGCCGAGGGCAACCGCACCGCCGCGATCCTCCAGGCCGAGGGCCAGTCACGCGCCATCGACGAGGTGTTCCAGGCCGTGCATCGCAACGACCCCGACCCCAAGCTGCTCGCCTGGCAATACCTCCAGACACTGCCTCAACTCGCACAGGGCGCGGGCAGTACCTTCTGGGTGATCCCCAGCGAGGTCACCTCGGCACTCCAGGGCGTGTCCCGCGCCTTCAGCGAGGCGCTGCCACAGTCGCCGGCCACCCGCGAGAAACCGTCGGACGACATGGCTGCCGAAGCGGCCAGTGACACGGCTCAGGCCGCGGAAGCCGCAGCCGCCGCCCTCGCCGACGCTGCCAGGGCCGACCATGCCTCCCCCGACTCCCTCCCGTCCCAGCCCCCGCGCTGACAGCGGCGGACAACCACCATCACCTCGACGAAGCGCAGTCCCCGCCGGCCTCGGTGCACGCCTTCTCACCCACCGCCGGCCCGGGTGTGTCCGCCATGCAGCACCACGGGCGCCCGGCCCCCGACGTTCCGATGACCGCCGGACCCGACCCCGGAGGTTTGTCCGGACTCGAACCCGGGGGTTTGTTTGGACAGTAGACATGCCATCTGGCCTGCGAAACGAGAGGGCGGCAGACGAGTCGGGCTGTACGCCGGGTTCTGTTCCCCGGTTCCCTCGCGGGGGCCGGGGCGACGGCCATCCATCTAGGGCCGGCGTTGCCGCCGGCCTCGTGCGGTCTACCCGGGGGCTCGGGCGGGCAGCCCTCGAACGTCCCCGCAGGAGCGCCGAGGCGCTCCCTCTTGACCTTGCTCCGGGTGGGGTTTACCTAGCTGCCCAGGTCACCCTGGGCACTGGTGGTCTCTTACACCACCGTTTCACCCTTACCGAGGGCCGAAGCCCCCGGCGGTCTGCTTTCTGTGGCACTGTCCCGCGGGTCACCCCGGGTGGCCGTTAGCCACCACCCTGCCCTGTGGAGCCCGGACGTTCCTCGGGAAGCCCCTCAAGGGGACTCCACGCGGCCGTCCGCCCGGCTCGTCTGCCGTGTCGACCATGTTACCGGGCGGGTCGGACGTGTCCGACCATTCGTCGTGGCGAGGACCGAGCCCGCCAGGATCAGCCCGAACGCCGCCCCGATGCCCCAGGTCAGGTCCTCGCCCAGGAACAGCGCTCCCGCCGCGACCGCCACCGCCGGGTTGACGTACGTGAAGACCGTCGCCCGCGTCGGGCCCACCTCCTTGATCAGCTCCAGGAAGGCCACGAAGGCGAGCGCCGTGCAGATCACGCCCAGGCCGGCGAGGGCGGCCAGCACCGATGCCGACGGCATCTCCGACGGCCGGGTCGCCGCGGCCGGCCCCGCGTACACGACCGCCGCCAGCGCCAGGCAGGGTGTTATGAGCTGGAGCGTGGAGACGTTCTTCAGCCAGCGGGCCGCTATCAGTGGGGCCGTCGCGTAGCCCAGTACCGTCAGCAGCACCTCGGCCAGAGAGAGCGCGTCGCCGCCCGTCAGGTGCGGGACCGTCAGCACCGCTACCCCGGCCAGGCCCAGCGCCAGGCCCGTCGTCCGCCGTATCCCCAAGCGCTCCGTGTCGCCGAAGAAGCGGGCCAGGGTCACTCCTACGATCGGTACGCCCGCGATCAGCAGGCCCGCCGTCGAGCTGGACAGATGGCGTTCGGCGTCCGTCAGCGTGAACCACGGGCCGATGATCTCTATGCACGCGAAGGCCAGCATCGGCAACCAGTGGGTGCGGACCGTCTTCACCAGGCCGCCCTGTCGTAGCGCGAAGGGGAGCAGGAGGATCGCGCCGAGCGCGCAGCGCGTGAAGACGACCACGGACGGGGACAGCGGGGCGTCCACCGCCACCTTGATCATCAGATAGGGGATGCCCCAGACGACTCCCATCAGGGAGAACAGCAACCAGCCGCGTGCAGTCATACGACGAGTTTCGGCCCGTCCCCTAACGGCCGTCTTGAACGCTGTTGCGGTACGCCGCCGGGGTCACCCCCAGCACCCGCCGGAACCAGCGCGTCAGATGGGCCTGGTCCGCGAAGCCGACCAGGGCGGCCACCTCGGCCGGGCGCAGGCCCGAGTCCAGCAACCCGCGCGCCCGGGCCACCCGGTGCTGGGCCAGCCAGGCATACGGCGGCACTCCCATCGTCGTACGGAAGGCGCGCAGGAGTTGGTAGCGGGACAGGCCCAGGTCGGTGGCGAGGGCGGCCAGGGACGGAGGGTCCAGTAGCTCGTCCGCGAGTCGGTCTCGTACGACCATGGCGATGCCGTCGGCGCCGGGGACCGTGTCCGGTGCCGGGCGGGCCGTGGAGTGGCGGCGGGCGAGGGCCGTCAGGAGCCAGGGGAGGCGGGACTCGGCCTCCAGCGGGTCGGGGTTCGCGCCCAGGTCGGTGTGGGTACGGAGGATGGCCGCGGCAAGCTCGGGGTCGTCTATCAGCGGTTCGCCGAAGTGAGTGAGGCCGCCCAGTGTCCCTTCCGTGAGCAGGGACGGTTCCGCGTACAGGGCTCGGTAGGCGTAGCCGTCGGTGGCGTTGCCCGGGCCGCCCGTGTGCATCTCGCCTGGTGAGAGGACGACGATGGAACCGGGGCCGGGCCGGATGTGGCCGCCGCGGTAGTCGATGACCTCGGAGCCGGCCACGCACACGCCGATCGTGTACTCGTCGTGGGCGTGCGGGGCGTAGACGTGCCGCCGGAAGCGGGCCGTGAGCATGTCCAGCTGCGGGCCGCAGCGGCCCAGCCGCGCCCTGGTCCACAGTGCCTGCTCCACCCCGCACCCCTTTCGTCCTACGGGTGCAACGCCGGGCGCCTCAGAGAAAGTCCGCCGTGTCCAGGTCGAAGGCGAACGGCTGCGGGAGGCTCAGTGGTTTGCCCAGGGGGCGAGTGCATTGCTCGCGGTAGTCGTCCTTCTCGGGGTCGCTGAACAACGTGATGGACGAGGCGTCCCGGTCGACCAGCAGGTAAAGGGGGATTCCTCCGCGGGCGCAGCAGCGGCGTTCGGCCTCTCGGTCGGCCTTGGGCCTGGTGGACGTCACTTCCAGGACCATGGTGACGCCGTCGCAGGGCATCCAGGAGTCGGCGCCCCGGTAGAGACGCAGTCTCATGGGAGCGAACGTGCCGTCCGGAATCACGTGGTCCGTCGGGCAGCCGTTCCCACTCTGCAGCTTCAACCCCTTGTTCCCGGAGAACTGCATCTCGGTCCGGGAACGCCTGATCACCTGATTCACGATCAACCCGATGCAGTCCTCGTGGTCCCCGTCCGGCGGCGGCGTCACGACGATCTCCCCCTCGATCAACTCGGCCCGGAAACCCTCCGGTGCGTCCAGGGCGAGAAAGCCCTCCAGCAGGACTTGTTCCTGCGTGAGCGGCTCGTGGGCCATGGCAGTCATGTCACGCCCCTCCTTCGGTCGCTCGCCAGACTGGGACATCGGAAGATCACCTGTCCGAGAGATCGGGAACCGTTCCCTCGATCGTGGCACACGATCACCTCGGTCGTCAGGCGCCGCCTCCGGCGCGATCACGCGAGCGCGAAGCGCACTTTCGTCGTTCCCGGGTCGGCCTGCATGAGGCGGACGTGGAGGCGCTCGCCCAACGGCAGGCGTTCGCCCTCGATGCGGCCGATCACCGCCGGGGACTCCAACTGGACCGTACCGACCGTCGGTTGGCGGTCGTCCACGTCCACCACGCAGCCCTCGAACACCTCGCCCACCCGGCCCGCCAGCAGTGCCGCCTCGACGATGTCGACGGACTCCCGTTCGACCGTTCCGGCGCGGCGCGTGCCGTCGGCCATTTCGTGGGGCAGCGCGTCGAAGGCGGTGAGTACCCAGTCGGGTGGGGGATTGCCTGCCGCCGCCGCAAGGCAGATCTCCGACGCGTACCGGTCGGCCAGGCGTCGTAGTGGGGCCGTGCAGTGGGCGTAGGGGGCGGCGACCGCGGCGTGCGTGGTGATGGGCGGGAGGGTGCCGTTGCGGAAGACGGTGTAGCCGGCGCCGCGCAGCAGGGTCGTGCATTCCTGGAGGAAGGCCGCGTGGTGCGGGTCGTGCGGGTCCAGGGAGCGGATGAGCCGGGCGTAGGAGACGTGGTGGGGCCAGTCGATGTGGAGCGCGTGGGCGGTGCGGCGCAGGCGGCCCACCGCGCCGTCGGGGGCGGCGGGGAGGGTGCGGAGGATGCCGGTGCCCGCCGTCAGCATCAGGTCGGCCGCCGCCATGCCGGTCAGGAGGGAGAGTTGCGCGTTCCAGCCGTCGGCGGGGAGCGGGGCGCGGTAGGTGAGTTCGTAGGTGTGGTCCTGCTCGACGATCTCCTGTTCGGGCACGTTCAACGAGATTCCGCCGCGCTCCACCTCCAGGCGCTCCCGCAGCTCTCCGATCTCCTGGAGCAGTGCGAGCGGTTCCTCGGCGGTCTCGGCGTCGATCTGCTTCTGGACGGCGGCGTAATCCAGCTTGGCGCGGCTGCGGACCAGGGCGCGGCGGACGTCGACGGCGAGGGTGCGGCCGTCCGCGTCCAGGTCGATCGTCCAGAGGGCGGCGGGGCGGGTCACGTTCAGCAGCAGGCTGGCCGCGGCCTCGCTCAGCACCTGGGGGTGGAGCGGGATCCTCTCGTCCGGGAAGTAGAGGGTCGTCACCCGCCGGTGCGTCTCCGCGTCCAGGGCCCCGCCGGGTACGACGAAGGCGGCGACGTCGGCGATGGCGTACCGGACGCGGTACCCGGTGCCCTGACGGGACAGGTGCATCGCCTGGTCGAGGTCGGTGGAGGTGGGCGGGTCGATGGTGAAGAGGGGAATGTCCGTGGCGTCCAGGGCCGGGAGCGTCGGGGCCTTCGCGGCCCGTTCCGCCTCGGCCAGGGCCTCGGGCGGGTAGGCCTCGGAGATGCCGAGTTCGGTACGCAGGGCGGTGAGGGCGGCCCGGAGAGGGGCTTCGGGGGCGCCGGTCACGCGGATGTGGCGGCGGGGCATACAGGGAGGGTATGCACATCCGGCGCCGTTACGCTGTGCGGGAGCTCAACCTTGACGTGCTCCCTGACCTAAAGTCCAGGGATTCCGGCCTGGGTCGTCTGACCCTTCCGGGGGCTTCCTGCTTCATCGCGCTGCGCGGGCACGGGTGCCCGTCTTACCGGCGCTCCACAGGCGTTTAGCGTCTCCGCCCGTCCGGCGGCGACGATTCGGCGTCCTTCGAAGAGGACGTTGCGGGCTGCGTTGTGGTCGCGGTCGTGTACCGTGCCGCACTCGCCGCAGGTCCACGCACGGACGGGCAGGGGCTTGGGGCCGTCCCGGAATCCGCAAGCCGAGCAGACCTGCGAGGACGGGAAGGCGCGATCCACCTTGGCGAAGGTGCGGCCGTGCAGAGCCGCCTTGTACTGAAGCATTCCCACGAACGCGGACCATCCCGCGTCGTGCACGGACTTGGCGAGCCGGGTGCGGCTGAGGCCGGACACCGCGAGGTCTTCCACGTACACCGCTTGGTTGTCGCGAATGATCTGTGTGGATGCCTTGTGGTGCCAGTCCCTGCGCCGGTCGGCGACCTTGGCGTGCTGGCGTGCGACCTTGATCCGGGCCTTGGCCCGGTTCTTCGATCCCCTGGCCTTGCGGGACAGCTCCCGCTGAAGGCGCTTGAGCTTCTTCTCGGCCCGGCGCAGGAAGCGCGGGCTGTCGATCTTCTGCCCGTTGGACAGGACCGCGAAGGCGGACAGGCCGAGGTCGATACCGGCGTCGATTTCCAGCCGGGGGAGGAGATCCGGGTCCGTGTCGACGACGAAGCTGAGGAAGTACCGGCCGGAGCTGTCTTTGGTGACGGTGAGGGAGGTCGGGGCGGCTGGAAGTCGGCGGGACCATTTGACCTTGAGGTTGCCTACCTTGGCCACATACACCGTGCCGTTCTCCTGGAGGCAGAAGGCGTTGGTGTTGAGGCGGATCGACTGCCGGGTGTCCTTCTTCGACTTGTAGCGGGGAGGGCCGACCTTGCGCCCCCGCCGCTTGCCCGTGAGGCTGTCGAAAAAGTTCTTGTAGGCGGCGTCGAGGTCCCGAAGGGACTGTTGCAGGACGACGGCTGAGACGTCGGCGAGCCAGGCCCGCTCGGCGGTGCGCTTGGCCTGGGTGATGCGAAGCCGGGACAAGTCGGCCGACGTCACGTACGGCAGCCCGGCCGCGTGCGCTTGTTTCCGGTCGCGCAGGCAGTCGTTCCACACCACGCGGGCGCAGCCGAACGCACTGGCCAGCGCACGGCGCTGCGCGGCGTCGGGGTAGACCCGGTAGTTGTAGCGGAGCTGCACGACCATGATCCTATGACGATTGGTGTCATGGATGGACAGAACGACTACAGGCGGGGCAGGCACGTTGTTTCGGCGATGCACGGTGCATTTGGTCTTCGTGACGAAGTACCGGCGCGGGGTGTTCAACGACGAGATGCTGACACGCTGCGAAGAGATCATGCGCAAGGTCTGCGAGGACTTCGAGGCGGAACTGAAGGAGTTCAACGGCGAACGCGATCACGTCCACCTGCTGATCAACTACCCGCCGAAGGTCGCCGTCTCCAAGCTGGTCAACAGCCTCAAAGGCGTCTCCGCCCGCCGGATACGGCAGAGTTCACCGGCCGGATCAACCGCGCCATCACGCAGGGGCACCTGTGGTCGCCCTCATACTTCTCCGCATCGTGCGGCGGAGCACCGTTGGCGATCGTCCGCCAGTACATCGAGCAGCAAAAACGTCCGCTCTAACCTGCACGTCAGAGCAGTCTTAAAATGCATTCATCCCCGGCGTGAACGCCGGGGCTTTCTGCAACAGTCCCGGTAGGGAGATCTTCCGTGCTTGTCCTGCTGCCGCCCTCCGAAGGCAAGGCGTCCTCCGGCCGTGGCGCTCCGCTGAAGCTGGAGTCATTGTCCCTGCCAGGGCTGACGGAGGCCCGTGCGGCCGTGCTCGGGGAGCTGGTCGAGCTGTGCGCCGGGGACGAGGACAAGGCGCGCGAGGTGCTCGGGCTGAGTGAGGGGCTGCGGGGCGAGGTCGCGAAGAACGCCGGGCTGCCGACGGCCGGGGCGCGGCCCGCCGGGGAGATCTACACGGGGGTGCTGTACGACGCCCTGGACCTCGCCTCCCTCGACGCCGCCGCGAAGAAGCGGGCCGCCCGGTCGCTGCTCGTCTTCTCCGGGCTGTGGGGTGCCGTCCGGGTGACCGACCGGATTCCCTCCTATCGGTGCTCGATGGGGGTGAAGCTGCCCGGTCTCGGTGCGCTCGGCGCGCACTGGCGGACGCCCATGGCGACCGTGCTGCCCGAGGCCGCCGGCGACGGGCTCGTCCTCGATCTGCGGTCCTCCGCCTACGCGGCCGCCTGGAAGCCGAAGGGCGGGGTCGCCGGGCGGACGGCGAGCGTGCGGGTGCTGCACGCGCCGACGCGGAAGGTGGTCAGCCACTTCAACAAGGCGACGAAGGGGCGGATCGTACGGAGCCTGCTGGCGGCCGGGGTCGCGCCGAAGGACCCGGCTGGGCTGGTCGAGGCGTTGCGGGACCTCGGGTACGTGGTGGAGGTCGAGCCTCCGAAGGGTGCCGGGAAGGCGTGGATGCTCGACGTGCTGGTGGACGAGGTGCACTGAGCGGACCCGCCCCCGCGAGCACGTTGCAGCATGTGCAATGAGCTTTGCGCAGGATGCACGGCGCGGGCACGATGTCGGCATGGTCTCGTCGTTGCTCGATCTCGCCCCCGTCGTGCCCGTCGTCGTCATCGAGGACGCGGCGGACGCCGTACCGCTCGCGCGGGCGCTCGTCGCGGGCGGGCTGCCCGCCGTCGAGGTGACGCTGCGGACGCCGGCCGCGCCGGCCGCGATCCGGGCGATCGCCGCCGAGGTGCCGGACGCGGTGGTCGGGGCGGGGACCGTGATCACTCCGGAGCAGGTGCGGGAGTCGGTCGCGGCCGGGGCGCGGTTTCTGGTGAGCCCGGGATGGACGGACGTACTGCTGGAGGCGATGCGGGCGTCCGGGGTGCCGTTCCTGCCGGGGGTGTCGACCACGTCGGAGGTCGTGGCACTGCTCGAACGCGGGGTGCGGGAGATGAAGTTCTTCCCGGCACAGGCGGCGGGCGGTACGGCGTATCTGCGGTCGCTGGCGGGCCCGCTGCCGCAGGCCCGGTTCTGTCCGACCGGCGGGATCGGGCCCGGCGACGCCCCCGACTATCTGGCGTTGCCCAACGTCGGCTGCGTGGGCGGCAGTTGGATGCTCCCCGCGGATGCCGTCGCCGCCCGCGACTGGGGGCGCGTCGAGGCGCTGGCCCGCGAGGCGGCGGGGCTACGGAGCGTGTGACGCGGCCCGCCCGCGAGGGCTTCAGCGCAGGTGGGACGTGTCGTTGAAGAGCCGTACGCTCGCGTTGCCGTCCGCGTAGTACGCCACCGCCGACAGGGAAGCGGCCGAGAGTTCCATGCGGAACAGAGCCTCCGGCGGGGCACCCAGGGCGAGTTGGACGAACGTCTTGATGGGCGTGACGTGGGAGACGAGCAGGACGGTGCGGCCCGCGTAGGCCGCGACCAGCTTGTCGCGGGCCGCGGCGATACGGGTCGCCGTCGCCGCGAAGCTCTCGCCGCCGCCGGAGGGTTCGACCGTGGGGTCGGCGAGCCATCTGGTCAGGTCGTCCGGGTAGCGCTCGCGGACCTCGGCGAACGTCAGGCCCTCCCAGGCGCCGAAGTCCGTCTCCCTGATCTCGTCCTCGACGCTCACCTCCAGGCCGAGGTGCCGGGCGACGACGGCGGCCGTCTCGCGGGTACGGGCGAGGGGGGACGCGACGATCGCCTGGACCGTCCCTCGGCGGGCCAGCGCGGCGCCGACCCGTTCGGCCTGCTCCCGTCCGACCTCGGACAGCGCGGGGTTCGTACCGCCGCTTCCCGAGAACCGCTTCTGCGGGGTCAGCGGCGTCTCACCGTGCCGCAGCAGTACGAAGGTGGCGGGGGCGCCCATGTCCGCGGGAGCCCAGCCCGGGGCGGCGACGGCGTTCGCGGCCCGCGCGTCGGCCTCGGCCTTCGCGGCGCCGTCGGCCCCCGCCCCGTCAGCGACAGCGGCTCCGCCGCCCAGACTCTCCGCCGCTCCGCGACGGGAAGCCGGAGTGACCCGGCGAGCAGACAGTTCGGCCGTCGACTCCGCCGCCGACCACTGCTCCCCCCGACTCCCGGCATCCATCGCCTCATTCGCCAGCCGATCCGCGTGCTTGTTCCGCTCCCGCGGTATCCACTCGTACGTGACACGCTCCGCGGGAAACACCCGTGCCGCCTCCGTCGCCAGCGGCTTCAGGTCCGGGTGCTTGATCTTCCAGCGGCCCGACATCTGCTCGACGACCAGCTTGGAGTCCATACGGACGTGCACGGTCGCGGCGGGGTCGAGCCCATGGGCCGCCCGCAGCCCGGCCAGCAGCCCCCGGTACTCGGCGACGTTGTTCGTGGCGACGCCGATGTACTCGGCCGCCTCCACCAGCGTCTCCCCCGTCGCCGCGTCCAGCACGACCGCTCCGTAGCCCGCGGGGCCCGGGTTGCCCCGCGACCCGCCGTCGGCTTCGACGATGAACTCCCGCACCGCACAGGCTCCTTGAGGACGTCTACAGGCCGGACTCGGATGTGCGCACCAGGATGCGGCGGCAGTTCTCGCAGCGCACCACCGTGTCGGGGGCCGCCGCGCGGACGTCGTTGAAGTCGGTGATGGACAGCTCCTGGCGGCAGCCCTGGCAGGTGCGCTGGTACAGCTTGGCCGCGCCGATGCCGCCCTGCTGCTCGCGCAGCTTGTCGTAGAGCTTGAGCAGGTCCGCGGGGATGGTGCCGGCGATGACCTCGCGTTCCTTGGTCACCGTGGCGACCTCGCCGTCGATCTCCTCGAGGGCCGCGTCCCGGCGCGCGGTGGCGTCGTCGATCTTCGACTGGACGGAGGAGACCCGGGCGGTCAGCTCGCGCACCCGCTCCTGCACGGACTCGATGCGCTCCATGACCTCCAGGACGACGTCCTCGAGGTCGCCCTGGCGCTTGGCGAGGGAGGCGATCTCGCGCTGGAGGTTCTCCAGGTCCTTGGGGGAGGTGACCGCGCCGGAGTCCAGGCGCTGCTGGTCGCGGGCGGCGCGCTGGCGCACCTGGTCCACGTCCTGCTCGGCCTTGGTCTGCTCGCGGGCGGTGTCGCTCTCCTCGGTCTGCGCGGCGACCAGGAGGTCGCGCAGCTGCGTGAGGTCCTTGGTCAGCGACTCGATCTCGGCGTGCTCGGGCAGCGACCTGCGCTTGTGCGCGAGCTGCTGCAGACGTACGTCGAGGTCCTGGACGTCGAGGAGTCGGATCTGGTCGGCGGGCGCGGCGTTCAGTTGGGGGCTCCAGGTGAAGGGGAGTGGCTGGTCCACGGGTCGGTGACCGTCTTGGAGACGTGGACGCGCAGGTCCCATCCGTGGCGGTCGGAGATTTCGTCGAGCTGGGTGGCGGCCAGCTCGCACCAGGGCCACTCGGTGGCCCAGTGCGCCGCGTCGAGCAGCGCGAGGGGGCTTTGGAGGACGGCCTCGGAGGCCGGGTGGTGGCGCAGGTCGGCGGTGAGGAAGGCGTCGACGCCCGCTGCGCGGACCTGGTCGAAGAGGCTGTCGCCGGAGCCGCCGCTGACGGCGACGGTGCGGATCGTGGCCTCGGGGTCGCCGGCGACGCGGATGCCCTGCGCGGTGGCGGGCAGGCGCTCGGCGGCCCGGGCGGCGAGTTCGCGCAGCGGCAGCGGGTGGTCCAGTTCGCAGATGCGGCCGAGGCCCCGGCGGCCGTGCGGATCGCTCGCGTCCGGCACGAGCGGTCGTACGACACGGAGGTCGAGGGCGCCGGCGAGGGCGTCGGAGACGCCCGGGTCGGCAGTGTCGGCGTTGGTGTGGGCGACGTGCAGCGCGATGTCGTTCTTGATGAGGGTGTGCACGACGCGGCCCTTGAAGTGGGTCGCCGCCACCGTCGTCGTACCGCGGAGGTAGAGCGGGTGGTGGGTGACGAGCAGGCCGGCGCCGAGCTTGACCGCCTCGTCGACGATCTCCTGGACCGGGTCGACGGCGAACAGGACCCGGGTGACCTCCTGGCCGGGGTCGCCCACGACGGTGCCGACCGCGTCCCAGGACTCGGCCCGCTCGGCGGGCCACAGGTCGTCCAGCGCGGCGATGACTTCAGACAGACGGGGCACGGACAGAAGGCTACCTGCCTGATCCGTGCCGCTGAACCGATGTCCGCGGCCGGTCGCGCACGGTTCCGGTGACCGGGACGGTCGGCGGCCACCCCCAGCACAGCGGTCCCCCTTCCCTCAGGCGAATCGTTCCTCTACCACCCGTATGCGTGAAGCAGGAGCCTCGTGGCCCCCCGTGTGTGCGTGTGAAAACTAGCTTCGTGACCGGAGGTGACCAGACGATGACGGCCTGTGCGTTCGAGCCCGAGGCTGCTCCCGGGGACGGTGCTCCGGCGGTGGGCTGCTCCATCACCGCGGACGGCGCCTACGCCGCCCGCCTCGCCCTGGACGGCGACTGCTGGTTCCCGGAGCGCTGGACGCTGGACGGCCCCGAGCCGTACGCGGTGCCGCTGCCCGGCAACCAGCCGGAGGAGCCCGGCACGGAGGTGCAGCCGATGGGCGACGGGCGGGTGCTGATCCGCCGGCCCACGGACGGGCGGCACGTCTTCTCCCTGCTGTATCCGACCGGCCCCGGCACCGGCGAGGTGTTCCTCGGCGCGGTCGAGTGCCCGGACGAGGACGCTCCGCTGCGGCTGCTGCCCCCGGCGCCGGGCGGCGAGAAGGCGTACGCCCTGGCGGTGGGCCGGCGTGCCAGCACGCTGTGGCTGGTGGCGGGCGGGGCCTTCGGGCCGGAGCCCCTGACGGAGATCCCGGGGCGCTGCTCGGGCGGGGTGTGGCTGGACCACGCGGGCCGGATGCTGGCGCTGGACCGGGAGGTCGGCGGGCGCACGAAGACGGTCGTGGTGGACCTGGGGCGGGGCGGCGAGGTGTCTCCCTTCCTGCAGATCACCGACGGCAGCAACGACCGGCTGCTGCTGGCCGACCCGGACAGCGGGCTGGTGCTGCTCCGCTCGGACGCGCCGTCGCCGGGCGAGGACCGGCTGGGCTGGGGGGTGCTGGGCAGCACGCTTCCGGTGCGGTTCCCGGAGTGTCTGCGGGTGCCGGACTGCTCGGTGACGCCGTTCGCGATCCAGCCGGGGCTCGTGCTGATGCCGGAGAGCTGTGCGGTGGCGCTGCGCGTGGACGGGCCGATGGGCGGCTGGGTGGGGCTGTGGCGGCCGGACCGGCGGCAGGTGCACCATTTCCCGGCGCCGGCCGGCTGGTTGGCCGGGGCGGGGCTGTGGACCAGGGACGGGGTGCTGCAACTGCCGTGCGCGACGGCCGAGACGCCGTGCGGTCTGGCGCGGATGGCGGCGCCCCCGGGGGAAGCGGGGGAAGCGGTTCCGGAGGGTTCGGGAGAGGACGGTACGGCCGTGCGGACGGTGTCGGGGGCCGCTCCTGCGACGGCGGACGAACCGTCACAACCGGACCCTTCGGAACCGGTCGTGGCCCGTCCGGTGCCGTTGCGGGAAGCCCCCTTGGGACGTCTTGTAACGAACTAGTGCCGATGGGCGTGGCCGCCTGGATCCGGGTGGTGGGGTGCTGGTTAGACTCGCCGGGCTGTTCGAAAGATCATGTTGACGGGGTGAATCCTTCCGATGAGCGACGCACGCACCATGCAGCCGCTGTCCACCGAGGCCCAGGAGGACGCCGGTCACGGCCGTCACCGGGGTCCGAACTCGGCCCAGGACGGTGACTCGGCCCCTCGTGGCCGGCACCGCAAGCCGGCCGAGGACACCGAGGCAGCTGCCTGAGGGTACGCAGGGAAGGGCCCGCACACCGGCCGGTGTGCGGGCCCTTCCGCGTGTCCACGTCCGCTCGACGTCGGCTTCAGGTCGGCTCTACGTCCGCTTCAGGCCGAGCACCTCCGCCGCGGCGAACGTCTCCCCCTCGGGCCGCCCGGCGTAGTGCGCGGTGAGTACGGCGTCCAGCTCGTCGTAGGTGAAGGTGTCCTGCTTGCTGTCGAACTTGGCCCGCACGCGCGGCCGGTCCACGACCGCGACCATGCCGCCGTGCACGACGAAGAGCTGGCCGTTGGCGCGGGCCGCGGCGGGTGAGGCGAGGTAGCCCACCAGCGGGGCGACGTGCTCGGGAGCGAGCGGGTCGAGGCCGTCGGCGGGCTGCTCGAACCCGGCGAAGACGTCCTCGGTCATCCGGGTGCGGGCGCGCGGGCAGATGGCGTTGGCCGTGACCCCGTACTTGGCGAGGGCAAGGGCCGTGGAGGTGGTCAGGCCGACGATTCCGCCCTTGGCCGCCGCGTAGTTGGGCTGGCCCGCGGAGCCCGCGAGGAACGCCTCCGAGGAGGTGTTCACGATCCGGCCGTAGACCGGGCCGCCCGCCGCCTTGGAGCGCTCGCGCCAGTGGACGGCGGCGAAGTGGGTCGTGTTGAAGTGGCCCTTGAGGTGGACCCTGATCACCGAGTCCCACTCGCCCTCGGTCATGGAGAAGACCATGCGGTCGCGCAGGATGCCCGCGTTGTTGACCAGGATGTCCAGCTTGCCGAACTCCTCGATGGCCAACTCCACGAGCTGGCGGGCCTGTTGGAAGTCGGCCACGTCCCCGGTGTGGGCGGTGGCCCGGCCGCCGGCGGCGCGGATCTCGGCGGCGACCTCCTCGGCGGGGCCCGCGGAGGCCTCCCCGGAGCCGTCCCGGCCCGGTTGGCCGTAGTCGTTGACGACGACGGCCGCGCCGAGCCGGGCGAGTTCGAGCGCCTCGGCGCGGCCCAGGCCCCGGCCCGCGCCGGTGACGACGGCCGACAGTCCTTCCAGTGGCAGTGACATCCGCGGCGCCCCTCAGATCTCGATGCAGGTGCGCAGGGCGGTGCCGGTGCGCATCTGGTCCAGCGCCTCGTTGATCTCGGTCAGCGGCACCCGGTGCGTGATCAGGCCGTTCAGGTCGATGCGGCCCGCCCGCCACAGGGCGATGGTGCGCTCGTAGGAGCGCAGGACGTCGCCGCCGCCGTACATCGACGGCAGGATGCGCTTCTCGTCGAAGAACAGCTCGAACATGTTGAGCTGGAGGAAGTCGTCCATGGCGCCCGCGCCGACGACGACGAGGGTGCCGCCGCGCCGGGTGTTGTCGTACGCCGTCCGGGCGGTGGCCGACTTGCCGACGACCTCGAAGACATAGTCGAAGCCCTCCCCGGCGGTCACCTGCTGCTTGGCGTCGCCCAGTTCGTCCGGTGAGACGGCCTTGGTGGCGCCGAACCCGAGGGCCGACTCGCGACGCGCGGCCACCGGGTCGACGGCGACGATCTCAGCCGCGCCCTTCAGCCGCGCGCCCTGGATCGCCGAGATGCCGACACCGCCGCAGCCGATGACGGCGACCGACGAACCGGCCTCCACGTCGGCGGTGTTGAGGGCGGCCCCGAGCCCGGTGGTCACCCCGCAGCCGATCAGCGCCGCGATGTCGAAGGGCACGTCCTCCGGGATCGGCACCGCGCAGCCCGCGTCGACGACGACCTCCTCGGCGAAGGTGCCGGTGCCGGCGAAGCCGAAGACATCGCCGCCGGGGCGGCGGAAGTTGGGGGTGCCGGCGTTCATGAACCCGGCCAGGCACAGCTCGGTCTGGCCGCGCTTGCAGGCGGGGCAGGCGCCGCAGGCCGGCAGCCAGCACACGACCACCCGGTCGCCCGCCTTCAAGTGGGTGACCCCGTCGCCGACTTCTAGGATCTCCCCCGCCCCCTCGTGTCCGGGCACGAACGGCGCGGGCTGCGGCAGCACCCCGCTCATCGCGGACAGGTCCGAGTGGCACAGCCCGGTCGCCCGGACCCGGATGCGCACCTTGCCGGGCCCGAATCCCACGGCCTCGACGTCGTCGAGGACCTCCAGCTTGTCCTGGCCGATCTCCTGCAGTACGGCTGCGCGCATCGTGCGGCTCCCCTCAACTGCTGTCTGTGTTAACCGTGTTCGACGACCGTGTCGGCGAGGACCGGTGCGTCGTCCCGCTCCACCGCGCTGACGGCGACCGTGGTGGACCGAGGCGTGTGCCACATGCGCATCCGCAGCGTCTCCCCCGGGTACACCACGCCCGCGAACCGGGTGGAGTACGAGCGCACCCGGCTCACGTCCCCGCCGAGCAGGGTGTCGACGACCGCCTTGAGCGTCATGCCGTAGGTGCACAGGCCGTGCAGGATGGGCCGGTCGAACCCGGCGAGCTTGGCGAACTCGGGGTCGGCGTGCAGCGGGTTGTAGTCGCCCGAGAGGCGGTAGAGCAGGGCCTGGTCCTCGCGGACGGTGCGTTCGACGATGCGGTCGGGTTCGCCGACGGGAGGTTCCAGGCGGGTGGAGGGGCCGCGGTCGCCGCCCCAGCCGCCCTCCCCTCGTACGTAGATCTGGGCGTCGTTGGTCCACAGCGGGCCGTCGGCGTCGGCGACCTCCGTACGCATGACCAGGACGGCCGCCTTGCCCTTGTCGTGGACGGCGGCGATGCGGCCGGTGGCAGTGGCGGTGCCCCGCGCCGGAAGGGGGCGGTGGATGGTCAGCGACTGGCCGCCGTGCAGGACCTTGGCCAGGTCGACGTCCACGCCCGGCATGGACAGACCGCTGATCACGCCGGGGGAACCGGCACCCGCGACGGTGGCGAAGCTCGGCAGGACGTGCAGCCGGGACTCCAGGGTGTAGCGCAGCTCGTCGGGGTCGGTGGCCGGGATGCCGGCGCCGATGCCGAGGTGGTAGAGCTGGACGTCCTTGTGGTCCCAGGTGATCTCGCCGGACCGGGGTTCGGCGGCGAGGGCCTTCGCTGCGTCGATGGGCATACGGCTCCTGGTGGATCGAGTGGCTCAAGACCTCGGCGCGGCCGTCCGCACCGTCGGCCGCGACCGAGGTCGTCACGGTGACCGATCTAGAACGCGTTCCAGTCCGGCGCCCTCTGTATAGCCCAGGGCTCGTCACTTGTGAAGGCTCCTGACGCCGTGTCAGGTCCGTTCGGGGTGCGCCGGACCGGCCGTGACATTTGTCCTGCCCAGGTCCGTACAAGCGCATCTGCCGGACCGGGGCGCGGACTTCGTAGCGTCGTAGCCATGACACAGACGGAATGCGCCGCCGTGTCCTTCACGGGGGCGGTCAAGAAGTTCGGCGCCGTGCGCGCCGTCGACGGCGTCGATCTGACCATCGCGCGAGGCGAGACGGTCGCCCTCCTGGGCCGCAACGGCGCCGGCAAGTCGACGACGATCTCCCTGCTGCTCGGCCTGAACGAGCCCGACGAGGGCACCGTCGAGCTGTTCGGGCGGCCCCCGAGCGCCGCGGTGCGTGCCGGGCGGGTCGGCGCCATGCTGCAGGAGGGCCGCGCGGTGCCCCGGGTCACCGTGCGCGAGCTGGTCGCCTTCGTCGCCGGACGCTATCCGGCGCCGATGCCGGTCGAGCGGGCGCTGCGGCTGGCCGGGATCACGGAGCTGGCCGGACGCCGCGTGGACCGGCTGTCCGGCGGCCAGACGCAGCGGGTCCGCTTCGCCGTCGCCCTCGCCGGAAACCCCGCCCTGATCGTGCTGGACGAGCCGACGGCCGCCCTGGACGTGGAGGCGCGGCACGCCTTCTGGGCGTCGATGCGGTCCTACGCGCGCCTCGGTCACACGGTGCTGTTCTCCACGCACCACCTCCAGGAGGCGGACGCCCACGCCGACCGCATCCTCGTCATCGACGGCGGCCGGATCGTCGCCGACGGCACGAGCGAGGAGCTGAAGCGGTCGGTGGGCGGTGGCCTGGTCGCCTTCGACCTCGCCGGAGGCGGCACCCGGGGGCTGGAGCGGCTGCCGGGCGTACGGTCGCTGGAGGTGCGCGGGGACCGCGCGCGGCTGCGGACGGACGATCCCGATGCCACGGTGGTGGCACTGGCGGGGCTGGGGGCGATACGGGGGCTGGAGGTGGCGCCGGCGTCCTTGGACGACGCGTTTCTTGCCCTGACCGCTGCTGGGGGCTCTGCCCCCAGACCTTCGTTCGGGCCTGAACGGGCCTCTTCCTCAAACTCCCCCAGACGGGCTGCATCGGCCCCCGAGGACACCGGCGTCAAGGAGGCCTCGTGATGTTCGACTACCTGCGTCTCGAAGTGCGTCGTACCCTCCGCGACGTCGGGTTCGTCGTCGGCGGGGTCGCCATGCCCGTGCTGATGTATCTGCTGTTCACCAACCTCGGCGCGGACGACGGGAGTTACAAGACCGCGGCGATGGTGGGGATGGCGGGGTACGGGGCCGTCGGGTCCGCGCTCAACACCGGCGGCGGGGTCGCCGAGGACCGGGCGATCGGGTGGCTGCGGCAGCTGCGGGTGACGCCGATGACACCGCGGCAGGTCGTCGTCGGGCGGGCGCTGACCGGCTCGGTGACCGTGCTGCCGGCGATCGTGGCGGTGCTGGCGGCGGGCGGTCTGGTCAACGGGGTACGGCTGGCGGCCTGGCAGTGGGGCGCGATCGCGCTGCTGCTGTGGCTGGGCTCGCTGCCGTTCACACTGCTGGGCCTGGGCAACGGCTACCGGCTGACCGGACAGACCACCGGCGTGGCGAACACGGCCTGCAACCTGGGCCTGGCCGTCCTCGGCGGCCTGTGGTTCCCCGTCGCCCTCTTCCCGGGCTGGCTGCGCGCCCTGTCCGCGTACACGCCCACCTACCGGTTCGCCCAGCTGGGCACGTCGGTCGCGGACGGACACGCTCCGGCGCTCGGCTCGGTCTGTGTCCTGGGGGCTTGGCTGCTGGCGTTCGGTTCGTACGCTGTGCTGTCGTACCGGCGGTCCGGACGGACCGCCTGAACGGGGGACGAGGACCATGAAGTGGACGCGTGGGGTCGCTTGTCAGCTGCGGCAGTGGCGGGCGGCGCGGGAGCGGTGGCAGGCGGACATGCGGGCCTTCAAGGCCGCGCAGAAGGAAGCGCGCCGGACCGGCGCCGAGGTGCCCGAGCACCCGGGCCCGCCGCCGACCGCGTTCTCCCTGCTGCCGTGGCTGCTGATGGGGCTGGGCGCGTTCGCCAGCCTCTTCCAGGGCAAGACCCCCAACCCGTGGATCGGCGGTCTGGGGCTGCTCACCTTCAACTCGCTGTACATCTTCGTGGCGACGCGGGCGTTCGTGAAGGAGAAGCGGCAGGCGGTCTCCACACGGGTGGCGCTCGCCGTGATGGCCGCGATCACCTGCGGGCTGGCCGGCGGCTACGGTCACAACTGGCTGCTGTTCTTCCCCATGCTCGGCCTGGCCACGGGCGCGGCCCTGCGCGGTGAGCACCTGCGTTGGTCCGGCACCGGGGTCGCCCTGCTGGCCGGGGTGGTCTCCACCGCGCGCGACGGCTGGAACGGCCTGAACATCGCCTACGCCACCTTCATCTCGACCATGGTGACCGCGGCGATCCTCTCGCTGTCCGAGGCGGTACGGGAACTGCGCGCCGCCCGCGAGCAACTCGCCCACCAGGCCGTGGAGAAGGAGCGGCTGCGCTTCTCCCGCGACCTGCACGACCTGCTCGGCCACACCATGTCGGTGATCGTGGTGAAGTCGGAGGCCGCCCGCCGGCTGGCCCCGCGCGACCTGGACGCGGCACTGGCCCAGATCACCGACATCGAGTCCGTGGGCCGGCAGGCCCTCACCGAGATCCGGGAGGCCGTCACCGGCTACCGGGAGGGCAGCCTCGGCACCGAACTCGACCGCGCCCGCTCGGTGTTGGAGGCGGCCGACGTGGAGCCGGTGGTACGGCGTTCGGGTACGCCCCTCGCGCCGCAGACCGAGGTCCTGCTGGGCTGGGTGGTGCGGGAGGCCGTCACGAACGTCGTGCGGCACGCGGGCGCGACCCGCTGCGAGATCACCGTCGACGGCACCTCCGAGCAGGTCCGCCTGACGGTCGACGACGACGGCGGCGGCGAACCGGCCTTCCCTTCCTCCCCCGGGGTCGGCGGCACGGGCCTGAAGGGCCTGGCCGAGCGCCTCGCGGCGGCGGGCGGCTCCCTGCGGGCCGGCCCGTCGTCGCGAGGCGGCTTCACGGTCACCGCCGAGCTCCCCCTGGAGCCCGGCGACGCACCGCTCCCCGTGGCGGCTACGGCGCCCAGGGCGCGCTGACCACCCAGCTCACGTCGTCCGTCCAGGACGTGGCGCTGTCCCAGGTGTTGGAGCCTCCGTCACTCGCTATGTACGCGTTGAAGTTGTAGTGGCGGATGAACTTCGTCGGGTAGTTGTACGACGCGAACGACGTGCCCGTGCCGCTCTTGCCGGTCGTCGGACAGAACGTGGCGTCCTGTCTGTACTGGGTGGTGCCGGTCATCGGCTGCCGCAGCAGCTGGTAGTTGTAGTGGCGCAGGAAGTCGCCGGGATAGTTGCGCGACTCGAAGGAGACGCAGGAGGCGTCGGCGAGGCCGCGGCGGACGATCCAGGTGGCGTCGCTCTTGTCGAGGGCCGAACTGCTGGACGTGATCGAGGAGATGACGGCCGTGTTGTTCTGGTGGCGGATGTAGTCGCTGGTGCAGCAGGACGTGGTCGCCTTCAGCGAGATCTCCGAGCCGGGGGTGAGCGTCCCGGTGGAGCCGGTCGCGCCGCCGTAGCCGACGGAGACGATGTTGGCCTGGACGGAGTTGTCCGCGGCGTCCGTCGGGATGCCGGAGGTCATGACGCCCTCGAAGAAGGAGCCGATGGAGCCGTTGCTGTTGTCGCCGCCGGTGCCGAGGACGATGGCGCCCTCCTGGTGCATGGGCGAGTAACCGCCGGCGTTGGTGGGCTCACTGCCGGAATAGGTCGTGGTCAGCCCGCCGGATTGGGCGTTGCCCCATTTCAGTGCGAAATGGTCCTGGCCGTTGTTCTTCAATAGCGCGGTCACGAACGGCAGCGCGCCCGTACCGGTGTTGGAGGAGTTCGTGCTGTAGCCGAGGTTGGACTGGAACAGCCCGTTCTCCAGGTCCGCCTGCACCCACGGGCCCTGGCCGTAGCAGGGGGAGAACCAGCACTCGGTACCGAAGTTGATCGCGTCCATGTGGCCGTTGCCGGTGTCCTTGTTGTTCGTCTCGGCGTTGCCGTAGTCGAAGCAGCAGCTGCCGTTGACGTGGGTGCCGGACGTGACCATGTACATCCCCTCCGCGCCGCCGTTGGTGGCGACGCCCGAGGTGGAGTTGTCCCGGTAGCCCATGCCCGCCGAGATCTCCAGGCCGTAGACCTGATGGCCGCCGACGGTCACCGGAAGGGCGTCCGCGGGCGCGCCGACGTCGGCCGCCCCGGCGCCTCCCGCGCCCTCGACGGTCAGGTCGTTGTGGCGCGAGGACTGGTCGTAGATCTTGGTGATGATGCAGGTGGTGCCGGCGCAGAAGGTGTCCTGGGCCGCCGCGTTGGCGTACCCGCCGGCGGCCAGCAGCCCGATGTCCTTGGTGGCGCTGTCGGAGGCCCGCTGCACCTGGTAGAGGGAGCCGTTGTACGAGGAGTACAGCGCCCTCGCCAGGCTGTGCGCGGCGACACAGGGGGTGCCCGCGGCGGCGTAGACGTCGCAGGGCAGCGAACTCGCCGCCTGGGCCTGCGGAATGCCGACGGCGAGCGCGAGCACCGTGACGAGCGCCGACAGCGCTGCCAGGGCCGCGGTTCTGAGTCTGGGGAACACGGTGGAGCCTCCTTCACTGTCCGGTATACCGAACGGCGTTCGAAGCCAATCCCGGATTTCTTTCACCGATCGAAATGCCGAACAAATGCGGGTGGGAGTACGGAGACGGGAATTGCAAAGGCGAACTCTCAATGCAGAGGCGATTGTTGGGCCGCCGTCAGAAACCGTCAAGCCTTCCGGAACGGAACCATGCCGAGTCTTTAGGAGGTCCGGCCGGCCGGCCGCGCCCTTACTCTTGGCCCGTGGACGAGATGCCGCGGGAACACCGGCCGACCAAGAACGTGCGGGTGCTGCTCGCCGAGGACCAGGGGATGATGCGCGGCGCGCTCGCCCTGCTGCTGGGCCTGGAGGCCGACCTGGAGGTCGTCGCCCAGGTCGGCGCCGGTGACGCGATCGTGGACGCCGCGCTGACGCACCGCCCGGACGTGGCCCTGCTGGACATCGAACTGCCGGGCATGAGCGGCCTGGACGCGGCCGCCGAGCTGCGCGAGCAGGTACCGGACTGCCGGGTGCTGATCCTGACCACCTTCGGACGGCCCGGCTATCTGCGCCGCGCCATGGAGGCGGGAGCCGCCGGCTTCCTCGTGAAGGACGGCCCGGTGGAGGAGCTGGCCGCCGCGATCCGCCGGGTGCTGACCGGCGAGACCGTGATCGACCCCGCGCTGGCCGCCGCCGCGCTCAGCGCCGGGCCCAACCCCCTCACCGCCCGCGAGTGCGACGTGCTCAAGGCCTCGGCGGACGGCGCCACGGTCGCCGACATCGCGGCCAGGCTGCACCTGTCGGAGTCCACGGTCCGCAACTACCTCTCCTCGGCCATCGGCAAGACCGGCACCCGCAACCGCATGGAGGCGATGCGGGAGGCCCGTCAGCAGGGGTGGCTCTGAGGGGGCTACTGGTCCAGCCCCGTCACCCGCGCGTTCGCATAGGCCGTGCCCTTCGGCGCGACGCACACGAACCAGCGGTCCGGGGAGCCCTCGGCCGACCGGATGCCCTGCTTCAGCGAGCCGTCGGCCTCGCGGCCCGAGACCCGGTGCAGGACCGTGCTGGTGCCGTCCTTCCAGTCGCAGGTCACCTCCAGGGCGGTCCTCGCGATCCGGCCGACCACCAGACGCAGGGGCTTGGCCTGCGGCGACAGGCCCAGCCCGGCCGATTCCATGTCCGTACTCACGTTGACGTCCCGCTCGGGCAGGGAGTTCTCGATCACCACCGACGTGTCGCCCTGATAACTGCGCTGCACGAAGTAGGTGCGCTTGCCCACCAGATCGGCGGCCGTCCGCACGGACGCCGGCCACTCGCCCTTGTACTCGCCCATCGCCGTCAACTGGGCCTCCGCCTGCGCCTTGTCGCGCGGCGCGTCCCACATGTCGACGAACACCTGCCAGTCCTTGCCGTCCTCCGTACCGCTCGCCAGCTCCGTGCGGCGCGGCTCGGCGTGGAAGGCGTCCGGCGAGGGCGCCGACGACCGGGTGGCCGCCGGTTCGGCGCGCCCGCCGTCTCCGCCCGGCAGCCCCGCGAGAGCCACCGTCCCCGTCGTCCCGACGATCGCCAGCGCCGCCGCCGCGGCCACCGCCCACCTCCGGGCCCTGCGTCGCCGCCCGCCCCGGATGACCGCCTGGGTGGGGGCTATACCGACGTCGACGCCGTCCGCCACGTCGGCCAGCAGGAGGGCGATGTCCCTGTGCGTCATGTCCTGGTCCGGTTCCCGGTCCGCGCTCATCACTTACCGCCCCCGCTCGTCACCATCTCCGCCAGCCCCGGTATGGCACGCAGTTTCGCGATCCCCTTGGCCGCGTTGCTCTTCACCGCGCCGACGGAGCAGCCCATCGCCTGCGCCACCTGGGTCTCCGTCAGGTCCTCCCAGTACCTGAGGACCACCGCCTCCCGCTGCCGCGGCGGCAGTTGCGCCAGCGCCTTCAGCAGGACTCCGCGGTCGTCGGCCTGGGCGATGCGGTCACCGGTGTCGGCGACCTCGCGGACCAGGCCGGAGTCGTCCTTCGGCGCCAGGAACTCCCGCAGCTTCCTGCGGTGCCTGCGCGCGTGCGCGTTGATCATCACGCGCCGTACGTACGCCTCCGGGTCGTCCGCCGAGCCGACCCTGCGCCAGGCCACGTAGACCTGTTCGAGGGTCGACTGGGCCAGGTCCTCGGCGGCGTGTCGCTCCCCCGTGAGGAGAAATGCCGTCCGCACCAGCCGCGGCCATCGGCCGGTGACAAAGCTCTGGAACTCCGCGTCCCGAGCCTCCTTGCGATCCCCCATGGGCACCTCCTTGATGTCTGAAGGAGTCCATGAGCGGCCCGGACCGTTGCCTCACCGAGCGGAATTCCCCTCCCCGCGTCCCGCCGCCTTCTGCCGCGGCAGCCATAGCAGCATCAGGACCACCCCGGCGAGCAGCACCCCGGCCCCGGTCCGGAACACCAGCGCGTACCCCTCGGTCAGCGCGGCGGGCGTCTGGCGGTCGCCCGTGCGCGCCGCGGCGATCGTCGACATCACCGCGAGACCCAGGGAACCGCCCATCGTCCGCGAGGTGTTGATCAGCCCCGACACCAGGCCGGCCTCCCCGGGCGCCGCCCCCGAGGTGGCGAGCGCGGCCAGCGGGGTCGCCGTCAGCCCGGCCCCCAGCATCATCAGGATGCCCGGCAGCATGATCTCCGTCAGATAGGCGCCCTCCGACGTCATCGCCGACTGCCACACATAGCCCGCCGCCGCCATCAGCGTCCCCAGCGCGGCCAGTCCGCGCGCCCCCAGCGCCGGCAGGAAACGGGGCGCGAGCTTCGAGCCCAGGATGATCGACAGGGAGCTCGGCACGAGCGCCAGTCCCGCCTCCAGCGGCGTGTAGCCCAGCACGTTCTGCGCGTACAGGGTCATGAAGAACCACATGCAGAACATCGCGGAGCCGTTCAGGAACATCGCCGCGTTCGCCGACGACACCGCCCGCACCCGGAACAGCCCGAGCGGCATCAGCGGGGCCGTCGTACGCGCCTCCAAGGCCAGGAATGCCGCGATCAGGGTGAGCCCGGCGGCCAGCGGCACCAGGGTCGCGGCCGACGTCCAGCCCTCGGCCTCGGTCTGCGAGATGCCGTACGCGAGCGTGGCGAGCCCGGCCGTCACCAGCACGGCGCCCGGCAGATCCAGCCGCCGCCCGCCCCCGTTGCGGCTCTCCGCCAGCCACTTCACGGAGCCGGCCAGCACCACCGCGCCGACCGGCACGTTGATCAGCAGCACCCACCGCCAGGACAGCCCGTCCACCAGCGCTCCGCCGACCAGTCCGCCCGCGGCCCCGCCGCCCGCGCCCACCGCGCTCCAGGTGGCGATGGCCCGCATCCGCGCCGCGCCCTCGGGGACCGCCGAGGTCAGGATGGTCAGCGTCGAGGGCGCCAGCACCGCCGCCCCCAGCCCCTGCACGGCCCGCGCGACCAGGAGCTGCCCGCCCTCCTGCGCCAGCCCGCCGCCCAGCGACGCCAGCGTGAACAGGCCGAGCCCGACCAGGAACATCCGCTTGCGCCCGTACAGGTCGCCGGCCCGCCCGCCGAGCAGCATGAACCCGGCGAAGGCGATGGCGTAGGCGTTGACCACCCACTGCAGCCCCTGTGCGCTCAAGCCGAGGTCGGCCCGCATCGACGGCAACGCCACATTGACGACCGACACGTCCAGCACGACCAGGAACTGACCCGCGCAGGCAAGGGCCACGACCAGCCACGTGGGGCGCGCGGTACGACGGGGTGTCCGGGTGACGTCAGCGGTTTCCAGCATGCCTGTCATGCTCTCAACCCTGTTGCGCCCCTTGCATCGGCATTTCGCCCCACGAAATCTTCGGTCGCCGGACCTAGGCCGCCCCGGCCGACCCGAAACCTCCGGGCGTTCCTGGGCCGCCCCTGCGGCGCCGAAGAAGGCCGGACAGGCCTCTGCCGCGTTACGCCGCCCGTAGGAGCGTCACCACCGCCGCCCCGCCCAGCCCGATGTTGTGCGCGAGTCCCACCCGCGCCCCGGGGACCTGCCGCTCCCCCGCGGCACCCCGCAACTGCCAGACCAGTTCGGCGGCCTGAGCGATCCCGGTGGCCCCCAGCGGATGCCCCTTGGAGATCAGGCCGCCGGACGGGTTGACCACCCAGCGCCCGCCGTACGTGGTCGCCCCGGACTCGACGAGCTTCCCCGACTCGCCCTCCCCGCACATCCCGAGCGCCTCGTAGGTCAGCAGTTCGTTGACCGAGAAGCAGTCGTGCAGCTCCACGACGTCCACGTCCTCGATCCCGACCCCGGCCCGCTCGTACACCTGCCGGGCTGCCTGACGGGACATCGGCTGCCCGACGACGTCGACGCAGGACCCGGACGCGAAGGACTCCTCGGTGTCGGTGGTCATCGCCTGCGCGACGATCTCGACGAGACCGGTGAGCCCCCGCCCCTCCGCGAACCTCTCCGACACCACCACGGCCGCGGCCGCCCCGTCGGACGTCGGCGAGCACTGCAGCTTGGTCAGCGGCCGGTGGACCGTGCGGGCGGCGAGGATGTCGGCCACCTCGTAGACGTCCTGGAACTGCGCGTACGGGTTGTGCGCGGAGTGCCGGTGGTTCTTGGCGGCGACGGCGGCCAGCTGGGCCTCGGTGGTGCCGTACTTCTCCATGTGCTCGCGGGCCGCGTCGCCGAAGATCTGGGCGGTGGGCGGGGTCATCTCGAAGCCGTGCCGGGCGGCCATGATCCCGTAGTGCCGGGCGACGGGAGAGGTGGCGAAGTCCCCTCCCTCGGCCCCGCCCCCCAGCGCGCCCTTCTTCATCTTCTCGAAGCCCAGCGCCAGGACGCAGTCGGCCGAGCCGCCCTCGACGAGCTGCCGCGCCAGCATCAGCGCGGTCGAGCCGGTCGCGCAGTTGTTGTTGACGTTGTAGACCGGAACGCCGGTGAGACCGAGCTCATAGGCGGCCCGCTGCCCGGCGGTGGAGGGCTGGAAGCAGTAGCCGACGGGAACCTGTTCCACGTCGTCGTACGTCACTCCGGCATCCGCGAGCGCCGCGTTCCCCGCCTCCCGGACCATGTCCCAGTACTGCCAATCACGGGTCTCGGGCTTCTCGAATCGGGTCATCCCGACCCCGGCGACATAGGCCTTCATGGCGCGCAGACTAGAACACGTTCCAATTGGAAACCAGCCCTGACGGCGACTCAGATTCCCATGGCCGGGTCAAGGATTGATTAGAGTCCCGAAGCAACGGAATAGTTGCCTGCGCATACGAGGTTTACCCAGCACTTATCCAACGGGAGGCCTCACGCAATGACGCACACGACGAACGACCAGCCCGCCCGGAGAGCGAGCGGAGCCGTGGTCCCGGTGCTCGCCTTCGCGGGCATCGTTGTCGCGGTGATGCAGACCCTGCTCGTCCCGGTCATCAAGGACCTGCCGCAGCTGCTGGACACCGCGCCCAGCAACGCCACCTGGGTCCTGACCTCGACACTGCTCTCGGGCGCCGTCGCCACGCCGATCATGGGCCGCCTCGGCGACCTCTACGGCAAGCGGCGGATGCTGATCCTCAGTCTCGCGGTGATGGTCGTCGGCGCCCTGGTCAGCGCCCTCACCAGCACCCTGCTCCCGATGATCGCCGGCCGCACCCTCCAGGGCTTCGCGATGGGCGCCATCCCGCTCGGCATCGGCCTGATGCGCGACATGCTGCCCCGCGAGAAGCTCGGCTCCGCGATGGCCCTGATGAGCTCCTCCATCGGCGTCGGCGGCGGACTCGCGCTGCCGCTCGCGGCGCTCGTCGCCCAGCACGCCGACTGGCACGCCCTCTTCTACGGCGCCGCCGGCCTCGGCGTCCTCTCCATCGCGCTCACCCTCCTCGTCGTACCGGAGTCCCCGATGCGCGCCGAGGGCTCCTTCGACGTCCTGGGCGCGATCGGCCTCTCCGCCGGCCTGGTCCTGTTCCTGCTGCCGATCACCAAGGGCAGCGACTGGGGCTGGACGTCCGGCACCACGCTCGGCATGTTCGGCGCCGCGGCCGTCGTCCTCGTCCTGTGGGGCCTGTTCGAGCTGCGCTCCACCGCCCCCCTCGTCGACCTGCGCACCACCGCCCGCCCGGCGGTCCTCTTCACCAACCTGGCGTCGATCATGGTCGGTGTCTCGTTCTACGTCGTCTCGCTCGTCCTTCCCCAGCTGCTCCAGCTCCCGAAGGCGACGGGCTACGGCCTCGGCCAGTCGATGGTCGTCGCGGGCCTGCTGGTCGCCCCGCTGGGCCTGACGATGATGGTCACGGCGCCGGTGTACGCCCGCCTGTCCGCCAAGTACGGCCCCAAGGTCACCCTGATCCTCGGCATGCTGATCATCGCCATCGGCTACGGCGCGGGCCTCGGCCTGATGAGCGCGGCCTGGCAGAGCCTGGTCATCTCGGTCGTCCTCGGCGCGGGCATCGGCCTCGCGTACTCGTCCCTGCCCGCGCTGATCGTGGGCGCGGTCCCGGCCTCCGAGACGGGAGCCGCGAACGGCCTCAACACCCTGATGCGCTCCATCGGTACGTCCGTCTCCAGCGCCGTCATCGGGATGGTGCTGGCCAACACCGCGCAGAACGTCGGCGGGGTCGCGATACCCACCATGCACGGCTTCCGGGTGTCCTTCCTCATCGCGACGGGTGCGGTGGCGATCGGCCTGCTGATGGCCCTGTTCCTGCCGAAGCCCGACCGGGCGCCGCGGCTGCGGGCCAGCAGCGAGGAGGAGGCCGCCCTGGAGCGCGCCGAGCAGGTGCTGCGCGGGTTCCGCGGGCGCGTCCTGGACGCCGAGGGGGCGCCGGTGGCCCGTGCCAAGGTCACGCTGATCGACCGGCGGGGGCGGCAGGCGGGGTCGGCGCTGTCGGAGCCGGACGGGACGTATGTGCTGGCGGTGCCGACCGAAGGGGCGTATGTGCTGGCCGCGAGGGCCTTCGGCCATGGACCGCTGGCCTCTGCGGCGACGCATTCCGGGGAGGAGCGGGCGGTGGATCTGGATCTTTCGCTGCCTGGGGAGAGCGTGAACGCGTAGCCCTCGGGGGGCTGTCGTGCGGCGACTCACCCGCCGCCGTGGCTGGTCGCGCCCACGCGGCGGAGCCGCATATCGATACGGCCCCGCGCCCCTTTCGGGGCGCTGCGGCCACCCTCGGTCCAAGTCGTGACCGGGGGTGCGGCAG
Organism: Streptomyces sp. C1-1; assembly: GCF_050214755.1. Classification (NCBI taxonomy): domain Bacteria; kingdom Bacillati; phylum Actinomycetota; class Actinomycetes; order Kitasatosporales; family Streptomycetaceae; genus Streptomyces; species Streptomyces sp. C1-1. Next base: position 6,908,431 of record NZ_CP189826.1, on the reverse strand, counting down.
CATGGGGAGCCGTTGATGTCCGTACGACCGGGAGGAACCCCATGGCCGCGGCGCCCAAGCCGGAGATCCTGGCCGCTTTCGAGGCGGCGAAGGGGTTCATGCCCGTGCACGAGGGGCTGGCGCTGTACGCCGCCGCGGTCGAGGCGGGCGGGCTGGGGCTGCCCCTGCTGGAGGTCGGCACCTACTGCGGCCGTTCCACCGTCCTGCTCGCCGACGCGGCCCGGCAGGCCGGGGTGACGGCCCTGACCGTCGACCACCACCGCGGCAGCGAGGAGCAGCAGCCCGGCTGGGACTACCACGACCCGGAGACCGTCGACCCGGAGATCGGCCTGATGGACACGCTGCCGACGTTCCGGCGCACCCTGCACAGGGCGGGCCTGGAGGAGCACGTGGTCGCCCTGGTGGGCCGTTCCCCGCAGATCGCGACGTTCTGGGGCACCCCCCTCGGCCTGGTCTTCATCGACGGCGGTCACACCGACGAGCACGCCGGCGCCGACTACGAGGGCTGGGCCCCGCACGTCGCCGAGGGCGGACTGCTCCTCATCCACGACGTCTTCCCGGACCCGAAGGACGAGTTCACCGGCCAGGCCCCGTACCGCGTCTACCTCCGGGCACTCGCGTCCGGCGCCTTCACCGAGGTCTCGGTGACCGACTCGCTGCGCGTCCTGCGGCGAACGGGAGCGGGGATCTGAGGGCGCCGTTAGAGTCGCAGACGTGTCGTACGTAGGCCCGGACTTCGATCCACCGCAGCCCCGCCGTCCCCGCCGCGGCCCCCTCACCGTCGCCCTCGCCGCGCTCGTGCCCGGGGCCCTGCTCGGCTGGCTCGTCTACGACGCCGTCGGCGGGTCCGGCGGCGGAGGCGGGTCGGACGGGGCGACGGTACGGAGCTCCACCAGCGCGGCGACCGGCGGCGCGGTCACCGCCTCACCCGCCACTCCCAGCGACGCCAAGCAGCCCGGCACGCCGAGTCCGACGCCGACGCTCGCCGATCCGACCAGTTCCGCGCCGGCCGCCTCCGGCCCCCTCAAGGGCAAGGTCGTCGTCATCGACCCGGGCCACAACCCCGGCAACTTCCAGCACACCGCCGAGATCAACCGCAAGGTGAACATCGGCACGAACTGGAAGGAGTGCGACACGACGGGCACCTCCACCAACGCGGGCTACACGGAAGCCCAGTTCACCCTGGACGTCTCGCACCGGCTGAAGGCGCTGCTGGAGCGGCAGGGCGCGACGGTGAAGCTGACCCACGACAACGGCTCCCCGTCCTGGGGCCCTTGCGTCGACGGACGGGCCCGCATCGGCAACGACGCCCACGCCGACGCCGCGATCTCGATCCACGCCGACGGCTCCGCGGACGGCAACCGCGGCTTCCACGTCATCCTGCCGGGCGCGGTGCACTCGGGCGCCGCCGACACCCGCCCGATCGTCGCCTCCTCGGCCTCGCTGGGCGAGCGCGTCGCGGGCAACTTCGTCCGCGTGACGGGCGAACCCGCCTCCAACTACATCGGCGACGGCACCGGACTCGTCACGCGTAAGGATCTCGGCGGTCTCAATCTGTCAACGGTTCCCAAGGTGTTCATCGAGTGCGGCAACATGCGCGATAGCAAGGACGCGGCACTGCTCACCAGCGGAGCCTGGCGGCAGAAGGCGGCGCAGGGAATCTCTGAGGGAATCGTGAGTTTCCTGCGCTCTTCGTGATCGGTGGGCGGATCCCTGCGGACACCCTGGTCGGGCGGGCGATAAGGTCTACCGACGACGAGACGACTGACGAAGGACCTGCAGTGAATATCCGCTCCCTCAACCGAGGCGACGGCGTGGTGATCGGGGCAGCGGTGTTGCTGTTCATCGCGTCGTTCCTCCACCTCTACTCCGTCGACGGCCTGGGCAGCTACAACGCGACCGCGTGGGACAACCTCGGCAACGGGCTCGGCCTCTACATGGGCGGAGTCGTCGGCGCCGCGCTGATCGTCGTCAACCGGTGCCTGCCGCAGCCCCGTAAGGTGGCCGGCCTGGACCTCGGCACGGTCGGCGCGGCGTTCTCGGTCCTCGTCGTATGGATCCTGTTCTGGACGATGGTGGACGTCCCGGACCCCGCCAGCCCCTCCGCAGGCATCATCCTCGGCTTCATCGCCGCGCTCGTCATGGCCGGTGCCGCCATCGCCACCCCCGTCGTCCCCGCGCTGCAGGCCGCGCTCATCCCGGCGCCCAAGCCGCAGGCCCCGCAGCCGTACGGTGCCCAGCCTCCCGGTGGCTACGGCTACCCGGGCGCGCAGCAGGCGCAGTACGGCGGGCAGCCGCAGCCGGGGCAGCCCTACGGTGCCCAGCCGCAGCCGACGCAGGGGCAGCCGCAGCCGTCCGGCGGGGAGTTCTCGCCGTTCTGGTTCGCCGTTCCGGTGCCGCGGCCGCTGTTCGCGGAGGACGGTTCGCCGACGCCGATCGCCGAACTCGCGCCGGGCACCTGGTACCTGGCCGTCGAGCAGCGCGGTCCGGGTCTGGTCGCCCAGACCCAGGACGGACGTCGTGGCGTGCTGCAGGACACCTCGGGGATCCAGCGCGGCTGACCTTCGCCTCCCGTTCCACGGCCGGCCCCTCGCCCTTCCGGGTGGGGGGCCGTTGCCGTACAGTCGCCTCCCGCGGTCCGGTAACTGACTGACCATCAGATCTGTGTCTGTGAGGGAGGCGCGTCATGCGACTCGGGCTCTCGCTCGGCTACTGGGGCCGCGGTCCCAACGCCGACCATGTGCCGCTCGCGCAGGAGGCCGAGCGGCTCGGATACGACTCCGTGTGGACCGCCGAGTCGTGGGGGTCGGACGCCTTCACGCCGTTGACCTGGATCGCCGCCCGGACGTCGAGGATCAGGCTGGGGACGGCCGTTGCGCAGATGGCCGCCCGGTCGCCGACGACCACCGCGATGCACGCGCTCACCCTCGACCATCTATCCGGCGGCCGCGTGCTGCTGGGACTCGGGCTGTCGGGGCCGCAGGTGGTGGAGGGCTGGTACGGGCGGCCGTTCCCCAAGTCGCCGCTGACCGCCACCCGGGAGTACGTGGACGTCGTACGCCAGGTGCTGCGGCGGGAGGCGCCGGTGTCCGTGGAGGGGCGGTTCCACTCCCATCCGTACCGGGGCGCGGACGGGACCGGTCTCGGGAAGGCGCTGAAGCCGATCACCCATCCGCTGAGGGCCGACCTGCCCGTTCTCCTCGGCGCCGAGGGGCCGAGGAACGTCGAGCAGACGACCCGTATCGCCGACGGGTGGCTTCCGTTGTACTGGTCTCCGAGCCGTCCCGACGTCTACGGCCCGGCCCTCGCTCAGCTGCCTCCCGGGTTCCTCGTCGCCCCCATGGCCCAGGTCCGGGTCTGCGACGACGTGCGCGAGGGCCTGCTGCCGGTGAAGACGATGCTCGGCTTCTACATCGGCGGGATGGGGCACGCGACCCGCAACTTCCACGCCGATCTGATGGCGCGGATGGGGTACGAGGAGGAGGCGCGGCGCGTGCAGGAGCTGTTCCTGCGGGGGCGGCGCGAGGAGGCGGTGCTGGCCGTGCCGGACGCCTTCGCCGACGAGATCTCTCTCGTCGGCCCGCGTGAACGCATCGCCGAGCGGCTGGAGTTGTGGCGCAAGGGGCCGGTGACGGATCTGCTGGCGCTGGCCCCCGACCACCACACGCTTCGGGTGCTGGCGGAGCTCAACTCGTAGGCTCAGTAGGCCTGCAGCTCCACCAGGGTGCCGTCCGGCGCCCTCAGGTGCGCGCTGCGCAGGCCCGGCCCCCACTCGGGGCGGTCCTGCGGCTCGGCGACGACCGTGGCGCCGTGCCCGCTCAGCCGGCGCGTCGCGTCGTCGACGTCGGAGACCCGCAGGACCAGCATGGCGGTGTCCTGGGCGGGCGGTGCGGAGGGCAGGGAGTCGGTGCCGACGACCTGGGCGATGGCCTTGCGGGCGTACAGCACGAGGACGGCCTGTCCGTCCAGGTCCCAGTTGGCGTAGCCGGCGGCGGGGAGCACCTTCACGGGCTCGATGCCGAGGAGGTCGCGGAGGGCTTCGGTCCAGAAGTGGGCCGCGGTGTCGAAGTCCTCGACGAGCAGCCGGGGGTAGAGGGCGTCCACGGCAGTCATCGTACCGACAGGGTTTCATCCGGGAAGTCGCGGCAATCCGGAAAGCATGTCTCGATATAGCAGCGGCAATCGGGCCGGGGCGGTCGTGGCGATCGTCGCCGACATCATGGCCCTCATCCTGGGGCTGTGGATCCTGATGTACCTGTTGGACGCCAACCGGGCCAATGACCTGGTGCAGTTCGTCCACAATGCGGCCAACTGGCTGGCCGGCTGGTCGCGTGACCTGTTCACGTTCGACAAGGCGTGGGCCCGTGTGGTGGCGGGCTACGGCCTGGCGGCGGTGGTCTATCTGTTCGTCGGCCACGCGATCGCCGGACGGATGCAACGCCACTGAGTACGGTGGCGCTGAGGCCCCGGCAGGGATGCCGGGGCCTCAGCCGCAGCAGTCGGGGTCCAGGCCCCTCGGCAGGTTCTCGCCGCCGAACACCGTGCAGGTGGCCTCGTGGCCGCCCAGGGCGGCGACCGCGAGGAGGAGCGAGCCGGCCGTCCAGGTGGTCAGTTCCTGCGGCCAGATCGCCTCGTCCTCGAAAACGTAACCCGTCCAGTACAGGCCGCTCTCGGCGTCCCGCAGATGCTGGATCGACTTCAGGAGGGCCAGCGCCCGGTCCGACTCGCCCATCGCCCAGAGGGTGAGGGCGAGTTCGGCCGACTCGCCGCCCGTGACCCATGGGTTGGGGACGACGCAGCGCACGCCGAGGCCGGGCACGACGAAGCGGTCCCAGCCCTCCTCGATACGGAACTTGGCCTCCGCGCCGGTCACCGCGCCGCCCAGCACCGGGTAGTACCAGTCCATCGAGTAGCGGTCCTTGTCGAGGAACCGCTCCGGGTGCCGGCGGATCGCGTGCCGCAGCGCGCCCACCGCCAACTCCCAGTCCGGCTGGGGCTCTTCACGCTGTTCGGCGATGGCGAGCGCGCAGCGCAGGGCTTGGTGGACGGAGGAGGAGCCGGTCAGCAGGGCGTCGGTCGTGAAGCCGCCGTCGTCCTCGCCCTTCCAGCCGATCTGCCCGCCGGGCTGCTGCAGCCGCAGGACGTACTCGATCGCCGCGCAGACGGCGGGCCACATGCGGTCCAGGAAGGTGTCGTCGCCGGTGGAGAGGTAGTGGTGCCACACCCCCACCGCGATGTAGGCGACGAAGTTCGTCTCCCGCCCGCGGTCGGTGACGTCCGCGAAGTCGCCGTCGGCGTAGGCCGCGTACCAGGAGCCGTCCTCGTTCTGGTGCCGGGCGAGCCACTCGTAGGCCCGCTCGGCGGCCTCGTGCTCGCCGGCCGTGTCCAGTGCCATCGCGGCCTCGGTGTGGTCCCAGGGGTCCAGGTGGTGGCCCCGGAACCACGGGATCGCACCGTCCTCCCGCTGTACGGCGAGGATGCCGGCGACGGTCGCGGCGGCCTGCCCGGCGGTGAGGACCCCGGGCAGGACGAGGTGTTCTGTCCGGGGGGTGGTCACTTGGCGTCCACCACCGGGAGGTGGGGCTTGGTCGCGTACGCCACGAAGCTCTTGCCGATGAGCGGGTTCAGCGCCTGCTCGGCGACCCGGGTGGCCAGCGGCTTCTTCATGATGTCCCAGACCAGCAGCTTGTGGTACGCCCGCACGGGCAGCGCCTTGTCGTTGTCGACGCCGAACGCGCACTTCAGCCACCAGTAGGGGCTGTGCAGGGCGTGGGCGTGGTGGCTGCCGTAGGGCTTGAGGCCGGCTTCCTTGATCTTGGCGATCAGTTCGTCGGCCTTGTAGATGCGGATGTGGCCGCCCTCGACCTCGTGGTAGGCGTCGGACAGCGCCCAGCAGACCTTCTCGGGGCCGTAGCGCGGGACGGTGATGGCGATGCGGCCGCCGGGCTTGAGGACCCGGACCATCTCGGCGAGTACGCCCTTGTCGTCCGGGATGTGCTCCATCACCTCGGAGATGATGACGACGTCGAAGGACTCGTCGGGGAACGGCAGCGCGAGGGCGTCGCCCTCCATGGCGGTGGCGGTGGCGCCCTCGGGTGCCTCGCCAGCCTCCTTCATCGCCGCGAACCACTTCGCGACCTCGCGGATCTCCTCGCCGTTCTGGTCGAGCGCCACGACCTGGGCGCCGCGCCGGTAGCACTCGAACGCGTGCCGGCCGGCACCGCAGCCGAGGTCCAGGACGCGGTCGCCCGGGGCGAGCGGGAACCGGGAGAAGTCGACGGTCAGCACGTGGCCCTGCTTTCGGAGTAGACGCCGGTGTCGGGTGTGGGGGTCGCGGACTCGACGCCCTGCGGGGCCGCGGTGCGGCCGGGAAGCCTGCCGGAGGACCGGGCGATCGCCTCGCGGTACCTGGCCACCGTGCCCTCCGCGGCCCGCGCCCAGGTGAAGTGCCGCAGCACCCGCTCACGGCCCGCCCGGCCGAGGCGTGCCCGCAGCTCCGCGTCGCCCAGCAGCCGGCTCAGACCCGCCGCGAGGGCGCCCGCGTCGCCCGGCGGTACCGCGAGGCACGTCTCGCCGTCCCGGCCTGCGACCTCGGGGATGGCCCCGCCGGTCGTGGCGACCAGGGGCGTGCCCGTGGCCATGGCCTCGGCGGCCGGCAGGGAGAAGCCCTCGTAGAGGGACGGCACGCAGGCGACCTCCGCCGAGCGGACCAGGTCGACCAGATCGGCGTCCGAGATGCCCTTGACGAAGTCGACGGCGCCTTCGAGGCCGTAGCGCTCGATGGCCTGCGCGACGGGCCCCTCCGTCGGCCGCTTGCCCACGACGACCAGGTGAGCGCCGGCGTGCTCGGTCCGTACCTTCGCCAGGGCCTCGACGAGGAAGACCAGGCCCTTGAGGGGGACGTCCGCGCTGGACGTCGTCACGATCCGGCCCGGGACGACCGCGACCGAGGCGTCCGGCGAGAACAGGTCGGTGTCCGCACCGATGTGGACCACGTGGATACGGTCCTCGCGGACGCCGAGGTGGTCGACGATCTCGGCGCGGGAGGTGCCGGAGACGGTGAGCACGGAGGGCAGCCGGCGCGCGACACGCCGCTGCATGCGGGTGAAGGCGTACCAGCGGCGCTTGGAGAGCCGCTGCTGCCAGTTCTCGGCGGCGTCCAGCTCCAACTGGCGGTCCACGGTGATGGGGTGGTGGATCGTGGTGACGAGGGGCGCGCCCACGTCCCCCAACAGCCCGTACCCCAGCGTCTGGTTGTCGTGCACGACGTCGAACTCGCCGCGCCGGGACCGCAGATGCCGGCGGGCGCGGAGGGAGAAGGTGAGCGGTTCGGGAAAGCCGCCGGTCCACATCGTGGCGACTTCGAGGGCGTCGATCCAGTCGCGGTACTCGTCGCGCGCCGGAGTGCGGAAGGGGTCGGGCGAGCGGTAGAGGTCGAGGCTCGGCAGCTCGGTCAGGGTCAGTCCGGCGTAGCCCTCGTCGAGGACGGGGTACGGCTGGCTGCCGATGACCTCCACCCGGTGGCCGAGGCGGGCCAGCTCGCGGGAGAGATGGCGGACGTAGACGCCCTGTCCGCCGCAGAACGGGTTCCCTTTATAGGTGAGGAGCGCGATGTGGAGCGGTCGCTCGCCGTCGGCGGCCAGGTCCTCCTGGAGACCGGCCTGACTGGCCTCAGCGGTCACTCTGGGCCCCCTTCTGCATGCATTGTCCCGCGAGATTACGCCGGGACGCTAATCTAGAACAAGTTTCAGACTTGATCGTCCAGGAGGCTCTGAATCTACCGGCAGGTAAGGGCACTGTGAGCAGTGGATCAGGTGATTCGCGCCACGGCGGAGCCCTTGCCGTGCCCGGTCCGATCACCAGTCCTCACCGAGTGTCACGGAACGGGACCCATGCCTGCGGAAGCCAAGCCAGACGCCACCGCGCGGACGTCGTCCTCGCCCCTCACGGAGCGGCAGGAGGCCCGTCGCCGGCGCATCCTGCACGCGAGTGCGCAGCTTGCCAGCCGGGGCGGTTTCGACGCGGTGCAGATGCGGGAGGTCGCCGAGTCCTCCCAGGTGGCCCTGGGCACGCTGTACCGCTACTTCCCGTCCAAGATCCATCTGCTGGTCGCCACGATGCAGGACCAGCTGGAGCACATGCACGGCACGCTGCGGAAGAAGCCGCCGCAGGGCGAGACGGCGGCCGAGCGGGTCGCCGAGACCCTGATGCGGGCCTTCCGCGCGCTGCAGCGCGAGCCGCACCTGGCCGACGCCATGGTCCGCGCGCTCACCTTCGCCGACCGCAGCGTCTCGCCGGAGGTGGACCAGGTCTCCCGCCAGACGACGGTGATCATCCTGGACGCGATGGGCCAGGCCGACCCGACGCCCGAACAGCTCTCGGCGGTCCGGGTCATCGAGCACACCTGGCACTCGGCCCTGATCACCTGGCTCTCGGGCCGGGCGTCGATCGCCCAGGTCAAGATCGACATCGAGACGGTGTGCCGCCTGATCGACCTGACCGATCCCCGGAAGGAGCGGTAGGACCGGCACCCTCACTCCTGGACGAACCGGCCATTCCCTGACGGGAATTGTCGGTATGTGGCGCTCACCGCAGGATCGGTGCGAAGTGAACCGGTCGGTGAGGAGCGGCACATGAGGGACATCGATCCGCAGGATCTGGCCCAGCGCTACATCGCGCAGTGGAACGTGGCGGACGCCGCCGAACGGCGCGCGGCGATCGAGCGGCTGTGGGCGCGGGACGCCGTCCACATCCTCCAGCCACCGGTGGAGATCCGGGAGATCGCCGCCGGGCTGGGCTTCGGCCACAGCACCTTGGAGGCCCACGGTCATGACGCCATCGAGAACCGGGTGGCGCGCAGCCACGAACGGTTCGTCGAGAAGGAGGGGTTCACCTTCCGGTCGCGCGCCGACGCCGTGCGGCTGCACGGAATGGTCAAGTTCGGCTGGGAGGCGGTGTCCACCGCGACCGGGGACGTGATGGGGGGCGGCCTGGACATCCTCGTACTCGACGACGACGGCCGGATCCGCACCGACTACATGTTCCCGGGCGCCTGAGCGGCCGCCAGGCGCAGTGCGTCGGCCGTCGCCGGGTCGGCCGGCAGGAACGCCTCCAGCTTCAGCTCGGCGAGCGTCACGTCGACGGCCGTGGCGAACGTCGTGACGGTCGTCATCAGACGCAGTTCGCCGTACGACGACGCCAGGCGGAGCGGTACCGCGAAGCCGAGCTGCCCCTCGGTGGGCTCCAACTTCGGTACGTAATCAGTGAGTTCGGCGCGCAGCTCCGGCAGGTGGTCCAGCCGTACCAGGATGTGCCGTGCCCATTCGGCGAGGTTGCGGATGCGGGGAGCGAGTCCGTCGGGGTGCAGCGCGAGGCGGTAGGCGTTGGCTCCCGGGGCCACCAGCTCGGCGGCCGCTCCCTCGGTGATCAGGCCGAACGCGCTGTTGGCGGCGACCAGATCACCGCGCCGGTCCACCACGACCGCCGGATACGGCTCGTGTCCGCGCAGGATGTGGTCGATCGCGGCGCGGGCGGGGGCCAGCACGGGGTCGTCGAGCGAGCTCTCGGCGTAGGCGGGCGCGTACCCGGCGGCGAGCAGCAGTTCGTTGCGCTCCCGCAGCGGCAGCTCCAGCGACTCGGCCAGCCGTACGACCATGTTCCGCCCGGGCACGGACCTGCCGGACTCGATGAAACTGAGGTGCCGCTGGGTGGTGCCCGCCTTCAGCGCCAGATCGAGCTGGCTGATACGACGGCGGGTCCGGCGTTCGCGCAGGGCGCTGGGGAAGTCCACGGCCCCGTTGTACCCGCGGCGTGGGACACCGGGCCATTCCCCGCGGGGAATTGTCGCCGTGTCCCGCCGGCCGTGAGCATCGGCGGCATGGACATCGGCGTACTGCTTCCGACCTCGACCGCGCAGTGGGGCGCGGACGGCGACCCCCGCGAGCTGATCGCCTTCGGCCGCCGGGCCGAGGACCTGGGGTTCTCCTCGCTCTTCGTCAACGACTCCCTGATCAGCCCCCGCATCGAGGCGCTGACCATGCTGGCCGCGCTCGCGCCGGTGACGCGGGCGGTGACCCTGGGGACGGCCGCGCTGCTGCCGTTCCTGCGGCGCCCGGTCCAGGTGGCGCAGTCCCTGGCCTCGGTCGACCTGCTGTCCGGCGGCCGGCTCGTCGTGACCGTCGGCGCGGGCTTCCCCGGCCGCTTCGGGCGCCCGCTCTACGCCCTGTCCGAGGTGCCCTGGCCCCACCGCTTCGCCCGCCTCGACGAGACCGTCGCGCTGTGGCGGGCCGTGTGGAACGGCGCCGACTCCTTCCGCGGCGACCTGATCCGCGTCACCGGCGTCCCGCCCGCCACGCGTCCGTCGCGCCCCGGCGGTCCGCCCGTCTGGCTCGGCGGCGCCTCCCCCGCGGCGCTGGAGCGCACCGGCCGCCTGTACGACGGCTGGCTGCCCTACCCGCCCGACCCGGCCGACTACGCGTCCGGCCTCGCCGCCGTCCACAAGGCCGCGGCCGGCGCCGGACGGACGGCCGGGGACATCACCCCTGCGCTCTTCGTCACGGTCCACGTCGCCGAGGACGCCTCCGGCGGCCGCCGCGCCCTTGAGGGCTACGCCCGGACCGTGTACGGCATGCCGCTCGAGGAGCTGGAGAAGATCCAGGCGCTCGTCGCGGGTCCCGCCGAGCACGTCCTCGACCAGCTGGAACGGTACGTCGCAGCCGGCGCCCGCCACCTCGTGCTCCGCCTCGCCACCCTGGACCTGGGCTCCCAGCGAGACCAGCTGGAACGGGTCGCCGAACTCATCCCCGCCGTGCGGGCGTCGGCGGCCTTCGGGGCACAGGGGTGAGGGCCCGGGCCGGGCGTACGGCACCCCCGGCCCGGGCCCTCACCCGAGCACCGCCAGCCCGCTCCAGCTGCGCCCGGCCGTCGCCCCCTCCGCCCACCGCGCGAGCAGCTGCCGCGCGTCCTCCTCGGGGGCCGCGAGCGACACCGTCTGGGCGCCCGCAGGCAGGCTCCGCTCCTGCTGATGGGTGCCCTCGCTGCAGCAGGCGCAGAGCAGGCGGACACTGCTCGCGGGTTCGGCGCCGTAACCGTGCTCGCCGAACAGCTCCAGCAGGGCCCGCAGGTCGTCCGCCTCGCCGGCTGCCACGGTGACCTCCAGCGTGGGCAGTTCGGAGGCCTCGAACAGCAGAAGTTCGTCGAAGACGGAGTAGGTCGTCCCGTCGACGATCCGCTCGCCCTTCGGCTCACCGTCGTGCACGACGATCTCGCCGTACCGTCGGCCGCCGGTGACGGGCACATTGACCACCCGTCCCCGCGTCGGGCACAGCCGCTCGATCCACACGACCTCGCGCTCGCCGCCGGTGTCGAGCCGCACGCACGCGTGCCCGAAGGAGCCCATGATCTCGCCGTCGCCGTCCGGGAGGTCGATGCCGAAGCCGGTCCAGGCCTCGCGGGCCGTCGCCCACTCGCGCCGGATCGTCGCCGCGATGCCGAGGTTCCAGTAAGCCGGGTCGCCCTCGCCGCGCGGGGAACGGGCGGCGGCCTCGCGGCCGAGCTCGTACGCCTTCGCCCAGTTCCGCAGGAACTTGTGGGCGAGGGCGGCGTCGTACCACCACACCGGGCTCGGTCCCTCGTCCGGGAAGTGTTCGAGCACCCGCTCGTAGAGGTCGGCGGCCCGCAGCCACTCCTCGGCCTCCCACGCCTCGCGCGCCTCTTCGATCAGCCTCCTGGCCTCGGCCTTGTGCACGTACCGCCCCGCTCGTTGACCGTTCCTACGACGACCGCAGGAGCGTAACCGTCACTCCTCGGGCGGGAACACCGGCTCCCCGCTTCCCGACAGCGTGACCACGATCGCCTCCACGGGACAGTTCTCGGCCGCCTCCAGCACCCGTTCGTTCGCGTCGGTCTCCGGCTCCACCGGATGGGACTGCATCGCGGAGTCGAGCCGGAAGGCGCCCTCGGCCCGGTGGACGCACTGCGCCGACCCGATGCACACGGAACGGTCGACCTCGACGTGCCAGCGGTCCCCCATGACCGCTCAGCCCTCCCAACCGGCCGGCAGGTGGATCATCTTGTGTTCCAGGTACTCCCCGAACCCCTCGGGCCCGAACTCCCGCCCCAGACCGGAGTTCTTGTAGCCGCCGAACGGGCCCAGCATGTCGAGGCTGAAGGTGTTCACCGAGTACGTCCCGGTCCGCACCCGGCGCGCCACCTCGATGCCGTGGTCCACGTCCGCCGTCCACACGCTGCCGCTCAGCCCGTAGTCCGAGTCGTTGGCGATCTTCAGGGCCTCGGACTCGTCGCCGTAGGGAAGCAGGCAGATGACCGGGCCGAAGATCTCCTCCCGTGCGATCCGCATCGAGTTGTCGACGTCGCCGAAGAGGGTGGGTTCCACGTACCACCCCCGGTCCAGGCCCGCCGGACGGCCGCCGCCGGTGAGGATCTTGGCGCCCTCCTCCTGGCCGATGCGGATGTAGTCGAGGTTGCGGCGCTGCTGGCGCTGCGCGACGAGCGGGCCGACCTGGGTCGCCGGGTCGAGCGGGTCGCCGACCACGAGGGCGCCGGCCGCGGCGGCGAATGCCTCGGCGAACTCGTCGTAGCGGGAGCGCGGCAGCAGGATGCGGGTCTGGGCCACGCACGCCTGGCCGTTGTTCATCCAGGCCGCCGGCACGACACCCGCGACGGTCGTCGCCACGTCCGCGTCCGGCAGCACGACGGCCGCCGACTTGCCGCCCAACTCCAGCGTCAGCCGGGTGAGGTTGCGCGCGGCGACCTCCATCACGCGCTTGCCGGCGGCGACCGATCCGGTGAAGGAGACCTTGTCGATCCCGGGATGGCCGACCAGGTACTCGCTGACCTCCCGGTCGGCGGGCAGGACGGACAGGACGCCCTCCGGGAGCCCGGCCTCCCGGGTGATGTCGGCCAGGATGTACGCGTCGAGCGGCGACTCGGGCGACGGCTTGAGGATCACCGAACAGCCGGTGAGCAGGGCGGGCGCGAGCTTGGCGGCGGCGACGAACTGCGGGACGTTCCAGGGCACTACGGCCGCCACGACCCCGACCGGCTCGCGCCGCACGAGGATCTTCCCGAGCACGCCGTCGCGCCGCTCCTCGTACGTGAAGTTCCGGGCGACCGTGATCGCCGCGTCCCACACCATCATCGCGCCGAGGGCCTGCGCGAGGACGCTCCAGGAATACGGCGACCCGTTCTCGGACGAGATCACGCGCGCGATCTCCTCGTGCCGCACGGCGATCGCGTCCTTGATCCGGCTGACCACCTCGATCCGCTCGTCCAGCGACATCCGCGGCCAGGGCCCCTCGTCGAAGGCGCGGCGGGCCACCGCCACGGCCCGGTCGACGTCCTCCCGCGAGGCATGCGGCACCCGCCCGATGACCTCCTCGGTGTGCGGGGAGATCACCTCGATGACGCCCTTGCCCAGGGGATCGGTCAGTTCCCCTCCGATGAACAGCTGTCCGTGTTCCAAGAGCTCGGCCATCACCACTGCCCTCGTTTCTGACGGTGTTTCAGAAACTGATACCAGTTCTAGTTATAGTGGGCAATGGCCGTGGAGCGGAGGGCAGATGGCGGAGACGTTCGATCATGGTGGGGGCATACGGTCCGTTCGGGTGCCCATTCCGGACAACCCGCTCGGGCACACGCTGGTGTACGTCGTGGACACCGACCGCGGGCCCGTCCTGATCGACACCGGCTGGGACGACCCGGGGGCCTGGTCCGTGCTGGCGGAGGGGCTGCGCGCCTGCGGGACCGACGTCTCCCAGGTCCACGGCGTCGTGATCACCCATCACCATCCCGACCACCACGGCCTGTCGGGCAAGGTGCGTGAGGCCTCCGGTGCCTGGGTCGCGATGCACGCGGCCGACACGGCGATCGTCCGGCGTACCCGTGAGACCCGGGCCGACCGTTGGTTCACCTACATGACCGCCAAGCTCGTGGCCGCCGGCGCCCCGGAGGAACACATCGCTCCCCTGCGCGATCCCGCCCCGCGCACCGCCCTGCCCGGCTTCTCCCCCGCCCTCCCCGACCGCGAGATCGTCCCCGGCGAGCTGCTCGACCTGCCGGGGCGGCGACTGCGCGCGATCTGGACGCCCGGGCACACCCCCGGCCACGTGTGCCTGCACCTGGAGGAGGAGCACCCCTCCCGACTGCCGGGCCACGGACGCCTGTTCTCCGGGGACCATCTGCTCCCCGAGATCACCCCGCACATCGGCCTCTACGAGGACCCGGACGACGCCACGGTCACCGACCCCCTCGGCGACTACCTCGACTCCCTCGAACGCGTCGGCCGGCTCGCCCCCGCCGAAGTGCTCCCGGCCCACCAGCACGTCTTCACCGACGGGCCGTCCCGCGTACGGGAGTTGCTCGCCCACCACGAGGAACGCCTCACCGGCATTCTGGGGCTGCTCGCCGTGCCCCTCACCCCCTGGCAGCTCGCCGAGCACATGGAGTGGAACCGGCCCTGGGAACAGATCCCCTACGGATCGCGGAACATCGCCGTCTCGGAGGCGGAGGCGCATCTGCGGCGGCTGGTGAAGCTGGGCCGGGCGGAGGCGGTGCCAGGGAGCGATCCGGTGACGTACGCGGCCGTCGACCGCGTATGAATACGGTGACGTACACGGCCCTCGACCGGGTATGACTACGTGTTCATGGAGAACCTTCTCGCCGAGCGCGCCTGCGAACGCCTGATCCTCGACTTCGTCCACCGTCTCGATCTCGGGGAACCGGCCACCGTGGCCGAGCTGTTCACCGAGGACGGCGTCTGGCAGTGGCCGGAGGGACGACGGCGGATCGAGGGGCGGGACGCGCTGCGGACGTACTTCGGCGGCCGACCGGCCGACCGGCTCTCACGCCGCGTGATGTCCAACATCCGCGTCACCGTGACCGGCCGGGACACGGCCACGGCCACCTCGTACTTCACGACGTACCGCGTGGACGGCCACCCGGGCGGCATCCTGCCCGCCGGGCCGCCGTACCAGGTCGGCCACTACGAGGACGCCTTCCGCAGGGCCGACGACGGTACCTGGCTGCTCGCCGACCGCACCCTCGTGCTGCCCTTCGGCGGCGGCCCGCAGCGCGTGCACACCGACGCCGCGCCGTACGTCCGCTTCTCCGACGGCACCGAACCGCCGCTGTCGCAGGGCGTGCGCACCGGCCCCTTCCTCTTCACCTCCGGCCAGGGCCCCCTGCATCCGGTCACGCACGAGACGCCGGCCGCCTTCGCCGACCAGGCGCGCCGCGTGCTGGCCAACGTCGAGGCCGTGGTCGGCGACCGCCGTTCGATCGTGCGCTGTACCTGCTATCTGGCCGACCGCGCCCACTTCGCCGAGTTCAACGCCGTCTACCGGGAGTTCTTCGCCGGCTGCGAGCCGCTTCCGGCCCGGACGACGGTCGTGGCGCGCCTGGTACGGGAGGGAGTGCTGGTGGAGGTGGACGCGGTGGCCGTCGTGGGCTGATCCGCGCGCTCGACCGAAAGACCGCCCGTCCCGCCGACGACCTGGCCCTGGTGCTGTGCCAGCCGTCCCAGGCGTCGGCGCCGGCCGTCGCGCACAGCCACCTCTCAGGGTGCTCCTGACCCACGGGTACAGTGTCGGGGTCGTCATCACACCCGTACGGGGGAAAGCCGGTGCGAATCCGGCGCTGACCCGCAACCGTGACCCGGTCCGTCCCGGACCGGCCAGCCGGAGTGCCCCACACGGATCGTGACCGGCTCAGGTGTGTCGGCACCCCGCCGCCACACGGCACCGTCGAGGTATACGGAGCCGAGCCGCCCGGGGCTGTCCCGTGCTGCTTTCCGGCTCCTCAGGGAGAGGCAGCAGCCGATCATGACCGTCATCCGTCACAGCGCCGCGGCGCTGGCCGCCATAGCCGTACTCGGCGGCGCCACCCCAGCGGTCGCCGCCTCGCCGTCCCCCTCGGCATCCCTCCCCGCCGGCCTCTACGGCACCTCCGACCCGACCTACGACGGCGTCTGGCGCCAGTCGCTCGCCCTGCTCGCGCAGCGCACGGTCGGCGTCGAGCCGGCCGACCCGGCCGTCTCCTGGCTGGCCGGGCAGCAGTGCGGCGACGGCGCGTTCGCCGCCTACCGCGCCACCGCCGGCGCGCCCTGCAAGGCCGACACCAACAGCACGGCGGCCGCGGTCCAGGCCCTGGCCGAGATCGGCGGCCACGACGGCCCGGTCGCGAAGGCCGTCACCTGGCTGAAGTCGGTGCAGAACAAGGACGGCGGCTGGGGGTTCACCGCCGGCGGCGCCAGCGACGCGAACTCGACGTCCGTCGTGATCGGTGCCCTGGCCCAGGCCGGGGTGACGGTCCCCAACCTCCGCAAGGACGGCAAGTCCCCCTACGACGCCCTGCGCGGCCTCGCGTTGCCCTGCGACGGCCCCGACGCGGGCGCCTTCGCCTACCAGCCCGACAAGAAGGGCAAGCTCGCGGCCAACGCCGACGCCACCGCGGCGGCCGTGCTGGGCTTGCTCGGTGAGACGGTTGCGGGCAGCAGGCAGGACGACACCCAGGCGACCGCGGGCTGTGCGGACCCCGACAGCGACTCCGACCACGTGGCCGCCGCGGGCAACGGCGCCGCCTGGCTCGCCAAGGCCCTCGCCAAGGGCGGCCACCTCACCACCGCGCTGCCCGGCGCCAAGCCCCAGCCCGACTACGGCAACACGGCCGACGCGGTCGTCGCCCTCTCGACGGCGGGCTTCAACTCCCAGGCCGTGAAGCCGCTGCACTGGCTGGAGTCCCACGCCGCCGACTGGGCCGCCCAGGCCGGTCCCGGCGCCTACGCCCAGCTGATCTTCGCCGCGTCCGCGGCCCAGGGCGGTGACGTCCACGACTTCGGCGGCCTGGACCTCGTCGCCAAGCTCAACGCGACCGGCCCGGCCCCCGCGGGCGTGGACGACGATCCGACGGCCGGCCCGGACGACACCAAGGCCTCCGGCGGCAAGGACGACGGCTCCATCGGCGTCGCCTGGACGGTCGGCGGCGGTCTGCTCGTCGGCGCCGTCATCGGCTTCGCGCTGATGCTCCGCGGCAGGAGGCGTCAGCGGTGACGCGCCGCGTGACGCTCCTTCTCACGACGCTGCTCCTCACCCTGGGCCTCGCCGCACCGGCCGGGGCCACCGGTTACCGCTACTGGTCCTTCTGGACCTACGACTCCGGTCACTGGACCTACGCCACCCAGGGCCCCGCCACCGCGCGCCCCTCCGACGGCGACGTCCAGGGGTTCCGCTTCTCGGTGAGCGAGGACTCGGGGGACGCGGCGAAGCCGCGCGGGGCGACGTCCTTCGCGGCGATCTGCGCGCGGACTCCGGCGGTCCGGGGCGAGAAGCGGATAGCCCTGCTCATCGACTTCGGTACGGCGAAGGACGCCCCGTCCGCCGCGCCCCCGCCCGCCCGCCGCACGGCCTGCGCCCGGGTGCCGTCCGACGCGACGACGGCGGACGCCCTGGCCGCGGTGGCGAAGCCGCTGCGCTACGACACCAACGCCCTGCTGTGCGCGATCGCCGGGTACCCGGCGAAGGGGTGCGGCGAGCAGGTGTCGAGCGCCGAGGACAAGCACGCGGACGGCGGCGGCAGCGGCCCCTCGGTGGGCCTGTACGTGGGTGCGGGGGCGGTCGCCCTGCTGGGTGCCGCGGCGGCCTGGCAGGCCCGACGGCGCAGGCATGCCTGACATCCACAGCCCCGAGCGGTCCGAACAGGGCGGCGCCCCGCGGGTCTCGGCGGGCGTCTGCCTGCCGCGTTCACGGCGGCGTGTCCTCGTGCATCCCGGTGCCTGGTGGCTGTGGTCGCTCGCGCTCGGTACCGCGGCCACCCGGACCGGCAACCCCCTGCTCCTCGCCCTCCTGATCGCCGTCTCCGCCTACGTCGTCTCCACCTGCCGTCCCCACGCGCCCGACGCCCGCTCCTACACCGCGTTCCTCCGGCTCGCCCTCGCCGTTCTCCTCATCCGGCTCCTCTTCGCCGCCGCCCTCGGCTCCCCCGTCCCGGGCACGCACACCCTCCTGACCCTCCCCGAAGTCCCGCTCCCGCACTGGGCGCAGGGCATCCGCCTGGGCGGCGAGGTCACGGCCGAGTCGCTGCTCTTCGCGCTCTACGACGGCCTGAGGCTCGCCGCCCTGCTCGTCTGCGTGGGCGCGGCGAACGCCCTCGCCAACCCCGCCCGCCTGCTGAAGTCCCTGCCCGGAGCGCTGTACGAGACGGGCGTGGCTGTCGTCGTGGCCCTCACCTTCGCGCCCAACCTCATCGCCGACGTCCACCGGCTGCGCGCCGCCCGCCGGTTGCGCGGCCGCCCGGACAGCGGTGTCCGCGGCCTCCTCCAAGTGGGCCTGCCCGTCCTGGAAGGCGCGCTGGAGCGCTCCGTCGCCCTCGCCGCGGCCATGGACGCGCGAGGCTACGGCCGTACCGCCGAGGTACCCGCCCCGGTGCGCCGTACGACCACCGCCCTCACCCTGGGCGGTCTGCTCGGCGTCTGCGCGGGGACGTACGGACTGCTCACCGCCGAGGCCGGCACGTACGGGCTGCCCCTCCTCCTCGCCGGCGTCATCGCGTCCCTCGCCGGTCTCCGGCTGGGCGGCCGCCGCAGCCTGCGCACGCGGTACCGCCCCGACCCCTGGGATGCGCGCGCCTGGCTGGTGACGGCCTCCGGTGCCGTGCCCGCCGTGCTGCTCACCCTGGCCGCCGCGACCGACCCGGCCGCCCTGGCCCCCTCCGTCGTCCCGCTCACGGCACCCACGCTTCCCCTCTGGCCGGCGGCGGCCGTACTCATGGCGCTGCTGCCCGCCTTCGTCGCCCCCACCCCCAAGGAGCCGTCGTGATCCGCTTCGAGGACGTCTCGGTGACCTACGACGGGGCGCCCGAACCCGCCCTCAGCGGCGTGGACTTCGAGGTCCCGGAAGGCGAACTCGTCCTGCTGGTGGGCCCGTCCGGCACCGGCAAGTCGACCCTCCTGAACACCGTCAGCGGCCTGGTCCCTCACTTCACGGGCGGCACCCTGCGCGGCCGCGTCACGGTGGCGGGCCGCGACACCCGCACCCACAAGCCCCGCGAACTGGCGGACGTGGTGGGCACGGTGGGCCAGGACCCGCTCTCGCACTTCGTGACGGACACGGTCGAGGACGAACTGGCCTACGGAATGGAGTCGTTGGGCCTGGCACCGGCGGTGATGCGCCGACGTGTCGAGGAGACCCTGGACCTTCTCGGTCTCTCCGACCTCCGTGACCGGCCCATCGCCACCCTGTCCGGCGGGCAGCGGCAACGCGTGGCCATCGGCTCGGTCCTCACTCCGCACCCGCGGGCCCTGGTCCTCGACGAACCGACGTCGGCCCTGGACCCGGCGGCGGCCGAGGAGGTCCTCGCGGTCCTCCAGCGCCTGGTCCACGACCTGGGCACCACCGTCCTCATGGCGGAACACCGCCTGGAGCGCGTCGTCCAGTACGCCGACCGGGTGGCGGTCCTGCCGGCCCCGGGGGCGGCCCCCCTGCTGGGCACGCCCGCGGAGATGATGGCCGTGTCCCCGGTGGCTCCGCCGGTGGTGGAACTGGGGCGGCTGGCAGGCTGGTCCCCGCTGCCGCTGACGGTCAGGGACGCGCGCCGCAGGGCCGCCGACCTGCGCGAGCGGCTTCGGGACAGCCCGGTGCCCACGCCGGACGGTCGCGGCGGCGCCGAGGCGGCACACGGTCCGAAGACGATCGGCACGGCGCCGGCCGTCCGCATCCGCAGGCAGCGCCGGCTCCCCGTCCGCCGCAAGGACACGACCCCGCCGGCCCCGGTGTCCGGCCACGCCGCCGAGGTCCGCGCCCTGACCGTCCGCCGCCCCCACACCGAGGCCCTCCATCAGGTCGACCTCGCCATCGCCGCGGGTGAGACCGTCGCCCTGATGGGCCGCAACGGCGCCGGAAAGTCCACCCTCCTCAACGCCCTCGTGGGCCTCGTCCAACCGTCCGCGGGCACGGTCCGTGTCGCCGGCCTCGTCCCTCACCGCACCCCGCCCAGGGACCTCGTCCGCCAGGTGGGCCTGGTCCCCCAGGAACCCCGCGACCTCCTCTACGCGGACACGGTCGCGGCCGAGTGCGCGGCGGCCGACCGGGACGCCCAGGCACCCCCCGGCAGCTGCCGCGACCTGCTCTCCCGGCTGCTCCCGGGCGTCCCCGACGACACCCACCCCCGGGACCTCTCGGAAGGGCAGCGGCTCACTCTCGCGCTGGCCGTCGTCCTGACCGCCCGTCCGCCCCTGCTCCTGCTCGACGAGCCGACCCGGGGGCTGGACTACGCCGCGAAGGCCCGCCTGGTCACCCTGCTGCGCGGCCTCGCGGCCGACGGTCACGCGATCGTCCTCGCGACGCACGACGTGGAACTGGCCGCGGAACTCGCCGACCGGGTGATTCTCCTCGCGGAGGGAGAGGTGATCGCCGACGGCCCCACCGCGGACGTCGTGGTCTCCTCTCCGTCCTTCGCCCCGCAGGTCACGAAGATCCTCGCCCCACGGCCGTGGCTCACGGTCGGCCAGGTGCGGGGGGCCCTCGGATGACCCGGTCCGCCCCACCCCCGTCCGTCCCGCCCTCGCCCGTCCCTGCCCCGCCCGCTCCGGCCCCTGCCGCCCGGACCGCTGCCGTCCGCCTCGGTCCCCGCTCCCTCGCCGCTCTCGCCCTCGTCGGCGCGGTCGGTGTCGTCGCCTTCGGCTGGCCCTTCCTCGCCCCGCCGGGCTCCGGCCTCGCCGCGCACGCCCAGGACGCCCCGTGGCTGTTCGCCGGGCTCCTCGTGCTGCTCGTCGCCGTGGTGGCCGCGACGATCTCCGAGTCGGGCCTCGGTCCGAAGGCCGTGGCCATGCTGGGCGTGCTCGCCGCGACCGGCGCCGCCCTGCGCCCGCTGGGGGCCGGGACCGCCGGCATCGAGCCGATGTTCTTCCTGATGGTGCTCAGCGGGCGGGTCCTGGGACCCGGCTTCGGCTTCACCCTCGGCTCGCTCACGATGTTCGCCTCGGCACTGCTGACCGGCGGGGTCGGTCCGTGGATGCCGTTCCAGATGCTGGCGATGGGCTGGTTCACGATGGGGGCCGGGCTGCTCCCCGGCCCGGGCCGGCTGCGGGGCCGCGGCGAGCTCGTCCTGCTCGCCGCCTACGGCTTCCTCGCCGCCTTCGCCTACGGCACGATCATGAACCTGGCCGGCTGGCCCTTCATGGGCACGCTGGCGTCGAACATCTCCTTCGACCCGCACGCCGCCGTCCCGGCCAACCTCGCCCGGTTCCTCGCGTACTGCACGGCCACCTCGCTGGGCTGGGACCTGGGCCGGGCCGTGGTCACCGTCGTACTGACGCTCACCCTGGGTCCGGCCGTGCTCAAGGCACTACGCAGAGCCACCCGACGGGCGGCTTTCGAGACCGCGGTCACATTCGAGGGTCGTTGAGCGGTGAACCGGCCCACATGACCCACATCACCCACGATCCGGCCTAGTAGTGCATATCGGACGCCATGCCCACGACATAATGGCGTCTGGCCTGCGCTTTGAGAGCCAGGCCACAACCATCCCGCACACCCCAGATGCGGCCACAACTAGTAAAAGGGGTCTTTGCGGACATCCCGCGAGCCTGTTTCTCTGGACGACGTCGCACGGCGCCGACGTGCCCCCCGGGGCCTCGGCGCCGACGCATGACCCGGGTCCCCGGACCCGGTCCATGTCCGACACCCTGTCCCCGAAGAAAAAGGTTTCCCGTGCTCGTCTCCCGCATCGCCCGCCGCATCTCGTCCCCGAAGAAGGCTCTCGCCGGCGTCGCCGTGGCCGCCGCCACCACCGGCATGGTGCTGACCGCGGCCCCCGCGCACGCGGCGACCGCCAACTCGGCCACCGAGGCGAGGGCGATCGCGCACCAGATGATCCCGAACGCGGCTCAGTACGCCGCCTTCAGCAAGATCGTCGAGCACGAGAGCGGCTGGAACGTCACCGCGACCAACTCCTCCTCCGGCGCCTACGGCCTGGTCCAGGCGCTGCCGGGCTCGAAGATGGCCTCCGCCGGCGCGGACTGGAAGACCAACGCCAAGACCCAGATCAAGTGGGGTCTGGACTACATGAAGTCCCGCTACGGCAGCCCGACCGGCGCCTGGGCCTTCTGGCAGGCGAACGGCTGGTACTGAGCCGCAGCACACGCATCACGGGCGAAGGGCGCCTTCCGAGCCGACGGGCACGGAAGGCGCCCTTCCGCCGTACCCGGGCCATCGGTCAGTTTTCGAGAAGCCCCCGCCGGCGCCGCTTCCTAGCATGAAAGGGCAGCGAGACGGCCCCACGACGGAGGAGACCTGCCATGGCCACGAAGGCGAAGACCGACGAGAAGTACGACGGCTTCACCGCCGAGGAGCGCGACGCGATGAAGGAGCGCGCCAAGGAGCTGAAGTCGACCGCACGCGGCGGCTCGCGCACCTCGAAGGCGAAGGCGGACACGGAGCCCGAGGTACTGGCGAAGATCGCCGAGATGCCCGAGGAGGACCGCCTCCTGGCCGAGGGCATCCACGCGCTGGTCAAGGCCGCGGCGCCCGAGCTCACGCCGAAGACCTGGTACGGGATGCCCGCCTACGCCAAGAACGGCAAGATCGTCTGCTTCTTCCAGCCGTCGGGCAAGTTCAAGGCCCGCTACTCCACCCTCGGCTTCAACGACCCGGCCAACCTCGACGACGGGGACATGTGGCCGACCGCCTTCGCCGTGACCACCCTGACCTCCGAGACCGAGGCCCGGATCACCGACCTTGTGCGCCGGGCGGCGAGCTGAGCGCGTCGAACCAGCGCGTCACCTGCGGCGCCGACACGGCGAACGATCCGAAGTGGTCCACGTCCCCCTGGTCGACCACCGGCACCGGCTTGCCGTGCCCGGCCAGCCGCGCGGCGCAGCTGTCCGCGTTCCCGATCGGCACGTCGGTGTCGGCAGCCCCCGCGTACAGCCGCACCGGCACGTCCGGCTTCCAGTCGCAGGTGTGATCGGCGGCGCGCATCGCGGCGAGGAGCGGGCCGTCCGGGTGCCGCATCCGCTCGTAGAAGGCCGGCGTGAGCAGTTGCTTCACCGAGGGCGCCAGCTCGCGGACCACGTCATCCTCCTCGTGCGTTCCGTCGAAGAGGGCGGTGACACGGCCGGCGTAGGGCGCACGGAAGACCTGGGCCGGGTCCTTGTAGAGGGGGTGCAGCCGGTTCTGGGCCGTCAGCCAGTAGGAGATGTACAGCACGCCGCTGGTGTCGTTGACCCGCCCGTCGTACAAGGCGGGCATCTCCTGCCCCTCGAGGTCGTACGGGCCGCTGATCGGTGCGAGGGCCTTCAGCCGGAAGTGCCCGTCCGCCCCCGCCCGCAGCGCCTTGCCGAGCGCCATCGCGACCTGCCCGCCCTGTGAGAAGCCGGTCGCGTAGAGCGCACCCGTCAACGGCCGTCCGAGCCGGCCGGCCGCCGTCCGGGCGGCTCGCAGCATGTCGAGGGACGCGGTGACGGAGGAGCGGGTGTCCATGTAGGGGTGCGGTCCCGGCCCCTCCCCCAGCCCCAGATAGTCGGGCGCGGCGACCGCGCGCCCCGCGCCCGCGTTCAGATACGACGGCACCCGGCCGAAGTCCTCGCTCGCGGAGGGCGCGTAGCTGCGCTTGACCATGGTGCCGTGGGTGTCGGAGACGAGGTCGAGGCGACGGGCTCCGCCGGTGGGGAGCGTGAGCAGGCCGGTCGCGGTGGTCGGCTTCCCGTACGGGTCCACGGTGCGGTACGTCAGCCGGTAGGCCCGTACGCCGTAGCGCACGGGGTCGGCGGCGATGCCCCGCTCGCCGAGGAACCGCCTGACCTGCGCGGCGTCGTGGTGGGCTACGGGGGTGACGGAGAGGAGCTCGCCGCGCGCGGACGGCCCCCCGAGCTCCGTGCGCTGCCCGTGCCCGGTCCGTTCCCCGGGCCCGGTCCGCTGTCCGTCCGCCGCCGCGACGGGTGCGACCGCCAGTCCGGTGAGCAGCAGGGCGGCCGCTGCGGCGAGCCCGCGCCGGGTACGCCAACCGGTGTACGTTTCAGGTGATTTGCGCGTCTCATCACTCATGCCGTGAACGTTACGGACGCGCGGGCCGCGCCGACATCCGAGAGTCCCCCGCCCGCGTGGTGGACTTGGGTGCACCCTGCCCGTCCGGACGACCGGAGACCCTGTGAGTGAGAGCGACGACGGACACGAGTCCCGCGGACTGCGGCTGGTGCCCGTCCTGTTGGGGCTGACGGTGGTCAGCGGCCTGATCGACGCGGTGAGTTATCTGGGCCTCGGGCACGTCTTCACCGCGAACATGACCGGCAACGTGGTCGTGCTGGGCTTCGCCGCGGCCGGCGCCCCCGGCTTCTCCATCCCGCACACGGCCACCTCCCTGCTCTGCTTCCTCGCGGGTGCGGTGGCGGGAGGCCGGGTCGCGCGACGGCGGGCGGACGGCTCGCGCCGCACCTGGGCGCGGCTGATCCTGGCGGCGGAGGCGACCCTGGTGGGCGTGTCCGCGCTGGCGGCCTTCCTTACCCCGCACGCGACGGCCACGGTCTACGCCCTGATCGCCCTCACGGCCTTCGCGATGGGCCTGCGCAACGCCACGGTCCGCCGGCTCGGCATCGCCGACCTGACGACCACGGTCCTCACCATGACCCTGACGGGGCTGGCCGCCGACTCCCGCGCCGGCGGCGGCCAGGGCACCCACTCCCCCCGCCGTACGGCCTCGGTGATCGCGATGGCGGCGGGCGCCTGCCTGGGCGCGTGGCTGGTGATCCACCACGGGCTGGGCATCCCGCTGCTGGTGGCGGCGGTCGGGGCGGGCGTGCTGGCGGCGGTGGCTTCGGGGCGGGAGTAGGACCGTTCGCCGGCTCCTGTCACACCTGCGGGCTGACACCCTCCGCCTTCGCCGCCCGGCGGGATCTCCACTCCTTTCTGGCGAAGAGGAACCGCAGGGTTCCGACCGCCAGGAACATCAGCCCTATACCGCCCCGGGCCAGGCCTCCCACGGTGAAGAACCAGTAGAAGGCCAGGCCGGCGAAGAACGCGCAGATCGCGATGACCAGCGGCTCGCGGATGTGGAAGGGCAGGACGCGGAGGATCAGGCTGATCAGCATCGGGCAAGTCGACCAGTCCGGGCCTCACCTGTCCACAGGCTTTCTACAGCCTCTGGATGATCGTCCCGGTGGCCAGCCCGCCGCCCGCGCACATGGTGATGAGCGCGAACTCCTTGTCCGTGCGCTCCAGTTCGTGAAGCGCGGTGGTGATGAGCCGGGCCCCGGTGGCGCCCACGGGGTGCCCGAGCGCGATGGCGCCGCCGTTGACGTTCACCTTCTCCAGGTCCTGCTCGAAGACCTGCGCCCAGCTCAACACCACTGACGCGAAGGCCTCGTTGATCTCGACGAGGTCGATGTCCTTCAGCGACATGCCCGCCTTGCCCAGCACCGCGCGCGTGGCGTCGATGGGACCGTCGAGATGGAAGTGCGGGTCCGCGCCGACCAGCGCCTGGGCCACGATCCGCGCCCTCGGCCGCAGCTTCAGCGCCCGCGCCATCCGCTTCGACGCCCACATGATCGCCGACGCGCCGTCGCTGATCTGCGAGGAGTTGCCGGCCGTGTGGATGGCCGTCGGCATGACCGGCTTCAGGCCCGCCAGCGCCTCCATGGACGTGTCGCGCAGGCCCTCGTCCCGGTCGACGAGCCGCCACATGCCCTGTCCGGCGCGCTGTTCGTCCTCCGTGGTCGGGACCTGGACGGCGAAGGTCTCCCGTTTGAAGCGCTCCTCCGACCACGCCACGGCCGCCCGCTCCTGCGAGATCAGTCCCAGCGAGTCGACGTTCTCGCGCGTCAGCCCCCGATGGCGGGCGATCCGCTCGGCCGCCTCGAACTGGTTGGGCAGGTCCACGTTCCACTCGTCCGGGAACGGCTTCCCGGGCCCGTGCTTGGACCCCGATCCCAGCGGGACACGGGACATCGCCTCGACACCGCAGCTGATGCCCACGTCGATGACGCCCGCCGCGATCATGTTGGCGGTCATGTGCGAGGCCTGCTGCGAGGAGCCGCACTGGCAGTCGACCGTCGTCGCCGCCGTCTCGTACGGCAGCCCCATGGCCAGCCAGGCCGTGCGCGCGGGGTTCATGGACTGTTCGCCGGCGTGGGTGACGGTGCCGCCCACGACCTGTTCGACCGCGTCGGCGGGGATGCCGGTGCGGCCGAGGAGTTCACGGTAGGTCTCGCCCAGGAGGTAGGCGGGGTGCAGGTTGGCGAGCGCTCCGCCGCGCCTGCCGATGGGGGTGCGTACGGCTTCGACGATCACGGGTTCCGCGGCCATGGGGGGATCCTCTCCTCCGGTACCCGCGCGGCGCGGGGGCGTCCCGGCCGACCCCGCCACGCTGAACTAGTACGTGTTCTAGTTCTGCCAGCAGTCTGCTGACAGGGCACTCACAACCGCAAGGGGTGTGCAAGCAATTGGGCCTGCCGTACCCCTTGCACCTTGTAGAACCCGTTACTACCTTCACGGCAAACCTGATGGACCGTCAGAACACCGGCTGGAGTGAGTCGCCCATGCCCTGTCCAGCTCTGCCCGACGGGTTCGACTTCACCGACCCCGACCTGCTGCAAGCCCGTGTGCCCCTGCCGGAGTTCGCCGAGTTGCGCCGGGCCGAACCCGTGCGCTGGGTTCCCCAGGCGGGCAACATCGCCGGCTTCCGGGACGAGGGCTACTGGGCCGTGACCCGGCACGCCGACGTCAAGTACGTCTCCACGCACCCCGAGTTGTTCTCCTCGTACCTCAACACGGCGATCATCCGCTTCAACGAGCACATCGAGCGCGACGCGATCGACGCCCAGCGGCTGATCCTGCTGAACATGGATCCGCCCGAGCACACGCGTGTCCGCCAGATCGTGCAGCGCATCTTCACCCCGCGCGCGATACGGGCGCTGGAGGACCGGCTGCGCGAACGCGCCCACAACATCGCCCGCTCCGCCCGCGGCCGCTCCGGCCCCTTCGACTTCGTCACCGAGGTCGCCTGCGAACTGCCGCTGCAGGCCATCGCGGAGCTCATCGGCATCCCGCAGGACGACCGGGCCAAGATCTTCGACTGGTCCAACAAGATGATCGCCTACGACGATCCCGAGTACGCCATCACCGAGGAGGTCGGCGCCGAGTCCGCCACCGAGCTCATCGCCTACGCCATGAACATGGCCGCGGACCGCAAGGGGTGCCCGGCCAAGGACATCGTCACCACGCTGGTCGCCGCCGAGGACGAGGGCAACCTCAACTCAGACGAGTTCGGGTTCTTCGTGCTGATGCTGGCCGTGGCCGGCAACGAGACCACCCGCAACGCCATCACCCACGGCATGCACGCGTTCCTCACCCACCCCGACCAGTGGGAGCTGTACAAGCGGACACGGCCCGAGACGGCGGCCGAGGAGATCGTCCGCTGGGCGACCCCGGTCAACGCCTTCCAGCGCACCGCCACCCAGGACCTCGAACTCGGCGGCAGCCGGATCAGGAAAGGCGACCGGGTCGGCATCTTCTACGCCGCCGCCAACCACGACCCGGAGGTCTTCACCGACCCCGACACCTTCGACATCATGCGCGACCCCAACCCCCACCTCGGCTTCGGCGGCGGAGGGCCCCACTACTGCCTGGGCAAGTCCCTCGCGGTCCTGGAGATCGACCTCATCTTCAACGCCATCGCCGACGCCCTGCCCGGCCTCACCCTGGCCGGCGACCCCGACCGCCTGCGCTCCGCCTGGATCAACGGCGTGAAGCACCTGATGGTCGAACCCGGCTGACCGGCCTCCCGGTTGCTCGGGCCGGCGGCCTCCCGGAGCCGCCGGCCCGTCCCGCCGATCTCGAGGGAGGCAGGAGCATCCCCCCTACGCCCCGCTTCTGCCTCCCCCGAGGCCGGCGGCGACGGCTTCCTGGGGTGGATCACCGGCACCGACCGGCACGGCCGTACGCGCCCGCGGCCCCTGCAGCAGGTACGCCAGTCCGAAGCCCACGCCCACCACCGCCGCGCCGCCCACCGCGTCCAGCACCCAGTGGTTGCCGGTGGCCACGATCGCCGAGACCGTGAAGAACGGGTGCAGCAGGCCCAGCGCCTTCATCCACCACTTGGGCGCGATCACCGCGATGACCACCCCGCACCACAGCGACCAGCCGAAGTGCAGCGAGGGCATCGCCGCGTACTGGTTCGTCAGCGCGGTCAGGGTGCCGTAGTCCGGCTTGGAGAAGTCCTGGACGCCGTGCACGGTGTCGATGACGCCCAGGCCGGGCAGCAGGCGCGGCGGGGCCAGCGGGTAGAGCCAGAAGCCGACCAGGGCCAGCAGCGTGGCGAAGCCGAGCGCCGAGCGCGCCCAGCGGTAGTCGACCGGGCGGCGCCAGTACAGCACGGCGAGCACGGTCAGCGGCACGACGAAGTGGAACGACTCGTAGTAGAAGTCGTAGAAGCCCCGCAGCCAGTCGATCTTGACGACCGCGTGGTTGACGGCGTGCTCGATGTCGATGTGCAGGAACCGCTCGATGTCGAGGATCTGGTGGCCGTGGTGCTCGGCCCGGGTCCGCCCCGCCTCGTTCGAACCGCCCGTCGCCGCGAGCCTGACCTTCTGGTACGCCGCGTACGTGACGCGGATCAGCAGCAGCTCCAGCAGCAGGTTGGGGCGGGAGAGGACGCGGCGCAGCTGGGGCACCAGCGGCACGTGCCGCAGGCGCGCGGGGACCGGCTCGGCGTACTCGGTCGGGACGGGCGCCTGGTAGTACGGCGAGGTGCGGGGCAGGAACGGCACGACCGTGGCCGCGGCGAGGGCGGCGAGCAGGACGACGTTGTCACGCAGGGGGTCCATCGCCGCCATGTTCGGCAGCATCATCTTCGCGGGCAGCGTCATCACCAGGACGACGGCCACCGGCCACACGTACCGGTCGGAGGCCCGCTTGCCGACCCGCCCGACGACCGCGAGCAGCACCCACAGCAGCTGGTGCTGCCAGGTCGTCGGGGACACGGCGATCGCCGCGCAGCCGGTGATGGCGACGGCGAGGAGGAGCTGCCCGTCGCGGGCGTGGTGGACTGCCCGCCGGACGCCGACCACGGCGACGGCCGTGCCCAGCGCGAAGAACAGGCCGATCTCCAGCGGCCCGGTCAGCCCCAGGCGCAGCAGGGCGCCGTGCAGGGACTGGTTGGCCAGGTCGTCGGCCTTGCCGCCGAGCCCGGTGCCCGCCATGTGGTGGACCCAGTAGGTGTACGAGTCGTGCGGCATCGCCGCCCAGGCCAGCGCGGTCAGCGCGACGAAGGTGACACCGGTGGAGACGGCGGGCCGGCGCCGGCCGGTGAACCACAGCAGCGGCGCGAAGAGCAGCACGGTCGGCTGGAAGGCGGCGGCGATCCCGATCAGCACGCCGCTGGTGCGCTCCCCGCGCACGATGAAGCAGCCGACCAGCACGAGCAGCACCGGCAGGATGCTGATCTGGCCGAGCCAGAGCGCGTTGCGCACCGGCAGGGAGAGCATCAGCAGGCTGATCGCGACGGGCGCGGCGAGCAGCGAGGTGCGCCGGCTCACCGGCTGGGGCAGGGCGCGCGCGACCACCAGGCCGAGCGCGACGACCAGCAGCAGGGTGCCGAAGGTCCAGCCCCAGCCCAGGGCCTGCTCGGCCGCCCGGGTGAGCGGTTTGAGGACGAGCCCGCCGAAGGGGGTGCCGGTGAACCGCGTCGAGTCGTACAGCGAGCCCTTCACATGCAGGACGCCGTTGGGACCCACCCAGGTCTCCAGGTCCGTCAGCCGCTCGCCCCGGGGTGTACTGAGGACGACGGCCACCTGCCGGACGGCGAGGACGGCCGCGACCAGCCACAGGGCCAGGCGCGCCGCCCGCAGCCGGCCTCCGCCGGCCGTCGCCCCGTAGGCTCCCGCCGGTCGCCCGCTGTGCTCCACGTTCGCCACGCCTCGTCGGCCTCCCGCCCCGAATGTTCCTGTGAGCCCCCACAGAGAGACGCAGGCTACCCCGGCTTCACCTGACGTCCGTTCTCCTTTTGTCTGAATGACGATAGTCGGCCGGGGGGTCGGTTGCCTCGGCGGGACGCGAGATGGATCACAGCGAATCCTTGCGGGAAGCGCTTTCCGGTGGGCATACGAGCCTGGACACACCGCATTTACCTGCACTGTGCAACGACTTGTGTGCGACACGTAAGGGCGACAAGTGCCCCTATGGTCGATTTCGGCCCCCGTCACCGTCGCCGGGCGGGCCGCGTCCCTGTCCCCGTCGAAAGGTAGGCGAGCGAAGTCTTGGCGACCGCCGCAGTCTCAGCTCCCCCGGTACGCACCCCCCGCACCTCCGATGTCACCGCCACCGATCCCGCCCTCGTCCGGCGTGCCGTCCAGGCCGCCGCGCTCGGCAACGCGATGGAGTGGTTCGACTTCGGTGTCTACAGCTACATCGCGGTGACGCTGGGCAAGGTCTTCTTCCCGTCCGGCAACCCCACCGCCCAGCTGCTGTCCACCTTCGGCGCCTTCGCCGCGGCCTTCCTGGTCCGCCCGCTCGGCGGCATGGTCTTCGGACCGCTCGGCGACCGCATCGGCCGGCAGAAGGTCCTCGCCCTCACCATGATCATGATGGCGGCGGGCACCTTCGCCATCGGCCTGATCCCGTCGTACGCCACGATCGGCGTCGGCGCGCCGCTGCTGCTCCTCCTGGCCCGCCTGGTGCAGGGCTTCTCCACCGGCGGCGAGTACGCGGGGGCGTCGACCTTCATCGCCGAGTACGCCCCCGACAAGCGGCGCGGCTTCCTCGGCAGCTGGCTGGAGTTCGGCACACTCGCCGGCTACATCGGCGGCGCGGGCCTGGTCACCCTGATGACCGCCCTGCTGTCCTCCCACGACCTGCTGACCTGGGGCTGGCGCATCCCGTTCCTGATCGCGGGCCCGATGGGCGTCATCGGCCTCTACCTGCGCATGCGCCTGGAGGAGACCCCGGCCTTCGCCGCGGAGGTCGCCAGGAGCGAGTCCGCCCGCCCGAAGGTCCCGCTGCGCGAGATGATCACGGGCCAGTGGAAGGCCCTCCTGCTGTGCGTGGGCCTGGTCCTGGTCTTCAACGTCACCGACTACATGCTGCTGTCGTACATGCCGAGCTACCTGACCAGCGAGCTCCACTACGACGAGACGCACGGTCTGCTGGTCGTGCTCGGGGTCATGGCGCTGATGATGATCGTCCAGCCCTTCGCCGGCGCCCTGACCGACCGGATCGGCCGTCGTCCGGTGATCGCCGCGGGCTGCGCGGGCTTCCTGTTCCTGTCCGTCCCCGCGATCCTCCTGATCCGCCAGGGCAGCCTGGCCGCCGTCGGCCTCGGCATGGCCGCGCTCGGCCTGCTGCTGGTCTGTTTCACGGCCGCGATGCCGTCCGCCCTGCCGGCCCTCTTCCCGACCCGGGTCCGCTACGGCTCCCTGTCGATCGGCTTCAACGTGTCGGTGTCCCTGTTCGGCGGCACGACCCCGCTGGTCGTCACCGCCCTCATCGGCGCGACCGGGAACATGATGATGCCCGCGTACTACATGATGGCGGCGGCCGTGATCGGCGGCGTCGCGGTGTGGTTCATGACCGAGTCGGCGGGCAAACCCCTGCCGGGTTCGGCACCGGCGGTGGAAGAGTAGGCACCCGGGCACACCGCCGTCCCATCCGCCGCACGAAAGGCACAGGTGAATGAGCGAGTCGCAGCTGTGGCACGACGTGGACGACTATTTCACCGCCCACCTCGCGCAGGACGACGAAGCCCTCCGGGCGGCCCTGCGCGACAGCGAGGCGGCCGGACTCCCGCACATCGCCGTCACCGCGCCCCAGGGCAAGTTCCTGCGGCTCCTCGCCGAGATCCAGGGTGCCCGCACCATCCTGGAGATCGGCACCCTGGGCGGCTACAGCACCATCTGGCTGGCCCGCGCGCTCCCGGCGGACGGCCGCCTGGTCTCCCTGGAGTACAGCGCCAGGAACGCCGAGATCGCCGTCCGCAACATCGCCCGTGCCGGCCTGGACCGGCTGGTCGAGGTGCGGGTCGGCCCGGCCCTGGAGTCGCTGCCCAAGCTGGCCGACGAGAACCCGGCCCCCTTCGACCTGGTCTTCATCGACGCCGACCGGGTCAACAACCCGCACTACCTGGAGTGGGCGCTGCGCCTGACCCGCGCCGGCAGCCTGATCGTCGTCGACAACGTCGTGCGGCGCGGTCAGGTCACCGACGCGGAGAGCACCGACCCGGAGATCCTGGGCACCCGCGCCGCCGTCGAACTGATCGGCAGCCACCCGAGGCTGAGCGGCACGGCCATCCAGACGGTCAGCGGCAAGGGCCACGACGGCTTCGCCCTGGCCCGAGTGCTGTAGCCGGCCGGGACGGCCCGGCCGGCACCCGCCCCGGCTAGAACTCGTGGTAGAAGCCGACGTTGACGCTTCTCGGGGCGGTGCGGTCGCGGACGACGATCTCGCCGTTGCCGCCTCTGGGCAGCGTCACCGTGCCGCCGTAGGCGAGGGGCTGGGCGTACTCGCCGACGACCAGCCGGACCTCGGAGGAGGGATCGGCCTGCGAGCCGCGCAGCCAGGTGACCTGCCAGGTCCCCTCCGAGCCGCACTGGAACTCCAGGTGCACCCGGGACACGAACAGCCAGTCGTCGGGCGTCACCAGACGGCACAACGCCCTGTCCCGGCCCACCCGCAGCACGGCGCCGGGCTCGCTGGGCGCGTCGGCCATCTGCATGCCGGCCGTGGCCCCCTCTTCCGCCGCGGCGACGGTGGCCATGGTCAGTTCGAGCACGTGCGCTCCTCTTGAAGTGTCCTTACGCAGCGGCCGCATGATAAATCGCCCGGGTCTACGGCGTCCGGCACAATGGAGTCATGACCGAGCGAAAGCCACCCGGCGTCCCGTTCGAGTCCTGGGTGGACAAGCAGATCCGAGATGCCGAGAGACGCGGTGAGTTCACCCAACTCGCGGGCGCGGGCAAGCCGTTGCCGCCCGGCACCGACACCACGTACGACGAACTGTGGTGGATCAGGCAGAAGATGGCCCGCGAGGGCCTCTCGGTGCTGCCTCCGACCCTGGCCCTGCGCAAGGAGGCCGAGGACACGCTCGCGGCGGCGTACGCGGCCCCTTCGGAGCGGATCGCGCGCAAACTGATCACGGACGTCAACGTCAAGATCCGCGACATGATGTTCAAGCCGCCGCCGGGGCCCCCGCTCGGGATGAAGCCGTACGACGTCGAAGAGGTCGTACGCGAGTGGCGGGAGCGCCGCACGGCGACGGCGAAGGCCGAGGAGACCGCTTAGGTCCCCTCGGCCGGGTGTGTCGTGTCAGCCGTGGAGCAGGCGTTCGGCCAGCTCGCGATAGTCCCTCAGGGCCAGCCTGAGCTGTTCGGTGTCCGTCCGGGCGGCCTCGTCGGCGCCGCCGGACTTGCCGTCCTGCCAGGACATGCGCAGGGTCCGGCGCCGCCGGGTCACCGCCTCGGCGAACCGCCCGGCGATGTCCTCGAGCACCTGGTCGGCCTCCTGCACGGCGTCCCGGGGCCCGTCGACGAAGCCCGCGACGGCGTGCCGCAGCCGCGTCTCCAGCTTGTCGCACTCGTCGTGCGGCAGCAGCCGGGTCCCGGTGGCGGCGCCACCGCCATCCGTGCCACCGGTGCGAGAGCCGTGGTCGCCGATACCGGTGTCCGTGCCACCGGTATGCACGCCGGACCCGCCGATACCGGTGTCCGCACCACCCGTGTGCGTGCCGGATGACATGTCGGCGGTGGAACGGGGGGTTCCGGAGGTGGGTGCACCGGTGTGCGTTGCGGCGCCCGTGCCGTCGTACGCGCTGCCCGCCTCGGCGTCGCGCGCCTCCGACGGCGTGGGTGACACGACCCGCCGTTGCGTGCCGTCCTCGTTGTCGCGTCCCGTCTCTCCGGGCGTCAGCCCGCCCTCCTGCTCGGTCTCCGCGGGCGTCGGCGTGATCGTGCGGCGGTTGGTCCGGTCGTCGCCCTCAGAGCCCCTGGCACCGGCGCCGGTCACAGCGTCCGTCATGTCGCTCAACTCCCCTTCGCGTGCCGTCGGTTGAGAGCCCACGGCAGATGGCCGCGGCTCTCGTGGTGCCCGTTGCTGCGCGTACCGCCGTCGGCGGCGGTCTCCTCGCCCCGCTCGGTCCTTTCGGCCTTGGCGCCGCGGTGGCGGGTGGAGGACGTCAGGTCCTCGAAGAGCGCGCGGGCCTCGACCATGGCCTCCCGCATCTCCTCCGTGTCGGACCGGTCGCCGTCCTGCCCGCCCGCGCCGACGCGGGCGACGCGGTGGACGTTCCGGTAGCCGTGGACGTGATGGGCGTGGTGGACGGAGAGCGCGGCGAGCTGCTCCTCGTACTGGCCTCCGTTCGGGAAGCCGCGCTCTGCGGCCAGCTCCGCCAGCAGCCGGTCCGCCTCCGCGACCGCCTCCCGGGGCGCGTCGACGAACCGCTCCTGCGCGGCCGTCCAGCGGGCCTCGTACTGTTCCCGCCGGCTCTCGTCGAGCGGCCGCTCACGCAGCGAGCCGTGCCGCTCCACGCGCTCGGTGAGCTCGCGCTCGGCGGCCTTGGCGTCCCCGTCGTGCCGGGCCACCGTCCGGTCGTATTCGGGCCCGAAGCGGCGCTTCAGGTCCCGGCCACCGTGCGGGCCCTTCGCGCGCAGGGTCAGGACGGCCGCGACAACGACCACGGCCGCCACGATCACGATCAAAGCAATGATCATGCCTGTGGACATGGGTGCCTTCCGATGTATCGGCCCAACGGGCCGGTTCTCCGAACGGGTGACCCGGAACACCCCGTGTAAACGGGCATCAAAATCCTTCGCCCGACGTGTCGATCCCCCGTGTCCCCGATCGACACATCACCGTAGGCACCGCGAGGGTGCCCGTATCGAAGGAGATCGTCATGGGTGAGGTCATCGCACGACTGGCCATGTCACTGGACGGATACATCGCGGGCCCGGAGTCGGGCCGGGAGCACCCGCTGGGCATCGGTGGGGAGCGGCTGCACTCCTGGGTGTTCGGCCTGCGGTCGTTCCGCGAGATGCAGGGCATGCAGGGCGGCCGGACCGGGCCGGACGACGACCTGATCGCCGAGCACGTCCGGCGGCCGGGCGCGGTGGTCATGGGTCACGGCATGTACGTCACCGGTGAGATCCCGTGGGGCGACGAGCCGCCGTTCCACGCGCCGGTTTTCGTGGTCACCCACCATGCGCGCCCGTCCGTTCCCAAGGAGGGCGGCACCACCTTCCACTTCGTCACCGAGGGCCCCGAGCGCGCCCTGGAACTGGCCCGGCAGGCGGCCGGCGAGAAGGACGTGTCGCTGGCGGGAGGCGCGGACCTGGTCCAGCAGTTCATCCGGGCGGGCCTGCTGGACGAGCTGCTCCTGCACGTCGTCCCGGTCCTGGCGTGCGGTGGCCGCCGCCTCTTCGACAACCTGGGCGATCAGCACATCGAGTGGGACAAGACCCAGGTGCTGGACTCGCCGGAGGTCACGCATATCCGGTTGCGGGCACGCCGCGCCGTCTCCTGAGATGGGGGCCATGACCTGGACCATCACCCCGGAGCCCTACGACTCCCCCGTGGCCGCGGCCCTGTGGCGGGCCTACTACACGGAGGTCAGCGACCGCTGGTACCTCCTGCACGAAGGCCGCCGCACGGACCCGGCGGAACTGGAGCGGGAGATCGCCGCCACCACGGGCGCGGAACTCGCCGCTCCCACGGGCACGCTGCTGGTCGCCCGCCACGACGGGGAACCGGCGGGCTCGGCGGGCGTACGTCTGCTGGACGCGGAGACCGCGGAACTGACCAGGGTGTTCGTGCGTGAGGGGATGCGGGGCAAGGGCGGGGCACCCCTGCTCGTGCGGGCCGCCGAGGAGGCCGCCCGCGCCCTGGGCGCCCGGCACCTGGTCCTGGACACCCGGTCCGACCTGGTGGCGGCCCGCGCCCTGTACGCCCGCCTCGGCTACGAGGAGACTGCACCCCACAACGACGACCCGTACGCCGACCACTGGTTCCGCAAGGACCTGCGGCGGGGGGCCGCCGACCTGCCGGCCACGGCGGAGGCGTGAGGGGCGCCCTGTCTCAAGCGGCCCCCTCCACGGCCCCCTTGTGCGGCTCCTCCCGCTCCGACCCGCACAGCTCGCCGTTCAGCTCCCGCACCAACTGCACGAGATCCGTGGGCCGTCCCGGCCCCCACCAGTCCCCGAGGAGCCGCGCCAGCGACTCCTCACGGGCCTGGGCGAGCCGCTCGGCGACCTGCCGCCCGCTGTCCGTCAGCATCAGCTCCAGCCCCTCCCGCACGGCGAGGCGCCGCACCTCCACCTGCCGGGCGGCCTCGATGATGACGTTCAGCGGCACGGAACTGCGCTCGGCGAGCACGGCGGGCTCGGCCCAGCCGTACCGCCTGATCCGCAGCAGCAGCCAACTGGCCGCCGGCAGCAGGTCGTAGCCGGCCCGCTCGGTGATCTCCTCGTACACCTTGCGCCGTCCCTCGCGCGTGCCGAGCACGGACAGCGCCCGGCACACCTCGTCGTAGGAGGACCGTTCGACCGGGTTGCTGGCGAGCGTCTCGGTGACGTCGGGCGCGGTGACGGAGCCGCGCAGGGGGTCCTCCTTGAGGAACCAGGCCAGCACGAAGCCCAGGAGGGCGACGGGGGCGGCGTACAGGAAGACGTCGGTGATGGCGGAGGCGTACGCGTGCAGGGCCGGCGCGCGCAGTGCGGGCGGGAGTGAGGCGATGCCGCGCGGGTCGGACTCGAGGGCGTCCGCCGAGACGCCGCCCGGCAGCCGCACGCCCCTGAACGACGCCGACAGCTTGTCGCCGAGGCGGCTCGCGAAGACCGTGCCGAAGATCGCGACGCCGAAGGAGGCGCCGATGGAGCGGAAGAAGGTCGCGCCGGAGGTCGCGACGCCGAGGTCCTCGTAGGAGACGGCGTTCTGCACGATGAGCACCAGCACCTGCATGACCAGGCCGAGTCCGAGGCCGAAGACGAAGAAGTAGACGCTCATCTCGAACGTGGAGCTGTTCTCGTCGAGCCGGTGCAGCAGAAGCAGCCCGACGGTGGTGACGGCCGTCCCGGCGACGGGGAAGACCTTCCAGCGTCCCGTCCGGCTGACGATCTGCCCGGAGCCCGTGGACGACAGCAGCATCCCGAACACCATGGGCAGCATGTGCACACCGGACATGGTGGGCGTGACGCCCTGCACGACCTGAAGGAACGTCGGCAGGTAGGTCATCGCGCCGAACATGGCGAAGCCGACGATGAAGCTGATGACCGCCGACAGGGTGAACGTCCGGACGCGGAACAGCTTCAGCGGCAGCACGGGTTCGGCGGCCCGCCGCTCCACCGCCACGAACGCCACGGCGAGTACGACGCCCAGCACGGCCAGCCCGACGATCTGTGCCGAGCCCCAACCCCAGGTCGTCCCGCCCAGCGAGGCGACGAGCACCAGACAGGTGGCGACGGAGGCGATCAGGAACGTACCGAGGTAGTCGATGACGTGCCGCGTCTCCTTGCGCGGGATGCGCAGCACGGCCGCGATCACCGCGAGGGCGATCACGCCGACGGGGAGGTTGATGTAGAAGACCCAGCGCCAGCTGAGGTGTTCGGTGAACAGGCCGCCGAGCAGCGGGCCGAGGACGCTGGTCGCCCCGAACACCGCCCCGAACAGCCCTTGGTAGCGGCCGCGTTCCCGCGGTGGCACGACGTCCCCGACGATCGCCATCGACAGCACCATGAGCCCGCCGCCGCCGAGCCCCTGTACCGCGCGGAAGGCGATGAGCTGCGGCATGTTCTGCGCCATGCCGCACAGCGCGGAGCCGATGAGGAAGAGCACGATCGCGGTCTGGAACAGCCTCTTGCGCCCGTACTGGTCGCCGAGTTTGCCCCACAGCGGGGTCGCGGCGGTCGAGGCGAGCAGGTACGCGGTCACCACCCACGACAGGTGCTCCAGCCCGCCGAGGTCGCTGACGATGGTCGGCAGCGCGGTCGAGACGATGGTCTGGTCGAGCGCGGCGAGCAGCATCCCGAGGAGCAGGGCGCCGATCGAGACGAGGACGTTCCCGGGTACGTGCGGGTCCCGTGCCTCCCGCCGGTGCCGGGTCACTGTGGTCGCATCCCCTGCCATGAGGTCTCCCAACGTTCGCCGTGCGTCCTCGACGCACCTCCCATCGTGGTGGGAGTGACCGGATATGGCCCGTCGAGTCCTCGGAAGCACGGATTCCGGGGGCTTGTGGGAGACGAGGTGAGGGAGATCTGCATAATCTCTGGAGTTCGCGAGGGGAGCGCGAGGGGAGGGACGAACGCGTGACAGACCCCGAAGGTCACCTGTGCCCGGAGTGCGGGGCACCCAGAGGCGACGACAACACGCCGTCGTGCGGCTGCGCGCGGCGGGCGTCCGACGCCCTGCGCGATGCCCGTACGGCGCAGGCGGCCGCGGCGGAGGACTTCGATCCGCTGCGGATCAGGCCGTACGTCGACCTGGAGGGGGCGACGGAGGGGACGATGCCGTTGCGCGCGGTCGGCCCGGACCTGCGCCCGTTCGAAACGGCGGACCCGCCCTGCTTGAGCGCTCCGACCGCCCCGCCGGTCACCGCGCCGGCCTCCGCTCGCCACCCAGGTCGCCGCCGCCCCCGCACGCGCACCGTCCTGCTCGCCGCGGGCGGCGCCGTCGTGGCGGTGGTGGCGACGGCCGGGCTGGCCAGTGGGCTGTTCTCGTACGAGCCGCCGTCGCGGGACACGGCACTGCCGGACGACGTCCGGGCGAGCGTCCCGGAGGCACCGGCGAGCAGCGCGCCGAAGTCACCGTCCGAGTCGACCGCACCGGCGGGCCGCCCGGCCCCGACGGCGGCGCCCACCGACGCGCCGCCGTCCCCCTCGGTCTCGGCGTCCTCCACCACGAGCACATCGCCGTCGCCCTCCGTGGCCCCGACACGGAGTCCGGCCACGCCCACGCCCACGGCCTCGGCGACGGACACGATCAGCGCGGGCGCCAACCAGCGCACCCGCCCGCCGGTCCTGCGCCGCGGCGACAGCGGCCCCGAGGTCAAGGAGCTGGAACTGCGCCTGACCCAGCTCGGCCTGTACACGAGAAAGGCGTCCGGCCACTACAACGAGGGCGTCGAGGACGCGGTCACCCGCTACCAGCAGGCCCGCGGAATCCAGCCATCCCAGTACGGCGTCTACGACCT
Source organism: Streptomyces sp. C1-1 (assembly GCF_050214755.1). Classification (NCBI taxonomy): domain Bacteria; kingdom Bacillati; phylum Actinomycetota; class Actinomycetes; order Kitasatosporales; family Streptomycetaceae; genus Streptomyces; species Streptomyces sp. C1-1. The sequence goes on along the minus strand of NZ_CP189826.1, from coordinate 6,869,263 downwards.
CGAAACCCGCTCCCACCTGGAATCGGAATCATCGGAGCCGTAAGGCCGACGGCCTGGTCCGTCGCGCGGCTGAAGTCGAAGCCACAAGGCCGGCGCGCCATGCCACGCCTCGTCGACGCAGGCAGATCCGCGCCGGCTCGGAGCCGCAGACGTCCGAGCGATGGGACACATGCTTCCGGGAGCGGTTGAAGGCGGCTGCACAGGCGCGGCGGGAAAAGGCCGGTCGCGGCCCGCACTCGCACCCTGACGCCGCCGGCGTCCGAGGGACCCGAGCCTTCAGGCCGGCGCGATGTGCCGGTCCCGCCCCTTCACCGCACGCAGATCCGGATCGTGCCGTCCGTCTTGGTCTCGATGCGTACCTGGGTGAGGTCGCGGACGACGATGTCCGGCTCGTGGAAGTCGGCTCGGGGGCCCACGCCCACGACCCGCATCCCGGCGGCGCGGCCGGCGGCGATTCCCGCGGCCGAGTCCTCGAAGACGACGCAGTCGGCGGGGGCGATGCCCAGTTCCGCCGCGCCCTTGAGGAATCCCTCGGGGTCCGGCTTGCTCGCGCCGACGCTCTCCGCCGTGATCCGCACGCGCGGCAGCGGCAGCCCCGCCGCGGCCATGCGGGCCGTGGAGAGGGGAACGTCCGCCGAGGTCACCAGCGCGTGCGGCAGCCCGTCCAGGGACGCCAGGAACTCCGCGGCCCCGGGCACCTCCACGACCCCGTCGGTGTCGGCGGTCTCCTCGGCCAGCATCCGCGCGTTGTCGGCGTGGTTCTGCTCCATGGGACGGTCGGGCAGCAGTACGGCCATCGAGGCGTGGCCCTGACGCCCGTGGACCACCTTCATGACCTCGTCCGCGTCCAGCCCGTGCCGCTCGGCCCAGCGCCGCCAGATGCGTTCGACGACGGCGTCGGAGTTCACGAGGGTGCCGTCCATGTCGAGCAGGAGGGCGCGGGCGGTGAGGACGGTGGGCACGGCGGTGACCGTCATCGGCAGCTCCAAGGCAGGGAGGGGGGAACAAGGCGGCCCCGCCCGCCGGTCAGGGAAAACGGGCGGGAACCACTTTGTTCCTCCACGGTACAAAACATGTCCGGCATCCGCCACCGCTTCCCGGAAGAGTTCACCGGCCGTTCAGCTCGTCCGCCGCCCGGCCGACGGCGTCACCCGGCCACGGCCTCCCACAGACCCCACACCCCGAGCGCTGCCATCAGCACCGCGGCGATCTTCGTGATCAGCTTCAGCGGCACCCGCCTCATCAGCGCCTTTCCGCCGACGATGCCCAGTCCGGCCACCGCCCACAGCGCCAGCACGGCACCGAGCCCCACCGACAGCGGGTCGTCGTAGCGGGCCGCGAGGTTCGCCGTCATGATCTGCGTGAGGTCACCGAACTCGGCGACGAGGATGAGCATGAACCCGGTGCCCGCGACCTTCCAGAAGGACTGGTCCTCGGGCCTGCGGATCTCCTCCTCGCCGTCGCCCTTGCCGAACAGCAGCATCGCCGCGCCGCCCAGGAAGAGCAGGCCCGTCAGCGCGTGCACGAGCCGCTGCGGCAGCAGCGTCAGCACGCTGCCCGCCGCCACGGCGAGCACGACGTGCAGCAGGAACGCTGCCGCGACGCCCGCGAAGACGTAGGAGGCGCGGTATCGCGCCCCCAGCACGAGTCCGGCGAGCGCGGTCTTGTCCGGAAGCTCCGCGAGGAAGACGACGCCGAAGACGAGCGCCAGGACGGTGATGCTGATCAAGGTTCCTCAATCGGTCGGGGCTGCCCCGCCGAGAGTGCTGAGCCTTCGCACACGACACCTCGGCACGGCAGCGCACACATGTCACCCGTGCCGTACGGCACGGGCGTGCACCGCTTTGCCGAAGGTCTCGCTGGCGAGGTCCACGAGGGACCCGCCTCCGGGCGCCGGCTCAGACGAGCTGAGCAGTATGTCGACGGTCCGGCGAAGAGCTACTCCCCTTCTGCGCCGTCCATGGTACGCGACGAGCCGTCGGGCGAAAGTTCAGCCGTACACCTTGTCGTGTCATGTACGCGTCACTAGCTTCTTACCGAACGCACACCCGGACGCAACACGGCGCCGGGAGCATTCCCCTGCTCGCACCCAAGGCCCCCACACCACAAGGGAGTTCGCATGCCGAAGTTCTACGCGCGTCGACGGCTCAGCATACTCGCGGCTCTTACCGGACTCATAGCCTCCGTCGGGCTCCTCAACGGCCCGAGCGCCTCCGCCGCCCTCCCCACCCCCGTCAGCGCCGCCACCGCGCGCACCTACCTCGCCTCGCTCACCGTGGCGACGGAGAACCGCACCGGCTACAGCCGCGACCTCTTCCCGACCTGGATCACGATCAGCGGCACCTGCAACACCCGCGAGTACATCCTCAAGCGGGACGGCACGAACGTCGTCACCGACTCCGCGTGCGCCGCGACCAGCGGCAGCTGGTACTCCCCCTACGACGGCGCGACCTGGACCGCCGCCTCCGACCTGGACATCGACCACCTCGTGCCGCTTGCCGAGGCCTGGGACTCCGGCGCGAGCAAGTGGACCACCGCCCAGCGCCAGTCCTTCGCCAACGACATCACCCGCCCGCAGCTGCTGGCCGTCACCGACAACGTGAACCAGTCCAAGGGCGACCAGGACCCCTCCACCTGGGTGCCGTCCCGGTCCGCGTACCTGTGCACCTACGTCCGCGCCTGGGTCCAGGTGAAGTACTACTACGACCTCTCGGTCGACTCCGCCGAGAAGTCGGCGCTGACGAGCTACCTCTCCGGCTGCTGATCCGACGACTGATCGTTACGCGCGGAACCTCCCCCCTCACCTCCGTCGTTCCGTACCGTACGGGGCGACGGAGGAGCGTGAGTACGTGGCCGAACTGCGCCTGGGTCCACTGCTGAGGTATGCCGACGGTTCGTCCGCGACCGTGTGGGTCGAGGCGAGCCGTCCCTGCACCGCCGAGGTGCGCTGCGCCGACGGCTCCGGCGGCCAGGCCCGCACCTTCCAGATCGCCGGCCACCACTACGCCCTGGTGCCGGTCACCGGCCTCACCGCGGGCACGACGACGTCGTACGACGTCCACCTCGACGGCACACGCGTGTGGCCGCCGCCCGACTCCCGGTTCCCGCCCTCGGTCATCCGCGCCCCGCGCGAGGACGACGAGGTCCGCGTCTGCTTCGGCTCCTGCCGCTGGGCCGCCCCGCCGGCCGACGAGCCGGACCCCGTCGGCCCGGACGCCCTCGACACGCTCGCCGTCCGGATGGCGGCCGACCCCGAGGGCGAACGCCCGGACGTGCTCCTGCTGCTGGGCGACCAGGTCTACGCCGACGAGACCTCCCCCGCCACGCAGCGCTGGCTCGCCGCCCGCCGCGACCTCGGCGACCCGCCGGGCAGCCAGGTCGCCGACTACGAGGAGTACACCCACCTCTACTACGAGTCCTGGCTCGACCCCGAGGTGCGCTGGCTGCTGTCCACCGTGCCCAGCTGCATGATCTTCGACGACCACGACGTCATCGACGACTGGAACACCTCCGCCGCCTGGGTGGAGGACATGCGGGCCACCCCGTGGTGGCGGGAGCGGCTGCTGAGCGGCCTGATGTCGTACTGGGTGCACCAGCACCTCGGGAACCTCTCGCCGGCCGAACTCGCCGCCGACCCGCTCTACGCGGCCGTGCGCGAACTGCCCGACGGGACGGACGAGTTGCGCGCCTTCGCCTCCCGCGCCGACGTCGATCCCGCCTCGGTGCGCTGGAGTTACCGGCGCGACTTCGGCCGCACCCGGCTGGTGATGGTGGACTCGCGGGCGGCCCGCGTCCTCGACGAGGAGAACCGGGCGATGCTCGACCCAGGCGAGGATCGGTGGCTGCGCGAGCAGGTGCTGGACGCCGGGGCGTACGACCATCTCCTGATCGGGACCTCGCTGCCCTGGCTGCTGCCGCACCTCGTGCACGACGCCGAGGCGTGGAGCGCCGCCCTGTGCCGCGGGGACCGGGGGGCACGCTGGGCGCGGTTCGGCGAGGACCTGCGGCGGGGGGCGGATCTGGAGCACTGGGCGGCCTTCCCGGCCTCCTTCGCCGCACTGGCCGAGCTGATCGCGAAGGCCGGTTCGGGGGCGGGGGCGCCCGCGACGGTGCTCGTCCTGTCGGGCGACGTCCATCACGCGTACGTGGCGGAGGCCTCGTGGCCCTCGGGGGCCGGGCCGGACGCCCGGGTGCTGCAGCTGACGTGCTCGCCCGTGCACAACGCCGTGCCGCGGGCGATCCGCGTCGCCTTCCGGTTCGGCTGGAGTGCGGCGGCGCGGGTGCTGGGACGGCGGTTCACGCGGCACGGCGGGTGTGCGCCGGTGCCGGTCAAGTGGCGCAAGACCGGCGGGCCCTGGTTCGGCAACCAGCTCATGACCCTGACGCTGGAGGGCCGTTCGGCTCGGCTGCGGCTCGAACAGGCCCGGGGAGAGGGCGTGTTGAAGACGGTGGAGGAGTCACAGCTCAGCTCCTCGTGACGGCGGGCCCGGAGGGTTTGGATTCGGTCATGCTTTCGGACCCCCGAGGTGTTGTGGGAGCGCTCCCACGTGCATCGACTCGGCAGGCGGCACAGGGAGCAGCGCGGACCCATTGGCCAATGTTGAACTTCCAACATCATCGGGCCTGGCCTAACGTAAAAAGCTCGTTCGGTACCGCCGCCCCATGGATCTGTCATGTCCCCGACAGTTTGCGACACCACCGAAGGAGCACCCCCCACATGTCCGCTCGCCTCAACGCAGCCCAGCCCTACGCCCTCGGCCTGTTCCGCATGGTCGTCGGCCTGCTCTTCGCCTGCCACGGAGCCGCCTCCCTCTTCGGCGTCCTCGGCGGCACGTTCGGTACCGGCGGCACCGTCCAGGCCGGCACCTGGCCGTCCTGGTACGCGGCCGTCATCGAACTCGTCGGCGGCGTCCTCGTGCTGCTCGGGCTCGCCACGCGCGCGGCGGCCCTCATCGCCTCCGGCTCGATGGCGTACGCCTACTTCAAGGTGCACCAGCCGCACGCCCTGTGGCCGATCGAGAACGGCGGCGAGCCCGCCGCGATCTACTGCTGGGCCTTCCTGCTGCTGGTCTTCACCGGCTCCGGCGCGTTCGGCCTCGACCGGCTGCTGGCCAGGCGCTCGACGGCACACAGCGAGCGGGCCGCGGAGCAGACGCCGGTGACCGCCTGACACGCCGACGCGGGGCGGCGGCCGGGTGAACGTCCGGTGCCGATCCCACGTGCCCCCCATGAATCTCCCGTCACACCACGGGCGTACGCTGTATGGCTGTTGATGGCCGCCCTGCCGCTCCCCTGCGACGTCGCGGCACGGTGTGGTCCACGGGGGAGTTCACGGGGAGTCTGCGGTGCTGGAGAGTGTGGGGTCGTTGACCGGGACCCCTTGGATCTACGCCATGGTGGCGCTGTCGGTGCTGCTGGACGTGTTCCTGCCGGTGCTGCCGAGCGGGGTGCTGGTCATCACGGCCGCCACGGCTGCGGCCGCGGGCTCGGCGACCGGCCGGGTGCCGCACGAGGTCCCCGACATCCTCGCCCTGACGTTGTGCGCCGCCACCGCCTCGGTCCTGGGTGACCTGGTCGCCTACCGGCTGGCCTGGCGGGGCGGCGAACGCCTGGACCGCGCCATCGCCCGCTCCCGCCGGCTGACCGACGCGCAGGAACGTCTCGGCGGCGCCCTGGCCCGCGGCGGCGGCGCCCTGGTCATCCTGGCCCGCTTCGCCCCGGCCGGCCGCTCCGTAGTCTCCCTCGGCGCCGGCGCCGCCCACCGCCGCGCCCGCGACTTCCTGCCCTGGTCGGCGCTCGCGGGCCTGGCGTGGGCCGCCTACAGCGTGGCCCTCGGCTACTACGGCGGCCAGTGGCTCGGCGCGACCTGGCTGGGCACCGGGGTATCGGTCCTGGCGCTCTTCGGGGCTGGGGCGGCGGCGGCGTACGTGATGCGGCGGCCGGTGAAGGCGTCGTAGCCCGGCCGACGGTGAACGCGGCCTGGACCGGACGACGGTGCAGGCGTCGTGGCCCGGCGCCCGGCCGGCCTTCTTGTCCGTCAGGCCTGTCCATCTGGCCTGTCCGTCAGGCCTGTCCATCTGGCCTGTCCATCTGGCCTGTCCGTCAGGCGCTCGCCTTCTGGCCCCGCACCTCCAGGCCGTCCAGCAGCTCCGCCGTGGCCTGTGCGATCACGTCGACGGCGTGGTCGAACACCTCCTGGTTGTGTGCGGCGGGCGCCCGGAAGCCGGACACCTTCCGTACGAACTGCAGGGCCGCGGCCCTGATCTCCTCCTCCGTCGCCTCTTCGGGCAACGCGGGCGGGCGAAGTGTCTTGATGCTCCGGCACATGGGAACAGTCTCGCCCAACTCGCCGACCCCTGCGATGATCCGTTCCGAGGCGGCCACCGTCGTGGGGCCGACCGGCGAAGGGAACGAAAGCATCATGGCGAACGACGCACTCACCGTGGCGGTGCTGGGCCCCGGGGGCATCGGCGGCCTGCTCGCCGGGCTGCTGGCGCGCGCCGGCCACCGCGTGATCTGCCTGGCCGGCGAGGAGACGGCCCAGGCGCTGCGCGGGGACGGCGTACGGGTCCGCAGCGGGAGGTTCGGCGACTTCACGGCCCGCGTCGAGGCCGACACCGTCCTGCGCGAGCCGGTCGACGCGTGTCTGGTCGCCGTCAAGCACACCGCCCTGGAGGCCGCCCTCGACCGCGTCCCGCCGTCGGCCCTCGGCGACGGCCTCCTCGTACCGTTCCTCAACGGCGTCGAGCACCCCGCCGCACTGCGTGCCCGGTACCGCCCCGACCTGGTCGCCCCCGCCGTCATCCGCGTCGAGTCGACCCGGGTCGCGCCCGGCGTGATCGAACACGGCAGCCCTTTCGCCGAGATCGACCTGACCGGCGAGGGCGTGGACCGCGAACGGCTCGACGCGCTCGCCCGGGCGCTGGAGGCCGCCGGGCCGGTCACGCGGGTGCTGGACGACGAGACGGGCGCGCTGTGGGCGAAGATGTCGTTCCTGGCGCCCTTCGCCCTGCTGACCACGCTGCACGCCCTCCCGCTGGGCGACGTACGCACAAAGCACCGGGACGAACTGACGGCGCTGGTGCAGGAGACGGCGGCCGTGAGCCGGGCCTGCGGCGGTCCGACGGACCCGGCGCAGGCGATGGCCCGCTACGACGCCTTCCCGCCGCAGACCAAGTCGTCGATGCAGCGCGACGCCGAGGCCGGCCGGCCCCTCGAACTGGACGCCATCGGCGGCGCGTTGCTGCGCGCGGCGGACCGGCACGGGGTGAGCGTGCCGGTGACGGCGCGGATCGTAAGGGAGTTGACCGAGCTACGCGCCTGACGGGCACACTCAGCGGTACTGGCCGACCTGGTAGTCACCCGCGGGCTGCCGCGTCATCACATTGCCTCGGTTGAAGGCGTTGATGATGGCGATCTGGGCGACCAGGGCCGCGAGTTGCTCCTCGTCGTAGTGCTTGGCGGCGTTCTGCCACACCTCGTCCGGGACGCCGCCGGCCGCGTCCGCGACACGGGTGCCCTGCTCGGCCAGCTCCAGGGCGGCGCGCTCGGCCTCGGTGAAGACGGTGGCCTCCCGCCAGGCCGCGACCAGTTTGATGCGCACGGCGCTCTCCCCCGCGTGCGCGAGCTCCTTGGTGTGCATGTCGACGCACCCGGCGCAGCCGTTGATCTGGCTGGCCCGCAGGTTGACGAACTCCCGTGTGGCGAAGGGCAGTCCCGACTCCCCCAGCGCGTGGCTCGCGGCGACGATCTGCTTGAACGCCTTGGCCGCGACCGGGCTCGCCATGAGATTCAACCGAGCTTCCACGATGCACTCCTCTGTCGTCCTGTCGCTTACACCCTGGGGACGAGACGGCTCCCGGCCCCGTGACACGGCAGGAAGTGACGTGGGTCTCACGCAGCCGTTTCGACGAGTCGTCGCAGTGCGGCGTGGGCGGGCGGGCCCCAGGTGGGCTTGCCGCCCGGGCGGCCGCGGACTCCGGCCTCTCCTATGAGGGCGCAGGAGAGGGCCTTGAGCACCGCCCAGCCGCGGGCGCGGCGGCGGGTCGCCGGGTCGGCTGCCGACCCGTAGGCGCCGTGAAAGCGGTCGACGGCGCCGTCCGGCAGCAGCAGCCACGCGGCGGCGAGATCGCAGGCCGGGTCGCCCGCGCAGAGGTCACCGAAGTCGATCACGCCGCACAGGGTGCCGTCCTCGGTGAGGACGTTGGCCGGATGCAGGTCGGCGTGCAGCCACAGCGCCGGCCCCTGTCGGCGGGGCGCCTCGAGGGCGTCCTCCCACACCGCGCGGACGGCGTCCGGGTCCGGGAGGAGCCCCAGCTCGGTGGCCGACGCGAGCATCCCCACGAATCCTCCGGCGCTGTCGGACAGCGGGCCACCGCGGTCGCGGCCGGCCGGTGCCCCCTCGGGCGCGGGGCGGTGGAGAGCGGTCAGGAAGGCGGCCAGGGCGTCGGCCGCCTCCGCGCCACGCGTGACGGGGGGCACGGTCGGCGGGGGCGCCCGGCACCCAGGTGGTGACGAGCCAGGGCCGCGGGAAGCGCCCGGAGGGCTCGCCGACGCGCTGTGGGACGGGGACCGGCAGCGGAAGACGAGGGGCGAGCGCGGGAAGCCAGGCGTGCTCCTTGCGCAGCAGCGCGTCGGCGGACCGCGTCGCCCAGGGCAGCCGGACGGCGAGGTCGTCGCCGACCCGCCACAACTGGTTGTCCCAGCCACGGGCGCCGAACTCCACCGGCAGACCTGCCAGGTCCGGATGCTGGTCGCGCAGCAGATCCCGGACCAGCTCCGCGGTGATCTCGATCTCGGTGTGGGTCATGCGGGCCCACGCTAGCCGCACGGCGACGCGCCGTTCGAACCCCAACTGCGGGGCCCGGTCAACCCGTTCGCATGAACCACCCGAACGCACTCGCATCCCAAAATCGAACAGGCGTAGCATTGTGCCGTGGCAACGACCTATGACTTTCCGAGTGACCTCCTCGCCGGTCAGGAGGAGCTGCATCAGGTCCGGGCCGAGCTGTCGGCCCTGCTCAAGCGCCTCCCCTGGTCGGTCGAACCCCTGGACGGATTCAGTGACACCGGCGGCTGGCGCAAAGTGGAACGCCCCGCCTCCCCGGGCTGGACACCCGACGAACAGGCCGAGGTCGAAAAGCTGCGCCGCCGCGAACACGAACTCGCCGTCTTCGTCACGACCCACCGCTTCTGGACGGAGGTCACGGCCGGGGACCGGGTGGACGCCCGCACGACCCTGAAGCACGCACACGAGCGGTGAACACGAAAGACCCCGGCCTAAACGGCCGGGGTCTCCACACGGTGGGCGCGGACGGTTTCGAACCGCCGACATCCTGCTTGTAAGGCAGGCGCTCTACCCCTGAGCTACGCACCCGAGACGAGTCGACAGCCTACCTTGCCCGAGGCAGTGCCCCGCAAACCCGTATCGGCAGCGTGTTCGACACGGGGGTTATCCCCACCCCCGATCCGCCGGTGGTCCGGATGCCGTTCGGGGATGGGGTTGCCTAGCGTCGAGGGGTCTTCGTAGGGGCGGTACAAGGGGGAACTCGTCATGGTCGGCCGTAGTAGTGGTGCCCGGGTGGCGCTTGCCGTCGTCGCCGTCGTGCTCGTCGGTGGGGTCAGCGCCTGTGGGGCGTCCGCGGGGGACGACAAGGATCCGGATCACCGGACGTTCACGCTCCCGGGGCGGACGCTGACCGTGGACTCGGACGACTCCGCGCTGGAGATCGTCGCCGCGGACGGGAACGCGGTGGGGAAGGTGGCGGTGACCCGGTGGTTCCAGGGGAAGGTCGCCATCGGCAGTGGCCCCAAGGTGACGTGGTCGATGCACGGCGACCGGCTGGTGCTGCGGGTGAGGTGCTCCGGTGTCGTCGCGGACTGTTCGGCGCGGCACCGGATCGAGGTGCCGCGCGGGGTCGCGGTGAAGGTGAGGGACGGGGACGGGAGCGTGCGCGCGCGTGGCTTCAGGGACGCGCTGAGCATCAGTACCGGCGACGGTTCCGTGCGGGTCGGCGACTGCACCGGTCCGCTGGAGGTGCACACCGGTGACGGGTCGGTGCGCGCCGAGGTCGACTCGCGCACGGTCCGGGCGGAGAGCGGCGACGGGTCGGTGCACCTGGAGCTCGGTGCCGTGCCGGATCTCGTGGACTCGCGCAGCGGCGACGGGTCCGTGACGATCTCGCTGCCGCGGTCCACGTACCGGGTGGCGGCGCGGACGGGCGACGGTTCGGTGCATGTGTCGGTGCCCCGCGACGACTCCAGCTCGCATGTCGTCAGGGCCCGTTCCGACGACGGCGAAGTCACTCTGCGCACGGCGAACTGACCGGCCCGTGTGTTCGTCCTCTACGGGTGGGAGAATGAGATCGGGCACCCGCCAGGACGGATGACAGCACGGGAGAGGGATGTGACGGCGACACCTTCGCAGCCGTACTCGCCGTCGGTGCCGCGCGCACACCGCCACCGCCACGCGCTCGCGGACACCCTCACACTGCTCGCCCTGCCGCTCGTGGCCGCGCTGGCGCTGCCGGCCGCGTTCGCCGGCGGCGGCACCCGGCGCTGGTTCGGCGGGCGGTCCGAGTCGCAGCGGGCGGAGGCGCAGGCGGCCAAGGACGCCGCGGCGGCGGCGTTCTACGAGCTGGACACCGCCCAGCGGGATCTGCGGATCTCGATCGAGACGATCACGGCGGTGGACTCCACGCAGGGCGCGCGCCGGGCCGTGTCCGACTTCGAGGCGCTCGGCCGCCGTATCGACGAGGCGAGCCAGCGGTACATCAGCGCGGTCGACGCCCATGATCTGGACCGTGACGACCTGGAGGCGTCGGTCGCCGCGCAGGCGCGTGGCGAGCTCACGCGGGCCAAGGACGAGCTGGCGAACGTCAAGCGGGAGCTGGACCGTTTCGCCGACGGCCTCGGGCCGTTGCTGGGCAAGGCGGAGACGCAGCTGGCGCGCCTGGCGCCCGCGGTGGAGCGGGCCCGTCAGGGTTTGCTCGCCGCTTCCAACGCCCTTGACGCGGTGCGGGGTTCGGGGCTGAAGGCGGACGATCTCGCCGCCCGGCTCGCCGCTCTCGCCCCGGAGCTGACCAAGCTCAACCAGGGTGCCGGGCAGCACGGTCTGCCGCAGACCCTGGAGCGGGCGGAGCGGGTGGCGCGGGAGGCCGAGGCGGTCCGGGTGGAGGCCGAGCGGCTGCCGGAGAAGGCGGCCGAGATCGACCACCGGCTGGTTTCCCTGCGTACCCGCGCGGAGTCGCTGACGACCCGGGCCGGTCAGGTGGAGCCGGTCCTGAGCGAGCTGCGGCGGCGTTTCTCGGCGGCCTGCTGGCAGGACCTGCAGCAGGTGCCCGAGCACGCGGTGGAGAACGTCCGGCAGGCGGAGACGAAGCTCAAGGAGGCGCAGGCGGCCCGGGACGCCCAGCGCTGGCCGGACGCGACGGCGCTGCTGTCGACGGTGCGAGCGCTGTTGAACACGACGGACGAGTCGGTGTCGGCGGCCCGGGACCGTCTGCAGCGACTGAACGCCGTGCAGAAGGATCCGCAGCAGGAGGTCGAGCGGACGCGGTTCGCGATCCGGGACGCGCAGCGGCTGGCGATGTCGGGGCGGTCGACGCCCGATCCGCGGCACGCCCGGCCGCTGGACGACTCCGTAGCGCGCCTGGACCGGGCGATCGCCTCGCTGCAGGGCCGCCATCCCGACTACTGGCACTTCCTCACGGAGACGGAGGCGGTGCGCGCGACGGCGGCGAGGGTGGTCGCGCAGATCCGCGAGGAACGCGGCACCACGTCCTAGGGGGCGCTGCGCGACCGGCCCGGGCCGGTGGGCTAGGGCCTGTTGTTTGGATCAGCTCGGCTGCAGGGGACGGTGCCTTGCGGCCGAGCCGAGCGGGGTCTGGTGCGTGCAGCTGCAAGGCGGAGGAGGGAGTCGACGCGATGGGGGTCCCCCCGCTCGAGCGAAGCCGAGAGTGGGGGAGTCGGCGAGTGACGACAACGCGGCAGATGCGCGTGCCAGACCCCGCGACGCCGAGCTGATCCAAACGACAGGCCCTAGCTGCGGTAGGCGTAGTAGCCGGAGTTGGGGTAGGACGCGATCAGGCTCGGCAGGGAGCGGCGGTAGGTGTCGGCGTCGTGGTACGTCAGGTAGGGCACCCCGCTGCCGCTGCGGTACGTCGTCATCATCGAGTGGTCCTTCGAGCCGTCCTTGTCGAAGTCCATCTGCAGCACGTCACCGACGTCCATCTGGTAGGCGTTGGCCAGCGCGGTCGTCCGCCGGGCGGTCTGGGTGAACCAGGACCACTCGTTGACGCCGATCCAGGTGTCGGAGTCGCTCGACGTTCCGGAGTACCAGGTGTCGTAGTCCTCGGTGGAGTTGGTGACCTGCTTCCAGCCTCCGGCGTACAGGGACTGGCTGAGGAAGTTGGTGCAGTCGCCGCCCATGCCGTTGTAACGGCGGTAGGCGGTGTTGTAGTTCTTCCAGTACTTCTCCGCGTAGGCGGCCATCGCCGGGTAGTTGTACGGGGTTGTGGTGCCGAGGTTCTTCGGCGCCGCCGGTGCCGGGTAGGTGGTGGCCGAGCTGGGCGCGTCGATGACGGCGCCGGGGCGGGCGGTGGCCGTCGCGGGGGCGGGGGCGGGCGCGTTGACGGGGCGGGGGCCCTTGTCGGTGAGGCGTTCGCGGGTGAGCTGCCAGGTGCCGTCGGGGGCGGCGGTGAAGGTGAAGCGGTGGTGGGCGGTGAAGCCGGTGGTGGCGGGTTCGTCGCCGCGTATCTTCGCGTAGGTCAGGGTGGTGGTCTCGGTGGCCCGGACGGTTGCCGTGCGGCCGTGCCGGCGGACGCTGTCGACGGTGACCCGGGTGTCGGCGTCGGTGTACGCCTCGCCGAGGGCGGCGAGGCGGGAGCGGGTGCCGTGCAGAGCGGTCAGGGCGGACGTCTCCGCCTTGGCCTGCGCGGCGGTCAGTCGGACGCCCGTGGTCGTCTCGGCGGAGGTGAGGGCCGGGCGGGTGGCGGGCCGGGTGCCCTGGACGAGGGCGTCCGTGCGGTCGGTGAGGACGGCGTCGGCGAGGCGGCCGAAGGCGTCGGTGGTGGCCGCGGTAACGGCTGGGGCGTGCGTCTGGGCCGCGTGGGCGGCGGTGACGGGGAGCAGGACGGCGGAGAGGGCCGTGGCCGCCACGGCGGTGCAACGGGCTCGAGCGCCTAACGTGCTGGATCTCACTGGGGCTTCTCCTGGGGAGTGGGGGGTGGCCGGATCAGCTGTCATGGCCGTCACAGCTGTTGCCGGCTATTTCACGACCGTCGACCAGTCGGGCGACTGTGCGGGGTCCAGTCCGCGCAGGCGTGCGAGGGTCTCCGGCTTCTGCACGTCCAGCCAGTCGGCCAGTTCCTTGAAGGAGACGCACTTGACGCCCTTCTTCGTGCAGACGTTCTTGATGACCTGGTCGACGGCCTTCATGTAGATGCCGCCGTTCCAGTCCTCGAAGTGGTTGCCGATGAACAGCGGGGCGCGGCTGCCGTAGTAGACGCGGTTGAAGCCGTCCATGTAGGAGGCGACGGTCTGCTGTTCCCACGTGGGGTAGTCGGCGGGGTTGCCGTCGGTCTCGCCGCCGGACTGGTTGTAGAGGAAGTTGAAGTCCATGGACAGGCCCTGGTAGTTGGCGCCCTGGTACGGCAGGAGCTGGAGGGGGAAGTCCCAGATGCCGCTCTTCTTCTCGGGCCATATCTGGAAGCCGCCGGGCGAGGAGGCGTCGTAGCGGTAGCCGTAGTCCTTGATGACCTTCAGGAGGTTCTTCTGGCCCTCCAGGCAGGGGGCGCGGCCGCCGACGACCTCCTTCCTGAAATCGAAGGGCAGGGCGGGGATGTCCTTGAAGCCGGTGTTGGTCTTCCACTTCTCCACGAGCGAGTAGAACTGGTCGATCTCCTGCTTCCACTCGTCGGTGGTCCAGTACTTGCCGCTGGTCTTGCTGTCGCAGAAGTGGCCGTTGAAGTGGGTGCCGATCTCGTTGCCCTCGTCGTAGGCGAGGCGGAGCTGCTCCAGGGTGGTGCGGACGTGTTCGTCGGTGGGGTAGTCGATGGCCGCGGCGCCGGCCTTGTGCAGGGGCGGCTCGTAGAGGGTCTTCTTCTGCTTGGGCAGCAGGTAGATGCCGGTGAGGAAGAAGGTCATGTGGGCGTCGTACTGCTCGGCCATTTCGCGGTAGTGGGAGAAGAGGTGGTCGCTGCCCTCCAGGGCGCCGTCCCAGGAGAAGACGACGAACTGGGGCGGCTTCTCCCCGGGCTTGAGCGGAACGGGCTTCAGCTGGCCGCTCTGCGGGCCGGTGTAGGAGGTGGAGCCGTCGCCGAGGATCTTGGTCTTCCCGTCCCAGGAGGGCTCGGACTTCGGCTTGGCCTTCGCGGAGCGTTGCGAGGAGGCGGCGGGCTGGGGGTGGTCCTGGCGGGTGAGGGCCAGGGCGCCCGCGACCAGGGAGGCCACGACGAGGAAGGCGGCGAGGGTGAGGACCTCGGGGCGGGCGGGGCGGCGCGGGGCGCGCTCTTTGCGTCGGCGGCCCTTGGCTTTTGTTCCTGGAGCGGTGCGGCTCATGCGGTGCTCATTCTGCGAGGGAGTGGGGGGTGGTACGGGCTTCGGTGATCAGTCGAAGCCCATGGCGCCCGACCACACGGCGTAGGGGACGCTGCCGGTGGGCGTGCCGGCGATGCCCTTGAGCGGGAGCGGCTCCAGGGACTTGGTGAGGTCCATGCGGTAGACGACGACCGCGGTCGACAGGGTGTCGGTGTTGCCGGTGTACCAGGCGGCCTTGTCGTCGGTGGTGATGCCGGCCTTGCCGCCCGCCCGCAGCGCGGGGACGGTGGGGTGGGCGCGGAGCAGGGAGCTGGTCAGCGCCGCGGAGACGTCCTTGGCGACCTGGGCGTCGATCGCCCGGTGGGCGGTGGGCGTGGCCAGGGGGACTTTGGCGCCGTTCTTGGTGATGCGGCGTACCGAGTACGGCTCGGTGTGCATGCCGTTGGCGGCGAAGGTGGCGTAGCCGCTGGCCATCCGGATGGCGCTGGGCGTGGAGCTGCCGGTGGTCAGGGCGGGCACCTGGGCGCCGAGGCTGGAGGAGAGCAGTCCGGCGGCCACGGCGGTCTGGCGGACCTTGTCCAGGCCGGTGTCCATGCCAAGTTGGGTGAAGGGCGCGTTCACGCCCTGGGCGAGTGCGTTGCCGAGGGATATCTGCCCGTAGGACTTGCCGTCGTCGTTGTGGGCGAGGACCCGTTTGCCGCTGCGGTCCCAGTACGGGCCCTCGGGCGTGGTGACGACGGTGCCGTCGTCGCCGTCGTAGACGGTCTCCGGGGTGACGGTCGTGGTCGGTCCGGTGCGGGTCTTGCGGACGCCGTGTTCCAGGCCGGCCGCGTAGACGAAGGGCACGAACGCCGAGCCGGCCGGGACGGTGGTGGCGTTGGACTCGTTGTAGCCCTGCGTACGGTGGTCGGGGCCGCCGTAGACGGCGAGGATCCGTCCGTCGGTGGCGACGGACGCGGCGCCGTAGTGGACGGTCTTCGCGGCCTTGGGGTCGTTCTTCTTCGCCTGCTTGCGGGCCTTGGCGACGGCGTCGGTGAGCCGGGTCTCGCGCTTGCGGTCGAAGGTCGTGTAGATCTGGTAGCCGCCGAGGTCGAACTGCTTGTCCGAGATGTTCGCGGACTTCTTGGCGTACTGCTGGGCGAGTTCGACCAGGTAGTCGCTCTGCTTGCCGGTGTCGTAGACGCGGGCGGTCTTGAGGGGTTCGGGGAACGTCTTGTACTTGGCGCGCTCGGCCGGGGTCAGCTTGCCGATCTTGACCATGCGGTCGAGGATCCACGACCAGCGCTCCACGGCCCGCTTGTGGTTGGCCTGGGAGAGGGTGGGGTCGTAGAGGCCGGCGCCCTTGAGCAGCGAGGCGAGGAACGCGCCCTGGCTGGCGTTGAGGTGGGAGACGTCCGTGCCGTAGTAGGCCTGGGCGGCGCGCTGGATGCCGTAGGTGCCGCGGCCGAACCAGCTGGTGTTGAGGTAGCCCTCGAGGATCTGGTCCTTGCTCATGCGGTTGTCGAGCTTGAGGGCGATCATCGCCTCGGTGAACTTGCGGCTGACGGTCTGGTTCTGCGTCAGGTACACGTTCTTGACGTACTGCTGGGTGATGGTGGAGCCGCCCTCGGTGTCGCCCTGGCCGATGGTGCGGTAGAGCGCGCGAGTGATGCCCTTGAGGGAGATGCCGGGGTCGGAGTAGAAGCTCTCGTTCTCGGCGGCGAGCACGGCCCAGCGGACGTTCTCGGGTATCTCCTTGAGCGGCATCGCCTGCCGCTGCACCCAGCCGGTGCGGGCCATGGGGGTGCCGTCGGACCAGTAGAAGACGTTGTCCTGCTGGGTGGCGTAGGAGTTGAGGTTCTTGGGTATGTCCGTGGCGGCGTAGGCGATGACCAGGAACAGGCCGGTCAGGCCGATGGCTCCGAGGAGGCCGCCGAGCCACTGGCGCCAGGAGGGCAGCCAGCGCTGCCAGCCCATGCGGCCGGGGCGGGGGTAGGCGGGGCGCAGACGGCGCAGGACCGGGAGGAGGGGCTGGAGTCGCTCGCGCAGTACCGTCCATACAGATGTCCAGACAGATGTTTTGGGCGCGGCGCGGCGGCGGCGCGGCCGACGGTGGTCACCCGGCCGGCCACTGCGCTGTGCTGTCCCGGTCACGGGCGAAAAATATCAATGATCTTCGCATCTTCTCCACATGCGATTGTGTTAAGAACGAGCACATATCAACCACAGAGGTACATGGTGGACTTGAGACTTGAGTCACACCTGGGACGTGGAACCGCCGCTAACCTTTTCGCATGCCTCGCTACGAGTACCGCTGCCGCACCTGCGGCGACACCTTCGAAGTCAGCCGGCCGATGGTCCGCTCCTCCGACCCCGCCGCCTGTCCCGCGGGCCACGAGGACACGGTGAAGCTCCTGTCGACCGTGGCCGTGGGCGGGACCGCGTCGGCCCCCGCGCCCAGGGGCGCCGGTGGCGGGGGCGGGGGCGGATGCTGCGGCGGAGGGTGCTGCGGCTGAGGCCTCGGAGCCCGTCGGCGCGCCGTCCCGCTCAGGGCGTCGTGTTGCGCGTGGCCCTCAGGAACTCCCGCAGGATGCGCTCCCCCGCCAGCACTCCGCGTTCCGGCAGTGCCGCGATCTGCGGGGCCGACCAGGCGGCGTCCGCCAGTTCCCCGTGGCCCGGGCGCCAGCCCCGGTCCGCCGCCAGCAGCAGGTCGGCGTCCAGCAGCGAGTCGCCGGCGGCCAGCGTCAGCTCCGCGCCGGTCCGCCGGGCGACCTCGCGCATCGCCGCGCTCTTCGTCAGCGGCTTGGGGACGGCGTAGATCTTCCGCCCCTGCAGCGACACCGTCCAGCCGCGGTTCTCCGCCCAGACCGCGAGGTCCTTGACCCACTCCTCCGGCAGCAGTTCGCGTTCGACGACCAGGTAGGCGAAGAGGTCCTCGGCGACGCGGTGCTTGCGCACCCAGAGCGGGTCTGCGTTGGCCAGCAGGTGCTCGCGCACCTCGTCCAGCGGCGCGCACTCGTCGGCCAGCCGGGCCGTCACCCGCGCGTGCCAGTCCAGGTCGGACACGCCGTCCACCATCAGGTGGCCGCCGTTGGCGCAGATCGCGTACTTCGGCGCCGGGCCCGGCAGGTTGATGCGCAGGTACTGCTTGCGGGTCCGGGTCGTCGTCGGCACGAACACCGCCGCGTCCCCGAGGTCGGTCAGCAGCGCGGCCGCGGTCTCCGTCATGAACGACAGCGGCCTGCTCTCGTGCACCTCGACGCAGAGCAGCCGCGGCGCCCGCGCGTCCGGCATGGTCAGCGCGAGGGCCGCCGGGGAGTAGATCAGCGTACGGTCGAGGTCGCTCGCCACCAGCACCGGCATCAGACGTTCACCGCCTTGCCGTCGGCGCCCGTCGCACCGCGGGTGTAGCGGGGGTGGATCAACCCCACGCAGGTGTACGGCAGTTCGCCGACCTCCTCGACGGGAACCCCCCTCTGCTCGGCCAGCAGCCGTACGTGGTCCAGGTCGGCGCCCGCCCCCGCCCGCGCCAGGATCTTCCAGGGCACCCGGCGCAGCAGCACCCGCGTGGTCTCGCCGACGCCGGGCTTGACGAGGTTCACGTCGTGGATGCCGTACTCCTCGCTGATCCGCTCCACGGCCGCCCAGCCCTCCCAGGTCGGCGCGCGGTCGGCGGACAGCAGTTCCTTCGCCTGGGCGTCGACGGACTCCGTGAGCTCGGGGAAGCAGGCGGAGACGGCGTCGAGGAAGTCCACGGAGACGTCCGCCCCGGCGAGTTCGCGGTAGAACTTGGCGCCGTGGAAGTCGTGAGGGCCGACCAGGTCGGCGCGCAGGACCGTGCGGGAGATCAGGCCGGAGACGGTCGAGTTGAGGCAGGCGGAGGGGATCAGGAAGTCCTCCCTGGTGCCGTACGTCCGTACGCACGAGCCCGGGTCGGCCAGCACCGCGATCTCCGGGTCGAAGCCGGTGATGCCGTCGGACGCCTCGAACTCCTCGATCGCGTCGGCGAGTTCGCGGGTGATGGCGCCCTTGCCGGTCCAGCCGTCGACGAACACGACGTCGGCGGGGTCGTGGTGGGCGGCCAGCCAGCGCAGGGCGTTGGCGTCGATGCCGCGGCCGCGGACGATCGAGACGGCGTAGTGCGGCAGGTCGAGGCCGTGCCGGAACTGCGCCCAGCGGCGCATCAGCACGCCGACGGGGGTGCCCGCGCGGGCGAGCGAGACGAGGACCGGGCGGGGCGAGCGCTCGGCGAGCACGAGTTCGGTGACGGCACCGACGGCCTGCGCGAGCCGGGTGGCCGTGGTCCCCAGCGCCGCGTGGAACAGCTCCTGGTACTGCTCGCTGGGCTGGTACTCCACCGGCAGCGACTCCGCGTAGTGCGCGCCGCCGCTCTGGATGGCCTCCTCCCGCTCCTCGGTCGGCGCCTCCAGCGTCACGTCCGAGAGGTCCTGCAGCAGCCAGCCGACCTCCTCAGGGGCGTACGAGGAGAAGGCGGGGCCGCGCAGGGGCTCGGACAGCATGGAGGGCCTTTCGGGAACGTACGAGGGCACGACCGCGAGCAGTACGTGCGGGGTGTGGGCGGCGAGCTGGGCCAACAGGCCGTCGGGAGCGTGCAGTTCGGGGGTGTCGGCGGCCGAGTCGACCACGGCGACGACCGCGTCGAAGCCGGCGCCGGCCATGTTGTAGGCGTAGCGCTCGCCGGGGCCGTCGGCCGGGTCGTCGTGGGCGGGGAAGGCGATCCGGCTGCGTATCGCGTAACCGGGGTCGTCGACGGCGAGGACGGGCGAGCGGGTGGTGGTCGAGTAGCGCACCTCCACGCCCTGGGCGACCTGCTCCAGCTCTCGGGCCAGGCGCAGGGGGGCGTACATCAGCTCCTCGAAGCCGAGGACATGCACGCGCCGGGCCCCGTCGGGCAGCGCGTCGGCCAGCCGGGCGACCATGGCGGGCAGGGCAGTGTCGAGGCGAGCTCGGTGGGCCGGGGTGAACCCGTGCCGGCCCCCGTCGGGGAGGTCGCGGGGCCACAAGAGGTCCACTCGGTCGACGGCCGGGTGCGGGTGAGTGGGGGCTGATCGCGCAGTTCCCCGCGCCCCTTCAGGGCGTTCACCGGAGCGCCCCTCGAGGGGCGCGGGGAACTGCGCGACCGGCCCCGACGCGCCCGCAGCCGACGACGCACCCCCCGCGGCACCTTCTGCCTCGTACCGCGCCACCAGTTCCTGCCCCTTCTCCAGCACCCCCTCCGGCAGCCGTACCGTCCCCGAGGCCGCCGCCACCAGGTCGACCCCGGCGCCGATCTCCCGCGCGAACTCCTCCAGCCGCCCGGTGTCCGCCGCCGAGCGCATGTCGACGAGGGCGACGACCACGTACCGGCCCCTCGGGTACCGGCCGTGGAGGTCGCGGATCGTGTTCAGCACCGTGTTGCCGGTGGAGAACTCGTCGTCGACCAGCACCAGCGGCCCGTCCCCCGCCAGCAGCGCGGGGTTCTCCGGCAGCAGCAGGTGCGACGTGGCGTGGGAGTGGGACTCCTCGAAGCCGCCCGCCGCCGTCACACCCGTGACCGGGCGGCGGGTGGAGTGCAGATAGGGGGCGGAGCCGATGCCGTCCGCGACGGAGTGGCCCAGTCCCGTCGCCGTCTCCGCGTACCCGAGGACCACCGCCTCGCCCGCCTCCTCGGCACCCAGCAGCTCCCGCACCCTGCGTCCCAGGGCGAATCCGTAGCCGTACACCACCGAGGGCGACTGCGGTACGTGCTTGCCGAGCACGTTGGAGACGAGCAGATGCGCCCGCTTGGGGTTGCGGCGCAGCGCGAGCCCCAGCAGCTCGGTGAGCTCGTCGTCGCCCATGAGTTCGAGCCCGAGCCGCTCGGCGACCCAGGTCCCGGACCACTCTCCGTCGTTCACTGCGTTGATCATGATTCCCTGGTCGGTGAGGTCAGCCGGGTATGCCGGCGGCGAGCAGATCCACGAAGCTGACGTCCTCGCGCGCGACGCCGAAGACCTCGGCCCGCAGCATGGTCCGCTCGGCCCAGGCGCGGTGCGGCTTCACCTCGTTCATCTTGTTCGTGTACGACGACCTGAGCACTCCCCCGCCACCCCGCTCCGGCCGCAGGATGTCCGCGGCGTCGCTGAACTCCTCGTGGCTGACCACGGACAGCGCGTGCACGGGCAGGACATGGGTGGGGTGGATGCAGGTCTTGCCCTGCAGGCCGTTGGCCTGGTCGAGCGAGATCTCCCGCAGCAGACCGTCCATGGCGTGCTCGATCAGTCTCTCGCGCAGTTCGACGGCCTGCCCCTCCAGGAAGGGGCTGGTGCGCAGCAGCGGCTTGAACATGCGCTCCGGGACGCGGAAGTACTCCCACACCGGCCCCGTCACGGTGAAGCCGGTGCCGTCGGCGCGGCCCAGCATGTTGACCACGTCGGCGATGACGGAGGCGATGATCTGGACGTCGTAGGCGGTCATGTCGGGGGCCCGGCGCAGGCCGTAGGAGGAGCAGAAGTCGGTCACGCCGAGGCGCAGCGCGAGCACGCGGTCGCGGTACTTCTCCACGGAGCGGGCGATGCCCTCCAGGGCGTCCACGCGCGTCTCCCGGTACATCAGCTCCGGCGTCTCCAGCACCGGCATGCCGAACAGGCGGCGCCCGCTCGCGGCCTCGGCGCCCGCGAGGGCCTCCAGGAAGGGGATGCCGCGCTCCTCGGTGAACTTCGGGAAGACGAACCCGGACAGCAGCCGGACGGTCGCACCGAGGCGTCGCACCAGGTCGGGGATCTGCTCGGGCGTGCGCACGCGGATGAACAGCAGCGGCAGGCCGGCGCCCGCGGCGGCCCGCGCGTCCAGCTCGGCGAACTGGCGTACGAGGTTCTCCTCGCCCGCCACCACGTCCGCGTCGTCGATGGAGTCCTCCAGGCACAGCACCATCGAGACCACGCCGAGGCCCGCCTGCTTGACGATGTCCTCGGCGAGCCGCGGCCGGGTGGCCGGGCTGTAGAGCGTGGCGCCGAGGGCCGCGGAGAGCGTGCGGGCCGGGGAGTCCGTGCCGAACTCGCAGGGCTCCTGGTGGAAGAGGCGCCCGCGCACCTCCGGGGCGATGTGCCCGAAATGACGCATGGAACTCCCCCGTGACGCAGGACAAAGATGTGGATTGGGCAAACAGGTGGCCGGTAATAGTACGTACAAACCTGTGTCAGAAGTTCCCGTGGGGCATGAATTTCTGGTAACTCGGCCATGTCGACGGCGATTCCACACATGACCGGCACGCCTCGCGGGACCCCTACCCCGCGTTGTCGTGACCAGGACCGAGAGGGCAGGATGACCGCATGACGCACGCGATGCTGAAGGGGTCGAACGTCCCGCTCGAGACCACCACGGTGCGAGCGGTGCTGCGCTGGACGCCCGGGCAGGGGGTCCCGGATGTCGACGCCTCGGCGCTGCTCCTCGGTCCCGACGGTCGTGTGCGCTCCGACGAGGACTTCGTCTTCTACAACCAGCCCCGGCACCCCTCCGGGAAGATCTGGTGGCTCGGCAAGAAGCGGCTCGCCGATGGTCCCACCGACACGATCCAGACAGATCTGGCCGGAGTCGAGAGCGATGTCAGCCGGATTCTTCTGGTCGCGTCGGCGGAGGACGTCCCCTTCGGCCGCGTCCCGGGCCTGCGCATCCTGCTGTACGACGCCCGGATCGCCGACGGCGAGCCGCTGATCTCCTTCGACATCAAGCCCGAGACGGGTGGCGAGACGGCCCTGATCTGCGGCGAGCTCTACCGGCGCGACGACACGTGGAAGTTCCGCGCCCTCGGCGAGGGCTACACGGACGGGCTGAAGGGCCTGGCCACGGACTACGGCATCTCGGTCGACGAGTCGGAGCCCGAGCCCGCGCAGCCCTTGGCTGCGGCGACCTCCCCGGCCCAGCCGCTGCCTCCGGAGCAGCCCACGGCGGTCCCGTCCCAGCCGGCCTACGGCTACCCGCAGCCGGCCCCCGCGACCCAGCCGGCGTACGGCTACCCACAGCCCGCCCCGGCGACGGCGGGCGCCCAGACCGGCTACGGCTATCCGCCCGCGGTCACGACGCTCCCGAACCCGGACTTCCGGCTCCCGCCGCAGGGCCCGCAGTTCATCGGGCGGTAGGCAGACCGCCGCCGGGGGCGTTCAGCGCTCGACCTTCGCCTTGTAGCCGCGCCCCCACTGCAGTCCCCACCCGTACAGGCGGTCCAGCTCCGCCTGGAACCCGTAGACGAACTTGACCTCGCGCCGGACGACGAGCTCGCCCTTCACGTTCTCGATCATCACCACCGCGCACGAGCGGGCCTGCGGATGGCGCTCGTCGAGGTGGATCTCGATGCGGGGCCCGTTGCTCGGGTACAGCGTCACGATCGCGTGCGTGCGGTCGAACGCCGGTGTCTGGTCGTAGATGTACACGAACACCAGCAGCCGTTTGATGGCGTCCCGGTGATCGAGGTTGACGTACATCGTCTCTCCGGACGCCGACCCGAACCGGTCGTCGCCGCTGAGTTTGATGTACGGCGGTGCGTTGACGTCGCCGAGGTAGCCGCCGAGGGGCTGGACGACCCCCTTGGTGCCGTCGGTCAGCTCGTACAGGCAGCCCAGGTCGAGGTCGACGTTGACCATGCTCTGGCTGTGTCCCATGACCTCCGGCGGCCTCAGCGCCTTGAAGGGGTGCCGCAGCAGGGACTCCCGCTGCGAGCCGCCTATGTCGGAGGTACGCATCCGCCAGCTCAGGTTGACCCGCAGATGCCCGGTCGCCGCTCCCTGCTTGGTGAGGGAGACCTGGTGGTGCCGTTTGGTCAGCTCGATGGAGTTCGTGGCCGCGCTGCCGGAGTCGAAGTCCGCCGTGCGCGATCCCAGCAGGCCGTCGAAGAAACCCATTCCCGCCCCCACGTCTCACCTGGAACGACCGGCCCGGGAAAGGCCGGCCGACATGACCGGCGGGGCGGCCGGAGACCGGCCGCCCCGCTCAGAGCGTTCCTCACCCGAGGGCGCGTCACACCCCGGACGAGACCTCAGTCTTCTCGTCCGAGCCCTCGGCTTTTCCCTCCGTGTCCGCCAGCGCGCGGTTGCGGCGCACGGAGGACCAGAAGGACCAGGCGATCAGGACGACGCCGACGAGTCCGGTGATGACCTCGTTGATCTGGTACTGGATGGTGACCATGAGGATCACGGCCAGGGCGCCGATCGCGTAGTGGGCGCCGTGCTCCAGGTAGACGTAGTCGTCGAGGGTGCCCTGGCGGACCAGGTAGACGGTCAGCGAACGGACGTACATGGCGCCGATGCCCAGGCCGAGCGCCATCAGCACGATGTCGTTGGTGATGGCGAACGCGCCGATCACGCCGTCGAAGGAGAAGGACGCGTCCAGGACCTCCAGGTAGAGGAACATGAAGAACGCGGCCTGGCCGGCCAGCAGCACCGCCGACTTGGGCTTGCCCTCGCGCTCGGCGCGCTCCTCCTCCTCGTGCTCGCGCTCCTCCTCTTCCTCCAGCTTGTCCTCGAAGTAGCCGGACAGGCCGCCGACGACCATGTAGGTGATCAGGCCCGCGATGCCGGAGATCAGGACGGTCTGCGCCTTGTCGGCGTGCGCGCCGCCGTGCTGGTGGGCGTGGGTGGCGAAGGTGAAGGAGGTGATCAGCAGGACGATCAGGGCGATGCAGACCGACAGCATGTCGACCTTGCCCAGCTTGGCCAGCGGGCGCTCGATCCAGCGCAGCCACTGGATGTCGCGGTCCTCGAAGATGAAGTCGAGGAAGATCATCAGCAGGAACATGCCACCGAAGGCGGCGATCGCCGGGTGGGCGTCGGTGACCAGCTGCTGGTACTGGTCCTTGTCGGTCAGTGCCAGGTTGACGGCGTCGATCGGGTTCTTCTTGGCGGTGACCGCCACGATGACGACCGGGAAGACCAGCCGCATACCGAACACCGCGATGAGCACGCCGACCGTGAGGAAGATCTTCTGCCAGAAGGCGCTCATCTTCTTCAGGATCCCGGCGTTGACCACCGCGTTGTCGAAGGACAGCGAGATCTCGAGGACGGAGAGGATCGCCACGATGCCGAAGGCCTCCCACCCCCCGTAGAAGACCGCAGCGACCAGGCCGAGCGCGGTGACCGCGAACGACCAGCCGAAGGTTTTCAGAAGCACTGGCTACCCAATCCGTACGTGTACGGGTTTCCCCCGTGCCGCACTCGGCTTTACGAAACTTTGAAGCCGAAGTCTAGTCGGCACCCCTCTGTACCCCACCCTGCCCCGGTCTTTTGCTCATATCGCGTTATGAGACGTTGACCCCGAAGTCGAGGGCGATGCCGCGCAGCCCGGAGGCGTATCCCTGGCCGACCGCCCGGAACTTCCACTCGCCCTGGTAGCGGTAGACCTCGCCGAAGATCATGGCGGTCTCGGTGCTGGCGTCCTCGCTGAGGTCGTAGCGGGCCAGCTCCTGCCCGTCGGCCTGGTTGACGACGCGGATGAAGGCGTTGCTGACCTGGCCGAACGTCTGGCCCCGCTCGTCGGCCATGTGGATCGAGACCGGGAAGACGATCTTGTCGCACTGGGCGGGCACCTTGGAGAGGTCGATCAGGATCGACTCGTCGTCGCCCTCGCCCTCACCGGTGAGGTTGTCGCCGGTGTGCTCCACCGAGCCGTCGGGGCTCTTGAGCTGGTTGTAGAAGATGAACCACTCGTCGCCCAGCACCCGGCCGCCACTGCACAGCAGGGCGCTGGCGTCGAGGTCGAAGTCGGCTCCGGTGGTGGAGCGAGCGTCCCAGCCGAGCCCGATCATCACCTGCGTGAGATTGGGTGCGGCCTTGGACAGGGAGACGTTGCCCCCCTTGGCGAGCGTGACGCCCATGATGCTGGTCCTCCCCGAGATGGTGCGTGTTTGGTTGTGCTGCGCTCCCCCCGGAGGGGGCACCCGCCGGCGCCGCACGCGAACGGTGCGGCGCCGGCGGGTGAGAGCCGTCGAGGCGTCGCTCAGACGTTGACGCCGAAGTCCTGCGCGATGCCCCGCAGGCCCGAGGCGTAGCCCTGGCCGATGGCCCGGAACTTCCACTCCGCGCCGTTGCGGTACAGCTCGCCGAAGACCATGGCGGTCTCCGTGGAGGCGTCCTCGCTGAGGTCGTACCGGGCGATCTCCTGTCCGCCGGCCTGGTTGATGACGCGGATGAACGCGTTGCGGACCTGGCCGAAGGACTGCTGGCGGTTCTCGGCGTCGTAGATCGAGACCGGGAAGACGATCTTGTCGACGTCCGCGGGGACGCCCGCGAGGTTGACCTTGATCTGCTCGTCGTCGCCCTCGCCCTCACCGGTGAGGTTGTCGCCGGTGTGCTCCACCGAGCCGTCGGGGCTCTTGAGGTTGTTGAAGAAGACGAAGTTCTGGTCGTTGCCGACCTTGCCGGAGTTGTTCAGCAGCAGTGCGCTGGCGTCGAGGTCGAAGTCCGTGCCGGTCGTGGTGCGGACGTCCCACCCCAGACCGACGATGACCGCGGTCAGGCCCGGGGCCTCCTTGGTCAGCGATACGTTGCCGCCCTTGCTGAGGCTGACTCCCACGAGTCCTCCATTGGTGTCCAGGGGCGGGGAGCCCCGCCGTGCGTATGACATCGGATCAACGAATCGATCCTAGTGACGGGTTCCCGTCCCACGCAGGCCTTGGGACCTGAGAATCACAGGGTGTCGAGCGCCTTCACGTACGCGCCGAGGTCGCGGGCGTCCGGCAGGGCGTTGACGACGGTCCAGCGCACGACGCCCTCCTTGTCGATGACGAAGGTGCCGCGCACCGCGCAGCCCTTGTCCTCGGCGAAGACGCCGTAGGCGCGGGAGACCTCGCCGTGCGGCCAGAAGTCGCTCAGCAGCGGGTACTCCAGGCCCTCCTGCTCGGCGAAGACGCGCAGGGTGTGGATGGAGTCGTTGGAGACGGCGAGCACCTGCGTGTCGCGGTCCTCGAACTGCGGCAGGTTGTCGCGCACCTCGCACAGCTCCCCGGTGCACACGCCGGTGAAGGCGAAGGGGTAGAAGAGCAGGACCACGTTCTTCTCACCGCGGAAGTCGGAGAGCTTCACGGCGCGGCCGTGGTTGTCCTTGAGCTCGAAGTCAGGGGCCTTGTCGCCGACCTGGATCGCCATCGAAGTACGTCCCTTTCCGTAGGGCTGTTCGGGTGGTTCCCACCCTACGCAGCGCCCACGGAGGGCCGACGGACGGGCCGAGGAGTCCCGGCCCGTCCCGTTGGGCTACTTCTTGGACTTGGCCGCCTTGGGCGTCACCAGCCGGCTGCCGCTCCAGTCCTTGCCCACGCTGACGCTCTTGGAGGCGGACAGCCCCGCAGTCGTCGCGGCTTCGGAGATGTCACTCGGCTCCACGTAGCCGTCACGGCCGGTCTTCGGCGTGAGGAGCAGGATCGAGCCGCCTTCTTCGATGTACGTGGTGGCGTCCACCAGCGCATCCGTCAGGTCGCCGTCCTCGTCGCGGAACCAGAGCACCACGGCATCGGCGACGTCGTCGTAGTCCTCGTCCACCAGGTCGCTGCCGATGACTTCCTCGATGGACTCGCGGAGTTCCTGGTCTACGTCGTCGTCGTAGCCGATCTCCTGGACCACCTGCTCGGGCTGGAACCCCAGCCTTACGGCAGGGCTCGTCTCCGCGTGGTCCGCGGTCGCGCTCACGGGTTGCCTCCTGATCATGTCTTGGAACGGGGGTCCCCCCCACTCGGGGGGAGTTCAGCCACGCGCGTGCGCGAAGCGTTGGCCGTAGTCCACACGGGCGGGACGGATCGCGCAAGTACCCGGCCGTTCAGACCGCCGAAACGGTGACGTTCCTGGCCGTGTCACCCCAACTCCGCGCACGCCGCCCACGCCCCGAGTGACCTACACCACACCTTTGTGCCCTCTTTGCGGCATTGGGAACCCGGCCGAACGGGCGGGCACCCCGGTTACCCCACAGTAGAGATGACGTTTGCTTTTCCGGGGTCCACGATGGGGAACGGTGCAGGCACACCGAAAAGCAGCTCCAAACAGCCCTCTGACAGGTAAGGAACAGCGTGGCTTCCGGATCCGATCGCAACCCGATCATCATTGGCGGCCTTCCGAGTCAGGTTCCTGACTTCGACCCCGAGGAAACCCAGGAGTGGCTCGACTCCCTCGACGCCGCCGTCGACGAGCGGGGCCGGGAGCGGGCCCGCTACCTGATGCTGCGGCTGATCGAGCGGGCCCGCGAGAAGCGCGTGGCCGTGCCGGAGATGCGCAGCACGGACTACGTGAACACGATCCCCACCAAGAGCGAGCCGTTCTTCCCGGGCAACGAGGAGATCGAGCGCAAGGTCCTGAACGCCACGCGCTGGAACGCCGCGGTGATGGTCTCCCGCGCCCAGCGTCCCGGCATCGGGGTCGGCGGCCACATCGCCACCTTCGCCTCCTCGGCGTCCCTCTACGACGTCGGCTTCAACCACTTCTTCCGCGGCAAGGACGACGGCCTCGGCGGCGACCAGGTCTTCTTCCAGGGACACGCCTCACCCGGCATCTACGCGCGCGCGTACCTGCTCGACCGGCTGACCGAGGAGCAGCTGGACGGCTTCCGCCAGGAGAAGTCGAAGGCGCCGCACGGGCTGTCGTCGTACCCGCACCCGCGTTCGATGCCGGACTTCTGGGAGTTCCCGACCGTCTCGATGGGCCTCGGCCCGATCGGCGCGATCTACCAGGCGCGGATGAACCGCTACATGCACGCGCGCGGGATCGCCGACACCTCGAAGTCGCACGTGTGGGCGTTCCTCGGCGACGGCGAGATGGACGAGCCGGAGTCGCTGGGCCAGCTGTCCATCGCCGCCCGCGAGGGCCTGGACAACCTGACCTTCGTCGTCAACTGCAACCTGCAGCGCCTCGACGGCCCCGTCCGCGGCAACGGCAAGATCATCCAGGAGCTGGAGTCGGTCTTCCGCGGCGCCGGCTGGAACGTGATCAAGCTGATCTGGGACCGCTCCTGGGACCCGCTGCTCGCCCAGGACCGCGACGGCATCCTCGTCAACCGGATGAACACCACGCCGGACGGCCAGTTCCAGACGTACGCCACCGAGTCCGGCGCGTACATCCGCGAGCACTTCTTCGGCGACGACCAGCGGCTGCGCGCGATGGTCGAGCACATGACCGACGACCAGATCCTGCACCTGGGCCGCGGCGGTCACGACCACAAGAAGATCTTCGCGGCGTTCTCGGCGGCCAAGGCGCACAAGGGCCAGCCGACGGTGATCCTGGCCAAGACGATCAAGGGCTGGACGCTGGGCCCGAACTTCGAGGGCCGCAACGCCACGCACCAGATGAAGAAGCTGACGGTCGACGACCTCAAGCGCTTCCGGGACCGGCTGCACCTGCCGATCTCCGACAAGGAGCTGGAGTCCGGCCTGCCGCCGTACTACCACCCGGGCCGGAACTCGGAAGAGATCCAGTACATGCACGACCAGCGCAAGCAGTGCGGCGGGTACGTCCCGACGCGTGTCGTGCGCTCCAAGCCGCTGCCGCTGCCGGACGACAAGACGTACGCGACCGTGAAGAAGGGCTCCGGCCAGCAGTCGATCGCGACGACCATGGCCTTCGTCCGTCTCCTCAAGGACCTCATGCGGGACAAGGAGTTCGGCAAGCGGTTCGTGCTGATCGCGCCGGACGAGTACCGCACCTTCGGCATGGACTCGTTCTTCCCGAGCGCGAAGATCTACAACCCGCTGGGCCAGCAGTACGAGGCCGTGGACCGGGACCTGCTGCTCGCGTACAAGGAGTCGCCGACCGGGCAGATGCTGCACGACGGCATCTCGGAGGCGGGCTGCACGGCCTCCCTCATCGCCGCGGGCTCGGCGTACGCCACGCACGGCGAACCGCTCATCCCGGTCTACGTCTTCTACTCGATGTTCGGTTTCCAGCGCACCGGTGACCAGTTCTGGCAGATGGCCGACCAGTTGGCGCGCGGTTTCGTACTGGGTGCGACCGCCGGACGTACGACGCTGACCGGTGAGGGTCTGCAGCACGCCGACGGGCACTCGCAGCTGCTCGCCTCGACCAACCCGGGCTGTGTCGCCTACGACCCGGCGTACTCGTACGAGATCGCGTACATCGTGCAGGACGGTCTGCGGCGGATGTACGGCGGCTCCGAGGAGCACCCGCACGGCGAGGACGTCTTCTACTACCTGACCGTCTACAACGAGCCCATCCAGCACCCCGCCGAGCCGGCGGACGTGGACGTCGAGGGCATCCTCAAGGGCGTCCACCGCCTCTCCGAGGGCGCCTCCGGGTCGATCCCGGCGCAGATCATGGCGTCCGGTGTGGCGGTGCCGTGGGCGGTGGAGGCGCAGCGGATCCTCGCCGAGGAGTGGAGCGTCAAGGCGGACGTCTGGTCGGCGACCTCCTGGAACGAGCTGCGGCGCGAGGCCGTGCAGTGCGAGGAGCACAACCTGCTGCACCCCGAGGAGGAGCAGCGGGTGCCGTACGTGACGCGGAAGCTGTCGGGTGCGCAGGGGCCGTTCGTGGCGGTGTCGGACTGGATGCGGTCGGTGCCGGACCAGATCGCGCGGTGGGTGCCGGGGACGTACCAGTCGCTGGGTGCCGACGGCTTCGGCTTCGCGGACACGCGGGGTGCGGCGCGGCGGTTCTTCCACATCGACGCGCAGTCGATCGTGGTGGCGGTGCTGACGGAGCTGGCCAAGGAGGGCAAGGTGGACCGGTCGGTGCTGAAGCAGGCGATCGACCGGTACCAGCTGCTGGACGCGTCCGCGGCGGACCCGGGGGTCGCGGGCGGCGACGCGTAACCCGCGCCGAGGTCGAGCGGTGAGGGGCGGCGGGCTGTGGTCCCGCCGCCCCTCACCGTTTCCCTACGATGCGGGCATGGAGCGACAAACGGCGCAGGCGCGCTGGGAACACCGCACGCAGCGGCCACTGCTGGCGCTGACCGTGCTGTTCGCCGTCGCGTACGCCGTGCCGATCGTGGACCACTCGGCGGGCCATGCGCTGACGCAGTGGTGCACCGTGATCGAGTGGGTGGTGTGGGGGGCTTTCGCCGCGGACTACGTGACACGGCTGGCGCTCGCGCGGCGGCGCAAGGAGTTCGTGCGCCGGCACTGGATAGACCTGTGCGCGGTCGTGCTGCCGATCCTGCAGCCGCTGCGGCTGCTGCGCATGGTCGCGACGCTGCTGCTGGTGGGGCGGCGGGCCCGGATGGCCAACCAGATCAGGCTGACGACGTACGTCGGCGGGGCGGTCGTCGGGCTGCTGATGTTCGGCTCGCTGGCGGTGCTGTCGGTCGAGCGCGACTCGCCGGACGGGAACATCCGGACGCTGGGTGACGCGCTGTGGTGGTCCTTCACGACCATGACGACCGTCGGGTACGGCGACCACGCCCCGACCACCGGGCTGGGCCGCATGATCGCCGTCGGCCTGATGCTGTCCGGCATCGCCCTGCTCGGTGTGGTCACCGCGAACATCGCCGCCTGGTTCCTGGCCCGCTTCGAGAAGGACGACGCGGAGGAACAACGCCAGACGGAGGCCATCGAGGCCCTGACAGAGGAGGTCCGGGCCCTCAGAGCCGAGGTGGCGGCACTGAGAGAGGTCTCGGACAGACTGTGACGCCGTCGTGGTGGGGGTGGGCCCCCGGCCCATCAAACCGGGGGTCCCTCCCTCACTCCCCCGGGTCAGAACAGACCGTTGCCCGGGGTCGCCGCTCCCGCCAACCAGACGATCGCCAGGAGCGTGTCGATGGCGCCCAGCACGAAGGCGACCAGGGCCGGCACGGGGCGGCTGCCCGCCCAGCTGCGGCCCATGGCGAGCCAACCGCAGACGACCGCGACGGGGCCGAGAATGATCCCCAGCACGAAGAACCCGGCGACCGCGCAGATGACTCCGACGATTCCGAGCGTCGCGCGATCCGGCCCGGTCCGTGACCACGTCCGGCCACGTGAGCGGGGGTACCTGCGCGTTCCATGTCCGAAGCCCGCCATCATCAACTCCCTGAACCCCGGGGTCTGTTCGGGGTTCGAACAAGCGGGTACCCCCGGTGCGGCTCCTAATCACCGGCCGCCTCATCGGTCTGTCGGCGCGCTGTCCCCCTCCGGCAGCGCGCCGCAGCACCGGTCACCCCCTTGCGGAGGGCTTGACCCAATGTGACCTGCGGCGTGCGCCGAAGGGGAGGGATCTTTAGCGTCTTCACCCTGATAGGGGAAGTTGGTTGAAAACGCGTCAGGTCATCGGTCTCTCAGATGTGGCCGACCCCTGCGCCCGCCTCCGCGTTCTCGCCGCGCTTGGTGAGCAGGGCGACGAGGACGGCCACGGCCGCGACCCCGCAGGCGACCAGCGAGGCCAGGCTCATGCCCGAGATGAACGTGTCGTGCGCGACGCTCGTGATCTTCGCGACGATCGGCTCCGGAGTGCCCTTGGCGACCGGCGCGACCCCGACCTGGACCGCCTCGGAGGCCTGGCCCAGCTGGGCCGGGGTGAGCGGCGGCAGGCCGGCGCTCTTCCAGTTGGCCGCGAGGTCGTTGTCGACCTTGGAGGCCATGACGGCGCCCAGCACCGCCGTACCGAGGCTGCCGCCGATCTGCATCGCCGCCTGCTGCAGGCCGCCGGCGACGCCGGAGAGCTCCATGGGGGCGTTGCCGACGATGACCTCGGTGGCGCCCACCATCACCGGCGCGAGGCCGAGGCCGAGCAGGCCGAACCAGACCGACATCACGACGCTGCCGGTGTCGCCCTCGAGTGTCGACATTCCGTACATGGCGACCGCGGTCGCGATCATGCCGCCGGCCAGCGGGACGCGCGGGCCGAGCTTGGTGATCGCGACACCCGCGAGCGGCGAGGCGACGATCATCATGCCGGTGAGCGGCAGCAGGTGCAGACCGGCGTCGATGGGGCTCATCCCGTGCACGTTCTGGAGGTAGAACGTCACGAAGAACAGGCCGCCCATGAAGGCGATGGCCATCAGGACCATGAGGACGACACCCGCGGACAGCGGGACGGAGCGGAACAGGCCGAGCGGGATCAACGGCTCCTTGACCTTCGTCTCCCAGAAGGAGAAGAGGGCGAAGCCGAGGACCGACGCGGCGATGAAGGCCCAGGTCTTCCCGTCGCCCCAGCCCCAGCTCGGTGCCTTGATCAGGGCCCAGACCAGGCAGAACATGGCGGCCGACAGCAGCGCGATGCCCAGGACGTCGAAGGAGCGGGGCGCGTTCTGCGCACGGTGGTCGAGCAGGATCAGCAGGCCCAGGAGCAGGGCGATCGCGCCGACCGGCACGTTGATGAAGAACACCGACTGCCAGTTGACGTGCTCGACGAGGACACCGCCGAGGATCGGGCCGCCCGCGGTGGAGGCGCCGATGACCATGCCCCAGATGCCGATCGCCATGTTCAGCTTCTCGGCCGGGAAGGTCGCGCGCAGCAGGCCGAGCGCGGCCGGCATCAGCAGGGCGCCGAACAGGCCCTGGAAGACGCGGAAGGTGACGACCGCGGCGATGCTGTTCGACAGGCCGATGGCGCCCGAGGCGGCGGCGAAGCCGGTCACGCCGATCAGGAAGGTCTGGCGGTGGCCGAAGCGGTCGCCGAGCTTGCCCGCGGTGATCAGGGAGACCGCGAGGGCCAGGAAGTAGCCGTTGGTGATCCACTGGACGTCGGCGAAGCTCGCCTTGAGGTCCTTCTGGATGGCCGGGTTGGCGATGGCCACGATGGTGCCGTCCAGGGCCACCATCATGACGCCGACGGCCACGGTGATCAGGGTGAACCAGGGGTGGCCGCGGCGCCCCGAGGACCGCGGCGCCCCCTCCGGCGGGGCTTCCGGCGCCTGGCCCCCCGACCCCGTCGTGCCGATGGTCTGACTAGTCATGTGTTCGAGGCTAGTGTCAGCCGCTGACATTTGACAAACCAGTTCACAAGTCGGTAACTGACGCTTATGGAAACGCTCCGCGAACGCAAGAAACAGCGCACCCGGGACGCGCTGCTGCGAGCCGCCGTCGAACTGTTCACCACGCGCGGCTACGAGCGGACGACCGTCGACGACATCGCCGAGGCCGTCGACGTCTCCCAGCGCACCTTCTTCCGCTACTACGCGGGCAAGGAGGAGGCCGCCCTCGCCCTGCAGGAGCTGGTGGTGGCGCGGTTCGTGGAGGCGGTGCGCGAGCGGCCGGCCGAGGAGGCGCCGATGGAGGCGCTGAAGCAGGCGGTCCTGGAGGGCTGGCAGACCCTGAACGAGGTCATCGAGGCCGTCGTACCCGTCGAGCTGTACCTGCGCATGTACCGGGTGATCGAGTCGACCCCGGTGCTGCTCGCCGCCCATCTGCGGCGCAACATGGAGATCGAGGAGGCCATGGCGCGGGTGCTGGCCGAGCGCGAGGGCCTGGACGTGGACGCCGACCCGCGGCCGCGGCTGGCGGTCGCGGTGTTCGGCGGAGTGATGCGGGTGACCGAGCGGCAGTGGAGCACGGGCGAGGACTTCAGCCTGGAGGCCATGCGCGCGTTGACGATCTCGTACCTCGAACAGGTGGGACCGGCACTCACGGAGAACTGGCGAACACGCTGAGGCATACTGCGCCATCGCCGCGTTTATCGAAACGTGATCCCCATCACTCGGCTCACGCGAGACCCTCTCGTTCTCCTAGTGTGTCCTCCCAGTGACTTCCTTCGACACCTCCCCGCAACTGAACGTCTGGCGCGCACTGCTCGCGCTGGCCGTCGTCTTCGTGATGCTGGCGACCACCGGCTGGACGGCCCTGCGCAGCCACGGCGCGAAGACCCCGCTCCAGGCCTCGCTGTCCTCCTGGGAGCACGGCCGGATACACGGCCACGAGCTGCCGGACCCGGACGCCGCCCCCGCGCGCCTGGCCCGCTTCTTCGCCTCCCTCACCGCGCAGGAACGCGCGCTGCTCGCCCGCCGCTACCCGCTCGCGGTCGGCAACATGAACGGCGCCCCCGTCTCCCTTCGCTACCGCGCCAACCGTCTCGCGCTGGACTCCCAGCGCAAGGTCGAGCTGGGACGCATGCACGACAGCCGCCTCTCGCCCGCCGGGCAGCAGGAGGCGGGCCGCCGTATGCACCGCTACGAGTCGCTGCTGCAGCGCGGCCGGCACATCCTCGCCTTCGACCCCGACGGCAGCGGGCGGATCGCCGAGGTCTTCGGGAACCTGACGCGGGCCCGGCGGATCTCGGTGATCGTCCCCGGCGTCGACACCGACCTGCTCACCTTCCAGAAGACCTACCGCCCCTACTCGGCTCCCGTCGGCATGGCGAAGTCGCTGTACGCGGCCGAGCGGGACGCGAGCCCGACGACGCGTACGGCCGTGATCGCCTGGGCCGACTACACGGCACCGGCCGGGCTCGGCATCGACTCGGCGACGGGGACGCGCGCGAGGGACGGCGCCGTACGGCTGAACGCCCTGCTGGGGGCGCTGCCCGGCAGGACGCGCGTCGCCCTCTTCTGCCACAGCTACGGCTCGGTCGTCTGCGGGGTGGCCGCGCACGCGCTGCCGCGCCGGGTGTCCGACATCGTCGCGGCCGCCAGCCCCGGCATGCGCGTGGAGAGTGCGGCGGGCCTGCACACCTCCGCCACGGTGTGGGCCATGCGGGACGCCACGGACTGGATCCAGGACGTGCCCTACCTGCAGCTCGGCGGGCTCGGTCACGGCGCCGATCCGGTGTCGTCGGCGTTCGGCGCGCGGGTGCTGTCGGCGGAGGGGGCCAAGGGGCACGCCGGGTACTTCGAACCGGGTACGGCGAGCCTGCTGAACTTCGCGGAGATCGGGGTTGGCGCGTACCGGTCGGTGGTCTGCTCACGCGAAGACGGCGTGTGCAGCGCGGGTTTGTCCGGTACGACGACGGCCGGACGCGCGTAGAGGCGCAGAAACCACGGTCTGCGCGGGGTGGCGACGAAGGAGCGGACCACGCATACGATGAGCCGCATGGGTGACGTACTGGCCGGATTTCATGCTGCCTGGGAGTTCGAGTCCGACTCCGTGCTCATCCGTTACGAACGGGGAATTCGGACACCCAAGCTCTTCCAGGCGCTCGGCGAACGCCGTGTCCCGCTCGAGGCGATCGCGGGCGTGACACTGACGCCGGGCCGGCGCGGGACCGTGGTGGTACGGGCCGAACTGCGCGAGGGCGCCGATCCGCTGCTGGAGGCGGCGGCCGGGCAGCTGAAGGAGACCTGCGACCCGTACCGGCTGGTGCTCCCCGCCGAGAAGGAGACACTGGCCGAGTACTACGTCGACGAGCTGCGGCCGCTGCTGGACGGCGGCGGGCCGGCCGACCGTCATCTGGTGGCCGCGCCCGAGGCGCCGCGCCAGTTCAAGGCGTACGACGCGAAGGCGTCCTTCGACGGCAGGACGGTGGGCTTCCGCTGGTTCTGGACCGGGGCGTCGTCGGCGAAGTGGAAGGCCGGGGACCAGGTCTTCGCCGTCGACGAGCTGAGCGGGGTGGAGTGGCGCTCGCCGGAGGTGTTCGAAGGGCATCTGCGGCTGCTGCGGCGCGACGGGGCGGGGGCGCCCGCGCAGGCCGACCAGGATCCGGCGTCCGTGGTGTTCGGGCTGGGGTACGGGCCCGTCCACGAGTCGCTGCCGTTCGCGGCGGCCGTGCTGGCGGCCGTACGGGACCGCGGGGCCGCCACCGCGGTCGTTCCCGCGGTGGCGGCCCCGCGCCGTGATCCCGCCGACATCGCCGAACGCATCCGTCACCTGGGCGAGCTGCATCAGGCCGGGCTGGTGACGGACGAGGAGTTCTCGGTGAAGAAGGCGGAGCTGCTCGCGGAGCTCTGAGTCACTCCCGGCCGGCGGTGGCGCGGTCGGCGTCGGCGTAGAAGCTGATCTTCCGGTCGAGCACCGCGAGGGTGTCCTGCAGCTCCGCGATCCGGGTGAGCACGTCCCTGCGGGTCGCCTCCAGCAGTTCGAACCGCTCGCCGAAGGTGTGGTCGCCCTCGCGCACCAGCTCCGCGTACCGCACCATGTCGGCGACCGGCATGCCGGTGAGCCGGAGCTTGCCGACGAGGTCGAGCCAGTCGAGGTCGCGGTTGCTGTAGCGGCGCTGGCCGGTGTGGGAGCGGTCGACGTGCGGCATCAGCCCGATGCGCTCGTACCAGCGCAGGGTGTGCGCCGTCAGCCCGGTGAAGGCGACGACCTCGCTGATCGTGTAGCTGTCCTGGCCTTCGGGGCGCCGGTGCGGGTGGGGCGGGGCTCCGCAGTAGTCGGTCCTGGTAGGGGTGGTCTCCATCACCGTCATGCCCTCAACGCTATGGCCTTCGAGTGCACTCCAAGCAAGCAGAACCGGTAAATATTCGGCGGGCCGCTCCCCCGGGACCTCGCGGGCGCACCCCTGGGTGCTCCCCCTCCGCCGGGCCGCTTACGCTCGTCGGCATGTCCTTGCAGAGCCTCACGTTGATCGAAAACTGGCCGGTCCCCGCTGCCGCGGCGGGCGTGGTGCGTGCCGACGGGACGATCCTCGGCACCCACGGGCCGGCCGACCGCCCCTTTCCGCTGGCCTCGGTCACCAAGCCGCTCGCCGCGTACGCCGCCCTCGTCGCGTACGAGGAGGGGGCGATCGAGCTGGACGAGCCGGCCGGGCCGACGGGATCGACGGTGCGGCACCTGCTGGCGCACACCTCCGGGCTGGCCTTCGACGAACACCGCGTGACGGCCCCGCCGGGTGAGCGCCGCCTGTACTCCAACGCCGGTTTCGAGCAGCTCGGCGACCACGTCGCCAAGGCGACGGACATCCCGTTCGGCGAGTACCTTCGGCAGGCGGTGCTGGAGCCGCTGGGCATGACGTCGACGACGCTCGACGGCTCCCCGGCGAAGGACGGCGTCTCGACCGTGGCCGACCTGCTGCGGTTCGCGGCGGAGGTGCAGGCACCGCGGCTGCTGGACCCGCGCACGGTCGCGCAGGCGATGACCGTCCAGTACCCGGGGACCAAGGGCGTCCTGCCGGGCTACGGCCACCAGAACCCCAACGACTGGGGCCTCGGCTTCGAGATCCGCGACTCCAAGTCACCGCACT
The DNA here is from genome assembly GCF_050214755.1 of Streptomyces sp. C1-1. NCBI lineage: Bacteria > Bacillati > Actinomycetota > Actinomycetes > Kitasatosporales > Streptomycetaceae > Streptomyces > Streptomyces sp. C1-1. The sequence goes on along the minus strand of NZ_CP189826.1, from coordinate 6,831,758 downwards.
GGACGGGCGGTTCCTCCTCCCCGCGGACGTTCGGCCACTTCGGCCAGTCGGGCACGTTCCTGTGGATCGACCCGGACGCGGGGGTCGCGTGCGCCGCTCTGACGGATCGGAATTTCGGGCCGTGGGCCGTGCAGGCGTGGCCCGCGTTCACCGACGCGGTGCTGGCGGAGGTCGGCCGGGCCGGCTAGCCCGCCGTCATCTCCCACATCAGCAGCTCGGCGTCCGTCGTCCCGAGCGCCTCCAGGTTCTTGGCGTCCGTCAGGCGTGCCGCGTCGCCCGGGGTCAACTCCTCGCCGTCCAGGGTCACTTCGCCGCGCACGACGTGGACGTACACGAAGGGCCCGTCCGGGACCGCGGTGCGCTCCCCGGCCCGCAGGCGGCGGACGTGGAGCATCGCGGCCGCCTCCGGGACCGCGTAGGGGGTGGAGTCGGCGATGCCGCGGACGATCTCGTAGGACGGGGTGCCGCCGGGTTTCAGCGGGGCCAGCCACATCTGGACGAAGGTCAGCGGTTCGGTGGTGTCGTTGCGTTCGACGTGGCGTACGCCCGCCGCCGAGCTGAGGCGCTGGACGTCGCCGGGGCGTACCCGGGTCCGGTGGCCCGCCGAGTCCTGGTGCGTGAGCTCGCCCTCGACCACCCACGTCACGATCTCGGTGTGGCTGTGGGGGTGTTCGTCGAAGCCGGCGCCGGGGGCGAGGCGCTCCTCGTTGCAGGCGATGACCGCGCCGAAGCGGAGGTTGTCGGGGTCGTAGTGCGGGCCGAAGGAGAAGGCGTGCCACGACTCGATGCCGGCCGCCGCATCGCCCCCGGGGTAGCGCTCCGCAGCGCGCCGTACGTCCATCACCCGTCCCACGGTAGCGGCGCGGGCGGCGCCGCGTGGCGGCCACCGGCAACCCTGCGGCGCACACCGTCGTCCGGATAAGGCAGTCTTGTCCCCGTGCCCGAACCCGAAGCCACCAGGCCCGAAGCAGCCCATACCGCCGTACATGCCCATGCCGCGACCCTGAAGCGGCTGGAGAAGTCCTCCGGGAACCTCGCCGCGCAGGCCATCGCGCGCATGGACGAGACGCTGCCGTGGTACCGGGCCATGCCCCCGGAGAACCGTTCCTGGATCGGGTTGGTCGCCCAGGCCGGTATCGCCGCCTTCACCGAGTGGTTCCGGCACCCCGACGCCCCGCAGGCCATCTCGACCGACGTGTTCGGGACGGCCCCGCGCGAGCTGACCCGGGCCATCACGCTGCGGCAGACCGTGGAGATGGTGCGTACGACCATCGAGGTCATGGAGTCGGCCATCGACGAGGTCGCGGCTCCCGGTGACGAGAGAGTGCTGCGCGAGGCGCTGCTGGTGTACGCCCGCGAGATCGCCTTCGCCACCGCCCAGGTGTACGCCCAGGCCGCCGAGGCACGCGGTGCCTGGGACGCGCGCCTGGAGTCCCTGGTGGTCAACGCGGTGCTCAGCGGGGAGGCCGACGAGGGGGCCGTGAGCAGGGCGGCGGCGCTCGGCTGGAACGCTCCCGAACATGTGTGTGTCGTGCTGGGTACGGCCCCGGACGGGGACTCCGAGCTGACCGTCGAGGCGATCCGGCGGGCCGCCCGGCATGCCAAGCTGCAGGTGCTGACGGGGGTGCTCGGCGACCGGCTGGTCGTCATCGCGGGCGGCAGCGACAACCCGCTCGGGGTCGCGAAATCCCTGATCGGACCGTATGCGGCGGGGCCGGTGGTCGCGGGGCCGGTGGTGCCGGACCTGCTGGCCGCGACCCGGTCCGCGCAGGCCGCCGCCGCCGGGCTCAAGGCATGTTCGGCGTGGCAGGACGCCCCGCGGCCGGTACTGGCGGACGATCTGCTTCCGGAGCGCGCCATCGCCGGCGATCCCGGTGCGCGCGAGCAATTGGTGGAGGAGATCTACAGACCGCTGGAGGAGGCGGGGTCGGCTCTTCTGGAGACGCTCTCCGTCTATCTCGAACAGGCGTCCAGCCTCGAAGGCGCGGCCCGGATGCTCTTCGTCCATCCCAACACCGTGCGCTACCGGCTTCGACGTGTGACAGACGTCACCGGCTGGTCTCCGTCCGATGTACGTTCGGCGTTCACCCTGCGGATCGCGCTGATCCTGGGGCGTCTGGCCGATGGAGATCTACCGGCCTAATCTTTTGTCGGGGCTCCACAAAACCCCCTCGTGTTCTTCGTCCCTGTCCCCACGGGCGGCCGTGCCCGTCCACAAGAGAGAGTGTGAGAGTGCTCGTACTCGTCGCTCCCGGCCAGGGCGCCCAGACGCCCGGCTTCCTGACTCCCTGGCTCGAACTGCCCGGCGCCGCCGACCGCGTCGCCGCCTGGTCGGACGCCATCGGACTGGACCTCGCCCACTACGGCACACAGGCCGACGCGGACGCCATCCGTGACACCGCGGTGGCGCAGCCGCTGCTGGTCGCGGCCGGAATCCTGTCCGCCGCGGCACTGGGTGACACTCAGCCCGGCGCCGTCGCCGGCCACTCCGTCGGTGAGATCACCGCCGCCGCCTTCGCCGGCGTCCTCGACGACGCCGCCGCGCTGACCCTCGTACGCAAGCGGGGTCTGGCGATGGCCGACGCCGCCGCGATCACCGAGACCGGCATGTCGGCGCTGCTCGGCGGCGACCCCGAGGTCTCCGTCGCGCACCTGGAGCGGCTGGGGCTGACCCCGGCGAACGTCAACGGCGCGGGCCAGATCGTCGCCGCGGGCACGATGGAGCAGCTCGCCGCGCTGAACGAGGACAAGCCCGAGGGCGTCCGCAAGGTCGTCCCGCTGAAGGTCGCGGGCGCCTTCCACACGCACCACATGGCCCCGGCGGTGGACGCGCTGGCGAAGGCCGCCGCGGACCTCGCCCCGGCCGACCCGAAGGTCACCTACGTCTCCAACAAGGACGGGCGTACCGTCGCCACCGGTGCCGAGGTCGTCGAGCGGCTGGTCGGCCAGGTCGCCAACCCGGTCCGCTGGGACCTGTGCATGGAGACGTTCAAGGAGCTCGGCGCGACCGCGATCGTCGAGGTCTGCCCCGGCGGCACGCTGGTGGGCCTCGCCAAGCGCGCACTGCCCGGCGTGCAGACCCTCGCGCTCAAGACACCCGACGACCTCGACGCGGCCCGCGCGCTCATCGCCGAGCACGCTCAGGCCTGACGCCTTAAGGAGCCGTACGAACATGTCGAAGATCAGGCCCAGCAAGGGCGCCCCGTACGCGCGCATCCTCGGCGTGGGCGGCTACCGTCCGACGCGGGTCGTGCCGAACGAGGTGATCCTCGAGACGATCGACTCCTCCGACGAGTGGATCCGTTCGCGCTCCGGCATCGAGACCCGGCACTGGGCCTCCGACGAGGAGACCGTGGCCGCGATGTCGATCGAGGCGTCCGGCAAGGCGATCGCCGACGCCGGGATCTCCGCCGAGCAGATCGGCGGTGTGATCGTCTCGACCGTCTCGCACTTCAAGCAGACCCCGGCCGTGGCGACCGAGATCGCCGACAAGCTGGGCACGAACAAGGCCGCCGCCTTCGACATCTCGGCCGGCTGCGCGGGCTTCGGCTACGGCCTCACGCTCGCCAAGGGCATGATCGTCGAGGGCAGCGCCGAGTACGTCCTCGTCATCGGCGTCGAGCGGCTGTCCGACCTCACCGACCTGCATGACCGCGCGACGGCCTTCCTGTTCGGCGACGGCGCGGGCGCGGTCGTGGTCGGCCCCTCCCAGGAGCCCGCGATCGGCCCGACCGTCTGGGGCTCCGAGGGCGACAAGTCGGAGACCATCAAGCAGACCGTGCCGTGGACGGACTACCGCGAGGGCACGGTCGAGAAGTTCCCTGCGATCACGCAGGAGGGCCAGGCGGTGTTCCGCTGGGCCGTGTTCGAGATGGCGAAGGTCGCCCAGCAGGCGCTGGACGCGGCCGGGATCACCCCGGACGACCTGGACGTCTTCATTCCCCACCAGGCCAACGAGCGGATCATCGACTCGATGGTGAAGACGCTGAAACTGCCGCAGCACGTCACGGTCGCGCGTGACGTGCGCACCACCGGCAACACCTCGGCCGCCTCGATCCCGCTCGCGATGGAGCGGCTCCTGGCGACCGGTGAGGCGAAGAGCGGCGACACCGCGCTCGTCATCGGCTTCGGGGCGGGTCTCGTCTACGCCGCGACTGTCGTTACCCTCCCCTAGGCACTCCGTGCCGGATCACGAACGGTCCGGACACGAGAGCAGCAACAATCTGCCGCTGACGCGGCGGGTGCCAAACCCTCTGGATCACAAAGAAGGAGCGCCTGACATGGCCGCCACTCAGGAAGAGATCGTCGCCGGTCTCGCCGACATCGTGAACGAGATCGCCGGCATCCCGGTTGAGGACGTCCAGCTGGACAAGTCCTTCACCGACGACCTGGACGTCGACTCGCTGTCCATGGTCGAGGTCGTCGTCGCCGCCGAAGAGCGCTTCGACGTCAAGATCCCGGACGAGGACGTCAAGAACCTCAAGACGGTCGGCGACGCGACCGACTACATCCTCAAGCACCAGGCCTGAGCCCTGCTCGGGCCGGGCGCTGAACCGGCCCCGCCACCCGGCGGTGGCGCCGCTTAATCCTCGTAATTGGAGAAAGAATTCCCGTGAGCCCGACCAATCGCACCGTGGTCGTCACCGGTATCGGCGCAACCACACCGCTGGGTGGCGACGCAGCCTCTACCTGGGAGGGCCTGATCGCCGGCAAGTCCGGTGTGAAGCCCCTGGAGCAGGAGTGGGCCGCCGACCAGGCGGTCCGCATCGCCGCGCCCGTCGCGGTGGAGCCGACCGAGGTCATCCCCCGGCCGCAGGCCCGACGCCTGGACCGCTCGGCGCAGTTCGCGCTGGTCGCGGCCAAGGAGGCGTGGGCGGACGCCGGTTTCACCGACAAGGCGGGCGAGGACGCGAGCGTCGACCCCGACCGTCTCGGCGCGGTCATCGCCTCCGGCATCGGCGGCGTGACGACCCTCCTCGACCAGTACGACGTGCTCAAGGAGAAGGGCGTCCGCCGCGTCTCCCCGCACACCGTCCCCATGCTGATGCCGAACGGCCCCTCGGCCAACGTCGGCCTGCTCGTGGGCGCCCGGGCGGGCGTGCACACGCCGGTCTCCGCGTGCGCCTCCGGCGCCGAGGCCATCGGCTACGCCATCGAGATGATCCGCACGGGCCGCGCCGACGTCGTCGTCGCCGGTGGCACCGAGGCGGCCATCCACCCGCTGCCCATCGCCGCGTTCGGCAATATGATGGCGATGTCCAAGAACAACGAGGACCCCGAGGGCGCCTCGCGTCCCTACGACGTGGCCCGTGACGGCTTCGTCCTGGGCGAGGGCGCGGGTGTCGTCGTCCTGGAGTCCGCGGAGCACGCCGCCCGGCGCGGTGCCCGCGTGTACGCCGAGGCCGTCGGGCAGGGCATCTCCGCCGACAGCCACGACATCGTGCAGCCCGAGCCGGAGGGCCGCGGCATCTCGCAGGCCCTGCAGCACCTGCTGGAGCGCACCGACCTGGACCCGGCGGAGATCGTGCACGTCAACGCGCACGCCACCTCGACGCCGGCCGGTGACATCGCCGAACTGAAGGCGCTGCGCAAGGTCTTCGGCGACGACGCCGACCACATGGCCGTCTCCGCGACGAAGTCGATGACCGGTCACCTGCTGGGTGGCGCGGGCGGCATCGAGACGGTCGCGACCGTGCTCGCCCTGTACCACCGGGTGGCCCCGCCGACCATCAACATCGACAACCTCGACCCGGAGGCGGAGGCCAACGCCGACGTCGTCCGCGGCGAGGCCCGCAAGCTGCCCGTGGAGGGCCGTATCGCCGCGCTGAACGACTCGTTCGGCTTCGGCGGGCACAACGTCGTCCTGGCGTTCCGGACGGTCTGAGAACCGCCTGTACGCAACGAGAAGGGCCCCCACCGGTCGGTGGGGGCCCTTTCGGGTACGGAAACCTTCAGACCACCTGGTGCAGCCAGCGCACCGGAGCTCCCTCGCCCGCGTACCGGAACGGCTCCAACTCGTCGTCCCACGGCTTGCCGAGCAGCTTGGCGATCTCCGCCTCCAGGTCCGTCTCGTCCCGCTGGGAGCGGACCAGGGCGGCCCTGAGCCGGTCCTCCGGGATCAGGATGTCGCCGTGGATTCCGGTGACGGCGTGGAAGATGCCGAGGTCGGGGGTGCAGCTGTAGCGCTCGCCCTCGGCGGTGGGGCAGGGCTCGGCGGTGACCTCGAAGCGCAGCAGGTGCCAGCCGCGCAGCGCGGAGGCGAGCTTGGAGGCGGTGCCCGCCTGGCCCTGCCAGGAGAACTCCGAGCGCCAGGTGCCCGGCGCGGCGGGCTGCCGGATCCAGTCGAGGTTGACGCGCGTGCCGAGCACCCCGGCGACGGCCCACTCGACGTGCGGGCACAGCGCGCGCGGCGCGGAGTGCACGTACAGAACTCCACGTGTCGTCACCGGGACCTCCGGGCAGAGCAGGACATCTTGCGAACTGGCGGACGGCTGTGGCCGGGGGAGCCACGTTGATGGCGAGGCTACCGTGCGGCGGCGCAAGGAGTGTGACGTACCGTCGGTCCCGATGCGCCGAAACCCCCGCCATTCACCCGGCAGGACGCTTGTACGGGTGCGAACCGTTGCGGGGTGCCGGGTTCGGGAACTCCCGCGCGTTGTCATGAGGGGAGACATCCCAGTAGGCCGACCGAGGGGATCAGCAGCGGATGCGGAAGCCCAGCCACCGTTCACGGGCCGTTCTCGCCGTCACGGCGGCGGCCGTCCTGGGCGTCGCCGGCTGCGACGCGGTCGGTGGCAACGCGGCGGCGCCGACGCACGGCGCGAAGCCGGCGCCCGCCTGGGACGTGAGTCCCCGCTCCGTCGCGGCCGTCGGTGACTCCATCACCCGCGGCTTCGACGCGTGCACGGTCCTGTCGGACTGCCCGGAGGTGTCGTGGGCGACCGGGTCCAGCACCGAGGTCGACAGTCTCGCCGTACGGCTGCTGGGCAGGACGCGGGCGGCCGAGCGGAGCTGGAACTACGCGGTGACGGGGGCGCGGATGGCCGATCTGCCGGGGCAGGTCGCGCAGGCCGTGGCGAAGCGGCCGCAGCTGGTGACGGTGATGGTGGGGGCGAACGACGCCTGCCGGGCCTCGACGTCGGCGATGACCTCGGTGGCCGACTTCCGCGCCGGCTTCGAGGACGCGCTCGCCGCCCTGCGCAAGGCGCTGCCGAGGACACAGGTGTACGTGGCGAGCGTGCCGAACCTGAAGCGCCTGTGGTCGCAGGGGCGGACCAACGCGCTGGGCAAGCAGGTGTGGAAGCTGGGCATCTGCCCCTCGATGCTGGGCGACGCGGACGCGCTGGACTCGGCGGCGACGCTGCGGCGGGACACGGTGCAGAAGCGGGTGGAGGAGTACAACACGGTGCTGCGGGAGGTGTGCGGGAAGGACCGGCGGTGCCGGTTCGACGGGGGCGCGGTGTACGCGTACCGCTTCGGGACGGCGCAGCTCAGCCACTGGGACTGGTTCCATCCGAGCGTGAACGGGCAGGCCCGGCTGGCGGAGATCGCCTACCGGACGGTGACCGCGAAGAAGTCCTGACAGGCACGTGACTTAGAGTTTCGCTCATGAGCGAACACTTCGGCACACTTCCCGACGGCACCCCGGTGGAGCACTGGACCCTGGAGCGGGCCGGCGTGCGGGTGCGGATCCTGTCGTACGGCGGGGTCGTGCAGTCGGTGGAGGTCCCGGACCGGGACGGGCGTACCGGGAACGTGGTGCTGGGGTTCGCCGGTCTGGACGGCTACGTCGAACACCCGGGGCCGTATCTCGGCGCCCTGGTCGGCCGGTATGCCAACCGCATCGCGGGCGCCCGCTTCACGCTGGACGGCGTGACGTACACGCTGGAGCCCAACAACGCCCCCAACTCGCTGCACGGCGGCCCGCTGGGCTTCGACAAGCGGGTGTGGGAGGTCGCTCCGGTCGAGCACGGGGTGCGGCTCTCCCGGGTCAGTCCGGACGGTGAGGAGGGCTTCCCTGGGCGGCTGGAGGTCGCGGCCACCTGCACGCTGGACGCCGACGGCTCGCTGCGGATCGCGTACGAGGCGGTGACGGACGCGCCGACGCCGGTGAACCTGACGAACCACTCGTACTGGAACCTCGCGGGCTCCGGCGACGCGGGCGGCCACGAACTGCGGCTGGCCGCCTCCCGGTACACGCCGGTCGACGCCGATCTGATCCCGACCGGTGTGCTGGAGGACGTCACGGGAACGCGCTTCGACTTCCGGCAGGGCAGGAAGGTCGGCTCCGGCTTCGACCACAACTTCGTGCTGGACGGCGGTGTGACCGAGACTCCCCGCCAGGTCGCCGAACTGTACGACCCGGCGTCCGGCCGGGTTCTGACCGTGGCCACCACCGAGCCGGGCCTGCAGCTGTACACCGCTGACCATCTGCCCGAGCCGTTCGCGCCGGGCGACGGGGTCGCGCTGGAGACCCAGCACTTCCCGGACTCCCCGAACCGGCCGGACTTCCCGAGCACGGTGCTGCGACCGGGCGAGGTGTTCCGCTCGGAGACGGTGTACGGCTTCGGGGTGCGCTGATCCGCGCTCTCACGGGCTTGCCCCGGTCCAGGGGTCAGGTCCCGGACCGGGGCTGCTCGTGGGGGAGGTCGTCCCGGATCAGACGTTAATCGTCGCGGTGAGACGACGGTCGGCGATCGAGCGGCTCACCTGAATCTCGTACGAACCCTTCACAAACGACCACGAGCCGACCACTTCGTCCCACACCTCGAAGGCGCGGCGGGGGATCTCGACGACCGCCTCGGCCGTCTCGCCGGGTCCCGCCTCGACGCCCGCGAAACCCGCGAGCAGGCGGGCCGGGCGGTCGGGGCCGGGCTCGGTGGGCGCCAGGTAGACCTGCACGACCTCGCGGCCCGCCCGCTCCCCGGTGTTGCGGACGCGGATCCTGGCGGTGGCGCCCTCGACCTCGACGGACTCGTAGACCCAGTCGGTGTAGCCCAGGCCGTGGCCGAAGGGGTACGTGGGGGTCCTGCCCTCCTTCTCCCAGGCGCGGTAGCCGATGAACACGCCCTCGGTGTAGGGCAGTTCGCCGCCCTCGGGGGTGACCTGGGTGACCGGGGCGTCGGCCAGCGAGCCCCAGGTGGTGGGGAGCCGGCCGCCCGGCTCGTGGGCGCCCGTGAGCACGTCCGCGAGGGCCGCGCCGCCTTCCTGGCCCGGGAACCAGCTCAGCAGCACGGCGGCGACCTCCTCGCGCCAGGGCAGTTCGACCGGGGAGCCGGAGTTGACGACCACGACGGTGTTCGGGTTGGCGGCGGCGACGGCGCGGACCAGGTCGTCCTGGCGGCCGGGCAGCGCGAGGTCCTTGCGGTCGTAGCCCTCGGACTCGACGCGGTCGGTGGTGGCGACCACGACGACGGCGGTGTCGGCGGCCCGGGCCGCGGCGACGGCCTCGGCGATCAGCTCGTCGGCGTCGCGTGCCGGTTCCTGGTGGGCCAAGGCGAAGGCGACGACCTTGAAGGGGACCTCCTCGGGGAGGGCGAAGACGTAAGTCAGGGAGACCTCGACCGGTTCGCCGGCGGTCAGGTCGGGCTCGGCGCGGGGCACGGGGGCGCCGAAGAACGCCTCGAAGGGGTCGGTGTCGTCGGCGGGGAGCTGGACGTCGTCGAAGTACGTCGTCCCCGCGACGGTGAGGGTGAAGTGGCCGGTGCCCTTGATGCCGAAGGTGTGCGGGCCGGTGTCGCGGGGGGTGAAGGTGCCGGTCAGCTCGACGGTGTGCAGGCTCGCGTGGGTGACGCCCTCGGGGAGGTCGCTTCCCATCCACTGGATCTGGCCGCTCGGGGCGGAGCCGGTGCCGATGACGTTCCCGTCCGCGTCCCGGCAGACGGCCTTGAGCGTGAAGCCCTTGTCGGCGACGGCGAGTTCGGTGTTCGGGTCGGCGCCGACGGCGTAGGTCAGGGTGCCCTCGGGGAGGGCGGCGGTGAGGCCGTCGAGCGGGGAGACCATCCGGGACGGGAAGACGGTGGCGGAGCCGCCGCCGAGGACCCGGGCGTCGCGGGCGGCGGCGCCGAGGAGGGCGACCGTGCCGGGCCTCAGCGGGAGGGCCCGGCGTTCGTTCTTCACGAGGACGAAGGAGCGGCGGGCGATCTCGCGGGCGAGGGCCTCGCCGTCGACGGCCGCAGGCGGTTCGGTGACGGCCGGCTCCGCGCCGTCCAGTGCGCCGACGCGGGCGGCCAGCCGCAGGACGTTGCGGACGGCCTCGTCGACGACCGTCTCCTCGACGCGGCCGTCGCGCACGGCCTGGGCGAGGGGGGCGCCGTAGACGGTCTGTGGGCCGGGCATGGCGACGTCGAGGCCGCCTCGCACGGCCGCGACCGTGTCCCGGGCCGCCATCCAGTCGGAGACGTTGTAGCCGTCGAAGCCCCATTCGCCGCGCAGCACCTCGTTCACGAGGTACCGGTGCTCGGTCATCGTCGTGCCGTTGACCGTGTTGTAGGCGGTCATGACACCCCAGGGGCGGGCGCCGGCGACGATCATCTCGAAGGGGGCCAGGTACAGCTCGCGCAGGGCGCGCTCGCCCACCAGGTTGTTCACCGTGAAGCGGTCGGTCTCGGCGTCGTTGGCGACGAAGTGCTTGACGGTGGTGCCGACGCCGCCCTGCTGCACGCCGGTGACGTATCCGGTGCCGATGCGTCCGGTCAGGTACGGGTCCTCGCTGTAGGCCTCGAAGTGGCGGCCGCCGAGCGGGGAACGGTGCAGGTTGACCGTCGGGGCGAGAAGGACGTGCACGCCCTTGCGCCGGGCCTCCTGGGCGAGCAGCGTGCCGGCGCGGCGGGCGAGCTCCGGGTCCCAGGTGGCGGCCAGGGCGGTCGGCGAGGGCAGGGCGACGGAGGGGTCGTCGGCGGTCCAGCGCACGCCGCGGACGCCGATCGGGCCGTCGGACATGACGAGCGACTTCAGCCCGATCTCCGGCAGGGCGGGCAGGGACCACATGTCCTGCCCGGACAGCAGCCGGGCCTTGGCGTCCAGGTCCAGTTTGCCGAGTGCCGCCTCGACGGCCGCCTCGCGGGCCTGGTCGGTGGGGTTTCCCGGGGTTGCCGCCATCGCGGTGCCTCCTCGTCACGTCCTGTCGTCCTGGGCCATATCGTGCACCCGTTCCCTGTAACGCGGTAGGTTTCGTTATCGTGCCGTGATATCCGCGGTGCGGCGATGTCGTACGGTGACGCCATGAACGCCAGGGTCAGGAGCGAGGAACGGCGCGCGGAGATCGTCCGGGCGGCGCTGGAGGTCATCGCCGAGCGCGGTTACCGGGGGGCGAGTCTGGCCGCGGTGGCGGAGAAGGTGGGGCTCACCCAGCAGGGGCTGCTGCACCACTTCCCGACCAAGGAGGCGCTGCTGGTGGCGGTGCTGGAGGAGCGGGACCAGTGGGACGCCGTGCCGGCCACGCAGTGGCGGGTCGACCTGCTGGCCTCCCTCGTCGAGTACAACGCCATGCGGCCCGGCATCATCCAGACCTTCTCGGCGCTGCTGGGCGAGAGCGTGACGGAGGGGCATCCCGCGCGGGGGTACTTCACGGAGCGGTACCGGCAGGTCCGGGAGAGCATGGCGACGGTCCTGCGCACCGAGTACGGGGACCGGCTGCCGAACGGACTGACGCCGGAGCGGACGGCGCCGCTGCTGGTCGCCGTGATGGACGGGCTGCAGTACCAGTGGCTGCTGGACCCGGAGTCGGTGGACATGCCGGGGGCGTTCCGGGACTTCCTCGCGCTGCTGGGCGAGGACGTCTGAACGGGCCCGCTACTGGCGCCAGATGTGGGCGAGGGTCTTGCTCAGGACGCACAGGGCGGCGAAGGCGACCGCCCAGACGTGCGCCCCGGCCACGTACCACAGCACCGCGCCGGCCCCGAACCACAGCGTCTCGAAGGCGACCCGGGCCGCGCCGCGGACCTTGAACCTGGCCCGCGGAGAGCCGAACAGGCCCCACAGCCAGCCGAGGCCGACCGCCCCGGCCAGGCCGACCAGCGGGCCCCAGTGGGACGCGCTCTTCCAGGCGCAGTACCAGACGCCCGCGAGGACGCCCAGTTCCAGCAGGAATATGACGCCCAGGTTCACGGCCTTCGCTGTCTTCACGGGCGGCAGTATCACCCGCCGGGAGTCACCGCCGCCACGATTTCGATCTCGACCAGGGCCTCGGGGCGGAACAGCCGGGACACCTCGAAGGTCATGCTCGTGGGCGGGGTGCCGGTGAGGAACTCGCGGCGTACGGAACCGTATTCCTCCAGCGCGGTGATGTCCGTCAGGTACGTGCGGATGTTGATGACGTCCGCCAGGGTCGCGCCGTGGGCCTTCAGCAGGGCGGCGATCGTCTCGAAGACCCCGCGCGTCTGCTCGGCGAGCGTCGCGCCCTCGGCGATCTGGCCGGAGAGGTACAACAGGGCGCTGCCGTCGGCGTGTTGGACCCGGGCGACCTGGGAGTAGTAGGGGCTCAGCGGCTGGGGTGCCGAGGCCGGGCTGTCCAGGGTGATCTGCATGCCGACGACGCTACGGAGGGCCTCGGGATGCGACAAGCGAATGTCTAGCATGGCTGCCATGCCGTACACGCATCGCGAGCCGGAGCTGTCCACCGTGTGGCTGCGGGCGTTCGCGGAGGTCGCCCGGCACGGGTCGTTCACGGTGGCCGCGCGGGCACTGGGGTGGACGCAGTCCGCGGTGTCCCGGCAGATCGCCTCGCTGGAGCAGGCCCTCGGCGGCGCGCCGCTGTTCGACCGTTTGCCGCGCGGGGTGCGGCTCACCGAGGCCGGGCGGGTCCTCGTGCCGTACGCGGAGAGTGTCGCCGAGGCGCTGCGCGGCGCCGCCCTCGACCTCGCGGCCCTGCGTGAAGTGGCGTGCGGGAGGCTGCGGTTCGGGGCGTTCCCGACGGCCGACGCGGCGCTGGTGCCGCTCGCCCTGGCCGCGTTCCGCACCCGTCACCCCGGCGTCCGGGTCACCCGCGAGGAGGGTCTGACGCCCCGCCTGCTGGACCGCCTGACCGCGGGCCACCTGGACCTGGCGGTCGTGTCGACGACGGGCGGCGCCCCGCTGGAGTCGTACGAACTGCGTCATCTCCTCGACGAGTCGCTGTTCGTCGCGGTCCCCGCCGGCCATCCCCTCGCCGGTCACCAGGGCCCCGTCCGGCTGGGCCGGTTCGCGGACGAGGACTGGATCTCGGGCGGTTCCCGCCCCGAGGGCACCCTGCTCGACGCGGCGCTGCGTCAGGGCTTCAGCCCCCGGGTGGCGCACGTGGTCGCCGAGTGGACGGCCAAGCAGGGTTACGTCGCCGCGGGCCTGGGCGTGGCCCTGGTCCCGGCGCTCGCGGCGGGGTCCGTACGCCCGGACGTCACGCTGCTGCGGGTGCTCGACGAGGGCGCCCCGGCCCGGGCGGTGTACGCGGCGACGCCTCGGGGGCGGACGCCCGCGCCGGCGGTGGAGGCGTTCGTCGGGGTGCTGCGGGAGGCCGCGGCCCGGGTCTGCCCCGGCGCCTCCTGAGCCGCGCGCCATGGCGTAGACCACTTCCGTCACGCGATACTGCGGCCGTCCGCACCACGCTCCCCCACGACGGCGACGGAAGGACCTGAACCCCCTTGAACTCCATACGTGTTCGCATGGTCATCCTCGGACTGGCACTGACCGCGGGGCTCGCCTCCCCCACCACGGCGACGGCGGCCGGGACCGCGTCCTCCCCCACCGTCGAGGAGCAACGGCTCGACAAGGCCGTGCCGCGGGAGATCCTCCGCAGGTCGGGATTCGACGACGTGGCGCCGCGGCTGGCCCGTGATCTGGGCGCGGCCGGCTCCTACGCCGAGGCGCGGCGGATCGTCGTCCGCGAGGGTTCCGCGTTGTGGCGGCGGGCCGTCGACCGGGTGCAGGGGCGCGGGCCGGCCGGCGGCGACTTGAGTCGGGACGACGATCGGCCGCTGTACTGGGCGCGGCTGGGCATGACCCGCGAAGTGCGCACCTGGGAGCCGGAGTTCGGGTTGAGCGACCGGCAGCGGGCGCTGCTCCTCGATGGGCTGGAGCGGACCTCGCGCGGGCAGACCGAGGTGCGCTATCCCGGTGCCAAGGCGAACGGCAGGGGCCTCAAGCGGATTCTCGTCACCGGGTTCGACCCGTTCACGCTGGACCGCGACATCCGGATCTCCAATCCGTCGGGGGCCACAGCGCTCGCCCTCGACGGCACGGTGATCCGCACGGCGGACGGTCCGGCGCGGGTGGAGACGGTCGTCTTCCCGGTGCGCTGGCAGGACTTCACCGGGGGCACGGTGGAGCGGACGCTGCGGCCGTATCTGAGGAAGGTGGATCTGTTCACCACCGTCAGCCAAGGACGGGTCGGGCGGTTCGACGTGGAGCGCACCAACGGCGCCTGGCGGGGCGGCTTCCCGGACAACGACAACATCGGGCACACCGAGACCGTCCCGGTGAGCGATCCCGCCTCGCAGCCGCAGTGGACGTCGACGACCCTGCCGTACAAGGCGATCGTGGCCGCCGACACCGGGCGGTTCCCCGTGTACGACCACACCGAGGTGACCGAGATCCCGGCGGGGGGCACGACGGAGGTGGTACGGCCGGACGGGCCCACAGCGGGGTCGACGGCCCGGGCGGGCGGTGGCGGGAACTACCTCTCCAACGAGATCGCCTACCGGGCGACGCTGCTGCGCGACCGGCTGGGGCTGCACGACTCGCTGCCCGGCGGCCATGTGCACACGCCGGTGCTGCAGTTCGGCAGCGGTAACACGACCGAGATCACCGATCCCGACTTCGTGCGGAACAGGCTGGACATCGTGGCGCAGGTCCGGGCGATCATCACGGTGGCCGCCGACGCGACGTTCAGGAAGTGACGGCCTCTTCTTCGGTCTCGTCCTCCGGTCCGTCCTCGGCGTTCTCCTCGCCCAGCAGTTCGCGGGCCATGAGGGTGGCGCCCGCCACCGCGCCCGGCATCAGGAAGACGGCCACGAACGGCACCAGGAACGCCACGGCCAGCGGGGTGCCGAAGCCCCACACCAGGGTCCTGCGGGAGCGCAGGAGACGGAGCCGGGCGCGGAGTCGGACGTCGCGGCGCTGGAGGGCGACGGCGGTCAGTTCCTCGGTGAGGAAGAACCCGGTGACGAAGAAGCCGATCACCGGGACGGCGGTCTGGCCGAAGAAGGGCAGGAAGCCGCACGCGAACAGCAGCACGCCCCACAGGGCGGCGCGGACCAGGATGCGCAGGCTGTCCCGGGCCGAGATCCACAGCTCGCGCCAGAGCGGGAGACCGGACTCCGGGGCCGTGCCGTCCGGGGAGACGTCCCGGTCGACCTTCTCGGAGAGGCTCTCGTAGAAGGGCTGGCCGATCAGGAGGGTCACGGCGGTGAAGGTGAGCACGGCGAGGAGGAGGCCGAGCGCGAAGAACACCGCGGTGAGGAAGCCGCGGAAGAGGCCCTGCCAGGGGCTGGACCAGTGGTCGGCGAAGGGCGTCGACCAGGCGACCGCGTCCTCGCCCCACAGGGCGAGGGCGACGAGCGCGGCGACGTAGAGGACCAGGGTTATCAGGCCCGGGAGCAGGCCGAAGCCGTAGTGCCTGCCGTGCCGGGCCACCCAGCGCTGGCCCTTGAGGAGGTAGGTGAAACCGGCGGCAAGATCACGCATGGGGAAGACTTTACCCGGCGGGGGGTGGGGCGTTGGGGACAGGACCCGAAGGGCGGGTGCGGGGTGCGGGCCGGGTGTCAGGCCGGGGCGACGGCCACCACTATGCCCCGGTCGCTCGTGGGTGACACCGCCGCGCTGACGCGTACCGCCGTCGCTCGGACGAAGTCGCCGGCGCGTGCGGCGGCTCCCAGCAGCAGCGGCTGCACCTGTTCCAGGGCCGACACCAGCAGCTCCTCCCCCGCCACCAGCACCGGGCGGGCCGCCTTCGTCGTCGCCGCCGCTGCCTCGGTGAGGTCGGCCAGCGGCGGGAGGGTCGCCCGCACCACGCCCGCGCCGGCCGCCGCCGCGCGTTCGGCCAGCGCCACCTGCAGTGGCATCAGCGGGGCCAGGGCATCGGTCAGGGCCTCGGCGACGCGGGTGAGTTCGGGGGACGAGTCGCGCAGCACGTCCGCGGCGGCCCGGAGGACCGGCGTCAGCGCGAGCAGCGCTCCGGCGGCCGCGCCCGCCGCCGCGGGCAGCAGCGGCGAGGAGGCCTCCACCAGGTCGCCCAGGGCGTTCGTGAACTCCTCGACCGCGGGCTCGACCGCGTCCAGGACGGGAAGCAGGCTGTCGCCGAGGGCGGTGAGCAAGGCCCGGACGGGCTCGCTCACGGGGTGGACGGCCAGCGGGGCGCCGCTGGTGCCCAGGCGGGTGAGCGTGTCGACGATGCGGTAGAACGCCTCCTGCGCCTGCGGGGACGCGCTCGCCTCGGCCAGTTCCGCGGTCGTCTCGCGCAGGACCCGCAGCACCTCGGCGCCGGAGCCGTCCCGGGGGTCGAAGGTGTTGATCGCGATCCTGGTGAGGTTGCCGGCCGTGTCCAGGAGCTGGCCGGTGATGTCGGTCGTACTGCGTGCCATGCGCAGCACGTCGTCCCTGCTGGGGAGCGAAGGGATCGTTGCCATGGAGACTCCTCGCCTCATGAGCGCCGCCGACGGTCCGACCCCAGGATGCCCTGTCGGCGCCACCCGGTCCGCGTCATCCAGGGGTTCGGTGACGCCAACTGCCTGCCGCTGCGGTTGAGTCGAACAGGTACACCCCGCCGTACCGATCTCAGCAGACATCGGTTCAGGTGAGGAGAACGGATGACGCAGGAGATCCACGGCACCGTGGCCGACGGCTTCGAGGCTGTGCGCGAGGAGTTCGCCACGTTCGTGGCGGGGGAACGGCCGGACTACGAGGGCCAGTTGTGCGCGTACCTGCACGGCCGCAAGGTCGTCGACCTGTGGGCCGGTGACGGCACGGAGCCCGATTCCCTCTACGCCGTGTACTCGTCCTCCAAGGGCGCCGCCCACCTGGTGGTGGCTCTGCTGGTGCAGGACGGCACGCTGGAGCTGGACCGCAAAGTGACCTACTACTGGCCGGAGTTCGCGGCCGAGGGCAAGGGCTCGGTGACCCTGCGCGACCTGATCAGCCATCGCGCGGGCGTGGTCGGCACGGACGGCGGGTTCACGCCCGCGGAGCTGGCCGACGACCGTGCGATGGCCGAACGGCTCGCGGACCAGAAGCCGTTCTGGCGTCCCGGCACGGCCTTCGGCTACCACGCGCTGGTGATCGGCGCCCTGACGGGCGAGGTGGTACGCCGGGCCACGGGCCGCTCGCTCCAGGACGTCTACGAGGAGCGGGTCCGTGCCCCGTACGCCCTGGACTTCCATCTGGGTCTGCCCGCGGCCCTCGAACCCCGTTTCCGGCCGGCGCAGCCGATGGTGCCGACCCCCGTGCAGCAGGCGGTGCTGGACGAGGCCCCGACGGGACCGCACACCCTCGCCTCCATCGCCATGAACGCGCACGCGCCGGAGGCGGGCACGCTCGTCGACTACGCCAACTCCCGTGCCGTACGCGCCAAGGGGCCGGCCTCGGCGGGCGGTGTGGCGGCGGCGCGCGGGCTGGCCGGAATGTACGCGGCGGCGATCAGCGAGGTGGACGAGCAGGCGCCGCTGCTGAAGCCGGACA
Organism: Streptomyces sp. C1-1; assembly: GCF_050214755.1. Taxonomy (NCBI): domain Bacteria; kingdom Bacillati; phylum Actinomycetota; class Actinomycetes; order Kitasatosporales; family Streptomycetaceae; genus Streptomyces; species Streptomyces sp. C1-1. The sequence continues at coordinate 6,814,112 of NZ_CP189826.1, read as the reverse complement.
CGATCGCCGAGGTCGGCCAGATCCACTCGGCCGGCTACGACCTGGTGGGCCGCTGTCACAGAGCGTTCGGCCTCGGTTTCCAGGCCACGGCGGACACGTGGCATCCCGTCCTGGGCGCCGGGGCCTTCGGCCACAGCGGTGCGGGCGGCTCGCAGGCCTTCGCCGACCCGCGCAGCGGCCTGGCCTACGGCTACACCCGCCGCCGCCTGGTGTACCCGGGCGGCGCGGCCCCGGAGAACGAGCGTCTGGTCAGGGCCGTCCACGGCGCGGCGCTCGCCGGCTGAGCCGGCTCCGGACCACGGCGAAGGCCGCACCCCACGTCCAGGGGTGCGGCCTCGCTCCTTCTCAACGACGGGTGTCAGACCAGCGTCACGCCGATGTTCCCGCGGGTCGCCTTCGAGTACGGGCAGACCCGGTGGGCCTTCTCGACGAGGCCCCTGGCCGTCTCCGTGTCGACGTTCGGGATGTCTTCCTCCTCGGTCCGCCGTGACTCGCGCCCACGATCGACGAGGCCCGGGGGGTCAGAGCTTGACGATCATCTTTCCGGTGTTCTCGCCCCGCAGGACCCCGAGGAACGCCTCCAGGTTGTTCTCGATGCCCTCGACCACGGTCTCGCGGTACTTCAGCGCACCCGAGGCGACCCACGGGCCGACCTCCTGGACGAACTGCGGCTGCAGGTCGTAGTGGTCGCCGACCAGCACACCCTCGACCCGGAGCCGGTTCTGCAGGATCTTGACCATGTTGCGCGGGCCGGGCGCCGGCTCGGTGGAGTTGTACTGCGAGATCATGCCGCAGATCACGGCACGGCCCCGCAGGTTGAGCGCTCCGATCGCGGCCTCCAGGTGCTCGCCGCCGACGTTGTCGAAGTAGACGTCGATGCCGTCCGGGGCGGCCTCCTTGAGCTGCTCCCACACCGGGCCGTTCTTGTAGTTGAACGCGGCGTCGAAGCCGTACTCCTCGACGAGGAGCTTGACCTTCTCGTCGGAGCCGGCCGAGCCGATGACCCGGGAGGCGCCCTTCAGCTTCGCGATCTGGCCGACCTGGCTGCCGACGGCACCCGCGGCGCCGGAGACGAACACCGCGTCGCCCTCCTTGAAGGCGCCGACCCGCAGCAGGCCGGCGTACGCCGTCAGGCCCGTCATGCCGAGAACGCCCAGGTAGGTGCTGAGCGGGGCCGCGTCCGGATCCACCTTGACGGCGGTCTTCGCGTCCACCACGGCGTACTCGCGCCAGCCGAGGAAGTGCAGGACGTGGTCGCCGACGGCGATGCCCTCGGCGTTGGAGGCGATGACCTCGCCGACCGCGCCGCCCTGCATGACCTTGCCGAGCTCGTAGGGGGCCACGTACGACTTCGCGTCGCTCATGCGGCCACGCATGTACGGGTCCACCGAGAGGTACTCGTTGCGGACCAGCACCTGGCCCTGGCCCGGCGCGCCGGCCTCCGCCTCGACCAGGGCGAAGTCCTCGGGCTTGGGCCAGCCGACGGGGCGGGAGAGGAGGTGCCACTCGCGGTTGATCATGACGGAGCCTTTCGCATTTACTTCAGTACCTGAAACAACCATGCCTCTGAATATTTCAGGTTGTCAAGCAATGGGGTAGGCTGGAGCCATGGCCACTCCGCAGCAGACGCAGCGTCCCGACGCGCTGACCCTCGAGGTCGTCGGGCTGATCGGTGACGTCGTGGCGCGTTACCACGCGGACTTCGACGAGGCGGCCGCGCAGCACACGCTGACCGGGGCGCAGGCCCGGCTGCTCAGCCTGCTGTCGCTGGAGCCGCTGCCGATGCGGAAGCTGGCCCAGAAGCTGAAGTGCGAGCCGTCGAACGTCACGGGGATCGTGGACCGGCTGGAGTCGCGGGGGCTGGTCGAGCGGCGGCCCGACCCGGCCGACCGGCGGGTGAAGCTGGCGGCGACCACGGAGGAGGGGCGGCGGGTCGCCCGGGAGCTGCGGGACGGGTTGCGCTTCGCGCGGGAGCCGCTCGCGGGGCTGTCGGATGCGGAGCGGCTGGCTTTGCGGGATTTGCTGAAGCGGATGCTGGGGGCTTCGCCGGGGGCGTGATGTGCGGGCGCCCGGTGTGTCGGGGGCGCCGTGTGCTGGTGCCGGCGTTACCGGGGGCTGCCGCCCCCGGACCCCCGCTTCGGCCCTGAACGGGCCTCGTCCTCAAACGCCGGACGGGCTGAGATTGCCGGTCGGCGTCGAGCACGGGCCCTCAACTGCACCACCACAGGAAGCGCGTGCACGTCTTCGTGGGGGAAGGGGTCGGGCTCGGGGCCGTGGTGGTCGGGGCCGACGTGGGGGGCGGGGTGGTGGCCGGCGGTGCCGCGGTGGGAGCTGTCGTCGTGGTTCCCGAGCCGGTGGTGGCCGTGGTGGACGAGGCGGACGCACTGGGGTCGTCGTGCTTCTTCTTATCCTTGGGCGGCTTGGAGGCCGTCGCGGACGCGGAGGCTCCGTCGGTCGGGGTGCCCGTCACCCCGGCACCCGTGGCGTCGTCGGCCGACTTGGTCTTGCCGCCCGCCTCCGCCGACGCCCCGCCCTCGGCCGAGTCGCCCCCGGCCGAGGCCGGCGTCGGCGAGGAGAAGGGGGCGTCCATGCCCAGCTCGGCGAGGCTGAGGCCGCCGGCCGCGAGCACGGCCGCCGCGGTGATCAGCAGCACCCGGCGCCGGCGCCTGCGGTGTGCGGCGGCTTTGCGATCGCGGCGACTGGCCGCACCCCCGGGACCCGCGGGACCCTCACCGCTCCCGCCGGACCGTCCGCGACCGCGTCCACGGCCCTGTGCCCGGCGCGCCGCCCGGCCGACCGGGCGGCCGTCCTCCGGGGCCTCTTCGTCGTCGTAGGGGCCCTCGTCGCCGCCGTAGGGGGCGTCGTCGTAGGGGGCGTCGTCGTAGGACCCCTCGTCGCCGTGACCGTCGTACACCACGCCGTGCTCGCCCTCGTACGGAGGCAGGCCCGAGTGCTGCGCGTGCGTCTGCGCGCGGAGCTCTTCGAGGGTGGTGCCGCACCCCGGACAGGCGAGGGCGCCGTTGAGGTGCCTTCGGCACGGGTCGCAGTAGTCCATGACGCGGGAAGACTAAGTTCCTGACAGGTCACGTTCATAGGCACAGCTGTGAAAGTTGTGTGGTGAACGACCTGTCTCGGCGTGGCGAGTTGAGGACATCTGCGAAACCGCGACCGAAAAGCGTGCCGAAAGCAGTGTCGAAACCGTTATGTGTTCGACCCATTGACACCCCCGCCGCCCCGTCCTTACTGTCACGCCAGCATTTCGAACGTGTGACGAAATTTCGAACACACTCGACGAGCCGAACGCAAGCAGACGACGCAGCAAGGGGCAACTGCCGTGCGCATCACCGGAATCAGCACACACGTGGTCGGGACGCCGTGGCGCAACCTGACATACGTCCAGGTGCACACCGACGAAGGGATCACGGGAGTCGGCGAGACCCGGATGCTGGGCCACACCGACGCGCTGATCGGCTACCTGCGGGAGGCCGAGGCCAATCACATTCTGGGCTCCGACCCGTTCGCCGTGGAAGACCTCGTACGCCGGATGAAGTACGGCGACTACGGCCGCGCGGGTGAGATCGTGATGTCCGGGATCGCCGTCATCGAGATGGCCTGCTGGGACATCAAGGGCAAGGCCCTCGGGGTGCCCGTCTGGCAGCTGCTGGGCGGCAAGGTCACGGACAAGGTCAAGGCCTACGCCAACGGCTGGTACACGACGGAGCGCACCCCGGAGGCGTACCACAAGGCCGCGCAGGGGGTCATGGAGCGCGGGTACAAGGCGCTGAAGATCGACCCCTTCGGCACCGGGCACTTCGAGCTCGACCACGAGCAGAGCCTGTACGCCGTCTCCCTCATCGAGGCCGTGCGCGACGCCATCGGGCCGGACGCCGAGCTGATGCTGGAGATGCACGGGCGGTTCTCGCCGGCGACCGCGGTGCGGCTGGCCCACGAACTCGCTCCCTTCAAGCCCGCCTGGCTGGAGGAGCCCTGCCCGCCGGAGAACCTGAAGGCGCTGGAGAAGGTCGCCGCCAAGGTCGACATCCCGGTCGCGACCGGTGAGCGGATTCACGATCGCATCGAGTTCCGCGAGCTGTTCGACAGCCAGGCCGTGGACATCATCCAGCCGGACGTCGGCCACATCGGCGGCATCTGGGAGACGCGGAAGCTGGCCGCCACCGCCGAGACCCACTACATGCTCGTCGCCCCGCACAACGTCGGCGGGTCCGTGCTCACCGCCGCCTCTCTCCAGGTCGGCTTCACCTCCCCCAACTTCAAGATCCTCGAACACTTCAACGACTTCGCGGACGCGGAGATCAAGAAGGTGGTCAAGGGGGCGCCGGAGGTCGTGGACGGCTACTTCCACCTCTCGGACGCGCCGGGTCTCGGCGTCGAGCTCGACGTGGACGCGGCGGCGGAGTTCCCGCAGCAGCAGGCCCGCTTCGACCTGTGGGCCGAGGGCTGGGAGCAGCGCAAGCCCAAGGGCAGCAAGTGAGCACCCAGGTCGTCATCGAGGCGCCGGGCGAGCACCGGCTGACCTCGCACGACCCGCGGCAGCCGGGGCCCGGCGAGGCTCTGGTGGCCGTCCACGCGGTCGGCATCTGCGGCAGCGACCGGGAGGTGTACCAGGGCAACCGGCCCGAGGGGTACGTCCGCTATCCGCTCACGCCCGGGCACGAGTGGTCCGGGACCGTGGAGGCGGTCGGCGCCGGGATCCCGGAGACGCTGGTCGGCCGCAAGGTCGTCGGCGAGGGCTTCCGCAACTGCCAGGTGTGCGACCGCTGCCACGCGGGCGAGACCACGCTGTGCACGAGCGGGTACGAGGAGACCGGGTTCACCCAGCCCGGCGCCATGGCCACCACGCTCACCCTGCCGGCGCGGCTGCTGCACGTCCTGCCGGACGACGCCGACCTCACGGCCGCGGCGCTGCTGGAGCCGGCCGCCTGCATCGCGGCCGCCGCGATCAAGGCGAACGCGCTGCCGGGCGAGCGGGTCGCCGTGGTCGGCACCGGGACGCTGGGCATGTTCGCCGTTCAGTTCCTGAAGGCGGGCTCGCCGGCCGAGCTGCTCGTGGTCGGGACGCGACCCGACCGGGCGGAGCTTTCGAAAGCTTTCGGCGCCACCGACTTCCGCACCCGGGACCAGGAGCTCCCCGACGACTTCGACGTCGTCATCGAGACCGCCGGGTCGGCGTCGGCCGCGGGTACCGCGGCCTCGCTGCTGCGGCGCGGCGGACGGCTGGTGCTGACCGGTATTCCCGCGCCGGGAGCCGATGGGCTGGACCCAACGGCCCTAGTGGTAAGGCAGTTGGAGGTGTCGACTGTCTTCGGCGCGCCGCCGGACGCCTGGGCCCACACGGTCCGGGTGTTCGGCGCCGGGCTGCTCGATCCTCTGCCCCTGGTCACGCACGAGCTTCCGCTCGACGAGTTCGCCGAGGCCATCGAGCTGGTCGGGTCCGGCGATCCGAAGGTGGGCAAGGTGCTGCTCCGCCCCTAGACCGTACGCCGGTACGGGGGCGACCTGACGGCCCCCGTACCGGCGTACACCAAGCCCCCCATGACTTGAGCCGCGAACCTCGTCCGAAATATCGAACAAGAAGGACAGCTTGTGACGACCGACGCTTCCGCTACGGCGGCCCGCCGACCCGGTGAGCAGGCGCTCTCGGCCCTCGGCCTGGGCGCGCCCGCCCCCGACCCCGCCGATGCCTCCCCGCACACCTTCCCCGGCGGCGGCAAGTGGCGCACCGAGATCCCCTCGTGCGAGGGTCCCGAAGCGCTGGCCGTCGTCCTGAAGGAGTCCTCTCGCCTGGACGTGCCGATCCACCGGATCAGCCAGGGCAGCGGGGTGTGGATGCTGAGCGACGCCGAGATCACCGAGATGGTCGAGGCGACCAACGAGCGCGACATCGAACTGTGCCTGTTCACCGGGCCGCGCGGCACCTGGGACATCGGCGGCTCCGTACGGTCCGACTCGCGGGGGGCCGGACTGCGCGCACGCGGCCACGATGCCGTCGCCGGCTGCGTCGAAGACGCCGTCCGCGCGACGGAGTTGGGCGTCAAGTGCCTCCTCGTCGCCGACGAGGGCGTGCTGTGGACGCTGCACCGGGCCCGCGAGGCGGGGATCATCCCGGCCGACACCACCCTGAAGGTCTCGGCGCTGATCGGTCCCGTCAACCCGGCCTCGTACGCGGTGTACGAGCGGCTCGGCGCCGACTCCCTGAACGTGCCCAGCGACCTGACGCTGGATCACCTCACCGAGATCCGGCGGGTCTCCGCCGCCCCCATGGACATGTACATCGAGGCCCCCGACGACCTCGGCGGCTACATCCGGATGTACGAGGTCGCCGAGCTGATCCGGCGTGGCGCACCGCTCTACCTGAAGTTCGGTCTGTCCAAGGCTCCCGGCATCTACCCGTGGGGCACCCACCTTCGGGACGTGACCCTGGACACCGCCCGGGAGCGGGTGCGGCGCGGCCGTCTCGCTCTCGACCTGCTCGCCCGGCACGGTGCGGACGGCGACATGGCGCCGCTCGGCTCCCGGCTGCCCGGACCGCTCAACCGCTTCCCCACCGAAGCCTGACCCTCTCTCAACGACGAGAAACCCAAGGATGGATGACCCATGCGCAACCGCAGAGCAGCCCTCGCCGCGATAGCCGGAGCCGCGTCCCTCGCCCTCACCCTGTCCGCCTGCGGGCAGAGCAGTTCGGGCGGCAGCAAGGAGAAGACCGGCAGCTCCAAGGGCGGCACGATCGGCATCGCGATGCCGACCAAGTCCTCCGAGCGCTGGATCGCCGACGGCAAGAACGTCGTCAAGAACCTTGAGTCCAAGGGCTACAAGACCAAGCTGGTCTACGGCGAGGACAACCCCGACACCCAGGTCTCGCAGATCGAGAACCTGATCACGCAGGGCGTCAAGGGCCTGATCGTCGCGGCCATCGACAACAAGTCCCTGAACAACGTGCTCCAGGAGGCCGCGGACGCCCACATCCCGGTCATCGCCTACGACCGACTCATCCTGGGCACCAAGAACGTCGACTACTACGCCTCGTTCGACAACGAGAAGGTCGGCGTGCTGCAGGGCACGTACATCGTGCAGAAGCTCGGCCTGGACAAGGGCAAGAAGGGCCCGTTCAACATCGAGCTGTTCGCCGGTTCGAACGACGACAACAACACCAAGTACTTCTTCAACGGTGCGATGAGCGTACTCCAGCCGTACATCGACAAGAAGGAGCTGGTGGTCAAGTCCAAGCAGACCGCGCTCAACCAGGTCACCACCCTGCGCTGGGACGGCGCCACCGCCCAGAAGCGCATGGAGGACATCCTCACCTCCACGTACTCCAACGCCAAGGTCGACGCGGTCCTCTCGCCGTACGACGGCATCTCCATCGGCATCCTCGCCGCGCTGAAGTCGGACGGCTACGGCTCCAAGAGCCAGCCGCTGCCGGTCATCACCGGCCAGGACGCCGAGCTCGCCTCGGTGAAGTCGATCATCGCGGGCCAGCAGACGCAGACCGTCTACAAGGACACCCGCAAGCTCGCCGAGGTCGCCGCGACCATGGTCGACGACGTCCTCAACAAGAAGACGCCGCAGGTCAACGACACCAAGACCTACAACAACGGCACCAAGGTCGTCCCCGCCTACCTGCTGCAGCCGGTGAGCGTCGACAAGAGCAACTACGAGGACGTCCTGGTCAAGGGCGGCTACTACACCGACGCCGAGCTCAAGTAACCGCCGCCCCCTACTGATTGGAAGGCACGACCATGGCGGGACCCGTCCTGGAAATGCGCTCTATCGTCAAGACCTTTCCCGGTGTCAAGGCGCTGTCGGACGTCACGCTGACAGTCCGCCAGGGCGAGGTCCACGCCATCTGCGGAGAGAACGGCGCCGGCAAGTCCACCCTGATGAAGGTGCTCTCCGGTGTCCATCCGCACGGCACCTACGAGGGCGAGATCCTCTTCGAGGGAGAGGTCTGCGAGTTCAAGGACATCCGGGCCAGTGAGGATCACGGCATCGTGATCATCCACCAGGAGCTGGCCCTGGTGCCCTTCCTGTCCATCGCGGAGAACATCTTCCTCGGCAACGAACACGCCTCGGGCGGGTTCATCGACTGGCGGGAGACGCTCAAGCACGCCAGCGAGCTGCTGCGCCGGGTGGGTCTGAGCGACCACCCGGAGACCCGCGTCGCCGACATCGGCGTGGGCAAGCAGCAGCTGGTGGAGATCGCCAAGGCGCTGTCGAAGAAGGTGAAGCTGCTCATCCTGGATGAGCCGACCGCGGCCCTGAACGACGAGGACAGCGGCAAACTCCTGGATCTGATCCTGGAGTTGAAGAAGCAGGGCATCACCTCGATCATCATCTCCCACAAGCTCAACGAGATCCGCCGGGTCGCGGACTCGGTGACGATCCTGCGCGACGGGCGGACCATCGAGACGCTCGACGTGAAGGCACCGGAGACGACCGAGGACCGGATCATCTCCGGCATGGTCGGCCGCGACCTCGACCACCGCTTCCCCGACCGCACTCCCTACGAGGGCGAGCGGGACGCGGCGCCCGCGCTGGAGATCCGCAACTGGACCGTGCACCACCCGATCGACCAGGCCCGCAAGGTCGTCGACGACGTGTCGATCAACGTCCGGCGCGGGGAGATCGTGGGCATCGCGGGCCTGATGGGCGCCGGCCGCACCGAACTCGCGATGAGCGTGTTCGGGCGCACCTACGGCCGGCACGCGGGCGGCACCGTCCTGAAGGACGGCGCGGAGATCCGTACCAAGACCGTCTCGGAGGCGGTCGGGCACGGCATCGCGTACGTCACCGAGGACCGCAAGCACTACGGGCTCAACCTCATCGACACCGTCAACCGGAACATCTCGCTGAGCGCGCTGCAGAAGGTCGCCAAGCGGGGTGTGGTCGACGAGCACGAGGAGCGGCAGGTCGCCGAGGGCTTCCGCAAGTCCATGAACATCAAGGCGCCGACCGTCTTCGAGCCGGTGGGCAAGCTGTCCGGCGGCAACCAGCAGAAGGTCGTCCTCAGCAAGTGGATCTTCGCGGGTCCGGACGTGCTGATCCTGGACGAGCCCACGCGCGGTATCGACGTGGGCGCCAAGTACGAGATCTACACGGTCATCGACCGGCTGGCGGCCGAGGGCAAGGCGGTCGTCTTCATCTCCTCCGAGCTGCCCGAGCTGCTCGGCATGTGCGACCGCATCTACACGATGGCCGCGGGCCGGCTGACCGGTGAGGTGGAGCGGGCCGAGGCCACGCAGGAAGTGCTGATGCGCCAGATGACGAAGGACAAAGAGGTAACCCGATGAGCACGGACGTCACCGACAAGACGCCGGCGGCGGCACCGCCCGGCGGCGGAAGCCCGTCCGGCGGCCGCAACTTCGTGCAGGTGGTCTTCGGCTTCATAGCCCAGAACCGGCGCCAGTACGGCATGCTGATCGCGCTGCTGCTGATCGTCGTGCTCTTCCAGTTCTGGACCGGCGGGGATCTGCTGCTCCCGCGCAACGTCTCGAACCTGGTGCTGCAGAACAGCTACATCCTGATCCTCGCGATCGGCATGATGCTGGTGATCATCGCCGGGCACATCGACCTGTCGGTCGGCTCGCTGACGGCGTTCATCGGAGCCTTCGCCGCGGTCCTGACGGTCAGTCACCACGTGGCGTGGCCCTTCGCGTTGGTGCTGTGTCTGCTGATGGGCGCGGTCGCGGGCAGCATCCAGGGCTTCCTGATCGCGTACGGCGGCATACCGTCGTTCATCGTGACCCTCGCCGGCATGCTGCTCTTCCGCGGCCTGACGGAGATCCTGCTGAAGGGCCAGACCCTCGGACCGTTCCCGAACGGCCTGCAGAAGATCGGCAACGGCTTCCTGCCCGCGGTCGGCCCGAACACCAACTACCACAACATCACGCTGCTGCTCGGCATCGTCCTGGCCGCCTCGGTGGTGTGGCAGGCGGTCCGGGGCCGGCGCAGGCAGCAGGAGTTCTCGCTCGACGTGCAGCCCAAGGGCCTGTTCTACGGTCTGCTCGCCGCCCAGGTCGGCGCGATCATCTGGCTGACGCTGACCCTCGCCAGCTACAACGGCGCACCGATCGTGCTGATCATCCTCGGTGTCCTGGTGGTCGGTTACGGCTACGTCATGCGCAACTCCGTCTTCGGCCGTCACATCTACGCGATCGGCGGCAACCTGCCGGCGGCCAAGCTGTCCGGCGTGAAGGACAAGAAGGTCACCTTCTATGTCTTCCTGAACATGGGCGTGCTCGCGGCCCTGGCGGGTCTGGTGGTCGCAGCCCGTCTGAACGCGGCGTCTCCGAAGGCGGGACTGAACTTCGAACTCGAGGCGATCGCCTCGTCGTTCATCGGTGGTGCGTCCATGAGCGGCGGTATCGGTACCGTCATCGGCGCGATCATCGGTGGTCTCGTCCTCGGCGTGCTGAACAACGGCATGAATCTCCTCGGCGTCGGCACCGACTGGCAGCAGGTCATCAAGGGCCTCGCCCTGTTGGCCGCGGTCGGCTTCGATGTCTGGAACAAGCGCAAGTCCGGTTCGTAGTCAGCTCGGGCCCCGTCGCAAGGCGGGGCCCCACCCTTTACGGGAGCCGCAACATGGAACTGAACAGACGCACGGTCATTGCAGGAGCCGCGGCGGCGGGCATCGCCGCGACCACCCTCGGCGCAGGTACGGCCGAGGCCGCCTCGGGAGGCAGGAAGCCGGTGAAGGAGCTCTTCGGCAAGCTCGCCGACGGCACCAAGGTCTACCGCTGGTCGCTGGAGAACGGCGGCACGCGGCTGAAGGTCCTCAACTGGGGCGGTGTCGTCCAGGGCCTGGAGATCCCGGACCGCAAGGGCCACTACGCCAACGTCTCCCTCGGCTTCGACAACATCGAGGACTACGTCGCCAAGACCCCGTACTTCGGCGCGCTGATCGGCCGCTACGGCAACCGCATAGCCAAGGGCCAGTTCACCCTGGACGGCAAGAGCTACCAGCTGTCCGTGAACGACGGCGTCAACAGCCTGCACGGCGGCACCCAGGGCTTCGACAAGCACATCTGGGACGTCGAGCCGTTCACCAAGGGCTCCGACGTCGGCCTCCACCTGTACTACACGTCCGTCGACGGCGAGATGGGCTACCCGGGCACGCTCAAGGCGAAGGTGACGTACACCCTCACCAAGCACGGCGACTGGCGCATCGACTACGAGGCCACCACCGACAAGGCCACCGTCCTCAACCTCACCAGCCACGTGTACTGGAACCTGGCGGGCGAGGGCAGCGGCACGATCGAGGACCACGAGCTGTCGATCGCCGCCGGCCGGTACACGCCCACCGACTCGGGTCTGATCCCGACCGGTGAGCTGGCGAAGGTGGCGGGCACGCCCTTCGACTTCCGCAAGACCAAGACGGTCGGCCGGGACATCCGCGCCGGTCACGTCCAGCAGGTGCAGGCCAAGGGCTACGACCACAACTGGGTCCTGGACAAGGGCATCACGGCCAAGCCCGAGCATGTCGCCACCCTGCGCGACCCGCGCTCCGGCCGTACCCTGAAGATCGCCACGGACCAGCCGGGCCTGCAGTTCTACTCCGGCAACTTCCTCGACGGCACGCTCACCGGCACCGGCGGCCACACCTACCGTCAGGGTGACGCGCTGTGCCTGGAGACCCAGCACTTCCCGGACTCGCCGAACCACGCGAACTTCCCGTCGACGGTCCTGCGTCCCGGGCAGACGTACCGGACCACCACGGTCCACACCTTCGGCTGCTGATCCGCGTCCGCTGGTGAGAAGGCGGCCCGTGCTGTGCGCACGGGCCGCCTTCCGCGTTGCCGGGACGGTCAGTTGCCGTAGTAGGCGCCCGGACCGTGCTTGCGGGTGTAGTGGCGGCCGAGCAGATGACGGGGCGGCGGTGCCGGGGCGGCCAGCGCCATGGTGTGGATCGCCATGTCGGCGACGGCCTCGCAGATGATCGCGTGCTCCACGGACTTGCGGGCACTCGCGCCCCAGGTGAACGGGCCGTGGTTGGCGACCAGCACGCCGGGGACCTCGATCGCCCTGTCGTCGTCTCCGTCGAGCAGGTCGACGATGATCCGGCCGGTGTTGTACTCGTAGTCCTTCGCGCACTGCTCGGCGGTGACGTCGGGCGTGCAGGGGACGGGCCCGTTGAACGTGTCCGCGTGCGTGGTGCCGAGGACGGGTATGTCCCGGCGGGCCTGGGCGAAGGCCACGGCGTGCGTGGAGTGGGTGTGCGTGACGCCCCCGATGGAGGGGAACGCCAGGTACAGGCAGCGGTGGGTCTCGGTGTCGGTGGAGGGCCGCAGCCGGCCGTCGACGACAACCCCGTCGGACAGCCGTACCGTCACCAGGTCGTCCGCCTTCAGTTCCTCGTACGGCACTCCCGACGGCTTGATGAGGAAGACCCCCGCCTCCCGGTCGACACCGCTGACGTTGCCCCAGGTCAGGGTCGCGAGGCCGGCCCGGGGGATGGCGAGGTTGGCCTCCAGGACCTCCTGGCGCAGGGCGTCCAGGACATGGGTGGTCATGACTGACTCCTGTGGGCGATGCGGTAGTAGGCGGAGTTCCAGCGGATCTCCTTGGCCAGCTGGTCCGAGGTGGAGTGCTCGTCGATGGTGAGCAGTTCGACGTCGGCCATGGCGGCGTAGTCGGTCAGGGTCTCCAGGTCCACGGCGGAGCTGAGGACGGTGTGGTGCGGGGCGCCGGCCAGCAGCCAGCTCTCGGCCGACTCGGCCAGCGAGGGACGCGGCACCCACACGGCGCGGGCGACCGGCAGATAGGGCAGCGGTTCACTGGCCATGACGTCGACGGTGTTGGCGGTGAGCCGGAAGCGGTCGCCGAGGTCGCACAGGCCGACGACCACGGCGGGGCCGGGAACCGCGTCGAAGACCAGGCGGACGGGGTCCTCGCGTCCGCCGATGGACAGCGGGTGGATCTCGCACCGCGGTCGGGCGGCGGCGATGGAGGGGCAGACCTCCAGCATGTGGGCGCCGAGGATGCGCGGGGTGCCGGGGCCGAGGTGGTAGGTGTAGTCCTCCATGAACGTGGTGCCACCGTGCCTGCCGGCTCCCATGACCTTCATGGTGCGCAGCAGCGCGGAGGTCTTCCAGTCGCCCTCGGCGCCGAAGCCGTAGCCGTCGGCCATCAGCCGCTGGACGGCGAGTCCGGGGAGCTGGCGCAGGCCGCCGAGGTCCTCGAAGTTGGTGGTGAACGCGGTGAAGCCGCCGTCGAGCAGGAAGGCGCGCAGGGCGAGTTCGACCCGTGCCTCGTACACCAGCGAGTCGTGGCGGGGGCCGTCCGGACGGAGGATGGGCACCACGTCGTACGACTCCACGTACTCGGCCGCGAGTTCGGCGGCCGCCTTGTCCTCGACCTCGTCGACGAGCGCGACCAGGTCGTTCACGGCGTAGGTGTTCACGGAGTAGCCGAAGCGCAGCTCCGCCTCGACCTTGTCCCCCTCGGTGACGGCGACGTCGCGCATGTTGTCGCCGAAGCGGGCCAGGCGCAGGGTGCGGGCGGCCTGCCGGCCGGCCGCGGCGCGGGACCATGCGGCGACGCGGGCGATCACCCGCGGCTCGGTGACATGACCGGCGACGATCTTGCGTGGCAGGCCGAGGCGTGCCTCGATGTGGGCGAACTCCCGGTCGCCGTGGGCGGCCTGGTTGAGGTTCATGAAGTCCATGTCGATGCTCGACCACGGCAGCGACAGGTTGAACTGGGTGTGCAGGTGCAGCACCGGCCGGTCCAGGACGCCGAGTCCGCCGATCCACATCTTCGCCGGGGAGAAGGTGTGCATCCACACGATCACGCCCGCGCAGGTGTCGGAGGCGTTGGCCTCCAGGCACAGCCGGCGGATCGAGTCGGCGTCGGCGAGGACCGGCTTCCACACGATCCGGGCGCGTATCTTCGGCGACTCGTCGAGGATGCCGGCGATACGGCGGGACTGGTCGGCGACCTGCTTGAGGGTGTCCTCGCCGTAGAGGCTCTGGCTGCCGGTGAGGAACCAGATCTCCTGAGGCTGGTAGGTCTCGTTCGGTGCGGTCATGACGGTTCCTTTCGGGGAGATCCGGTTCGTCAGGAGGCTTCGGTGCGGATGCGGCGCAGGCGGTGCATGACGTCGTTGGCGCCGCGGCCGAAGTAGTCGTGGAGGGTGCGGTACTCGGCATAGAGCCGGTCGTAGGCCGCCGCCCGGCCGGGATCGGGAAGGTGGACACCACGCCGGACCTTGCCCATGGCGTGGGCCGCGGCGCGGATGTCGGCGTAGGCGCCCGCCGCCACCGCCGCGTGCATCGCCGCACCGAGTGCCGGGCCCTGGGCGGAGGCGATCACGCTCAACGGGCGGCGCGTCACATCGGCGTAGATCTGCATCAGCAACGGGTTCTTGGTCAGGCCGCCCGCGATGACGAGCTCCTCCACCGGCACCCCGGCGGCCTCGAAGGCCTCGACGATGGTGCGCGTCCCGAACGCGGTCGCCTCCAGCAGCGCCCGGTAGACGTCCTCGGGGCGGGTGGCCAGGGTCTGGCCCACGATCATCCCGCTGAGGTCGTGGTCGACCAGCACCGAGCGGTTGCCGTTGTGCCAGTCCAGGGCGATCAGGCCGTGTTCGCCCACCCTCTGCCCGGCGGCGAGGCCGGTCAGGTAGGCGTGCGCATCCTGCCCGGCGGCCTCGGCCGCGGCCGCGTACCCGGCGGGGAAGCCGGTGCGCACGAACCAGCCGAAGATGTCACCGACCCCGCTCTGCCCCGCCTCATAACCCCACAGGCCCGGCAGGATGCCGCCGTCGACGATCCCGCACATCCCCGGCACCGTGCCGTAGCGGTCGGAACTCATCACATGACAGGTGGAGGTGCCCATGATGGCGACCATCCGGCCCGGCTCCACCGCCACCGCCGCCGGAGCCGTCACATGCGCGTCCACATTGCCCACGCAGACCGCGATGCCCTCCGCCAGCCCCGTCCAGGACGCCGCCTGCGCACTCAGCCCGCCCGCCCGGTCCCCGAGGCGGCCGATCGGCGCCTTGAGCTTGTCGGCGACGAAACCCGCGAAGTCCGGGTGCAGAGCGGCCAGATACTCGCCGGAGGGATACCGGCCGTCCTGCAACAAGCCCTTGTATCCGGCGGTACAGGCGTTGCGGACATAAGTGCCGCACAGCCGCCACACGATCCAGTCCGCCGCCTCCACCCACCGCCCGGTACGCCGGTAGACCTCCGGATCCTCCTCCAGCACCTGCAGCGCCTTGGCGAACTCCCACTCCGAGGAGACCTTCCCGCCATACCGCTCCAGCCACGCCTCCTTGCGCTGCGCGGCCAACGCGTTGATCCGGTCCGCCTGCCCCTGCGCCGCATGGTGCTTCCACAGCTTGGGATAGGCATGCGGGCGGCCCGTGAAGCCGGGCAGTTCGCACAGCGGAGTGCCGTCGGCCAGCACCGGCAGCACCGTGCACGCGGTGAAGTCCGTACCGATCCCCACCACCTGCTCCGGAACCACCCCCGCCGCCGCCACCGCCTCCGGCACCGCCGTGCGCAACACCTCGACCCAGTCCGCCGGCACCTGCAACGCCCAGTCCGGAGGCAGCCGCGTGCCGTCGGGCAGTTCCCGCTCCAGGACCGCATGGGCGTAGACGTGCTCCGCCGACGCCAACTCCGCGCCGTCACGGACCCGCACCACCACCGCCCGGCCCGACAACGTGCCGAAGTCCACTCCCACGACGCAGAGTTCGGGGTTCATCAGCCGGCCACCCTTCCAAGTGTTCGATATTTCGATCGACGTTCGGGAACGCGACGCGAAGCGACGTCGCCGCCCCTTCATGGTGTCCGCGGGCGCGACCTGCGGGCATGGGCCGTCAGGTCCCGCGTGAAGGGTCGAACGGGGTCGATGCGGGCACCAGTTGGGCTCCGCTCCGCGCCTCGCAAGGTTTCGCCGGGAGTTGAACACCGCCACTGCGGCCCCCGTATCTAGGTGCGGCCCGTGCTCCCCCGCGCGGGCCACCCAAAGACGACGGGCCCGCACGTCCCCAGCGGGCCCGCCCCATACGGAGGTTCCATGGCCGACAACGTCACCTCGCTGTTCCGCAGCACCGCGGCCCACAGTCCGTCGATGGCTGCGTTGGCGCGGGAGGGCGGCGACGGGGCCGGTCCGATCGACTTCTGTATCCCTTGCAATCCGTACTTCCCCACCCCGGCCATGTTCGAGGAGATGTCGGCCCGCCTCCGCGACATCATCACGTACTACCCGAGCAGCGCCGACACGATCACCGCCGAGCTGTGCAGCCTGCTGCAGCTGCCGCCGCAGTGCGTGGCCATGGGCAACGGCTCGACCGAGCTGATCACCTGGATCGACCACCTGTTGGTCCGCGAGTCCCTCGCCATCCCCGTCCCCACCTTCGGCCGCTGGACCGACCAGCCGATGGAGACCGGCAAGCGGGTCGACATGTTCCCGCTTCAGGAGTCCAGCGGCTTCGCCCTCGACCTCGCCCAGTACGCCGAGTTCATCCGCAAGCGCGGCACCCGGGTCGCGGTGGTCTGCAACCCGAACAACCCCGACGGCGGCTATCTCCAGAAGCAGTCGCTCGTGCAGTTCATGGACGCGATGGCCGACCTGGACCTGGTCGTCGTCGACGAGTCCTTCCTGGAGTTCGCCGACGCGGAGGCCGAGCCGTCGGTCGTGCAGGAGGCGATGATCCGCCCGAACGTGGTCGTGCTGCGCAGCCTCGGCAAGAACTTCGGCCTGCACGGCATACGGTTCGGCTATCTGGTCGCCAACCCCGCGCTGGCCGGCAAGGTCCGCTCGATGCTGCCCAAGTGGAACCTCAACTCCTTCGCCGAGCACGTGGTGTTCATGCTGAAGGAGCACGGCGCGGAGTACGCGCAGAGCCTGCAGCAGGTGCGCCGGGACCGCCTCGACATGGCCGGCCAGCTCTCCGCGCTTCCCGGGCTGACCGTCTATCCCTCCCAGGGCAACTTCCTCTTCGTACGCCTTCCCGTGGGCGCCGAAGGCACCGTGGTCCGGGACCGGATGCTCACCGAGCACCGGATCCTGGTCCGCGAGTGCGGCAACAAGATCGGTTCTTCCAGCCGCTTCCTGCGGCTCGTGGTGCGCCCCCAGACGGACGTGCGTCGCCTGGTGTCCGGCATGGAACAGGTGCTCTACGGGACCAGGAGGGGAGCCGCCGTGCCCGAGCTGGGCGCCGGGACCAGCTACAGCTCGGGTACGGCGGCCGTGGACCGGCTGGTCAGCGAGACCAACGGGGCCGGTATCCCGCTCGCCGCGCAGGCCTTCGCCGGGGGCGGGGGTGGAGGTGGGGTCGTCGGGATGCCGATGCCGGTTCCCGCGGCGGCGCAGGCCGTGCCCGCGGCGGCGGCTCCCATGCAGGCGCCGGCGCCCGCGCCCATGCCCATGCAGGTGCCGGCACCGATGCCCGCGCCGGCGCCCGCGCAGATGCCGATGTCCGCGCCGGCTCCGATGCCGACTCCGGCTCCCATGCCGACTCCCGCACCGATGCCCGCGCCCGCTCCCGTGCCGGCGGCAGCGCCGATGGCGCCGGCCGCCGCCATGCCCGGGCCCACTCCGCCGGGGGTGCCGGCTCGGGGTGGGCTCACGGCCGCGCAGGTGCGGGGGACCACCGGGCCGGGGTTGACTCCGGCACCGGCCACTGGGTGGCCCAACGCGCAGAGCTGGCCCAACGCGGCGGGGATGGGGCAGGCCGGCTAGGCGGCGTAGAGGGTCTGTGCGCGGCCGGGTGCTATTTCGATCGCCGATCAGAGCTTCGGACGGGACCGTAGAATCGAACAACTTGCGCGTCAATGGCCCGCGCGGCCTCACTCGTCGACGCCGGTACCCGCGCGGGTCGCCCTGCCCTGGTGGGCGGGCCGTTCGGCCCCTACCGTCCGCCGCTGCGCGGGACCAGGCTCAAAAGGCGGGCGGCAGGCACGACCACGCGTCCGGGCACGATCCATCGGTTGTCGGGAGGCAGCGATGGCGCTGGCAATCCGTACCACCGGACTGACGAAGTCCTTCGGCGCCGCGGTCGCCCTGCGACCGCTCGATCTCGAGGTGGCCGAAGGCGAGGTCCTCGGCTACCTCGGGCCCAACGGCGCCGGGAAGACCACCACGATCCGCTGTCTCCTCGGGCTGATCCGCGCCGACGCCGGACGTGCCGAGATCTTCGGCGTCGACGCCCAGGCCCGCCCGGCGCAGGCCCACCGGCGTGTCGCCTATGTGCCGGGCGAGGCGAACCTCTGGCCGCAGCTGACCGGTACCCAGACGCTGCACCTGCTGGGCCGGGTGCAGGGGCAGGTCGACGAGCGGTACCGCGACGAGCTGGTCGACCGGTTCCGGCTCGACCCCGCCAAACGCGTGCGCGCCTACTCGAAGGGCAACCGCCAGAAGATCCTGCTGGTCGCCGCGCTGAGTTCCCGGGCCGACCTGCTGATCCTCGACGAGCCGACCAGCGGCCTCGATCCCCTGATGGAGGAGACGTTCCGGGAGTGCGTCCGTGAGGCGCGCGACCGCGGCCAGGGCGTCTTCCTCTCCTCGCACATCCTCAGCGAGGTCGAGGCGCTGAGCGACCGGGTGGCGATCCTGCGCGCCGGTGAACTGGTCGAGGTCGGGACGCTCGCGCAGATGCGGCACCTGTCCGCCCTGTCGATCGACGCCGATTTCGACACCACGCCCCCCGACCTGTCGAAGATCCCGGGAGTCACCGCTGTCGCCGTGGAGGGCAACAAGGTCCGCTGCCAGGTGGTCGGCTCGGTCGAGCCGCTGCTCGGGGTGCTCGCCGCGTCCGGGGTGCACCAACTGCTCAGCCGCGAGCCCTCGCTGGAGGAACTCTTCCTCGCTCACTACGGCCGGGGGCCCGTGGCCCGGACAGGTGGTTCCCGTGCGGCTTGAACCCGGATTCTGGGCCCATCCCGGAACCGTCCCCCGGACCGGCCCCGGCGAGCGCCGGGCCGCCCGCACCGTCGCGGTACTGACCGCCCGGCACGCGGCGCGGTCGGCCGCCGTGTGGGGTGCCCTGTTCGGCGTACTGATCATGAACGAGGCGCTCAGCTGGCGGAAGAGCTTCCCCACCGCCTCCTCGCGCGAGGAGTTCGCGCACACCCTCGGCGCCAACAACGGCCTTTCGGCGATCATCGGCCCAGCCCGGCAGGTGGACACCATCGGCGGGTTCGTGGCCTGGCGGGTGTTCGGACTGCTGATCATCATCGGCACCATCTGGGGGCTGCTCACCGCCACCCGCCTGCTGCGGCGGGAGGAGGACGCCGGACGCTGGGAGCTGCTCCTGGCCGGCCGCACCTCCCGACGTCACGCCACGGCGCAGGGGCTGGCCGGTCTCGCGGCCGGATGGCTCGTGCTGTGGGGACTGACCACGGCCCTCACGGTGGCCGCGGGGCTCAGCCGCGAGGTCGGCTTCACCGTCTCGGCGTCGCTGTTCTACGCGACCGCGAGCACCGTCGGCGCCGCCATGTTCCTGGCCGTCGGCGCCCTCGCCGGTCAGCTCGCCCCGACCCGCCGGCAGGCCAACGGCCTGGGCGCCATCGTCTTCGCCGCCTGCTACCTGATCCGTATGATCGCCGACGCGGGCACGGGCCAGTCCTGGCTGCGCTGGGCGAGCCCGCTCGGCTGGATCGAGAACCTCCGCCCGCTCACCGGCTCGCAGCCCCTCGCCCTGGTGCCCATCGTCCTGCTCACCGCCGGGTGCGCCTGGGCGGCGGTCGCGCTCGCCGGGCGCCGCGACCTCGCGGCGGCCGTACTGACCCGCTCCCGGCCGCCGCGGGCCGGCACCCGGTTCCTCGGCGGCGCCGGAGCCCTCGGCGTCCACCTGGAACGCTGGGGCGTGCTGTCGTGGACGGTCGGCCTGGGGGCGCTCACGCTGGTCTTCGGCGTGGTCGCCAGGTCGGCCGCCGAGGGGAACGTCGCCGTCGACTCGATCCAGAGTCAGCTGGGCCATCTCGGTGCGCACCCCGTGAGCCCCGAGGCGGCGTGGATCGGCTATGAGCTGCTCTTCGTCGCCACCCTCCTCGCCTTCGCGGCGGCCGGTCAGATATCCGCCCTGCGCGGCGAGGAGGCCGAGGGCCATCTGGACCACCTTCTCGCCCGCTCGGTCACCAGGACGGCCTGGCTGACGGCACGTCTCGGCCTCGCCGCGGCCTTCGTCCTCGCCGCCGGCCTCGCCATCGGCCTCGGCGGCTGGCTCGGCATGGCCTCCCGCGAGAGCGAGGTCGGTCTCTCCGCCATGGTCCGGGCCGGTCTGAACTCGACGGTCCCGGCCCTGTTCGTCCTCGGCTTGGGGGCCCTGCTGTTCGGGCTGGCCCCACGGCTCGCGATGCCCGTCCTCTACGGCGTCATCCTGTGGTCGTTCCTCGTCGAGATCATCGGATCGAGCATCTCCGACAACCACTGGCTGCTCGACACGGCCGTACTCACGCACCTCGGCCCCGTACCCGCCACCGATCTCAACTGGACCGCCATCTCCGTCCTCACCGGGGCGGGCGTGATCGCCGCGGTGGCCGGACTCGCCGCATTCCGCCGACGCGATCTGGTCGCCGCCTGAGGCTCACGCCGGGCCGGTCCGTCCGGCGAGCGACAGCCACCCCGGCACATCGACCTCGGCGCGCACGGTCTTCCCGGGCGACTCACGGTCCAGGACCTCCCAGCGGTCGGCGAGCGCGTCGACGAGGACGAGACCACGACCGTGCTCGTCGAGAGGATCGGGAGTCCGTACGGCGCCGGGGACGGGCGGCCTCAGCTCGTCACGCGTGTCGGTGACCTCGACGCGGACGCTGCCGGTGACGAGAGAGAGCCGCAGCTCGAAGTCCCGCCCCGGCACCCGGCCGTGGGTGACGGCGTTGGCGGCGAGCTCGGCGACGATCGCGGCGACGGCGTCGGAGGGCGGGGTGCCGTGCGGGATGCCCCAGGCATGCAGTTGGCCGACGGCGAGCCGACGGGCCAGCCGGGCACCGCGCGGGGTGGGACTGAGGCGCTGGGTGAACGTACGTACGGTAACCGGGCATTGGGGGGCGGGACGTGCGGTCATGGCCCCAATCTGACGGGCCCGGACCCTCCTTCACCAGGTCGGGCGCGCGTACGCCGACGCAGCGTACGCGGTCACGGACTGGACAGTACTCGTGACGGGCCGTGACCATGGGCGCGGGAGGTGACCGACTGTGGTCGATGGTGGCGGTGAGCCGGAGTCGTCGGACAGCATGCGGACGTTCGGGGCGGTGCATCAGGCCCTGCGGGAGCACGCGGGGATGAGCCGGGAGGAGTACGCCGATCTCGTCCGGTTCTCCAAACACACGGTGGCGTCCGTGGAGTTGGGACGGCGGATGCCCGACACGGCCTTCGTGGAGCGGGCGGAGGAACTGCTGGGCAACACGGGCGCGCTGCGCAGGGCCCTGCCGACGCTGGCCCGCCAGCCGGGGCTGGCGGCCTGGTTCCGGCGGTGGGCGCGGATGGAGCAGCTGGCCATCAGCCTGTACACGTACGAAGGCCGCATGATTCCGGGGCTGTTGCAGACGGAGGCGTACGCCAGGGCCCTGTTCGACGGGCAGTTGCCTCCACTGGACGACGTCCAGATCGAGGAGCGGTGGTCCGCCCGGGCCGAGCGACAGCGGCTGCTGCGTGAGCGGCCGAACACGACGTACAGCTTCATCCTGGAGGAACACCTCTTCCTCCGGCGCACGGGCGGGGTCGAGGTCACGCGTGAACTCATCGACCACCTGCTGGAGATCGGCAAGCTGCGGAACGTCGAGATCCAGCTCATGCCGCTGACACACGGGACGCACGCCGGTCTGGCGGGCCCCGTGCAGTTGCTGGAGACACCCGAGAACCGGTGGTTCGCATACAACGAAGGCCAGCGTGGCGGGTTGTTCATCAGCGACCCGAAAGAGATCAGCGTGCTCCAGAGGCGGTATGCCAGGATGCGTTCGCAGGCTCTCACCCTCGAAGACTCCGTGAGCCTGTTGCAACGGATGCGAGGAGCGCTATGAGCAGCGACGAACTGCACTGGTTCAAGTCGAGCTACAGCAGCAGCGGCGACGGCGACTGCGTCGAGGTCGCCCTCACCCCCGTCACCGTCCACGTCCGTGACTCCAAGGACAGGCAGGGCCGCCGGCTCGCGCTCTCGCCGGACATCTGGGCGGACTTCGTGGTGTACGCCGGACGACAAGCCTGACCGACAACAAACTTGACGGGTCGTCACCTCACACCCGCCGTACTCCGTCCCCACACGGCAGGGGTGGCCCGCACCGGGGGCCACCCCCTTTCCGTGCGCCGGACTCCGCCGGCTCAGGACGCCGGGCACTCCTTCCACGCCATGTGGTACACGGTGCTGATGTCCCCGTCGGTCGAGTCCATCGTCATGAAGCTGACCTTGCCCGGGTTCGCGGTCCCGGCGTTCACTCTCAGCTCGGTGTTGATGTTGAAGTTGCGCTGGACCCCGCAGGGCGCCCAGACGAGCTGGGCCCAGTCGGTGGAGTCGGTCGCCTGCCAGTCGTCGTTGTACGAGCCGCTGAACGGGTGGGTCTTGGGCACCGTGTTCGAGGAGCCCTGGAAGTAGTACGACGCCTTCTGCGTGGCGCTCGCCCCCGGCTGGAGCGAGAGGAAGCCCCGGTAGTCGGCGCTCGCGACGGCGTAGGTGAAGCCCTGGGGGACATGCACGATCAGGTTGAGCTGGCAGTTCTTGCGGAAGGCCGTGGGGTCGGAGTTGCCACCGGCCTGCGCGAGGTACTGGCTGTAGGTCACCGTGAAGGCCGTGTTGTCCGGGGCGACGGCGACGGCCGCCGTGCCCGCGGGGCAGCCGGAGCCGTTCACGGTCGCCACGTCGATGACGATCTTGTCCGGGGGCGGGTTGTCGAAGACGCCCGAGTGGGTGTTCGCGGGGATCGCGGTCGTGAGAAGAGCGGCTACGGCGCCGCCCAGCAGGAGTCCACCAGACATGGTCTCTCCGGATTCTGTGAGTGGGGGGTGGCACGCCCCGGCCCCCCGGAAAGCTCGGAGAGCTCTCTGGAGAAACAGTGAGGTTTCTGTGAAGGCCGGAGGTGATCCGCATCGTAGAAAGCCCCGGGAGCGGTGGTCAGGGCGAACTCCGGCCATTCACATTCGCGGATTTCACACCCGCTCGGGCGCCGCGCCGACCGGCTGCGGCTCCTCGGCGGGCTCGGTCCGGATGTCCTTCTCCCGGCGATGGGCGCGGACCGAGTGCGCGAGGGCGTCGGCCCACAGGCCGTAGAGGACGACGTACACGCACGCCCCGACCGTGCCGGGGAGGTGGAACCAGTCGGCGAGCAGGGTGCGGGCGTTGAGCAGCACGATGAGACCGCCGACGGTCGAGCCGAGGATGCGCGGGGCGACGAAGCGGGCCGGCCAGGCGGCGACCGGGGCGACCAGCTGGGCGCCCAGACCCGTGAGAGCCAGCAGGGTGAGCGTGCGCATGTCTCGGTCCTGTCCTGCTGCCGGTCGGCCGACCCTGGGACGTCAGCCTGGGGACAGGCTGAGAGAGCGCCGCGGCTACGGGTTCTCCCACGCGGCCGGCTCCGCCGCCAGGTCCCGTACCTGTTCGGGCAGCGCGTCCTGGGCGAGGTCGGCGATCGTGACGCCCTCCAGGATGCGGCGGACGTTGGCGCGCAGAGCGATCCACAGCGGCAGCAGGGGCTGGGCGGAGCCGGTGTACTCCAGGCCCGTGGGGCGTTCGCCGCGCACGGACACGATCGGTCCGTCCACGGCCCGGATGACGTCCGCGACGGTGATCTCCCCGGCCTCGCGCGCCAGCCGGTAGCCGCCGCCTCCCCCGCGCCGGCTGTCGACGATGCCGCCGCGCCGCAGGTCACCGAGGATGCCCTCGAGGAACTTGTGCGGAATCTCCTGCACCGCGGCGATGGCCTCCGCCTTCACCGGTCCGCCGTCCTGCCGAACGGCGACCTCGAGAACCGCCCGTACCGCGTAATCCGCTCGTGCCGAGATCCTCATACGACCATTGTGGCCGGTCCCGCGTACACAATGATCCCGCACGCGCCGCCCACCGACCGGCACGACGGGAGGCTCCCATGGGGCTCAGCAGACGTACCTTCAGCGCTCTCGCCGGAAGCACCGCACTGGGCCTGGCCCTCGGCGGCAGCGGCTCGGCGAACTGCGCCTACGCCGCCCCGACGGCGCCGACCGGGCCGGCGCCCGAGCCACCGGCCGCGGACGGCCGCCGGCACACCATCGGCTTCGACCGCTACTCGCTCGTCGTCGACGGCCGCCGGCTGGTGGTCTGGTCGGGCGAGATGCACCCGTTCCGGCTGCCGAGCCCCTCCCTGTGGCGGGACGTCCTGCAGAAGATGCGGGCCCACGGCTACAACGCGGTCAGTGTGTACGTGTCGTGGAACTACCACTCCCCCGCCCCGCGCAGTTACGACTTCACCGGCATCCGCGACCTGGACCTCTTCCTGCGCACGGCCGCCGAGACCGGCCTCTACGTGATCCTGCGCCCCGGCCCGTACATCAACGCCGAGATCGACGGCGGCGGCTTCCCCGGCTGGCTGACCGCAGCCAAGGGCACGGCACGCACCGCCGACCCGGCGTACCTCGCGCACGTCGACGAGTGGCTCACCCACGTCGACGCGATCGCGGCCCGCCACCTGTACACCGACGGCGGCGGCACGATCCTGCTCTACCAGATCGAGAACGAGTACGACGCCCACGTCACCGAGGCGACCGGCCGCGACTACATGGCCCACCTGTACGACAAGGTGCGGGCCGACGGCATCGACGTACCGCTGTTCCACAACGACAAGGGCAGGAACGGCTACTGGATCCCCGGCTCCTTCGACACCCGTGGTGAGGGCGCGGGTTGGCTCTACGGCTTCGACGGATATCCGTCGCCCACCCAGACGCCGCCCGACTGGGGGCACTTCGGGGTCGGCGGGCTGAAGGGCGGGGCCACGGCGAGCCCGCGGACGCCCGGGTTCATGCCCGAGTTCGGGGGCGGGTGGTTCGACCCGTGGGGCGGGGTCTGGTTCGACCGGAAGGGGTACGCGGAGTCGCGGCGGCAGCGGGACGCCGCGTACGAGCGGCGCTTCTACCTGACCAACCTCGCCAACGGCATCACCCTGCACAACGTCTACATGACCTACGGCGGCACCTCGTGGGGCTGGCTGCCGGCGCCGGTCGTCTACACGTCGTACGACTACGGCGCCGCCTTCGACGAGGGGCGGCAGCCCACCGCCAAGCTCGTCCCGATGCACCAGCTCGGCCATCTGCTGCGGCACGTGCCGGACCTCGCCAAGCTGGACCGCGCCGCCGACGTGGAGGCGGCCGGTCTGCGGGTGTACCACCTGACCAACCAGGACACCGGGGCGCATGTGTACGTGGTGCGCAACGACGGTACCCAGCAGGTGACCTCCACCGTGCCCGGCCTCGACGGGCTGCCGGTCACCGTTCCGGCGAAGGACGCGCGCCTCCTCGTCGCCGGGATGGTCCTGGGCGGACGGAAGGTGCGCTGCTCCAGCGCCCAGCCGATGCTCTCCCTCACCGCGGGACGCCAGCAGATCGCCGTGTTCACCGGGCGCCCGGGCGAGGCGACGGTGACCGTGCTGGAGTGCCCGGCGCGGCCGGCGGTGAAAGTGCTGGAGGGCGGCGCGGCCCACACCTACGAGGACGGGCTGCTGCGTGTCGAGGCCCGACTCGACGGCCTGACCCGGGTGCTGGTCTCCGGGGACGGGACCGGCACCCCGCTGCTGCTGCTCCTGGCCGACGACGAGACCTCGCTGCGGCTGTTCCCCCGCGACACCCCGTCCGGACCGGTGCTGGTGCACGGGCCCGCGCTGGTGCGAACGGCGGCCGTGAGAGGAAAGGCGCTCCGGCTCACCGGGGACACCGTGGCGGCCTCCGCACTGGAGGTGTGGGGACCGTGCGGCGTCACCGAACTCGTTTGGAACGGTCGGAACTCGGCGGCCGAGACCACGCCTTCCGGGAGTCTGCGGACCGCGCGACCGCTGCCCGGCGTCGGGAAGGTCTCCCTGCCGGCGCTGCGCGGGGGCTGGCGGCGCAGGACCGAGAACCCGGAGTCGGCCCCCGGCTACGACGACTCGGCCTGGAAGTGCGCCGACCGCACGACGTCGTACAGCACCACGCCCGTACCCGGCGGGCAGCCCGTCCTCTTCGCCGACGACTACGGCTTCCACTACGGCGACGTCTGGTACCGCGGGCACTTCACCGACGCCCGTGGCGCGCGGTCGGTGTCGCTCGCCTACAGCACGGGCACGCAGGGCCTGCTGATGGCCTGGCTGGACGGGCGGGCGCTGGGCACCCACCGCATGCCCGTGCCGGACAACAGCACAGTCCGCAAGGGGAGTTGGACGGACACGGTGGTGTTCTCCGTACCGGAGGAGGTGCGTTCGGCAGGCTCGCACGTGCTGTCCGTGCTCGTCCGCCGGATGCAGCACGACCAGGACGGCAAGTCGCAGGACACCCACAAGGCGGCCCGCGGGCTGACCGCGGTCACCTTCGACGGGGCAGCCCCGCACGTGAGTTGGCGGATCCAGGGCGAGAAGGCGCCGGACGCGAAGCGCGGGCCGCAGAACACCGGGGGGCTGCACGGGGAACGGCATGGCTGGCACCTGCCGGAGTACGCCGACGGGAGCTGGCCGGCCGGCTCGCTGCCGCGCGCCGACCGACGGCAGGGCGTGACCTGGTACCGGACGAGTTTCCGGCTGGCGGTCGACCCCGGCATCGACGCGTCCGTCGGGCTCGTCCTCGACGACGACCCGGCCCGCGCCTACCGCGTCCAGATCTTCCTCAACGGCTGGAACATGGGCCAGTACATCAACGACGTGGGCCCGCAGCACACCTTCGTCCTGCCGAACGGGATTCTGCGCACACGTGGTTCCAACACACTCGCTCTCGCCGTACTGTCCGACGGAACCACACCGTCGGGACCGTCGGACGTACGGCTGACGCTCCTGGGGGCGGCGGCGGGCGGGGTGCCGGTGGTGTCGGTCTGACCGCACGCGTCACAAGGGCATGGCCCGAGAAGGGGGATCATCGTGCGAAGACGGCGTTTCATCAGCGGATTAGTGGGGGCCGGGGCCGGACTGGGGCTGACCTCGGCGAGCGCGCGGGCGGCGGCCGGCGGCGACCGCCCGACCGGCGCGGACCCGACCGCCGCGGGCACGGACGGCGCCGGCACGACAGGCGGTGTCCGGTCGGCGACCGCCGGGGAACCCCATGTGTGGCAGACCGTGCCCGCCCCGGAGGGCACACCCGCCGCCCAGCTCGTCGGGGTGGCGGCGGCCGGCCCCGACCTCGCCTGGGCCGTCGGGGAGGAGGGCCGCAGCGGCGGGACCGCCGGGACACCACTGGCCCTCGTGTGGGACGGAACCGCCTGGACCAGGGTGGGCCTCGCACACCTCGGCCTCACCGGCGGCCTGCGCTCGGTCGCCGCCGGCGGCGCCGGCCGGGCGTGGGCCGTGGGCACCGGCGCACACCTGCTGAGCTGGGACGGAAGCACCTGGCGGGAGACCGACTTCCCCGGCCGCGGAACCTCCGGCACCACCCTCACCGCTGTCGCGACCGACGCCGACGGCGGTGTGTGGGTCTCCGGCCGCAACGGCGACGGCTCGGTGCTGCTGCACGGCGCGGGCGGCGAGTGGTCCTGGATCGCACGGCCCCCGAGCGGGACCACCGCCACCCCGACCGGCGTCCGCGTCACCGTGTGCGGCGACGTCTGGGTCTACGACAGCGCCCTCGTCGCGCGCTGGGACGGCTCGGCGTGGACCGAGCTGACCGCGCCCGGCGGCCTCCGCCCCGCCGTCACCGGCCTTCTCCCGGTCGCCGCCGACGACATCTGGCTCACCGGCTACGACTACGGCGTCGGCGGCCCGCCCGGCAAGCCGCCGGGCGTCACCCTCAAGCACTGGGACGGCACCGCCTGGAACGGCGTCAGCGCCCCGTTCACCGTCGGCATGCTGACGGCGATCGTCGACGACGGCCGGGGCGGCCCCGACCGGATCGCCGGCTGGGACTTCTGGGACCAGACCCGGGCGCACTACCTCCGGTGGCAGGACGGGGGCTGGGTGAGCGAGCGCGGCGCGACCGCCACGACGTCCGTCCTGCCCGAGGCGCTCACGCCCGTACCCGGCGCGGGCGGGTACTGGTCCGTCGGCACGACGTCCTTCTCCCCGTACCCGCCCGCGCAGGTGTACATCGAGCGCTGAAGCCCGTCGTCAGGCCAGCCGGATCACGTTCCAGGACAGCGGCTCCAGTACGGCGGTGAGGGTGCCGTCCCGCAGGTCGGTGCCCTCGACGGCGTGCGGGGCCACCCGCTCGGGCTCGGTGAGGGTGTTGCGGGCCTCCGGGTCGGCGTCGGCGAGGGCGCTGTGCTCGACGACGGACGTCAGGTCGAGCCCGTTCAGGGCCACTTCGAGCGGCAGCGCCTCGGTCCGGCCGCGGTTGACCGCGAAGACGGTGACGGTTCCGTCCGCGGCGCGCACGGCGGTGGCGTGCAGCAGGTCGGCCTCGCCGTACTTCCTCGTCTGGTACGTCGGCGACTCCACGCGCACGTCGAGGACCTCGCCGCGGCCGTGCTTCGCGGCCTGGGCGAAGGGGAAGAAGGTCGTCTGCCGCCAGGCCGGGCCGCCGGGCTCGGTCATGATCGGGGCGATGACGTTGACCAGCTGGGCCAGGCAGGCGACCGTGACGCGGTCGGCGTGGCGGAGCAGGGCGATGAGGAGCGAGCCGAAGACGACCGCGTCCATGACGCTGTAGTTGTCCTCCAGCAGACGGGGCGCCTCGGCCCAGTCCCGCGCGGCGGAGTTCTCGATCTCGTGCCACCTCGACGTGTACCAGACGTTCCACTCGTCGAAGGAGAGGTTGATCTTCTTCTGGGACTTCAGCCTGGCGCCCACGTGGTCACAGGTGGCGACCACGTTCTCGATGAAGGACTCCATGTCGACGGCCGAGGCCAGGAAGGAGTCGAGATCGCCGTCCTGGGGCTCGTAGTAGGCGTGCAGGGAGATGTAGTCGACCAGGTCGTACGTCTCCTCCAGGACCGTCGCCTCCCACTCGGCGAAGGTCGGCATGGACTGACTGGAGGAACCGCAGGCGACCAGTTCCACGGACGGGTCCATCTGCCGCATGGCACGGGCGGTCTCGGCGGCGATGCGGCCGTATTCCCGGGCTGTCTTGTGTCCGGTCTGCCAGGGGCCGTCCATCTCGTTGCCCAGACACCAGATCTTGATGCCGAAGGGGTCCTTGCCGCCATGGGCGGCACGGAGGTCCGACAGGGCGGTGCCGGAGGGGTGGTTGGCGTACTCCTGGAGATCCAGGGCCTCCGCCACGCCCCGCGTGCCGAGGTTGATCGCCATCATGGGCTCGGCCTGCGGGCCGACCTTCTTCAGGAAGGCGATGTACTCGGCGAGTCCGAAGCGGTTGGTCTCCGTCGACCGCCAGGCGAGGTCGAGGCGGCGGGGGCGGTCCTCGACCGGGCCGACCGAGTCCTCCCACTTGTAGCCGGAGACGAAGTTGCCTCCGGGGTAGCGGACGGCGGTGACGCCGAGCTCGCGGACGAGGTCGAGGACGTCCTGGCGGAGGCCCTCCGCGTCGGCCGCGGGATGACCCGGTTCGAAGATTCCGGTGTAGACGCACCGGCCGAGGTGCTCGACGAAGGACCCGAACAGACGGGGGTTGACTTCGCCGACGGTGAAGGCGGGGTCGAGGGTGAAGCGGGCGGTGTGCAATGTTCGCCTTTCCAGAGGGGTGGTTCTGAGTCGTGGCGGCTGCGGGTCGTGGGGGTTGCTCGCGCAGTTCCCCGCGCCCCTAAAGCACCTCGGGCCAGCCGTCCTTCGTCCAGCCGAGGCGGTTGAGCCCCAGCTTGGGGGTGCCGTTGTCGTCCGCGTCGTAGTAGTGGTAGGCCAGCCAGTCGCGTCCGTGGACCTTGAAGACCGACTCGCCGCCGGGGCCGACGTACCTGCCGTGGCTCGGCAGCAGCAGGTCGCCGCCGCCCTCCAGGAGTGCCTTGCCCGTGCTGTCGGTGTAGGGGCCCGACACCGTTGTCGAGCGGCCCGCTCTGATCTTGTACGTGGAGTTCACTCCCGCACAACAGGCGTCGTAGGAGGCGAAGAGGTAGTAGTAGCGGCCGTGGTGGACGATGTCCGCGCCCTCCACCGCGTACGGCGCGTCCGGGCGGGTCGCCAGGTGCTCGACCGCTGCTCCCGGGAGCGCCTTGCCGGTCGCCGGGTCCAGTTCGACCATGCGGATGCCCGTCCAGTACGAGCCGAAGGCCATCCACAGCCTGCCGTCGGCGCGGACGACAGCCGGGTCGATCGCGTTCCAGGAGTCCGTGGTCGCGGAGGTGAAGGCGGGGCCGTGATCGGTCCAGGTGCCGGGGAGGCCGGAGGGCGAGGTGGCGACGCCGATCGCGGAGTGGTTGGTGCCCCAGGACGAGACGGCGTAATAGAGCCAGTAGCGGCCGTCGCGGTAGGAGAGGTCCGGGGCCCAGGGGTCACCGGTGTCGTTGTACTCGTACCACCAACTCGGCGGCTGCGCGAAGGCGTTGCCCGCGTCGGTCCAGTGCCTGAGGTCATTCGAGAGGCGGGCGCCGATGACGCCGCCGGTCGAGTAGGCCACGTACGGGCCGGACTTGAGCTTCAGGAGGGTCGGGTCGTGGACGACCGTCTGGCCGGTGACCGGTAGCGGGTCCGGGTGACTCACGTCGGCTTGGGCCGCGTTGGGCAGCAGGGCCAGGAGGACCGCCGCGACCACCGCTGTCACCGCTCTGTGTGTTCTCACTGTCCCGCCAATCCGGTGTGGGCGACACCCGCCACGATCTGACGCTGGAAGAAGACGAAGACGACGATCAGCGGCAGGCCCGCCATCAGGCCGCCGGCCATGAGCTGGGCCCACTGGATGCCGTAGGAGTTCATGACGGTCGCGATGCCGTTCGGCATGGTCATCAGGTCGGGGTTGTTGGTCACCATGTACGGCCACAGGAAGTTGTTCCACGAGGCGATGAAGGTGAAGATGCCGACCGCGGCGAGGGACGGACGGGACAGGGGCAGGACGATCGTGAAGAAGACCCGCCAGCGGCCCGCGCCGTCGATGAAGGCGGCCTCCTCCAGCTCGCGCGGGATGCCCTGGAAGAACTTGTAGAGGATGTAGACCATCGCGGCCGGCGCGCACTGCGGCAGGATCATGCCCCAGTAGGTGTCGACCATGCCCATCTGCTGGACGGTCGTGAACAGCGGCACGCCCAGGACGGCCGGGGAGACCATCAGCCCGGACATCACCACGCCCATCAGCAGGCCCTTGCCGCGGAACTCCGTACGGGCGAAGCCGTATCCGGCGAGCGCGCTCACCAGCACCACGACCGAGGTGACGCACACCGAGACGACGAGGGAGTTCACGAACCAGTCGGTGATGTTGCCGGTGTCGAAGAGCGCCTTCCACGCCTGGCCCGTCCAGTGCTTCGGCAGCCAGTGCGGCGGCACCTCGACGGCCTCGGTCTCCGACTTCAGCGAGGTGAACAGGCCCCAGGTGAACGGCGCGAGGAAGACGACGGAAACGGCCGCGCCGAGGAGGGTGAGGACGATCTGGCCAGGGGTCCAGGACGACTTCCTGCGGGGCTGCACGGCCGTGCTCATCGGGCTGCCTCCTCACGGTTGCGCAGCAGCCACATACGGGCGAGGGCGACGGCCGCGATGATGACGAAGAAGATGATGGAGATCGCGGAGGCGTAGCCCACGCGGTAGCTGGTGAAGCCCTCTTCGAGGGTGTACTGGACGAAGGTGCGGGTGGCGTTCTCCGGGCCGGGGCCGAAGTCCATCATCACCACCGCCTGGTCGAAGACCTGGAGCGAGGCGAGGATCTGCAGGGCGACGACGAGCCCGGTGATGTTGCGCAGCATCGGCAGGGTGATGTGGACCATGCGGTGCCAGGCGTTCGCGCCGTCCAGCTTGGCGGCCTCGTAGAGGTGGCCGGGGATGGACTGCAGGGCGGCGAGGTAGAGCAGGAAGCTGAAGCCCACCGTCCACCACAGCGTCTCGATGACGATGGCGAGCATGGCGTACGACTTGTCGGTCAGCCAGGGCGTGTCGCCGCCGAAGACGTGGTTGATCATGCCCGTGCCGGGGTTGAACAGCCACTGCCACAGGTTGCCGGCGACGGTGGAGGGCAGCAGGAAGGGCGCGAAGAAGCACAGGCGCCACAGCCATTTGCCGCGCTCGATGTGGTGGGCCAGCATCGCGAGGAGGAAGGCGAGGACCGTGATGCAGGGCACGACCAGCAGCGTGAAGTACGCGCTGTGGCCGAGCGCGTCCCACATCAGGGGGTCCTTGAGGGCCTCTCGGTAGTTGTCGAGGCCGATGAAGCTCGCCCCGGCGCCGGTGATGTTGGCGTCGGTGAGGCTGAGGTAGACGCCGCGCAGCAGCGGCCAGATCACGAAGAGCGTGAACAGGGCGAGGAACGGCGCGACGAACCAGCCACCGTGCTGGAAGCCCTGGTGCTTGTGGCGGGCGGCGGCACTGACGGCGGCGGTTTTGGTGCGCGCCGGAACGACGACGGTCTCTGCGCTGGTCGTCATGCGACCGCACCTCCCTGCGCGGCGGTCCGGCCGTCCATGGGGTTCTTCATCGCGAGCAGCGTGGCGAGTTCGCTCTTCATCCGGCGGGCGACGGCGTCGGGCCCGGCGGAGCCCATCGTGGCGGAGACGACGACGGGGCCGACGCGCTGGGCGAGGATGCCGGTGGAGCCGGCGAACCACACCTTGGGTTCGGTGGCCTGGTGGTTCATCGCGGAGACGTACTCGTTCTGCGGGTAGAGCTTCTTGTACGCCGGTGTGGACAGGGTCGGCGTGTACGCGGGGATGTGGCCGCCGGCCGCCCACTGCCGGGCGTGGGTGACCACGTAGGCGGCGAGCCGGTGGGCGGCCTCGTTGGTGGCGCCGCCGCGGTCGGGCCGGTGCGGCAGGACGAAGGTGTGCGACTCGGCGTGGGTGGCCTGTCCGCCGAAGACGGGCGGCAGCGGTACGGCGCCGTAGTCGAGCTCGGCTCCGGAGAAGACGGGGACCGACCAGTTGCCCTCCCAGGTGAAGGGGGCGCCGTTGATGAACTGTTCGGCGTCGGCGGCGCCCGCGACGGCGTATCCGTCGGTGACGTGTCTGCGCAGGAACTCCAGGACCTGCGTGGCCTTGCCGGTGTCGAAGGTGACCTCGGTCCTGGCGTCGTCGAACCAGGTGCCGCCGAGCTGGGTGTAGAAGGCGACGAAGAACCACCACTGGAAGTTCTGGTCGTTGGCGTGCAGGCCGAGCGTCTGCAGCCCCTTCCTGGTGACCTTCCTGGTCTCCTTGAGCACGTCGAACCACTGGTCGGTCGACGTCACCGGGACCATCCGGCCGTCGTCGCCGAGCAGGCCCGCCTTCTTCAGCACGTCCTTGCGGTAGAAGCAGAGCTGGACGTGGATGTCGAGCGGGAGGGCATAGAGCTTGCCGTCGATGACGCCACGCTGCCAGAGCCTGGGGTTGAAGTCCTCCTGCCGTACGCCGTACTTGGCGAGCAGGTCGACGTCCCAGGCGTCCAGGAGGCGGCCGGGCGCGAAGCCGGTGACCCGGCCCATGTGCATGACGCCGAGGTCGGGTGCGCGGTCGCCCGCGGCCGCCATGGCGAGCTTGGTGTAGAAGGGGTTGCCCCACTGGAGGGTGGAGTCCTTCACGGCGATGTCCGGGTTGGCCCTGCGGAAGGCGTCCAGCATCGCGATCATGTTGTAGCCGTCGCCGCCGCTGAAGAGGTTCCAGTAGCGCACCCGGGTGTCGGCGGTGGAGGCGAGTGCGTCGGCGCCGGTGCCGAGTGCGGCGAAGCCGAAGCTTCCGGCGACGCACAGTCCTCCGAGCCCGCCCAGAAGCTGCCTGCGACTCAGGTCGGGTCGTCCCATGCCCTGCCCTATCTGATCGACTGTTCCCGATCGATCGTGTTCGACATGTCGACTTGCGCTCGTAACTTCGAACGGGACCGTAGATAGGAAGCGCTTGCTAGTCAATGGGTTGGACAGGACTTTCCGGCCAGACGGACCGTTCGCGGTTGAACGACCGGCGTAGTCTCGAACGGCCTGCTGTGCGGTGGCGAGAGGGGAAGCGATGGACGTCGCGGGCGTGCGGAGGAAGGCCGCCCGGATCGCCGCGGGGCTGCGCCGCTCGCCGAGAGCCTCCTGCATGCGGGAGCTCGCTCACGGCCTCCGCGCCGCCCTGCGGGTCAGACCGCGCCCGCCGGCCGACGCGCGCGAGCTGTGCCGGGCACTGTGCGAGGAGATGAGCGCGCGGCGCGGCGGACGGCCCGTCGAGCTGCGGTTCGAGCGGTTTCCGGACGAGATCGAGGTGACGGGGCTGTGGGTCGGCTTCCAGGACTTCGACCTCGTCATCGTCGAGGAGCGGGCCGAGGGCGTGCAGCAACTGGTCATTCTCGGCCACGAGTTGTGGCATCTGCACGTCGGGCACAGCCATCACCACACGGCCGGCACCGCACTGGCCGAGGAGCGCGACTGGACCGGCCCGGCGCTGTCGGTGGCGGCCCGTGACGGCTCGCGCGCGGCCGACGAGGCGGAGGCCGACGACTTCGGCCACCGGCTCGCCGCCACGCTGCGGCCCTTCCTGTTCAGCCCGCGAACGCCGGCTGGGGCAGGCCCTTTCCCGCGCCGGGCACGACCAGGAGGGAACCCGCCACCGGGTGGGGTGACGTGAGGCCGACCCGGGCGGTCGTGATGTACAGGTCCGTCAGGTCCGGCCCGCCGAAGGCACAGGCGGTCACGCGGGGCGTGGGCAGTTCGACCACGCGGTCCAGCTCGCCGTCGGGCGTGTAGCGGCGTACCGCGGCGCCGTCCCACAGGGCCACCCACACACAGCCGTCGGCGTCCACCGTCAGCCCGTCGGGGAAGCCGGCGCCCTCCTCGATCTGCGCGAAGCGGCGCCGGTCGGTGATCCGGCCGGCCTCGTGATGGAAGACGTCGACCTGCCGGGTCGGGGAGTCGATGTAGTACATCAGGCGCCCGTCGGGGCTCCAGCCGGTGCCGTTGCTCACGGCCACGTCGCCGAGGACGACCTCGACGGAGCCGTCCCCGGTGATCCGGGAGAGCGTGCCGCCACCGGGGGCCTCGTCGTAGCGCATGGTGCCGGCCCAGAGGGAACCGTCGGGGGCCACGGCGGCGTCGTTGGCGCGGCGGCCGGGGACCGGCTCGCGGTGCAGCCAGCGGAAGGCGCCGTCCGGGTCGACGAGTCCGACGCCGTCCCGGAGGTTGAGCACCAGCCCGCCGCCGGCCCGCGGCTTGGCAGCGCCGACGTGCTGGTCGGTGACGCGGACCGTGCGCCGGCCGGTGACGGGATCGTACGTGTGCACGCGCGCGCCCAGGATGTCGATCCAGATCAGGCGCCCGGCGGCGGCGTCCCAGGTCGGGCCCTCGCCCAGGGTCGCCTCGGCGCGCACCGCCACCTCGTAGGCCGTCATGCGACGGTCCGGTGGCCGAGGCGCTCCGACAGCTCGGCGGCGCCCTTGGCTGCGAGCTGCTCCAGCTCGGCGCGGCGCTCGTCGCTCCAGCGGATCATCGGGACGGAGATGGACAGGGCGGCGACGACCTGACCGGTGCGGTCGCGGACGGGCGCGGCGACACAGCTGACGTCGGGGTTGGACTCCCGGCTCTCGACCGCGATCCCCCGCTCCCGGATCTCCGCGAGGGCCTCGCGCAGGGCGGCGGGCTCGGTGATGCTGTTGGGTGTCATCCGCACGAGCTCGGCGTCGTCCGGGACACGCGCGGTGAGTTCGGGCTCCGGAAGGGAGGCCAGCAGCATCTTCCCGACGGACGTGCAGTGCGCGGGCAGCCGGCGCCCGGCGGCGGACACCATCCGTACGGCGTGCGTGGAGTCCACCTTGGCGATGTAGATGACGTCGGTACCCTCGAGGATCGCCACGTGCACGGTC
Organism: Streptomyces sp. C1-1; assembly: GCF_050214755.1. NCBI lineage: Bacteria > Bacillati > Actinomycetota > Actinomycetes > Kitasatosporales > Streptomycetaceae > Streptomyces > Streptomyces sp. C1-1. The sequence continues at coordinate 6,778,173 of NZ_CP189826.1, read as the reverse complement.
TCGTCGCAGGTCTCGGCGACGGACCGGGCGACCTGCTGTCCCTCGGCCGCGAGGTCGAGCTGCTCGGCGTAGCGGCTGCCGAGCTGGTACGGCCGTACGCCGAGCCGGTAGCGTCCGGGCTGACCCGGCACCTGGACGATGTACGACCGGGCGGCGAGAGTGGTCACCAGCTCGTGCACGGTGGTGCGCGGCAGCTGCAGCCTCCGCACTATGTCGGGGGCGGAGAGCGTCCCGTCCCCGTCGAGGAAGAGCTCAAGAATGTCGAGAGCCCGAGTCACGGCAGGTACGAGGCGTCCCACGACTGGCCCCCTCCCTTGTTTTCCTAGGCGCCTGTGTTCGAAATTTCAACAGACGATCGGCATGACGAACACAGGGTAGGCATAGCGCGTTTGCCCGGGCAATGGGCTTGCGTGGAACGCATGAGTCCGAGAGTGAAGAAACCCATTGCCGACGAGACCGGACAAGATCGGAGTACGCATGGACGTCCTGGTGACCGGCGGCAGTGGGTTCGTCGGTAGTCATCTGGTGCTTCGGCTCCTGGAGCGCGGCCACCATGTGCGCACCACCGTCCGCAGCGTCGCCGACTCCGCGAAGGTCGCACCCCTGCGGGCCCTGCGGGACCGGCACCCCGGGCGGCTCGAGCTGTTCGAGGCCGATCTGCTCGTCGACGGGTCCTTCGACGAGGCCATGAAGGGGTGCGAGGTGGTGTTCCATGTGGCCTCGCCCTTTCTGATGCCGGAGAAGATCAAGGACGGGCAGCGGGACATGGTCGAGCCCGCGCTCACGGGGACGCGGAACGTGGTCGGGAGTACGGAGCGGACGCCGTCCGCGCGGCGGCTCGTCCTCACCTCCACCGTCGGCGCCGTCTTCGGCGACTACGTCGACGTGCTCGCCATGGACGGGCAGGTGCTGAGCGAGAAGTACTTCAACACCACGAGCACCGTGCAGGACAACCCGTACCACTACGCCAAGACCGTCGCCGAGCGAGCCGCCTGGGAGGCCGCACAGGCGCAGGAGCGGTGGAGCATGGTCGCCGTGAACCCCGGGCTCGTGCTCGGGCCCTCGCTCACCCCCGCCTCGGAGTCCGGCAGCCTCTTCCTCCTGGAGGAGCTCTTCAAGGGGTACTTCTTCTACGGCGCCCCCGACTTCAGCTTCACCACGGTCGACGTACGGGATCTGGCCGACGCGCACATCGCCGCGGCCGAGCGGCCGGAAGCCCACGGGCGGTACATCGTCGCCGCCGAGCGGATGACCTCCTTCCACGAGATGGCGCGGATCGTGCGCAAGCGGTATCCGAGGGATCTGCGGCTGCCCCGAACCCGCCTCCCGCACTGGCCCGTCCGCATCCTCGGTCCGGCCTTCGGGCTCACCCAGGACTACATCCGCAAGCACCTCGGCATCCGCTTCGAGGTCGACAACCGCCGGGGAAGGGAGGAGCTGGGGATCGAGTACCGGTCCATCGAAGAGACCCTGCTCGATCACTACGAGGCCTGGCGGCGGCAACGACGGGCCCGGTGACATCCCGCGTCACCGATGCCCCGCATCCCCCAGCCTCCCCCTCAACCTCTGTGCCCGCAGCACCAGTTCCAGCTCGAAGCGCCGGTCGGGGTCGTCGATCTCGTCGCCCCACAGTTCGCGGATCTGGCGGAGGCGGTAGCGGACCGTCTGGGGGTGCACGCCGAGCCGTGCGGCCACCTCGGGCGCCCCGCCGCGGGTCTCCAGCCACGCCAGGAGGGTCTCCGCCAGCCGGCGTCCGTGCGTCGGGCCGCAGTGGGCCAGCGGTGCCAGGCAGCGCAGGGCGAGGTCGTCGATCAGCTCCTCCGGCTGCAACAACACCAGGGCCTCGGTGTGCTCGGTGCAGTACAGGACGTCCCCGGCGGGCAGCAGTCCCCGCTCCATCAGATGGACGGCCGCCTCGGCCCAGCGCAGCGACTTCGCCGCGTCGGCCAGCAGTACCGGCGGCCCGATCGCACCCGCCCACCCGGTCAGCGCCCGGTGCAGGAGTTCGGGGCGGCCGGCCGCGCCCGGCTCGGGGACGACCATACGGGGCTGCTCGTACTCCATGTCGAGCAGCACGCCCTCTCCGACGGCGGGCGCGACCGCCTCCCGGGCCGGGCGGAGCAGGACCCCGACGGCGACCTTGCGGGGCAGCGACCAGCCGACCCGGGCGGCCCGTTCCGTGAGCGCGTCCGCCGGATCGCCCCGGTGGCGCTCGGCCAGCAGCAGTTCCATCAGGCGGCGCTGCAGACGCAGACGCTCCCCGGCCTGTCGCGCGGCCGCCTCGGCATAGCCCCGTACGGACTGGTCGACCAGACCGTCCAGGTACTCGTAGCCCGCGTCGACGAGTTCGTACATCGCGGGCGGCGGGATCTCCACCCGCTGCCCGATCTCGGCGAAGCGGCGCCAGGCCAGGCGTACGCCCATGCGGTAGACCGCCTGCAGGGAGTCGAGGGAGCGGCCGTGCAGGCCCTCACCGCGGCCGAACTCCTGGAAGACGCCGGGCGGGACGGAGGGGCGGCCCTCGGACTTCTCCAGATGCTGGACGAAGACCTCGATGGCCCGGCGGATGCCGACCAGGGCCATGGGCTCGCCCGACTCGTCGAGCACGACGGGCAGGTGGGGGTACTCGCGGCGGATCTCGCGCAGGATCTCCTCGGCGAGTTCGGGCGCCTCCGCCATGGCGATGGCGGCGAAGCGGCGGACCTGGAGACGGGGCACGTCGTGCCAGGCCGAGCGGGTGGTGACGGCCGGCGGGTGGGCGGGCGTCACGGGTCAACTCCCCTGGCCGGCTTGCTCGTACGTGATCAACGGCGTGTTCGGCTGGTCCGGGGTCGCGTCGAGCAGGGCGACGACACCGAGGGCGGCGCCCACGGCGAGGGCCGCGGCGGCCACGACGGTGAGCGCGGCGGCGAGCAGTCTGGACATCGCAGGGTCAGCCTCTCCGTACGGAAGGTCGTCCCCACCCCGGTGTCCCACCTCTGCCTGTCGGCCCAGTCTCGACAACCATTGACACCCCGTCAAGAGCAGCCTACGGTCTCCCGCTCATAGAGCGGCCCGAACTCCGTCGTCCCTTCCTCCTGGAGTGTCCGGATGCGCCGTACAGCCTCCCCCCTCTCGCTGATTCTGCTGGGACTCGGCACGTTCTTGCTGGTCCTGGCGCCGATGCTGGTCTGGTACGTCGAGCCGCGGGCCGCAGTGAACCCGATCGACATCGACACCACGGCCGTCTACCAGGGCACCGGAAGCTACTTCGACACCGACGAGATCAAGACAGTCCACGACCAGCGCATCACCGTCACCCAGCAGGTGCGCGGCAATGTCGCGGACAGTGAGAAGAGCGGGCGGGCGGTGTGGGACGTGACGACGACGGTCGACACGGACAAGTCGCTGCCGGCCGCCGACCCGCACGACGCCCTGGAGTTCTTCCTGAACCGCTGGGTGACCGACCGCCGTACCAACCGACCGGTCCACTGCTGCAAGGAGAACCCCTACTTCGAGGGCGACGCCTATCTGAAGTTCCCCTTCGACGTGCAGCGACGCTCCTACACGTGGTGGGACAACTCGCTCGGCGACACCGTGGTGCTGCACTACGCGGGTACGAGGAAGGTCCAGGGGTACAAGGGCTATCGGTTCACCGGCAGCGTCCCGCCGACGAAGATCGGCACGCGGCTGGTGCCGGGCACGATCGTCGGTCAGAAGAACAAACCGCAGGTCCTGGCCGAGGAGTGGTACTCCAACCACGGCATCGAGCTGGTCGTGGACCAGCGCACCGGCCGGGTTGTCTACGCCCAGGTCGGCCCGCGGCGCACGCTGCGTGCCCCCGGTGCCGGGAAGGACGCGGTGGTGCTGCTGGACAGCGAGAAACTGGGGTTCACCACCGCGACGCAGAAGGAACAGGTGAAACTGGCGAAGAAGGAGAGCGGCCAGCTGCGCATGGTGGGGCAGACGTTGCCGATCGCCTCCGCGGTGGCCGGATTCGTACTGGCGGCGGTCGGGGCCGTTTTGGTGGTACGCGGACGTAAGCGCCCCGAGTTGGCCGAAAGCTCCCGATCGCCCCAGCCCCAGCTCACGATGTGACATGACGTCAGTTCTAATAAAGCCGCAAATTGTCACCTCCGTGAGTAGCCGTGGCGAACGGCTCGGCGAAAACTGTCCAACCCCACCCGAGCACAGCCCGTCCACACCCCACACCTAGGAAGAGCTCAGTCCCCCCACAGCACGTCCGGAAAGCCACCACTGAGTTCCGCACCCTGAGACGAGTTGGAGCACCCATGCCCCAGCACGTGCCATCCCCGCTGCGACGCGCTCATCCCTGGGCGCCGCAGCACCCTCCGGCGCTCCCCCCACAGCCGCGCCGAATCGTTTTCCTTGCCCACCGGGACCTGGACAACCCGGCCGCCGGCGGCTCCGAGCTGCTGGTCGACCGGCTCGCCGAGGGCCTGACCGGACTCGGCCACCAGGTGACCCTCATCTGCGGCGGCCCCGCTGCCTACCGCGACTACAAGGTCGTCTCGGCGGGCGGCGAGTTCGGCCACTACCTGCGGGCCCGGTCCGCCTTCGCCCGTCAGGTCGGCGAGACCGATCTGCTGGTCGAGGTCTGCAACGGCATGCCGTACCTCGCGCCCCTGTGGCACCGCGGCCCCACCCTGTGTCTGGTCAACCACGTCCACTCCGACCTGTGGAAGATGCGGTTCGGCGGACCCCTGACGCCGGCCGCGCGGCTCGGCCGAAGACTGGAGCAGTGGGCGCTGACCGGGGCACAGCACCGCAGCCTGCTGGTCGCCGTCTCCCCCTCCACGGCTCACGCGCTGCGGGCGATCGGAGTCGAGAGGGACCGCATCCGTGTCGTGCACAACGGCGTGGAGGAGCCCGGTCCGCGGGCGGAGCGGTCGGCGGAGCCGCTGTTCGTAGCGGTCGGCAGACTCGTCGAGTACAAACGGATCGATCTGCTGCTCAGACTCTGGGAACGCGTGCGGCCGGTCACCGGCGGCCGCCTGGTGATCGTGGGCGACGGTCCCGAAAGGCAACGGCTGGAGCAACTCGCCGGTCCCGGCGTGGACTTCGCCGGGCATGTCTCGGAGGCCGAGAAGCACCGGCTGCTGTGTGCCGCCTGGCTGCTGCTGCACCCCTCGGCCGTGGAGGGCTGGGGTCTGGTCGTCACGGAGGCCGCGACCCGGCAGACACCGACCGTCGCCTTCGACGTGCCCGGCCTGCGGGACTCCGTCGTCGACGGGGAGACCGGTGTGCTGGCGCACGGGGAGTCGTCGTTCGCGGCCGCCTGGTGCACGCTCGCCCTGTCGTCGGAGCGCCGTGAGGCGATGGGCAAGGCCGCGCGGGACCGGGCGGCCCGCTACCGCTGGCACCGTACGGTCAGACAGTTCCGTGCCGTGGCCGCCGAGGCGGTGAGGAGCTGGACCCCATGACCGGCACCGGTCTCAAGGACCCCTCCATACGCCGGTCGATGACCCTCTTCCGGGCGTTCCTCCACGAGCAGGACGATCCCGAGACCTGCTACGCGCTGCTCGCCCGCGACGCCGTCGACCAGGTCGAGGCCTACGACGGCCCGGTCGCCGGGCGGACGGTCGTGGACGTCGGCGGCGGCAGCGGCTACTTCACCGAGGAGTTCCGCCGCCGCGGCGCCCACGCCCACCTCTTCGAACCCGACGTGCACGAGCTGGGCGAGAAGCCGCCCGAGGGCACGGTGATCGCCGACGGCTATCTGCTGCCCCTGTCCGACGGGGTCGCCGACGTCACCTTCTCCTCCAACGTGCTGGAGCACGTCGCCGATCCGCAGACCTTCCTCAGCGAACTGGTCCGGGTGACCCGGCCCGGCGGGCTGATCTACGTGTCGTTCACCAACTGGCTGTCCCCCTGGGGCGGCCACGAGTGGGCCCCCTGGCACTACTTCGGTGCCGAGCGGGCCCGCGCCCGCTACCGGCGTCGTACCGGAAGACAGGCCAAGCACACCCTCGGCGAGAACCTGTTCGCCGTGCACATCGGCACCACCCTGCGGCAGGTGCGCGCACGGGACGACGTCACGGTCGTCTCGGCCCGCTCCCGCTACTGGCCCTTCCTCGCCGAGACGGTCGTCAAGGCGCCCGGCATCAGGGAGTTGGCCACCTGGAACCTCCTCCTCATCCTCCGGCGGTGTCCACCATGACGACCACGGTCCAGGCCCCTCCTCCGGCAGCCGTCCCCACCACCGCGGCCACCTCGGGCCCGCCGGAGGGCCCGAGGTCGAGGCGCTGGCTGGTCGGGTTCTGGGCCGTGATGTTCGTGCTGTTCCTGGTGGTGCACCCGGGACGGCAGACCTTCGACACCAAGCTGGGCGTGACCACCGACCCCGGCGCGTTCCTCTCCGACCTGGGGCAGCTCTGGCACGACCAGGGCGGCTTCGGCGGGATACAGGACCAGTACGCCGGTTATCTCTGGCCGATGCTGCCGTTCTACTGGCTGGCCCATCTCGTGCACCTGCCGGTGTGGCTGGCCGAGCGGCTGTGGATGTCGCTGATCGTTTCGGTCGCCTTCTGGGGTGCGCTGCGGCTGGCGGAGCGGCTGCGGGTGGGCAGCGGCGGGTCGCGGCTGCTCGCGGGAGTCGCGTACGCGCTGTGGCCGGTGTTCACCATCGTCGTCGGGTCCACGTCGGCCGCCGTGCTGCCCGGCGCGTTCCTGCCCTGGGTGCTGCTGCCGCTGACGAACGAGCGCTACACCGCCCGGGTCGCCGCCCTGCGCTCGGCGCTGGTCGTACCGTTCATGGGCGGCGTCAACGGGGCGTCGACGCTGGCCTCGCTGCTGCCCGTCGGACTGTATCTGCTCTCCCGGCCGCCCGGGCCACGGCAGCGCAAGCTGATCGCCTGGTGGGTGCCGGGGGTCGTCGTGGCGACGGCCTGGTGGTGGATCCCACTGCTGATGCTCGGCGTCTACGGCGAGAACTTCCTTCCCTACGTGGAGACTTCGCAGACCACGACGGCCACCATGTCGGGGACCGAGGCGCTGCGCGGAGCCGGCAACTGGGTGGCCTACCTGCACTTCGGGCAGGCGTGGCTGCCGGCCGGATGGACGGTCGCCGCCTCGGTGGTGGTGATCGTCTGCTCGGCACTGGCGGCCGGCCTGGGGCTCGCCGGACTCGCGAGACGGGACATGCCCGAGCGGCGATGGCTGGTGCTGACCGTGGTGTCGTGCGCCCTGGTACTGCTCGCCGGGTACGGCGGGGCGTTCGGCGCGCCCTTCCACGGGCTCGTGCAGGACTGGCTGAACGGCTGGCTCGTCCCCTTCCGCAACATCTACAAGTTCCAGACGGGGCTCGCGCTGGCGCTGGTGTTCGGGATCGCCCATGTGGTGGGCGTGGCCGCCGAGCCGCGCGGCGCCCGGCCCGTACGGGGGCGGCGGTTCGCGCCGCTGGTCGCGGCGGTGCTGATCCTGCCGGGCCTGCTGTGGCCGTACCTGAACGGCTCGATCCTCAACCCGGGGTCCTTCCAGCAGTTGCCCAAGTACTGGGACACGACGGCGAGTTGGCTGCAGAAGTACTCCCCGGACTCGCGCGCCCTGGTCGTGCCCGCCACCGCGCACGGCATCTACAGCTGGGGCTCCCCCATCGACCAGCCGCTCGACGTGCTGGCCAAGTCCCGCTGGGCGCAACGGGACTACGTACCCTTCGGCACCCCCGGCAACCGGCGCGCGATGGACGCCGTCGAGAACGCCCTCGCCTCCGGCAGTGAGGTGCCGGGTCTGGCCGACTACCTGAGCCGGGCGGGCATCTACTACGTCGTCGTACGCAACGACCTCGACCCCGACCAGATCGGCGCGGTACCGACCACGACCGTGAAGCGGACCCTGCAGCAGTCCGGCTATGTGCGGGTGACGGGCTTCGGGCCGGTCATGACCGGCGGCACGATCGCGCACGACGCCCCGCTGCAGGTGGAGGGCCTGTACCCGCGACAGCGGGCGGTCGAGATCTACGAACCGGGCGGCAAGGACGTGCCTCGCCCGGGGCAGGCCCGGCTGCTGCCCGTCTCCGACACGGCCGTCGTCTCCGGCGGACCCGAGGCCCTGCTGCCGCTCGCCTCCGAACTGCGCGACCGTCCGACCGTGCTGACCGGCGACAACACCCCCGGCCTGGGCAGCCCGGCACTGCGGATCGTCGGCGACGGGCTGCGGCGCGCGGACACCCGGTTCGGGCTGGTCAGCGCCAACACCTCGTACACGTACACGAGTTCGGAGCGCAACGCCCCGGACGCCGTGCAGGACGCCGGGAAGGAGCCGCACCAGATCCTGCCGACCGAGGGCATCGCCCACCAGACGGTCGCCCAGTTGCGCGGCGCCCGCTCGGTGACGGCCTCCTCCAGCGGCAACTGGCTCTTCCATCTGCCCCAGTACGACCCGGTGAACGCCTTCGACGGCAATCCGGGCACCGCGTGGGCCGAGGGCGCGCCCGGTTCCGCGGACGGGCAGTGGCTGCGGATCGGCTTCACGGACTCCTACGACATGCCGTCGTCGTTCAAGGTGACTCCGTTGCCGCAAGCGAGCGTGCGGTCGGCGGCGACGAAGGTGCGGGTGGAGACGGAGCGGGGAAGCCGGACCGGTTTCCTGCGGCCGAACGGCCAGACGCAGAGCGTCAAGGCGCCTGCTGGGGCGACGAGTTGGATGAAGCTGACGATCGTCGACTCGGTCCGGCGCCACTCGGGTCTGACGGGTGCCGGTTTCTCCGAGATCGCCCTGCCGCACGTCCAGGTGACCCGCCTGCTGCGCCTGCCGACCGACGCCGACAACGCCTCCGACGCCGCCGCCACGCAGATCTCCCTGCACCGCGCTCCCGACCCCACCGGCCTGTCCGCGACGGGCACGGAGGCGGGCCTGCACCGCCGGTTCACGACGGCCACGGCGGGAACGTACGAGGTGACGGCGGGCGCGGTGCCGGTGAGCGGCGCGGAGCTCGACAAGCTGCTCTACCGGGTCGCCCCCGACCAGCAGAACCGCATCGTGGCGACCGCGGACTCCACGGCCGCCCTGGGTGCGGGGCTGTCGGCGCGCAACCTCACCGACGGCGACCTGACCACGGCCTGGGTCGCGGGTGACCGGCCGACCATCCATCTGAGCTGGGACGGCAAACAGCCCGTCGGGGAGATCGTGCTGGCCCCGGCGGGCGGGCTGTCCACCCGCGCCACCCAGGTGAACATCAGCTCCCCCGACGGCGCGACGATCGCCGGGGTCGACGAGAACGGCGTGGCCCGCTTCGACCCCATCACCACGGACCGCCTCGACATCACGATCACGCAGACCGCGCCGCTGACCCTGCACAACCCGGTGGCCGACGAGGACCTGCAACTGCCCGTCGGGCTGAGCGAGGCGTACATCCCGGCGCTCGACCAGTACCGCACCCCGCAGCCCGGCCCCTCCCACGCCTTCTCGCTGCCCTGCGGGCAGGGGCCGGAGGTGGCGGTGGACGGGAAGCTGTACGCCACCGGCGTGAAGGGGACCGTGCGGGACCTGGTGGAGCGCCGCCAGGTGCAGGTGACGCTCTGTCAGCAAGGCCGCAAGGACACCGGTCTGGAGCTGACGGCCGGGACCCACCGGGTGGAGGCCGGCGACGCGGGTCCCCTCGTCCTGACGGACGTCACGCTGATGCGCGGCACGGTGAGCGAACCGAGCGCCGAGACACCGCAGTTGACCGTACGGGACTGGCTCGGCGACCGGCGTGAGGTGACCGTCGGCTCGGGCGGCGCCACCTATCTGACGACGTACGAGAACTACAACGACGGCTGGAAGGCCACCCTCGGCGGCAAGGAGCTCACCCCGGTCCGGCTCGACGGCTGGCAGCAGGGCTGGCGGATCCCGGCCGGGGCGGGCGGCACGGTCAAGCTGTCGTACGAGCCCGCGACCACGTACGAGGGCGGCCTGATCGGCGGAGCGGTCGGGCTGGCGGCGCTGATCGGCCTGGCCGTGTGGCGCCGACGCGCACCGAACCCCGACGCGCCGCAGCCGGTGCCGCCGCTGCCGGGGCTGTGGCTGGGCACGGTGGCGCTGACGGTGGTGGCGATCGTGATCGCCGGGTGGTTCGCCCTGCTCGTCCTCGCCCTGGCCCTGTTGGCCTCCCGCCGGCACGCCCTGCTCATGCCGATCGCGTTCGCCGCCCTCGCCGGAGCGGGGATCGCGGCGGCCACGGGGGCCGGGGAACCGGCGGGCGCCGGCCACGGGGCGTTCGGGCACGCCGCCCAACTGCTGGCGCTGATCGGGCTGTTCGCTGGTGTGGTGAGCGTCCGCGAGCCGGACGAGGGACCGGGCCACACGGCGGTCCTGCCCCCGGCGACCGAACCGGCCCTGTGGGCGGCCTCGGAGGCGCCGACCCGCGAGCTGCCGCAGCGGCGGCGAGGGGAGAGGGCCGCCCCGGGCACCGGGGGAACCGGCGCCGACGCGGCTGCCCCACAGACCGCGAGCGATCCGCCCGCGGAGCGGCACGAAGAAGGCGTCTTCGCGGGCGGCCCCTGGGAGGAGCGGCACGGAAGGAGCTTGCCCGCGGAGAGCCCCTGGCGCGAGCAGCACGAGGAAGGCCCGTCCGAGGAAGGCTCCGGGCAGGAGCGGCACGCCGAAGGCCGCTCCGAGGGAGGCCCCCGGCAGGAGCGGCACGAGGAAGGCCCGTCCGAGGGAGGCTACGGGCAGGAGCGGCCCGCCGAGGGCACCTCCGAGGCAAGCCCCCGGCAGGAACAGCACGCCGAAGGCCGCTCCGAGGCAAGCCCCCGGCAGGAACAGCACGCCGAAGGCCGCTCCGAGGCAAGCCCCCGGCAGGAACAGCACGCCGAAGGCACCTCCGACGCAAGCCCCCGGCAGGACGCCGGGCCCGTTGTGTCCGCTCGTGGGCCCGGGGGTGCGGAGCCCGGGGCGCCGACCGGACGGATTCCGTTCCGCAAGCCCCGGCTGCGGGCCACCGAGCCCGAGCCGCCGCAGCCGCCGGCGCCGGCGCCGGACGACGACACGGGGAGGGGCTGAGTCCTGTGACCGCACTCGAGCATCCCGCACGCGCCGACGGCCCGCCCGGGCCGCCCACCCGGATCCCGTTCCCCGTGGTGGACGAGGTGGCCCGGCACTGTCTCCAGGAGGCGGAGCCGGAGACCGTGCACATCGAGGTGCACCTGCCCGGCCGGCTGGACCGGGACCGGCTGCGCGCGGCCTTCGCGCAGGCCCTGCGCCGGCATCCCCGCATCCTGATGCGCGAGGCGCCCGGCGGCTGGTACCGGCGGCGCTACGAGTGGGAGCTGACGGCGGAGCCGGACGTGGAGGTGGTGACGTTCCCCCCGGCGGGCCGGTGCGCGCTGCGGGACGCGCGGACCCGCGCCCTGACGAAGGCTCCGCCGTTGTCGGCGTCGCCGCCGATCAGGCTGGAGGTGGTGGAGGGCGCCGGGGACGTCGAGGGAAGCGAGGCGACGGACGCGGTCGGGGTGCCGGCTCCGCACGGCGACGCCGAGCAGCGGCGGTCCGACGGCACCGTCCTCTTCCTGACCATCAACCACACCGCGCTGGACGGCCCCGCCTGCCTGCGCGTCCTGGCCACGGCCGCCGAGCTCTACGGCGGCCGGGACAACTCCCCGGCGGCACCGCCCGTACGCGGCGCGGAGGCCTCCCACGCCCCGGAGGCGACCCCCTCCAACTGGTCCCGGCCGGCCCGGGTCGCCGCCGGCACCCCCGAACCCTCCCCGGGCAACGGCCTGCTCGTCACCGAACTGCCCCTCCCCCACCGCCCCAAGGGCTCCCCCTACACCGTCAACGACCAGCTGATGGTCACCACCGCCCTCACCCTCACGCACTGGAACAGGGAACACGGCGCCCGCCCCCGCCCGCTGCGCATCACGATGCCTGTCGACGACCGCCCCCGGGACGCCGGCATGCCCATCGGCAACGGCACCCGGCTCGTCGAAGTGCCCTTCACACCCGAGGAGTTGGCCGCGCACAGGCCCGCCGACATGCCCGCGCTCCTGCACCGCACGGCCACCCGCACCCGCGCCCTGAAGTCCCTCCCGCGCCCCCAGCTCGGCCACGGAGCCGCCCTCCTGACCGCCCCGGTCACGCCGGTCGCCTGGCGCGCGGCCCTCACCCGCGGCCTGCGCAGGGCGGCCGCGCCGTGGACGTCGACGACACTGCTCAGCAACATCGGCCGCGTCCCCTACCCGCTGGACTTCGGCGAGGAGGCCGGCCGCGCGCACGCCGTGTGGTTCTCGGCGCCCGCCCGCATGCCCCGCGGCCTCACCGTCACCACCGCCTCCACCGCCGGCCGCCTCCATCTGGCCCTGCGCTGGTCCCGGACCCTGCTCAGCCACGGCGACGGCGCCCATCTGCGGGACCTGTTCGAGCACTACCTGCACACGACGGAGGTGAGCGGCCCATGACCACGACGGTGCCGCACCCGCGCCCCAAGGACCTGCGCGACTTCTACGAGGACCCGTCCGTCCCCGTGGCCTCCGGCGCCCCCCGCAGCCTTCGCCAGGCCCGCATGCTGGCCGCCGCGCTGGGCACCGCCCGCGAGCAGACCGTCCTCGACGTCGGCTGCGGCGACGGATCGGCCGCCGCGACCGCCGCACCGCTGCTGCCCGGCCACCGCATCGTCGGCGTCGACTGGTCCCAGGACGCCCTCAAACGTGCCCGCACCCGCCTGCCGTACCCGGTCCGCGGCGAACTCGGTGGCGGGGGGCTGCCGTTCAGGTCCGCCTCCGTGGACGCCGTGCTGTTCAGCGAGGTGATCGAGCACCTCGTCGACCCGGACGCGGCCCTCGACGAGATCCGCCGCGTGCTGCGCCCGGGAGGTCATCTGATGCTCTCCACACCCAACCTGGCCGCCTGGTACAACCGCGGACTGCTGCTGGCCGGTGTGCAGCCGGTGTTCTCCGAGGTCAGCCTGCGGGGCATCCACGGCCGGCCGGGGTCGGAGGTCGTCGGGCACCTGCGCCTCTACACGGCCCGCGCGCTGCGGGAGTTCGTCGCCGCGTCCGGTTTCGAGGTCGTACGACTGGCGGGCGCCCCCTTCCACGGCGTGCCTCGTCCGTTGCGCCCCCTCGACCGGCTGGCCTGCTCCAGACCCTCCCTCGCCTCGATCCTTCTCCTGCACGCACGGAAGACCTAGGGGGCGTACCCATGTGGTGGGGAGTGGCCGCGGCCCTGTTGGCGAACACCCTGTACAGCCTCGGTTTCGTCCTGGAGAAACGGGCGCTGACCGCGCTCCCCGAGGTGACGATCCGTCAACCCGCGCGGCTGCTCCGGCTGGTGCTGGGCAGTCCGCTGTGGATCGCCGGATCCGTCGCCCTGGCCTCCGGGTTCGGCGCCCAGCTGGTCGTCTACCGCACCCTGCCGATCGCCGCCGCCCAGGGCATCTTCGTGTCCGGCCTGGTGCTGCTCGTCCTGCTGTCGGCCCGGCTGCTGGGCGAGGAGACCACCGGGCGGGAGCGGTACGCGCTCGGCGCGATCCTCGCCGCGCTGCTGATGGTCGTCCTGTCCCTGAAGGAGGCCGGCGCCCACGCGGACACCGTCGGCCGCGGCGCCCCCTACCAGCTGATCCTGCTGGTGTGCGTGCCGTCGCTGGCGGCCGGCGTGTGGCTGTACGGAGCCGCCGAGCGCCGCTCCCGGCACCGGCACCGGGCGCCGACCACGGGCGTGGAGTACGGCGTGGCGGTGGGCCTGCTGTACGGCGTCAGCTCGCTGGCGATCAAGGGCGTGTCGAGTTACCTGAGCACGAGCGGCCTCGGCCATGCGGTGGCCGGCGTGCTGAAGTCGCCGTACCCGTATCTGCTGCTGTTCACCGGCGCGTTCGGCCTCGTCATGTCGCAGGCCGCGCTGCAGCGTTGCCGGGCCTCGCTGATCGTCCCGGTGTGCACGACGGTGACCTCCCTGTACACGGCGGTGATCGGCACGCTCTCGTTCGGCGAGGCGCTGCCGCACGACCCGCTGCGGCTCGCGCTGCGCCTCGCGGGCACCGTACTCGCCGTCTCCGTACTGCTGACCATGCCCAAGCACGATCCCGCGCCACAGGAACCCCCCATCGGTGCCAAGGAGTTGACGCCCCCATGAACCCCGACGACCCGCTGCTGCGGATTCTGGCGTGCCCGCTGGACAAGGGCCCGCTGCACCTCGTCAAGCCGGACGGGCCCGAGGCACCCGAGGCCCTGTACAACCCCCGTCTGCACCGCCGTTACCCCGTCGTCGACGGCATCCCCCAGCTGCTGCCGTCGTCCGGGGAGCAGGTCTCGGACGAGGAACACGAGGTCATCCTGAAACGGGTGGCCCGGTGAGCACGGCGTCCGGGCGCCCGTCCCGCACCCTGGCGGCCCGCCTGGCGCCGCTGCTGCCCACCCGTCTGGTCGCAGCCACCGCCCGGGCGGTCTATCCGCGGTTCGAGCCCGAGCTGGCCCGGCTGGCGGAGCTGTGTCCGGCGGGCTGCGGCACGGCCGTGGACGTCGGCGGCTGGTACGGCCCCTGGACGCGTCGGCTGGCCCGGCGGGCGCGCCGGGTGGTGACCGTCGAACCGGTCCCCCATCTGGCCCGGCTCCTCACGGCCGCCGCCCCCTCGAACGTCCGTGTCGTCGAGGCGGCCGCCGCGGACCGCCCGGGCACCGCCCGCCTGTGGCTGCCCCCGGACGACGCCGGCGACCGGGGCGTGTCCTCCCTGGTCCGCCGGGACATCCACGGTCACGCGCTGGACGTCCGGTGCGTCACCCTCGACGAACTGGGCCTGCGCGACGTCGGCTTCATCAAGGTCGACGTGGACGGCAGCGAGCTTGCCGTGCTGCGCGGCGCCACGGGCCTGCTGGTCCGCGACCGGCCCGCGCTCTTCGTCGAGCTGGAGTCCCGCATCCAGCCCGTCGCCCCGGTGGTCACCTACCTCTCGCTGCTGGGCTACGACGGCTGGGTACTGCCCGGCGGCGACTGGGTGCCGCTCGCGAAGTTCCCGCTGGAGGAGCACCAGGCGGCCGCCGCGCACGTGGTGGCGCAGGGACTGCTGCCGCGCGTCCTGCCGTTCCGCAGCCGCCCCCGCTACGTCAACTCGGTGCTCTTCCTGCCCGACGGCCGCCGCCCGGGCGATGTCGGTGCCGTGCGCGACGATGGGAGACATGCCGTCCGCCAAGCGCCCCGCTGATCCCTTCACGCCGCTCGACTTCCAGCTGGTCCTGCTGCGCCGCATGGCCGACCACAACCCCGGTCTGGTGGAGGAGGCCCGGCGTGAGCTGGGCGTGTCCATCGCCGGGATGCGGGAGGCCAACAAGCGCTGGCAGGCGATGCTGCACTCCCCGCGCGGGCGTGCGGCCGCCTCCCGGTACCGCTCGATCCTGGGCGAGCCCGAGTCGACGGCCGCCCGCAGGATCGGCGATCTGGACTGCGAGGCCTGGCTGTGGCCGCTTCCCCTCTGGCCCGACCTGCGCTTCGAGGTCCTGCTCGCCCCGAACGGCGCGGTCTGGAACGAGTGGCTGGTCCGGGCCCCGGGTGCCGCGGGCCCGTCCCTGAGGACCGTGGACGATCTCACGCCCTGGTCCTGCACGGTCGACGAGGCGGCCCGCGCCTTCGCCCCGGCCCGCCCGTTGGAGGGCACGGCGCCGACCCGCTGGGGGCTGGCGTTCACGGCGCCGGACGGGCAGGGCGTGCGGCGGCGGGTGGCGGCGGAGTTCACGTGGGGGCTGCTGCAGCGGGTCGCCGTCGCCGACTGAGCCCCGAGTGCGGCGCCGGCCCTTCAGCCCGCGGCCGCCGCCAGGATCGCGTCCCGCACCGCCGCCACCGACCCGGGGTGCAGGAACAGGAAGAGGTTCGGCTCGACCAGCTCCAGCTCCATCACCACCGGCTCCCCGTCCTCCCCGTCGACGAGGTCCACGCGCGCGTAGAGCAGCCCGGCCGCGTCCGGTACGGCGGCCAGGGCGCGTTCGGCGACGGCGAGTTCAGCCGGTGTGGGCCGCCACGGCTCCAGGTCCGGGTGGGCGACCTTGTCGGCGTCGTAGGCGGTGCCGGGGGCGAGGACGGCCCGCTTGCGGCTGGCGTGCAGCAGGCGGCCGCCGAAGAACTGCAGGGCCCGCTCGCCGCCGGTGTCGATGGCGCGCATGTACGGCTGCACCATCGCGGTGAATCCCTCCTCGTGCATGCGCGCGAGATGCCGTACGGCCGTCTCCCGCTCCTCGGGCAGGTAGCGGGCGGCGTAGCGGGCGCCCGCGCCGGAAGTGGGCTTGACGACGTACTCGTGGCCGTCGGGGAGGTCGGGGGCGGCGCCGGGTGCGAGGTACCGGGTCGGTACGACGGGCACCCCGGCCGCCGCGAGGTCGCCGAGGTAGCGCTTGTCGGTGTTCCAGGCCACGATGTCCGCCGGGTTGGCGAGCCGGGTGAGCGTGCCGCACTTGTGGGCCCAGGCGGTGAACTCGGCCGCCCGCCAGCTGTAGTCCCAGGTGGAGCGGATGACGGCGAGGTCGTAGGCGGCCCAGTCCGTCCCGGTGTCGTCCCAGGCCACGACGTCCGCCCGCGCACCGGCCGCGCGCAGCGCGTCGCGCAGGACGGGCAGGTCGCGGTCGCGGTGGGGCTGGGGACCGGGGTCGTAGGTGACGAGGGCGACGCGGGGCACGGGCGGAACTCCGTTCGACGACGGACACGGGACCGTCGCAGGCTAACCGCACGGCCCCAGGCCCCGGCAACCCGCTTGACCTTCCCCTTCGGGCAAGCCCCAGCATCGGGGCGAGAGAACGGAAGAGGTGCACGTGGACGGGGAGATGCGGATGCTGACCATCGGCGCCTTCGCCAGGGCGAGCCGACTGTCGCCCAAGGCCCTGCGGCTCTACGACGAGCTGGACCTGCTGCGCCCCGCCCGCGTCGACCCGGACACCGGCTACCGCTACTACGCCCCCGGCCAGCTGGAACGGGCGCGGCTGGTGGCCTGGCTACGGCGGCTCGGCATGCCGCTCGCCCGCATCCGCGAGGTGTGCGCGCTGCCGCCGACGGCCGCCGCGGCCGCGATCCGCGCCCACTGGGCGGGCGTCGAGGCGGAGACGGCGCTGCGGCGGGACCTCGCCGCGTTCCTCGTGGACCACCTGTCGACACCGTCCCGGAAGGACACCCCGATGCTGGAACTGCGCTACTTCGCCCACTCCGACCGTGGCCTCGTCCGCCCCGCCAACCAGGACACCGCCTATGCGGGCGCCCGGCTCCTCGCGGTCGCCGACGGCTTCGGGCCCGCGGGCGGCCCGGCCAGCGGCGCCGCGGTGGAGGCCCTGCGCTTCCTGGACGCCGACGAGCTGCCGGCGGGCGACGTCCTGAACGTCCTCCAGGAGGCGGTCCGGGGTGCGACGGAGGCGGTCCGTGACGTGGCCGACGACACCGAGCACAACGGCACGACCCTGACGGCGCTGCTGCTGACGGGCTCCCGTCTCGCCCTGGTCCACGTCGGGGACAGCCGCGCCTACGTGCTGCGCGACGGCGGGCTGTTCCGCATCACCCACGACCACACCGTGGTCCAGTCGATGATCGACGAGGGCCGGCTGACGCCGGAGGAGGCCACGTCCCATCCACAGCGCACGCTCCTGCTCAAAGCGCTGGGCACCGACGCCCCCGACCTCGCCCTGCGGGACGCCGCCGCCGGCGACCGCTACCTCCTGTGCTCCGACGGGCTGCCGGGGGTCGTCCCCGACGCCCTCATCCGCACCGTGCTGTCCGACGCCCAGGCCCCCGACGAGGCGGCCCGGACGCTGATCGCCGAGGCGAACGCGCGGGGTGGGCCCGACAACGTCAGCTGTGTGGTCGCCGACGTCGTGGAGGCCGTGGTCTGAGGGCGGTCCGTGGGTGGGGGTGTGTTTGCGTGGCGCCGGTGCAGGGACGATGGTGTCGTCGTCCCCTGCAGCAAGGAGATCGCCGCGTGTCCTCTCTGTTCCCAGCCCTGAGCGATGAGTCGAGCGAGCGGGTCGCCCTGCGCTTCGGCGAGCGGTCCCTGACGTACGGGGGGCTCGCGGCGGCGGCCGGTGCCCTCGGGGAGCGGATCCGCGGGGCGGACCGGGTCGCCGTGTGGGCGACCCCGGCGCTGGAGACGGCCGTCGCCGTGGTCGCCGCCCTGGAGGCCGGGGTGGCCGCCGTGCCGCTGAACCCGAAGTCGGGCGAGAAGGAACTGGAGCACATCCTGTCCGACAGTGCGCCCGCGCTGGTGCTGGCGGCTCCGGGCGACCGGCCGCCCTCCCCGGTGAGCGACCTGCGGCGCGTCGACGTGGAGGTGACCGGCGCCGGGGCCCCCGCCTCCCCCGTCACCGTCGAGGATCCCGCCCCCGCCTCCTCCGTCACCGGCGAGGACCCCGCGCTTGTCGTCTACACCTCCGGCACGACCGGGCCGCCCAAGGGGGCGGTCATCCCCCGCCGGGCGATCGCCACCACCCTGGACGCGCTCGCCGACGCCTGGCGGTGGACCGGCGACGACGTCCTCGTGCACGGGCTGCCGCTGTTCCACGTGCACGGCCTGGTGCTGGGCATCCTCGGCCCGCTGCGGCGCGGCGGCTCGGTCCGGCACCTGGGCAGGTTCTCCACCGAGGGCGTCACCCGCGAGCTCGGGGCCGGCGCGACCATGCTGTTCGGCGTCCCGACGATGTACCACCGGATCGCCCAGGCCCTGCCGGAGGAGCCGGAGCTGGCCGGGGCGCTGGGCCGGGCCCGGCTGCTGGTGTCCGGTTCCGCCGCGCTCCCCGTGCACGACCACGAGCGCATCACCGCCGCCACCGGGCAACGGGTGATCGAGCGGTACGGCATGACGGAGACCCTGATGAACACCAGCGTGCGCGCGGACGGGGAGCCGCGCGCGGGAACCGTCGGCGTGCCGCTGCCCGGCGTGGAGCTGCGGCTGGTGGAGGAGGATGGGACGCCCGTCGCCTCGTACGACGGCGAGACCGTGGGCGAGATCCAGGTGCGCGGCCCGAACCTGTTCACCGGCTACCTCAACCGGCCCGACGCGACCGCGGCCGCCTTCACCGCGGACGGCTGGTTCCGCACCGGCGACATGGCGGTACGCGAGAGCGACGGCTATGTGCGCATCGTCGGGCGCAAGGCCACCGACCTGATCAAGAGCGGGGGTTACAAGATCGGGGCCGGTGAGATCGAGAACGCGCTGCTGGAGCATCCGGGGGTGCGGGAGGCGGCGGTCACCGGGGAGCCGGACGCGGACCTGGGCGAGCGGATCGTGGCGTGGGTGGTGCCGGAAGACGCCGAGAACCCGCCCGATTCCGCGGAGTTGGCCGACCATGTGGCCACCCGTCTCGCCCCGCACAAACGGCCGCGCGTGGTGCACCACCTCGACGCTCTGCCCCGCAACGACATGGGGAAGATCATGAAGCGGGCCCTGAACCGTGACTGAACGCCTCACGGCCCGCGAGATCCTCGCCCTGGTCGCGGACGACGCCGGCTTCACCGAACTCCCGCACCCGACAAGCGATCCCGCACCCGACGGGCCTCTCGCCTGGCAGGGCTACGACGCCTCGCGGGCCCGCGCGGCCGAGCGGACCGGCGAGCGGGAGTCCGTGGTCGTCGGCACCGCGCACGTCACGGGCACGCCGGCGGTCCTGATCGCCTTCGAGTTCGGCTTCCTCGGCGGCTCGCTG
Source organism: Streptomyces sp. C1-1 (assembly GCF_050214755.1). Classification (NCBI taxonomy): domain Bacteria; kingdom Bacillati; phylum Actinomycetota; class Actinomycetes; order Kitasatosporales; family Streptomycetaceae; genus Streptomyces; species Streptomyces sp. C1-1. The sequence goes on along the minus strand of NZ_CP189826.1, from coordinate 6,758,593 downwards.
GGCGAACGCACCGGCGACCGGCTTCAGGCGGCCCACGAGTACGCCCGCGCCCACCGCCTCCCCGTCGTCCCGCTCATCGCCACCGGCGGCAGCCGGATGCAGGAGGGCATGGTCGCCCTCACCCAACTCCAGCGCGTGGCCCGCCAGTCGGCCCTCACCCGCGAGGCGGGCCTGCCCCAGATCGCCGTCCTGCGCGATCCGACGACCGGCGGCGGCTGGGCGACCCTGGGCGCGGGCGCCGACGTGGTCCTCGCCCTGCCGGGCGCCCAGGTCGGCTTCGCGGGCTCCCGGGTGCGCCCGGCGGACGCCGATCCGACGGCGTACACGGCCGAGGCGCAGGTGGCGTGCGGCGCGGCGGACGCGGTGGTACCGGCCACGGAACTCCGGCAGGCGCTCGGGCGGTGGCTGCGGCTGCTGACGGGCGGGGCGGACCCCGCCGCCTCTCCCCGCCCGGCCCCCGTGCCCTTCGCGCTGGGCGCCCAGGATCTTCCGGACAGCGGATGGGAGGCCGTGCGGCGGGCCCGTTCACCCAAGCGGCCCCGCGCCCGCGCCTACCTCGACGCCTACTTCGGCCACCGCGTCGCGATCAGCGGTGACCGGTGTGGCGGTGCCGACCCCGACGGGATGCTCTGCGGTTTCGGCGAGCATCAGGGCCGTGCCGTCGCCTACGCGGCCCAGACCGGCACCGCCACCAAGCCCTCCGGCTACCGCACCGCCGCCCGGCTGATCCGTCTCGCGGACCGGCTCGGCATCCCGGTACTGACGCTGGTGGACACCCCGGGTGCGGCCAACGACGCGGAAGCGGAGCGGCAGGGGGCCGGCGCGGCGATCGCGGAGCTGTTCGGCGCGGTGGCCGGCGCCCGAACTCCCGTCACCACGCTGGTGATCGGCGAGGGCGGCTCCGGCGGCGCCCTCGCGCTCGCCGCGCCCGGCGACACCTGGGCCACGCCCGACGCCTACTTCTCGGTCATCGCGCCGGAGGCGGCCGCCGCCATCCTCAAACGCCCGGACGGCCAGGCCGAGGCGACCGCGGACCAACTCCGCATCCGCCCGCAGGACTTGGTGGAGCTGGGGGTGATCCGCGGCATCGCCGGGCCGCCTGGCACCTGCTCGCCGGTCACACGGAAACGACACAAGGGAAACCACGACAGCACCGGCCACCGTCCGTAACATGGGCGGTTGCCTTGAGTCACCAGCACGGGGGAGTTGCCGCGCCATGGACGCGTTAGTGGAGTTCAAGACCGAGGACGGCGCGCTGATCGTCGTCGAGGGCGTCGACGAGGACGCCGGCGCCCGGATGGTCTCGCGCGGTGACGGACCGGCCCAGGCGGCCCGCACGTTCGAGAACGCGCTGGGCGGGGTCCGGGCCGCCGCCGAGTCGGCGCTCCGGGTGTTCCGGGACGGGACGCTGCGGCCGGACTCGGTGGAGCTGGAGTTCGGGGTGAAGCTGAGCGCGGAGGCCGGGGCGGTCATCGCGAAGGGGGCGGCCGAGGGCCATCTGCTGGTGAAACTGAGCTGGTCGCCCAGGCCGGCGGACGCGGACCGGGAGGCAGCCGACCGGTCATGAGCGGTTTCGCCTGGCACGCCCGGATCGTCTGCGGGAACGAGATCGGCGCCGGATTCCTCGTCTCCGCACGCCATGTCCTCACCTGCGCCCATGTCGTCCGCGCGGCCGACGCCGGCACGGTGACCGTGTCCTTTCCCGGCGGCCGCGGTCTGGGCCAGGTCTCCGCCGGCGTGGCCGTGCACGGCGGCTGGGCGGGCGGCGCCGCCGACCCCGGCGACCTCGCCGTACTCGAACTCGACCGTGAAGTCCCGCTCGAACCGGCCGAGTTCGCCCCGCCCGGCGCGGAACTCGCGGGCGAGCACGCGCCGACGCTCGTCGCGTACGGCTTTCCCAAGGGGTACGACGAGGGCATGCTCGCCCGCTATCACGCCGTGCCCGGCGCCCTGGTGTCGGACGAGTGGCGTCAGTTGGAGGCCGCCACCGCGCACGGGCAGGCCCTGGCGCCCGGGTTCAGCGGCGCGGCCGTGCATCTCGCGGACGGCAGGGTGGTCGGCATGGTGACCACCATCGCCGGTTCGCGGGACGGCCGGGTCGGCCGCATGCTGCCCACGCAGGTCATGGCCCGCTACTGGCCCGGCCTCGGTGCCCTCGTCCCCACGCCCGGCCATGGGCGGGACGCGGTGCGCCGCCTGTACGCGCTGGTGCGAAGGGCGGTGGCGGAGGGCGTCGAGTGCGATCCCGTCCGGCTGGTCAACCACGCCGTGGGGCCCTTCGGGCAGCCGCCGCCCGAGGACGCCGTCGCCTCCCTGGAGGCCGCCGCCGGGTACGTGCAGTGGGAGGTCCCGGGCGCCGAGGCGGTGACCCGCTTCGCCGACCGGCTCCAGGAGCTGCTGGACGGCACGCCCGCACGGTCCGCCGCCGGCCCGGCCTGGTCCCCGATCGTCGTCGAGATGGAGCGCAGCGGCGCCGGCGCCGACCTGGTCACCGTCGAGGTCTCCGCCTACCACGACGGGCAGCGCCGAAGGGTCGGCTCCCGGCGGCTGCGGCGCTCCGCCGTCCGCGGCTGGGTGCAGAGCTGTATCGACGAGGCGTTCTCGCAACTCGCGCTGGACGCACAGGAGTTGATTACGTTCGTACTGCCGCGTGAATGGCTGAACGAGCCGGTGGCGCGCTGGGAGTGCGGCGCCGACGACTCCACCCCGCTGGGCTGCGCCTATCCGCTGGTCGTCGTGGACCGCTCCCGGTACCGCAGCGGCCGGCTGCGCCGGGAGCTGGCCAAACGGTGGCAGAAGCTGGACACCTCGCCGGGGGCCCGGCTGCATCGCGTCGACTGCGGCGCCCCGGAGCGGCCGCAGAGCCTGCGCAAACGGCTGCGGGACGACGACGCCGACCTGGCGGGCTACGCCTTCCCGCCGGACGCCGCGCAACCGCACTTCGAGGCCGGCCTCAACTCGCCGGTGGCGGTGCTGCTGTGGCCGCGCGCCGGCTGCGCCGGCTCCCGGCACGACGGCCCGTGCTCCGGTACGGCGTTCCTGGACCAGCTCGCCGACCGGCTCGCCGGCGTCCCGCCCGCCGAACTGCCCGACCAGGTACGGGCGTTGCGCGAGACCGCGGACGCGGACGACGACCCCGACGGGCACTGGGCGAGCGGTCTGCAGCTCCTGTGGGACGATCCGCGCTGCTTCCCCGAGCCCGCCGCGTTCCTCCACTCGCCCGTCGCCTGAGCGGCCCGCCCGCCCCACCTCTCCTCGAGAAAGCGAACCTTCCATGGCCCTGTGGCCCGTCTACACCGGCAGCGACACGCCGCACGACGGCATCACCCGGCTGCCCCCGCCACCGCCCTGGCGCGCCTTCGACGGCGGGCCCGTGCTCGGCGCACCGGGCGAGGACGACACGGCGGCCGCCTCCCCCGACCGTGTGCACCGCGCCGAGACCTACCGGGCCACCCCGCAGACCGTCCAGCTCGTCAACGCCGCCCTGTACCTGCGCCGCCCGCTGCTGGTCACCGGGCCCCCCGGCACCGGCAAGTCCTCGCTCGTCTACGCGGTCGCCCGCGAGCTGCGCCTGGGCCCCGTACTGCGCTGGAACATCACCAGCCGCAGCACCCTGCACGACGGCCTCTACCAGTACGACCCGCTGTCCCGGCTGTACGCCGCCCGGCACGCGCAGGCCACCGAGGCGGGCATCGAGGACCACCTCCGGCTCGGCCCCCTGGGCACCGCCCTGCTCCCCTACGCCCGACCGCGCGCCCTGCTCATCGACGAGATCGACAAGAGCGACCTCGACCTGCCGAACGACCTGCTCAACGTGCTGGAAGAGGGCCAGTACGAGATTCCCGAACTGGTCCGCGGCGCCCGCCGTACGCCGACGGCGGAGGTGATGATCGACGGCACCGACGAACGCGTCCCGGTGGAGCGCGGCCGGGTCCGCTGCCGGGCCTTCCCGTTCGTGGTGCTCACCAGCAACGGCGAGCGCGAGTTCCCGCCCGCCTTCCTGCGCCGCTGCGTCACCCTGCGGCTGCGCCAGCCCGACGACGGCCAGCTCACCGCGATCGTGCGCGCCCACTTCGACGGTGAGCCCGACACCTACGCGCAGACCCTGATCGACCGGTTCCTGTCCCGGGTCGGCGGCGGCGACCTGGCCACCGACCAGCTGCTCAACGCCATCTACCTGGCCCGCTCCTCCGACCTCGGTCCCCAGGGCCTGGACGAGCTGGCCGAGCAGCTGATGCCGTACCTGGGCGACGCCCCGCACACGGACGCCTTCTGAGACCGGATGCCGTCCCACACCCCGGGCTCCCCCGAACCGCTGGCCCGTCTCGCCGACGTCCTGGCCGAGACGGCCTCCGGCGTGCGCCCGACCCCGCTGGAACTGGCCGAACTGCTGTGGCTGGCCCGGCACATGGAGCCGGATGCACCGCCCGCCGACGGGGAGCCGAGCCCCGCCCCGGACGCACCGCACCCCGAACCACCGCACCCGTCGACCCCGTCCCCTGAGCCACGGCCGGACCCCCCTGCGCCCGCCGACCCCCTCCCCTCCCCGCGCGCGCCCCTCCACCTCCCGTCCGCCTCCGGGCCCGGCGACGCCCGCCCGCACACCACGCTGCTCGCCCCGGCGCCCCCGATGCTGCGCCACCCGCTCGGTCTGCAACGGGCGCTCCGCCCGCTCAAGCGCCGTATCGAGTCGCCCGTGGGCCACGAACTCGACGAGCCCGCCACCGCCGACCGCATCGCCCGTCTCGGCGCGGCCCCCGAGTGGTGGCTGCCGGTCATGCGCCCCGCCCGCGAACGCTGGCTGCGCCTGAACCTGGTGTACGACACCGGGCCCACGATGCCCGTCTGGCAGCCCCTGATCCGCGAACTGCACACGACGCTGGCCCAGTCGGGCGTCTTCCGCACGGTCGTGCCCCACCGGGCCGAACCCGACGGGACGGTGCGCGGCCCGGGCACGCCCACGACCACCGACGGGCGTACCGTCACCCTGCTGGTCAGCGACTGCATGGGCCCCCAGTGGCGCCAGGGGCCGCCCGGCATCGTGTGGTACGCCACCCTGCGCCGGTGGGCGTCGCGGATGCCGCTGGCCGTCGTACAACCGCTGCCGGAGCATCTGTGGCGGGAGACGGCTCTGCCCACGACGCCGGGACGGCTGTCGGCGCCGTATCCGGCCGCGCCGACGTCGGCGCTCGTCTTCAAGCCCTACGAACCGCAGGAGCCGACTCCTGCCGTGCCGTTGCCCGTCATGGAGCCCGAGCCCGGCTGGCTGGCCAACTGGGCGGCGCTGCTCACGACCCCTGGCAACGCCGAACTCCCGGCCGCCGTCGCCCTGTTGGACCGTCCGGGCGTCCCGGAGGACCATGCGGACGCCGCCCTGCTGTCGGCCGAGGAGCTGGTCCTGCGGTTCCGGGCGACCGCGTCACCCGAGGCGTTCCGGCTGGCCGGGCATCTCGCGGTCGGCCGGCCCGACCTGCCGGTGATGCGGCTGGTCCACGCCGCCCTCGAACCGGACCCGCGCCCGCAGCACCTGGCCGAGGTCGTCCTCAGCGGCATGCTGACCACCGTCCCCGGGCCACCCGGCAGCTACGCCTTCCGCCCCGGGGTACGCGATCTCCTCCTGCTCGGCCTGCCCCGCACCGCCCGCACCAGGACCGCCGAACTCCTGCAGCGGGTGGGCGCGTCGATCGACCACCGGGCCGGGCGCTCGCGGGGCGAGTTCCGCGCCTCCACGCCCTCGCCCGCGGGCACGGGCACGGGCACCGGGACGGGCGCGGACGGCGAGGCGTTCGCGACGGTGAGTCCGGACAGCGTGCGACGGCTGACGGGTTCCCGGGAGCGGGCAGCCGTCGACACGCCGCGCGCCCCCGCGGCCGAGCGCCGGCGCCCGGCCGTGCTCTTCGAGGCCGACGACCTCACCGGCCGGCCCGAGGCGCGGATCGCGCTCGAGTACGCGGTGGACCGGATCCTGGAGCGGGCCGGGCTGGCGCAGCGCGAGGTGCGGGTCCGTGCGCACGGCTACCTGGTCCTGGCCCAGCCCGGCGCCTACACGCTCCCGGTGCTCGTGGCGACCCTGCGCGGGCTCGCCGAGGCGGTCGGGGAGCTGGCGGACCCGCCGCGGCTGCGGGTGACGTTCTGGCACACGGCCGGCGCCGGCGATCCCGTGGTACCGCCGGAGGTCCTCAGCCTGCAGAACCGTACGGCCGCCGACGTCCTCCTCGTCGTCTCGCCGTCCTGGTACGAGGAGTTCGCGGCCAGTTCCGCCGCGCTGGAGGAGCCGCGCTTCCAGCCCCTGCACGGCGGCGCCCCCGACGAGCCTCCCGCCGCCTGGTACCTCACTCTGTCGGCGGCGGGGCCCGAGCCGGAGGAACGGGACCTGGTGAAGGGCCCGTTCATCACCCACGACCTGCGCCGGCTGGGCATCCCCGCCCCCGGCCGGACGGCCATCGTGCACACCCAGCCCGACGGGCCCCTGACCCTCCTCAACCCGGCGCGTCCGCACGGCCTGCGCCCGCCCCGCCGCACCACCTACTACGAGGTCGACCTCACCAGCCACCAGGCGTTCCACACGGTCTCCCTGCCGAGTTCCGGCAAGGGCGCCTTCACGGCCGCGGTCGAGCTGTCCTGGCACGTCGTCGATCCGGTGGCCTTCGTACGCGCCGAGATCACGCGGGTCTCCGAGCGGCTCCTCGACCATGTGCTGGACGCGGCCCCCCGCGTCACCCGGCGGCATCCGCTGCGCCGGGCGGGCGCGGCGCAGCGGGCGGTCAACTCCGGGCTGGGCAGATGGCCGGTGCCCGGCCTGGCGATCTCCTACTCGGTGCAGCTGAGCACGGAGGGCGCCCCGCCCCCCGTACCGCGGCGGCCCGCGCCCCGGCCCGCGTCCGCGCTGCTCGCCGACGCCGAGACGGTGCTGCTCGGCTTCGACGGGCCCGTCACCCGGCTGTTCTCGGCACAGACCGCCCGGGAGGCGGCCCTGGACCTCCTCTCCGTGGTCGCCGAACTGCGCGATCCCGAGGACGCGCTGTCGGGCCGGCCGCTGCCGCGGACCGCGGGGCACGAGGTGTTCACGCATCCGCTGGACGTGCTGCGTGCCTTCGCCCACGACCGGCTCGCCCCGCAGCTGCGCGACCGTCTCGACCAGCTCGAACTGCGGGCCGTCCCCAACGCCCCGCTGACCCACAACTCGGTCGTCCTCGTGCGCACCCTGCACCAGGCCGACCGCCGGGTGTCCGTCGTCTCGGACGTCTGCGAAGAGGCGGTACGCCGGTATCTGCGGCCGTTCCGGCTCCCCCTCACCGGCGTCCACGGCCGCGCCGCCGATCCCGGACCGCTGATGCCCGACCCGGACTGTCTGCGGCGCGCCCTGCGCTCCCCCGCCGCGCCGGCCGCCGCGAGCGTGCTGATCGGCTCCACGGTCGCCGAGCTGACCGCGGCCCAGCAGCTGGGTCTGGACTTCATCGGGCTGGCCCGGAACCCGACGATCGAGCACGGCCTGCGGGAGGCGGGTTGCGAGGTCACCGTGTCCTCCCTGGCCTCGCTCCTCGAAGCCGCCCGAGCCCTCTGACCCACTTTTATCTGACTCTCACTACCGACACAAGCCGCAAAACCGCCCATTCAGCGGCCCCCCGCCCGGCCCCCTCCAGGCAGCGCCCCGCTTCCGGCCCCCGCACGATGCGAGGGGAGGCCGGCCGTCCGGCGGGCCTCCAGGATCAGGAACAGAGAACGAGGCCCGCCACCCTCCACCGGCGGCCCCAACGGTCTGCGCTCTCGGGAGGACCTGCCATGACCGCCAGTCTGGAGCAGCTGCGCCGCTGCCACTTCGCCGTCGATCTGGGGGCGGCCCGGACCCGCGTCTACGTGAAGGGCGCCGGCCTCGTCGTCGACCAGCCGTCCGTCGCCGCCGTGAACACCAAGACCGGCGCGCTGATCGCGGTCGGCGAGTTCGCCGAGAAGATGACCGGCCGCACCCCGCACTACATCCGCGTCGTACGACCCGTCGCGGGCGGCACCGTCGTCGACATCGAGATGGCGCAGCGCATGCTCCGGCACCTGCTCGGCGACAAGATCCGCCGCACCCTGCGCCGCAAGCCCTTCCTGCGGGCGGCGGCCTGCACCCCGCACGACGCCGACCCGCTGGCCCAGCGGGCGGCCATCGAGACGCTCGTGGGGCTCGGCGCCCGGCGCGTGGAGCTGGTGGACACGCTGATCGCCGCCGCCGTGGGCTGCGGGCTGCCCGTCGAGCGGCCCGAGGCCACCATGATCATGGTGTGCGGGGCCGCCGCCACCCAGGTCGCCGTGCTGTCGCTGGGGTCGATCGTGACCGCCGAACGCATTCCGGTCGGCGGTGAGGCCGTCGACCACGCGATCGTGCAGCACCTGCGCCACGAGCACGAGTTGATGCTGCCGAGCCAGTCCGTACGGCCTCTGCAGCTGGCCCTGTCCGGCAACGGGCTCACCCTCCAGGGCCCCGCCTCCACCGAGATCCACGGCCGTGACGTCGCCACCGGCCTCGCCCGGTCCGTGCAGGTCGACACCGCCGCCGTCCGGGACGCCATCGAGACGCCGCTGACCGCCGTGCTCGACGGCATCGGACGGGTGCTGCGGGACTGCCTGCCCGACCTGGTGGCCGACCTCGCCGACCGCGGGATCATGATGGTCGGCGGCAGCGCGCTGCTCCCCGGCCTCGACCAGATGCTGCGCGCGGCCACCGGCATGCCGGTGCACATCGCCGAACGCCCGGACGTGTGTGCCGTACAGGGCCTCGGCTACATGCTGGAGGGCCGCATCGAGCCGCTCGTACTCGACCCGCTGGCCACCTGAGCGACCGCGTGGGCGACCGTTCGGTCAGCGGGCGAACCAGCAGCGGACCGTGGTTCCTTCGGGGCCGGTGTGCACGCGGACCAGGTCGGAGACGAGGTTGACCAGGAGCAGGCCGCGGCCGCCACGCTGCTCGCGCGGTGCGGGCCGGCGCCCGGCCAGCGGGTCGACGAGATGGCCCGCGTCGCACACCTCGCTCACCACGTACCCGTCCTCGGCCCACACCCGCACGGTGCCCGTGCCGCCGCCGTGCACCACGCTGTTGGTGGCCAGCTCGGCCGTGACCAGGGCGAGGTCCTCGATCCGGGCTGGCGCGAGGCCGAGCCGGGCGCCCTCGTCGGTGACGAGGTGCCGGGTGTCGCTGAGGGACTGGGCGTCGAAGCGCACGGCGGGGACGTCGGGGGCGGGCGGCAGGGGCTCGTTGTAGCGGGCAACGACCGCCTCGGGTGCGTAGGCGCTGCTCTCCTCCGCCTCCCGCGACCCTCCCCGCAGCAGTGTGGGGTGGGTGGCGTACGCGTCGGCGATGACCTCCGGCGGCAGGCGCCGGGTGTCGTAGGGGCAGAGGATGGTCGCCTCCCGGCCCCGGAACGCCGCGTTGATCAGTGCCTCGTGCTGGACGCAGGCGGGGTACTCGGCGGAGGTGCGGCCGGCCCAGATCGGCTCACCGACGATCCGGACGCGGGTGCCGGGCGCCTGGGCGTCGGCGAAGGCCCGCAGCACGCCGGGGATGATCCGGCCGGGGTTGCGCCCGGCCTCACGCATGTCCAGGAACCGTACGGCGTCGGCGTCGGCGCCCAGTTCGTCGCGGATCAGCCGGAGGTTCTCGGCGGGCACGGCCACGGCGACGGGCTCGCCGGCCGTGAGCGCGGCGCGCACGAAGGGGACGGTGCCGGCCAGGTACTCCCGCTCGTCGTCGTAGAAGAGCGCGGGGTGGGCGAAGGAGTCCTGCGCGCTGGTCGCGGTGCTCATGACGACGGCACCTCGATCGTGGGGATGCCAGGCCAGAACAGGTCCAGCAGACGGCGCAGACTGGTGGGGGGTTGCTGCAGCACGATCCTCCTGCCCTCGTCCAGTGACTGCGCCGCGGCGGCGAGCGCGTCCGTGCCCGCGACGTCGACGAAGGTGAGCGCGGACAGCTCCAGCCGGTACACGGGCCGCGAGTCGCGCGCGGCACGGTACAGCGCCCCCTCCCACTGAGCCAGGGTAGCGAGTCCGACCTCGCCGCCGACCCTGAGGCCGGCCCCGTCCGGCAGCGGGAACACCGTCAGCCGCGGCACGGGGGCGGGCCCAGGCAGTACCCGGTACGGGACATCCACGCCCTTCTCCCCTCTTCTCGCGGCCGCTCGGTGGACCCAGGTGGTCGTGAGTTCGCGTACCCGGGAGACAGGAGGACATTCCCGGCGGCGGACGGTGTGTACTCCGTCGCACTACGGGCAGGCGCATGGTCGGCACCGCCGGGTCCCCGCGGGGCTGGTAGGGGAGGCCCGCGCCGGCGGCCGGTGACTCAACGTCGTGACGACTGTCGGGAGCAGCGAGGCAGACATGACCTCAGCGGTACACACATCTCTCGGGGGGAAGCTGAACACCCTGGTCATCGACGCGCGGGTGGAAGAGGATCGGGCCGTGCTCACCCCTCGCGGCGAACTCGTGCACGGCTGCACGGACGTGCTGTCCGAGGCGCTGGAGAAGCTGCCGGCGCACGTGGGCGGAGTGGATCTGGACATGTCCGGCGTGACCTTCATGGACACGGCGGGGCTGCAGTTCCTGGAGCGGCTCGGCGCCTTCGGCCGTCGGCGGGCGGTTCCGGTGCGGTCCGGGCACTGGACCGGCCAGCCGCGCCGGATCCTGGAGCTCGCCGGTCTCAACCCCGACGCCCCCCTGCGGCGCGCGGCCCACCCGGTGGACGGGGAACCCGAGTGGCCGGGCGCCTCCGCGGTCGCCCGGGAGCGCGCGGAGCAACTGCGGGAACTGCGCACGGAGGTCGAGCAGCTGAAGCAGGCTATGGCCTCCCGCCCGGTCATCGACCAGGCCCGGGGTGTGCTGATGGCCGTGCACGCCTGCACCTCCGAACAGGCGTGGGACATCCTGCGCGAGACCTCGCAGCGCTCCAACATCAAACTGCGCGACGTCGCCGCGGCGGTCACGGCCGGCGCGGAGCCGGACGGCCCCGCGCCTTCCGAGGAACTGCGCCGGGCCCTGCGCACGGCGCTCTCACACCACCTGCGCTGACGCCGGCGAGGGCGTCAGTACGGCAGGATCCGCCCCGACGGCGTCCTGCGGTCGACGGGGGTGTCGCGGGGCTGGCTCGGGCGGCGGCTGACGCGGACGCGTATCCGGTGGTTCATGACGACCTCCTCGGGTCTCTCGGTCCCTCTGGCCGACGTGAACCAGCCTGGTCCGCGTACCGCCCCGGCACATCGTGCCGACGAAGGCACCTGCCCTGCCTCCCCAGCGGGACCCGGCCGGGCGCCCGCTACTCCCCGGGGAGGAGGGTGACCCCAAGATCCCCCCGACGTCGCACCCATAAACGATCGTTTTCGGCCACGCCCCGAGTGACCTGGCGAAATCAGCTCAGTCCGAGGGAGGACAGCGCCGTGGTCCAGTCGGACGCGACCGCGTCTCGAGCGTCGTCCAAGCCGACCGTGCCGTTGCACACGGCCTTCTTCAACTTGTTCTCCACCGTGTCCTTGTTGGCCGCGGTCGTGTCCCCGTAGCGCGGCTCGGGCCAGAGGTTCTGCGCGCTCTTCGGCGCCCCGCCGAGTTCGAGCGGGACGAGGTGGTCCTCCTCGTAGTCGGCCGTGCTGGTGTCCTCGTAGCCGTACTGCGCGATCTGCTGGACCTTGAGCGCGTTGGTGTACGAGGTCGACGGCCGCACGGTGGACGTCCATCCGGACACGCATATCGTCGAGCCGATCGTGTCCTGCGTGACGTCGGGGTTGTAGGCGCCGGGCTGGCAGACCGGATCGGGCAGCGGCAGGTAGGCCTGTGAGCAGCCGGCCGCGTGGGCGGCCGGACCCGTACCGAGGATCAGGCCGGCGACGGCGAGACCGAGGGACGTGCTCGTGGCGGTGAGGCGGCGCATGGCGCGCATGGGGGTTCTCCCGCGTTCGGCCCGGGGATTCCGGGCAGTCGTGGGCATGACAGCACCGGCCAGGTCTATGCGGGTAGATGAAACGGGCGAAGATTCGGTGAACTGGCCGAAGTCTTACCGCCCCATGGCGGCCGGTTGCCCAACCCCTGGTTCGGCCTTGGGGGTTGGGAAACCAACCGGAAACCCGGAGCACGCGGTCAGTGCGCGGCGAACTGCACGCGGGTGGGCTGTACGACGTTCGGCTTCACGGCGATCCCGTCCACCGTCAGCCGCTCGCCGTAGATGTCGGTGACCCTGATGGACCCGCCGCAGCCGCTGCCCTTCTCGGAGAGGAAGTAGTTGTACGAGGTGCGCGGCAGCGCCAGCCACCCGCTCCCGGCGCGCACCTCCAGCCGCGCCACCGGGTTGCGGTGCCCGAGCACCTGGATCCCGCACCAGTACCGGCTGGACCCCGTCTTGTACCGCACCGAGAGCGTGCCGGCGTCGGCCGGGCTCACCAACTCCCAGGAGACGGCGATCCGCCCGGCCGCGGGCGCGGCCAGCTTGGCGAAGGCCTGCACGCTGAGGTCGAGTTGACCGACCGCGCAGTCCCCCGGGCACTCGTTGACGATCCGCACCGTGACGGAGGCGCCGCTCGCGGCGCGGACGCGGACGTACGCTCCGCACGCCTTGGACGTCTCGTAGTCGGCGGTGTTCATCGCCGCGATCATCATGTCCGCGCTCGGACCGAACAAGCAGGCGCCGTTGCCGTCCGCGGCGTCGTAGTGCGTGGCGACGCCCCGGTAGGTGGTGCCGGGGACGATCCGCCCGGCCAGTGACGCCGAGGCCGGGACGGCCCGCGGCGCCCTCGTCGGCGAACTCGTGGGCCGCGCCGAGGCGGTGGCCGCCCTGGCCGACGGCGTGGCGGCACGGGCCTTCGGCGACGGGGAGGCGGGCTTCCGCCCGGACGGCGTCGGCGACGGACTCGCCTGTCCGGCACCCGCGACAGCCGTGGCCGCCGTGTGCCCGGCGGCGGTCACGCCTCCGCCGTCCGGTTGGAACGCGACCACCAGGGCCACGACGAGCGCCGCGGCCGCCACGGCGACGACGGACACGAGAGCCGTACGCCGGTCACGGGGCCGGCGGTGCGGAGTATGGGACGCCACGGGCGAGGTCCTTAGCTGTTCGGTGAAGGAAGGTCGCCCTTCGGTCGCCGCCGCCGCCGAAAAGGTTGCCGCCTTTTTCAGGACAGCGCGCTTCCCGCGCGCCAGGTCGCCCAGTCGACGTTCCAGTCCCCGTAGCCGTTGCCCTCGGCGACGGTGTCCTTGGAGTGGACGACGGTGACCGGGTCACCGAGGTGGACATGGCCGAAGAACCACCGCGCGTCGCTCGCGCTCATGCCGACACAGCCGTGACTGCCGTTGACGCGGCCGAACTTGCCGGCGTTCCACGGCGCCGCGTGCACGAACGTGCCCGACGGGGTCAGCCGCACCGCCCACTTCACCGAACCGAGGTTGTACGCCTCGGGGCCGAAGATGCCCACGGTCCGGGAGTTCATCCGGATGCTGGGCACCTTCTCCAGCACGACCATGGTGCCGTTCCAGGTCTCGTAGCCGGGCTTTCCGCTGGAGACCGGAAGGGTGCGCAGCACCTTCCCGTCCTGCCGCACCGTCATGGTCTTGCGGTCGGCATCGACCGTGCTGACGACCGCGTGGCCGACGTGGAAACGAACGACGCGCTGCTGGGTCCCGTACACCCCGCCGCCCGCGTCGACGCCGCTCAGGGCCATCCGCAGGGTGACCTCGGTGCCGGACGTCCAGAACTTCCGGGGCCGGTAGTCGACGCGGTCCCTGCCGCTGTGGTCCTTCACCCAGCTCCAGGCCCCGTCGACGTGCGGGCTGGTGGTGACCGCAAGCCTGCGCTCCACGGCCGCCTTGTCCCGGACGGGCTTGTTGAAGACCACGGACACCGGCATGCCGACGCCGACGGTGGAGCCCTTCTCCGGGCTGTACTCGCCGACGAACGTGCCGCGCGCCCGCGCGGTGGCGATGGTGGTCCGCCGCGTCACCGTCTTTCCGTCCGCGCCCTTCGCCCGGGCGACCACGGTGTACTTCGTCGCCGGGGCCAGCAGGGCGGACGACGTCCAGGTGTGTCCGTCCGCCGACAGCGATCCGCCGAACTCGTCCGTGTCCGGCGCGCTCACCCGTATGTCCAGGAGCCTGCCGCCGGAGGAACGGACGGTCACCTTGTCACCGGGCGAGGCGGCCGTGCCGCCGCTTCCCGGCTTCACGGTGATGACGGACGCCGGGCTCTTCGTGGCCTGCTTCCCGTCGCTCTTCGCGCCCCCGCCGCCGTCGCAGGCGGTCAGGAGCAGCCCGGCGAGGGCCACGGCGACCGCCGCTCTCCTCGCCACCCGCCCGGCACCCGGAAGGTCCGCTCCCCGCATCCGTCGTGCCCGGCGCATCCGCATGAGTCCCTCCTCGTCGAACTCTCCTCCACGCTACGTCGGACGAGTGCCACGCCGGGGCCGGGGAATGTGTCGTCTCCGCGTGCTTTCGGTGACTCACCGGCGCGTCGTGGCCGGGGGCCTGCTCGGGGTGCCCTCGGCGCGCAGGGGGCTGTGGCCGGGCCCGGGCCGGCCCCCGGCCTCGGTCGTCCTCCTGGGGTGGTGCCGCGGTACGACGTCCTGCGGGAAGGTCAGCTGGGCGTTCATCCACTTCAGGGCGGCGGGCATCTCCCGCACCCAGGTGGGGAAGTTGTGGCTGCCGCTCTCGGGCAGGATCGAGGCGACCCGCATGGGCGCCTTGACGGCCCTGATGAACGCCTGGGTCTCGGTGTAACCCTTCTCGCCGTGCTTGCTGTTGGCGACCAGGACCGAGACCTGGGGGGCGGGCAGGTGGGCCAGCCGCCACATCAGGTCATGGCCGTCGACCCGGGCCTGGCGGCCCGGACCGCCACCGAAGAGGTTGCCGGTCGTGGGGTCGTCCTTGACCTTGTAGTCGGGCGACAGGGCGGCGGCCATGGTGTAGACGTGCGGGTTGCGCATCGCGAGCTGGAGAGCGCAGCTGGCACCGGAGGAGTACCCCATGACGCCCCAGGCAGTGGCGTCGTGGCCGGCCCGGTAGACGGACCTGACGGCCTCCGGCAGGTCCTTGGCCAGGAACGTCTCGGCCTGCGGTCCCCCGGGCACGTCCACGCACTCGGTGTCGCGCGGCGGGGCGATCGTGGGCCGGATCATCACCATGATCGTCGGCTGCATCTGGCCCTTGCCCTGCAGCTCTCCCGCGGTCTGCGAGACCCGCAGGTGCTGCGCGAGGTTGAAGATGCTGCCCGGGTAGCCGCTCAGGGCGACGATCACCGGGAAGCGCATGCGGTGGTACGCCTTCTGGAAGTACTGCGGCGGCAGATAGACGAAGGCCGGGTCGACGACGCCGGTGCGCTTGCCGATGATCTTGACGGACTCGACCCGGCCGACGGCGGCGGCAGGCCCCTTGGGCAGCCCGCTGACCCGGCCCAGCTGCTCGTTGCCGGCCGGCTGCACGAGCGAGCCGTGCACGCTGCTTATGCCGTTGACCGAGCCGTCGCCGTTCTGGTCGGCCGCCTGCGTCACGCCCACGGGGGCGGTGTCGACGTTGCCGAACAACTCCCCCCAGGAGCCGAAGAACTGGTACGAGGAGTTCACCCCGCAGGCGAAGGCCGCGACGATCGTCACCTGCGTCACGCCGATGGCACACAGTCGGCCCAGCACCTGCCACAGCCCCGGTCTGGCGAGCCGTGGCCACAGCCAGACCAGCAGCACCACAGACAGGCCTGCCAGCGCCACCATCGCGTATACGGTCGTTCGACTGGTCAAACCCATGTCACTCAGTCCCTGAGATCCCTGCCCGTGCACATGTCCTGCACAGGAGGAGGGCTGAAGAGCCTTCCGCGTTCCGTAACGAGAGCTTTGGGCGGAAGACATGGCCTGTTCCGCTATGTCACGCGGCGGACAGACACCGGGTCCGAACGGGGCGCCAGTTCACTCCGGGACCGAACGTGTTCCGTCATGAACAAACAAAATCGATCGCACACTCTCTTGACTTCACAGCGGACAGGCGGCTCTCATAGCCCACCGAACGGTGGCCGACGCCAGGTCGGACCTCGAAGGGAAGGCGGAGCCATGCCGGACCGAGCACCCCACAGACCCCCGCGCGAACGGCGGCGGACGGCCGCCGCCGCGATCCTCACCCTGCTCGCGGGCCTCGCGGCACTGCTGCTGCCCGCCACACCCGCCAGCGCCGCCTCCGCCTCCTTCACCCTGGGTGCCACCCGGACCGACCAGAACGGCAACACGCTCCAACTGCACGGCCTCGGCATCATCAAGGTCGGCAACACCTGGTACGGCTTCGGCGAGGACAAGACCGGCGAGACCTCCTCCGACACGTCCTTCCAGGACATCCCCTGCTACACCTCGACCGACCTGTCCGGTTGGACGTACCAAGGCGTGGCCCTGGCCAAGCAGGCGAGCGGCGACCTGGGCCCGAGCCGGGTCGTGGAGCGGCCGAAGGTCATCTACAACGCGTCGACCGGCATGTACGTGATGTACCTGCACATCGACAGCACCAACTACGGCGACGCGCGCGTCGGTGTGGCGACCAGCAGCACTCCCTGCGGGCCCTACAACTACCGGGGCAGCTTCCGCCCGATGGGCAACCTGAGCCGGGACATCGGCCTCTTCCAGGACACCGACGGCACCGGGTACCTGCTGAGCGAGGACCGCAACAACGGCCTGCACATCTACAAGCTCTCCGCCGACTACCTCTCGGTGGACAGCAGCGTGGCCCTGCTGGGCAGCAGCGGCTCGGCCAGCTACGAGGCACCGGCCATGGTGAAGATCAACGGCGTCTACTACCTGCTCGCCTCCCACCTGACCGGCTGGAGCACGAACGACAACGTCTACACCACCGCCACGTCGCTGAGCGGGCCATGGGCTGCGATGCGGAACTTCGCGGCGCCGGGCACCCACACGTACAACAGCCAGACGGCGAACATCATCACCGTGCAGGGCAGTTCCGGCACCACCTACATCTACGCCGGCGACCGGTGGAACACCAGCGACCTCGGCAACTCCCAGCTGATCTGGCTGCCGATGACCATCCGCGGCACCGTGGTCAACGTCGGCCAGTACCCGAGCTGGTCGCTCGACGCGGCCGCGGGTACCTGGACGCCGAACTCCGGCGTGCCCACCGACGCGGCGCACACCCTGACCGACGCGGGCAGCTCGATGCTGATGGACGTCTCGGGCGGCTCCACGGCCAACGGCGCCAAGATCATCCAGTGGCAGTCCAACGGCGGCGACAACCAGAAGTGGACACTGCACCGGGTGGCGGACAACGTCTACACGCTCGTCAGCGTCAAGAGCGGCCTGTGCCTGGACGTCCCGAACAAGTCGACCGCGGAGAACGTCCAGTTGCAGCAGTGGACCTGCAACGGCGGTACCAACCAGCAGTTCGCCGCCGACCTGGTCGGCAGCCTCACCGGCAGCAAGTACATGCTGGTCGGGGTGGGCAGCGGACTGACCATCGGCGTGGACGCCTCCTCCACCACGGCGGGCGCCGCGGTGGTCCAGCTGACCGGCACCGGCGCCACGAGCCAGCAGTGGACGCTGTCCTGACGGCCCCTTGAACCGTCAGGGCCGCCGGCAACGGGTCCGGCGGCCCTGACGGCGGGAGCGGTGCGCGACCGCCGTCGCCGTGACGTCCTCAGCCCATCGGGCCGGGCGGCGCGTAGAGCGCCTCGATGTCCGCGGCGAACTTGGCGGTCACGTATCCGCGCCGCACCTTCTGCGAGGGCGTCAGTTCCTCGCCCACGGCGAACCCCCGGCTCAGGATGCGGAATCTCCTGATGGACTCGGCCGCGGACACCGTCCGGTTGGCCTCGTCCACCGCGGCCTGCACGGCCGACCTGAGTTCGGGGTCGTCGCGGAGTTCCGCCACGCCGCCCGCCCGCGGCCGGTCGTGTTCGCGTCCCCACCAGGTGAGGAACTCGGGGTCGAGCGTGATGAGGGCACCGATGTAGGGCCGCCGGTCGCCGACGAGCACGCACTGGTCGATCAGCCAGTGTGCCCGGAGCCGGTCCTCCAGCGGGGCGGGCGCCACGTTCTTGCCGACGGCCGTGACGATGAGGTCCTTCTTGCGGCCGGTGACGGTCAGATACCCGTCGTCCAGCTCCCCGACGTCACCGGTGCGGAACCAGCCGTCGTCGTCGAACGCCTCGGCGGTGGCCTCCTCGTCGTGCAGATAGCCGCCGAAGACGTTCGGCCCCTTCACCAGCACCTCGCCTCCGGGACCGATGCGTACCGCGCAGCCGGGCAGCGGGCGGCCCACGCTGCCGACACGCTGGGCGGCCGGCAGGTTGAGGGTCACCCCGGAGGTGGTCTCGGTCAGCCCCCAGCCCTCCAGCACGGTGACGCCGGCCCCACGCATGAAGTGCCCGAGACCGGCCCCCAGGGGTGCGCCGCCGCTGCACGCATAGGCCACCCGGCCACCCAGCGCCGCCCGCAGCTTCCTGAAGACCAGCCGGTCGAACACCAGGCGCCTGGCGCGCAGCCACGGGCCCGGTCCGCCGTGGTCCAGCGACTCGCTGTAGGCGACGGCCGTGGCCTCGGCGGCCCGGAACATCCTCGTGTGCCCGCCCGCCACCGCCGTGCGCTGAGCGGTGTTGCGCAGTTTCTCGAAGATCCGGGGAACGGCCAGCAACAACGTGGGCCGGTAGGTCCGCAGTTCGGTGGGGAGGTTCTCGAGGTCACTGGTGTGCGCGACCTGCGCGCCGTTGTGCACGGCGGCGAGCGCGACGACCCGGGCCAGGACGTGCGCCGGCGGCAGGAACACCAGGAGCGTGGTGCGGTCGGTCAGGACGTTCTCCGTGATCCCGTCGGCGGCGGCGACGTTGCGCACCTCGGCGACCAGATTGCCGTGACTGATCAGGCAGCCCCTGGGCCTGCCGGTCGTACCGGAGGTGTAGACGACGGTCGCCGGCCGGTCGGCGCCGACCGCGCGCCGCCGCCGCTCGACCAGGTCCCGGGGCACGGACCGGCCCAGCTCGACGAGGCGCCCGAGCCCGCCGTCCATCCGCCACACCTGGCGCACCGAGGCCACCTCGGCATCGGTGACGATACGGGCGCGCTCCTCGCCCTCGACGAACGCGGCCCTGACGCCGCTGTCGCGCAGGATCCACTCGACCTGCGCCGGGGACGAGGTCTCGTACACGGGCACGCTGACCGCCCCCGCGGTCCAGATCGCGAAGTCGCACAGCATCCACTCGTAACGGGAGCCCGACATCAGCGCGATCCGGTCGCCCGGCGCGATCCCGGCCGCCATCAGCCCCGCGGCCAGCGCCAGGACCTCGTCGGCGAACTCCCTGGAAGTGACCGTGCGCCAGCCGCCGTCGACCTTGCGGGCGAACGCCTCGTGCCCGGGGCGGTGAAGGGCGTTGTCGACGATGTCGTCGGTCGCGTTCGCCTGAGGCGATGTCACGTACTTGGCCGGGGTGCACCACGTCCCCATGTCCGATGGCTCCTCCATGCCACCATGGTTGCGCTCCGCCGGACCCCGGTAAGGGGACCAACAGCACCGCGCGAGGGCCCACCGGCCCAGGACGAACCGGAGACGGGCATCCCACGATGGGGGCACGATGAGTCTTCAGCTCCGCCCCGACGACGTACCCGCGGGTTATCCGTTCGCGTACGAGCGCGAACTGCGGCTCCGTGACGGCCGACGCGTCGTGATCCGGCCGATCGTGCCGGCCGACGCGCCGGACCTGGCGGCGGCGATCCGGTCGGCGGACGCCGAGACGCTGCACCGCCGCTTCCTGGGCGGCCCGCCGCGCATCACGCCGGACCTGCTGAACCGGCTGACGCGACTGGACTACGAGCGCCGGTTCGCGCTCGTCGCGGCGGAACCCGCCTCCGGAAAGGGCATCGCCATCGCGCGCTACGAGGGTCTGGCCGACGGTGTCGCGGAGGTCAGCGTCGCCGTGGACCCGGCCTGGCGACGCGTCGGACTGGCCACCGCGATGGTCGAGTTGCTGGCCCAGGCGGCACTGGAGCGGCACATCCACGGCTTCAGCGCCTCCTACCTCGCCGAGAACCGCCCGGTGGCGGCGCTGCTGTCCCTCGCCGACCTCACCGGTCCCCAGGAGGTCGACCTGGGACTGGCCGAGTCCGAGGTCGAGTTGGACCGCGGCAGCGTCGCCGCGGCCGTACACGCGATGGACACGCAGCGGTGTTCAGCCCTTGACCGCGGAGCTGGCGACCCCCTGTACGAACCACCGCTGGAAGAACGCGAAGACGATCAGGACGGGCAGGATCAGCAGGACGCCGAAGGCGAGGACCTGCCCCCAGTCGACCGGCATCTGGCCCTGGAAGACACTCATCTCCAGCGGCAGGGGGCGCACCGCGGGGTCGGAGACCATCAGGACGGGCCAGAGGAAGGCACCCCACTGGGTGAGGAAGGTCAGGATCGCGACGGAGGCGAACACCGGCTTCGACATCGGGACGACGATCGCGAAGAAGGTGCGCCAGGGGCCCGCGCCGTCGATGCGGGCGGCCTCCTCGATGCTGGGCGGGATCGCGCGGAAGAACGTGGAGAACTGGTAGATGGAGAAGGCGTTGGCGATGAAGGGGACGGCCTGGATGTAGATGGTGTTGCGCTCTTCGTTGAACATGTAGAACAGCGGGACGGCGACCGCCTCGAACGGCACGAGCATCAGGAGCAGGACGACGGTGAAGACGGCGCCCTGGCCGCGCCAGCGCAGCCGGGTGAGGCCGTAGGCGGCCATGGAGTTGACGATCAGGCCGCCGAGCACGACGACGGTGGCCAGGAGCAGTGAGATGCCCATGAAGCGCCAGAAGTAGCCGGTGGCGTCGGAATCGAAACTGCTGAGGACGGCCCGGTAGTTGTCGAAGGACAGGTGGGTGGGCAGGAAGCCGGTCAGGCCGCTCAGGACCTGGTCGGAGGGCTTGAAGCTGCCGAGGATCAGATAGAGGACCGGCAGGACGAAGACGAACGCGAGCACGCTGAGGACGGCGTAGTCGACGAAGCGGCGCAAGGGTGTGCGGGTCATGGTCAGTCCTCGTTGCCGGGGCGGACGACGCGGCGCTGGATGAGGGTCAGGGCGACGACGATCAGGAAGAAGACGACCGAGATCGCGGCCGCCTGTCCGATGTTGTTCTGGTCGAAGGCCGTGGTGACGGCCTGGTACATGACCGTACGGGTGGCGTCCTCGTCGAGTCCGCCGCCGTGGACGAGGACGTAGACCTGGTCGAAGACGCGGAAGGACAGCACCGAGGTGAGCATGGCGACGAAGACGAGGGTGCCGCGGATGCCGGGCAGGGTGACGTGCCGGAACTGCTGCCACCGCGTGGCCCGGTCGAGTTCGGCGGCCTCGTAGAGCTCGCCGGGTATCTGCTGGAGGCCGGCGAGCAGGATGACCATCTGGAAGCCGACGCCCTGCCACACGGACAGCACGATGATCGAGGCCATGGCGGTGAGGCCGTCACCGAGCCAGTCGAAGGCCCCCCAGTTGCCGAGACTCACCGCGTGCAGCGCGGAGTTGAGCAGGCCGTCGCCGCTGCGGGCGAGGATGAGCCGCCAGATGACCGCCACCAGGGCCATGGGGAAGACGACCGGCAGGAAGAACAGGGACCGGAAGACGCCGATGGCCCTGAGCTTGCGGTTGAGCAGGATGGCCAGCGCCAGGGCGAGACCCGTCTGCAGGGGTACGACGACCACGGCGAAGGTCAGGTTGTTGAGCAGGGCCCGCAGGAACGGGCCGGACAGGTCGGGGTCGGTGAAGATGCGCCGGTACTGCTCGATGCCGAAGAAGCGCGGCGGCAGCGGCGAGCCGAGCCGCACGTTGTAGAAGGACAGGACGACGGCGTAGACGAACGGCACGGCGACGAAGGCGATCAGTCCGCCGAGGGCGGGCGCGGACATCAACAGGCCGTGCACCGCGTCGCGGTTCGGGCGCCGGGCGCGTACGGGTTCGGCAGATGTCGGTGGTGGGCTCGGCTTCCGCTTGTCCGGTGTGGCCGGTGCGGGGTTCACGATGGTCACGGTAGGGGTCCTCTTCCCGGCCGGGAGGGACGGACGCTGTCGGGCGCGCCCGCCCCTCCCGGCTGCTGGATGCCGGCTACTGCAGCTTGTAGCCGTCGTTGTCCGAGAAGTCCTGGTCGATGGCGCGGGCGGCCTTGGCCAGCGCCGTCTTGGGGTCGGCGCCGCCGTAGACGTCGCTGAGCGCCTGGCTGAACTTGGCGGTGACCGTGGGGTATCCGGCGGTGACCGGGCGGGTCACGGCGACGCACGACTTCGTGATGCCGCTGTCGCCGCACGGCTTGGCGAGCTGGTCCGCGAAGAGCTGGAGCGGGCCGCCCTGCCGGTACAGGCTGCTCTTGGTGAGCGCGCTCCGCGTGCCGGGAGGTGCACCGTTGGCCGTGGTCATCGCGGTGACGTTGGTGTCGTCGAGGAGGGAGTCGAGGAAGGCGCCCGCCGCCTTGCCGTTCTTGGTGTCGGCGCCGATGCCCCATTCCCAGGAGCCCTGGCCGGTCTTGGGGCCGTTGCCGAAGTCGGGCAGCGGCAGGACGACGAGGTCCTTGCCGACGGCCTTGCTGTAGGCGGGGTACATCCAGTGGCCCACCCAGCTCAGGGCGACGCGGCCCTTGGCGAAGGCGTTGCCGTCGGTGTTGGGGTCGACGTACCGCTTCCAGGACTGGAGGGTCTTCAGCGCCGAGGCCACCGCGGGGGTGTCCAGGGCGCCCGCGGCCTTGCCGTTCTTCAGCAGTGAGCCGCCGGCCGACCAGACGACGGGGGCGAAGCCGTAGGTGCCCCACTCGTTGGCGAACCCGTTGCTCTCCTGCAGGTCCAGGCTCTTGCCGTCGGAGTCCTTGGCGGCCAGCTTCTTGACGGCGTCGGTGAACTCGGCCGCCGTCCAGGCGTCGGACAGGCCCTTGGGGTACTTGATGCCGGCAGCGTCCAGCAGCTTCTTGTTGCCGTAGACGCCGAGCCCGGAGTCGTACATGCCCAGCCCGTACTGCTTGCCGTCGATGCTGCCCTCGGCCTTGATGGCGGGGGTGGCGTTGGCCAGGGTCTTGGCGGAGACGTAGGAGTCGATCGCGGCGAGCTTCTTGTTGTAGACGAAGTTGGCCATCGTCGGGCCGTCGAACTCCATCACGTCCGGCAGCTTGGCGGCGTCGGTGGCGGTGATGGTCTTGGTGTAGTCGGTGTCGGGGATCAGCGTCAGCTTGACCTTGACCTTCTTCTGCGAGGAGTTGAAGGTCCGCACCGCGTTCTGCAGTGCGGCGGCCTCGCTCGCCTGCCCCTGGTGGGCCCAGACGGTGATGGTGCCGGTGCCGCTGCCCTGTTCGGCGGAGGTGCCGGTGCCGCTGCCCCCTCCGCAGGCGGCCAGCGCGGCCAGGGGCAGGGCGAGGGCGACGGCCGAGGCGGCCGTACGGCGGGATCTTGGGGTGCCGGGGTTCATGCTGGGTGCCTCCGGTGTGTGGTGCGGGCGAGGGTGGGTGGTGCGGAGGTGTGGGGGTTCGGGACCGGCCCCGTGCCTCATGGCGACGAGGGCGATGACTCCGTCATGGGGACCTGGCCGTGGGTCAGGTCGGTGTCGGCGCTCGGTTCCTTGACCGTGAGCGGCAGCAGCTGCCAGGCGTCGACCGTGTAGCTCAGGGGCGTGTCCGGCGCGCTGCGGGCCTCCAGGCGCCAGGGGCCGTCGCCCGTGGGGTAGAAGCGCAGGGTGAGTACCTGGCCGGTGGCGGTCAGGAAGATCTCGGCGATGGAGTGGTCGACGACGACACGCAGGTCCACGGGCCGGCCGGTGGGGCAGGGCATCCGGTGGGAGCCGCGGTGGGCGCGGTCGTCGGACGAGGCGTGGTCACGGTCGACGACCAGTTCGCCCGCGGCGGGGTCGAGGCGGATGTCGAGGTACTCGTCCGGGCCGGTGACCAGCCGTAGGCTCGCCGCCCCGGTGGTCTCCAGGCGGGCCGTCAGGTCGAAGGCGCGGCCCACGTTCCCCAGTTCCACGGGCTGCGGGCTGTGCGCCTCGCCTGCCGCGTGGAGCTCCAACTCCCCTCTCAGGGAGTGGAGTTCGTTGGCGGGCCGCTGGTGCAGCGTGCCGTCGGCGGCCACGGAGATCTCGCGGGGAAGGGTCAGTACGCCGGCCCATCCGTCCGTGACCGCCCAGTCCTCCTCGCGGGCCTCCGGGGACCAGCCCCACAGCAGCCACCGGTCGCCGGGCGCCCGCAGGAGGGCGGGGGCGTAGCAGTCCGGGCCGTGGTCCACGAGGGCGGGCGGGCCGGCCTCGAAGACGTCGCCGTGTTCCTCGCCGGTCAGGGCCGTGACGCAGCGGTCGCCGTCATGGTCGTTCCAGGCGCTGAAGATGAGCGCTCCGGGGCGTCCGGAGCGTGGCGGCAGGTACTGGGGGCACTCCCAGCCCTCGCCGGTGTGCAGGCCGGTGGTGCCGACCGGCTCCTGCCGGCGGGCGTCGAAGGGACCCCGGTGGGTCCATGTCTCCAGGTCCGCCGACTCGTACAGCAGGGCCGCGCCCCGGCCGTCCGCGAGGGCGGCGCCGACCAGCATCCGCCACCGGTCGCCGTCCCGCCACACGTACGGGTCGCGGTACATGGTGCAGTCCTCGGGCCAGTCGGGGACGACCAGGCCGCCGCGCGGGGTGAAGGTCCGGCCGCCGTCGAGGGAGACGGCGGTGGTGACCGGCTGGTGCTGGGGCGAGCGGTCCCACCGGTTCGCGGAGTAGAAGAGGACGAGGCGGTCGCCGTCGGAGACGGCGTTGCCGGAGAAGCAGCCGTCGGCGTCCACGCCACCGGGGGCCGGGGACAGGGCGATCGGCAGCGGCTCCCAGCTCAGCAGGTCGGGGCTGCGGAAGTGGCCCCAGTGCATGTTCGCGTGCGTCGCGCCGTACGGGTTGTACTGGTGGAAGACGTGGTAGTGGCCGTCGTGGAAGACCAGCCCGTTGGGGTCGTTGATCCAGTTCCGGGGTGGCCGCAGATGCGCGACGGGCCGGTACGGATCGCAGGGCGCGGTGGACACACGCGTGCCTTTCGGTGTGTGCGGCGGAGCATGCGAGGACGGGCGGTCGCCGGACGCGGCCGGCCACGATCGCCTCGTGGGCTCGGTGAAGGTGGCCTCCCGCGACGCCTGTTGAGGGCCCCGTGGCATGGCGACGGAGACCGGGGCCGGCGAATGGCCGGCGGCGAGGTGCGGGAGGGGTGGTGTGGGCGCCGACCGAGGGGTCGGCGGGAAGCGCGGCTCAGTACTCCGCGGCGCTGTCGTGTCTCAGCCGGTCATGACGGTGCGACGGCTCATTGAAAAGGTAGGGGGACATGTGTGTACCCTCACTGTGTTCCACGTACTGGCAGGACCGACGACCGGTTGCGACGGTCGCCTGTCACGGTGCGAGATGCTTCGCCGTCCCGGGGTCAGAGTCGGGGCGGCGAAGCGACCGATGCCCGCGCCACCAGCGGGCAAGGCAGCTCTTCCTTCATGTCCGGGCCCGGTGGCCGGCCCGGAGTCTTGGTGAGTGCGAGCAGTTGGGCCACGGCCCGTGCCCCCATCTCGTAGTGCGGGAGCTGAACCGTGCTCAGCTGCGGGTGAACCGACTCGCAGACCAGCTCCTGGTTGTCGAACCCGATCACCGACAGATCGCCGGGGACGGACAGCCCCAGTTCGGCGGCGGCCCGGTAAGCCCCTGCGGCCATGCGGTCGTTGAAGCAGAACAGGGCCGTCGGCCGCTGGTCCGCCGTCAGCAGACGGCGTGCGGCCCGGTATCCCGTGTCCACGTCTCCGCCGACGGTGTTGAACGGCACGGCCGTCTCGGCCGCGACCAGCGACGGGTCGTAGGCGATGCCGGCCTCGGCGAGCGCCTTGCGGTAGCCCTCCAGGCGGCCGTTGCGGGCGGGAAGGTCGACGGTCTGCACGGTCACGCCGATCCGGCGGTGGCCGTGGCCGATCAGCTCGCGCACCGCCACGTAGCCGCCCTGGACCTCGTCGGGCACCACGGAGGGGATGGCCGGGTCGGGCGAGCCGGCGTCGAGCAGCACGGTGGGCGTGGCCCGCAGTGCCTCCGGCAGGTTCACGATGCGGTGGTACATGGCCGCGTACAGCACGCCGTCCACCTGACGCTGGAGCAGCATGTCGATGCTCGTGCGCTCCAGTTCGGCGTCGCCGCTGGTGTTGACCAGCAGCAGCACCAGGCCCTCGGCCGCGGCGGCCTCCTGGGCTCCCAGGATCATCCGGCCCGCGTGCGGGGTGGTGGCGATCTCGTCGCTGACGAAGCCGATGGTCTGCGACCGCTGCGTCCTCAGCCCGCGGGCCAGTCCGTTCGGCGCGTACCCGAGCTCGTCGGCGGCCTTCCAGACACGCTGACGCGTCTCCTCGCTGATCCGCTTGCCCTCGACCCGGTTCAGGACGTGCGACACGGTCGCGGTCGACACACCTGCCGCCGCGGCCACGTCCTTGATCCCGATCCGGCGCGCCATGTACCCCTGCCCAAAGTGGTGGATTCCGGGTTGCCTAATCGTTTAGCCAACCGTGTGGACATGAGAGTGCCCTCAGCCGAAGCCACTGTCAATGGCCCGTTACGAACTCGTGGCCGCGGCATGTCCGTTGCGGGACGACCTCGCCGATGGCCGCTGCGATTGCGATGATGCTGCCGACGAGTCCCAGGTGCCGCACGCGAGCACCGGCCGGATCACCTCGATGGTGACCGGAGCGGTCCCCAGGGCGTGCCGAATCACGTCGGCGGTGAACGCGAAGCAGACCCACCACGGGGTGCAGACCGGGGTGAAGGCCACGGCCTCCGATGCGGTCGCCGTCGGCCACGAGGTCTCCGGTGTCGTCCGCACCCTCGGCCCCGACCTCGGGCGCGGCCTGACCGTCGGCACCCGCGTCACCCTGGAGGCCGGCAAGACCTGCGGCCGGTGCGCCGGCCGCGCGCGCCGCCGGCCCTGCACCCGGATGCAGTTCGGTGCCCGCTCGGGGCGCATCGGGCTCGTGGTGACGGGGCGCGTGCGGGAACGGCCTCGTTCGTGCCACGGTGGCTTCCGGCACCGGTGCGCCGGGTGCGCCCCCTGGGGGGCGCACTGGCTTTGCCACGCTGCCGGGGGCAAGGGCGGCACGACGCGCGCCGGCCCTCGCAGCGGTTCCCCGACAGGTGTCAAGCAGCCATCCATGACGGGCAGGCAAGCAGGACGCGTGAGGTCGCACGGTATCCGCAACCTGTGGACAGGACTACGCTGTTGGGTGAGGCCCTGGTCCCCGGTATCGATGCTGTGTCCCGCTCCCGGGGAGGCCCGCCGTGTTCCTTCTGCTCCTCATCCTCGTCGTGGTCCTGTTCGGCTTCGGCTTCCTCCAGCCCATCTGGTGGGTGGCCGCGGCGGTGCTGGTCTACGGCGCCACCCGCTACGGCCGTGATCGTGGCGGAGGCCGCGGTCGTGACGGCGGTTCCGACCTGGAGGACTACCGGGACTACCGGCAGCTCCGGGACCGCCGCGAACGCTGGGACCGTCGCTACAGCCGCCAGAACCGGGCGCGCTGGCGGCGCGAGGACCGCCGGGACCACGAACACGACAGGTGACCGTGGAGTGGGGGAACGCATCGGCGGGAGAGGACGTCGTCGCACTGCGCGCCGAGAACGATCAACTGCGGCGGGCGGCGGCCGGGCGATCCCGGAACCGGGAGGCATCCCTGGTCGTCAGGGGTGACGACCAGGGTGGCTGCACCAACGACTCCGGCGCAACCACGCCGGAGTCGCCCTTCCGGGCGGCTGCACGTGAGAGTGAGCCAACCCACGATCCATGCTACTGCGGCTACCCGGCCCAAGCCCGGCGGCGCCGGGACCCGTCCGGCACCGCATGGCGCAGGACGCGGCCCCACATGGACGCGTACTGGCGCCACAGCGGCCCGCTCACGTACGTGATCCCGTGCCGGGCACAGATCTCACGCACCCGTGGCGCGAGTTCGGCGTAGCGGTTGCTGGGCAGGTCGGGGAAGACGTGGTGCTCGATCTGGTGGCTCAGGTTGCCGGTGAGCAGGTGGAGGAGGGAACCGCCCTCGATGTTCGCCGAGCCCTGGATCTGGCGCAGGTACCACTGCCCGCGCGTCTCGCCCTCCAGCTGCTCCTCCTCGTACGAGAAGGTCCGCACGTCGCCCGGGAAGTGGCCGCAGAAGATCACGGTGTGCGCCCAGATGTTGCGAAGCGTGTTCGCGGTGACGTTGCCCGCCAAGCAGGGCAGCGCCGACGGGCCAGCGAACAGGGGAAAGAGGACGTAGTCCTTGGCCGCCTGGCGCACGGCCTTGCGGGCCAGGCCGGCCAGGTCGCCGAGGAGGGCCCGCACGCTCTTGCGGCCGGACGGGACGGCGTCCACCTCCAGGTCGTACAGGGCGATGCCCCACTCGAAGACGGGCGCGAGCAGCGCGGTGAACAGCGGCTGGAGGAGGTGGACCGGATGCCAGGGCTGGTCCGGGCTCATGCGCAGGACCGTGTAGCCGAGGTCCCGGTCGAGGCCGACGACGTTGGTGTACGTGTGGTGCAGATGGTTGTGGGTGTGCTTCCAGGCCTCGGCGGGGGTGAGGAAGTCCCACTCCCAGGTGGTGGAGTGGATCGCCGGGTCGCCCAGCCAGTCCCACTGGCCGTGCAGGATGTTGTGACCCAGCTCCATGTTCTCCAGGATCTTGGCGGTGGTCAGCATCGCGGTGCCCGCGAGCCAGGCGGGCGGGAAGAGGGACACGGCGAGGGCGGCGCGGCCGCCGGTCTCCAGGCCGCGCTGGGCGGCGATCACCGCATGGATGTAGCGGGCGTCCTGCGCGCCGCGCGCCGCGACGATCTCGGCGCGGATCCGGTCGAGCTCCTCACCGAGCAGCTCCGTGTGATCCTCGGGTTGGTCTTCGCGCGGCTCAAAGGGTGTGCCGAGTACGGCAGTTGTGGACATTGCAGGCCTCCTCGAGGGGCCTAGAGAGCGAGGGTGAGCGGGCCTGCCGCTCCGTTGACGCAGGTCTGGATCAACTCACCGGGTTCACCGTGCAGTTCACCGGTCCGCAGATCGCGGACGCGGCCGTGGACCAGCGGGACGAGGCAGCCGAAGCAGATCCCCCGGCGGCAGCCGTACGGCATCACCACGCCCGCCGCCTCCCCGGTCTCCAGCAGGGGCACGGACTCCGACGCGTCGGCCTCGATGCCGCTGTGCTCGAACCGGACCCGGCCGCCCGACGCCTCGGAGTCCTGCGGCCGCACGGGCGTCAGCCGGAATCGCTCCACGCGCAGCCGCTCACCGGCGCCGGCCGCCGTGTAGTGCCGCTCCAGCGCGTCGAGCAGTCCGTCCGGACCGCAGGCCCAGGTCTCCCGGTCGTACCAGTCCGGGCAGAGCACGCCCAGGTGCCCGGGGACCAGCCGGCCCGCGGTACGGGTGTACCGCGCGTGGACGCTCAGCCAGGGCAACCGGGCCGCCAGCCCGGCCAGTTCGGCCCGGAAGAGGAACTCGTCCGGACCGGGTGCGCTGTGCAGGAGTACGACGTCGGGGGCGGGCCCGGAGAAGCCGCGGCACGCGAGGGTGCGCAGCATCCCCGCCACCGGGGTGATGCCGCTGCCCGCCGTCACCATCAGCATCCGCGGCGGCAGCGGATCCTCCGGAAGCGTGAACTCACCCTGCGCGGGGCCGAGTCGGAGCACGGTACCGGGACGGGTCCGGTGCACGAGGTGCGGGGAGACACGGCCGCCGGGTTGCTCCTTGACGGTGATGGTCAGTGTCCGGCCCGGCCCTTTCGGGGGTGAGGTGATCGAGTACGTGCGCCAGTGCCGTACGCCCTCGATCTCCACCCCCACCGGCAGGTACTGTCCGGGCCGGTGCGCCGCCCAGCCGCGCCCGGGACGGATCTCCAGCGTGGCCGCCCCGGCGCACTCCGGCAGCACGGCGATCACCCGGCCCGCGGGATGACGGGCGGACAGCAGCGGGTCGATCAGGCCCAGGTAGTCGTCCGGGGCGAGAGGACTCGCAAGAGGGCTCACGAGAGCACCGGTGATCCGGGCCGCCGCCGTCGGTACCCGGCCCCCGCCCCACTCGGCGAGCCTCGCGGCGAGACCGGCGAGACCGGTGAGACCGGCGAGGAAGACGGCCGCCGTACCGGAAGCGGCCGACGGCGTCACCGGGATCGACGCGCGCGGAACGGGCATGGGGGAACCCCTCTCTCACCACTGGGCACGCGGGGTCAGGGCGCTGCGGCCACGTCGGCTTGTCGGGCGCATTCCCGCATCAGGTACTCGGGATCGCCTCGGTCAGGTAACTCGGCCCCGAGTGGCGGGCCGCAGCCGGCGTCCACGCCAGCGAACCACAACGACACGGCCGATGGCGGACGCGGAACCAGATCCCGTCACCCCACCCGCCCCTCCTCCCCCTCGCGCCGGGCGACAGGAGCGATCCCGCCCGGCGCACGCCGAAGGACCTCGGAAGTTAGGTGTACGGATTCCGCGGCCGTCCACCGCACCATGGCCGAATCTCGTTCGCGCGCACACGGAGTGGGTGCCCGTGCAGCCGACACCCCTCGTCCTGGTCACATGCTGCCGGGGAACGGAAAAGGCAGGTTCCGCTTCGCCTGTGTCTGATCAGGCTCCACGCAGCGAAGAGGGGGTGTTCCCACCGAGTCCCGCGCCGCGGAGGACTGCGCGCGGACACGGTGGAGGCGGGTCAGGACGCCAGGCCGGGGAGGGGTTCGGAGTCGTCGATGAAGGCGCGGGCCAGGTCGGACAGGCGGCGGTTGTGCGCGCGGGCGTAACCACGCAGCGCGGTGAACGCCTGCTCCATGTCGACGCCCTGGCGTTCGGCGAGTTTGCCCTTGGCCTGTTCGATCAGTACGCGGCTGTTCAGCGCGGACTGCAGCTGCTCGTTGAGGACGCTGCTGCGCTGGGCGGTGCGTTGTTGCAGGAGGCTGATGGTGGCGACGTCGGCCAGGGCCTGGGCGACGAGCGTGCCCGCCGGGTCGAAGGGGCCGGGGGCGGCGCGGAAGACGTTCAGAGCGCCGACAACCTCGTCCCGCAGGCGCATGGGCAGCGCCTGGACCGCCGCGAAGCCGCTGCGGTGGGCCGCCGTGACGAAGCGCGGCCAGCGGTCGACCTCCCGGGTCAGGTCGGGGACGCCCACGAGGGTGCCGGTGCGGAAGCACTCCAGGCAGGGGCCCTCGTCGTTCTGGAGCTGGAAGAGTTCCAGCAGCCGTACCCGTTCGTCGGAGGCGGCCATCACGCGGAGTTCGCCGTCGCGGTCCGCGAGCAGCACACCGGCGGCGCTCGCGGCGAGCAGCCCGACGCTGCGGTCGGTGAGCAGGCGCAGGAAGTCGATCAGATCGAAGTCGGCGACCAGGTTGTCCGCCAGCTCGACGAAGGTCTTGGCCAGGAGCTGCTGGTTCATCGTGTCACCCTCGTTGGAGACTATGCCCGCCGGGAAGGGGCGGGAGGTGCGGCACGTTCGTCGGATGGCACCCGTGCATCAGGGCTCCTCGTCGGTCCGTCCGGGTTCTGTGTCAGGGGAGAGGCGGAGCCGACGGGCCACTACGTCTGCGGCCACCTCGGCCAGCCGGCGTCCGTCCGTGAAGGCGTAGGCGCACAGCCGGACAAAGGCCTCGTCGACGCCCACGCCGAGCTGGACGGTGAGGATGCCGGTTGCCTGGTCGATCTCCGCCCGGTATGCGCCCAGGTCCCCGAAAGCGCGGTCCGGCGGCGGTCCGCCGGCCGGCGCGCCCGTCTCCTCGATCCGCGCATCGAGCAGGAGCAGCGTCGCGAGATCGGCGAAGGCCAGTGCGTCGGCCAGTTCCTCGGCGTCCAGCACGGTCGGCACGTCGGCGTACAGGTCCAGGACTCCCGGGCTGATCGCTCCCATCTGCAGGGGGAGCGCGAACACAGCGCGTGCCCCGGCGTCCAGGGCCGCGTCCGCGAACACGACCCACCGGTCCTGCAGTGCACCGGTCAGCAGATCGGGCGTCAGGACGGCCGAGCCATGGGTGAATGCGTCCACGCAGGGCCCCTCACCCAGGGTGAGCTGCAACTCCTCCAGTTGTTCGCTGATGTCGTCGGTGCTGCACAGCGGATGGCTCACCCTGGTCCGGGACATCGCCGACAGTCCGGCCCCGCCGACCGGGAGCGCGGCCACGGCCGCGGTGCACACGTCCACCAGACCGACCCGGGCACCGCGTCGCACCGCCTGCGCGGCGACCAGCTCCTGAATCCGCGCCGAGCGGCTGTCGGACCTCACCCGGGCCACCGCGTCCAGGCATCGTGCGCAAGTCCTTCCAGCCGCACCCCGCTCATGCCCTGCGCCTGCCGGCGGTTCACCCGGCGCAGCGGGACCGCATCCGTGGTGGCCGACTCGCTGCCACGGGGCTCGCGTTGCTGCCCCCGCTCCGACCGGGCTGTCACCGCACATCACCCGAGAGGACAGAACCCAGCGGAACGGGCCGGTGCGGCGGGGCTTGGGCGGTCGGGGCCGGAACGCCCCCGCGAGGGGGTGCCGGATGCCCGGGCGGAGCGCCGAGGAGCAGGAACCCGCAGCCGGTGAGGGCGATTATCAGGACCAGTGTCGGTGGCGGGTGGTGCAGTCGCAGGGTCCCGCCGGCGTCGGCGGTTTTCTGCGCGGCGTCCAGCAGGACGTTGAGGCCGCTGCAGTCGCAGAAGGTGACGGGGGTGAGGTCGACATCGACGGTGCGGATACCGTCGTGCAGGCACCGCTCCAGTGCCGTGCGCACCAGCGGGGCCGATTCCAGGTCGATCTCACCGGCCAGGGTGAGCAGCGCCCGGTTCCGTCGATCACGGCGGTGGATGGTGAGCTGTGGGAAGGGCATGACGCCTCGGTTCGGAAGACCATCCGGCAGCGCACACGGTGACGCCGGCATTCCCGGCCTTCCCGGCGCGCTCGTGGCAGGACGTACGTGCGACGGAGGCGAAGCGTCGGCCGGTCCGGCAGCCTGTGCGACAGGACAGCGGACCCACCCAGTTCCCTCCAGGGATGCGCCGGGTGACGGACGGAAGGTCCGCTCCCCGCAGCCATCTGCATCGAGCAAGGACAAGCCGCCGGGGTCTGGGACGTCCATACAGCAGCATAGCCCTCAACATGCTCCGGCGGACGGCCGGAAGCCGCCCGCTGCTCGTACCCGGGCCACGCCTCGTCCCTCCGCTGCGTGACGAGGCGGAGCGGTTTTCAGACGGCGCGCACCGAGCGACAGAGGTGCGGGCGCCTGCCCGGCCGGAACACCGCCGAGTGGGACGGCACGATCGCCGCCGGGCTCATCGCCATCTGCGGCCTCACGCAACCCTGGTGGGTCGGCCTCGGCGGGTTCCGGTTCTGCGGATCACGGCGACGACTGCAGCGCCGAGCACGGCGTACGACTGCGATCGATCGGCGTTGAGTACCAGGGTGTTGACGTCGGATCTCGGACCTCGGATCGCTGTGAGCCGCTTCGGGCTGCGCAGCTCCCAGCAAATCGTCGAAGTTGCCCACCAGTTGTACGGCGAGGCACCGAAGGCCGACAGCGTTCGCACCCTGTCCCTCAGCATCGAGTCCGGCGACAACTTCGTCGGGCTCCGCGAGAAGCAGCCCGGCCCACGGCGGCCCGCAGGTTCGAGGCCGCGAAGACCCTGGTCCGGCGCGGCGCCACGGACAGCCCGGCCGACCCGGACCCGGCCGAGCGCAGCGGCCGACGTTCCGCCGCCGACCACGATGACGTCCCAGAGTGCGCCATGAGTGGGGGTGTTCCCGAGCACGAGAAGCGGCCGGTCCGGAGCCCGCGCTCCGGACCGGCGGTGAGAGGTGTGTCAGCCGACGGCGGGCACCGGCTCACGGTCCGCCCCGGCCGCCGCCTTGGGGTCGGCCCCCTCGAGCCGGGGGAAGGCGTCCACGGCAGCCAGGCACGCGGTGATCACCAGGATCGCCACGCCGGTGTTGGCCACGATGGACAGGGTCGCTTCGCTGTGCGGGGAGGCGACCAGCATCCCGGCGGGGGTGTCGCCGAAGATGCCGGCGCTGCCGGGCGATGCGGACGGCATGGACGACATGCCCGGCACAAGGCTGCGGTGCCCCTGCCGACCGGTGGCTGCTACCCCGCCGTGTGGCTGGAGCTGCCGCTCGTCGGGCCGCGGGAGCTCTGTCGGGCTTTAGGGTCGAGGCGGCATGGGTTGGACGGCATGGATGAAGGTGAGGCGGAGCGCACGTGATCCGGGTCGTGGTGGTGGACGACGAGGCGCTGGTCCGCTCGGGCTTCGAACTCATTCTCGGCGCGTCCGAGGACATCGAGGTCGTCGCGACGGCGAGCGGGGGCGAGGCCGTGGAGACCGTCCGCCGGGATCGGCCGGACGTGGTGCTGCTCGACATCCGGATGCCGGACGTCGACGGGCTGACCGTCCTGCGCGAGCTGCGCGCGATGGCGGATCCGCCGGTGGTGGCGATGCTGACGACGTTCGACGCCGACGAGTACATCCTGACCGCGCTGCACTGCGGCGCGGCCGG
Organism: Streptomyces sp. C1-1; assembly: GCF_050214755.1. NCBI lineage: Bacteria > Bacillati > Actinomycetota > Actinomycetes > Kitasatosporales > Streptomycetaceae > Streptomyces > Streptomyces sp. C1-1. The sequence goes on along the minus strand of NZ_CP189826.1, from coordinate 6,724,166 downwards.
TTTCCTGCTCAAGGACACCGAGCCGGAGCAGCTCGCCCACCTGGTGCGCACCCTGGCCGCGGGCGGTGTGGTGCTGTCCCCCAAGGCCTCGCGGACGCTGCTGCGCAGCCACCCCGGCAGCAGGGCGGCCGTCGACGGGGAGGCGGCCCGCGTCCGGCTGCTGACCGCCCGCGAGCGTGACGTCCTCGTCCTGGTGGCGGAGGGCCTGTCGAACGCCGACATCGGGCTCCGCATCCACCTGGGTGCCGGCACGGTCAAGGACCACGTCAGCGCGATCCTCACCAAGCTGCGGGTGACCAGCCGGGTGCAGGCCGCACTACTGGCGCAGCGGGCCGGGCTGCTCGACGAGCGCCCGCAGTCGGAGGCCGGACGATGAGCCGTGCACGCGCCTTGTGGCAGCGTGTGCCCGCGCCGGTCGTCGACATCGTCCTGGTGGCGGTGGCGGCCGTGGACGTATGGCTGAACATGTGGGACCACACGCGCCTCGGCGTCGCGCCGGCCGCGGTCGGCTGCGCCGCGTTGTTCTTCCGGCGCAGGTTCCCGCTCGGGGTCTTCCTGCTCACCCTGCCCGTCGCGCTGATGCAGGATGTCGCCGTCGTCGTGCTCGTGGCGCTGTTCACCCTGGCCGAACGCTCCCGCAACCGCCTTCTCCTCGCGGGGTGCGTCGTCCTGTCCGCCGTCGCGAGCAGTACTCCGTGGCCCCTGGCCGAGGTCGACCGGACCATGACACTGGTCTTCTTCGTGTACGGCCTGGCGACCGCCGCGGCCCCGGTCCTCGTCGGCCAGCTTTTCCAGGCGCAACGGGACCTGGCGCGGCGGCTGGCCGAGATCGAGGAGGCCAGGGAGCACGAGCGGGCCCTGCACGCGCAGGCCGTGCTCGCCCGCGAACGCGCCCAGCTGGCCCGCGAGATGCACGACGTGGTCTCCCACCAGGTCAGCCTGATCGCCGTACGGGCCGGAGCCCTGCAGGTCGCCACCAAGGACGCGGACGCCAAGGAGGCCGCCCGCACGATCCGTTCGCTGAGCGTCACCACGCTCGACGAACTGCGCACCATGGTCACGCTGCTGCGCGCCTCCGGCGGCCACGCCACGGAGCTGACGCCTCAGCCCACCCTGGTCGACCTGCACAAACTGGTGGAATCAAGCGGGACTCACGCGGAGTTGTCGGGTGAGCTTCCGTCCGCCGTCGGCACCCCCGCCCAACGGGCCCTCTACCGTACGGTCCAGGAGGCGTTGACCAACGTCCGCAAGCACGCCCCCGGCGCCAGGGCACACGTCGAGCTGTGGCAGGACGGCGACGATGTCGGAGTGACCGTCACCAACTCACCGCCGACCCGCCCTTCCCTGTCCCTGCCCGGTTCGCAGCAGGGCTTGGTCGGTCTGCGGGAACGGGCCGACATTCTGCACGGCACCCTGGAGGCGGGCCTGACCGCGAAGGGCGGCTACCGAGTGCGGCTACGGATCCCGCTCAGTACGGACTGACCGATCCCGACTTCTGCCGTCCCGTCGGGCGGCGTCGGCTCACGAGACCCCCTCGACGAGTCCAGCTGTGCTCGCGGCGAGGCTGTGCACCAACGCTTCGGGAAGCTCAGGCGAGACGACGCACAGGACGAAGGCGCCCGCCGCCAGCGTCAGACCGAGGAATTCCAGAAACTCGCCCCTGCCAGGGACGGCGTCACGGCCCGGCACGTCGGCCGATGACCGGAGGGAAGAGTCGGTCTCCTTGTGGCGCACACGGTGTGTCATGCCTCCAGCCTGGAAGCCCGGCCGACTCGCGCCCATCCGGCGACCGTCGGGGCCACCCCCGTCAAGTGGCTGGAGAAGACAGCCGTCCGGTCGCCCGGGACCGGTCGGGACGGGACTCCGCCGGTCGGCAGGGCGGTACCCGCCGATCGGCGGGGCCGTCACCGAAGCCTGCCGGATGGTCCGCCGCCTGACGTCCACGCGAGATTCTCCCTATGACACAGACACAACCGCCGCGGGAGATGTCAGCGCCGCAGGAGAGCTCGCCTCCCCAGCCCCGAACCTCCACCGAGTCCGCCGTGCCGGCCTCGCCGGGTCCCTCGATGGGACGCCTCGTCGGGGTGGACCTGGCCCGTGCGTTGGCGGTGTTCGGGATGTACGTCGTGCACATCGGTCCCCCGCTGTCGGCCACGGACGGCGTCGGCAGCTGGGTCCGGTACCTGGCGGAGGGGCACTCGTCGGTCCTGTTCGCCACCCTCGCCGGTTTCTCGCTGATGCTGATCGCGGGCCGCGGGGAGCCGAAGACCGGCCTGGCGGGCCGTCAGGCGAAGGCCCGGATCGCGATCCGCGCCCTGATGCTGCTGGCGCTGGGCACCGCGATGGCGATGGAATACGGCGGAGTGATCATCCTCGGCTTCTACGGGGTCTACTTCCTCCTCGCCCTGCCCCTGGTACGACTGCGGGCCAGGACGCTCGCGACCACCGCGGCCGCCCTCGCCCTCGTCGCACCCCAGCTGGCCTTCGCCCTCAACTCGCTGCTGACCCAGCCGATCCAACAGAGCATCAACGCCCACGACCCGCTCCACCGGCTCAGCGAGGTGGGCGTGCTCGATCTGCTGCTCACGGGCTTCTACCCGGCGATCACGTGGATGCCGTTCGTGATCGCCGGTATGGCACTGGGCCGCCTCGACCTGTCCTCCGGCACTGTCCAGCGGCGCCTGGCCGCGCTCGGTGCCGCCCTCACCGTGACCGCGTACGGCATGTCCTTGCTGCTCGCCGGCCCGGGCGCGCTGAGGAGCCTCGCGGAGGACGGGCCGTCGTCCGGCAGCTCCGGATCGATGCCCCCCGACGGCGGGTCGTTCGAGTCCGATCAGCCGGCCTCGTTGCTGCTGACGGCCGGGCCGCACAGCGGCACCACGTTCGACATCGTCGGCAGCGTCGGAGTCGCGATCCTCGTGATCGTGGGCGCGACGGTGGCGATGGAACGCCTGCCGCGACTGCGCCGCCTGGCCAAACCGGTCATCGCCGTGGGCACCATGTCCCTGACCGCCTACGTCGGCCACTTCCTCGCACAGACCGCATTTTCCACGCCCGCCGGAACCGGCACCCAGCAGTCCTGGGTACCGCTGCTGCTGTTCGTCCTCGGGGCGATCGTGTTCGCCGCCGTCTGGTCCCGCTTCTTCCGCCGCGGTCCCCTGGAGTACCTGCTCAACGCCGCCACCAAGCCGGCGAAGTACATCCGATGAAAGCGGCGCACTCGAAGATCGCCGGACAGCACGTCCGATTCCTCGCGTCCTGCCGGCGTCCCGAATCCGGCGCCATGTCCTCCCACACGCCGCGTGTGGAGCCCTGCCCCACCCCGAACCAAGACATCCGTGCAGGTCAGAGCGACTCGAACTAACGCCGACAGTACCGGAGTCGAACTCACGAGCGGCGGATTCAGCCCCGTGCCCCAAAGCCTTGCATCCGCACCCCCGCTGAGACGTTTCCGCAGGTGACAGGTGTGCATGGCGGGGCGGGTGGGACTCGAACCCGCGGCCGACGGATGATGAGTCCTCTGAGGATCTTGGCGGGCCTTGCCGATCAGTGCCCATTGACGACGTTCTTGCTGGTCAGACGGGATACGCCGGGTCTCCACGCCTCTGCCCAATGCGCAGCCGCTCCGCGCTCATCGACGCATGGACGTGCGCACCCACCTACGCCGGTTCGGTGAACTGGTCGAACACCATCACCGCGGCCCGGGTGGCGAGGGACCAGCGGTCCTCCCCTTCCGGGTCCTCCAGGTTGGGATGTCCGGCGATCCAGCGCATGTGGAAGCCGTCGAGCAGGGCGGCGATGGTGGTGGCGAGGTGTTCGACCTTGTAGGGCGCGCGCATGCGCAGCCCGTAGGCGTCCAGCAGCGCCTGGTACGCCTCGCAGGCGACCTCGGTGAACGACTCGCCGTAGTGCCCCAGGGCATCGCGGACGCGTGGGTTGGCGGCACTGGCGTAGAAGCCGAGCAGCACACGGTAGATCGGGTCCACGCGGTGGTTCTCGTGGTTGTCCGTCAGGACGTCGTTGAGAGCCTCCTGCCAAGTCGTGCCGCTGTCGACCGCCTTCTTGAAACGGCGGATGCTCTCCGGCAGCCCCGGGACCAGTTCGGCCTGTCGGCTGGTGAGGTGGAAGAGGAGATCTGCCTGGAAGTCGGCCTGCGCAGGCCAGATCTGGTAGATGGATCCGGTCGTGATCGCCGGTGCCGTGTCGTCGCCCAGCCTCTCCCGCATGATGCGGGTGGCTTCCTCGGTGACCCGCTTGACGCGGATGTGAGCAAGGGCTGCGGAGACAGCCTCCTCGCTCGTGTCGGAGGCGCCGGCGCAGACGAGCTGGGTGGCCGCTTCCAGCATGAGGGCCCGGGTCTCTTCGGGTGAGCGCCGAGGGAGCCTGCGTCTCACGGCGTGCTCCGTCATGTCCTTCCCCTCCCCTTGCATGATCGTTAATTCGGTGTGAACCGGGGCGTTGACAGGGCGCCAGCGTACACCTAGATTCCCGATCCGTAAGAAAGTTACGAAAGCCGAAAGCGCCGATCACCTGGTCTTTCGAAGCTCCTCGGGCTGGACCGAGGCACCGGTCACCCCGGTGCGCCCTCCTGCCCCTCCTCTGCCTTCCGCGCTCTCCCCGCATGCCGTGCAGGGCACCGCCCTGCCGTTTTCCGATCCTGGAGGATCCCGCATGCCCGCAATCTCACGCCCCCTCAGACTCGGCCTCGTCTCCGCCGCCATGGCGCCCCTGCTGGGCGTCGCCGCATGCGGCGGATCGGGCACCAACGCACCCTCGTCGTCCGGCGCCTCCGGGGGTGGCTCCTCCGCGACTTCGGACTCCCGCTCGGCGAGTGACGTCGTGACCGACTACCTCGGCTACGTCGGCGGAAAGGCGGGCAAGGCCGACGCCGGCCTCGACCCGGTCACCCTGGGCTGGGTGAACGTCGAAGGCGGCCCCGGCGGAAACCCCGAAGCCACTCTCGGTGCCCGTGCCGCGGTGAAGTACGTCAACGACAGGCTGGGCGGCATCGGCGGGCACCCGCTGCAGCTGAACGTCTGCACGGTGGTGTCCGCCGAGGAGGAGGGACAGAAGTGCGGCCAGCAACTGCTGGGCGACAAGGAGGTCTCCGCCATCGGCGTCGGCAATCTCTACCTCGGTGACGCCTCCTTCAACTCCGTGATCGCGGGCAAGAAGCCCGTGCTGGTCGGAGTGGCGACGGGCCCGACCATGCCCACCGCGAAGAACACCTTCAGCACGTTCGGCGACCTGCCGCACATCTTCGGCACCTGGGGCACGTACGCCCGTGACGTGCTGAAGGCGAAGACCGCGGCGGTGATCCACACGAGCACGCCCGGCGACAAGATCGCCTCCGGGGCAGCGGTGAAGGGCCTGGAAGCCGCCGGTCTGAAGGTGAAGTCCGTCGGATTCGACGCGCAGTCGACCGATCTGATCGGCCCGGTCACCGCGGCCGGGGCGAACACCGCGGATGTCGTGGTCCCCATCTCCATCGGTGGCGGATGCGTCGGAATCGCCAAGGCACTGAAGCAGCTCAATGTCACCAAGCCGGTGGTCTCCACGCCGCTGTGCATGTCCCCCGATGTCGCCCAGGGGCTCGGAGGGGACCTGCCCACCTGGACGTACGGCGTCGCCCAGACGCTGCCGATGGACTCCTCGGCCGCCGACTCCAAGGCGTTCCTGAAGGCCTCGGCGCAGGCGGGGCTGGGCAAGGACGACCAGTCCAAGGTCTTCGCGCCGCTGGGCTGGAGCACGATCCTCACGTACGCGAAGGTGCTCGACACCGTCGGCCCGGACAAGATCACCCCCGCGTCGGTGACCGAGCAGCTCAAGAAGTTCACGGGGCCGGTCATCATGGGCGCCGCCGAGGTCAAGTGCGGCAAGTACCCGGACGCCCCCGCCGTCTGCAACGACCAGGCGAGGTTCTACCAGTACGAAGGCAAGGGCCAGTTCAAGGCCCTGACCGACTGGATCCGCCCGCCCCAGTGAGCCCCGCCTGCCCCCGCCGCCGCTGAGGCCGCACGCCCTCGCAGGACGCAGCCTCAGCAGCGCGGACTCGCGGACTCATGACAGGAGTCATGAATTGGAACAGATCCTGCTCTTCGCCGTGCTCGGCCTCGGCCAGGGGGCACTGATCGCCGGCATCGCGCTCGGCGTCGTGGTCACCTACCGGGGCTCGGGCATCATCAACCTGTCCACCGGCGCCGTCGCCATGGCCTCGGCCTATGCCTTCTGGGCCCTGACCACCGGTTTCTTCGGGTTCACCCTGCCCGTGGGACCCTCTCTCGCCGGGGCGCTCGCAGTGGCGCTGGCCGTCGGAGTCCTGACAGAGGTGGCGGTCTTCAAGCCGCTGCGCACCGTCTCGCCCCTGGCCAAACTCGCGGCCTCCCTCGGCATCCTGCTCACCCTGCAGGCCACCGTGCTCCTGGTCTTCGGGGTGCAGCCGCAGCAGGCACCGAGCATCCTTCCGGCCGGCACCGTGACCATGCTGGGCATCACCACACCCTCCGACCGCTTCGTCCTGGCCGGACTGGTCGTCGTGATCGCCCTGGTCCTCGGGGCCCTGTACCGGTGGAGCCGCTTCGGCCTGGCCACCCGCGCGGCCTCGGAGAACGAACAGGCCGCTCTTCTGGCAGGCCTGTCACCCAACAGCGTCTCGATGGCCAACACACTCCTGGCCGCCCTGGTCGCCGGGCTCCTCGGTGTCCTGGCCGCGCCCATCGTCCAGGTCGACTCCATGACGCTCCCCCTGCAGGTGGTCCCGGCCCTGGCCGCCGCGCTCTTCGCCGGGTTCACCTCGCTGTGGATCGCCTGCACCGCGGGCATCCTCATCGGAGTGCTCCAGTCGATCGTGTACTACCTGTCCACGCAGAGCTGGTTCCCGACCGACAACGGCAACGCCATGCCCGGCCTCCAGCAGCTCCTCGTCTTCCTCCTGATGGTCGTCGCCCTGTACGTACGCGGTGCCGGTCTGCCGCGCCGCGGTGAACTCGTCGAACAGCGACTGCCCGCGGTGCCCCTGCCCGAGCGGCTGCTACGTCCCGCCCTGATGGCCGCCGCGGTCGCCGCCGCCGCACTGATCGTGCTCCCGTTCGACTTCCGCCAGGCACTCACGAACTCGTTGATCGGCATGGTCATCGTCCTGTCCTACGTCGTCATCACCGGCTACGTCGGACAGATCTCCGTGATGCAGCTCGCGCTCTCCGGAACCGCGGGCTTCGTCCTCTCCCACCTCTCGGTCCGGTGGGGGATCCCGTTCCCGTTCTCCGCCCTCGGCGCGATGGTGCTGGCCACACTGCTCGGAGTGGCCGCGGGCGTCTCCGCCCTGCGGGTGCGGGGCGTGAGCCTGGCCGTCGTCACCCTGGCCGCGGCTCTGGCCATGGAACAGGCGCTGTTCAACAACACCTCGTTCGGCGGAACGGCCGGAGTGTCCGTACCCCCGCCGCGCCTGTTCGGGATCGACCTCGGCCCGAAAGCGGACTTCCGCGGCCTGGACGGCAACGAACCCAGCCCCATGTTCGGCTTCCTCGTCCTGGCCGTCACCGTCGCCCTCGGACTGTACGTCGCCCATCTCAGGCGCACCGGACTCGGCCGGCGGATGCTCGCCGTCCGCTCCAACGAGCGCGCCGCCGCGGCGGCCGGTGTCGACGTGCGCGCCGTGAAGATCGCCGCGTTCGCGATCAGTTCCTTCATCGCCAGCGCCGCCGGCACCCTCTACGGCTACAACTTCGGCTCGGTCAGCGCCGCCCGGTTCACCGCGCTGGCCGCCCTCGGGCTGATCGGTTTCGCCTACATCGGCGGCATCACGATGGTGTCCGGAGCCGTGATCGCGGGGCTGATGTCCACCGAGGCGCTGCTGCCCCACGCGCTGGACAAGTGGTTCGGGATCAAGGGCACTTGGGCCCTGCTCTTCGGCGGCGTCTCCCTGATCGTGACGCTGATCGCCAACCCCGACGGCATCGCGGGCGCCGCCCACCGCCGGAGGACGGCGAAGAGGGCGAGACGCGCGGCGGCCACGACCGGACCACTGGCCGACAACGCATCCGCCGTCGGCTCCCCACAGATCCACCTCGGCCGTTCCACTGCCGACGCCAAGGAGGTCGCACCGTGAACGTGCTCTCTGTCCAGCAGTTGGGCGTCAGCTACGGCGGCGTCCACGCGCTCAGCGATGTCTCCCTGGAGGTCGGCGAGGGCCAACTCGTGGGGCTCATCGGCCCCAACGGGGCCGGCAAGACCACCTTCGTGGACGCGGTCACCGGCCTCGTCGCCGCCCGAGGAAGGGTGGAACTGGATGGCAAGGACCTGACCGGACGGCCGCCCCATGTACGAGCCCGCCGAGGACTCGCCCGCACCTTCCAGAGCAGCGAACTCTTCGAAGACCTCACGGTCGCGGAGAACCTCCAGGTCACGGCGGACCCTTCGACGTGGTGGACCGCGCTCGGCGAGACCTTCGGCCGCCGCCCGGCCTCGAACCCCGCTGTCCCTGAGGCCCTCGCGGCCCTGGGACTCGAGGACCTGGCCGACGCCTCGGCACACGAACTGTCCCAGGGCAGACGCAAACTCGTCGGCGTGGCACGGGCCTTGGCAGCCCGCCCCCGCATCATCTGTCTCGACGAACCCGCGGCCGGCCTGGACACGACGGAGAGCGCCGAACTCGGACGCAGACTGCGCGCGGTCGCCGAGGCCGGGACCGCGCTGCTCCTCATCGACCACGACATGAGCCTGGTGATGGGCATCTGCGACCACGTCGTCGTCCTGGAGTTCGGCAAGGTGATCGCCTCCGGGACACCGGCACAGGTCCGAACCGACCCCGCCGTCGTGACCGCCTACCTCGGGGCATCCGCCGTCCAGCCTGCCACCGCGTCCGGCACTTCGACCGCCGGCTCCGCCAAGGCCCTCACCAGCACACCGGAGACACCATGAGCACCCCCGTCCTGAAGGTGGCCGGACTCACCGCCGGATACGACGGAGCCGCTGTCATCCGCGGGATCGACCTCGAAGTAGGCGCGGGAGAGGTCGTCGCCCTCCTCGGGGCCAACGGAGCGGGGAAGACCACCACGCTCAAGGCCGTCTCCGCCCTGCTGCGCCCCCTTGCCGGCAACATCACTTTCAACGGAACGGACCTCGACAGGATCCCGGCAGCGACCCGCGCCCGCCTCGGCATCGCCCACGTTCCGGAAGGACGAGGCATCTTCTCCGGCCTCACGGTGGCGGAACACCTGCGCCTCGGTCACCGGGGCGAGCGCCTCGACCAGGCGGCCGCCACGCGTTACTTCCCCGCCCTGTCCCGCCTCCAGGACCGCAAGGCAGGACTGCTCTCCGGCGGCGAGCAGCAGATGCTCGCCATGGGACGGGCCCTGGCCCGCAGCCCCAAGCTGCTCCTGCTCGACGAGCTCAGCCTCGGTCTGGCACCCATCATCGTCGAGGAGTTGCTGCCCATAGTCAGGCGCTATGCCGACGACACCGGCTGCGGGGTGCTGCTCGTCGAACAGCACGTCGGCCTCGCCCTCGACATGGCCGACCGCGGCTACGTCCTCTCCCACGGCGAGATCACCGCGCACGCCGCGGCCCAGGAACTCCGGGCCGACCAGTCCCGGATCATCGCCGGCTACCTCGGCGAGCAGCACGTCTGACCAGGCCGGGCGGCCGCAACCGTCGTACACCACAACCGCCGTGAGCCTGAACCGCTCGGGCCGGCCCACCCCGTACAACTCGGCCCGTACAACTCGGCCGGACGCTCAGGGCTGCCCGCGTACCCAAGACAAGGAACCCGATGTTCACCTTCGAAAGCGAAGACGGCGTCCAGATCCACGTGCACGAATGGAAGCCGGAGACGCCCCCGCGAGCCGTCGTCCAGATCGCCCACGGCATGGGAGAGCACGCCGGCCGCTACGCCGCACTCGCGGCAGCACTGACCGCTGAGGGCTACGCAGTTTATGCCAACGATCACCGCGGACACGGGCTGAGCAGGCACGCCGAGCCCGGTCATCTCGGGGACGACGGCTGGAACCGACTCGTCAGTGACATGGTCACCGTGTCAGAGACCATCCGCGAGCAGCACCCCGGCCTGCCCCTGGTGCTGCTCGGACACAGCCTCGGTTCCTTCGCCTCGCAGCAGTACGTCCTGGACCACGCCCACCTGATCGACGCACTCGCCCTCGCCGGTACTACTGCGGTCGACGTCATGCTCACGGCACAGGCGCAGGAGGCCGCGGAGGGAGGAGACCCGTTGCTCGCGCTCAACGAGGCGTTCCAGCCCAGCCGCACGCCGTTCGACTGGCTCAGCCGGGACGAACCGGCCGTCGACGCCTACCTCGCCGACCCCATGTGCGGCTTCAGCCTCGACGCCCAGGGCATGGCTGACATCACGATCGCCTCGGCGTCACTTGCCCAGCCCAAGGGCATCCCGGCGGATCTGCCCATCTGCGTCCTGGTCGGGGATCACGATCCGCTGAACGCCGATCTCTCCCTCAGCAACCTGCTTGTCGAACGCTACGGCGAGGCCGGCCTCATCGACGTGACCTATCTCAGTTATCCCGAAGCCCGCCACGAGCTGTTCCACGAGACCAACGAACAGGAGATCGTCAGCGACCTGCTGGCCTGGCTGAACCGCGTCCTCGCCGGCTGACCCCGGCGCCGGAGACAGTGTCCCGCTGAGTTGGCGGGGAGGGGCTCACAGTCGCGGGCCAGACGTCGGCGGAGCACGATCCTTCCCAGGCTGGTCGCGGGCCTTGGTCGGTTACTGCTTTCCTGGCGAAGCTGCCGGTGTCGATCTCGGTGAGGATGCCGAGCTTGACGGAGCGTTTCAGCTTGGCGCGGGTGCCTTCGGTGTTCTTGGGCAGCAGTTCGCGGTCGAGGGCTTCGCAGACATCACGGGCCCGCAGCGGACCGGGCCTCGTTGAAGACGGCGGATGGGGGTAGCAGGTCGGGCGAGGCGGGCTGGGCGGGAAGCCTGTACGAGTGGATTCCGCCCGCGCCCGCACCATCAGCGACACCAGAACCGCTCACGAACCGCTCTCCCAGCCGGCCCCAGGCAGCCACTTCTGCTGACCTGCGTCCCATCAGCGTCCACAACGCCCTTGAACTCACGAGCAGCGGATTCAATCCGTTGGCCCAAAGCCCTGAATCCGCAGGCCCGCTGAGACGTTTCCGCAGGTCACAGACCTACACAGTGGGGCGAGTGGGACTCGAACCCACGGCCGACGGATTATGAGTCCTTTGAGGATCTTGGCGGTCCTTGGCGATCAACGCTCATCCTTGACGTTTTCGCAGGTCAGATGAGGTTATCCATGTTGGGGCTAGTCAGCCCTTGTCAGTCTGTTCCTGTCCTTGCGGCCTCAACTCGGCCTCAATGAGGCCCGACAGGATCGTGCTGAAGGCATGAAGGGCGATCGAGCCAGCTCAAGGACGGCCTTCGAACCTGCCTGCAGCGGATTTTCATTCCAACGCGCAGAGGCTCCGCCCCTCTGCTCGGGGCGGAGCCTCTCTGGCCTTATCGACAGGCCGGAGGTTGTCTCGTCAACGTATCCGGCTCAGTCGCCTTCTTCCACAGTGAGCTGGAGCGATCGGGCGGGCTGCAACTTCGGACACACGGTACGGAGGACGCCTCCGTCACAGGCTTCCCCACCTCGTGCCAACCAGAGCATGGTTCGACGTACAGGCGGGACTTCGGATGGTGTCCCGCTGGTTGGACACAAGGATCGGAAAAGACTGACGGAGGCCGAGAAGGATGAGGCGTCAAACCGCGCCTGAACTGGGCCTGCCGCGGTCGCCGTCATGGCCCCGGCGCCGAGCACGGCGTCCAGGCTGACCAGCCGCTCATGGCGGGTGGGGCGGCCCGCCGCCGTCCCACTCGCCATCCCCTTTGGCATCAATGGTCACGTCGCGGAGGCGCTGTCCCGCGCCGAAGGCAGCTCACCGCGCGCAGCCGGGGGAGCTGAACTTCTTCGTCCGCGCACTCAATCTCTCGTGCAGAGCGATGGAGGCATGATTCTTCTCCTCGCGCTCAGCATGTGCTCCCGCCGAGGCCCTGTCGTGACCGGCCTGCGGGAGAGTGCCGGAGGAGGCGGCCACGACGATTCCGACCGTCTTCCCGCCATCGAGTGCTCGCTCGACGAACAGCACCCCGTCCAGTTCCTGCACCAACGCCTGCGCAATCGACAAACCACGGCCGTGAAGTGATCCGACGTCACTCTGCACGGGTACCGGGCTCCCCGGGTGGCTGTCGTGTACTCCCAGGCGCATGCGGAAGTCGTCGAGCATCTCCATCGTCACGACTGCTTCCGCGGTGGCAGCGGAAGCGTGGAGCACGACGTTCGTCACCAGCTCCGAGACGATCAACCGCACTGTCTGGACGGCATGTTCGTCCACTGTTCCCCATGCGCGGAGCGTGTCGCAGACGGCTCCGCGCACACGAGGAACTCCGCGGGCGTCTGCGGGAACGGTGATGGACCAGGTGCGGCCGCACTGAGCGTTCATGGCGAGAACTCCTCTGCTCGCCCGAGGCACGAAGGCTCTCGGATGCGCCAACGCTAGAAGTTCCATGCGCATCGACGACGACGCTTGCCGCGGCGAGGACAAGCATCGGCAGCTCCTGCGCAAGCGGGTTCCGCGCGCTGCACCCGCGTGGGCGCGACCGGTCGAACTCAGTGGAACAGGACGGTCAGGAGATCGTCGCCGAGGCGGCGTACCCGTTCGAGGTCGAGCTGGTAGTAGGCGCGACGGCCGTCACGCACGACCGTGACGAGGCCGGCCTCACGCAGCCGGGCGAGGTGGCGGGAGACCTGCGGAAGGGACATACCTCCGCGGTCGGCCAGTTCGGACGGGGTGAGCGGTTCTCTCGCGATGGCACGGACGATGCGCTGCCGACCTGCGTCGCACAGCACTTCGAGGCGGCGGTTGACGACGGGGTGGGCAGGCTGGTCGCTCCCCTCCGCAAGTAGGGGGTACTGGACGACCGCGGCGAAGCCGGGCTCGTGCTTCACCAGCAGGTGCGGTCGCCCGAAGACCGACGGCACGATGAGCACCGGGGTGGTGGCTACGTTCACGATCCCGTGGTGGAACTTGTCGAAGACGACACGGGGCGGCTCGTCGCGGTAGGACGCCGAGGGGTCCAGACCGGCGAGGGTCGGGCCCGGACCCTCTCGCTGTTTGCTCTTGCACAATCCCGGCAGCTGTTCGGTGATCACCCGCTCGGCACGGGCCAAGTCCGCTTCCAGGGCCCGGGCGGCGCAGATCAGCAGATCAAGCAGGTCCGTACGCAGGCTGCCGGGGTCGCCCAGAAGTCTGTCGGCGAGCTCGGCTCGTACGGTGGAGCGGCGCTCGGCCGACGCCAGCAGTTCTGCGCGCTGCCCGGCGTCCCTGAGAAGCCGGTTCAGCGGGGTTCCGGAGTTGCCGCCCCTGATCGCGTACCCGGTCAGCTCCGCGAAGAGCGGGAGGGGCAGCCGCTCGATGTCCGCGAGCTCCTCGGCGAGCGTGCGGTCTCCCACCGGACTCAGCGGAAGCAGGTAGCGGGCCCGGTAAGAGGCCCACAAGGGTGCCCATTCCCGGATGTGGCGCCGTGTCTCGGAGCTGAGGGTGGAGACGCTCGCTCTGGTGCCGACCAAGGTGTCGCCACGGTCCGGCTCGGCTTCCAGACCACGTGCCCAGCGAAGAGCCCAGTGGTGGTGCTCGGTCTCGGTGTAGGCATGGAGTGCTGCCGTCAGCTCCGCGAGGGGAGATGCGCCCGCCACGACGTGGGTCGGACCGGCGCCGGCAAGTGTGAGTACGACGCTCACGCTCACCTCCGGTCCACGGCCTGTCGCTTATCGCTCCCCCGGTAAGCATTCTAGGTACCGCTCCCCGCACCGCCTACGGTTCCGGCAACCCAAACAGGACCAGCCCGGAGTTGCCATGACCCTTCGTGTCCCCGCCGACCTGTGTGCCGCCGTGCGCGAGCGCCGGGCGGCACTGGACCAGCTCAGCCTCGATCTGCACGGAACGCCGGAGACCCGGTTCGAGGAGCACTACGCCGTCGAGCAGCTCGCCGCGCGTTTGGCGGTTGCGGGTTTCGAGGTGGACAAGGCCGTGGCGGGCCTGCCGACGGCGTTCACCGCGACTCACCGCGGCTCCGCGGACGGCCCGACGATCGCGGTGTTGCTGGAGTACGACGCCCTGCCGGACATAGGTCACGGCTGCGGGCACAACCTCATCGCGGCCGGCGGTCTGACCGCCGCCGTCGCCGCGGCTTCCGTGCGTCCCGGCCATCGAGGCACGCTCAAGGTGATCGGCACCCCGGGAGAGGAGGGCGGTGGCGGCAAGATCCTGATGCTGGAACGCGGTGTTTTCGACGGAGTCGACGCCGCAGTGATGTTCCATCCCGCGGACCGGAGCCTGCGCGCCCGGCACGCTCTCGCCGCGAGCCATCTGCGGGTCGTCTTCCGGGGAGTCTCCGCGCACGCGGCCAAGGCGCCCTGGGACGGCCGTTCGGCAGCCGCGGGGACCCAGCTCTTCCTCACGGCGGTCGACTCGCTGCGGCAGTTCATCCCCCCGACCGCCCGGGTGCACGGCGTCGTCGTGCGGGGCGGCGGCGCACCCAACGTCGTACCCGACCACGCCGAGGTGGACATCTTCGTCCGCGAGGCGACATCCCTCGTCCAGTCCGGCGTGATCACAGCCGGCACCCAGGCCGAACAGCCGCCCTTCGCCGTCACCGACGCCTCAGGCAAGCCGAGCGGGTTCGCCGTAGACCTGATGAACGAGGCCGCCGAGCGTCTCGGCGTCAAGGTCCAGTACAAGACAACGAACCTCCAGGGCATCCTCGCAGGCCTGTCCGCCGGCCAGTACGACATCGGCGTCGCGGGGGTCGGCGCCACCCCCGAGCGCAAGAAGCAGGTCGCCTTCACCACCCCGTACTACTGGGGCTTCACCGATGTCCTCACCCTCAAGGGCAGCAAGCAGACCAGGCTCTCCGACTTCGACGGCAAGCGGATCGGTGCCGTCAGCGGATCCGTGCAGGAAACGTTCGTCAATCGCGAGATGCCCCGCGCCGAACTGGTCAAGTTCAAAGACCAGACAGCACTGATCACCCAGCTCCTCTCCGGTGGTGTCGAAGGAGTGGTCCTGGGCGGCGCCGACGCCGACGAATACGCCCAGAAGCAGCCGGTGCGCATCGCGGTGGAACTCGACAGCCTGCAGGGCAGCGCCTTCCCCCTGCGCAAGGACGGCGACCCGAAGCTGCTGAAGGACATAGACGCCGCGATCGACGCGATGATCGAGGACGGCACCTACGTCCGGCTATACAAGAAGTACTTCCACGATCCCATTGCCAAGGACATGCTCAGGGAGCGCCCGAAGCTGGTCTGGCAGATCAACAAGCACCCAGACCTGTCCCCGACAGCAAACTGACGTCACAGCCGACGGATCCAGTCTCCGGTCCTCCCCTCGGGACGATGCCACCGGGCCGGGTCACGGAAATCGTTCCGTGCCCGGCGACCGGCGTATCCACCGGCGCCGTGCTGGCGACCACACGGCCGCCGTGGGTGCTCACCACCATCTTCAGCAGCTTGAGGGAACCGCCCACGTGGGACGGCATCAGATCCATCACCTGGGCGGGTCTGACCGACTGGACTCCGTTCTCCAGGCGGCCCCGAGACCATCTCAACTTCGGGCGGGCCGCGGACGGGACCGGGTTCAGTGGTCGCCTTCGTCCTCTCCTGGCAGGGCATCCCCATACCCGTACGCATCGCGTGGCGTGCGGTGTTTGCTCCGCGCAGCTCGTTCAGGCCGAATACATATGCCGGGGCAGCGACTTGGGGTGTCGGTCGTCGAGAGGCCTACCGACCGACAGCGTGAACTGGCTCCGGAAGATCAGACTCGCGCGTCTCGGTGCTGAACTTCCTTGAGAACTCCGGCCACCGTCACGAAGTCGTTGTCCACGTGGAGCACGGTGTGCCCATGATGCACAGCTGTCGCACACACCAACAGGTCGATCGCTCCAGCCGCGCGGTGCTGGCCCCGCTGGGTCAGTTTGTACTGCGCGGTATCGACCCAACGCCAGGCGTTCTTCGGAACCGGAGAAAACAAGCAGAGCGCGTCCAGTTCCTCCGCAAGCTCATCCCGATGGGACGGACTGGTTGCCGAGTAGAGAAATTCGGCCCGTGTCGGCTCGCAGAGGTGGAACACCCCGGCAGCGATGTGCCCCTCCCAGGGACGCAACGCACCTGGGGTGCGAAACAGGTGCCACAGAGCCGAGGTGTCCACCAGATACGTGATCACTCGAAGGCCTCGCGTCGCGCACGCTTCTCCGCGTCACGCGCCGCCGCAGCCTGCTCGAACTCGCCGCGCGCGCCTCGCTCGGCCAGCTTCTCCGCAGCCTCGAGCCGCTTGATCCGCGCAACGTAGTCCCGCAGGGCCGCGTTGACGGTCTCCTTCTTCGTCGTGACACCCATGAGCCGCATGGCCTCGGCCAGCGCCTCGTCGTCGAGATCGATCTGCGTGACGGACATCGGGCACCTCCATCATCCACGATGTATGCACCCAGGATACATCACCAACATCGACACAGGCATGGGCCACAACAAGGCCATCCGAGGACAGCGTGCCGGATGTGCCGGGGCCCCCATGGGCCCGTTCCCGCTACGCGACGTGCCGACGGGAGACCCGCTCGACGCCGACACGAACCAGGTCATTGGCGCCATACCGACTTGGCCGGAATCGGCGTCCAGACGATCTAGAAATCATGATCGCGGCGGGGTCACCAGGACCCTGCCGCCCTCGCCGCAACCAGAAAAGTTGCTGTTCATAACGTTTCTCCTCGTGATTGCGCAGTGATCCTGCCCGGCCCTGCCGCAGCGCACTCCTGACGAAGGACCCGACCTGCCTCGCGCGGCTGCGGGTTGGAACCGGTTCCGGCAAGCGTGTCGAGCACCCTCAGGAGGCATTTTCGAAGAGGTTCCCTGACTCCTTGGCCACCCCGCGAGACCCACTCCTCGCGGAGCTGCTTAGCCGAGAGAGCCCCGGAGGAGTGGTCCGGGGCTCGTCGCGTGCGGTGGCGGTGCGGCGCGAGGCCTCACATCTCGGGTTCGCCCGCGGGGTCCAAGGCGAAGGTGACCCTTTCCCCGACCTGCACAGCGGCCTCGATCATTCTCTGGCGTTCGTCCCCCGCGTAAAGGTCGGCGCAGGCGCTGATCGCCGGGTACAACTCCGAGAGGATGAGAGCGGCCGATTTCGGAATGACCTCGGCCGTGCGCCACTGCTGCCCGAGCCGGTCGATCTGCCTGCACAGCTCGTCCAGCGCGAGCCGATCGAACCCGTCGTTCAGGCGCAGGGGAACGATGAATCCGTCAGCCGCTTCGCTCAGTTGCGACACGAGTTCCTCATCCACTGGATCATTCCTCATCTTCGACCATTCCGATGATGGCGCTCGGGTTTATGTATCTCTCGACCAGAGCCTCTTGCGATGATTGCGCATTTGTGTTCGCAGACCATCCCCGCAGGTACCTGGCCCTGTTTTCCGCCGAGGTGAGATCGACCAGCCGCGCCTCGACTTTGTCGCCGTCGATGATAGCGACCCGCTGACCAGGCTGGCGCCACTTCTTGATCACATCCCAGCTCTTCGTCACTGAAATCCACTGGGTCCGCACCCGACTCCCCTGACCTATCTGCACGTTGATGGTGTAGTCACCGTCAACGTTCTTGGCGAACAATCCCTCTGCCGGATCCTCGTCGGGGCGCAGATTTCTATACCAGATTCCGGCAGCTGCCGCCGAGGGTCCTCCACGTAGAACGTCTTTGAGTGACTCTCCCGACGAGTCCGACGAAGTCATCGGGAAATACCCGAAGTCGGTGGAGTTGTGAGCGTCGGGCCGGCTCTTGGGGCAGGCTCCGGGGGCCTCGTCGCAGAAGACCTCCCAGAACGTCTCACTCGCCAGGTGGATTCCGTTGCGGGCGTCCCACATGTCGTTGGCGTCCGTCATCCGGTTCTGCTTGTCGACCATGTGGAGTGCGTCGAGCCATGCGCGTTTCGCCTCCTCGCCGAACTGGCGCGGCGGGATCGGCGCGATCGTGACCGGATCGCTCGCCGGGGCCCTGCCGGTGCCA
Source organism: Streptomyces sp. C1-1 (assembly GCF_050214755.1). Classification (NCBI taxonomy): domain Bacteria; kingdom Bacillati; phylum Actinomycetota; class Actinomycetes; order Kitasatosporales; family Streptomycetaceae; genus Streptomyces; species Streptomyces sp. C1-1. Next base: position 6,706,091 of record NZ_CP189826.1, on the reverse strand, counting down.
CCGCCGCCGCCGCATTTGTGCGTGTCGCAGTAGTAGCTGGAGCCCTTGTACTTCTTCGACCCTGGGTCTTGTTCAGGGTGATAGGTTCCGTATGTGCCGTTATTTCCGGAGCAGAAGTGAACGGGTCCACAGCTCTCCAGGCCCGTGGGGTCGCTCTGGGTCACCGGGCTGTTGTCGGCGTAGGTGTAGCCGTTGAGGGATTGAGTGTCGCTCGTGTCGAGTTCCGGGTCGACGCTGAGGAAACGGCCGGTGGCCGGGTCGTATTCGCGGGCACCGACGTAGGTGAGGCTGGTGGCGGAGTCGGCGGACTTGCCGAGGAAGGCCTTGTCGTCGGGCCAGGTGCCGGTGCCGCCGGAGCGGGGGGCGCCGAAGGGGCTGGTGTATCGCTTCGTGACCGCCTGGCTGGTGGCATCGAGGGTCAGGCTGCTGGTGCCGTGCTGGTCGCCTGCGAGCCAGGAGAGGGTCTCAGTGCCGGTCTTGTCGGTGCGCAGAGCGATGACCTGGCCGCCGGCGTTGTAGTACCGCTGGGCCCAGTACTTGGCGGTCGACGTGGAGGTGTCGAGGTGGACCTCCGTGCCGTCGTCGAGGTAGAGGACGGTCTCTCCGCCGGTGTTGCGGCGGATCAGGAGCGTGCCGTCGGCGTCGTAGACGTGGCTGGTGGTGCTTTTCGTGGTGCCGGAGCTGGACTTCTCGGTGAGGGTGCCGAGTTGGCCCTCAGGGCTCCAGGTGAGGCTCTGGGTGTCGGTGCCGTTGGGGCGGCCGGTGGTGTTGCCGGTCGCATCGTAGGCATACGTCGCGGTCACACCCGTGCACGAAGTGGCCGTGGTGGTGGCGGTCAGGCCGTGCGGGTGAGCGGTGTCGCCGTAGCAGTACGTCCTGGTGCTGGCACCGGCGGAGGTGTGGCTGGTCTCCGTGGAGCGCAGGCCGCCGTCGGTGTAGCTGTACGAGGTCCAGTACGGGGCGGCGCCGCCGAGGTTCGCGGTGGTACGGCCGGAGGCGGAGCAGTCGGCGGTGGACGGGGTCCAGGCCTCGATCAGACGCTGGTGGCCGTCGTAGGCGAAGCACTGGTCGTCGGCCTTGCCGGTGCCGCCGAGGGTGGTGGGGTCGGTGATGGAGGTGACGTTGCCCGAGTCGTCGTAGCCGTAGTTCAGTTCCTGCAGCTCGTAGTTGTGGGTCTGGTCGGTGACCGCCGACTGCTTGAGCCGGTCGGTGCCTTCCTCCCAGGTGTTGGTGATGTAGGCCTTCTTGGTGCCCTCGGCCGCGGAGGTGCCCAGGGTGAACTGCTGGGGCTGGCCGATTTCGGAGTAGGCGGCGCCGAGCAGGTAGCCACTGAGGCCGGCCACGTCCGTGGGCAGACCGGCACTGTCGTAGTGGGTGACGACCTTCTCCGCGGCCAGGCCCCCGGCGGCAGGTTCGGAGATGTACTGCTGGGTGCCGTCGAGGTTGTAGTACGTCGAGAGGGTCAGCGTGGAGGTGACGGCGCCGGACGTGACCAGGGCGTCGGTCGAGGGCAGGAGCAACTGGGTGGTGGTCGGCCGGTACAGGCTGTCGTAGGCGGTGACCTTGCGGGTGTAGGCGGTGCCGGTCACCCCTCCGACATAGCTGGTGGACGAGTCCAGCTGCCCCTTGGCCAGGGTGTCGTAGGCCCAATGGGCGAGCTTGTCGGCGTCGGTCTTGGCCGTCTGCCACTGGTCGGTCCTGCGACCGAGTTCGTCGTAGCCGTACAGGAGGGTGGTCTTGCGGGAGTCGGTGGTGGTGGCGACCTGGTCCAGGTCGGTGTACGACGTGGTGCTCGTGCCCTTGTCCGGGTCTGTCGCCGAGGCCTGACGGCCGAACAGGTCGTACGTGTAGGACCACTGGGTGCCGTCGGGGCCGGTGACGGTGTCCGGTTTGGAGTCACGGGTGTAGGTGTACTTCGTGGCGCTGTAGGCGGTGCCGACGCCCGAACCGTAGGCAGTGTCGGCCGGGTCGGTACCGGAGTATTCGCGCTGCTCGGTGGTGCGGCCGAAGACGTCGGTGATGGTGCGGGCCGCGGATCCGCCGGCCAGGGCCGTGGTGGCGGTGGAATCTCCGGTGTACGTCGTCGATGTGGACCGCTTCTTGACGCCGTAGACGTAGAAGCTGCTCTTGGTCGGGCGTTCGGCTCCGTCGTAGACGGTGTCGGTCTGCTTCGGTGCGCCGCCGTATTCGGCACGGGCGTAGCTGCCGGAGGGGGTGGCGGTGGAGTCGAAGACGTCTGCGTAGGTCTCGTAGGCCAGGCCGCGGCTGTTGTAGCGGGCGTCGGTCAGCAGCCGGCCGCCGTTCGCGGTCGGGGACTGGGTCTGCAGCGGCCGCAGCAGCGAGTCGTAGATCGTGTAGCTGGTGTTGTAGACGCCTTCGCCGAGGATGCTGGAGGTGGAGACCCAGGACGGCGTGTTGTTCGTGACGGAGTAGGCGTACGTGTAGTTGGCGCCGTATCCGGCGGCGCGGAGGTGGTTGGGCAGCCAGACGGCGGTCACCCGGCCGAGTGCGTCATACGTCGACTCGGTCAGCTTCGTGTTGACGTCGTAGGCCTTGACGGGAGTGCCGCGGGCGTAGTCGAAGTAGGTATAGGACTTCTGAGTCTTCGCGTTGGTGACCGTGGTCTTGGTGAGCGGTCCCGTCGTGGTCGGGGTGTAGACGGTGGTCGTCGGGTTGCCCAGCGCGTCGGTCACGCTCAAGGGCCGGCCCAGGGTGTCGTACGTGGTCTTTTCGACGGTCTGCCAGGAGGTCGGGGCCCGCTCGCCGTTGGTGGCCGTGGCGGGGTAGGCGGAGGCACGTCCGGTCCAGTTCGCGTCCCCCAGGGTCGGGGTCTGCGACGCGGTCCAAGCGGTGGCCGTGGCGGAGTCGTAGACCGTGGCCGCGTCGGACAGCACGTCCCCGCGAGTGCTCGACGAGCCTGGCAGGCTCAGGTCGGTCTCGGCGGTGGAGCAGGCCCGGCCGACGACGCGGGTGCGGGAGACCAGGGAGTTGATGCCCAGGTTGTCGTTGCGGGCGTACCAGGTGCGGGTGCAGGTCTCGTCGCCGGTGACGGCCGTGTCGCCGGCGTCGTAGACGGTGGCGGGCATGCCGTAGCTGTCGAAGCTGGTGGTCACGCTGCGGGTGCGCCACTTGGCGGCAGCGGTCAGGTAGGTCGAGGTCTGCGTCTTGTAGGTGCGGACGAAGTAGGCCTCGATGTCGGCGTACGACTTCTGCTGACTGGCCGTGCGGCTGGACCAGGGGTCGTTGACCGTGGCGGTGACCGGGGTGGACCCGTTGTAGGAGATCTGCTCGCGGGTGAAGCCCGAGAAGCGGTCGCTGTCGGTCTGATCGGCCACGCTCAGGCCGGTGAAGCCGATGCCCGGGACGGAGACCGAGCGGGTCGTGCCGTCCTTCTGCTTGTCACCGTCCATGCCCTGCAGATACAACGACACGGTCTTGGACTGGGTTTCGCTCGACGCGCCCTTCAGCGTGGTGACGGTACGGTAGCCGCGCCAGTCGGACCAGGTGCGCTCCTTGGCCGGGGTGAACGGGTCGTTGTTGTAGTGCCAGGCCGGCCCGGAGTAGCTGTAGTGGTTCTCCATCGTCTCGCCCAGACCGGTGGGGTCGGAGGTGATGACGTCGGTGACCCGGTACTTGTTGAACCAGTCCAGCGTGGCCTCGGTGGCGCCGTTGACGTGCCAGTAGACCGGGTAGCAGCTCATCGTGTCGTTGTCCTCGGACGACGGCATGTTGGAGCCGCGTACGCATTCCGGGTTGGACAACGTCACCGTGGTGATGGCGCCGGCTTCGGAGGTGATGGTCTGAATGCGGGGCCGGTTCAGCGGCAGGACGTTGTCCGTGGCGGAATCGACCCGGTTCTCCCGCATCTGGTAGGTGAACGTGACCGGGTCCAGAGAGATCGCGGTGCCGTTCTTGCCGGTGTGTCGGACGCTCTTGAGGACGAGGGTCTGGTCGGTGCTGTTGCCGATGTCGCCCGGGTCCAGGAACTGCTGGGTCAGCGCCCAGGAGTCGACGTCCGTGTAGGCGCTGGAGGCGGCCGACCAGGCGTGGGTGTCGATGCTGGTCAGGCGCTTGCGGGTGAAGAACGCCGGGCCGGTGGCCTTGCAGTCCGCGCCGGAGGCGCAGATGGAGTCGTACGGGACGTCGGGCCAGCTGGAGGCGGTGGAGGAGGTCAGCGAGGAGCAGTCGGCGGCGGTGCACCGCTCGTCATAGCTGAAGGTGACCTCGTCCGAGGCGGTGCCGGTGAACAGGGTGTCCTTGTTCTGCCCGTAGAGGATCTTGGTGAGGTAGCCGCCCCGCGTGTACTGGGTGGTGCCGGTGGACGCGCCGTCCTTTCCGTAGTAGTTGGTCTCCGCGGTGTACCAGTACGACATCGCGTTGCCGTGCAGGTCCACGACGTAGTCCAGGTTCCAGCGCCAGGCCTGGGTGAGGGAGCGGTCGGCGAAGACGGATCCCTGGTCGTAGCCGGGCTCGCCGGAGTTGTTGCCGAACACCGGAACGGTCCATACGGAGTTGGTGCGCTGGGTGTCCGCTCCGGGCAGCTTGTTCAGGCCGAAGACGTACTTGGTGCCGTCTCCGGTGGTGACGGTCCAGTATTCGCCGTCGTTGTCGCCGTTGTCGGCGCCGGTGGAGTGGGTCACGGTGGAGGCGTCGTCGTCCTTCAGGTGCCAGACGCCGGTGGTGTCGTCCTTTACCAGTTCGGTGGACTTGCCGTTCAGCACGAGCGAAGCGTTGTCGTACTTCCAGCACTCGTCGTACTTGCCGCTGTCGCCGTCGTCGTCGCACGAGGCGTAGGACCGCTCGACGTAGGAGGACGCCACATCGCCGAAGCCCTCACCGACGAGCGTTCCCTGGTTGTTCGTCGAAGCCGTCCTGCCGTCCACGCTCCCCGAGTCGTACGACAGCGACAGCTGCGGCGAAGGTCCCGCAGCGGCCGGCGGAGTGGTCAGTGGGTAGGACCAGGTGAAGCCGCCCGAAGCACTGCCTGCTTCCCAGCTGGAGGAGGCCGAGAGGGGGCTGGCCGCGTAGTTGCCGGCACCGGAGGCCGATTCCCCCGATGAGGTGGCGGTCACGGCCAGCACCGTGGCCGACGTTGTGCCGGCAGCCATCAACGACGTGCGCGGCACCGAGCGCGAGGCCCGCGGAGTGCCGCTGCCGCTGCCGGCCGTCCCCAAGCTGACTTTGGCCGACAGTGTCTGAGCACTGATGTTGTTGTGCGAGCCGAGCGGGGTCTGTGTCTGGCAGGCGGCCTTCCGCGGCGTGGTCAGCACGCATGCCGGGAGTTGAACGAGCCGCAGGCGACCGGACCAGCCGCCGCCGTAGGCGGAGGCGAACGCCGAGTAGTCGATGCTCACCTGGGCGGAGCCCGGCTCAGCGGCCGATGTCGTCAGCAGCACACCCTTGATGCCCGCTGCCCGGGCCTGCTGTTGCCCGAGAACCCGCACCCGAACCTGGCCCGCCGCCGAACTGGTCCCCCGCCCGGGTACGACGGTGACCGGCAGTCCTCCAGCTGTCAGCTTGGCCAGGCCCTGCCCCGGTATTCGCCCGGTCACCTCGGCGGTGTGCGGCCAGACCACGTGCTGTTGGGCACGTGCGCGCTGGGCCTGGGCCGCGTTGGCGGCCCCGGTTCTCGCAACTTGCGCACGGGCCTTCTTCGCGCCCAGGCCCGGATGTTTCCGTACCTTGTCGACCCGCTGCTTCGGCAGCGCCGGCTTGCCCAGGCCGCCCCCGGCAGCGTGAGCCGCCGGCACGCCAAGTCCCGCAGGAACGACCAGTGCCATGCACAGTGCCGCGACAACAGGTGCCCGCCGACGCAGTACAACGCGCCCCCGTGCAGGTGCACGCCACAGCAACAAAACACCGCGGGTCAGAGCAGTGCCGATCCAACGAGCCTTCATGCCGGAACTCATGACTAGCCTCCCGCGACCGCTGCCGGCCGCCTGCGCACGCCAAGGGATCAAAAGAGCAAGGGGACAGGGGAGTCTGGCCGGGTGGGGCGGCTGCTTGACGCCGCCTCACCCGCACCTGTCACGCGGGTCAGTCTCCGATGGTGTCGGTGACTTGCTGGTTGGCCATGGCACCTGCCCACAGCCTGATGTCGGTGATCTTTCCGGGCAGGTAGTGGCCCCAGGCTCCGCCCACGTATCCCTCACCGGCCGCGAACTCGCCGGACCCCGCCACCGCCGTGTAGGGATGAGTGGCGTCGGCGCCGTTCTCGTCGGGCCCGAGGTAGAAGTGGATCGTGCCGGACGGGGCGTCGTACGTGCCCGTCATCCGGACCGGGCTGCCCAGGACCGCGGCCTCGTCGGAGACCACGCCGTCGAAACTGCCGTCCGTGTTCAGCCGGCCGAAGTACCACTTGCCGACCGGAACGGTGGTGTCGGTGTCCGGGTCGAGGTCGGTTCCGGTCAACTGGTACCAGAAACCCCAGGACGAGCCGTCCGCACTGCGCTGGCCGACGACCTGCGCCGTGTATCCGACCGGCTTGGAGAGCAAGGCATCGCGGTCGATGTCCACCAGCGTCGTGGCGGTGAACGAGGCCGTGTCGTCGAGCACCGGTCCGGGCGCGGTGGCGGCGCCGTCCGTTCCGTTCAGGACGAGGGCCTGGCCGTCGAGCGAGGCGCCGCCGGACAGGGTGAGCGAGCGGCCGTATCCGGAGGTGGTGTCCCCCAGCGTGCTGCCGCTCGCGCCGTCCGGGTTCCAGGCACCCATCAACTCCACGCTCGGCGCATTGTTGCCGTCGAGCAGTTGGTCCTCGGTGGCGACCTCGTCGTCGGTCAGGGCCCGCTGCCAGACCGCCACCTCGTCGACCCTGCCCCGCCAGTAGTTCACGTAACTGCCCGGGGTGAAGCTGGCCCGGCCGAACTGCAGGGTGCCGTCGGTGACGGTGGCGTCCGACGTGCTGGGCAGTGCCACCGGTGAGCCCTGCAGACGGCCGTTGACGTACAGAGACATCGTGCGGTCGACGGAGTTGTAGACGCCCGACAGGTGGGTCCACGCCTTCAGCGGCACCCCGGCCGCGTCGGCGTTCGCGCCGAGGTACTTGCGCACCCCGTTCTCGTACCAGTTCCACAGGAACACCCAGCGTTGGATGCCCGGCGAGTAGTACAGGGCGAATCCGGAGCCGTCGCTGCCCGTCTCCGAGACCACCGTGCGGTAGTCGGACCCGTCTGACAGGTAGGCCCAGGCGGAAACGGTGAACGACGACTGGGTGTTGACCACCGGTGCGGCGGTGGCCGCATACCCGGCCTGTCGGGTCGTGTCGGAGGTGTCGTTCAGCCACAGCGACCGGTCCCCGTCACCCCGGCGTGCCAGCGACGACCAACCCGTGCCTCCGGTGTAGAGGGTCGCCGGGTGACGAGTGCCCTCGGTCGCCGTGTCCGCGGCCGTGGTCACGCCGGAGCCCGGCACCGCATCGTCGAAGTGCCAGCGACCGATCGCCGTCTGTCCCTCGGCGACATTGAACTTCACGATCGTCTTCGCGCCCCAGCGCCCGGCACTGTCCTGCGCCCGCACCTGCAGCTGCTGGGTGCCCGCCAACTGGGGAGTAATCCCGGCCGTGACCTTGTTTCCGGAGATCGGCTTGGACCAAGCTGTGGAGGTCGCCAGCTTGTACTCGTAAGCGGTGTTGGTGTCCCCCGAGGCCGGCGAGAAGGTGAACTGGCCGGCCACGCCTGGGCCGCCGGCGGGGGCGCACGCGTTGGCCGTGCACTCGGAGTACGGGCTGCCGAAGGTCACTGTGGGGGCCTTCGGGGCGGCGGTGTCCACCTTGAAGTAGCACCAGCCCTTGGTCGTCACCGTGCTGTGCGACTCCAGATAGCTGTCGCCGCTGTTGTAGTAGGAGCGGCTGAACACCGCCAGCCGGTACAGCGGTCCCTCGGACAACGTGATCGGCGACGGGTACGTGAGCACAGTTCCGTTGCCGACGAAGCCGCTGGTGGGCCGCACCGGCTCGGTCGCCACGGACCAACTGCGGTCGGTGTTCTGCTTCTGGATGTAGAAGTGGGCCCGCAGGCTCGCCCCACTGCCTCCGCCGGTCGCCGTCCACACCGTGGCGGTCAGGCTCGGCGTGGGATCCGCGATCACATCCGGGTCGGCGGAATCGGTGTCGCAGCTGATCCCGCTGCTCTCTACGATGCCCGCCTTGGTCGGCACCGCGGGCAGCCCCACATACGTCACCGACAGCACCGCGTCGTTCCGAAACCGCTTCCAGGCACTGGTGTCCGTCTCGTCCCGGGCCTTCAGCAGCAAGGTCAGCCGTGAGAACTTCCCCGCTGCGAAGTCCCCCACCGTCGATGTCAGGCTCGAGCCGCTGAACTCGATCGGCGCCGGCGGCTGCGATGGATCGCACAGAGAGCTGCGACCCGCCGACACGTCCCGGCTGGCCATCGTCCCCAGATACGAGGGACGGGTCGACCAGGTGGTCGACGACGAGATGTTGCCGGTGCGCTCCAGGTCGACCCAGCGCGCATCGCACGTGAAAGACCAGCTCTCGGTCACCCGGAACGTCGCCGACAGCACCTTCTTGCCCGCCAGGCTGCTCGGCGAGAACTGGAAGTACAACCGCTCGGTGTAGCCGGGGCCGCAGTAATAGCCGTTCCACGAGGAGCAATGTCCCGTGCCCTTGCCCTCGTTGTTGCTGCCGTTGCCCCAGTTGAAGTCGGTGACACCATCCGAGCGCAGATACGTGTGGGCCGTCTGGTCCAGGCCGACACTGGGGTCGATGTAGAGGGGATAGGCGCCGCTGTCACTGTTCGACAGCATGCCCGCATCAGGCACCACGGCCAGCGCATCCGTGCTGACCTGGACCGGCAGCACCGCAGACGCGTCCCCGTCGCCCGGCCCCGCCGTACCGTCACCCGATGCCCCGGCGGAAGGATCCGTGGTGGCCGACGGCGACGGATCACTCGCCTGCGCAACCGCGGTCGTCCGCTCCAGTTGGGCGGACGTCCCGGAGGTGGTCGCATCACCCTGCGAGTCCCACATCAGCGCGGCCGGAGCCGCGAAGACCGGGCGCGCGTCGTCGTCCACGGCGGTCATCCCGCCACCGCTCGTCGGTGCCACCGTCAGCCCGTCCGCCTGCAACGAGAAGGCGACCTTCTTCAACTCCGGCTCGGCAGCCGCCTGCGGGGTCTTCACCACCAGCAGCTCACGGAAGCCCTCGGCCGTCGCCGTCATCCGCAGGTCCACGCCCGGAAGCACATCGGCGTAGACCGCGCTCGCGCCGTCCAGCGTCGGCTTCGGTAGGGTCCCCGGCCAGCCCAGCCGCAACGACTTGCCTCCCCGGGCGATGTCCACCAGCCCCGAGCCATCACCGCCGTCGGAGAACGCAAGATCCACCACGGCCGCCTTCGGGCCGACCGTTCCGTCCGACCGAACCACCAGGCTCGGATCCGGGGACACCCACGACCCGTCGCTCCGGTGCACCCGCACCGGTACGGTCGACTGGTCCAGCGTGAACGTCGTGCCGTCCGGATTGGCGTACGTCGTCGTGTACTCCGTACGGTCATCCGAGACCTCAACCCGAGAACCACTGGCCGTCGCCTGTTGCGCGGCGGCTGCCTCCGGCGAGAGGGACGTCGTTCCGGCGGAACCAGTGCTCTGGCCGTCAGCAACGGCCGTATACGCGGCGGCCATTGCGACAGGCTGTATCAACAAGACGAATGCGGCCAACCATGCCGTACGCGACGACCGCACACGTCTGCCCCCCGAATCCCCCACAGCCCACCCCTGAGCACTTGACGAACTGATCACAATCGCTTGGCGATTGAGGAGCATGGCAGGGGCAACACAATTGAAGTCCAAGGGAAACTTCAAGATCAGACAAGCAAAAGCCCGCATACGAGCAAAGAATTTGATCGTTCACCTTGGTGATGGGCGCCGTACATCAGTGCGATCACTATCGACGGCTTGGAGGTCGTCACACCGCCCAAGAAGAGGACGGCGCCCGGTGATATGCGGTACATGCAGGGCGGCGGGCTGACCACCGAACGACGACAGCTTGGTGAGCGGATCCGGCACGAGGCCGGCGAGCGGATCACCCGCGGCGAGCAGGGATCCGAGCACCGATCGCACGGAAGTTCTGCGTCGACTGATGGCGGCGGTCTGACGGCTGCTGCACCAGCACGGCTACCCCTGGCAATCTCCCGCCCCCCGCACGCCGGAACACAACGAGCATGCGGTCGACCGCGGAAGAAGGACGTGGGGCCGCAGGCGGCATGACTGCGGCCGCTCGGGGCCTTTGTCGCCTTCGAAGACGAGGCCGGGTTCTCGTTGACACCGCCACGAGCCCGCACTGGGGACACCGTGGGCACCCGCCCGCGGTCCGGATGAGGGGCCGGTCCCAGCACCGCTGGTGGATCGCCGCCCTGTGCTGTTACGAGATGGAGCGGGATGCCCTGATCATGATCGCCGCCAGGTGCCGCGGCCGATCAACGCCGTGATCATCAAGAAGCACGAGCAGCTGGACAACCCCGACGTGGGGAAGCTCAGCAGCCGGGGCACTCGACTGGCCGGTCGACGATCCGCAGGTCGTCGAGATCGCCGAAATCCTGGAGCGCCTCCGACGAGGTAGGTGCCGACGGCTGACGACCAGTTCGTCCGTGTGGTGGACTCAACCATGGTCGAGTCCTCACCAGGCGCCGCGCGGATCGTGGCCATCCGGGATGAGCGGGCCGGAGGGGCTGGACCGGCATCGAGCGAGTGTCTGCCACGACCTGCGCTTCGTAGGGGGCCTGGGACGTCAGGGTGACGTCATCGGGAGTGAGGATACTGCCGGTGATCCGACGATTCCGCCGACGATGGCGCGGAAGCTGATGCCTCGCCCATCGCTGTAGACAAGGTGGGCTGCGCCGTCGGCAGGCGCTCCCGTGTCGGTCGCCAAGTTGGCGCCGAGGCTTTCAGCCAGGGTGGGTCACGGAGCACCACAGGAGAGGAGCGAGTGATCGCTCGGGGCCGTTTCCTCCCGCGACAGCTCCTGACACTGGCCGTCACCAGGACACGTCCGCGTATCCGCAAACCCAGACAACCACCGCCCCGAACGCCTCGGCTCACCCACACCGACCGGAGCGCAGACACATCGCCAACACTGCCCTGGTTACCAGCGGCCTCAGGACGGCCTCAATCCTGGGCCCCTTCACACCACGACCCAGTAAAAAGGTCTTCTCAGCCACGCCTCCGCAGGCATTCACGCAGGTCAGACGACCAACCGCTGACGCAGACCGACGAGTCCCCAAACTCACGAGCAGCGGATTCAGTCCGATAGGGCAAAGTTGACGACCCGACACCTAAAAACGAACGTTTCCGCAGGTCACAGCCCTGCACAAGTGGGGCGGGTGGGACTCGAACCCACGGCCGACGGATTATGAGTCCTTTGAGGATCTTGGCGGCCCTTGCCGATCAACGTCCATTCATGACGTTTTTGCTGGTCAGGTGAGGTGCGCTGTGTCTACGCCTCTCTGTCCTTGTCAGTCTGTTCCTATCCTTGCGTCCCAACTGCGTCCCGACACCGCCCCGGATAGACAAGCCCAGCCGGCCCTGCGCCCGTCCCCCCTGCCCGGAAAGGGCGCTCCAAGGTGGGCGCAGCGGATTTCCCTTCCAACGCGCAGCCACCCCGCTATCGGGACGGACCCTCTATGACCATCACGGTTGGCCAAGACGTCGATACAGAGCAGAGCCGGGAGTCAGGCGGATCGGCCTCCGTAGGGTTGAGTTCGGGTGTTTAAGAAGGGAAACGGAAGCCAGTCAGCCAGATGCGGGCCACAATCAGCTCGCGCATCGTGGCGTTGACGTGGTGGGTGTTGTCCCACACCAAAGCCCTGCTCCCCGCCCTTGCGGCCGTGGTGCACCAACATTCGGAAGATCAGCCGGGTGCGTCGGCCGGGCCTGAGGCACACCACACCGGCGAGCTCAAGCACCCGAATAGCCCTTAAAGGGAGAAAACGCACTCCGAGGCCGTGGGCAGGCTGGTCCGGAGTCCAGTTATGCCCATTGCCACAGGCCAGCCGCTACCTCCACCTCCGCCATGTGCCTACCAATCTACGGGACTCGGGTTGTCGGAATGATCCGATTACATCAACGTTGGTGGTCGGAGCGTGGCAGGATGCGGTCGACTGGCCGAAGCTGGGGGACACCCATGATTGACAGACTCCGGCTCGCTGATGCCGCGAATCAGGACGCCGCGACCAACGCCCTGAGCCTGTGGTTACCCTCAGCGAGCTTTCTCTTCGAGCCGATGCCGCGGGGCCGCTCGGGCGCCGAGCTGGTGAGCGTAGATATCAGTGGAAACACGGGAGACCTCCAGCCAGGCACCTACGTCCTGCGTGTCGGCCCGGCGGAGGAGGAGCTCGCCCAAGCTAACGAACTAGCGGCCCATCAGCTAATCCGCGACGCCGACCCTGAGTTCGCCGAGCAGCACATCCCGCGTCTGCTCCACATCGACCAGCGCCACCACGGCAACGTTCGGCTTGTGGTGTCGCTGCACCAACTGGCCGGCGGCAGTCTCAGCTGGTATAACCCGCCACGCAGCGGGTCGACAGGGCTGCTGCGCTGCGCGCACTCGATCTCCCGCGAGGTCCTGAACGCCTGGGCGAACCCGAGCGACATAACGCAGATGCGGCCACACGACCTGCTGCTGTCGCTAGTCGGAACAGCCAGGCTCGCCGAGTGTCTGGATGCTGTCCCGTCTCTCTTCGAGGGCGAAGTCCACCAGGAGGACGGGCACGCCTTCCTCAACCCGCTCACCGTCCTGGGCGAAGCCGAGGACGGCATGCTGCCGATCATGGGGGCAATCTGCCACGGGGACCTCAATACGGGCAATGTGCTCGTGCCTCGGGACGAGGTGGCGGCCGACGACGGCTCCTTCTGGATCGTAGATCTGGACCAAGCGCGCCAGTCCGTCGCTGGGTTCGATCTGGCCTACCTCGAGGTCAGCGTCCTAATGAACCTCTTGCCGACCATCCGCCGACCCGTGCTCGCCCGGTGCCTGGAGGCGGCAGAGGACGCCGCAGTCAAGTCCGTGCCGGACGACTGCCAATGGCTCGTTGAGTTCCTGCAGCGGTCACGTGCTGGCATCCTCGAATGGGTCTCCAGCCAGCCTGGGCGGGTGGACCTCCTGCACCAGCAGTTCACACTGGCGCGCATGGCGGCCGCGCTGCTCTGGGCCCGGCGTTTCCCCCATGACGACGAACGCACCCGGCTCTGCCTCGCCTACGCCGGCTGGTACGCCTTGCGGTACCGCAGAACCTTCGCCCTCACCACGTCGCAACAGCCGAGCGTTCTGGCGCCCTCCACCGCGCCGGAGGAGGTGGAGCGAGTCCGCGAGGATCTGTGGGAGTCCTTCTGGGGCACCGTCTTCGGATTCTCCCCGCATGCTGCCCGATACGTCCTCGTCGCTGAGCAGCTTCCACGCACATCATCCATCTCGGCGCTCGGGCGCATCCCCTGGTCTCTGATCGTCGACCTGGATCCGGCCTCGGACGGCGACGGCCTTCACCACTGGGCCGGCCCTATCCTCAATACACAGCGCGCGGTGCACCTCTTCACCGAGGACCGCCCGGTGATCGACTACGGGCGTGGCACGGCCTGGCTGCTGGCCGCTGGATCCGTGCTCCGCCGGGAGCCTGCCCTGGAAGGACGCGAGTGGGTTATCCGTCGGCTGGACACCGTGCGCCGGCTCACCTCCTCATTCCACCAGTTCGTAGGCGACACGCCGGTGTGCGTATTGGTACTCGAAGGCGGCACCGAGTCCACCCCGGGAGGCGGCCGGAACAGGCTCCTGCGAGTCATCGAGACTATGGACGAGATGCTCCAAGGGCAGGCGACCTTCCTGCACGTGGGGCTGGCCGACCTGCAACCCTACGTCCCCATGGTCCGGGTGCCGCTGCCCGCGCAGGACTTGTTGGACCGCCTCACCTCGACGCTGGGCACCAGCGCCGAGTACCTCGACTACACGGTGCCCGCCCTCGACAACGGCACGGCGGCGATTTCTCCGGAGACCATGCAGAAGCTGCGCGAGCACCTGGTTATCCTGCATGACGGTATCGAGGCGTCTACTCCGCCTGGCGACAAGAGCAATAATGATGCCTTCTGGCGCGGCGGCCTCATCGGCTGGGACGATCTTGATGCTGGCCGGGACGTGGTGCGCGCCGCCAACGACGGTATAGTGGCCGCTCTTCGCGACAGTCTGAAGCAACACCGCACCCGTACCGTCGTGGTCGAGCATCGGCCGGGGGCTGGCGGCACCACTGCGGCCCTGCGCGCCGCCTGGGACCTGCACCAGGAGTATCCAGTGGCGGTGCTCCCCCACGGCGTCCCGATGGGGCCCTCGCGCGTTCCGCTCGTTGCCGACCGGCTGCATCTGCTGTACACCATCACGCAGTTGCCTGTATTGCTCGTCGCGGAGGCGGGTGACCTGAGCGAGTCCTACCGGGAGGTGCTGTACCGCGAATCGGCCAGACGCAACACCCCGCTGACAATTCTCTACGTCAGACGAGGAGTCGCACAGGCAAGCCGGAGCGCCCTGCAGGTATCAGAGCCGCTTGAACCGGCGGAAACCGCCGCTTTCCTCAGACGCTACTCTGCGTTGACGGAGGATCAGAACCGGATCGATGAGCTACGAGTGCTCGGCACCGAGCACTACGAGCCCTACCGCACGCCCTTCTTCTACGGACTCATCACATTCGAGCGGGAGTTCACCAAACTCTCCACCTACGTACGCACCCATCTCGACCATGTGCGCGGCCGCGCGCGCGAGGTCATGCAGTACCTCGCCCTGGTCACCATCTACTCCAACACGGGGCTACAGCGGGAGCTCGTGCAGAAGTTGATGCACGTCTCCACCCCGTCGGCAGAGCTCGACCTCTCAGACGTGCTGGGCCCGGAAGCAGCCCGGCTGGTGGCGGTGCGCAACGGCCGGGTCCGCCTGCAGCATCAGCTCCTGGCCGAGCAGGTACTGGCCGAACTCCTCAACGACGACCAGTGGAAGCAGCACCTCAAGGACCTATCGATCGCCTTCGTCCAGGCACTGGCAATCACCACCGACGTGTCTGCTGACCCGGTGCGGGTACTGCTCCGCCAGATGTTCGTGGACCGGCAGGGCGGCACGGCGGACGGAATCGAGGACAAGCGGAACTTCGCCCCGCTGATCGAGCAGCTAGACCTCAACTCCGCCCACCAAGTACTCAAGTCCCTCACCGAGCACGTACCAGACGAGCCGCACTTCTGGAATCACTTGGGTCGGCACCAGATGTACCGGCTCAACCGGGAGCTCGACAAAGCAGAGGAGTACGTCACGCGTGCGGTGGAGCTGGCGGAGTGGGACTTCCTGCATCACCACACCCTCGGGCTCGCGCGCCGCAGTCGAATGCGCCAGGCGCTGCGGGACGCCAAGCGGCGCGGTGTGCAGTCGGTGATGGCCGCAGCCGACCGCTGGTTTGCGCAGACCGTCGAATGTTTCGCCACCACCCGGAAGCTTAATCCAGAGAACATCTATGGCTATGTCACCCATGTGCAGGCCATCGTCGATGTCGCCAAGGCGATCAAGGATGCGGCACGGGTCTCGTCCATCGCGGAACTCAGCTCTGACGCGAGCGAGTGGGTCGCGGAAAACGTGGCCGAGGCCAACTTCCTGCTGAACGAGGCTGCCCAGCTGTACGGGACCCTGGACCAGCACGACGACTACTTGGTGCGGTGCCAGGCCGACATCAAGCGGCTATATGGAGACCTCGACTCTGTGGTCGAATTGTGGGAGCTCGCGGTCGCCGGCGATCGCAGCACACCCATGATGCAGCGGGCGCTAGCCCAGGCGTACTACGTGCGCGGCGGCCGCAGCTGGCGGGAGCTGGACGAGGCCGAACTGGCCCGTATCGTAGAGCTGGCCCGACAGAACCTCTCCAGAACGGGCTGCAAGGAGGAGGACTACCGGCTCTGGTTTGAGGCGTACAAGCTCCTTCCAGAGTTCGACGTCGACGAGGCGCTCTCCCAACTCCAGCTGTGGGCAGACCGCTTCCCATCGTGGCGCGCCCACTACTACCGGTACTGCCTCTTCTTCCACCTCTGGTTCACCGGGCGCAGCAACGACGTGGAGGCCTTCCGCGTGGAGCAGCAGCAAGCCGAGAAGTACATGGTGGGCCGCTCCAACCGCTCCTATCTGTGGCTGTCCACCGGCCCCGAGTGGTACCCGCTAATCGCCGACAGCGACCTCGGGGAGTGGAACCGCCGGGACATGTTCTGGACGAACACCACAAATTTGCAGCGGGTGAACGGCGTGATCGACTTCATCCGTGGGCCCCAAGCGGGCACCATCCAGCTCGAAGGCGCAGTCACCGCCTTCTTCGTCCCTTCCCGGGGCAAGTTCCTCCCCGACAGCGACGAGAACACTCCGGTCAACTTCTTCCTCGGCCTCAGCCCCGAGGGGCCCCGCGCCTGGGATGTCAAACGAGGGCATCTCAACGACGCCCTGCGTGCCCGGCAGACAGTGTCCACGGCCCCGGTACGTGCGCTCACTACCCGGCAGGCAGTGGACATGGCACCGGCCCAGGTTGCGGCGCACGCTGCCACGCTCACCCGGCAGCGGAAGCTCGAATTCTGCATCTCCCTGCTGGAGGCCTGGCAGACAGTCGACGACGCACCCCGGCTCTCCAGGCTCACCGAGCGGGTCAGTGCCCGCTTCCGATACGACGGCGCGGATGTCCCCGAAGTCCTAGCCGAGTCAGGTCGGGTCTACATCGACGCCGACGAAAACGACCCGCTCGTCCAACTGCTCGACGGCCCGCGACCGGCCGGGTCAGCGCCGGCCAGCCACGGGCCAGCCTCCGGCGGAGGGCCGGAACTGGGCCGAATCACCTTCGTCAACGTCGCCGAAGGGCACGGCATCGTTGAACTGGTGGACCACGGGTGGGCGCGCTTCACGATGGATGATGTGCGGACGCCACTTGCCGATGGCCCGGTCCGCGGCCAGATCGTGCGGGCGGTCATGGCAGAGATGGACCGCAGCGGTGGCCGCAATGCGCGCGGCCTGGAGCTGTTCCCCCTCTCGTCCACGCTAGTGGGCACCGAGGTGGTGCACGCGGAGCAACTCCGGGAGCGCGTTGAGACCGCCTTGCGGTACGAGATCGAGGAGAGGCTCGCGCGGGGCATCCCCGCGGTGCCGGCCCGGGAACTCGAGGAGTGGCTGGAGGAAAGGTTCACTGGCTGCCAACCGCTCGCGGACCGCCTTGGGCTGCCGTCCCTGGGACGGCTGTGGGCCGAGCTGGACTGGCTGAAGCAGAGCCGGACCTCAGGCAACAGGACAGTGAGCCTGACCAGCGGGGCGGTGTTCGGGCGCGTCAGGGAGGCCCACGTCGCGGAGACTAAGGGGCCGCAGCGGCGCGCCAAGGAACCCGACGAGTTCGGCAAGGCGTTGGAATCTGTGGTCGCCGAGCTCCAACAAGCCAACAGGGGCAGGGCGCCTACGTTCTACAAGGTCAAGAACAGACTCGTGAAGCAGTTAAAGAAGAAATACGACGAGGTGATCGGGGGATCCCTGAAGAGACGGATCGAGCAGCAGCCAGGGTGGGAGCTTCAAGAGCTCAAGCCCGGGGTGCATCTCGTCCAGCGATCCACCGGTCCCGCCGCTGCAGCCGCCCCGCCGCCGAGTGCGTCAGAGTCCTTTGGGCTCGCGCTCGCCCACGTGGTGGAAGAGCTGGCCAAACAGGGCAAGACACCAGTCCTCCAGACGATCGGGGTGATGCTGCGGTCCCGGCTCGGCGATGCCTACGCCAGCGTCGTCGGTTCTTCGTTGAAGAGGCGGATCGAGCGTGAACCTGGTTGGTATCTGGAGGAACTCCGCCCCGGAACCCTCGTCCTTCGCCGCGCCGGGCATGCCCCTGCTTTTCCGGACGTGCCCTCAGCGATAGGGCGCTCCGTAGAGGAGGTGGACGTCGCAGCAGATCTGCGGGCCGTGATCGGAGAGCTCTTGATGCGTAGCAGCGAGGCTCGTCTCACCGATCTCGGAAACGCGCTGCGGGAGCGGTGGGGCCCCGAGGCCTACCGAGCGTTGATCGGTGGCCGTACGCTCCATCACCTGATTGCAGTGCATGGGTGGGAGGCCCACAAGACAGATCTGGGCATCTGGGTCCTACGCGGACGGGACGCCCAGCCCCCGAGCTCGGAGGAATAGGCTGTGACGGATGATGACGCGGCGGCGGTCGCCGCACTCCTAGACGCCGCAGGCCAACATGCCGGACCTCCAATCCCGTTGTCCGAACTCTGTCGGCAGGCAGGCCTCAGCGGAGCGGCCACCGAGGCCTCGGCACCGATTGTAATGTCGTTGCTGGGTGCGTTCGGGGTCCTGCGGCCCGAACGCGACCCGGCGAGCGGTCAGGTCGGTGTGGTTGCGGTCAGCCCGCAGGCACGCTACTTCCTGCGCAGCCTCGCCTCGTACGTGCGGACGGGCCATTCGATCTTGGACAACTGGGAACGACCGGGAACTGCCGAGCCGCCGTTCACCGGTCGCCAGGTGTTGTCCGGACCGCAGTTTCTTTATCTGGCGGAAGAGCGGCGGCTGGCCCTCGATGCCGACGCCGCGCCGCTGCGACAAACCGATGTCGTCCAGGTAGTGGTCAAATGCCGCCTCCGGGGCCGTGGCGGCCGGGCCCAGTACCTGCTGATCTACGACGATCGCGCCCGGCAGTACCAGCTGCCAGGCGGCCACGTCCGCGCCTCGGACACCGACGACCGTGCCGCGGCCATGCGGGAACTAGAGGAGGAGCTGCCAGGCTATGACCCCACTCCCGGCAGAGACAGGCTGAAGGAACTCGGTACGGTCTCCGTTGTCCAGCTGTCCCGGACCTTCGGCGCGGTGACAGAGTACCGGGTCGTCTTCTTCCAGCTGGAGTCGGAGGCCCAGCAGATCCGGGTGGGCCCCAGCGGACGCTGGGTGCCCGAGGACGCCCTACTCGACCGGACGACCCTGTTCGGCGGCGCCACCCTAAACGTCGCCGCTCTTGAACGACTCGACCAGTTACTCCCGGGGGGGCTCCGCGGCCTTCCGTGGAGCCTGCCACGAGTCCAACACAGATCGCTGCGTGAAGTGGTACGGGACAGACCCTGGGAGGTGGTCGGCCTGGTCATCGGGATTCTCGGCCTCGTCCTGGCCCTCATCCCACTGCTGAGCTAGGCGCAATACCGGCGATTTGGGTCGTTTTCCGGCGGATCGGCTGGTCTTGGCAGGCTGGCCAGTCGCCCGCGGAGAACGTCCGGCCCGGACAGTTTGTGGTGCTCGGCGCGCCCCCGCAAGCAGATCAGGAAGGCCACAAAAGGCCGCTCTTCCTGCGTTGCGGTACCAGCTGCCGGCCTCGCAGGTAGGCGAGGATCAGCCGCGCCGATGAGGGGTGACAGGACGTACAGCCGTATGCACTGGCTGGGAGCACTTACGATGACGTCTGGTGTCGGCGGACAGTGATGCTGACTGTCCGAGGTTCGCGTTACGGTGGCAGAACCTAGGAGCGAGGGAGGCGTGGACCGTGACGGCGAGCGCCGATCACCTCAAGGCACTACTCAGCGCACATGCGGCTGGGGATGATGATCGGTTCTACAGTATTGCGCTGCAGGTGGCGGCGAAGTCTGCTCGACAGGGCCATAGCCGTCTTGCTGCAGAGTTGCGGGAGCTGATTGACACATCGCGCGCGGAGAAGATCAGCCATCGGCCTGCTCCTACACCCGTCGTGCAGCCGCGCGGGGAGCTGGCGAGTCTCCTCTCCGCAGATTACCCAGAGACCCGGTTGGCTGACATGACCTTGGCCGCTGAGACTCGTACCGCCTTGGAGAAGGTGCTGCATGAGCAGCGCCAGCGTGGCCGTCTGGAGCGTTTTGGGTTCATGCCGGTGCACCGGCTGCTGTTGTCTGGGCCGCCGGGCACCGGTAAGAGCATGACGGCAGCAGCGTTGGCACGGGAGCTCGGGCTGCCATTGTTTACGATCCGCTTGGATGGGCTGATCAGCCGGTTCATGGGCGAGACTGCATCGAAGCTGCGCTTGGTGTTCGATGCCGCAGCACAGACTCGTGCTGTTTATTTGTTTGACGAGTTCGATGCGCTGGGGGCGGATAGAGCCAACGGCAATGACGTCGGTGAGGCTCGCCGGATCTTGAACTCGTTCTTGCTCTTCTTGGATCAGGCGCCAGCGGAGAGCCTAGTGGTAGCGGCAACCAATCACCGTCGTTTGCTCGACGGTGCGCTTTTCCGCCGGTTCGATTTGGCGATCGTCTACGGGCAACCGTCGGCAGAACAAGCAATCGAAGTTCTGCGACGACGGCTCGCCGCGATGGACACCTCAAGGGTAGCGTGGGGGGATCTCGCTGCTCTCACGGAGCAGTTGAGTCACGCTGAGCTGGTCAAGGCTGCCGAGGCGGCCGCGAAGCGGGCGATTCTCGGGGGCAGCGACACTATCGACGCCGACCAGCTGAGGAGCGCCCTGAACGAAAGGCACCTCCTGCGTCATGCCTGAGGGTTCCCCTTCGAGCGCCCCACACCTTCTGGTTCCATGGTCACCTCGTACGCTTACTCCTAAGCCGCCCCGAGCGGCTGGACAGGCGCTGAAGCAGGTTGACCGTTCCTCGGATCGTCCTGGGCATTCGGCTCGACTGATTAGCGGTCTTGAGGATGCTCAATCAGAGGCCATTAATGCGCGGAACACGTTGGATCCGCGTGATCGTGCGGACGGATTCGCTGTCCGTGTGGAGGCAGCTCCCGAACACGAGCTGAAGCTG
The DNA here is from genome assembly GCF_050214755.1 of Streptomyces sp. C1-1. Classification (NCBI taxonomy): domain Bacteria; kingdom Bacillati; phylum Actinomycetota; class Actinomycetes; order Kitasatosporales; family Streptomycetaceae; genus Streptomyces; species Streptomyces sp. C1-1. The sequence continues at coordinate 6,685,346 of NZ_CP189826.1, read as the reverse complement.
GAGTCGCTCGACAAGTCCGGGCTGACGCTCATGAGCGTCCAGGAGGCAGATGAGGAGCGGCCTCAGGAGGCCGTGGTGTGGGTGCCTGACGGGTCGGTGCCTACGCTTCTACGGAAGATCGACGAGTTCACCCAGAACACTCGGGCGGGTAAACCCAAGAACGCTGCACTGGTCGCAAACATCGAGCAGATCGAACAGGCCACCGTAGAGAGTCTGTGGCAGGAGCAGGCCCCGCTCCCTGATCCCGATGCCGCGACCTGGTGGGAGTTGTGGCTTGACCCGGCGCTCAGCGAGGCGGATCCCGTAGAAACCTTGCGACACCTTTCGCGAGCGTATGGCTGGCCGATGCTACCGCGGACAGTCGGAATCGGTCGCTACCGGGTGGCCCAGTTGCACACAAATATGCGTGGACTAGTCCAAATTCTGCGTACGAACGCGTGTCCGTCCGAGATCCGTAAGCCGACGTTCACAGAAGAATTCCACAGCCGCGAGATGCGGGATCATCATCGTGACTTGGTGGTCGATCTCGCCGGTCGCCTATATCCCCCCGCACCTGGCGCACCCGCAATCACTCTGTTCGACACCGGCGTGGACCAAGAGCACCCTCTGCTGCGTCCTGTTCTGATCGGCGCCCACAGCGTCATCAGCGGAGAAGGCCCGGACGATAACGATCCTCGCGGACACGGCACGCGGATGGCCGGCCTGGCCACCTTTGGGGATCTTGAGGATGTGCTCACTTCGACCTCAGCGGTGCAGCTAAACCACCATTTGGAGTCGGTCAAGATCCTTCCACGCAGGACCCCGGACACACCACGGCCATTCGGAGAGGTGACGGCGACGGCGGTCGCCACTGCTGAAACGGCGCATCCTGAGGAGTTGCGGACGCGTGTGTTCACCATGGCCGTGACAGCCGAGTCCGGCGAAGGCGTCAACGGAACTGACGGGACAGCGACTCTGTGGTCTGCGACTGTAGACGCTCTCGCTGTCGGCACCGACGTGGCGGTGACGCACGACCGTATCGATCTGCTCGGACCGCCAGAAAACGATCAATCACGATTGATTGTTGTCTCCGCCGGTAATATCCGCGACCACCGCGCCACCGACCTGGTCGACGGAAATGGAGCCGCCACATACCTAGACCTGTGTGACACCTCCCGAATCGAGGATCCTGCGCAGGCCTGGAATGCGCTGACCGTTGGCGCCCACACCGACCTTGATCACGTGCCCACCGCCGCCGATTTCGCCGGCTATCGGGCGGTTGCGGCGCCCGGGCTGCTTTCCCCGCACAGCCGAACTTCAGTGATGTTCCGCGACGCTGCGGCTATGAAGCCCGACATTGTGATGGAGGGGGGCAACCTCCTCGTCGACGCAGACGTAACGCGGGTCGATGGACATGACGCGCTGTCTCTTACGACCACTGCCCGCTCGCATTTCGGCCAGTTGCTCACCACCATCGATGCAACGAGCGCCGCGACGGCGCAGGCTGCTCGTCTTGCAGCTCTCGCTTACACCCGCTATCCAAGCCTGCGGGCAGAAACCGTCCGTGGTCTGCTCGTGCATGAATCCCAATGGACCAACGCCATGATCGACGGCGTCTACAACCGCAACGGCCGCCGCAAGATCGGTGCGGGCCAGCTCGCACGCACCGTACTGCGGCGCTACGGCTGGGGCGTGCCCAGCCAAGAGCGGGTGTTGTCCAGTACCGCTAGCGCCGTCACCATGATCATTCAGGGCTCGTTGAAGCCATTTATCCGTGATGGCAGGACGGTGCGCCTCGGCGAGCTGAAGCTGCATGAACTGCCATGGCCCCGTGAGCAGCTGCTGGACTTGGATGCCGAGGAGGTGCGTCTACGGGTAACGCTGTCCTACTTCATCGAGCCCAACCCCGGCCGACGCGGCATGCTCGGGCAGCACACCTACGCCTCCCACCGTCTCCGCTTCGCCCTCAAAGGCCCTTTCGAGACCATGCAGGAATTCGAGAGACGAATCGCCCAAGCCGCGCAGGCCGAAGACGACGCCCGAACGAGCATCCGGCCCTTCGACGCCGACAAGAACTGGCTCGTCGGCCCCACGAATCGCGACCGCGGCTGCCTGCATGCCGATATCTGGAGAGGCACTGCCCGGGAGCTGGCCGACTGCGGCGTTCTTGCCGTCTATCCCGCCGGCGGCTGGTGGAAGTACCACAACAGCTCCGACCGCATCGGCAGGAGCGTCACCTACGGCCTGCTGGTCTCCCTGACCACGCCTGAAGTCAGCGCCGACTTGTACACCCCCACAGCTGTCCAGCTCGGTGTCCCCGTCCCTGCTGAACTCCGCACCACAACAGACACAGCCATCCCCCTCGATGCACGCCTGTTCTGATGATTACGGAACGGGGAGATGGGAATGGGCCTTACCGCGACTAATCCCGCCTGCGGGCTCCTGGATGCTACGCAAAACGGATGTGGGGTGTGGGCGGGACTGGGCGACCGTGCACCGGGTGCAGCCTCGACCGATTCTGTCATGTCCGGCTTGCAACCACCGCGTGCACGCCAAGCCCTCCCAGGCGGCGTACGGTTCTTCGCACATGATGCGGGAGTGTCTCGGCGGTGTGCGCTGGCCGGTGAGTCAGTGGCACACCATCGACTGAAGCTGACGCTGGCCAGCGCCATTCGCGCTGCAGGGCACGACGCGTCCGTGGAGGCGGCCGGCCCCGAAGGGCGGTGGCGTGCGGATGTGTTGTCGGCCAGCCTCGAGGGCGCCAACCGCTTGGCGTGGGAGGTGCAGCTAGCAGCGGCCACCAACGCCGACATAGAAGAGCCCACCGCTCGCTACGCGTCAGAAGGCATCGGGGTGTGCAGAGTATCGGACGGATTGGCTGGGGACCGCTCTGTCGCTGTTTGTAAGACCCGCAGACGTCGGTGGACCTGCAGCCACGGCCACCGCACTTGCCCGGCTGGTCGGCACGGACACTGGGAAGGCGACCGTCAGGTCCCTTTGGAGGAGGCAGTCGTCCGTATCCTCAATGCCGCTCTGCTGCCCCATACTCCCGCGGGTTCAGGGGGCCTATGCGGTGCTGTTCACCATCCCTGACGAGGCCGATGATCTAATCCGGGCAGCCCCGTCCGGAACTCGCGTGATCGTTGTCCCAACCTAGGCTTGGCGACCATCCGATCTGGATGGCGCCCCCTGCACGTCTCCTAAACCGGTGGAGTGCGGAGGCACCGAGGGCAACCTCGTCGGAGTGGGCGTACACAGCCGTCGAGGGCTCGGGCTGGCTGAGCAGCTTGACCATGGCGTCGGCCCCCTGCATGCCGCCCCAGTCGACGGTGACGGCGAGCCGATCGTCCACTCGTTCGAGCGACCGACGACGACTGGCTACGTAGCTGCCCCCAGACACCACGGTCGTGCTACACAGCCTGACGCAAGCTACCGCGGTAGCCCCCTCCCCGCTGCCGCTACCGCGGCATACCGGCCCCGCCTTTGCATAAGCCAGAGGCGGGCCCGGCACGCTACTTCCACCGACCTTGGTCGCTCTCCGTCAGCCGCCGCCTTCGTCAGGGACGCCCGCTGGAATATCGCGTTAGGCAGAGCACAGGGCATCACGCGACTCCCCGCCCAGTCCTGGCCGACCCGCACTCTCAGGTTCAGCGCAAACACACTCTGCGAGCTGCCCCTCTGCGCTCGCGGGGTCTCCTCGGGCCGTTTTCAGTACGGGCCGTTTTCCCGTGCTGGACGGCCGCAGAGCCCCCTGCGATCAAGGCGACGCGCTCGCCGGCCCAGCCACCCGTGGCCCCCGCGCGTCATTGGCCGGCCGGGTGGCGAGCGGGTCCTCAGACAGCTCTTCCCGTTCCCTACGTCCCATCAGCGTCCCAACTTGTGCGTCCAGCCCCGTACAGGTCCACGATGACGTCTCCTCTCGATCGTGAACCCGCACATCCGCCCAGGTCAACGCATCCTGAACCTTCGCAGCCGCAATGGCCGTTGAACTCACGAGCAGCGGATTCAGTCCGTTGAGCCAAGGTCCTGAATCCGCTCGCCCGAGGAGACGTTTCCGCAGGTCAGAGGCCTGCACAGGTGGGGCGGGTGGGACTCGAACCCACGGCCGACGGATTATGAGTCCGCTGCTCTAACCGGCTGAGCTACCGCCCCATAGCGGCGTGTCGCGTACAGGTGTGCGCGCCGTCTGCCGCAGCATAGCCGCTCATACGATCTCCTGCTTCGCAGGGGCGACTTCGCATGCCCTTCAAGACTCCCCCGTGACCTGCACGGTTCCGCCGACGCACGGTCGGACATGAAAAAGGACCCCGGCGGGGTCCTCGTTCAGCATGCTCCCCCGACTGGACTCGAACCAGTAACCTGCCGGTTAACAGCCGGCTGCTCTGCCAATTGAGCTACGGAGGACCGAGCTCCCCCGACTGGACTCGAACCAGTAACCTGCCGGTTAACAGCCGGCTGCTCTGCCAATTGAGCTACGGAGGAATGCCTCGTTGCATCGAACGTACCTACCTGGGTATTCGCCAGGGGGCGGGCGCTCGCTGCGACACATACATTAGCGCAAGCAGGGGGGTGCTCCGCCAATCGGTATCCCCCATGGACGGAAGGGTGGCTCCCCCATGCGCTACAAGCTCACGTTCGTCGTCGGCCTGGCACTGGGTTACGTCCTGGGCACGCGCGCCGGACGCGAACGCTACGAGCAGCTGAAGAAGTCCGCGCGCCAGGTCGCCCAGAACCCCGCGGTCCGCAACACCGCCGAGACGGCCGCCCAGCAGGGCCGCCAGTTCGCCGGCAAGGCGTACCACGTGGTCAGCGACAAGGTCGGGGACCGGGTGCCGGACTCGGTGACGGACCGGGTGCGCTCGCTGAAAGGCCGGCACACCGACGGTGCCCGCGAGGACGACTGGGGCACCAGCAACACCTAGGCGTACGGCTCCGCGAACTCCCGCGGCCCTTCGCCCATAGAATTTTCGCCATGGGGATAGTCGCCGGGTTGGACAGTTCGCCCGATTTCACTCGCATCGTCGTCTGCGACACGGACACGGGCGCCGTGCTCAGGCAGGGGTATGCCCCCCACCCGGTGGACGGCGACCGCCCCGCCGACGTCGATCCGCAGGCCTGGCTGCTCTCCCTCGGGGAGGCGGCCGGCGGCGGACTTCTCGAAGGCGTGCAGGCCATCGGCGTGTCGGCGCAGCAGAACGCGGTGATCGCGCTGGACGCACAGGGCAACACGGTGCGCCCGGCGATGGTCGGCGGTGACAAGCGGACGCAGGTCGCGGCGGCCGATCTCATCGACGCGCTGGGCGGACGCGAGGCGTGGGCGCAGGCGGTGGGGTGTGTGCCGCAGGCGGCGCAGCCCGTCACCAAGCTGCGCTGGCTCGCCAAGAACGAGCCCGACGCCGCCCTGCGCGCCGCGATCCTGTTGCAGGCCCACGACTGGCTGGTGTGGCAGCTGCTGGGGCGGCCCGTGAGAAGGACCACGGACCGGGGCGGCGCCTCCGGCACCGGCTACTGGTCGGCCGCCACCGGTTCCTACCGCACCGACCTCGTGGAGCTGGCGCTCGGTCACCAGGTCATGCTGCCCGAGGTGATCGGTCCGGCGGAGGCGGCCGGTACGACACCGGAGGGGCTGCTGATCTCCGCCGGGACCGGCGAGACCATGGCCGCGGCCTTCGGGCTCGGGATCGGGCTGGGCGACGCGGTCGTCTCGCTGGGTGCCTCGGGGTCCGTGATGGCCGTGCATCCCGAGGCCCTCGTCGACGGCACCGGGATGATCACCGCCCTCGCCGACGCGACCGGCATGCACCTGCCCGTGGTGACCACCCTGAACGCCGTACGGACCCTGCGCGGGACCGCCGAACTGCTCGGGCTGCCGGACCTGGAGAGCCTGTCCGACCTGGCGATGAAGTCGACGCCCGGGTCGCACGGACTGGTGATGCTGCCCTATCTGGAGGGCGAGCGGACGCCCAGTCTGCCGCACACCGCCGGGACCCTCGCGGGCCTGCGGCGGGAGTCCATGAAGGCCGAGCACCTCGCCCGGGCCGCGTTCGAGGGCATGCTGTGCGGGCTCGCCGACGCGCTGGACGTGCTGCGCGGCCGGGGCGTCGACGTACGGCGGATCTTCCTGCTCGGGGCGGCCGCCGAGCTGCCCGCGGTGCAGGCCGCGGCGCCCGCGCTGTTCGGCGCGCAGGTCGTCGTACCGCAGCCCGCGGACTACGCGGCGATCGGCGCCGCCCGCCAGGCCGCGTGGGCGCTGGGGGTGTCGCAGGGCGCGCTCGACCCGCGCAATCCGCCGGCCTGGCAGGGCGCTGCGGCGCAGGTGCTGGAGCCCGGCGAGGAGCTGGCGGTCGGGCAGGCGGTGCGGCAGCAGTACGTGTCGGTGCGGGAGCAGACGCATCCGGGGGCGTTCCGGGCATAGCGGGTCAGCGGTGGAACGTAAGAATCCGGTACGAGCCGTACCCGGACGGTCGCACGAAGCGCTGCTCTCGGCTTAATCGGTTGAGGTAACGCGGGGGGAATGTTCGACGATGGGGGCCACGGGCAACGATCCCGCCCCCACCGCCGACTCCGAGAGACGTAGCGTGCTCATACGACTTCTACGGACCTATCTCAGGCCCTACAAGAAACCCATCGCCGCGGTGGTGCTGCTGCAGTTCCTGCAGACCTGCGCCACTCTCTACCTGCCCACGCTGAACGCGCACATCATCGACAACGGTGTCGTCAAGGGGGACACCGGCTACATCCTCTCCTTCGGCGCCCTGATGATCGGCATCTCGCTGGCCCAGGTCGTGTGCAACATGGGGGCCGTCTATTACGGCGCCCGGACCGCGTCGGCGCTCGGCCGGGACGTGCGGGCCGCGGTGTTCGACCGGGTGCAGTCCTTCTCCTCGCGGGAGGTCGGCCACTTCGGCGCGCCCTCGCTGATCACCCGGACCACCAACGACGTCCAGCAGGTCCAGATGCTGGCCCTGATGACGTTCACGCTGATGGTGTCGGCGCCGATCATGTGTGTGGGCGGCATCGTCCTCGCGCTCGGCCTGGACGTGCCGCTGTCCGCGGTGCTGGTCGCCGTGGTGCCGACGCTGGGCATCTGCGTGACGTTGATCGTGCGGCGGCTGCGGCCGCTGTTCCGGGCCATGCAGACCCGCCTGGACACCGTCAACCGGGTGCTGCGCGAGCAGATCACCGGCAACCGCGTGATCCGGGCCTTCGTCCGGGACGAGTACGAGAAAGGACGGTTCGCGAAGGCCAACGGCGACCTCACCGAGATGCAGCTGGCCACCGGCAACATGCTCGCGCTGATGTTCCCGATCGTCATGACGGTGGTGAACCTGTCGTCCATCGCGGTGGTGTGGTTCGGCGCCCACCGGATCGACAGCGGCGGGATGATGATCGGCGATCTGACCGCCTTCCTCGCCTACCTCATGCAGATCGTGATGTCCGTGATGATGGCCACCTTCATGTTCATGATGGTGCCGCGCGCCGAGGTGTGCGCCGAGCGGATCGAGGAGGTCCTCGGCACGTCGTCGAGCGTGGTCCCGCCGACGGCCCCGGTGCTGGAGCTGCGCAGGCACGGACACCTGGAGATCCGGGGCGCGGGCTTCCGCTACCCCGGCGCCGAGGAGCCGGTGCTCAAGGCCGTCGATCTCGTCGCCCGCCCCGGTGAGGTGACCGCCGTCATCGGCTCGACGGGCAGCGGCAAGTCCACGCTGCTCGGGCTGGTCCCCCGCCTCTTCGACGCGACCGACGGGGAGGTCCTGGTCGACGGCACCGACGTGGCGACCATCGAACCCAAGCTGCTCGCGAGGACGGTCGGCCTGGTCCCGCAGAAGCCGTACCTGTTCGCGGGGACGGTCGCGACCAACCTGCGCTACGGCAACCCGGACGCCACGGACGAGGAGCTGTGGCACGCCCTGGAGGTGGCGCAGGCCAAGGACTTCGTCGTCAAGCTGGAGGGCGGGCTGAACGCGCCGATCGCGCAGGGCGGTACGAACGTCTCCGGCGGTCAGCGGCAGCGGCTCGCGATCGCCCGCACCCTGGTGCAGCGGCCGGAGATCTACCTCTTCGACGACTCCTTCTCCGCCCTCGACTACGCGACCGACGCGGCCCTGCGCGCGGCGCTCGCCGAGGAGACCGCCGAGGCCACCGTCGTGATCGTCGCCCAGCGCGTGGCGACCATCCGGGACGCAGACCGGATCGTCGTCCTCGACGAGGGACGGGTCGTCGGCACCGGCCGGCACCACGAGCTGATGGCGGACAACGAGACCTACCGGGAGATCGTGCTCTCCCAGCTGACGGAAGCGGAGGCCGCCTGATGGCCGGGCCGATGGCGCGGATGATGGGTCAGGGCGGCGGTCCCGACAGCCGTTCGATGGACTTCAAGGTGTCGGGCAGGCGCCTGATCGCCCAGTTCAAGCCGGAGCGGCTGACGATCTACGTGCTGCTGTGCTGCGTGGTCGTCAGCGTCGGCCTCAACGTGATCGGTCCGAAGATCCTCGGCAAGGCCACCGACCTGGTGTTCGCCGGGATCGTCGGGCGGCAGATGCCGTCGGGGGCCACCAAGGAACAGGTCCTGGACTCCATGCGCGCGCGGGGGCAGGGCCAGATCGCCGACATGCTGCGCAGCACCGACTTCACGCCGGGCAAGGGCATCGACTTCGACGCGGTGGGCCAGGTCCTGCTGCTCGCGCTGTGCACGTTCGTGGTCGCCGGTCTGCTGATGGCGGTGGCGACCCGGCTGGTCAACCGGGCCGTCAACCGCACGATGTACCGGCTGCGCGAGAACGTGCAGACGAAGCTGTCGCGGCTGCCGCTGTCGTACTTCGACAAGCGGCAGCGCGGCGAGGTGCTCTCGCGTGCCACCAACGACATCGACAACATCGGTCAGACGCTGCAGCAGTCGATGGGCCAGCTCATCAACTCGCTGCTGACCATCATCGGTGTGCTCGCGGTGATGTTCTGGGTGTCGTGGCTGCTGGCGCTGGTGGCCCTGGTCACCGTTCCGCTGTCGTTCGTCGTCGCCACGCGCGTCGGCAAGCGGTCGCAGCCGCACTTCGTGCAGCAGTGGCGCTCCACCGGCAAGCTGAACGCCCACATCGAGGAGATGTACACCGGGCACACCCTGGTGAAGGTGTTCGGCCGGCAGGACGAGTCGGCGCAGCAGTTCGCCGAGCAGAACGACGCGCTGTACGAGGCCGGGTTCAAGGCGCAGTTCAACAGCGGGATCATGCAGCCGCTGATGATGTTCGTCTCCAACCTCAACTACGTGCTGGTGGCGGTGGTCGGTGGTCTGCGGGTCGCCTCGGGCGCCCTGTCCATCGGTGACGTGCAGGCCTTCATCCAGTACTCGCGGCAGTTCTCGATGCCGCTGACGCAGGTCGCGTCCATGGCGAACCTGGTGCAGTCGGGTGTCGCGTCGGCCGAGCGGATCTTCGAACTCCTGGACGCGGAGGAGCAGGAGGCGGATCCGGTCGAGGGCGCCAGGCCCGAGGAGCTGCGGGGGCTGGTGGAGCTGCAGAACATCTCCTTCCGCTACGACCCCGAGAAGCCGCTGATCGAGGATCTCTCGCTGAAGGCGGAACCGGGCCACACGGTCGCCATCGTCGGCCCGACCGGCGCCGGCAAGACCACCCTGGTCAACCTGCTCATGCGGTTCTACGACGTCTCCGGCGGGCGCATCACCCTCGACGGCGTCGACATCGCCGCGATGTCCCGGGACGAGCTGCGGGCCCGGATCGGCATGGTGCTGCAGGACACCTGGCTGTTCGGCGGCACGATCGCGGACAACATCGCGTACGGCGCCTCGCGCGAGGTCACCCGGGGCGAGATCGAGGAGGCGGCGCGGGCCGCGCACGCCGACCGGTTCATCCGTACGCTGCCCGACGGCTACGACACCGTGATCGACGACGAGGGCTCCGGTGTCAGCGCCGGTGAGAAGCAGCTGATCACCATCGCGCGGGCGTTCCTGTCCGACCCGGTGATCCTGGTCCTCGACGAGGCGACCTCGTCGGTCGACACCCGTACCGAGGTGCTGATCCAGAAGGCGATGGCCAAACTCGCCCACGGGCGGACCTCGTTCGTGATCGCGCACCGGCTGTCGACCATCCGGGACGCGGACACGATCCTGGTGATGGAGAACGGGTCGATCGTCGAACAGGGTTCGCACGCCGATCTGTTGGAGGCCGGCGGGGCCTACGCCCGGCTGTACAAGGCGCAGTTCGCGCAGGCGGTCGCGGAAGTGGACTGATACACCCGGGGGCTGGTCCGACCCCAAGGGGCGCGGGGCCGCATCGATATGCGGCTCCGCCGCGTGGGCGCGACCAGCCCCCACACCCCCGCGCCCGGCATCAATCCAGATAGCCCCGAAGCTGATCCGCGAATGCGTGATCCCGGAGCTTGTTGAGCGTCTTCGACTCGATCTGCCGTATCCGCTCGCGGGTCACCCCGAAGATACGGCCTATCTCCTCCAGCGTCCGGGGACGGCCGTCGGCCAGGCCGTACCGCAGTTGCACGACCTTGCGTTCCCGCTCGCCCAGCGTCGACAGCACCGCCTCCAGGTGCTCCCTCAGGAGCAGGAACGCGGCCGACTCCACGGGGCTGGCGGCGTCGCCGTCCTCGATCAGGTCGCCGAGTGCCACGTCGTCCTCCTCGCCCACCGGGGCGTGCAGGGAGACCGGCTCCTGGGCCAGGCGGAGCACCTCGCCGACGCGCTCGGGCGGCAGGTCGAGGTGGGCGGCGACCTCCTCGGGCGTCGGCTCGTAGCCCCGTTCCTGCAGCATGCGGCGCTGGACGCGGACGACGCGGTTGATCAGTTCGACGACGTGGACCGGGACCCGGATGGTGCGGGCCTGGTCGGCCAGCGCCCGGGACATGGCCTGCCGGATCCACCAGGTGGCGTAGGTCGAGAACTTGTAGCCGCGGGCGTAGTCGAACTTCTCGACCGCCCTGATCAGGCCGAGGTTCCCCTCCTGGACGAGGTCGAGCATGGTCAGGCCGCGGCCGACGTACCTCTTCGCCACGGACACCACCAGCCGCAGGTTCGCCTCGATGAGGCGGCGCTTGGCCATGCGGCCCATGACGACCAGGCGGTCCAGGTCCAGCGCCAACTCGCTGTCCAGGTCGGGGGCGTTGCTCAGTTTCTCCTCGGCGAACAGGCCGGCCTCGACCCGGCGGGCCAGCTCGACCTCCTCGGCGGCCGTGAGCAGCGGGATGCGGCCGATCTCGCGGAGGTACTGGCGGAACAGGTCCGAGGACGGTCCGCCGGTATCGGCGCGGGCCCGCTCCACGGCGGGCGTCTCCACGGGCTCGGGAGTCTCCGTCTCCAGTGCCTCGGCGGGCGGTTCGGCCGCCTCGGGCGGCCCTTCGGGTTCCACGGGGTCCGCCTCTGGGTGGTGCACGACACGGGTCTGCGGGGGGACCGCGACGAGGACGTCGGCCTCCGCGTCCGGCTCCGTGACGTCATTGCCGGTGTCGGCTTGGGTGAGGGTCTGGGTCTGCACGCGGGCGACCTCCAGGATGATCGCTGCCAGGGGGTGCGGCAGCGGTACTTCGGGGGCGGAGTCGGCGGCCTCGCCGCTGTCCGTCCCGTACGCGTTGAGCGGAACCGCGGGGGTCTGGGACCCGTACGGGACGGATCGGCCGCGCTCCGAGGACTCAGGCACCGGAACCCAGTGTGGAGTACGACACATCGCCGCCACGAGGGGCGTGCGGTGACTTTTTGCAATCGGGCCGTGACCGGCCGGTTACCGGGTGGGTTCGCGGGGTCGCCGTACGGGTTCGCAGGGTTGCCGTGCGGTGTGCGCGGCGATACTCCCGGCATGCTGGAGGTGCACCCGTGCGGAACCGAGGACCGGGCGGATCTGGACGCGTTACTGGCTGACTCCCATCGCGAACACCTCGTCAGGTACCCGGAGTTGGCGGGGTCCTACCGGGCCCGGGTCAGTTCCGACGCCAGCTTCCTGCTGGCCCGCTCGGGCGGTTCCACGGCCGTGGGATGCGTGGCCGTACAGCCGCTCGCGCTGCCCGAAGCCACCTCGGGCGCCTACGAGATCAAGCGCCTGTACGTCCATGCCGGGGCCCGGCGTCTCGGTGTGGGGCGGATGCTGGTGGCCGCGGCCGAGATGGTCAGTGTCCGGCTCGGCGCGCAGGTGCTGTACCTGGAGACGGGGGTGCGTCACACCGCCGCCCTCGGGCTGTTCCGGGAGTGCGGTTTCACGCCGGTCGCGCTGTACCCGCCGTATCTGGACGACCCCTTCGCGCTCTGTTTCAGCAAGCGACTCGCCCCGATCCCGACCGCACCCACGGACTAGGAGTGCCATGGCCCGCCCTTTCAGACGCCGCCGTCACCACCCCGTCCAGCAGCAGTCCTGGCGCTGGTGGGTGAGCGGGCAGCCGGCCTGGCTGCTGCTGCTCGCGCTGTTCGGCGGGCTCGCCGTGCTGTCACTGGCGCTGGCCGGGGCGCATGTGCTGGTCGCCGGGAAGGGCCACCGCTACGGCGACCCGAGGGCGTTCTCGTCCCTGACGGCGTCCATGTTCCGGGCGCTGAGCGGATCGGGTGACTACCCGGACCGCAGGGCGGGCTCGCTGGACGACCTGCTGGCGGCGTTCGCGGCCGCGGTCGGGCTGGTCCTGCCCGCGTTGGTGATCGCGGTGGTGTTCGCGCGGATGTACTCGATCCGCGGCTTCGTCTGGCGCCGGCAGGCCAGCGTGTGTCTGCCGTGGGAGGTGGACGAGAGCCTCTACCGGCAGGAGAAGGAGGGCACCCACCACGGCACCATCGCCGTGCGCTTCTACAAGCAGCTGCGCCATCTCACCATCGCCGACCTGCGCTGCGAGGCGTATCTGCGGTATCTGGAGCCGTCGCCGGTGGACGGCAGCCGGCTGATCCGGACGCATCCGCTGAAGGTGCTCGGCTCCAACGGCAGCCGGGTCGACGCCCGGTTGTGGCCGGTGTCCAAGGAGGGCACGACCTTCACCCTGTGGATCCCGATGGACGCCGAGCTGGACGCGGGGCAGATCCGTACCGTGCAGGGCATCGACATCTCCGACAGCGGACTGCACGACCTGCTGATCCGGGTCTCGGGGAAGGTCGGCGGGCTGGGCGTCGAGGTGCACGACGAGCACTGGTACCGGCTCGACCCGGACCATGTGCAGATCGGGCGGTTCTCCCGGGTGGACGTGGACCTGACGCGGCCGAGCAGCACGTGGGCGGGCTGGGACACCTTCGAGGAGCCGGCCCGGCAGGCGCTGTTCGTGTACGGCCGGCTGGTGGACCCGCAGGCGCTGCGCGATCTGTACGGGCATGTGCCGCGGCCGGGCAAGGAGATCGTGCGGGCCCGCATCCGCGGCTTCCGGCGCACCTGGAGCGTGGCGACCGACAACGCGGACGCGGGGCGCGCGATCGTGTACCGGCGGACGGGGGAACCCGAGGTCCCGGACGTGAAGGTGCTCTTCCTCAACCTGGAGGGAGCGCCCGCCCAGTACACGGAGGGCCTGCTGCTGCGGGCCAGCAGTGACACGATCGCCCAGCTCAACAGCCCCGACGGCAACTTCACCGTGGAGGACGTGACGGGCCTGGTGGAGTTCGACCGGCCGTTCGACGACGGCCCGCCGGACATCGTCCACACCTATCTGGGCCGCCCCGGCCCCAAGCAGGCGGCCCGCTCCGGGCTCGCCGACGGTACGGCCGTGATCAGCGAGGAGTTCCTGACCGAGGTGCAGCGCGGGATGGCCGCGTACGACCTGGCACTGCGCACCGCGTTCGAGGGGGAGGCGCTGCCGCCGGTGCCGGTGGAGCGGCTGGTGCGGACGCTGCGCGACCCGAGCAGGTCGATCGGGGCGTCGCGGATACCGGAACAGGGGTGAGCGCCGCGCGCCCGGTCACAGCGCGGCGGCGCCGTGTTCGCGCAGCGCCTGGTCGTACTGTTGCAGCACCCACAACTCGTTCTGTACGGCGGCCAGTTGGGCGGGGTCGCCGGCGGTGCCGAGGCGGGTGAGGGTGGAGGTGATGTCACGGACCCGGCGCTCGACGGCCCGGCGGCGGACGGTGACCAGCTGGGCGCCCGCGTACACCTCGTCGACCGTCTTGCGCATGATCGCCTCCACGGCCAGCTCGGTGACCATGGCGCGCACGGTGTCGTCCGGGGCGGCCTCGCGCACCCGGACCAGGTAGTCCTGGGGGTCCTGCACGCCGTACTCGGTGCCGCCCGCTTCCATGATCGCCTGGCGCACGGCGGCGTAGGGCGCGGCGGTGAACTCGTCGGCGCCGTACGCGTCGAAGGCCGGGGAGACCAGCTCGGGCCGCTGGAGGGCGAGCTTGAGCAGTTCGCGTTCGGTGGCGTAGACGGGGTTGCGCAGGGTGAGGGCGGGGCCGGAGGCGGTGGGGCGCGGGGCGGCGTCGTAGGGCTGCTGCGGGCCGCCGCGGCCGCTCGGTGCGGGGCCCTTGCCGCCGCGGTCGCGGGCCCAGCGGGCGAGCTGGGCGACGCGCTTGACGACGAACTGGGTGTCGAGGATGCCGAGCATGCCGGCGAGCTGGACGGCGACCTCGTGCTGGGCGCCGCTGTTCTTGATGCGGGCCACGATGGGTGCCGCCTCGTCGAGGGCGGCGGCGCGGCCGGCGGGGGTGTCGAGGTCGTAGCGGACGACGATCTGGCGCAGCGCGAACTCGAAGAGCGGGGTGCGGGGTTCGACCAGGTCGGCGACGGCCTCGTCGCCCTTGGCCAGGCGCAGCTCGCAGGGGTCCATGCCGTCCGGGGCGATCGCGATGTAGGTCTCGGCGGCGAACTTCTGGTCGTCCTCGAAGGCGCGCAGGGCCGCCTTCTGGCCGGCCGCGTCGCCGTCGAAGGTGAAGATCACGCGGGCCGAGCCGTTGTCCATCAGCAGCCGGCGCAGGATCTTGATGTGGTCGCCGCCGAAGGCGGTGCCGCAGGTGGCGATGGCCGTCGTGACCCCGGCGAGGTGGCAGGCCATGACGTCGGTGTAGCCCTCGACGACGACGGCGCGGCTGGCCTTGGCGATGTCCTTCTTCGCCAGGTCGATGCCGTACAGGACCTGGGACTTCCGGTAGATCGGCGTGTCCGGGGTGTTGAGGTACTTGGGGCCGTTGTCCGCCTCGTAGAGTTTGCGCGCGCCGAAGCCGACGACGTCTCCGCCGATGTCGCGGATGGGCCACATCAGGCGGCCGCGGAAGCGGTCGATGGGGCCGCGGCGGCCCTCCTGGGAGAGGCCGGAGAGGACGAGCTCCTTGTCGGTGAAGCCCTTGCCGCGCAGGAAGCGGGTGAGGTGGTCCCACCCCTGGGGGCTGTAGCCGACGGAGAAGTGCTGGGCGGCGCCCTGGTCGAAGCCGCGCTCGGCGAGGAAGATCCGGCCGGTGTCGGCCTCCGGGCTGGTGGCGAGTTGTTCGGCGTACCACTCGGCGGCGATCTTGTGCGCCTCGACCAGGCGGATGCGCTCGCCGCGCTGGTGGGAGGGGTTGTAGCCGCCCTCCTCGTAGCGCAGGGTGATGCCGGCCTGGGCGGCGAGGCGCTCGACCGCCTCGGAGAAGGTCAGGTGGTCGACCTTCATCACGAACGTGATGGTGTCGCCGCCCTCCTGGCAGCCGAAGCAGTGGAAGAGTCCCTTGCTCGGACTGACCTGGAAGGACGGCGACTTCTCGTCGTGGAACGGGCACAGGCCCTTGAGGTTGCCCCCGCCCGCGTTGCGCAGCTGGAGGTACTCGGACACCACGGCGTCGATCGGGACCGCGTCCCGTACCGCCTTCACGTCCTCGTCGTTGATCCGTCCTGCCACGCGTGAATTCTACGGGGATGGACTGACACTCAAGAGACGAGGCTTTCGAGCGGAACGTGCGGGTCCGCCAGGGAGTCGGTGTTCACAGGGGTCCTGGAGCGGATCAGCTTCTGGACGGCGTCCGTGACGTTCCACACGTTCACGTTCATCCCGGCCAGCACCCTGCCGTTCTTGACCCAGAAGGCGATGAACTCGCGCTTGCCGGCGTCTCCCCGGATCACCACTTCGTCGTAGGTGCCGGGGGGCGCCCAGCCCGAGTACTCCATGCCGAGGTCGTACTGGTCGGAGAAGAAGTAGGGCACGCGGTCGTAGGTGATGTCCCGGCCGAGCATCGCCCGGGCCGCGGCGGGCCCGCCGTTCAGGGCGTTGGCCCAGTGCTCGACACGCAGCCGGGTGTCGAACAGGGCGTGCGGGAAGGAGACGACGTCTCCGGCCGCGTAGATGTCGGGGTCGGAGGTGCGCAGCCGCTCGTCGACGACGACACCGCCGCCGTACTGCCGGTCGGCGATCTCCAGGCCCGCCGACTCCGCGAGGCCGGTGCGCGGGGCCGCGCCGATCGCGGCGAGGACGTCGTGGGCGGGGTGCTCCTCGCCGTCGTCGGTGCGGGCCGCCAGGACCATGCCGTCCTGGCCGACGATCTCGGTGAGCCGCGCGCCGAAGTGGAAGCGGACGCCGTGCTCGCGGTGCAGCTCGGCGAAGAGGTTGCCGAGCTCGGGGCCGAGGACCGCGTGCAGCGGGGTGGCCAGGGGCTCGACGACGGTGACCTCGGCGCCGTACTCGCGAGCCGCCGCGGCGACCTCCAGGCCGATCCAGCCGGCGCCCGCGATGACGATGTGGCCGTTGTCGCGGCCGAGCGCGGCGAGGACGTGCTTGAGCCGTTCGGCGTGGGCGAGGCGGCGCAGGTGGTGCACGCCCGCGAGGTCGGTTCCGGGGATGTCCAGGCGGCGCGGCTCCGCGCCGGTGGCGAGCAGGAGCTTGTCGTAGCGGACGAGCGTGCCGTCCTCGCCGAAGCGGACCGTCTTCGCCTCGCGGTCGATGGCGTCGACGGTCTCGCCGAGGTGCAGCTCGATGTCGTTGCGCGCGTACCAGGCGGGTTCGTGGACGAAGACGCTGTCGCGCTCCTCCTTGCCCAGCAGGTAGCCCTTGGAGAGCGGGGGACGCTCGTACGGGTGGTCGCGCTCGTCGCAGATCAGTATCACGCGGCCGCTGAAGCCCTCCGCTCGGAGCGTCTCGGCCGCCTTCGCGCCGGCGAGGCCGCCTCCGACGATGACGAATGTCTGATCCGCGTCGACCACTTGATGCCTCCTACGGGGGGTCCGGGGGGTGTCCCACCAGAAAACACTGGGGGTGCCGCCACATGCGAGCGTCCCGCACGGAGCGTGATGGGGGAAGAGGGAGTGGCCCGATCAGGCCACGGAGTGTCACATTCGGGCTCATTCCTCGTCACCCACGCCCCCTCAGTCTCCCGTCTGCCCCGTCAGCCGTCCGTGAAGCGATCGGGCCGAGGCGTCGGTGAGGGAGGCGATCTGGTCGACGATCACCCGTTTGCGGGCGCGGTCGTCGCCGGCCTGCTCGAACAGGGACCGGAACTGCGGGTCCAGGCCGTCGGGCGCACGCTCGGTGAGCGCCTGCGCCAGTTCGGCCACGACGACCCGCTGGTCGGCGCGCAGCCGCTCCTGTTCGGCGCGTTGCATCACGTAGCGGTGGGCGACGGCCTTGAGGATCGCGCACTCCAGACGGGTCTCGCGCGGTACGACGAGTGCGGCGTCGTACCGGGTGAGCCGGCCCGTGCCGTGCGCGGCGCGGGTGGCGGACTCGGCGGCGAGGGCGAAGCGGCCGATGAGCTGGCTGGTGGCGTCCTTGAGACGGGCCTGGGCGACGGCCGTTCCGTCGTAGCCGTGGGGCCACCACTCCTGGTCCTGCAGGCGGTCGAGGGCGGCGGCGAGTTCGGCCGGGTCGGTGTCCGCGGGGACGTAGCGGCCGCGGGCCACCGCGAAGACCTCCTGGCGCTCGGGCTCCGCGCGCAGGCAGTTGGGGTCGATGTGGCCGGCGTGCAGGCCGTCCTCGACGTCGTGCACCGAGTACGCCACGTCGTCGGACCAGTCCATGACCTGGGCCTCGAAGGTGGTGCGGGTGCCGGGTGCCTCTTTGCGGACCCAGTCGAAGACGGGGCGGTCGTCCTCGTAGACACCGAACTTGGGCGACGCGGGGTCGGTGGGGTGGGCGCCCCTGGGCCAGGGGTACTTGGTTGCGGCGTCCAGCGTGGCCCTCGTGAGGTTGAGGCCCACGGAGCCCTCCGGGGTGAAGCGCTTGGGCTCGATACGGGTGAGCAGCCTCAGGGACTGCGCGTTGCCCTCGAAGCCGCCGCAGTCGTGGGCGAACTCGTTGAGGGCCTGTTCGCCGTTGTGGCCGAACGGGGGGTGGCCGAGGTCGTGGGAGAGGCAGGCGGCCTCCACCAGGTCGGGGTCGCAGCCGAGGGCCGCGCCGAGTTCGCGGCCGACCTGGGCGCATTCCAGGGAGTGGGTGAGGCGGGTGCGGGGGCTGGCGTCCCAGGCGGCCCGGGTACGGGTGCCGGGGGTGACGACCTGGGTCTTGCCGGCGAGCCTTCTGAGTGCCGAGGAGTGCAGTACGCGCGCGCGGTCGCGTTGGAAAGCGGTGCGGCCGGGGCGTTTGTCGGGTTCTGGGGCCCAGCGTTCTGTTGCCTGCGCGTCGTACGACATGTCTCGACAGTAAGGGCAGGGACTGACAATCCGCCTGAGCGTATGCCGCGTTCCGTCAGACGGCGAGTGCGGGTCGTGGCGGGTTGCTCGCGCAGCTCCCCGCGCCCCTTACCGCGTTGTCGTACCGGTGCAGGAGCAGTTCCGCCATCGCCGGGTGGGTGCCCAGGGGGGCCGAGGCGATCCAGGGGGCGGCCTCCGCGCACTCCGTGGCGAAGCGGCCGGGAGCCGTGAAGTACGAGGCGACCGCGACGCGGTGACGGCCTTTCGCCGCCAGGGCCCGGATCGCGTCCGGGACCGTGGGGGCCGCCGTGGTGGCGTAGGCGGGGACCACCGGGACGCCCAGGCGTTCGGCCAGGAGTTCGGCCGTGCGGGTGGTGTCGACCCCGGACTCGGGGTCGCGGGAGCCCGCTGCGGCCAGGACGACCGCGCTCGCGCGCCGCGTCCCCGCGTCCATGCGGGCGCGCCAGCCGGCCTCGACGAGGCGGGCGCACAGGGCGTCGACCAGGAGCGGGTGCGGGCCCAGGGCGTCGGCCACGCGCGCGTGCACGTCCGACGCGGCGGCCATCTCGGGGATGTCGCGCTTGATGTGGTAGCCGCGGCTGAGCAGCAGGGGTACGAGGACCGCCTCCCGCTCGACGAGGCCGGCCAGGGTGTCGGGGAGCAGGGGCTCGTTCAGTTCGATGTGGCCCAGGTGGACGGGCAGGCCGGGGCGCCGCTCGCGGACCCGCTCCAGGAGCGCGCGGACGGTGCTCAGGGCCCGCGGGTCGCGGCTGCCGTGCGCCACGACGACCAGCGCGGGAGGGGCCGGGCGGCGCCGGCCGTCCAGGGAGACGAGGCTGAGCTGGCCCGCGAGCCGGCTGCCGATCTGGCTCAGGAGGTGCGCCGTACTGTCCGTCATGCGTCGATCCTCGCCGGGGCAGGTTGCCTCCCCGTTGCCTGGTGATGACGGGCGTTTTCCGGCGGTTCACGCCGGGGGGTATGGGCCCTGTGAGGCCGCACGACCTGCGGTTTCGTCGCGCGGAGTGAACCTGGTCACGTAGGGTGTGCCGAACCGCGGGGCCCGACGGGACGTCTCTGACTGTCGAGAAGCAGGCGGAAGAGGGGGGACGTTCGATGCGCAGACCGCGGCTGCCACGCACGCGTACCGGCCGGCGGCGGCTCGTGCAGGCCGTGATGGCGGGGTGCGTGCTGGCCCTTCTTCCGATGACCTGGCTGTACGTCTTCACGGCCGGCCGGCTGGGCACGGTCGCGGACGCTCCCCGCACCGAGGTCGCCGTCGTCTTCGGCGCCGGCCTGTGGAACGGTGAGCCGTCGCCGTACCTGGCGAACCGGCTCAGCGCGGCGGCGAAGCTGTACCGCGAGAACCGCGTCGAGGTGGTCCTCGTCACCGGCGACAACAGCCGCAAGGACTACGACGAGCCCGACGCCATGCGCGCCTATCTGACCAGGCACGGGGTGCCGGACGGGCGGATCGTCAGCGACTACGCGGGCTTCGACACCTGGGACTCCTGCGTGCGCGCCAAGAAGATCTTCGGCGTGGACCGGGCGGTGCTGATCAGCCAGGGGTTCCACATCCGGCGGGCGGTGGCGCTCTGCGAGGCCGCGGGTGTCTCGTCGTACGGCGTCGGGGTGGACGCCAAACACGACGTGACCTGGTACTACGGCGGCACGCGTGAGGTGTTCGCGGCCGGCAAGGCGGCGCTGGACGCCGTGTTCCACCCGGACCCGCAGTTCCTCGGGCCGAAGGAGAAGGGGGTCGCGAAGGCGCTGGCGAGCGCCCGGTGACGCGGGGCTCACGCCGGCCGGCGCGGCTCGGGGAGGCCGCCGTCCCGTCCGCGTAACAAGGGGCCGCGCCGCACGTAACACGGCCGAAGCACGCTGGCCGGTATGCAGAACACCGTGACGCCCACCCACTGCCCGTACTGCGCGCTGCAGTGCGGGATGAACCTGACGCCCGCCGCGGACGGCACGGTCGAGGTGAGCGAGCGCACGGACTTCCCGGTGAACCGGGGTGCGCTGTGCGGCAAGGGCCGTACCGCGCCGGCCGTGCTCTCGTCCCGGGTGCGCCTGACCTCCCCGTTGGTGCGCTCCGAGGGCACGTTGGTGCCCGCCACCTGGGACGAGGCACTGGACCGGATCGCCGGCCGGCTGCGGCAGACGCGCGCGGAGCACGGGCCGGACGCGGTCGGGGTGTTCGGCGGCGGCGGTCTGACCAACGAGAAGGCGTACACGCTCGGCAAGTTCGCGCGGGTGGTGCTCGGCACCTCCCAGATCGACTACAACGGGCGTTTCTGCATGTCGTCGGCCGCGGCGGCCGGCATCAGGGCGTTCGGGCTCGACCGGGGGCTGCCGTTCCCGCTGGAGGACGTCCCGAAGACCGGCTGCGTGATCCTGGTCGGGTCCAACCTCGCCGAGACCATGCCGCCGTCGCTCAGGTTCTTCACCGAGCTGAAGGAGAACGGCGGCACGCTGATCGTCGTCGACCCGCGGCGCACCCGGACCGCCGAGCAGGCCGACCTGCACCTGGCCCCGCGGCCGGGCACCGATCTCGCGCTCGCCCTGGGGCTGCTGCACCTGGTCGTGGCCGAGGGGCGGGTCGACGAGGAGTACGTGGCCGGGCGCACGGTCGGCTGGGAGGACGCGCGGGCCGCCGCGATGGCGCACTGGCCGGAGTACGTGGAGCGGATCACGGGGGTGTCCGTTCCTCAGCTCAGGGAGGCCGTACGGCTGTTCTGCGAGCCCGAGCACGCGATGGTGCTGACCGCGCGCGGGCCCGAGCAGCAGTCCAAGGGCACGGACACCGTGGGCGCGTGGATCAACCTGTGCCTGGCGACCGGCCGGGCGGGACGGCCGCTGAGCGGTTACGGCTGTCTGACCGGGCAGGGCAACGGACAGGGCGGCCGCGAACACGGCCAGAAGGCCGACCAGTTGCCCGGCTACCGCAAGCTGGACGACCCGGCGGCGCGGCGGCATGTCGCCGAGGTGTGGGGCGTGGACCCGGACAGCCTGCCGGGGCCGGGGCGCAGTGCGTACGAGCTGCTGGACGCGCTGGGGACGGACATCAGGTCGCTGTTGCTGATGGGGTCGAACCCGGTGGTGTCGGCGCCGCGCGCCGCGCATGTGGAGGAGCGCCTGAAGTCCCTCGAATTCCTGGCCGTCTGTGACGTGGTCCTGTCGGAGACGGCGGCGCTCGCGGACGTCGTGCTGCCGGTGACGCAGTGGGCGGAGGAGACGGGCACGACGACCAACCTGGAGGGCCGGGTGCTGCTGCGGCGGCAGGCGATCACGCCGCCCGAGGGGGTCCGCAGCGATCTGGAGGTCATGCGCGAACTCGCCGACCGGCTGGGCGTGGAGAAGGGCTTCCCGACCGATCCCGAGGAGGTCTTCGAGGAGTTGCGGCGGGCGAGCGCGGGCGGGCCCGCCGACTACTCCGGCATCACCTACCGCAGGCTCGCGGAGGAGAACGGGGTGTTCTGGCCGTGCCCCCAGGACCTGTCCGGCCAACTCCCGCCGCAGCCCGCCGAGGAGACCCACCCGGGCACTCCCCGCCTCTTCCTCGACCGTTTCGCCACCCCGGACGGCCGGGCCCGGTTCGTGCCCGTCTCGCACCGGGCGATCGACGAGGAACCCGACGACGAGTACCCGGTCCTGCTGACGACCGGCCGGGTCGTCGCCCAGTACCAGTCCGGCGCCCAGACCCGCCGCGTCGACGAGCTGAACGCCGCCGCGCCGGGCCCGTTCGTGGAGCTGCACCCCCGGCTCGCGGCGCGGCTGGGGACGGCGGAGGGCGATCCCGTGGCGGTGGTGTCACGGCGGGGACGCGCCGTCGCCCCGGCCCGCATCACGACCGCGATCCGCCCCGACACGGTCTTCATGCCCTTCCACTGGCCGGGCGAGGGTCGCGCCAACACTCTGACCAACCCGGCGCTGGACCCGACCTCGCGGATGCCGGAGTTCAAGGCGTGCGCGGTGCGCCTGGAGCCGGTCACCTCCCGGGGGAACTCCTGAGCAGCCAGTCCCCGCTCTCGATGGGCCGCCCGCGGGCACGCAGGCGGGCGGCGACCGAGGGGGCGGCGACGTACACCCAGGCGCGGACGAGGGTGCCGTCGGTGTCGCGTCGCACCTCGCGCTCGACGCGCTCGTAGAGGTTGCGGGGGTCGCCGGGCGCGTACTCCTCGAGCCGGTCGAGGGCGACGAGCAACTCCGCGTACCGCTCGGGCATCGGGGTCACGAGTTCGCCGTACACCTCGCCGCCGCCGGGCGCGTCCACGGCGTACGGGTAGCCGGGTCCGGCGTACAGCACCGAGCCGGTCAGCCGCCCCGGTTCCTCGGCGCGGGTGCGGCCGCGCAGGAAGAGGTCGTGGTTGACCTCGCCGGGGCGGAGGGTGCCGTAGACGAAGAAGGGCAGCTGGGGACTCACAAAAACGATTCTCTCTCCACACACACCTCCTCACACGCACCCTTTACGTCTGCCTGTCATGACCCCTTAAATCTTGGTCAACACAGCGCCGACCACCCCCACGCGCCCTCCCGGCGCCCTACCGAGGAGATCGATGAGTCGGATCCGGCTGCACCCCAGCACCGCCCGCAGGTCCCGTCGTCTCGCCGCCGCCACCGCAGTGGCCGCCACCACCGCCGCCCTGCTGGCCTCCGCGCTCTCCCCCGCCGCCGTCGCCGCCGGCCGGCCGACCAGGGCCGGCGCGATCGAGAACGCGGCCTCCGCCCTTCTCGCCCATGCCGCGACCCTGGGTCTGACGTCCGCCGAGGGCACGTCCGTGCGGGACGTGATCGTCGACGCGGACGGCACGCAGCACGTCCGCTACGACCGCACCTACCGTCAACTCCCGGTTCTCGGCGGCGACTTCGTGGTCCATCTGGCGCCGGACGGCACGTACCGCAGCGCGAACCGGGCGACGCGGAGCGAGATATCCCTGGCCTCGATCGTCCCCTCCATATCGGCGCCCAAGGCCGCCGACCTCGCGGCGAACGCCCTGCGGGCCGTGAACCTCGGCGAGACCCTGAAGCAGCTGACGGCCGAGCCCCACCTGGTCGTCGACGCCCTGCACGGCGCCCCGAAGCTGGCCTGGCGCACCCAGGTGGCGGCCAAGGACTCGCTGGGCAACCCGGTCGCCCGCACGGTACTCACGGACGCCAGGACCGGCCGGCAGATCGACGCCTGGGACGACATCGAGACCGCGACGGGCGACGGCAAGTCCCTGTACAGCGGCACGGTCCCGTTGGAGACGACCCTGTCGGGGTCGACGTACCAGCTCAAGGACCCGACGCGCGGGAACACGTACACGGGCGACGCGGCGAACAAGACCGACCTGTGCTTCCTGACGAACATCTGCATCAGCCGCGCCCCGTCGACGGTGTTCACCGACACCGACAACCACTGGGGCACCGGGGCGACTTCGGACCGTGCGAGCGCCGCGGTGGACGCCCAGTACGGCACCGACGTCACCTGGGACTTCTACAAGAACACCTTCGGCCGCAACGGCATCGGTGGCGACGGCAAGGGCTCCTACAACCGCGTCCACTACGGCAACGCCTACAACAACGCCTTCTGGGACGACAGTTGCTTCTGCATGACCTACGGCGACGGTGACGGCACGACGTTCGGCCCCCTGGTGTCGCTCGACGTCGCCGGCCACGAGATGACCCATGGCGTCACCTCCAAGACGGCCGCCCTGACGTACTCGGGCGAGTCCGGCGGTCTGAACGAGGCGACCTCGGACATCCTCGGCACGCTCGTCGAGTGGTACGCGAACAACTCCTCCGACCCCGGGGACTACCTGATCGGCGAGAAGATCGTGAAGTCCGGCTTCGGCCGGGACGCGCTGCGGTACATGGACAAGCCGTCGAAGGACGGCAACTCGGCCGACTACTGGAGCAGTTCGGTCGGCAACCTGGACGTCCACTACTCCTCCGGGGTCGCCAACCACTTCGCGTACCTGCTGGCGGAGGGCAGCGGCGCGAAGACGATCAACGGGGTCAGCTACAACTCGCCCACCTCCAACGGCTCCACGGTCACCGGGATCGGACGGGACAAGCTCGGCCGGATCTGGTACCGGGCGCTCACGGTCTACATGACGTCGTCGACGAACTACGCGGGCGCGCGGACGGCGACCCTGAACGCGGCCAAGGACCTGTACGGGGCCGGGAGCACCGAGTACAACGCGGTGGCGGCGGCCTGGAGCGCCGTGAACGTGAACTGAGGTCCGGTTCGTCCGCGGGTCGGCCGCTCCGGTACCACCGACCGGAGCGGCCGACCCGCCTCCCGGCGCCGCCGGTCAGCCCCCGTACGGCCTGCGCTCCCGCGCCTCCCTCAACCCGCGCGCCCACCACACCAGTTGGTCCAGCATCGCCTTCGCCGCCGCGTCCGGACCCGTCGGGTCCTTCGGACGGCCGTCCTCGAAGGCGCCGCCCGCGTTGTGGAAGGAGACGGTGTCGCGCACCGTCACGGCGTGCAGTTCGGCGAAGACCTGGCGCAGGTGTTCCACCGCGCGCAGGCCGCCCGAGAGGCCGCCGTAGGAGACCAGGGCGACCGGTTTGGCCTGCCATTCCGTGTAGTGCCAGTCGATGAGGTTCTTCAGGGCCGCGGGGTAGGAGTGGTTGTACTCGGGGGTGAGGACGACGAAGGCGTCCGCCGCCGCCAGCTTCGGGGTGACCGAGGACAGGAGGGCGGTCGTCCCGGGGGTCCGGGCGAAGGTCGTGGGGAGCTCGGCGTCGGCCACGTCCACGACCTCCGCGATCAGGTCGTCGCGGTCGCGGAGGCGGGTCAGGAGCCAGTCGGCGACGACCGGGCCGAAGCGGCCGTGGCGGTTGCTGCCGATGACGACGGTGACCTGGAGCGGGGCATCGGGTGTCTGCATGCGGATCAGCCTCGTATCTCAAGTTTGGTTGAGGTCAAGTCCGGGCTCCGCCGATGCCGGTCACCCGTTCACACGCGCGCTCTGCGCCCTTCGGGTGCTCTTCCGCCAAAGCCCCCAAGGGCGTCGGTGACCTGCTGAAACTCCCCGCGAAGGAGGCGCAGGCGCACCCGTCTGACACCCATTCACCCCAATTCTGACGTTCCTTCAGGAAGCGCGCTCGCTCCGCTGCCACTTACCTCGGAAGGGCAGAGGACACCAGCAAGAGCTCGGAGGAGCACCGATGCGCCGTACCGCCCGTCTGCTGTCCGCCGCCGCGCTCGCCGTCGCGGCCGCGGGGCTCGTCACGGCGCCCGCGTACGCCGACGACGACGAGGGCAGCCTGGAGGTGTATCCGACCTCGGCCGAGCCCGGCGGGCAGGTCACCGTGAACACCTCCGCGTGCGACGGCGGCACGGCGGAGGGCGACGCCGGGGCCGTGGGCGCCGGCGCGTTCACGCTCGCGCCCAGCACCCACGAGGGCGACGCGATCGGGCAGTTCCGGGTGCCGCCGAGCGCGCAGCCGGGGACGTACGAGATCGTCGCGAAGTGCGCCGAGGGCGACCGCGAGGTCTCCGGCGACCTGGTGGTCACGCTGTCGCCCGCGCGGGGCCAGGTGCGGCCCCGGGGAAGTGTGAAGACGGGGGTCGGTGGCGTGATGGGCCCCGACCCCGTGCAGACCGCGGCCGGCGTGGCGGCTCTCGCCGTCGCCGCCGCGGGCGGTACCTGGCTCCTGCATCGCCGGGCGAGAGGCGACGGGATCTGACGGACACCCTCCGCTGTCCGTCCGCCGGTACCGCATGCCCCTCCCCCTCCGGGTCCGACGCCCCTCGCGGCCCGGAGGGGGACCGGGGTTCCCCAGCCGTGGCAGGGTCCGCCCGCTCCCAGGCAGGAGGCTCGTGTGCGCAGGATCAGCAATGTCGTCATAGCGTCCGTGACCGTCGTCTCCCTGTGCACGGGCGCCTGGCTGCTCGGCAGTGGCGAGGAGACCCA
The DNA here is from genome assembly GCF_050214755.1 of Streptomyces sp. C1-1. Classification (NCBI taxonomy): domain Bacteria; kingdom Bacillati; phylum Actinomycetota; class Actinomycetes; order Kitasatosporales; family Streptomycetaceae; genus Streptomyces; species Streptomyces sp. C1-1. The sequence continues at coordinate 6,658,960 of NZ_CP189826.1, read as the reverse complement.
CGCCCCGCCGCAGCCCTCTGCGGCGCAGGCCCGTTCCGGCGCCGCCGACCCCCGGTCCGCGCCCGCGCTGCCGCCGTCGCCGCCGGACCGCATCCGCATCCCGTCGATCCGTGTGAACGCCCCGCTCATGGGCCTGGGCCTCACCCGGTCCGGCAGCCTCGACGTCCCGCCCGCCCGGGAGAAGAACCTCGCCGGCTGGTACGAGGCCGGTACCACCCCCGGCGAGACGGGCACGGCGATCGTGGCCGGCCATGTCGACAACGCCGACGGGCCCGCCGTCTTCTACGACCTCGGCGCCCTGAAGAAGGGCAGCGGCATCGACATCGACCGGCGGGACGGCAGCACCGCCCGGTTCACCGTGGACGCGGTCGAGGTGTACAAGGCGACCGGCTTCCCCGACGAGAAGGTGTACGGCGCCGCGGACCGGCCCGAACTGCGGGTGATCACCTGCGGCGGGGGCTATTCGCGCTCGACCGGCTACCAGGGCAACGTGGTCGTCTTCGCCCACCTCACGGGCGGTCGTCGCTGACCACGGCCGCCGCGATGGTCCGCGCGCAGTCCAGGGCCTCGGTGTGGGTGGTGTCCACCTCCAGGTCGTAGACCACGCCCTGATGGACCACCTCCGCCTGCTTCTCGGCCATGCCCGGGGCCCGGTCGCCGCGGACGATCTCCCGTCCCGCGGCCACCGCCGCCTCGCAGCGCACCCCCACCCACAGCACGTCGAGGCCGGCCAGCGGCTCCCGCCAGCGGTCCTGGGACGCCGCGCCGCCGAGAAAGACGTCGTCGACGATCACCCGGGCGCACGCCCGCGCCGTCGCCGCCACCCCCCGCCGCCAGGCCGCCTCCAGCCTGCCGAACTCCGGGCCCACCTGCACCGAGCCGTCCGGCGAGACGAGCGCCGCCTGCAGCGAGGCCGGCATCGCCTCGACCAGGCCGTCGATCCCGAACGCCAGCCACGGCTCGGGCAGCAGCGCCTGCAGGCACCGTACGATCCCCGACTTGCCCGAGCTGGAGCCGCCGTTCAACACGATCACGTCAGTGGCCATGCCGCGACCGTACCGTCCGGCCGCCCCCTGCTCGTAGGCAATATCCGTGCCCCCCGGACCGGCCGTCGAGGCGCTCGGATCCGCGTCGTGCGAGGGTTCCCGGCCCGGCCTCACACCACACCCCCGGCTTGTGCTCCGAACCCTCACACCCACCGCGCGCCGGTACTGAGGGCAGCGTTCCTCGCGGGAAACAGACGTGATGCGGTCGGGTAACACCGGCAACGCACGCTCCTGGACATGACCTCGAATACGCGTGTGGTGGTGATCGGCGCCGGGCTCGCGGGCGTCCGGCTCGCCCGGCGGCTCGGTGAGCTCGGCACGCCCGTGACGCTGATCGGCGAGGAGGAGCACCGCCCGTACAACCGGGTGCTGCTCGCCGAGGTGCTGGCCGGGCGCTACAGCCCGGACGTCATCGCGCTGCCCGCGCCCGCGGAGCTCACCCGCGGCCGGGTCACGGGCATCGACCGCGAGGTGCGAGCCGTACACCTCGCGGACGGCTCGAAGATCGCATACGACACCCTGGTCCTGGCCACCGGTTCGAACCCGGTGCTGCCGCCGCTGCGCGGCCTGTTCACGCCGGACCACGAACTGCCCGAGGGCGTGCACGCGTTCCGCACCATGGACGACTGCCTGGGCCTGTCCAAGGCCGTACGGCCGGGTGTGCGGGCGGTCGTCATCGGCGGCGGGCTCCTCGGGGTCTCCGCGGCCCGAGCGCTCGCCCTGCGCGGCGCACAGGTCGTCCTCGCCCAGCAGTCCGAGCGGTTGATGGAGCGTCAGCTCGACCCGGCCGCCTCGAAGCTGGTCCGCCGGCACCTGACCGACCTCGGCGTCGAGGTCCACACCGAGTGCCGGGTACGCGACGTGCGCTGCGTCGGCGGCGCGGTCCGCTCGGTCGAGATGCACGACGGCTACGCGCTCGACGCCGACCTCGTCGTCCTGGCCTGCGGGGTCCACCCCCGCGTCGGCCTCGCGCAGACCGCCGGCCTGGAGGTCCGCAAGGGCATCCTCGTCGACGACGAACTGCGCACCTCCGACCCGCACATCCGGGCCATCGGCGACTGCGTCCAGCACGACGGCACGGTGTACGGGCTCGCCACCCCGGCGCTCGAACAGGCCGAGGTGCTGGCCGAGTCGCTGTCCGGCCGCTCCACCGCCCGCTACACCGGCACCCGTTCACTCACCCGGCTGACGCTGGCCGGTGAAGGCTTCTTCGACCTCGCCGCGTTCGGCGAGACGGAGCCGCGTCCCGGGGACGACGTCGTCCAGCTCACGGACGCCACCCGCGGCACCTACCGCAAGGTCGTCGTCCGCGACGACCGCCTGGTCGGCGGGGTCCTCGTCGGCGAACTCGGCACCGTCGGCGCGCTCGCCCGCGCCTGGGAGGGAGCAGAGCCGCTCCCCGACGACGGCCCCCTGCTCCACCTGCTCACCAATGATGGAGGCTCCTGATGACCGCCGCCCCGGAGGCCACCCCCACGATCGTGCTCGTCGGCCACGGCATGGTCGGCCAGCGCTTCCTCGAAGCGCTCGCCGCCCGCGGCCTGACCGCCACGCACCGCGTGGTCGTGCTGTGCGAGGAGCCGCGTCCCGCGTACGACCGCGTCGCCCTCACCTCGTACTTCTCGGGCCGGACACCCGAGGAACTCTCCATGACCGACATGGAGTTCATCAACGACCACGGCATCGAGCTGTACGTCGGCGACCCGGCCGAGACGATCGACCGCGACGCGCGGAAGGTCACCGCGCGCTCCGGCCGGGTCTTCGACTACGACACCCTCGTCCTCGCCACCGGCTCCTTCCCCTTCGTGCCGCCGGTGCCGAACAAGGACGCCGAGGGCTGCTTCGTCTACCGCACGATCGACGACCTCCTGGCCATCGAGGAGTACGCGAAGACGCGTACGACGGGTGCCGTGGTCGGCGGCGGCCTCCTGGGACTCGAGGCGGCCGGCGCCCTGAAGGGCCTCGGACTCACCTCCCACATCGTGGAGTTCGCGCCCCGGCTGATGCCCGTCCAGGTCGACGAGGGCGGCGGCGCGGCCCTGCTGCGCACCATCGAGGAGATGGGCCTGAGCGTGCACACGGGCGTGGGCACGCAGGAGATCGTGGTCGGGGAGGACGGCGCGGTCACCGGCATGAAGCTGTCGGACGGCTCCGAACTCGCCACGGACATGGTGGTGTTCAGCGCCGGTGTCCGCCCCCGCGACCAGCTGGCCCGCGACTGCGGCCTGACCGTCGGCGAGCGCGGCGGCATCAGCGTCGACGCGCAGTGCCGCACGGTCTCCGACCCGCGCGTCTTCGCGATCGGCGAGTGCGCGCTGGCCTCCGACGGCCGGGTGTACGGCCTGGTGGCCCCCGGCTACGAGCAGGCGGAGACGGCCGCCGCGACGATCGCCGAGGACGAGGCGTCCTTCACCGGCGCCGACCTGTCGACGAAGCTGAAGCTGCTCGGCGTCGACGTGGCCTCCTTCGGCGACGCGCACGGCACCACCGCCGACTGCCTGGACGTCGTCTACTCCGACTCGCGCGCCGGTCTGTACAAGAAGCTGGTCATCGGCCGCGACGGCACACTGCTCGGCGGCATCCTGGTCGGCGACGCGGAGGCGTACGGCACGCTGAAGGCGTTCACCGGTTCCGTCCCGCCGGTCAAGCCCGAGTCGCTGGTGCTGCCCGCCGGCGCCGGCGAGTCCGTCCAGCTCGGCCCGACCGCGCTGCCCGACGAGGCGATCATCTGCTCCTGCAACAACGTCACCAAGGGCACGATCCGCGGCGCGGTCACCGAGCACAGCTGCACCACCGTGCCCGAGGTGAAGAAGTGCACCAAGGCCGGTACGACCTGCGGCAGTTGCGTCAAGGTGCTGGGCCAGCTGGTGGACGCCGAGCTGGAGGCCTCCGGCGTCGAGGTCGACAAGGGCCTGTGCGGCTGCTTCGCGCAGACCCGCGAGGAGCTGTACGAGATCGTCCTCGCCCTGCGCATCAACACCTACCAGGACCTGCTCGACCGCTACGGCCGCGACGGCGCCCGGGGCGGCGACGGCTGCGAGGTCTGCAAGCCGGCGGTCGGCTCGATCATCGCCTCCCTCGCCCCGACGATCGGCGCCAGCGGCTATGTCCTGGACGGCGAGCAGGCGGCACTGCAGGACTCCAACGACCACTTCCTGGCCAATCTGCAGAAGAACGGCTCGTACTCGGTCGTGCCGCGCATCCCCGGTGGTGAGATCACTCCCGAGGGCCTGATCGTGATCGGCGAGATCGCCCGCGACTTCGGCCTCTACACGAAGATCACCGGCGGTCAGCGGATCGACATGTTCGGCGCCCGTGTCGAGCAACTGCCGCTGATCTGGATGCGGTTGGTGGACGCCGGCTTCGAGTCCGGCCACGCCTACGGCAAGGCGCTGCGCACGGTGAAGTCCTGCGTGGGCTCCACCTGGTGCCGCTACGGCGTCCAGGACTCCGTCCGGATGGCGATCGACCTGGAGCTCCGCTACCGGGGCCTGCGCTCCCCGCACAAGCTCAAGTCCGCGGTGTCGGGCTGCGCCCGCGAGTGCGCGGAGGCCCAGTCGAAGGACTTCGGCGTCATCGCGACCGCGGGCGGCTGGAACCTGTACGTCGGCGGCAACGGCGGCGCGACCCCGCGCCACGCGGACCTGCTCGCCCAGGACCTCTCCGACGCCGAACTGATCCGGCTGATCGACCGGTTCCTGATGTTCTACATCCGCACCGCCGACCGTCTGGAGCGCACCTCGACCTGGCTGGAGCGCATCCCCGGCGGCCTGGACCACGTCCGTGACGTGGTCGTGGAGGACTCCCTCGGCATCTGCGAGGAGCTGGAGTCCCTGATGGCGGCGCACGTGGCGAACTACGCCGACGAATGGGCCACCACCATCAACGACCCCGAGAAGCTCGCCCGGTTCGTGTCCTTCGTCAACGCCCCCGACACCCCCGACCCGGTCGTCGGCTTCGTCCCCGAACGCGACCAGATCAAGCCCGACCTGCCGCTGCTGTCCATCGGCATGCGCCCCTCTGAAGACGTCCTGGAAGGAAGCGCCCAGCGATGACCCTGGCACCCGAGACCACCGACCTGAAGATCCAACTGCAGCTGGAGGAGGGCTGGTTGACGGTTTGCGACCTGACCCAGCTGGTCCCCGGCCGGGGCGTGGCCGTGCTCCTGCCCGACGGCCGCCAGGCCGCCCTGTTCCGCGACCGCAACGGCGTGCTGTACGCCGTGGACAACCGCGACCCCTTCGGCGGCGCGGCGGTCCTCTCCCGCGGTCTGACCGGCACCCACCAGGGCCGCCCCTTCGTCGCCTCGCCCCTGCTGAAGCAGCGGTTCGACCTGGCGAGCGGGCAGTGCCTGGACGACGAGGCGGTGCGGATCGCCACGTACGAGGTACGAGCGGCGTAACTTCGTAAGCCACTTTCTTGACCGATCGTTCTCGTTCTCAATAGGCTGCGACACGTGGCCAGGACCAAGGAGTTCGATCCGGAGGCCGCGCTGCAGGCAGCCCTGGAGCTGTTCTGGCAGCGCGGCTACGAGGCGACGTCGATGTCCGACCTGGTGGACCGCCTGGGCATCGGCCGCGCCAGCATCTACGCGACCTTCGGCAGCAAGCACGAGCTGTACCTGAAGGCGCTGGAGCGCTACGACCGGGCGGGCCTGACGCCGATCCTGCGGGAGCTGTCCCGGCCGGGCCCGGCCCTGCCCGCCGTACGGGCCGTCGTACGGCGTTACGCCACCGAGGCCGCCGACGAACGGCTGCGCCTGAACGGCTGCCTGGTCACCAACACGGCGTCCGAACTCGCCCCGCACGACCCGGCCGCCGCCCGGCGGGTCGAGCGCAACTGGGACCAGCTGGAGACCGTGCTGCACTCGGCCCTGCTGCGCGCCCGGGCCCAGGGCGAGCTGCCCGCCGGCCGCGACCCACTCACCCTCGCCCGCATGCTGCTGGTGCTGCTGCAGGGCCTGCGCGTGGTCGGCAAGGCGTCCGCCGACCCGGCCCGCGTGCGGGACGCGGCGGAACAGGCGCTGGCGCTGCTGGACTGAGCCGCCCCTCCTCAGCGAGGGGCGTTTCTTTTGCTCTCATACTGAACCGATCGGTCAAGAAAAAGGGGAGATCATGACCAGAGCCCGTTTCGCAGGGAGGACCGCTCTCGTCACGGGTGGGGGGTCGGGCATCGGCCGGGCCGTCGCGCTCGCGTTCGCCGCGGAGGGCGCGTACGTGGTCGTGGCCGGCCGACGCCGCGAACCACTCGACGAGACGGTCGCCCTGATCGAGCGGTCGGGCGGCAAGGGACTCGCCGTACAAGCCGACGTCTCCCGCGACGCGGAGGCGGCTACCGCGGTCCGGGCCGTCGTCGAGACCTTCGGCTCCCTGGACGTGGCCGTCAACAACGCGGGCGTCTTCCGGGGCGGCGCCCCCCTGGCCGAGCTGTCCGAGGAGGACTGGCGGACCCAGCTCGACGTCAACGTCACCGGCGTGTTCCTGGCGCTGCGGGCACAGGTGCGGCAGATGCGCGCCCAGCCGTCCGGCGGCGCGATCGTCAACGTCTCCTCCACCTTCGGGGTCCACACCAGCCCCGCCGGGGCCGCCGCCTACTCCGCCACCAAGGCCGCGGTGACGGCGCTGAGCCGGGGCGCGGCCCGGGACCACATCGGCGACGGCGTCCGCATCAACGTCGTCAGCCCCGGCGCCACCGACACCCCCATGTCGCTGCGGCCGGGCGAGACGGAGTCCGAGCGCACCGAACGGGCCGCGGCCACGCTGCCGTTGAGCCGCATCTCCACCACGCGGGAGATCGCGGCCGCCGTCCTGTACCTGGCCTCCGACGACGCGGCCTCGGTGGTGGGCACGGATTTGGTCGTGGACAGCGGCGGCTCACTCTGAGCGGTCGTCCGCCGGGGGCCGGGCCCTCAGGCCTTCAGGCCTTCAGGCCTTCAACGCGTCGTACGACACGTCGGTCAGCCGCTCCGAAGCCTCCCAAAGCCTCGCGCCGGCACGGTCGTTGAGCGTCCACGGAGCCCGCCACGACGGGGCAGGCGCCCCGCGCCACATCATGAACGACGGTCCAGTGAACGAGTCGGGACGCACATCGGGCGCCGTCGCCGCGTACAGGACGGGCAGGGCGCCGGCCTCCGCCGACTGGGCGAGGACGCGGTTGCCGAGCTCCACCAGTCGGCCGACCAGCCGGCGCCCCTCCATGCGGGGGCCGCCGGTCTGCAGGTTGGTCGAGGCGTAACCGGGATGCGCGGCCGCGGCCACCACGTCCGCGCCGTGTGCCGCCAGCCGCCGCGCAAGCTCGTGGGTGAAGAGCAGGTTGGCCGTCTTGGAGCGGGCGTAGGCGATCCAACGCCGGTAGCGGCGCTCGCTGTTGAGATCGTCGATGTCGATGTTGGCCATCGCGTGCATCTCGCTGGAGACGGTCACGACGCGGGCGCCGGACGTGGCGAGGAGGGTGGGCAGCAGCAGGCCGGTCAGGGCGAAGTGCCCGAGGTGGTTGACCCCGAACTGCGTCTCGAAGCCGTCCGCCGTCGTCCCGTACGGCAGCGCCATCACCCCGGCGTTGTTGACGAGCAGGTCGAGGTGGTCGTACGGGAAACGGTCCGCGAAGTCCCTTACCGAGCGCAGGTCCCCGAGGTCGAGCCGCGCGCACTCGGCGACGGCGTCCGGGACCTCGGCGACGATCCGGTCGACCGCCGCGTTCCCCCGCACCTCACTGCGGCACGCGAGCACCACCCGAGCCCCCTTGCGCGCGAGCTCCAACGCGGTGACGAACCCGATCCCGCTGTTGGCACCGGTGACCACGGCGATACGCCCGGTCCGGTCGGGAACGTCGTCGGCGGTCCAGCCACGCATGACCGAACTCCTCTCGGGGGTGAGCGAGCGCTGCCTGTCCACACCCAGCCTAGGAGAACCGATCGCCACCGGCCCGAAGGAGCGGCACCAACCCTTCAAGTCGCTCGTCGGTGCCGCTGTGACCTCATAGCGCCCTGGCAGTAGAAGTAGCTCTGGCCCGCGTACCACGTGCCGGCGTGCGACTCGTTGTGCCGGTCGGGGGTCCAGTGGCTCCACTGGTCGACCACCGTGTTCAGGTGGACCAGTGAGGCAGCCTGACGCGCTGCCGCCGGGGCCGCCGATTCCGGCTGGGAGGCCGGCGCTTGGGAGGCTCGCGTGAGCATGGGCCCATCTCCGCCTGTGACCCCACGTGACAGTCCCCGCAGACCACCCCGAAGGGGCGGCACCTCCGCACAAGGTGTTCGGCTGACTCCCCCACCTGGGAAGTCAGCCGATCCCCTTGCCCTCAGGGCACTGTCAGGGCACATCCCTCAGTACGGCCTCCATCATGCCGGCCGTCCGATCCGCCTCCGCCTCCCACAGGTGCGTGTAGACGTTGAGCGTGATCGATGGCTTCGCGTGACCGAGGCGCATCTGAACCTGCTTCGGCGTCGCCCCGTTTCTGATCAGCACGGAGGCGTAGAAGTGGCGCAGGTCGTGAAGCGTGGCCCCTTCAGGGACGCGTACCTTGCTGCCCGACTTCGCCATGTAAGCGTTCGCCCGCTTGACGTTGCGAGCCCAGACCTTTGCCCAGCTCCCCCGCCGGATGGCCCCACCCGTTTCGCTGGTGTAGAGCAGCCGAGCGGGGCGCCACACGGGCCTACGCGGGTTCGTTCGGTCCTCGATGTGCACGATCTTGGGTGGGAACTCCTTCCGATGAAGTTCGAGCGCGTCCACGACTGACTGCCCCTGAGGCACCGTTCTGTAGCTCTGCCTGGTCTTCGGCTCACCCAGGTACGGCACTCCCTTGTCGGGGCCGATCAGCTGCTGATTGACCCTGACGGTTTCGGCTGGCTCCTCGTCCTCCAGGCCGAACAGCTCACCCTGGCGAAGCCCGGTCGATGCGGCATGCCGCACCAGGGCCCGGTACCGCGGGGAGGCAGTGGCAATCAGCGCCCTCACCGCCTCCGGGTCGAGCGGGTGAATCTCCGGATAGAACACCTCGGGCGGCTTCAGCCCCTCCCACGGGTACTTCGGGATGATGCCCTCCTGATGGGCCATCTTCAGGATGCTGGTGCAGACGTTCCAAGGTGTCGCGAATGTCGACGGTGCGATGACCGAGGACCGATCTTTGATCCACTTCTGGCCGTCTGCCCGCCGGATACTGCCGATCTCCCTGTTACCGAATGTCGGGTAGATGTGCAGCCGTAGAGCCCGCTCCACGTTCGTCTCGGTCCGCTCCCGATGGACGGCCGTCTCTCGCCAGCGCTCAGCAACGTCCCTGAACTTCTGCTTGCCAAGCTCCCGGGTCACGAACGTGCCGCCGTCGAGTTCAGCCTTGACCTTGGCGGCCCGGGAGTCCGCTGCTGTCCTCTTGTCGAAGTTCTCCTTGCACTGCTTGCCGGACAGATCCCGGTAGCGCACCTGCCAGCGCTTGCCGACTCCATGCTCTGCGCTCGGGTACACAGTCGTCGTTTTGGTGCTGTGCGCTTCGCACGGCTCGGCGTCGGCTGGTGGGCGTGAGCGGTGCCAGCGGTCATAAACGTCAGCCATCGGCTCCCCTCCCCTTGTCGCCGTCCCGGGTCATGCTGCGCATCGAGCTCCAATCTCTTCGGCGTCGTACTTGTCGAGTGCGGCGGCGTCATACAGAACATGTCGACCGCGCCGGATGAAGCACTGGGGGCCGGTCCCCGCATAGCGCCAGTAGCGGACCGTTGCGGGCGACGTGCGGTAGCGCTCGGCGACTTCAGCAGTCGTCAGGTACCTCTTCATGACGTCCTTCCTGGGAAGTCCGGTGTCGCGGGAGGGAAAGGCTCGCGTCTGTCCGAGGTGTGGATTTCTGCGTCACCTGCGTCACCTGCGTCATTCACGGCTCTGACCTGCGGTTTCGGGGTGACGCAGGGCCCTGGGGGTGTGTCACGGGTGACACAGACCTGGTCATCGGGTGACGCAGGTGACGCGGGGTGACGCAGTAATTGGCTGTCTGCGTCACCTGTCTTTCGGCAGGTCACCGGCCGTTTTCGGGGTCCGGGTGACGCAGGTGACGCAGCGTCTTCCTACTTCGGACAAAGAAGGGGGTGGTTTCTGTTGTGGTGCGCGGCTCAGAGCGTGAAGAAGGGGCCGCTTCGCGGCGCGACCATCGCAGGGCGGCGCCGCCGCCAAACAGCAAGAGGAGCACGCGGGGCCGGGTGCTCCTCTTGCTTTTGAGGGCGAGAAAGCGCCGCGCGGTCAGAAGGCCGCTTCCTGCTCGGGCGAGGGCGGTGCGGCGGACGGCCGCGCGATTTCGATGTAGCGGGATGTGTTGGTGCGTCCCCAGTCGATGAGGACGCCCCGAGCGGCAAGGGTGGGCTGGAGGCGCTTAAGGCGGTCCGAGAGCACCTTGCCGGTGGTCGGCCACCCTTTGGGCAAGGGACGGAAGTCCTCGCCCGTGTAGAGGGCGGTGAGGCTGTGCAGCCATTCGGCGGACGTCATCCGCTGCTCGGTGCCCGGGTCCATGCCGGCGGCGTGCTTGAGCACGGTCTGTGCCAACAGGTCGCCCTCGATGACGTCGTCGTTGAGGTCATCCAGGCTGGCCCGGTAGGCGGCGAGAGCTCCCAGACCGGTGGCCGCGTCGAGTTGCGCGCACAGGTGCGCGAAGTCGGCCATGCGCAGGTCGGTGGGGATGTCCGCCTGCGCTGCCCGCACCTGCACGGTGAGGTCGAGGAGAGAGCCGAGGATGACGGGCAGCACCTCGGCGAAGTCGGACCACAGTTCCGCCTCGGTGCGCCGCACCCGGGGACGTTCCAGGCGGAGCGGCAGGAGCCGTTCGGCGAGGTCGGGGCGGATGACGCCGACGTCGATGCCGGTCAGGAGCAGGGGGCGGCGGTAGCCGATGCGGAAGACGTCCCCGTCGGTGAACAGGGCGCGTTTGACGTCCTCGGCACCGGTGACGATGCGGCACATTGCGTCGGAGAGGTCCGGGGTCATGTGGGAGAGGTTGTCCAGGGCGGTGACCCATCCGGCGGCCACCGCCGTGGTCAGGTTCTCCTCATCCTTCGGGGCGCGGCGCAGGTCCCCGCTCATGCCCTCGATGATCCGCACGAGCATGCGCCCGCCGGTGGACTTGCCGGCGCCCTGCGGGCCGGTGAGGAACGGGGCCGGGACGGGCACGTTCGGGCCCAGGCAGCCGATGAGCCAGGCAATAGCCAGGCACTCGGTCTCAGCGGTGGCGAAGTTGCACAGCCGCATCAGCAGGTCGATGCCCTTGCCGTTGGTGTCTTTGACGGGCAGGGGCAGTTCCCCGGTGAGCTGGGTCCGCCGCCAGCAGACTTCCCGCGGGTCCGGGGTGCGGATGTCCCAGCCGGTGGGGTGGATGCGGACGGACTTTCCGTCGTCGCGGCCCAGGTCCAGCCAGGTGGCCCCGTCGTATCCGGGGGCGACGCGGATGTGCACGGGCTGTACGTCTTCGGTGAGCGCGAGGGCTTCGATCAAATCCAACGCCTCCTTCATGGCGGTGCCGTTGAACACCCCGATGCCGTCCCTGAACAGTCCGACCATGAGTTCCTGCCGGTGGCTGCCTGTGGTGCCCTGGGAACGGATCGGACGGGCCACGGGGTGGCCATTGCGCTGCGCGTACACGGTGCCGTCGGCGGTGCGGAAGTAGCGGAAGTGGGATTGCGCGTAGTCGGTGATGACTTCGCGGGCGGGGTTCTTGTCGTCGTCGGCCACGATCACAGTCCCAACGTGGTGCGGGCGTTGGTCCACGCGTCCATGCAGTGCCGGGTGGTCTCGCCCTTGCTCTGCGCGGCCGTGAACAGCCGGGCGACGTGGGCGTCGGTGAGGCAGCCGCACCGGCCGTGCGTAGACAGCACCGCGAGGAACGTGCGGTAGACGGTGGCGTGCACCGCGCTGCGGGCCTGCGTGATCTGCTGCTCAGCCATGGCGATACCGCGTTCCAGGTACGTGGGCGTGCGGTGTCGGCACTCGCCCTCACACCCCCTCAGCGGCGCTGCGGGCGCCTGTGGCGCCCTGGGAACGGGCGGAGACTGCTTTACAGACAGCGTCCGCACCACGGCCGGGAGAGGGGCCGTGGCGGCCGTGCCGTGTCCGAGCCAACGGGCGTAAGCCATAAGTGATTTGATGTCGATGCCGGGTCGTACGGCATTGGCGGAGGGCATGACGCCCCGGTAGATCCAGTGCTCACCCCGGGTGGTGGGCACGATCCGGGTGGCCGGCAGGCTCGCATGGGCCCACGCAATGGCGTCCGGATCGTCAAGGTCAACGACCGTCAGTCCAGCGCCACCGGGGTGATACGCCACCGTCGCCGCCTCGCGCCATGCCCGCTCCCACGGCCGGGAGGTGAGGACGTAGGGGTCGGTGGTGGCGGCGGCCCAGCCGTGGCAGGGCGCCGGGCAGGCGCAGGGGCCGGGGACTTTCATGTTCGGTCGGCCACCGCAGGCGTTGCTGGCGCAGGCCGGGCAGTTGCCGAACGGTACCTTCCCCGCCCGCAGGGGCAGGGGCGGAATGCCGCTCGCGGCCAGGTTCAGGGCGATGTCCAGTGCGTTCATGCTGCACTCCGGTCGGTCAGCAACAACTGGTGCTGGCTGGGGATGGCACGGATGACGCGCTCGCGCCAGCCCAGGGCGTAGTCGATGCAGTTGGCGCAGTTCTTGTGCGTGTGGCCGGACAGCGCAGGTCGGCGCCGGGCGTGGGCGCTCCAGGCCGCGGAGTCCGCAGACGCCAGCAGATGCCCGACCCGTTCCAGACCCAGGATCTTGAAGCCGAAGCCATGCAGGTTGAAGCCGTGCGCGGCCATGGCTGTGACGATCGCGGCGCCCTGGCGGGTGGACTGCAACCGGCACACCGACCCCAGCCCGACCACGGGTTCGACCCGCAGGTCAACACCGGCCCTCTCGTAGAGCTCCACGCACCGCTCGTAGGCCGGCACGGTGTTGCCTTGGATGACGGGGGCGATGCGCAGGTCCGGGGCGAGGGAGCGCAGTTCGAGGAAGTTGGCGACGGTACGGCGCTGGTGTTCTTCCACGCTGAGATGGGTGCCGACGAAGTACAGGCCACCGAACCAGCCGCCCTCAATGATCGCGTCCTCGCACATCCAGTCCTGCGGCGCAGCCCAGTCATAGGGGCCGACGTGTTCCCAGATGCGGCGCAGGTCAGCGACGTACTGGCGGGGGGTGCGCGTCCAGGTTCCCTTGTCCTTGAGTTCCGAGAAGCCACCGGAGTCGACCGCGTACGGGCCAAGCGCGGGGTAGAGCTCGGCGGCCGCGGCGAAGTGCTCGGACTTCAAGAACAGCGGCACCTCGGTGAGCTTGACCCAGTGCCGTTTGTGGGTGGTCAGGTAGAAACGCATCGCTCCCGGAGCTCCCAGGCGCGAAGCGGCGGAAGGCTGCGGTAAGGCTCGTCGGGTATCGGTGGGTTGGGTCATGCTGGAGGTCTCCAGTTCCGAGACGGGTTCTGGCTGGACAAGGGCGGCCCCGGATCTTTGGCGAGATGAGGGGGCCGCCCTTGGCGTTGCTACTGGTGGGTGGTGCTCTTGGCCCACACGCCGGTGGTGCGCGTGTGGACGGTGCGTTGGTCGTGGTGGACGGGCCCGGTGTAGTGGTGGTGGACGTCCGGGGCGGGCTGGGCCCGCTTGACCAGCCGGGCGAGCGCGAGCACGAGCGCGGTGGGGGCGCCGAAGACGAGGCCACACACGAGCGGGTCGGCGAACTGTGACACGTACATCAGCACCGCGGCCGTGCCGCCGACCATGGTGGTCGCGGTGGCTCCGGCGAGCATGAGCACGCTCGCGTCGGTGGCGCCCTGACTCATGGGCGGCCGTCCGGGCTGGGTGACGGGCGGGGTGTTGCCGTAGGCGGGCACTGGGGTGTCGTCGCGGTAGGCGGTCGGGGTCTCGGCGGTGGGCCGGTAGGCGTCGGCGATGATCCGCCGGGCCTCGGCGGCGACCTCGGCGTCGCTCATCGCGAGGTCCGGCAGGCTCGCGGTGGGGGTCTGGTCGGGGTACATGCGGAATCCCTTCCGAAGCGTGTTCGGGGAGGCGGAGGCACCCCCTTCGGGGTGCGCTGTGGAGGGGGTTTCGGGGGCTGAGCTGGGGTGCCTCCCCGCCTCCCCGAAGCAGTGTTTTCGCTGATCAAGGTGGGGGAGGCGGTCCGGGGAGGGGGTTGGGGAGTTCTCCCCGCCTCCCCGGTGCGGACGGGTGTTCCTCCCCGCTATTCGGCGGCGGAAACGGACCCGTTCTCGTCGCGGTTGACGAGGGCCCGCAGGACGTGATCGCGGTGGATGACCATGACCCCGTGGGACTTCTTCGGCTCCTCGCCGTGCTCCTCAAGCAGCCGCTTGAGCCGGTCGTTGGTCCACTGGTCGCCGTAGGCCTTGGCGTCCAGCGCGTGCAGCCGCTTGAGGACCTCGTTGGTCCGCAGACGCGGGGCGTCGCCGAGGACGGCGGCGACGTCGGCGAGCGCGTCGCGCTCCTCGCCCTGGTCGACTACGCGGAGGGTGGCGACGCCGTCGCGCAGGGCCTTGGCGCGGTCGGCGATCTCGGCGGCCGGTTCGTCGTCGATGAAGTGGGTCCGCACTGTGATGGACGCCTGTCCGGCGGGGATGGTGATGCCGTCGGAGGCGACCACGAGGGTGCCCTTGTCCAGGCCCTGGCGCAGCAGGTGCGGGGCGGCGCCGCCGTCGACGGCCTTGTCGCCCAACGCCATCCGGGCCTGCGACTCGGTGCCCAGCACGAGCGAGGCGCGGGTGTGCGCGCCCTCACGGACCAGCTTGGGAAGGTTCTGGTCGGTGGGGTCCTGCGTGCCCTGCCACATCAGCACGTCGACCGCGCGACCCTGGTTGTGAATCTTGCGGACCGCCATGAAGTACCGAGAGGTGGCCTTGGACCCGCCGTACGGCCGCTTGTCGTCGCCGATGACCGGGCACATGAACGCCAACTGCGCCTCGTCCACCACCACGATCAGCGGTTCGAACACGATGCTCGGGTCGCGGCGGCGGTCCTCGATCCGCCGGTTCATCTCCTCCACCGCGTCCTCGACCATCTCGGTGGCCTGGATGACGTGGTCGTCGGAGGGGCCCTCGATGAGGACCTGGGCGATGCCGTCGAACATGGCCCAGTCGCCGATGCCCTTAAGGTCGGCGATCCAGAACTGCACCGACCTGTCGAGGGCGAGCCACAGCGCGAGGGCGCGCAGGGCGGCGGTCTTGCCCTGGTTGGACAGGCCCGTGACGAGGAGGTGCCGCTGGTACAGGCTGATCGTGGCGGCGTCGCCGCGCAGGTCCTGTCCCCACGGGGCCTTGCCGGTCTTGTAGTTGGCGGTCATGGTCTCGTCCGTGACCAGCGGCGAGGGGCCGATCGGCTCGTCCAACGCGCCCGAGTCGGCGATCCACAGCCGCACCGTGCGGGCCGCTTCGGGGATGGTGATGAACACCTCGTGTTCGTGCCGGGTCAGGTTCTCGGCGAGCTTGCGCCGCTTGTTCTGCACCTCGTTCGTGGCCACCCCGGAGGGCAGGGTGACGTCGACCTCGACACCGCATCCGGCGATCCGGATCGGCCCGAGCATGGACGCGCCGGCATCGCCCATCTCCTTGATGGCGTTCTTCAGCGGGGCGATGCCGAGGTCGCGCAGGGCCTTGACCACGATGGACGGGGTGATCGGCTCACCCTCGGAGGAGCGGACGTTGGCGGGCAGGGCCCAGGCGGGGGCGGCGTGTTGTTTGCAGCCGACCGACCACAGCGCGAGCAGCGCCAGGAGGGGACCGATGGTGAGGGCCGGGCCCCACACGATCTGCACGATCCGAATCAGCAGGGCGATGAAGTCGATGGTGGCCGACAGGGGGGTGATGACGTCGCCGACGTGGCCGGTGTTGATGGCCATCACGACGCCCAGGGCGACCAGGACACTCACGCCCATCCCGACACCCACCCCGACGCCCTTGGCGGCCTCCACGGGCGAATGCAGCAGGTCCATGCGGCGGTGGTGACGGGCGGCCCGGAAGCGCTGCAACCGCTCCTCCCATACCTCTGCCGCCTCCAGGTTCCCCGAGGCTTCCGCCGCGCGGATCATGCGTTCGTACCGGGCCCCGGTACGTCCGTCCCAGGTGCGGCGGGCCACGATCCGCCCGCCGTTGAACGTGTAGAGGGAGTGCCGGGCCGCCGCGCGGATGGTGGCCTTGGTCGTCTCGTGCGTGACGGCCGTCTTCACCGCGCGCCCGGAGCGAACCCACAGCGGCACCGGCCGGGCGGGCGGCGCGTCGGGGACGACGGTGAGCACGGTGGGGGCGGCGTCGGGGGTCGGGGGGTCGGTGGGCTTGTGGAGGTGGACGACGTTCTCGGACATGCTGGAACTGCTCCTGACTGCCCCTTCGGGGGCGGGAGGTGAGGGAGTGAGCCGGGGTGGCCGGGTCCGTGGAAAGAGCGGCCACCCCGGCGTGATGGCTGGTCAGAACCAACCGGATGACTTCCTTGCGGCCTTGGCGCGGGCGGCCTCGGTGATGAGCCGCTGACGCTCGCCGTGCAGCGCGGTCAACTCGGCGTTCAGCCGCATCTCAGCGGCGTTGCCGGTGGTGTCCATGCGCTCCTCGGCACGGCCCGCGCTGTGGCCCCGGGTGACCTGGTAGGCGCCGCTGGCGAGGGCGCGGGCCATGGCGCGGCGCTCGCTGCCGTTCAGCGGCCACCACTCACCCCGCCGGACGGCTTCCAGCTTCTTCCTGGTCTTTTCGATCTCGCGGTCCAGGCGGCGGATGTCAGCGTTGCTCATCAGGTGTTCCCTTCGGAGCGGTCCGGGTCGGGGTAGGCGCACGGCGTGCAGGTGCCGAGCGCGGCGGGGATGACGTATCCGGCATCACGCCGGCAGGCGGGGCAGATGCGGCGGGCAGCGTTGGCCTTGGCCAGGGCCGCCCGCCGGGCGGGCGTCATGGGCCGGACCGGGCGGGCCAGGTCGACGCGATACAGGTAGGCGACCAGCGGGCCCCGGCGGCGCGGCCGTTCAAGCTGCGCGGCCACGCCCTGGCCACCGGGGCGCAGACCCGCCAACCGGAGTTGTCGGCGGGTGGCGTAGCCGTCGGGGGCCAGCCGCCACCGGTAGACCGGCAGCGCTCCCGTCAGGCGACGCGCTTCCACGCCGCCCTAAGGCGCACCTCGGAGGCGGAGTGACCGGCCGCGCGGAAGCGGACGGCCATCTCCCGGTAGGACAGGGCCGGGGTCTGGCTGCGGCGGATGGAGTCGACCAGCGCGTCAAGTTCCGCGTCCGCGAGCGCGGGCCCCGCGTCCAGCGCGGGAACCTGCTCGGTCGGCCCCCAGACGGGGAGCTCCCAACGGGGTGCGACATCGGGTGTGACGCGGGCCGTCACGCTGGTCAGTGCCCTGCCGGTGCCCTCCCCAGCACGGGCCTTTTCCAGCGTCGACCAGGCCCCGGCGAGGGTGTCGGCGGTGCGGGCCTGCACACGTGCGACGCGGGCCCCGGCGGCCGTCACAGCCGTCAGCCGCGTCTCCTCCGTGGCCGCTTCCGCCCGCAGCCGGGCCCGCGCCACGGCCGCCTCGTCGCGCGCCTCTTGCTGGATACCCCGGATGGCTCCGAGGGCGGAGGGGGTGAGCGCGGTGCGCTCCCACATGCCATGCACCAGCCACAGCGCCTTGGCGGCGACCGGCAGCCAGGCCACGGCCAGCCACGCACCGGTCGAAGCTTCGGCGGTCAGGGCGTGCGCGATGAGGACGCCGGAGGCGAGGAGGCCGAAGGACCATCCGACGGCGGTTACCGCACTGCTGTGGTCGCCCTGCGCGGCCAGGCGGCGTTCATAGGCGAGGGTGGCCAGCCATCCGCCGTCGATGCCCAGTCCGACGACCAGGGCGACCGGCCACGGCATCGCCGTGCCCAGCCACATCACGACCACGGCCAGGGTCAGCACCATCGACACCGCCGTCATGGCGACGGCGGGCAGCACGGTTCGGGTCGTCTTCACGCCGCACCCCCGGTAGCGCCGGAGGTGCGGTTGACCAGGTCCCGCCGCGCGGCGAGCACACGGTTACGGGCCCGGCGGATGCGGCGGGCGTCCACCTCGGTCGGCGTGCGGTCCAGGGTGATGATCTGCGCGTCCAACAGGTCGACCTCCGCCAGGATCAGCGGAGACTCCAGCTCGATGGCGTCCAGTTCCGCGTTCGTCGGCTCCATGAAGTCGGCGAACGCGGTAACAGCGTCCTGAACAGTGACGATGTCGTTCATTGGGTCGTGGTTCCTCTCGCAAGGTGAACGGCCCGAACAGCGGCCCCGGAGTTGCACCTCCGGGGCCGCGCGCCGTTGAAGGGGAAACACCGCGCGTCAGGTGCGCGGCGGTGGGTCAGGAGCGGGGGTAGCTGTGACCGGCGGGCGGGTAGTCGTGCTGCCCCTGGCCGAACAGGGCGCTGGTGACGACCCTGGTGAAGTCGCTCTGTCGTGAGGCTCCGGAGTCGGCCTCGCTGCGGGCGACGTTGTCGACGGAGTCCATCAGCCGGTGCCCACGGTCGACGTCGGCCTGAACCTCGCGCTTGCTGTGGAACATCGAATCTCCCTGGGTGGTGGGCGGGCGAGGCGGGCGACCGTCAGCGCCGCACGACGGGCTTGTCCAAGTCGCGGTGGCGGATGGTGACGCTGTGCCCGGCAGCCGTCAGCCGTTCCGCCAAGGCGCGTGCGAAGGTCGGGGCGCGGTGGCGCCCGCCGGCACACCCGTCGGCCACGGTCACCACTCCCGCGCTGGGCCCGGAGGCGAACGCGTTCATGGCCGTGGCGGTGGCCTCCACCAGGGCGGTGATGCCCGGGGTGTTCAGTACGGCGGTGCGGACCAGCTCGTCGTCGGCGGTCATGTAGCGCAGTTCCGGCGAGACGTGCGGGTCACGGAAGTGCTGACGCAGGTCGATGATCAGATGCGCCGCCGGGGGCGCGTCGTGCAGGTAGCCGAACGAGACGATCTCAACAGCAGCAGACATGAGGACTCCTACAGGAGATGGAGGGTGTTCCGGCTCCCCTCAGCGCTGCTCGTACGAGACGAGCAGCGGAGGCAACCGGCCGCAGCAATCGAGGCTGCGAAGCCAGGAAGAAGTGCAGGGGCTTTACCAGTGCCTCGTTGCCAAGAAGCACCAATCCCGAGCCCACGAATCGGGCGCGTCATCATCACTGCTCTGACGCCAGCAGGGCGGCGCGTACCAGGTGGCAGTCGAGGGGCTGACCTCCCGAAAGGAAGGGATGATCCCCACGGCTGTTTCTCCAGAGCTGGCACGTAGGACGGGACAGGTTCGCCCGCCTCGAAGTGGCCGCCGACGGCCGTCACCCGGGCCGCTGCGGGGGCGGGGCTGAGCCCCGTCAATCCGAATCTCTATTGAATTCTCAACCAACTGGTGCTGTCTTCGTACTCACCCTTGGGGGGCTTTCCTCCGAGCACA
This sequence comes from Streptomyces sp. C1-1, assembly GCF_050214755.1. Lineage (NCBI taxonomy): Bacteria > Bacillati > Actinomycetota > Actinomycetes > Kitasatosporales > Streptomycetaceae > Streptomyces > Streptomyces sp. C1-1. The sequence continues at coordinate 6,639,515 of NZ_CP189826.1, read as the reverse complement.
TAGGCACTTCCGGACCGGTACGCCCCCTTGAGCTGCGGGTACACCAAGGTCCGGTGCTCGGCGGCCGTTTCCGCCCGCCGGGCACATCCCTAAGGTTCCCTAGGGTTCCCTGCGGTGTCAAGCGGTAAGCTAGGGAACCGCAGGGAACTAGAGACGAAGGAGCTGGCGAAATGGCTGGTCAGGCCGACAATCGGGCGCCGTACGCGAAGATTGCCGCCCACTACGCGGAGCTGATCGCGTCCGGCCAGCTACCCCCGGGATCGCTGCTGCCGAGCATCAAGAACCTCTCGGAGGAGTGGAGCGTCAGCACCGCTACCGCCGAAAAGGCCCTGCGCAAACTGCGAAACGAGGGTCTGGTTCGAGGAATCCACGGAATCGGGACCGAGGTCCTAGACCAACCGGCTCCCATGTCGTCGGGATCTCAGCGTCAGGACCGAGGGCGCCGAACCGGATCTAGTTGGGGATCAGGTGAAAGGTCCGACTCGCACGAGGCTGCTGTAGTGCCCGCGCCCCCGGATGTGGCTCAGGCCCTGGGCATCGAACCTCACTCCGACGTGATCCGCCGACGGCGGGTGTACCGAGACCGGCACGGCATCGTTGCGCACAGTACGTCCTGGATTCCGCCTCGATACGGGAAGTTGATCCCCCAGTTGGCGAACAGTGAGCGACTGACCGGCGGAACCTCACTCCAGCTCATTGCCGAGGCAACCGGACTCCCAATCAGTCATCGGATCGACTCCGCATCGGCGCGTCTGTTGACGACGGAGGATGCGCGGCTTCTAGAGCTGGACTCCGAGAACCCTCCAGCAGAACCCGTGGTCGTGATGACAGCCAAGTTCATCGACAGGGAGGGGAATGTCGTGGAGTACGGCGTCGACCTCGGAGGTCCTGGTCGCACCTGGCGGACGGAATCGGAGGTTTCCTAGTGGCGGCCGTGGATGACACGCTCCTGCGCGTGCTCGAAGACCGCATGGGCGCCCTGCTCGCCGCTCGCCGTGACGGCCTGCTCACCCGTGAAGCCGAAGAGGAGATGGCTGCCATCTCCCAGACCTTGACGAGACCGATGCCCTCACGCCCGCCCTTCTGTGTCCTGATGGCCGGACTCCCCGGCTCCGGAAAGACCACCCTGTCTCGCGCCCTAACTGACCGCGGGTTCATCCGTCTGTGCCCGGATGAAGAGATGTACCGCCGACATGGCGTCTACGGCGTGGACTTCCCGCGAGGAACGTTCCCCACCCTTGAGCGGCCGGTGCTCGAAGACATAGCGGTTGAACTTAGGGAACAGCTCAAGGCTGGCCGCGATGTCGTCGTCGACCACGGCTTTTGGACTCCGGAGGATCGGGCTAAGTGGCGAGCCATCGCCACGGGCGCAGGCGCCACCCCGGTGCTGGTCTATCTCGCTGCCACTCATGATGAACTCTGGGCAAGGATCAGCAAGCGCAACGAGTTCCACGTGGACGACCCCAACTCGATCTACTTCTCAGAGAGCGATCTTCAGCGGTACCGGGCCCGGTTCATCCCACCTCAAGCAGACGAGCCGCACCTCCTTTTCGAGGGCGACACTGCGGCTGTGATCTCAGCCATGGGAGCCTGATCCTGAACCGCCACCACCTCTCGGCCTCTGCAGGTCCACCGGCTGCCCGACGGAGCGGGCGCCAGTGTCACTGCGCCGACCTTACTCGCTACGCACTGACCCACTCCCTCACTACTATCAAGACGGACTCCTTATCGAGGAAGACACCAGGTCGTTGCTCGATATCTTGCAGGCGGAAGAGGAATACTTCGATCCCATCTGGTATGCGCGGAACGTGGCTCGGCCTGGCCAAAAACCCCGACGGGGCGAATGTCGCGAGAAAGGCAGGCGAACGGCTAGAGAAAAAGTACGGCCCAGAGAAACTGCTGCCGGCAGATGGCTGGGAGTTCGGCTACTAGAACGGCAATCTGGCAGCACTACGATGGGTCCTGGGAAGTGAATGGGACTTCCTTGACACATAGGGTTGTTCTCTGATGTCACGTCTCCACTGAGAAGCTGTCGACCTCTCGTTTTACGTGCGGGGCGAAGATGCTGAATCTCGGATGGCACAGACTGAGCTGCTGCACCTCCCATGAACGTCGAGCGCGCTCATCGCGCAAGCGCTCAAGAATCTTCCATTTAAAGTTCGCAATTGGGACCCTGAGTGATAGGGGTTCATCATCCCACCGAATCTCAAACTGCGGCATCACAAGCCCCTGATGCAGGCCCGGCTTGAACCGCTCATCCTTCGAATCAAATACCTGCATCCGGCTCAAATGCCCTCGATCGACACCCACGGCATAAGACTGTCGCAAGCTATCGATTCCATCAAAGCCTCGCGCGGCATACTCCCGAATGGGAGGCTCGGCCCTATAGTCGAAAATTTCGACGCACCGGTCGTCTTCAATGCGTGGAACGTCCTCCAGGATTACCCTGTCGAACAAATCGTTCGTCGCAATATGAATACTCACATCATATTGTGCCCAGATACCTGTTTCCGCCAGGAAAGTATCCGTCGCATTCTTCCAAATGGGGATCTTCTGGCTAAACAGTAGTTCGCCTCCCGGCGTCTGGCTTCTGAGGATTCCGTGGACCTCGGCACGCCTTGCGAATAGGTCAACGGATTCCGCATCGAGGGCAGATACCTCTCTCAGGGCTTCACATAGAGTTGAAATTTCCTTGAAATCTGGGACGATCAACAAGAGGTCCAGGTCACTAGCCGGAGATCCCACACTAGGGGACCCCTTGACGTTATAGAATCGACCATACGTCGTTGACCCTCCGAGAATTCCAGCCGTCGACACTTGGGCAGCAGCCGTAACTCTCCTCAGGGAGTTCAGGTCGCGAATTCGGCGGCACGTTTCAATAGCCGCCTCGAACGGCTTAGGGCGGCGCCTCTTTGTATTTTCTGGCTTGTACGGAGTGAGTTCGTTAAACCTTTCATCACCATAAAGGATTCGAAACTTAGACGGCATGTCGCCGGGTATTCCGTCCACATCGGACATAACCGTCAGCAGGTCCTCTCCAAACTTCTCTTCCCTGCCGGCGTACGCGGCAAAAACCCGACCGAGCCGTAGCGCAAGCGCACCCGCCATAATGTCAGGCAATTCGTCTGGCCCCGTAAAGTTCGATAGCAGGGAGGACATTTGCTGATAGAGACCTCTGACTTGTCGCCAGTCGGCACGGTTGTCAACTTCAGAGAGATCCATGACTTTGGCCCCCTCAGTGATGGTGCGGCCTCTACCGCCATTGTTCCATCACCTGAGAGCTTCCGCACCCGGACCAGCAGAAACCCCCGCGCTCCATTGGCAGTTTCACAGAGTGACTGGATTGTGCTTCATTCAATTATGAAGCACAACAACTTTCGTGAATACGAAGGATCTCTTATCACGCCTGGAACGCGATTCCTGCGGCGTACCGGGAGGGCTGGTTACCGATACCAACTATCTGCGGCCACGCCAGGCTCAAGGAGCAACCGCGCAATTCTGCCAGCCACTGGAGCGTAAACGGTAACGGTGCGTGACAAGGCCGGCTGCGGCCGGAGGGCACAACGAGGGCACAACGGCTTCGGGCAGGCTCAACGGCAACCAACGCCAGCAAACCCCGTCTGGCCTGGTCAGCGGCTTAGCTTGACGGTCTCTGCAGATGATGCACGGGAGGGCGGCACCTCCGCACAAGGTGCCGCCCCCTCTTTCGTGGTCCGGAGCCGCCGCCCATCGGTGTTGAGGGTCGGGGACGGGTGGCGGCTCCGGGGTTCGGGTGGGTCAGCGGTGGTCGCTGCCCTCCGACTGCACGGCCGCGCGCCCCGCCTCCAGGCGCGCCACCGGGATACGGAACGGCGAGCAGGAGACGTAGTCGAGACCCACCTCGTGGAAGAAGTGGACCGACTCCGGGTCGCCGCCGTGCTCGCCGCAGACGCCGAGCTTGAGGTCGGGACGGGTCTCGCGGCCGGCCTTCGCGGCCAGGCTGACCAGCGAGCCGACGCCGTCCCTGTCGATCGTCTCGAAGGGGCTGACGCCGAAGATGCCCTTCTCCAGGTAGGCGGTGAAGAAGCTCGCCTCCACGTCGTCCCGGCTGAAGCCCCACACCGTCTGGGTGAGGTCGTTCGTGCCGAAGGAGAAGAACTCCGCCGCCTCCGCGATCTGGCCCGCCGTCAGCGCGGCCCGCGGCAGCTCGATCATCGTGCCGATGGCGAGCTTGAGCTGCGTGCCGGTGGCGGCCTCGACCTCGGCGACGACCTGGTCGGCCTCCTCGCGGACGATCTCCAGCTCCTGGACGGTGCCGACCAGCGGGATCATGATCTCGGCGCGCGGGTCGCCCTTGGCGGCCTTGCGCTCGGCCGCCGCCTCGGCGATGGCGCGGACCTGCATGGTGAACAGGCCGGGGATGACGAGACCGAGGCGTACGCCGCGCAGACCCAGCATCGGGTTCTGCTCGTGCAGCCGGTGCACCGCCTGCAGCAGGCGCAGGTCGTTCTCGTGCGACTCCTGACGGGACTCGGCGAGCGCGACGCGCACCGACAGCTCGGTGATGTCGGGCAGGAACTCGTGCAGCGGCGGGTCGAGCAGGCGGATGGTGACGGGCAGCCCGTCCATCGCCTTGAACAGCTCCACGAAGTCCGCCTTCTGCAGCGGGAGCAGTTCCTTCAGGGACTCCTCGCGCTCGGCCTCCGTGTCGGCCAGGATCAGCCGCTCGACCAGCTCGCGCCGGTCACCGAGGAACATGTGCTCGGTGCGGCACAGGCCGATGCCCTGGGCGCCGAAGCGGCGGGCGCGCAGCGCGTCCTCGGCGTTGTCGGCGTTGGCGCGCACCCGCAGGCGGCGCATCCGGTCGGCGTACCCGATGATCCGGTGCACGGCCTCGACCAGTTCGTCGGCGTCGTCGGCGCCGGCGTGCATGCGGCCCTCGAAGTACTCCACGACCGGCGACGGCACGACCGGTACCTCACCGAGGTACACCTTGCCGCTGGAGCCGTCGATGGAGATGACGTCGCCCTCCTCGACGACGTGTCCGCCGGGGACCGTCATCCGGCGCCGCTTGGTGTCGACCTCCAGCTCCTCGGCACCGCAGACACAGGTCTTGCCCATGCCACGGGCGACGACGGCCGCGTGCGAGGTCTTGCCGCCACGGCTGGTCAGGATGCCCTCGGCCGCGATCATGCCGTCGAGGTCGTCGGGGTTGGTCTCCCGGCGGACGAGGATGACCTTCTCGCCCGACCTGGACCACTTCACGGCGGTGTACGAGTCGAAGACGGCCTTGCCGACGGCCGCGCCCGGCGAGGCGGCGATGCCCCGGCCGACCTGCTCGACCTTCGCCTCCTCGTCGAAGCGCGGGAACATCAGCTGGGCGAGCTGGGCGCCCGTCACCCGCTGCAGCGCCTCGGCCTCGTCGATGAGCCCCTGGTCCACGAGCTGCGTGGCGATACGGAAGGCGGCACCGGCCGTCCGCTTGCCGACGCGCGTCTGCAGCATCCACAGCTGGCCGCGCTCGATGGTGAACTCGATGTCGCAGAGATCCTTGTAGTGGTTCTCCAGCGTCTCCATGATCTGCATCAGCTGGTCGTACGACTTCTTGTCGATCTGCTCCAGCTCCGCGAGCGGCACGGTGTTGCGGATGCCGGCGACGACGTCCTCGCCCTGGGCGTTCTGCAGGTAGTCGCCGTAGACGCCCTGGTGGCCGCTGGCGGGGTCGCGGGTGAAGGCGACGCCGGTGCCCGAGTCGGGGCCGAGGTTGCCGAAGACCATGGAGCAGACGTTGACGGCCGTGCCGAGGTCGTGCGGGATGCGCTCCTGGCGGCGGTAGAGCTTGGCCCGGTCGCCGTTCCAGGAGTCGAAGACCGCCTTGATGGCGAGGTCCATCTGCTCGCGCGGGTCCTGCGGGAAGTCCCGGCCGGCCTCCTTCTTGACGATCTTCTTGAAGGCGGTGACCAGCTTCTTGAGGTCGGCGGCCTCGAGGTCGGTGTCGACCGTGACCTTCTTGGCCTCCTTGGCCTTCTCCAGCGCCTCCTCGAAGAGGTCGCCGTCGACGCCGAGGACGGTCTTGCCGAACATCTGGATGAGACGGCGGTAGGAGTCCCACGCGAACCGCTCGTCGCCGGCCTGGTCGGTGAGGCCCTTCACGGACTTGTCGGAGAGCCCGATGTTGAGGACGGTGTCCATCATGCCGGGCATGGAGAACTTGGCGCCGGAGCGGACGGAGACGAGCAGGGGGTTGTCGGGCTGGCCGAGCTTCTTGCCCATCTTGGTCTCGAGGGCGTCGAGGTGCGCACTCACCTCGTCACGCAGTGCCGCGGGCTCCTCGCCGCTGTCGAGGTAGACCTTGCAGGCTTCCGTCGTGATGGTGAAGCCCGGGGGAACGGGGAGTCCCAGGTTGGTCATCTCGGCGAGGTTCGCGCCCTTGCCACCGAGGAGGTCCTTGAGATCCTTGTTTCCCTCGGTGAAGTCGTAAACGAGCTTCGCTACGTGAGGTTCTTTGTTTTCCGACACGGGTCTCGACTCCCTCGAAGACGCGGTGGCTGCCCTGACGGCCAGGAACATACCCAGATCGAAGGCTTCTGGGTACGTCTACGCGTGCGTCATGTGCCCGTAACCAGCGCTCCGCCAGAGGATTGAAAGTCAAAGCTCGGCAAGCAACCAGCCGCTTATGTTTTCAGTTCTTGAACGCAATCACGCCCACAGGTGCGGTTTTGCGCTCACATGAGCAGCACTCACGCGCACCTGTTTTCGCTCGATGAACGATCAAACGGTGGCACCCAGTGCCACTCCTTGAGGAAGTGCAGCCGCTCAAGATCCGCTCATCTGAGCGCAACCCTTATCAAGGGTGGCGAGAATCACGCTGCCACAGAGACCCGGATTTCACCATGCGGACGCCCCCGGACCTGCGCCGGAACGCGAAACACGGACGTCACACGCCCATCGCCGACAGCCGCTCCTCCGCCCGCTCCGGCGCGTACAGGTACTCCACGACCAGCGCCCCGGCCCCCACCAGGCCGGCCCGCTCGCCGAGCCGCGAGGTGACGACGTCCAGATGGGCCGTGGAGCGCGGCAGCGCCCGCTGGTACAGCAGCTCGCGCACCCCCGTGAGGAAGGGTGTTCCGGCCAGATCCCCCGCGATCATCAGCACACCGGGGTTCAGCAGCGTCACGACGGTGGCCAGTACGTCCCCCACCCGTCGCCCGGCCTCCCGCGCCAGCCCGACGGCCTCCGGGTGCCCGGCCGCCAGCAGGTCCCGCACGTCCGAGCCCGAGGCCGCGGGGACGCCCGCCTCCGCCAGCCGCCGCGCCACGGCGCCGCCACTGGCGACGGCGGCGAGACACCCGTAGGACCCGCACCGGCACAGCGCCTCCGCGCCCACCCGGATGTGCCCGATGTCGCCCGCACCCCCGTCGATGCCCCGGAAGATCGACCCGCCGACGACGACCCCCGCCCCGATGCCGGTCGACACCTTCACCAGTACGAACGCCGAGCAGTCGGGGTATCCCGTGCGCTGCTCGCCGTACGCCATGAGGTTCGCGTCGTTGTCGACGAGCACCGGAACCGCCCCGGCGCCCGTGCGCTCGCCGAAGGCCCTGCTCAGCCGCCCTCTTATGTCGTAGCCGTCCCAGCCCGGCATCATCGGCGGCTGCACGACCCGGCCGGTCTCGCTGTCGACGGGCCCCGGCACGGCGAGCCCGATGCCGCAGGCCGACGCCGCCGGCCTCCCGGCCTTCTCCAGCAACTCGGCGAACCAGCCGCCGAGTTCGCCCAGTACGGCGTCCGGGCCGTCGTCGACCAGCAGGACGCCGGAGCGTTCGGCGAGGATCTCGCCGGTCAACGACAGGACGGCGGCGCGCGCGTGCCGGGTGTCGAGGTCGGCGGCCAGCACGACGGCGTGCTCGTCGTCGAACTCCAGGGTGATCGAGGGCCGCCCGCCCAGCGGCGAGTCGACCGGGCCCCCCGCCCCCTCCCTCAGCCAGCCCGCGCGGAAGAGGCGGTCGAGGCGCTGGCCGACGGTGGCGCGGGACAGTCCGGTGACCTGCTGGAGGGCTCCGCGCGTGGTCGCGCGTCCGCTTCGTACCAGTTCGAGTAGATCGCCGGCGCGTGCCTGTCCACGTCCCGTCATGCGCACCCCCTTGTGCTTCTCAAGCCTGCATTACATATTGAGTTTTGCGTGTTAAATAGACGTAACTCTACGATGGCTACGACCGAACCGGTCGCCCGCACCTCTTTCGGGGAGCCCCGAGTGGACCGCACCGCCCAGCTGACCAGCCGTGCCACCAAGCACCCCACTGCATACGATCCACCCCTCCCGTGCGATTCGCCGCACGTCAGGGCCGCCCGTGTACTGGAGGACAACTGGACGGGCTCGTCCACGGTCCCCTCGCGCAGCCTGTACCCGCACCAGTGGTCCTGGGACTCGGCGTTCATCGCGATCGGCCTGCGCCACCTGTCGCCGTTACGGGCCCAGACGGAGCTGGAGACACTGCTGGCGGCCCAGTGGGGCGACGGCCGCATCCCGCACATCGTCTTCAGCCCCTCCGTGCCCCTCGACGCGTACTTCCCGAGCCCCGACTTCTGGCGCTCCTCGACCGCGGGGCGCGCTGCGGGCGCCCCGCGCACCGTACAGACCTCCGGCATCGTGCAGCCACCGGTGCACGCGCTCGCGGCCTGGCTGGTGCACTGCGCCGACCCCGGCCTCTCCCGGGCGCGCGGCTTCCTCTCCCGCCTGTACCCCCGCCTGGCCGCCTGGCACCGCTATCTGCTGCACCGCCGGGACCTGGGCGGCGGCGGGCTGGCGTCCGTCGTCCACCCCTGGGAGCAGGGCATGGACAACAGCCCCTGCTGGGACGCCCCGCTCGGCCGGATCGTCCCGGCCCCGGCCCGCTCCTTCCGCCGCGCCGACCTCGACCACGGCGCCCCCGAGGACCGGCCGACGGATCTCGACTACGGGCGGTACGTGCGGCTCGCGATGGACTACCGGGATCGGGGGTACGCCGACGGGGGCGGCGAATTCGCCGTGGAGGACCCGGCGTTCAACGCCCTGCTGATCGCCTCCGAGCACGCGCTCGCCCGGATCGCCCGCGAACTGGGCGCGACGGGAACGGCCCGGCACGCCCGCGCGGAACGCCTGACGGCAGCGCTCGTACGGCGACTGTGGGACCCGGCGAGCGGGATGTTCCTGTGCCGGGACCTGCGGGGCGGGATGATCCCCGAGCGCAGCGTCTCCGGTCTCGTCCCGCTGGTCCTCCCCGGCCTCCCCCGCGACATCGTCACGGCGCTTACGCGCACCCTGCGCGGGCCGCACTTCGGGCTCGGGGACAGCACCCGCCTGGTGCCCAGTTACGACCTCCTCGGCGAGGCCTTCGACCCGCACCGCTACTGGCGCGGTCCCGCCTGGTTCAACATCAACTGGCTGCTGGAGAGCGGACTGCGCACGCACGGCGAGCCGGAGGCGGCCGACGCGCTGCGCGAGGCCGTCCTGGACATCGCCGACGCGTCCGGGTTCGCGGAGTACGTGGACCCGCACACCGGCGAACCCTGCGGAGCGCTCGGCTTCGGCTGGACCGCCGCGCTCGCGCTGGATCTGCTCCACACGCGCCCCGGAGACGGCGTGTCCCCGACGGGCATCGACACGTTCGACGAGATGAGCGACGAGAACGCAAGGGGAGGGGACCGGGTATGAGCGACCGGCATCATCTGCTCGTGCACGGCGGGACGTTCGCGGCCGTGGGCGACGGCGGGGACATCAGCGGGGTCCGGGGAGCCGGCTCCCCGGACGGTCTGTTCGTGCGGGACGCCCGGCATCTGAGCCGTTGGCAACTGACGGTCGACGGCGCCGTGCCGGAGTCGCTCACGCCGGTCGCGGACGGGGACACGGCACGCTGTGTCCTCGTCCCGCGCGGCGGGCGGCAGGAACCCCCCGCCTACACGGTCTTCCGCGAACAGGCCGTCGGGGACGGCGCGTTCGTGGAGGCCCTCAAGGTCACCAGCAACCGCCCGGTGCCGACCACGGTCCGCCTCGCGATCACCGCGGACGCCGACTTCACCGACCAGTTCGAACTCCGTTCCGACTACCGCACCTACGCCAAGACCGGCGCCACCCGCTCCCGCCAAGTCCTCGACGACGGCGTGGAGTTCGTCTACCGGCGGGGTGAATGGCGGTCCTGTACGACGGTGACGGCCGAGCCCGCTCCGGACGGCGTGGAGGAGACGGGCACCGGAGCCCGTCGCCTCGTATGGACCCTCGACCTCGCCCCGCACGGCACCGCGGAGCTGGTCCTGCGCGTGATGGCCCGCCCGCACGGAGACAAACGAGCCCTGCGCGTGCCCGCCTCCCCGGCCGCGGTCAACGAACAACTCATCACTCTCGAAGGCGAATTCGTGGAGGGCGTGGCCTTCCCGACCGGCTGGCCGGAGCTGGCGGCGGCGTGCGCGCGCGGCCTGGCGGACCTCGCCTCGCTCCAGCTGGCGGCGTCGGGTCCGGACGGCGAGGAACTGCGCGTGCCGGCCGCCGGCGCCCCGTGGTTCCTCACCCTGCTGGGCCGGGACGCCCTGCTGACCTCCCTCTTCGCCCTCCCCTACCGCCCGCAGCTGGCCGCCGCGACCCTGCCCGCCCTCGCCGCGACCCAGGCGACCGAGACCGGCGTGGACTCGGTGGCCCAGCCCGGGAAGATCGTGCACGAGGTCCGCCACGGCGAGCTGGCGCACTTCGGCCAGGTCCCGTACGGCCGCTACTACGGTTCGGTGGACGCCACTCCCCTCTTCCTCGTCCTCCTCGGCGCGTACGTGGAGCAGACCGGCGACACCGAACTGGCCCGCCGTCTGGAGCCCCACGCCCGGGCCGCGATCGGCTGGATGCTGGACCACGGCGGTCTGACCTCGCGCGGCTACCTGGTCTACCGCGCCGACCAGGGCGGCCTGGCCAACCAGAACTGGAAGGACTCCCCCGGCGCCATCTGCGCCGCCGACGGCACCCGGGCGAGCGGCGCGGTGATGGCTGCGGGGGCGCAGGGTTACGCGTACGACGCCCTGCGCCGCACGGCGTGGATCGCGCGCACGGTGTGGGCCGACGAGACGTACGCGGCGCTGCTGGAGCAGGCGGCCGGTGACCTGCGGGACCGCTTCCAGCGGGACTTCTGGATGCCGGACCGTTCCTTCCCCGCCCTGGCACTGGACGGCGAGGGCCGCCAGCTCGACGCCCTGGCGTCGGATGCCGGCCATCTCCTCTGGTCCGGGCTGCTGGACAAGGAGTACGGAGAGGCGGTGGGCCGGCGGCTGCTGGAGCCGGACTTCTTCTCCGGCTGGGGCGTACGGACCCTGGCCGCCGGCCAGGCCGCGTACCACCCGCTGTCCTACCACCGGGGCTCGGTGTGGCCGCACGACAACGCGCTGATCACCCTGGGCCTGGCGCGGTACGGGCTGCACGACGAGGCGCGCACGGTCGCGCACGGTCTGGTGGACGCGGCGAACGCCACCGGCCACCGGCTGCCGGAGGTCATCGCCGGGTACGGCCGGGACGCGCACGCGGAGCCGGTGCCGTATCCGCATGCCTGCGTCCGGGAGTCGCGCGCCGCGGCGGCGCCCCTGGCCCTGCTGACGGCGGTCGGCGGCGCCTGACGCCCCGGAGCCGTTGACCAGCCGTTTGCCGGGTGTTTGCCCGGTGCCGTGAACACCCGCGTGGGGCCCGCCGTACGGAAGGTCGGCGGGTCCTTGCCTCCCCAGCGTGACCCGCCCCTCCCTCTCCCGGGCCTCGCTACGGAAGGACCTTCGGGTGCCTGTCTTCACGCGCCTTCGCCACCAGCCGGAAACCGCCGACGCCGTCACCGAGGGCACGGCGCCCGAGGAGCAGCAGACGGCCGCGCGGGTCACCCTGCGGTCGCGATTCGCCGCCTGGCGCGAACGGCATCCCGCGGTCGTCCGCGGCGTCCGCTGGACGGTCACGGCCCTCGCCGGGGTGCTGGTATTCCTGGCACTGGTACTGCCGAACAAGCAGAGCGCACTGCAGGCGGACCGGTTCGTCCGGATCCCGGTGGAGGCGATCATCGGTGCGGCGGTGGCGCTGACCCTCCCTCGCCGCCCCCGGCTGACGGTGGCGGCACTGTCCGGCGCCGCGCTCGGCGCCATGACCATCCTGAACCTCCTGGACATGGGCTTCTGGGAGTACCTGGGCCGCCGCTTCAACCTCGTCCTGGACTGGGAGCTCCTCCCCGACGCGCAGTCCTACGTCAAGGACTCGATGGGCACGACGGTGGCGACCCTGGCAACCGTGGGCGCCTTCATCCTGGTCGTAGTGCTCCTCACCGTCATGGCACTGGCGATGATCCGGCTCAGCAACGCTCTGGCGAACAACAAACAGGCCGCGACCCGGGGAACGCTGGCCACCGCCGTCGTATGGGTCCTCTGCTCCGCGCTGGGACTGCAGATCGCCGGGACGCCGGTCGCGGCCGACCGAGCCGCGGGGGCGGTGCTGTCACAGGCACGGCTGGTCCACACCACCCTGCGCGACGAGGCGGCCTTCCAGAAGGTCGCCAAGATCGACGCGTTCGGCAACACGCCCCCCGGCCAGCTCGTCCCCGCCTTGCGCGGCAAGGACATGATCTTCACCTTCATCGAGAGCTACGGCCGCAGCGCGATCGAGGACCCGGTGGAGGCGCCCGGCGTCGACGCGACCCTCGACGCCCGCACCAAGGCCCTCGCGAAGGCGGGCTTCCACGCCAAGAGCGGCTGGCTCACGTCCGCCACCTACGGCGGCAGCAGCTGGCTCGGCCACTCCACCACCATGTCGGGCCTGTGGATCGACAACCAGCAGCGCTACCGCACGCTCATGGCGAGCGACCACATGAGCCTGACGGAGGCGTTCAAGAAGACGGGCGCCTGGGACACGGTCGGCATCATGCCCGGGGTGCAGAAGAGCTGGCCCGAATCCAAGTTCTACGGCCTCGACTCCTACCGCAACGCCTTCCAGATGGGCTACAAGGGCCCCAAGTTCAGCTGGTCCACCATGCCCGACCAGTACGCGCTGCAGCAGTTCCAGAACCTGGAGCACAGCAAGAAGCGCAGCAAGCCGCTGATGTCCCTGGTCATCCTGACCTCCAGCCACCAGCCCTGGGCCCCGATCCCCAAGATGGTCCCCTGGAACGAGCTGGGCGACGGCTCGATCTTCAACTCCATCCAGAAGGCCGGCAACAAGCCCTCGGACATCATCGCGAGCTCCCCCAAGTCCCAGGCGGAGTACGGCAAGTCGGTCCAGTACTCGGTCACGGCCCTCACCCAGTGGCTCGAGCGCTACGGCACCAAGGACACCGTCCTGGTCTTCCTGGGCGACCACCAGCCCATCCCCCGCGTCAGCGGCAACCACGCCAGCCGCGACGTCCCGGTCTCCATCGTCGCCAAGGACCCCAAGGTCCTCGACAGGATCAGCGGCTGGAACTGGACGGACGGCCTGCGCCCCGCCCACAACGCCCCCGTCTGGAAGATGAGCGCGTTCCGCGACAAGTTCCTCACGGCGTACGGCTCGACGAAACACCCGAAGAAGGGGTGACGCGGGGCGAGGAGCGCCGCACAAAACGGACCCCCTTGGCGACGGTTCGCGCAGTTCCATGCGCCCCTGAGGGCGTGGCAGGCGCCCCCGGCGAGAAGGGGGTGGGGGGTGTCCGCCCGCAGCGGCGGGCGTCCATCACCGGCACCGATCGGGACACGGCACCGCCCGACCGAGGACGGACACCCCCCGCCCCGGCCCCGACCCACGACGAAACCGTAGGCGGGCGAGCCTCAGCCCCCCGACGTGTCGAGTTCCGCGTCCTCGCCGACGCCCGCGCAGTCGTAAGGGTCCTTGAGCCACCCGTCCGGCAGCACCACCCGGTTGTTGCCGGAGGTACGCCCCCGCGGCCCGTCGGCACCGGCGGGCCAGGCCTGATCGAGGTCCAACTCGTCCAGCCCGCCGCGCAGTTCCTCCAGGGAAGACGTGACGGCGAGCCGCTTGCGCATCTCGCTGCCGACGGCGAAGCCCTTCAGATACCAGGCGACATGCTTACGGAAGTCGACGACACCCTTCGTCTCGTCGCCGATCCACTCCCCCAACAGCCGGGCGTGCCGCACCATGACGTCGGCGACCTCACGCAAGGAGGGCCGCGCGATGTCCTGCTCGCGCCCCTCGAACGCCGCGACCAGGTCCGCGAACAGCCACGGCCGTCCGAGGCATCCCCGCCCCACGACCACGCCGTCGCACCCGGTCTCCCGCACCATCCGCAGCGCGTCCTCGGCCGACCAGATGTCCCCGTTGCCCAGCACCGGGATCTCCGGCACATGCTCCTTCAGCCGCGCGATGGCGTCCCAGTCCGCGGTACCGCCGTAGTGCTGCGCGGCCGTACGCCCGTGCAGGGCGATCGACGTGACGCCCTCCTCGACGGCGATCCGCCCGGCGTCCAGATACGTGATGTGGTCGTCGTCGATGCCCTTGCGCATCTTCATCGTCACGGGCAGGTCTCCGGCGCCCGAGACGGCCTCACGCAGGATCGCCCGCAGCAGGTTCCGCTTGTAGGGCAGCGCGGACCCGCCGCCCTTGCGCGTCACCTTCGGCACCGGGCACCCGAAGTTGAGGTCGATGTGGTCGGCGAGCCCTTCCTCCGCGATCATGCGGACGGCCTTGCCGACGGTGGCCGGATCGACGCCGTACAGCTGGATCGACCGAGGCTTCTCGCTCTCGTCGAAGTGGATCAGCTGCATGGTCTTCTCGTTGCGCTCGACCAGCGCCCGCGTGGTGATCATCTCGCTCACGAAGAGGCCCTTGCCGCCGCTGAACTCCCGGCACAGTGTCCGGAAGGGAGCGTTGGTGATCCCGGCCATGGGCGCGAGGACGACAGGGGGCTGGACGGTGTGCGGACCGATCTGCAGGGGCGTGGACATTGCCCCATTGTCGCCTATGGACAGCGACGCCTTTCCCGCCCGCCCCCTCCCCCCACCAGGATCATGCATCCACCATTAGTTAGCACCACTATTAGTTAGACACACTATCGACATCGGCGTACGATAATGCGCATGCCCGAGCTCAGTCACCGCCGACGTCTGCTGGTCCTGGCGATCTGCTGCATGAGCCTGCTGATCGTCAGCATCGACGTCACCGCTCTGAACGTCGCCCTCCCCGACATGCAGCGCGAGCTGCACGCGAGCACGTCCGGACTGCAGTGGACGATCGACGCCTACACCCTCGTACTGGCCTCGCTCCTGATGCTCGCGGGCTCCACCGCCGACCGGATCGGCCGCAAGCGCGTGTTCATGACCGGCCTGGTCCTGTTCGTGGTCGGCTCAATGCTCTGCTCGCTCGCCCCGAACCTCGACTCACTGGTCGCGTTCCGCATGATCCAGGCGGTCGGCGGCTCGATGCTCAACCCGGTCGCCATGTCGATCATCACCAACACCTTCACGGACCCTCGCGAACGGGCTCGGGCGATCGGTGTGTGGGGCGCCGTGGTCGGCATCTCCATGGCGGCCGGCCCGCTGGCCGGCGGACTGCTCGTGGAGTCGGTCGGCTGGCGGTCGATCTTCTGGGTCAACCTGCCCGTCGGCCTCACGGCCCTGCTGCTGACCCTGCGGTTCGTCCCCGAGTCCCGCGCCCCCAGGGCCCGCCGTCCCGACCCGGTCGGGCAGCTCCTGGTCATCGCGCTGTTCGGCTCGATGACGTACGCGATCATCGAGGCCCCGGCCTCCGGCGTGGCCGCGATCCTGCCGTTCGCGCTGGTCGCCGCGGCGGCCCTGGGAGGCCTGCTCTGGTACGAGCCGCGACGCGACGAACCCCTCATCGACCTGCGGTTCTTCCGCTCCGTGCCGTTCAGCGGCGCGACGGTGATCGCGATCGCGGCGTTCGCGTCGCTGGGCGGCTTCCTGTTCCTGTCGACGCTGTACCTGCAGAACGTACGTGGGTACGACGCACTGCACGCGGGGCTGTGGATGCTGCCGATGGCGGTGCCGATGTTCCTGTGCGCGCCACTGTCCGGACGGCTGGTCGGCAGTCGGGGGCCGCGGCTGTCCCTCGTGGTCGCCGGTGCGGCGATGACGGTGAGCGCGGCGCTGTTCGCGGCGTTCGACGCGGAGACCTCGAACACGACGCTGTTCATCGGGTACGTGCTGTTCGGCGTCGGCTTCGGATTCGTGAACGCGCCGATCACCAACACGGCGGTGTCGGGCATGCCGCGTGCGCAGGCGGGGGTCGCCGCGGCCGTGGCCTCCACGAGCCGGCAGCTGGGTCAGACGCTGGGGGTCGCGGTGGTCGGAGCGGTGCTGGCCTCCGGCGTGGAGGGGTCGTCGTACGGGTCGGCGTTCGTGTCCGCGTCCGTGCCGGGGTGGTGGATCCTCGTCGGATGCGGTGTGGCGGTGTTCACCCTGGGGGCGGTGACGACGGGGCCGTGGGCGCGGGGCACCGCGGAGCGGACCGCGGGGACGTTGCAGTCGGCGGAGGTACGGCAGCCCACGGGGGTCAGTGCGTAGTTCGGCGGTACGGCCCGGTGGGGGTAGATCGCGCGGTTCCCCGCCGGCGTCGTCCCGCCCAGTTCGCCGCAGCCCCTATAGGCCGTTTTCCCGGGCCAGCGCTATCTCGTGGAGCCTCTCCATCCTGGCCCTGGTCTCCTCGTCCGCCGGAACATAGGTCACCAGCCGTGAGCCCACCTCCGGCCCCAGCCACAGTTCGGTCTGGTCGACCACGAGCCGCCCCACCAGCCGGTTGAGGAACTCCTTGCGCTTGCTGTGGGCCACGACCACCTCGTGCCGTTCCCACGCCTCGCAGAACTCCGGGTATGTGCGCAGCCGCTTGAGCAGGAGCTTCCAGGCCGGCTCGCCGAGGTGCCCGGCCATGGCGGCGCGCAGCCGGGCGGCCATGAGGCGGCGGGTCTCCTCCAGGTGCACGATCGAGTCGCGCCACTCCTGGTTGGTGTAGGAGAGCAGGACGCAGTTGCGGTCCTCCGGCGCCACCGTCGCCAGGTCGCACAGCAGCAGCCCGAGGACGCGGTTGTGGGCGAGGATGTCGTACCGGCTGTTCTGGATGCTGGCGGCGTACGGCTCCAGCTGTTCCAGCATGGCACGCAGCGCAGGCGTCACCGACGGGCAGATCAGGGCCGGTGTCGGATCGACCGCGCCGGCGAGCTGGAAGAGGTGGGCGCGCTCGGTGGGGTCGAGCATCAGGGTGCGGGCGAGGGCGTCGAGGACCTGGACGGAGACCTGGATGTCGCGGCCCTGCTCCAGCCACGTGTACCAGGTGACGCCGACGGCGGAGAGCTGGGCGACCTCCTCGCGGCGCAGCCCGGGTGTGCGGCGCCGCCGGCCACGCGGGAGGCCGACCTCCTCCGGGGCGATCCGCTCGCGGCGGCTGCGCAGGAAGGCCGCCAGCTCGTGCCGCCGGACCTCGGCGCCCGTGCCGCGCGAGCGCGCGGTCACCGTCTCCTGGGCCATGGTCGTCATGTCTCCACCCTGCCCTCCTCGGCACCCTGTTTCCAGGTACTGCTTCTACCAGGATAAGAAGACTCTGGTACCAGTCTGGCTGGGGGCGCAGCCTCGATGACGTGACCGAAACCATCGCTACACGCACCGCCCGACCGCCGGCCGCGACACCCTCGCTCGGTGGCGTCGGGCTCTTCACCGTGCTGCTGGCAGCGGCGCTGCCCCTCATCGACTTCTTCATCGTCAACGTCGCCCTGCCGACGATCGGCCGGGACCTGCACGCGAGCGAGTCCGTCCTGGAACTCGTCGTCGCCGGCTACGGGTTGGCGTACGCCGTGCTCCTCGTCCTGGGCGGCAGGCTCGGGGACCTGTTCGGCCGGCGCCGCTTCTTCCTCGGTGGCATGGCGGCGTTCGGCGTGACCTCACTGGCCTGCGGGCTCGCGCCGAGCGCCTGGACGCTGGTGGCGGCGCGGGTGGCGCAGGGCGCGTCGGCCGCCGCGATGCTCCCGCAGATCCTCGCCACGATCCAGGCGGCGACCGCCGGACCGCGCCGCGCGAAGGCCATGGGCCTGTACGGCGCCACGGCCGGCCTGTCCATGGTCGCCGGACAGATCCTGGGCGGGGTCCTGGTCGCGGCCGACATCGCGGGCACGGGCTGGCGCGCGGTGTTCCTGGTGAACGTCCCGGTGGTCGTCGTGGGCCTGCTGCTGGCGGCGCGCGCCGTCCCCGAGACCCGTTCGCGGCACCCCGAGCCGGTCGACGGCCCCGGCACCGTCCTGCTCACGGCGTCCCTGCTCGCGCTGCTGGCCCCGCTCACCGAGGGCCGTTCGGCGGGCTGGCCGCTGTGGACGTGGCTGTCGCTGGCGGCGTTCCCGTTCCTCGCGGCGGCGTTCTACGCGGTGGAGCGCCGGGCCGACCGCCAGGGCCGCACGCCCCTCGTCCCTCCGTCCCTGTTCGCGCTGACGTCGCTGCGGCGCGGTCTGGTGATGATCCTGCCGTTCTCCGTGGGCTTCAGCGGCTTCATGTTCGTGATCGCGGTGGCGTTGCAGCGGGGTGCGGGTCTGGGACCGGTCCGGGCCGGACTGGCGCTGGCGCCGATGGCCGTGGTGTTCTTCTTCGTCTCGCTCGCCGGTCCGCGGCTGGTCGCCCGGTACGGCACCCGGGTCGTCACCGCCGGGGCGCTGCTGCAGGGCCTCGGCATCGCGCTGATGGCGCTGGCGGCCTGGCGGTCCTGGCCGGGGCTCGGGCTGGTCGAGCTGCTGCCGGGGGCGGTGTTCGCGGGCGGCGGCCAGGCGCTCCAGCTGCCCATCATCTACCGGGTGGTGCTCTCCGAGGTGGAGCCGGTCCGGGCCGGTGTCGGCAGCGGTGTGATGATGACGACCCAGCAGTCGGCCCTCGCCCTCGGCGTGGCCGCCCTGGGCACGCTGTTCCTCTCCCTCGTCCCGGGCATTGGGATGCGGGACGCCCTGGTCATCACGCTGCTGACCCAGCTGGGCTGCATCGTCGTGACGGGTCTGCTGAGCCTGCGGCTGCCCCGCGTCATCGGCTGACGGGGGCGCGGCCTTGTGTGGGATCGGCCACGGGTTGGTCAACTCAACGTGGAGGGTTCCCTGTTGATGTTGGTCTTGCTGCACACTCCTGTGCCGGAGGGGAGGCGGCATGCTGGAGATCAACACGAGCAGGGTGAGGCGCTGGGACGGGCACGGGCGCGAGCACGTCGTCCACGTGCAGCGCACCGGTCTGCAGCGGACGATCAGATGTGACACCTGCGGCTGGCGGCAGGGGGCGCAGTTCCTGCCCTGGCTGAAGGCCGAGGAGCATCTGGCGGAGGCGCACCAGGCGACGGTGGACCCGACGGAGCCGGAGCCCTCGGGCTGAAGGCACCGGGAGAGATGAGTTTCCGGCGCGGCAGGAGTCGTAGAACCGACGAAACCGCCCGCGCACCGGAAGGCCGGAGATGACCGAGAGCGAACTGAAGGCGGTTCTGCGCCGCCATGTCGAGGACGGCACGGTGCCGGGCACCGTCGCCCTGGTGGCGCGCGGCGAGGACGTCGAGGTGGTGACCGTCGGGTCCGTGGACACCGACGGAACCGCGCCGATGGCACGTGACTCGATCTTCCGTATCGCCTCCATCACCAAGCCGATCACGGCGGCGGCCGTGCTGATGCTGGTGGAGGAGGGGGTGCTGACGCTGGACGCGCCGGTGGCGGAGTGGCTGCCGGAGCTGGCGAAGCCGATGGTGGTGCGCACGCCGGACAGCCCGGTGGACGACGTCGTCCCGGCGGTCCGGCCGGTCACGGTCGAGGACCTGCTCAGCTCCCGTACCGGCTGGGGCTTCCCGCCCGACTTCTCGCTTCCGGCGGTGCAGGCCCTGTTCCCGGTCCAGCGGGACGGCAGGGCGCTGCGGGACTGGCCGGACCACGACACCTGGCTCCGTCTGCTGGCGGAGGTGCCGATGCTCCACCAGCCGGGTTTGGCCTGGCTGTACGGCACCTCGTCCGATCTGCAGGGCATCCTGGTGGCGCGGGCGTCGGGCCGTACGCTCCCCGAGTTCCTGGCCGAGCGGGTCTTCGAGCCGCTGGGCATGACGGACACGGCGTTCGAGGTGCCGCCGTCGAAACGGCACCGCTTCACGTCGTTCTACACCCCCGCCGAGGACGGCACCCCACGTCTGGCGGACGCCCCGGACGGCGACTGGAGCCGGCTGCCGCGCTTCCACTCGGGCGGCGGAGGCCTCGTCTCCACCGCGGACGACTGGCTCGCCTTCGCCCGGATGCTGCTGAACGCAGGCGAGGCGGGCGGGCGGCGCCTGCTGTCCGCGACCTCGGTCAGCCGGATGACCACCAACCACCTCACGGCGGCCCAGCGCGACGCCTCGACCCTCTTCCTGGAGGGCCAGGGCTGGGGCTACGGCGGCCAGGTCGACGTCACTCCGTCCGACCCGTGGAACGTCCCCGGCCGCTACGGCTGGGTCGGCGGTACCGGCACCACGGCGCACATCGTCCCGCCCGTCGGAACCGTCGCGATCCTGCTCACCCAGGCGGGCATGGCGAACCCGACGCCGACGCCGGTGATGCGGGACTTCTGGAGGTACGCCTCGGGCGGCTGACCCGCCCCCCAGCCGCCCCTAGGGCCTCAGACCTCGCATCAGCAGGTCCAGGACCGCCTCGAACTCCCCCTCCACGGCCGGGTGTTGCCACTCCTTGGCGTAGCGCGGGTCGTGGAAGCGGTCCGTGGCCTGGAAGAGGGCGCGGGCGGTGGTCGAAGGCTCGTCGGCGGTGAAGACGCCCTGGTCGACCCCGGCCCGGACGATCTCGGTGAGCTGGCCGGTCAGCTCGGCGATGTGCTCGCCGACCACCTCGCCGGCGTCCTCGGCCAGGACCGAGTAGGTGGCGAACAGTTCGGGGTCGTCACCCGCCTTGCGGCGCTTGGCGGCGAAGAGCGCCGCGAACCAGGCGCGCAGCCGGGCCTCGGGGTCGCGGCCGGACGTCACGATCTCGGCCAGGACCTCCGTCGTACGGTCCAGCCACCTCTTCGTCACCGCCTCCCGCAGCGCGGCCTTGGTCCGGAAGTGCCGGTAGACGCTGCCGTGGCTGACGCCGAGCGCGCGGGCCACGTCGACCACGGTGGCCTTGGCCGGGCCGTGGCGGCGCAGCACCTCCTCGGTGGCGGCGAGGATGCGCTCGGCGGTCAGGGTCTCGGGGGTCGGTGGTGCCATGGCCTAGACCGTACCCGGGGCGGGATCAGCGCTCGCTGTCGAGCATGGCCATCTGCGCGGGCGCGTACCGCTCGCCGGCCGCCGCGTCCGCCGGTACGGCCGCCTCGACGGCGGCGAGGTCGGCCGCGTCCAGGGTCACGTCCAGGGCGCCCAGGGCCTCGCCGAGCCGCTCACGGGTGCGGGCGCCGACCAGCGGCACGATGTCGTCGCCGCGGGAGAGCACCCAGGCGATGGCGATCTGGGCGACGGAGACGCCCTTCTGCTCGGCGATCTTGCGCAGGGCCTCGACCAGGCCGAGGTTGTGCTGGAGGTTCTCCCCCTGGAAGCGGGGCGAGTGGGCGCGGAAGTCGTTCGCGGCGAACCCCTGCCCGGGCGTGACATGGCCGGAGATCAGGCCGCGGGAGAGCACCCCGTACGCCGTGACGGCGATGCCCAGCTCGCGCAGGGTGGGCAGGATCTCCCGCTCGGGGCCCCGGGAGATGAGCGCGTACTCGATCTGGAGGTCGGCGATCGGGGCGGTTGCGGCGGCTCGGCGGATGGTGTCCGCGCCCACCTCGCTGAGCCCGATGTGGCGGACGTATCCCTGGTCGACGAGTTCGGCGATCGCACCGACGGTCTCCTCGATCGGCACGTTCGGGTCGAGCCGGGCGGGGCGGTAGACGTCGATGTGGTCGACGCCGAGCCGCTGGAGGGAGTAGGCGGCCCAGGTCTTCACGGCGGCCGGGCGTGCGTCATAGCCGTGCCACGCGCCGTCCGGGCCGCGCTGGGCGCCGAACTTCACGCTGACCAGCGCGTTCTCCCGCAGGGCGGCCGGGGCGGTGCGCAGCGCCTCGGCGACCAGCAGTTCGTTGTGACCCATGCCGTAGAAGTCGCCGGTGTCCAGCAGGGTCACGCCGGCCTCCAGGGCGGCGTGGATGGTGGCGATGGACTCGGCGCGATCCGCCTCGCCGTACATACCGGACATGCCCATGCAGCCGAGGCCGAGGGCGGAGACCTGCGGGCCGGTGGTTCCAAGGTTTCGCGTCTGGATCGTCATGCCGACCACACTGCCATGACAGCTGACAGATTTCAATATCTGTCATTCCATACTTGCCGAGCTGGTCCAGACCTCTTGACGAAAGGTCTGGACCGCTGCACTGTCATGCCTACGACACCTCACCGCACCCCCACCGGGAGGCCTCGCATGATCCGCCGCGCCCTGAGCCTGCTCACCGCCGCCGTCGCGACCGCCTGTCTCACCCAGCTCCCGGCGGCCCCCACCGCCTCCGCCGCCGACACCTGCGCGGTGAAGTCGCGGCCGTCCGGCAAGGTCCTGCAGGGGTACTGGGAGAACTGGGACGGCTCGGCCAACGGCGTCCACCCGCCCTTCGGCTGGACCCCCATCACCGACTCCCGCATCCCCGCCCACGGCTACAACGTGATCAACGCGGCCTTCCCGGTGATCCGTTCGGACGGAACGGCCCTGTGGGAGGACGGCATGGACTCGGGCGTGAAGGTGGCCACGCCTGCGGAGATGTGCGCGGCGAAGGCCTCCGGCCAGACCATCCTGCTGTCGATCGGAGGCGCGGCGGCGGGCATCGACCTGAGCTCGACGGCCGTGGCGGACCGGTTCGTCGCGACGATCGTGCCCATCCTGAAGAAGTACAACTTCGACGGCATCGACATAGACATCGAGACGGGCCTGGTCGGCAGCGGCAGCATCTCCCAACTCTCCACCTCGCAGGCCAACTTGGTCCGCATCATCGACGGAGTCCTGGCGCGGATGCCGTCGGGCTTCGGACTCACCATGGCCCCGGAGACGGCCTACGTCACCGGCGGGAGCGTCACCTACGGCTCGATCTGGGGCGCGTACCTGCCGATCATCAAGAAGTACGCCGACAACGGCCGCCTGTGGTGGCTGAACATGCAGTACTACAACGGCAGCATGTACGGCTGCTCGGGCGACTCGTACCAGGCGGGCACGGTGCAGGGCTTCACGGCCCAGACGGACTGCCTGAACAAGGGCCTGGTCGTGCAGGGCACGACGGTCAGGGTGCCCTACGACAAGCAGGTCCCCGGTCTGCCCGCCCAGTCGGGCGCCGGCGGTGGCTACATGTCACCGTCCCTCGTCTCCCAGGCCTGGAAGCACTACGGCGCCTCCCTCAAGGGCCTGATGACCTGGTCGGTCAACTGGGACGGCTCGAAGAACTGGACGTTCGGCGACAACGTGAAGTCCCTGCAGGGGCGTTGAACCGCTAACGCGCCGTCAGAGCCAGCTTCGCGCCCAGCGCCACGAACGAGCCCGCGAAGCTCCGCCGCAGCCACGTCATCACCCTCGGCCGGGAGGTGACGTGGCTGCGGACGGAGGCGGCGAGCACGCCGTACGCGGCGAAGACGACGAAGGTCGCCAGCATGAACACACCGCTCAGGCCCAGCATCCGGGGCAGGGCGTGCGGCGCGGACGGGTCCACGAACTGCGGCAGGAACGCGAAGAAGAAGATCGTCAGCTTCGGGTTGAGCAGGTTGATCAGCACGCCCCGTGCGATCACGCGCCCCGCCGAGCCCGGAGCGCCCGCCTCCTCGACGACGATCGCATCCTTGTCCCGCACCGTTGCCCAGGCCATGTAGAGCAGATAGGCGACCCCGGCGTACTTCAGGACCTGGAAGGCCGCCGCACTCGCGTTCAGCAGCGCGGCAAGACCGGTGACGGTCGCCACCACGTGCGGCACGATCCCGAGCGTGCACGCGAAGGCCGCGACCACGCTCGCCCGCCGGCCACGGGCCAGCCCGGCGGCGAGCGTGTAGACGACTCCGGTGCCGGGGGTGGCGACGACGACGAGGGTGGTGAGAAGGAAGGCGAGGCTCATGGAGCCAGCCTGACCATGGAGCGGCCCCCGATACAGGACCAATGCGAGTCCTGTATCGGGGGCCACCACGGGCATGGATCTAGGCGCCGACGAGACGCCCGGCCAGGTACCCCTCGATCTGGTCGAGCGACACGCGCTCCTGCTTCATGGAGTCCCGCTCGCGCACCGTCACCGCGTTGTCGTCCAGGGTGTCGAAGTCGACGGTCACGCAGTACGGCGTGCCGATCTCGTCCTGGCGGCGGTAGCGGCGGCCGATGGCGCCGGCGTCGTCGAACTCGATGTTCCAGTTCTGGCGCAGCGCCTGGGCGAGGCCCTTGGCCTTCGGCGACAGCTCGGGGTTCCTCGACAGCGGGAGCACGGCGACCTTGACCGGCGCCAGGCGGTGGTCGAGCCGCAGCACCGTGCGCTTCTCCATCTTGCCCTTGGCGTTCGGCGCCTCGTCCTCGACGTAGGCGTCGAGGAGGAAGGCCAGCAGCGTACGGCCGACACCGGCCGCGGGCTCGATGACGTACGGCGTCCAGCGCTCGCCGGCCTCCTGGTCGAAGTAGGAGAGGTCCTGGCCGGAGGCCTTGCCGTGGGCGTTCAGGTCGTAGTCGGTGCGGTTGGCGACGCCCTCCAGCTCGCCCCACTCGCTGCCGCCGAACTGGAAGCGGTACTCGATGTCAGCGGTGCGCTTGGAGTAGTGGGAGAGCTTCTCCTTCGGGTGCTCGTACCACCGCATGTTCTCTTCGCGCAGGCCGAGGCCGGTGTACCAGCTCCAGCGCTGCTCCATCCAGTACTCCTGCCACTTCTCGTCCTCGCCCGGCTTGACGAAGAACTCCATCTCCATCTGCTCGAACTCGCGGGTGCGGAAGATGAAGTTGCCGGGCGTGATCTCGTTGCGGAAGGACTTGCCCATCTGCGCGATGCCGAACGGCGGCTTGCGGCGCGAAGTGGTCTGCACCTGGGCGAAGTTGGTGAAGATGCCCTGGGCGGTCTCGGGGCGGAGGTAGGCGATGGAGCCGGAGTCCTGGGTCGGGCCGAGGTGCGTCGAGAGCAGACCGGAGAACTGCTTGGGCTCGGTGAACTGGCCCTTGTTGCCGCAGTTCGGGCAGTTCACGTCCGCCAGACCGTTCTCCGGGAGGCGCTTGTGCTTGGCCTCGTAGGCCTCCTCCAGGTGGTCCGCGCGGAACCGCTTGTGACAGGAGGTGCACTCGGTCAGCGGGTCCGTGAACGTGGCGACGTGACCGGAGGCGACCCAGACCTCGGGGGCCAGGATGACGGACGAGTCGATGCCGACGACGTCCTCGCGCGACGTCACCATGTAGCGCCACCACTGGCGCTTGATGTTCTCCTTGAACTCGACACCCAGCGGCCCGTAGTCCCAGGCGGCGCGCTGGCCACCGTAGATCTCACTGCAGGGGAATACGAAGCCACGGCGCTTGCTCAGGCTGACGATGGTGTCGATCTTGTCGGCGGCCACGGTGCTCTCTTCATTACGACGACGGGCGACGAAGCGAGATGCTTCCAGCGAATGCTTCAGGGTACCGGCGGGGGCTGCCCCTCAATCAAATCGGTGGCGCTCGGATCGTTTATTGACAACGGTTTCCATGTTTGATGAAAATGACTGTCATGAACGTACGACGACAGCACATATCCGCGGTGGCCGTGGCGGCCGTCACCGCACTCGGCCTCGGCACGCTCACCGGCTGCTCCGGCGACAGCGCGGCGGCGGCCGGCACGGGGAAGTTCGACGTCGTCGCGTCGTTCTACCCGATGGCCTTCCTCGCCGAGCGGATCGGCGGCGCCCATGTGCACGTCACGAGCCTGACCCAGCCCGGCCAGGAGCCGCACGACCTGGAGATCAGCGCCCGGCAGACCGCGCAGCTCCAGGACTCCGACGCGGTGCTCTACCTGAAGAACCTCCAGCCCTCCGTCGACGACGCGGTCGCCCAGTCCGAGGTGAAGACCAAGATCGACGCCGCGTCCCTGACGTCGCTGGAGAAGCACGGCAACGAGGTCGGCGGCCACGCGGCCTCCCACGACGGCTCGAAGAACGAGGAACTCTCCGGCCTCGACCCCCACATCTGGCTCGACCCGGTGCGCTACGCCCAGGTCGCCGAGGGCGTCGGCAAGGCCCTCGAGAAGGCCGACCCGAAGCACGCGGCCGACTACCGGAAGAACACCGCGACGCTGGTGAAGAGGCTGCACGCCCTCGACACGCAGTTCAAGGACGGGCTCGCGCACACCGA
This sequence comes from Streptomyces sp. C1-1, assembly GCF_050214755.1. Lineage (NCBI taxonomy): Bacteria > Bacillati > Actinomycetota > Actinomycetes > Kitasatosporales > Streptomycetaceae > Streptomyces > Streptomyces sp. C1-1. The sequence goes on along the minus strand of NZ_CP189826.1, from coordinate 6,613,302 downwards.
GTCCAAGGTCTTCATCACCACCCACGCGGCCTTCGGCTACCTCGCCGAGCGCTACGGCCTGACCGAGGAGGCCGTCAACGGCCTCGACCCCGAGTCCGAGCCCAGCGCGGCACGGGTGCGGGAGCTGGAGACGATGGCCAGGGAGGACGGCGTCACCACCGTGTTCTACGAGACGCTCGTCAGCGACAGGACCGCGAAGACCATCGCCTCCGACGCCGGACTGAGGACGGACGTCCTCGACCCGATCGAGGGCATCACCGCCAAGTCCCGCGGCACGGACTACTTCTCGGTCCAGGAGGCCAACCTCAAGGCCCTGCGGACCGCTCTGGGGGCGAAATGACCTCGCGGGACGGCACCACCGGGCCCGTCATCTCCCTGCGCGGCGTCCGCGCCGAGCTGGGCTCGCGCCCCGTCCTGCGCGGAATCGACCTCAAGGTGGCACGCGGGGAAGTCGTCGCGCTGCTCGGCGCGAACGGCTCCGGCAAGTCGACGGCCATCCGCACGATCATCGGCCAGGTGCCGGTGAGCGACGGGCGGATCGAGCTGTTCGGCACCGAGCGCGGGCGGTTCCGGGACTGGGCGCGGGTGGGCTACGTACCGCAGCGCACGACCGCCGCCGGCGGCGTCCCCGCCACGGTCACCGAGATCGTCTCCTCCGGTCGGCTGTCCCGGGCCCGCTTCGGCGTGCTGCGCCGGGCCGACCACGCGGCCGTGCGCGGGGCGCTGGAGCTGGTCGGCCTGGCGGACCGGGCGAAGGACTCCGTGAACGCCCTGTCCGGGGGCCAGCACCAGCGCGTCCTGATCGCCCGCGCGCTCGCGTCCGAACCGGAACTGCTGATCATGGACGAGCCGATGGCGGGCGTCGACCTGGCCAGCCAGGAGGTGCTGGCGACGACCCTGCGCGAGCAGGTCGCGGCCGGTACGACCGTCCTGCTCGTCCTGCACGAACTCGGGCCCCTGGAACCGCTGATCGACCGCGCGGTCGTGCTGCGCGACGGCTGCGTCCTGCACGACGGCCCGCCCCCGAAGGCGGTCGGCCAGCATGCCCTCCCCGGCCACGACCACGTCCACCCGCACGAGCCCGGGCCGCTGCGCACGGGACTGCTGGGCTGAAGGATCTGAGATGGACTTCCTCGACTACGCCTTCATGCAGCGGGCCCTGCTCGCCGCCGTCCTCGTCGGCGTCACCGCCCCGGCGATCGGCATCTACCTCGTCCAGCGCCGCCAGGCCCTGATGGGCGACGGCATCGGCCATGTGGCGATGACAGGCGTCGGCCTCGGCTTCCTGCTCTCCGCCTCCCCGGTGTGGATGGCGACGCTCGTCTCCGTGCTCGGCGCGGTCCTGATGGAGCTGATCCGCTGGTACGGCCGCACCCGCGGCGACATCGCCCTCGCGATGCTCTTCTACGGCGGTATGGCCGGCGGCGTGATGTTCATCAACCTCGCGCCCGGCGGCTCCAACGCCAACCTGACATCGTACCTGTTCGGCTCCCTGTCGACCGTCTCGCCGTCGGACGTGACGGCGATCTGCCTGCTGGCCGGCTTCGTCGTGCTGGTCACGCTCGGTCTGCGCCGCCAGCTGTTCGCGGTCAGTCAGGACGAGGAGTTCGCGCGGGTGACGGGCCTGCCCGTGCGCGCGCTGAACCTGCTCACGGCCGTCACCGCGGCGGTGACGGTGACGGTCGCGATGCGCGTGGTGGGCCTGCTGCTGGTCAGCGCGCTGATGGTGGTGCCCGTGGCCGCCGCCCAGCAGCTCAGCCGCAGCTTCGTGGCGACCTTCGCGATCGCCGTGGCGATCGGGGTGACGGTGACCATCGGCGGCACGGTCACCTCCTACTACCAGGACGTGCCGCCCGGCGCGACGATCGTGCTGCTGACCATCACGGCCTTCCTGGTGCTGACCGCGCTCGCCGCCCCCCTGGCCCGGCGGCGGGCCCGGGGGGCGGCGGCCGCACGGCCCGTCGGGGAGCCCGCCGAGTGCGCGATCCCGGCCGCCCGGGAGGCCGCGGGCGAGGTCGGCGTCTGACCGCGCCCGGGCCGGGCTGGCACAATGGCCCGGCAGGCGTCGTGGACGCGAGCCGCAGAAGGAGGACCCGGTGACGACCGCTGGACCGCCCGTGAAGGGCCGCGCCACCCGGCAGCGTGCCGCCGTGGCGGCGGCCCTCGACGAGGTCGACGAGTTCCGCAGCGCGCAGGAGCTCCACGACATGCTCAAGCACAAGGGTGACTCGGTCGGCCTGACCACCGTCTACCGCACCCTGCAGTCCCTCGCCGACGCCGGCGAGGTCGACGTCCTGCGCACCTCCGAGGGCGAGTCCGTCTACCGCCGCTGCTCCTCCGGCGAGCACCACCACCATCTGGTCTGCCGGGTGTGCGGCAAGGCGGTGGAGGTCGAGGGACCGGCCGTGGAGAAGTGGGCGGAGGCGATCGCCGCCGAGCACGGGTACGTGAACGTGGCCCACACCGTGGAGATCTTCGGAACCTGCGCGGAGTGCGCCGCCGCCGGCAACTGACTCAGACGCGGGTCAGGTTCCGGTCGAGGATCTCGCGCAGCCGGTCCGCGTCGGCGGGGCCGGCGAGGCCCCGCTTGGGCAGCACGGTGAAGCAGCCGGCGTTCTTGTCGTCGCTGTAGGTGAAGAACGCGTCCTCGGTCTCCCGATAGCGGGGCTGCGCCGCCCACTTGACCGACGTGGTGCTGTTGTCGGTGACCATCGTCAGCCCGGCGTCCGTCACGGTCGCGCGGTAAGTGCCGTTGCGGACGGCGAGCTTGAGGAACGCGCGGGCCTGGATGCGGGGCGTGAACAGCACGAAGACCGCGAGCAGGGGCATCCAGACCAGCAGGAACCAGTTGGGCCGCGCCGTCCCGGCCGCCGTGAGCGAGGCGTTCAGCACGAAGGAGACCCCCACGATCCCCAGGGCCCAGTACCGGATCCACGCCCGCCGCCTCAGCCGGTCCCGCTCCCGCAGCACCCCCAGGAAATCGTTCACCACCGGCTCGTACGTCAGCTCGACCGCGCCCTGCTCGGCGTCCCGCCCCGTGTCCATGACCATGAGGCGGGATGGTACCGGCGATCTTCGGCCGGGAGGCTACTCGGCGGGCTCGTTGCCTCGCATCGCGGCCTCCATGGCGAGCAGATCCTCGTTCGGTACCGCGCCGCCGAAGCGGCGGTCGCGGGAGGCGAACTCGACGCAGGCCCGCCACAGGTCGCGGCGGTCGAAGTCCGGCCACAGCACGTCCTGGAAGACCATCTCGGCGTAAGCGCTCTGCCAGATCAGGTAGTTGGAGGTGCGCTGCTCGCCGCTGGGCCGCAGGAACAGGTCCACGTCCGGCATGTCCGGGTAGTACAGGTACTTGGCGAGGGTCTTCTCGTTGACCTTCGACGGGTCGAGCCGGCCGGCCTTCACGTCCTCCGCCATGGCCTGCGCGGCGTCGGCGATCTCGGCGCGGCCGCCGTAGTTCATGCAGAAGTACAGGGTCAGCCGGTCGTTGCCCTTGGTCTGCTCCTGGGCGATCTGGAGTTCCTTGGCGACCGACTTCCACAGCTTGGGCATCCGGCCCACCCACCGCACGCGGACGCCGAGTTCGTCGAGCGTGTCCCGGCTCTTGCGGATGAAGTCGCGGTTGAAGTTCATCAGGAAGCGGACCTCGTCGGGCGAGCGCTTCCAGTTCTCGGTGGAGAAGGCGTAGAGGGAGATGCTGCCGACGCCCATCTCGATCGCGCCCTGGAGGACGTCCACCACCCGCTCGGCGCCGACCTTGTGGCCCTCCGTGCGGGGCAGGCCGCGCTCCTTCGCCCAGCGGCCGTTCCCGTCCATGACGATGGCCACATGGTTCGGGACCAGCTCGCCCGGGAGCTTCGGCGCGCGGGCGCCGGACGGGTGCGGCGCGGGCGCCTTGTACTCACGGCGCCGGCTTCCCAGGATCCCGCGTACGACCATGTGCTTCTCGTCTCCTCTTACCGCTTACTTCTCTACGTAACGAAGCGAACGCAGCCCGCGTTCCATGTGCCAGTGCAGATAGGCGGACACCAGCCCGCTCCCCTCCCGCACATGCCGCGGCTCGCACGCGTCCGCGGTGTCCCAGTCTCCCGTAAGCAGCGCGGCGAGGAGTTCCAGGGTCTGCGGGGACGGTACGACGCTGCCGGGCATCCGGCAGTCCACGCACACCGAGCCGCCGGAGGCGACGGAGAAGAAGCGGTTCGGCCCGGGCATCCCGCACTTGGCGCAGTCGCTGAAGCTCGGGGCGTAGCCGTTGACGGCGAGGGAGCGCAGCAGGAAGGCGTCCAGCACGAGGTGCGGGGCGTGCTCGCCGCGGGCCAGGGTCCGCAGGGCGCCGACGAGGAGCAGGTACTGCTGCACCGCCGGTTCGCCCTCGTGGTCGGTGAACCGCTCGGCGGTCTCCAGCATCGCCGTGCCGGCGGTGTAGCGGGCGTAGTCGGTGACGATCCCCCCGCCGTACGGGGCGATGGTCTCGCTCTGGGTGCACAGCGGCAGCCCGCGCCCCACCAGCTCGCTGCCCCGCGCGAAGAACTGGACGTCGACGTGGGAGAAGGGTTCGAGGCGTGCCCCGAACTTGGACTTGGTCCGCCGCACCCCCCGGGCCACGGCCCGCACCCGCCCGTGCCCGCGCGTGAGCAGCGTGATGATCCGGTCCGCCTCGCCCAGCTTCTGGGTGCGCAGAACGACGCCGTCGTCCCGGAAAAGACTCATCGCGTGCCCCTCATGGAGTCCATTCTCCCGTACGGCGGCGGGTCAGCGTGCGCGGTCGGGGCGACTGATGGTGTCCCAGGGGGCCAGGTTCCAGGGGCTGGCGCGGTTCGCCGGGTCCAGGAGGGCGCGCAGGTGCGCGTCGGCGACGGCCTGCGGGGCGGGCGGGGAGGGGTCCTGGGCGGCCTCCAGCCCGTCCCGCCACACCTTGCGCCCCAGCAGGTAGTGGTCGGCGTACTCCCGCCAGGAGGAGTACGCCGACACCACCGACGGCACGATGTTCTTCAGCGCGGTCCAGGCCTCGGGCTCGGCGATCAGCCCGGCGGCGAAGCCGCGCCGGGTGATGTCGACGTACAGCGCCGCGTCCCAGGCGAGCGGGCAGACGCCGAGCAGTCGCTGGGCGCGGGCCCGGTAGCCGCTGCGGGACAGCTCGTCGAGCCGGTCGACGAGTTCCTCGCGCGAGGTGATCTCCCACTGGTCGGCCAGCCAGCTCCGGGCGCTGTCGTCGTCGATGCGGGTGAAGGGGTACAGGGTGGTGCGGGAGGCGTCGTGGTCACGGCTCACCGGGGCGCTCAGCGACACCATCCACAGCTGGTGCGCGGTGAGCGGGGTGGGGTACCGCCTGCCGGTGCGCGGCTTCGGCTTCGTCCGTCTCCATATGCTCCACAGACCCATGGCCCCGCACCCTACTCACGTCAAGGGACCTCACCGCCGCTGCGGGCGTCGGCTTGGGCCGTCGGCCCGCCGAGCCGCTCGGCCCGGGTGGCCGCCAGCAGCGCCCCGGGCTCGGCGTCCCATTCCCGCCCTCCGCCGTACGGTCTGAGTTGGACGTACGGCCCCTCGTGGCCCATGACGATGCCGATCCTTCCGGTGCGGGTGTCCACGACATGAGTTCCGACGGGAGGTTTCATTTCCTCTCCTTAACGACCGTAACAAAAACAGTTCACAATTCGGGGCGGCGGCATGTCGATTGCGCCTCAAGCGTGCTCCCCTTTCTTTTTGGGTTTCACGCTTTTCCGCAACCCGTCGGCGTGAGCCCCCTACACTCGGCAGGAGTCTGTGAACTGCGACTACGGCGCAGCCGAAGAGGTTTATGGTATTCGGATTATTTCACTCGGCGACCCGGCGCAGTCGGCGGGGCGCACGGCCCGGTTCCGCTTCGGGCTCGGGTTCCGGCTCCGTCGCCGCCCACAGCTCGTCGAACTGGCTGATGCGGTCCTCGACGTGCTCCCGCTTCATCCTGAGCATCGTCATGTCGGGCCTGACGTGGTGATCAGGCCGGGTTTCGTAGCAGAGTTCGCCGTCGAAGATGATGAAGTCCATCACCGTGCCGCCCGGATCGAGCTGTGACTGCACGCCGATCCGCGCGTCGATGCCGTGCCTGCGCTGACGCTGGCAGATCTGCCTCAGGGCCTCGGTGACCTCGTCCGGCTCGTCCACCAGAAACAGCCGCCGGACCTCCACGCCGCGGGTCTTGATGGCCTTCTCCTGCGCCCCCAGATAGCGCTTGGCGGGCTCACTGGACCAGAAATCCCGGTCGACGGTCGTACTGGTGGCGTAGAGCGTCTTCTTGACGCACAGGGCGAGGTCGATCAGCCATTCGTGATTCTCGAAAGAGGAGTCCGCGCGACCGCTGATGAGGTCCTCCATGAGTTCGGCGAGACGCTTCAGCTCCTCCTCCGCGAAGCTCTTGACGATCCCCGGCGCCTCGTCGCCGACCTGCGTGTACGCCTTGACCAGCCGCGTCACCTCCTCGGAGCGGAGAACGGAGCCGTCGACCTTGCTGAACAGCTCCGTCGCCTCGTTGATCTTGGCGAAGCTCTGGTCGACGGCCGCCCGCATCTCCGCGTGGTGGTTGGCCAGGCTCTGCTTCATGTCGTCGATGTGCCGGCGCTGGCTTCTCTCGACCACCTCGAGGCGCTCGCCGAAGTCCACGAGGTACTGGACGATCAGGGTCGCGCTGCCGAGGACGATGGACGCCACCCACTGCCAGATGTTGTTGTCGTCCCCGTTCAGCAGGACGGTCAGCAGGAAGGCGCCGCCCGCCGCCGACGCTGTGATGAGGATCTTCCAGAACAGCTTGGGTATGCCCTGCCGCGGCAGTCCCGCCCCGTTGTCCCCTGTCCCTAACGACGCTCCGCTCACGTGTCTCCCCCGTCGGGTAGGTGGTTGGTGCCGTCCTCAGTTGGTGCTCAGTGCCTGGTGCAGCAACGGGATCGCCTGGACGGCCAGTTGGTCCCGGATGCGCTGGACCTGGTTCTGCCACTGGCGGGTGAACCCCGGTTCCCGCTCCAGTGCTTCCCACAGGTGGACCAGCGAGCGGTCCACCCGCGCGTGCGGCATCCACAGATGCAGCAGATGGTCGACGGCCGGGCGCAGGGCCTGGACCGCCGCGGGTCCGTCCGCCGCGGCGAGCCGACTGCTTTCCAGCATGTGCACCACCGTCGTCAAAAGCCAGTCGTGCAGCGCGAGGTCCTCGCACAGCCCCGCGGCCGCGGCGAGGGGTGTGTTCTCCGGCAGCCTCAGTTCCACGGTCCGCAGGCCGTCCTCGGCCAGCGTGAACCGGGTCAGCTCCGCCCGCTCCCCCTCGGGGACCCGGCTGGCGACCCAACGCAGGTGCGTACGACGGGACTTGAAGGGCACCTTGCGGTCCAGCAGCGGATGGCGCAGCAGCCGCGCCAGCAGCGCCTCGGCGATCGCCCCGAGGTCCAGCTCCCCGCGGCCCGCGCCCTCCAGCACGCCCTGCGCGGTGGACTGTTCGGGCAGCCTGCCGAACGGCTCGACGACACCGGGCCGCACCAGGTAGTGCCCCCACGGGCGGCGCGTGTCGGGGCCGGTGGCCGGGACGCCGAAGTAGGCGGTGGCCTGCAGCAGCCGGCCCTCGGTGAGCGCCGCGCGGGCGGCCACGGTGCCGACGGCGCGGACCTTGGTGCCGTTGGCGGTGGGCAGCCGGCAGTCCACTCCGGTCAGCGTCTCGGGGGAAAGGGCGTACAGGTTGGGCCGCTCGGAGACCCGGACGTGTTCGTCGGCGCGCAGTCTGAGCAGCCCGGCGGCGGCCCGGCCGTCCAGCGCCTGGAAGGACGGCAGCAGACAGGTGCGCACCTCGCCGCAGGCGAGGGCCGGGGGCGCGGGCTGTCCGGAGGGCCTCGTCATGTCAGCGCCCGCCGGACGACGGGCCGGCCGCCGCCGGGTCCTCGTAGAAGATGTACGTGGCGCGCTGGGCGACCGCGTCCGGCACCTCGACCTTCTCGCCTCTGGAGCGTTCGGTGACCTGGCGCAGGGCCTCGGCGTCGACCTGGGTCTGGTCGAGGATGAGCCGCACGGCGTCCTCGACGGCCAGGAATCGGTTGGGCAGCAGGGTGCAGGTGCGGTAGGCGCTGAAGGCCGTGGCCCGCGGGTTGAGCTGGAGCAGGGGCGGCAGCCGGTCCCAGTCGTGCGGGAACTCCTCGCCGTCCCTGGGGCGCGGGACGAGCACCGGCTCGCCGAGGTGACGTAACAGACCGAGCCGGGCCAGCTGCCATACGGCGGCCAGGAACGGGCAGGACCACAGCCGCCGGCCGTCCTGCTCGGACCACAGCTCGACGTCCATGAACACGGAGTGGTTGCGGGCGGCGGTCTCCTCCGGCGGCTGCCAGCTCCTGACCTCGCCCAGGGCGGCGCGCTCGGTGGTGGGCGTGCGCCGGCCGTTGGCGAGCCAGCCGGTCTGGCCCACGGGCGGGCGGGAGCCGTTGCTGCCCGGCGGCGGCGACTCGACCAGGCGGTGGGCGACGGATTCGGCGATCTCGATCCGGTCGGCCACCGCGCAGCCCGACTCGCGGGCCAGGTAGTCGATCGCCAGGCCCGCCTTCTCGGCCTCCTCCAGCACCAGGGGGACGAGTTCGGCGGGTGTCGAGAAGCGGGTGAAGTAGTCGTCGATGAGGAAGCAGGTGCTGATGCGGGGCCGCTTGTCGCCGGTGCGGCGGGCGACGGAGGCCCGGACGGCCTCCACCCACACCCGCACCTCGGCGAAGTGCTCGCGCAGCCGGTCCGGGCCCGCCTCGAAGTCCTCCATGTAGAGATGCCCCAACTCCAGGGAGAGGTGGGACAGTTGCACGGACCGGGTGCGGGGCTGCGCCGTGGTCTCCCGGAAGACGGCCTCGGTCACGCCTGCTCCCAGTGCTTGTCGTCGGTGAGCCGGGCGGCCAGCCGGCTGAGCGCCTGCCACGTCTCCATGTTGGCGATCTGGCTGTCGAGCACGTCCTCGTCGGTGATGAGCTGCTCACGCCACTGCAGGACCGGTTCGAGGGGGATGGAGCCGAGGACCTGGCTGTAGCCGATGCCGTGGGTGGAGGCGAGCTGCTTGAGGTCGGCGTCGGCCTTGCGCAGCCACGCCGACTGGGTGGGCGAGACCTGGGACCACAGCGGCGACTCGGGGTCGGGCACGGCGGCCCGTACGAAGCGGATGGCGCCGCGCAGCTCCTCCTTGCCATGGCCGCGGTCGACGCCCGCGGAGACGATGCCGCGCTCGCCCAGGACCAGGCTCGCGGCGGCCGCCACATGCTGGCGGGTCCAGCGGTGGAAGACCAGCCAGCGGGCGGTGACGTGGCTCATCTCGGGCCGTGCGGTGGCCTCCAGGACCATGTCGACGGCGTACGAGCGGCCCGCGCTCAGGTCCACGAAGACCAGGTCGAACTCGTAGGAGAGTTTCAGCAGCAGGTCGGCGCAGAGCCGCACGTGGTCGCCGGTGGTGGCGAACTCGCCGCCGCCGACGTCGCCGGGCATCAGGACGAGGCGTCCGCAGCCGGGCGGCGGGTCGCGCAGCACCTGGTGCTCGGTGACGGCCCAGACGTCTATGCGTTCGGGCTCGACGACCTGGCCGTCGAGGTAGGAGTGCAGGCCGCCGCCCTCCATGGCGAGGCGGGCGTCGGTGACGTCGAAGACGGCCGAGGCGGTGGGCGAGCCGAAGTCGAAGTCGAGGTAGCAGACGTCGTCCCCGGCCAGCGCCCGGTGGTAGGCGAGGTTGGCGCTGGTGACGGAGCGGCCCGTGCCCCCCTTGTCGGAGGCGGCGAAGATCAGCACGCCGTCACCGTCCCTGGGCCGCGGCCTCGCGGGCCCGGGTGAGCGCGTCGAGCTGGCCCAGCACGTCGAGCGCCAACGCGTAGGCGGTGCCGGGCCGTTGGTCGAGCAGATCGCGGGCGCGGCGCAGCTTGACCTCGATGTTCCTCAGTTGCATCCCGTGCCGTCCGTCGTCGGAGGGAGCGGCCTCCATCTGTTCGTTGCCCAGCAGGTGGGCGGCCTCGCTGAGCAACGCCCCGGCCAGTTCGCTCAGTTCGGAGCTGCGCACCGGGGGCTGCCGGTACATCTCGTGGACCTGGACCATCACCTCGGCGACCCGCTCGGTGATGTTCCACGACACCGGCACCTTGCGGGTGACGATCTCCGCGCCGGGGTAGGCGGCGTGGACGTTGTCCCACAGGCCGGTGCCCTCGCCGTCCCGGATGCGGCGTCGCCACATGTGGCCGAAGGCGTCCTCGGCGAGGCTGAGCAGCCGGTCGTGCGAGGCCAGGTTGCGCGAGAGGGTGCGCAGCTGGATGGTCCGCTTCAGCAGCTGCGCCGAGAAGTCGTGCAGGGACCAGGTCATGGGCGCGCCGAGGTGTTCGCCGCCCTGGAGGGGCAGTTTGACGCCCGCGTTGTGCAGTTCGAAGACCTTGGGGTCGTCGCGCGTCATCCGGCTGGTGATACGGCCGCGTTCGGCGAGGCGTTCCATGACGGTCACGGTGCGGGCGAGGTCGTCGTCGGTGGCCCGGCGCCGCATCAGGTCGTGGACGAGGATGGCGGCGACGGAGAGGGAGAAGTACTCGGACTCCAGCTCCTGTCCCGTCGTACGCCAGGGGATGTCCTCCAGCGGCCAGCGGTCGGGGTCGAAGCGGGCGATGCCGGACCAGTACTGCTGGGTCAGCTCCCAGCGCAGCCTCAGCGCCTCGGCGAGCTTCTGCTGCTCGGCGTTGAGCAGGCCCAGGGTGAGGGTGCGCTCGGAGAACAGGTCCTGGATGCCGTCGAGGGCGACCACGGTGAAGTACAGGTACGGCACCGCGCGGGCGACGCCCTTGGGCTGCGGTCCGATGGGTTCGTCGGTCTCGACCTCGGGGGCGTCCTTGACGAGGCCCCAGGCCCAGCCGCACTCGAAGAACTGGTTCTCGTCCTTGAGGCCCTCCTCGACGTCGATGCCGAGGGACAGGCTCTCGACGATCGCGGCGCGCAGGGCACGGAAGCGGCTCTGGTACATGGTCAGCACCTGGCGCTGCGACAGCCGTCCCTGGCCGAGGAGTTCACTGAGGTTGCGGCCCTGGTCGGAGTCGGTGTCGAAGGCGTTGACGGTGAAGGAGCGCAGCAGGCCCACCATGGCGGCGGTGAGCCGGGCGCCGGTGGCCGCGCGCAGCTCGGCGATCGTCTCCTGGATGTCCGTGCGTCTGGTCCTGGTCTCGTAGATCTTCAGGAAGCCGAGGGTGGCCAGGCAGAGGGTGATGGACATGGAGAACGAGTCGACGACGTCGAGTCGGCGCTGTTCCTCGGAGAGCTCCTGGGACTTGTCCCCGGAGCCGAAGTAGTAACCCCCGGCGAACGTGGGCCTCTTGTCCTCGCCGGTGTGCGTGCTCATGAACTCGGAGGCGGCCCTGACCAGGTTGGCCGGCAGGTCGAGCCGGCCGCCGCCCCGCTTCAGGGCATGGTGGACGTCCGCCTGTGTGGTGTCGGGGTCGTCCAGCCGGAACTCGGGGAGCTCGGTGGCCGGGTACAGCAGGCAGAGCAGCCGCTCCGCGTCGGCCACGCTGCTCCTCCCGCCCCACTCGCCCCAGACCCACTGCCCCTGTTCGAAGGAGTGGCGGCCGATGGCCTGCCAGATGTCCAGCAGATGCTGGCGTGGCTTGATCTGCATCCCATGCCCCTCACACAGGCCGCACTGCCGTCACTAGAGGAATGTCCCTCTTCTGTTGTGAAGATCCGCAGTGTCGAAGAACCACTGATCAGACGGCCGGAATTTCCGCGTCCGTATTCTTTCGCCAGCCGTGGGCCAGGATCATTCCCGAATATCCGTCCCGCACACCTGGCTCGGCCTTCAACCGCTGCACCTCGAAGGGCCCGGCGAATGGTTCGAGGCTCTCGCGGACCTCGGTTTCCCCGACATCGCAGGCCGGGAAGAAATGGTCGCCGACGTGGTAGCCCTTCGAGTGCTCCATGAAGGCGGCTGCGAACGGGGCGCCGGGGGCGAGGGCACCCATGAAGCGCTCGACACCCAGGGCGAACTCCCGGGGGTCGGCGGTCATCGACTCGGCGACGAAGAACATGGTCCCGACCGACCAGCGCCCGCCGAAGCGCTCCAGACCGAAGATGCTGCCCTGCTCGACCTTGGCGACCTTGCGGAAGCGCTCGCGGGGGTCGAAGTCGAGGGAGGCGTACGCCTCGTGCTCGCGCAGGGCGTCCCAGAACGGGTCCCAGGCTTTGTCGTAGGAGTCGAGCTGACCCTCGAGGTAGCGCACGTTCCCCGGCGAGCGCTCGAAGAGGGTGACCTCGTCGGCCCAGGGCATCATGGAGAACGCGGGATAGAGATTCGCACCGGCGCCCACGTCGATGCCGTATACCGGTCCGAGGCCCTGGTTCCGGAAATGACCGCCAAAATGTTCCCGAAGGATATTCAGGATCTCCGCGTCCTCTGCCTGTAAGTCGCGGTAGTTGTGATCAACGTAGGCGATCGGGTCGAATGAATCCCAGGGCGCGTCGGCATTCTGCACCTGGACATCCCCCGACGATCTCAAGGTCATTTGACCACGGTACCAGTCCTGGGAATTAGCGTCATGTCCTTCGGTCACGCGGGGCGCACCGGGGGCGCATGGTGGCGAATGCATTCATGCGACCTGATCCGGGCTTGAACGGCCGGATTGTCCCGCTCAAGATGGTCGGAACTCTGCCGAACACTCCGGAAAGGCAGACAGACAGGCGTCTCGCCCGTACCACCCGTACGGGTGTCAACGTGTCCTTGACTCCCATCCCGCAGGGGGGCGGCATGACGGCTCTTCCAGAGAAACGTTTTCCTTCCACAGCGAGCCGCGTGGACCGGCCGATGACGCTCAGAGGCGTCGTCGAGGCCGACCTTCCCGAGCTCCACCGCCTCGACAAGGAAGCCTTCCCCGAAGAGCCGTACCACTACTTCGAACTGCGCCAGGCCTACGACGTCCACGCCGACCGCATCCTCGTCCTCGACGACGGCGAGAGCCTGCACGGCTACGTCCTGTTCGTCACCACCTCCGACGGCTACGTGAACTGGATCAAGAGCCTCGCCATCACCCACGACCTGCGCGGGCGCGGACTGGGGCGCCGGCTGATGCTGGAGGTGCTGCGCCGGTTACGCGCGGAGGGCGTCCACCAGGTCCGGCTGACCGTGGAACCGACGAACGCGGCCGCGATCACCCTGTACCGCTCGCTCGGCTTCGACTTCGAAGGGGGCGTCCACAAGCACTACTTCGGGCCCGGGGAGGACCGGCTGATCATGACGCTGGGGCTGTGAGGCGGGGGCCGCGCATCAAGGGGAGACCAGTCCCGCCTCGTACGCCAGGATCACCAGCTGCACCCGGTCCCGGGCGTCCAGCTTGGCGAGCAGGCGGGTCAGGTACGTCTTCGCCGTGGCGACGCTGATGCACAGCTCCGCGGCGATCTCCGCGTTGGACAGACCGCTGCCGACGAGGGTGAGGACCTCGCGTTCGCGGTCGGTGATGCCCGTCAACTCGCGCCGGTGACCCCGCTGTTCGGGGCGGGCGGCGAAGTCGTGGATCAGGCGGCGGGTCACGCTCGGGGCGATCAGCGCGTCGCCGGCCGCCACCACCCGGACGGCGCCGATGATGTCGTCGAGGGCCATGTCCTTGACCAGGAAGCCGGACGCGCCGGCGCGCAGGGCGCCGTACACGTAGGCGTCGTCGTCGAAGGTCGTCAGGACGACCACGCGTGTGTCGCCCTGCGTACCGGTGATGCGGCGGGTGGCCTCGATGCCGTCCATGCCCGGCATCCGGATGTCCATCACCACGACGTCCGGGGCGAGTTCACCGGCCAGCCCCACCGCCTCCTCGCCGCCGGCCGCCTCGCCGACGACCTCCACGTCCTCCAGGTCGGCCATGACCATGCTCAGCGCGGTCCGGATGAGTTCCTGGTCGTCGACCAGGAGGACCCGGACGGGCGGTGCGGCCGTCTGCGCCGTCATCGGGCGACCTCCGGCAGCGGGAGCCGGGCGGCCACGCGGAAGCCGCCCTCGACGCGCGGCGCCGCGGTGAACTCGCCGTGCAGCAGGGCGACTCGCTCGCGCATGCCGACCAGACCGAAGCCCGTGTCGGTCGAGCTGCCCCGTCCCAGGCCGTCGTCCGTGATCTCCACGGCGAGTTCCCCCTCGTCGCGGAAGTCGACGGTGACCCGGCACGCGCGGGTGCCGGCGTGCCGTACGACGTTGGTGACCGACTCCTGGATGATCCGGAACGCCGACAGATCGATGTCGGGCGGCAGCGGGCACGGCTCGCCCAGCCGGCGCACCTCCACCCGGACGCCCGCCGCGGTCGTCGTGGCCGCCAGCCGGTCGACGTCCGCCAGACCCGCCGGGACGGTGTCCGGGCCCTGTTCGGGGTCCGCGGCCCGCAGGGCGACCAGCATCCGGCGCAGTCCCGCGAGCGTCCGGCGTCCCTCGTTCTCCACCGCCCGCATCGCCGTCAGGGCGGCCTCGGGGTGCGCGGTCGCCACCCGGGAGGCCGCGCCGGCCTGCAGGGCGATGATGCCGATGCTGTGGGCGACCGTGTCGTGCATCTCCCGTGCTATGCGCAGGCGTTCGGCGGTGACCGCCTGGGCCGCCTGCTCGGCGCCGAGGCGCCGGGCGTGCGCTCGGGACTCGTGCGCGGAGTTGCCGAGCAGCCAGGCGATCACGGTGACCAGGGCGACGGCCAGTTCGGCGGAGGTGCCGGCGGCCCAGCCGCGCAGCATCCGCACGGCGAGGTACAGGACGAGGGTGCCGACCGACAGGGCCAGGGCGATGAGCCCGGTGCGCCGCGGATGGGCGGCCGCGACGAAGTACAGCGCCACCATGGTGGTGAGGTACTGCGCCATCGGCAGCTCGCCCACGCCCAGGGTGGTCGTCTCGAAGATCCCGGCGAGGATCGTCAGGGTGACGGCGAGCAGCGGCCTGCGGTGCAGCAGCCGGCCGCCCTGCACGGCCAGCACGGTCGACAGCGCCAGGAACGTCAGCCCGTCCCAGCGGTAGAGCTGCGCCGCCGGCCACTGCGCCGGCTCCGTCTCGCCGGGCAGCCGGAAGGTCGTCAGCAGGGTGAACAGCGTGCTCGCGCACCACACGAGAGCGGTCCACGCGGCCGGCGAGACGCGTTTGACCAGGGGCGGCGGAGGCGGGGCTGGGGGCATGACGCGATCGTAGGGCGGGGGCGCGGGCCGGTCATCGGCCCATGGACGTACAACCAGGGTCGACAGGCGACCGCCAGGAGTGTCGGCTCCCGCCCGATGTCCGGCAGCCGCCGCCCGCGCGACCGTGGTCGCATGATCGAAGTCGAGCAGCTCACCAAGCGCTACGGCCCCACGACCGCCGTACGCGAACTGTCCTTCACCGTCCGCCCCGGCCGTGTCACCGGCTTCCTCGGCCCGAACGGCGCGGGCAAGACCACGACGCTGCGGATGCTGCTGGGGCTCGTCGAGCCGACCGCCGGCACCGCCACGATCGGCGGCCACGTCTTTGGCCGCCACCCGCGCGGACTGCACCACGTCGGCGCCCTCCTCGACGCGCACGACGTGCACGGCGGCCGCAGCGCGCGGGCGCATCTGCACGCGCTGGCCCGCGGCAACCGCATCCCGCGGCGGCGGGTGGACGAGGTGCTGGCCGAGGTCGGACTCACCGAGGCGGCGGCCGAGCGCCGGATCGGCGGCTACTCCCTCGGCATGAGGCAGCGGCTCGGCATCGCGGCCGCGCTGCTCGGCGACCCGCCGGTGCTGATGTTCGACGAGCCGCTCAACGGGCTCGATCCGGAAGGCGTGTTGTGGGTGCGGGGGCTGTTCCGGCGGCTCGCCCACGAGGGGCGGACCGTGTTCGTCTCCAGTCACCTCATGTCCGAGATGGAGCACACCGCCGACGAGCTCGTCGTCATCGGCCGGGGTGAGCTGATCGCCGCCGAGAGCCTGGCCGAGTTCGCCGCGCGCGGGACGGCGCCGACGGTGACGGTGCGGTCGCCGGACTCGGGCGCCCTGGCCGCCGTACTGGCGAAGGAGGGCGCGGCGGTGGAGCGTCATGACGACGACACGCTGAGGGTGCAGGGGGCCGACGCGGTCCGCGTGGGTGAGCTGGCACACGAACACCGGTTGCTGCTGTGGGAGTTGACGCCCCAGGCCGCCTCCCTGGAGACGGCCTTCATGGAACTGACCGCCGACAGCGTCGAGTACGCGGCAGGAGAGACCCGATGACGACCGCCCTCGCCCTGCCGCCCGCCCGCTTCACCGACCTTCTGGCCGCCGAGTGGATCAAATTCCGTTCCCTGCGCTCCACTTACTGGGCCCTCGGCTCCAGCGCGCCGGCGCTGGTGGCCTTCAACGCGAACGCGGCCCGCGCCGACTACACCAACTACCCGCACTACAGCGGGCCCGTCCTGCGCGACTTCGGGTACTGGGCGCTGCGGGACGCCTTCACCCAGGGCGCCGCGCTGATGCTGGTGCTGGCGGCCGCGAGCATCGGCGCGATCGCGGTCGTCGGCGAGTACGCGACGGGCCTGATCCGTACGACGTTCACCGCCGTGCCCGACCGGCGGGCGCTGATGACGGCCAAGGTGGCCGTGGTGACGGCGGTGATGACGGTGTACGGCGCCGTCGTCGCGGGCGCCTCGTACGCGGTGACCCAGGCGATCCTCGACGGCCGCGGCGCGGGCGTGCCGATCGGCCACCCGGGTGCCTGGCGGGTGGTCGCCGCGTCGGCGCTGCTGGCACCGGTGAGCGCGCTGGTGGGGATGGCGCTGGGGGCGGTGGTCCGCCACAGCGCGACGACGATGGTGCTGACCACGTTCGTGCTGCTGCTCCTGCCGTCCTTCGTCACCGAGCGCTATCACTGGACGGCCTGTGTCAGGAACGCCCTTCCCTTCAACGCCTGGGTCCGGCTGGTGGACGTCGGGTACGGCACCCATCCCTTCACGCTCGTCCCCAGGTATCCCACGACGGTGGCCGGGGCCTGGGTCGTGTTCGCGGTGTGGGCGGGGGTCTCGGCGGTGCTGACGGTGGTGGTCGTGGACCGGCGGGACGTATGAGAAACCAGGGGGCGGGGCTGAGGTAAACCCCCCTGCGCACTGGGGCGTTGACCGGATGGGACGCGCGCGGCGGGTCCGGGAGCCTCATGGTCATGAAGCAGATGACGAAGCGACTCGCGCTGATCGCCGCCGCCTCCGGTGTCGCCCTCGGCGCCCTCACCCCGCTCCCTGCGTCCGCGGCCGGCGGACCGCCCGCGGCCCTGAAGTGGACCAAGTGCGAGGGCAGCGGCCTGGATCCACGCCAGCGGTGTACGACGGTCTCCGTGCCGATGGACTACGCCGACCCGCACGGCCCGAAGATCGACGTCGCCATCTCCCGCATCCCCGCCGGGAATCCGGCCCGGCGGCGCGGTGCCCTGCTGATGGTGCCCGGCGGACCCGGCGGCTCGGGCCTGGAGGACCCCTCGCAGAAGGGGCGCAGGCTGCCCGAGGACGTGCGGGACCGCTACGACCTGATCGGGATCGCCCCGCGCGGCAACGCCCCCTCCACGGCGGTCGACTGCGGCTGGGAGCACGCCGACCTCGGGGCCACCACGCTGCGGCCCTGGCCCGCCGCGGACGGCTCCGTCGACGCCAACATGGCGGCCGCC
The DNA here is from genome assembly GCF_050214755.1 of Streptomyces sp. C1-1. Classification (NCBI taxonomy): domain Bacteria; kingdom Bacillati; phylum Actinomycetota; class Actinomycetes; order Kitasatosporales; family Streptomycetaceae; genus Streptomyces; species Streptomyces sp. C1-1. Next base: position 6,595,706 of record NZ_CP189826.1, on the reverse strand, counting down.
CGCCGCATGTCGGACGCCTGCGCCCGCAACGGCGGTGAGCTGGTGCGGCACATCAGCACCCGGAACAACGCCCGCGACATCGACCGCGTCCGGGCCGCGCTGGGCGAACGCAGGCTGTCGCTGTGGGGCGAGTCGTACGGCACCTATGTCGGCGCCGCCTACAGCACGATGTTCCCGGCGCGCACCGACCGTGTGGTCCTGGACAGCAATGTGAATCCGGACCCGGTGCTGGCCGAGCGCGCCTTCCTCGCCGGATTCGAGACCGGCGTCGAGGACGTCTTCCCCGAGTTCGCCGAGTGGGCCGCCGAGCCCGGCAACCCGGACCGGCTCGCCCGCACCGCCGCCGAGGTGAGGCCGCTCTTCCTGCGCCTGGCCGCGCGGCTGGACCGCGCACCCATCCCCTGGCCCGGCGCCAACCCGCAGGAGCTGAACGGCAACGTGCTGCGCCAGACGACGATGGGCGACTTCTACGACCCCGACGACTGGCCGGATCTGGCGAAGCTGATCCTGGCCGCGCGGCAGGGCACCGTGCCGCCCGCGCCGGAGTCCCCGCCGGAGGACGTCCTGCGGAACGTGTACTCGGTGGCCGGCGCCACCATCTGCAACGACGTCGCCTGGCCCCGGGAGGCGTCCGGGTACCGGAAGGACGTGGCCGCGAGCCGTGCCGCGTACCCGCTGACCGCCGGCATGCCCCGCAACGCGATGCTGTGCGCCGCCTGGCCCTACCGGCCGCAGGAGGCACCGGTGCGCGTCACCGACCGGGGGCCCGCCGACATCCTGATGATCCAGAACGCACGGGACATGGCCACTCCCCTCAGCGGCGCCCGCAAGCTGCGCGCCGCCCTCGGCCGCCGTGCCGTGATGGTCGTCAACGACTCCACCGGCCACGACGCCTACCTGGCCAACGGCACCGCGTGCGGCGACGCGACGGTGTCCCGCTTCCTGGCCACCGGTGAGCGGCCCGGGGCGGACGTCACCTGTCATTGAGCGCGGCCGCCGTAGCGGCGGGCCAGTGCGTGGAACGCCTCCTTCGGCTCCCAGTGCCAGTCCGAACCGGGGTCGTCGGGGCAGTCCTTGACGGTCTTGGTGATGCTGTAGCTCGCCATGTCGAGGTCCTTGCGCGGGTCGTCGGCGCGGTGCGGGGCGTCCGGGGTGACGAACTCGAAGGCCATCGCCGCGTACAGGCCCATCGCCTCGAACACACCCAGCAGGTCGGTCAGATAGGCGGCCTGGGTGTGTTCGCTGCGCACGAGCCGGCCCTTGATCTCGCCCTTGTCGTAGTCGACGACGTCCCAGCCCATGCCGCCCGCCTGCGGTGCGCCCTTGTACGTGCAGCACCCGAACTCGGTGATGGCGAGGGGCTTGCCCCAGCGGAGGTAACGCCTCAACTCCCGTACATAGTCGGTGTGGTGGCGGAAGAAGGAGTAGTAGTCGATGCCGACGACGTCGAAGAGGCGCCAGTCGACACGGTCGTCCTGGGCGGCGGCGTAGCTCAGCCGGCCCCGGAAGACGGACCGGCCGAGGGCCGCCGCCCTGGCGGTGAAGCGGTCGAGGCGGCGCTGCATCCGCACGGGGTCGAAGTCGCCCTTTTGCAGGTTCTCCACCCGTTCCAGGACCGTCGCGCCGGGCACGATGCCGGGGACGAACAGCCAGAACTCGCAGCCCACGCTGAAGTCGACGCTCGCGCCCTGCCGTCGCAGCCGCTCCGCGAACCGGCCGCACTCGGCCAGGTGCTCCAGGATGTCCCGCTCTGGGGCGTCCGCGAGCGTCGGCTGCAGCCACACGTGCAGTCCGCGTTCGGCGGCCTCGGCGGCGGTCGCGGTGAGGCGTTCGACGCCGTCGCCGGTGACGTCGACGGTGTCGGCGTGCAGTTCGTCGCGGACGGCGCGGATGTCCCGGCGCATCCGGGCGGCGCTCCACGCGGTGCCGGGCGTCTCCCCCTCGCCGACGGTGTAGACGACGCCCCGGTGGCGCAGACCGTGGCGTTCGCCGGCCGCGGCCGAGCGGCTCGCGACGGCGAGCGGGACGGCCGCCGCCCCCGCCAGGAACCGCGCCCGGCTGATCCCCTTCGTCTTCTCCATGCCTCCACTGTGGCGACGGCGGCCGCGCGCCGCCGTCCGCCGATGGTCTACGGCCGGGCAACCATGGGACGACCCACGGCGTCGCTCACTGAAGAGATCGTCGACGAGCCCCGAGCGAAGGAGAGCAAGATCCCAGCCCGACGCAGCCTCCTCATGGCCGGAACCGCCACCGTCACCGCGCTCCTGACGTGCGCCCCCGCCCACGCCACCACCGACCGCCTGACCGAACTGGAGCGGCGACACGGCGCCCGTCTGGGCGTCTTCGCGCACAACCTCCGCACCCGGCGGACCGTCGCCCACCGCGCCGACGAGCGCTTCCCGCTCTGCTCCGTGTTCAAGACCCTGGCCGCCGCGGCCGTCCTGCGCGACCTGGACCGGCACGGCGAGGTGCTGTCCCGCCGCATCCACTACACCCGGGACGACCTCGTGGACGGCGCCCCCGTCACCGGGACGGACGAGCATCTCGCGCACGGCATGACGATCGCCGAGCTCTGCGACGCGGCCGTCCGCCACAGCGACAACTCCGCCGGCAACTTCCTGCTGCGCGAGCTGGGCGGTCCCACCGCGATCACCGGCTTCGCCCGCTCGCTGGGCGACCCGGTCACCCGCCTGGACCGCTGGGAACCGGAGCTCAACTCGGCCGAGCCGGAGCGCCGCACGGACACCACAAGCCCCCGCGCGATCGGCCGCACCAACGCCCGGCTGCTGCTGGGCGACGCCCTGGACCGGCCCGACCGGGCCCTGCTCACGCACTGGCTGCTGAACAACACGACCGGCGGCGCCCGCATCCGCGCCGGGGTGCCCGGGACCTGGACGGTCGCCGAGAAGACGGGTTCCGGCTCGTACGGCACCACCAACGACGTGGGCGTGGCCTGGACTCCCCACGGCGCCCCGATCGTGCTGGCCGTCCTGTCCACCAAGCCGGCTCAGGACGCCGCCTGGGACAACGCCCTGATCGCCTCGGCGGCCGGTGTGGTGGCGGACGCTCTCAGCTAGCGAAGCCGCGCACGTACCGTTTCTGCCACGGTGTCTCCACCGCGCGCCGGTCGTAGTGGCGCCGTACGAAGTCCACCGCCTCCTCGGCCGGGACGCCGTCCAGCACCGCCAGGCAGGCCAGCGCCGTGCCGGTGCGGCCGCGGCCGCCTCCGCAGGCGACCTCGACCCGCTCGCCCGCCGCCCGCTCCCAGGCCCCGGCCAGGGCGGCGCGGGCGGCCGGGCGGTCGGCGGGAAGGCGGAAGTCGGGCCAGCGCAGCCAGGTGAACTCCCAGGGCACGGACGGCGGTCGGCGGCCGAGGAGGTAGAGGGCGTACGAGGGGGTGGGCGCCGCGGGGTCGAGGGGGTGCCGCAGGCCGCGGCCGCGGACCAGCCGGCCCGACGGCAGTCGCAGCACACCGGGATCGGTGGGTCGCCAGGTGTCCGTCATCGGGTCAGGGTACGGGCCTCGATGCCCCGGAAGTGGTGCTCCATGGCCCGCTGGGCGCCCGCGGCGTCCCGTGCGCGCAGGGCCGCCACGATGTCCCGGTGCCGGCGGACCGTCACCTCCGGCCGGGGGTCCGCCGTCCAGCCGCGGGCCGCGGCGACCCTGCGGAAGACGGTCCAGAAGGCGCCGAGGAGCTGGGGCACGAGCGGGTTGCCCAGCGGAGCGTAGAGCAACTCGTGGAACTGCCGGTCGAGTTCGGGGAAGGGGCGGCCCGCGCGGACCGCGGTCTCCATCCGGGACACGACCGCCTCCAGCGCGTCCAGCTCCGCCTCGTCGGCCGTCCCCGCGATGCGCCGGATCAGGCCTTCCTCCAGCACCTCCCGTACCTGGAGGATCTCGGCGAGGGCGCCGGTGTCGTCGTCGTGCCGGGCGAGGGTGCGGAAGGTGAGCCCGTCGACGAGCGGGCTGAGGGAGGCCTCGCCGACGTAGGTGCCGTAGCCGTGTCTGATCTCGACGATGTCGAGGGCCTGCAGGGCCTTGAGGGCCTCGCGCACGGAGTTGCGGCTGACCCCGAGGTCCTCCATCAGCTCGGCCTCGGTGGGCAGCGCGGCGCCGGGGCGGAGTCTGCGGTCGAGGATGAGCTGCACGACCGCGCGCCGGATACGGCTGTTGCCGGTCTCCGTGTTCCTTGGCTGCGCGGGCATGCGCCGCATCGTACGCGCGCCGGACGTCCTACGTCCCATGTCCGGGGTCGACGTGCGTCAACTCCCGCCATTTCACAGCGCCATTGGTGCGACCTCTGACGGCTACGCCATTCGTGTGCGATCCCTTGACCGCCCCCTGGGCCGCTCCTAGGGTCGCGGCTGACGAACAGGACGTAGGACGTCGTATCTCCTAGCCACCGAGGCAACTCCTCGCTGGACCTCTCCCGCTGGAGGAACCGTGCATCGCCGGACCTTCCTGAAGCACACCGGCGCGCTGGGTGCGGCCGCCGCCGTCTCCGCGTCGCTGTCGGCCTGCTCCTCCGGGCCCCAGTCCACCAACGACACCGGCGGCACGGGCGGCAAGGACCGCACGCTGACCGCCGTCATCGGCTACGGCAACGACGGCTCCTGGGACCCCACTCAGACCGCGTCCGCCTTCTGCATGGCCGCCAACAACCACATCTACGAGGGCCTCCTCGACACCGACCCCATCACCCGCGAGCCGTACGCGGCCCTGGCCACACGGATTCCGAAGGACGCGAACGCCACGTCGTGGAGGTTCACGCTGCGGGCCGGGGCGAAGTTCCACGACGGCAAGCCGGTCACCGCGGACGACGTCGTGTTCGTCTTCGACCGCATCCTCGACCCGAACACCCAGACCCTCGCCAAGGGCTTCTTCGCGAGCTGGCTGAAGGAGGTCCGCAGGATCGACGAGCGCAACGTCGAGCTGGTGCTCAAGTTCCCCTTCCCGGACGGACTTTCCCGGCTGACCCTGGCGAAGATCATGCCGAGGCACGTCTTCTCGAAGCCGGGCGCCTGGGACAAGGCGACCGCGGGGCTCGCGATCGGCTCGGGGCCGTACCGGCAGACCGCCCACCACCCGAAGTCCAACACCACCTTCGCCGCCTTCGACGACTACAACGGACCGCGCAAGCCGGCCTTCGCGAGGATGAACTGGCTGACGATCGTGGACGCGGCCCCCCGCGTCGCCCGGATCTCGGGCTCCAGCGCGGGCGCGCAGATCTCCGACAACATCCCGTACGCCAACATCAAGCAGCTGCAGAGCGGCGGGCTGACGGTCGGGGGCGGCGCCGGGATGAACAACCTGTTCCTGATGTTCAACACCGCGCACAGGCCGTTCGACGACGTGCGGGTGCGCCAGGCCCTGCACTACGCGATCGACACCGGCAAGATGGTCGAGGTGGCGCTCAAGGGCCACGGCAGGCCCTCGACGTCGTTCCTGAACGAGGGCAACCCGGCCTACCGGCGGGCCAAGACCGTCTACGACCACGACCCGGAGAAGGCCAAGGCCCTGCTGAAGGCGGCCGGGGTCCACGGGCTGAGGATCAACATCCTCGCCGTGAACGTCAGTTGGATCGTCGACTGCCTGCCCACCATCAAGGCGTCCTGGGACGCGATCGGCGTACGGACGACCCTGGACCCGCAGGAGACGACCGCCGTCTTCACCAAGATGGACCAGAAGCAGGACTACCAGGTCGTCGCCGCCGCCTCGAACCCCAACCAGTTCGGCCTCGACGCCGACCTGATCATGCACTACAACTACGGCCCCACCAACCTCTGGATGAACTACACCCGTTGGGCCGGCGACGCCGTCGCCAAGCAGCTCTTCAAGGACATGGACCGGGCCACCCGGGAGCCGGACCCGGCGAAGAAGAAGGCGATGGTCCAGGACTACATCGACACCGTCGCCGAACAGGCCGTGCTCTACCCGGTCGTCCACAACGAGCTGATGACGGCCTGGGACCCGCAGAAGCTCACCGGCATAAGGGCACAGCCCTACCCGGGCATCAACCTGCTGCAGGCGAAATGGGCCTGACGGAATGATCGCCGTCCTGCGCATCCTGCTGCGCCGCGTCGCCCTGCTCGTGCCGCTGATGCTGGGCATCGTGCTCTTCGTGTTCCTGGTGATGCGCTTCTCGGACGTCGACCCCGCCTCCGCGTTCTTCCAGGGCGCCAACCCCACCCCGCGGCAACTGCACGACTTCCGCGAACGGAACGGCCTGCTGGACCCGCTGCCCGTCCGCTACGTCCACTTCGTCGGCGACCTGCTCCACGGCGACATGGGCACCAGCGCCCTGACCCGCGCCCCGGTCGTCGACCAGGTCACCACCGCGCTGCCCCTGACCCTCCAACTCACCTTCCTGGGGCTGGGCATCGCGGTCGTCCTGTCGCTGCTGGGCGGAGTGACGGCCGCGATCTACCGGGACCGGCTGCCCGACCAGATCATCCGCGTCGTCTCCCTCACCGGCGTCGCCGCCCCCGGCTTCTGGCTGGCGCTGCTGATGATCCAGTACCTGGCGGTCGACCAGGGCTGGTTCCCGACCGGCGGCTACATCAACCCCGCCGACTCCCTCACCGGCTGGCTGAAGACGATGACCCTGCCGGCGCTGGCCCTGTCCCTGCCGGTGGCGGCCCAACTCATCCGCGTCGTAAGGACGTCGGTGGTCGAGGAACTCGACAAGGACTACGTCCGCACGGCGATCGGCAGCGGGCTGCCGCCGCGGGTCGTCGTGGGCCGCAACGTACTGCGCAACGCCCTCATCAACCCGCTGACCGTCCTGGGCCTGCGGGTCGGCTATCTGCTCGGCGGCGCGGTCGTCATCGAGACGATCTTCTCGCTGCCCGGCATGGGCAAGCTGATGATCGACGCCGTGAAGAACGGCGACCCGGCCGTCGTCCAGGGCGTCGTCCTGACCACCGCGACCGGCTTCGTCGTCGTCAACCTCGTCATCGACGTGCTGTATCTGCTGGTCAACCCGCGACTGAGGGAAGCGACCTGATGTTCACGCGCGCACGGCTCAGCGAGGTCCTCGCCCGCCCCGGCATCCGCCTGCGCGGCCCGCGCCGGCTGCCCCCGCTGTCGAAGGCCGCCCTCTGCTTCCTGGCGGTGGTGGTCCTGGTGGCGGTGCTCGCCCCGCTGATCGCGCCGGACGACCCGCTCGACCAGCAGGAGCCCGTCGGCGGCACCGGGCACCCCTCCGCCGAGCACTGGATGGGCCAGGACAGCCTCGGCCGGGACATTCTCAGCCGGCTGATGTACGGGGCCCGCTGGTCGCTGGCGATCGGCCTCGGCGCGACGGCCCTGGCGCTGGTCGTCGGCGCGCTGATCGGCGCCGTGGCGGCGACCTCCCGCAAGGCAGTCGACGAGACGCTGATGCGCTGCCTGGACGTGGTGATGGCGTTTCCCGGCATCGCGCTGGCCGCCGTGCTGGTGGCCGTGTTCGGCGGCGGCATCACGGTACTGATCTGCGCGATCGCGTTCCTGTTCACACCGCCGGTGGCGCGCGTCGTACGGGCCAACGTCCTCGACCAGTACGGCGAGGACTACGTCACGGCGGAACGGGTCATCGGCGCGCGGACACCCCACATCGTGCTCAGGCACGTGGCGGTCAACTGTGCCGCCCCGGTGCTGGTGTTCTGCACCGTGCAGGTCGCCGAGGCCATCGTCTTCGAGGCGTCGCTGTCCTTCATCGGGGCGGGGGTGCGGCCGCCCGACCCGTCGTGGGGCAGCGTCATCGCCGACGGCAAGAACATGGTGCTGACCGGGGGCTGGTGGGCCACGGTCTTTCCCGGGCTGCTGATGCTGGTGACCGTGCTGTCGCTGAACATCCTCTCCGAGGGGGTGTCGGACGCGTGGGCCGCGCCGGCCGGGCGGGAAGTGGACGTGGCATCCGACGAGGACCGCTTGGAGGCGCCGACGCCGGGGAGCGGGGAGGTGTTGGCGCTGCCGGGGCTTGTGGAGGCGGCGGCGAGGTTGCGGGCGCGCGCGGGAGGGGGTGGTTCGGCGGGTGCGGCTGCGTCTGGGCTTGTCGCGCCCGCGCGGCGGAAGCCGCACATTCAATACAGCCCCGCGCCCCTTGGGGGCGCCGCCCCACCGTCGGTCTTGAGCGTCGAGAACCTTGCCATCGGGTTCGACGGCCGCCATGGCGGTGTCGACATCGTCGACGGCATCTCCTTCGAGGTACGTCCCGGGGAAGTTCTCGGGCTGGTGGGTGAGTCGGGGTGCGGGAAGTCGCTCACCGCGCTGACGGTCATGGGGCTGCAGCCCAGCGGCGCCCGGGTCAGCGGTCATGTGCGCTTCGCAGGGCGGGAGTTGCTGTCCGAGCCCATGCGCGCACGCCGCCGTCTCCTCGGGCACGAGATGGCGATGATCTACCAGGACGCGCTGTCCTCGCTCAACCCCGCGATGACGATCCGCGCGCAGCTGAAGCAGGTCGTACGGCGTGGTGGCCGCCGTGGCCCGGCGGAGTTGCTGACGATGGTCGGGCTCGACCCCGCCCGGACCCTGCGCAGCTATCCGCACGAGCTCTCCGGCGGGCAACGGCAGCGGGTGCTGATCGCCATGGCCCTGTCCCGGGACCCGAGGCTGATCGTCGCCGACGAGCCGACGACCGCTCTGGACGTCACCGTGCAGGCGCAGGTGATGGAGCTGCTGCTGCGCCTGCGCGAGGAGTTGGGCTTCGCGCTGATCCTCGTCTCGCACGACCTGGCGCTGGTGGCCGACGTCACCGACCGGGTGGCGGTGATGTACGGCGGGCAGATCGTGGAGACGGGCGTGACCGCCGATCTGGTGGAGGCACCGGCCCACCACTACACCCGCGGTCTGCTCGGCAGTGTGCTGTCTCTGGAGTCGGCGGCCGCCCGCATGACGCAGATCAGGGGCGTCGTCCCCTCCCCCGCCGACTTTCCGGCGGGCTGCCGCTTCGCCGACCGCTGTCCGTCGGCGACGGACGTGTGCCGCACGACGGTGCCCGCCCTGCTGGGCACCCCCACCCACACGGCGGCCTGTCACCACCCGGCGGTCGAACTCGTGGCATCGGAGCCGGAGGCCGTGCAGTGAACGCGATCGTCGAACTGTCCGAGGCCCACGTCGTGCACAAGGCCCGCAGCGGCGGCCTGTTCACCCGGGACCGGGTGTACGCCCTGACCGGCGCCGACCTCACCGTCGCGCCCGGGGAGACGGTGGGCGTGGTCGGCGAGTCCGGCTGCGGCAAGTCGACCCTGGCGAAGGTGCTGGTCGGCATCCAGCGCCCGACCGCGGGCACGGTGTCCTTCCAGGGCCGTGACCTGTGGTCGATGTCCGCAGCCGAGCGCCGCACGGCCGTCGGCGGCACCACCGGGATGATCTTCCAGGACCCGTCGACGGCCCTGAACCGCCGTCTTCCGGTACGGCAGATCCTGCGCGACCCGCTCGACGTGCACGGTCGTGGCGCCAGGGCCCGACGTGAGGAACGGGTACGGGAGTTGATGGCCCTGGTCGGGCTGCCCCGCGCCCTGGCCGACGCGCTTCCCGGCCAACTGTCCGGCGGGCAGCGGCAACGGGTCGCCATCGCCCGGGCGTTGGCGCTGGACCCCGCCCTGGTGGTGGCGGACGAGCCGACGAGCGCCCTGGACGTGTCGGTGCGCGCCCAGATCCTGAACCTGCTGCTGGATCTGAGGGAACGCCTGGACCTGGCCCTGGTGTTCGTCTCGCACGACATCCAGACGGTACGGCGGATGAGCGACCGGGTGATCACCATGTATCTGGGCCGGATCGTCGAGGAGTCCCCGGCCGCCGAGGTCACCGACCGGGCCCGGCACCCGTACACCCGCGCCCTGTTCTCGGCGGCCCCCGGCCTGCTGAACCCCGTCGACCCCATCCCGCTGACCGGTCCGGTCCCGTCGGCGACGCACCCGCCGAGCGGCTGCCCGTTCCGTACCCGCTGCTGGAAGGCGGACGACGTGTGCGCGTCCCGCATGCCGGACTTCTCGGCCGCGTCGGCGCCGGGGCACCGCTTCCGCTGCCACCATCCTGTGCGGGAGGACGCCTCGACCCGCGACCTCGTACGACAGAACCAGCCCAGGGAGCCCTGAATGACCTTCCCCGCCCCGCTCACCGGTGTCGTCCCGCCCGTCTGCACGCCCCTGACACCGGACCGCGAGGTGGACGTCCCCTCCCTGCTCAGGCTGGTCGACCACCTGGTCGGCGCCGGGGTCGACGCGCTGTTCGTGCTGGGCTCGACGTCAGAGGTGGCGTTCCTGCGCGACGCGCAGCGCAGGCTGGTGGTGGAGGCGGTGACCGGGCATGTGGGGGGCCGGCTCCCGGTGCTGGCCGGGGTGATCGACATGACGACGCCCAGGGTGCTGGACCATGTGGCGGCGGTGACGGCGGCCGGCGCGGACGCGGTGGTGGTGACGGCGCCCTTCTACGCGCGGACCCACCCGGCCGAGATCGCCCGCCACTTCCGCCTGGTCGCGGCCGCGTCCCCGGTCCCGGTGATCGCCTACGACATCCCGGTGGCCGTCCAGACGAAGCTTCCCGCGGACGTGGTACTGGACCTGGCCGCCGAGGGCGTGCTGGCGGGCCTCAAGGACTCCAGCGGCGACCTGGCCGCCTTCCGCGAGGTCGTCACCGGTGCCCGCACCCGTCCCGACATCACCGGCTTCAGTGTGCTGACCGGCTCCGAGCTGGTCGTCGACGCGGCCCTCGCGCTCGGCGCCGACGGTGCCGTCCCCGGTCTCGCCAACGTCGACCCGGACGGCTACGTCCGCCTCGACCGCCTGTGGCGCGCGGGCGATGCGGAGCGGGCACGGGCCGAACAGGAGCGGCTGTGCGCCCTGTTCGGCCTGGTGTCCGTCGGGGACCCGGCGCGGATGGGCGGCGGCTCGTCGGCGCTCGGGGCCTTCAAGGCGGCGCTGCACCTGCGCGGGGTGATCGACTGCCCGGCGACCGCGGAACCGCAGATCCCGCTGTCCGCGCAGGAGGTGCAGCGGGTCGGCAAGTACCTCGCGGCGGCCGGCCTGCTCCAGGCCCTGCACATCTAGAGGCCGTCGGCGGGCAGCCGGCGGAACTCGATCGTCTCGTAGGGGCCGGCGGCGCCCGTCTCGTACAGGATGCCCACCGTCCCACGGTCCACCGGCACCAGGTCGGAGTACGCGGCCGGCTGTGGGGAGAGCGTCAGTGCCCTGGTGAAGGTCGCCCCGGCGTCCGTGCTGCGCCACACCGCCATCGCCCGCCGGGCCGTCGGCACGGACGGGCCGGAGAACAGCAACGGAGCCTTGGCGCCTTGCAGTCGGAGCACGCTGCCCTGGACGACGGGGACCTCGTCCAGGGTGGGCTGGACGGCGTACGGCCTCTCCAGGGTGCGGCCGCCGTCGGCGGAGTAGGAGTCCAGGCGGTTGCCGGCGCTCGTGCCGTTCTGGTCGCGGGCGCCGAGGTACAGCCTGCCGTCGGGGAGTTCGGCGGCGCTCGACTCGTTGGGGTTGACCCGGCCGTCGTGGGCGCCGTCGACGAAGCCGATGCGCCAGGTGGCGCCGCCGTCGTCGCTGTACAGGGCGTGGCCGCCGTAGTACCTGGCCTCCTGGCCGGTGTCGGTGGAGCCTGCGGGCGGGGCCACGGAGTGGTCGGCGGGGACCACCAGGCGTCCGGCGTGGGGGCCGCGGGTCAGGCCGAGCGCGTGACCGGGGCCGGTCGCGTACCACCGCCAGTCCGGCCGCTTCACCTGCGCGGTGATGTCCCGCGGCGCCGAGAAGCCGCGCCCGTCGTCCGGGCTGCGCTGCACGAACACCCGCCGGCTCTGCTCCGGGGTGGCCTCTCCGCGCATGATCTGCGCCTCGGTGACGGCACCGCTGTTGTACGAGGTGACGAGGACGATGGCGCCGGTGCGCGGGTCGACGACGGGGGCCGGGTTGCCGCGGGTGTTCCCGTCCCCGGCGGCGACCACCCGCAGCGGGCCCCAGGTGCAGCCGCCGTCGGTGGAGCGTCTGAGGACGACGTCGATGTCACCGGAGTCGCCGGCGCCGTCGTGGCGGCCCTCGGCGAAGGCGAGGACCGTGCCCCGGGCCGTGGTGACGGCCGCCGGGATGCGGTAGGTGTCGTAGCCGCCCTCGCCCGAGGTGTACGGGACGGAGGAGGTGCAGCCGGGGTCGGCGGAGGCGTGCGTCGTCGCGGCGAGCGGTGCGAGGGTTGCGAGGCTGACGAGGAGGGTGCGGCTCAGGAGGGTCACGGCCCCATGGTTCCCGGAGTGACCAGTCCCGACTCGTAGGCCACGATCACCAGTTGTGCCCGGTCCCGGGCCCCCAGCTTGCCCATGATGCGGCTGACGTGCGTCTTCGCGGTCAGCGGGCTCAGGCCCAGGGATTCACCCACTTCGGTGTTGTTCAGTCCCCGGGCGACGAGCGTGAGTACCTCCCGCTCCCGCTCCGACAGGCACTCCGGTCCGCCCGCGGCCGGCACGGACGGGCTGCGCAGGAACCGTTCGATCAGCCGTGCCGTCGGCCCCGGCGACAGCAGGGCCTCCCCCGCGGCCACCGTGCGGATGGCGTCCAGCAGTTCGGCCGGACGGGTGTCCTTCACCAGGAACCCGGAGGCCCCGGCCCGCAGCGCCTCGACGATGTTCTCGTCGGTGTCGTAGGTGGTGAGGACCAGCACCTTCACCGCGGCGAGGTCCTCGTCGGCCGCGATCAGCCGGGTCGCCTCGATACCGTCCAGGTCGGGCATGCGGACGTCCATCACCACCAGGTCGGGGTGCTCGCCGCGGGCCAGCTCCACGGCCTCCCGGCCGGTGCCCGCCTGCCCCACGACCGCCATGTCCCGCGCCGACTCGACGAGCATCGCGAACGCGGCCCGCACGAGGGTCTGGTCGTCGGCGAGCAGTACGCGGATGGTCATCCGTCCTCTTCCCCCGTCGTCGTCAGTGGCAGTACGGCACTCACCTCGAAGCCGCCCGCCTCCCGTGGCCCGGCGTCGAGTGCGCCACCGACGCTGCGGGCCCTCTCCCGCATGCCGACCAGCCCGAAGCCGGGCGCGGTGCCGGGGGTGGGCCCGGTGCCGTCGTCGGTGACGGTCAGCCGCAGGGCGCCGTCCGCCTCGTACAACTCCACCCGTACGGCCGGTTCGGGGCCGGCGTGCCGGACGGCGTTCGTCAGCGCCTCCTGCACGATCCGGTAGGCGGCGGCGCCCACGGCGGGCGGGGCCTGCTCCACCCGTACCGCCGGCTCCACCCGCGCGCCCGCGAGCCGGGCGGCCTCCACCAGGTCGGGCAGGCCGTCCAGGCCGGGCAGCGGGCCGCGGCCGTCGGGGCAGTCGGCCTCCCTCAGCACCTCCAGCGTGCCCCTCAGTTCGCCGCGCGCCGCCCGGCACGTCTCCGCGATGTCGTCCAGGGCCTTCGCGACCGTCTCCCGGTCCAGCCGCTCGGGGTCGGCGGCCAGGACGTGCGCGGCGACGGAGGTCTGGACGCCGATGAGGGTGATGCTGTGGGCCAGCAGGTCGTGCAGGTCGCGGGCGATGCGCAGGCGTTCCTCGGCGACGCGGCGGCGGGCCTCCTCCTCGCGGGTGCGTTCGGCGCGCTCGGCGCGCTCGACGATCGCGGCCACGTACTGGCGGTAGTAGCGGACGTCGATGCCGCAGAAGAGCACCGCGATGACCCAGCCGGAGATCCGCAGGACCTCCACCGCGCCGGCGGGGTTGCTGAAGAGGTTGACCAGCACGGACACGCTCAGGACGGTGGCCCCGACGCCGAGGGTGCGGCGTACCGTCCCGGTCGCCGCGACCGTGTAGAGCGCCACCACGGTCGCGGGCGTGGGAGCGGCGTGGTTGTTGTCGAGGGCGTGGTAGGCGGCGAGCAGTGTCAGGACCGTCGTGGCGACGAGCAGCGGACGGCGCTGCCGCCACACCAGCGGCAGGTGGGCGGCGAGCAGCAGCGTCCAGCCGAGCGCGTCGGGGCGGCGGGCCGGGTCCGTGGTCAGCGCCAGGCACACGGCCCCGGCGGCGAGCACGGCCGCGAGGACGGCGTCGTTGCGGGTGCCGTGCGGGGCCGTGCGCGGGTCGCGGTTGATCACCGCCATGATGCGCTCGGCCCTGCGCTGCCGTGTCACCGTCGTCCCTTCCACAGCGTTCAGCTTCACACGGTCTCGGGCTGTCGCCGCACCGGCAGCGGTTCCGGTTCCCGCGACAGCCGCCCCGGCCACCACACCCGCCGCTTCAGCAGCACGCTCGCGGTCGTCACCAGGTACGTGCGCACCAGGAAGGTGTCCAGGAGCACGCCGACCGCGATCACGAAGCCGAGTTCGACCAGGGCGACCAGCGGCAGCGTGGTCAGCACGGCGAAGGTCGCGGCGAGCACGACACCCGCCGACGCGATCACCCCGCCGGTGGTGCGCAGCGCGGTCAGCGCGGCCGCCTGCGGCTCGGCGCCGGCGGTCGACTCCTCGCGCATGCGGTGCATGAGGAAGATGCCGTAGTCGACGCCCAGTGCCACCAGGAAGACGAAGGACAGCAGGCCGAGGCCCGAGTCCGTGCCGTGGAAGCCGAGGAGGGGCCCGAACGCCAGGCCGCCGATCCCGAGCGCCGCGCCCCACACCGCCACGACGGCGACGAGCAGCATCAGCGGCGCGACGAGGCTGCGCAGCAGTCCCACGAGGATCACGAACACGGCGGCCAGGACGAGCGGCACGACGACCTCGCGGTCGCGGACCTGGCTGTCGGCCAGGTCGAGCTGCTGGGCGCTGGGTCCGCCGACATAGGTGCCATAGGTGTCGTCGAGTCCGGCGCGCAGGGCCTCGATGGTGCGGGTCTCTCCGGCCGACTCGGGTGCCGAGGTGGCGTAGACGGAGATCTCGGTCCAGCCGGAGCCACTGCGTCCGGCCGTCGCCTGGGCGACCCCGTCCGTCGTCCGGGCCTTGGCCAGCACGGCGTCCGTCCGGCCGGTGGGGGCGATGACGGTGATCGGCTGGCTGCTGCGGCCGGGGTAGGCGCGGGCGAGGGTCTGGGCGGCGGCGATCGACTCGGGCTGCTTGGTGAAGGAGTCCTCCTGCTTGAGGGTGCCCGGGAGGTGGAAGGCGCCCAGCGCCAGCGCGCCGAGCAGTACGGCGCCGCCGGCGAGGACGGCGGCCGGCCGGCGCGCGGCCGAGTCGCCCATCGCCGAGAACAGCGACCGGCGTGCCTTCGGCTCGCTGCCGAAGGCGGGGATCAGCGGCCAGAAGACGCGGCGGCCGAGGACGACCAGGAGGGCGGGCAGCAGGGTCGTCATGGCGACCAGTGCGGCGAGTACGCCCACCGTGCCGACGGGGCCCATGCCGTTGCTGCTGTTGAGGTCGGCGGCGAGCAGGCACAGCAGCCCGGCCGCGACCGTGCCCGAGGAGGCGAGGATCGCCGGTCCGCAGCCGCGCAGCGCGGCCCGCATGGCGTCGTACGGGCGCTCGTGGCGCCGTAGCTCCTCGCGGTAGCGGGAGATGAGCAGCAGCGCGTAGTCCGTGCCCGCGCCGAGGACCAGGACCGTCATCACGCCGCCGCTCTGGCCGGTGACGGTGACGCCGAACGCCTCGTGGAGGCCGTATCCGGCGGCCATCGCCATCCCGGCCGCGACGCCGGCGACGGTGAGCGGCACCAGCCACAGGAAGGGGCTGCGGTAGATCAGGATCAGCAGGGCAGTGACGACGCCGAGGGTGGCGTAGAGCAGTGTGCCGTCGATGCTGCCGAAGACCTTGCCCATGTCGGCGTTGAGGGCGCCGGGGCCGCCGACCCGCACGCTGAGCCCGGCGCCGCCGTCCGCGACGTCCCGGACCCCGTCGACGAAGGCGTCGCGCTTCTTGTCGTCCTGGCCGGGCCCGGTGCTGGACACGGGGTACATGACGGTCGTGCCGTCGCGGGACGGGACCGCGTGCGGGTGCCCGGTGATGTCGTACCTGCCGGTGATCTCGGCGATCTGCCGGGCCGCCTTGTCGCGGTCGGCGGAGGTGAGGCCGCCGTCGCGGTGGTAGACGAGCACCAGGTCGGTCGACTCGCCGCCCGGGAGCCGGTCCTGGATGCGGGCCACCCGGGTGGAGTCGGCGCTGTCGGGCAGGTAGTCGACGGAGCGGTTCTGCTGGATGCCGGAGAACTTCCCGGCGAGCGGCCCGGCGAGCACCAGCGCGGCCAGCCACAGCCCGAGCACCACCCAGGGCACGGCCCGTCGACGCCGTGCGCCTGGCCGTGCGCTTGTCCTTGCGGCCCCCATGGACGGGCCTCCCTCCGGTCGGGTGTCTGGGTCGGTTCCAGACTCCCGGCGCCAGGGGGCGGGTTCGTCGGGCGTGGGGGCGAGTTCGGGGTTACTGCCGGTGGAGGCTCCGGGCGCGCGTTACTCCCCCGGGAGTATCAGGACGGCGTCCGGGCCGCCGCCAGCAGCCGGGTCACGTCGTCGGCGCAGATGGTCAGGGCGGCGCCGACCGTGCTGAGGACGTCGCGTTCGGCCGGGGTGTAGGGACCGTCGGCGAGGGCGATGCGGGCACCCTGCAGCAGGATCGATTCGCGGCCGACGGGGGCGAGGTGCGGGGCGAGCGGGTCGAGGGCCTCGTGCAGCTCGATGGCCAGGCCCGCGCCGCAGGACTGGCCGTAGACCCGGCCGGTGTCGGCGGCCAGGGCGTCGACCAGGGCCTCCAGCTGTTCCTCCGTGCAGTCGTCGAAGCCGGCCGCGCGGACCGCGCTCGCGGCGGTCTCCAGGGACGTGCGCGAACAGGTGCCGCCCGCGGCGAGCACCGCGAGGGCGACGGTGTGCACGGCGTCGCGGAGCATCGCGGAGAAGCGGGTGGTGGTGGGGTGGTCCAGGGCGTCGGTGCCGAAGTGGCGGTGGCAGGCGGCGCACTCGACGACCGGGCCGGTCTCGCCGCGCGGCAGGACCGGAACGCCGAGGAGGGTGAAGCGGCGGCGGCCGGTGAGGCGCTGGTAGTTGCGGTCGCCTCCGCAGCCCGGGCAGAAGAACTCGCCGTCCCCTACGGGCGTCCACGCGGTGCGGGTGCCCAGGAGGCGCGCAGGCCTGGCGGCTCGGCCGTTTCGTCCCCGTACTGGCAGCACGTCGCACCTCCGTAACGGCACGGCAACATCGCCGTACTGGCGTGATGTTAGCCACATCGGCCAGGCGTAGTCAGCACCCCGGAAGAGACCTTTCCGTGACCTCCACGTGGAGGTGGCCGAAAAGGGACGGGGCCCTGATCGCCGTATCCGATGATCAGGACCCCGAAACCGCCGGTCAGAAGGGTTATCGCGCCGCGCGGTTGACCGCCGAGACGACCGCCTTCAGCGACGCACGCGTCGTGTTCGCGTCGATGCCGATTCCCCACAGGACCTTGTCGTCGATCGCGCACTCGATGTAGGAGGCGGCCTGCGCGGAGGCACCCTCGCTCATCGTGTGCTCCTGGTAGTCCAGCAGCCGGGCGTCGATGCCGATCTTCGCCAGCGCGTCGAAGAAGGCCGAGATCGGACCGTTGCCCGAGCCGGTCAGGACGGTGTCCTCGCCGTCGACGGTGGCCTCGACGCGGAGGGTGTCCACGCCGTCGGTGTCGGTGGTCGACTGGCCGTTCTTGACCTGGATGCGGCCCCACGGGTTCGCGGGGTTCGGCAGGTACTCGTCCTGGAAGACCGCCCAGATGTCGGAGCCGGTGACCTCGCCGCCCTCGGCGTCCGTCTTCGCCTGGATGAGCTTCGAGAACTCGATCTGCATCCGGCGGGGCAGGTCCAGCTTGTGGTCGTTCTTCAGGACGTACGCGATACCGCCCTTGCCGGACTGCGAGTTCACGCGGATGACGGCCTCGTAGGAGCGGCCGACGTCCTTGGGGTCGATCGGCAGGTACGGCACCGCCCACTCGATGTCGTCCACGGTGACGCCCTTGGCGGCCGCGTCGGCCTCCATCGCGTCGAAGCCCTTCTTGATGGCGTCCTGGTGGGAGCCGGAGAAGGACGTGTAGACCAGGTCGCCCACGTACGGGTGGCGCGGGTGGACCTCCATCTGGTTGCAGTACTCCCACGTACGACGGATCTCGTCGATGTCGGAGAAGTCGATCTGCGGGTCGACGCCCTGCGAGAACAGGTTCATGCCCAGGGTGACCAGGTCGACGTTGCCGGTGCGCTCGCCCTGACCGAACAGGCAGCCCTCGATGCGGTCGGCGCCGGCCATCAGCGCCAGCTCGGCGGCGGCGACGGCGGTGCCGCGGTCGTTGTGCGGGTGGACCGAGAGCACGACGTGCTCTCGGCGGGACAGGTTGCGGTGCATCCACTCGAAGCGGTCCGCGTGCGTGGACGGCGTCGAACGCTCCACGGTGGCGGGCAGGTTGAGGATGATCTCGCGGCCCGGACCCGGCTGGTAGACGTCCATCACCGCCTCGCAGACCTCCAGCGCGAAGTCCAGCTCGGTGTCGGTGAAGATCTCGGGGCTGTACTGGTAGCCGAACTCGGTCTCCGGGCCCAGCAGCTTCTCCGCGTACTCCATCACCAGGCGGGTGCCGTCGACGGCGATCTGCTTGATGTCGTCCTTGGAGCCGCGGAAGACCACGCGCCGGAAGACCGGGGCGGTGGCGTTGTACAGGTGGACGGTGGCCCGCCTGGCGCCCTTCAGCGACTCCACGGTCCGCTCGATCAGGTCCTCGCGGGCCTGGGTCAGTACCGAGACGGTCACGTCGTCGGGGATGGCCCCGGGCTCTTCGATGATCGACCGCACGAAGTCGAAGTCCGTCTGACCCGACGCCGGGAAGCCGACCTCGATCTCCTTGTAGCCCATCTTGACCAGCTGGTCGAACATCCGGCGCTTGCGCTCGGGCGACATCGGGTCGATCAGGGCCTGGTTGCCGTCGCGCAGGTCGGTCGACAGCCACCGGGGGGCCTGGGTGATCCGCCGTCCGGGCCAGGTGCGGTCCGGGATGTCGACCTGCTCGTATCGGCCGTACTTGTGGATCGGCATGCTGCTGGGCTGCTGGCGGTTCGCCATGATTGCGGGGCTCCTCTTGGTGTCCGGAAGGACGGCCGACGACGCAACGCGAAGCTCCGCGGGGAGGGAGTCGACCTGACTTACAGGCCCTCGCCGCGGCAGCTAAGAAGAAGCAGCCCGAAACGCATGATGCGAAGCATGCTAGCCGAGCCGGTCCGAGAAGGCGGTCCCGTATCAGTATGCGGGACCGCGACGCGCCCCACAGGGGCGCGAGGAACTGCGCCAGCGGCCACCCACAGCCCGCACGGCATAACACAGAGCAACCACTCACGGCGGGAGCATCCCCATATTTCACCAATCATGGTCGCACCTAGTGACATGGAGCTAACGCAGTGCAATGGTGCCGCACATGACGAAGACCAACGGGGGCTCAGAGCCCGTCTTCTGCACCGTCGTACCGCCCCACGTCCTCGACAAGCTGGCCCAGCACGAGGAC
The DNA here is from genome assembly GCF_050214755.1 of Streptomyces sp. C1-1. Lineage (NCBI taxonomy): Bacteria > Bacillati > Actinomycetota > Actinomycetes > Kitasatosporales > Streptomycetaceae > Streptomyces > Streptomyces sp. C1-1. Next base: position 6,576,330 of record NZ_CP189826.1, on the reverse strand, counting down.
CCCGCGCTCGCGAATCCCGCTCGCAAGACCCTGGAGCGCGACGCCTACGAGCGCACCCACCGCCGGCTGACCACCGTGATCGGCGCCCCGGCCGTCGCCGCGCCGCCCGGAGCCGCGCCCGACCGGCCGCACCGCACGATCTACGACGCCCGGCACGGCACCGACCTGCCCGGCCGCAAGGTCCGCGGCGAGGGCGACGACCCCGGCAAGGACGCCACCGCCAACCGCGCCTACGCCGGCCTCGGCGCCACCTTCGAGCTGTATCTGAAGGCGTACGAGCGCTACTCGATCGACGGCAACGGGCTTCCGCTCGACGCGACGGTCCACTTCGACCGGGACTACAACAACGCCTTCTGGAACGGCGAGCAGATGGTGTTCGGCGACGGGGACGGGGAGATCTTCCTCGACTTCACCATCCCGATCGACGTCATCGGCCACGAACTCACCCACGGCGTCACCCAGTACACGGCCAATCTCACCTACTTCGGCCAGCCCGGCGCGCTCAACGAGTCGCTGTCGGACGTCTTCGGCACCCTCATCAAGCAGTACACGCTGGGCCAGACCGCGGCCGAGGCCGACTGGCTGATCGGCGCCGGGCTGCTCGCGCCGCGCGTCACCGGCAAGGCGCTGCGCTCCATGAAGGCGCCGGGCACGGCGTACGACGACGACGTCCTCGGCAAGGACCCGCAGCCGGCGACCATGGACGACTTCGTCCGCACCGGCCGCGACAACGGCGGCGTCCACATCAACTCCGGCATCCCCAACCACGCCTTCTACCTGGCCGCCACGGCGCTCGGCGGCCACGCCTGGGAGAAGGCGGGCCAGATCTGGTACGACGTCCTGACCGGCGGCGAGCTGAAGAAGGACGCCCTGTTCACGGACTTCGCCTCGCTGACCGTGAAGGCGGCCAAGGCCCGCTTCAGCGACGGCGAGGAGCTGCAGGCCGTGCTGAAGGCCTGGGAGCAGGTCGGGGTGCGCACGACGTAGTTCCGTACTAGACACGGACCCATGCGTATTCGAGTGAGGCGCACGGGTGGATTCGCGGGCATCGAGCGCAGCGCCGAGGTGGACACCTCGGGGCGGCCCGACGCGGGCGAGTGGCAGGCCCTGGCCGAGAAGGCGATGTCCGCCGGCCGGGGCCGGCCGTCCGTCGGGGTTCCCGACGGCTTCAACTACGAGATCACCGTGGACGGCAGGACGGTGTACGCCGCCGATCCGCGGCTGAGCGAGGAGCAGCGGCAGCTGATCTCCAGGGTGCTGAAGGAAGGGGCGTGATCCCGTAACAGGTCCTTCATGCGCGGGCGTTGACTTCCGTTACCGGCGGTAAGGATGATCCGCGCATGACGAACCCGATACCTCAGTTCCCGGCCGGCTTCCTCTGGGGCGTGTCGACCTCGGCCCACCAGATCGAGGGGGCCGTCGACGAGCGCGAGCAGTCCGTGTGGGACGCGTTCACGGCCGAGCCGGGACGGGTGAAGGACGGCTCGACGGCGGCGGTCGCCTGCGACCACTACCACCGATACCACGAGGACGTGGCGCTCCTCGCCGACCTGGGCGTGGACGCCTACCGCTTCTCGGTGTCCTGGCCGCGGGTGCGCTCGCCCGAGGGCCTGGACTTCTACGACCGCCTCGTCGACGAACTGTGCGCGGCGGGCGTCCGCCCCGTCCCGACGCTCTTCCACTGGGACCTCCCCCTCGCCCTGGACTGGCTGCGGCGGGACACCGCCGAGCGCTTCGCCGAGCACGTGTCCGTGGTCGCCGAGCGACTGGGCGACCGGGTGACGAAGTGGATCACCCTCAACGAGCCCGCCGAACACACCCTGCTGGGGCACGCCCTGGGCGCGCACGCGCCGGGCCGGCAGCTGATGTTCGACGCGCTTCCGGTGGCCCACCACCAGTTGCTGGCCCACGGCCTCGCGGTACGGGCCCTGCGCGCGGCCGGCGCCGCCGACGTCGGGATCGCCAACTCCCACGGGCCGACCTGGCCGGCGTCCGAGGAGCCGGCCGACGTGGAGGCGGCCGCCTTCTACGACCTGCTGCTCAACCGACTCTTCGCCGACCCGCTGATCCTGGGCGAATACCCGGACGGGCTGGGCGAGTTGATGCCGGGGGAGGTAGAGGCGGACCTGAAGGTCATCGCGGAGCCGATCGACTTCTACGGCGTCAACTACTACGCGCCGACCCGGGTGGGCGCCCCGCAGGGCGCGGACATCGAGTTCGGCGGACTGACCATCCCCGCCGAACTCCCCTTCTCCGTACGGCAGATCGAGGGAGTCCCGGTGACGGACTTCGGCTGGCCCGTCGTCCCGTCGGGGCTGACGGAGCTGCTCACCGGGTTCCGCGAGCGCTACGGCGACCGGCTGCCGCCCGTCGTCGTCACCGAGAACGGCTGCAGCTACCCGGGCCTCGACGACCAGGACCGCATCGCCTACCTGGACGGGCACGTCCGGGCCCTGCACGACGCGGTCGAGGCGGGCGTGGACGTGCGCGGGTACTTCGTGTGGTCGCTGCTGGACAACTTCGAGTGGGCGGAGGGCTACGAGCGGCGCTTCGGGCTGGTGCACGTCGACTTCGAGACCCAGAAGCGCACCCCGAAGTCCTCGTACGGCTGGTACCGGCAGCTGCTGCGGGCGCAGAGATGACGGCCCCGCCGCGGGACCGGGACGGCGACCGGGACCAGGACCCCCCGGCGGCCCTCGCCGAGCCCGTCCTGCGGGTCGGCCGCGCCTGGACGGCGTCCCTCTCCCTGGCCAACGGGGCGATCTGGGTGGGCTGGTTCGGTCCCCTGCAGATCCTGCTGGCCTCGCAGGCGAAGGACTTCGCGCCCGGTACCGGCATGTCGAAGGAGACGATGCTGGCGTGGGTGACCGGGATCGGCGCCGCGGTGTCCCTGGTCGCCAACCCGCTCTTCGGCGCGCTGTCGGACCGGACGACGTCCCGCCGTGGCCGCCGTACGCCGTGGATCGTGGCCGGAGCCGCGGGCGGGGCGCTGTCGTTGCTGCTGCTCGCGGGGGCGGGCGGCCTGTGGACGATGACGCTCGGCTGGTGTCTGGTCCAGCTGACCCTGAACGCGGCCTTCGCGGCGGTGACGGCGGCGGTCCCGGACCAGGTGCCGCGGCTCCAGCGCGGTTCGGTCGGCGGCTGGCTGGGCGCGGCGCAGATCCTCGGAGTGGTCGGCGGCACGGGACTGGCGACCGTCGCGGGCGGGATCGGCGCCGGGTACGTGGCGTGCGCGGTGTTCACGCTGGCGGGAGTGCTGCCGTACGTGCTCGGCCACCCCGATCCTCGGCTCGGGCCGACGGACCGGCCGGCGTGGGCCTGGCGGTCCTTCCTCGCCGGGTTCTGGCTGAGCCCGCGCCGCTATCCGGACCTGGGCTGGGCCTGGCTGACCCGCTTCCTGATCAACCTGAGCAACGCGCTGGTGCTGCTGTACCTGCTGTACTACCTCCGCGACCGTCTGCACCACCACGACCCCGAGCAGGGCGTGCTGGTGCTGACCGCGGTGAACGGCCTCACCCTGCTCGCCACGGTCGTCGTCGGCGGGGTGTGGTCGGACCGGGTCGGGCGGCGCAAGCCCTTCGTGATCTGGTCCGGCGTGCTGATGGCGGTCGCGACGGGCGCCCTGGCCGGCTGGCAGACCTGGCCGGGCGCGGTCGTCGCCGCGGCGGTCCTCGGGATCGGCTTCGGCGTGTTCACCTCGGTCGACTTCGCGCTGATGACGGACGTCCTGCCCGCGGCCCTGGACCGCGGCAAGGACCTCGGCGTGATCAACGTGGCCAACGCCCTGCCCCAGGTGGCGGCCCCCGCCCTCGCCGCGCCGATCGTCACCTACCTCGGCGGATACCGGGTGCTCTACGTGGTGGCTGCGGTCATCGGGCTGGCGGGGGCGGTGCTGGTGGGCCGGATCAGGGGGGTGGAGTGAGGGGGCTCGAGTGACTGGGCGTCGAAGGACTCACAGGGCGCCGGCGTCCCGGGCCGCGTACACCGACGGGAACCGGGGCCGATAGCCCAGCTCGCGGCGGATGCGGTCGGTGGACATGATCACCAGCCATGGGTCGGGGTCGGTGCGCCCGTGCAGTTCGGCGGGCACCTCGGCCCCGTTGAGCTGGTGCAGCTCGACCGCCGTGACGGGGGCGTCGTCGGCGATGTTGTAGATCCGGCCGGCGACGCCGGGGGCGTGCAGGATGCGCAACAGGCCCTGGGCGACGTCCGCGTGGTGACCCATGTGCAGGCGCTGGGTCGCCGCCCACTGCCCGGCCCAGCGCAACGACTGGGCGAGGTGCGGATCGCCCTCGCCGTAGACGAAGGGCAGCCGGGCGATCCGCACGTCCAGGCCGTCCATCGCCAGCAGTTCCCGTTCGGCCTCCGCCTTCGACGCGGGGTAGGCGCCCCACATCGCGCCGCCGGGCCGGCTCTCGTCCTCCTCGGTCACCGGACGCCCCCGCCCCGTGCCGTACACCAGACCGGTGCTGACCTGTACGAAGCGCCGGACGCCGGAGGCGAGCGCGGCCCGTCCCAGCTCCACCGCCGCGTCCCGGTTGACGGCCCGTGCCTCCTCGTCTGGCACCCCGCGGAAGGCGGCGGCGACGTTCACCACGGCGTCCGCCCCGGCCACCGCCTTGCCGAGCACGTCCGCGTCCCGCAGATCGCCGACCACGACCTCGGCGCCCAGCGCCGCGAACGGCTCCCCGCGCGCCGCGTCCCGTACCAGGACCCGTACGGTCTCCCCCGGGCGCCGCTGCGCCAGCAGCCTCGGCACGAAGCGCCGTCCGACCTGTCCCGTCGTACCGGTCACCAAAGTCAGCATGTCCTGCTCCTCTCGTCCCCACCCACCCTTCAGGGGGACGCCCGCCACCGGGAGAGACCTTCCGATCAGGGGATCGGCAGTCCCTGGATAAGCCGGGCGGACTCCCGCACGCTGGAGGGGTGAACCGAGCCGAACTCGCCGACTTCCTGCGCCGCGGCCGCGCCCGCCTGGAGCCCTCCGACGTGGGGCTCGCGCCCGGCGCCCGCCGCCGCACGCCGGGCCTGCGCCGCGAGGAGGTGGCCCAGCTGGCCGGCATGTCGGTCGACTACTACACGCGCCTGGAGCAGTCCCGGGGTCCGCGCCCGTCCCGTCAGATGCTGTCGGCGATGGCGCGGGCGCTCCGGCTGACGGCCGCCGAGCACGACCATCTGTTCCATCTGGCCGGGGAGGAGCCGCCGCGGCGCGAGACGGCGTCGGCGCACGTCCGGCCGGGGCTGCTGCTGATCCTGGACCGGCTGTACGACACCCCGGCCCAGCTGGTGAACGACTGCGGCGAGGTGCTGGCGCAGAACACGATGGCGAAGGCGCTGGTCGGCGACGTGATGTCCCGGCCGCGGCGGGAGCGGAACCTGGTCCGGCGCTTCTTCCTGGAGCCGGACGCCCGCTCCCTCTTCCCCGACGACGACCACGCACCGCACGCCCGCTCGCACGTGGCCAACCTCCGCGCGGTGACCGCGGCCCGCCCCGACGACCCGGAACCGGCCGCCCTGGTCGCCGAACTGCGTTCCTCCAGTGAGGAGTTCGCGCGGCTGTGGGACGAACACGAGGTGTCCCTGCGCAATCGCGCGACCAAGCGGTTCCAGCACCCCCTGGTGGGCCTGCTGGAGCTCGACTGCGAGGTCATGCTCAGCCACGAGCACCACCACCTGCTGATCGTCCACACGGCCCGCCCGGGCACCGAGTCGTACGAGCGGCTGCAGTTGCTGCGGGTGGTCGGACTGCAGGACATGGTCCCGCCGTCCAGCCCGTCCGGCGTTTGAGGACGAGGCCCTTCGGGCCGATCGGGGTTCCAGGTGGCGGAGCCCCCGGGAGCGGGTCGAGGGGCCGACAGCCCCTGGGGACGGGGCGGCGGGGCGAGGAAGGCTGTCAGAACCCCAGCCGACGCAACTGCTTGGGGTCCCGCTGCCAGTCCTTCGCGACCTTCACATGGAGGTCCAGGAACACCGGCGTCCCCAACAACGCCTCGATCTGCTTGCGGCTCTTGATGCCGACGTCCTTCAGGCGCTTGCCCTTGGGGCCGATGATGATGCCCTTCTGGCTGGGGCGCTCGATGTAGAGGTTGGCGTGGATGTCGAGCAGGGGCTTGTCGGCCGGGCGGTCCTCGCGCGGGAGCATCTCCTCGACGACGACCGCGATGGAGTGCGGCAGCTCGTCGCGGACGCCCTCCAGGGCCGCCTCGCGGATCAGCTCGGCGATCATGACCTGCTCGGGCTCGTCGGTGAGGTCGCCCTCGGGGTAGAGCGCCGGGCCCTCGGGCAGGAGCGGGACGAGGAGGTCGGCCAGCAGGCTCACCTGCTTGTCGCCGACCGCCGACACCGGCACGATCTCCGCCCACTCGAAGCCGAGCTCCTTGCCCAGCTGGTCGATGGCGATCAGCTGTTCGGCGAGGGTCTTGGAGTCGACGAGGTCGGTCTTGGTGACGATCGCGATCTTGGGGGTCTTGCGGATCCCCGCCAGCTCCTTGGCGATGAAACGGTCGCCGGGGCCGATCTTCTCGTTCGCGGGGAGGCAGAAGCCGATCACGTCCACCTCGGCCCACGTCGTGCGCACGACGTCGTTGAGCCGCTCGCCGAGCAGCGTGCGCGGCTTGTGCAGCCCGGGGGTGTCGACCAGGATGAGCTGGGCGTCCTCCCGGTGCACGATCCCCCGCACGGTGTGCCGCGTGGTCTGCGGCTGGTTCGCGGTGATCGCCACCTTCTGCCCGACCAGAGCGTTCGTGAGGGTGGACTTGCCCGCGTTGGGGCGGCCCACGAAGCAGGCGAAGCCGGCGCGGTGGACGGTCTCGCCCGGCTCTTCGGATGACTGGGTACGAACACTCATGGCGTTCATTGTCCCTGATCCACGGAGCACCGCCGCACCGTGAGATTCCGGTAACCCGGACGCAACGAAACGCCACGGAAACATCCCCGTAGGCGTCTGGAAACGCACACCCGTGACCCTCTGACGAGCCCCCACCCCGTTGGAGACGACCGTGACGACCTTCGCCGCCGCGCACGCGGACACCGGTGACACCGCCTGGCTGCTCGCCGCCACCGCCCTCGTCCTGCTGATGACCCCTGGTCTGGCCCTCTTCTACGGCGGCATGGTCCGCACGAAGAGCGTCCTCAACATGCTGATGATGAGCTTCGTGTCGATCGCGCTCGTCACGGTGGTCTGGCTGGTCTGCGGCTACTCGCTGGCCTTCGGCGACGACGCGGGCGGCGGGCTGATCGGCGGCCTGAAGCACGCCGGCATGGCCGGTCTCGGCCCGGACAGTGTGCAGGGCACCGTCCCCACCCTGCTGTTCGCCACCTTCCAGCTCACCTTCGCGATCATCACGGCGGCGCTGGTCAGCGGCGCGATCGCGGACCGGGCGAAGTTCTCCGCCTGGCTGGTCTTCGTGCCGGTCTGGGCGCTGCTCGTATACGTTCCCGTCTCCCACTGGGTCTGGGGCCCGGGCGGCTGGATCGCGCATCACCTCGGCGCCCTCGACTTCGCGGGCGGTCTGCCCGTCGAGATCACCTCCGGCGCCTCCGGTCTGGCCCTGTGCCTGGTCCTCGGTCCGCGGCTCGGGTTCAAGAAGGACGCCATGCGGCCGCACAACCTGCCCATGGTGATGCTGGGCGCGGGCCTGCTGTGGTTCGGCTGGTTCGGCTTCAACGCGGGCTCGGCCCTCGGCGCGAACGGCCTGGCGGCCGCCGCCTTCCTCAACACCCTCGCCGCCGGCTGCACCGGCCTGCTGGGCTGGCTGTTCGTCGAGCAGAAGCGCGACGGTCATCCGACCACGCTGGGCGCGGCGTCCGGCGCGGTCGCCGGCCTGGTCGCGATCACCCCGTCCTGCGGGTCCGTCTCCCTGCTGGGCGCCCTGGTGGTGGGCCTCGCCGCCGGTGCCCTCTGCTCGTACGCGGTGAGCTGGAAGTTCAAGCTGAACTACGACGACTCGCTCGACGTCGTCGGCGTCCACCTGGTCGGCGGGATCGTCGGCACACTCCTCATCGGCGTCTTCGCCGAGAAGGCGATGACCGGGGGCACGGAGGGGCTCCTCTACGGCGGCGGGCTCGCCCAGCTCTGCAGGCAGGCGGTGGCCGTGGTCGTCGTCGCCGCCTACACCTTCGGTGTCACCTACGCGATCGGCAAGCTGATCGACAGGGTCATGGGCTTCCGGGCGACGGAGGAGCAGGAGCACACCGGCCTGGACCTTACGGTGCACGCCGAGACGGCATACGATCACGGCGTCCTGGGCCACGGCGCCCCGGTCAGCTCGTCCGTCGTCCCCTCCGCGCAGAAGGTCCAGAGCCAGGCATGAAGCTCATCACCGCGATCGTCAAGCCCTACCGCCTCGACGAGGTGAAGACCGCCCTCCAGGAGCTCGGCGTGCACGGCCTGACCGTGACCGAGGCCAGCGGGTACGGCCGGCAGCGCGGCCACACCGAGGTGTACCGCGGCGCCGAGTACCAGGTCGACCTCGTGCCCAAGGTCCGCATCGAGGTCGTCGTCGAGGACGCCGTCTCGGACGCCGTGATCGACGCGATCGTCAAGGCCGCGCAGACGGGGAAGATCGGGGACGGAAAGGTGTGGGCGCTGCCCGTCGAGACGGTCGTACGGGTGCGGACGGGCGAGCGCGGCCCCGACGCGCTCTGAGCACCAGCACCGTCCCCACGGCGGCGACCGCTACGAGCACCAGCGCCGCGACCCACGGCAGGGCGAGGAAGGACGCGCTCGCCGACTCCCGGGTGTCCTTCGCGCTCGCCGTCAACTCCACCTTGCCCCAGTCGAGTTGGGGCGCGCCGCGCCAGGGTTCGGTGAGGTGGACGCGCTGGCCCGGCAGTAGCTCGGAGGGGACGCGGGGCAGGTCGCGGGCGAGGAGCGTGCGGCCGAACAGGCCCTTCGCGCGCAGTTCCACCTTGGGGTCCAGGGTGACGTTGCCGGTGTTGTGGAGGGTGTAGGAGACCGTCGCAGTGCTGTCGCCGAGACCCGGGACGAGGGGCTGGTGGTGGACGACGTGGACGTTCTCGACGGCGATGGCGGGGAGGGTCGGGCCGCCGACGCGGAGGTAGACACGGGCGGCCACGGCGCGCCGCACACCGAGCGCGAGTGAGCCCGCGCCCTTCTCGATCCGCTCGTCGAGCGCCACCAACGCGCCCGCGTGGTCGCCGGGTTCGGCGCCCTCGGGCACGCGCAGGGTGAAGGGGAGGGTGACCCTGCCGTGCGCGGGTACGGTCACCCGGGACTTCGCGGGCCGCGCCCAGGCACCGACCCCGCGCTGCCGCTCCTGCGCCGTCCGCACCGCGAACCCGCCGTCGCGCGGGGTGTTGTAGGCGTCGGCCGCGTAGAGCCGGAAGGTCAGGGGGTCGCCGGTCTTGTTGGCGACGACGACCTTGTCCGCGATCGTCGCGCCGGGGTCGGCGGAGAGGTAGAAGTACGGGCGCGCGGCGATCTCGGAGGAGACGGGGTAGACGGACCAGCTGCCGTTGTCGGCGGCGTGCGCCGGCGCGGTCAGGCCGGTGAGGAACAGGGCCAGGAGCAGGGCGTACAGCTTGCGCATGGGTGCGGACCCCCACGTGGACGAGGTGATGGACGGGCGGGTGCGGACGCCCGTACGGTCAGCTGAGCGTGAGGGTGAGGACGCCGGAGTAGGAGCCGGGAGGCGTGAACGCCGGTACGTCCAGGGAGAGCTGGGCGTCCGCGGTGAACTCGCCGCCGGTGAGCGTGCCGTTGGCGGTGGAGGCGAGCGTCGCCCCCGATGCGCCCACGGTGCCCGCCGAACCGGCCTTGCAGGTGCTGGGGCTGCCCGCCTTGGTGGCGCAGGCGGGGGTCCAGCTCAGCTTCCCGGCATCGATCTTGGCGCCGGGTCCGGTGAAGTCGGTGACCTTGCCGGTGAGCGACCAGCCGGCCGGTCCGCCGCGGAAGTCCTTGACGGTGACCGTCTGCAGCGCGCCGGTCGAGGCACCGCCCTTGCCGAAGTCGACCGCCGACAGCGCGACGGAGTCCCCGGCCTGGGACATGGAGAGGGTCCCGGCCTTCACGGTGGTCGTCAGCTTCTGACTGCCGTCCGGGACGGGGGTGTTGTCGGTGACGGTGTAGACGGCGGGCCCGGCTCCCAGGGCGTCGCTCCACGCGCTGCCCTCGTACGCCACGATCCCGGTGGTCGTCTTGTCGTTGACGGTGAGGGAGCCGCTGAACTTGCCGTCGCTGCCGGCGGTGACGGAGGCCTTGTCCCCGGTCTGGCTGCTCCCGGAGCGTCCGGCGAGGGTCACCGCGGCGCCGGCGGTGAAGCCGCTGCCGCTGACGGTGACGCTGTCACCGGGCGCGCCGGAGGCCTTGCCGAGCTGGATGGCCCGGTTGTTGACCGGGGTGGAGTCCGTCGCCGTGATCGTCTGGGACGTCGGCGCGGGCGGGTTGGTCACCGTGCACGGGGTGTCCAGCTCCAGGATGTAGCTGGTGTGGATGTTGTAGTCGCCGGGCGAGAGCGTGATGGAGCCGGCGCTGGTGACCTTGAAGGTGCCGGTCATGGAGAACGACGGGAAGGCGCCGTTGCCCGGCACCGGATCGTTCTTCTTCGGACCGGCGACCGTGACGGCGCCCGTCTGCGCGCCCCCGAGGGTGACCTTGCCGGTGGGCGTCATGATGTCGGCCGGCAGGGCGATGGCGGTGGGGTTGCTGGCGGCGGGCTTGACCACCGTGTAGGTCACGGTGACGGTGTCGCCGACCTTCGGGCTGGTGTTGTCCACCGCGATGGAGGCCGTGGTGGTGCCGTCGATCGGCGGGATGCCCGCGACCGCGGGCGGGATGCAGTGCGTGGCGAAGTCCACGTTCGTGGCGGCGCCGGCCGGACAGGCCAGCGCGCCGCCCGCGGTGACCGCGAGCGCGGTCGCCCCGAGCAGAGACGCCCAGCGGCGTCTTCGGGTGATCGGACCCATGGGAGTGCCCCCTTCTCTGTGCGCTCACTGGGGGCATTGATGTGTGGATCGCGTGAGAAGTCAATGGAGACGCCGAAATGAACTGATGGACCGTCAATTCCTGTACGGTCTCCAGGAACTGACGGTCCATCGGCTATGTGCTGGCTGCGACCGTCAGTCGAAGACGAAGGGCCCCGGGGACTGCGGACCGGTCGCGGTACAGGTGATGGTGATGCCGAAGACGGTCATCTGCAGCGAACCGCCGTAGGCGTCCAGGCTGTCGCCGGAGGCGACGGTGCCCGAGAGGGGCCCGACGGTGACCGGGTCGCCGGCCGCCATCGCCGGGTTCTGTGTGCCGGAGAACGCATCGGTACCGCCGGTCGCGCTGTTCGCCATGGTGAGGGTGGAGGTGATCGAGTTCGCCGAGAGGGCGATCGGAGCGGTGATCGCGGACGACGTGAGGGTGAGCGTGGCCGACGTGCCGTCCTGGGTGGCCGTGAGCGTGGCCTCTCCGCCGCCGAAGGCACCGCAGTCGGCGGTGATGGTCGCCGTGCCGGGGGTGACGGCGAGGGCGCTGGGCGCGAACGCGAGCGACGCGGCCGCGAGGGCCCCCACCGCCATGGCCGCACCTGTGGTCAGTCGTTTGACTCTCATGGGGATCCGGCTCCCTTACTGCCATGTGGGGATGGATGGGAGAGTCCGCGGCCGTCAGGGGCGGCGTGGTGCGGTACACCGCGTGGGGGGTGGATCTGACGGTCCGTCGGAACTACCGGTTCCATTGATGCCGGTGGGGTGAGGAAACGACAAGGACGAATTCCGGACGGTTCTGAAACGGCCGGTATTCAACCTGCAACGAGGCTGGTCCGTACCGTTCCGTCGGGCCCGGCGAGCAGTACCGGCGTCCCGGCCCCGCCCAGCTCCGCCACCGCCGCCCGGTCCGCGTCCTGCACCGACTCGGCCTCGGTCACCACGGCCGCCGCCTCCAGCGACTTCGCCCCCGAGGCCACCGCCATCGCCACCGCCGTGCGCAGGGCACTCAGTTTCAGTGACGGAAGGTCGACGGTCCCGGCGACGTACGTGCGGCCGGTCTCGTCCCGTACGGCCGCCCCCTCGGGCACGCCGTTGCGGGCCCGCGCGGAACGGGCCAGGGTGACGATCTTGCGGTCCTCGGGGTCGAGCGCGCTGCTGTCGGTCATGAGCCGAGCATACGGAGCGCCCGAGCCGGGGGTGCGCTCAGGGACGGTCCAGACGCAGCCGCTCGGCCCGCGGCAGACCGGCCACGACCAGGTCGTACGAGTCCTCGACGAGCTCGCGCACCATCCGCTCCGGGAGGTCGCCGTCGACCGTGACGGTGTTCCAGTGCCGCTTGTTCATGTGATACCCGGGGATGATCAGGCCCGGATGGTCGGCGCGCAGCCGGACGGCGTCCTCGGGGTCGCACTTGAGGTTGACGGTCAAGGGGCTCGCGCCGAGGTTGCTCAGGGCGAACATCTTGCCCAGCACCTTGAAGACCGAGGTCTCCGGGTTGAAGGGGAAGTCCTCCACCACCGCGTTGAAGGACAGACAGAGGTCGCGCAGCTTCTCGGGGGTCATTCGTCCTTCTCCTCCTCGGTCCCTTCCGCCGGCGATACCGGCTCCACCAGCACGGTCACGATCTTGTTCCGGCGGCCGGCCGCCGCCTCGGCCGTCAGGCGCAGCTCGCGGCCGTCCGGGAGTTCCACAGCGCTGGAGGCGCCCGCGATGGGCACCCGGCCCAGTGCTTTCGCGAGCAGGCCGCCGACGGTCTCCACGTCCTCGTCGTCGTACTCGTCGAGGCCGTACAGCTCGCCGAGGTCGGTGATGTCGAGCCGGGCGGTGACGCGGTAGCGGTCGTCGCCGAGGTCCTCGACCGGGGGCAGCTCGCGGTCGTACTCGTCGGTGATCTCGCCGACGATCTCCTCCAGGATGTCCTCGATGGTGACGATGCCGGCCGTGCCGCCGTACTCGTCGATGACGACGGCGACGTGGTTGCGCTCCTGCTGCATCTCGCGCAGCAGGTCGCCGGCGTTCTTGGTGTCCGGGACGAAGGCAGCCGGGCGCATCGCCGTCGAGACCAGTTCGGACTCGGCGTCGCGGCTGATGTGCGTCTTGCGGACCAGGTCCTTGAGATACACGATGCCGACGATGTCGTCCTCGCTCTCGCCGGTGACCGGGATGCGCGAGAAGCCGGAGCGCAGCGCGAGGGTCAGGGCCTGGCGGATCGTCTTGTAGCGCTCGATGACGACCAGGTCCGTGCGCGGGACCATGACCTCCCGCACGAGCGTGTCGCCGAGCTCGAAGACCGAGTGCACCATGCGGCGCTCGTCGTCCTCGATCAGCGACTCCTTCTCCGCGAGGTCGACCAGCGCGCGCAGTTCCGCCTCGGAGGCGAAGGGGCCGCGGCGGAAGCCCTTGCCTGGGGTCAGCGCGTTGCCGATGAGGATCAGCAGGTTCGGGATCGGGCCCATGATCCTGGCCAGCGGCAGCAGGACGTACGCGGCCGCCGTCGCCGTGTTCAGCGGGTGCTGGCGGCCGATGGTGCGCGGGGAGACGCCGACCGCGACGTACGACACCAGGACCATGACGCCGATCGCGGCGAGCAGGGCGCGCGTGGTGCCGTGGACGGACTGCAGACAGGCGTACGTCACCAGGGCCGCGGCCGCCATCTCGCAGGCGACGCGGACCAGGAGGGCGACGTTCAGATAGCGGGTCGGGTCGGCCGCCACCTGCGCGAGCTTGGCGCTGCCGCGGCGGCCGGAACGGACCGCCTCCTCGGCGCGGAAGCTGGAGACGCGGGCGAGGCCCGCCTCCGCACAGGCGGCGAGCCACGCGACGACGACCAGGGCGACGGCGCCCGCGACGATCTGCCCACTCATGAGACGGTCGGGGCCGGGGACGGGCCGGTCAGGCCCTTCTCCGCGCGCCAGCCGTCCACGATGGCCGCCTGCAGGCCGAACATCTCGGCCTTCTCGTCCGGTTCCTCGTGGTCGTAGCCGAGCAGGTGCAGCACGCCGTGGACGGTGAGCAGTTGGAGCTCCTCGTCCATGGAGTGCTGCGTCGGCGCTTCCTCGCCCTGCTTCTTGGCGACCTCGGGGCACAGCACGATGTCGCCGAGGAGGCCCTGCGGGGGCTCGTCGTCGTCCTTCGACGGCGGACGCAGCTCGTCCATCGGGAAGGACATGACGTCCGTCGGCCCCGGCAGGTCCATCCACTGGATGTGCAACTGCTCCATGGCGTCGGCGTCCACGACGATCACCGAGAGTTCGGAGAGCGGGTGGATGCGCATCCGCGCGAGTGCGTAGCGGGCGATGTCGAGGATCGCCTGCTCGTCGACCTCGGTTCCGGATTCGTTGTTGACGTCGATCGACATGGCGCTGTGGTCTTCTACTTCCCCTTGTGCCCGGACTGCCTGCCCCGGCCGCCCTTGTGGGAGCCGTTCTCGGTGCCGTGCTTGCTGTCGTACTTCTCGTACGCGTCGACGATACGGCCGACGAGCTTGTGCCGTACGACATCGTGGGACGTCAGCCGGGAGAAGTGGACGTCGTCGAGGCCCTCCAGGATGTCCTGGACCTGACGCAGACCGGACTTGGTGCCGTTCGGCAGGTCGACCTGCGTCACGTCACCGGTGATCACGATCTTCGAGTCGAAGCCGAGGCGGGTGAGGAACATCTTCATCTGCTCGGGCGAGGTGTTCTGGGCCTCGTCGAGGATGATGAAGGCGTCGTTGAGCGTGCGGCCGCGCATGTACGCCAGCGGCGCGACCTCGATCGTCCCGGCCGCCATCAGCCGCGGGATCGAGTCCGGGTCGAGCATGTCGTGCAGCGCGTCGTACAGCGGGCGCAGGTACGGGTCGATCTTCTCGTAGAGCGTGCCGGGCAGGAAGCCCAGGCGCTCGCCGGCCTCGACCGCGGGTCGGGTCAGGATGATGCGGTTGACCTGCTTGGACTGCAGGGCCTGCACCGCCTTCGCCATGGCGAGGTAGGTCTTGCCGGTACCGGCGGGGCCGATGCCGAAGACGATCGTGTGCTTGTCGATCGCGTCGACGTACCGCTTCTGGTTGAGGGTCTTGGGGCGGATGGTGCGGCCGCGGGAGGACAGGATGTTCTGCGTCAGTACCTCGGCCGGGGTCTCCTGGCCGTCGCTCGTCCCGTTCTCGCTCGCCTTCAGCATGGCGATCGAGCGTTCCACTGCGTCCTCCGTCATCGGCTGCCCGGTGCGGAGCACCAGCATCATCTCTTCGAACACGCGGGAGACGAGGGCCACCTCGACCGGGTCGCCGACCGCGCTGATCTCATTGCCCCGGACGTGGATGTCGGCCCCCGGGAAGGCCTTCTCGATCACGCGCAGGAGGGAGTCGCCGGACCCCAGGACGGTCACCATGGGGTGCTGGGCGGGAACGGTGAACTGGGCTCTCGCCTGCTCCTGCGCGGGGGTGTGAGCTGTGGGTGTCTGAGTCATGGGCCGGCTCTGTAGGCCTTGCTCGTCCTCCTAGGTACGGCACGCACGCCACAAGGGCGGCCTGGCGGTTTCCAGGGTACGCCGGGGGACTGACAACGCCGTAGGACTTTTCGGCGGCCCGTCTTCCGCACCGGGGCGCGGTGTTCAGGCCTGGCGGAACCCGATGGTCGGCACCGCCCGCCGCAGCGGCCACGGCCGCGCCGCCTCCTCCGGGATCAGGTGCTCCAGGAAGGCGTACCGGCGCAGGGCGGCGGGGTCCTGTCCCTCCACCGACTGCACCTTGCGCCACCATGCCGCGATCTCCGACCATCCCGGCGCCGACAGCGACCCGCCGAACTCCTGCACGGACAGGGCCGCCGTGAGTCCCGCGAAGGCCAGCCGGTCGGCGAGCGGCCAGCCCGCGAGGGTGCCGGTGACGAACCCGGCGACGAACACGTCCCCCGCGCCGGTGGGGTCCATGGCCTCCACGTCGATGGCGGGCACCTCGGCGCTCTCGCCGGTGCGCCGGTCGACGGCGTACGCGCCTTCCGCCCCGAGGGTGACGACGGCGATCGGCACGTGTTCGGTGAGGGCGTGGGCGGCGGCCCGGGGGCAGCCGGCGCCCGTGTACCGCATCGCCTCCTCGGCGTTCGGCAGGAAGGCCTCGCAGTGCTCCAGGTCGGCCAGTCCCGCCAGGTCCCAGGCGCCGGTGTCGTCCCAGCCGACGTCGCCGAAGACCCGGGTGCCGAGCGCGGCGGCCTGGGCGATCCAGGGCGCCCGGCGGCCCGGAGTGAGGGAGGCGACGGCGGCACGCGCACGGGGCGGTCGGCCGGGGGCGCCCTCTGGGATGAGCACGGCGTCCGGGGGCGGCTCGTGGCCGTGGGAGACCATCGTGCGCTCGCCCTCGTACGCCATGGAGACGGTGACCGGGGAGTGCCAGCCGGGGACGGTGCAGGAGGGGGAGAGGTCGATGCCCTCGCCCTGCTCCAGGGCGTCCCAGCAGTACTCGCCGTAGTGGTCGTCGCCGAAGGCGGCCGCGAGGGAGGTCCGCAGGCCGAGGCGGGCGAGCGCGGTGGCCATGTTGGCGACCCCGCCGGGGCTCGACCCCATCCCGCGCGCCCAGGACTCGGTCCCGCGCACCGGGGCGGAGTCGAGCCCGGTGAAGATGATGTCCAGGAAGACGGTGCCGGTCAGGTACACGTCCCAGGGCGGGTCGTCCGGCACCCGCAGGGCGGCCAGGGGGTCGACCCGGGCCTGGCACTGCGGTCCCTCGGTGATGGGTGACGGTCCCTTTCCGTTGGGCGCGATCACGGGCACTCCCCTGGCATGGTGCGGTTCAGGCCAAGTGTGCACCACATCACCCGTGACCGGCCGCCGCTCCCGCCCCGCCCGTCGCGTCCCGCCGGGTCCGCCTACCAGCGCGGTACGGCCGGTGTCTCCCACCCGGGGTCGGCGACCCGCATCGCCGCCGCGTCGTCGCGGTCCCGCAGCGAACCGTCGTCGTCCAGCCACCGCCGGTGCAGGAAGCGCAACTTGTCGGGGTCGACCTCGACGCCGAGACCGGGTGCGTCGGAGACCTTCACGGCGCCGTCGTCGAAGGTCAGCCGCTCGGTGAGCACGTCCTCCGACTGCCAGGGGTAGTGGGAGTCGCAGGCGTGGTGGAGGCCGGGGACGGTCGCGGCCACGTGCGTCATCGCGGCCAGGCTGACGCCCAGGTGGGTGTTGGAGTGCATGGAGACTCCGACGCCGAACGTCCGGCAGATCGCGGCGAGTTGCTGGGTGTTGCGCAGCCCGCCCCAGTAGTGGTGGTCGGAGAGGACGACCTGGACGGCGTCCTTGGCGAACGCCTCCCTGATCTCGGCGAAGGTCGTCACGCACATGTTGGTGGCGAGCGGCACGTCGGTGCCGGCGGCGACCTCGGCCATGGCGGCGGTGCCGAGCGCCGGGTCCTCCAGGTACTCCAGGACGTCGCCCAGTTCCTTCGCCACCTTCAGCGAAGTCGCGACCGACCAGGCGCCGTTGGGGTCCAGACGCAGGGGGTGGCCGGGGAAGGCCGCGGCCAGCGCCCGTACGGCGGCGATCTCCTCGTCCGGCGGGAAGACCCCGCCCTTGAGCTTGAACGAGGTGAACCCGTACCGCTCCTTGAACCGCCGCGCCTGCTCCACGACTCCGGCCGGGTCGACCGCGGCCCCCCAGTCGTCCTGCTCGCAGGTAACGCCCTCGGGATGGCCGGCCCACTTGTAGAACAGGTAGGCGCTGTACTCGACGGTGTCCCGCACCTTGCCGCCGAGCAGGGCGTGCACGGGCAGCCCGAGCGCCTTGCCGAGGGCGTCCAGGCAGGCGACCTCGAAGCCGGAGGCGACGGACAGCCGCAGTTTGTCGGCGGTCTGCACACCGCGCAGCCCGCCGACGTCGACCTGCCCGGAGACCCGGGCGTCGTCCACGGCGACCTCGTCGGCGATGGTGAGCAGGCCGTTCAGGTCGCTGACCGGCCGGCCCACGAGCCTTTCCGCGAAGGGCCGCGCCGGCTCCAGGTACTTGGTGTCGCCGTAGGTCTCGCCGACTCCCGTGACCCCGTCGGCCGTGACCACCTCCACGATCAGCCGCGGGGTGTACGGCTGGTGCACGCCCTGCGTGTTGAGCAGCGGGGGGTCGGCGACCAGGATCGGGGTCAGCCGGACGTCGGTGATCGTGAGGTTCACAGGGTCGCTCCTACGAGGTCGAGTCCGGAGGCGAGCAGGGTCTCGAGGTCGGCGAGGTCGGCGGGTGAGGGGTCGGTGAGCGGGGCGCGGACGGGGCCGACGGGACGGCCGCGGAGCCGGGCCGCAGCCTTGACCAGGGACACGGCGTACCCCGGTACGCGGTCGCGGAGTTCGACGAGCGGGACGTAGAAGTCGCGCAGCAGCCGCTCCACGCCCTTGTCGTCGCCCGAGCGCAGGGCGGTGAAGAAGGCGTTCGCGATCTCGGGGGCGAAGGCGTGGACGGCGGAGGAGTAGGCGGGGACGCCGACGGTGGCGTAGGCGCGGGCCTGGATCTCGGCGGTGGCGGCGCCGTTGAAGAACAGGAAGCCCTCGGGGGCGGCGAGGGTGAGGCGCTGAAGGCGGTCGAGGTCGCTGTGGCCGTCCTTGAGGCCGATGACGTGGGGGATGTCCGCGATCCGCCGCAGCGCGGCCGGTGTGTAGGTGACCTGGCCGCGCTGGTAGGCGATGAGCGGGAGCCGGGTGCGGGCGGCGAGCCGCTCCAGCTGGGCGACGAGGCCGTCCTGCGGGGCGGCGACGAGGTAGTGCGGGAGCACCAGCAACGCGTCCGCGCCGGCCTCCTCGGCGATGCGGGCGAATCGGGCGGCCTGCGCCCAGCCGTAACCGACTCCGGCGACGACGGGCACCTTCCCGCCCGCCTCCTCGACGGCGATCGTCACGACCTGCCGGTACTCCTCCTCGTCCAGCGAGAAGAACTCGCCGGTGCCGCAGGCGGGGAAGACGGCGCCGGGCGCGGTGGCGAGCTGGGCCGCGACATGGGCGCGGAAGCCGTCGGGGTCGAGGGAGCCGTCGTCATGGAAGGAGGTGAGAGGGAAGGAGAGCACCCCGCTCGCCATGCCGTGCCGCAGCCTCCGCGCAGTCGTTTCCGTCTCGCCCGTCACGCTGTCTCCCCATATAGATGACATCTATGTATGAAGACAGAGCCTAGATATGCGAACGACGCCCGTCAACGGGAGCACACCGGCGGACTACCATCGCCCCATGTCGGAGACAGGCGGGGGCGTGCGCGAGGTGAAGTCCGCGGCACGGACGGTCGAGCTGCTGGAACTGCTCGCCGCGCGCGGCGACCGGCCGGCGCGGCTGCAGGAGCTGGCCGAGGCGCTCCAGGTGCCGCGCAGCTCCATGTACGCCCTGCTGCAGACGCTGATCAGCCGCGGCTGGGTGCGCACGGACGTCACCGGCTCCCTCTACGGCATCGGCATCCACGCCCTGCTGACCGGCACCAGCTATCTGGACTCCGACCCGCGCGTGCGGGCCGTACGGCCGTACCTGGACGAGGCGTCGGAGGCGCTGGGCGAGACGATCCACCTGGGGCGCCTGGACGGCCGGGACGTGGCCTATCTGGCCACCCGCGAGTCGCACGAGTACCTGCGGACGATCAGCCGCGTCGGCCGCCGCCTCCCGGCACACGTGGGCGCCCTGGGCAAGGCGCTGCTGGCCGAACGCCCCGACGACGACCTGCCCGAGGGCCCCTACGAGGCCCTCACCCCCAACACCCGGACCACCAGGGAGTCGCTGGCCGCCGATCTCGCCGAGGTGCGCGCCCGCGGCTACGCGATCGACCGCGAGGAGGGCGTCCTCGGCATCGTCGGCTTCGGCTTCGCGCTGCGCTACGAGACACCGGCGCAGGACGCGGTCAGCTGCTCGGTGCCGGTGGCCCGGCTGACCCCCGGGCACGAGGAACGGATCGTGGCGGTGATGCGGGAGATCAGGGCCAAGATCGAGGCGACCGCACCGGGCGCGGGGGGCTCGGCGCACTGGCGTTGAGGCCCTGAGCGAGGCCCTCTTCTACCCGGCCTCCCCCACCCCAAACAGAACGTGCGCCACATCACACCCCCGCCCCTTCTTCCGCAACCGCGTGCTTGATACAACTTGCTCGCGCGTTCCTGTCCGTCGACGGCCTGCGCCCAACCCCCTTCTCGCACCGCTCCTTTCGCATGCCCTGGGAACGCCCGTGTTCGCCCCCCGCACCATCGCCTGGCCCCTCGTCGCCCTTTTCACGGCCGGGTACCTCGCTCCCTACCTGCTGCCCACCACCGTGGGCCGCCTGGACTCGGGACTGCCGCTGACCACCACCCAGGCGGGCGCCCTCGGCAGCGCGCTGCTGCTGAGCTCGGCGTCGGCCGGGTTCGTCCTGGCCTCACGGGTGGAGCGGATCGGCGCCCGCACCCTGGCCCGCGTCGGCCTGACCCTGGCCGTCCTCGGCTACGGCACCGCCGCGCTGACCGACAGCGTCCCCGCGGTCGTCATCGGCGCCCTGATCGGCGGCCTCGGCTCCGGCACGGCCACGACGGTCGCCGCCACGGGCATCGCCGCCATGGGGGCGCCCCCGCGCGAGGGCGTTCGAGCGTGGGGGACCGACCCCCACCGCACGACCACCCTCGGCCTGCTCGGTGTCTCCGCCCTCGCGGGCGCCGTCTATCTGACGGTCCCCCACCTCGGTCCGGGCCACGGGCAGCCGCCGGCCGCGATCGCCCTCACCGCCCTGGCCGTCTGGCCGCTCACCGGCCGCCTCCCGGTCCGTACGGCGACCGCGCACAGCCCCCTGGACGGCACCCGCCTCCCCCACCGCCGCTCCGGCACGGTCCTGGCCGCCGCCATGCTCTGCTGGTCCCTCGCCCAGAACGCCCTGTGGGGCGTCAGCGGCCGGATCGGCCTGGCCCAGGCCCATCTGACGGAGGCCACCGTCGGCGCGGTCTTCGCGGTGGCGCTCGGCGCCGGGCTGCTGGGTGTGACGGTCGCGGGCGCGGTCGGACCCCGGTTCGGGCGGGCCGTGCCGGTCGGCGGCGGCACGGCC
This sequence comes from Streptomyces sp. C1-1, assembly GCF_050214755.1. Taxonomy (NCBI): domain Bacteria; kingdom Bacillati; phylum Actinomycetota; class Actinomycetes; order Kitasatosporales; family Streptomycetaceae; genus Streptomyces; species Streptomyces sp. C1-1. The sequence goes on along the minus strand of NZ_CP189826.1, from coordinate 6,555,414 downwards.
GTCATCGCGGGCTGCATCGTGCTGAGCGCGTCCGCCGCCGACCTGATGTCGTTCGCGGCCGGCGAGATCGCCTGGAACCTGCTCTACCCGGTCGTCCTGTCGTACGTCATCGGCCTCGCCGCCTCCCTCGACCCGCGCGGCCGCTGGGCGGTCCTGGTCGGCTCGGCGTCCTCACTGGGCACGGCGGCGGGCCCCCTGACGGGAAGTGTGCTGGCCGAGCGGGCCGGCTACCCGGTGATGGGGGTCGTCCTGGCGGTGGGGCTGCTCGTGATCGCCGTCCCCATGACCGCCGTCGCCCTGCGCGCGGGCCGGTGGGCACCGGTCGCGCCCCGCGGCGGAGCCGCATACCAGCACAGCCCCGCGCCCCTTGCGGGGCGCGAGACACTGCCGGACATCACCAGGGCCGCCTAGAACTCGTACGCCTCCACCTCGGCGAGGTACCGGGCCCGGCGCTCCTCGTCGTCCTCCAGGAAGGAGGCGAGGAAGGAGTTGCGGGCCAGCTCGCGCAGCCGGTCCTCCGACAGCCCCAGGGTCTGCCGCACCGCGTCGAAGTTGTCGCCCGCGTAGCCGCCGAAGTAGGCCGGGTCGTCGGAGTTGACCGTGCACATCAGACCCGCGTCCAGCATGGCCGGGAGGGGGTGGTCGGCCAGGGTGCCGACGGTGCGCAGACGGACGTTCGACAGGGGGCACAGGGTCAGCGGCACGCGGTCCCGGACCAGCCGGGCGACCAGGACCGGGTCCTCCATGCAGCGCAGGCCGTGGTCGACACGCTCGACGCCGAGCACGTCCAGCGCCTCGGTGACGTACTCCGGCGGCCCCTCCTCGCCCGCGTGCGCGACGCGCCGCAGCCCGAGGCCGGCGGCGGCCTCGTACACCTCGCGGAACTTCACGGGCGGGTGGCCGACCTCGGCCGAGTCCAGACCGACGCCGGTGATCCGGTCCAGGTAGGGCTTGGCGGCCAGAAGGGTCTCGAGGGCCGACTCGGCGGACTCGTCGCGCAGGAAGCAGAGGATCAGCCGGGTCGATATGCCGTGCCTCGCCTCGCTGCTCCCCAGCGCCCGCCACAGCCCCTCCACCACCGTGCCCATGTCCATGCCCCGCGCCAGGTGGGCCTGCGGGTCGAAGAAGATCTCCGCGTGCCGCACGCCCTGCGCGGCGGCCCGGGCGAGGTAGGCGTTCGCCAGGTCCTCGAAGTCCCGCTCGGTGCGCAGGACGGTCATGAGCTCGTAGTACAGGTTCAGGAAGGACTGGAGGTCGTCGAAGTCGTACGCCTTGCGCAGTGCGTCCGTGTCCGCGTACGGCAGCACGACGCCGTTGCGGGCGGCCAGCTCGAAGGCCAGCTCCGGTTCCAGGGTGCCTTCGATGTGGAGGTGCAGTTCAGCTTTGGGGAGGGGCATCGCAGTATCGTACGGGCGTTTTACCGACGTTTCGGAACCGGTACCCGCAGAAGATCATGCGCGACGGTCAGCTCGCCCTCGAAGCCGGCCGCTCTCGCCTGCCGCTCGAACTCCTCGGGGTCGGTGTAACGCTGGCTGAAGTGCGTCAGCACCAGATGCCGCACGCCCGCGTCCCGGGCCACCGTCGCCGCCTGGCCGGCGGTCAGGTGACCGTGCTCCACCGCGAGGTGGGTGTCCTCGTCGAGGAAGGTCGACTCGATGACGAGCAGGTCACAGCCGTCGGCCAGCGCGTGCACGCCCTCGCACAGGCGGGTGTCCATGACGAACGCGAACCGCTGGCCGCGGCGGACCTCGCTGACGTCGTCGAGCGAGACGCCGTTCAGCGAGCCCTCGCGCTGCAGGCGGCCCACGTCCGGGCCCTTGATGCCGTGCGCGGCGAGGCGGTCGGGCAGCATGCGGCGGCCGTCGGGTTCGGTGAGGCGGTAGCCGTAGGCCTCCACGGGATGGGAGAGCCGGTGGGCGTCGAGGGTGTACGACGGGGTGGCGGCCAGGGGGCCGTCGCGGTCCACCGGCGCCTCGGTGAGGCCGACGGTCTCGCGGTAGGCCGTCGCGTACCGCAGGCGGTCGAAGAAGCGCTGCCCGGACTTCGGGTAGTGGGCGGTGATCTCGTGCGGGACCTTGTCGAGGTTGATCCGCTGGATGACGCCGGCCAGCCCCAGGGAGTGGTCGCCGTGGAAGTGGGTGACGCAGATGCGGTTCAGGTCGTGCGCGGCGACTCCGGCACGCAGCATCTGGCGCTGGGTGCCCTCGCCGGGATCGAAGAGGATGCCCTCGCCGTCCCAGCGGAGCAGATAGCCGTTGTGGTTGCGGTGCCTGGTCGGGACCTGGCTTGCGGTGCCGAGGACGACCAATTCGCGTACGGACACGGTGCTTCGACTAGCCGGGGGGCCACTGCAGGCCGCGGCCGCCGAGGACGTGCGCGTGCGCGTGGAAGACGGTCTGGCCGGCGCCGGGGCCGGTGTTGAAGACGACGCGGTAGCTGTCGAGCTTTTCCTCGTCGGCCACCTCCTTCGTCTCGCGCAGGACGTCGGCGGCGAGTTCCGGTGCGGCGGCGGCGAGTTCGGCCGCGTTGGGGTAGTGGGCCTTGGGGATCACCAGGACGTGGGTGGGTGCCTGGGGGTTGATGTCGCGGAAGGCGACGGTCGTCTCCGTCTCACGGACGATCGTCGCCGGGACGTGCCCTCCGATGATCTTGCAGAACAGGCAGTCGTCCTGCGGTTCCCCGGCCATACCGGTTCCTCCAGTTCGTTGATCGTCGACTCGGGCATCGTATCGCCGTCAGGTGGGCAGACCCGGCGGTGTTTTCGCGGGCTGTTCCTCCAGTGCCTCCAGCGCCAGGCGGATCGCCTCGTCCAGTTGGGTGTCGCGGCCGGCCGCGTAGTCCTGCGGGCGCTGTACGACCTCCACATCCGGATCGACGCCGTGGTTCTCCACGCCCCACTCGTAACCCTCCAGCCAGAACGCGTACTTCGGCTGGGTGACGAGCGTGCCGTCGACCAGGCGGTAGCGGCTGTCGATGCCGATGACCCCGCCCCAGGTACGGGTGCCCACGACCGGGCCGATGCCGAGGGCCTTGATGGCCGCGTTGACGATGTCGCCGTCGGAGCCGGAGAACTCGTTGGCGACGGCGACGACGGGCCCCCGGGGGGCGTCCTCCGGGTAGCTGTAGGGGCGCAGGCCGCGGGGAAGGTCCCAGCCGACGATCTTGCGGGCCAGCTTCTCGACGACGAGCTGGGAGGTGTGGCCGCCGCGGTTCTCGCGGACGTCGACGACCAGTCCCTCGCGGGCGACCTCGATCCGCAGGTCACGGTGGATCTGGGCCCAGCCGGGGGCCTGCATGTCGGGAACGTGCAGGTAGCCGAGGCGGCCGCCGGACTTCTCGTGGACGTAGGCGCGGCGGTCGCCGACCCAGGCGTGGTACCGGAGGGGTTCCTCGTCGGCGACGGGGACGACCACGGCGTGGCGGGGGTCGCCGCCGCCGGAGGGCAGCACGGTGAGTTCGACCGGCTTGCCCGCCGTGCCGACCAGGAGGGGGCCGGGGCCGGTCACCGGGTCGACCGGCCGGCCGGCCACCGCGACGATCGCGTCCCCGGGGCGTACGGCGACGCCGGGCGCGGCGAGCGGGGAACGCCCCTCGGGGTCGGAGGTCTCGGCGGGCAGGATGCGGTCGATGCGCCAGTTGCCGTCCTCGTGACGGGAGATGTCGGCGCCGAGGAGCCCCTGCCGCTCACCGTGACCGTGGCCGCCGCGCGGGGTGACGTAGGCGTGCGAGGTGCCGAGTTCGCCCTGCACCTCCCAGAGGAGGTCGACCAGGTCGTCGTGGGTGGCGACCCGGTCGAGGACGGGGCGGTAGCGGTCGAGTACGCCGGCCCAGTCGACGCCGCCGAGGTCGGGACGCCAGAAGTTGTCCCGCATGAGCCGGCCGGTCTCGTCGTACATCTGGCGCCACTCGGCGGCCGGGTCGACGGTCTGGCGGATGCGGGTGAGGTCGACGGTGATGTTGGTGTCGCTCTCGTCGTCGTTCGAGGCGCGCCGGTCGCTGGGGACGACCTTGAGTTTGCCGTCCGTCCACAGCAGGACGCGCTTGCCGTCGCCGCTGACGGCGAAGTGGTCGGCGTCGGAGGCCAGGTGCTCGATGCGCTGCTGGGCCAGGTCGTAGCGTTCGAGCCGGCTCTCGGGGTCGGGGTCGTCCGGGTTGGCCCGGGAGGCGCCGAGGACGCCGCGCACCGGGTGGCGCAGCCACAGCACGCCGTCCTTGGCGGCGCGCAGCGTGGAGTAGCGGGCGGCCTCGACCGGGAAGGGCACGATCCGGTCGGCGAGGCCTTCGAGGTCGACACGGGTGCTGGGGGCGCCCTCGCTGTCCGGGGTCTCGTCCTTGTCCGGCGCCTCGAAGGGGCGGCCGTGGCGCTGCGGGCCGAACGGGGACGGGGTGGTCGCCGCCAGGGTGATCAGGTGCGGGCGGGACCCGCCGACGAACGCCAGGTCGAAGACGTGCTCGTCGTAGACGGGGTCGAAGGAGCGCGCCGAGAGGAAGGCGAGGTGCTTGCCGTCCAGGGTGAAGGTGGGTGAGTAGTCCCGGAAGCGGAGCGGGGTCGCCTCGGTGACCGACAGGTCGGTGGTGTTGGCCAGCCGGAGCTGGCGCAGCGGCCGCGGCCCGGGGTGGGACCAGGCCAGCCAGCCGGAGTCGGGGGAGAACACCAGGCCGCTCACGTCGCCGTCGGCGCTGCGGTCGACCTCGCGGACCTCGCCGCTGTCCCGCTCGACGAGCAGGACGCGCCCGTCGTGGGTGGCGACCGCGACCCGGCTGCCGTCGGGGGCGACGGCGAGGCCGAGGACCCGGCCGAGCTGTCCGGCGGCCAGCCTGCGCGGGGTGGCTCCGGGCGCGGTGCCGGTGGCGGGCGCGAACTCCAGGGCGTCGTCGCCCTCGGCGTCGGTCACCCAGACGACGTGTTCCTCGCCGTCGGCGCGGAAGGTGCGCGGCAGCCGGGCGCGTACGCCCGGTTCGGCGGCGAGGGCGCGGGCGGGGCCGGAGCGGTGGGTGACCCAGTGGACCGAACCGCGGACGGCGACCGCGCTGCCGCGGGCGGTGTGGTCGGGGTGGGCGGAGCCGAACCAGCGGACGGTGTTGACCGGGAACGGCTGCAGGTCGACGCGGGGCCCGCCGAGCCGGACGTCGAGGCGGCGGGGCTCGGCGCCGTCGAGGTCGTCGAGGATCCACAGCTCACCGGCCGACATGTACACCAGCCGGGTGCCGTCGCCGGCCAGGTGGCGGGCGTAGAAGCCGTCGGTGGGGGTGTGCCGGCGCAGGTCGGAGCCGTCGGCGAGGGAGGAGTGGACGGCGCCGACGCCCTCGTGGTCGGAGAGGAAGGCGATGCGGTCGCCGCCCCAGACGGGGCTCTCCAGGTTGCCGTCCAGCTCCTCGTGCAGCCGTACGAACTCGCCGTCGCCCTCCCGGTCGATCCACAGCTTGCCCGCCGTACCGCCCCGGTAGCGCTTCCACCAGGCGGCCTCGCGGCCCATCGGCGCGGACAGCAGGACGGTGGCGGGACCGAAGGCGACGTCGCCGACGGGGCCGTGCGGGAGGGTGGTGGCCGGGCCGCCGTCCAGCGGGATCGCGCGGGCCCAGCTGCGGCGCAGGCTCGCCTGGCCGTAGGTGCTGATGGCGAGGACCTGGCCGTCCGGGGTCCAGCCGCGCACCTGGGTGCGCGAACTCCCCCAGTAAGTGAGGCGTTTGGCGGCGCCGCCGTCGACGGGGGCGACGTGCACCTCGGGGGCGCCGTCGCGGGCGGAGGTCCAGGCGACGGTGGCGCCGTCGGGCGAGATGCGGGGGTGGTCGACGGGGACGTTGTCGGCGCTGACCCGCCAGGCCCGGCCGCCGTCGAGGGGCGCGATCCACACGTCGTCCTCGGCGGTGAAGGCGATCAACTCGCCGTGCAGGTGCGGATGCCGGAGATACGCGGAGGCTGCGAGCTGAGTCACCCGATCACTCTAGGCAGCCGCACCGTCGCGGGACAGGGGTTTGGATCACTTGCCCTGGGCCGGCCAGCACTTCGGGTCGCCCTTGCACCAGATGGTCCGGGTGACGGTCACGGTGACGGTCGGCCCGGGCTGGTTGCCGTTGCCGTTGCCCGGGTTGTTCAGGATGGGTGACGGGGTGGACGTGCAGTTGCCGAGGCCGCTCACGTGGAACCACGTCTTGCCGCCGACCTTGGCGGTGAGATCGCCGCGCACACAGGCGCCGTCGACGGCGCGGGTGACCTTTCCGGTGACGGTGATCTCCTTGCCGTCCTTGGTCTGCCCCTGGCAGTCGACGTCGGCGACGGTGGTCTCGCTCGCCGAGGGCATCGAACTGCCGGACGTGGAGTTCTTGTTGTTGTTCCCGTAGTTGGCCGTGCAGCTGAGCCACTGGACGTCCACGTGCTGCCGCTTGAGCTCCGCGGTCGCCGTCTGGTCGGTCGTGTAGGCCACGGCCGCGGCGCTGAGCCCGGCCGGATCACAGGCCACGACCCCGCCGAAGGCCAGCAGGGCAAGCCCCGCCACAGCCGCCACCCGCCGTCCTCGCGGCCGCCGCCAGTTTCGCCTCAACGCCCCCATGGAGGGCAGCCTGCCACTGACCGCGGTCACGCGGTAGAGCGCATACGGCCACGAAAGCGCCCCGTGCGCCCCCTTGCCACCGGGAGCCGGTCCTACGCGACCGGTGTCACGACCAGCGGCCGGTGCGGCCGAGGAGCAGGGCGGTGGCCGCGGTGCCGGCGGTCGAGGTGCGCAGCACGCTGCGCCCGAGCCGGTACGCCTTCGCACCCGCCTCCTCGAAGAGCGCCAACTCCTCCGGGGAGACGCCCCCTTCGGGCCCGACGACCAGCACGATCTCTCCCTGGGCGGGGAGTTCGGCGGTCGCCAGCGGCTCGCTGCCGTAGTCCCGGTCCTCGTGCAGGACGGCGGCGAGGTCGGCTTTGGCGAGAAGTGCGGCAACCTGCTTGCTGGTCGCCGCGTCCGCGACCTCCGGGAAGCGCAGCCGGCGGGACTGCTTGCCGGCCTCGCGGGCGGTGGCCCGCCACTTGGCGAGCGCCTTCAGTCCCCGCTCGCCCTTCCACTGGGTGATGCAACGGGCGGCCGACCAGGGGACGATGGCGTCCACTCCGGTCTCGGTCATCGTCTCGACGGCCAGTTCACCGCGGTCGCCCTTGGGCAGGGCCTGGACGACGGTGATCCGCGGGGACGGTTCGGGTTCCACCGGGAACTCGAGGGGCTCGACGACCAGACGGTCCTTCCCGGAGACGCTGAGGACGACTCCTGCCGCCCCACGGCCCCTGCCGTCGGTCAGCACCACGTCCTCGCCGGCCTGCATCCGCTTCACCGACACCGCGTGCCGTCCCTCGGGACCCTCCACCTCGACGACCGAGCCGGGGCCCACGCCCTCCAGCGACTCGACGACGAACACCGGCGCGGTCATCGCAGCCCTCCCTTGTCCGACAACGCTGTCCGGGCCGCGTCGAGTTCGGCGGCCAGGACCTCCACCAGCTGCCCGGCGGGCATCTCGCGCGCCATGCGGTGGCCCTGCCCGGCCCACAGCGCCATGCCCTGCGCGTCCGCGCCCGCGGCGGCCTTCTTGCGCAGCGGCGCGGTGAGGTGGTGGACGTCGGGGTAGGCGGCGGGCGCGTACGGGCCGTGCTCGCGCAGGAAGCGGTTGACCAGGCCGCGGGCGGGGCGGCCGGAGAAGGCCCGGGTCAGCTCCGTACGCACGAACAGCGGGTTGGTCAGGGCCTGCTTGTGGACGGCGGCCGCACCGGACTCGGGGGTGGCGAGGAACGCGGTGCCGAGCTGTGCCGCGGTCGCGCCCGCCGCGAGGACGGCGGCGATCTGGCTGCCCCGCATGATGCCGCCGGCGGCGACGATCGGCAGGCTCACGGTCTCGCGTACCTGGGCGACGAGGGAGAGCAGGCCGATGCCGGAGCCGTCGTTCTCGGGGAGGTCGCGGTGGGTGCCCTGGTGGCCGCCGGCCTCCACGCCCTGCGCGATCACCGCGTCGGCGCCGGCCCGCTCGACGGCGAGGGCCTCCTCCGCGGTGGTCGCGGTGACGAGGGTGTAGGTGCCGAGGCGGTGCAGCGAGTCGACGACCTCCGGGCTCGGCACGCCGAAGTGGAACGAGACCACCGGCACCGGGTTGTCGAGCAGCACGGCGAGCTTGGCGTCGTAGCCGTCGTCACGGCCACTGTCGGGGTCGCCCAGCTCGGTCTCGTACCAGGCGGCCTCACCGGCCAGCTGGTGGGCGTATACCTCGACGGCGGACCGGTCGGTGTGGTCGGCCTGCGGCATGAAGAGGTTGACGCCGAAGGGACGCTTGGTCAGTCCGCGGAGCTGCTTGATCTCCTGGTACATGCCGTCGGCGGTCTTGTACCCGGCGGCCAGGAACCCCAGCCCGCCGGCCTCGGACACGGCCTGGGCGAGATGCGGTACGGAAACGCCACCCGCCATGGGGGCCTGCACGATCGGGTGAGGGAAGAGATCGGTCAGCGCGGAGGACATGCCCGCATGTTGTCACGTCCCCCGAACAAGTCCGAATCGGGTCGTCCCCGTCACCTGGGTGACGGGGACGACTGCGCCTCAGCGACCGTTGAACGCGTCCTTCAGGCGCGAGAACAGGCCCTGCTGACCCGGCTGGAACTGGCCCTGGGGGCGTTCCTCACCACGCAGCTTCGCCAGCTCGCGCAGCAACCGCTCCTGCTCGGGGTCGAGCTTCGTCGGGGTCTGGACCTCGACGTGGACGATGAGGTCGCCCCGGCCGCCGCCGCGCAGATGTGTGACGCCCCGGCCGTGCAGCGGGATCGACTGGCCGGACTGGGTGCCGGGCCGGATGTCGACCTCCTCCATGCCGTCCAGCGTCTCCAGCGGCACCTTGGTGCCGAGGGACGCCGCCGTCATCGGGATCGTCACCGTGCAGTGCAGGTCGTCGCCGCGCCGCTGGAACGTCGAGTGCGGGAGCTCGTGGATCTCCACGTACAGGTCACCGGCCGGGCCACCGCCCGGACCGACCTCGCCCTCGCCCGCGAGCTGGATGCGGGTGCCGTTGTCCACACCGGCGGGGATCTTGACCGTCAGCGTGCGACGCGAGCGGATGCGGCCGTCGCCAGCGCACTCCGGGCACGGCGTCGGCACGACCGTGCCGAAGCCCTGGCACTGCGGGCAGGGCCGCGAGGTCATGACCTGGCCCAGGAAGGACCGGGTCACCTGCGAGACCTCACCGCGGCCGCGGCACATGTCGCACGTCTGCGCGGAGGTGCCGGGGGCCGCCCCCTCGCCGTTGCAGGTGTTGCAGACGATGGCCGTGTCGACCTGGATGTCCTTGGTCGTGCCGAAGGCCGCCTCGTCCAGCTCGATCTCCAGCCGGATCATCGCGTCCTGGCCGCGCCGGGTGCGCGAGCGCGGACCGCGCTGGGACGCCGTGCCGAAGAACGCGTCCATGATGTCCGAGAAGTTCCCGAAGCCGCCGGCGCCGAAGCCGCCCGCGCCGCCGCCCGCCTGCGAGAGCGGGTCGCCGCCGAGGTCGTAGACCTGCTTCTTCTGCGGGTCCGAGAGCACCTCGTAAGCGGCGTTGATCTCCTTGAACCGCTCCTGGGTCTTCGGATCGGGGTTGACGTCCGGGTGCAGCTCGCGTGCGAGCCGCCGGAAGGCCTTCTTGATCTCTTCCTGCGACGCGTCGCGGCGCACGCCGAGAACGGCGTAGTAGTCCGTGGCCACTTACGACTCCGCCAGGATCTGTCCGACGTACCGTGCCACTGCGCGTACCGCTCCCATCGTTCCCGGGTAATCCATGCGGGTCGGTCCGACCACGCCGAGTTTGGCGACTGCCTCGCCGCCCGAACCGTAGCCGACCGAGACCACGGACGTGGAGTTGAGTCCCTCGTAGGCGTTCTCATGACCGATGCGTACGGTCATGCCCGAATCTCCGGCCTCGCCAAGCAACTTGAGGAGCACGACCTGCTCCTCCAGCGCCTCGAGCACGGGCCGGATGGTGAGGGGGAAGTCATGTCCGAAACGGGTCAGATTGGCGGTTCCGCCGATCATCAGCCGCTCCTCGTTCTCCTCGACGAGGGTTTCGAGGAGGGTGGAGAGCACTGTCGAGACCGTGCCCCGGTCCTCCACGTCGAAACCCTCGGGCAGGTCCTCGACCAGCCGCGGCACGTCCGTGAACCGGCGTCCCGCGACCCGGCTGTTCAGCCGCGCCCGCAGATCCGCGAGCGAGGCCTCCCCGAAGGGCGCCGGGCAGTCGACCATTCGCTGCTCCACCCGCCCGGTGTCCGTGATCAGCACGAGCATCACGCGCGCGGGGGCGAGCGAGAGCAGCTCCACGTGCCGCACGGTCGAGCGGGTCAGCGACGGATACTGCACGACGGCGACCTGCCGCGTCAGCTGCGCGAGCAGCCGCACGGTGCGGGCGACCACGTCGTCCAGGTCGACGGCGCCGTCGAGGAAGTTCTGAATCGCGCGCCTCTCGGGCGCGGTCATCGGCTTGACGCCGGCGAGCTTGTCGACGAACAGGCGGTAGCCCTTGTCGGTGGGGATGCGCCCGGCGCTGGTGTGCGGCTGGGCGATGTACCCCTCGTCCTCCAGGGCCGCCATGTCGTTGCGGACCGTGGCCGGGGAGACGCCGAGGTTGTGCCGCTCGGTCAGGGCCTTGGACCCGACCGGCTCCTCGGTGCCGACATAGTCCTGGACGATGGCGCGCAGTACCTGAAGCCGTCGTTCACTCAGCATCGCGCACACCTCCCGATGTCGACCCCTGGTGCTTGGCCTGGCACTCTGTCCGTCCGAGTGCCAGCACTCCCCGGCCCAGTGTACGGCGGTCGGGTACCGCCGGGGCAAGGTCGGTCCCGTCCCCGGGGCTCCTCCGGCTAGCGTCGCGGTATGACGGTGACTTGGGAAGAGCTCGGGTGGGAGCGGGTGGCGGCCGGGGTCGGGCGGTGCCGGCTGCCCGGCTGGGACTGCACGGCGGGGCTGGTCGTCGGGGACGGCACGGCCCTGGTGATCGACGCGGGGTCGAGCCTCGCGGAGGGCGCGCTGCTGCGGTCCCAGGCCGGGGAACTGGCCGGACATCGTGTGACCCATCTCGCGCTGACCCACCCGCATTTCGACCATGTCCTCGGTGCGGCGGCGTTCGCGGGCGCGGAGGTGTACGGCGCGGTGGGCGTGGACGCGCTGCTCGGCGCCCGGCACGCGCGCGAGGCGCTGCGCGAGGACGCGGTGCGCAACGGGCTGGACGCGCGCGCGGCCGACGAGGCGGTGGACTCCCTGGTCCCGCCCCGCCATCACGTCTGCGGCGAGTGGACCCTGGACCTGGGCGGCGGCCGGCAGGTGCTGCTGGCGAACGTGGGGCCCGGACACACCGCGCACGACCTCGCCGTCCTGGTGCCCGGCTCCCCCGAGGTCGTCTTCTGCGGCGATCTGGTCGAGGAGTCCGGCGAGCCGCAGGCGGGCCCCGACGCCGTACCCTCCCACTGGCCCGCCGCCCTCGACCGCCTGCTCGACCTGGGCGGCGGGGACGCCTTGTACGTGCCCGGTCACGGAGCGGTGGTGGACGCGGCGTTCGTCCGGGCGCAACGGGACGCGCTGGCGGCACGTTTCGGCGTGTCGCGATGATCGCCGGGGTGCTTCTCCTATCGTCATGCGAATGCGCCAGTACTCGCCGGACCTGACCCCGCCGTGGAAGAAGCCCGAGCCCGTCGTCGAGGTCCCGGCGGAGCCCGGTCTGGTGGTCGAGGAGGCGGGTACCGGTTTCTGCGGCGCGGTGATCCGCTGCGAGGCGGGCGCGGTCACTCTGGAGGACCGGTTCGGCAAGCACCGGGTGTTCCCGATGGAGCCGCGCGGGTTCCTGCTGGAGGGCCGGGTGGTGACGCTCGTCCGCCCCGCCGGCGCCGCTCCGGTACGGCCCACGCGTACGGCGTCCGGCTCGGTCGCCGTCCCCGGCGCACGCGCGCGCGTGGCCCGCGCCGGGCGGATCTACGTCGAGGGCCGGCACGACGCCGAACTGGTGGAGAAGGTCTGGGGCGACGACCTGCGGATCGAGGGCGTGGTCGTGGAGTACCTGGAGGGCGTCGACGACCTGCCGTCGATCGTGGCCGAGTTCGCGCCGGGCCCGGACGCCCGGCTGGGCGTCCTGGTGGACCATCTGGTGCCGGGCACCAAGGAGTGGCGGATCGCCCAGGAGGTGACCAGCGAGCACGCGCTGGTCGTCGGGCATCCCTACATCGACATCTGGGAGGCGGTGAAGCCGTCGTCCCTGGGCATCGAGGCGTGGCCGCGCGTCCCGCACGGCCAGGACTGGAAGACCGGGGTGTGCCGGGCGCTGGGCTGGCCGTCGGAGAACACGGGTGCCGTGTGGCAGGCGATCCTGAAGCGGGTGGGTTCCTACAAGGACCTGGAGCCTGAGCTGCTCGGCCGCGTGGAGGAACTGATCGACTTCGTCACCGCTCCGGAGTGAGCCGGGCGGCGGTCAGTCGACCAGGTCCCTGACCACCGCGTCCGCCAGCAGCCGCCCCCGCAGGGTCAGCACGGCCCGGCCCTCCTCGTACGGGTCCTGCCGCAGCAGTCCGTCGGTCAGGGCCCGGCGCGCCGCCGCCAGCCCGGCCGGCTTCAGCAGCTCCAGGGGCACGCCGTCGCGCAGGCGCAGCTCCAGCAGGACGCGCTCCACCCGCCGGTCCTCCTCCGACAGCACCTCGCGGCCGGCCCCCGGGGACTTCCCCGCCGCCAGGGCCGCCGCGTAGGCGCCGGGGTGCTTCACGTTCCACCAGCGCACCCCGCCGACGTGCGAGTGCGCTCCGGGGCCCGCGCCCCACCAGTCGGCGCCGCGCCAGTACAGCTCGTTGTGCAGGCAGCGGGCGTCGGGAGCGGTCGCCCAGTTGGAGACCTCGTACCAGTCGAAGCCGGCGCCCGACAGGATGTCCTCCGCGATCAGGTACCGGTCCGCGTGGACGTCGTCGTCGGTCATCGGGATCTCGCCGCGCCGGATCCGGCGGGCCAGCTGCGTGCCCTCCTCGACGATCAGCGCGTACGCCGACACATGGTCCGGGCCCGCGCCGATCGCCGCCTCCAGCGAGGCCCGCCAGTCGTCGTCCGACTCGCCCGGGGTGCCGTAGATCAGGTCCAGGTTGACGTGCTCGAAGCCCGCCGCCCTCGCCTCGGCCACGCACGCCTCGGGGCGGCCGGGCGTGTGGGTGCGGTCCAGGACCTTCAGCACGTGCTGCCGCGCGCTCTGCATGCCGAAGGAGATCCGGTTGAAGCCGCCCTCGCGGAGGGCGGCGAGGTAGGCGGGGTCGACCGACTCGGGGTTCGCCTCCGTGGTGACCTCGGCGTCCGCCGCGAGTCCGAACTCGTCGCGGATCGCACCGAGCATCCGTACGAGGTCGCCGGCGGCCAGCAGCGTCGGGGTGCCGCCGCCGACGAAGACCGTGCGGACCTGCCGCGGGTCGTCGCCCAGGACCTTGCGGGCCAGGCGGATCTCGTCGATCAGGGTGTCCGCGTAGTTGTCGCGGGAGGCCAGGACACCGCCCGTGCCGCGCAGCTCGGTGGCGGTGTAGGTGTTGAAGTCGCAGTACCCGCAGCGGGTCGCGCAGTACGGGACGTGCAGGTAGAAGCCGAGGGGTCGGGCGGCGGCCCCGGCGAGTGCGGACGCGGGCAGTGCGCCGTCGGCGGGGACCGGCTCGCCGTCGGGGAGTGCGGAAGGCATGCCCTCCATTGTCCCGTACCGGCGCGGCTGCTCACTCCGCCTGCAGCACCAGCAGCGCCAGGTCGTCCTCGGGCGGCCGGCCGCCGAACTCGTGCACCAGGCGTCTGATGCGCTCCGCGATCAGCTGGGCGCTCAGGCCGGCGCAGCCGGCCAGCGCGGTGGCGAGGCCGTCGGCGTCGTCGAACTGGGCGGAGCCTGAGCGGCGCTCGGTGACGCCGTCGGTGACGCACAGGAGGCTGTCGCCGGGGCGCAGGGCGAAGCTCTCGCTGCTGTACGTCTCGTCCTCGACGACGCCGAGGAGGGTCTGCGGGCGGGCGGCCGTGCGGACGTCCCCGTCGGCTCCGAGCAGCAGGGGCAGCGGGTGGCCGGCCGAGGCGAGGGTGCAGCGGACTCCGCCGTCGAAGGGGGTCAGCTCGCCGTAGAGGAGGGACAGGAAGCGGGTCTGCGGGCCGTCGGCGGGGCCGACCGGCTGGACCAGGGCCCGGGCCGCCGCGTCCGCGGCCTCCGTCGCGTCGTCGAGGAGGAGCCGGTTGAGGCGGTCGAGGACGCCGGCGACGCCGTAGCCCTCGCGGGCCAGCAGCCGCAGCCAGGGGCGGGCGAGGCCGATGACGACGGCCGCCTCGGGGCCCTTGCCCTGGACGTCCCCGACGGCGAAGCACCAGCGGCCGTCGCCGGCCGGGAAGAGGTCGTAGAAGTCGCCGCTGGGGCCGCCCTTGTCGCACGGCTCGTAGACGAGGGCGCTGCGCACGCCGGGGATCTCGGCGACGGCGGCGGGCAGCAGGCCGCGCTGCAGGACCTTGCTGATGGTGGCCTGGCGGGCGTACTGGCGGGCCGCGCCGATGGCGAGGGCCACCCGGCGGCTGAGGTCCTCGACGAGCCCGGTGACCTCGTCGGGGAAGCGCAGGAGCCCGGCGCGGCCGATGACGAGGGTGCCGAGCGGGCGGCCGCCGGCGATCAGGCGGTAGGCGAGCGCCGCGCCGTGGGCGTCGCGCGGGTCGAGCGCCTCGGCCGGCCAGGGGTGGGCGACGGGCCCCGACTGCAGGGCTCCCGGCGGGGGCGGCGGGTCCTTCTCCAGCACCCGGCGCAGCTCCTCGATGCGGTTCTCGCTGCCGTGCCAGACACGGGCCAGCCGCGGTCCGGTGCCGCCGCTTCCATGGGGCGGCGGACCGGTGTCGAGGGTCTCCCAGCGGCCCATCACCTCGTCCTCCAGCCATACGGCGCACCAGTCGGCGAGCCGCGGCACGATCAGCTGTCCGGTGAGCGCGGCGACCAGGTTCTCGTCGAGCTGCCCGGCGAGCAGGTCGGAGGCCTCGGCGAGGAAGGACAGGGCGCCCCGGTTGAGCCAGTCCGCGTCGCGTTCGGCCCGCAGCGACTCGGGGGCGAGGAAGCGGGCGACGTCGAGGCCGTACTCCACCGCGCCGCCCGCGGTCTCGTCGGCGGCCGCGCCCTCCTCGGCCGGCAGCCGCGCCCACACCGTCTTGGCGCCCCTGCTGTAGGTGACGCCCCAGGACTCGGCGAGCTCGGCGACCAGGCGCAGTCCGCGGCCGTACTCGTGCGTCCCGCGCGAGGGCTCCGCGTCCGTGCCGCGGGGCGGCCGGGAGGGGTGGTGGTCGCGGACCTCGACGAGCAGGGTGCCGGCGGTCTCCTCCAGCCGGCAGGTCACGTGGACGTCGGTGCCGGCGTGCACGACGGCGTTGGTGACGAGCTCGCTGACGACGAGCAGCGCGTCCTCGGCGAGCCGGCCGGTGAGGCGGTCGGCGCCGGGCAGTTCGGCGTCCGCCCACCGGGCGAAGGCGGCGCGCAGGAGCGAGCGGGCGGATCCGGGCGCGACGGAGCTCCCGGGCAGGGTGGCGTGCGCCCGCGCACTCGTGTCCGCGCGCGCTTCCCCGTGCGCGGGCGCGTCGAGGGCACGGGCAGCGGTCTTCCGTTGGATCGGAACGGCCCCCATGTCCAGCTCCCCGAGCAGTTCGGACGAATACGCCTCGGTCGATGCGGACAGAGTGACAGACTGACCACGCCCATAAGCGCCGAGTTACCGAAGTGGGCCGCCATGAGTGAGAACAGTGCTATGCGTACGCTCGAAGACGGACAAAAACCGGAACAAGTCCGAGCATCGGAGCTACGCCCGCTGCTCGCGGCGATGACGGCGGCCCGGGACGGCGACTTCACGAAGGTGCCCGAGACGGGGCACGGCATGGTGGCCGAACTGACCGCCGTCTTCAACCAGATCGCCGACCGGAACATGCACTTCAACCGCGAGGTGCAGCGGGTCAAGCGGGAGCTGGTGCGGCACGGGCGGCTCGACGAGCGGCTGTCGGCGAGCCCGGGGCAGGGCGCCTGGGCGGCCCGGGTCACCGATGTCAACCAGCTGCTGGACGCCCTGGTGGCCCCGGCGGCGAACGCGACCCGGGTGCTGGACGCGGTGGCCGGGGGCGATCTGACGCAGCGGGTCGATCTGCACGACGGCAACCGTCAGCTCAGGGGTGACCTGCGGCGGCTGGGCCGGGCCGTGAACAAGATGGTCGACCAGCTGTCGCTGTTCACCGGCGAGGTGACCCGGGTCGCGCGCGAGGTGGGCACGGAGGGGCGGCTCGGCGGGCGGGCCAAGGTGCAGGGTCTGTCCGGGAGTTGGCGCGACGTGACCGAGGCGGTCAACACGATGGCCGCCCGGCTGACCGCTCAGGTGCGGGACATCGCCCTGGTGACGACGGCGGTGGCGCGCGGCGACCTGACCCGTACGGTCACGGTCGAGGCGACCGGTGAGCTGCTGGAACTGAAGCTCACCGTGAACACGATGGTCGACCAGCTCTCCGCCTTCGCCGACGAGGTCACCCGCGTCGCCCGCGAGGTGGGGACGGAGGGCCAGCTGGGCGGCCGGGCCCAGGTGCGCGGCGTCTCCGGGGTCTGGAAGGACCTCACCGACAACGTCAACTTCATGGCGTCGAACCTGACGTCGCAGGTCCGCAACATCGCCCAGGTCACCACGGCCGTCGCCAACGGCGATCTGTCGCAGAAGATCACCGTCGACGCGCAGGGCGAGATCCTGGAGCTGAAGTCGACGATCAACACGATGGTGGACCAGCTCTCCGCCTTCGCCGACGAGGTGACGAGGGTCGCCCGCGAGGTCGGCACCGAGGGCAACCTCGGCGGCCGGGCCCAGGTGCGCGGCGTCTCGGGGGTCTGGAAGGACCTCACCGACAACGTCAACTTCATGGCGGACAACCTGACGTCGCAGGTCCGCAACATCGCCCTGGTGTCGACGGCGGTCGCCCAGGGCGACCTCGGCAAGAAGATCACGGTGGAGGCGAAGGGCGAGATCCTGGAGCTGAAGTCGACGATCAACACGATGGTGGACCAGCTCTCCGCCTTCGCCGACGAGGTCACCCGCGTCGCCCGCGAGGTCGGCACCGAGGGCAACCTCGGCGGCCAGGCGCAGGTACGGGGCGTCTCCGGGGTCTGGAAGGACCTCACCGACAACGTCAACTTCATGGCGCTGAACCTGACGTCGCAGGTGCGCAACATCGCACAGGTGACGACAGCCGTGGCCAACGGCGACCTGTCGAAGAAGATCACCGTCGACGCCCGCGGCGAGATCCTGGAACTGAAGGACACCGTCAACACGATGGTGGAACAGCTGCGCGCCTTCGCCGACGAGGTCACCCGCGTCGCCCGCGAGGTCGGAACGGACGGCCGGCTGGGCGGACGCGCCCAGGTGCTGGGCGTGTCCGGCGTCTGGCGGGATCTGACCGACAACGTCAACTACATGGCGGACAACCTCACTTCGCAGGTCCGCAACATCGCGCAGGTGACGACAGCCGTGGCCAACGGCGACCTGTCGAAGAAGATCGACGTGGACGCCCGCGGCGAGATCCTGGAACTGAAGACCGCCATCAACACCATGGTCGACACGCTGTCGTCCTTCTCGTCGGAGGTCACCCGCGTCGCCCGCGAGGTCGGCTCGGAGGGCCAACTCGGCGGCCAGGCCCGGGTGGAGGGCGTGTACGGCACCTGGAAGCGCCTGACGACCAACGTGAACGAACTGGCGTCGAACCTGACCACCCAGGTCCGCGCGATCGCCGAAGTGGCCTCCGCGGTGGCGCAGGGCGACATGTCCCGCTCGATCACGGTGGAGACCCAGGGCGAGGTCGCCGAGCTCAAGGACAACATCAACCTGATGGTGGCCAACCTCCGCGAGACGACCCGCGCCAAGGACTGGCTGGAGTCCAACCTGGCCCGCCTCGCGGCCCTGATGCAGGGCCACCGCGACCTGATGGAGGTCGCCGACCTGATCCTGCGGGAGCTGACACCGCTGGTGAACGCCCAGTACGGGGCGTTCTTCCTGGCCGACCCGGACGAGGACGGAGCCTCCATCCGCACCACCGTCCCCGCGAAGGGGCTGGCGTTCATCGCGGGCTACGGCTCGGCACAGGGGGCGACCGTCGAGACCGGCGGGCTGCCGGTGCACGGCCTGGTCCGCCAGGCGGCCCGCGAGAAGAAGCGGATCCTGGTCGAGGAGGCCCCACCGGACTACATCAAGATCAACAGCGGACTCGGCGAGGCGGCCCCGACCAGTGTCGTGATCATCCCGATCCTCTTCGAGGACAAGCTCCTCGGCGTGATCGAACTCGCCTCGTTCTCCCGCTTCTCCGACGTCCATCTGGCCTTCTTCGACCAGTTCGTGAACACCATCGGCGTCGCGATCAACACCATCATCGCCAACTCCCGCACCGAGTCCCTGCTCGGCGAGTCCCAGCGCCTGGCGATGCAGCTGCAGGAGCGGTCCGACGAACTGCAGAAGCAGCAGGCCGAGTTGCAGCGCTCGAACGCCGAACTGGAGGAGAAGGCGGCCCTGCTGGCCACCAGCTCGCAGTACAAGTCGGAGTTCCTGGCGAACATGTCGCACGAACTGCGGACGCCGCTGAACTCCCTGCTGATCCTGGCCCGCCTGCTGTCGGACAACCCCGACGGCCATCTGTCGGACCAGGAGGTGCAGTTCGCGACGACGATCCACCGCTCCGGCTCCGACCTGCTGCAACTGATCAACGACATCCTGGACCTGTCGAAGATCGAGGCCGGCCGGATGGACGTACGCCCGAAGAAGCTGCCGCTCATCAAGCTCCTCGACTACGTCCACGCCACCTTCCGCCCGCTCACCCTGGACCGCGGGCTCGCCTTCGAGGTGGCGGTCGGCGAGGACGTGCCGCGCGAGATGTACTCGGACGAGCAGCGCCTGCAGCAGATCCTGCGCAACCTGCTCTCCAACGCGATCAAGTTCACCGCGACCGGCCGGGTGGAGCTGCGGGTCAACAGGGTGCAGGACCCCGAGCACCGCTACGTCCAGGGCAGCGACCAGGTGATCGCCTTCGCCGTCTCCGACACCGGCATCGGCATCGCGCCGGAGAAACTCCCGGTGATCTTCGAGGCGTTCCAGCAGGCCGACGGCACCACCAACCGCAAGTACGGCGGCACCGGCCTCGGCCTGTCCATCAGCCGGGAGATCGCGGGCCTGCTGGGCGGCCGGATCGTCGCCGAGAGCGAACCGGGCAAGGGCTCCACCTTCACGCTCTACGTCCCCGTCGTCAGCCCCGGCCACCCGGCGACCGGACCGGTCGCCGAGAACCGTCCGCTGCCGGTGCCCGAGCAGCTGTCGGCCGAGCCGCACACGGCCACGCACGACGTCGACGACTCCTGGCCCGCCCCCACCAAGCTGGAGGCCTGGAAGGCGGGCCGGGCCGGTCAGGTCCTGCCGGGACGGCGGGTGCTGATCGTGGACGACGACATCCGCAACGTCTTCGCCCTCACGCACGTCCTCGGCCGCGTCGGCATGCCGGTGCTGTACGCGGAGAACGGCCGCGAGGGCATCGAGACCCTGGAACGCAACCCGGACGTCGAGCTCGTCCTGATGGACATCATGATGCCGGAGATGGACGGCTACGAGACGATCTCCGCCATCCGCCGCGCCCCGCGCTGGACCGGCCTGCCGATCGTCGCGCTCACCGCGAAGGCGATGCCCGGCGACCGCGAGAAGTCCATCGCGCGGGGCGCGAACGACTACGTACCGAAGCCGGTGGACGTCGACCAGTTGCTGACCGTCGTCTGCGGTCTGCTGGATCCGGAGGGCGCGGGGGCCGCGGAACGGACGGACATCGAGGAGGCGGCGGCGACACCGACGCCCGAAAACGAATGAGGCACAGTCACCATGAGGCTTGAGGCAACGACCTACGAGCGCGCCAGCATCCTCCTCGTCGACGACATGGAGGACAACCTGATCGCACTGGAGGCCGTCCTGGGGTCCCTCAACGAGCCACTGGTACGGGCCCGTTCGGGCGAGGAGGCGATGAAGGCGCTGCTGCGGCAGCAGTTCGCCCTGGTCCTGCTCGACGTCCGGATGCCGGGCATGGACGGCTTCGAGACGGCCGCCAACATCAAACGGCTCGACCAGACCAAGGACGTCCCGATCATCTTCCTGACCGGCGCGGACGACGACTCCGGCTACGCCTTCCGCGGCTATGCCACCGGGGCGGCGGACTACCTGACCAAGCCGTTCGACCCCTGGGTGTTACGGGCCAAGGTCTCCGTCTTCCTGGACCTGCACCGCAAGAGCCAGCAACTGGAGCGGCTGCACGGAGAACTCAGCCGGCGGCTGGCGGAACTGGAGGAAGAGTTCACCGGAGAGCACCCCCCGGACCTGGAACGCCTGCGCGCACAGGTCCGGGAGCTACGCCACCTGGTACCCCACAATCACCCCGCGTGACGGTCTACGCCTCGCGGATACGGGGATGCGACCATCTACGCCTCGCGCGTACCCGCGTACATCTCGTCGATCAGGTGCTTGGCGCATCACCGCGGGGGGCGACCCCCGCACCCCCGGCAGAGGGCGCGGGCACCGCTCACTCCCACGTCGCACCCGCGCGAAAGCCGCACCGTCACGGACTTATGCCTCGCGCGTACCCGCGTACATCTCGTCGATCAGGTGCTTGTACTCCCGTTCGACCACCGGGCGCTTCAGCTTCAGGCTCGGGGTGATCTCGCCGTGCTCGACGTCGAGGTCGCGCGGCAGCAGCCGGAACTTCTTGATGGTCTGCCACTTCTGCAGGCCCGCGTTGAGCTCCTTGACGTAGCCCTCGACCATGGCGACCGTGGCCGGCGCGGCGACGACCTCGGCGTAGGACCTGCCCTCCAGGCCGTTCTCCTTGGCCCACTCCAGGATCGACGGCTCATCCAGCGCGATCAGCGCCGTGCAGAAGTTCCGGTCGGCCCCGTGCACCAGGATGTTGGACACGTACGGGCACACCGCCTTGAACTGTCCCTCGACCTCGGCGGGCGCGATGTACTTGCCGCCGGACGTCTTGATGAGGTCCTTCTTGCGGTCGGTGATGCGCAGGTACCCGTCGGGCGAGAGCTCGCCGATGTCACCGGTGTGGAACCAGCCGTCCGGCTCCAGCACCTCGGCGGTCTTCTCGGGCAGCCCGTGGTAGCCCTGCATGATGCCGGGGCTGCGCAGCAGGATCTCCCCGTCGTCCGCGATGCGCACCTCGGTGCCGGGCAGCGGCTTGCCGACCGTGCCGGTGCGGTAGGCCTCGCCCGGGTTGACGAAGGAGGCCGCGGAGGACTCCGTCAGGCCGTAGCCCTCGAGGATGTGGATGCCGGCGCCGGAGAAGAAGTAGCCGATCTCGGGCGCGAGCGCCGCCGAGCCGGAGACGCAGGCCCGCAGGTTTCCGCCGAACGCCTCCCGGATCTTGGCGTACACCAGCGCGTCGGCCGCCTTGTGCTTCGCGCCGAGCGCGAACGGCACCGAGGCCGTCCCGGTGCGCCGGAAGTTGTCCTGGGCGACCTTCGCGTACTCGCGGGCGACCTCCGCGGCCCACTGGAAGATCTTGTACTTGGCGCCGCCGCCCGCGCGGGCCTTCGCGGCGACCCCGTTGTAGACCTTCTCGAAGATCCGCGGCACGGCGGCCATGTACGTCGGCTGCACGACCGGCAGATTCTCGATGATCTTGTCGACGCGGCCGTCCACGGCGGTGACGTGGCCGACCTCGATCTGGCCGGACGTGAGCACCTTGCCGAAGACGTGCGCGAGCGGCAGCCACAGGTACTGCACGTCCTCGCGGCTCACCAGCCCCGTCGCGGCGATCGCCTTCGCCATGTACGACCAGCTGTCGTGCGCGAGCCGCACACCCTTGGGGCGGCCGGTGGTGCCGGAGGTGTAGATCAGCGTCGCGAGCTGGTCCCTGGTGATCGAACCGACCCGCTCCTTGATCAGCTCGGGGTCCTTCTCCAGCCGGGCGACGCCCCGGGCCTCCAGCTCGGCGAGGGTGAGGATCCAGTCACTGGTCTCCACGCCCGCCGCGTCGATCACGACGACGTGCGTGAGGGCGGGCAGCTCGGCGCGCTTCTCCACGGCCTTGGCGAGCTGGGCCGCGTCCTCGGCGATCAGCACCCGGCTCTCGGAGTCGGAGAGGATGAACGCCGACTCGTCGGCGTTGGTCTGCGGGTAGACGGTGGTGGTCGCCGCACCGGCGCACATGATGCCGAGGTCGGCGAGGAGCCACTCGACACGGGTGGAGGAGGCGAGCGCGACCCGCTGCTCGGGCTGCACGCCCAGCTCGATGAGGCCCGCGGCGATCGCGTACACCCGCTCGGCGGCCTCGGCCCAGGTCAGCGACTTCCACTCGTCCGGGCCCTGCCCCGCGGCCGGCGGCACGGGATAGCGGTAGGCCTCGGCCTCCGGTGTGGCCGCGGCCCGCTCCAGGAAGAGGTTCGCCACGCTCGGCGGACGGTTCTCGATCAGTGTCTGTGTGTCGCTCACGACATCCTCCGGGGCCCGCGACTGTGCGGCTGGCTCAAAAGCGGCGGTATTGACTGCGGCGGTCTTACTACGGCTGGCTCGCTCGCGAGCCGTTGTTTAACTCGCGAGTAACCATCGAGCAGAGATCAGGGTAGAGCCCGACCGGCCGGTTCGTAAGGGGCGACGGGCTGTCACTTCCTACAGAGAGCGACCCTACGCGCGCGTAGGGGCCCGTCACGCTTTCGCACGACGGGCCCCCGTTCTGCCCGGTTTGCGGACGTGAGCCTCGGTTACCCGCGGTTACTTCTTGCTTTTGGCCGACCCCGCGCTGTCATCGCTGCTCAGTACGGCGATGAAGGCCTCCTGCGGAACCTCCACGGAACCCACCATCTTCATCCGCTTCTTGCCCTCCTTCTGCTTCTCCAGCAGCTTCCGCTTACGGGAGATGTCACCGCCGTAGCACTTGGCGAGGACGTCCTTGCGGATGGCGCGGATGGTCTCGCGGGCGATGACCCGCGAGCCGATGGCGGCCTGGATGGGCACCTCGAAGGCCTGCCGGGGGATGAGCTCGCGCAGCTTGGCGACGAGCCGCACACCGTAGGCGTAGGCCGCGTCCTTGTGAGTGATCGCGGAGAAGGCGTCCACCTTGTCACCGTGCAGCAGGATGTCGACCTTGACCAGGCTGGAGGTCTGCTCGCCCGTGGGCTCGTAGTCCAGCGAGGCGTAGCCGCGGGTCTTGGACTTCAGCTGGTCGAAGAAGTCGAAGACGATCTCCGCGAGCGGCAGCGTGTAGCGGATCTCGACCCGGTCCTCGGACAGGTAGTCCATGCCCAGGAGGGTGCCGCGCCGGGTCTGGCACAGCTCCATGATCGAACCGATGAACTCGGTCGGCGCGAGGATCGTGGCCCGTACGACGGGCTCGTACACCTCGTTGATCTTCCCCTCGGGGAACTCGCTCGGGTTGGTGACGATGTGCTCGCTGCCGTCCTCCATCACGACCCGGTAGACCACGTTCGGCGCGGTCGCGATGAGATCGAGCCCGAACTCGCGCTCCAGGCGCTCGCGGATCACGTCCAGGTGCAGCAGCCCCAGGAAGCCGACACGGAAGCCGAAGCCCAGCGCCGCCGAGGTCTCCGGCTCGTAGACGAGCGCGGCGTCGTTGAGCTGGAGCTTGTCGAGGGCCTCGCGCAGCTCCGGGTAGTCGGAGCCGTCCAGCGGGTAGAGCCCCGAGAAGACCATGGGCTTGGGGTCCTTGTAGCCGCCGAGCGCCTCCGTGGCCCCCTTCTGCTGGCTGGTGACGGTGTCACCGACCTTGGACTGCCGCACGTCCTTCACACCGGTGATGAGATAGCCCACCTCGCCGACGCCGAGGCCGTCGGCGGCCAGCATCTCCGGCGAGTTCGTACCGATCTCCAGCAGCTCGTGCGTGGCGCCGGTCGACATCATCCTGATCCGCTCACGCTTGTTGAGCTGACCGTCGATGACACGGACGTACGTCACGACGCCGCGGTAGGAGTCGTAGACCGAGTCGAAGATCATCGCGCGGGCGGGGGCGTCGGCGACACCCACCGGCGCCGGAATGTCCCTGACCACCTTGTCGAGCAGCGCGTCGACGCCGACACCGGTCTTGGCGGAGACCCTGAGCACGTCGGCGGGGTCGCAGCCGACCAGGTTGGCGAGCTCCTCGGCGAACTTCTCGGGCTGCGCGGCCGGCAGGTCGATCTTGTTGAGCACGGGGATGATCGTGAGGTCGTTCTCCATCGCCAGGTAGAGGTTGGCGAGGGTCTGCGCCTCGATGCCCTGGGCGGCGTCGACGAGGAGGATGGTCCCCTCGCAGGCGGCGAGCGACCGCGAGACCTCGTAGGTGAAGTCGACGTGCCCCGGGGTGTCGATCATGTTGAGGATGTGCGTATTGCTCTTGTCGTGGGTCGGGGCCCACGGCAACCGCACCGCCTGGGACTTGATCGTGATGCCGCGCTCGCGCTCGATGTCCATGCGGTCGAGGTACTGGGCACGCATCTGGCGCTGCTCGACGACGCCGGTCAGCTGGAGCATCCGGTCGGCGAGCGTGGACTTGCCGTGGTCGATGTGCGCGATGATGCAGAAATTGCGGATCAGAGCCGGGTCGGTACGGCTCGGCTCGGGCACATTGTTAGGGGTCGCGGGCACGCAGGGTCCTGTCTCTTGAGGCGCCTTATGCCTCGGGTCGGATCGATACGTAGGCTCCATGGTCCCACGGCGGGCGACCGGGAACCGTTTTGGGCCGTCGGCCGGGCCACTGGTAGCCTGGGTGGCTGTGCCTCATGCCCTCTCAGCGCGAGGCGCACCTCAAGAAATCACCTGGCCCGGGTCCCATGCGGTCCCGCGCCTGAACCTGAAAAGGCTCAATCAGTGGCGAACATCAAGTCCCAGATCAAGCGGATCAAGACCAACGAGAAGGCCCGGCTGCGCAACAAGGCCGTCAAGTCCTCCCTGAAGACCGCGATCCGCAAGGCCCGCGAGGCCGCTGCCGCGGGTGACGTCGAGAAGGCCACCGAGTACCAGCGCGCTGCCGCGCGTCAGCTCGACAAGGCCGTCTCGAAGGGCGTCATCCACAAGAACCAGGCCGCCAACAAGAAGTCGGCGCTTGCTTCCAAGGTCGCGTCCCTCAAGGGCTGACACCTTCCTTTGATCTGACCGCCGGAGGGACCCAGAGCGGGCCCTCTCTCATCCGCTCCCGTCCGGCACCCAGAGCCTGTACGCGGCCTGCGTTCGCCACGCGGGTACAGGCTCGCAAGCACAGACCGAAGACCTCGCTTCCCCCCTTCCCCGGGGTGGGGCGGGGTCTTCGTTCGTCGTGGGTCCGTTGTGGCGCTCCGCGCATCTCAACCCGTCCGGCGTTTGAGGACGAGGCCCCTTCAGGGCCGAACGGGGGCCTGGGGGCAGAGCCCCCGGCAACGGCGCCCAGCCCCCGGCAAAGGCGCCCAGCCCCCGGCAAAGGCACCGAAAGACGCAACCTCACCCCCGCCCCCGCGACCGCGCAGCCCGCGCGATCGTCACCACGGCCTTCTCCAGCGCGTACTCGGGATCGTCGCTCCCGCCCTTCACTCCCGCGTCCGCCTCCGCCACCGCCCGCAGCGCGACGGCGACCCCGTCCGGCGTCCACCCCCGCATCTGCTGCCGCACCCGATCGATCTTCCACGGCGGCATCCCCAGCTCCCGCGCCAGGTCCGCAGGTCGCCCCCCACGCGCGGACGACAGCTTGCCGATCGCCCGCACTCCCTGCGCCAGCGCACTGGTGATCATCACGGGAGCCACCCCCGTGGCCAGCGACCACCGCAGCGCCTCCAGCGCCTCCGCCGCCCGCCCCTCCACGGCCCGGTCGGCCACGGTGAAGCTCGACGCCTCCGCCCGCCCGGTGTAGTACCGCCCCACGACCGCCTCGTCGATGGTCCCCTCGACGTCGGCGACCAGCTGGGACACGGCCGAGGCCAGCTCCCGCAGATCACTCCCGATGGCGTCGACCAGCGCCTGGCAGGCCTCCGGCGTGGCGGACCTCCCGGCCGTCCGGAACTCCCCGCGCACGAAGGCCAGCCGATCCGCCGGCTTGGTCATCTTCGGGCAGGCGACCTCACGCGCCCCGGCCTTCCGGGCGGCGTCGAGAAGCGCCTTGCCCTTGGCTCCCCCCGCGTGCAGCAGCACCAGGGTGATCTCCTCGGCCGGCGCCCCGAGGTACGCCTTCACGTCCTTGATCGTGTCGGTCGAGAGATCCTGCGCGTTGCGTACGACCACGACCTTGCGCTCCGCGAAGAGCGACGGGCTGGTCAGCTCGGCGAGTGTGCCGGGCTGCAACTGGTCCGGGGTCAGGTCACGTACGTCCGTGTCGGCGTCGGCGGCCCTGGCGGCGGCCACCACCTCCTGCACGGCCCGGTCGAGCAGCAGGTCCTCCTGGCCCACGGCAAGCGTCACCGGGGCGAGGGGGTCGTCATTCGCAGTCTTCTTGGCCATCGCGCCAAGCATGGCACGCACCACTGACAACACGCCCCGCGCAGGTGCGCCCCCCCGACCGGAGGCCACGGCTCGGGACGGCTACGGCTCCTCCCGCCACCCCTCCCACTCCCCCGCGAACGCGTCCAGCTCCCCGGGATCCAGCCGCCCCTCCTCGTCCCGCAGGACGAGGAGCCACTGCGCGTCCTCGGCGTCGTCCTCACCGGCCAGCGCGTCCCGCACGAGCTGCGGCTCCTCCCTGACCCCGAACCGCTCCCCCAACGCCTCGGCCGCCTCCTCGGCGGCATCCCGGTCGGGCAGCACCAGCACATGTCTCACATCGCTCACCGGCCCATTCTCGGGCACCCGGCCGGACCTCAGTCCTCGCGCACGGCCGGCACACGACCCAGCTCGATCCCGAACCTCTCCCGGTACACCGCGAGCACCTCCTCGTCCGTGCCCAACTCGCGCTCCTCCCGCCGCCCGTCGCCTCCCGTCACCTTCAACGTGCGCCCGCCGAGCGTGATCCGCCCTCCGTCCTCCGTCACCCTGGAACACACCAGTGACCGCACGAAGTGGGAGGCCGGCGAAGTGCTGTGCCACCACGCCCCGGCCACGAAGTCACCGAGCTCACGCGGTCGCGTCTCCAGCCGGTACTGCGGCTCACCGTTCATGAAGACGTCCAGATCCGGCCCCCTCTCGACGATCCGGAACACCCCACCGGGATCCTCCTGCTCACCCCTCTCCCCGAACTCCAGCGGGAAGTGACTGAACGCCCCGAATCCGACGTCGGCCAGCCACTCGCTCCCGTCCACCGCCCGCACCCGCAGCGCGAGATGGTCGTACGGGATCCCCAGCCGCCCCTCGCCGCCGTGCACCCGCGCCGCGAGCAGCGTGACCTCGAAACCCAGCGCGCCCAGCAACGCCGCGAAGGCTCCGTTGAGTTCGTAGCAGAACCCGCCCCGCCGCGTCCCCACCACCTTGTCCCACAGCCGTTCCTCCTCCAGCACGATCTCCTCGCCCAGGTGGACGGAGAGGTTCTCGAAGGGCACGGTCTGCAGATGGCGCAGCTGCAGTGCACGCAACGCGGCGGCGGTGGCGGGGTGCTCCGGGTGCTCGACGCCCAGCCGGCGGAGGTAGGCATCGACCTGTGAGGAGTTCATGCCCTCAGTCTCGCGCCACGCTCAGCCTGCCGCCCCTGTCCGCGACGGCGAGCGCCCCGTCCCGGTCGGTCCGCAGCACCACGGCGCCCAGTGCCCGCAGCGCCGCCACGGTGCCGGGGGCGGGATGCCCGTACGGGTTGTCCTGCCCACAGCTGATCAGAGCGATCCGCGGCGCCACCCGGCGTATCAGTTCCGGATCCTGGTACGCGGAACCGTGATGGGCGACCTTGAGGACGTCCACGCCGCCCAGCAGCGCGCCCTGCGGGGACCTCAGCAGGGCCTGCTGGGCCGGTGGTTCGAGATCCCCGAGCAGCAGCAGCCGCAGGCCCGCCGAGCGGACCAGCATGGCCACGCTGGCGTCGTTCGGCCCGTCCTGCTCCGGTGCCGCGTCCGCCGGGGGCCACAGCACCTGCCAGGACAGCGCGCCGGTGCGCCGCCGCTCCCCGGCGACCGCGCGGGTCACCGGGATGCGCCGCGCCGCCGCCTGCCCGCGCACGAACGCGACCTGGTCCGCGGGCTCCTCCAGACCCGTCGTCTCGATCGCCCCGACGGAACGCCCCCGCAGCACACCGGGCAGTCCGGCCACATGATCGGCGTGGAAGTGGGTGAGCACGACGAGCGGAATCCTCGTGATCCCCAGCGCGCGCAGGCAGTGGTCGACGAGCTCGGGGTCCGGTCCGGCGTCCACGACCACCCCGCTGCCCGGCCCGGCCGCGAGCACGGTCGCATCGCCCTGGCCCACGTCGCACACCGCGAACCGCCAGCCGGGCGGGGGCCAGCCCGTGATCACTCTGGTCAGCGGCGGCGGCTGCACCACCACCAGCACGAGCAGCGTCAGGCAGGCCCCGCACAGCCACGGATGCCTCAGCAGCCGCCGGCCGATGAGCAGGACGGCCACCGTGACCAGGGCGAGCAGCAGCGCCCCTGCCCAACTGCCCGGCCAGTCCACTCCCCCGCCCGGCAACGCGGCCCCGGTCCGTGCGATCTCCGCGATCCACCCAGCCGGCCAACTCGCGACCCACGCCAGCGCCTTGGCCACCGGCATCATCACCGGCGCCGTCGCCAGCGCGGCGAAGCCCAGTACGGTGGCCGGCGCCACCGCGACCTCCACGAGCAGGTTGCACGGCACCGCCACGAGGCTCACCCGCGCCGACAGCACGGCGACGACCGGCGCGCACAGCGCCTGCGCCGCGGCCGCCGCGGCGAGCCCTTCGGCCAGCCGGGGTGGGACCCGGTGCCGGCGCAGCGCCTCGCTCCACCGCGGGGCGAGGGTGAGCAGCGCGCCGGTGGCCAGCACCGAGAGCAGGAAGCCGTAACTGCGGGCCAGCCAGGGGTCGTAGAGCACCAGGAGCAGCACGGCCGTCGCCAGCGCCGGGATCAGGGATCTGCGGCGCCCGGTCGCCAGGGCCAGAAGCACCACGGCCCCGCACGCCGCGGCGCGCAGCACGCTCGGATCCGGTCTGCACACGACGACGAACCCGAGTGTGAGGACCCCGCCGAGCACCGCGGTCGCCCGCAGCGGAATGCCCAGCCGGGGGGCGAGCCCCCGCCGCTCCACGAGTTGCGCCATACCCGGCGGTCCGATGAGCAGGGCGAGGATGATCGTGAGGTTGCTGCCGGACACGGCGAGGGTGTGCGCCAGGTCGGTCTCCTTGAACGCCTCGTCCAGCTCCGGTGTGATGCGCGAGGTGTCCCCGACGACCAGGCCGGGCAGCAGCGCCCGCGCGTCCGCAGGCAGCCCGTCGGTCGCCTCGCGCAGCCCGGCCCGCAACCGTCCCGCGAACCGCTGCGCTCCCGAGGGTCCGCCCACCACCTCGGGCGCGGCACGTCCCCGCACCCGCAGCACCCCCGCGACCGGGTCCCCGCCCAGCAGCGGCGGAGCCATCCGCGCCTCGACACGCACCCGCGTGGAGGGCAGCAACTCCAGCCAGGGCGACCGCGACCGGCCCCCGGGGGCGGGCCCCACGCCGCCGGGACCCCCCGCGGGGACGATCACCAGCACCGGCGCCCGCGTCACCACCGCCGTCCCGTCGCTCTCCCGCAGCCGTCGTACCTCTCCCTCGACCAGGACGGAGGCCGGGGCGGCGTGATCCCCTCTGATCCGGGGCCGGGTCGGCCGTGGATCGGCGGTCACCTCGACCTCGGCGGTCACCATGGCGTACCGCCGGGCCAGCTCTGGCACGGGCCCACGACGCACGTCGGCTCCGTGCAGCCCGGCGGACACGGCGGCCGCGGCGACGCAGAGCAGCACGGCGGCGACCGAGACCCGCGGCCACGCCCCCTTCACCGCCGACCCGGCGCGCGCCCTGCCCCTCCGCACCCCGAGCAGAAGCACCGCCGCGCCCAGACAGCCGACGACGACAGCCGCGACCCACCCGGAGGTCGCGTCCAGCATGAGCGCCGCCGTCACCCAGGCCGCGAGCGCGGGCGGCACGAGCCGTAGGTCCGTCGGTCCCTCCTGCCGGGGATGAGCGGCCCCAAGGCGCTTCCCGGAGGAGCTGTGGACGGCCGAGCGGTCGGCTCGGTGAGGGTGCGGCGCGGGGTCGGCCGGACGATCAGCGTTTCGGTCGCGCGAGGCGGGGGCGGCCGGACAATCAACGCCTCGGCCGCACGACGCGAGATCGGCCGGACAATCAACGCCTCGGCCGCACGACGCGAGATCGGCCGGACAATCAACGCCTCGGCCGCACGACGCGAGATCGGCCGGACAATCAACGCCTCGGCCGCACGACGCGAGATCGGCCGGACAATCAACGCCTCGGCCGCACGACGCGAGATCGGCCGGACAATCAGCGCGGCCATCGCGCGGCGCGGGCTCGGTCCGGCGGTTCATGGCCGTACGAGATTCCGCAGATCGGCGAACCGGCGGTCGCCGATGCCGTTTACCTCGCGCAGCTCACCCACGGTGCGGAAACCGCCGTGCCGAGTGCGGTAGTCGACGATGTGCTGGGCCAGCACGGGGCCGACACCGGGCAGGGTGTCGAGCTGCTCCGCGGTCGCCGTGTTGAGGGAGACGGGGGCCGCGGGTGCCACGCCCGCCGGGCCTCCCCCGGCCGCGCCGGCAGGTCCCGGCGCCGGGAAGGCGGGGCCACCGACGACCACCTGCTCACCGTCCACGAGGAAGCGTGCCCGATTGAGGCCCTGAAGGTCGGTGCCGGGCCGTACACCACCGGCGGCCCGCAGCGCGTCGGTGACCCGTGAGCCGGGCGGCAGGCGGTGGATGCCGGGCCTGCGGACCTTGCCGCTGACGTCCACGACGATCTCGGCCCCGCCCCCGGCCGTTCCCACAGCGCCCGGCGCCCCGGCCGAAACCCCCGGCCCGGGCTCCCCGCTCGCTTTCCCCGCGCCGAACGGCACCGCCGCCCGCACCACTTCCGGCGCCCGTACGGACTGCGTCCGGCCGGCCCAGAAGTGCTGCACGGCGAGGACAGCGGCGACTACGAGCAGCACCGAGAGCGCCACGACGCTGCGCCGCTCCAGCCCGCACCTGGACTGCAGCCACAGCGGCAACCGCTCCCGGACGGCCAGTCCGGCACGCCCGCGCCAGGCGTCCCCGGCCCGCCGAGGCTCCGGCTCCCCGGTCGCTTCCTCTGCCGACACGAAGTCCTGCGCGTCCAGGACCGACACACTGTCGCGCACGTCCGGCGCCGGCCCTCCGACATCCTGCTCGTCGGTCCAGCCCCCGGGGCCTACCGGCGGCCCCGCTCCCGACTCCCGCCCGTCAGGGCCCCGTTCGGGGAACAACTGCCGCGCCCGCCGTCGGAGTTCCGCCGACGCGTGCCTGCGACCCGCCCGGCCCCGTACCGGCGCGCGGCGGTGCCTCACCCGGCCGTCGGAGGCGGGGGCGCGCCCCGGTCCACTGGTCGCTGTCGCTGTGCGTGTACGTGATCGAAGTGCCATGCGACGAGGATGGGACATCCACCGCCACCGCGATGATCTTGCTCAATTCCCGGGGATCACCGGCCGGTTGTGGATATCTCCACCACCCACACGAGTGAACCGGCCACCTGAAAGGGCCTCAGGCAATCCACAACCTCGCCCAGCCGAAGGGCAATGCGGCGGTTGGCAACCGCGACGGCCACGCCGTCACCGCGGCGAGACCACGACCCCCAGCAGACCGGGCCCGGTGTGTGCCCCGATCACCGCTCCGACCTCGCTCACATGCAGGTCGCCCACCGAGGGCACGCGCGTCCGCAGCCGGTCCGCCAGCGCCGACGCCCGTTCGGGGGCCGCGAGATGGTGGACAGCGATGTCGACCTCCGCGCTGCCGGCGCGGTCGGCGGCGATCTCCTCGAGACGGGCGATCGCCCTCGACGCCGTCCGGACCTTCTCCAGCAGCTCGATACGGCCGCCGTCCAGCTGCAGCAGGGGCTTGACGGCGAGAGCGGAACCCAGCAGTGCCTGCGCGGCGCCGATCCGGCCGCCGCGGCGCAGATAGTCGAGGGTGTCGACGTAGAAGTAGGCGGATGTGCCCGACGCGCGCTTCTCGGCAGCGGTGACGACCTCGTCCACCGTGCCGCCGGCCTCCGCCGCCTCCGCCGCGGCAAGGGCACAGAACCCCAGGGCCATCCCGACCGTCCCGGTGTCCACCACCCGCACCGGCACCGGCGCCTCGCGCGCCGCGAGGACCGCGGCGTCGTAGGTGCCCGACAGTTCGGCGGACAAGTGCAGGGAGACGATGCCGCAGGCGCCGGACTCGGCGACCCTGCGGTACGTGTCGGCGAAGAGCCGGGGGCTGGGCCGCGAGGTGGTGACGGGGCGTCGCTTCTGCAGGGCCTGGGCCAGGGAACGGGTCGAGATCTCGGTGCCCTCGTCCAGGGCCTGGTCGCCGAGGACCACGGTCAGGGGAACCGCTGTGATGCCGTGGCGCTCCATCGTCCGGGGCGGCAGGTAGGCCGTTGAATCGGTGACGATCGCGACATGGCGGGACATGAGCTGGAGGTTACCTGGCGTAGCGGTCGGAGGGCAGCCCGGCCCCTCTCACCTGGTCCGGCCTTGACCGGATCAAGTGGTGCTCTCGGGGCGGGGTTTCTTCTGCCATGGGTAGGTGGGGCGCGGGGCGGGCGGGGTGATGGCGGCCCGAGTCGGCTCCTCGGCCTCGCCGGACCGAGGGGTCTCCGGCCAGGTCTGCCGAGCCGCCCCGCCTTCGGCTTCGGCCGCGGGGGCTTCGGGCCACGACAATGGGGCGACGGACGGCTCGTCCTTCGTCCAGTGCCGCAGGGCACCGGCCTCGAGGTCGATCTGCGCGCTCAGCGTGTCCAGGTCGTCGTCGGCGAAGCGGCGGGCCCGGTCGCGGGCCGCCCAGCGCAGGGAGTCGGCCGACTGCGTGATGCGCTCGGTGCGGGCGCGCAGATCGGGCAGCCGCTGGGCGAGCGTGGCGCGGTCGGGTTCGGACTCCAGGCGCTTGAGCTCGCCGTCCAGTTCATGGCCGTGTGCGCTCAGGCGCTGGAAGAGCGCCAGGGACTCCTTGAGGGACTCGTCGTCGGACGCGCCCGCTTGCAGCGCGTCCTGCGTGGCCCGCATGGAGGTGCGCAGCCTCAGGCGCAGCTGGGCGACGCCGCTCACTGGACCCGGCACGAACGTCTTGGCCCGCAGAGTGTGGTCCTCGACCGTGCGGCGGGCCTGGTCGATGGTGCGGTCGACGCCGCGCTTCGCGGCGCCGACCGCCTTCACCGCCGCGTAGGTGCCCAGCACCAGGAAGAGGACGAAGAGCAGGACGAAGACCGCGATCACTGCTTCCACCGTGCTCCTCCTCCGGCCCGCGCGGCCTGTTCCGCGTCTTCTTTCACCGTAAACGAGACGGGCAGGCCCGGAGTTCCAGAAGAACCCCGAACCTGCCCGTAGAAGACCCGGATCCGGCCCGTAGGGGACAACCCGGAGGCGGTGCCCGGTGCCTGGGCGGGAACGCCGTCCACGCGGACCGGCTGCCCACGCAGACGGCCGCCCACGCAGGCCGACCGCCCACGCAGGCCGGCTGGCAAGGTTGCCCTGCTGCCTACGCGGGAACGATGTTGACCAGCTTCGGCGCCCGCACGATCACCTTCCGGATGCCGGCCCCCTCCAGCGCCGCGACGACCTTCTCGTCGGCCAGGGCGATCTTCTCCAGCTCCTCCTCGGAGATGGACGGCGGCACCTCCAGGCGCGCCTTGACCTTGCCCTTGATCTGCACCACGCAGGTCACGGCCTCGTCCACGACGTACCGCGGGTCCGCGACCGGGAAGTCCCGGTGGACGACCGAGTCGGTGTGGCCCAGCCTGCGCCACAGCTCCTCGGCGATGTGCGGGGCCAGCGGGGCGACCAGCAGCACCAGCGGCTCGGCGACCGAACGCGGCACCGCGCCGCCCGCCTTGGTCAGGTGGTTGTTCAGCTCGGTGACCTTGGCGATCGCGGTGTTGAACCGCATGCCCTCCAGGTCGCCGCGCACGCCGTCGATCGCCTTGTGCAGGGCGCGCAGCGTCTCCTCGTCGGGCTCGGCGTCGGTGACGGTCACCTCACCCGTCGCCTCGTCGACGATGTTGCGCCACAGCCGCTGCAGCAGCCGGAACTGGCCGACCACCGCGCGTGTGTCCCACGGCCGGGAGACGTCCAGCGGGCCCATCGCCATCTCGTACAGGCGCAGGGTGTCGGCGCCGTACTCGGCGCAGATCTCGTCCGGGGTGACCGCGTTCTTCAGGGACTTGCCCATCTTGCCCAGCAGCCGGGAGACCTTCTCGCCCTGGTAGTAGTAGGCGCCGTCGCGCTCCTCCACCTCGGCGGCCGGTACGGCGATACCTCGGGCGTCGCGGTAGACGTAGGCCTGGATCATGCCCTGGTTGAACAGCTTGTGGAACGGCTCCGCGGAGGAGACGTGCCCCAGGTCGAACAGGACCTTGGACCAGAAGCGGGCGTACAGCAGGTGCAGCACCGCGTGCTCGGCGCCGCCGACGTACAGGTCGACACCGCCGTGCGGCTGACCCTCGCGCGGGCCCATCCAGTACTGCTCGATCTCCGGGTCGACCAGCCGCTCGGCGTTGTGCGGGTCCAGGTAGCGCAGCTCGTACCAGCAGGAACCGGCCCAGTTGGGCATGGTGTTGGTCTCGCGCCGGTACTTCCTCGGCCCGTCGCCCAGGTCCAGGGTGACGTTGACCCAGTCCTCGTTGCGGGACAGCGGGGTCTCGGGCTGGGTGTCGGCGTCGTCCGGGTCGAAGGTGCGCGGGCTGTAGTCCTCGACCTCGGGCAGCTCCAGCGGCAGCATCGACTCGGGCAGCGCGTGGGCGATGCCGTCCTCGTCGTAGACGATCGGGAAGGGCTCGCCCCAGTAGCGCTGCCGGCTGAACAGCCAGTCGCGCAGACGGAAGTTGACGGTGCCCTCGCCGATGCCCCGGCGCTCCAGCCACTCGGTGATGCGCGCCTTGGCCTCGACGACGCCCAGGCCGTCCAGGGAGACACCCTCGCCGACGGAGTTGACGATCTTCGCGTCGTACGACACGAAGGCCTCGTCCCAGGTCGAGGTGTCCGTGCCACGGCCGTCGGTCGGCTCGACGACGCACTCGATCGGCAGCTCGAAGGCGCGCGCGAACTCGAAGTCACGCGTGTCGTGCGCGGGAACGGCCATGATCGCGCCGGTGCCGTAGCCCATCAGGACGTAGTCGGCGATGAAGACGGGGACCTGCGCGCCGTTGACCGGGTTGGTGGCGTACGAGCCGGTGAAGACGCCGGTCTTGTCCTTGGCCTCGGCCTGCCGCTCGACGTCGGACTTCGAGGCGGCCTGCGCGCGGTAGGCGGCGACGGCCTCGGCCGGGGTGGCGTGGCCGCCGGTCCACACCTCGTGGGTGCCCTCCGGCCACGCGGCCGGGGTGAACTTCTCGACCATCGGGTGCTCGGGCGCCAGCACCATGTAGGTCGCGCCGAACAGGGTGTCGGGTCGGGTGGTGAAGACGGTGATGTGCTCGCCGTCGATCGGGAAGTCGACGCGGGCGCCCTCGCTGCGGCCGATCCAGTTGCGCTGCTGCAGCTTGATGGCCTCGGGCCAGTCCAGCGCCTCCAGGTCGTCCAGCAGCCGGTCGGCGTAGGCGGTGATGCGCATGTTCCACTGACGCAGCTTGGCCTTGAAGACCGGGAAGTTGCCGCGCTCGGAACGGCCGTCGGCGGTGACCTCCTCGTTCGCCAGCACGGTGCCCAGGCCGGGGCACCAGTTGACCGGCGCGTCGGAGGCGTAGGCCAGGCGGAACTCGCCCAGGACGTCGGCCCGCTCGCCGGCGCTCAGCTCGTGCCACGCGCGCGTGTGGCCCGGTACGGCCCGGTCACCGGTCTCGAACTGGGCGATCAGCTCGGAGATCGGGCGGGCCTTGTTCGCCTCGTCGTCGTACCAGGAGTTGAAGATCTGCAGGAAGATCCACTGGGTCCACTTGTAGTAGTCCGGGTCGATGGTGGCGAACGACCGGCGCTTGTCGTGGCCCAGGCCCAGCCGGCGCAGCTGCGCCGTCATGTTCGCGATGTTGGCCTCGGTGGAGACACGCGGGTGCGTGCCGGTCTGCACCGCGTACTGCTCGGCGGGCAGGCCGAAGGCGTCGAAGCCCAGGGTGTGCAGGACGTTGTGCCCGGTCATGCGCTGGAAGCGCGCGAAGACGTCGGTGGCGATGTATCCCAGGGGGTGGCCGACGTGCAGGCCCGCGCCGGAGGGATACGGGAACATGTCCATGATGAACTTCTTGGGCCGGGCGACGACCTCGGGGTCGCCCGCCAGGTCACCCTTGGGGTTCGGTGCCGCGTACGTGCCGTCGGCGTCCCAGAAGTCCTGCCAGCGTGCCTCGATCTCGGCGGCCATGGCGGCCGTGTAGCGGTGCGGCGCGGCATCCACCGACATACCAGTGGCGGCAGCGGGGTTCGTCTCGCTCATGATCCTTAAGCTCCATCGATCGTCTCTGCCAGCGGCTTCGTCGTTCCGGAAACGAAAAATCCCCTCGCACAGGAGGGGACGCCGCGCCGACTCCGACCAGGCGGTTCGCCGGTGGTCGGGACTGATCAGCGCGGCTCGCTAAGCAGAAGGCGTACGGCACGCATGGCGTTAGGGTACCGCAGCGCTTGAGCAGGATGCGACGCGCTTGCGTATGCATCCTTGGCACCGGGCCACCCCTCCCGGCGACAACTGAATCAAGGACACAGCTTACTTCGCGTAACACCCATTACCCGGACATCACAACAATCACGTTGTCTCCTGATAACAACGCAATAACTCAAACCTCGTACCGATCGGTATGGCGCCACTTAGAGTTCGGCAGCGGGACCGCTTTCCCGAAACTGCTCGGAGTTGCCCCCATGAACCCTCGTCGTAGTAACACTTCGCTCCCCAGGCCGGGCCGGTCGGCCTACGGGGTGGCGACGGCTGTCGTCCTGCTGCTCATACCCATCGTCGTGCTGCTCGGAGGCGGCTGGCTGCAGCAGTTCCTGAACTTCGGTGCGGGCGTCCTGTCGCTCGTCTGCCTCACCTGCTCGTGCATCTGGGGACTGGTCGCCCAGGACCGGCTGCTGCTCAACATCCGCCAGCGGATCGTGGCGCAGGCCATCCACCGGGTGACGGCGGTGGCCTCGATCGCGTTCCTGGTCGTGCACATCGGGATCAAGCTCGCGCTGGACCACGCCGACTGGATCGCCGCCCTGATCCCCTTCGGCTGGGTGCTGACGGGCAGCGGCGGCGCCAACCCGGGCAGCGCCACCCTCATCGGCATGGGCTCCCTGGCCGCGTACCTCATGATCTTCGTCGGTATCACCGGCGCCCTGCGCAACCAGTTCGCCTCGCCGGCGCCCGTCGCGGCCCGCTGGCGCGCGATGCACATGCTGGCCTACCCGGCGCTGTGCTTCGCGGTGATCCACGGCCTGTTCGCGGGGCGCCCGGCGAAGCCGTTCTTCATGATCTCCTACGAGCTGTGCCTGGTC
This sequence comes from Streptomyces sp. C1-1, assembly GCF_050214755.1. Classification (NCBI taxonomy): domain Bacteria; kingdom Bacillati; phylum Actinomycetota; class Actinomycetes; order Kitasatosporales; family Streptomycetaceae; genus Streptomyces; species Streptomyces sp. C1-1. The sequence goes on along the minus strand of NZ_CP189826.1, from coordinate 6,517,902 downwards.
GGGATCATCGCGGCGCTCGGCCTGCGTGCCGCCCCTCGTCCGGTCAAGCGCAAGATCGCCGACCGTCTCGCCGTACTCCTGGGAAATGACCCCATGGCGGCCCGCGACGAGCTCGAGGCCAGCCGCGCCCGCCTCTCCGAGACCTCCTCCCTCCCCGGCTACGAGGGCGCCCGGGCACCGAAGCCGTCCCCCGCGCAGCCGGCGGCGGCCCCCTCGGGCGCGTTCTACGACACCGGCTCCTCCCGCGCCATGACCCCGGAGCCCTCGAACGGCTTCGCGGCCGCCTATCGCGCGGTCACGCCCCAGCAGCCCGGCCAGCAGCCCTTCGGGGCCGACCAGACCGCACGCATGGATCTGCCCCTGGACATGCAGGCCACCGCGGCCGTCCCGCGGGTCGACGGCAGCACCTCGGGCAGCTGGCCGGTCCCCTCGCCCCCGCCGGTCGGCGAGGCGCCCCCGTCGGCCTACGACCCCATGCAGGACACCGGCTACAACAACATCCCGGCCTACGGCAGCACGGGCACCGCGGCCTACCGGAACAGTGATATGTACGACACCGGTGAGACGAACACCGGCTATGGCGCGTACAACCAGAACGACACGTACAACAGCGGTGCCGCCAATCAAGCAAGGCCCGGTGAGTCCTTCGACGCATCGGGCTCGGGCGAACCTTGGAACACGCCTTCCGGAGGCTATAGGTGAACGAGGCCCTGCCCGACGTCCCAGAAGTCCGCGTCGTCGGCCTTCCTCAGCTCACGTCGGGCTTCGACCTTGTGGAACGACTCGACCTGTCCATGCACCTGAAGGTGCATGGACCGCTCGAGCCCCTCGGTGGCGAGCAACTGGCCAAACTCTCCGAGGACATCGGTCTGAAGGGCCGCGGCGGCGCGGGCTTCCCCTTCCACAAGAAGCTGCGCTCGGTCGCCGAGGCGGCGATCAAGCGCGGTGTACGGCCTGTCGTGGTCGTCAACGGCAGCGAGGACGAACCGGCCTGCCGCAAGGACACGGTGCTGATCAACCGCGCCCCGCACCTGATCCTGGACGGCGCGCTGCTGTGCGCCGAGGCCCTGGGTGCCCGCACGCTCGTGGTGGGGGTCACCCGTGAGTCGACGCAGCGCTCCATGGAGGCGGCCCTCGCCGAACGCGGACTGAGCAACGGACGCCGCTCGGCGCTGAAGGCGTTCGTGCAGCGCAACCCGGTCCGCATGGTCACCGGCGCCGCCGCGTCGCTGATCCGCTCCGTCGACGGCGGCCCGGCGATCCCGCCCGGCCGCAAGGTCAGCGCCTCGCAGAACGGCGTCGGCGGCGCACCCACCCTGCTGTCGAACGCCGAGACCTTCGCCCAGCTGGCGATCGCCGCCCGCATAGGGCCGGAGCGCTACGGCAACACCGGCCTGTACGACGAGCCGGGCACCGTCATGCTCACCGTCTCCGGCGCGGTCGCCCGCCCCATGGTGATCGAGGTCCCCACGGGCGTGCCGCTGCGCTACGTCCTGCAGCTCGCCGGCGCCCCGCAGGTCCCGCAGGGTGTGCTGACCGGCGGCTACCACGGCAAGTGGATCGACGCGGCGACCGTCAACGAGGCGATCATCTCCCGCAACTCCCTGGACGCGGTGGGCGGTGCGCTGGGCGCCGGCGCGATCCTGCCGATCAGTCAGGAGACCTGCCCGCTGGGCGAGTCGCTGCGCGTGGCCCAGTGGCTGGCCGAGGAGAGCGCCGGCCAGTGCGGCCCCTGCTACCTCGGTCTGCCCGCCGCCGCGCGCGGCATGGAGGACATCATCAACGGCGGCGGACCGGCCGCCCTGGAGGCCCTCAAGCAGGTCGCCAAGAACGTCAAGCGCCGTGGCGCGTGCTCGCACCCGGACGGCTCGGCGATGTTCCTGGAGTCGACCATCAAGGCGTTCACCGACGACCTCGCCGCCCACGTCCTCGGGAACGGCTGCGGACGGCCCGTAGAGGGCGTTCTGCCGCTCTTCGAGGGGGGCAGGGCCCCTACGGGCCTCCCCGGCGGCGCGGAGGCCCCCGAGCAGAACGGGGCCAGCCGGCAGAAGATCTACGTCGACTGGACGCTGTGCCGCGGCCACGGCCTGTGCGCGGACATCCTCCCGGAGGTCTTCGAACTCGGCGCCGACGGCTTCCCGACCGTCGCCCAGGCCCAGGTGCCGCGCTACGCGGAGGCCAAGGCGGTGCGCGCGGTGCGCCGCTGCCCGGCGCTGGCCCTGCGCATCGAGGAGGAGGCCCCTCGGGACCGCGCTCCGTCCCGGAACCTGCCGGTCCTCTCCCAGGGCCGCGGACGGCGCGCTCTGGGCCGCTGAGACACACGTCACGAAGGGCCGTCCGGACCGGGCGGCCCTTCCGCGTTCCTCGAACTCCCCCGGCCCCGGCCGGGATTCACGGGCAAAACGAAAGATCCCGCCGGATCGAATCGATCCGGCGGGATCTTGCTGTGGAGCTAAGGAGAATTGAACTCCTGACCTCCTGCATGCCATGCAGGCGCTCTACCAACTGAGCTATAGCCCCGTGCTGTGTCGCCCCGGTTTCCCTGGCGGCGACGCCAACATTACACGGTCGACGGGGTGGAACACCAAATCGTTTCCCGGGGCCCGCGGGCGACGGACCTCAGGCCGTCACGAACGAGTAGAACCGCTTGAGGGTGCAGTGCTCCTCCAGGAGACGGCCGTAGATCGGCTCGCCCTCCAGCTCGCGGTACGTCTCGATCGGGTCGCCTTTTATGATCAGCGCCCGCGCGCATTCCTCACACCAGTACTGGTAGTCGGGGTTGACCGGTTCCATGTCGCGGACGATCGGCGTACCGCTGCCGCACCAGTCGCACTTTCGCCTGTGTGCACCCATCGATCAGCTCCAGCTGTGGCCGCAGGCCGTGCACACGTAGGAGATTCCGCCGTTGTCGCCGAGAACCTGGGCGACATGGACGGAACCGCAGGAAGGGCAGCTCAGGCGGGTGACCGTGTCCCGTGTCGACGCCGCTTCGAGGAGGTGGCCGACCTCCTCGAGGATGCTCGCAGGCATCACTGCTCCCTCCCGTCGGGCCGCGCCCCCTTCCGGCCGTTTGATTCTGCCACGGCCGGGCCGATACGGTCAGCGACGCCTCAGTACCAGTCCGGACACGGCACCCACCGCGGCCGTCCCGGCCAGCGCGAACATGCACGCCAGAAGCGCCTTCGCAGAGGTATACGCCTCCGGGGCCCCAAGTGACTCAAGCCGGTTCAGGAACAGTGTGCCGAACGCGGCGACTCCGGTCAGCTGTCCGAGCTGTGCGACCGTGGCGAGCAGCCCGCTGGCATCGGCCGCGTCCTCGGGGCGTACCGCGGCCAGGGCGCCGGTGAGGGTCGGGCTGAAGCCGAGCGCGAGTCCCGCCCCCACGCCCGCGTAGGCGGCGTACAGCCACACTCCGCCGTCGCCGCCGCCCTTCAGGATCAGACCGACGCCCGCCACGGCCAGCGCAGTCAGCACGAACCCGGCGGGGCTCAGGTGCCGCTGCCAGGACGCCGGCCAGCGGCGCCAGGTCAGGCCGACCAGGCCGAAGACGACCGCGGTGGGCGCGAAGGCGAGACCGGCGCGCAGGGCGCTGTAGCCGAGGCCGCCCTGGATGTGCAGGGTGAGCGCGAACAGGAAGCCGCCGTTGACGGCCATGACCGCCAGGATGCGGAACACGGCCAGGCCCATGCCGGGCAGGCGCAGGACGCGCGGGGCGATGAGCGGGGCGCCGCCGCGGCGGGCGAGCCCGGACTCGTAGGCGCAGAACAGGGCGAACAGGAGCACGGAGGCGCCCAGCGACACCCACGACCACAGCGGCCAGTCCTCCTCCTGGCCGAGCACCAGCGGCACCGTGAGCAAGGACACGGCCGCGCCGAGCAGCAGCAGCCCCGGCAGGTCGAGGCCGCGGGTCCGGTCACGCTCCGCCGCGTCCCGGGCCGGCAGCACGCGACCGCCGAGGGCCAGGAGGGCCAGTCCCACCGGCACGTTCACCAGAAACACCGGCCGCCAGCCGGTGCCGAACAGGTCGGCGTCGACCAGGACCCCGCTCACCACCTGCCCGGCCGCGGCGCCGACCGCGATGACCGCCGAGTAGGCGCCCAGCGCCCTGGCCCGGGCCTCACCGGTGAAGTTGCGCTGAATGAGGCTGAGCACCTGCGGGATCATCACGGCCGAGCCGGCGCCCTGCACCAGCCGGAAGACGATGAGTTGGGCGGCGCCCTGGGCCAGTCCGCAGGCCAGCGAGGCCGTGGTGAACAGGGCGAGCCCGGCGAGGTGGACGCGGCCGTGTCCGAACCGGTCGCCGAGGCGGGCGCCGGTGATCAGCAGCACCGAGTAGGTGATGGTGTAGCCGGCGATCACGAGCTGCAGATCGGCGCCGGAGGCGTGGAGTTCGGCGCCGATGGTCGGGGCCGCGACGTTCACGATGAACACGTCGAGGACCGCCATGAACTGGGCGGCGAGGACGAGCGCCAGCAGCGGCCGGGACCCGTTGTCAGTGGCGGGTGCTTCACTTTTCGCAGGACCTGGAACGGGTGCGAAACCCGGTCCGGTCTCGGATGTGGTCGTCATGCCGTCGAGCCTGACGACGCGCCGGTACGGGTGCCGAGAGCCCGCCGATGCTGGTACTGACAGCACCTGGCACCGGCCAACTCCGGCATCGAGGATGGTCGTACGACGGGGACGTGACGTGGGGGACGTGACGATGACGACGACACAGCGACGGCGGCCCGAGCTGGCCGCGTTCCTGCGCGGCAGGCGGGCCCGGGTGACCCCCGCGGACGTGGGCATGCCGCCGGGTTTCCGGCGCCGCACACCGGGGCTGCGGCGCGAGGAGGTCGCCCAGCTCTCGGGCGTCGGGGTGACCTGGTACACATGGCTGGAGCAGGGCCGTCCGATCAACGCCTCCGCGCAGGTCCTGGACGCGGTGGCGCGCACGCTGCGGCTCGATCCGCCGGAGCGGGAGCATCTGTACCGCCTGGCGGAGGTGCCGTTCGAGCCGGACCCGGAGCGGATGGCCCAGACCGTGGGCCCCGAGGTGCAGGGCATCATCGACGCCCTCGATCCGATGCCCGCGGTGGTCTACAACTCGCGCTACGACGTCCTCGCCACGAACCCGGGCTACCGCGACCTGTTCACGGTTCCGCGGGCGCGCGGCCTCGCGGTTCCGAACGTGCTGTGGACGCTGTTCACGGTGTCCGAGGAGACCTGCCCGCTGGTGCACCGGGAGCGGGAGCTGCCGGTGATGGTGGCGACGCTGCGATCCCACTACGGCAGACATGTGGGCGAGCCGGCCTGGGAGGGGTTCGTGCGCCGACTGTCGGCGGCCAGCCCGTACTTCGCCGAGCTGTGGGCGAGCGGCGAGGTCATACAGCCGGGCCGCCGGGTCAAGACGTTCCGTCACGAGGCCGTGGGCGAGGTGCGGATGCACTCGCAGTCCCTGTCGGTCGACGGCATGCCGGAGTGCCGCGTCGTGGTCTACACGCCGGACGACGACGTCAGCCGGGCGAGGCTCGCGCTGCTGCGGCAGCACAGGGAACCGCTGTGGCCGCCCACGGAGGAGGGAGCTGACGAGATCATCCGAATGTGGCAGACGGAAAATCCCGCCTCCTGATGGAGACGGGATCCTCATCGACCGATCTTTGACAACTCCACAGAGTGCCGATCAGTCTCACCTATATGTGGAGCTAAGGAGAATTGAACTCCTGACCTCCTGCATGCCATGCAGGCGCTCTACCAACTGAGCTATAGCCCCTTGTTCTTCCCCGCTCCGCGGGGCGAACAAGAAGAACTTTAGCCTGCGACCTGCCGGAAAGTGAAATCCGCTCAGTCGTCGTCGCCCAGCACCGGCTCCGGGAGCGTGCCGGCGTTGTGCTCCAGCAGGCGCCAGCCGCGGGCGCCCTCGCCGAGGACGGACCAGCAGCAGTTGGAGAGGCCGCCGAGGCTCTCCCAGTGGTGGGCCTCCAGACCGAGGAGACGGCCGATGGTGGTGCGGATCGTGCCGCCGTGGCTGACCACGACGAGCGTCCCCTCGTCGGGCAGCTTCTCGGCGTGCCGCAGCACGACCGGGGCGGCACGCTCGGCCACCTCGGCCTCCAGCTCGCCACCGCCGCGCCGCACCGCCTCGCCGCGCTTCCACGCGGCGTACTCCTCGCCGTGCCGCTCGATGATCTCCTCGTGCGTCAATCCCTGCCAGACGCCCGCGTAGGTCTCGCGCAGTCCTTCGTCGAGGGCGACCTCCAGGCCGGTGAGCCCGGCCAGCTCGGCGGCCGTGTCCGCGGCGCGCTGGAGGTCGGAGGCGATGATCGCGTCGGGCTTGAGGGCGACGAGCAGCCGGGCGGCGCGGCGGGCCTGGGCCACGCCGGCCTCGGTGAGCGGGACGTCCGTGGTGCCCTGGAAGCGGCGTTCCACGTTCCAGGAGGTCTGGCCGTGGCGCCACAGGATGATGCGGCGGCCCCGGCCGGGCCGGCCCACGGAGACCTCGCCTGTGGCGCTCACCACTCACCGCCCAGGTCGGCGGCCTCCTCGGCGGCCTGCAGCTTGGCGTGCTCCGCGCCCTTGCCGCGGGTGGCCTTGGCGTCGGCGGGCAGCTCCAGCTCGGGGCAGTCCTTCCACAGCCGCTCGAGGGCGTAGAAGACGCGCTCCTCACTGTGCTGGACGTGGACGACGATGTCGACGTAGTCGAGCAGGACCCAGCGGGCCTCGCGGTCGCCCTCGCGGCGTACCGGCTTGGCGCCGAGCTCCTTCTGCAGCCGCTCCTCGATCTCGTCGACGATCGACTTGACCTGACGGTCGTTGGGGGCGGAGGCCAGCAGGAAGGCGTCCGTGATCGACAGCACGTCGCTGACGTCGTAGGCGATGATGTCGTGCGCGAGCTTGTCGGCGGCCGCCTGGGCGGCGGTGTTGATGAGCTCGAGAGATCGGTCAGTGGCGGTCACTACATGGCTTTCGGTCGGCGGTCACTTGGCATCAAGGGTCTCACGGACCGCCGGGCGCACCCCACGTGATTAAGGGATCACATGGGGCGTCCGCGCGTGCCACCTGCCGTTTCCTAGGACGAGGACGGCTTGTAGTCCTGGCCGAGGGTCACCGAGACGTCCGCGTTCGAGGCGGTCCTGCCCTTGACGACGGAGCTGGTGGGCAGGCCCAGGGTCTTGGCGACCTCGGTGGCGTTGTCCTTGTCGGCGGCGTTCGCGTAGACGACCTTGGAGGTGGCCGTGGTGGTGGCGGTGCCGCCGCCCAGGAAGGTGAAACCTCCGTTGAGGAGGACCACGCGGGCCTTCTCGGTGTCGTCCTTCACACCGCTCGCGTTCTCGACGGAGACGCGGACGGCGGAGCCCTGGTCGGGGCTCTTGGCGGTGCCGCCGAGGACGTCCTTGACCACACTGGCCGCGGTCTGCGCGCTGAGCGTGCCGTCGCCCTGGACGGGCAGCAGGGCGGTCTTGTAGTCGCCGCCCTTGGCGAGGTCGGCGAGCTTGGCGAGGAAGGTGCCGAGATCCTTGTCGGTGAGGGACGGGTCGAGGATCTGCGCCAGTGTCTGCACGGTGGTGGTCGCGGCCGTCGGGTCGGAGGACATCTTGCGCAGCACGCCCTGCATGACCTGGCCGAACCGCTCCAGCTGGGCGTTCTGGGCCTCGCCGGAGGCACGGTACGTGGCGTAGGCGACAGCCATCTTGCCGCTGAGGGTCTGGTTCGAGCCCTTGTGGACGAGGGGTGCGGTGCCCTTCTTCTTGGCGTCCGGGTCGGGCACGTCCGCGTTGGTGTCGACCTCGATGTTGCCGACGAGGTCGACGAGGTTCTGCAGGTAGGGGGTGTCCAGCCGCCAGGTGCCCTCGATGTTGGTGCCGAGGACGGTGTCGAGGGCGTCGCGGGTACCGGAGGAGCCGTCCTCGTCGACCGACTTGGCGAGGGTGGTCGAGGTGCCGTCCTCGTCCGTGACGGCCAGGGAGTTGGGCAGCAGGACGGTGGTGCCCTGCTTGGTGGTGGTGTTGTCGACGAGCAGCGCCGTGGCGGTGCCGCCCTTCTTGGTGTTGTGCAGGTGGACGACGATCACGTCGCGGTTCTGGGCGCCCGCGGCCGTCGCCGTGCCGGTCTTGGAGTGCGAAGTGGACAGGCCGGGCAACTTCCCGGCGTACCAGAGGTAGCCGACACCGCCGACCGCGACCAGGGCCAGGACGACCACGAGGGCGATGAGCCGGCTGCGGGCGCGGCGCTTGGCCTCCTCGCGGCGCTCGGTGCGGTTCTCGGTGAAGTTCAGCCAGTCGATGACGTCTTCGGGGTCGCCTTCGGCCTCCTCGACAAAGGCGAACTGCTCGGTGTGGTAGTCCCGTTCGGGCCGGGAGGGCGGCGCGGTGTCCTCGGCCGGCTCGGCCGGTCCGGCCTGCTGCGGGATGTACGCGGTCTGCTCGGCGACCCGGGGCTGCTGACCACTGGCCGCGGCCTGCCCGTAGGGGTCGTACGGCTGTGCCGGGGCCCCGCCCTGGGGTCCGCCGGCGGCGTAGGGGTCGTAGGAGGGCACGGCCTGCTGCTGACCGCCGCCGTACGGGTCGTACTGCGGCGCCTGCTGCCGGCCGCCCGTCGCGTACGGGTCGTAGCCGTATCCCTGCTGCTGCGCGTACGGGTCGTACTGCTGCGGCGCCTGCTGCGGGGCGACCGGCCGGTACACGGGCCGGCCGTACTCGTCGTAGCCGACGAGCTCGTACTGGTCGCCCTGGTCGCCGCCGTGGCCCGCGTCGTATCGGTCGTTCACCGGTAGCCCCTCTCGGCTCACTCGCCGCGGTACAGCTCGCGCTTGTCGATATAGCGCACGACTCCGTCCGGCACCATGTACCAGATGGGGTCTCCCTTGGCGACTCTCGCACGGCAGTCCGTGGAGGAGATGGCCAGTGCGGGAACCTCCACCAGCGAGACGCCGCCCTCGGGGAGGCCGCGGTCGGTCAGATGGTGGCCGGGGCGGGTGCAGCCGATGAAGTGCGCGAGGGAGAACAGCTCCTCCGAATCGCGCCAGGTGAGGATCTGACCGAGGGCGTCGGCGCCGGTGATGAAGAAGAGGTCGGTGTCGGGGTTGAGCGCACGCAGGTCGCGCAGGGTGTCCACGGTGTAGGTGGGGCCGCCACGGTCGATGTCGATGCGGCTCACCGAGAACTGCGGGTTCTCGGCGGTCGCGATGACCGTCATCAGGTAGCGGTCCTCGGCCGGGGAGACATGGCGGTGGGTCTTCTGCCACGGCTGGCCGGTGGGTACGAACACCACCTCGTCCAGGTGGAACTGCGCGGCGACCTCGCTGGCCGCCACGAGGTGCCCGTGGTGGATCGGGTCGAACGTTCCGCCCATGACGCCGAGGCGGCGCTTGCCGGGGTTCGACGGGCCGTTCACCGGGCGGGTCTCGGTGCCGCTCGCCCGGCGGGCCGTGGTGCCGCTCGCGATGTCCATCGCCGGACCGGTAGGCATGTCCTGCTCTCCCATGCGTGCAGACCCTACCGGCCCGGCCTGAGCGCTCCGTTCGACGGATGCCCGGGTTGTCCCGGTACCGGGCGGTGCGGGGTTCAGCGGTCGCGGTTGAAGCGGGTGGTGATCCACAGCAGGAGCAGCAGGACGGCGAGGGCGCCGCCGCCGGTGATCGCGGGGTTGAGGCTCTCGTGGTTGCCGCCCTCGGCTTCGGCGAGGGTGACCAGGTGGGCAGCGGTGGCGTGGAGGCTCATCTTCGGCAGGACCTATCGTCGGGGTCCCCCGCTCGAACGGAGTCGAGAGTTGGGGGAGGGCGGGATAAGACGTCGGCTCATGGTAAGCGGGGGCCGTGTCGGCGATCACGCCGACTCCGCCGTCGGGGAACCCTGGGCGGCCCTCAGTCGTCTTTCCGCTTGTAGCCCCGCAGCAGGAACCACCCGGTGAACGCGCAGCCCAGGATCATCACCACCAGCACGACCCGGAGCAGGTAGCCCGATCCCTGGTGCTGGGGGGCGCTGGCGGCCGTGGCGAGCCAGGCGGCTGCTGGGATGTGCTCCATGGTGCGGGACTCTCCTTCGGTGTGGTGCCCGTCCACGGTAACTCCGCCTAGGCTGGGGCTTGCTTCGGGGGCGCAAAGGGCCGCACAAGGGTCCGCAAAGGGCCACTCACACGCACATGGGGGAAGACATGTCCGACGACGGCCACGAGCACAACGGGCACGAGCACGTACCGAGCAGGCAGCGCCGGCGCTTCCCGGGGATCTCCTCGCGTGCGTACGAGCACCCGGCGGACCGCAGCGCGCTCGTGGCGCTGCGCAAGCTGAGCGGGTTCGACACGGTCTTCAAGGCGCTCAGTGGCCTGCTGCCCGAGCGCAGCCTGCGGCTGCTGTTCCTCTCGGACTCGGTTCGGGTGTCCGACGAGCAGTTCGCCCACCTCAACGACATGCTGCGGGACGCCTGTTACATCCTGGACCTGGAGAAGGTCCCGCCGATGTACGTCAACCAGGACCCGCAGCCGAACGCGATGTGCATCGGCCTGGACGAGCCGATCATCGTCGTCACCACCGGGCTCGTCGAGCTGCTCGACGAGGAGGAGATGCGGGCGGTCATCGGCCACGAGGTGGGCCACGCCCTGTCCGGGCACGCGGTGTACCGCACGATCCTGCTGTTCCTGACGAACCTGGCGATCCGCGTCGCGTGGATCCCGCTGGGCACGCTCGCGATCATGGCGATCGTGACGGCGCTGCGCGAGTGGTTCCGCAAGTCTGAGCTGTCGGCCGACCGGGCGGGCCTGCTGGTCGGGCAGGACCTGCGCGCGTCGATGCGCGGCCTGATGAAGATCGCGGGCGGCAACCATCTGCACGAGATGAACGTGGACGCGTTCCTGAAGCAGGCCGAGGAGTACGAGTCGGGCGGCGACCTGCGCGACTCGGTGCTGAAGATCCTGAACCTGCTGCCGCGCAGCCACCCGTTCACCACCATCCGGGCTGCGGAGCTGAAGAAGTGGTCCGAGACCCGGGACTACCAGCGGATCATGGACGGCCACTACCCGCGGCGCGACGAGGACAAGGACACCTCGGTCTCGGACTCGTTCCGGGAGTCGGCGGCCAGCTACGCCGGCAATGTGAAGAGCTCCAAGGACCCGCTGATGAAGCTCGTCAGCGACATCGCCGGCGGGGCCGGGGGCCTCGGCGGCCGGGTGCGGCGCGGCTTCGACGGTTTCACCAGCACACCGCAGCAGGACGAACCGCCGACGGACCGGCCGCCCACGGACGCGCCGCCGCGCGACGAGGACTGACCGACGCCGGGGACCGCAGCGCCCTCACACCTTCGGCTGCGCCCCGGTGGCCAGCGTGCCGCAGAGTGCCGTGGCGCCGCCCGTCGCGTACGGGTCGGTGCCCGCGGGGCCGCCCGACCTGGCCGTCTGGCCGGCCAGCAGCGGGTAGAAGTGGTTGGTGGAGTCCTCGGCGCAGGACAGCGGGCCGGCCTGGACGTAGGAGACGACGAGCTGGGCCTGGTGCAGGCGGAGGTCGTCGCGGTCGAAGCGGAAGTGCAGCTCGCGCCGGACGGTGAACAGGGAGGCCGGGGCGTTCGCGGCGGAGCCGGTCGGCTTCAGCGCGTACACGAAGGTGTGGTCCGCGGTGACCTCCAGAGTGGCGGAGTCGGTCTCGGCGGCCTCCATCGAGCCCTGGACACGGATCCTGCGGTCCGCGAGCTCGGCACGGGTCTGGTCGAAGCGAACCAGCCAACCGGTGGGCTGGTGGCGCCCGTCGGCGGTCGGGCGGGCGAAACTCTGGTCGAACTGGTCGAGTTGGGCGCCGTCGAGCATGACGCGCACGGCGCGCACGTCCTGACTGCCGATCACCTCGGGATAGAGCGAGGAGCGGACGATGTAGTCCTTGGCCGTGGTCAGGGCGGCCACCACCTGGCTGTCGGAGAAGTGCGCGGTGCGCCGGGCGGCGGGCAGCGGTATGCCCTCGGCGCCTATGCGGAACTGTGCGGCGGGGCTGTGCGTGTACAGGTACTCGGCGTCGGCCGTCCCGGGCACCTTGCCCTGGGGAGTGAGCGGGATGACGGTCATCCGCAGGGGCTCGACGGGCCGGCGGGCGACGGAGCTCTGGTAGGGGTGGCGTACACCCATGTAGATCGCGGTGCCGAAGGCGACGGCGATCAGCAGGACCAGGATCAGTGCCTGCCGGGACAGGCCCCGGTGCAGGGGCGGGCGGCGGCGTACCGCGGGGGCGTGGTCGGACATGCGCTCGCGCGCGGAGTACTCCTGCAGGCGGGCAGCCCGGACGAACGACTCGTCGAAGACGACGGATCGGTACTCGTCCTCTCCACCTCCGGGGCCGCCCTCGGGTGTCCCCTCAGGTGGGTCTCCAGGCCCGCCCATACATTCAGGGTAGGTCTCCGGACGCTCCGGTAAACGCCCTGGTACACGACAAGTTCTGACAGGTTCTCACCAGGACCGGGACCGTACGTGGCCGGATCGCTCGGGGTCCCCGCTCAGGGGGTGCGCGGGATGACCGGTATGGCCGGCTGGGAGGTCTCGGCGGAGGCGGAGGGCGGAGGCGCGCTGCCCTGCTCCAGACCGGTCGACGCGGGCGGTGGAACCTGGTCCCGGCCGCTGGAGGAGGCACCCCTGTAGACGGCCGTGAAGGCCAGCGCGACCATGCCGATCCCCATGACGAGGGCGAGCATCCAGGCGACCGGGCGGTGCCAGCGGACCTGCTTGCCGTAGGGGCCCGAGGTGCCGTAGGGGCCCTCGAGGACATCGGTGTCGTCCAGGTCGTCGAGCTCGGGATCATGGCCGAAACGGGAGGGTTCGTATCCCTCGTCGTACCGCTCGCCCCGTCCGTGGGCCCGGCGGGCCTCCGCCTCGGAGGCCTCGGCTCTGGCCTGGGCGGCGGCCAGGAGGCGTTCGACGGCGGTCGGCTCGTGCACCACGGCCGCCCGTACGAAGGCCTCGTCGAAGACCACGGAGGCGAACTCTTCGTCCGACACCCCGCGGTCGTGGTCGTCTTCGGGCTCCCAGCCGTCAGGGAACGGCGTGCCCCCCACGTCCTCCGGCACGGATCCAGAGTAGACCTGGGGGGTCAATTTGGGCAGACGGTATGGAAATTCATCCGCCGTGTGAGACACCTCTCGCGGGCGGCGAAGCGTGCGGGGCGCATGTACCAGGCGCATATGCGCCCCGCCGCGGGCCCCGGTCTCAGCGGCGGATGTGGCCGTCCCCGGTGACGATGTACTTGGTGCTCGTCAGCTCCGGCAGGCCCATCGGGCCGCGCGCGTGCAGCTTCTGCGTGGAGATGCCGATCTCCGCGCCGAAGCCGAACTGGCCACCGTCGGTGAAGCGGGTGGAGGCGTTCACGGCGACGGTGGTGGAGTCGACCAGCTGGGTGAAGCGGCGGGCGGCCTGCTGGGAGGTGGTGACGATCGCCTCGGTGTGACCGGACGACCACAGCCGGATGTGCTCGACGGCCTTGTCGAGGGAGTCGACGACGGCGGCGGCGATGTCGTAGGAGAGGTACTCGGTGTCCCAGTCGTCCGGGGTGGCCTCGACGACGGTCGCCTTGGTGTCCTCGGCGTACGCCAGCACCCGCGGGTCGGCGTGCACGGTGACGCCGGCCTCCGCGAGGGCGTCCAGGGCGCGCGGCAGGAACTCGGGGGCGATGTCCCGGTGGACCAGGAGGGTCTCGGCGGCGTTGCAGACGCTGGGCCGCTGGGCCTTGGAGTTGATCAGGATGTCGACGGCCATGTCGAGGTCGGCCTGCGCGTCGACGTAGACGTGGCAGTTGCCGGTGCCGGTCTCGATGACGGGGACGGTGGACTCGTTCACCACGGTCTGGATCAGCGAGGCGCCGCCGCGCGGGATCAGCACGTCGACCAGGCCGCGGGCCCGCATCAGCTCGCGCACGCTCTCGCGGCTCTCGCCGGGCACCAGCTGGATGGCGTCGGCGGGCAGCCCCGCCCCGCCCACGGCGTCGCGCAGCACACGCACCAGAGCGGTGTTCGACTCGTACGCGGATGCGGAGCCGCGCAGCAGGACCGCGTTGCCGGACTTCAGGCACAGGGCCGCGGCGTCCACGGTGACGTTCGGACGGGCCTCGTAGATGATGCCGACCACACCGAGCGGGACGCGGACCTGGCGCAGGTCGATGCCGTTGGGCAGGGTGGAGCCGCGGACGACCTCGCCGACCGGGTCGGGCAGGGCCACCACGTCCCGCACGTCGGAGGCGATGGCGCGCACCCGCTCGGGGGTGAGCGTCAGGCGGTCGATGATGGCCTCGCTGGTGCCGGCCTCGCGGGCCTTGGCGATGTCCTTGGCATTGGCCTCGACGATCTCGCTCGTACGGACCTCCAGCGCGTCCGCGACGGCGGCGAGCGCGTCGTCCTTGACCGCGCGCGGCAGCGGGGCGAGGTCGGCGGCGGCGGCCTTGGCGCGGTACGCGGCCTGGGCGACCGGGGACATGGAGTCGTACGGCGAGAGCGTGGTCATGAGGGAAGGGTAGTGCGCCGGACCGGGCCGTTCACCGCTCGTCCCACACCCCGAGACAGTCTCAAAACGGGTGAACTCCGACAGGGGTCGCCGGCGGCGGCCCGTATCCCTCGGCGAGGCGCTGGTGGTAGGTCTCGCGGTCGATGACCTCCAGGCCGACGATCTCCCAGGGCGGCAGTTTGGCGGTCTGGCGGTGCTCGCCCCACAGGCGCAGGGCCACGGCGGCCGCGTCGTGCAGGTCGCGGGCCTCTTCCCAGTAGCGGATCTCCGCGTGGTCGTTGGCGTACCTGCTGGTCAGCAGGAAGGGGTGGTCGTGGGCGAGCTGTTCGAGAGCGCGCCGGACCTCGTGCAGCGGGGCGGCCTGGCCGGAGACGCTGAGGGTGACGTGCCACAGTCGGGGCAGGTCCGCCGGCTCCTCGTAGGACTCGCCGGCCGTGACACTGGTCAGACCACCGCGGGACGCCGCCGCCCCAGGGCGTACTCGTCTCACGACGGCCTCCTTTGCGCGGCAGCGAGCGGTGCTCGTACGGAACGGGTCCCTGAGTCAAAGTTGAGCAGGCCGCAAGGGCTCATGGGGCGGTTTTGCGGAACGTCCACCTCAGGGCGGGCCGTTTTGCGGGGCGTTCACCCTGTTTTCGGCCGCGGAACTGCCTGGCCGGGCTCGCGGGGGCGCGCGTCAGGGACGCAGGATCACCAGGTCGTCCCGATGGACGACCTCACGTTCGTAGGCCGGGCCCAGTTCGCGCGCCAGCTCCCGCGTCGAACGCCCGATCAGCTGGGGGATCTCCTTGGCGTCGAAGTTGACGAGCCCGCGGGCCACCGCGCGCCCCTCGCCGTCGCGCAGCTCGACCGGGTCACCGGCGGTGAAGTCGCCCTCCACGCCGGCGATGCCGGCCGGCAGCAGCGACTTGCGCCGCTCGACGACGGCCCGTACCGCGCCCTCGTCCAGGGTCAGGTGCCCCTGCGGGGTGGAGGCGTGCTGCAGCCACAGCAGGCGGTCGGCGTAGCGCTTGCCGGTGACGTGGAAGTAGGTCCCGGTGTCCCCGCCGGACAGGGCCTCCGCCGCGTGCACGGCGCTGGTCAGGACGACGGGGATGCCGGCCGCGGCGGCGATGCCGGCCGCCTCGATCTTGGTGACCATGCCGCCCGTGCCGACGCCGGCCTTGCCCGCGCTGCCGATCTCGACGTGGGCGAGGTCCTGCGGGCCGCGCACCTCCGCTATCCGCGAGGTGCCCGGCCTGCCGGGGTCGCCGTCGTAGACGCCGTCGACGTCGGAGAGCAGCACCAGCAGGTCGGCGTGGACCAGATGCGCCACCAGCGCCGCGAGGCGGTCGTTGTCGCCGAAGCGGATCTCGTCGGTGGCGACGGTGTCGTTCTCGTTCACGATCGGGAACGCGCCCATGGCGAGCAGCTTGTCGAGGGTGCGCGAGGCGTTGCGGTGGTGGGCGCGGCGGCTCATGTCGTCGCTGGTCAGCAGCACCTGGCCGACGCGGACGCCGTAGCGGGCGAAGGAGGCGGTGTAGCGGGCCACGAGCAGGCCCTGGCCGACGCTGGCGGCGGCCTGCTGGCGGGCCAGGTCCCTGGGGCGGCGGCGCAGGCCCAGCGGGGCGAGACCGGCGGCGATGGCACCGGAGGAGACCAGGACGATCTCCCTCTCTCCCCCGCTGCGGCTCTTGGCGAGGACGTCGACCAGCGCGTCGACCCGGTCGGCGTCCAGGCCGCCCGAGGCGGTGGTCAGCGACGAGGAACCCACCTTGACGACGATCCTGCGGGCTTCCGCCACGCCCTGCCTTGCCCCTGCCACCTGCTTGTCCGTCCCCTCGCGCGCTCGGGTTGCCCCGCCAGGCAATCTACGCGAAGGGGCACGGGCGGCGCGCATCGGTCCACGCACCGGACACGCGGCACGTAACCGGATGCTCACGCGGTGCGTACGGCAAAAAGGTTGCACTGGTTGCCTATAGAAATAAAAGTCCCGGCAAACTTAATTTGAATGTCGTGTCACCCATAGATCACCAGGCCCGTCCTGCACAGCGCATCCTCCTCCGGTCGGGGAAGAGTCCCTATGACGTCTTCTCGGTGGAGGAGGCACTGCACCAGGACGTCATCGCCACCAACTCCGGCAACCTGATCTTCAGCGACGCCGCGCACAAGATCCTCGAGACACCCGGCACGGAGGTCGTCTCGAACGGCATCCGGACGGATGTGTCGGCGGCGGAACGGATCAACGAGGAGTACGACGTCTTCGTCGTGCCGCTGGCCAACGCCTTCCGGCCGTCCTTCGAGGGGCAGCTGAAGCGGCTGACGCGGCTGATCCGCCGGCTGCGCATCCCGGTGGTGGTGCTGGGCGTGGGCGCGCAGGCCGGGCTGAGCTACAACGCGGAGCGGCTGAAGCCCATGGAGGAGTCGGTGCGCGACTTCGTCTCCGCGGTGCTGGACCGCAGCGCGTCCATCGGGGTGCGCGGCGAGTTCACCGAGAAGTACCTGCGGGGCCTGGGCTTCCACGACGTGGAGGTCATCGGCTGCCCGTCACTGTTCCTGTACGGCGACGAGCTGCCGGTGAGCAAGCGGGTGCCGGAGCTGACCGCCGCGTCGCGGATCGCGGTCAACGGTTCGCACAGCGCGGTGCAGAAGCAGGGGCTGGGCAAGGTCGTCGACCGCGCCCACGCCCGCTATCCGCACCTGACCTTCATCGGCCAGAACCTCAGCGACGCACGGCAGTTGCACTGGCGGGACCTGTCGCACCCGAACGCCGCGGTGACCGCGATCCCGACCCACCCGGACCACCCGATGTACCGGGAGGACAAGGTCCGCGTCTACGTCGACCCGGTGACCTGGATCGACGATCTGCGCGGCTACGACTTCTCGTTCGGCTCCCGCATCCACGGCAACATCGCGGCGCTGCTGGCGGGCACGCCCGCGACGGTGCTGTGCGGCGACTCGCGGACGCTGGAGCTGTGCCGCTACTTCGAGATCCCGCACCGCAGGATCGACAAGCTGCCCGAGGACCTGGACCCGGCGCGGCTGTACGAGGAGGCCGACCTCACCGGTCTGACCGGCGGGCACGCGGAGCGCTTCGAGCGCTTCACGGCGTTCCTCGGCCGCAACGGCCTGGAGAACACCTTCACCCACGGCGACGGCGGCGCGGCTTTCGATGCCCGGATGAAGGCGCTGTCCTTCCCGGCGGGCATCCGCCCCTGGAACGACGCCGACCTGGCCTCGCTGACCTCCCGGTTCGGCTGGATGCAGACGCGGCTCGCCGAACTGTCCGTGGACAACGACCGGTTGAGGCGCGAGCTGGAGCGCTCCGCCACGACACCGGCGCCGACGTCCGTCTACCGCAAGGCCCGCCGCGTGGTGGCCCGCCCGATCAGACGGGCGCTGCAGACGGGCCGCCAGTAACGGTGTCAGGCCGCCGCGGGCGCCTTCAGCACCCGACGGGCCTTGCGCACCGCGCGGCGCAGGACCGAGGTGGGCGTGTGCTCGCGGTAGCCGGGGAAGGCCCTGGCCTCGCGCGGGGTGGCGAGGTAGACCGAGTCGGGTATGCCCGCCGAGGCGTCACGGAAGTGCGGGTAGGCGAGGTAGACGTGGTGGCCCCGCTTCTCCAGCAGGGCCGCCGCCTGCTTCTTCGCCTTCACGAACTCCACCACGGGCAGCAGGAGTTCGGGCTGCTCCTCGGCCACCAGGTGCAGCCGCAGACGCTCCTCGACCTTCAGCCGGCGCGCCACTCCCTCGGTCCAGAACTGCTCCATCAGCGGCTTGGCCAGCTCGAACTTGTGCCGTCGTACCTTCTCGCTGTCCTTGAGGTACTTGGGGCCGAACTGCGGCAGCAGGGTGACCACGAAGGGCCGGTGCATGAGCGAGTCGCGCCGCTCGCCGGGCGGCACCATGTCGGCGATCAGGTTCATCAGGGCGCGCGCGGAGTCGAAGCGCAGGGTGTAACCGCCGCTCTTGGTCACGTGCTTGCCGTCGTCGCGGCCGACCAGGTAGTAGCAGGTGTGGTCGGCGATCACGGAGACGCCGTCTGCCCGCAGATAGGCCTCCATCGTGAACAGCGCGTCCTCGCCGGTCCACAGGGACTCGTCGAAGCGCATGCCGTGCCGCTCCAGGAGCTCCCGGCGGAACAGCTTCTGCGCGCTCAGCGTGAACTTGATGTTCGAGGAGAAGACGTCCGTGCGTTCGAGCGTCTTGCCCCACATGGACTGCGGCGGCTTGCGGTTGATGCCCTCGACCCTGCCGAGGACGACGTCCGTGCCGTTGCGGTCGGCCATGTCGACCATGCGCTCCAGGGCCTCGGGGCCGAGCCGGTCGTCGGCGTCGAGGAAGAACACGTAGCGCCCGGCGGCCTTGCTCAGGCCGACGTTGCGGGGGCCGCTGGGGCCACCGGAGTTGTCCTGGCGGATCACCGTGACGGGCATGGAGACGCGGTCGGCGAACTCCTGCAGGCACTCCCCCGTGCCGTCGGTGGAGCCGTCGTCCACCGCTATGACCTCGATGCGCTCCGGGTCGATGGTCTGTGCCTCGACGGACGCGAGGCATTCGACCAGGTAGGGCATCGCTTCGTACGCTCCGATGACGACAGTCACATCAGGCTGCGCCACGGTCACATTTCCCCCTCGTCACGGGATCTTTCCCCCGTATCGTCTTATTGGCTATCTACTAGACGGACGACCAGGGTGGTGGGTTGCCTGTACGTACGTAAAAAGGGCCCGGTTTTCGAGGATCACTCCTCGAGAACCGGGCCCTTCTCACCGTTTTCACACAGTGGCGCTCACGCGGTGGTGGGCGGCTGCGCCGACAGCGCGTCCGACAGTTCGTCGGCGCCGGGGGTACCGGCCGCGGCGGCGCGGGACTCCTGGCCGAGGTTGCGGGTCTCGGCCTTGAGCGCCAGGTCGGCGACCGCGGTGTTGAACTGCTCGATGGAGGTCGGCTCGTCCGGGCCGAGCAGGTACTCCTTGAGCTCCTTGCGGTCCTCCGCCAGCGGGTCTGCGGCGGGGTCGCGGACCGCGGCCAGCAGCTCGCCCAGTTCGGCGGCGGAGTTGGACAGGATCGTGGCCGCGCGCACGGCGGTGTTCTGCCGCTTGAACTCCTCCACGCCCAGCTCGGCGGAGTCCGTCACCGCGTACGGCTTACCGCTGGCGATGAAGTCGGAGACCACGCTGGAGATGTCGGAGACCATCGCGTCAGAGACGTTGAAGCAGTCGTACAGGCGCGGCTCGGCGCCCGTGACGACGCGGTGCTCGAAGCTGCCGCAGGAGCGCCAGTAGGCGTCGTTCCACTCGGCACGCAGCCGGGCGACCTCCTCGTGCTTCTTGAGGTCGACCACACCGTCACGGGTGGCCTCGGCCTCGTCGCCGCGGTCGCCCGCGGTGCCGGAGAGTTCGGCCAGGCGCGTCTCGATGCGGGCCAGTTCGGCCTTGGCCTGTGCCTGGGCGGCGGCGTCGGAGGTGAAGCGGGGGTCGGCGGCGCGCTCGGCTGCGGCCTTCTCGACCAGCGCGGTGATGCGCTGGTGCGCGGCGCCGGCCTCCTTGCTGACGGTGCCGGTGAACGGGTGCGGCTTGTACAGCACACGGACCGGCGGGTCGGCCTTGATGAGCTTCTTCACGATGTTCTCGCCGGCCAGCACGAGCGAGGTGTTGCCCGGGTTGCCGTCCCATCCCTCCCAGGTGGGCGCGTACAACACGGTGGGGCAGCGTCCGTCGGCGCCGGGGCCTTCCGGCAGGCCCTGCCGGCCCTGGATCGGCGCCAGCTGCGGGCGGCCGACCTCCACGATGTCGTCGTCGCGGACGCCGACGTCGGCGATGGCGTAGCGGTCGCGGCCCGCGCGGCCGGCGGTCCACACCTCGTCGTACACCTTGCTGAAGGGGTTGACGCTGGCGAGCTTGTCGCTGTCGCCGTGGCCGATGAAGACGTGCTTCATGGTGGGCACGCGCAGCAGGTGGATGTTCTTGCCGACGTTGGCCGCGTACAGCGCGACGCGCACGGTGCTCAGGTCCATGTTCATCAGGTGGACGCCGCCCGGCACGCAGATGACCGGGGCCGTGGTGGGCGCCAGGTTGGCCAGGATGACCCGCTCGCGCAGGATGACCAGCGGCCGGGAGTCGAGCTGCTCCATCGTCTCCAGCCACATGTTGACCTGGTAGGCGGAGTCCTTGGAGCCGGAGAAGTACAGCACCGTCTCCGGCTTGTACTCGCGCAGCCAGTCGTCGACGGCCGCCAGGACCTTCTCGGCGTTCGGCGGGATCTTGCCACCGCGGACGTACGGCATCAGCGCGAGGACGTACAGGCAGCCCAGGAAGATGGTGATGCCGATGCCGATGAAGCCGGGCACCGACGTCTTCATCTCGGCGGCGACCAGGATGCCGGCGACGGCCGCGAGGTCGAGGTGGAGCATCTTCTCGGCCGAGCGGTTCAGCAGGAAGCGCGGCGGGGCGTCCGGGATGCGGATGCGGGACTTCAGGTCGACGTTGCGGGTGGCGACCGGCATCCGGCGACGGTTGCGGATCAGCGTGACCAGGGCGCCGTGCGGGGCCTGGAGGCCGTAGAAGGCGATGAAGCAGGCGACGGCGCCGTAGTAGATCAGGTTGTCCGCGAGGGACAGCCGGGCCAGCAGCAGGATCAGCAGCAGCTCTCGGATCAGGAAGCGGATCGAGAGGCCGGCGCGGACCTTGCTGAGCCGGTTGACCAGGTAGCTGCCCTTGCGGTGCAGATAGTGGTCGGCGACGTACGTCACGGCGGCGGCCGCGGCGAAGGCGGGCACGCTCGGGACGAGCGCGGCCAGCATCAGCGCCGGGAAGCCCAGCATCATGAGCGCCGCCGCGGCCAGCTCGGCCGCGCTGCCCACCCGGGCGACGCGAATAGCGGTGGATATCACGGAGAACCTGCTCTGGGAGGGAGTGCCGGTTTTGAATGTATTCAGGCCCCTGCGATGGCCCGGACGATGCACTGCTCAATGCACTGCATTAACCCCGGAAAGCAGAGGCCTGAATAACGGAAGTCTAATTCCCGTCGATTATTACACGCCGTCCTGACGGTCCAGCACCGAGGCCAGCGCCTGCTCGAAGCCGGAGGCCTTCGCGGCGCCCGCCGTCGGGTCCTGCTGGCGGACGTCGATGACGTGCCCGGTCAGCTCGGACAGCAGCACGTCCAGCGAGGTGCGGGCGACCGCCTCGGAGGAGAGCAGAGTGCCCGCGGGCTCCTGGCCGAAGGCCTTGGTGCGCATCGGCGTGGCGGTGCGCTCCGGGTTGATGCAGTTCACGCGGATGCCGTCGCCGGCCCACTCGTCGGACAGGGCCTGGGTGAGGTTCACCATGGCGGCCTTGGTCGAGGAGTAGAGGCTGTACTCGGCGCGGCCGCGGGTGTAGCTGCTGGAGGTGTAGAGCAGCAGCTGGCCCTTGGTCTCCGCCAGGTACTTGTACGCCGAACGTGCGATCTGCACCGGGGCGAGGTAGTTGACCTTCAGCGCTTCCTCGATGGTCGCGTTGTCGGTCTCGGCCAGCTTGCCGATGCGCAGCACGCCCGCGGTGTTGACGACGTAGTCGATCCGGCCGGTCTCCCCGTACGCCTTGGACAGCGCGTCGTCGACCTCCTCCGGGTTCTCCACGTGGGTGCCGGTGGTGGAGCGGCCGAGGGCGTAGACCTTGGAGCCGTAGGACTCGGCGAGCTCGGCGATGTCCTTGCCGATGCCGTACGAGCCGCCGAAGATCACGATCGTCTTGCCGGTCAGCAGCTCGCGGTAGGCGTCCTCGCTCACCTGCTCGGGCGCGGCGGTCGAGGCCAGCTGGAACAGCTTGTCGGCGATGAAGACGTCGACGGGCTGGGTGACCTTCATGTTGTACTCGTCGCCCGCGACGACGTTGATCGGCACGTCGGGCAGGTACCTGAGCACGACGGAGCAGTCGTCGGTGGCCTGGAAGTTCGGGTCGCCGGCCGCGACCTCGTAGGCCCGCTTGATCGTGGACAGCTTGAAGGCCTGCGGGGTCTGCCCGCGGCGCAGCCGGGAGCGGTCCGGGATCTCGGTGATGAACTCGCCGTCCTCGCCGTGCGTGCGGGTCACGATGATGGTGTCCGCGGACGGGATGGCGACGTCGACCGCCTGGTAGCGCTCCAGCGCGACCACGCAGTCGTCGATCACGCGCCGCGAGAGCAGCGGGCGGACGGCGTCGTGGAAGAGGACGTTGAGGTCCTCGCCCTCGGCCAGACCCTCACCGAGGGCCTCGATGGCGCGCTCGGTGGTCTCGTTGCGGGTCGAGCCGCCCTCGATGATCTTCTTGACCTTGGTGAACCCGGCCTTGGCGACGATCTTCTCGACGTCGGGCACGTAGCCCGGCGCCATCAGCACGATGATGTCGTCGATCGAGTCCGCCTGTTCGAAGGTGGTCAGGGTGTGCTCGATGACTGCCTTGCCGGCGATCTTCAGCAGCTGCTTGGGGATCGAGAGACCCACGCGCTGGCCGGTGCCACCGGCCAGGATCACTGCGGTGGTACGGGGCTTGGCTATGTGCTGGGACACAGAGGACCTACCTTGGGGCGACAGGGAACCTGGAAATGGTCCCACTTGCGGTTACCGCTGTGCAAGGTGAGCGCCGTTCACTGCATATGTGCGCGCCACCTGACATTCACCTTGCACTACTGGTGACACGGGGACACTCGCCGGGAGCGTCCGCCGAATTGCTGTGAGTAACCGCACAAGGCGTCAGTGCCGTCGCAGCTTCCTCAGACAGCGGTGGCCGAGCACCTTCACGAGTTCCTTGGAGGACGTCTGGTGAACCGTGCGCGCCTTCGCGGGATTCGCGTGCCGCACGGGCGCCTCCGCGGCCGCGGCGAGGGCTCCGTAGAGCGCCTGGGCGGCCACCTCGGGAGCGATCCGCGCCTCGCCGGAGGCCGGGGCCGGTGACGTGGGCACCACGGACAGCAGCGCCGGATCCCCGAGCACGCGTACGCCCGTACGGGCGATGCGTTCCGCCATTCCGGCGGCCCTGGCGGCGGCCGCCTCGACGGCCCAGGCCGGGGTGGAGATCTTCACGTCCCGCGGTGTCGGACTGCACGCATTCTTCATATGCATCACCGCGCCGTTGCGCACGAGCCTGGAATACAGCTCGTCCGGCAGTCCATTGCCGCGGAATTCCTTGTTAAGATTCCGCAGCATTTCGGTCTCGGCGAGGGTAAGGGAACGATTCGCCGTGTCCGGAACCGGCTGCAGCAGGTTCTCGGGCAGCCCGAGCAGCGCCTCGAAGGTGCGCATCAGGCCGTCCCGGTCCCGGTCGTCGACCACGACGACGGTGACCCGCTGCGGACCCACCACCGCGGCCCAGCGCTCGACCAGCCGGTCGTGCCCGTGGCGGCGCCAGAAGCTGGGGGTGGGCTGTTCGTACGGCGCCTTCCGCAGCATGTGCCGGAGCCAGTCCTCGTAGCCCATGCGCAGGCCGTTCTGCACGTACTGCTGCCACTGCGAGGGCATGATCCTCGCCAGCGGGCGCAGGGTGACCAGCACGTGCACCCGGTCGCCGCCGAGCTGTCCGACGATCCGGGCGACGGTCGCCTCGTCCTCGGCGTCGGCGAAGAACTCGCTGCTGACCACCGAGGTGCGCCTGCCGGTCGCCTCGACCTGTTTCACCAGGTTCGTCCAGTGCCGGTCGGTGGGCACGATGTCGCCCATCATGGCGGGCCGGGCGCAGGCGGCCAGCGCGGCCTCCATGGGATGCCGGGTGTGCGCGGGGAACTCCACGCCGTGCGCGGGCAGTTGGTCCTTCGCCGCGAACAGGGCGCCCTGGATCGAGGTGGTCCCGGTCTTGTGCGGGCCGATGTGCAGCAGCCGGGTGCCGGCGGGCAGCGGCTCGGGCCGCTTCACCGGGACGTCATCTCTCGTACAGTCCGTCTCCATGGTCAGGGGATGGTAAGAGCCTTACCTGAGACTTACCTGAGAGGGACCTGGAACACGGATGAGCCCCAGGTCCCGTCCCGCGCCGACGTCAGGCGAGTTCGACGCCGGGGCGGCCGTTCTCCACCCGCAGCCGGGCCAGGGTGCTCGCGGCCGCCGTCGGCCGTACGACCGTGTCGACCACCCTGACCTGCGCGTCGATGCCGTGCCGGTCGATGTCGAAGAGGTGGTAGCCGCGGTGGGCGTCGATCAGCTTCCAGTGCGGGTTGTCCGGCATCAGCGGGTCCCACTGGGCGTGGAAGGCGGCCTGGTCCTGGTCGCCGTTGCTGGAGATGGACGTGCCGACGAACTCGGCGCCGACGACGTCCGAGTCGGGGTCGGAGTAGTCCGTCCTGAGGTCGCTGATCATCGTCAGGTGGCGGTCGCCGCTGAGCACGACCGGGTTGCGGATGTCGGCGAACTCCCCCAGCAGGGCGTTGCGTTCGACCTGGTAGCCGTCCCAGGCGTCGTAGTACCAGAGCTTGCCGTCGCCGATCTGCAGGTCCGTCTCGGCCATCATGATCTGCGAGGCGACGATGTTCCAGCGGGCGGGCGAGTCGTGCAGCCCGTCCAGCAGCCACTGCTTCTGCTCGGCGCCGAGCATGGTCATCGACGGCGACTGGGCGCCCTCCTGCGTGGTCGCCTGGTCGGTGCGGAACTGGCGGGTGTCCAGGACGTTGAGGCGGGCCAGGCGGCCGAACTCCAGGCGGCGGTACATCTGGATGTGCGGGCCGTCCGGGACGGCGCTCGCGCGGACCGGCATGTGCTCGTAGTAAGCCTGGAAGGCCGCCGTCAGCCGGGCCACGAAGGCGTCGTGCGGCTGCTTGGCGGGGTCCTGGGGGATCTCCCCGGCCCAGTCGTTGTCGACCTCGTGGTCGTCGAAGGTGACCACCCAGGGGGCGTTCGCGTGCATCGCGGCGAGGTCGGGGTCGGAGCGGTACTGGGCGTACCGGTTGCGGTACTGCTCCAGGGTGTACGGCTCCCCCGTGCCCTCGTGCCGGCGCGGGCCCGCCGACGACGGCGTGGACTCGTAGATGTAGTCGCCGACGAACAGGACGAAGTCGGGGTCCTGGTCGAGCATGTCGGCGTACGGCGTGAAGTACCCGTGCTGCCAGTTCTGGCAGGAGGCCAGCGCGATGCGCAGCGAGCCGCCCTTGCTGTGCGGGTGCGGGGCGGTGCGGGTGCGGCCGGCCGGGGAGATCTGCCCGCCCACCCGGAAGCGGTACCAGTACGAGCGGTCCGGACGCAGACCCCGTACGTCGACGTGAACGCTGTGCCCGTACTCGGGGCGGGCCTGGGCGACTCCCCGGCGGGCGGTCTTTCTGAACCGCTCGTCCTCGGCGATCTCCCACTCCACCGGGACCACCTCGTCGGGCATGCCTCCGCCGTTCAGCGGGTCCGGGGCGAGGCGGGTCCACAGCACGATGCCGTCGGGCAGCGGGTCGCCGGAGGCGACACCGAGGCTGAACACACCGTCGGGCACGGTGCTTTCCGCGGCTCGGGCGGTGCCCGGGAGCCACAGCTGGGCGGCGGCCGCCACGCCGAGAACGGCGGCACCGGCGGTCAGAAAACGGCGTCGGTCGGGCGAGATGGCTCCGGTCATCCTCGAACTCCCTTGCCTCGCTGGCCTCTTGGACTCGTGCAGGCTCACGCATCGGGGCGGTCGGCCCCCTGAACGTGACCCTTCGCGTGCATGACAAATAGACAGACAACAGAAGACCCGTTGCGACACGGGAACAACAGAATGAACCCGATCTTGTCGCAACGGGCCTCACGAACGAGCCGCGTGCGGTGATCCCACCAAGTTGGCCGAATGACCCGGGGCGTCTACGACCGCCCCGTCATGGCGCCGAAGGCACCGTCCCCTACTCCGCGAACGGGTCGAAGTCGCCGTACTCCCGCTCCGCCTCGTCCCGCTCGGCCTGCCGATCCCGCCGCCGCTGCGCCGCGGGCCTCGGTGCCTCGAAGCGATGGTCCTCGCCCCGGCGTCCCAGCATCTCCGCACCGGCCGTCAGCGTCGGCTCCCAGTCGAACACGACGGCGTTGTCCTCGGGACCGATGGCCACGCCGTCCCCGGAGCGGGCCCCCGCCTTCACCAACTCATCTTCCACGCCGAGGCGGTTGAGCCGGTCCGCGAGGTAGCCCACGGCCTCGTCGTTGTTGAAGTCGGTCTGCCGGACCCAGCGTTCGGGCTTCTCGCCGCGCACCCGGAACAGCGGCTCGCCGCCGACGTCCTCGCGCGTGACGGTGAACCCAGAGTCGTCGACGGCCTTCGGCCGGATGACGATCCGGGTCGCCTCTTCCTTCGGCTTCGCGGCGCGCGCCTTCGCCACCAGTTCGGCCAGCGCGAACGACAGCTCCCGCAGCCCGAGATGGGCCACCGCCGACACCTCGAAGACCCGGTAGCCCCGCGCCTCGAGGTCCGGCCGCACCATCTCGGCGAGGTCCTTGCCGTCCGGTACGTCGATCTTGTTGAGGACGACGATCCGGGGCCGCCTGTCGAGCCCGCCGTACTGCTTCAGCTCCTCCTCGATGATGTCGAGGTCGGAGACGGGGTCGCGGTCGGACTCCAGGGTCGCCGTGTCCAGCACGTGCACCAGCACGCTGCACCGCTCCACGTGCCGCAGGAACTCCAGACCGAGTCCCCTGCCCTGGCTGGCCCCGGGGATCAGCCCCGGCACGTCGGCGATGGTGTACACGTTCGAACCGGCCGTGACGACACCGAGGTTCGGCACCAGCGTCGTGAACGGGTAGTCGGCGATCTTCGGCTTGGCGGCGCTCAGCACCGAGATCAGCGACGACTTGCCCGCGCTCGGATAACCCACGAGCGCCACGTCGGCGACGGTCTTCAGCTCCAGGACGACGTCCTGGAGATCCCCCGGCTCGCCGAGCAGCGCGAACCCGGGCGCCTTGCGCCGCGCCGACGCGAGCGCCGCGTTGCCGAGGCCGCCGCGGCCGCCCTGCGCGGCGACGTACGAGGTGCCGTGCCCGACCAGGTCGGCGAGGACGTTGCCCGCCTTGTCGAGGACGACGGTGCCGTCCGGCACGGGGAGGATCAGGTCCTGGCCGTCCTTGCCGGAGCGGTTGCCGCCCTCGCCGGGCTTGCCGTTGGTGGCCTTGCGGTGCGGGGAGTGGTGGTATTCGAGAAGCGTGGTCACCGACTGGTCGACGGTGAGGATGACATCTCCACCGCGTCCGCCGTTGCCGCCGTCGGGGCCGCCGAGCGGCTTGAACTTCTCGCGGTGGACGGAGGCACAGCCGTGACCTCCGTTACCCGCGGCGACATGCAGTTCGACGCGGTCCACGAAGGTGGTCATGGTTCGGTGCCTCCAGAGACGTAAGTACTACTCGTGTTAACACGCGAAAGGCGGACCCGCCTTCCCGACCGGGAAGTGAGGTCCGCCTCGCGAAAAGCTTCCGATCAGCCGACTCAGGCGACCGGAACGATGTTCACGACCTTGCGGCCACGGAACGTGCCGAACTCCACCGCACCGGCCTGCAGCGCGAACAGCGTGTCGTCGCCGCCACGGCCGACGCCGGAACCCGGGTGGAAGTGGGTGCCACGCTGGCGGACCAGGATCTCACCCGCGTTGACGACCTGACCGCCGAAGCGCTTCACGCCGAGCCGCTGGGCGTTCGAGTCGCGACCGTTCCGGGTGGACGATGCGCCCTTCTTGTGTGCCATCTCTCCTCAGTCCCTTACTTCGCAGCCGTGGGGATCTCAGTGACCTTGATCGCCGTGTACTGCTGGCGGTGGCCCTGACGACGGCGGTAGCCGGTCTTGTTCTTGTAGCGAAGGATGTCGATCTTCACACCCTTGTGGTGGTCCACGACCTCGGCCTGGACCTTGATGCCGGCCAGCACCCACGGGTCGCTGGTCACAGCGTCGCCGTCGACAACGAGCAGGGTCGAGAGCTCGACCGTGTCGCCAACCTTGGCAGTGGAAATCTTGTCAACCTCAACGATGTCGCCGACAGCAACCTTGTGCTGGCGACCACCGCTGCGCACGATGGCGTACACGCGGATCTCACTCTCTCGCTCGGGAACGGCACCCCCGCAGTCCAGCCACCCGGCACGGGCAGCCTCTCCGGAACGGCCGGCGCGGAACGCCCGGCGCTCTGGAGGAAGAGGTTTACGGGGATGTGGCGCGTCCTATATCCATGGACACGCCGAGGGTCAAGGTTACGGGGCCGTGGCCGAGGGGGTCAAACCGGACCGGGTCCCGCGGGTATGCGGCCGATCACACCGACCGGCCGCACCCGCACCTCGTCCTGCTCAGCTCTCGTCGGCGGCGGCGGAGACCGAGGTCTTCTTCGCCGTCGACTTGGCCGCGGCCGTCTTGGCGGTCTTCGCCGCCTTCTTGGCCGTCGTCTTCTTCGCGGCCGTCTTCTTGGCCGCGGTCTTCTTGGTGGCCGCCTTCTTCGCGGTCGCCTTCTTGGCCGTCTTACGGGCCGTCTTCTTGGCCGGAGCGGCCTCCTCGACGTCCCCCTCGGCGGCCTCCGCGGGCTCGTCCCCCGCGGCCGACGGGACGACCACGACGGCCGCCTCCTCGGACGCGGTGGGCGCGGTGGCCTTGCGGACCGCGCGGCGCCGCGGACGGGCCGGGGCCGCGCTCTCGGCAACCGTCTCGGACCGCTCCTCGGCGGGCTCGGCGGGCTGCTCGGCCTCGACCTGCGGTTCGGGCGCGGGCGCGGCCTCGGTGACCGTCACCACGGCCGCCTCGGTCCCGGCCGGCGAACCGGCGGGCGCCGACACCTTGCGGGTGGCACGACGGCGGGTACGGCCCTTGGGCGCGGCGTCCTCGACGGGCTCGGCGGCGACCACCGGGTCCTCCGCGGCGACCGGCTCGGCCTGCGCCTCGGCGGCCGTCTCCGGCTGCACCGGACGCTCGGCCTCCGCCTCGGCCGGCACGACCTGGGCGGTGGGCACCTCGGCGACCTCGGTGTCGGACTCGGCCCTGGCGGCGTCGGACCCGGCCCGGTCGCCCTCCGGACGCGTCCGCCCCTTCGGCGCGCCGGCCGGAGCCGACGCACGCCGGCTCGCCCGGCGCCGGGAACGGCCACCGCGCACGGCGGCCTCCGCCTCGGCGACGCTGCTGTACAGCTCCTCGTCCGGCTCGAAGACCGGCGCGGGAAGCGCGACCGGCTCGGCGGCCTCGGCGGCGACCTCGGCCTCCGTCTCCTCGGCCTCCTCCGCCTCGACAGCCACCGCGGCCTCGTGCACGTGCTCGTGCCCGTCGCCGCCACGCCCGCGCTTCTTGCGCTTGCCGCCGCCACCGGCGGAGCTCGGCTGCTCCATGTGCACGATGACACCGCGGCCGTTGCAGTGGACGCAGGTCTCGGAGAAGGACTCCAGCAGGCCCTGGCCGACCCGCTTGCGGGTCATCTGGACCAGGCCCAGCGAGGTCACCTCGGCGACCTGGTGCTTGGTGCGGTCCCGGCCCAGGCACTCGAGCAGGCGGCGCAGCACCAGGTCCCGGTTGGACTCCAGCACCATGTCGATGAAGTCGATCACGATGATGCCGCCGAGGTCGCGCAGCCGCAGCTGGCGCACGATCTCCTCGGCCGCCTCCAGGTTGTTCCTGGTGACCGTCTCCTCCAGGTTGCCGCCCTGGCCGGTGAACTTGCCGGTGTTGACGTCGACGACGACCATCGCCTCGGTCCGGTCGATCACCAGCGAACCGCCGCTGGGCAGCCAGACCTTGCGGTCCAGGGCCTTGGCGAGCTGCTCGTCGATCCGGTAGGTGGCGAAGACGTCGACCTCGGAGGTCCACTTCGACAGGCGGTCGGCGAGGTCGGGGGCGACGTGCGAGACGTAGCCGTGGATGGTCTCCCACGCCTCGTCACCGCTGACGATGACCTTGGAGAAGTCCTCGTTGAAGATGTCGCGGACGACCCGGACCGTCATGTCCGGCTCGCCGTACAGCAGCGTCGGGGCGTTGCCGTTCTTCGACTTCTTCTGGATCTCCTCCCACTGTCCCTGGAGCCGCTCGACGTCCCGGCGCAGCTCGTCCTCGCTCGCGCCCTCGGCGGCGGTGCGCACGATGACACCGGCGTCCTCGGGGACGATCTTCTTGAGGATGGTCTTCAGCCGGGCCCGCTCGGTGTCGGGCAGCTTGCGGCTGATGCCGGTCATGGAGCCCTCGGGGACGTACACGAGGTAGCGGCCCGGGAGGGAGACCTGGCTGGTCAGACGCGCGCCCTTGTGCCCGATCGGGTCCTTGGTGACCTGCACGAGGACCGACTGGCCCGACTTCAGGGCGGACTCGATGCGCCGCGGGCCGTTGGCCATGCCCAGCGCCTCGAAGTTGACCTCACCGGCGTACAGGACGGCGTTGCGGCCCTTGCCGATGTCGATGAAGGCGGCCTCCATCGAGGGCAGCACGTTCTGCACCTTGCCCAGGTACACGTTGCCGACGTACGAGGTCGCCTGCTCCTTGTTGACGTAGTGCTCGACGAGCACGCCGTCCTCCAGGACGCCGATCTGCGTGCGCTCGCCGCTCTGGCGGACGACCATCACGCGCTCGACGGCCTCGCGGCGGGCGAGGAACTCGGCCTCGGTGATGATCGGGACGCGGCGGCGGCCCTGCTCACGGCCTTCGCGGCGGCGCTGCTTCTTGGCCTCCAGACGCGTGGAGCCCTTGATGGACTGCACCTCGTCGGACGGCTCGGACTTCGGGCGGGGCTCGCGGACCTTGACGACGGTGCGCTCGGGGTCGTTCTCGCTGGGCTCGGTGTCGACGGAGGTCTCACCGGCGCGCCGACGGCGACGGCGACGACGGCGGCTGCTGGAGCTGGACCCGCCGGGCTCGTCGTGAGCGTCCTCGGCGTCCTCTTCCTCCTGCTCGGCGGTGTCCTCGGCGTCCTGGTCGGCCTGCTCGGCGGCGACGTCGTCGGAGTCCTCGTCGTCACCGGCGGCGTCCGCGGACTCGCCCCGGCGGCGGCGACGGCCACCGCGCCGACGGCGCCGGCGCGAGCCGGTCTCCTCGGTCTCGTCACCCTCGTGGGCGTCCTCGGCCGACTCCTCGGCCTCCTCCGCCTCGTCCTCGTCGGCGTCCGTGTCCGCGGACTCGACGCGCGCCACGGTCTCGGCGGCGGCCGGTGCCTCGGGCTCGTCGCCGAAGCCACCGCCCCGGCGGCGGCGACGGCGCCGGGCTCCGGTCTGCTCCTCCTGAAGTTCCTCGGCCTCGGCGGGCTCGGCACCGGACCCGGCCTCGGCGGCCGCCTCCGCGGCGGCACGCTCGGGCGTCTGGAACCTCGGCTCGGTGAACACCGGCGCCTGGAAGACGGCGACGGCGGGACGCGCCGGACGCTGCGGGCTGTCCTCCTCGACGGACGCCTCGGCGGTGACCCTGGCGGGCTCGGAGAACCCGGTGGCGGCCTTGCGGGCGACCCGGCGGCGGCGACGCGGAGAGGCGTCCTCCTCGGCCTGGGCGGCGGCGGGCTCCTGGGCGGCAGGCGTCTCGACGGGTGCGGCCTCGGGTGCGGGGGCGCTCTCGGCGGCCTCCTGCGCCGGTGCCGTCTCCTCCTCCGGCGCCCCGACGGGCGCGGTCACACGACGCGTGGCACGCCGACGGGTGCGGCGCGGAGCCGCTTCCTCGGCACCGTCCGCAGCGGGCTCGGTGGTCTCGGGGGCACCGGCCGTGTCGGCCTCCGTGCCCTGCTCGCTCGCGGCCTCGGGGGCTCCGACGGGCGCGGTGACGCGCCGGGTGGCACGACGGCGCGTCCGGGCGGCGGGCGCGGACTCCTCGGCGGGCGCCTCGGCCACGGCGACGGGCTCCTCTGCGCTCTCGCTCCCGGCGGCAGCGTCGGGTACGACGGTCTCGGCCGCCTCCGCGGACGCCGCGGTGGCGGTCGGCGAGGTGACCCGCCGGGTGGCGCGACGACGGGTGCGCGGCGGAGCGGCGTCCTCACCGGACACGACGGCCTGCTCGGTCTCGGTGCTCACGGCAGCCTCGGAGACCTCGGCGGCAGCGGCGGGTACGACGGTCTCGGCCGCCTCGGCGGACGCCGGAGAGGCGGTCGGCGAGGACACACGGCGCGTCGCACGACGGCGGGTGCGGGCGGCGGGCGCGGGCTCCTCGACGGGCGCCTCCGCGGCGACCTCCGTCTCCTCGGCACCCTCGGCCTCAGCGGCCTCATCGAGCTCCTGCGGCTCGGCGGCCTCCACGGCCTCCTCCTCGCCCTCGGCCGGTATGGCCGACGCGGTGACTTCCTCCGGTGTCCCGGCGGCCCCGACGGGCGGGCCCGCCGGGCGGGAAGCGGCACGGCGCCGACGACGCGGCGGCAGGGTGTCGCTGGGAGTGTTCAGTTCTTCGGAACCCTCGGTGGGTTCGGTCGGTTCGAGCATGCGGGCTTGTCTCCCGTCAGGCTCCCGGGCTCCGCACCTGGTCCGGCGTCGATGACTCGACCGCCGTTGACGTCCGCGGCTCGCGCGATGCGCGGTGCCGCCGTCCGGGGCGCGGGCGCCGCACGGGAGCTCTCTGTGTCTTGTCTCGCCGGTTCCGTACACCCTGTTGGGTACGGCCTGGCGAAAGTCTTCTGGTCGGTGCGCTGCCCGACCCAGGTGGCTCCCGAGTACGAGGGCGGCGCTACGACGTTCGTCCTTCGCGGGACCTTCCTTACGCCGGCGCCGTCGCGGCGGCAGCGGCCGTTGGGGCCTCAGCTGCCTCGCGGTCGGGCGCGAGCGGGTCGGTCACCGTGCCGGTCTCTTCATCGAACAGCCCCTGCGCCAGCCTGGTCACCGCTGCGGGGACCGGCGGCGCCAGGTCGGCCACGGCGCGGAGACCGGACAGGACGTCGTCGGGTCGTACGGCAGGCGTCACGTGCCGAACAACCAGCCGCAGTATCGCACAGGGCTGGTCGGTCGGCCTATCAGCCGGTTCACTGTGCGTTTCGAGATCCGCCCGCGCTTCGAGGTCCGCGACCGCGGAGCGGGCGTCGAAGGTCCGGACGCCGTTCTTCGTCGTCCGCTGGACCTCCACGGTCCCGGCGGCCTTGAAGGCGGCGACCGCGCGCTCGGCGTCCTCGGGCGCCACGCCGTCCAGCCGCAGCTCCCACACGGAAGCGGTCAGCCGGTCGGCGAGCCCGGAGGTGCGGGCCTCGACGGCGTCGACGACGTCGAGCCCGGCGGGCAGCGACTCGTCGAGCAGGATCCTGAGTTTCTCCGGGTCCCGCGCCTCGGTGAGGGCGATCTCCAGGTACTCCGCCTCACTGCCCGTGCCGGTGGGTGCGGCATTGGCGTACGACACCTTCGGATGCGGCGTGAACCCCGCCGAGTACGCCATGGGCACCTCGGCGCGGCGCAGCGCACGCTCGAAGGCGCGCTGGAAGTCACGGTGGCTGGTGAACCGGAGGCGGCCGCGCTTGGTGTAGCGCAGTCGGATGCGCTGCACCGCGGGTGCGGGCGGCGGGCCTTCGGGCTGTCGCTTGCCCAGTGTCGTTCAGTCCTTCGTGAGAGCGGTCGTACTTCTACCAAGAGTACGTGTCTCGCGGCCCGTGGGTTCCCGCCGGTCGATCCTCTCGACCCGCTCGGGCTCCCCGAACAGCATCCGGCGGAAGTCCGCCCGCGCCTGCCGTACGGACTCCCGGGCGGAGGCCAGCGCCTCCCCGGTCGCCCGGCCCACGCTGCGCGCGACGGCGGCCGCGGGCCGCAGCACGGCGTCCCGGACGGCATGGCCGACGGGGGTGAGCACCGTGCGGTACACCCACCGCACCGGCTCCACGAAGACCAGCCGGAAGAGCGTGGCGAGCGCGCGGCCGACGGCGAGCGAGATCCGCCCGGCCACCCGCCAAGCGTGCCCGAGGGCGTCCCCGACCTCGCGTGCGACGACGGCGAGGACTCGTCCGACGGGGACGAGGACCCAGCGCCACAGCGCCAGCGCGGGCAGCACCAGCAGCACCCGGGCGACCCAGTACAGCGCGACGCCGATGCCGGTGGCGACCGTGCCCGCCAGCCACGCCAGCCCCTTGGCGCACGCGGTGATCGCGCGCCCCACCGGGGTGAGGATCCACGTGTAGACCCATCCCGCGGGGACGACGAGGAGGTACCGCGCCAGCCAGGCCAGGACGGTGTACACGCCGGTCCCCAGGGCGGCCAGCAGCCACCACACGCCTCGCGCGACGGGCGCGATCACCCGTTCGTACATCCATACGAGGGCATGTCCGAGGGGCGTCAGCACCGACCGGTGGAGCCACACCAGGGGAATGACGACGAGCACCTTGCCGAGCAGCCCGAGCGCCTTGCCGGCGGGCACGACGACGTAGCGCCACAGCCCCACGATCGGCCAGACGAACAACGCCCGTCCCACCCACAACAGGGCCCTGCCCACCGGCCTGAAGACGGTGTCGGTCAGGAACCTGCCCGCCACCACCAGCGCGTCCCACACCATGCGCACCGGGACCACCAGGACGAGCACGACGATCCGCACCGGCAGGCGGATCGCCACGACCAGACATCCTTCCGGTGTCTGCTGCGGGGGCCGCTGCGGGTATTCCTCCAGGTCCATACCGACGTAGACGCGCATCCGGCCCCGATGGATGCGGTCTGTACGCGGTCCTGGGGCCGAACGGCCCCCGCCGCCGCCGCGACAGGCCCTCGGAACGGGCCTACCGTCATCTGCACCCGCTCGCGCGATCGGCGCACGCTGACGACATGACCGGCAATCACACATCCCCAGGCACCGGGTCATGGCACCTGAAGGGCTTCATGATCCTCACTCCGTCGCAGATCGAGGTCACGGCCGGAGAAGAGTTCACTTCGTCCGTGAGCGTGTGGCCCGCGGGGCCACGGCACGTCGTCAGCGCGTCCACGTCCGCCGACTCGGACCTGCGGGTCACGGTGGAGGGCCACAAGGTCACGGTCACCGGGCGCCTCGGGCGCACGGGCGAGAAGCACACCGTCCAGGTGTCGATGAGCGACGGCGCGGACGTCGCGCACGACACCCTGACCATCGAGGCCACCGACCTGCACCGGCCGGTCCCGCCGTTCCTGCACTCCACCACCGGCTGACCGCGAACCGGCCGCACGTGCCGCGCCTGCCGGGCAAGTCCATACTTGTCGCAGGAGCGTCGCCATCCTCCGTCACGGGAAGGTGGGTGCCGACATGTGCCGCTGGATCGCCTACTCGGGTACGCCCGTCCTGCTCAGCCACGTCCTGTTCGAGCCGCAGCACAGTCTGATCGACCAGAGCCTGCACTCCCGGCTGGGGGTGGAGACCACCAACGGCGACGGCTTCGGGGTCGGCTGGTACGCGGAGGATCTCGTCACCCCGGCGGTCGTACGGGACGTGGGGCCGGCCTGGAACAACCGCAACCTGCAGGAGGTCGCCCACCACGTCCGTTCGGGGCTGTTCTTCGCCCACATCAGGGCGACGACCGGAACGGCGGTGCAGCAGACCAACTGCCACCCCTTCCGGTGGGATCGCTGGATGTGGATGCACAACGGCGTGATCAACGAATTCCCCCGGCTCAGACGCGACCTGGCCCTGGCCGTCGACCCCGCCCTCTACCCCGAGATCGAGGGCTCCACCGACTCCGAGCTGATGTTCTACCTGGCCCTGACGTTCGGTCTCACCGACGACCCCCCGGACGCCGTGGCCCGCATGGCCGGCCTGGTCGAGGAGACGGGACACAAGCACGGCGTACGGCACCCGCTCCAGATGACCCTCGCCATGTCCGACGGCGACCGCCTGTGGGCCTTCCGCTACTCCAGCGAGGGCGCCTCCCGCTCCCTGTACTACAGCACCAGGGTCGACTCCCTGCGCGCCCTCCACCCGGACACCGAGTTCCTGCGAGAGGTCGGCGAGAACACGCGCCTCGTCGTGTCGGAACCGCTGGGCAACCTCCCCGGAGCCTGGAACGAGGTCCCCGAAAGCACCTACGGCATCGTCCAGCCGGGCGAGGACAGCCTCCACACGTTCGAGCCCCGGCCGAACAACCGCTGACCGCCTACTACTTGTACCGCTTCGTCCCGAACTCTCGGCCGGACGGCCACGGCGAGCCGTGGCGCCCGTCATGAGGTCATCGACGGCCGTTGATAGCCACCTCGGCGTGGTGGTCACACTCCGCTGCCGCACGGCGAGCCGCGGCGCGCCTGTGAGCCGCGGCGTCATGGATGGCCCTCTGAGCCGGCAGCGTGAGCCGGCCGCGGACCGGTGAGGGACGCCACAAATGAGGCCGACGAGTGGCGCGCGAACCCCGAGAGGGCTACGGTCGGCAGGGAGAACGACCGGTCTTCCTACCTCGGATGGAACGGCCCCTCGCCTTCCGGGCGGGGCTGCCTCCACACAGAGAGCTGCTGATGGGACCCGGCGCACGTCGAAGAGAGATCACGAAGTTCCATGAAAGCAACCAGCGCCCCGGCCTGGCCGGGGCCCCGCAGCGGGCCACTGTTGCGCGCGGCCCTGCTGGGATCAGCCGTCCGATCTGATGAGCCTGACCGCGTTCAGCAAGGTCTTGTGGGCGGCCGTCGAGTCGTCCAGGTAGCCGGCAGCCATCGCGCCGTCGTACAGCATCAGCAGCGCACCGGCGGCCGACTCGGGATCGGCGTGGCCGAGCCGGGTGAGCAGGTCCTGGAAGAGGCCGCGGATCCAGTCCCGGTGGGTCGTCACCAGGGCGCGGACCGGATGGTCGGCGTCCGGGTACTCGGAGGCCGCGTTCATGAACGGCGATCCGCGAAAGCCGCGCTCGCGGGCGTGCTCGGCGATGGCCTCGAAGATCAGGTCGATCGCTTCCGCGGGCGGGTGCCCGGCGGCCAGCGGTTCGGCCACCTGCTTGTAATAGGCGTCCTTGGTCAGCAGATAGGCCACGACCAAGTCGTCCTTGGAGGCGAAATGCCGGTAGAAGGTCGCCTTCGTCACCCCGGCCTCGGCAATCAGCCGCTCCACGCCGATCGCGCGGACGCCCTCGTAATAGAACAGCCGCGAGGCGGCCCGGACCAGGCGTTCGCGAGGCGGTAGCTCTCTGTCTGTCCTGCTCTCTCGGCGCGTGCTGTCGGTGGTCTTCTGCCCAGTGCTGCTCACTTCCCCATTGTGCCCTCGGCTCTGCCTTGAGCCGCTTCTCCCCCCATACGGCCCCCACCCATAGGGGTCGTCCCGCAATCCCGTACGGCTCGCGCCGGCATTGCCATTCATCGAAAGGCTTGAACCCATGACTCGTCGTCTTGAAGGAACCGTCGCCCTGGTCACCGGAGCGTCCAGCGGTATCGGCCACGCCACCGCGCTGGAGCTTGCCCGCGAGGGCGCCTCCGTGGCCCTGGTGGGCCGGCGTGAGGACCGGCTCACCGACCTCGCTGCGGAAATCTCCGACGCCGGCGGCAAGGCCTTGGTCGTGCCCGCCGACATCACCACCGCCCAGGCCGCCGCGGAAGCGGTGGAGCGGACCGTCGAAAACCTCGGCCGCCTGGACACGCTGGTCAACAACGCCGGCCTCATGCTGCTCGGACCCGCCCCCAGCGCGGACCTGAATGACTGGCGGCGCATGATCGACATCAACCTCATGGGCCTGATGTACACCGCCCACGCGGCCGTCCCCCATCTGGTCAAGGCAGCGGCCGAGGTCCCGCGCCAGGTCGCCGACATCGTCAACATCGGCTCACTCGCCGGCCGCAACGCCTACGCCATGTCCGCCGTGTACAGCGCCACCAAGTTCGGCGTCGGCGCCTTCAGCGAATCCCTGCGCCAGGAACTGGCACGCCAGCACGTCCGCGTCTCCGTCATCGAGCCGGGCAGCGTCGACACCGAACTGCGCACCCACAACCCCGACGTCATCCAGCAGCACATCACCGCCGCTCTGGGTGACATCGAGCGGCTGCAGAGCCAGGACATCGCCGACACCGTCGGCTACATCGTCACCCGCCCCCGGCACGTGGCCGTCGCCGAGCTGCTCGTACGCCCCACCGAGCAGGTCTGAGCGATAAGCCCACCGCCGACTCCGTGACAAACAGGGAGGCAACCGCTCGAGCTTGCCGCAGAGACGGTGACAGCTGGAGTCTGCACGACGTCCGGCGCCGCGACGAGCACCGAGCTCGGCTCGGACAGGTGCACCAACCCCCAGACAGCCTCAACGACCCCGCTCGGGCCTGCACAAGTAGCAGGGACGAGAGACGATCGAGGTAGGGAATACTCCGCGGACCGTGCGACCGCTGGGCGGTCAGCCTTGCATCCGCGTGTCCGAGCAGCGGCTTACCGATCTCTGGGTGGACGTCACCGGGAGAGGGACATGAATGCGTCGAGCAGGACTCCGAATGACGGGCACGCCGGGCAGGCAACACATCCGTCGGCGACTGCCGACCCCTCGACGCCAGGGATGAAGTCCGAGGCACAGCGAGAGAGCGGGCGGGTACGGCGGACGACCGAGTGGGGCAGGGCCAAGTACACCGGATCGTGGGCGGATGCCCTGTGGCGGCGCTTGGGTGCGGTGGACTTCATCAGCCAGGCCATGGTGCTGGCTGCCACCCTGTTGCTGTGCGCGGTGCCGTTCTTCCTGATCGTGACCGCTCTGGCCGGGCGGTCGGCCGCCTCCGAACTGTCGCACCGCATGGGCCTCAGCCACCAGGCCGCAGCGGACGTCGGCCATCTGTTCGCCTCCTCGGCCGCCATCTCCGCCGGAGTGACCGGGTTGTCCTGGGTGTTCTTCGTGCTGGCCGGGCTGGCCGGGGCGAAAGCCGTCCAGCAGCTGTACCAGCGGGTCTTCGACGTGCCGGCCCGAGGCGTCTCGGACTCGGTGCGCGCCCTGGTGTGGCTGGCGCTGGTCGTGGGCGTGCTGTTCGGAATATCCGGCGCGGGGCCGACGCTGCGTGCGAGCGGTCCGGTGTTGTTCTGGATCATTCATCTCGTGCTGAGCGTCGGGTTCTTCTGGTTGTCGATGCGGTTCCTGCTGGCCGAGCGGATCGCCTGGAGGCGGCTGCTGCCGTGTTCGGTGGCCACGGGTGTCTGCTGGGTCGGCATGATGGCGGTGTTCTCGGTGATCTTCTCC
The DNA here is from genome assembly GCF_050214755.1 of Streptomyces sp. C1-1. NCBI lineage: Bacteria > Bacillati > Actinomycetota > Actinomycetes > Kitasatosporales > Streptomycetaceae > Streptomyces > Streptomyces sp. C1-1. The sequence continues at coordinate 6,478,569 of NZ_CP189826.1, read as the reverse complement.
GACCTGATCGTCAGTTACGACCGCCGATACGGGTCGATCGGCACCGTGTTCGGCTTGATGTCGTTCTTCATCGCCATCGGTGTGGTCCTGGTCCTGGGCGGGGCACTCGGCCTGGTGTGGACGGAGCACGGCCTGTCGTTCCGGGGCGCGCTGGGCAGGCTGCGGCGGAAGCCATGACCGTCCCCACCACCGCGGCGGCGCACACTGACCGACCCCGGCAGACGCTGTCGCCCGGCAGGATCGCGTGGTTGGTGCTGCGAGCGGTGGCGTCGGTCGCAGCGCTGGTCGCCGTCTACTACGCGCTGCCCCTGGACCATTCCTCCACGCCGCGCGCCGTCACGATCCTGGTCACGGGACTGGCCGTGTTCGTCCTGCTGATCGCCTTCCAAGTCCGTCTGATCATGCGGTCACCGCTGCCCGGCGTGCGCGCGGTCGAGTCCTTGGCCGTGAGTGTGCCGTTCTTCCTGCTGCTGTTCGCCGGCACCTACGTCGTCCTGGCCGCCCTGTCCCCCGCCCACTTCGGTGAGCGCCTGTCCCACACCGACGGCCTGTACTTCACCGTCACCGTGTTCTCCACCGTCGGCTTCGGCGACATCACCGCCAAGTCCCAGACCGCGCGGCTGGTGGTCACCGGGCAGATGGTCGCCGACCTCGTCGTCCTCGGCGTTGCGATCAGGCTCGTCGTGAGCGCCGTCCGCCACCGCCGGCGCAGCCAGGACCAGCCTCAGTAGCCGAGCGCTGAACCCGCCGCTGACACCCGAGGGCTGCGGGGCGTCCCGCTGCTCACCTGCATCCGCGCTCACGCGCCCCGGCCTCATACGCAGGCAGGGAAACGCCGCGCAGGCCCTGGGACAGCGCCGCAGCAGCCGTCAGCGCGGGGTCGGCGTGGCCTCGGCGAGCGAAGTACTCGGCCGCCGCCTCGCGGAAATGATCAGGGCAGAGCCTGCGCGGCCCTCCCGGGCCGCTGCCGCCCTGCAGCAGGCCCTCATCACAGCGGACACAGGGTTCACCGCGCAGGTACAGCACCTCGGTCATGCTCACCCTTCTGCCTGCGAGTGGCCACGAGCGAAGACCCACCCGCGCCACGACCGGGGCTGAGGTCGGACCCGCCCTGCACACCAGCGCCTGCCCCGCAGCCGGGTTCAGCAGGAGCGGACTCACCCTTTGTTCTACTCGGCTGCTGCTTCGAACGCTTCCGCGGTGCCCTCGGCGTGCTCGGAAGCGTCGTCGACGAAGCTGTAGGGCGGCAGCGGGCCGTTGACGCGCAGCTCCAGATGCGGGTGCTGCCGGCGGAGCTGGTCGACCGCCTCCAAGAACCGTGTCGCTGAGCCGTGGTCGATCAGGAAGGAGAGGTTGGCCAGCCAGCCGGTGCTCGACGGGGCGGCGCTGACCGCCTCGGCCGACGGGCCCAGTTCCCGCTGGAGCATGTCGGCATCTGCTGCTTCGCGGACCTGAAGCGCGGCAGCGATCATCTCCCCGAGCCGGACCTTGTCCTCCTGCGAGCCCCCGCCGGCCCGCCGGTTCGCTTCCGCCAGGGAGCGGATCTCGTCGTTGTCCGCCACCACCACTTGCAGCACCGTCTCTTCGTTGTGGTTGGCCTTGAGGTTGTACTCCGCTTTGCCCTCCAGCGTCCGCAGCCGCTCCAGCAAGTGATCCGCACGCTCAGCCAGCACCGTCGTCACCGTCTCGTCGGTGGGCGAGACGCTGGCGAACCGTATCGGCAAGACCACGCCTGCTTCTCCGGCTGCGTCCAGCACCCGCTGGTGGGCAAGCAGATCACGCCGTTTGGGCCGCAACTCCTCGGGAGCGTCACTGACGATCGCGGCCAGCTCGCCCTCGCGCAGCACCCGTACCGGCCGCGGTGGGTCACCCACGCCGTCCACGTCCTTGACCAGCAAGGCGTGCGAGGCATGCGTGATGCCATAGACGTAGGTGCTCACTACTCATCCTCCCCCCGGCGCGCGGACCGGGTTCCCTGCCGCTGGCGCCCCTCGTCGCGGGCCTGCTGGAAAGCCCCCGAGACCGTCTCGGCGGCTCCGGACAGCGCCCCCTTGGTCTTACCCCGGGCACCGGATTCGGTGAGCTGTCCCGTGAGCTCGGTCAGGCCGGCAGGCTTGCTCGGCCCCGCCTCCAGGTCGAGACGGTTGCATGCCTCAGCGAAACGCAGATACGTGTCCACGCTCGCCACCACGATCCGAATATCGATCTTCAATATCTCGATGCCGACCACGGAGACCCGCACGAACGCGTCAATCACCAGCCCCCTGTCGAGAATCAGCTCCAGCACGTCATAGAGGCCACTGGAACCTCCTCCGCCGCCACCCTGCTGCGTTGCCACCGTCATCACAACCAGCCCCTTGCCCTATGTGGGATCCCGCCTCCACAGCGCCTCGCCGATCCCGCCCTCCCCGAGACGGGAACGCTGCGACGCATTCCCGCAGGTCACCACAGGCTTCAAGGCAGCGATCAGGTTTCCGTCTTCGGGTAGCCCCCCAGCCTCAAGGTCAAACGTATGTACGAGGGGAACCTCCTGACGTCGCCCGTGGTCACCCAACCTCCTCGACCCTTGCTCAGAGACGGGCTTGCCTGAGGACAGGATCCGCTGCCTATCAGCAGGTCGCCGCCGCGATCCGGGAAGCGATCCTGTCCGGCGAGTACGAACCCGGCGCCCCACTCATCGACGTCCGGCACGGTAAGGACAGCTACGTACGCTGGACCGGACAGCCTGTCGTGCGCCTCACCAGGCATATAGACCGAACCTCCGCCGGGCAGTTCGTACTTCACGGCGTAACCGCGTGGCAGCAGACCGAGGAGCCGAACACCTACCGCACGCACGCCGCCCAGACCACAGCCCACCTTCTGGAGCTCCAGGCGGAAGAAGCCCTCTGGGGTTGTGACCGGCTTCTGATCGATCCCACCACGGGCACCCGTGCAATGCACCGCACGCTGATCCCCTTCGTGACGGCCGACGCCGTACCGGGTCTCGCCGAAGCGCCGGACGCCGAACCAGCGAGGCTGTACGAGATGCTGTCGAAGGCCGGCCACGAGCTGTGGTGGTCCGAGACGGTACGGGCCCGCATGCCGCTGCCCGACGAGCGCACCGCGCTGCGCCTGCCCGACGCGACCCCGGTCCTGCACTTGTCCCGCGTCACCTGCGGCACCGACGCCCAGGCCCTGATCCTTGAAGAACTGCGCATCGGTGCCGACCGCGCCGAACTCGCCTACCGGATCACCGCCGACAAAGAGCCCGCCCGACGCACCCGGGCCTGAACCTCAAGCGGCATCGGTCGAAACCCCTTCACTTCCTCAAGGGCGCGCCTGCGGCGCGCCGGGGCGTCCGGCCGCTCCGGCCGGCCGTGCAGCGTGGCCGGGCGTGCGGCGTGGCCGCCGAACCCGGTCCGGTCGCCGAGCGCCCCCGACCACAGCACGCCCAAGCTCGTTCGCTGGAGCCGAGGAGATCTGGCTCTCCAGCGGCGAGGACGAGGATTACGACGGGTCTGCCGCACGATCGGGTGACATCTGGGCTGGGCTTGGCTAGGAGGCGTCGGCGTAGGCGAGGTGGGTGCCGCAGACGGTGCAGCGGAAGAGCATGGCGCTTGCGCCCTGCCCGAGGTGGGTCAGGAAGCTCTCCAGCTGTGATGCGTCGTGCCAACCGCCCATCCGCAGGTCGGTCCGCAGCTGGTCGAGTGCCTCGGGGTGGGCGGCGAGTTCGGTGTGTCCGACCTCGCCGACGAAGGCGGCCGCGTCGTCGCAGTGGACAAGCCAATGCGGGTCCTGCCAGGCGTGGAAGCCAGGGGTACGGCGGGTGACGTGCTCCAGGATCTTCTCGCTGACCCCGGCGAGCCCGTACGAGTCGGCGAACTCACCCTCGAATCGTTCAGCGGCGCTGCCGTCGGCGATGCACCAGGGACAGAACTGCCCGTCGACGTCTTGGGCCGTGTAGAAGGTCGCGGTGTAGATCCACCCGGTACTGCGCTCGCAACAGACGCAGGTCTCGGCGCTCTCGCGGATGGAACCGCTCGCAACAGGATCAGGGTGATAGCGGAATACGGGCAGGGCAGCGCTCATCAGCGAGCCTTCCTGTGCCAGAAGGTGACCGTGTTGACGCGGGTGGCCTGAGCGTGGGTGGGCCCGCCTGAATCTCAGACCCACTCCACCTCAGAAACGATGTCCAGCGAAGCCCCCGGAACCCGGCAGAGACGTCTGGAGGGGCGCCGTCGGCACCGACGGACGAGGGAGTGGGACGCCGACCGCGGACAGTGCAGCCGTCACCTCGTCCTCGCTCGCCCCGCCAGCGCCTCAATCACCCGGTCGAGGGCCTCGCTCACCTCAGTGCGTGTGCCCGCTCGCAGCCGGCGTCGGACCCGCGTTCTTGACCGTCAGCGGCAGCAGCTTCTTGCCGGTCGGGCCCACCTGGATGTGGGTGTCCATCTGCGGGCACACCCCGCAGTCGAAGCAGGGGGTCCAGCGGCAGTCCTCCACCTCGGTTTCGTCGAGGGCGTCCTGCCAGTCCTCCCAGAGCCAGTCCTTGTCCAGGCCGGAGTCGAGGTGGTCCCAGGGGAGGACCTCCTCGTAGGTGCGCTCGCGGGTGGTGTACCAGTCGACGTCCACGCCGAGGGGCGCCAGGGCCTTGTCGGCGCAGGCCATCCAGCGGTCGTAGGAGAAGTGCTCGCGCCAGCCGTCGAAGCGGCCGCCGTCCTCGTAGACGGCGCGGATGATCGCGCCGACGCGGCGGTCGCCGCGGGAGAGCAGGCCCTCGACGATGCCCGGCTTGCCGTCGTGGTAGCGGAAGCCGATCGAGCGGCCGTACTTCTTGTCGCCGCGGATCTTGTCGCGGAGCTTCTCCAGGCGGGCGTCCGTCTCCTCGGCCGAGAGCTGCGGGGCCCACTGGAAGGGGGTGTGCGGCTTGGGGACGAAGCCGCCGATCGAGACCGTGCAGCGGATGTCGTTGGAGCGGGAGACCTCGCGGCCCTTCTGGATGACGCGGGTCGCCATGTCGGCGATCTGCAGGACGTCCTCGTCCGTCTCCGTCGGCAGGCCGCACATGAAGTACAGCTTCACCTGGCGCCAGCCGTTGCCGTAGGCGGTGGCGACGGTGCGGATGAGGTCCTCCTCGGACACCATCTTGTTGATGACCTTGCGCATCCGCTCCGAGCCGCCCTCGGGGGCGAAGGTGAGGCCGGAACGACGGCCGTTGCGCGTGAGCTCGTTCGCCAGGTCCACGTTGAAGGCGTCGACGCGGGTGGAGGGGAGCGAGAGGCCGATCTTGTCCTCTTCGTAGCGGTCGGCCAGGCCCTTGGCGATGTCGCCGATCTCCGAATGGTCGGCACTGGACAGCGAGAGGAGGCCGACCTCCTCGAAGCCCGTCGCCTTCAGGCCCTTGTCGACCATCTCGCCGATACCGGTGATGGAGCGCTCGCGCACCGGGCGGGTGATCATGCCTGCCTGGCAGAAGCGGCAACCGCGCGTGCAGCCGCGGAAGATCTCGACCGACATGCGCTCGTGGACCGTCTCGGCCAGGGGGACCAGCGGCTGCTTGGGGTACGGCCACTCGTCGAGGTCCATGACCGTGTGCTTCGACACCCGCCAGGGCACGCCCGACTTGTTGGGGACCACGCGGGCGATACGGCCGTCGGGGAGGTACTCGACGTCGTAGAACGCCGGGATGTAGACCCCGCCGGTCTTCGCCAGGCGGAAGAGGACCTCCTCGCGGCCGCCGGGGCGGCCCTCGGCCTTCCACTCCTTGATGATCCGCGTCATGTCCAGCACGGCCTGCTCGCCGTCGCCGATGATCGCCGCGTCGATGAAGTCCGCGATGGGTTCCGGGTTGAAGGCCGCGTGGCCGCCCGCGAGGACGATCGGGTCGTCGAGACCGCGGTCCTTCGACTCCAGCGGGATGCCCGCCAGGTCCAGGGCGGTGAGCATGTTCGTGTAGCCCAGCTCCGTGGAGAAGGACAGACCGAACACGTCGAAGGCCTTCACCGGGCGGTGGCTGTCCACGGTGAACTGCGGGACGCCGTGCTCCCGCATCAGCGCCTCCAGGTCCGGCCACACGCTGTAGGTGCGCTCGGCGAGGACGCCCTCCTGCTCGTTCAGGACCTCGTAGAGGATCATGACGCCCTGGTTGGGCAGGCCGACCTCATAGGCGTCCGGGTACATCAGTGCCCAGCGGACGTCGCAGGACTCCCACGGCTTGACCGTGGAGTTGAGCTCTCCGCCGACGTACTGGATCGGCTTCTGCACATGCGGGAGCAGAGCTTCGAGCTGCGGGAACACCGACGCAGCGACTTCGGCAGGCATCTCGCGAACCTTCGTGGGATGGGCTGGATGGACTGGTCTGACAGGGGTGACCATCTAGCGTAACGCGGCCGCGGCCCCTCCCCGACCGCCCGGACGCCCACGGGCCTCCTCGCCGACCGCCCGGACGCCCATGGGCCTCCTCGCCGTCCCCGGCGGCCGTCAGATGTCCGTCGCCTCCGTGATCCCCCGCCAGGCGGCGGGCAGCGCCAGCTCCGCGGCCGCCGCGCGCTGCTCCTCGCGCCCGTAGAGCACCCCGTACGTGAACGAGTGCTCCCCCGCCGCGTGCGCCACGGCGGACAGCTCGCACAGGGCCAGGCGGGCCATGACGCTGTCCTGGTGGTCGCCGAGCAGGGTCTGGACCGACTTCATCGACTTGACCAGGGCCGACGCGCGGTCGCCGAGGGCGCCGACGGCGGCCTCGGCCGAGTACCGGGCCCGTTTGGCCTTCTTGCGGGCCTCGTGCAGCGCGAGGTCGCGCTCGGTGCCGGGGTCGAGGGCGATGGCCTGTTCCACCAGCTCCGCCAGTTTCCCGAAGTCCTTGCGTACGGCCCTGGCGATCACCTTCTCCGGCTTTCCGCCGGCCGCCTTCAGCAGAGGCGGCTCGTCGATGAGTGCGTCCAGGGTGTCGAGCAGGGTCAGGTACCGCGCGGAGTCCAGTGCGCCGGTCAGCCGCCGGCGCGAGCCGCCGCGCCGGGCGTTCGCCCACCGCCGCAGGCGGGTGCGGACGGGGCCGGCGACCAGCGTCCGGGGCAGTCCGTCGAGGGCCGTCGACAGGCGCTCGGCGAGGACCTCGCTGTCCCGTCCCACCCCGAGTTCACCGGCCAGCCACTTCAGTTCCTCGCCGACGGGATCGGTGACGGTACGGTCGAGGACCTTCGCGTAGCTGCGGAAGGCGCTGCGCATACGGCGGGTGGCGACGCGCATGCGGTGCAGGGCGTCGTAGGTGTCCCGCCGTACCGCCGGGTCGAGGGCGACGATGGTGTCGCGCTGCTCGCGGACGTAGGCGAGGACGTGGTCGCCGGCGGTCACCGGCGGGGGCACCGTCGGCCTGCCGTTCCGGCGTTTCTTCTTCGGTGTCGTCTCCGTCAGCGCCCGGGCGAGCTTCGAGGCGGCCCCGGACGGCCGTACGCCCGCCTTGCGCAGTCGTTTGTCGACCTTGTCGAGGAAGGCGGGGTCGCCGTCGTCGGCGAGTTCCACCTCCAGTTCCGTCCACTGGGCGGTGCCGCCGGCGCCGGTGAGCCGTTCGGCGTGGACGGCGTCCACGCTGACCTCGGCGAGGACGCGGCCCGTGACGTCGACGAGGTCGCTGACGTCGCGGTCGGAGCGCAGGCGGACCACGGGCAGCAGTTCGGCGTCCCGGACCCGGGAGCGGATCAGGCCGGCGAGGACGCGCGGGAGGGTGTCGGAGAGGGGGGCGCGGATCTCGTCCCGGACGCCCGGGGCGACGGGGAACTTCAGGTGCCAGCCGGCGTCCGCGCCGCCGGTGCGGCGGCGCAGCGTGATCGAGGCGGCGGCGAGGCGCTCGTCCGCGGTGTCGTAGTAGGTGGCGTCCAGGTGCGCGACGCCCTTGTCGACGACGGCGTCGACACCCGCGACGCCGGTCAGGTCGGGCAGCCCGCTGTCGTCGGACTCGTATTTGCGCTCGATCTCGCGTTTTGTGTCCGCCATGACCCGAATCTAGTGGGATCCGGGTCCGGACGGCAGGGGCCGATCGGGCCCGCGCTCAGGCGGACATGGGTCTCTGCACCTTGATCGACTGCAGCAGCCCGACGGCCACCCACACCGCGAACATCGACGAGCCTCCGTAGGACACGAACGGCAGCGGCAGGCCGGTGACCGGCATGATCCCGAGGGTCATGCCGATGTTCTCGAACGCCTGGAAGGCGAACCAGGCGACGATGCCGGCGGCCACGATCGTGCCGTAGAGCTCCGTGGAGTCGCGGGCGATGCGGCAGGCACGCCACAGGACCACGCCGAGCAGGAGGATGATCAGGCCCGCACCGACGAAGCCGAGCTCCTCCCCCGCGACGGTGAACACGAAGTCGGTCTGCTGCTCCGGCACGAACTGGCCGGTGGTCTGCGAGCCGTGGAAGAGGCCGGCGCCGGTGAGGCCGCCCGAACCGATGGCGATGCGCGCCTGGTTGGTGTTGTAGCCCACGCCTGCCGGGTCGAGGCTGGGGTTCGCGAAGGCCGCGAAGCGGGCGATCTGGTACTCGTCCAGGATGTGCAGCTGCCAGATCGCGACGCAGCCGACGACGCCGGCCGTGATCATGCCGAAGACCCAGCGGTTGGAGGCACCGGAGGCGAGCAGCACGCCCAGGATGATGGTCACCAGGACCAGGACGGTGCCGAGGTCGGGCATGAGCAGCACGATCAGGATGGGTACGGCGGCCAGGCCGAGCGCCTGGAGGACCGTGCGGTGGTCGGGGTACTTCTTGTCGCCCGCGTCGACCCGGGCGGAGAGCAGCATCGCCATGCCCAGGATGATCGTGATCTTCACGAACTCGGCGGGCTGCAGGGAGAATCCGCCGCCGAAGACGATCCAGTTGCGGCTGCCGTTGATGGTGGCGCCGAGCGGGGTGAGGACGAGCAGCACCCCGAACAGGGAGATGCCGTAGAGGATCGGGACGGCGGTGCGCAGGGTGCGGTGGCCGAGCCAGACCGTGCCGACCATCAGGGCGAGCCCGATGCCGGTGTTCATGATGTGCCGGATCAGGAAGTAGTACGGGTCGCCCTGGTTGATCTCCGTGCGGTTGCGGGTCGCGGAGAAGACGAGGAGCGAGCCGAGGGCGGACAGGGCGAGGCCCGACAGCAGCATCGGCCAGTCCAGGCGGCGGGCGACCGAGTCACGGGCGAAGATCCGCGTCCAGCCGGCCCGCTCGGGCCCGTACCCGGAGACGGAGAAGCCGTTGGCACCGGTCATGTGAGCATCCTCCGGCTTCCCCTTCTGCGCGGCCTGCGGCGCGTGGTGCGGTTGGTCGCGGTGGGCGAGGCGGTGGTCGCGCCGGGCTGCGTCCCGTCGGGTGACGTGGCGTCTTGCTTGTCGGCCTTCTGCAGGTCCTTGACCGGGTCCTTGGCGACCTTCGGGGAGGCGATGGTGCCGTCCGTCTTGATCTTCGGCAGGCCCTTCTGCGGGGTGGGCAGCAGGGCCTTCTTCTTGTCGATGGAGCCGTCGGACTGCACGCCGTACAGCGCGCTGTAGATGTTGCGCACGGCCTCACCGGAGGCGCCGGAACCCGTACCGGCCTGGGCGATGGTCATGACGACCGTGTAGTCCTTGGAGTACGTGGCGAGCCACGAGGTGGTCTGCTTGCCGTAGACCTCGGCGGTACCGGTCTTGGCGTGCAGTTCGATCTTGTCCTGCGGCCAGCCGCCGAACTTCCATGCGGCGGTACCGCTGGTGATGACGCCGGCGAGGGCCTTGTCCATGCCCTTGAGGGTGGCCTTGCTGACCGGCAGCTTCGCCCTGACCTTCGGCTTGATCTCCTGGACGGTCTTGCCGTCGGCGCTGACGACGGCCTTGCCGATGGTGGGGACGTACTCGGTGCCGCCGTTGGCGAGCGCCCCGTAGATCATGGCCTCCTGGATCGGGGTGACGAGGGTGTCGCCCTGGCCGATGGAGTAGTTGATCGAGTCACCCTCGCGCATCTTGTTGCCCTCGAGGCAGTTCTCGTAGGCGATCTTCTCGACGTAGGAGCCGTCCTTCTTGCCGGTCCTGCACCAGGCGTCCTTGTTGGCCTTCCAGTAGGACTCCTTCCACTGGCGGTCGGGGACGCGGCCGGTGACCTCGTTCGGGAGGTCGACGCCGGTCTCCTTGCCGAGGCCGAACTGGTGGGCGGCCTTGTAGAAGTAGTCCTTGGGCTGGCCCTTCTTGGGGTTGATGCCGCCGTCCTTCTTCCACTGCTGGTCGGCCAGGCCGTAGAAGACGGTGTCGCAGGAGACCTCCAGGGCGCGGCCCAGGGAGATCGGGCCGAAGTTCTCGCCCTCGAAGTTCTTGAAGACCTGGCCGCCCACCGAGTACGAGCTGGTGCAGGGGTAGCCGCCGTCCCATGCGTAGCCGGCCTCGACCGCGGCGGCCGTGGAGACCACCTTGAAGGTCGAACCGGGCGCGGACTGACCCTGTATGGCCCGGTTCAGCAGCGGGTAGTCGGAGTTCTTGCCGGTGAGCGCCTTGTAGTCCTTGGCGGAGATGCCGCCGACCCAGACGTTCGGGTCGTACGTGGGCGCGGAGGCCATGGCGACGATGCGGCCGGTCTTGGCCTCCATGACGACGACGGCGCCGGAGTCGGCCTTGTAGTTCTCGCCGGTGATCTTGTCGAACTGCTCGCGGGCCTTCTTCATCGCCTCGTTCAGCTCGTACTCGGCGACGCGCTGGACGCGGGAGTCGATGCTGGTGACGAGGTTCGCGCCGGGCTGGGCGGTGTCGGACTTGGCCTTGCCGATGACGCGGCCGAGGTTGTCGACCTCGTAGCGGGTGACGCCGGCCTTGCCGCGCAGTTCCTTGTCGTACTGGCGCTCCAGGCCCGAGCGGCCGACCTGGTCGGAGCGCAGGTAGGGCGAGTCGGTGTCCTTGGCCTGCTGGATCTCGTCGTCGGTGACCGGGGAGAGGTAGCCGAGGACCTGCGCGGTGTTGGCCTTGCCGGGGGCGGCGTAGCGGCGCACGGCCTCGGGCTCGGCGGTGATGCCGGGGAAGTCCTCGGAGCGCTCACGGATCTGCAGGGCCTGGCGCGGGGTGGCCTCGTCGGTGATGGGGATCGGCTGGTACGGCGAGCCGTTCCAGCACGGCTGGGGGGTCTTGGCGTCGCACAGCCGGACCTTCTGCATGACGTCAGCGGGCTTCATGCCCAGGACGCCGGCCAGCTTGGTCAGCACGGCCTTGCCGTCGTCCTTCATCTTCAGCAGGTCGGTGCGGGAGGCGGAGACCACCAGCCGGGTCTCGTTGTCCGCGAGCGCCACTCCGCGCGCGTCCAGGATGGAGCCGCGCACGGCGGGCTCGACGACCTGCTGGACGTGGTTGCCGGAGGCTTCCTTCTGGTACGCGGCGCCCTCACGGATCTGCAGGTACCACAGGCGGCCGCCGAGGGTGCCGAGCAGGGAGAGGACGAGGATCTGGATGACGACGAGGCGGATCTGGACGCGTGGCGTCCGTCCGGTCTCGGGAATGTTGGTCACTGCGGCTGCCTCCCCCTCTCAGTGCGCGAATGTGTGAGCGCGTACGCATGATGAACGACGGACCTGTGAGGCGCCGTTCCCCGAAAAGTGCCTCGTTCGGGTGAACTGACCCGCTCTCACAGCCGCTTGACCCCCTTGATGCGTCCCACCCGTGTCGTGCGGGTGCGCGCCTTGGTCTTCAGGGCGCCGAGGCCGCCGCGCTGACCACCGATCTTCAGGCCGGTACCGGCGGAGATCCAGCCGGAGGAGATGTCGGTGGCCTTCTTGGACGAGGAGTTGGTCTCGGCGAGCGGGTCGTTGTCCGCGCGCCGGGCCAGGGCCATGATCCCGGGGACCACGAAGGGGGCGAGCAGCAGGTCGTACAGGGCAGCCGTGAACAGCAGGCCGGTCAGGCCGACATGGCGGGCGGCGGTGTCGCCGACGAGGGCGCCCACCCCGGCGTACAGCAGGGTGGAGCCGATGGCGGCGGCGACCACGACGACCATGGGGCCGGTGGCCGACTTGAGTCTGCCGTTCTCCGGTTTGATCAGGCCGGCGAGGTAGCCGATGACGCACAGGACCAGGGCGTAGCGGCCGGCCGCGTGGTCGGCCGGGGGTGCGAGGTCGGCGAGCAGGCCGGCGCCGAAGCCGACGAGGGCGCCGCCGACATGGCCGTAGACCATGGCCAGGCCCAGGACGGTCAGGAGCAGCAAGTCGGGTACGGCGCCCGGGAGATGGAGCCGGGAGAGAACGCTCACCTGGACCACCAGGGCGACGACCACCAGCGCCGAGGAGAGCAGGATCCGGTTGACACGCATGGGGATTCAGCTCCTACAGCTACGGGGTCGGGCCGTCGGTGGGCGCGTTCGCCGAGGGGGTGACCGTGACGGTGACCGTCGGCGTCGGCGTCGGCTTGGGCTTCTTCGGCAACACCGTGTCGCGCGGGTCCTTCTTCGGGGCCTCGACGACGACGCCGACGATGTCGAGCTTGGTGAAGCCGACGTACGGCGTGACGTAGATGGTGCGGGTCAGGCCGCCCTCCGAGGGCTGGACGCGGGAGACCACGCCGACCGGGACGCCGGGCACGAACGGCTTGTCGGCCTCGGAGCCGAAGGTGACGAGCCGGTCGCCCTTCTTCACGTCCGCCTTGCCGTTGAGGAGTTCGACGCGCAGCGGCCGGTCGCCCTGGCCGGAGGCGAAGCCGAGTTCGTCGCTGTTCTCCATGCGGGTGCCGACGGTGAAGTCGGGGTCGTTGGCGAGCAGGACGGTGGAGGTGTTCGGGCCGACCGTCGTCACGCGTCCGACCAGGCCGTCGCCGTTGAGGACGGTCATGTCCCGCTTGATGCCGTCACTGGCGCCGACGTCGATGGTGATGGTCCAGGAGAAGCCCTGGGCCGCTCCTATGGCGATGACCTGGGCGCCCTTGATGCCGTACTGACCCTCGCCGGCGATCTTCAGCATCTTGTCGAGCTGCTTGAGGCGGCTGGCGTTGCGGTCGTCGCTGCCGAGCCTGGCCTTGAGGGCCGCGTTCTCCTTCTCCAGCCGGGCGAGCCGGTCGTGCTTGGTGCCGGAGTCGCGGATCGCGGAGACGGCGTTGCCCACCGGGTCGACCGCCGCAGACACGCCGTTCTCGATCGGGCCGAAGGCCGCGGCCGCCGCCCGGCGGGCACCGTCGACCGGTGAGTCCTCCCCGCCGCGGATGTCCACGGTGATCAGCGCGAACGCGACGGCGATCAACAGCACCAGGAGCAGCCGGCTCTCTCTCGTGTCCCTCACGTGCGGCGGCCGTGCCTTCCTCATAGGAATGTGCGGGTGTTCAGGTTTCGGGGGTGCGGAGGCTTATGCGCGAGCTTATGCCTCTATATCAACGATCCGCCGCACGAGAGGAGATCATCTCGTACGGCGGAATCGAAGAGTTACTTCATCTGCGCGGCTGGGCGTCCAGCACCTGCTGGAGCGCCTCGAACTCCTCCACGCACTTGCCGGAGCCGAGCGCCACGCTGTCCAGCGGGTCCTCGGCGATGTGGATCGGCATGCCGGTCTCGCGCCGCAGCCGCTCGTCGAGACCGCGCAGCAGGGCTCCGCCGCCGGTCAGAACGATTCCTCGGTCCATGATGTCGCCGGACAGCTCAGGCGGGCACTTGTCGAGGGTCGTCTTGACGGCGTCGACGATCGCGTTGACCGGTTCCTCGATGGCCTTGCGCACCTCTGCGGCCGAGATGACGACGGTCTTGGGCAGCCCGGACACCAGGTCCCGGCCGCGGATTTCGGTGTGTTCGTCAGCGTCGAGGTCGTACGCCGAACCGATCGTGATCTTGATCTGCTCGGCCGTCCGCTCACCCAGAAGGAGGCTGTACTCCTTCTTGATGTGCTGGATGATCGCGTTGTCCAGTTCGTCGCCCGCGACACGGATGGACTGGGCGGTGACGATGCCGCCGAGCGAGATGACCGCGACCTCCGTCGTGCCGCCGCCGATGTCCACCACCATGTTGCCCGTGGCCTCGTGGACCGGCAGGCCGGAACCGATGGCCGCGGCCATGGGCTCCTCGATGATGTGCACCTGGCGGGCGCCGGCCTGGGACGACGCCTCGATGACGGCGCGGCGCTCGACGCCGGTGATGCCCGAGGGCACACAGACGACGACCCGCGGACGAGCCAGATAACGCCGCTTGTGGATCTTCAGGATGAAGTAGCGGAGCATCCGCTCGGTGATCTCGAAGTCGGCGATCACGCCGTCCTTCAGCGGGCGGACGGCGACGATGTTGCCGGGCGTGCGGCCGATCATCTTCTTGGCTTCGGCACCGACCGCGAGGATGCCACCGGTGTTCGTGTTGATCGCGACTACGGACGGCTCGTTGAGTACGATCCCGCGACCCCTGACGTACACCAGCGTGTTGGCGGTCCCGAGGTCGACAGCCATGTCACGGCCGATGAACGACATTGAGTTCCCCATCAGGATTCGTCTGGCCTTCCTGGGAGCTTTTGAGGGCTTTTCAGGTCGGCGAAGTGGGTGCTGTGACGTGAAGGCTTCCATCGTATCGGCGCCCGCACGGACACTGCGTAAGGGTCTCCGCCATTGTCAGCAGATGCTGGGTGCGTTCGCTTGGTGAGAGGGGCGTTCGGGGGTGCTCGTTCCCTCGATCGCCACGCATATGCCAGAAAGTCCGGGGGCCCGCCCCCGGACTCGCCGGTCCGTGCGGGCGGCGCTACGCGCGGCCCGGGAAGAAGATCTTCACCTCGCGCTCGGCGGACTCCTCGGAGTCGGAGGCGTGGATCAGGTTCTCACGCACGATCACGCCGTAGTCGCCACGGATGGAGCCCGGCGCGGCGGCGATCGGGTCGGTCGGGCCGGCGAGCGCCCGCAGCCCCTCGATGACCCGCTCGCCCTCGACGATCAGCGCCACGACCGGGCCGGAGGCCATGAACTCCACCAGCGGCTCGTAGAAGGGCTTGCCCTTGTGCTCGCCGTAGTGCTGCTCCAGCGTCTCCTGGTCCAGGGTGCGCAGCTCCAACGCGGTGATCTGCCAGCCGGCCTTGCGCTCGATGCGGCTGATGATCTCGCCGGTCAGGCCACGGCGGACTGCGTCGGGCTTGAGCAGGACGAGGGTGCGCTGGCTCACTGCGGGCTCCTAGTGATCAAGAGTCGTGCGGGGTGTTCGAAGATTACAGGGCGTGTCGGGGCCTTCGTCACGCAGCGTCAGGTGTGGAGGAGCCGCTCTGGGCCGCGAATCTGGCCTTCGCCTCGTCGATCTTCCTGCCGTAGTGCACCGAGGCCCACCACAGGGCGGCGAAGACCGCGCCCAGGAAGAACATCGTCGGCACGATGAACCCGGAGGCGATCAGCGCGACCTGAAGGGCCCAGCCCAGGGCGATGCCGCCCGGGCGGGTCACCATGCCGCACAGCAGCAGGCACAGGAACATCGCGATGCCGCTGACCGTCCACACCGTCGACACGGACAGGTCCGGGTCCTTCATGGCTACCAGCCCGGCGAACCCGATCACGAAGAACTCACCGATCAGCGTCGAGGAACACAGCGTACGCACGGTGTCAGCCCCTCCCGAGGAGCAGTCGGGCCTCGCCCACGGTGATGACGGAGCCGGTGACGAGGACTCCGCCGCCCGCGAACTCGCCCTCCTCCTCGGCGAGGGTGATCGCGGCCTCCAGGGCGTCCGGCAGCCGCGGCTCGACCTGGACGCGGTCCTCGCCGAACACCTCGACGGCGATCGCGGCGAGTTCGTCGGCGTCCATCGCGCGGTGGGTGGAGTTCTGGGTGACGACGACCTCGGCGAAGATCGGCTCGAAGGCCTCCAGCAGCCCCCGCACGTTCTTGTCGCCGCTGGCGCCCACGACCCCGATCAGCCGGCTGAAGTCGAAGGCCTCGCCGACCGCCTCGGCGGTGGCGCGGGCGCCCGCCGGGTTGTGGGCCGCGTCCAGGACGACGGTCGGGGAGCGCCGTACGACCTCCAGGCGGCCCGGGGAGGACACGGACGCGAAGGCCTTGCGGACCGTGTCGATGTCGAGGGACTCGGGGCGCTGCGAGCCGACGCCGAAGAACGCCTCGACGGCGGCCAGGGCAACGGCGGCGTTGTGGGCCTGGTAGGGGCCGTGCAGGGGGAGGTAGACCTCGCCGTACTCGCCGCCGAGTCCGCGCAGGTTGAGCAGCTGGCCGCCGACGGCCACCTGACGGGAGACGACGCCGAACTCCAGGCCCTCGCGGGCCACGGTGGCGTCCACGTCGACCGCCTTCTTCAGCAGCACCTGGGCCGCGTCGACCGGCTGCTGCGCCAGGATCACGGTCGCGTCCTGCTTGATGATCCCGGACTTCTCCGTGGCGATCGCGGCGGGCGTCTCCCCGAGGCGGTCGGTGTGGTCCAGGTCGATCGGGGTGACGACGGCGACGTCCGCGTCGATGACGTTCGTGGCGTCCCAGGAGCCGCCCATGCCGACCTCGACGACGGCCACGTCCACGGGCGCGTCCGCGAAGGCCGCGTACGCCATGCCGGTGAGGACCTCGAAGAAGGAGAGCCGGTACTCCTGCGAGCCGTCCACCATCTCGACGTAGGGCTTGATGTCGTTGTACGTCTCGACGAACCGCTCGGCGGAGATCGGGGCGCCGTCCAGGCTGATGCGCTCGGTGATCGACTGGACGTGCGGGGACGTGTAGCGGCCGGTGCGCAGCTCGAAGGCGCCGAGGAGGGCCTCGATCATGCGGGCGGTGGAGGTCTTGCCGTTCGTGCCCGTGATGTGGATCGAGGGGTACGAGCGCTGGGGCTCGCCCAGCACGTCCATCAGCGCGGAGATGCGGCTGACCGACGGCTCCAGCTTCGTCTCGCCCCAGCGGGTCGCCAGGTCGGCCTCGACCTCGCGCAGGGCCTTGTCGACCTCCGGGTCCTCGGGGCGGGCAGGCACGTCGGCGCTCGGGGCTCCGCCCTGGGTGCGAAGGGTTCTGCTGCCGGCCTCGATGACCGCGAGATCGGGGTCGCGGTCCGTCTCGGCCGCGATGATCTCGTCGAAGGGGTCGCTGTCACTCACAGGGCCAGTCTAGGGCTGCGTCCGAGGGGAGGGGTGGCTGGTCCTGGTCGGCGGGCGCGGGGAGGTCTGTGGCTGGTCGCGCCCACGCGGCGGGGCCGCACATGAATACGGCCCCGCGCCCCTGCCGGGTCGGCTACTGCTGGGGCAGGCGGTCCAGCTGGGCCTGGATTCGGGTGATGTCCTCCTCCGCCTTGGCCAGGCGGGTGCGGATCTTCTCCACCACGTTGTCCGGGGCCTTCGCCAGGAACGCCTCGTTGCCCAGCTTGGCCGTCGCCTGGGCCTTCTCCTTCTCCGCCGCCGCGAGGTCCTTGGCGAGGCGCTTGCGCTCCGCCGCGACGTCGATCGTGCCGGAGAGGTCGAGGGCCACCTCGGCGCCGGCCACCGGGAGGGTCGCCGTCGCCGTGAAGGAGTCGCCTTCCGGCTGCAGGCGGAGCAGCTGGCGGATGGCGGCCTCGTGGGGCGCCAGTGCCGTGCCGTCCAGGCTGAGGCGGGCCGGGACGCGCTGGCCCGGCTGCAGGCCCTGGTCGGCGCGGAAGCGGCGGACCTCGGTGATGACCGACTGGAGCGTCTCGATCTCGCGCTCCGCGGCGTCGTCACGGAAGCCCGAGTCCTGCGGCCAGTCGGCGACGACGACGGACTCGCCGCCCGTGAGCGTGGTCCACAGGGTGTCGGTGACGAACGGGACGATCGGGTGCAGCAGCTTGAGCGTGACGTCGAGGACCTCGCCCAGGACGCGCTGGGAGACCTCGGCCGCCTCGCCGCCCGCCTGGAACGTCGTCTTGGACAGCTCGACGTACCAGTCGAAGACCTCGTCCCACGCGAAGTGGAAGAGGGCGTCGGAGAGTTTCGCGAACTGGAAGTCCTCGTAGAACGCGTCGACCTGCGCGACCGTCTTGTTGAGTCGCGAGAGGATCCAGCGGTCGGTGGCCGACAGCTTCGACGGCTCCGGCAGCGGGCCCTCGACCGTCGCGCCGTTCATCAGCGCGAAGCGGGTGGCGTTCCAGATCTTGTTGGCGAAGTTCCGCGACGCCTGGACCCAGTCCTCGCCGATCGGGACGTCCGTGCCGGGGTTGGCGCCGCGGGCCAGGGTGAAACGGACGGCGTCGGAGCCGTACTTGTCCATCCAGTCCAGCGGGTCGACCACGTTGCCGAAGGACTTCGACATCTTCTTGCCGCGCTCGTCACGGACCAGACCGGTCAACGCGATGGTGCGGAAGGGGACTTCGCCGTCCATCGCATACAGGCCGAACATCATCATCCGGGCGACCCAGAAGAAGATGATGTCGTGTCCGGTGAGCAGGACGTCGGTCGGGTAGAACTTCCGCAGGTCCTCGGTCTGTTCGGGCCAGCCCAGGGTGGAGAAGGGCCACAGGCCGGAGGAGAACCAGGTGTCGAGGACGTCGGTGTCCTGCTTCCAGCCCTCGCCGCTCGGCGGCTGCTCGTCCGGTCCGACGCAGACGACCTCGCCGTCGGGGCCGTACCAGACCGGGATGCGGTGACCCCACCACAACTGGCGCGAGATGCACCAGTCGTGCATGTTGTCGACCCAGTCGAAGTACCGCTTCGACATGTCCTCGGGGTGGATCTTGACCCGGCCGTCGCGGACCGCGTCGCCGGCCGCCTTGGCCAGCGGGCCGACCTTGACCCACCACTGCATGGACAGGCGCGGCTCGATCGTGGTCTTGCAGCGCGAGCAGTGGCCGACGGAGTGGACGTACGGGCGCTTCTCGGCGACGATCCGGCCCTGCGAGCGCAGGGCGGCGACGATGGCGCTGCGCGCCTCGAAGCGGTCCAGGCCCTGGAAGGGGCCGTGGGCGGTGATGACGGCCCGCTCGTCCATGACCGTGATCGACTCCAGGCCGTGGCGCTGGCCGATGGCGAAGTCGTTCGGGTCGTGGGCGGGGGTGACCTTGACGGCGCCGGTGCCGAACTCGGGGTCGACGTGGGTGTCGGCGACGACCGGGATGGCGCGGTCCGTCAGGGGCAGCTTGATGCGCTTGCCGACCAGGTGCTTGTAGCGCTCGTCGTCCGGGTGGACGGCGACGGCGGTGTCGCCGAGCATCGTCTCGGCGCGGGTGGTGGCGACGACCAGCGTCTGGTCACCCTCGCCGTACTTGATGGAGATGAGCTCGCCGTCGTCTTCCTGGTACTCCACCTCGATGTCCGAGATGGCCGTCAGACAGCGCGGGCACCAGTTGATGATGCGCTCGGCGCGGTAGATCAGCTCGTCGTCGTAGAGCTTCTTGAAGATGGTCTGGACGGCCTTGGACAGGCCCTCGTCCATGGTGAACCGCTCGCGGTCCCAGTCGACGCCGTCGCCGAGGCGGCGCATCTGGCCGAGGATCTTGCCGCCGTACTCCTCCTTCCACTGCCAGACGCGGTCGACGAACTCCTCGCGGCCGAGGTCGTGACGGGACTTGCCCTCCTCGGCGAGCTGCTGCTCGACCTTGTTCTGGGTGGCGATGCCGGCGTGGTCCATGCCGGGCAGCCACAGCGACTCGTAACCCTGCATGCGCTTGCGGCGCGTGAGGGCGTCCATGAGCGTGTGCTGGAAGGCGTGGCCCAGGTGGAGGCTGCCGGTGACGTTCGGCGGCGGGATGACGATGGTGTACGCCGGCTTGTCGCTCTTGGCGTCAGCGGCGAAGTACCCCTTGTCTACCCAACGCTCGTACAGCGGCCCCTCTACATCGGCCGGCGCGTACTGGGTCGGCAGTTCGGTGCTGGGCGCTGATGGCTGCTGCTGAGCGTTCTCGGTCACGGGGTCAGTTTAGGGGTGTCGCGGGGGTGTCCCGAAACGCGTTTGTTCTGTAACGGTGCGCCCCCCGATGCACTGTGCCTGCGGCGGCTGCGCCAGGATGTCAGGACCACATAAGGCATCTGGAGGGGAACCCAGAAATGAGTCACAACCAGCCGGGCCCGTACGGCGGGCAGCCCCAGCAGCCCGGGCCGTACGGCCAGCCGGGACCCTACGGCCAGCAGCCGCCGCAGGCGCCCCAGCCCGGCTACGGCTACCCCCAGCAGCCCCCGCCGCCGGCCCAGCCGGGTTACGGCTACCCGCAGACGCCGCCGCAGGGCGTGCCCCCGCAGCAGCCCGGTCCGTACGGGCAGCAGCAGCCGCCCTACGGCCAGCAGCCTTATGGGCAGCAGCCCTACACGGTTCCGCAGCCTCCGGTGCCGGGCGGCGGCAAGAAGAAGACCGGGCTGATCATCGGTGCGGTGGCGGTCGTGGCGGCCATCGGTGTCGGCGTGTACTTGGTGGTCGGCGGAGGGAGCGGCGGGGGCGGAGGCGCTGGTTCGAGCGTCGCCGACGACGGGCCGCACAAGCTGACGACGCCGTCGGTCGTGCTCACCGAGTACAAGAAGTCCAGCGGCGACAGCAACACGATGACCAAGTCCGACCTGCAGGACGCGGCGTCCTGGGGTGTCAAGGACGCCAAGGACGTCAGCGCCTCCTACGAGGTCAAGGACACGAGCAACCCGCTGGGCGGGAAGATCCTCTCGTTCGGTGGTGTCTACGGAACGATCGATGATCCCGGGAAGGCCGTTGACGCCTTCTTCAGCTTCATGAAGAACGACTCCAAGAAGGAGAACGTCACCTTCGAGGGAAGCCCGAAGGAGTACAAGCCCGCGGGGCTGAACGGCGCGATCCTCAAGTGCCAGGGGGCCAAGGTCGAGAACTCGTCCGCGGCCTCGTCCGGCATGGCGAAGGAGATGGGCGTGACGTACTGCGTCTGGGGCGACCACAGCACGCTCGGTTTCGTGATGCCGATGAAGTACTCGGACATCGCGGCGGGCAACGCGACGGATCCCACAGAGGCGGCGGCAACGACCGCCAAGCTCCGCAACGAAGTGCGCGTCAAGGCCTGACGGACATTCTGCCGTTCAACCCCGAAGGGGCCCCGGTCTGTTGACCGGGGCCCCTTCGTTCGGGTCGTTACGCCGTCTTCTGTTCGCCCGGGCCGCGGCCGTTGCGGGCGTCGCGGGGGATCAGGGTCGGGTTGACGTTGGAGTGGACGACGTCGGCCGTGATGACGACGCGGGCCACGTCCTTGCGGGACGGGACCTCGTACATCACCGACATCAGGACCTCCTCCATGATGGCGCGCAGGCCGCGCGCGCCGGTCTGGCGGAGGATGGCCTGGTCGGCGATGGCCTCCAGGGCCTCCCGCTCGAAGTCCAGCTCCACGCCGTCGAGTTCGAACAGGCGCTGGTACTGCTTGACGAGCGCGTTGCGCGGCTCCACCAGGATCTGCAGCAGCGCCTCGCGGTCCAGGTTGTGGACCGAGGTGATGACCGGCAGGCGGCCGATGAACTCGGGGATCATGCCGAACTTGACCAGGTCCTCGGGCATGACGTCCTCGAACTGGTCCTTGGCCTCCAGCTCGCGCTTGGAGCGGATCGTCGCGCCGAAGCCGATGCCCTTGGCGCCCGCCCGGGACTCGATGATCTTCTCCAGGCCCGCGAAGGCACCGCCCACGATGAACAGCACGTTCGTCGTGTCGATCTGGATGAACTCCTGGTGCGGGTGCTTGCGGCCGCCCTGGGGCGGGACGGAGGCGGTGGTGCCCTCCAGGATCTTCAGCAGGGCCTGCTGGACCCCCTC
This sequence comes from Streptomyces sp. C1-1, assembly GCF_050214755.1. Lineage (NCBI taxonomy): Bacteria > Bacillati > Actinomycetota > Actinomycetes > Kitasatosporales > Streptomycetaceae > Streptomyces > Streptomyces sp. C1-1. Next base: position 6,456,982 of record NZ_CP189826.1, on the reverse strand, counting down.
GCCCGACACGTCACGCGTGATGGAGGGGTTTTCGCTCTTCCGGGCGACCTTGTCGATCTCGTCGATGTAGATGATCCCGGTCTCGGCCTTCTTGACGTCGTAGTCCGCCGCCTGGATCAGCTTCAGCAGGATGTTCTCGACGTCCTCGCCGACATAGCCGGCCTCCGTGAGCGCCGTCGCGTCCGCGATCGCGAACGGGACGTTCAGCATGCGGGCCAGCGTCTGCGCCAGGAGGGTCTTGCCCGAGCCCGTGGGGCCGAGCAGGAGGATGTTGGACTTCGCCAACTCGATCGCGTCGTCACGGCCGCTGCCGCCGCCGTTCTCGCCGGCCTGGACGCGCTTGTAGTGGTTGTAGACCGCGACGGACAGGGCCTTCTTGGCGGCCTCCTGGCCGACCACGTAGCCCTCGAGGAACTCGTAGATCTCGCGGGGCTTGGGGAGTTCCTCCCAGCGCACCTCGCTCGTCTCCGCGAGTTCTTCCTCGATGATCTCGTTGCAGAGATCGATGCACTCGTCGCAGATGTACACACCAGGCCCTGCGATGAGCTTCTTGACCTGCTTCTGGCTCTTGCCGCAGAACGAGCACTTCAGCAGATCGCCGCCGTCACCGATGCGTGCCACGGTGTGCTTCCCCTTCGCCTGGGAGACGCCTAGATCCAGCGGCTCCTGGTGCTGCCTAATCCGACGGTACCTTGCCGGGCCCCCCGTTCGGGCCCCCCTTGGCGCGGTTCACTGTGACGTGCAGCGTGTCAAAGCACACCAACCGTGCCAAGGGGCGGCAGACGATACAGCTTCCGCCCGCTTCTTTGTCAGCGGACGGCCGCGTTGTTCATCTTCCGGGTGGAGATGATCTGGTCGATCAGGCCGTACGACAGCGCGTCCTCGGCCGTGAGGATCTTGTCGCGCTCGATGTCCTCGCGGATCTTCTCGATCGGCGTGGTCGAGTGCTTGGCCAGCATCTCCTCCAGCTGCGCACGCATCCGGAGGATCTCGTTGGCGGCGATCTCCAGGTCGGAGACCTGACCGCGGCCCGTCTCGCTGTACGGCTGGTGGATCAGCACGCGCGCGTTCGGCAGGGCCATGCGCTTGCCCGGCGTGCCGGCGGCCAGCAGGATCGCGGCGGCGGAGGCCGCCTGGCCCATGCAGACCGTCTGGATGTCGGGCTTCACGAACTGCATCGTGTCGTAGATCGCGGTCAGCGCCGTGAAGGAGCCGCCGGGGCTGTTGATGTAGACCGAGATGTCCCGGTCGGGGTCCATCGACTCCAGGCACAGCAGCTGCGCCATGACGTCGTTGGCGGAGGCGTCGTCGATCTGGACGCCGAGGAAGATCACCCGCTCCTCGAAGAGCTTCGCGTACGGGTCGTACTCACGGATGCCCTGCGAGGTGCGCTCGACGAAGCGCGGGATGACGTACCGGGACTCGGCGACGGGACCCGCGTACTCGGCGCGCGTGCGGCCGTACGGGCCGCTGCCGGGGAAGTCGTTCACTGTCTGTCTCCTAGAGGCTTGGGCGGTCGGCTGGGGGCTCGGCAGGGTGGCCTCAGGCCGCCCCGGTGCCGCCGCCGCCCGGCATACCGGCGGCCGTCGGGATGACGTCGTCGATGAGGCCGTACTCCTTGGCCTCGAAGGCGTCGAACCAGCGGTCGCGGTCCGAGTCACGGGTGATCTGCTCGACCGACTGGCCGGTGTGCTGCGAGGTGAGCTCGGCCATGCGCTTCTTGGTGTGCAGCAGCCGCTCGGCGTGGATCTTGATGTCGGAGGCCGAGCCCGCCAGGCCCGCGGAGGGCTGGTGGATCAGGATCTCGGCGTTCGGCAGCGCGAAGCGCTTGCCGGGGGTGCCCGCGCTGAGCAGGAACTGCCCCATGGAGGCCGCGAGGCCCATGGCGATGGTCACCACGTCGTTCTTGATGAACTGCATGGTGTCGTAGATCGCCATACCGGCCGTGATCGAACCGCCCGGGCTGTTGATGTACAGGTAAATGTCCTTGTCCGGGTCGGCGGCAAGGAGCAGCAGCTGTGCGGTGATCTTGTTCGCGATGTCGTCGTCGACCGGCTGGCCGAGGAAGATGATCCGCTCGTTGAGCAGCCGGTTGTAGACCTGGTCGCCGAGGCCACCACCGATGGAAGGCTCGCCGGCGGCGGAGGGCATCAGATTCGTCACGTATCCACCTGCTCGTCTTACGACGGCGCCGGGCCGTCTCACGTGTTCTCATCCGGGGGCTGGGCTAGCTCTGGGTACTCCCCTGCCCTCGTACATGGACCCTAACGCGCAGGCCGGACAGTGCCATCCCGGTTCTCGGGCTGTTCGCTGTCAGCGCATGCGCCGTAGCTCCGTGGGACGGCCGGCGGGCACGAGAGCCGGAAAGGGCCCGGGGAGCGTGTCCCCGGGCCCTTTCCCTACGACGTCTCGCGGCGCCGAGGGCGTCAGCCCTCGGTCTTCTCCGCCTCGTCGGCGTCGGTGGCGTCGGCCTCGGTCGCCTCGGCGGCGACGTCGGCGGCGGCCTCGGTCTCCTCCTCGTCGTCCAGGTCGACGACCTCGCCGTTGGTGTCCTTGACCGTGGCGGCCTCGACGACGACCGCGAGGGCCTTGCCGCGGGCGACCTCGCCGACCAGGAGCGGCACCTGGCCGCCCTCGACGACGGCCTGGGCGAACTGGTCGGGGGACATGCCGGAGGAGGCGGCGCGGCGCATGAGGTGCTCGGTGAGCTCCTCCTGGTTGACGTTCAGCTTCTCCTGCTTGACCAGCTCGTCGAGGACGAACTGGGTCTTGATGCCCTTGACCGCGGCTTCCCTGGTCTCGGCGTCGAACTCCTCGACCGTCTTGCCCTGGATCTCGAGGTACTTCTCGAGGTCGAGGCCCATCTGGCCGAGCTGGTGGTGCTCCAGGTTGTGCTTGCGGGTGTTGATCTCGTCCTCGAGCAGCTTCTCGGGGACGGGCACCTCGACGAGCTCCAGCAGCTTCTCCAGGACGCGCTCCTGGGCCTGCGTGGCCTGGTCGTACTGCTTCATGTTCTCGAGGCGCTTGCGGCTGTCCGCCTTGAGCTCCTCGAGGGTGTCGAACTCCGAGGCGAGCTGCGCGAAGTCGTCGTCCAGCTCGGGCAGTTCGCGCGCGGCGACCTGGGTGACCTTGACGGTGACCTCGGCCTCCTTGCCGGCCGCGGAGCCGCCCTTGAGCTCGGAGGTGAAGGTGGCCTCCTCGCCGGCGGACAGGCCCTTGACGGCGTCGTCGATGCCGTCGAGGAGCTCGCCGGAGCCGATCGTGTAGGAGACGCCGTCGGCGACGCCGTCCTCGAGGACCTCGCCCTCGACCTTGGCCTGCAGGTCGATCGTGACGACGTCGCCGTCCTCGGCGGCGCGCTCGACCGGGGAGGTCGAGGCGAAGCGCTCGCGGAGCTGCTCGACGGACTTCTCGATGTCCTCGTCGGTGACCTCGACGGCGTCGACCTCGACCTCGATGCCGGAGTAGTCCGGGATCTCGATGGTCGGGCGGACGTCGACCTCGGCGGTGAAGTTCAGCGTCTCGCCGTCCTTCAGCTCGGTGATGTCGACCTCGGGCTGGCCGAGGACGTCGATCTCCGCCTCGTTGACCGCCTCGGTGTAGAACTTCGGAAGCGCGTCGTTGACCGCCTCCTCCAGGACCGCACCGCGGCCGAACCGCTGGTCGATGACGCGGGCCGGGATCTTGCCCTTGCGGAAGCCCTTCACCGTGACCTGCTGGTTGATCTTCTTGTACGCCGCGTCGAGGCTGTCCTTGAGCTCCTCGAAGGGCACCTCGACAGTGAGCCGAACCCGGGTCGGGTTCAGGGTCTCCACGGCGCTCTTCACGGTTCGGTCTCCTTGATGGCTGACTGCTTGGATTCTGCCGGGGCCAGAGCGGCTCCGGCGGATCGCCGCCCGGAGGACTACTTCGTAGAGGAGAGACACACGGGCGTGCAGCTTGCATAGTAACGGCAGCGGCGACACGCCCCAAAGGTGATCACCGGGTGATCAGATGGTCGGGGTGGCGGGATTTGAACCCACGGCCTTCCGCTCCCAAAGCGGACGCGCTACCAAGCTGCGCCACACCCCGTCTGGTGCGACACGTAGGGTACATGCCCGCACGCTGTGCGACCGCCGCATTTCCCGGAGTGCCGCCGCCGGGCCGGGCCCGGCGGCGAAGGGGTGTGCGGCGAGGCGGGCCGACCCGCTACGATGCCTTCAGTGCCGCGGTCTTCCGACCTGCGGCGCGCGCTGTGCGGGCGTAGCTCAATGGTAGAGCCCCAGTCTTCCAAACTGGCTACGCGGGTTCGATTCCCGTCGCCCGCTCCACACGGCCCGGGGCCGGACCGGAGGATCATCCTCCGGTCCGGCCCCGGGCGTTTTCCGGGTGCGCGTGTCCCCGCCGGGGCCGGACCGCGTCCGGCCCCCGCCGAGGCGACCTTGTCCGAGGCGCCGCCGGGCGCGCGGAGGCGAGGGTGATCGGCGGGGCCCGGGTCAGAAGCTGATCGAGTTGATCGTTTCCGCTATCGAGTTCAGGAAGCGGTTGATCGACGGGGCCATGCCGGTCGACGCGAGGAAGAAGCCGAAGAGCACCGCGACGATGGCGGGTCCGGCCTTGATCGATCCACCCCGGATCAGGACCACCAGGATGATCGCCAACAGCAGCACCACTGACAGTGAGATGGCCACAACTGATCACACACCCTAGGTCGGTCCGCTCTCCCGGCCCGGGGGCGCATCCCCGCGCACCCCCGCCAGAACCATCGTGCCACCAACAGGGCCTGCGTATGCGGCTGGTGGGACATCGGCGCGGCACCTGTGTCACAGCTTTGCCTGAACCATACGGGCCCACGGGCACCGAGGGCCCCAACACCGGCCGTCCGCACGGCAATTCGAGGACTCACCCGCCCAGGTAATTCGGCGGGATCGTTTCCATGTCCACACAACGCGTTCGCAGATATTTCGAATTGTCGCCACGGGCACATCAAAGCGGAGAGACAGCAGACCCAGTTGTCGTGATTCATCCGGACTAATCGACCCATAAGGCCAGCGAGCGACTCCGGCGGAATGTCCCCTTCATGCCTCTTTGCCGGGACGAACCGTGAGGTCAACTCCGCGCAATTTCGGGGCACACGAAGCCTATAAGCAGGAATGACATGGACGGTTTCACGAAAAGCCACAGACAACGCTAGGGTGCCTCAGATGTTTCACGCCGCCTCGTCCCCCGGTCAGCACAGAACGCCGCTCCCTCCGGCACAGTCGCCGGCGTCGGGAGTGCCGAGTCCGCGTTCACCGCAGAGTCAGCAGGCGCGTGCGGCCCAGGAGCGACCGGCCGAGCCCGGCAAGCAGCGCGACGCCTTCTTCGACAACGCCAAGTACCTGGCGATCGTGCTGGTCGCCATGGGCCACTCCTGGGAGCCGCTGAAGGGCGACAGCCGCGTCCTGGAGGCCGTGTACACCGTCGTCTACTCCTTCCACATGCCGGCGTTCATCATCATCTCCGGCTTCTTCTCGCGCAGTTTCGACATGCGCCCCGACCGCCTCAGGCGGCTGGTCACCGGCGTCCTGGTGCCGTACGTCGTGTTCGAGACGGCGTACTCCCTGTTCAAGCGCTACGGCGACCACGACCCGAGCATGGACATCAGCCTGCTCGACCCCTGGTACCTCACCTGGTTCCTGATCGCGCTGTTCATCTGGCGCCTGACGACCCCGCTGTGGAAGACCGTCCGCCGGCCGCTGCCGCTCGCGCTCGCCGTCGCCATGCTGGCGTCCGTCTCCCCGGACATCGGCGACGACCTCGACCTGCAGCGGGTGCTGCAGTTCCTGCCGTACTTCGTGCTGGGTCTGTGCATGAAGCCGGAGCACTTCCAGAGGGTGCGCACCCGCCGGATGCGGATGCTGTCCGTGCCGGTCTTCGCGGCCGCGCTGGCCGTCGGCTGGTGGGCGGTGCCGCGGATGGACACCGCGTGGTTCTACCACCGCGACGCCGCCCAGAACCTGGCCGCGCCCTGGTGGTCCGGGCCGGTGATGACGCTGGCGCTGTTCGGCTGCTCGCTGCTGCTGACCGCCTGCTTCTTCGCCTGGGTGCCGCGCCGGCGGATGTGGTTCACGGCCCTCGGCGCGGGCACGCTGTACGGCTATCTGCTGCACGGTTTCGTGGTCAAGGCCGGTGACTTCTACGGCTGGTTCGACTACGGGTGGATGCGCCGGCCGCTCGGCGAGATCCTCGTGACGATCGCCGCGGCCGCCGTCGTCACCGTGCTGTGCACCCGCCCGGTGCAGCGGGTGTTCCGGTTCGCGATGGAACCCGAGATGAAGTGGGCCTTCAGGCCGGACTCGGTCGAGGCGGCGCGCGGCCGTGTCAACGCCCCGCGCGAGAAGGTCAACGCCTAGCCCACACCCCAGCAGGGCGCCGAGGCGTCCAGACCGAGAAGTGCGCGCATGCCGGCGTACTTCTCGGTCAGCCGTGCGCGGGTGGCCGCGTCCTCGACTCCCGCGATGCGTGCCGGGTCGGCGTTGTGGGCGAGGTCCGCGGCCTTCACCAGCCGCGCGCCGGGGGTGGCCAGGATCCGGCCGGTGTACTCCTGCGCCGGCTCCCCGTCCCGTTTGGTGAGCGCGAGCACGATGTCCTGTGTACGGGGGCTCAGTTCGAGCCCGCGCAGCCACTGCTCGGTCAGCGGTGTGTCCTCGACGGCGTCGTGCAGCCAGGCCGCCTTGAGCTGGTCCTCGTCCCCGGCGCAGGCGCGCACGCCCGCCACGACGGCGACGAGGTGCTCCACGTAGGGGCGGCCCTGCTTGTCGGTCTGGGTGGCGTGCGCCCAGCGCGCGATCCTCTCGACCTCGAGCAACGACAGTGTCATCGGCTACGCCGGCCTGGGCTGGACCGCCGTCGGGCCCTCGCGGCAGATCAGCAGCAGGGCCCGGTCGTCGTTGACGTCCTTGGCCACCGACTCGATCAGATGCCAGGCCGCGCCGTGGAAACCGCCCGCGACATACCGGTCGGCCTCCCCGGTCAGCCGGTCGATGCCCTCGACGATGTCCCGGTCGGAGGTCTCCACCAGACCGTCTGTGAACAGCATCAACACGTCCCCCGGGCGGAGCGATCCCTTCACGGGGTCGAACTGCGCGCCGTCGTACACACCGAGCAGCGGCCCCTCGGCCGCCTTCTCCTCCCAGCGGCCGCTGCCCGCGCTGAGCTGAAGGCCCGGCGGGTGGCCGGCGGTGTAGAGCTCGTAGTCGCCGGAGTCGAGGTCCAGGACGAGGTGGATCGAGGTCGCGAAGCCCTCGTCCCAGTCCTGGCGCAGCAGATAGCCGTTCGCTGCCGGGAGGAAGGCGTGCGGCGGGAGGGAGCCCAGCAGACCGCCGAAGGCGCCCGACAGCAGCAGCGCGCGGGAACCGGCGTCCATGCCCTTGCCGGACACGTCCGTCAGGACGACCTCCAGGGTGCGGCCGCCGTTCGTCCGGGCCGCGACCACGAAGTCGCCCGAGAAGGACTGGCCGCCGGCCGGGCGCAGGGCCATCTCGCGGTGCCAGCCGTCGGGCAGCTTCGGCAGCTTGCTCTGCACGCGGATGCGTTCGCGCAGGTCGAAGAGCATGGTGCCGCCGCGCCGCCAGGGCACGCCGACCCGGCTGCGGAACTGGGCCACCAGCAGGCCGAAGAAGCCACATGCGGCGACGACGAGGACCACGCCGGGGGTGACCCGCGAGGGGCCCTCCGTGTAGGGGCCCAGCTTCACCGACTCCACGATCAGCGCCGTGGCCGCCGCCGCGTACAGGCCGAGCAGGCTCGCCGGACGCAGCAGCAGGCCGCCCGCGACGATCGGGACGACCAGCAGGGCCGGCGAGCACCACACCGAGTTGGCCAGGGTCACGGCCGCGATGACCGGGATGGTCAACAGCAGCAGGCCCAGCGCGATCCACTCCGAGCCGTCCCCGCGGAAGTAGTCGACGGCGCTTCTGCGCACGCCGACCCGGGCCCGGTGCCACTGCATCTTCAACCGGGCCGTGAACGTCTCGGCTTCCGCGCGCCGCTCTCGTCCTGCTGCCATTAGTTCGGGACCTTATCCGTCGGACCCGTCACTTGGCACAGGAGGTACGACTTGTCCCCCATCCGAGGTTCAACTTCACAGTCACCGTGAAGGGCGTGAATAGACCGTTTTGTACAGGCCCGTTGAGCCTTTCGGCCTGCGACGCAAATTCCCTCGCTCCTGCGGTGCCGCCCTGATAGGCATGGTTCATGGCGACCGATGTGCGCGTACTGCGCCAGGACGAGTGGGACGAGTGGTACGACAACCTGATCCGCGCCTTCGGCGGGGTCCCGGAGTCGGACGAGGAGCGCGCGCTGTGGCGCGAGCTCACCGAGCCGGAGCGGTGCGTCGGCGTCTGGGACGGTGAGGCGTGCGTCGGGACGGCCGGGGCGTTCGCCTTCCGGCTGACCGTGCCCGGCGGGGCGGCGGTGCCGGCCGCCGGCGTCACCATGGTGTCCGTGGCCGCCACGCACCGGCGCCGGGGCGTTCTGACGTCCATGATGCGGCGCCAGTTGGACGACGTGCGGTCCTGGGGCGAGCCGCTGGCCGTGCTGACGGCCTCCGAGCCCGCGATCTACGGGCGCTTCGGATACGGGACCGCGACCTTCCACGCGAACGCCGAGATCGACACGACCCGCGTCCGGCTGTCCGTGCCGCCGGGCACGGAGGACGTACGACTGCGGTACGCGCGGCCCGAGGAGGTGCTCGACGTGTGCGAGGCGGTGTACGCCCGGCTCGTGCCGCGGCGGCCGGGGATGCTCGTGCGCGGCGCGGGCTGGGAGCGGCTGGGGGTGCTGGACCCGGCGAGCGACCGGGACGGCGCGTCGCCGCTGCAGTGCGTGCTGGCGGAGCGGGAGGGCGAGGTGGTCGGCTACGCCCGGTTCCGCGTCAAGCCGGACTGGGAGCCGACCGGTCCCGACGGCACGGTGGTGGCTCAGGACCTGGAGGCCCTGGACCCGGCGGCGCACGCGGCGTTGTGGCGGTTCCTGTTCGACATCGACCTCACGTCGAAGGTGAACACCCGGGGCCGGCCGCTGGACGAGGGCTGGCAGCACCTGGTCTCCGACATCCGGCGGTGCTCGCTGCGGGTGCGGGACTCGCTGTACGTACGGCTGGTGGACGTCGGCGCGGCGCTCCAGGCGCGGACCTATCAGGCGCCGGTGGACGTGGTGCTGGCGGTCGAGGACGCCTTCTGCCCCTGGAACGAGGGCCGTTGGCGGCTGACCGGCGACCCGAAGGGCGCCTCCTGCGCCCGCACCGAGGACGCCCCCGATCTCGCCCTGTCCGTACGGGAGTTGGGGTCGGCGTACCTCGGCGGCGTCACCCTTGAGGCGCTCGCCGCGGCCGGGCGGGTGCGGGAGCTGCGCCAGGGCGCCCTCGCGGAGGCGTCACTGGCCTTCGCGTCCACGATCGCCCCGTGGCTGCCGCACGGCTTCTAGGGCCGCTGGCAGGTGGGGCACCAGAAGAGGTTGCGGGCGGCGAGGTCGGCGGTGCGGATCTCGCCGCCGCAGATGTGGCAGGGCAGGGCGGCCCGGCGGTAGACGTAGACCTCGCCGCCGTGGTCGTCGACGCGCGGCGGGCGGCCCATCGCCTCCGGGGTGTGCTCGGGGCGGACGGTGTCGATGCGGTTGTGGCGCACGCCCTCGCGCATCAGCGCGACGAGGTCGGCCCAGATGGCGTCCCACTCGGCCGGGGTGATGTCCTTGCCCGCCCGGTAGGGGTCGATGCCGTGCCGGAAGAGGACCTCGGCGCGGTAGACGTTGCCGACGCCGGCGATCACCTTCTGGTCCATCAGCAGTGCGGCGATCGTCGTACGGCTGCGGGAGATCCGCCGGTACGCCGGCCGCGGGTCGGCGTCGGGCCGCAGCGGGTCGGGGCCGAGGCGGGCGTGTATCGCCTCCTTCTCGGCGTCCGTGAGGAGCGCGCAGGTCGTCGGGCCGCGCAGGTCTACGTACGAGGTGTCGTTCGCCAGGCGCAGCCGGACCGTGTCGGTCGGCGGGGGCGCCGGGGCGGCGCCGAAGGTCACCTTGCCGAAGAGGCCGAGGTGGATGTGGACCCAGTCGCCGTCGCGGAAGCCCAGGAAGAGGTGCTTTCCGTGGGCTTCCGTACGGGTGAGCAGGGCGCCGTCGAGCAGTGCGGCGGCGTCGGAGAACTTGCCCTGGGGGCTGGTGACGCGCGGCGCCGTGCCGGAGAAGCGGCCGGCGTAGTCCGACGCCAGCCGGTGGATCGTGTGCCCCTCTGGCACGGTGACTGTTCCTTTCCGGCCCCTTCGGCGGGGCGTCAGTCCTGCTGCGGGTGGTGCGCCGGGATCGGGGGCAGGTCACCCGTCGTCTCGTAGTCCGCGAGCATGTCGATGCGGCGGATGTGGCGCTTGTCACCGGAGAACGGGGTGCCCAGGAAGGTCTCGACGAACTTCGTCGCCTCCTCGGCCGTGTGCATGCGCGCGCCCACCGCCACGACGTTGGCGTTGTTGTGCTGGCGGCCGAGCGAGGCGGTCTCCTCGCTCCAGGCGAGCGCCGCGCGCACGCCCTTCACCTTGTTCGCGGCGATCTGCTCGCCGTTGCCGGAGCCGCCGATCACGACGCCGAGGGAGTCGGGGTCCGCGGCGGTCCGCTCGGCGGCACGCAGGCAGAAGGGCGGGTAGTCGTCCTGGGCGTCGTAGATGTGCGGGCCGCAGTCGACGGGGTCGTGGCCGGCCGCCTTCAACCACTCGACGAGGTGGTTCTTGAGTTCGAAGCCGGCATGGTCGGAGCCGAGATACACGCGCATGCCTGTGAGTGTGACACGGCCGTTTCCGGGCAGCAGCCCCGGGTGTCCGCCAGGAGGAATCCACCCCGCGCCATGGAACCTCAAGGAAACCTCAAATAACAATCCGGATTCAAAGGTTCACGAATTCCTTTGCCTCCGTTTCACTGGACCGACCCGTACACACCCCCGTGCGGGAGACCGCTCACCCGGCGCAAAGGAATTCCCCCATGACTTCCGGGCACCAGCCCTCCGGGCTCCAGGCAGGACTCAAGAACCGTCATCTGTCGATGATCGCCATCGGCGGTGTCATCGGCGCCGGCCTCTTCGTCGGCTCCAGCTCCGGTATCGCCACCGCCGGACCGGGCATCCTCCTGTCGTACGCCCTCGTCGGCACACTCGTCGTCCTCGTGATGCGCATGCTCGGCGAGATGTCCGCCGCGAACCCCACCTCCGGTTCGTTCTCCGCCCACGCCGACCGGGCGCTGGGGCGCTGGGCCGGGTTCTCCATCGGCTGGCTGTACTGGTTCTTCTGGGTGGTGGTGCTGGCTGTGGAGGCCACCGCCGGCGCCAAGATCCTCGAGGGCTGGATACCGGCGGTCCCGCAGTGGGGCTGGGCGCTCATCGTCATGGTCGTGCTGACCGCCACCAACCTCGTCTCGGTCGGCTCCTACGGCGAGTTCGAGTTCTGGTTCGCCGGGATCAAGGTGGTCGCGATCGGCGCGTTCATCGTCGTCGGTGCTCTCGCGGTGTTCGGCGTGCTGCCGGGCGTCCACAGCGACAAGGCGGGCCTGGACAACCTGACCGGCCACGGAGGCTTCCTCCCCCACGGCCCCGGCGCGATCCTCACCGGTGTGCTGCTCGTCGTCTTCTCCTTCATGGGCAGCGAGATCGCGACGCTGGCGGCGGGCGAGTCGGAGAACCCGCAGCGGGCGGTGACGAAGTCGACGAACAGCATCATCTGGCGGATCGCCGTCTTCTACCTGGGCTCGATCTTCGTCGTCGTCTGCCTCCTGCCGTGGAACGACCCGTCCATCAAGGACCAGGGCTCCTACGTCGCCGCCCTCGACTCCCTCGGGATCGCGCACGCCGGGCAGATCATGAACTTCATCGTGCTGACGTCGGTGCTGTCCTGTCTCAACTCCGGCCTGTACACGGCCTCCCGCATGGCCTTCTCGCTGGGCGCGCGGGGTGACGCGCCGAAGGCGTTCGCGCGGACCACGTCCCGGGGCGTTCCGATGGCGGCGATCGTGGCGTCGGTGGTGTTCGGCTTCGTGGCCGTCTTCTTCAACTACAAGTTCCCCGACTCGGTCTTCCTCTTCCTGGTCAACTCCAGTGGTGCGGTGGCCCTGTTCGTGTGGCTGGTCATCTGTTTCTCGCAGCTGCGGATGCGGCGGATCATCCAGGCCGAGGCCCCGGAGAAGCTCGTCGTGCGGATGTGGCTGTACCCGTATCTGACGTGGGCGACGGCCGCGTTGATCGTGTTCGTGCTGGGCTACATGCTCACGGACACGGAGCACGACGGGCGGGAGACCGTGCTGTTGTCCCTGCTGGTCGCGGCGGTCGTGGTGGTGATCGCCGTGGTCAGGCAGAAGGTCCTCGGGACCCGCCGGGCGGCCGTGGGCGACGCGGTGCCCTCCGCGGCGCGGGACGAGGCCGGGAAGGTCAAGACCGGCTGAGGCGCGGGACGTCGTACGTCCGGAAGGGGCTCGCGGTGCGGACCGCGGGCCCCCTCCGTGTGCTCACAGCACGGTGAAGCTGTCCTTGACCCGGTCGTAGATCCTGACGGCCTGGGCCTCGACGTCCGGGTGGTACCAGGTGTTGATCTGGTACGACCTGCCCTCCTGGTCGAAGGCGAGCAGCCGCGCGTGCCAGTCCACGCCCTTGAGGGTGAAGGTGTACTCCCAGACCACCGCCGAGTGGCCGCGGAACGTCGTCTGCTCCAAGCGGATCTTCTGGTAGTTCTGCCCCTGATGGGCGTCCTGCTCCGACTTCTGCCAGGTCCGCATGAGGTCGTCGCGGGCGATGGAGGACTTGGCCACGAGTTCCTGGGCGCCGTCGGGCGAGGTGTAGTGGACCTCGGCACCCGTCATCACGTTGCGCTTCCAGCCCTTGGGGGTCGCCCACGCGTATCCACCGGCCTCCTCGTGGGTCCCCGGAGGCAGCGTCCGCGGCCGGGAGGTGCCCTCCACGGTGGGCGACGGGCTGCCGCCGGAGGCGGTGGGAGGCGTGGTCGAGGTCGACGCGTCGGCCTGGTCCCCGCCCCGGGAACCGGAGTTCAGCAGCAGCGTCACGGCGACCACGGCCCCGGCGACGACCAGCGCGGCGGCCGCCAAGAGTCCCGCACGCCGCCGACGACGGCGACCGGGCACGGGCGGGGAGGCCGGGCCGGAGGGCTCCTGGTTCAGCGGGTGGGGGCCGAGCTGGGGCCGGGTGCCCTGTTCGTGCAGGGAGCGGTTCGGCGGGGCCGCCGGGCGGCGCCGCGTCACCGCCGGGGCTCGGGTCAGGGAGACGCCGGGAGGCGCGGAGCGGGCGGAGGTGGGGGTGCCGGTCCGGGAGTTGGCGGACGGCGTCTCCGAACCGGCTTCCGAGCGCAGTTCGGAGGGGACTTCGGTGGAAGCGGCGGTCAAGGGGGCGACGGGAGCCTCGCCGGGGCCCGTGGCGTCCGCGGACGGGTCGGCCGGGGAGGCGGGTTCGGGACGGCCGTCGGCAGGTGCAGCGGGGGCGGGTGACGCTTCGGCGGGTTCGGGCGGGGTGGGGCTCGGGCTCGGGCTCGGGCTCGGGCTCGGGCTCGGGCTCGGGCTCGGGCTCGGGCTCGGGCTGCGGAGGTTGCGGGTGTCCTGGCGGGCGGAGGGTGGGGCGTCCTCCGGGGGCTCGGGGCGCCTGGGGTCGCGGGTGGCGCGTACCAGCCGGGTGTGCGGGGTGGCCGGGGCCGGTGGTTCGGCCGAGGGCTCGTGCTCCGGGGTTTCCGCGCCCCTCCCGCCCACCGGCAGGGTCGGGGTCGGGGGTGGGAAGGCGACCGGGCTGAGGGCCTCCTCCAGCTCCCGCAGGCCCGGCCTGGCCTCGGGTTCCTTCTCCAGGAGGGCTGCCAGGACGTCGCTCAGGGGGCCGGCCGCGGCGGGGAGTTCGGGCTCCTCGTAGAGGACCGCGTGCAGGGTGGCCAGGGTCGTGTCGCGGGAGAAGGGGGAACGGCCGCCCAGAGCCGCGCAGAGGGTCGCGCCCAGGGACCAGATGTCGGACGGCGGGCCCTGCGGGCGGCCGGAGACCCGCTCGGGGGCCATGTAGTCGGGCGAGCCGACCAGCATGCCGACCATCGTGAGGGCCTTGGCGTCCTGGATCGCGGCGATGCCGAAGTCGGTCAGGACGACCCGCCGGTCCGGTTCGCCGGAGCCCTCGACGATCACGTTCCCGGGTTTGATGTCGCGGTGCAGGACACCGCGGGCGTGGACCTGCCGCAGGGCCGCCACCAGGCCGAGCCCCGTACGTGCCGTCTCCCGCGGGCTCAGCGGGCCGTCCTCGGCCAGGATGCGTTCCAGCGAGCGGCCCCTGACCAACTCCATGACGATCCACAGGCGTTCGCCCTCGTCGACCACGTCGTAGACGCGCACCACGTTCGGGTGGTCGATGCGGGCCGTCGCCCTGGCCTCGCGCAGGGTGCGTTCGCGGCGGGTGCGCGTGTCCTCGGCGTCCAGGCCGTCGATGCGGATCTCCTTGACGGCCACCGGGCGGTCGAGTATTTCGTCGGCCGCCCGCCACACCCGCCCCATTCCCCCCTGCCCGATACTTTCGACCAGACGATAACGCCCCGTCACCAGCAGCCCTTGAACACCACCGTTCCTCGCATTCCCCGGCAAATCCACGGCGCCCCCTCGATGAACTGAAACAACCCCTGAAACCCGAGACGACCTCGGTAGCGCTCCGACCCGCCCCTACTGAAACACAATGGTCACACTTCGTGCCGTACCAGCATAGTGCGGAGAAATCTTGTGGTAGCTCTTCAAGTACTGCGAATTCAGGCGCAGCCAGGGGGAGTCAAGGGGGATGCGAACATGAGTTCTCGCCGCAGTACGGTCATCGCAGGATCGCTGGTCACCGCATCTTTTTCGGCGGTGATGATCCTTTCCTGCACCGCCAGCGCGGACGACCAGGGCCCCGGGAGCAGCAAGGGGGGAAAGGTCGTGGACAAGGCGCCGGCGGGCGTTGAACCGACCACATTCCTGCCCTCGAAGATCTCGGTCGACAACAGCACGAAGAAAACGGCGATCACCGCCACGGTAAAGAATCAGGGGAGCAAGGACAGCGGAAAGATCCAGCTTTTGGTCGTCGGTTTCGACGGCCTCACGGTCAAGAACGTCGCCGGCTGCTCGGCGATCGACAAGAACAGCCTTCCGAAAGGCTCGAACAGCGGTTTCTCCTGCCCCATCGACAATCTGGCGGCCGGTAAGTCGAAGTCGTACGCCGTCGACGCGACGTACGACCTGAGCAAGATCGGGAAGATCTGTCTGCCCGTGCAGAGCGGCGACGGGAAGAAGACGTACTGGCAGCAGGGCCCGGTCCCGTTCGGCACCAACAACCCGTCTCCGAACGCGCCCGCCACCCCGCTGCTCCTCGGCACCGACAACAAGCCGGTGGCGCCGGGCGGCGAGACCGAACTGCCGAAGACCGGCGTCGGGCGGGACGTCCTGCCACTGGGCGCGGCGGGCGCGACGCTGGTCGCGGCCGGGGCGGCCGGGCTGTGGTGGTCGACCCGGCGGCCGGTCGGCCCGCCGCGGCCGCGCGGCTGAGAGCCCGAGCGGCTGAGCGGTCCCGCCACGGCGGGTGTGACGGACCCGGCGGGGGTGATCGCCCCCGCCGGGCCCGTCCTGGAAATGCTGACGGCCGCTGTCAGGTTATGCGGGCACCGTGCGGGTCATGGACTTCGCGGAGAACACCACCGACCTGCTCGTCCTGCGCCTGGGCGACCCGGGCTACGACGGCGAACTCGCCGGATTCCAGACCGGGTTCGACCGGCGACCCGACGTGGTCTTCGCCACCTCCTCGGCCGACGACGTGACCGCCGCCGTGCGGTACGCGGCCGGGCACGCGCTGCCGGTCGGCGTCCAGGCCACCGGTCACGGGCCGGCCGGGGCCTCGCGGGGCGGCGTGCTCGTCACGACGAAGCGCATGGACGGGGTCGTCGTCGACGCCGGTGCCCGGACCGTCCGGGTGCAGGCGGGCGTGCGGTGGGGCCAGGTCGTCGCGGCGGCCGAACCGTACGGGCTCGCGCCCCTCAACGGTTCCGCGCCGGGCGTCGGCGCCGTCTCCTACACCCTCGGCGGCGGACTGGGCATCCTCGCGAGGGAGTTCGGGTACGCGGCCGACCACGTGCGCTCGCTGGACGTGGTGACGGCGGACGGGCGGCAGCGGCACGTGACCCGCGAATCCGACCCCGACCTGTACTGGGCGCTGCTCGGCGCCGGCCACGACTTCGGCATCGTGACCGGTCTGGAGATCGGCCTCGTACCGGTGCGCGGGCTCTACGGCGGCTCGCTCGCCTTCGACGGCCGCGAGGTCGACCCGGCGGCCCTGCTGCGGGCGTACGAGGAGTGGACCCGGACCGTGCCGGACGGGCTGACCTCGTCCTTCGCCGCCGTACCGTACCCGGACCTGCCGGCGCTTCCGCCGCAGCTGCGCGGGCGGTACGTGGTCTCGGTGCGGGTCGCGTACACCGGCGGCGACGGTGACGAGGTCGTGGCCGCGCTGCGGGGGTCGGGGCCCGTGCTCGCCGACTCGCTGCGCGAGATGCCGTACTCCGAGAGCCACACCATCCACAGCGACCCGGACTTCCCGCACGCCTACTACGGCGACAGCGCGGTGCTGAGCGAGCTGGACGTCACCGCGGCGGGCGAACTGCTCGCCCGCACCGGGCCGGACACGGGCGGGCCGATGTGCGTGGTGCAGATCAACCATCTGGGCGGTGCGCTCGCGCGGCCCGCGCCGAACTCGGTGCCGTACCGC
The DNA here is from genome assembly GCF_050214755.1 of Streptomyces sp. C1-1. NCBI lineage: Bacteria > Bacillati > Actinomycetota > Actinomycetes > Kitasatosporales > Streptomycetaceae > Streptomyces > Streptomyces sp. C1-1. Next base: position 6,440,232 of record NZ_CP189826.1, on the reverse strand, counting down.
GAAGGGCGGTTCCTGCTCCGGCTGTTGAGCGTCGGGGAGCGGGAGACGGCCCGTGCGGTGGTGGACCCGGCCCTCGCGCTGCTCGCGGACACGACCCTCGGGCGCGCCCGCAACTTCGCCTTCGGGGCCGGCGACCGGAGCGAGGGACTGTACGACCCCGCAACGCGGGCGAGGCTCGCCGGGCTGAAGTCGGCCTACGACCCGGCGAACCTCTTCGGCGGCCCCTCCGGCCTCAGTGCCTGTCGAGCAGCTTCCAGGCGGTCGGGACGAGGCCCATGGCCAGGGCGGCCTTGAGGGCGTCGCCGATCAGGAACGGGGTGAGGCCGGCCGCGACCGCGGCGGAGGCGGACAGCCCGGCGGCGTAGGCGAGGTACGGGACACCGACGGCGTAGATGAGGGCCTCGCCCAGCAGCATCGTGCCCGCCATGCGCCACACGGAGCGGTCGGCGCCGCGGCGGGCCAGGGCGCCGACGACGGCGGACGCCAGCAGCATGCCGAGGATGTAGCCGAAGGAGACGGAGACACCGGAGGTGCCGCCCGCGAACCACGGCACACCGGCGAGACCGGCCAGCGCGTACAGGACGAGCGAGGCCAGGCCGCGGCTCGCGCCGAGGCTCGTGCCGACGAGCAGCGCGGCGAAGGTCTGGCCGGTCACGGGCACCGGGGAGTGCGGGACGGGCACGGAGATCTGGGCCGCGAGGCCGGTGAGCACGGCACCGCCGACCACGAGGGCCACGTCCCGGACACGGGAGGCGGGGAGGAGGTCGGCGAGGACCTGTCCGGGGCGGGCGGGGGTGACGGCAGCGGTGCTCATGGGGGCTCCGGGATCGGGACGGTCGGGGACACCGTGACGCTAACCCGGAGTGCTCGCCGCGATCACCGTCAGCGCTCGACAAAGGCTGCGGCCAGGCCTTCGTGGGCTCCGGACAAAGGATGCGAGTTACACGGGTCTCGGCGTGACGCCGGTCACCAAGCCGGGGTGACCTGGGTTTCGTCGTCTCGCCCAGCGGTCGCCGTCTGGGCAGCGTCGGCCGGTTTTGCTAGCTTCGAGCGCATGGTCGCCCAGTCCCGGAACTTCTCGTCGCGTCGCCATGTGGACCTGCGACGAGTCGGCGCGTCCGCCTGTCGCCGCCGTTAGCGGGGCGCACGGACCGGATCCGGCACGCCCCGCCGCACGAGACGGCGCTGTGTCGGAACCGTTCTTCGAGGATGATCGCCATGCCCCGTACCGCGACCACCACTCTCCCCTCCCCTCCTCCCCGTCATGACCGTCCCCGTGGCGACGACCGGCGCCGTACGAGCGCCAGCATCGTGCTGCGGTCCGTGCTGGAGCACGGGCCGGTGGCCCGCTCCACCATCGCCCGGCTGACCGGCCTGTCGCCGGCGTCGGTGACGGACTACTGCGCCCGGTTCACCGAACTCGGCCTGATCCGGGAGGCGTCCGAGCCCCGGCGCTCGGGCGGCGTCGGCCGCCCGCACGTCCCGGTCGACCTCGACGACTCCCGGTTCGTGGTCGCCGGTGTGCACATCGCGGTGCCGTACACGACCGTCGCGCTGCTCGACCTGCGCGGCCGGGTGCTGGTCAGCCGCGAGCTGAAGCACGAGAGCACCGAGCCGGAGCGGGTGCTGGCGCGGGCCGCCGAGGGGCTGGGCCGCCTGCTCTCGGGGGCGCCGGGCTGCCGGCCGCTCGGCGTCGGCGTCGCCGTCGGCGGCTGGGTGGACCGGGAGTCGGGGACCGTCGTGGAGCACCCGCTGCTGGGCTGGCGGGAGGTCGCGGTGCGGGACGTCCTCCGTGAGCGACTGGGGCTGCCGGTCCATGTCGACGGGCACGCGCGGGCGTTGGTCAACGCGGAGCGGCTGTTCGGGCCGGCCCGGGACGGCGCCGGCATGCTGCATCTGTTCGTCGGCAACGTGGTCGACGCGGCGTTCGCCACCGGCGACGAGGTGCATCACGGGCCCCGCTCGCAGGCCGGTGCGATCGCCCATCTGCCGGTGCCGGGCGGCACGGAACCCTGCGACTGCGGGCGGATCGGCTGCCTGCAGGCCGAGTTGAGCGAGCGGACGCTGTGCCGGCGGGCCCGTGCGGCGGGCGTGCCCGCGGGCGCGAACCCGATGCGGGTGGTCGCGGCCGCGGCCGCGGGCGACCTCCGGGCGACGCGGCTGCTGGTGGAGCGGGCGGCTGCCGTCGGGCGGGCGGCGCGGCTGCTGCTGGACGTGCTCAATCCGGAGACGGTGGTCGTGACCGAGGTGGGCATCATGCACCGCGACGACTGTCTGAGCGCTCTGCGCGACGAGGTCGGAGTCGAACGCGCGGCCCATGTGGTGCCGACGAGTTTCCCGGATTCGGTACTCGCGATGGCGGGTGGTTCGGTGGTTCTGGACGTGCTCTACCGGGATCCGCTGGCCATGTCACCTCGGGCTATTTAATTCAGAAACTCCGAATGTTGACAGAGGTCGGGCCGAACCAGGAACATCCTGGTCATGAGCCTGTTCGTGAGCTGTCGCACCCTTTGTTGCTGACACGTTGCCGCGCGTGAAGCGCTCATTTCCCCCTGCGTGAATTCCCTTTCCCCGGCGTCTGCCGGCCGGAATTCCGCATGCTTTCTTTCCTTCTCGACTCACGGAGTTCTGCCATGCCTTCCTCACCTGTGTCGGGTGTCGACCGACGGCTCTTCCTCACCTCCCTGCTCGGTGCCGCGGCCGGGGTCGCCGGTCTGAGCGGCTGCGCGAACGGCAGCGCCGCCGCCGACACCCGGGGCGCCACGTCCGCCCCGCTCGCCGACAAGGTCCCGGCCGGCACCGGTCTGAAGATCGCCTCGTATCTGAACATCCAGCAACTGCAGTTCCGGCTGGCCGGGTTGGGTGAGCTGCCGTTCAAGGTGACCAGCTGGGCGAACATCGGCGCGGGCCCCGACGTCATCAACGCCTTCCGGGCCAAGTCCCTGGACCTCGCCAACAACGCGGGCATTCCGCCCATCCAGGCCCACTACCAGGGCTTCGACGCGAAGATCGTCGCGATCGACATCACCCGCAAGCCGAACTACCTCTTCGCCACCAAGCCGGGCAGCGACATCCACACCGTCGCCGACTTCAAGGGCAGGAAGCTCGCCTTCTCGCAGGGGCAGGCCCAAGGAGTAGTCCTGTTGCGGGCGTTGAAGCAGGCGGGACTGAAGTACGACGACGTGAAGCTGGTCCCGCTGACCAGCAACCAGTTCCTGACCGCCCTGCAGTCCGGGCAGGTGGACATCGCGCCGCTCGCCAACAACCAGGCACCCGCCTATCTGCAGCAGTACAGGGCCAAGGGCGCCCGGGTGATCGCCACGGACGTCGTCGACCTGCTCAACCTGCTGTGGGCGCCGACCTCGGTCCTCGCCGACTCCGCGAAGGCCGCCGCGGTCGCCGCGTACATCCCGTACTGGGCCAAGGGCCAGGTGTGGCAGTACGAGCATCCCGACACCTGGAACGAGGAGTTCTACGTCAAGACGCAGAACCTGACCCTCGCCCAGGCCAAGGGCATCTCCGACCTCGCCAACAAGCCGCTGTTCCCGCCGAGCTGGGACGAGGCGATCAAGTGGGAGCAGGAGACCGCCGATCTGCTGGCGGAGGGCGGCTTCGTGAAGAAGTTCGACGTCTCCTCGCTCTTCGACCACCGGTTCGAGTCCATCGCCGCGAAGGCCGTACCGGCGGAGTACCGGAGGTGAGCGCCGTGACCACCACGACCACCGCCGCGCCGGCGACGGCCCAGCAGGAGAGCCGTCCTGCGCGACGGCGCCGCCGCGGCCTCTCCCCCGGCAGGCGGCTGCCGGGCGGCCGCCTGGTCGGCCCCGCCGTCCTGGTCGCCGTGTGGGCCGCCGCGTCCGCCGCCGGCCGGCTCGACCCCGGCGCGATCCCCGCGCCCTGGACGGTGCTGCGGACCGCCGGACATCTGTGGAGCGCCGGGACCCTGCGCACCGACATCGCCACCTCCCTGGAGCGGGCCGCGTACGGCTTCGCGATCGGTCTGACCGCCGGGGTCGTGCTCGCGCTGGCGTCCGGGCTCAGCCGCGTCGGCGAGGCGCTGATCGACGGGACCGTGCAGCTGAACCGGGCGATCCCGACGCTGGGCCTGATCCCGTTGTTCATCCTGTGGCTGGGGATCGGCGAGGCCTTCAAGATCGCCATCATCGCCATCGTCGTCTACATCCCGATCTACCTGAACACGCACGCCGCCCTGTCCGGCATCGACAGCCGGTTCGTCGAACTGGCCGAGGTACAGGGGCTGTCGAGGGTGCGGTTCGTCCGGCAGATCGTCATTCCCGGCGCCCTGCCCGGATTCTTCGTGGGACTCCGGCTCGGGGTGACCGGCTCCTGGCTGGGCCTGGTGGTGCTGGAGCAGATCAACGCCACCAGTGGTCTCGGCTACCTGATGTTCCAGGCCCAGAACTACGGCCGGTCCGACGTGATCCTCGTCGGGCTGCTCGTCTACGGCGTCTTCGGCCTGGTCTCCGACAGCGCGGTCCGTCTCGTCGAACGGAGGGTGCTGTCATGGCGCCGCACACTGAGCAGCTGACCCGGCCCGCGGTACAACTCCGCGGTCTGACCCGGTCGTTCGAGGGGCGCACCGTCCTCGACGGCATCGACCTCGACCTGCCGGCCGGGCAGTTCACGGCACTGCTCGGCCACAGCGGCTCCGGCAAGAGCACCCTGCTGCGGGCGATCGCGGGACTGGACCACGACGTCACCGGGAGCGGCCGGCTCACCGCGCCGGAACGGGTGTCCGTGGTCTTCCAGGACTCACGGCTGCTGCCGTGGCGGCGGGTGCTGGACAACGTACTCCTCGGGCTCGACGGCAAGGACGCCGAGCGCAGGGGGCGGGAGGCGCTCGCCGAGGTGGGGCTCGAAGGGCGCGAGCGGGCCTGGCCCAACGAGCTGTCCGGCGGCGAGGCCCAGCGTGCGGCGCTCGCCCGGTCGTTGGTCCGGGAGCCCGAACTGCTGCTGGCCGACGAGCCGTTCGGTGCCCTGGACGCGCTGACCCGCATCAGGATGCACGCGCTGCTGCGGGAACTGTGGAAGCGGCACCGGCCCTCCGTCCTGCTCGTCACCCACGACGTCGACGAGGCGATCGTCCTCGCCGACCGGGTCCTGGTCCTGGACGGGGGCCGTATCGGCCTCGACCTGACCATCGACCGGCCCCATCCGCGCTCGTACCGGGACCCGCTGCTCGGCGAGTACCGGGAGCGGCTTCTCACGGCCCTCGGAGTCACCGAGGACCCCGCATGAACAGCGACCTCGGAGTCACCGAGGACCCCGCATGAACAGCGACCTCGGAGTCACCGAGGACCCCGCATGACCACCGACCTGGGCTTCCCGGAGGAACACCGATGACCCGCCGGCTCCACCTCAACGCCTTCCTCATGAACACCGGTCACCACGAGGCCTCGTGGCGGCTGCCCGAGAGCGACCCGCTCGCGCACGTCGAGTTGGACCACTACGTACGCCTGGCCAGGATCGCCGAGCGCGGCACGTTCGACTCGCTCTTCCTCGCCGACGGCCCCCAGCTGTGGAGCAACCTCGCCCAGCGCCCGGCCGGCGCCCTGGAACCGCTCACGCTGCTCACCGCGCTGGCGACGGCGACCGAGCACATCGGGCTCGTCGCCACCGCGTCGACCTCGTACAACTCGCCCTACAACCTGGCCCGCAAGTTCGCCTCGCTGGACATCATCAGCGGTGGCCGGGCGGGCTGGAACATCGTCACGACCGCGGGTGCGGAGGCCGCCCGGAACTTCGGCCTGGAGCACGAGCCCGCGCACGCCGAGCGGTACGCCCGGGCCGCCGAGTTCCTCGACGTGGCGCTGAAGCTCTGGGACAGCTGGGAGGACGACGCAATCGTCGCCGACAAGGCGGCGGGGGTCTGGGGCGACGACAGCAAGATCCATGCGCCCCGGCACAAGGGGACGTACTTCAGTGTCGAGGGCGCGCTCAACGTCCCCCGCTCCCCCCAGGGTTATCCGCTGCTCGTGCAGGCTGGGTCCAGCGAGGACGGCAAGGCGTTCGCCGCCCGGTACGCCGAGGCCGTGTTCACCGCGCAGCAGACCATCGAGGACGCGCAGGCCTTCTACACCGACCTCAAGTCCCGCACGAGGGCGGCCGGCCGGGACCCCGAGCACATCAAGGTGCTGCCCGGGATCGTGCCGGTCATCGGGTCCACTCAGGCCGAGGCGCGGGCGAACGAGCAGCTGCTGGAGGACCACATCGTGCACCGGCACGGGGTGGCCAACCTGGAGCGGCTCCTGCAACTGCCCGCCGGAACACTTGAGCTGGACGCCCCGCTCCCAGAGGACCTGCCGCCCGAGGACTCCATCGAGGGTGCCAAGAGCCGCTACACGCTCGTGGTCGAGCTGGCCCGCCGCGACCGGCTCACCGTCCGGCAGCTGATCGGGCGGCTCGGCGGCGGGCGCGGGCACCTCACCTTCGCCGGTACGCCCAAGCAGGTCGCCGACCAGATCGAGAGCTGGTTCACCCGGGGCGCCGCCGACGGCTTCAACATCATGCCGGCCGTCCTGCCCTCCGGCCTCGACGCCTTCGTCGACCACGTCGTCCCGATCCTGCGCGCCCGCGGCCTGCTCCGCACGGAGTACGGACCCCGCCAGACCCTGCGGGAGCGCTACGGCCTGCCCCGCCCCGCCAACCAGTACCTCCAGCCCGCCCTCGTCTGAAAGGACCTCCGCACATGTCCGAGATCGAGATCCAGAAGGTCACCGCGAACATCGGCGCCCGGGTGTCCGGCGTCGACATCTCCGAGCCCCTCGACGCGGAGACGGCCGGCGCGATCCGTGAGGCCCTCAACGTCCACAAGGCGCTCGTCTTCGACGACGTCGACCTCGACGACGAGGGCCAGCAGGCCTTCGTCCGTCACTTCGGCGACGTCACCACCGCCCACCCGACGGTCTCCTCCGTCGACGGCGTCCCCAACGTCCTCCCGGTCGACAGCGAGCGCGGCCGGGCCGCCAACCACTGGCACACCGACGTCACCTTCGTCCTCAACCCGCCGCAGGCCAGCACCCTGCGCTCGCTCACGATCCCGCCGTACGGCGGCGAGACCCTGATCGCCAGCTCGGCCGCCGCCTACCGCCAACTGCCCGATGCACTGCGCGCGTTGGCGGACACGCTGTGGGCCGAGCACACCAACGACTACGACTACGCCGTACCGGAGGAGGAGGTCGACGAGCGGCAGGCCGCGCAGCGCGCACAGTTCACGTCCATCAAGTACCGCACGGTCCACCCGGTGGTCCGCGTCCACCCGCTGACCGGTGAACGCGGCCTGTTCATCGGCGGGTTCGCCCAGCGGATCGTCGGCCTCTCCCCGGGCGAGTCCCGCAAGATCCTCGACCTGCTGCAGGCGTACGTGACCCGGCCGGAGAACATCCTGCGCCACCGCTGGTCCGAGAACCAGCTCGTCCTGTTCGACAACCGCATCACCCAGCACTACGCCGTCGACAACTACGACGGTCTGCCGCGCCGGCTGCACCGGGTGACCGCCGCCGGTGACATTCCGGTCGGCATCGAGGGCAAGGAGAGCTACTCGATCGAGGGCGACGCCTCGCACTACACGTCGGTGGCCGCGTAGTCGCACCGAGCGGGCCCGCTTCCTCCTACGCCGTTCCCCGGTCGCAGGGCACGTTCAGCGAGATCAGACCGACTTGGTCGGGTTCCATGCGGAGTTCGGTGACGGCGGCGTTGCGCAGCTGCGGGAAGACCCGTCGGTACTCGCCGAGCGGGACGGACAGCAGGCGGCACAGCACCAGCCGCAGCAGGGTGTTGTGGGCGACGACGAGGACGCGTTCGCCGTCGTGGGCGGTGGCGATGCGGCGCAGGGCCGCGGCGCCCCGGCCGGCGGCGGCGACCGGGTCCTCGGCACCGGGGAAGGGGTGGGCCACCGGGTCGGCGTGGAAGGCCGCCGCCGCGTCCGGGTCCTCCCGCGCGAACTGCGCGAGGGTACGGCCCTCCACCACCCCGAAGTCGCATTCACGCAGGTCGGGTTCGCGGCCCGGGGTGAGCCCGAGGGCCCGGCAGGCGGGCTCGGCGGTGACGACCGCCCGGGAGAGGGGGGAGGTCCACACGGCGTCGACGGGATGGTCGGCGGCCCACCGGCCGAGGGCCTCCGCCTGCGCGTGCCCGGTCTCGGTGAGCGGCACGTCACTGATCCCCGCGTACCGGTTCTCGGCGTGCCAGACGGTCTGGCCGTGGCGGGCCAGGAGAAGGGTGGTGCTCATGAGTCCGCAGTATTCCGGGTGAGGCGGGCGTGCGCGTGCGCCGCGACCGGGGGCGGGAGCCAGCCGCGTGCCGTCAGTTCGTCGACCAGCCGGGCGTAGGGCTCGGCGAACAGGGCGGTGCGGTCCGGGCGGGGTTCCACGACGGTGCGGACGCGGACCATGCGCTCGGTGACGTCCGCGAGGCCGAGGCGGGCGCCCACGCCGTGGGCGGCCAGCGCCGCCATGCCCAGTGCCGGTTCGGTCTGGGCCGGTACGCGCGCCGGGCGGCCCAGGACGTCGGCGCGCAGCTGGTTCCAGTAGCGGCTGCGGGCGGCGCCGCCGGTGAAGGTGAGCGGGCCGTCCAGCGAGGCGCCCAGGTGGTGCAGGTAGTCCAGGCAGAGCCGTTCGGTGAAGGCGACGCCCTGCAGCAGGGCGGCCCACAGATCCGCGTCGTCCTCCGGTTCGCCGAGGACGAGGGCGACGGCCTGCGGGGCGTGGAAGGGGAAGCGCTCACCGGGCGAGACCAGCGGGTAGGCCACCGCGCCGGACGGTTCGTGGGCGGCCGCCCGCTCGTCCATGACCGCCGGGTCGGCGCCCGCGAAGGCGGCCGTCAGCACCCCCGCGCCGACGCTGGAGGCGCCGCCGGGCAGCCAGGTCCCGTCCGGGGCACGGTGGTTGTAGACCACTCCGGTGGGGTCGTGGACCGGCGCGGTGGAGGCGCCCTTGAGGACCAGGGTGGTGCCGAGCACCGAGTTCCAGGAGCCGGGGCGCAGGGCGCCGGACGCGATCTGCGCCGCGCAGCCGTCGGTCATCCCGGCGACGACGGGGGTGCCAGCGGGGATGCCGGTGGCCTCGGCGGCGGCCGGGCAGACCTCGCCGAGCCGTGTTCCGGGGCGTACGACGTCGGGCAACAGGCCGTCGGGGAGGCCGAGTTCGGTGAGGGCGGGATGCGGCCAGGCGTCGCGTTCGAGGTCGTAGCCCGTCTTGAGGGCGTGGGAGGAGTCGGCGGGCGGGGGCTCGCCGGTGAGACGGGTGACGATCACGTCGGGCTGGTGGGCGAGCAGGAAACGGGTGGGCCGGGCGACCCGGAGGTGGGCGTGGGCCCTGGCGGGCGCCTCGGGGAGGCCGCCATACTCCTCCACCAGCCACATCGCCTTCGGCAGCGCCCAGGTGTCCTGCACCGCCAGCCCCGTCGCCCGCGCCCGCGCCGCCTGTGCGGAGGCCCGCCGGTCGTCGTACATGAGCCCGGGGCTCAGCGGCCGCCCCGCCACGTCCGTCAGCAGCACCGTCCCGGACGTCCCGCACACCGCGAGCCCGCCGATCCGCACCCCGCGCGACTCCTCCACCGCCTGCCGCGCGGCCGCGCACACCCCCTCCCACCACTCCCCCGGGTCCTGCTCGTGCCGGTCCCCGTCGCGGCGCCCGCCGAGCGGGGCCGAACCCCGCCCCACGACCGTCCCGTCCCCGGTGACGGCCAGCACACGGACACTCTGCGTGCCCAGGTCGATCCCCAGCCACGCCTCCTGCTCGTCCGCCATCCGGACCTCCCGGGCATCGCGATCCAGTCTGTGAACTTCACACCTACCCACGATATTGACCCGGGATTTTCGCTTGCGCGAGGGATTGACGCGCAACTTCCGCCGTTACACCCTCTGTTAGCGAGTCGACTCGACGTGTTACCCCCACCCAGCGCACCGGGCCCGACCCCACTCGGAGGTCACGGATGGACACGCACGCGCACGACCGCAGACGCTTCCTCGCCCTGACCGCCGGGGCCGCCGCGACCCCGTTGCTGGCGGCCTGCGGCGCCGGCTTCGGCGGCGGTGACGACAAGGGCGGCGGTTCGGCCGCCGACGACGTCACCGGCTCCTTCGACTGGAAGCGGGAGAAGGGCAGGACGGTCAAGGCCCTGCTCAACAAGCACCCGTACACGGACGCCCTGATCGCCGACCTGAAGTCCTTCACCGCCAAGACCGGCATCAAGGTCGAGTACGACGTCTTCCCCGAGGACAACTACTTCGACAAGCTCACCGTCGACCTGTCCAGCGGGCGCGCCTCCTACGACGTCTTCATGCTCGGCGCGTACATGGTCTGGCAGTACGGCCCGCCGGGCTGGCTGGAGGACCTCGGACCGTGGATGCGCAACTCCTCGGCCACCGGAGCCGAATGGGACCAGGCGGACTTCTTCCCCAACCTCCTCCAGGCCGACCAGTGGTCGCTGAAGGACGGCGCCCCGCTCGGCCGGGGCGGGCAGTACGCGCTGCCGTGGGGCTGGGAGACGAACGTCGTCGCCTACAACACCGAGGTGTTCACGAAACTGGGCCTGAAACCGGCCGAGTCCTTCGACGAACTGCGTGAGATCGCGGGCGCCATCAAGCGGAAGGCGCCCGGCGCCGGCTACGACGGCATGTACGGGATCGCCGTGCGCGGCTCACGCAGCTGGGCCACCATCCACCCGGGTTTCATGACCATGTACGCCCGCAACGGCCTGCACGACTTCACCGTCTCCGGCGGAAAACTCAGGCCGGCGATGAACACCCCGGAGGCCGTCGCGTTCACGCAGGACTGGGCGGGCATGGTCAAGCAGGGCGGGCCGCCGTCCTGGACGTCGTACACCTGGTACCAGTGCTCCAGCGACCTCGGCGCGAAGAAGGCCGGCATGCTCTTCGACGCGGACACGGCCGCCTACTTCCAGGCCGTGAAGGGGGCCAGCCCCGCCTCCGGGAAGATCGCCTTCCACCCCGGCCCCAAGGGCCCGGACGGCTCGCTCGCCACCAACATGTGGATCTGGTCGCTCGGCATGAACGCCAAGTCCAAGAAGAAGAGCGCCAGTTGGCTGTTCCTGCAGTGGGCGACGGGCAAGGAGCACCTGCGCAGGGCGGCCATCACCGGCAACCACATCGACCCGGTCCGCAAGTCGGTCAGCCAGGACGCCGCCTACAAGGACAAGATGCGGCACCTGCCCGGCTTCATCGAGACCTTCGAGACGGTCGTCGACCAGACGAAGATCCAGTTCACTCCGCAGGCCCAGTTCTTCGACGCCACCACCAGCTGGGCGGCGGCCCTGCAGGAGATCTACGGCGGCAAGAACGCGAAGTCGGTGCTCAACGGCCTGGCGGGCGACCTCGCCGCCAAGGTGGACTGAGCTCCGATGGGCTGGCGGCTCACCCTGCGCCCGTACGTCCTGATCGTCCCGGCGCTGCTGTTGACCTGCGGGATCCTCTACCCGTTCGGACTCGGCCTCTACTACACCCTGTTCGACTTCTCGGCGAGCAAACCGCAGCCCGACATGGTGCGGCTGCACAACTACGAGACCGTCTTCACCCAGGACGCCTTCTGGAACTCTGCCTGGGTCACGGTCCTGTACGCGGTCGGGGCCGCCGCCGCCGAGACCGTGCTCGGGGTGGCCGTCGCCCTGCTGCTGCACCGCTCCTCACTCGTCGGCCGGGTGCTGGAGAAGATCCTCATCCTGCCGCTGATGATCGCCCCGGTGATCGCGGCGATCATGTGGAAGCTGATGCTGCAGCCGTCTGTCGGCGTCGTCAACCACCTGCTGAGACCCTTCGGCCTGGGCGGGGTCCAGTGGACCGACACCCCCACGGGCGCCCTGCTGTCGTCGATCGCGGTGGACGTCTGGGTCTACACGCCCTTCGTGGCGATCCTCGCGCTCGCCGGACTGCGCTCCCTGCCGACGAGCCCCTTCGAGGCGGCGGCGGTCGACGGCGCGGGCTGGTGGTACACCTTCCGGCGGCTGACGCTGCCCATGCTGTGGCCGTACGTGCTGGTCGCGGTGATCTTCCGGTTCATGGACTCGCTGAAGGTGTTCGACATCATCTACGCCCTGACCGAGGGCGGCCCCGGCGACTCCACGGTGGTCCTGCAGATCCGCGCGTACCTGGAGGCCATCCGCTTCCAGCGCTACAGCTTCGGCATCAGCTACACGATCGTGCTGTGGGCCGTGGTGTACCTCGCCGCGATGGTGCTGGTGAAACACCTGGGCCGGATCCAGCGAAAGGCGGCCGAGGCCAAATGACCTTCCGGAAACGTCTGTTGAGCGGGCTCGCGGACGCGGCCCTCATCCTCTACTTCGTCTTCGCGCTCTTCCCGATCGCCTGGATGGTGATCCTGTCCCTCAAGCCCGCGAACCAGCTCTTCAGCACGTACTTCTCCTTCGCCCCCACCCTCGGCTCCTACCGGACGGTGCTCGGCGACAGCGAGGGCATCCCGTTCGTGCGGTTCTTCGTCAACAGCCTGGTGGTGTCGGTGGGCGCGGTCGCGCTCTCCCTGCTCGTCGGGCTGCCCGCCGCCTACGCCTCGGCGCGCTGGCGTTTCAAGGGCTCCGAGAACCTGATGTTCACCCTGCTGTCGTTCCGCTTCGCACCCGAACTGACGGTGATCATCCCGCTGTTCGTGCTGTACCAGAAGCTCGGCCTGTTCGACACGTACGTCGGCATGATCTGGGTCCTGCAACTGGTCACGCTCCCCCTCATCGTGTGGATCATGCGGTCCTACTTCGCCGACCTCACCCCGGAGCTGGAGCAGGCGGCCCTGCTGGACGGCTACACCCGCAAGCAGGCCTTCTTCAAGGTGGCGCTGCCGCTGGTCAGGCCGGGCGTCGCGGCCGTGTCCCTGCTGGCCTTCATCTTCGCCTGGAACAACTTCGTCTTCCCGCTGATCCTCACCTCCAACGAGGCCCAGACGGTGACCGTCGGCGCGCTGTCCTTCCTGGGCGGCGACCGCCCCAAGTACAACCTCACGGCGGCCGCGGCGCTCGTCTCCGTCGTACCGCCGCTCCTGCTCGCCCTGACCATCCAGCGCTATCTGGTGCGGGGCCTGTCCTTCGGGGCGGTGAAGTCGTGATCGGGCTGCGCGGGATCAGCAAGGCGTACGGCCCGGTGACCGCCCTCGACGGACTCGAACTCGACGTCCGCGAAGGAGAGTTCTTCTGTCTCCTGGGCCCCTCGGGTGCCGGGAAGACCACCACGCTCAAGACGATCGCCGGCCTCGAACGCCCCGACGCCGGCACGGTCCTGCTCGACGGCGAGGACATGGCGGGCGTCGAGCCCTACGACCGGGGCGTGGCCATGTGCTTCGAGAGCTACGCCCTCTACCCGCACAAGTCGGCCTACGACAACCTCGCCTCCCCGCTCCGCTCCCCCCGTCACCGCCTCCCGGCCGCCGAGGCCCGCGACCGCATCCACGCCATCGCCGAGCTCCTGGGCATCGGCGCCCTGCTGGACCGTCCCGTCGGTCTGCTCTCCAACGGCCAGCGGCAGCGGGTGGCCCTCGGCCGGGTCCTGGTCCGCCCCGCCCGCGCCTTCCTCCTCGACGAGCCCCTCTCCCACCTGGACGCCAAGCTCCGCCAGCAGATGCGTGCCGAACTGAAGGCGATCGGGGCGGTCCAGCGCACCACCACCCTCTACGTCACCCACGACTCGGTCGAGGCCCTGGCCCTCGGCGACCGGACGGGAGTGATCCGCGACGGACGGATCGTCCAGACGGGGACCCGCGAGGAGATCTGGTACGAGCCCCGCGACACCGAGGTCGCCCGGGCCTTCGGTCGGCCGCGGATCAACCTCCTGCCGGGGACGGTCACCGAGGACGGCCGCTTCCGGTCGCCGGACGGAAAGGTGGAACTGCCCGTCCGCGCGGCGGCCCCGGCGGGCACGGAGGTCCTGGTCGGCGTGCGCCCGCGCGACCTCTCCCTCACCGCGCCCGGCCACGAGCTCACCGGCACCGTGTACGTCACCGAGGTGCTCGGCCGGTCGGTCGAGGTCACCGTCCGGCTGGGCGGGCAGCACGTCTCGCTGGTCGCCCCGCGCGGCGACACGGCCGGTCTGCGGCCCGACGATCCGGTACGGCTGACGGTGCGGCCTGAGAACCTGCTGCTGTTCGAGGCCGACGGGCCGCAGGGCCCAGGACGACGGATCGGGAAACGATGAGCAGCAGCACCGGTGCACAGCAGGGGCCCGCGGCCCGCCAGGCCGCCATGGCCGAACAGGTCCTGGCGGAGGGCTCGGCGACGGCGGCCGAGCTCGCCGAGCGGTTCGGGGTGAGCCTGATGACCATCCACCGCGACCTCGACGAACTCGAACGGCAGGGAATCGTACGGAAGTTCCGGGGCGGGGTGACGGCCCAGCCGTCCGGGGTGTTCGAGTCCAACGTCGAGTACCGCCTGAAGACCATGCGCGCCGAGAAGGCGGCCGTCGCCGACCGTGCGCTGAACCTCATAGAGCCCGGTATGGCGATCATGCTGGACGACTCCACGACGACCCTGGAGATAGCCCGCCGCCTGCGCCACGGCGAGATCACCCCGCTCACGGTCGTCACCAACTTCCTCCAGGCGATCAACCTCCTGTCCGACCAGCGGGGCATCCATCTGATGGCCCTGGGCGGCGACTACGACCCCCTGCACTCCTCCTTCCTCGGCGTCTCCTGCGTCGAGGCGGTCCAGTCCCTGCGCGTGGACGTCTGTTTCGCCTCCACGTCGGCCGTACACGGGGGTTACGCCTACCACCAGGAGCAGCACATCGTGTCGGTGAAGCGGGCGATGCTCGACTCGGCGGCCCGCGACGTCCTGCTGATCGACCACACCAAGCTGGCCCGCACGGCCCTGCACCGGGTCGCCCCGCTGTCCCGCTTCGACCTGCTCCTGGTGGACGACGGAGCCTCTCCCGAAGCACTGCGCGACCTGGACGAGCACAAGGTCACCTACGAAGTCTGCGCGACGAGGGGCGGAGATGACCGAACTGGAGCTACGTGACCTGCGCAAGACCTACCGCTCCCGGGGCCGCCCGCCGGTCACCGCCGTACGCGGCCTCGACCTGACCCTGCGCTCCGGGGAGCTCCTCGGCCTCCTCGGTCCCTCGGGCTGCGGCAAGTCGACGACGCTGCGCATGATCGCCGGCCTGGAGACGGTGACCGACGGGGACATCCTGGTGGCCGGGAAGTCCGTGACCGCACTGCCCGCGCAGGCCCGCAACATCGGCGTCGCCTTCGAGAACTACGCCCTCTACCCGCCCCTCACCGTGGCCCAGAACCTGGCGTTCGGCCTGCGGGCCCGCAGGGGCAGCGACCGCGGTGAAGTGGCCCGCAAGGTCGCGGACATGGCCGCCCGGGTCGATCTCACACCCCTCCTCGACGCCCACCCGGCGACCCTCTCCAGCGGCCAGAAGCAGCGCGTCTGTCTCGCCCGCGCCCTGATCCGCGAACCGGACGTCCTGCTCCTCGACGAGCCCCTCTCCCACCTCGACGCGGCCCAGCGCGACACCACGCGCCGCGAACTCAAGCGCATCCAGCGCGACCTGGGCCACACCACCATCCTCGTCACCCACGACCAGGAGGAGGCGCTCTCCCTCGCCGACCGCATCGCGGTGATGAAGGACGGCGTGATCCAGCAGCTCGGCACGCCGTACGAGATCTACGACAGCCCCGCGAACCTCTTCGTGGCGGACTTCGTCGGCGAACCCGCGATCAACCTGCTGCCCGGCATCGCGGACGGGGACGCCCACGCCCGCCTCTCCGGCTCCGTGCGCGTGCCGCTCCCCGTGCCCGTCCCGCCCGGCCGCGAGGTCGTCGTCGGGATCCGCCCCGAGGACCTGAGCCTGACCGGCGCCGAGGGCCTGCCCGCCCGGGTCGTCGCCCACGAGCCCCTGCTGGAGGCGGGGATCGCCACCCTCGCCCTGGCCGGCGTCGAACGCCCCCTGGTCGTCCTGACCGGCCCCGAGGTGCGGCTGGCCCACGACGAGTCCGTCCGGGTCACCGCCGACGCGCGCCTGACCCATGTCTTCGACGCCGAGACGGGAGACTCCCTGCGATGAGCGAACACGTACGTGTCCTGGCGGCCGGCGACCACTTCATCCTGCCGTCGCTGATCAGGCAGGCGATCGGCGGCGACCTGCCCTGCGAGGTGGCCGAACTGACCCTCGGCTGGCCGCTGGAGCCCTTCGGCCCGGTGGCCGAGGTGACCGAGGCGAGCGACGCCGAGGACGAGCTGATCGAGGCGCTGGCCGACACCCAGGTGCTGGTCACCCAGATGGGCCCGGTGACCGAACGCGTCCTGGACGCCTGCCCCGACCTGCGCCTCGTCGTCGTCTGCCGGGGCGGGCCGGTGAACGTCAACCTGGACGCGGCCGAGCGGCACGACGTCCGCGTCTGCTTCTCCCCCGGCCGCAACGCCGCCGCGACCGCGGAGTTCACCGTCGGCCTCCTCCTGTCGGCCCTGCGCCGCATCCCCCAGGCCCACAACCTCCTCGCCGGACGGGGAAGTTGGCAGGGAGCGACGTACTACACCTACGAGCACAGCGGCCTGGAGCTGGAGGACCTGCCCGTCGGTCTCGTCGGCTACGGGGCCGTGGGCAGCCGGGTCGCCCGCGCGCTGTGCGCGTTCGGCGCGCAGGTGATGGTCCACGACCCCTACGTGCGGGGCGAGATCCACGGCCTGCGCGTGCACTCCCTCGACGACCTCCTGCGCCGCTCCCGGGTGGTCACCCTGCACGCCCGCCTCACCGCCGAGACCCGGGGCCTGATCGGCGCCCGTGAACTGGCCCTGCTGCCCGAGGGCGCGGTGGTGGTGAACGTGGCGCGCGGGCCGCTGCTGGACGAGGACGCGCTGTGCGACGCGCTGGAGAGCGGACGGCTGTCCGCGGCGGCCCTGGACACGTACGTCACGGAGCCGCTGCCGGCGGACTCACGGCTGCACGCGCTGGCCGACCGCGTCGTGCTGACCCCGCACCTGGGCGGCGCCTCGCGCGCGGTCGCGGAGAAGGCGGCGCGGATCGCCGCGGAGGAAGTGGGGCGCTGGGTGCGCGGGGAGCCGCTGGCGCACTGTCTGACCTGACCCGGGAGGCGAGATGTACGTCGGTATCGATGTGGGCACGTCCATGGTGAAGGCCGCCGCGTTCGACGACGAGGGGCGTCAACTGGACGTCGCGGCACGCCCGGTGGGGCTGGCGCTGCACGGGGGCGTCGTCGAACAGGACATGGAGGAGGTGTACTCCGCGGTCCTCACGGTGCTCGGGGAACTCACCTCGCGCCGTCCCGGCCCTGTCGCCCTGGCCGGCCTGACCGGCCAGGGCGACGGCGTCTGGCTGGTCGACGGCGACGGCCGCCCGGTCCGCCCGGCCGCCTCCTGGATGGACGGCCGGGCCCATGAACTGGTCGACCGGTGGCTGGCGGACGGCACGTTCGAGACGGTGTTCCGGCGGACCGGCAGCGCGATGTTCCCGGGCTGTCCGGGCCCGCTGCTGGCCTGGCTGGACAGCCACGAGCCGAAGGCGCTGGACTCGGCGCGAGCGGCCGTCTACTGCAAGGACATGGTCTTCCAGCGGCTGACCGGCCGCTCCCGGCCCACGACGGACGTGTCGGACGCCTCGATGCCGTTCCTGGACCCGCGCACCCGCGCCTACGACAACCGGGTCGTCGAGCTCCTCGGTCTCACCCACCGCCGGGGTCTCCTCGCCCCCGTCAGCGACCCGATCGCCACCGCCGAGGCCCGCGAGGGGCTCCCGGCCGGCACCCGGCTGGCGAACGGCCCGTACGACCTGCCGTCCTGCGCGCTCGGCGCCGGGGTGACGTCGCCCGGCGACGGTCTGCTGATCGTCGGCACGTGTCTGGCCGGCCTGGTCGCGACCACCGACCTCGACCTGACCGGCGAGCCGGCCGGCCTGTACATCAGCACCGACCGTCCCGGCCACTGGCTGCGCGCGATGCCGGCGATGGTCGGTACGGCGGCCCTGGACTGGGTGCTGACCACGACCGGTGTCCGTCACGAGGAGGTCGACGCCCTGCTGGCCGAGACCCCGCCGGGCGCGCACGGGGTGCGGGTGCTGCCGTACTTCGCCCCGTCCGGCGAGCGGGCGCCGTTCGTGGAACCCAGCCTGCGCGCCGAGCTGAGCGGGGTGTCACTGGAGTCGACGAAGGCCGACCTGATCCGCGCGACCTGCGAGGGCATCGGCTTCGCGGCCCGGCACTGTCTGCGGGCGGCCGGCCTGACGGGCACCCTGGCCGTCTGCGGGGGCGGCACCCGCAGTCCGGCGTGGATGCGGCTGCTGGCGGACGTCCTGGGCCGCCCGCTGCGGGTGGTCGAGGGCGAAGTGGGCGCGCGGGGCGCGGTGCTGGCGGCGGCCGCGCGGTACGGGGTGGAGCTGGACACGGCGGCGTGGACCGCGCCGACGGCGGTCGTGGAACCCGACGCGGCACGGGCGGCGTACTACGCGAAGGAGTTCGAGGAACACCTGGAGAGGCTGGCGCAGGCGCGGAAACGGGCGCGAAGGGACTGATTCCGGGCGTACTCTACCGGCCCTGCGAGAACCTACGCTCACAGGGCCGGAGGCGGTCACCGAGCCTTCATCGGGAACCGGAGGGAGACGCATGGAGTCCTGGCGATGCCACGACTGCGGGACCTACGAGGACTTCCGTCCGCTCACCCAGGACGAGCGGGAGTACGTCCGCCGGCAGATCCCGCATCACACCCGCCTGGGCTCCTACCTGGTCTGCACCCGCGAGGGCTGCCGCCGCTACCAGCGGCGGGGGGACTGGACCGACGGCGCCAAGTTCCCCGAGCCCGACAAGAGCTAGCGAGGGGCGTCCTACAGGTTGCTGAAGTCCGGGCCCTTGGTGCGGGTGCGCTTGATCTCGTAGAAGCCGGGGACCGAGGCGACCGCGAGGGTGCCGTCCCAGAGCCTCGCGGCCTCCTCGCCCTTGGGGGCCGGGGTGACGACCGGGCCGAAGAAGGCGATCTGCTCGCCGTCGGCGCCGGGGACGGCGATGACGGGGGTGCCGACCTCCTGACCGACCTTCTCGATGCCCTCCTTGTGGGAGGCGCGCAGTTCGGCGTCGAACTCGAAGTCCTCCTGGTCGGCGTAGTCGATGAGGTCGGCGGGCAGGCCGACGTCGGCGAGGGCGCCGGCGATCGCCTCGACGGTCGGGCCCTCGCCGTTGTTGTGGATGCGGGTGCCGAGCGCGGTGTAGAGCGGGCCGAGGACGTCCGCGCCGTGCCTCTGCCACGCGGCGGTCACCACGCGCACCGGCTTCCACGCCTTGGTGGCCAGCATGTCCCGGTACTCCTCGGGCAGCTGGTCGAGCTTGTCCTCGTTGAGCACGGCGAGGCTCATGATGTGCCAGCGGACCTCTATGTCGCGGACTTTCTCCACCTCCAGCACCCACCGGGAGGTCATCCAGGCCCAGGGACACAGCGGGTCGAACCAGAAGTCGACGGGGGTCTTCGCGGAGGTGCTCGCGGTCTCGGACATGAATCTCCTAGGAAAAGTGTTCGTTTCAACGACCAACGCCGGGCCGTACCGTCCCCATTCCCGGGTGCCCGCCGTCGAGGGCGCGTGGCAGGATCAGCAGAAAGTCGTGTCCACATACCGAACACCTGTCGAGGGAGTACCGCCCGTGCCCGGTGAGAATCTGACCCGTGACGAGGCCCGGGAGCGGGCCGCCCTGCTGTCCGTCGACGGGTACGAGGTGTCCCTGGACCTGCGGACGGCGGTGGGCGAGGCGGACGCGGAGCCGCGCACCTTCCGCTCGGTCACCACGATCCGGTTCCGCTGCAACGAGCCCGGCGCCGCCACATTCGCCGACCTGATCGCGCCGAGTGTGACGTCCGTCTCACTCAACGGCAAGGACCTCGACCCCGGTCAGGTCTTCGACGGCTCCCGCATCCTCCTGGAGGACCTCGCCGCGGAGAACGAGCTGGTCGTGGACGCCCAGTGCGCGTACTCCCGCACCGGCGAGGGCATGCACCGCTTCGTCGACCCCGAGGACGGCGAGGTCTACCTGTACACCCAGTACGAGCCGGCCGACTCGCGCCGCGTCTTCGCCAACTTCGAGCAGCCGGACCTCAAGGCGCCGTTCCGCTTCGAGGTGCGGGCGCCGCAGGGCTGGACGGTGTGGAGCAACGGCGTCGGCGAACTCACCGACGACGTCTGGCGGTTCGCGGAGACGAAGCCGATCTCGACGTACATCACCTGTGTGGTGGCGGGGCCGTACCACTACGTCACGGACTCCTACGCGCGCACCCTGCCCGACGGCACGCGCCTGGACATCCCGCTCGGCGCGATGTGCCGCAAGGGTCTCGCCCCCTACTTCGACGCCGACGACGTCTTCCTCGTCACCAAGCAGGGTCTGGACTTCTTCCACGACCACTTCGACTACCCGTACCCCTTCGGGAAGTACGACCAGGCGTTCGTGCCCGAGTACAACCTGGGCGCGATGGAGAACCCGGGGCTGGTGACCTTCCGCGAGGAGTACATCTTCCGCGGCAAGGTGACCCGGTCCTCCTACGAGGGCCGGGCCAACGTCATCCTGCACGAGATGGCGCACATGTGGTTCGGCGACCTGGTCACCATGGTGTGGTGGGACGACCTGTGGCTGAAGGAGTCCTTCGCGGACTTCATGGGCACGTTCGCCAACGTCGGCGCGACCCGGTTCAAGGACGCCTGGATCACCTTCGCCAACCGTCGCAAGGCCTGGGCCTACCGCGCGGACCAGCTGCCCTCCACGCACCCGATCACCGCCGACATCCGCGACCTGCAGGACGCGAAGCTCAACTTCGACGGCATCACCTACGCCAAGGGCGCCTCGGTGCTCAAGCAGCTGGTGGCGTACGTCGGCCAGGACGCGTTCCTGGAGGGCGCGCGGCGCTACTTCAAGCGGCACGCGTACGGCAACACGCGCCTGGGCGACCTGCTGTCGGTGCTGGGCGAGACCAGCGGCCGGGACATGGGGGCGTGGGCGCGCTCGTGGCTGCAGACGGCCGGGGTCAACTCGCTGACGCCGCAGGTGCTGCTGGACGCGCAGGGCAGGGTCGACGAGCTCGCCGTCGTCCAGGAGGCGGCGGAGTCGCACCCCGAGCTGCGGCCGCACCGGGTGGCGGTGGGCCTGTACCGGCGCACCTCCGAGGGCACGCTGGAGCGGTACGCGCGCGCCGAGGTGGACGTCGACGGCGCGCGTACGGTCGTGCCGGAGCTGGCGGGCGCCGAGGCGCCGGAACTGGTGCTGGTCAACGACGACGACCTGACGTACTGCAAGATCCGCTTCGACGACACCTCGCTGGCGACGCTGCGCGAGCACCTGGGTGCGATGACCGACCCGCTGGCCCGCGCCCTGTGCTGGTCGGCGCTGTGGAACATGACCCGGGACGCGCTGCTGCCGGCCCGCGAGTTCGTCCGGATCGTGCTGCGCTTCTCGGGGCGCGAGTCCGACATCGGCGTGCTGCAGATGCTGCACGCGTGGGCGAACTCGGCACTGGTCCACTACGTGGCCCCGCAGTGGCGGGAGACGGGCGAGCTGCTGCTGGCCGAGGGCGCGCTGCGAGAGCTGCGGGCGGCCGGGCCGGGCGGCGAGCAGCAACTGGCGTGGGCGCGGTTCCTGGCGACGGTGGCGTCGGCGCCGGACGATCTGCGGCTGCTGCGGGGGCTGCTGGAGGGCACCGAGAAGATCGACGGGCTGGAGGTCGACCAGGAGCTGCGCTGGGCGTTCCTGGAGCCGCTCGCGGCGCACGGCGCCGCGGACGAGGCGGTCCTCGCCGCCGAACTGGCCCGCGACGACACCGCGTCGGGCAAGCGGCACCAGGTGCGCTGCCTGGCGGCGCGGCCCTCGGAGGCGGTGAAGGCGCAGGCGTGGGCCCAGGTGGTGGAGTCGGACGCGCTGTCCAACGCGCTGGTGGAGGCGACGATCTCGGGCTTCGACCAGCCCTCGCAGCGGGAGCTGACCGCGCCGTACGCGGCGAAGTACTTCGACGCGATCGAGCGGGTGTGGCGGGAGCGGTCCATCCAGATCGGCATGGACGTGGTGCGGGGCCTGTTCCCGGCGTTGCAGGACTCGCAGGCCACGCTGGACGCGACGGACGCCTGGCTCGCCGCCCACGAACAGGCCGCGCCGGCGCTGCGCAGGCTGGTGCTGGAGGCGCGGGACGACCTGGCGCGGGCGCTGCGCGGACAGGCGTGCGACGCGGCGGCGGACGCAGGCTGATCCTTGGCCTGAGCTTGCCCGCTCGGTCACCGTTACGGAATTCAGGCAATCACAGCCGTAACCCCTGGTCCGCACCTGAACGGACCAGGGGTTTTCCGTCCCTATTCGGCACCCGAACACCCGTCCTTTAGTGCGACCTTGTCCGCATTTGTCGACGGGCGTGTAACAGCGGTTACGGGAGGCGCCAGGCGCGGGAACCTCCTCGCCATGAACCACTACACGCCACTCCCCCTGGCTTCCCCCCGCACCCTCCGCCACCTGTCCGAGGTGCACCGCCGCGTCCTGACCACGGCGCAGCTGCGCGCGCGGGGCGTGACGTCGGCGGAGATGAACGAGCAGTGCCGCACCGGCGGCCCCTGGCAGCAGTTCCTCCCGGGTGTCTTCCTGGTCCACCCGGGACCGCCGACCAGCGAGGAGCGGCTGCACGCGGTGCTGACCTACGCGGCGCGGGAGTCGGCCCCCGGGGTGCCCGCCCAACCGGGCGCGGACGACCCGCGCCGTGCGGTGTACGCGGAGGCGATGATCACGGGGCTGGCGGCCCTGACCCTGCACGGCTTCACGTCCGCGCCCCCGCTGCCGTCGATCGAGAAGATCGACGTCCTGGTCCCCCGGCTGCGCCGGCTGCGCTCGACGGGTTGCGCGCGGATCGTGCGCACACCGGCCCTGCCGGCTCCCCAGCAGGTGACGGGAGTTCCCATCGCCCCGGTCCCGCGTGCGTTGGCCGACGCGGTGTCCGAGCTGGCGGACGCGGGCGCGGTGCGCCGGCTGCTGACCGAGGCGGTGCGCGGCGGCCACTGCGAACCGGCGGCGGTGGTAAAGGAGTTGAAGAGCGCCAAGCTGCTGAGCCGACCGCATGTGGTGGACGCGGTGGACTCGCTGCTCGCGGAGGTGCGCGCGACCGCGGAGGACCGCCTGTACCGCATGGTCCGGGAGTACGGCCTGCCCGACCCGGTCTGGAGCGTCGATCTGCGCCTGCCCGGCGGCCCGCGCCTCGGGGGCCTGGACGCGTACTGGCCGGAGCAGGCGGTGGCCGTGGAGCTGGACACCCGCGCCCCGCGCCAGGACGAGGACGCGATGTGGTCGGAGTACGCCCGCAAGCGGGAGACCCTGGAGCGGCTCGGGATCACGGTCGTCCACATCGCCCCGAAGAAGCTGCGGGACGCGATGGAGCAGCAGGCGGCGGTGGTCCGCACGGCCCTGATGGCCTCGGGCGACCGCGACCCGGCCGCGTATGTCGTGGTACTGCCCCGTTAGTGATGGAGGGGGCGGTATCAGGAGGGGAGGGGGCGTCGGTGGGGGCCGGGCGGCCCCTCCTCGGGTACCGGGTCAGAGGGTTCGGGGAGGGCGGGGGGCACGGCCGCGCGGGTGTGGACGCCGTCCAGCAGGGCCGCGTAGGCCGCGATCATCCTCGTACGGCTGAAGCGTTCCCGGCAGGCGGACAGGGCGGGTGCCAGGCCCGCGCGGGCGGTGGCCGCCTCGCTCCAGGCGGCCGCGATCGCCTCTTCGTCGGGCGGGGTGACGAAGCCGTGTCCGGCGACGATCGCCGCGCTGTCGCCGACGTCGGTGGAGACCGGTACGGCGCCGGACATCATGCCCTCGACGAGGCACAGCGGGGCCGCCTCGCCCCAGGAGGAGGTGAGGGCGACGACGTCGGCCCCGGCGTACACGTGCTCCATGTCGTGCCGTACGCCGAGGGGGTGGAGCCGGTCCGTGCCCGGGCGTCGACGGCCGAAGGCCGCCTCGATGTCCGCGTCCAGGCCGGGGTTGAGGGGGGTCATGCCCGCGCCGCACATCAGGACGTGACCGTGGGGCTCGCGGGCGAGCCAGGCGCGGGCGGCCCGCAGGAACAGGGGGACGTTCTTCATCGCGTCGTAGCGCGCGGCGAACACGACCACGGGGGCGTCCGCCGGGATGCCGAGGGAGGTGCGCAGGGCCAGGCGGCGGGCGGGGTCGGGGCGGAAGCGGAGCAGGTCCACGCCGTTGGGGATGACGTGCAGCAGGTCCGCGGGGACGCCCGCCGCCTCGTAGGCGGCCCGCGTCGACTCGGCGCAGCACACGCACGCGACCACCGTGCCGTCGGCGATGGCCGCCTTGAGCTCGTCCAGGGCGGCGCCCTGGTTCTCGGGGTCGGAGCGGTGCAGCGCGACCACGACCGGGCGGCGCGGCAGGCCCGCCTGGTTGAGCAGCCGCAGCGGCTGTTCCTTCAGGGACAGGATGACGTCCGCGTCGGCCGTCGCCCGGGCGGTGTCGGCGAGTTCCGGCCCGGTGAAGCCGGCCGGAGAACCGGTTGCGCCACCCGGGCCGAAGCTCCGGCCGAGACTTGTCACGCCCACCCCGGCCGCGGTCAGCGACCGGTAGCAGGCGTCGTCCTCCATGCGCTGCCGGGTGGCCTCCCGGTGCACCTCACCGTGGATGCTCAGCACACGATGGTGCTGGCCACCCTCCTGCAATCCCAGTACGACGTCGCTGTGGACGATTCGGGCTCCCCCGGAGAAGAAGCCCTCGTAGACCGACAGCACGTGCAGTCCGCGCTTGGCACGCACACGACCACCCGCCTTGCACACAATCGAGCCATCCCCGTGAACAGCGGGTTAGCCGATATGAGGCGCCACGGATGTTGCGGGCGGATGAACCCGGCGCTTCGGGCCGGGGTCCGCTCGATGACACCGGCCGTTCCGCGCCTCCTCAGCCCTTCTTGAGGACGAGTTCGGTGTTGCGGTCGTCGGCGGCGCCGCCGAGGGTCTTGTTGGCGCCGGGGGCGTTGTAGGACAGCTCCCGGTAGAGCGCCGCCAGACCGGTCTGGGTGAAGTCGGCGAAGTCGGTGCGGTGCGGGGCCGCGGACTCCACCAGGGTGGTGAACAGGGAGATCGTGCCGTCCTTGTTGTCGGCGATCTCGATCACGCGGGCGAGCTGCGGGTAGTCGACGTGCGAGGCGGTGGAGATCTCCCAGAAGGAGCGTCCGCCCGAGGCCGCGTGCGGGGTGATGTCGTTGCGGTGGATGTGGCCGTTGACCCAGGCCAGCACGTTGGCGTGCCGGCCGAGCAGGGCGACGACCTCCTGCCCGTTGTGGCGGCGCTCGTCGGGCCGGGCGGGGTCGGCGTGGCCGGTGTTCGTCATCGTCTTGCTGGTGTGGTGGCTGAAGACGACGGCGTACGAGTCCTTGTTGTCCCGCAGTTGCTTGTCCAGCCAGTTCAACTGGGCCGTCCCGATGGACCCTTCGTAGTGGCCGCCGGGGTCGGTGGTGTCGATGCTGATGCCGATCACGTCGTCGGCGATGCGGAAGGTGTAGTACTGGGTGCCGGCCGCGAGGTTGGCGGAGGAGTAGCCGTGGCCGACCGGGCCCAGACCGCGGTGGGCGGGGTCGAGGTGGGCCTTGAGGTAGTCGGCCGGGGTGTACGGGGCGCGCCGGTCGTCCGCCGTGACCGAGCGCATGTCACGGGCGTGCGCCTTCAGCAGGTCCCGGAAGGCGTGGCCCTTGGGGTCGTTGCCGTTCTTGATGTGGTCCTGGAGCTTCTTCGCCTCGGACGCGGACAGCGACATGAGCTTCCGTCCGCCGACGGCGTACTCGGCGAGCCAGGAGTCGCCGTGGCCGTAGCAGCCCAGCGGCATGGCGTCGTGGTTGCCGACGGTGGAGTACCACGGCAGGTTCAGGCCGGGGCTGCGCACCTCGCGGGTGGCTGCGGCGAGGAAGCCGGCGAGGTGCGGGAAGCCGAGCTGCTTGTCGCCGTCGCGGACCGTCGAGTCGGGCTGCCAGTACAGCTTGAGGCCGCTGTTCTGGACGCCCTCGTAGTGGCGCGGGTCACCCGAGTTGGGGGTGACCCTGCCGCCGCTCATGATGGTGAGGAACCACTCCAGCTCGGTCTTGGAGTTGTTGTCGGTGTTGTCGCCGGTGGTCATGGCGAAGTGCAGGGGCGAGCCGGTGACCGGGGCGCCGCGCAGCGCGTTGATCCGTTCCACGAGGGAGACGGCGCCCTGCACGGTCAGCGCCTCGTGCGGGCGCCAGGCGTGCGGGTCGGTGGAGCGCAGGTACTCCAGCCGCATCGGGTGCTGGGTGTCGATCAGATGCAGGTCGGTGAGCTGCACGAAGGCCGCGAGCGCGGTACGGCGGCCGGCGCGGCCGGACTTGGCGGCGGCGAGTTCGCCGCGCACCACACGGCTCCAGCCGGGGCCGTCGCCGAGGCGGCGGTACGGCGTGCTGCTGCGTGGGGCGGCGACGGTCGCGAGGGTGGTGCCCTTGGTGTAGGGGGCGAGGGGCGCGGCCGCGGCCCGGCGGGACTGCGCCACGACCGCCTGGTGGGGCTGGGTGACGGCGGCGGCCTGGCTGTCGGTCGGCCGCAGGGCGAAGCCGACGCCCGCGGAGACGGCTGCCGCGCCGGTGGCGGCGAGGACGGTACGGCGGTTGACCGCCGGGGTGCTGGCGGCGACAGAGCGTGTGCGCGACATGGCGCGATCTCCCCGAGTGCGAACGCGTCGGCAGTGGTCGCGGGCTTTCGCTCGCGCGAACGACCCGCTCACTCTGGATGCTTGGCACCGGGGATGACCTGTGCGTGAACGAGACCGCAACGGGCAACGCCGATCACCGTACGTGGATCTTCGGGCACCCCGCGCGTTCACGGGTGCTCGTCGCACGGCCCGGGACCGGTCGCTCCGTGTTCATCTTCCGGGGTAGGGGAGGTGTTCCGCGGGCTTCACGGAGTGCTCGGCGTCACGTGTCCGGTGACCGGACGCTCCCGCCACAGCGTCAGTCCGACGTCCACCAGCCGGACCCGGTTCAGCCCGGCCACGTCCGCCAGCGGATGCCAGGCCGCCATGTCGGTGGAGCCGCCGATCTCGTGGCGCAGGTCGCCGCCGGTGACGCTGCCCTCGTAGACGAGGCGGAGGCCCTGGCGGTCGACGGTGCGGCCAAGGCGGCGGGGGACGCGGAAGCGGTTGGTGTGGACGCCGAGGAGGCCGGTGACCTCGATCAGGTAGCCGGTCTCCTCCTCGACCTCCCGCAGGACGGTGTCGTAGGGGTCCTCCCCGTGCTCCATGCCGCCGCCCGGCAGCGTCCACTCGGGCCGGCCGTCGAAGCCGGTCCCGCGGGCCAGCAGGAGTCGGTCGTCGCGGACGCACACGGCGTAGGCCGCCACCCTCAATTTCTGTCGCACACAGGGAAGTTAGCCCGACCGCGGCGGATTGGCAGGTGAGTATTCCGGCGCGGACCAGCGCAGCGGGAGCGCGGACTCCGTCTCGACGACCTCCAGCGCCGTGAAGCGCACCCCGCGTTCCCCGTCGGGCCCGAACACCGTCCGTGCCTCGCCCGTCAGTTGCAGGGTGGTGCCCGTCGTCCAGTCGAGGAAGAGGAGTCCGGCGCGGGGGTCGGCCTCGATGTTGCCGAGGGTCAGGAACATGTTGTTGCCGGGGTAGTCCCGCCAGGTCAGTTCACGGGGCGAGGCCGGCCGCACGAAGCCCGGGTTGCCGCCGCGATGGCTGACCTCCACGCCGCCCGGGCCGACCGTGGCCAGGAAGAAGGTGTCGGCGGCGGCGATGAACTCCCGCTGTTCGTGGGTCGGTTCGGTGCCGGTGCGGGGACTTCCCGGGGTGCGTCCGTCCACCACCTCGTACGACTGCCGTCGCTGGATGTACTTGGGGCAGTTGGCGAAGACCTTCTCCGCCGTGACCGCGAACCCCCTCGCCGTCGGCCGGAGCCGGCCGTTGAGGCGCATGCGGCGGCGGGTGCGCGGGTCCAGGGCGATGGTGGCCACGGGCGTGCCCGCGGTCGCCGACGCCCGCGCCAGCGGGTCACCCGGCCGCACCGAGCCGGTCACCGACATCCGATGCGGGTCCGTCGCCCGGGCGAACCCGGGGGCGCCCGTCAGCGCGGAGGCCCAGACGCGGCCCGTGGCCGGCTCCGCCGCGCCCAGCACCAGCAGCGGCTGCAGCTCCAGGAAGGCCGCCGCCACCGGCTTGATGCCCTCCCCCACCATCTGGCCCACGTGGTCGGCGGCGGTCCGCACGCCGAGCCGGTCCTGCAACGCCCGCGCACCCTCGTGATACACACCCATGAGTGCCGCCTCGCCTAGAAGAAACCGCAGGTCGGAGCCGATTCGACCGGGGCGGGCGCGCCTTCGGCCCCGCTCGGCACCGAGATCTCCAGCCGGGTGCCGTCGGGGTCGTGGAAGAAGATGCCGCCCGACGCGGCGCCCTCGCGGTGGGCCACCACACCCTGGTACGCGAACTCGGCGCCGTACGCCTTCAGCGCCGCCTCGTACTCCCTGACCCGCTCGACCGAGTCCGCCTGGAACGCGAGGTGGTGCAGGCCGGCGCGGGCGCCGTCGTACGTCTGTTCCGCCTGCTGCCAGAGCGTGAGGACCAGGTTCTCGCCGTCGCCGAGGAAGGCGTACCGCCTGCCCTCCTCCTTGCCCTCGGCGACGAGCGCGAAGCCCAGCACGTCGCGGTAGAAGGCGAGCGAGCGGTCGAGGTCGGTGACGTTGAGGCCGATGTGGCCGGTGCGCAGCGTCGTCATGGCTCTCCCTGTGACGGTCCCTCTTGGGTCTAACCTCTATAAGCGAGATTAAAGGTTAGAGGCGATAAGCGCAACCGGTCACGTACCCTTGAGTGGTTAGCCAGGAAGGAGCCCCCATGTCCGCCGCCCGCGATCCGCGCCCTCTCACCGGCGAGCCCCTCGCGCTCGACCTGCTCAACACGCGGTGGAACCGGGAGGGCGTCCTTCAGGACCTGCTCACCGGCACCGAAGGACTCGCGGTGTGGCTCGCGGCCAACGCCCTGGACGACCGCTTCACCGCCGACGCCACGACCCTGCGGCACCTGCTGCGGGCCCGCGACGCGCTGAAGGGGGCCGTCGACGGGTCACTGGAGGAGGGCGCGCAGGCCGTGGACGCGGTGCTCGCGCACGGCAGGATCCGGGCCACGCTCTCCGCCGAAGGGCCCGGCGAGCTCCCCGAGTTCGCCGACCCGGCCTGGGGGCCCGCCTGGCTGGCCGCCCGGAACTACCTGGAACTGCTGGCCACCGCCCCCGACCGCATCCGCGGCTGCGCGCACGACGCGTGCGTCCTGCACTTCTTCGACACGTCCCGCAACGGCACGCGACGGTGGTGCTCGATGGCGGCCTGCGGCAACCGGGCCAAGGCGTCCCGGCATTACGCGCGCTCGAAGGAGACATGAAGGTCCGGGCGGTCCGTCCCGGTTGACCACCTTTGCCGGTAAAGGGCATCGGGGGTTTTCCCCATACATCCATATCGTTTCGGTCAACAGCTGCCAAACAACTGTCCCTTGCGTAAAGCTTTGCGGTCGTTCGCACGTTCCTTTACGTACAAGGGATGCCGATGACCCTCACCCCCCAGAGACGCGTGGCCCGCACAGCCGTGGTCGCCGGTCTCGCCGCCGCGCTCTCCGCGGCCGGGCCCATACCCCTGGCCTTCTCCGCCGACGGCCCGCCCGCCGCCACCGCTCCCGCGGACGGCACCGTCAAGTCCGCGCAGAAGAAGCTCGGTTCCGACGACGCGGACCTGCTCGCCGACGCCAAGGCCGACGGCGCCAAGAACGTCACGATGATGATCGCCACCGCGCCCGGGCAGACCGAGCAGGTCGCCAAGGAGCTCGACGCGGTCAAGGGCGGCACGGTCGGAAGGACGTACGACAAGCTCGGCTACGTCCGCGCCACCGTCCCGACCGGCAAGGCCGACTCGGCCATCGCCGCCGCCGCGAAGCTCCCCTCCGTGCACGGCATCGACCTGCGCGACGAGATTCCGCTGGACGACCCCGCCGTGACCGGCGGCGCCAAGTCCGCCTCGGCGAGCGCCGCTTACCCGGCCCCGGGCAAGAAGACCCCCGCGCGCAACCCGTACAACCCGTCCTTCGAGACGGGTGCCGTCGACTTCGTGAAGGACCACCCGAAGTCCGACGGCCGCGGAGTCACCATCGGCATCCTCGACTCCGGCGTCGACCTCGGCCACCCCGCGCTGCAGAAGACCACCACCGGCGAGCGGAAGATCGTCGACTGGGTGACGGCGACGGACCCGGTGAGCGACGGCGACGGCACCTGGCGGCGGATGACCGCCGCGGTCTCCGGCCCCGTGTTCACCGCCGGCGGCGAGACCTTCAAGGCGCCCGAGGGCTCGTACAGGTTCAACTACATGTACGAGTCCGCC
This sequence comes from Streptomyces sp. C1-1, assembly GCF_050214755.1. Taxonomy (NCBI): domain Bacteria; kingdom Bacillati; phylum Actinomycetota; class Actinomycetes; order Kitasatosporales; family Streptomycetaceae; genus Streptomyces; species Streptomyces sp. C1-1. Next base: position 6,409,874 of record NZ_CP189826.1, on the reverse strand, counting down.
ACGACCGGCGGCGACATGAAGGGCGACCTGAACCGCGACGGCGACACGACCGACGCGTGGGGTGTGCTCTACGACGCGGCCTCCGGCACCGTGCGCGTCGACACCAACGACAACCTGGACTTCACCGACGACGTGCCGATGAAGCCGTACAAGGACGGCTTCCAGATCGGCTACTTCGGCACGGACGACCCGTCCACGGACGTGGTCGAGCGCATCCCGTTCGTCGTCGAGATCCGCAAGGACGTCGTCTACAACTCCTCGGGCGCGAAGGCCGACTACGTCAACATCGGCGTCATCGAGTCCGAGCACGGCACCCACGTGGCCGGCATCACCGCCGCCAACGGCCTGTTCGGCGGCCGGATGAACGGCGCCGCCCCTGGCGCGAAGATCGTCTCCTCCCGCGCCTGCACCTGGAGCGGCGGCTGCACCAACGTCGCGCTCACCGAGGGCATGATCGACCTCGTCGTCAACCGTGGCGTCGACGTCGTCAACATGTCCATCGGCGGCCTGCCCGCGCTGAACGACGGCAACAACGCCCGCGCCGAGCTCTACACGCGGCTCATCGACACCTACGGCGTGCAGTTGGTGATCTCGGCCGGCAACTCCGGCCCCGGCGCCAACACCATCGGTGACCCGGGCCTGGCCGACAAGGTGATCTCCGTCGGCGCCGCCATCTCCAAGGAGACCTGGGCCGCCAACTACGGCTCGGCCGTGGAGAAGAAGTACGCGATGATGCCCTTCTCCTCCCGCGGCCCGCGCGAGGACGGCGGCTTCACGCCCACCCTGGTCGCTCCCGGCGCCGCGATCAACACCACCCAGACCTGGCTGCCTGGCTCCCCGGTCGCCGAGGCGGGCTACTCGCTGCCGGCCGGCTACTCGATGCTGCAGGGCACCTCGATGGCGTCCCCGCAGGCCACCGGCGCCACCGCGCTGCTGCTGAGCGCCGCCAAGCAGAGGGGCATCGTCCTCTCCCCGGCCGACCTGCGCACGGCCCTGACCTCGACGGCCGGTCACATCAAGGGTGTCCAGGCGTACGAGGAAGGCGCGGGCCGGATCGACATCGTCGACGCCTGGGACGCCATCCGGCACGGCGCGACCGCCCACGACTACACCGTCAAGGCGCCGGTCGACACCGCGATCGACTACGCCCTGAAGACGCCGGGCTTCGGCACCGGCCTCTACGACCGCGAGGGCGGCCTGAAGGCCGGCGAGAAGAAGACCTACGACGTCACCGTCACCCGGACCTCCGGCCCGGACAAGGCGATCCGCCACGAGCTGCACTTCGCGAACAACGCCGGTGACACCTTCCGGATCGTCGGCGACGACGAGGTGCGGCTGCCGCTGGACCAGCCGGTGACCGTCAAGGTGCAGGCCAAGGCGCGCTCCGCCGGCCTCAAGAGCGCGATCCTGGAGGTCGACGACCCGAGGACCGAGGGCGTCGACAAGCAGATCCTGGCCACGGTCGTGGTCTCGGCACCGGTGAAGTACACCTTCTCCGCCTCGAACACCGTGCAGCGCAACAGCACGCAGTCGTACTTCGTGACCGTGCCCGAGGGCGCCAAGTCCCTGGAGGTCGCCATCGGCGGGCTGAAGGGCAAGAGCCAGACCCGGTTCATCGCGATCCACCCCTACGGCGTCCCGGTCGACAACACCGGCACCCCGTACTGCTACCCGAACTACCTCGACGGCAACGGCTGCAAGCCCGACGTGCGCGCGTACGCGGACCCGCAGGCCGGCGTCTGGGAGATCGAGGTCGAGTCGCGCCGCACCTCGCCGCTGCTCGACAACCCGTACAAGCTGGACGTCGCCGTCTACGGCGCCGCCTTCGACCCGGCGACGGTGACCGTGCCCGAGGCGAAGGTCGGCACGCCGGCCGCCGTCTCCTGGAAGGTGACGAACACGCTGGCCGCCATCGACGGCCACCTGGCCGGCGGCCCGCTGGGCTCCGCCAAGACGGCCCGCCCGACCATCAAGCAGGGCGAGACGCAGACCACGACGGTCGAGGTGCCCGCGGGCGCCAAGTCCCTCGACGTGGCCATCGGCAAGGTCTCCGACGCCTCCGCCGACCTCGACCTGACCGTGAAGAACGCCGCGGGCACGGTCGTCGGCCAGTCCGCCGACGGCGACTCGGAGGAGGCGGTCTCCATCGCCTCGCCCCCCGCCGGTACGTACACGATCGAGGTCGCGGGCTACTCCGTCCCGGCCGGCTCCACCGCCTACGACTACCAGGACGTCTTCTTCTCCCCGTCCCTGGGCACCGTCACCGTCGACGAGTCGGCGCCGGTGAAGCTCGGCACGGGCGCCTCGGCGACCGTCTCCGGCACGGTCACCGCGGCGGCCGCCGCCCCGGAGGGCCGCGCGTTCTTCGGCCAGGTGCAGCTGGTCAACGCCCGCGGCACCGTCGCGGGCAGCGGCAGCGTGAAGATCGAGAAGGTCACGCAGTAGCCGTCACGGCACAGGTGGGGCGGGCGTCCGTGCGGGCGCCCGCCCTTCGCCGTCCCGGGCCCGTCAGCAGGTGAGGCCGGCCGACTGGGGCAGGGCACGCAGCAGGCCGGGGCGTTCACGGGCGATGTCCTTCTCCCCGACGAGGACGTAGTCCGGGGTGGCCGCCTGCCGCGGGACCGCGACCAGGACGCGGTCGCCCCGCTGCAGGTCCTTGCGGACGGCCTCCTCGTCGACCAGCAGCCTCAGCTCCCGTTGTCCCTTCTCCGGCTTGTACGACCGGGTCACGCGCAGGGTGATCCGCTCCTGCTCGGCGTTCCCCGGCACCTGGTCCACCCGGGTCACCTCGCCCTCGGCGACCAGGCCCGCGCAGGCGAGGTAGCCGGGGCTGGAGAACGGCGAGCGGGGAGCCGCGGAGTCGGCGGCCTTGGCGCCGGACGCACTGCTGGAGTCGGCGCTCATCCCGCCGCCGGCCTGCCCGAGCAGCCAGACCATGCCCGACAGCACGCCGGTGACGGCGGCGACGGCGAGGCCCGCGAAGGCGAACCTGCGCACCGGACGCCGGTCGCGGGGAACCCGTACCGCCGCGGGCCTCCGTCCCGGCCGCGGCTCGGCCGCCAGCGCGTCCCCGATCAGCCCGAGCTGCTCGCGCAGCAGCGCCACGTCGGCCTCGGCCCGCCGGTGCTCGGCGAGGAAGGCCGCGTCGGCGTCGTCCGGGGGCCGCTCGCCGGTGAGCGCGGCCATCAGCGCGTCGGTCCCGTCGTCCATCCCGTGGGTCTCGTGTTCGGCGGTCATCTCACACCACCTCGTCCTCGTGCAGGCGGGCGCGCAGGGCCCGGACCGCCGTGTGCAGCCTGCTCTTGACCGTGCCCTCCGGGACGCCCAGCTCCTGGGCGATCGAGCGGACGGGCAGGTCGGCGTAGAAGCGCAGGACGAGGACCTGACGCTGGGCGTCGGGCAGCTCGTCCAGTCCCTGGGCGACGGCCAGGGACAGCACGCTGGTGTCCTCGCCGGAGGGCTGCTCGTGCTGACGCAGGGAGGACAGCCGCTCCCCCAGCCGCTCCTGGCGCTTCTTGGCCCGGTGCCAGTCCATGGCCAGGTTGGAGGCGACGACCGCCGCCCACGCGGAGACGTCGCGCGGGGCCTCGTAGCCCTTCGCCGCCCGCTCCAGCAGCCGCAGGCGTACCTGCTGTACCCCGTCCGGCAGGTCCGCCTGCGGCACCCCGCCCAGCGCGAGCACTGCCCGCACCCGGCGTTCCTGAGCCGCGTCCAGGGGATCGCCGTGATCGTCCTCCTGGGCACGGCGGGCCTTTCTGCGCAGCACAAGCCACCCCCCTCACCGCGTTTCCTCTACGACGCAGCACCGCACGGAAACGTTCGCCGGATGTCCGCGCCGCGCGTCGAGGCGTACGTCACACCCGCGCCCCGAGCTGCACGGCTTGCGGCGAAGGGGGATCGTAGGACGAACTTCTCCAGCTCAGAAGGGGCGTGGCGGGAGTTTGGCAGCGGCCGCCCGGTCCGAGCCGTCCCGTTCCTCGGGCATGGCATGCAAAGAATTGGACAGGTAGCACCGGGTCGGCCGCATGATGGAAAAGCCGCAGACACCGAGAACATCCAGAAGGAGTCACCGTGAGGGTCGGAATCGTCGGAGCCACCGGTCAGGTCGGCACGGTCATGCGCAGGATCCTCACGGAGCGGAACTTCCCGGTCACCGAGCTCCGCCTGTTCGCCTCGGCCCGCTCCGCCGGGACGGAGCTGGACGGCGTGACGGTGGAGGACGCCGCGACCGCGGACTACACGGGCCTGGACATCGTGCTGTTCTCCGCGGGCGGTGCGACCTCGAAGGCGCTGGCCGAAAAGGTCGCCTCGCAGGGCGCCGTCGTGATCGACAACTCCTCCGCCTGGCGCAAGGACCCCGAGGTCCCGCTGGTCGTCTCCGAGGTGAACCCGCACGCGATCGCCGACCGCCCCAAGGGCATCATCGCCAACCCGAACTGCACGACGATGGCCGCGATGCCGGTCCTGAAGCCGCTGCACGCCGAGGCGGGCCTGGAGGCGCTGGTCGTCGCCACCTACCAGGCGGTGTCGGGTTCCGGCCTCGCGGGCGTGGCCGAGCTGCACGGCCAGACGCAGAAGGTCGTGGCCGACGCCGACAAGCTCACCCACGACGGCGCGGCGGTCGACTTCCCCGAGCCCGGCGTCTACAAGCGCCCCATCGCCTTCAACGTCCTGCCCTTCGCCGGCAACCTCGTCGACGACGGCCTGAACGAGACCGACGAGGAGCAGAAGCTCCGCAACGAGTCCCGCAAGATCCTGGAGATCCCCGAGCTGAAGGTCTCCGGCACCTGCGTCCGCGTCCCCGTCTTCTCGGGCCACTCCCTGCAGGTCAACGCCCGTTTCGCCCGCCCGATCAGCCCCGAGCGCGCCACCGAGCTGCTCGCCGGCGCACCGGGTGTCGCGCTCTCCGACATCCCGACCCCGCTGCAGGCCGCCGGACAGGACCCCTCCTTCGTCGGCCGCATCCGCGAGGACGAGACCGTCGACAACGGCCTCGCCCTGTTCATCTCCAACGACAACCTCCGCAAGGGCGCGGCCCTGAACGCGGTGCAGATCGCGGAGCTGGTGGCGGCGGAGCTCAAGGGCTAGGGCCTTTCGACCTCGTAGAGGAAGCAGCCGTACTCGACGGCCCGGACGTGGACGAGCACCACGGCCGGGTCGTCGAACGCTTTCCGGAAGGCGTCGTCGTCCGGGGCGTCGACAAGTTCCCCGCCCAGGATGTGCCCGTCGGCGGAGTAGCGGCGCAGGGTGCGGTGCGCGTTCGCGAACGGGTGGCCGTCGAGGTCGGGGCCCGCGCACTCCTCGGCGTGGATGAAGACGGGACCCTGCTCGTCGTAGGCCCCCGGTTCGGCGCCCGTCCGGGCCGCCCAGCGGCGCAGCGGCGCGTACGACACGAGGGCGATCCGCTCCCCCGGCGCGCTCCGGCGCAGACAGCAGCGCAAGGGCGCGCCGCCCTCGTCGTCGGTCACGGGGGCCATCGGGCGGCCCGCGTCGTCCGCGGCGCGCAGTTCCTTCAGGACGGTCGGGGGGACGGGTCGTGGGATGTAGGTCGTCATGGGTTCACGGTGACGCGCGGCCGCCGCGCTCACCGGCGGTAATTGGACATCGCGTTCTCCGCCGACGGCGTGGAAGGATGGCCGGACCGCCGAACCGACACATACCGAGGAGATGACCGCGTGCCTGGCACAAACCTGACCCGCGAAGAGGCTCAGCAGCGGGCGAAGCTGCTCACCGTCGAGTCGTACGAGATCGACCTCGACCTCTCCGGCGCGCAGGAGGGCGGTACGTACCGGTCCGTGACGACGGTGCGCTTCGACGTCGCGGAGAACGGCGCCGAGTCCTTCATCGACCTGGTGGCCCCCACGGTCCACGAGGTCACCCTGAACGGCGACGGGCTCGACCCGGCGGAGGTCTTCGCGGACTCCCGCATCGCCCTGCCCGGCCTGCTGGAGGGCCGCAACATCCTGCGCGTGGTCGCCGACTGCGCGTACACGAACACCGGTGAGGGCCTGCACCGCTTCGTCGACCCCGTCGACCAGCAGGCGTACCTCTACACCCAGTTCGAGGTGCCCGACGCCCGCCGGGTCTTCGCCTCCTTCGAGCAGCCGGACCTCAAGGCCACCTTCCAGTTCACGGTGAAGGCACCGGCCGGCTGGACCGTCATCTCCAACTCACCGACGCCCGAGCCCAAGGACGACGTCTGGGTGTTCGAGCCGACGCCGCGGATCTCGACGTACATCACGGCGCTGATCGTCGGCCCGTACCACTCCGTGCACAGCGTGTACGAGAACGACGGCCAGTCCGTGCCGCTGGGCATCTACTGCCGGCCCTCGCTCGCCGAGTACCTGGACTCCGACGCGATCTTCGAGGTCACGCGGCAGGGCTTCGAGTGGTTCCAGGAGAAGTTCGACTACGCCTACCCGTTCAAGAAGTACGACCAGTTGTTCGTGCCGGAGTTCAACGCGGGCGCGATGGAGAACGCGGGCGCGGTGACCATCCGCGACCAGTACGTCTTCCGGTCCAAGGTGACCGACGCCGCCTACGAGGTGCGCGGGGAGACGATCCTGCACGAGCTGGCCCACATGTGGTTCGGCGACCTGGTCACCATGGAGTGGTGGAACGACCTGTGGCTGAACGAGTCGTTCGCCACCTACACCTCCATCGCCTGCCAGGCGCACCACCCCGCCTCGCGCTGGCCGCACTCGTGGACGACGTTCGCCAACTCCATGAAGACGTGGGCCTACCGGCAGGACCAGCTGCCCTCCACCCACCCGATCATGGCCGAGATCCGCGACCTGGACGACGTCCTGGTCAACTTCGACGGCATCACCTACGCCAAGGGCGCCTCCGTCCTGAAGCAGCTCGTCGCCTACGTCGGCATGGACGAGTTCTTCAGCGGCGTGCAGGCGTACTTCAAGCGGCACGCCTACGGCAACACGCGCCTTTCCGACCTGCTCGGCGCGCTGGAGGAGACCTCCGGCCGCGACCTGGGGAACTGGTCGCAGAAGTGGCTGCAGACGGCCGGCATCAACGTCCTGCGCCCGGAGATCGAGACCGACGCCGAGGGCGTCGTCACCTCCTTCGCCATCCGCCAGGAGGCCCCGGCGCTCCCGGCGGGCGCGAAGGGCGAGCCGACGCTGCGGCCCCACCGCATCGCCATCGGCCTGTACGAGCTCGACGACGCGAGCGGCAAGCTGGTCCGCGAGCAGCGCGTCGAGCTGGACGTCGACGGCGAGCTGACCGCCGTACCGCAGCTGGTCGGCAAGCGCCGCCCGGCCGTTGTGCTGCTCAACGACGACGACCTGTCGTACGCCAAGGTCCGTCTCGACGAGCGCTCGCTGGCGTTCGTCACCGAGCACCTCGGCGACTTCGAGTCCTCGCTGCCGCGCGCCCTGTGCTGGGCGTCGGCCTGGGACATGACCCGGGACGCCGAGCTCGCCACCCGCGACTACCTGTCCCTCGTCCTGTCGGGCATCGGCAAGGAGTCCGACATCGGTGTCGTGCAGTCGCTGCACCGCCAGGTGAAGCTGGCGATCGAGATGTACGCCGCCCCGAGTGCCCGCGAGGCCCTGCTCACCCGCTGGACCGACGCGACGCTCGCGCACCTGCGCTCCGCCGAGCCGGGCGGTGACCATCAGCTGGCCTGGGCGCGCGCGTTCGCGGCCACGGCGCGTACGCCGGAGCAGCTGGACCTGCTGGAGGCGCTGCTCGACGGTTCGCAGACGGTCGAGGGGCTGACCGTCGACACCGATCTGCGCTGGGCGTTCGTGCAGCGGCTCGCGGCGGTCGGCCGGTTCGACGAGGCGGAGATCGCCGCCGAGTACGAGCGGGACAGGACGGCGGCGGGCGAGCGTCACGCGGCCAGCGCCCGCGCCGCCCGCCCGACGGCCGAGGCGAAGGCGGAGGCCTGGGCGTCGGTAGTGGAGTCCGACAAGCTGCCCAACGCCGTGCAGGAGGCGGTCATCGGCGGTTTCGTGCAGGCCGACCAGCGCGAGCTGCTGGCGCCCTACACGGAGAAGTACTTCGAGGTGGTCAAGGACATCTGGGGGTCCCGTTCGCACGAGATGGCCCAGCAGATCGCGGTGGGTCTGTACCCGGCGTTCCAGGTCTCGCGGGAGATCCTGGACCGCACGGACGCCTGGCTGGCCGACGCGGAACCGAACGCGGCGCTGCGCCGCCTGGTCTCGGAGTCCCGCTCGGGCGTGGAGCGCGCGCTGAAGGCGCAGGCGGCGGACGCGGCCGTCTAGTTCCCGGTACGACGGGCGCCCGGCGATCCGCCGGGCGCCCTTTCCCGTGCCTGCCGTCAGCGGGCGACCATTCCGCCGGTGACGTTGACGAAGGTGCCGGTGAGGCCGGCCGCGTGGTCGGAGGCGAGGAAGACGGCGGTGGCGGCGACCTCGGCGAGGGTCGGGTTGCGACGGGTCATGCGCATCCGGGCGAGGTTGTCGACGATGCCCTGGACGGCGGCGGCGTCGATGGCCGGGTTGACCGCGGACAGCTTCTCGACGGAGAACGTCTCCGGCACCCCGGCCGCCCACATCCCCACCGCCCGCACCCCGCGCGGCCCCAGCTCGATCGCCAGGTTCCGCACGAGCGTGTCGATCGCGGCGTCGGCGGGGCCGGTCCCGCCCATCATCGGGCTGCCGTGCGCGGAGCCGCTGTTGAGGGTGAGGATCACCCCGGAGCCGCGCTCGGCCATCCGGCGGCCGGCCGCTCGGGCGGTGAGGAAGTTGGCGCGCAGTCCGTCGGTCACGGGCCGCAGGAAGTCGTCCACGGGCATCTCGGTGAGCGGGGCGCCCTGCACGTCGCCGCGCGTGACCAGGTTGAAGGAGATGTCGACGTCACCGACGCGCGCGAGGTGCTCCTCCACGGCCGCCTCGTCGAGCGCGTCCACCACGGCGACCTCGGCGTCCTTGATGTCGGCGGCCGCCGCCTCCAGCGTCTGGCGGGTGCGTCCCACCAGGTGGAGGCGGGCGCCCTCGGCGGCGAAGGCGCGGGCGACCGCACCGCCGATCGAGCCGCCGGCGCCGTAGACGATCGCGGTCTTGTCGGTGAGCAGCATGGTGATCTCCTGAGGAAAGGCGTTCCGTGTCGGTCGGACATACAGACGCACGGGACCGCGATCGCTCATCGGTCGGATGGGATCACAGCCGCAGCGGCAGGCCGAAGGCCGGGAACAGGTGCGGCTCGAAGGAGGTGATCTCCACGATCCGGTCGTCGGCGTCGAAGCGCAGCACGTCGAGGACCTGGGCGCGGTAGACGTTCGTGCCGGGCCTGCGGACGTAGCCGCCCGCCGCGAGCTGACCGTTGGCGCGGGCGGGCAGGTGCCGCCAGTGGCCGAAGAACATGGGGGACGCGGGGTCGAGGGTGGGCCGCAGGAACTCGACGAGGGCGTCCCGGCCGGTGAACCAGAAGGGGTTGGGCGGCATCGTCAGCGTGACGTCCTTGCTGAGCAGGTCGGTCATCGCGGTGAAGTCGAGCGTCCGGGCCGCGGTCATGTACTCGTGCAGAACGGTGCGCTGGGACTCCGTGGGTTCCGCGGTGCGCCAGTCGGCACGCCGGCCGGGCAGGTGGTCGCGGAGGGTGGGGCGGGCGCGCTGCAGGGCGCTGTTGGCGGAGGCGACGGTCAGGCCGAGGGCCTCGGCGGTCTCGGCGGCGGACAGGCCGAGCACGTCCCGCAGGATCAGCACGGCGCGCTGGCGGGGCGGCAGGTGCTGGATCGCGGCGAGGAAGACCAGCTCAAGGGTCTCCCGGGAGACCGCGGCGGCCTCGGGCTGTTCCTCGGCGGAGGGCAGTTCGTCGTCGGGGTAGGGCTGGAGCCAGGTGAGGCGGGCGGGGGGTTCGCCGGTGCCGTGGTTCATGCCGGGGACCGGCTCGTAGCGCTGGGGGCGGCGCGCGGTGCGACGCTGGAAGTCCAGGCAGGTGTTGGTGGCGATGCGGTACAGCCAGGTGCGGGCGCCGGCCCGCCCCTCGAACGCGTCCCGGGCCCGCCAGGCCCGCAGGAACGTCTCCTGCACGAGGTCCTCGGCGTCGTCGTAGGAGCCGGTCATGCGGTAGCAGTGGACCTGGATCTCGCGGCGGTGGGACTCGGCGAGGGCGGCGAAGTCGGCCTCATCGAGGGCGGAGGAGGGTTTCGTCACGGATGCTCGCGTGACGCTTTCCTCGGCGGCCGCCCGCGTGACGTTTCCCGTGCCGTCTTCCGTCACGGCCGTCGGTGTGACGGAATCGTTCGCGGTGTCCCGGGCGACCCGGGCGACGCGCCTGAGCCGGGCGACGGACGCCGACAGCTCGGTCACCCCGGAGTAGAGGACGGACGCCGGCCGCGGCACCAGCTCCGTCACCCGGCGCCCGATGTCGTCGATCAGCCCCTGCACACCGGCCCCGGCGCCGGCCGCGTTCCCCTGCCGCTCCCGGTAGGCCTTCTGCCGGCACGCGGCCGAGCAGTACACGGAGCTGCGGCCGGTGCGGCCCGCCCGGGCGGGCAACGGCTTGCCGCAGCTGGCACAGACGTCGGCGACCACGGGCACCTCCGGGGCTGGGCGCGTTGCGTCACACGGGGACGGAGTGACGCTATCGCGGTGCGGGCCCGCGGGGGAGCCTCGGTCACACCGGTTCGGCCGGCCCGGTGAGGTGGGTGCGGGCGACCTTGCGGAACGCGGTCACCAGACGGCCGCGGTCGCCGGCCCGGGTGGCGAGGGCGACCTGGCTGGGCTCGACGCCGTGCAGCGGGACGGCGGTGAGGTCGGGGCGCAGCCGGACGCCGGTCGGGTACGCCGTGACGACCAGGGCCTCCCCGGCGGCGACGACCTCGAACTTGTCCTCCAGGTCCGCGATCTCGGGACCGTCGGGCACCGGGCGGCCGTCCGGCCGGGGTTCCAGCCGCCAGAAGGCCGCCCAGGCGGGGTCGGCGCCGATGATCCGGGGCATCGGCTCGTCCGCGATGTCGTCGACGGTCACGGACTCCTTGCCGGCCAGCCGGTGATCGACGGGGACCACCACGGCCCTGGGCTCGTCGTAGAGGACGGTCATGTCCAACTGGTCGGTGGCCAGGGGCAGCCGGGTCACCACGGCGTCCACCCGGTGTCCGAGCAGCGCCGCGCGCCCCTCGTCCCAGCCCAGGTGCCGGCTGCGGACGTCGGCCTCCGGATGCCGGCGCCGCATCTCGCGCACGGCCGCGGTGACGATGAGACCGCTGGTGAAACCGACGGTGAACCGGCCGGGCCGGGCGGTTGCGCGGGCCTCGGCGGCGGCCTGCTCGGCGGAGCGCAGCAGCGCCTTCGCGCGGGGCAGGAACGCCTCGCCGGCCTCGGTGAGCCGGGTGCCGCGCGGCGTGCGGTCCAGCAGCCGGGCGCCGACCTGCTGCTCCAGACCGACGATCTGGCGGCTCAGGGAGGGCTGGGTGATGTGCAGGGCCGCGGCGGCCCGTCCGAAGTGGCGGTGCTCGGCGACGGCGGTGAAGTAACGGACCAGACGGAGGTCGAGGTCGGCCATGCGTCCAGCCTACTCACCTGGGGTGATGCCCCAACCGTATTGCGCCATGCGAAACAGGCCTTGGACGCGGGCCTCGGCCCTTCCGGAGGATGGAGTCACATCCACTCCATCCCTTCGAAGGGCGCTCAGTCATGCGCGTATTCGTCACAGGCGCCACCGGTTTCATCGGTTCCGCCGTGGTCCGCGAACTCCTCGACGCCGGTCACGAGGTCACCGGTCTCGCCCGCTCCGACGCGTCGGCCGAGGCGCTGAGGGCGGTCGGGGCCGGCGTGCACCGCGGGGACCTCGCCGATCCGGCCACGCTCGCCGAGGGTGCGGCCGCGGCCGACGGCGTCGCCCATCTCGCCTTCATCCACGACTTCTCCGGCACCTTCGACTTCGCCGCCGCGTGCGCGGCCGACCTGCGGGCGATCGAGACGATCGGGGCGGCGCTGGAGGGCTCGGACCGGCCCTTCGTGATGGCCTCGGGCACGGCGCTGCTGCCGGCGGGGCGGGTCAACACCGAGGAGGACACGGCCGCGCCGGAGTCGTTCGGGGCGGTCCGGGGACACAACGAGGACGTGGCCGTGGCGCTGGCGGACCGCGGGGTGCGGTCCGCCGCCGTGCGGTTCCCGCCGACCGTGCACGGCCGGGGCGACCACGGCTTCATCGCGATGCTGGTCGCGCTCGCCCGGGAGAAGGGCTTCGCCGGCTACGTCGGCGACGGCGCCAACCACTGGCCCGCCGTGCACCGCTCGGACGCCGGCCGCCTGGTCCGGCTCGCCCTGGAGTCGGCGTCGGCGGGCAGCCGCCTGCACGCCGTGGGCGAGGAGGGCATCCCGTTCCGCGACATCGCCGCCGCCATCGGCCGCCACCTGGACCTGCCGGTGCGGTCCCTCGCACCCGAGGAGGCGGAGTCCCACTTCGGCTGGCTCGGCCACATCGTCCCCCTCGACGTACCGACGTCGAACGCGCTGACCCGGAAGTGGCTGTCCTGGGAGCCGACGGGCCCGGGCCTGCTGGAGGACCTGGAGGAGGGGCACTACTTCAGCGCGTCGGTGTAGGTGAGGGCGCGGGCGAAGCCGCAGGTGAGGGCGTAGGCGCTGGGCGGGGTGCGTCCTTCGGGGCGGTTCCGCCCGCGACACGGGACGCAGGCGCACGGGTCCCCGACTGTCCGGCCACCGTCGCCCCGAACGCCAGGGCCATTCCCGCCAGTTGGACGGGCGTGAGGGCCTGGCCGAGGGCCGCCCAGCCGACGATCGCGGCGGTGAGCGGGGAGAGGGGGCCGAGGAAGGTGACCTGCGTGGCGGTCAGGCGGCCGATGCCGCGGAACCAGAGCCAGTAGGCGACGGCCGTGTTGGCCAGGGCGAGGTAGAGGTAACCGCCGATCGCACGGGCGTCCAGCGCGGGCGGGGCGCCCTCGACGAGGAGGGCGAGCGGGGCGATGAGCAGCCCTCCGGCCGTGAGCTGCCAGCCGGTGAGGGCGAGCGGGCCCACGCCCTCGGGGCGCCCCCACTTCTTGGTCAGCACCGTGCCGGTGGACATCGACGCGGTCGAGGCGAGGGCGGCCAGGACGCCGACGGGATCGAGCGCCCCGGCCGCCCGCAGGACGACGAGACTGACGCCGAACGCCGCCACGGCCCCGGCGAGCAGGGCCCGCCGCGTCGGCCGCTGTCCCAGCAGCAGCGCCGACAGCCCGACCACGAACAGCGGCCCGACCGAGCCGACGACGGCCGCCATGCCGCCGGGCAGGCGGTACGCGGACAGGAACAGCAGCGGGAAGAACGCGCCGATGTTCAGCGCGCCGAGCACGCCCGACCGCCACCACCAGGCTCCGCGCGGCAGCACCCGGCCGACGGCCAGCAGGACCAGCCCCGCGGGAAGGGCGCGCGCCAACGCGGTGAACAGCGGCCGGTCGGCCGGCAGGAACTGGGTGGTGACGGCATAGGTGGTGCCCCAGGAGACGGGCGCGAGGGCGGTGACCAGGGCGGTGCCGGAGCGTTTCATGACCGGGTTCCTTCGGCGGGGCGGGGGATGAGCGGTGCGTGGCCGGCTGCGGCACCCGGCGTGGCCGGAGTCGCCGGGGTGGCCGCTCGGACGACCGTGGTCGTGGTGGGGCGTACCGCGTCGGCCGGCAGGTGTCGTTCCGTGCGGATCAGGAGGGCCGCCGCCACGGCCGAGGTGAGGACGAGGACCGCCCAGGGCGCCCGGCCGTCCACCGCGAGCAGTGCCGTGAACAGCGAGGGCGCCACGGCCTTCGCCAGTGACCAGGACATCTGGTACGCCGCCAGGTACCGGCCGCGCACCGCCTCGGGGGCCGCCGCCACGGCGAGGACCTCGGCGGCGGGGCTGTGGATCAGCTCGCCGAGGGTGTAGACGAGGACCACGGCGACCAGGGCCCCGCCCAGCACCGCAGCCGAGCCCGGGCGCAGGGTGCCCAGCGCGATCTGCGCGAGGAACGCGGCCGCGAACAGGGCGCCGCCGAGCGCCGCCGCCCGGGTGCGCCGCGCCCCGGCCCGGCGCACCCGCCCGCCGACGAACACCCCGGCCACCGCGCACAGCACGGTGTTGATCGTGAACGCGGCGCCGGTGAGCACCGCGGGCCCGTGCAGCCACTCCACGATGAACAGCGGGAAGAGCACCGACAGCGCCGAATAGCTCAGCGCGTTCAGGAAGTTGGCGCCGGTGACCACCAGGAAGGGCCGGTCGGCCAGCACCAGCCGGTAGCCGGCCCCGGCTCCGCGGGCCGCCGCGCCACCGGCCGCGGGCAACGGGCGCAGAGGTGCAAGCAGCAGCGCGGCGAGGGCGAAGGACAGGGCGTTGCCCCAGGCCGCGTAGGTGTAGCCGGCGCTGCCCGCGAGCGCGATGACGAGTGTGGCGAGCAGGGCACCGGCGCCGTTGCCGCCGTTCTGCATCGCCCGGTTGGCGGCCTGCAGCCGGTCCCGCCCGGCGCGCCGCGCCACCTCGCCGAGCAGCGACGACTGTACGGCGGGGAAGGCGCGGTCGGCCGCGGCGGTGACCAGGGCGACCGCGGCGAAGGCGGCGAGGGAGCCGGCGAAGGGGTACAGGGCGAAGCCGACGGCCCGCACCCCGTACAGCGCGAGCTGGACGCGCCGCGCGCCGAACCGGTCGACGGCCGCGCCGGCCAGCGGCAGCGCGGCGATCCCGGCGAGCCCCGTCACGGTGAGCACCAGGCCGACGGTGGTGAAGGACAGGCCGGTGACGTGATGGAAGAAGACCAGCGTGAACGGCACGTACATGCCGGTGCCGACGCCGTTGACGGCGGCGGCGACGGGCAGGGCCCACTGGCCGGGAATGCGCTCGGGTTTCTCCACGGTCGACCCCTCCACAGTTAGCTTGACCCTAATTAGCTTAGCGCTAAGCAACTTGCCGTCAAGCTACTTTCTTGCGGCCGACCGGAACCCTGCGGATACTCGGGGTATGAGTGCAGAGCGCAAGGACGCGGTCGACGCGATCATCGACCAGTGGGCGCGGGCGCGGCCCGACCTCGACACCAGGGCGATGGAGGTCTTCGGACGCATCTACCGGCTCTCGCGCACCATGGGCGACCGCATGGAGAAGGCGTACGCCCCCTACGGCATCTCACGAGGCGAGTTCGACGTCCTGGCCACCCTGCGCCGCTCCGGGGAGCCCTACACCCTTTCACCGCGTCAGCTCTCGGCGACCCTGATGCTCACCACGGGCGGCATGACCGGCCGTCTCGACAAGCTCGAACGCGCCGGCCTCCTGCGCCGCTCCCCCGACCCGCACGACCGCCGGGCCCTCCAAGTGACGCTCACGGAGAAGGGGTTGGAGGTCATCGACCAGGCGGTCGGCGCGGGACTGGCCGTCCAGACGGAGGCGCTGTCCACGATGGACGACGAACAGGCCGGCCAACTGGCCGATCTGTTGCGGGAGTTGCTGGCGGGGACGCAGGGGGCGGAGCGCTAGACCCCGGCCCTCAGCCGACGTGACGGACGAGCGCGTCCTCGATGCCCGCCGTGTCCGTCGAGTCCGCCGCACCTCGCGGCGGGCCGGGGTGACGGTGTTGAGGAAAGTGGTGAGCGCACTGCGCAGGCCTGGTGGGTGTCGAGCGGCGCCGGGCCCGCGTGGCCGTTCACGACCTGGGCGAGCGACGCGGCTGCTCGGGCTGGCGCTGACCCGCTGCATCCTGCGGATCCCGCCGGGCGTGGCGCTGCACCGCACGGAGATCGAGGCGTGGCCGGCGTCGACGCTCCAGCGGTATCCGACCGCGCCGAGCCCCTGAAACGCACGAGGGCGCCGACCTCGCCGTACGCAGGATGATCACGCGTGCGTACGGCGAGGTCGGCGCCCTCGGGGAAAGGCGTCGGGAAAGCCTTCGGGACAGGCCGTCGGGTCAGGCCTTGACGTCGATGTCGGAGCTGGTCCTGGCCTGCCGGTCGTGGGACCGGTCCAGCACCATGACCAGGCCCGCGATGATCGCGAACAGGGCGATCGGGAGGGCCACGTAGAGGCCCAGCGTCTCGATGACGCTCAGGCCGTTGCCGGGGTCGTCGCCGTCGTCGCGGGTGAGCGCGAGCGCGGGGGACGACATGAGCAGCATCATCAGCGTCGTGCCGGAGGCCAGGGCGCCGGCGCGCAGGGCGTTCTTCTTGTCCACGGGCCAAAAGTATCCAACGCCGTTCGGGGCCGCGCGTCCGGGGTGCCGTACGGGGACATCGCGGCCCGCCCGGTCATCCGGGTCCCCGTCGGCCCCGCCCGCCGGAACCCGCGTCCCGCACCACCTCCAGCAGGGCGTGCAGGCGCCCGCTGCCCGCCAGCTCCTCCAGTGTCACCGGCCTGCCCTCGGCGTCCGCGATCGGCAGCCGCCAGTTCGGGTACTGGTCCCAGGTGCCGGGCAGGTTCTGCGGCCGGCGGTCGCCGACGCAGTCCGGCAGCCAGACCCCCACCATCCGGGCGGGCGTGCGCAGCAGGAACCGGTGCACGGCCTGGATGCGGGCCTCCTCCTCGGAGGCGCCGTGGGTGCCTCCCGTGCCGTCGAGCAGGCCGAGCCGGGCGAGGAACGCCAGCCACTCCCCCGCGTCGGCCGCGGCCTCGGCCCGTTCCTCCTCCACCGGCCGGGTCAACAGCCCCAGCCGGTCGCGTAGCTCGACGTGGTCCCCGGTGAGGCGGGAGGCGGTCGGCGGCAGGTCGTGGGTGGTGGCGGTGGCCAGGCAGTCGGCGCGCCAGGCCTCGGGCGGCAGGGGGCGGCCGTCGCCCTCCCAGTCGCGCTCGAACCACAGCACGGAGGTGCCGAGCACGCCCCGTTCGCGCAGCCGGTCGCGCACGCCGGGCTCGACCGTCCCCAGGTCCTCCCCGATGACGACCGAGCCCGCGCGGGAGGCCTCCAGCACCAGGACGGCGAGCATCGCCTCGGCGTCGTAGCGGACGTAGGTGCCCTCGGTGGGCGGATGCCCCTGGGGCACCCACCAGAGGCGGAACAGGCCCATGACGTGGTCGATGCGCAGGGCGCCGGCGACGCGGAAGAGGGCCTGGAGCAGGCGCCGGTAAGGCTGGTAGCCGGACTCGGCCAGGCGGTCCGGGCGCCAGGGCGGCAGGCCCCAGTCCTGGCCGCGCGCGTTGAAGGCGTCGGGGGGTGCGCCGACCGACATCCCGGCGGCGAAGTACTCCTGCTGCGCCCAGGCGTCGGCGCCACCGGGGTGCACCCCGACCGCGAGGTCGTGCACGATCCCGACCGGCATCCCGGCCTCGCGGGCCGTGCGCTGGGCTGCGGTGAGCTGGGTGTCGGTGAGCCAGGCGAGACGGCAGTGGAAGTCGACCCGGTCCATCAGCTCTGCGCGGGCGCGGGCGGTCTCGGGCGAGCGCGGATCGCGCAGGCCCTCGGGCCAGCCGCTCCAGTCCGGCCCGTGCACCTCGGCCAGGGCGTTCCAGGTGGCGTGGTCCTCCAGGGCCTCGCCCTCCCGGGCGAGGAAGTCGGCGTATGCGGCGCGCCGTCCCGGTCCGAGCGGCACCGCGTGAACGAGTTCCAGTGCCTCGCGCTTGAGTTCCCAGACGGCGTCCCGGTCGATCAACGCGTCCTTGTCCAGGACCGATGCGCGCAGCCGTCCGGCCCGCTCCAGCAGTCCCCGCACCCGCTCGGGGTCCTGGACGTAGGCGAACTCGGGGACGTCCTCGACGCGCAGGTGCACGGGGTCGGGGAAGCGGCGGGAGGAGGGGCGGTACGGGGAGGGGTCGGTGGGGGCGCCGGGCACGGCCGCGTGCAGGGGGTTGACCTGGACGAAGCCGGCACCGAGCGCGCGGCCGGCCCAGGCGGTGAGCTCGCCGAGGTCACCGAGGTCGCCCATGCCCCAGGAGCGCCGGGAGAGCAGGGAGTAGAGCTGGACGAGCAGGCCGTACGAGCGTGACGTGGGCGTGGGCAGCCGGGGCGGGGCGACGACCAGGTGGGCGTCGGCGGTGCGGCCGTCGGGCGCGGTGGCCGTCAGGCGGTGGACGCCGGGCGGGAGCCGGTCGGCGGAGGAACGCGTCTCGCCCTGTTCGGTCTCGATGTGCAGCCGGGTGCCGGCCGGGAGGGCGGCGAGCGCGGGGGACTCGGCGTCCGCCCAGCGCACCACGGTCGGCGGCAGCAGTCGTGCGGCCAGTTCGCGTTCGCGGGCGGTGAGTGCGGCGCGGGTCGCCTCCTCGGTGCTCGCGTCGACGCCGAGCGCGGCGAGGGCGAGGGTGACGGCGGTGGCAGAGGCGGCGACCGTGCGGTCGGGGGACGGGCTGTAGGAGGTGGCGACGCCGTGCAGCTCGGCGAGGCGGGACAGCTCGTGGGAGGGCGGTGCGGCCGGCCCCTGCGTCGTCATCTAGGGCCTCGCGGCTTCCAGTTCGAAAGCCGCCGACTCGCTGGTCAGGGGCGGTGCGTCGGCGAGCGGGGGTTCGCTGGTGAGGGGCTCGGCGTCGGGCAGCGGCGGCTCACTGGTGAGCGGGATCTCGGCGCGGGCGCCCTCGGCGCTGAACACGCAGAAGTGCGGTTCGTGGGCCGGGGAGGGCAGGTGCGCCACGGGTTTGGAGAGGGGGTGTGCCGGAGCGGCCACGAGGGGCCTCCTTGTCGGGTACGACGGCCTTGCGGACTACCGCAGCCCTACCCAGTGGACGCGGTGGCAGACGTACGGGAAGGAACTAGGTGCCTCTTGTCACATTCTGCGCCACTTCGGCACCGGAGACCGCCCACCGATCGCCTGGGATGACCACGATCACTATTCACTCAGTACATGTATCGAGTGCATAATGATCGGCATGAGCACCCGCCACATCCTGCTGGGGCTGCTCGCCTCGGGGCCGAGCCATGGCTACGACCTGAAGCGACGCCACGACGAACGTTTCCCGCAGGCCCGCCCGCTGGCCTACGGGCAGGTCTACACGACCCTGCAGCGCCTGGTCCGCGACGGACTCGCGGAGGTGGAGGGCACCGGCGCGGACGGCGGCCCGGAGCGGACGACGTACCGCTCGACCGACGACGGGTCGCGTGAACTGGCGCGCTGGGCCGGGGAGATCGCTCCGCCCGCCCCCTTCGTGACGAACGAGATCTTCGCGAAGGTCGTCGTGTCGATCCTGTCGGGCGGCGACGCGGAGGCCTATCTGCGGGCCCAGCGCGCCGCGCACATGGAGCGGATGCGGGAGCTCACGGCGGTGAAGACCGCCAAGGGCGCCGATCTGGCGAGCGTGCTCTCGGCGGACTACGCCCTCAACCACCTCGACGCCGACCTCCGCTGGATGACCACGACGGCGGCCCGGCTCACCACTTTGACCGCGGAGGTAGACGCAGCATGAGCAAGGAGGACAGCGCGGTGCCGCTTCTGGCGGCCCGCGACCTGACCAAGACGCACGGCAGGACCCGGGCCCTGGGCGGCGCCTCGGTGGAGCTGGGCGCCGGCGAGATCCTCGCCGTGACCGGGACCAGCGGCAGCGGGAAGTCCACGCTGCTGCACTGCCTCGCCGGGATCGTCCGGCCGGACGCGGGCTCGGTGACGTATGCCGGACAGCGCCTGGACCAGCTGCCGGAGAAGCGGCTGAGCGAACTGCGGCGGACCGACTTCGGGGTGGTGTTCCAGTTCGGGCAGCTGATCCCGGAGCTGACGGCGCTGGACAACGTGGCGCTGCCGCTGATGCTGGCGGGCACCTCCCGCGGGGACGCCCGGGCGCGGGCCGGCGAATGGCTGGAACGGTTCGGCGTACGCGGCCAGGGGGAGCTGCGCCCGGGCGAGATGAGCGGCGGCCAGGCCCAGCGCACGGCCCTTGCGCGCGCCCTGGTCACCGGCCCGCGCGTCGTCTTCGCGGACGAGCCGACGGGAGCGCTGGACTCCCTGGCGACCGAACAGGTCATGACGGCCCTGGCCCACACCGCCCGCGAGGCGGGCACGGCCGTCCTGCTGGTCACGCACGACGACCAGGTGGCGGCGTATGCGGACCGCGAGATCCGGCTGACCGACGGCGCCGTGGCGGTGGCGGGGGTGACGGCGTGAGCACGGACCTGCGACTGGCCTGGCTCCTCACCCGCGGCTCGGACCGACGGGAGTGGTGGCGGGTATTGCTGACGGCGCTCGGGGCGGCCCTGGCCACGGGTATCGGGTTCACCATCGTCGTGCTCACCTCGGTGGAGGGGTACTACTCCGTGTCGGTGGGGTCGGGGCTGCTGGACTCCGCGAGCGACCGCGGGAACGTGAGCGTCGCGCTGGGCCTGCTGCTCATCCCGGTGCTCGGGTTCCTCGGCCAGTGCGCGCGCATCGGCGCGGTGCACCGCGACCGGCGGCTGGCGGCGCTGCGCCTCGCGGGGGCCACGCCCTGGCAGACGCGGCGGATCGCGGCGCTGGAGTCGGGGCTCGCCTGCCTGGCCGGTTCGCTGCCGGCCGCCGCCGTAGCCGTACCGCTGCTGTCGCGCCTGTGGCGGCACCCGACCCCCGCGGCCTGGACCGGCATCGCCGTGGTCGCCGTGGCCGTACCGGTCCTGGGAGCGGCCGTGAGCGCCCTGGCCCTGCGCCGGGTGGTGGCGTCGCCGCTGGGCCGGGTGCGGCGGACGCGGCCCACGCGGGCTCCGGGGCGGCTGTTCCGGACGGTGACCTGCCTGCTCGCCGCCACGACCCTGTTCATCCTGGTGGCGCCGGTGTTCAGCGACTCCTCGCTGTTCGACTTCGGTCCGGTGGCGGTGTTCGTCCTGGCGCTGCTGCTCAGCTGCACCGCGGTGTGGCTGACCGGCTCCTCGTCCCGGCAGCTGGGCGAGGGCCTGGCCGCCCGCACCCGGCGACCGGCGGTCCTGATCGCGGCGGAACGGCTGCGCGAGGACCCCTGGGCGGCCGCCCGGACGCATGCGGGGGTGCTGCTCGTGACGATCCTCGGCTCCGGCTTCGCGGGGGTCCGGCAGGTGCTGCTCACGGAGCTGCACCACAGGAGCGGCAAGGGCTCCCTGGCGGCTCCCCTGTCCTACTACACGACGGGCCTGGACCTGACGGCCGCCGCGCTCCTCGTCGGCCTCGCGCTCGTCCTGACGGCGCTCGCCGTCGGCACCGCCGAGTCCCTGGCCACCCGGCGCCGCGGCCTGGCCGCGCAGGCCGCGGCCGGCGTACCGCGGTCGGTACTGGCCCGGGCGCTGCTGCTGGAGACCGCGCTGCCGCTGGCGCCCGCGGTCGCGGTGGCCGGCGTCGGCGGCTTCGGGATCGGCGCCTGGTACGCCTCGCTCGCCTCCGACACCGTCGTGGCGCCGATGCCGTACCTGCCCCTGCTGATCCCCGTCGCCGTCTACGCGGCCTGCCTGCTGGCGGCGGCCTGCTCACTGCCGCTGCTGCACCGCTCCGTCCGCCCCGCCGAGCTGCGCTACGCGTGACGGTGCGGCCCGGGAGCGCGGGGGGCTCCCGGGCCGAACGCCACACACTGCCGCAGTCCCTGTGAGCAGGGTGTGCGAAGGCCCGGATCTCAGGCGGAGATGCCGTCGATCCGGGCCAGGGCGTCGTCCGCGCCGAACGGCTGGAGGTACGGCAGCCAGCGCGGGTCCCTGTGACCGGTCCCGATGATGCGCCAGGCCAGACCGCTGGGCGGGGCGGGTTTGTGGCGCAGCCGCCACCCGATCTCGAACAGATGCCGGTCGGCCTTGACATGGTTGCAGCGGCGGCACGAGGCCACCACGTTGTCCCAGACGTGCTTGCCCCCGCGGCTGCGCGGGATGACGTGGTCGACGCTGGTTGCGACGCCACCGCAGTACATGCACCGGCCTCCGTCGCGCGCGAAGAGCGCACGGCGGGTGAGAGGAACGGGCCCCCGATAGGGAACCCGGACGAATCGCTTGAGCCGGACCACGCTAGGTGCGGGGACTGTGACGGTTGCGCTGTGCATGAAGGCGCCGGATTCCTCGAGGGAGACGGCCTTGTTCTCCAGGACGAGGACGAGCGCGCGGCGGAGCGGTACGACGCCAAGTGGCTCGTACGACGCGTTGAGGACCAGGACATGCGGCACGGATGCCTCCTTGGGCGTCGGCGGCGCGTGGCTCGCGCCGGGACGATCTGTGGTCAGTCTCCCCTCATGCCTGGTGGTGGCGCCACCATGTCCCGGTAACGGGCTGGGAGTGTTTTCGACCACATCTCATTCATCCCCAGGACCGGGATCGGTCTATCCCACCTGCTCAACCCGGGGTGCACACGGACTCTCCTCAGAAGATGGCAGGGATTCGCACACCGTGCCCCGATAGTGTGGTGGGCCTGCCCGTCCGGTGACCTTTTCGTGACCTTGACCGCGTTGCGTGCCGGAGGGCGGACCGCTGCACCTGGAGGTACCCGCCGTGTCCTTGCCCGCCGTCCTACTGGCCGCCGGTTCGTCGCCGTCGCCGTCCCCGTCTCCCTCGGGGTCGACCGCCGTGACGGTCCCCACGCTCCAGGACGCCCAGGAGAGCGCGACCAACGCCGCCAGCTGGGTCGAGCAGAACTGGTCGACGTGGCTCGCGATCGGCCTCAGGGTCCTGCTCATCCTGGTGATAGCGGGCGTGCTCAGAGCGGTGGTGCAGCGGGCGATCACCAAGCTGATAGACCGGATGACCCGCACCGCCGAGGCCGTCGACGGCACCTCGCTGGGCGGTCTGCTGGTCAACAACGAGCGGCGCCGCCAGCGCTCGCAGGCGATCGGCTCGGTCCTGCGGTCGGTGGCGTCCTTCGTGATCCTGGGCACCGCGGCGCTGATGGTCCTGGGCGCGTTCCAGATCAACCTGGCCCCGCTGCTGGCCTCCGCCGGTGTCGCGGGTGTGGCGATCGGTTTCGGCGCCCGCAACCTGGTCACCGACTTCCTCTCCGGTGTCTTCATGATCCTGGAGGACCAGTACGGCGTCGGCGACACGATCGACGCGGGCGTCGCCTCCGGCGAGGTCATAGAGGTCGGCCTGCGGGTGACCAAGCTGCGCGGCGCGAGCGGTGAGATCTGGTACGTCCGCAACGGCGAGGTCAAGCGCATCGGCAACCTCTCCCAGGGCTGGGCCACGGCCGGCGTCGACGTCACCGTGAAGGGGAACGAGGACCTGGACCGGCTCAAGGCCACGCTCGACGAGGTCGCCGAGAAGATGAGCGCGGAGGAGCCCTGGAACGAGCTCCTGTGGAGCCCGATCGAGGTCCTCGGCCTGGACAGCGTCCTGCTGGACTCGATGGTCGTCCGCGTCTCCGCCAAGACCATGCCCGGCAAGTCCCTCGCGGTCGAACGCGAACTGCGCTGGCGCATCAAGCGGGCCTTCGACGCGGCGAACATCCGCATCGTGGGCGGCGCGACGGCCGCCGAGGACGAGGCGGAGGCCGCCGACCCGACGGCGGCGGTCGCGGCCCCGTCGGCCCTGGCCAACCCGGACTCGGCCCAGTCGGCCGCGGCTTCGCCGATAGGGGCGCAGCGGTCGGCGCCGAAGTAACGGCCGCGGACGAGCCCCACCCGAACCGCACCGCCCCCGAGGTAACGAGTCTGTTGCCTCGGGGGCGGTTTCTCTTGACGCCCCCTTCGCCCCGGGCTTACGTTCCTTTCCAGCCAATAGGAAACTTTCCTAACAGTGATCTCCCGCCAGGGATCGACGGATGATCAACCGATGGACTTCCGTCCCAGGTCACTGAGAAGCTGGGCAGTCGAGAGGCAGGTGTCGACCCATGGCAGGAACCGCCGGTACGCCGGGCACCCCGCGCGTCCTGCGCGCCATGAACGACCGCGCCGCGCTGGACCTCCTCCTGGAGCACGGCCCGCTGTCCCGCACGCGGATCGGCAAGCTCACCGGCCTGTCCAAGCCGACCGCCTCCCAGCTCCTGGCCCGCCTGGAGGCGGCCGGGCTCGTGCTCGCCACCGGCACCACCGAAGGCCGGCCCGGCCCCAACGCCCAGCTGTACGAGGTCAACCCGGCCGCCGCGTACGCCGCCGGGCTCGACGTCACCCCCGAGCGCATCCTGGCGGCCGTCGCGGACGTCACGGGCCGCACGGTCGGGTCGTACGAGCTCCCCACCCCGGGACGCCGTCCGGCCCAGCCCGTCGTCCGGCAGGTCACCGACGCCCTCGACGGCGCCGTGAAGGCGGCGGGACTGGCCCGGGACGACGTCCACCGGATCGTCATCGGCACCCCCGGCGCCTTCGACCCCAACACCGGCCGGCTGCGCTACGCCTCCCACCTCCCGGGCTGGCACACCCCGGCCCTGCTCGACGAACTCGCCGCCGCGCTGCCGATGCCGGTGGAGTACGAGAACGACGTCAACCTCGCCGCCGTGGCCGAACAGCGGCTCGGCGCGGCCCGCGGGCACGAGGACTTCGTGCTGCTGTGGAACGAGGGGGGCCTCGGCGCCGCGCTCGTCCTCGGCGGCCGCCTGCACCGCGGCTGGACCGGCGGCGCGGGCGAGGTGGGCTTCCTGCCCGTGCCCGGCGTGCCGCTCGTCCGGCAGGTGACCAAGGCCAACAGCGGCGGCTACCAGGAGCTGGCCGGCTCCCAGGCCGTCCCGCGGCTCGCCCGCGAACTCGGCATCGCCGACATCCCCTCGGGCCCGTACGCCGAGGCCGCGGCCGCGCTCGTCGAGCGGGCGGCGGCCGAGGACACCGCCCCGCACCGACTGCTGCTCCAGACATACGCGACCCGCCTGGCCACCGGTCTCGCCTCCCTCGTCTCCGTCCTCGACCCCGAACTCGTCGTCCTCAGCGGCGCCTCGCTGACCGCCGGCGGCGAGGTGCTGCGCGCCCACGTCCAGGCCGAGCTGGAGGAGCTGGCCGCCGCCCGCCCCCGGCTCGTGGTCGGCGACGTCCGTGAACACCCCGTACTGCGGGGCGCGCTGGAGAGCGCCCTCGCGACCACCCGCGACGAGGTCTTCGACACCTCGCGCTGACCCCTCGGCCCCACCCCCCTTCCCCGCCCTAGCCCCTTGCGCCTCTGGGAGACCTCGCCATGCCCGAAAAGTCCTGGAAAGTCATACCCGAAGTGTCCCGGAAGGCGGTCGTCGCGCTGGCCGCCTCCGCCTCCCTCGCCCTCCTCGCCACCGCCTGTACCGGCCAGTCGAGCTCCGGTGCGAGCGACGACGCCTCCAAGGACACGACCATCAACTTCTGGCACGCCTGGAGCGCGCCGAACGAGGTGAAGGCCGTCAAGTCCCTGGTCGCCGGCTTCGAGAAGGCCCACCCCAACATCCACGTCAACGTCATCGGCAACATGACGGACGACAAGATCAACCAGGCGCTGCGCACGGGCGGGGACAAGGCCCCGGACGTCATCTCCTCCTTCACCACCAACAACGTCGGCAAGTTCTGCTCCTCGGGGGCGCTGGTCGACCTCAACCCGTTCTTCAAGAAGTCGGACATCGACCCCGAGACGACGTTCCCGAAGGCGATGAACGAGTACACCCAGTTCGACGGCGACCGCTGCACGGCGCCGCTGCTGGGCGACGCCTACGGCCTCTACTACAACAAGACGGCGTTCGCCAAGGCCGGCATCAGCGGTCCGCCGAAGACCTGGTCCGAGTTCGAGGCCGACGCCAAGAAGCTGACGATCCCCCAGGGCGACGGCTACAAGCAGCTCGGGTTCATGCCGGACTACCACGGCTGGGAGACGACGACCGAGCACTACTTCGGGCAGTTCTCGCCGACCTACTTCAACAAGGCCGGCAAGTCGAACCTCGCCACCGATCCCGCCTTCGAGGCCGGCTTCAAGCTGCAGAAGAAGCTGGTGGACGAACTCGGCGGATTCAAGAAGCTGGAGACCTACCGCTCCAAGCTCGGTGACGAGTGGGGCCCCAAGCACCCCTTCCACACCGGTCAGGTCGCCATGCAGCTGGACGGCGAGTGGCGTCTGGGCATGGCCCTGGACGCCAAGCCGAACTTCGACGTCGGCGTCGCCCCGCTGCCCGTCCCCGACGACCAGGCGAGCCAGTACGGCAAGGGCTACATCACCGGCACCATCGCCGGCATCGCCGCCACCAGCCACAAGCAGAACGCGGCCTGGGAGTTCGTCAAGTACATCACCACGGACACCGACGCGGTGGTGGGCTTCTCCAACGGCATCCACAACGTCCCCTCGACGCTCGCGGCCCTGAAGTCGCCGAAGCTGAAGTACGACCCGCGCTTCAAGACGTTCCTGGACATCGCCGCGAACCCGGCCTCCACGACGTCCCCCGCCTCGATCAACGGCGGCGTCTACCTCACGACGATCCAGCAGCTGGGCTACGACTACGAGAGCGGCAAGGTCACCGACCTCAAGGCCGCGCTGAAGACGACGGCCGCGCAGATCGACACGGACATCGCGCAGGCGAAGTAATGACCGCGATCACCCTGGCGTCGAAACGCCGCAAGTCGGCGCTGCGCACCCTCGCCTTCATGTCGCCCTGGTTGATCGGCTTCGCGGTCTTCTTCGCGTACCCGCTGATCTCGACGGTCTACTTCTCCTTCATGCACTACGACGGCTTCAAACCGCCGACGTGGAGCGGCACGAAGAACTGGACCTACGTCTTCGAGCACTACCCCTTCTTCTGGCCGGCCCTGCGCAACACCCTGTGGCTGGTGCTGGTGATGGTCAGCCTGAGGGTCGTCTTCGGCCTCGGCGTCGGCATGCTGATCACCAAGATCAAGACGGGCACCGGGGTGTTCCGCACCCTCTTCTACCTGCCCTACCTCGCCCCGCCGGTGGCCGCGACGATGGCGTTCGCGTTCCTGCTCAACCCCGGTACGGGCCCGGTCAACTCGATCCTGGAGAAGGCCGGCATCCCGGCCCCCGGCTGGTTCAACGACCCCTCCTGGTCCAAGCCGGCCCTCACCCTGCTCGCGCTGTGGGGCATCGGCGACCTGATGGTCATCTTCATGGCCGCGCTGCTCGACGTGCCGCAGGAGCAGTACGAGGCGGCCGAACTGGACGGGGCCTCGGCCTGGCAGCGGTTCCGGTTCGTCACCCTTCCCAACATCTCGCCGATCGTGATGTTCGCCGTCGTCACCGGCGTGATCCAGACCATGCAGTACTACACGCAGCCGCTCATCGCGGGGAAGGTCGCCTCGGGCGTGATCCAGGGCGCGGGCACCCAGTTCGAGCCCGGTTACCCGGACAAGTCGACCCTGACCCTCCCCCAGCTCGTCTACAACCTCGGCTTCCAGCGCTTCGACTACGGCTCCGCGTGTGTCGTCGCCCTCGTCCTGTTCGCCCTGTCCATGGTGTTCACCGCGTTCCTGATGCGGCGCCGGGGCGGTCTCAACCTGGCAGGTGACTGACCATGACCCAAGTACTGGACCGGCCCGTGCCGTTGAAGGCGCCGGTCTCCCCCGCCGAACGCACCGCCCGCCGCAGGTCGCTGCTGCAGTGGATAGCCGTCCACTCCCTCGGCGTCGCGGCCGCGCTCTTCTTCGTCCTGCCCTTCGTGTTCGTGTTCCTGACCTCCCTGATGAGCGACACCCAGGCCCTGAGCCGGGACCTGATCCCGCACACCTGGGAATGGGGCAACTACAAGAAGGTCTTCGACACCCCCGGCTTTCTGACCTGGTGGAAGAACACCCTGATCTACGCGGGACTGGGCACGGTCCTAACGGTCGTGTCGTCGATCCCGGTGGCGTACGCGCTCGCCAAGTTCCGCTTCCGGGGCCGCAATCTGTCGCTGATGCTGGTCATCTCGATGATGATGCTGCCGCCGCAGGTGATCATCATCCCGATGTACCTGTTCTGGGCGAAGCAGCTGGACCTCTCCGGCACGCTGTGGCCGCTGATCATCCCGATGGCGTTCGGCGACGCGTTCTCCATCTTCCTGCTGCGCCAGTTCCTGATGACCATCCCGAACGAGTACATCGACGCCGCGAAGGTGGACGGCTGCGGCGATCTGCGCACCCTGCTGAAGGTCGTGATCCCGATGGCCAAGCCGGGGATCGCGGCCGTGGGCCTCTTCCAGTTCTTCTACGCCTGGAACGACTACTTCGGCCCGCAGATCTACGCGTCGGAGAACCCGGGCGCCTGGACCCTGTCCTACGGCCTGGAGTCGTTCAAGGGCGCGCACCACACCGACTGGAACCTGACCATGGCCGCGACCGTGCTGGTCATGGCCCCCGTGATCCTCGTGTTCTTCTTCGCCCAGAAGGCGTTCGTCGAGGGCGTCACGCTCACCGGAGTGAAGGGTTAACCCAGCATGAAACTCACCGTGGTCGGCGGAGGGTCGACCTACACCCCCGAACTCATCGACGGGTTCGCCCGCCTGCGCGACACCCTGCCCATCGAGGAACTGGTCCTGGTCGACCCGGCCGCCGAACGGCTGGAGCTGGTCGGCGGCCTCGCCCGCCGCATCTTCGCCAAGCAGGGGCATGACGGCCGGATCGTCACCACCTCCGACCTGGACGCGGGCGTCGAGGGCGCGGACGCGGTCCTGCTCCAGCTGCGGGTCGGCGGACAGGCGGCGCGCGAGCAGGACGAGACCTGGCCGCTGGAGTGCGGCTGCGTGGGCCAGGAGACCACCGGCGCCGGCGGCCTGGCGAAGGCGCTGCGCACGGTCCCCGTGGTCCTCGACATCGCCGAACGGGTCCGCCGTGCCAACCCGGACGCCTGGATCATCGACTTCACCAACCCGGTCGGCATCGTCACCCGCGCCCTGCTGCAGGCGGGCCACAAGGCGGTCGGCCTGTGCAACGTGGCGATCGGCTTCCAGCGCAAGTTCGCGAACCTGCTCGGCGTGACGCCCGCCGACATCCATCTGGAGCACGTCGGCCTCAACCACCTCACCTGGGAGACCGGCGTACGGCTCGGCGGCCCCGAGGGCGAGAACGCGCTGCCCGCGCTGCTGGCCGAGCACGGCGACGCCATCGCCGCCGACCTGCGCCTGCCCCGCGACATCCTCGACCGCCTCGGCGTGGTCCCCTCCTACTACCTGCGCTACTACTACGCGCACGACGAGGTCGTCCGGGAACTGCGCACCAAGCCCTCCCGCGCCGCCGAAGTGGCGGAAATGGAACGGCAGTTGCTGAAGATGTACGGCGACCCGGCCCTGGCCGAGAAGCCGGCGCTGCTGGCCAAGCGGGGCGGCGCCTACTACTCGGAGGCGGCCGTGGACCTCGCGGCCGGACTGCTCGGCGGGGGCGGCTCGCCGTACCAGGTGGTGAACACCCTCAACCGCGGCACGCTGCCCTTCCTGCCCGACGACGCGGTGATCGAGGTGCAGGCGGCGGTGGGCCCCAAGGGTCCGACCCCGCTGCCCGTCCCCGACGTCGACCCGCTGTACGCGGGGCTGACGGCGAACGTGACGGCCTACGAGGACCTGGCGCTGGAGGCGGCCCTGCGGGGCGGCCGGGACCGGGTGTTCCGGGCCCTGCTCGCCCACCCCCTCGTCGGCCAGTACGCGTACGCCGACGCCCTCACCGACCGACTGATCGCACACAACCGGGAGCATCTCGCGTGGGCATGACCGCACGTGTCCTCGCCGTCGACGCGGGCAACAGCAAGACCGACGTCGCCGTCGTGGCGGCCGACGGCACCGTCCTCGCCACGGCCCGCGGCGGGGGGTTCCGGCCGCCGGTGGTCGGCGTGGAGGCGGCCGTGGACGCCGTCGCCGCGGCGGTGACCCGGGCCTTCACCGCCTCCGGGGTGGCGTCCGTCGACCATGTCTCCGCCTGCCTCGCCAACGCCGACTTCCCCGTGGAGGAGGAGCAGTTGGCGGCCGCGCTGCACGCGCGCGGGTGGGGCACGTCGGTGGAGGTCCGCAACGACACCTTCGCGATCCTGCGGGCCGGCGTCACCGAGCCGCGCGGGGTCGCCGTCGTCTGCGGCGCCGGCATCAACTGCGTCGGCATGCGCCCCGACGGCCGCACCGCCCGCTTCCCGGCGCTCGGCCGCATCTCCGGCGACTGGGGCGGCGGCTGGGGGCTGGCGGAGGAGGCGCTGTGGCACGCGGCGCGCGCCGAGGACGGACGGGGCGAGCCGACGGCTCTCGCCCGCACGCTCCCCGCCCACTTCGGCCTCCCCACCATGCTCGCCCTCATCGAGGCCCTGCACCTGGAGACGGTGGCGCCCGCCCGCCGCCACGAACTGACGCCGGTCCTCTTCGCCACCGCCGCGGACGGCGATCCGATCGCCCGGGCGATCGTCGACCGGCTCGCGGACGAGGTCGTCACCATGGCGACAGTCGCCCTGAGCCGCCTCGGCC
The DNA here is from genome assembly GCF_050214755.1 of Streptomyces sp. C1-1. Taxonomy (NCBI): domain Bacteria; kingdom Bacillati; phylum Actinomycetota; class Actinomycetes; order Kitasatosporales; family Streptomycetaceae; genus Streptomyces; species Streptomyces sp. C1-1. Next base: position 6,379,803 of record NZ_CP189826.1, on the reverse strand, counting down.
TGCTGGAGGAGGAGACACCGGTCCTGCTGGGAGGTGGCGTACTGGCCGCCCAGCACCCGCAGTTGAACGACGGCATCCGCGACCTCCTCTCGGTCCGCGCCCCGAAGGCGGTGCCACGGGTGGTGACGGCGAGTCCGGTGCTGGGGGCGGCACTGCTGGGGCTGGACAGGGTCGGAGCGAGAGCTGAGGTGCACGAGCGGGTGCGGGCGCACTTCGAGCGCTGACCTGGTGGGAACCGAACTGATTCCGGCGGCGTATTCATGGGCAGGGGGTGGTGCGGGACTCCGAGTCGCGCGCCGGTGCTGTGTCTTCCGGGGGGCGACCCCCGGGCCCACGGCGCAGGAGCACTGCGATCCGATCAAGATCCAGTGAAGGCCGGTGCGCATGTCGGTCCCGGCGGCGATACTGGCGGCGACGGATGGCCATGGGGGAGGTCAACAGTGACAACACCGCCGAAGAGCAGTGCGGCGCCACCGGGTTCCGGTGTGCCCACCCTGCCCGCCGTGCCACCGCAGCCCGCGTCCCCGGCGCCGCCGGGCCCCGCGCCCGCGCCGGAGCCCGCCCCCGCGCGCCGCACCGCCTTCGCCGAGGGCGTCGACCGGCTGCGCGCGGCCGCCACCACGGAGCCGGGGCGGCTGCGCATCATCGGCGCGCTGCTCGCCCTCCTGGTCGTCGCGTTCGGCGCGGTCGCCGCCTGGCAGATGACGGACCGGGCGAGCGCCGCCGACGACGTCCTCAACAGCAGCCAGCCGCTCAGCTCCGACGCGGCCGAGATCTACGCCTCCCTCGCCGACGCCAACACGGCCGCCGCCAGCGGCTATCTCGCCGGCCCGCAGGAGAAGCCCGACATCCGGCAGCGCTACCAGCGCGACATCGACACCGCGGCCGCCAAGCTGGTCACGGCCGCCGCGAGCTCCAAGGCCGGGTCGGAGTCGGCGAAGACCATCGCGGACCTCAACAAGCTGCTGCCGACGTACAAGGGCCTGGTGGAGACGGCCCGCAGCAACAACCGGCAGGGCTACCCGGTGGGCGGCGCCTACCTGCGCGCCGCGAACGAGACGATGCAGCAGCAGATGCTGCCGAAGGCCGAGGCGCTGTACCAGCGGGAGAACCAGCGGCTGAACTCCGACTACGCGGACGCCAAGGCGTTCCCGTGGGCCGCGGTCTGCCTCGGTGTCGCCGCCCTGGCCGCACTGGCCTGGTCCCAGCGGCGCAACTACCTGCGCACCAACCGGGTCCTCAACCACGGCCTGGTCACGGCCTCGGCCGCCTCCGTGGTGGTCCTGCTCTGGCTGGTCGTCGGCCACACCGTCGCCCGCGCCGGCCTGAACGACTCCTACGACCACGGCGTCCGCTCGCTGAACGTCCTGCACGACGCCCGCATCGCGTCCCTGACGGCCCGCAGCGACGAGAACCTCAGCCTGATCCGCCGCGGCGCCGACACCACCCTGGTCGGCGACACGCCCAAGGACGCCTACGCCGTCGGGTACGACACCCAGATCGCGAAGCTGGCCGGCTCCCTCACCAAGGCCGGCTCCCTCGCCGACGACGCGGCGGGCAGGAAGCCGGTGAAGGACGCCGACGGCTACATGCAGGCGTGGAAGGACCGGCACACCGTCGCCCAGAGGAAGAACGACCAGGGCGACTACCAGCAGGCCCGCGACAAGGTCATCGGCGTCGGCAAGGACCCCACGAGCGTGTGCTTCGACAACGTCGACGCGGCGCTGCAGAAGGCGCTCACCCACGAGGACGACGAGTTCAGGCAGGCCGCGCGCGGGGGTCGGGACGCGCTGGACGGACTGCCGTACGGGGCCGCGGTGCTGGCGGTCCTGGGCGCGGCCGGAGCGGTGCTGGGCATCGGTCGCAGGCTGTCGGAATACCGGTGAGAGGGGGCGTGACGATGAATGCGCGGCGTCTGACACAGCGTCTGCGGACCGGCCTGCGCGGCTGGGGCGGAGTGAGTGCGATGGCGGTCGTGTGCGCCCTGGCGCTGGCCTTCGTCCTGCTGCTGCCCCGGACCCAGTCGGGCGGCGCCGCCGCGGCCGGCGCGGGCCAGGGGCTCGCCCACGGACTGCAGGCCAAGGCGGACGAGAAGTGCGACAACGGCCGGTTCCCGCAGGACCAGAGCCTGTCGCCGTCCGGCACCAGCGCCACGCAGAAGAACGTCGACGCCATCAAGACCCGAGGGCGTCTGATCGTCGGCGTGGACACCAACAGCTACCGCTGGGGCTACCTCAACCCCAACAACGCCGACGGCGCGCTGGAGGGCTTCGACATCGACCTCGCCCACCGGATCGCCCGCGACCTGCTCGGCGACCCCGACAAGGTCACGTTCAAGGCCATTCCCACCAGCCGCCGGATAGACGCCATCAACGACGGCGAGGTCGACATGGTGGTGCGCACCATGACGATCACCTGCGACCGCCTGGGCAAGGTGGACTTCTCGGCGCCCTACTTCAAGACGGGCCAGCAGGTCCTCGCGCCCAAGAACTCGACGATCACCGGCTACAACGCGACCCTCGCCGGCAAGAAGGTGTGCTCGGCGGACTCCTCCACGGCCCTGGAGAACCTGAGGGCGGACAAGGGCCACAGGATTCCCGCGTCCACCGACATCGGCACGGTCGTCCCCAACCAGCTCGACTGCCTGGTGAAGCTGCAGCTCGGCGAGGTCGCCGCGGTCGTCACCGACGGCGCGCTCGCCGCCAGCCAGGCCGCACAGGACCCGACGGTGGAGCTCAAGGGCGGCCTGTTCACCCACGAGTACTACGGCGTGGCGATGAAGAGGGGCTCGGAGGATCTGGTACGCCAGGTCAACCGGACCCTGGCGAACTACATCAAGGACGGCGGCTGGGCCGACTCGTACCAGACCTGGCTGCACCCCACCATGGACCAGGACGGCAAGAAGTCGCCGTCGGCGACCCCTCCCGAAGCCAACTACCGGTGACCGATGATCGACTGACGGACGACTGACGGATGACGACAGCAGCGAGAGGTGATCGATGGGCGTCACGGACCCCGCCGGGCCGGTGATGGACCGGGACGAGGTGGACCGTGCGCTGGCGCGGCTCGGCGCGGAGCACGAGGCGATCGAGACCTCGCTCCTCGCCCTGCAGGACCACGCGGGCCGCAGACTCCTCGAAGGTGCCGAGCTGACCGGTGTCACCAAGGAGCGCTGGGCGTCCGCGGAGGCGTCGATCACGCTGCTGTGGGCGTACTTCGACGCCTACTCCGACGCGTTGCGCTCCGCCCGGGAGATCCGTGCCCGCCGCCGCTGGTCCAGTCGCGAGGACCTGGTGGAGCTGACGGAACTGCTGCGCGGCGAGGCCGTCACGCTCGCCGGTTCGACCACCGCCACGGCCAACGCCCCGACGCTGCAGGGCGGTTCGAGCCGGCTGAGCGAGCAGTTCTCGCTGGCCGCGCTGGTGGACCGGATGAACGAGCTGTACGCGACGAGCCTGGACATGGTCGTCGCCGCCGACGCGGTGTGGTCGGCGCTGCCCGCCCGGATCGATTTACTCGCCGCGGAGCTGCAGCGCACCCGCAAGCTCGCCCACTCCGTCGGTGTGCGCCCCGGTGAGCACCCGGCCGGCGACGACCTGGAGCGCATCACGCGCACGCTGACGTCCCTGCGCGAGCAGGTGGTGTCCGACCCGCTCGCGTACTGGGTTCCGGCGCAGGGCAGTTCGGCGCCCGGCGGCGGCCGGCCGGACCTGACGGTGTACGACCGCCAGGCGCGCGCCCTGGAGGACGTGCGCCGGGAGATCGACGCCGTGCTCACCGTCCGGCAGGACGCCGAGCAGCGGCTGATCCGGCTGCGGGACGTGCTCAGCCGCGCCGACCGCACGCTCGCCGAGGCGCGCACCGCGCGCGGCGAGGTCCTCGCGAAGATCGCCGCGACGGAGGTGCCCGTGGTCAGCGGCCCGCCGACCGCGCTGCAGGAGCAGCTGGCGGCGGCCGCCGAGTACCGCAGACACGCCCAGTGGCACCGCCTGTCCCCGCTCCTGGAATCGCTGGAGCAGAAGGCGGAGGACGAACTGCTGCGCGCCCGCGAGTCGTTGACCGCGGTCACCGCGCCGCTGGCGGTCCGCGCGGAGCTGCGCGGCCGTCTCGACGCGTACAAGGCGAAGGTCGCCCGGCACGGGCTCGCCGAGGACCCGTTCCTGATCGAGCGGTACGACGCGGCCCGCCGCATGCTGTGGAGCGCGCCCTGCGATCTGCGCGTCGCCGAACAGGCCGTGCTGCGTTATCAGCGGGCGGCCGCCGAGCTGCTCGGCGCCCCGCGCGTGCCGGGGCAGGGCGGTCCCGAAGACCGTGGGGGGGAGTCATGAGCCAGGCACACCAGACCTGCCAGCGGCCGGACTGCGAGGGATCGTACGAGGACGTCGGCGGCGGCGAGCTGTACTGCGACACCTGTGGTCTCGCGCCGGTCGTCGCGGCCGGGGGTCCCGCTTCCGCGCGAGGCTCCACGGGCTCGCGGGCGGCCGGCGACAACGACGGCTCGGGCAGCGGCGGTTCGCGCCCGACCGGCCGCGGCAGCTCGCGTACGTCGTCGCAGTCGTCGAAGTCCCGGCGCTCGGTGTCGGGGCGGCTCTCGCGCTCCCTGTCGGGCCGGTCCACGGGCCGTTCGGTGTCGGTGCGCAGCTCCGGCTCCGGCAGCGGCACCAGTGGCCGCGGCCGGCTCGGGGCGGGTCTGGTGCAGGTGCCGGACGTGCCGCGGCCCGACCCGCGCGCGATGGTGCTGGAGAACCCGGAGGTGCCCGAGCGCAAGCGGTTCTGCTCGCGTTCGGACTGCGGTGCGCCGGTGGGCCGTTCACGCGAGGAGCGGCCGGGTCGTACGGAGGGGTTCTGCACCAAGTGCGGCCACCCGTACTCGTTCGTGCCGAAGCTGAAGGCCGGCGACGTGGTGCACGGCCAGTACGAGGTCGCGGGCTGTCTGGCGCACGGCGGGCTCGGCTGGGTCTACCTCGCGGTGGACAAGGCGGTGTCCGACCGGTGGGTGGTCCTCAAGGGTCTGCTGGACACCGGCGACCAGGACGCGATGGCGGCGGCGATCTCCGAGCGGCGCTTCCTCGCCGAGATCGAGCACGCCAACATCGTGCGGATCTACAACTTCGTGGAGCACCTCGACCAGCGCACCGGCTCCATGGACGGCTACATCGTCATGGAGTACGTCGGCGGCAAGTCGCTGAAGGAGATCGCCAACGGCCGCCGTACCCCGGACGGCAAGCGGGATCCGCTGCCGGTGGAGCAGGCGTGCGCGTACGGCATCGAGGCGCTGGAGGCGCTCGGCCATCTGCACAGCCGCAACCTGCTGTACTGCGACTTCAAGGTCGACAACGCCATCCAGACCGAGGACCAGCTCAAGCTCATCGACATGGGCGCGGTGCGCAGGATGGACGACGAGGAGTCGGCCATCTACGGCACGGTGGGCTACCAGGCGCCGGAGGTCGCGGAGGTCGGCCCCTCGGTGGCGAGCGACCTGTACACGGTGGCCCGCACCCTGGCCGTGCTGACCTTCGACTTCCAGGGCTACACGAACGTCTTCGTGGACTCCCTGCCCGACCCGGACAATATCGAGGTCTTTCACGAGTACGAGTCCTTCTACCGCCTGCTGGTCCGCGCCACCGACCCCGACCCGGCCCGCCGCTTCGCCTCCGCGCAGGAGATGGGCGAGCAGCTGACCGGGGTGCTGCGGGAGGTCGTGTCGCTGCAGACGGGACGGGCGCGGCCGGCGCTGTCGACGCTGTTCGGGCCCGAACTGCGGGTCACGGACGTGGAGTTGTTCCCGAAGCTGGACGGCGAGGTGTCCCGGCTCGGGGCGCGGGCGGTGCTGCCTCCGAAGGGACCGGGTCCGGCACCCGCGTCCGGCGACGGTTCCCCGTCGATCGTCAAGCCGGTCGACTACCCCGCCGCCGCCCTCGCGCTGCCGATCCCCCACGTCGACCCTGACGACCCCAACGCCGGTTTCCTGGCGGGCCTGATGACGACCGCGCCGGCCGAGCTGCTGGGGGCGCTCGCGGCGGCGCCCGCGCAGTCGGTCGAGACACGGCTCCGGCAGATCCGGGCCTGGCTGGAGAACGGCGACTCCGAGGCCGCCGTCACCTCGCTGGGCACGCTGGAGGACGAGCGGCCCGACGACTGGCGGGTGGTGTGGTACCGGGGCGTGGCCGCGCTGGTCACCGGCGATCAGGAGGGCGCCGCGCTCGCCTTCGACGCGATCTACGACGCCTTCCCCGGCGAGATGGCGCCGAAGCTGGCGCTGGGCCTGTGCGCGGAGGTGCTGGGCCAGCTGGACAACGCCGCCGAGTACTACCGGCTGGTGTGGTCGACCGACCCGAGCTATGTGAGCGCCGCCTTCGGGCTGGCCCGCGTCCAGCTCGCCGCCGGGGACCGGCGAAGTGCCGTGGGCACGCTGGAGTCGGTGTCGGAGTCGTCCATCCACTACACGGCCGCGCGCGTGGCCGCCGTACGGGCGCGGCTGCGCGGGCGCACGGCCGTGGCCGGGGACGTACCGTTCCTGGAGGACCTGACGGCCGCCGCCGGGCAGGTCGAGGCGCTGGACGCGTACGGTCTGGACCCGGCGCGCCGGGAGCAGTTGTCGGCCGAGGTCCTCGGGTGCGCCCTGGACTGGATACTCTCCGGGGGCCGGGGTTCCGCGCCCGCGGGGCGGCGGACGTTGCTCGGCAGCGATCTGGACGAGCGGGGACTCCGCTTCGGCCTGGAGCGTTCGTACCGCACGCTGGCCCGGCTGGCGCGGGGCGGCGAGGAGAGGATCGACCTGGTGGAACGAGCCAACCGTTACCGCCCCCGGACGTGGGTGTAGTTGATGTCGCAGATGCCCCAGTTGTCCGCCTGCCCGAGCTGCGAATGGCCGCTCGAGTCGGGTGACCGTTTCTGCGGTGCGTGCGGATACGACCTGTCCGCACTGCCGCCACGGCCGGACGACCACCCGACGGTCGCGCTGAACAACCCGGCGGGCCACGACGGCACGGACCGGCCCGCCGCGCCGGAGCCGGCCGGGGCGGGTGCCCCCGCGGCCGCCGCCGCGCCGGCCGAGCCGCGCGGCACCGACACGGGCGGTGTCCCGCTGCCGCCGCAGGCGCCGCCGACCGGTTCGCCGGTCTCCCCGGCCTCCGGTGTGCGCTTCGACCGGCCGCCGGAGCCCGAGGAGTACCCGTTGCAGGCGCCCGACCCGCGCATCGCCGACCTCGCCGCGCCCGGCGGGGAGCCCAAGCTGTGCGTGGCCTGCCGGGCGGGCCGCGTGGACAGCGACGGCTACTGCGAGAACTGCGGGCACGCCCAGCCCCGGGAGCGCGACCACATGGAGCAGGAGTGCGGCCCACTGGCCGCCGTCAGCGACCGCGGTCTGCGCCACCACCGCAACGAGGACGCCTTCGGCATCGGCCACACCGCCCTGCCCGACGGCTCCCCGGCCTCGGTGGCGATCGTCTGCGACGGCGTCTCCTCCGCGACCCGCCCCGACGACGCCTCCTTCGCCGCCGCCCGGACCGCGAGCGAGTCGGTGCTCGCCGCCCTGCCCCGGGGCACGCACCCGCAGCAGGCCATGCACGAGGCGATCGTCGCCGCGTCGCACGCGGTCAACGCCCTGGCCGCCGAGCCCGCCACGGCCCGCGAGCACGCCCCGCACCAGAACGCGCCCGCCTGCACGATCGTCGGCGCCGTCGTCACCTCGGGCCTGCTGATCGTCGGCTGGGTCGGCGACAGCCGCGCCTACTGGGTCCCGGTGGACCGCTCCTCACCCCCGGCCCGGCTCACCGAGGACGACTCCTGGGCAGCGCAGATGGTCGCCGCGGGCCTGATGAACGAGGCCGAGGCCTACGCCGACGAGCGCGCCCACGCGATCACCGGCTGGCTCGGCGCGGACGCCTACGAACTCGACCCGCACACCGCTTCCTTCAAGCCGGACCGGCCGGGTGTGGTGGTGGTGTGCACGGACGGGCTGTGGAACTACGCGGAGGCGGCCCAGGAGATGGCCGAGGCCGTCCCCGCGGACGCCGACCGGCACCCCCTGCACAGCGCCCGGGTGCTGGTGGGTCACGCCCTGGACGGCGGGGGCCACGACAACGTAACAGTGGCCGTCGTGCCGTTCCCGGCCGTGTCCCAGGGGGCAGGATCGGCCTGAGGCCGCATACGGGGAGGCCCGGCGGACCGGAGGGGACCGGTCCGCTTCCAGTCATCGCCTCACGGCTGTGAGGTGCGCGAGGGGGATTCGATCAGGCATGGCCAATTTCTCGAAGTCGAACGTGCCGCAGTTCTCGATGGACGTCTACCAGAACGAGTACCTGCCGGAGGGCGGCCGCGAGGTCAACGCGATCGTCACGGTGACCGCCACCGGCGGCGGCACCGTCGGCAGCGCCGTCAAGGCGCCTCAGCTGTACTCGCCCGGCCAGGGCCCGTCCGCGGCCGTGGCCGTCATGGTCGACTGCTCCGGCTCGATGGACTACCCGCCGACCAAGATGCGCAACGCCCGCGACGCGACGGCGGCCGCGATCGACACCCTGCGCGACGGGGTGCACTTCGCGGTGATCGGCGGCACGCACATCGCCAAGGAGGTCTACCCCGGAGGCGGACGCCTCGCGGTGGCCGACGCCACCACCCGGGAGCAGGCCAGGCAGGCACTGCGCAAGCTCAGCGCGGGCGGCGGCACGGCCATCGGCACCTGGCTGCGGCTGGCCGACCGCCTGCTGTCCTCCGCCGACGTCGCCATCCGGCACGGCATCCTGCTCACCGACGGCCGCAACGAGCACGAGTCACCCGAGGACCTGAAGGCCGCCCTGGACTCCTGCGCCGGACGGTTCACCTGTGACGCACGCGGCGTGGGCACCGACTGGGAAGTGAAAGAAGTCACAGGCATCGCCTCCGCCCTGCTCGGCACCGCCGACATCGTCGCCGACCCGGCCGGCCTCGCCGCCGACTTCACGCGGATGATGGAGACGGCGATGGGCAAGGAGGTCGGCGACGTCGCCCTCAGGCTGTGGACGCCGGTGGGCACGACCATCAAGTTCGTCAAGCAGGTCGCGCCCACCGTGGAGGAGCTGACCGACCGCCGCAGCGAGGCCGGACCGCGCGCCGGGGACTACCCCACCGGCTCCTGGGGAGACGAGTCCCGTGACTACCACGTGTGCGTGGAGGTACCCCCGGCCGGTGTCGGCCGGGAGATGCTCGCCGCCCGCGTCTCCCTGGTCGTCCCGCAGCCCGACGGCACCGCGGAGAACCTGGGCCCCCAGGGCCTGGTCCGGGCCGTGTGGACCGACGACATGACGGCCTCCACGTCGATCAACGCGCAGGTCGCCCACTACACGGGGCAGGCCGAGCTGGCCCAGGCCATCCAGCAGGGGCTCGACCTGCGCAAAGCGGGAGATTTCGACGGAGCAACGGCCAAGCTGGGCCGGGCCGTTCAGCTCGCGAGCGTCTCGGGGAACGCCGATACTGCGAAACTGCTTGCGAAGGTGGTGGACGTCGTCGACGCCGCGACAGGTACTGTGCGACTGAAGGCGAAGGTCGCGGAGGCCGACGAGATGACTCTCGAGACGCGGTCGACAAAGACTGTTCGTGTGAAGAAGTGACCTGAGACGAACGAAGGAGGGACGCGCCGACATGCCGACCTGCCCGAACGGACACCAGTCGGGTTCCGACGACTGGTGCGAGGTCTGCGGTCACCGCATGGCCGGTGCCGTACCTCCGCCCCCGCCCCCGCCGCCCCCCGCGGGCGGTGGCTACGGCTTCCCGCCGCCGCAGGGCACACAGCCCGGCGGCCGCCCCCCGCACCTGTCCGCCGTACCGGACCCGGAGCCCGAGCTCTGCCCGCAGTGCCGCACGCCCCGCGAGGGCGGCGCGCCGTTCTGCGAGGAGTGCCGGTGGAACTTCCTCACCAATACGGCGACCTCGTACACCCCGGCCGCCCCGCGCCCGCCGGCCCCCGGCCCGAACGTGCGCTACCAGCAGCCGCCCGGCCCGTCGTACGGCGGCGGTGACTCGTACGAGTACCAGGGCTCGCGCCCGTCGCAGGTGAACCGCCCCGCCGAGCCGATCCCGCCGTTCGGCAGCGAGCCCTCCGGCCCCACCGGCTTCGGCAACGACCCCCGGCCCGGCCCCCCGCCGGGCTTCGGCAACGACCCGCGCCCGGGCGGCCCCTCCGGCTACGGCAACGACCCGCGCCCCGGCGGTCCCCCCGGCTACGGCAACGGCCCGGGTGGTCCCTCGAACTTCGGCCCCGACACCTCCCGCCCCGTCCCGCCCGGCCCGCCGCCGACCGCGGGCGGTCCCGGCGGCGGCATCCCGCAGGCGTTCCAGCAGCCCGGTCCGGGCCCGTCCGGCCCGCCCGCCCCGCCGGCGTTCCCGCGGGAGACGCAGCGCCCGCCGCAGGGCGGTCCGTCCTTCGGCGGCAACGACGACGACTGGGTGATCTCCCCGCCGTCGTCCGGCCCCGGCGCCCCGGGCGGCCCCGGCCCCGGCGGCTACGGCTACCCGCAGCCCGGCACCACCCAGGCCCCGCCGCCCGGCCAGGGCTTCCAGCAGGCGCCCCCGCAGGCCGGTCCGGCGACCTGGACGGCGACCATCGGGCCGGACCGCGAGTACTTCATGGCGATGATGCAGCGCTCGGGTCCGGAGGCCGCGGGTCTCAACCTGCCCGCGTACTCGCCCGAGCAGCAGCGCACGCTCTCCGGCAACCAGATCACCATCGGCCGCCGCCGCCACTCCACCGGCGACACCCCGGACATCGACCTGTCGGTGCCGCCGGAGGACCCGGGCGTCTCGCACCAGCACGCGGTGCTGGTCCAGCAGCCGGACGGCAGCTGGGCGGTCGTCGACCAGAACTCGACGAACGGCACGACCGTCAACGGCTCCGAGGAGCCCATCCAGCCCTTCGTGCCGGTACCGCTGCAGGACGGCGACCGGGTGCACGTGGGCGCCTGGACGACGATCACCGTACGCAGGGGCTGAGCGGCTAACGGACCGGCAGGGGCCAGACGTACGGCCCCTCCGGATCGTCCAGCCAGGCCCACTCGCCGTCGCCGTGGACCGTGACGCCGTACCGCTCGCGCCGCGGCCTGCCCTCGCGCTCCCACAGGACGTATGCCTCCTGCGGGTCGAGGCTGCCGCGTGTGAGGGCGAACAGGAAGCGGAAGAGGTCGTCGCCGCGGGCATGGCTCGGGATGCCGCCGAGGTGGGCCGGTTCCGGCTCGGGGCGGCTCTCGCCGCGCAGCGGCACGAAGTAGGCCGGCGTGTGCAGGAAGCGGCCCTCGGCGTGGCCCGCGTCCTCGACGGTCAGGGCGATCAGGCCGGTGGCGAGCGGGGTCAGGACGCGGGCGCCCGGCGAGCACTGGGCGAGCCAGGCGAGCGGGACCGAGGACAGGGTGCAGGTCGCCACGATCCGGTCGAAGGGTGCTCGCCGGGGGACTCCGCGGGCGCCGTCGCCGGTGACGACGACGGGCCGGTGCCCGGCCGCGGCCAGGTGCTGCCGGGCCGCGTCCGTGATCTCCGGGTAGAGGTCGACCGTGGTGACCAGGTCGTCGTCGCCGAGCCGGTGGGCGAGCAGGGCCGCGTTGTAGCCGGTGCCGGTGCCGACCTCCAGGACCCGGTCGCCGTCCCGCACCCGCAGTTCGGCCAGCATCTTCGCCATGAGCGAGGGCTGGCTGCTGGAGGAGACCAGGTCGCCGTCCCGCAGCCGCGTGGCCAGCGGGGCGTCGGCGTACGCGCCGCGCATCCACTTCTCCCGCTCGCCCCGGTCCGGGCTCTCGCCCCACCGCCGCTCGTAGCCGCCCCTGACGCCGACGTAGTAGTACGGCACGAACAGATGGCGCGGAACCGCCTCGAACGCCTCCCGCCAGACCGGGTCGCTCTCCCAGGCGCCGCTGAGCTCGATCTCCCGCACCAGCGCCGCCCGCAAGGTGGCGGCGAGGTCCGCCAGTTCGTCGTCCAGGGTGTGCGTGCCCATACGTCCACTGTGCACCCGGGATACCCGGGGACCTAAGCCTCAAGTCCTGGTTCCCCGGGTCTGAGAGCATGGAGCACGTGAAAGAGATCCGGCGCGGCACGCTTGAGACGCAGACCTTCTACGAGCAGGTCGGCGGGGAGGAGACCTTCCGCCGCCTCGTCCACCGTTTCTACGAGGGCGTGGCGGACGACCCCGTCCTGCGGCCCATGTATCCCGAGGAGGACCTCGGGCCGGCCGAGGAGCGCCTCACGCTGTTCCTGATCCAGTACTGGGGCGGCCCGACGACGTACAGCGACAACCGCGGCCACCCGCGCCTGCGGATGCGGCACGTGCCCTTCGTGGTGAACCGCGAGGCGCACGACGCCTGGCTGCGGCACATGCGTACCGCCCTCGACGACCTCGGTCTGTCCGAGGAGCACGAGCAGGAGCTGTGGCGGTATCTGACCTACGCGGCCGCCTCGATGATCAACACCCCGGACTGAAACCGGTCACGATCCGGTCAAGTTCGATCTACAAGCGCTTACCCGGGACCCCGCCCCTCTGACAGCATCGCCGGAAGGTCCGGACGACGTCCGGACGGCCACGGGGGGTCGGGGTGACGGGGTTCGGTGCGGTCGCACGGTTCGTCGTGCTGCGTGCCCGCGCCCACCGCCTGCTGCTGGCCGCCGCCCTCCTCACCGTCCTGCTGACCACCGCGGTCCTCGCCACCCTCACCGCCTACGCGGGCGCGATCGGCGACGCGGCGCTGCGCCACTCCCTGCGGGACCCGCGCAGCGCCGCCGACAGCGCCCTGGTCGTCAAGTCCGAGGTGCCCGCGGACCGGCGGGCCGCCGCCGACACCGCCGTACGGCGGGCCGCGCGCGGCGCCTTCGACGGGCTGCCGGTGACCGTGCGGACGCTGGTGCGGTCCGGTCCGTACGCGCTGCCCCGCTCGCTGCAGCCACCGGCCGCGCGGTCCGGCGAGCCGGACCTCACGTACGTCGCGGCGCTGGATCCCACGCAGGTGCGGATCGTCGGGGGCCGGATGCCCCGGGAGGCCGCCGGCGTCGAGGTGGCCCTGCCGCAGAACGCGGCCCGGCGCCTGGGCCTGAAGCCCGGCGCCCGGCTCACCCTCACCGACCGGCTCGGCGGCCCCAAGGTGCGCGTCACGCTGACCGGCGTGTACCGGCCGGTGGCGGCCGACGCGCCCTACTGGCGGCTGGACGACCTGGGCGGCCGCGGTGTCACGACCGTCGACTTCACGACGTACGGGCCGCTGCTCGCCGCGCCCGGCGTCCTGGCCGGCGACAAGGTCAGCGCCGGACAGTCCTCCTGGCTGGTGGCCGCCGACTTCTCCACGCTGAGCACCGACCGGATCGGTGAGCTGCGCGCCGCTGCCCGCGCGGGCGGTGCCGCGCTGCGCGGGCAGCCCGCGCTCGGCGGTTCCACGGCCGTGACCACCCAACTGCCGGACGTCCTCGACCGCGTCGAGCGCTCCCTGCTCGTCTCCCGTTCCACCCTGCTCATCGTGGCCCTGCAACTGGGCCTCCTCGCCGGCTGCGCGCTGCTGCTGGTGGCCCGGCTGCTGAGCGCCGAACGCACCGGCGAGACACGGGTGCTGCGCGCCCGCGGCGCCTCCCGGGCCCGGATCGCCGCGTTCGCCGCGCTGGAGGCGCTGTTCCTCGCCGTCCCCGCGGTGGTGTGCGCGCCGCTGCTGTCCGGGCCGCTGACCCGGCTGATGGCCGGGCAGGGCGCGCTGGCCCGGATCGGGCTGCATCCGGACGTGCCGGCCGCCGGCCGGCCGGGGGTGTGGCTGGTGGCGGCGGGCGTGGCGCTGGGCTGCGCGCTGGCGGTGACACTGCCGGCGCTGACCGTCGAGGGGCTGCGGCCCGGGCGGGCACGAGCGCTGCCCGGCTCGGTGCGGGCGGGCGCGGACCTGGCTCTGCTGGCGGTGGCCGCGGTGGCGTACTGGCAGCTGGGCCGCCAGACCTCCGGTGCCGTCAGCGGCGACCGGTCGGGCACGCTCGGCATCGACCCCCTGCTCGTCGCGGCGCCCGCGCTGGCCCTACTCGCCGGCACGGTGCTGACCCTGCGCCTGCTGCCCCTGGTGGCGCGGCTCGCCGAGCGCCGGGCGGCCGGCGGGCGCGGACTGACCGCCGCCCTGGCGGGCTGGCAGCTCAGCCGGCGTCCCATGCGCGGGGCCGGACCGGTGCTGCTGCTCGTCCTCGCCGTCGCGCTCGGCATGCTGGCCATCGGGCAGGGCGCCTCCTGGAGCCGCTCGCAGGACGACCGGGCCGACTTCGCCGCGGGCGCGCCGGTGCGCGTCCTGGGCGCGGGCGACGGCGGGCTCGGGCGCACCGAGACCTACGCGGCCGTCGCGCACGTACGGCACACCGCCCCCGCCGTCCGCACCGAGCTGCCGCTGTCCGGCGACCGTACGGCGAAACTGCTGGCCCTGGACACCGCGCACGCGGCGGACACGCTGCTGCTGCGCCGGGACCTGGCCTCCGAACCGGTGGGCCCGCTGCTCGCGTCGCTGGGCCCGAAGACGCCGTCGGCCGGCGCGAGGGTGCCCGCGCACACCGCCCGGCTGCGGCTGACGGCGACCCTGCGCAGCGCGCCGAGCACGGGCACGACGGCGGACGTCACGGTGACCCTGGAGGACGCGTACGGCACCCCGTACCAGATCCCGGCCGGCGACCTCCCCTCCGACGGCCGCCCGCACACCCTCGACATCCCGGTCTCCGACGGGCCGTTGAAGCTCACGGGCGTGCAGCTGGTGCTGCCGGTACCGGTCGGCAAGGCGGAGCGACAGCGGCTGACGCTCGACGGGTTGACGGCGACCGGTACGGACGACGCCGTGCGGAGGATCGAGCTGCCCGGCAGCTGGAAGGCGGCCTCGTCCAGCGACAGGGACGTGTCGTCGCCGGACGGAAGCACGGACCCGACCAGGCCGCGGGTGGGTACGTCCGGACCGCCGACTGTGGAGTACGGCACCGGGTACCTGCCGGACGAGGTGCACTGGGACGCCTCGGCGCTGACCCTGCGGATGCAGGTGGCACAGCCCGCGCTGCGCGAGGTCACGGCCGTGGCCACCGACCGTTTCCTCGCCTCCGTCGGCGCGCGCGCCGGACAGCGGGTGGACGTGACCGTCGCCGGGGAGAGCGTGCCGGTGCGGATCGCGCGTGCGGTGCGGGAACTGCCGACGGCGGGCGGGGCCGACGGGGGCGCGCTGCTGATGGATCTGCGGTCGCTGAACCGGGTGCTGGAGACGCGGTACGGGACCGGGGTCACGCCGACGGAGTGGTGGCTCACGACCGGCCCCGACGATACGGCCCGGGTCGCCGCGGCGCTGCGCGCGCTGCCCGACCTGGATCCGGCCCAGGTCGTCGTCCGGGAGGAGACGGCGGCGCAACTGCGGGACGATCCGTTCGGCGCGGGACCGGAAGCGGCGTTCGCGGCGGCGGCCGGGGTGGCGGCGGCGCTGGCCGCGGTCGGCTTCGCGGTGAGCGCGGCGGGCTCCCTGCGGGAGCGGGGCGCCGAACTCGCCGTCCTGCGCGCCCTGGGCGCCCCGCGCCGACGGCTGGCCCGCATGATCGCCGTGGAGCAGGGCGTGCTGGTGACACTGGCGCTGGTGGTCGGCACGGCGCTGGGGACCGTCCTGACCCGCGCGGTGATCCCCCTGATCGTCCTGACCGAACAGGCCACCCGCCCAGTACCGGCGGTCCTCGTAGAACTGCCGCTGCCGCAGGTGGCGTTGCTCCTGGCGGCGGTGGCCGCGGCCCCGCTGGCGGTGACGGCGGCGCTGGCGGTGCGGCGGGGCGATCCGGTGGTGTCGTTGCGGGAGCAGGGGGGTGAGTGAGATGCGTCCGGTCCAGGCGCCCTGGGTCCGAACCCGGCTGCGTGCCGCGCCCGGTGCCGCGGTGGCGCTGGCGCTGCTCGTCGTGCTGACGGCGTGTCTGGCGGCGGCGCTGCCGCGGGCGGTCGACCGGTACGAGGACGCCGGTCTGCGGCGGGCCGTCGACCGGGCGCGGCCCCAGAGCACCACGGTCGGCGTGTGGACGCAGCCGCCCTCGCCGCTGCTGTCGCAGGAGCAGCGGGAGGCGGCGCTGCGGCCCGGCCCGCTCGCCGCCCGCTACGAGAAGATCCGGGCCGTCGTCGACAGCCCGCTCGTCCCCGACCCCGGCCAGTCGACGTACGGCGTACGCACCGCCACGCCCATGGAGGCCTCGGACCGCTGGCTGCCGCGGCCCAGCGGGCTGCCCGCGCGGATCTCCCTCGCCGCCCAGCACGGCCTCGGCGCGCACGTCACGAAGGTCACCGGACGGCTGCCGCGCGCCGACGGACCGGTGACCGCGCGGACGCCCGAGGTGGAGGCCGCCGTCACGGCCGCGACCGCCAGGAGCCTGCACATCCGCGTCGGCTCGCGCGTCCACGTACCCGCCGTGGGCCGCGCCTCCCTCGCCGTGCGGGTCACCGGCATCGTCACCCCTCGCGATCCCGAGGGCGCCTACTGGAGCACCCAGCCGCTGCTGCGCACCCCAGCGCTGGCCGTGGTGCCGAGCAACGACCCCAACAAGGACTACTACTGGCTCGGCGCGCTGCTGCTCTCCCCCGACGCGGCCCCGGCACTGCTGGGCACGTCCGCGGTCCCGTGGAGCTACTGGCAGTACGCCCCGACCGCCGGCTCCCTGCACTCGTACGACACCGACCGCCTCAGGTCCGTGATCGCGTCCCTGGAGGGCGGGCCCGGGCTGCGCCGGATCATCGCGCTGACCGGCCCGACCACCACGGTGAGCACCGACCTCGACGACGTGCTCGGCACGTACACGGCGCTGCGCGGCGGCGTCCGCCCGCTGGTCGCCGTGGCCGCCTTCGGCGCCGGCACGGTCGCGGCCGTCGTCCTGCTGATGGCGGGCGGCCTCGCCGTCGACCGCCGCCGCACCGAACTCGCCCTGTTGCGCGCCCGCGGCGCCTCCCTGCGCGGCCTCATGGGACGGCTCGTCGCCGAGACGGCCGTGGTGGCGCTGCCCGCCGGTGCCCTGGGCTGCGGCGTCGCGCTGCTCGCCCTCCCGGGCGCCCGCACCTCGTACGCGATCGCGGCCGCGGCGACCGTCACCTTGGCCGCCTGCGCGACTCCCGCCGTGCGGGCGGCGGTCGCGCACCGGGTCGTCCGCGTGCACGGCGGCCGCGCGGACGTGGCGTCGGTACGGCCGTCCCGGCGCCGTACGGTCGCGGAACTGACGCTGGTCGCCGTGGCCCTCGGCGCGGTGGAGACGCTGCGCCGGCAGGGCGCTCAGGACAACCAACTGACCTCCCTCGCGCCGGTGTTGACCGGAGTCGTGGCGGCCCTGCTGCTGGTCCGCCTGCACCCGCTCCCGCTGCGCGCCCTGGCCCGCCCGGCCGCCCGGCTGCGCGGCACGGTGGCCCACCTGTCCCTGGCCCGGGCGGCCCGCACCTCCGCGTCGGCCGTCCTGCCGCTGCTCGCCCTCCTCACGGCACTCACCACGGCGGCCTTCGGCGGCTCCGTCCTGGCGGGCGTGCGCGAGACGCGCGATCAGGCGGCCCTCCTCGCGGTCGGGGCCGACGCCCGCGTCGAGACGTCGGCCCCGCTGCCGACGGGACTGCCCGAGCGGGTCCGCCGCATGCCGGGCGTGCGCGGGCTGGCCGCGGTGAGCATCGCCTACCAGGCCCAGCCGGGCAACGGCACACAGTCGGTGCCGCTGGCGGGCGTGGACCCGCGGGACTACGCGGAGTTGGCGGACCGGACCGGCCTCGGCCCGTTCGGTCAGGCCGACTTGACGGCCCCTAAGGATGCCGGTGCCGTCCCCGCCCTCGCCTCCCCCGCGGTAGCCAAGCGCTACGGCTCCCGTCCCTTCCCCGTCCGGCTGGAGGACGGCAGCACGATCACCGTCCGCGTCACCAGCGTCCGCTCCCGCACACCCGCCGTCACCGGCGACGACTTCCTGGTCGTCGACCGCGCCGCCCTGAGCCGCACGGCCGCCCGCCCGAACGCCCTGCTCCTGACCGGCGCCCACCTCGACGGCCCCGCCCTGCGACACGCCTCCGGCGGCACGGCGAGCGTCCGGCTCCGCGCGACGGAAAGAGCCCGGTACGTCGACTCGCCCCTCCAGTCCGGCGCGGAACACGTCTACACGGCCGCCGTCGCCGCGGGCGCCGGTTACGCCGTACTCGCCCTGCTCCTGTCCCTGCTCCGTGCCTCTCCCGAACGCGCGGCCCTGCTGGCGCGGCTGCGCACGATGGGCCTGACCCGCTCCCAGGGGCGCCGCCTGCTGGTCCTGGAGTCCCTGCCGCAGGCGGCCCTCGCGGCGGCGGGCGGCGCCCTGACGGGCTGGGCCACCGTCCGGCTCCTCTCCCCCGCCGTCGACCTCACGACCATCGCGCTGGCCGCCCACGACGTCCCCGGCGGCCCGGCAGCCCTCCGCACGGACACGACCTCACTGGCACTGCCGGCACTGGCGGTCGTGGCGGTAACGGTGGGAGTCGCCAGCGCCCAGGCCTGGTGGACCGGAAGGCGGGGCTCGGTGTCCGAACTGAGAGCGGGAGACACCCGATGACCTCACTGACAACCGCCCGCGCTGCGGACAGTCGTACCGCCGGGACGGCCCGGGCGGCCGCACCCCACCCCAACCCCACTGCGAGCAGTCGTACCGCCGGCACGGCCCGGGCGGCCGCACCCCACCCCAACCCCACTGCGAGCAGTCGTACCGCCGGCACGGCCCGGGCGGCCGCACCCCACCCCAACCCCACTGCGAGCAGTCGTGCCGCTGGGGCGGCACGGGCGGCCGCACCCCACCCCAACCCCACTGCGAGCAGTCGTGCCGCTGGGGCGGCACGGGTGGGCGCAGCGGCACCCCGCCGGCGCGGGCGAGCGAAACCCCGTGACGGCGACCGCCACGCCGGGTCCCCCGTCACCGACGCGATGCCCAGGAGACCGCGATGACCACGACCAACCCCACACTCGCCGACCTGACCACCCGCGCCAAGTCCACCCGCACCCGCCCGGCCTACGGCCACGACGCCCTCATCACCTGCGACCGCCTGGTCCGCATCTTCACCACGGACGGCATCGAGGTCCAGGCGCTCCAGGGCCTCGACCTACTGGTCCGCGAGGGCGAACTCATGGCGCTGGTAGGCGCGTCGGGCAGCGGCAAGTCCACCCTCATGAACATCCTCGCCGGCCTCGACACCCCCACCGCCGGCGCGGCCCGCGTCGCGGGCCAGGACCTGCTGACGATGACCGCGAAGGACCGTCTCGCCTACCGCCGCACCACCGTCGGCTTCATCTGGCAGCAGACCTCCCGCAACCTCCTGCCCTACCTCACCGCCGCCCAGAACATCGCCCTGCCCATGCAGCTGGCAGGCACCCGCTCCCGCGCATCTCGCCGCGCACACGCCGAACGCGCCCTGGAGCTACTGGAGTTGCTGGAGATCCCGGACTGCCGCGACCGCCGCCCGCACCAGATGTCCGGCGGCCAGCAGCAACGCGTGGCCATCGCCGTCGCCCTGGCGAACGACCCCGCCGTCCTGCTCGCCGACGAACCCACCGGCGAACTCGACTCGCGCACCGCGGAACACGTCTTCGCCGCCTTCCGCACCGCGAACGAACGCCTCGGCACCACCATCGTGATCGTCACCCACGACCAGGCGGTCGCCGGCGAGGTCCGCCGCACGGTCGCCATCCGCGACGGCCGCACCTCCACGGAGGTCCTGCGCCGCAGTGAGGTCGACGAGACCACCGGTCACGAGACGGTCGTCGCCCGCGAGTACGCCATGCTCGACCGCGCCGGCCGTCTGCAGCTTCCCGCCGAGTACACCGAGGCGCTGGGCATGCGCGACCGCGTCGCGCTGGAACTGGAGCCCGACCACATCGCCGTACGACCGGACGACAGCGAGAACCGCACGTGATCAGCGGTGATGGCGCGATGATCAGCGGCGGACGCTGACGCCCAGGGCCGCCGTCCCGGCTCCCGCCCGTCGTACGGCGATGGACCCGAAGGGTGTACGCAACCGCAGCCACGCCCCCGAGGAGAACAGGTCCGCGGGCGTCCCGGGCCGCAGGAAGCCCACGGACTGGGCGGCGTGCACGGCCCGTACCGGCAGGGGCGTCTCCCCGACCGTGCGGGACCAGATCTCCCGCCCGATCGCGTCCAGTTCGGCCCTGGTACGCCCCTCGGGCGTCAACTCCTGCGTACGGGACCGGAACTCGGCCACCGCCGCGCCGACCATGGCGCGCAGCTCGTCGGGCGCGGGCAGCCCGGACTCCGGCCGCCAGCCGCCGCGCGGCGGCAGCACGCCGGCCCACGGCGGCCCGGTCACGGCGCCCGGAACGGCGGCCGTGGCGGCCGACTCGTCCACCGTCTCCAGGAGTTCACCGGCGGAGACGGTCACGTCGAGCGTGACGTCGAGACCGTTCTCGTACGGCTTGGCGAGCCGCACCGCGCGGATCGCCAGCACCTCGAAGGACGGTGGTCGCCCGAAGACGGCGAGAGCGGTACCGACACCCTGCAGCCGCACGGCCGCCGAACGGTCGTAGTGGATCAGCCGGGAGAGGAAGGCCGCGAGGTCCGCCGCCTCCCCCTCGTCGGCGAGATGGAGCACCGTCATGCCGCGACGGCCTCCTCCTCGGAGTCGTCCCGGTACTCCTCCAGGAACTCCCGTTCCTCGGCGGTGATCCGGCGCGGCCGCTGGGCCTCGAAGTCGAACGGCACGACGACCGTCGAGGCACGCACGTAGACCACGTCGTCGTCCTTCACCTCGTAGGTGATGGTGAAGGACGCCGCCCGTATCTGACTGACCCACAGCTCGATGTCCACCGGGTGGTGCCGGTGGACGAGCTGCCGCTTGTAGTCGATCTCGTGGCGGGCCACCACGGACCCCTGCTTGAAGTCCTTCTCCGGACGGAAGAGGAAGTCGATACGGGCCTCCTCCAGGTAGCGGACGAAGACCGCGTTGTTGACATGGCCGTAGGCGTCCATGTCCGACCAGCGCAGGGGACAGCGGTAGAGATGGCGCAAGATCAGCCCCGGGTCAGCTTCTTGTAGGTGGCACGGTGCGGACGCGCGGCGTCCGCGCCCAGCCGCTCGATCTTGTTCTTCTCGTACGACTCGAAGTTGCCCTCGAACCAGAACCACTTGGAGTCACCCTCGTAGGCGAGGATGTGCGTGGCGACCCGGTCGAGGAACCACCGGTCGTGGGAGACGACCACGGCGCAGCCGGGGAACTCCAGCAGCGCGTTCTCCAGGCTGGAGAGCGTCTCGACGTCGAGGTCGTTGGTCGGCTCGTCGAGGAGCAGCAGGTTGCCGCCCTGCTTGAGGGTCAGGGCCAGGTTCAGCCGGTTGCGCTCACCACCGGAGAGGACACCGGCCGGCTTCTGCTGGTCGGGACCCTTGAAGCCGAACGCGGAGACGTACGCCCGGCTGGGCATCTCCACCTGTCCGACGTTGATGTAGTCGAGCTCGTCGGAGACGACCGCCCACAGGGTCTTCTTCGGGTCGATGTTCTCGCGGCTCTGGTCGACGTAGGAGATCTTGACGGTCTCGCCGACCTTGATGCTGCCGGAGTCCGGGGTCTCCAGACCCTGGATCATCTTGAAGAGGGTGGTCTTGCCGGCGCCGTTCGGGCCGATGACGCCGACGATGCCGTTACGCGGCAGCGTGAAGGAGAGATCCTCGATGAGGACCTTCTCCCCGAAGGCCTTGTTGAGGTTGTTGACCTCGACGACGATGCTGCCGAGCCGCGGGCCCGGCGGGATCTGGATCTCCTCGAAGTCCAGCTTCCGCATCTTCTCCGCCTCGGCGGCCATCTCCTCGTACCGGGCCAGACGCGCCTTGGACTTGGCCTGCCGCCCCTTGGCGTTGGAGCGGACCCACTCGAGCTCTTCCTTCAGGCGCTTCGCCCGCTTGGCGTCCTTCTGCCCCTCGACCTTGAGACGGGTCTGCTTGGTCTCCAGGTAGGTGGAGTAGTTGCCCTCGTACGGGTACGCGCGACCGCGGTCGAGCTCGAGGATCCACTCGGCGACGTTGTCGAGGAAGTACCGGTCGTGGGTGATGGCCACGACGGTGCCCGCGTACTTGGCGAGGTGCTGCTCCAGCCAGTTCACGGACTCGGCGTCGAGGTGGTTGGTGGGCTCGTCGAGAAGCAGCAGGTCAGGCGCTTCCAGCAGCAGCTTGCACAGCGCCACACGCCGCTTCTCACCACCGGAGAGGGTGGTGACGGGCCAGTCGCCGGGCGGGCACCCGAGGGCGTCCATGGCCTGCTCCAGCTGGGCGTCGAGGTCCCACGCGTTGGCGTGGTCGAGGTCCTCCTGCAGCTTGCCCATCTCGTCGAGCAGCGCGTCGCTGTAGTCGGTGGCCATCAGCTCGGCGATCTCGTTGAACCGGTCGAGCTTGCCCTTGATCTCGGAGACACCCTCCTGGACGTTCTCCAGGACGGTCTTCTCCTCGTTCAGCGTGGGTTCCTGCATCAGGATGCCGACGCTGTAACCGGGCGAGATGAAGGCGTCGCCGTTGGACGGCTGCTCCAGCCCCGCCATGATCTTCAGAACGGTCGACTTACCGGCGCCGTTCGGGCCGACAACGCCGATCTTCGCTCCCGGCAGGAAGTTCAGGGTGACATCATCGAGGATCACCTTGTCGCCGTGCGCCTTGCGCGTCTTGCGCATGGTGTAAATGAACTCAGCCAAGAGAAACCGTCCGGCAGCTTGAAATCTGGCAGTGGGCAGATACACCCCATCTTGCCGTACGGCTACCCCTGGGCGGAAACGCGTTGTGGTCGCCGGCTCTGACCTGGGGCTTTGGGTTCGGGGTCAGTCGTTGTCGGCGGGGCGGCCGCTGCCCGATCTGATCCAGGGCCAGGCGAGGGTGCAGACCACGAAGGGGGCGACGAGCATCGTCAGCATCCACAGGCCCACGCTGGCCGGTGAGTAGATGACGTAGAGCCACCGTTCCGGCAAAGGCGCGGGTGCGACGAAGAGCAAGGTCAGGGCGAGCCATGTGGCCAGCACCGCCGCCACCCCGCGTACCGCCGTCATCCCCGGCGCCCCGACGACAGGGCGGTCACGGCCGCCGCGGCCACCGCCACCGTGCCCACGGCTCCGGCCGCGCGGAAGGCTCGGGTGGAGCGCCAGGACAGGACGGACCAGCGGGACTGTGCGGACAGCACCGAACCCAGGCTCAGCCATGATCCCGCCGAGATCAGCGACAGTGCCGACCCGAGGGAGCCGACGGACAGCGTGCTGCCGACCGAGGCTACGGACAGGGCGGAGCCGACCGAGCCGATGGACAGGACCGAGCCCACCGAGCCGATCGACAGGATCGAGTCCTGCGACCACAGGGACAGCACGGAGCCCGAGGAGGTGCACTGTTCCGGTGACGCCGATGACGCCGATGACTTGGTCATGGGGTCGTCCTGCCCGCCGGTGCGACCGCTTCGCACGGAATCCCGGTCCACTCGCCGAAGTCCCCGACCGCCGCGTCAGCCCCGCGACCGCGCCTCCTCCTTCTTGCGGACCACGACCAGCGCCGCCCCGCCGATCACCACGAAGCCGATCGCGACGCCCGCGATCAGCGGGGTCGTGCCGGTGCCGCCGGTCGCGGCGAGGTTGGTGTCGTCGGCGGTGCCGCCCACGGTCGCCGGGCTCGGCTCGCTGAGCGTCTGGACCGCGTCGCCGCTCGCGCTGCCCTGTGTCTTGCAGTCGAGGATCCCGGTGAAGCGCTGTTCGAGACCGCCCGCCCCCTTGATGGCGAAGTCGTACGGCTGGTCCTCCTGCAGCGGGATCGTCACCGTGCGCGACGCGCCGGCCGGAACGCTGTACTCGGCGCCCATCAGCGAGAACGTGTACGTCTCGTCGCCCTGGTTGGCCGCGGTGAGGTCGACACCGCCCTTGGCGCAGTCCCGCGCCGCGGAGAGTGCCGGTACGGCCCCCTGCTTCGCCCAGCTCGCGCTCGCGGTCGCCGAGACCGTGGACTCGCTGGAGCCGGCCAGGATCTGCGTCTGGCTGCGGCTGTCGGAGGTGAAGGCACGGCCGACCGGGACGGTGGTGGAGCCCTGCACGGTCAGCTCGGCGGAGCCGGCCGCCGCGTCCGCGGGCACGTCGAAGAAGACCTGGCTGCCGTCGGCCGCGGTGGTGAGCGGCTTGCCGTCCTTGCCGACGATCCGTACGCCCGTCATGGCCGCGTCCGCCGGCGGGGTCACCGTCACCCCGGCGGCGTCGGTGTGCACGGTCACCGGGCCGAGGAGCCCGCCGGGGTGCCCGGAGACCGCGGGCGGGTCGAGGGTCAGCGAGGCCTTGGGCTCCGCCACGTCGACGGCGCTCTTGTGCAGGTAGTCCGCGAGCTTCTCGGCCTGCGGGTCGACGGCGTCGACGTCGGCCCCGTCCGAGTAGCGCCAGATGGCCACCTGTGTACCGGCCGCCGCGTCCTGCTCGCTCAGGCCGCCCCGCACACCCGCCTTGGCGGCGAGCGCCGCGAGATCGTTGACCTGCGGGTAGGAGTTCTCCAGGATCCAGCGGATCCTGCCCGCGTCCCGGTTGGCGCCGAGCGAGGTCCCGCTCCAGGAGGTCTCGTGGTAGCGGGCGTCGCGCTGGGTGGGGTTGTGCAGGTCGACGCAGTACGTCTGCAGGGTGCCACCGCCGTCGACGGACATCTCGAACAGGCCCGCCGAGACCTGCTGGTCGCCGGCGACCTTGTCGTGGATCACCGCGGAGCCGTACGTCTTGAGCCCGCCTATGGTCGCGGTCGCCCCGCCCTGGGTCTGTGGGGTCTCCGCGGCCGCGGCCGCGCCCGCACCGGTCAGCGCGCCGGCCGCGACGAGTCCGGACACCACCAGTGCGGAGGCCAGCCGGGCCGTGGCCCCTCGCCTGCGCGCGCACAGCGCAGAGAACGAAGCAAACACGAATTCCCCTTCGAGCAGGACCCGTCAGTGTGGGGGGAACGGTCCCACCAGCAGAATCAGCGGCCCCGAGCGCCCCGGGAGCCTTGCCCGGCATCCTAGGGATCCGACGCACCACCCTTGACAAGTCCGATGATCGGACGGCCGATCCGACTCGGAATCGTTATCGCCGGGACGGTTCACGAACGGGGCTTATCGACAAATCCACCGGGTTGTTCGGGAGCATTCGCCGATAAGCCGCAGTCCGGTCAGCTCGGCACGGCTCCTGACATCACGTCACGGCCGCCGGCTCAGGCTCCTGTTGGGCGGCGTCGCCGGAATCACCGGGCGGGGTCTCCCAGTTGGGCTCCGGCTGCGGTGCCGAGGCGGACGGGTCCGTCCTGACCGCTCGGCGGAAGGCCGAGGTACCGCGCGCGAGATCGTGGCCGATCGCGATCGCGTCGAGGTCCGCCGAGGTCCAGTTCTGTCCCTCGCGCACATCGGTGCGCACCTTGAGCCTGCCCTGTACGACGACGGGGTCGCCCACGTTGAGGGAGGCCGCCGCGTTCGTGGCGAGCTGCCGGTTGGCCCACACCGTGAAGAAGTTGGTGTGGCCGTCGGTCCAGGTGTTGTTCTCCCGGTCCAGGTACCGCGCGGTCACCGCGAGCCGGAACCGGGCCGACGGTCCCGAGGCCAGCTCCCGGTACACCGGCCGGGTCGCCACGTTGCCCACGGCGCAGATGATCGTCTCGTTCATCGCGTATCCCTCCCTGACACGCCTACGGGCCCGTCCCGTACGGCTGCGTCTGCCGCCGCGACCACGCCTTTCGCGATCGCCGCACCGCCAGACTGCCTCCGTCGGACCGGGCCCGCAGAGCCCTGTGGACCGTCACCCGCCTGTGGACAACTCCGTCACCCGGACGAGCGCCCCCCCTCAAGCACGAGCCTCACCTGGCCGTAGCACCCACCCCCGCGACCTTCCCGTACTGCTCCCGCACCTCCCGGTAGCGCAGCAGTTCGGCCGCCACCGGGTCCAGGACCCGGGCCCGACCGCACCCGGCGGCCGCCTCCCTGAGCCGCCGTTCGGCCTCCGTGCCGTACCGCCGCGCGGGTCCCCTGGCCGCCATCCGGCAACTCCACTCGATCAGCGGGCCGCCGACGATGCCGGTCACCATCAGCAGCACCGGCACTCCGAGGTTGGGCGCCATGAACCCGATGATCTGCCCCAACAGCCACAGCCCGCCGACCACTTGGAGGAGGGTCATGGCCGCCTGGGCGAGCACGGCGGCCGGCCACCAGCCCGGCCGGGGCGGCCGCCCCGGTGGCCGTCCCGCGCGCGCCGCCAGTTCGTCCAGCGCCTCGGGCAACCCCTGCGAGCCCCGTACGGCCGCCTCGCGCACCGCCTGCGCCCACGGCGCGGGCAGCCCGGCCGAGGCCCGGTCGGCCAGCGTCCGCACCGCCTGCTCCACGCGCTGGCGCGCCGTGGCCTCCTCGTCGGCCTGGGCGCGCAACGGCAGCCGCCCGGTGGCCGGTTCGGTCCGGTCCTGGTACCACCGCCACAGCCGCAGCCACGGCGTCCCGCAGGCGCGGTTGGCGTTGCGCGCCCAGGCCCGTTCGGCGGCCTCGCCCGCCGCCCTGGCGCCCACGGCGTCCGCGAGCCGGGCGGCGAACTCGTCGCGGGCCTCCTCGCTCAGGCCGGTCCGCCGCCGCGTGGCGTACACGGGCCGCAGCCCGACCGCGGCGGCGTCCACGTCGGCCGAGATGCGGCGCGCCGGGGCGCCGCGCTCCGTCACGAACTGGCCGAGCAGCTCGCGCAGTTCAGGGACGCCGTCCCCGGTGAGCGCCGACAGGGAGAGCACGGTGGCGCCCGGTTCGCCGTACTCGCCGAGCGCGATCCCGTCCTCGTCGAGCAGCCGCCGCAGGTCGTCGAGGACCTGCTCGGTGGCCTCGCCGGGCAGCCGGTCGGTCTGGTTGAGGACGACGAACATGACCTCCGCGTGTCCCGCCATGGGCCGCAGATAGCGCTCGTGCAGCACGGCGTCGGCGTACTTCTCGGGGTCGACCACCCAGATGACCGCGTCGACGAGTGCCAGGATGCGGTCCACGTGCTCGCGATGCTGTACGGCGGCGGAGTCGTGGTCGGGCAGATCGACCAGGACGAGTCCGCGCAGCTCGGTGTCGGCGTCGCCGTTCTGCAGCGGGCGCCGCCGCAGCCGGGGCGGGATGCCGAGCCGTTCGATGAGAGTGGCCGCCCCGTCGCTCCAACTGCAGGCGATGGGCGCGGCGGTGGTGGGCCGTCGTACGCCCGACTCCGAGATGGGCACTCCGGCGAGGGCGTTGAACAGCTGCGACTTGCCGCTGCCGGTGGCGCCCGCGATGGCGACCACGGTGTGCTGTCCGGACAGTCTGCGCCGTGTGGACGCCTCGTCCAGGACGCGGCCCGCCTCGGCGAGGGTGCGGCTGTCGAGCCGGGTGCGGGAGAGGCCGATCAGTTCCCTGAGCGCTTCCAGCCGGGAGCGCAGTACGCCGTCGTAGGCGAGCGGGGTCGCGGGCTGTGCGCTGTGCGAGCGGGTCTCCAGGGCTGCCGCCTGCTCGGCGGCCTCCCCCTCGGCGACGCGGCGCGCGATGAGCCCGTCGTCCCAGCTGTCGGCGGCCTCCGTGGAGTCGGTACGGCCGGGAGCGTCGTCGCTCTCCACGCGCGCGCGGGTCCCGCCCTTCGCGTCGGTGCGCTTGTCGGCGCGGCCCTCCTCCGAAGCGCCCTCGCCGTGGCGGCCGTTGTCGTGCTGGTCCTTGTCGGTCACCGTGTCCCCCGCGTGATCGGCGTGCTCGGTGTGGTCCTGGTCAGTGACGGCGGTCACCGGTCACCTCTCCTTCTGCAGTACGGACAGCGCGGCGATGAGCTCGGCCTGGGGTTCGGCGTGCACGTCGAGCGCGTCCAGCGGCGCGAGCCGGCGTTCGCGCTCGGTGAACAGCACCCGGTCGAGATGCTCGGCGAGCAGCCGTCCGCCCCGGTCGCGCAGGCGCAGGGCCCCGTGTGCGCCGATCCGCTCGGCGAGCCCCTCGCCCGCCGAGCGGGCTCGGCGTCCGCCGAGCAGCGTGGTGGCGACGAGCGCGGCGACCGTGTCGATGTCGGGGGCGACTCCGCGGTCGAGGTCGCGCACCTCCTCCTCGGCGATCTCCTCCAGCTCCCGCCGCCACCGCCGTACCGCCATCCCGATGCGGTGCTCGGCGCTCTCCAGGGACGGGTCGGGTGCGTCGAGTTCCGGGGCGCGTGCCGCGGGTTCGCGCCGCCAGACCTCGTCGACGCGCTCGTCGGCGGCGGTGACGGCGCACACCAGCAGCGCGCCCAGGCTCTCCACGAGCGCGTCCAGCAGCTCACCCGCCGAACAGTCGAGCGGAAAGGCCCGCCACCGTTTCAGTGCGTCCCCGGCGAGGACGGCGCCGGCCTGCAGCCGCCCGCGCACGCGCGCGTGTTCGCTGTCGTACGCCGCCTCGACGGCCGAGGTGAGACGGAGCGCGGCCGCGTACTGCGCGGCTGCGGCGCCGGCGAGTTCGGGCATCCGGGCCTTCAGCGAGTCGAGCACTCCGCGCGCGGTGCGGGCCATGACGTGCTGCCGGGCAGCCGGGTCCTGTGCCACGTGGACGAGCCAGGTCCGCAGCGGCGCCACGGCGCTGGCCGGCAGCAGCCCACCGCCCCAGGCGGACTCGGGCAGTTCGGGCACGGTGAAGCGGGGCACGTCGCCGAGGCCGGCCTTGGTGAGGAGCGCCCCGTACTGCCGGGACACCTCGGAGACCACCTGGTGCGGCACCCGGTCGAGCACCGTCACCAGGGTGGCGTCGTACCCCTTGGCGGTGCGCAGCAGATGCCAGGGGACGGCGTCGGCGTACCGGGCGGCGGTGGTGACCATGACCCAGATGTCGGCCGCGCAGATGAGTTCGGCGGCGAGGACGCGGTTGTCGGCCACCAGGGAGTCGACATCGGGGGCGTCGAGGAGGGCGAGGCCCGGCGGCACCGTCTCGGCGGTCTCCACACGCAGCACGCGCGCGGGATCCTCGCCGGGCAGCAACAGGTCGTCCGTGCCCTCGCGGTGCGGCGCCCACACGCGCGTGAGGTCGGGCAGCACGCGCATACCGCTGAACCAGTGATGGTCCTCCGGATGGCACACCAGGACCGGCGTCCGCGTGGTGGGCCGCAGCACGCCCGCCTCGCTCACCCGTCGCCCGACAAGGGAGTTGACGAGGGTCGACTTGCCGGCGCCGGTCGATCCGCCCACCACCGCCAGCAAGGGCGCTTGAGGGTCTCTCAGGCGGGGCACCAAGTAGTCGTCGAGCTGCGCAAGGAGTTCGTCGCGGTTGGCACGCGCGCGTGGCGCCCCCGCCAGGGGCAGCGGGAAGCGTGCGGCGGCGACACGGTCGCGCAGGGCGGAAAGTGCATCGAGCAGCTGAGGCCGTACGTCCAAGGTCACCACATGTGAAGAATGCCCAATTTTAGGGGAATTCTGAAGCATATGAGTATGTCTGCGCGCCGACAGGACACAAGGGACGGAAGGGATGACTGGGACGCAGGCATAGTCCAGGCATAACGAGTGCACAACACCCGGTGCGCGAGGACCCAAAAGCGATGCACGATTCGTACCTGCCTGCGATTATCAGGACCGCTTCACCGAACCTCCACATCGAGCCACGGAGGCGAAGCAACAGGGACAAGGATGCGGGAGCCCTATCCTTGTCCCCGGCAACGTCACGGATCGGCCCACACCCGGGCACCCACGACAGAGGCCACACACCCGGCCCCCGTAGCTCAGTGGATAGAGCAGGCGCCTTCTAAGCGCTTGGCCGCAGGTTCGAGTCCTGCCGGGGGCGCCCAAAAGATGGCTGGTAAACACCGCACGGGCGGCCAACGGGATCACCGTCTGCGCCGTCCGCTCCACCGGCTCGGTGGCAGCTCGACAAGCCGGGAACCGAGTTGCGGTAGCAGCTTGATCAGTGCGGCGTTCTGGGCGGGGGCCCGACACCGCTTGCTGCTGATGCTCGTGGAACTCGGCGAGGAGATCGCGCGCGTTCTCGGTCGAGACGGTCGTACCGGTCCCGGATGCCACGCCGGAAGGCCCTGCTGCTGTCCGGATCACCGTCTTCGCCCTCGGCAAGCCGGCCGAGGAGCCGCTCCTGCCGGCCTTCGATCTTCTTGATCTCTTCCGGAAGCTGCTTCATCTGTCTCGAGGCAGCCTGACCGCCCAGCGTCGCCGTCGGACGGTTGCGCCCGGCCGCCCCGATGTCGCAGGCGCGCCAGCGACGCGTCGACGGCCCCCACAGGTGGCTTCCAGCCGAACCCCCGCATCCGCTCGACGAACTCCGCGGGCGGCATCACGCCGTGGTGTCCCACTCCTCCTGGGGGCGGGGCAGTTCCGCGTCCCCCGTGAGCAGACACCAGGCGACATCGCCGACCGCCGCTCCGACCGCCGCCGCCCCGGCGATCAGACCTCCCGTGATCAGTCCCCCGCCGACATACGGACGTCCGCCGAAGAAGGACAGGGCGACCCCGAGGGACAGCAGCACGACCGCGAATGCGGCCGGGACACCGGGCACGAGCAGCGCCCGTACGGACAGGAACCGACCCGTCATGTCTCTCCCCGGTTGGATGTCTCGATGGATGGGCTGTACGGGCCGACGAGTGTAACCGTCCTCGGTTTGCGCAATCATGAAAACTACTTGCACTTGACATCCTTACCCGTATCCGGCATGTCGACGAAGGGATTCCCCGTGCGCCTGCGCTGCGCCGTGCTCGACGACTTCCAGCAGGTGGCGACCGAGATCGCCGACTGGTCGTCCGTGGCCGACCAGGTGGAGACCGTCTCCTTCCCGGAGCACTTCGCCTCCGAGGACGAACTGGCCGCCGCGCTCGCCGAGTTCGACATCGTCGTGACCCTGCGCGAGCGCGTCCCCTTCCCGGCCTCCCTTCTCACCCGCCTCCCCCGCCTGAAGCTGCTCGTCGCCTCCGGCATGCGCAACAGCGTCATCGACTACGCCGCCGCCGAGGCGAACGGCGTCACCGTGTGCGGTACGGCGAGCTCCTCGACCCCGCCCGTCGAGCTGACCTGGGCGCTGCTGCTGGGTCTGGCCCGCGGGATCGTCGAGGAGAGCAGCGCCCTGCGCTCCGGCGGCCCCTGGCAGCAGACGGTGGGCGCCGATCTGCACGGCCGCCGGCTCGGTCTGCTGGGCCTCGGGAAGATCGGCAGCCGGGTCGCGCACGTGGGCCTCGCCTTCGGCATGCACGTCAGCGCCTGGAGCCAGAACCTCACCAAGGAGTACGCCGACGAGGTGGGCGTGGAACTCGCGCAGTCCAAGGAGGAGTTGCTCGCCGGCAGCGACTTCGTCTCCATCCATCTGGCCCTCGGCGGCCGCACCCGCGGGCTGCTCGGCCCCGCCGAGCTCGCCCTGCTGAAGCCGACCGCCTACCTGGTCAACACCTCCCGCGCCGCCATCGTCGACCAGGACGCCCTGCTCGCCGCCCTGCGCGAAGGCCGTATCGCCGGCGCGGGCGTGGACGTCTTCGACGTCGAGCCCCTCCCCGCCGACCACCCGCTCCGCACCGCGCCCCGTCTGCTGGCCACGCCCCACCTCGGCTATGTGTCGCGGGCGAACTACGAGACGTACTACGGACAGGCCGTCGAGGACATCCGGGCCTTCCTGGACGGGCAGCCGGTGCGGCGGCTGGGCTGAGAGCCGGGGGCGAGCGGGTGGGAGCGCGTGCGAGCGGGTTCGAGAAGGGTGATGCGCCGATGAACGCCGTGACCCCGCGCGAGACTCGGCGTTGAAGGGGGAGTGCGGCGGCGAGCGCTGCCGGCGCACTCCCCTATCCAGAAGGAGAATGTGATGTCTCGCATCGCGAAGGTGGCCGCCGTCGCGCTCAGCACCGGTGCCGTCGTCGTCAGCGGCGCCGGCCTGGCCATGGCCGATGCCGATGCCCAGGGCGCGGCCGTGGGTTCGCCGGGCCTGCTGTCGGGCAACCTCGTCCAGCGCCCGATCCACAATCCCGTCAACGTGTGCGGGAACACCGCCGACGTGACCGGGCTGCTGAGCCCGGCGTTCGGCAACACCTGCGTCAACCTCAGCCACCATGACAAGGGTGGTGACCACGGGTACGGCAACTGACGCCCTCCGCACCCGCGGAAGAGCCCCGGCGCCTCGAGCGCCGGGGCTCTTCCCGTACCCGGGGCCGCTCAGACGTACCGGTAGATCCGGCTGACGTCCTCCATCTGGTCCGGCGTCACGTCCCAGGGCGGCATCTTCTCGTGCCGGGCGACGATCCGCTCGTGCTGCTTGTCACCGACGCCGGGCGGCTTGGCCGGCAGGTAACGCGCGCCCTTGTGCCGGGCCTGCCAGCGGGTCCACTGCAGATCGACGAAGGCGTGGTGGAGCCAGAACACCGGGTCGTTGACGGAGGCGCCGCCCAGCATCGCGCCGCCGACCCAGCGGTGCACGCGGTTGTGGTTGCGCCAGGCGACACTGCCCCGCCCGGTCCCCCACCCCTCCAGCTTGTTGCGGAACCCTCTGGTGACGGTGGAGTCCCAGGGCGAGACGTCGTAGACCGGATCGGCGAGCGCCGACTCCAGTTCGCGGCGAGTCGGCAGCGCGATCGGGTCACGGGCCCGCCCGAGGTCCCGGGTCAGGAACTTCTCGTCGGTGAAGCCGACCTTGATGCTCCAGTGGCCGGCCACGTAGGCGAACGGCCCCGTCGTCACGCGATGGTCCGCGCCGCGGCCGTTCCCGCCGAGCAGGTCGGCGGTCCAGGGCGCCGAGGCCGCGGTGCGGTCGCGGGTCCAGTCCCAGTACGGCACGGCCACCGAGGAGTCGACCCTGCGCAGCGCCTTCTCCAGCTCCAGCAGGAAGCGGCGGTGCCAGGGCAGGAAGGAGGGTGTCATGTGGGCCGTACGCAGCCCCTTCTCCCCGTCGGAGGTGTAGTACTCGACGTGCGTTCGCACGAACTCGTCGTACTCCCCCCGCCGTTTGACCTCCAGCATCGCGTTCACGAACCGCCGTTTCTCGGCGCTCGTCAGGGTGCTGACGTCCTTACGCGTGTACGCCATGGTCTCCCCTCATGTCCGTCTGTTCTCCGCCCATCGGGCCCGGCGCCATGGCCCGCAGGCGCTCCCCGGGCCCCATCTCGTCGACGGCGGCGCGGGCGGCCTCCAGCGGCGTCGGGTACGAGCGGTAGTGGTCGACCATGCTCAGCCAGGTGCCGTCGGCCCGGCGCATCAGGTGCAGCGGGCGTCCGTCGACGGTGACCTGCCAGTGTTCGCCGACGGCACCGTGCGCCGCCACCGCGGTGGAGGCGGTTCTGAAGCCCTGGATGCGGCGGCTGTGGTACGTCTCGTCGAAGGCGTACTCGCCGCTCCCGCCCGGGGGCCGCGAGGCGGCGACGACCGGGGCGAGCGCCAGCGCCATGGCCGGCGCCAGCAGCGCCCGTAGCATCTCCCGCCGCGTCCCGGCTCCCGTCGGCTCCCCCTCCGCACCTACCGGCACTCCGCCTGCACTGACCACCATGGCTCGCTCCTCGTCCGATCCGGTTCGCTCGGTTCTCCGACGCGCTAACCGGCCGACGGCCCGTGCGGTCACCGTCGAGGGGCCAAGAGGTGGACGGGGGAACTCGAACGGACCCGGACCGGTCACGACGGTCCAGGCCCGGCGGATACGCCGTCCGACCACAGGCCGGGACCGAGCCCCAGGTCGGCGCCGGGAACCGTCTGCAGGACCGGGGGCAGCACGCCCGCCTCGGGGAGCTTCAGGTCGGGCGGGCCGGCGTTCCGCGGGTTGGGCGGGGTCAGGGGGGCGTCCAGGTTCAGGCCGGGGGCGAGGGTGCGCGGGTCGGAGGCGGGGGTGGAGACGCCGACGTGGCCGAACCGGTCGCCCAGGACCTATGGCAGAGGCGCGCGCAGGCCGGCGCCGGATAGCCCGACGGCGACGGGCGGCTGCGGCAGGACGTGCTCCGGGATGAGCCGGCCCTCGAGTTACCGCGGCCCGTGGGGCCGGCCCGGCGTCGGCAGGGGAATCTCACCGCCGAGCTTGGGCAGTTCCATGCCCAGGGACTGCTCGGCACCCTCCAGCGGCACGGGGGCGGGGACCGTGCCGACCCCGTGATCACCAGCAGCAGGGCGAACCCGGGGTCCGTGCCCGCCCGCCGCGCCCTGGCCCTCGGCCACCGTCGTCAGCCGCGCAGCCTGCGCGCCGGCAGGACGACGTGCGCCGCCGCGTTCAGGGTCTCCTCCGCGCCCGCGAAGGCGGCGAAGGCCTCCGGGTCGACGGGCTTGCCCGGCTCGGCCTCGGGCCAGGGGCGGGTGGTGAACACCAGGTAGGCGTAGCCGCGTTCGGCGACCGCAGCGAGCCACTCCGGCGGCGGGGTGCACTGGGCGTTGGAACCCGGCAGGGTGACGACGGCGTGGCCGCCCGCGACGAGCAGGCTGAGCGGCAGGCTCGGCTTGGCGGCGGCGTCGGTCAGCTCGCCGCCGATGGGCAGGCCGACGCTCCTGAGCAGGTCGGCGACGGCGGCCGACGCGGCCTCGGGGCCGTCCGCCGCGTCGCCGAGGGGGTGGACGAGCAGGTAGGCCATGTCGCCGTCGGGGGCCTCGCCGCTCCAGGCCATCACGACGAGGGTGCCCAGTTCGGCGGGGCCGAGGGGGCGGGTTTCGCTTGAGGTTGAGGTCACCGCGCGACCTTATCGACGGCCCGGGAAGCGGCCGGGCGGCTTCTCACCCGACCGGGGGACGGTCCCCGCCCTCTCCACACGAACGAGGGACTCGCGTCGAACAGCCTGCGGCACTACGTGAATTCGGTTCCGGTGCGATTCAGTGCTGGAGCGGAAGGCCGCCGAGCAGTCCGCCGTTTTTGTTCAGCGCGCCCGTCGCGCCCTTCACGGTGCTGAGCAAGGAGCCCTTCTTCTCGGTGTCGAGCGCGTGCGACTGGTGCTGCAGCGGCATCATGTCGCGGGGCTGGATGTGTCCGCTGGTGAGCGTGTTCACGGCGCCGTTGAGGCTGGTGGGCGTCATGTCAGAGGCGCTGTAGGCGAACGCGGGCGCGGCGGCGCCGGCGAGGGCGACGGTACCGGCAACGACAGCGGCGGCCTTCAGAGACTTCATCGGGTTCCTTTCATTGGGCAACTCACGTCACCAGGGTGAATTCTGACGCCGTGCCCAACGATCCGCGACCGGCGGGGAAACCCCGCTCGCAGAAAACGTTTCTCATTCTCGTATGAAAGGCCGCCCGGCCGACCCTCGTACCGGATCTGCCGGGCGGGCGCGGTGAGTTCGGCCTTCGTCCGGGTCGCTCGACGCGCAGCGCCGGCGTCGCGGGCAGCGAAGGTGTCGACACCGGAAGGCCCGGCAGGTTCGCGGCGGGGAGGCTGCCGCCGAGCAGGGTCGCGGTGACGGTGTTGACCAGTCCCGCCACCACGCTCGTGACGGCCGGCACCGCCTGGGTGACGTCCCCGGAGGTGACCGCCTGGAGCCGGGAGTCGATCGCCTTCCGCAGCACGGACAGGGCGTCGCCGGTGAGGTCGGCCGCGGCCCTCGGCCTGGCGTCGTCGCCGTTCTTGGCGAGCGTCGGCAGCACGGGCAGGGCAGGGTCGCGCGCAGGTCGGAGCGGCGGGGATGGCCGGGGTGGCGGGGGTCGCCGGGGTGGCGAGGGTCGCGGGCGTCGCCGGGGTGGCGGGGGCCCCGGGAGTGCCGGGTCGCGGGCGTCGCCGGGGTGGCGGGGGTCGCGGGAAGCGCCGGGGTCGCGGGCGTCCCCGGGGTGGCGGGGGCCCCGGGAGTGCCGGGTCGCGGGCGTCGCCGGGGTGGCGGGGGTCGCGGGGAGCGCCGGGTCGCGGGCGCCGCGGGGACAGCGGCGGAGACCTTGGCGAGGGCGTCGGTGGCGGCCTTGCCGAGGATGTCGGCGTCGGCGGCCGGGAACTGGCCGTTGCGGGCCTCGAGGACGGCGTTCAGCAGGTCGGTGACCCGGGTGAGGACGGTTCGGTGGTGAAGGGGACCTGCTGCCCACCGTGGGATCACCCCTCGCGCCCCGCAACCGCACGGCCCCGTTCGGGGCAGTGCGAACCGGCCGCTCGCCCGCGGAGGAACCACGGGAGGGCGGCCGGCGAGGGGAGTGCGCGCCTGAAGGCGGCGACGTCGAGGGACGTCAGTCGTTGACGCACACGTTGCCGAACGCGGGGTTCAGCAGACCGGTGGTGTCGACGGTGTTGCCGCAGACGTTGACCGGCACGTGGATCGGAACCTGGACGACGTTGCCCGACAGCACACCCGGGGAGTGGGCGGCGACGCCGTGCGCGTCGGAGTCGGCGGAGGCGATACCGGCACCGCCGGCGACCGCCGCGGCGGCGGCGGTAAGGACCAGGCCCTTCGCGATACGCGACATGGAGAGGTGCTCCTTGAGGGTTGACACAAACATCCGGGCGGATACCCGGCGCTTTGTCAACGCCTGACGCGCGCGCGGGTTGTGCCGCCAAAGGGGTGATCCGGCAACGGACCACGTTTCGCCGATCCGACACACTTGTCCATTTTTGGGGGATTCATACGGATAGCGGCTAGAGTTGCGCACCCCCGGACGCGCCTCCCTGAAGCCAGCCGATCGCATTCCTCTCGCTCCCTGAGGTTCCCGAATTCCCGAATTCCCGAAAGGGCACTGCCAGTCATGCGTAATTCCCCGGGTCCGCTGCTGCGCCGCGCGACGGTCGGCGTCCTCGCTCCGGGAGTGTTCTGCGCGCGGGCCCGCGCCGCCGCGCCCCCCGCCCCCGAGGCCCCGCGCCTGCCGTTCGCCGAGCGGTACCACGCGCTGCAGCACGGCGGCATCGTCCGCGCGGCCGGCACGGCCGTCAGCACGCGGT
Organism: Streptomyces sp. C1-1; assembly: GCF_050214755.1. Lineage (NCBI taxonomy): Bacteria > Bacillati > Actinomycetota > Actinomycetes > Kitasatosporales > Streptomycetaceae > Streptomyces > Streptomyces sp. C1-1. The sequence goes on along the minus strand of NZ_CP189826.1, from coordinate 6,343,099 downwards.
CCTACGTCGATGTCGACAGCAATCCCGACACCTACAACTCCTCCCGGGCCGAGGTCCGTCCGCCGGACGGCGCCCGGGTGACGTACGCGCGCCTGTACTGGGGCGGGAACCCGACCCTGTGGGACGGCTTCGGCACCCTGGACGCCCGCTTCGGCCAGGAGGTCCGGCCGCGCGGTGTGCGCGTCCCGAAGGGAACGTCGGGCCGGGCGGCCCTGGTCGCCCACGGCGGCGACCGCGGCCGTAGGGCCGACTCGCTCACCGTCTCCACGGGGCGCGGGCCGAACACCGTGCTGACCGACGCCGCCAACCCCCGCGACGGCGTCCTGAACTCGACGATCAGCGCCCCGCGCACGCCTCCGAGCCGGCGGGAGCCCTCGTGCTCGAACACGTTGGGCTACGGCTCCGATGTGTTCGATCTCGGAACCGCTCTGCGACGCGGTGGTGACCAGCCGGCCTTCCGGCTCGTTTCCCAGCGGGACGCGGCATGGGCCGGCGTGCTCTTCCGGGCCGTCGACGCAACTGAGTGAGGCGCGGTCCCGCCCGCAGTCCCGAGCGCCACCGTGAGCGAGGAAACCGCGCAATGCACCTGCCAGCACCCGACCCCCGGTCACGGGTCCTGCACGTCACCCAGCCGGTGGACGGCGGGGTCGCCAGTGTCGTGATGAACCTGACGCGGGCGCAACTCGCGGCCGGCCTGCACGTCTCGGTCGCCTGCCCCGCCAGCCGTCTCGCCGACGAATTGCGGTCACTGGGCGCCGACGTACACAACTGGCGGGCGACCCGCTCGCCGGGCCCGACACTCGTTCGAGAGGTACGCCGACTGGTGCGGGTGGTCGCGGAGGCGCGGCCCGATGTGGTGCACGCGCACAGCGCGAAGGCGGGGCTGGCCGGGCGGCTCGCGGTGCGCGGACGCGTCCCCACGGTGTTCCAGCCGCACGCCTGGTCGTTCGAGGCGGTCGAGGGGGGCATGGCGGCGCTGGCGCTGCGGTGGGAGCGATGGGGGGCGCGCTGGACCTCCCGGGTGGTGTGTGTGAGCGAGGCGGAGCGCGCGACCGGAGCGCGCGCCGGGATCGCCGCCCCCTGGGCGGTCGTACCGAACGGCATCGATCCGGGGCGCTTCCATCCCGCGGCCGTCGACACCGTACGGGCCGCGCTGCTTCCGCACGTCGATCCGGCGGCCCCGCTGGTGGTGTGCGTGGGGCGGCTGTGCCGGCAGAAGGGCCAGGACGTCCTGCTGGACGCCTGGTACGCCGTGCAGGACCGGGTCCCCGCGGCCCGTCTGGTGCTGGTCGGCGACGGGCCGGACCACGTCGAACTCCGCTCTCGCGCACCCGAGTCGGTGGTCTTCGCCGGGACCGTCCCCGACGCGGCGCCCTGGTACCAGGCCGCCGACCTGGTCGTGCTGCCCTCGCGCTGGGAGGGCATGGCGCTCGCCCCGCTGGAGGCGATGGCCTGCGGGCGCCCCGTGGTCCTGACGGACGTGGACGGCGCCCGCGAGAGCCTGCCACCGGCTCTGCGCCCTGCCCGCCGGGCCCCGGGGAACCCCGCGAACCGGGCTCCCGTCTTCACGCCCGGCCGCCCCGAGACCCCCGCCTCTCCTGCGGCCGGCACCGGAATCCCAGCGGCCGTCCCCATGCCCCGCTGCCTCGTCCCCCCGGGCGATCCGGCCCAACTCGCCGACGCCGTTTCCTCGTTGCTGCTCGATCCGTTGCTGCGTGAGTCGCTCGGGCATCTGGGGCGCCGCCACGTCCTGTCCACGCACGACGTGCGGCACGCGGCCGAGGCGGTGACGGGCGTGTACCGCGACCTGCTCGGCGACGTGTCCGCCGCTGCCGCCGTGCCCTCCGAGTACAGGGAGTCCATCCACTCGTGACCGCGGAAAGTACCGTCCCCTCGCCCGGCGGGCAGCCACGGGATCCCGGATTCTCGCCCGTCGCGGTCATGCCCACGCGCACCGCCGGAGCCGGATTCCGGTTCCCGGCCGGCCGCCCTCCGGCGCGCCCGGCCTCCCCCGTGCCGCTGCTCGCCGCGGACGTCACCGCCGCCGTCCTCGGCGCCGTGGCGTTCGCGGGCGTCGAGCAGGGCCCCCTGCTGCTGGCCCTCCTGGTCGTCGCGTCGACGCTGCTGCGCCCGCGTCTCCCGCAGCACGCCCCCGGCGTCCTCGACGAACTCCCCGCCGTCTGCGGCCGGATCGCCGTGACCTGGACGGCGCTCGCGGCGCTCGTCGCGGCGTACGCCCCGGCGCACGCGCTGTCCGCCCGCACCCTGCTGCTGGGTTTCCTGCTCCAGTCGACGGCGGACTGCGCGGGCCGCGGCCTGGTGCACTGGCGCCGGCGTACCGCCCTGCTGAGCCGCCCCCGCACCGCCCTGGTCATCGGCCCGGCGGCGACCGCCCAGCGCGTCGCCGCCGCCGTCCTGCGTCACCCGCGCTGCGGGGTGCGCCCGGTCGGGATCGTGGCCGAGCACCCCGAAAGGACCGACGGACTGCCAGTGCTGACGACCGGTCAGGAGGTGCAGCGGGCGCTCATCCAGAACGGCGTACGGGACGTGCTCGCCGTCCACCCCTCGGTACGGACCCAGCAGGGACCGCTGCTGCGGGCGCTCGCCGAGTCGGGGTGCGAGGTGTGGGAGGTCGACGCGGACTCACCGTCGTACGCGACCCGCGACCAGCTCGCCGGGTTCTCCTGCCGGCGCCTCGACATGGGGCACGGGCCGCGGCGCGGAAGCGTGGGCAAGCGACTGCTGGACGTGCTGGTCTCCGGGACGCTCCTGCTGCTGGTCAGTCCGCTGCTGCTGGTGTGCGCCGTGGTGCTGCGGGTCAGCGACGGGCCGGGGGTGGTCTTCCGGCAGGAGCGCATCGGCAAGGACGGCCGCCCCTTCACCCTGCTGAAGTTCCGCACCCACCGCCCGGTCGACGAGCACGAGTCCGCCACCCGCTGGAGCGTGGCCGACGAGGACCGCATGTCGTGGTTCTGCCGCTTCCTCCGCCGCAGCTCCCTCGACGAGCTGCTCCAGCTGTTGAACGTCTTCTGGGGCGATATGAGCCTGGTCGGCCCGCGCCCCGAACGCCCTTACTTCGTCGCCCAGTTCAGCCAGAACCACCCCGGTTACGCGTCCCGCCACCGGATGCGGACCGGGATCACCGGGCTCGCCCAGGTCAACGGCCTGCGCGGCGACACCTCGATCGAGGACCGGGCGCGCTTCGACAACGCGTACATCGACAACTGGTCGCTGTGGCAGGACATCTGCATCCTGCTGCGCACCGCGGCCGCACTCGCACGGCCGACAGGGAGCTGAGCCGCGCCCATGAGTCACGCCCTGCCCGTGCCCCGCCTCCGCGAGTGGCCGCCGGTCCTGCCCGTACTCGCCGTGCTCGTCCTGCTCGGTCTGCCGCTCCCGCCCACCGGGGAGAGCGGCGCGGGCCCCGCCGACGCGGTCTCCGCGCTCGTGGTGCTGTACTGCGCGACCCGTCTCGCGCGGGACCGGAGGCGCCCCCTGTCCCGTACGGCCGCACTGGTACTGGGCCTTCCGGTGCTGGGACTCGCGGTCGCCGCGATGGGGGCGCCCTCGCCAGGTGCCGGGATCACCGGTCTCGGGCGCTACCTCCAGATCTTCGTCCTGGTGCCGGCCGCCGTGCTGCTGCTGATCCGCGGCCGTAGTGACTTCCGGCTGCTGGCCTGGTCGTTCGTTGGGCTGGCGGTGTGGCAGGGGGCGATCGGGGTCCACCAGTACGTCACCGGGACCGGCGCCTCCTACCAGGGCGAGGACGTCCGCGCGGTGGGCACCTTCGGGCCGACGGACGTGATGGGCATGGCCACGGTCGTGTCCTTCGGCCTGGTGTGCGCGCTGGGTCTGGCGCTCGGCCGGGCCTCGGTACGGCAGCGGGCCGCCGCCGCGTGCTGCGCGTCGGCGCTGCTCCTCCCGCTCGCCCTGTCCTTCAGCCGCGGGGCGTGGATCGCCACTGCGGCCACCTGCGCGGTGCAGCTGGTGCTCGCGGGGCCACGGCGGGCGCTGAAGGTGGGGGCCGTCGCGGTCGCCGCCGGGGTCGTCCTGGTCGGCGGCTTCGGGGTCGGTTCGGCGATGCTGCAGGAGCGGATCTACAGCATCACGCGGGTCACCGACGCACCGGACCAGTCCGTGACCGACCGGTACACGATGTGGGCGGCGGCCGTCGGCATGTGGCACGAACAGCCGCTGACCGGCGTGGGGTTGAAGGGATTCCCGGACCACCGGGACAGCCACGCCTCACTGGCCCTCTCCTCCGGCAGCGACACGGAGGGCGCGGGCACGGCCTTCCGCAAGCAGCCGCTGCTGTCCCCGCACAACATGTACCTGCTGGTGCTGGCCGAGCAGGGCCTCGTCGGGGCCCTCGCCCTGGTCGGCAGCTGGCTGGCCCTGCTGGTGTGCGGCCTGCGCGGTCTGTGGCGCGCGCGGGTCACGGGCACGGATCCGGACTGCTCCCTGATCGGCACCGGCCTGCTGATCTGGCAGCTCATCGACTTCGCCTACGCGGACATCGGCGGCCCGTCCACCGTACTGACGGCCGTGGTCTTCGGCGCGGTGGCCTGGTGGGCGCTGGTCGGGGCCGACGAGGCCGGGCCCCGGACCCGACGGGCCGCGGGAGCGGTCGAGCGGACCGTCGGCGATGCCGAGGAGGCCGCGTCGCGATGACGGTGACACCCCCGGGCGTCCCCCGGATCGCCCGCGCCGCCGGGCCCGCGCCGGTCCCCGGGACGCCGGCGAACACGGCGGGCGTCCCAGGAGGGCCCTGCCCCACGGACGGATCGGACGCCCTGGGAGTGCCGGCCCCGGCCGCCCCCTGGCACGCCCCCGGGACCACGGACACCCGGTCCCCGGAGAGCGCACCGACCCCCGCTCCCCCGTACGACCCCACCAACGCCCGGACCCTCGCAAGCGCACCCACCCCCGTCCCCCCGTACGACCCCACCAACGCCCGGACCCTCGCAAGCGCACCGAGCCCCGTCCCCCCGTACGACCCCACCACCCGCCCCGGAGATGGCGAGGCGCCGGCCGGTCGTCCCGGCGCGGGCGGCGCCCCCGACTCGGCCTCCGCGTCCGGGCGGTTCCTCGCCAAGGCCGCCCTCGTCACCGCCGGGCTCTCCGTCGCCGGGGCCCTGCTGGGGCTGGTGCGGGACCAGGCGCTGGCCCGGTTGTTCGGGGCCGGGAGCGAGACGGACGCGTTTCTGGTGGCGTGGACCGTGCCGGAGTTCGCGGCGACCCTCCTGATCGAGGAGGGTCTGGCGTTCGCGCTTGTCCCGGCGTTCAGCGCGGCGCTGGCCCGGCGCGCGCAAGGTGTTCCCGGCGATCCGGTCCGCGCCCTGGTCGGTGCCACCCTGCCGCGCCTCACACTGGGCTTCGTCGCCACGGCCGTCCTGCTCGTCGTCGCCGCACCGCAACTGGTCGAGGCCCTCGCCCCTGGCCTGCCCCACCCCGCGCTCGCCGTCGACTGCACCCGGCTCACGGCGACCTGCGTACTCAGCTTCGGGCTGGCCGGCTACTGCAGCGCGGCCCTGCGCGCCCACCGCCGCTTCCTCGCCCCCGCCGCGATCTACGTCGCCTACAACATCGGCATCATCAGCGGGATGTTCGTCCTCGGCGGCCGCTGGGGGGTGCGATCGGCGGCGGTCGGCGTCGCGATGGGCGGATGCCTGATGATCGCCGTACAACTGCCCTCATTGTGGCGGCAGTTGCGCAAGCGGGCGGACACGGTGGCCGCCTGCGCCCCCGGCCAGGTGCGCCCCATGGACTTCGCCCTGGTCGCCAGCGTCCTGCTCTTCGCCCTGTGCCGGCAGTCGCAGGTGCTCATCGAGCGGCTCCTCGCCTCCCACCTCCCGGCCGGCGCCATCTCGCACCTGAACTACGCGCAGAAGGTCGCCCAGATGCCGATGGCGCTGTCGCTGATGCTGAGTACCGTCACCTTCCCGGTGGTGGCCCGCGCACTGGCCGAGGGCGACACTGAACGGGCCCGGATCCGAGTGGAGCGGGACCTGTCGCTGGCCGCGTGCATCGTGCTGCTGGGCACGGCGATCGTGATCGCCTGCGCTCCGCAGATCGTCGAACTCCTCTTCCAGCGGGGCGCGTTCACCCCGAGGGACTCGGCGGCGACGGCGGGCGTCATGCGCGTGTACGCCCTCGGGCTGCTCGGCCAGACCCTGGTCGGCGCCCTCGTCCGGTCCTACTTCTCCGCGGCCCGCCCCACCTGGTACCCGGTCGGCGCGATGACGGCCGGCATCGTGGTGACGGCCTGGATCGGGTCCTTCACGGTGCTGCCGTGGGGCGTCGACGGCATCGCCACCGCCAACGCCGCCGGCATCACGGTCAGCGCCGCCCTGCTGCTGGCCGGCATGGGCCGGGGCGGCGTCCCGATCCGCACCCGCCGGGTGCTGGCGGAGCTGACCAAGCCGCTGCGCGCCGCGGTGGTTGCCACGCCGGCGGGAGCCTTCGTGGCACAGCACGTCGCCTCCCCCGTGCCCGCCCTGGCCGCCGGCTGCCTGACCGCCACCACGGTCTTCCTCCTGCTCGGCCTGGCTCTCCGCGCCCAGGGCCTCGACCCAGCGCTCCACTCCGTACGCACCGTCACACGAAGGCTCAAGCATGGCCGTTGACTCCCAAGACGTCGGCAGACGACTCGCCCCCGGTCCGGTTCCGTGGGTGGCGATGTACCACTCGGTGGCCGAATGCGCGGACGACCCGTACCGCATCACGGTCACGCCCGAGCGGCTGGAGACCCAGCTGCGGTGGTTCCACCGGCGGGGCCTCAGGGCCGTCTCCCTGGCCGAGCTGCTCGCCGCGCGCGCCCGCGGCGAGGGCCGGGACCTGATCGCGCTGACCTTCGACGACGGGTACGCGGACTTCGTCGACAACGCCCTGCCGATCATCGGCCGTTGGGACTGCGGTGCCACCCTGTTCGTGCTTCCGGGCCGGCTCGGCGGCAGCAACGCCTGGGATGCCCGCGGTCCGCGCAAGGCGCTGCTCACCGCCGACGGCATCCGGCACGCGGCTGCCGAGGGCGTCGAGATCGGCTCGCACGGCCTCACCCACCTCGACCTCACCCAAACGAACGACGCGACGCTGGAGGCCGAGGTGTTCGAGAGCCGGGCCCTGCTGGAGGAACTGACCGGCGGCCCGGTGGCCGGGTTCTGTTATCCGTACGGCGTGATCGACCGGCGGGTCGTCGGTGCCGTACGGGACGCCGGGTACGCGTATGCCTGCGCCATCGACCCCGGCCCGCTGACCGGCCCGCACGCCCTCCCCCGCGTCCATGTCGGGCAGAACGACCACGCCGTACGCCTCTTCCTCAAGCACCGGCTGCACCGGCTGCGCCGCCGTCCCGTCGTGGGGGCGTGATGAAGGCGCTGCATGTGATCACGGGCCTCGGCGTGGGCGGCGCCGAGCAGCAACTGCGGCTGCTGGTGCGGCACCTGCCCGTCCACTGCGATGTCGTCACGCTCACCAACCCGGGTGCGGTGGCCGACGGGCTGGCCTCCGACGGGGTGCGCGTCACCCACCTCGGCATGGCCGGCAACCGGGACCTGACCGCGCTGCCCCGGCTGGTCCGGCTCATCCGCTCGGGCGGCTACGACCTCGTCCACACCCACCTCTACCGCGCCTGCGTCTACGGCCGCCTGGCCGCCCGTCTCGCCGGGGTCCGGGCGATCGTCGCCACCGAACACTCCCTGGGCGACTCCCAGATGGAGGGCCGGCGGCTGTCGCGGGGGGTGCGTTCGCTGTACCTGGCCAGCGAGCGCCTGGGCCGCTCGACCGTCGCCGTCTCCCCCACGGTCGCCGAGCGCCTGCGCCGCTGGGGCGTCCCGGCCCCCCGCATCGAGGTCGTCCCGAACGGCATCGACCTGCCCCGCTTCCGCTTCGATCCCGACCGGCGCCACCGCACCCGCCGCCGCCTCGGGCTGCCCGAGGACGCGTACGTCATCGGCGGCATCGGACGCCTCGCCCCCGGCAAACGTTTCGACTTCCTCGTTCACGCTCTCGCACGACTCCCACGGGACCACTGGCTGTTGCTCGTCGGCGGCGGCGACGAGGAGAACGTCCTGCGCCGCACCGCGCACGAGGCCGGTGTCGCCGACCGGGTCCTGTTCACCGGCGAACGCCCCTACGTGCCCGACGGCACCCCTGGCCCCGACCTTCCCTCGCTCGCCTCCGCGATGGACGTGCTCGCCTCGCCGTCGCCGGAGGAGGCCTTCGGACTGGCGATCGTCGAGGCGCTGGCCTCCGGGCTGCCGGTCCTCTACGCCTCCTGCCCGGCGATCGAGGACCTGCCTCCGTACCTGGCCGCCTCCGCACGTCGGGTTCCGTGCGGCGTCGAGGAGTTCGCGGCCGCCGTCGCCGCGACCCGCGCGCAGGGCCCAGGTCCACGGACGGCCCCAGAGGCCGCCCGCCACTACTGCATCACCCGCAGCGCCGCCCAGCTCATGGGCGTGTACACGGCCGCGATGTCCCCGTCGTCGTCCCCGTCACTCCAGGGAGCCCCCTCGTCATGACCGAAACCCTCACCGCCCGGCGCCGGGCGGCCGTCACCCGTGCCCGGACCCTGCCGCCCTGGACCCTGATCGCGGCCGGCGTCCTCGCCGGCGGCCTCCTGGGCGGCGGCTACGGCCTGGCCGAACCACCGACGTACACGGCCACCAGTTATGTCGTCGCCGTGCCGACCTCGAAGTCCGACCCGGCGTCCGCGCTGGGCTTCGCGCAGGCCTACGGCCGGGTCGCCACTCAGCTCGCCGTGCTCAGGGGCGCGCAGGTGTGGGCGGGCGTATCCGTGAAGACGCTGCAGTCCAGCGTGCAGGCGGCGACCTCGCCGGACGCCCCGATGGTCGCGATCACGGCCACCTCCTCCCGCCCGGACCTGGCCGCGGACATGGCCAACGCCGTCTCTCGTGCGCTGACCCAGCACTCCACCGACACGAGGAGCGAGACCAACGTCGAACTCCAGCAGTTCGCCCGCGCGACCAGGCCGACCGATCCCTCCTCCGCCTCCCCGGCGGTGACAGGCCTGGTCGGCGCGAGCGCGGGCGGGCTGCTCGGCGGACTGGTGCTGCTGGTCCGGCCGCGCCGCACGGCCGACGGATCCGGGCGCGCCCTCTCCGTGCCGTCCCCCGCCGTTGCCGCCGAAGCCCACGGCCAGCTGTGACGTACACGACCGAACTCGTCACCGATGAGGTCGCCTTCGGTGAACTGGGCGCGCAGTGGGGGCGGCTGCACGGCCGGTGCGCCACCGCGACCCCCTTCCAGAGCCATGCCTGGCTGCACTCCTGGTGGCTGTCGTACGGCAGGCGCGGACGGCTGCGCCTGCTGCTCGTGCGGGACGGCGGCGCACTCGTCGCCGCCGCTCCCCTGATGCGGGTGCGCCGGCCCGTGCCCGCGCTGGTGCCGCTCGGCGGGGCGATCTCCGACTACGGCGACGTCCTGCTGGACGACGAACGCGGCGAGGACGCGGCCGCCGCGCTCACCGAAGGCCTGTCCGCCTGCGCCCGCACCTCGCTGATCGATCTGCGCGAGGTACGGCCCGGCTCGGCGGCCGAGCGCGTATACGACCGCTGGCACGGACCCCGGCGCCGGGTGGCCGACTCACTGTGCCTGGAGCTGCCCGCCGTACCCATGGACGAACTGGTGGCCCGGCTGCCGTCGTCGAAGGCCCAGCGGGTACGCGCCAAGCTGCGCAAGCTGGACGCGCTCGGCGTCGAGCGGCATGTGGTGGGGCCGGGCGAGGTGGACAAGGCGCTGCGGCGGCTGCTGGAGCTGCACGAACTGCAGTGGCAGGGACGGAAGGTGACGTCCGAGCATCTGCGGGAGCGGTTCCGGGAGCATCTGGTGCGGGCGGTCGGGCCGATGGTGTGTGCCGGGGACGCGGTCGTCACCGAGTTCCGGCTCGACGACGACGTGGTGGCCGTCGACCTGACCCTGCTGTCCCCACTGCTGGCGGGCGGCTATCTGTACGGCGCCCATCCGTGTCTGCGCGAACGCAAGGTGGACGTGGCGGTGATGCTGCTCGACGCCTGCACCCGGCACGCTCGCGGCACGCTGAGCCTGCTGCGCGGCGACGAGCCGTACAAGCACCACTGGCGCACCGAACCCGCCGTCAATCAGCGGCTGCTGCTGGCCCGGCGGCGTACGGCCCCGCTGCTGGCGGCGGCTGTCTGCGACCTGGCCGCGCGGCAGCGGGGCAAGGAGGTCGTGCGGGTCGTGCGGGAGTGGAGGGAGCGCGGTGGCGGCGGGCCGTGAGGCACCTGCCGCCGCCTCGGGTTCACTGGTTGCGCGACCACCAGTCGAAGCGCAGGCACAGCGTCCCGCCGAGCCAGTACTCGACCCAGTCGCCGAGGTTCACCGGCGAGCAGTTGGGCGAGGGCACCGGGGTCGAGGTCGGCACCGGGGTCGGATTGGTGGGCTCCGGGGTCGGGGGCGGACTCGCCTCGTCGGTGCGGCCGAAGAGGACGGACCGGTAGACCGCCGACGACCTCGGGTTCTCCCCGCACTCGAAGACACCGTGCGGGCAGTAGTCGGTGAGTGTGTTGTAGAGCGGCTTGTGCTCGTCCATCCAGGCGAGCATCCGCTTCATGTACTCGGCGTTGTCGCCGTTGCGGAACAGTCCCCATTCCGGATAGGAAATGGGCTTGCCGTGGGCTTTGGCGAAGTCCACGTGTTGCTGCAGGCCGTAGGGCTCTTTCACCTGTTCGTCGAACGACAGTCCGGAGGGCTGGTCGTACGAATCCATGCCGATGATGTCGACCGTGTCGTCGCCCGGATAGCACTGCGTCCAGGGAATGGCGTCCCGGCCGCGGGTCGGTGCGAAATCGAACCGGAATTTCTGGCCCGGCACCGAGCGCATGGTGGTGACGATCCTGTTCCAGTACTTCTTCCAGGCCTCCGGGTCCGGCCCGCAGCGGGAGGTGTACGTGACGCCGTTCATCTCCCAGCCCAGCACGATCACCGTGTCCGGCACCTTCAACTCCACCAGGCGCTCGGCGAGGGCCCTGAAGTGACCGTCGAACGTGCCGACCGCGCCCAGCCGCAGCAGTCGGACCACCTCCGCGTCGGAGACGCCGTCCTCGTTGCGATCGAGCATCGGCACGTTCAGGACGAGCATCCGGTCGGCGCGCTCGGTACGCCAGTCCGCCCACACGTCCAGGAACCCGGGGGCGCCCTCGATGTCGCTCCAGTGGTTGCCGGGCAGGTAGGTGTGGCCTACGCGCAGGTCCGCGCCGCCCAGCCAGGTACTCAGCTCGGCCATGCGGACGATGCCCTGGGCACCGGAGTCGAGGAAGGCGCCGAACGCCGGGGTGTCCGGCTGGGGTTGGACGGCCGGCGGGGTGACGACGGCCGACGGGTCGGTGACGGCGGGCGGTGCGGTGACGACAGCAGGCGTCACCGCCGACGGCAGCGGCGGGGTCGCGGGAAGCGCCGGTGTGGAGGCGGGCGGGTCGCCGACCCGCACCACCCCCGCGGCGAATCCGGTGCCCGAGGCCAGCACGAGGGACGCGGCCGCGGCCGCCGCGACGACGGCCAGCACCCGGGACCGGGGACGTCGCTTCTTTCGGTCCATGCCCGCTCCTTTCTGAAATCCGGTTACTGACACTCAGTCATATCGGCAGGAATTACGCCACCGCCGTTACGGCCAACGAGTGACAAGAAATTCATGACCGTGTCGCTGTTTGACATCCGGGTCCCCGCCGTTGTGCTGCGGATCGACCGGAATCCCTTTCACCACGGCACGCTCGGGGCCGTGCCCTCGCTCGGCAGAGCGGGAGTCGAGGTACATGTGGTCGCCGATTCCAAGGGAAGTTCCGTTACCCGATCGCGATTTGTCCGCCAGGTGCCGATCTCTACGGACGACGCGAGCGCCGTCGCGGTGAACCGGCTGCGCGACGACCTCACCCCGTCTGTCTGCTCCCGGCGATGCCGGCCACTCTGCCCGAACTCGTCGCCGACAAAGCCGAACTGGCCGACCTGTGCGCCGCCCCGGACGTCCCCCACCCCTCCACACGGCTGCCCGTGGTAGCGAAGTGGGGCCGCCCCTGGCTGCTCCCGACGGACTCCGACCTGCACAGCACGGTCATGGTGCGCTCGGCCTCGGACGCCCCTGAGCTGTACCTGCGCGCCGAGGAGGCGGGCAGCCGCCTGTTGCTGCAGGCTTCCTGCCCCGGGCCACGGACTGGTTCTTCCACGGATACGCCAACCGGGCGGGCCGCGTCCGCGGCGGCGGAGCCGGCGTCAAGCCGTGGTCCTGGCCGCGCGGCGCGGGCCTGACGGCGGTGGGCCGCTGGACCCCGACTGCCGCTACCTCCTGCTGGACTTCAACCCCCGCCCGGGCGCCCAGTACCGGCTCTTCGCCGACGCGGCTCGCCGCGCCGCGGCCCGCATCCGCCGGCCGGGAACCGAACCTGCGCGTCTTCGGCAGGTCGATGGCCTCCTGGCGCCTCGACGTCTGCTGCGCCGGCCAGGGCGTCCCGGCCCGGCACGGGGAACCGGTCCCGGTGGAGATGTTCGCCGACTACGGCCTGTGGTTCGCCCGGCACCAGGCACCGGAGGTCGACGAGCACGGGCGCGGGTGCCGGACGAGAACCCGTCCGGCACCCGGCGCAGTCACCTCGGCACTACCGCCGGGACCCGGCTCGGCCCCGTCGGTACAGCACGGCCCCGGCCACGATCATCGCGGCGCTCGCACCGGAAGCGGCGAGCATGGCCTCTTTGTTGCTGCCGGTATGGGGCAGCTGGGGAGGCGGGGTGTGGTCGCCGCCGTGGGGGGGCGGGGTGTGGTCCCCTCCGCCGGGCGGAGGCGGGGTGTGGTCGCCGCCGTAGGGAGGCGGGGTGTGGTCGCCGCCGTAGGGAGGCGGGGTGTGATCGCCGCCGTAGGGAGGCGGGGTGTGATCGCCGCCGTAAGGGGGCGGGGTGTGATCGCCGCCGTAAGGGGGCGGGGTGTGATCGCCGCCGTAGGGAGGCGGGGTGTGATCGCCGCCGTAAGGGGGCGGGGTGTGATCGCCATCGCCGTAAGCGGGCGGAGTGTGATCGCCATCGCCGTAAGCGGGCGGAGTGTGATCGCCATCGCCGTAAGCGGGCGGAGTGTGGTCACCATCGCCGTAAGCGGGCGGAGTGTGATCGCCATCGCCGTAAGCGGGCGGAGTGTGGTCACCTGCACCATGGGGCGAAGGCGTGGTCTCGCCGTACGGGGCCGGGGTGTGGTCTCCTCCGCCGGGCGGAGGCGGAGAGTGGTGCCCGCCACCGGGCGGTGGCGTGGGGTCGTCGAGCCCGGGGGACTGGGTGGGGTCGACGTGTCCGCCACCGTGGTCACCGTAACCCGTGTCGCCGTAGCCGGAGTCCTCGTCGCCGTACCCCGTGTCGTCGCCGTAGTCCTCATGCGATCTCTGGTGTTCGCGGTGCTTGGGGGAACCCGAGTCGCTCGCACAGTGGTTGCCGAACGTCGGGTCGAGTCCGGCGACCGCGTTGACGGCGTTGCCGCAGACGTTGACCGGCACCTCGACGGGGACCTCGACATTGTTGCCGGACAGGATGCCCGGCGAGCTCTTGGCGGCCCCACCCGCCTGCGAGTCGGCAAGGGCGGGGCTGGTGTACAGGGACAGGATGCTCGTCGCGGCGGCGGCCGCGACCATTCCCTTGCTCAGGGTCTGTCGCACTCTGGTTGTCTTCCTGCTGGGAGAAGTGGGAAAAGCCGGCCCTGGAACGGAGAGAAGACGTCCAAGGCCGGCCACGAGACAGCCGCGGCGGCTGGTGCGTTGAGCGTTACGTCGTCAGTCGTTGCTGCAACGGTTGCCGATCGCGGGGCTCAGCAGAGCGGTGACGTCGGTCGAGTTGCCGCACACGTTGGACGGAGCGTCGATGGGGATCTGGATCACGTTGCCCGAGAGGAACCCTGGGGAACCGATCGCGATACCCGTGGCTTCTGCGTCCGCGAAAGCCGGTGCGGCCGCACCCAGAGCCATGATCACACCCGCGACGACAGCGGCGGTCTTCTTCATGAGCTTTCCCTTCTCTGCAGTCATGTCCTGGTGACGGCCGAAACCGAGCGAGCACAGCTTGAACGGCTCGCACCATGACTGCAGGCTGCACAACGAGGGATAGACAAACGAAGAAACCACGGAACGCGCGCCGCGGGTCAGTTCACTCGAACGCCTCGTGTTGAATCTTCGATTTTCCCCCGGGAGGAGTAAGAGACGCTTCCCCCAGGCGGTGCCGGAAATCTGAAAAGCGGCCCGGGGCGGCTCGCCCACAAGGGGCTGGCCGACGGTGTTGGTGGGGAAGCAGGTGATCCGCTTGCCCTCGAACAGCCCTCGCGCAGGCCGCCGGTGAGCCGCGACATCACCCGATCAAGGGAGTAGTTCGGCGCGGCTCTGTGGCGATGCCCCGGTCCAGTCAAGCCCTCAGTTCTGTAGGTAGGTGTTCAGTACGCTGCAGGCTTGGGAAACTCCATTTTCTGCACTGAGTGCCCTGCCAATCCTCTGGGCCGCATCGGCGTAAGCCGTACTAGTGAGGATGCGGAGACGTTGGGTGAGGTCAGAGGCTGTCAGATTGCGGGCCGGCAACGGCTTGGGCCCGGCACCCAGTGCATGCACCCGATCTGCCCAGTAGAATTGATCGCCGAAAAATGGGCAGACAAGTGACGGCTTTCCGGCACGCAACGCTGCCGCCGTGGTTCCCGCCCCACCGTGGTGGATGATTGCAGCCATCCTCGGAAACAGCCAGTCGTGGGGTGTTTCCCGCACCGCGAGCATGTCGGGCTCACTCGTTTCGGGAGCGCCGGCAAGCACTCCGCGCAGTCCTGCACGTCGCAGTGCCTTCCGCACGAGGTCGCTGGTGGCCGCGGGATCCTTGGGCGTCATGCTGCCGAACCCGAAATAAACAGGTGGCGGGCCATCGGCGAGGAAGTCCAGGAGCTGTCGGGAAGGCTCCCAGAACGGCTGTTCGTGATGCCAGAATCCAGTCATATGGACATTCCCGCCCCAGTCGGGCGGTCTCGGCACGATCGAGGGACTGAACGCACAGAGTACAGGCGCACGGCGGATACGACGCATTGAAGCCCGCAGGGACAAGGCCGGCAGGTTGAGGCCCTGCCGGCGCCATTCGTTGATGAAGGGACGGAACATCAGCCAGGAACCGGCATCGACCGCGTCAAAACTCAAGCGGTTGCCCAGGGAGCCGAGTAGCTTGGCAGCCGGCATCAAGGGGTGCGGGAATTTTCTGGTGGGCTGGCTGGGCTGGAAGTGAACGATCGCGTGTGGAACCCCTAGGAACTGACCGAGGTGCATGCCGAGGAAGCCAAAAGAAGGGGCCAGAACCAAGTCGGCCCCCTTCGCGCCCACTTGTGTCTGTTCGAGTAGATCGGTGATGTGAGGGCGCAACACCCTTCTCATGCCGAGGATGAAGGAAACCGGATTGCTCCCCGTTTCCAGAAGTTTCCTTCCCTCTGCTGAATCGATGATCTCCGCAGGGTCCGCAACGAGGGGGTGAAAATCAATCCCGTCCTCACCGACGACGAGAGGCCGGTAGCGCATGCTGGCGAGGACGCGGACTCGATTCCCCTGCCGAATCAGCTCTCTTCCCAACGCCAAACAAGGTTGAACGTCGCCGCGTGATCCCGCAGCGAAGATCATCACCGTTCGCCTCATGCCATCCCTTTCTCGGCCGGGTCGGCATCACGCCATGGCCGACAGGACCTCCGTGGAAAGCTGCACTACTTGAGTGATCTCATAACGGCGGGCCAGATGATGTGCAGTTCTCGCTGCCAGTACGGCCAGGCATGCGTGCCCGGCTCATAGAAGTGAGTCGTGACATTTACGCCCGCGAAGCGGAGCGAGGAAGCGAACTTTTCCATGGACTTTGGAAGCATCGCTTCAGCCGCTGCGCCCACGAGTACCTGATCGTAGCTGCGATGAAGGTCCAACGGGCCCGGCACGCCATTGCCCGACGAGAGATGGACGTGCGTGCCCCGGAAAGCACGCGGCATGGCGGAAGGGTTGTGTGCCTGCCAGACATCGGAATCCCTGACGGGGTCGCCCCAGACGCGCCTGATGTCGATGCCGTCCCTCTGGGAGCCGAGTGCCAGGGCAAATCGGACAGCGGGGTCGTTCAGATCGACGTAGGAACTCATTGCGGCTACGTACCGGTACATTCCTTGGTGACGTGCCGCATAGTTGAGAGCGCCGAAGCCTCCCATGGACAGGCCAATGATCGCCCTTGAGGAACTGGCTCGGTATGTCCTCTGCACAAGGCGCACCAGCTCACCCGTGTGAAACGTCTCCCACCGTGGGTCACCGGCGTGCCAATCGCTGTAATACCCGGCTTTCCCGGCGTCGGGCATCACGACGAGCACATTTGACGACCGCGCCAATTCCTCGATATCGGTTTCACGAGTCCACGAAGTGTAGTCGTCATCACCGCCGTGCAGCATGTACAAGACTGGGAAGTTTACCTTTGGATCCTTTGCCCAATTCTTGGGCAGAATGATCCGAACGGGGATGACGCTCTTCATGGCCGGCGAGCTCACCATGAGGTCCTGCGTGCGGGAGTCGATCATTTTCACGGAAACAATGCGAGCTTCCGGGGCGACCCCCGGCCGGCCGCCATTGCCTGCCGCCGCCGTCGACACCCCCGCGGTAATCAGTAGAGTAAGGAGTGAGAGAAGTGTCACGTGCCGGAGGCTGTGCAGCCGAAGGCGACCGGCAAAAAGTCTGACCAAAAGAGTCATGCCGCGAAGTCTCCTCAAGAGGACATGGGGGTGCCGGGAATGAGGGGTTCCAAACTTTTTTGGAGCGCGAGATCCGCAGGTGAGCGACCCTCCGAATGGTGCGCCGCCGTGGATTTCCTTAATATCGAGACCCGGTGTGAGACAGACCATGCCGAATTGCGCCACCGAGTACCAGCGGACACACCGGAGGCGGCGCAAAAGGACCCCACCTTCTTGATCGCTGCGCTACGACGACGCCGTCATGCGGCTCTTTCAGCAGAGCGCTACCAGGCTCTCGCGCACTCCGGGCATATGAGCAGCTTTAACGGTTCCCTGCACCCTTGCCGCGATGCCCACCCCCGGCACGCCCCGCCAAAAGGGTGAACATATTCCCCTGGTTCTTGCGGCATATGCCGAATGTTGAGTCACTGGAGATATCCAACCGGTGGGCAGCCCATACCTCTCGGGGGTGTAGCCGCGGTCGCCGTAGCGGGGTAGGAGGCTACGGCGACGGCCAAGCTGCGATGGGCCCCCCTGGGAGGTGTTGGATCGCCAGTCGGTGCCACAGGTGTGGCACCGACTGGTCGGTTGAGCTGCCTCAGACGAATTCTTGTCCGTCGTCAGTGGGTCGGTGTCCGACCGACCTGAGGGACTGCGTCAGGTGGCGAGCGATCGTGGCAACGTGTGGCGGATCGATGAGGGAGAGGTGGTCACCCTCAACCGGGACGATCTCGAGGGCGGGGCACAGGGGCCCCCAGCCGAGATCCGCCTCCGACCTGAGGTAGCGCGGGTCGAGGGCCGTGGTGAGCGGTTGCGCTTGCTGAGCCCGGTAGAGAACTACGGGACCGTTGTACGGCCGCGGTGTGTAGCGTTCACCGACGCGCGCGTCGAGATACGAGGTCCGCTGGTGTTCCATGATCCCAGGGCTCATGTCGAGGCCCGACTCGGCCACCAGGCGCATGACCAGATCGATCTGCTGATCCTCGGGGGTGGCGGCCAGTTCGTCGTACGGCAGTTGAAGGTCATACCCATAGGTCTTCTGTACGTACTCGGCGAAACGGCCGAACCGCTCCAGCAGTACGTCCTGCGAGTGCAGGCCGGGCAGCGCAGCGGGAAGGATCGTGTCCACGAGGCCGAGGAAGCTGATGTCCTCTCCTGCTGCCCGCAGTTGTTGCGCCATTTCGTAGGCGAGGCAGCCGCCGAAAGACCAGCCGAGAAGTCGAAACGGTCCGTGCGGCTGGATGTCTTTCACGAGGTCCAGATAATGTGCCGCTTTCTCTTCCATCGTATCGAGCGTGCTGATCCGCTCCATCCCGTACACAGGCTGGTCGGGCGGCAGCAGTTCCGTCAGCGGCCGATAGACGGAAGTCGGTCCCCCGGCGGGATGGAATGTGAACAGCGGAGCCTTTGCCGTGCCTGGGCCAGGCTTTCGCAACGTGGTGATGACGGACTCGGCGGCCGGATTGACTGCCGGCCGAATGAGGTCTGCCACCCCGGCCACTGTCCGCTGCTCCAGGATGTCCGTTGCGGTGATGTCCAGGCGGACGTCGCCGACTCGGCGCTGGATTGCCTTCACGAGCTGCTCAGCGGTGCCACGATCTCCGCCGGCTGTCACGAAGTCGGCTCGTACGTCGCTGGGCCGACTGTGCAGGACCTCCGTCCAGGTGCTGGCAACCAGGCGCTCGGCGGCATCCCGCGGTTGGATAGTCGACGGCAGGACGGGCTGCGGCCGACAGGTGGATCCGCTCTCGGACGGGGACGGCGCCTGCTCATTGTCGGCGCCCAGTCCGAGGGCGCTCAGCAGGGCGTCGGCGACCTCCCGCAGCGTTGCGCCCCGCAGCATGAGGTCCGTGGGCAGGGTGACGGCGAAGTCCTGCTGGACGGCGTTACGGATGCGTACGGCCATCAGCGAGTCGAGGCCGAGCGCTGGAAGGGAGGCCGTCTCGTCGAGGTCGGCAACGCTGAAGCCCATGATGGCAGCTGTGCGTTTGACCAGCCGCTCGAAGACCTTGTCGGCCGCGTCGGCACCGAGTGCTGCGACACTGTCGGGGCCCGCCCAGTCGTCGTCGGCGGTGGTGTCGTCTGTCAGCGTTTCGCAGAAGAAGGGGATGTCGAGCATGCCGGGGAATGCCTCGAGCACTCGGCGCGTGTCGAAGTGCACGACACCTGTGTGCGTGCGGTTGCGGATGACGAGGGTGTGCAATGCGTCCAGGCCTTCGGACATGCTGAGGCCTTCCAGCGCCATGCCGCGCTGGGCCGGGGCGGCGCCGGTGTCGCGCCAGTGGCCCCACGCGATCGAGAGGGCGGTCTTGCCCTGGGCCCGGTGCTGGTGCGCCAACGCGTCCAGCCATGCGTTGGCGGCGGCATAGGCAGCCTGGCCCGGCGAACCGAGAAGTGCCGCTGCGGAACTGTAGGAGACCCACCAGTCCAGTGTGTGGCTGCCGAGTGCCTCGTCGAGTTGGAGTGCTCCCTTGACCTTGGGGCGCAGGACCGTGTCGATGTCGGATGTGGCGAGGTCGGTGATCATCCGGTCATGGAGGACACCGGCGCAGTGGGCGATCCCGCGCAGGGTGTGCCCTTCGCTGCATGCGCTGTCGACCAGTCGTGCCGCTACCTCAGGGTCTGCGATGTCTCCCTGCACCACAGCGATCGAGGTGGCGCCGCCCGACATCTCGGCGATGGCCTTCTGGGCTTCCGGCGAAGGCGGCCGCCTGCCGTTGAGGATCAGGCGGCCCGCACCTTGGTCGGCGAGGCGGCGCGCCGTCGCCAGGCCCAGACCCGTGAGGCCGCCGGTGATGATGTAGGCACCGCTGCGCCGGACGAACGGCGCCTTGTGTTGCTGTTCCGTCAGGTCGGCGTGGGTCAGACGGGCGACGAGACGGGTTCCCAGACGCCAGACGACTTCGTCTTCAAGGCTGTCGCCGAGCAGTTCCTGGACGAGGTCGTCGGCGGAGCCGGGGTGCATGTCGAGGTCCACCAGGCTTGTCCTCAGGCCGGGCTCCTCCAGGCGCAGGACGCGGACGAGTCCGCGAAGACAGGCCAGGTTCGGTACCCCGGCTTCGGCCTGTGACGTCGACACGGCCCGTTCAGTGACCAGCCACAGTCGTGGTGGTGTGGCAGGGGCATTGGACGCAAGGTGTCTGGCGACCTGTGTGGCTGTCTGCAGCGCTTCTGCATGGTTGGCCTGTGCCGGAGGGGGCAGCAGGAGGACTACGGCCCGGGTGGCATGGCGCTCGGTGCCGGCCAGCCAGTCGGCGAGTACCTGGTCTGTGTGGTCTTCGGAATACGTGCCGGCTGTGGTCTGTACCCGTCGCTGCTTCAGGGCGGCGCGGAGAGCGGTGGTCACGGTGTCGTTCGAACGCGCGGAGGCCTCGTCGCTCAGCACGAGCGCGCTGTCGAGTCGTCCGGGCAGCGGGGCGGGCGACTTCTGCCACTGGATCTCGTAGGTGAACGCTTCCAGTGGCTCCGGTACTTCTGCGCGTTCGGCGCAGTGCAGTTGGACGCCCTGGGCCGTGATGCGCGTTCCTGACCCGCTAGCGACCACGTTCCAGGCCGGCAGGGTGTCGGCCGGGGGCGTCGGTGCGCCGGCAGATGGCGCGGGCTTGGGTGCGGTGGGGTGTGCTTGGATGCTGAGGGGACCGTCTGCCGTGAGGTTGTGAACGTGCATGCGGTGCAGGGCGACAGGGACAGTCTGTGAAGGATCAATGCCGGGGACGGCGTTGTGCGCATCGGCTGTGCTTGTTCCGGCCGGCGCGTAGAGCACTGCGGTGAGCGCTTCTTCGACGGCCCGAGAGGCCGATTCCCCCTCTGCGGTGGGTGCCCAGTGGCTGGTGAGGGCCGGTTGCGTTCCGGGGGTGTCTTCGGGTGTGTCTTCGGGAGGTTCTCCCAGGACGCGGACCTGAGCTGATGCATAGCGATGCCAGGTGCCGTCGGTGGCGCGGGCGTTGATCGTTGCGACGGCGTCTTCTTCGCCGGGTTCCCACGTCACAGTGACGGGTGTGCTGCCGGCGATCGGCAGCCATCCGTGCAGGGCCAGGTCCTCGATCCGCACACAAGCGCTCGCGTCGCAGTCTTGGGCTTCCCGGGCCGCCGCGATCATGATGGCGGCGGCTGCGGGCAGGGTGAGGACCGGACAGCCGTGGAG
Organism: Streptomyces sp. C1-1; assembly: GCF_050214755.1. Taxonomy (NCBI): domain Bacteria; kingdom Bacillati; phylum Actinomycetota; class Actinomycetes; order Kitasatosporales; family Streptomycetaceae; genus Streptomyces; species Streptomyces sp. C1-1. Next base: position 6,322,244 of record NZ_CP189826.1, on the reverse strand, counting down.
GTGGCTTTCGGGAGCGGGGGCAGTGCCGGCTCCCAGGTCGGTTTGCCACAGGATCGTGTCGTTGCGCGGATCGTCGGTACGTGTGCCCAGCAGGCCGTGGCCGACGGAGGCAGCGGATGCCCGTCCTGGGCGGCCGAACCAGTAGCGCTTGTGCCGCCACGCTGGAGTGGGCAGGGCGACGCGCGTCCCGACAGGCCACAGGCGGTCTTCGTTCAGATGAACGCCGGCGAGGTGCAGTCGGGTGAGTGCCGTGCGCAGGTCGACTGCCTCATCTCCCTCCTTGCTCAGCAGGGGGATGGCCGGTGCCCCGTGGGCGTGGAGCGTCTCGTTCAACGGAACGAGTGCGATGGGGTGGGGTGAGATTTCGAGGAAAAGGTCGTGCCCGTCTGCCGCGGCCGCCTCGACCGCCTGGTAGAGGCGAACGGGGCGGCGGAGATTGGCACACCAGTAGTCGGCATCGGCGTGGACGTCTGCGCGGGGGTCTTCGTGCACGGTGGTGTACCAGGGGAGGTCCGCCCGTCGGGGACGCAGCGTTGCCAGCGCGTGGTGGACCCTCGGCAGCACGGGATCGACTGCCGGGGAGTGACCTGCTCCCGCTACCTCGAGGAGCCGGGCGAACACCCCTTGGGCCACCAGTTCTTCCACCAGTGCCTGCACACGCTGCGCGGGTCCAGCCACGGTGCACCTGAGGGGAGAGGAGTGCACGGCGATGCCGACGCCGGGGTGACGCGACAGGACCGCTGCGCGGGTCTCGAGCGGGAGCTCGACAGCGGCCATCGCCCCGAGGCCCTGTGCGTCGATGGCGGCCAGTTCCTCGGACCGGCGCAGAATCACGCGCAGAGCGTCAGCCGGGTCGAGTGCTCCTGCGATGACCGCAGCGCTGACTTCTCCCATCGAGTGACCGATGACGGCCGCGGGGCGCACACCGTAGGCTTCCAGGGTTCGCGCCAGCGCGATCTGCATGCCGAACAGCAGAGGCTGGACGTGGTCGACGTGGGTGGAGGACGGCGACGGGGTCAGCATGCTGCTGAAAGGGAGCCCCGTTTCGGCCAGGTAGACCGGGTCGAGGTCGCGCACGGCTGCGGCGAAGAACATGTCCTCTTGGAGGAGTCGGCTGCCCATGCCCTGCCACTGGGATCCGTAGCCGGAGAACACAAAGACGGGCCGGCGGGTAGCGGCCGATCGTCCTGTTGCCGGGTCGTCCGGTAGCGGGGAGACGATGCCGGGCAGCTCCTCGCCGCGCGCCAGGGCGGCCAGTAGTGCTGACGCGTCCTGGCCGGTACGCGCGGTAATGGCCGCGCACTTGGGGCCTCGCCGGTGGCGGGCAAGCGTGTGCGCGATGTCCACCAGGGCGGGTGCGTCCTCGGCCGCGGTCAATCGGGCAAGGCTGGCTGCCGCGTCAGCGATGCGATCCGTTGACCGAGCCGAGACGATCAGTACGTGGGGGCCGTCGTGGCAACCGTCTTCCGTCTGCACTCCGGGAGCGGGCAGGACACGCTTGACGTCGGGTGCCTGTTCAAGCACGACGTGCGCGTTCGTGCCGCCGAAACCGAACGCGGAGACACCGGCCCGCGCAGGCCGGGAACGCCGCTCCGGCCAGGGGGTGGTGGCGGTGACGACCCGCAGCCGCAGGGCCGGGAAGTCGATGTGCGGGTTGGGGGTATGGAAGTGCAGGCTCTGCGGGATGCGCTGATGGTGCAATGCCAGGACCGTCTTGATGAGACCGACGATGCCCGCGGCTCCCTCGAGATGGCCGAGGTTGCTTTTGACCGACCCGATCAGCAGCGGCTGGTCGACCGGCCGGCCGCAGCCCAGCACAGCACCCAGCGCACTGGCTTCCATGGGGTCGCCCAGGAGGGTACCGGTACCGTGTGTCTCGACGTAGTCGATGCTGTCGGCCTCGACCTGTGCGTGGTCGAGCGCCGTACGCAGAAGGCTCTCCTGAGCTGCGGGGTTGGGGGCCATGAGCCCCGCAGAGCGTCCGTCGCTGTTGACAGCGGTGCCCTTGATGACGGCCAGGATCCTGTCGCCGGCGCGCTGGGCATCGGCCAGCCGTTTGAGCACGACAACCCCGCAGCCTTCTCCTCGGGTGATGCCGTCAGCGCAGCCGTCGAAGGGCTTGCAGCGTCCATCGGCGGCCAGTGCTCCAGCCTGCTCAAAGGAGGCCGTGACCAGAGGAGACAGCAGGACGTTTACTCCGGCCGCCAGGGCGGTGTCGCACTCACCGCTCCCCAGGCTCCGGCAAGCATGGTGCAAGGCGACCAGGGACGACGAGCAGGCCGTGTCGATCGTGAGGCTGGGCCCGTGCAGATCGAAGACGTACGACAGTCGATTGGCTGCGATGCTCCCGGCCGCCCCGGTACTGGTCCAGGGGGTGAGCCGCGAGGGATCAGATGTGGTCAGATGGCCGTATTCGAGGGCGCTCAGTCCGACGAACACACCGGTGTTGGTGCCTTCGATCCCGTGCGCCGGCACTCCCGCGTGGTCCAGGGCTTCGCAGCACACCTCCAGCAGCAGTCGTTGCTGAGGGTCCATGACTTCGGCTTCGCGCGGGGTGATGCCGAAGTAGTCGGCGTCGAAGGCCTCGATGTCGTGGAGGAAGGCACCGTAGGGGGTGGTGTCCTCGACCAGTTTCGCAGCGCCGGGGCCGGTGGCGAAATCTCGCCACCGTCTGCTCGGCACCTGCCCAGTAAGGTCGCTGCCCGTCAGCAGGTGTCTCCAGAAGGTGTCCGCCCCGCTGATACCACCGGGCAGGCGGCAGCCAATGCCGACCACCGCGACAGAGCATGGTGCCGAAGAGGCCACGCGAACGTGGTCGCCGTCTGGGCCGAGCCCCTCAGCGAGGGGCTGCTCGGAACGTGCTCGTGGCTCCCCGCTTTCGACAGCATCTTGCGGGACGGGACACAGGTGCTGCACGAGACGGTCCATGGTTGGGTATTCCCACACCAGGGTGGCGGGCAGCGGGCGTTTCAGCAGCCGTTCCAGACGTCCGGCCAAGTCGACTGCGGCACGGGAGGTCAGGCCGTAGGTCGCCAGCGGGGCGGCGGCGTCGATTTCTTCCTGTGGCACCCTGCAGAGGTCACTGACGAGTTGGCGCAGGGCTGCCCGCAGCCCCGGTGCGGAGATCGGGTCGTCCTCGGATTCCGTGGCCGCTTCGGTGTTGGGTTGCATGGTCTCTCCCCGGGTGCTCCGTCGTGTAGGGCCCGCCCGCGCGCCTAGTCGCCGGTGGGTGCCGCCCAGGTACCGGCCAGGTACAGGTCACGGCATGCGCTGCGGGCGACCTTGCCGCTGGTGGTGCGGGGAACCGCCCCGGGCTGCACGAGAAGGAAGTCGTGGACGGCAAGTCCATGCGCGGAGACGACTGCGGCCCGGACTGCGCGCGTCACCTCCTCGAGAACGGAGTCGGCATCCGTAAGGTCCCGGCCATGCTCAGCGACGACGACCAGGCGTTCCCCGCCGGCAGTGGTCACCGCGAATGCAGCGATGTGGTGGGGCCGGATCACCGGATGTGCCTTTTGGACCGTCTCTTCGATGTCGTGCGGATAGTGGTTGGTGCCGTCGACGATCACCAGATCCTTGAGACGCCCAGTCACGTAGAGTTGCTTGTCGTGCCACACGCCGAGGTCTCCGGTACGCAGCCAGGGCTCACTTCCCTCGAGAACTGCGCGGAAGGCTGCCTCACTGCTTTCGGCGGAGCCCCAGTAACCGCGTCCGATGTTCGGTCCACGAAGCCAGATCTCCCCGACCTGCCCGTCTTCTCGCCGCCTCTGCGTCGAGGGATCCACGATGGCGATCTCCTGGCCGGCCGGCCGGCCGCATGCGACGAGTTCGACGACCGTCTCCCCCTGGTCGCTGTCCTTGACGACGCGGGCAACCCCCTCCCGCAGGGACTGCCTGTCGAAGGCGGTGACCGTCGGCTCTTCGCCAACGGGAGAAGCAGAAACGAAGACCGTGGCTTCGGCAAGCCCGTAGGAGGGGCGCATGGTCGTGCGCTTCATGCCGACCGCCGAGAATGCCGCCTGGAAGCGATCCAGGGTTCGCGGCGCGATGGGCTCACTTCCGTTGACCATGGCTGCAACGGAGCCGAGCGTCAGAGCGGCCCGTTCGTCGGCAGTCACCCGTTCGACACAGTAGTCATAAGCGAAGTTGGGTGCCGCGGTGATGGCCCCTTTGTGCTGAGAGAGCAGGCTCAACCAACGGCCCGGCTGTTGGATGAACGCCAGGGGATCCATGAGAACCGAAGGGATATGCCCCATGATGGGCAAGGCGACCGCAAGCACGAGACCCATGTCATGGTAAAGCGGCAGCCACCCCACAGTACAGTTGCGCCCTCGGCGGACGTCGTAAGCATCAAGCGCCTGCCGAGCGTTGATGCACACGTTGGAATGTGTGATCTCCACGCCCGATGGAATCCGCGTGGAGCCGGAGGTGTACTGCAGGTAGGCCAGATCACCGGCTTGAGGGTCTCGAGCCTCGACAGGAAACTGCTTCGCGACCTCCTGCACGTCCGATTCGGTGACGACGCTGCAGCCGGACACGATGCCTTGGGCAGCGCAGAATTCCGCGAGTGGCTGGCGGTGGTCTTCTACGCTCAGCATCAGGATGGGGGCCGCATCCTGAAGGACCGCCGCAAGTTTGTCCTTGTGGCCTGGAAGGAACGGGGTGAACAGCGGGACGGCGATCGCTCCCGCGCAGATGGCACCCAGGAAGCCGACGATGTATTCGAGGGACTGCGGCGCGACGATCGCGACTCTTTCACCAGCAGCACCCATGTGTCGCAGGCCTGAGGCTGTGAGACGTACGCGGGTATTGAGTTGCTCCCACGTCAGCGAGGTGACTGTTCCGAGGCTATCAGTGCTGTGGTCGACGAACGTAAAAGCCGTTTCGTCAGGGGTGCATGCGGCCGTGTGGGCGAGTTGATGGCTGAGTGTCTCTGTCACCGACGATGGCACTGACTCACCGACCTTCGTTTCAGCATGGCAAAGAGCCCCGGGATCAGTCGGGCAGAGCCGAACGGGATCTCACATGCCGCAGTTTCCCGGTTAGGAATGCAAAGCAGCACGAAACAGTCAAACACGACACCGAACCCATCTCCACATGACACGCCGCCATCTGGACGGCGGGCGGCCCGCGCATCGGGCAGCGGGTTTCGAGAGCGCTTCTATGTCTATGCGCCCAGGTGCCAGGTCTGTTGTTCCGAATCGCCGGCCTCGCCGGCGTGATGTCGCGGGACCCGCACACTGTGGTCGTCGCGCTGGGCCACTCGAATGAACCACCGTGGCGGCACCCGGGAAGGCTGTGCGTCGAAGACGACGCCGCCTTCTCACTGATGCCACCCGCTGCTCCCCCGCGGGTCAGGCGCGGACACCCGTCATCCGGGGGCGTCAACGCTCCCAGCGCCCGATGGCGCGCTACCTCCTAGGCCATGACCGCGACCTGCTGGGAGCAGTTCCCCGCGCCGATCGTGCCCCAATGAGACAACCTGAACGTGCACAAGGACGCCGGGTTGCAAAAGTGCCTGGACACCCGCAGATCACCTGATGCGCCCATCGGTCGGGGCCTGCGCAATATCCAGTACCGGGGCAACCTCGCCGTTGGATGTCTCGGCTAAACCGGCCTCACCGCGGCGAGACGCACCAGAAGGCCAGTAGTTGACCGTCACGACAGATGGGTTGCCGACGCAAATATCAGGAGCATCGTGACAGGCAGGGAATCATGGGTCGACTACGTGTACTAAGCATCGTCACAGCTGTCGTTCTCTCGACCTTTTTGACCGCCCTGGACAACACCGTAGTGAATCTCGCCCTCCCGCAGATGCGTACTGAACTCGGCCTGACAGACACTGATGTGAAATGGGTGGCGACCGCATACCCGCTGGCCCTCGCCAGCTTCTTGCTGTTTGCCGGGCGACTGACGGACGGAAAGGGGCGACGATGGTCCCTGCTGACAGGTGTCGCCGTATTCACGGTGTCGTCGGCCTGCTGCGCTTTGTCGACCACAGGATTGGTGCTGGCCTGCCTCCGCGGTGTCCAGGGCGGCGGTGCCGCCTTCATCCTGCCCGCGTCGCTCGCCATGATGTCGCACGATCTCCCGAGCCGGGTACGGACTGCGGGCTTTGGCGCGACGACCGCCGCGATGGCCTCTGCTTTGGCCTTTGGGCCTGTGATCTCCGGCGTCGTCACGCAGCACCTTGGATGGCAGTGGCTGTTCGTCATGAACGTCCCGCTCGGCGTAGCCAGCTTCATTGTCGGTGCCTTCGCCCTGCCCAGCGGCCCGTCTCGTCCACAACAGGGCGCACATGATGTAGCCGAAGGGTTGCATCGTCAGATCGCGCTGGCGTGCCTGTCCATCGCCTCCTTCGTCTACTGCCTGATCCAGGCGCCTTCCACGGGGCTCGGTGAGCCGTCCGTGATCGTCTCAGGGTTCGCCGCCCTCAGCGGTGCGATCGTGCTGATGTGCAAGAAGCGCAGCACGCGCAGCAGCCCTGCGGTGGTGCAACTTCTTCGAGCCCGCCCCTTTGCCGGCGGGCTCATCACCCAGCTCCTGTGGGGCCTGGGCGTGACCGGTGTGTACTTCTATACGTCCCAGTTCCTGCAGAGCGCACTACACCTCAGCCCGACAGAAGCGGGGCTGACGTTCACTCCGGTGGTTTCAGCTCTCTTCCTGACCGCCCCATTCGTTTCCGTCATGGCCAAGCGGTGGGGAGATGGCCAAGTCGCCGCTACAGGTCTGATGTCAGTTGCCGCGGGACTGCTGCTGATCGCCCTCGGCAGTCTTCAGGGCAAGCTCCTCGACCTCATGCCCGGTCTGGCGGCTGTCGGAGCAGGCTCCGCCTTGGCTCTTCCTCTGACAACTCGCGCCCTGGAATCTTCACCCGTCCACCTATCCGGGTTCGCCGCCGGCCTGTTCAGCGCTACCCGCGAACTGTCCGGCGTGCTCGGTATTGTTTTGGTGGGTGCAGTAGTGACCGTTGGAGATTATGCGTCCGTGTCTCGAGGAGCCACACAGGGGCAGGCATTCCTTACGGGCTACCAGCTCGGTCTCTGTGTGGCAGCGGCACTCGTGGCAATCGGAGCACCCGTGGCCGTGTGGGCCCTGCGCCCCATCAAGTGCCCGCCCTGAAGGGTGTTGCACAAGGCCGTGTCCGGGCGAGTCAGGGCCGGTGATCGCGGTCTTGTGGTCATGATGCGAGGGCGCTCGCTCAGCCCGGAGGCGGGAGTGTCAATCTAACGGCGGATCCGACGATCACTAGAGAGACGTCAAGTGACCGACGCCGCCGTGGAGTTGGAGACCGTGGAACCTGTCGAGAGTGTGCCAAGTCCGGGCCGCCTGCACTCGTGCCCGACGAGCAACTGGTCCTGCCCTGGAAGTACTGGTCAACGCCCCGTCCGCTCTGCGCGAGACGCTGGCCGCTGTTACAGACCCGGACGGAGCCAATTAACGTGCAGCTCTCTGCTTTGTGATCGGGTCCTTGTAGATGTTAACGGTGTTGTTGTTGGAGTCGCTGACGGAGAAGTTGATCAGCCCGTTGCACAGCAGGAAACACCCGCCCGGAGTGGGGCCTGGTGCCGGCGGCGTGACCTGGACTGTGGTGGTGGCGCTGGAGGCGTCACACTCTGCGTTGCCGTTGTAGGCGGCGGTGATGTTGTGCGGGCCTGCGGTGGTGAACGTGGCGGTGTAACCGGCCTGGCCGTCCGCACCGACGGGCACGGTGTCGAGCAGGGTGGGGCCGTCGAAGAACGTCACGCCGAGCCCGCCGCTAGGGTCGGCGGTACAGTCGACCGTGGCCGTCAGCAGCACCGAAGAACCCACCACGGCGGACGCCGGAATGGCCGTCACCGTGGTGCTCGAGGCTACGGCCCAGGCAGGCGATGCCAGGCCCAGCACGGCGGCCAGGGCTGTGGCAACGACCAGTCGCCCTCTACGTGGTGTGATCCTCACTGATTCGGCTCCTTGTACTCGCCGGATCCGCGGACTGCGGATGCCGTGCGAGCCTCACGCTAGGAAGATCTCTGTTGCTGTCCGGGAAGGAGCGCCCGCAAGTAGCCTGATTGGATCATCCGTATGAACCGGTCGTCGTACGGGCGAGCGTGGGAGCGGTGCATGGTGCTCTACGTACGAGGTGTGGGCGGCGTCTCCTGCCCGGGGTCTTTGGGTGTCAGATGCCAGGCGGGGCCTTGCGGGTGTAGGTCAGCCCGGGGGCGGTACCGCCCGCTGTGGTGACAGTCACGGTGATGGGACCCGCAGGTCCTGCGGGTGCGGTCGCCGTGACCTGTGTGTTCGACACGACGGTGAACGGGGCGGTCACAGCCCCGAAGACGACGGCTGAGGCGGTGGCCAGGTTCGTCCCGGTGAGGGTGACGAGGGTGCCCGCGGACGTCGGACCGCTACTGGGCACCAGTGCTGTCAGGGTGGGGCCGGGGACGTAGGAGAAGGCGACAGGATTGCTTGTGCCCCCCGGGGTGATCACTGTGATCGGTGAACTGCCCGTGCCCGGTGGGGCGATGGCCGTGATCTGCGTCGCCGACACCACGGTGAAGGAGGTGGCGTTGGTGTTGTCGAACCACACGTGGCCGGCGTTGAGCAGATTGCTCCCGGTCAGTGTGACCGTCACTCCTCCGGCCGTCGAACCCCGGGCGGGTTCGGCACTGCTCAGGACGGGAGGCGCCGCGTAGAAGAAGAAGGCGTCCGGGGCGCTGGTGCCCCCCGGTGTCGTGACGGTCACGACGGCGGCCCCGGCACTTCCGCTGGGTGTCACGGCAGTGATCTGGCTGGCCGAGTTCACGGTGAACGAGGCCGCCGGGACGCCGGCGAAAGTGACCGCGGTGGCCCCGGTGAACCCGGTTCCCGTGAGAGTGACACTGGTACCGCCCGACGTCGGGCCGTTGCTCGGGGCCAGTCCCGTGACCACCGGTGTCGGCGCCGCCACGTAGGTGAACGTCACCGAGTTGCTGGTGCCGGTTGGATTGACGACGGTCACCGCCGTGGCTCCCGCGGCGTGGGGCGGGCTCACGGCGGTGATCTGAGTGGCCGAGTTGACGGTGAAGGAGGTGGCATTGGTGCTGCCGAACCGTACGGCGGTGGACCCCGTCATCCCAGTGCCGGTGAGGGTGACGGTGGTACTACCGGTGGTGGGCCCCTGCAAGGGACTGATGGTGCTGATCGTGGGTGGCATGACGATGCCCTGCCTTTCTGGCGGCTTCCAGATGATCATTCGTGAGTTCAGCGGGGCCCAGGGCTCTGGGCACGGCTGTTGGGGGTGGGACCGCCAGACGGCTAAAGGAGCTTGGCCACCCCGGAGCCTCGCGATATCTCGACCGCCCGTGGGGAGATGCGACTCGATCGCTGTGCAGGGCGATGAGACGAGGTCGTCTGCTGGGCCCCACCGGCGCGATTGCTGACGGAGGTCACCGCGCTCCGGACAGGGGCCGAAGTGGACATCGGCAGGGAACATCACAGCTGCTGGTGATCAACGCGGAGAGTGGACGGCTGTTGTCCCGCTGGGCCCTGAACGACGAATCGAGCCTGCAGCCATCGGAGCCGCCTTGGCGCTGAAAGAAAGCTGCCATCCGGTGAGGACCTGGCGGCACCGTATTCGAGGGTCGAATACCCGAACGACACACGCGGCGGCCGTTGTTGGCCCAACGCCGTTGATCGTGACCGCGTTACCGCTGTGAAAAGCGCCGGAAGCCGACCTGAGCGAGGACTTGAACGAAGCACCGATGCAGAAGAACGGCATCGGGTTGCCCGGGCCGTCCGCGTCGGTCATCCTCTCGCCGCCACTGCCGGCACCCGAAAGCGACACGGCGGTGCCAGACAGGTTCGTACTGGTGATGGTCGCCAGAGCACCGTCGCCGGTGGATGCCTGGTGCGAAGAGATAGGCATGACGAGGCTCCTCGTTGACAGAACAAGGCAAGGACACATCAAGTCCCCAGGGACCACGGGGACTCCTGCGTGGAAGGTCCAAGGAGGAGGTCGGCATCCGAATTGTGCAGCCGGGGTGGCGGAGTTCCGCCGTCGGCGCACAGAGAAGAACCGGCACATGCCGCCCTTGGCGTGATCTCCGGTCAAGGGATGGGCGGCCCGCCGGTTCGCTGTTTCAAGTACTCCACAGGGAGCCGCCTCTCGCAAGGGGGCAGCACAACACAACGGATGCTTAAGCATGTTCGTTGCGGGCTCCTGTGTACCACCGGCTTGCGCGCCTGCCCTGCGACCGGTGTTGGGTAGCCGTTCACCACGCCTACGGCGAGGTCACACCCGATCCTGCGAACCCGAAGTCGTCTTCCGCAGGGACGAGTTCCGCCGCAAGGTCCTCGACCAGAACCGATCGGTCCGAACTCGCACGGCAAACGCATCGCCGAGCTGGAGGCCGAGTTGGCCGTTCACTGGCAGGTGGGAATGCGGTCGGCCCGCGGGGAGCCTCCCTGAGGTGTACTCCATTCGGGTGATATGCGGTGTGGCCCCTTGTCACCCATTTGGGGCTGTGGGTCACTGAGAGTGCGAACCGGCGGGCTGCCCATCCCGTGCCGGGGTGAGCGTTGAGACAGGCAGCCCTTGCCGGTTTTCTCCCTGCCCAAGGAGATGACGCAGGCTGCTGTGCTGCCGCCATGCCGCGGCGGGCAGCTCTCCATTCACTCTGGGCCCGGCAGACTGACGGCGCCTGAAGGCGTCGGGACAGGTGTCTGTTGCCTGCGGCGCGGCTCACCATACTGCGCCCCGGTGGGCAGGTCCCCCATGCCGGTTCCTCGCATGTCCCCATCGATCAGCGAGGAGTGTCCTCATGCCCATTTCTCCGAATCAGGGTTCCACCGGTGGCGGAACCTTAGTGACCATCACCGGCACAAACCTGTCCAACACCAGCGCGGTGACCTTCGGCAGCAAGCCGGCCACGAGCGTCACCAACGTCTCGCCTACCCAGGTCACCGCTGTTGCCCCCTCGGGGACCGGATCGGTCGGGGTGACCGTGACCACCCCGGGCGGGGTCAGCAATCCGGTGTCGTTCTTCTACGTCGGCGCCCCGTTCAAGTCCTCCCTGGGAACAACCTCCGGGGCGCTGGCCGGAGGCAACAGCATCACCATCAACGGCACCGGCCTGTCCACGGCCACGAGCGTGTCCTTCGGCGGCGTGACCGCGACGCCGACGGTGAACTCCGACAGCTCGCTCAGCGTCACCGTGCCGGCAGGGTCGGCGGCCGGGCCGGTGGCGGTCAGCGTGACAACCGCCGGGGGCACCAACAACGGCCTGACCTACACCTACATCGACGACCCCACGATCGGCTCCCTCGGCCCGACTTCGGGTCCCACGTCGGGGGGTACGGCGGTGACCATCACCGGCACCAACCTCGGCAGCACCGACTCGGTCACCTTCGGCGGCACCCCTGCGCCGTTCTCGGTGATCAACGCGACCACGCTGTCGGCGGTCACCCCGCCCGGCACCGCTGGGGCGGTCGACGTGGTCGTCACCAACCCCGCAGGGTCCGCCACCGCAGTGGGCGCGTTCACCTACGTCGCCGGCCCCGGTATCTGACCCTCCCCGGCCTTCGCACAGCGAAGGCAATGACCCGTCCGGGCGGCAGCCCCCCTGTGCCCGGACGGGTCTCATCCCTCTCCGGATCTAGTACATGGCACGCCGTTCCCCGACACAGAACGGATCACGCCACCGTGTCGCCGGCCGCCCAGTCCGCGCGCCGGCCCTGGCGTTACCGGCAACGAAGCCGACGCCACAGCGGCGGCGATCGAGGCGACGACGGCGGCAGAACTTCACTCGAAACGAGCTGCCCCCTTCGCCGTTCTGGTCAGGATTACTGTAAAAGCACAGTCGGCCGAGATACTCATACAGTAGTAAGTAGAGGTTGTGGATGATCAACATTCCCCGCCTCATACGATCGCCTATAGGCCTTCCCGACACCTGCACAACATGTTTGTCTTGTTAATCATTCACCCGTTCGCGGCGCATCCGCCAACGAGGGACGCCGTTAGTCGCTACATGACGAAGGCAATCGAGGAACAGACGATCAGTCCTCTCCCGAAGAGGACGCACTCGGAAGGTGTCCCTGTCACACGGCTGGGCTCGTTCACTTACATCCCAAAACCCGCCACCACCGAAACGGCCAACGGGATCCTCGCCAAGGGGGGACTGTCCATCACGCTTGATGCAACCGATGATGACCTGCAGGATTTCGTGCACGCCTTGAGCGTTCTGGAAGGTGGTCTTTCAAGACGCTGGATGGAGTTGGAAGCCTGAGTGTCGACGCAAAAGGACGGGCAGCCGCGCCATGCACGAAGAAGTACCAACCCCCTATTCCGATTTCTCCGCCGAATTTTCCTACGGCTATAAGGACGCCAACGAATATCAGAACCCAGTTGGGATTCTCTATCCTCCTTTGACGCCGCCGGAGTCAGGCTGGGATCCTGCAGAGGAGCTGGCCTATATACTGCGCGACGCTGTCGAGGCGGAGCAGGCCAAAATTCCGGCCGCACGCATCGGGGAACCTCCGGATACGAGGTCCCATCGGGAAAACCTGGTGCAGATCACCGCAGAGTTGCCCCCCGTAAAGACCGCGACCCCGGGTCATCGGAAGACGCGGGCACGACGCAAAGACAAGCTCCTCACTCTCAGTTACTGCATTGGCGCAGTGGTGGCCGTCATCGCGTCGACAGTCAGCGTGTTGGGTGGGGTGATCGCTTATGATCCGCTGCTGTTCATCGCGGCGGGCCCCACCGCCAGCAGCGTCGTCCCCTGGTGGCCTCTCCTGATCTTCGGCCCCTGGCTGGTGGCGTCGCTGTCCATTCTGCGCCACGCGCTGCACCGGCGCCGGTCCTTGCACTCCTGGTGCGTGGTCTTGGTGTTCTCCTCCATCGCCATGGCCCTGTGTATCGCCCAGGCCCCAAACGACCTCATGGGCAGAGCGGCGGCTGCGATGCCGATCTTCGCGTCCTTGGCCTGTTTCCAGCAGTTGGTACGTCAGATCACCCTGACCAGGCCGCCCCGGCGCCCATTGCGCCGACACCGACTGCAGCCGACGGAGGCACCCGTGTCAATCAAAAGTGCCGATCATCGTTGACACCTGGGTCTCCGATCACTGCGGAGATCCACATGTCGAAGTCCAACCCCACCCCGCCGCTTGACCGTGAGGCCAAGCGGCGCACTCGTGTCAAGGCCCCGAGCACAGCCCCAACGCGACGCACGTCGAGGTCGTCGGGCAGATCATCTAACTCATCTCACCCGTGAGGGTGACCGCCGCTAGCGCCGGCGGCGCCTGAAGTAGTCACCCAGACAAGCCCCAAACGGTGCCGCCGCTACTTCGCCGTTAACGGCGGCACCGGGAGCCTCCGGCCCAGGCAGCGACGTGGGGAGGACCGGATGAGCCCACACCGCAACCCTGCAAGCGGCGCAGCCCCGGCGCCAGCGGTGCGCCGCCGAACGGAGGAGCACAGGCTCCGAACACGGCTGCCGAGCCCCGGCCGACCAGCCGCACCGGGAAACGCTGACTACCTGGTCATGAATGGTGGCCCAGCAAGTGTGGCTGTCTTCAGGGCTCTTTCCAGCAGGTCGGGGGAATTCAAAGCCCCAGTTCCATTGGGTGGGATGACCCATTCCAGGTGTCCGGTGTCACGGTAAGGGGGCGGGACCGCAATCCAGGATCCCTTGCCGACGTGGCGGACTCCGAGGCCGATCCACTGGCCGGCGGGGCCGGGAGGCAGGAAGAAGCCCACCCTACGGGCTCTTCTGTGCCTGAGGACGGGGCCGGGAGTGCGCAGCGGGTCCTCCCACAGGACGTTCAGAGCGAGCAGCCCGAGGCTTTCGGGGACACTGAGAACGTTCCAGTAGCGCCCGGCTTCCAGCAGGGTGGCACCCGTTCCGGAGTCCCACTGCCGTTTGCACGCTCGGGGGTCGGAGGAGGCCGCGGCAAGCCACTCCACACTGCGCATCCATGCTGAGTTCCACATGTGATCTCCTGAAGGGCCTCGTCGGGAACGCGCCATACCCATGGCTGTGCACTGAGTACGTCTCCGCAGGTCAAACGGTGATCATGCTGATGGTTGCCGGAAGGGCGGGGAAGGGTGGCGAACCCTGGCGCTTCGGGGATCACCGTTGTGGGTGACAGCAGGCAGCCAGGGCATCGGCGATGTCGCGTGATCCCCGGGTTTGGGCTCGCGAGGTCCCTGGCCAAGACCAGCAGGGCCTGCTTGAAGCAGCCCGACTTCCGTCACGTGTCGGAGGGGAGGCGACGGCGTGGCGGTATGCGGACGAGACACTCGAGGTCCTGGCCGCCTGGGCGCCGGGCCTGACCGCCGCACCGTGCCCTCCTGCGCGCATCCGGCGCACGTGCCTTCGCCCAGCTCAAGCCCCGGCGCCTACTCCGAGGGTCGTTCGTGCAGTTCACATCTTCTGATCTGAACGAACTCAGGATGAAAGAAGCTCAGTGCCGGTTTGCCGGTTTGCGTGACCTATCGCAATTCGCCCCCCGCCCGATGGGATGCACATGGTGTTCCGGTGCATAGCATGTTCAACGGTTCGGGATTTGCGGGTACACTTGCAGCGTTACAGGCGGGTATATGGCGCGGGTATGGACGGTCGCAGCAGGCTCGCTAAAGAGGCTTAAAGAGATATGCAGCTTACCGGTTAATCACGCTACCCATGTCTGACTCCATGCAAATGGACCGGCCGGAGTTTCATCAGACCGGGGCCTCGCGTGGAGTTGCTGAGCGGGCCCGACTGTCTCCCTTTCCGGTCGGGCCCGCTCGAAGCGTACGGTGCCATCGCGCAGTTCCGCTGGATCGCCCGCAACAGCCAGCCTTGTGCTCCGCGCAAGGCGATTCGGACTACTTACCTACGGAACGCCCTGAGGCGGTGCTCGCCGATCTTCTCCCGGGCGTTTGGATCGGTGACACCCAAGCCGGGCTGAGGGGCGAGACACAGCACGCCCACCTTGCCGATGTGCTGATTGGTTTGAACGCTGCGGGCCGCAACCCCGACTTCATCCAAGGTGTACGTTGCAGAAAGGGCTGGAACCACATGTCCCAACGCGATGAGCCTATTGACCTCCCACTGCTCGTGGAGGTTGGCACCGTGGCTCCCGATGATCCTCTTCAGGCGCATCCAGAGGTATCGATTGTCATAGAGGTGCTCGTAACCTGTGCTCGACCCACAGGTCACGACGGTGCCTCCGCGTCTGGCAAGAAAGACGGATGCCGCAAAGGTCTTCCTCCCGACGTGCTCGAACACGATGTGCGGGTCCTCTCCAACCATGTCGCGGATGGCTCGCCCCATCCTCTTCCACCCCTCGGGCCGCTGCAGAATCCCGGGGTCGCCTTCTTCGAGGTCGGCGCGGTTGATGACCGCATGGCATCCGAGTGCCTTCAACGTCTCTGCTTTTTCAGGCGAGTTGACGATACCGACAGGGATTCCGCCGCCGTTGAGGACCAGCTGAACGGCATAGGATCCCAGCCCTCCGGTAGCGCCCCATACAAGAACAACGTCTCCTTGCTTCATCTGCGCTCCGCGGTCGCTCACCAACATTCGGTAAGCAGTGCTTGCGCATAGCGGATTGACTGCCGCCTCCTCCCAGGTCAGTGCAGCAGGCTTAGGCATCAGCTGGCTGGCCCGGACAACTGCATAATGCGCCAATCCTCCAAAATTGGTCTCGAAACCCCAAGCCTTCTGTCCCTCTCCGAGCATTCCGTCGCGATGGGTGTCGTGGTCCTGCTCGTCGACGTAGGCGGGGGAAATTACAACGTGATCACCAACCTTCCATTTTCGTACGGAGGAACCTGCCCGTACGATGACTCCCGATGCGTCAGAGCCGACGATGTGGTACGGCAAGTCGTGGCGCTTCTCCCAGCCGCCAGCCTTGCCCATCTGCTTGAGGAACTGGAATGTGGGGATCGGCTCGAACATGGCCGTCCACACGGTGTTGTAATTAATCGAACTGGCCATGACGGCGACCAATGCCTCATCGGGCGCCAGATCGGGCATGGGTACCTTGTCAATCACAATGGACTTGCGTACGTCCTTGTCCTCCATGGACTGAAAGATGTCGATGTCCTCCTCGCGCACGGTGGCAGCCGGGAAGTAGTCTGGAACCGGGAGACCCTCCAGGTCCGCTGCCTCGGCGCCAGCGATGACTGCTTCGGACATAGACGTCTGCATCATGACTCCCTATTGACCAACGCCCGCGGCGTTACTGCCCCCGCACTTTCCTTTCCTAGGAAGCCCTTACCCAGCCAGTAGCGCAAGCGCAAGAAAAGCAGTGTGCTCTGGCCTCCTGCAAAATCCCAGGTCAACTGGGCAGGTCGCATTCCCGGTCCGCCGGGTTCTTCCCCCCGAATGGAGCAGGCCACCCCACCTACGCTTGCACCGCGCAGCTCCCCCGCCGGGATTCACCTTCGGCCATCGGAGTGAAGGGGAGCAACCATGCGGTCCGGGCCGAGTTGTTCAGGGGGCTCCGGTGGACGGGGTTACTCCAGAAGGGACCAGCAAGTGATCAAGAAGGTTATGGCTGCCGCGGTGGTCGCCGCTTCCGTTGTCGGAGCCTCGGCCGCCTTCGCGCCCCAGGCGCTGGCCATCGGCAACGACGGTGGCGTCAGCACCGCCAACGGCAATGGCAGCGCGCAGATCTACGGCAACCAGGCGACGTACGGGAACATGAGCCCGCAGATGGCCCTCATCCAGGGTTCGCTGAACAAGCCCTGCCTCGCCCTGCCCTCGAAGGTCAACACTCAGACCCTCACGGGGGCGGAGGCCGTCACCGGTCTCCAGGACGTCCCGATCCTCTCGGCCCCGCAGAACCAGCAGTGCACCGAGAACTCCACCCAGGCCAAGGGCGACGAGCCGCTGTCGCACATCCTGGACAACATCCCGGTCCTGTCCGGCAACGGCGTCAGCAACAGCTGATCGGGCGACACACGCAGCGGGCCTCCGAGCACATCGGCGGCCCGTTCGCTTACGTTCCTCGCATGGCGAAAGACCCTTTCCGTTTCCGGAAATCACTGCGGCGCCTGCTCATTCCGGGGATGGTGCTACTGGCTGCCGTCCCCGTTCTCGGTAACTCCGCGTTCCGGGCTCCCGCGAAAGCGGACCACGGAACGAACATCCTGCTGCTGGGAACCGACGGCCGCGACACCATCACACCCGAGGAAAAGCGGAAGTTCCACGCGGGTGGTGTCGCCTGCGACTGCACGGACGTCATGATGCTTGTCCATCTCTCCGAACGCCGGGACCGCGTGAGTGTGGTCAGTCTGCCGCGCGACTCCCTCGCGCAGATTCCCGCCCGGCGCGACGATTCCACGGGGAAACTGCGTCCGGCGCATCCGGCGAAACTCAACAACGCCTATGCCGAGGGCGGCGCCCAGCTCACCGTGCGCACCGTGCAGGACATGACGAACGTGCCGATCGACAACTTCCTGCAGATCGACTTCCGCCGGTTCATGGACGCCGTGGACCAGATCGGCGGAGTCGAGGTGTGTACAGGCCGCCGGCTGAAGGACTCGGCCACCAAGCTCGACATCGCGCCCGGCCGGCACCGGCTCGGCGGCGGTCAGTCCCTGCAATACGTCCGCTCGCGCCATGTGGACGGTTCGGCGGATCTGGGCCGGATCCAACGTCAGCACCGGTTCCTGGTCGCGGCGTTGCGCGGACTGGTGTCCCGGCATGTACTGACCGACCCGGCAGCGATGCTGCGCATCGGCCGCACCCTCCTCGGCGCCGCCTCCGTCGACCAGGGCATCGGGACCGGTGGTCTGGTGGAGCTGGCGTCCGAACTGAGCCGGGTGCCGCTGTCGGGCACCGAGTTCGCCACGGTGCCGATCGCCGGCTTCAACCCGGTCATCACGGGCGTCGGCTCGACACTGCGCTGGGACCGGAAGAAGTCCGACCAGATGTTCGCCGACCTGCGTGCGGACCGGCCGCTGATCCCGGCGGGACAGAGCCCCCTCCCCAGCGATCCGCCGGACATGCACTCCTCCCCGCCTCTCCGGGGAAGCTCACTCGCGTGTCGGTAACGAGATAACACTTTCTCCCCCTATTGGGCCGAACGGGGCAAACAGCGCAACCAAACCCCCACTCGGTGGTTGGTCAAGACGCGGCTCTACAACGGGGTCCGCTCTCCGAAACTCTGCACCGGAGTCCGCTCTCCGAAGGGAAAGAAACATGAAGAAGCTGTGGGCAAGCGCGGCCATCGCCGCCTCCATCGTCGGCGCCACGGCCGCCACCGCCGCCCCTGCCTTGGCGATCGGCAACGACAACGGGGTCACCACCGCGAACGGCAACGGCTCCGTCCAGAAGTACGGCAACCAGGCCACGCACGGCAACATGAGCCCCCAGCTCTCGCTCGTGCAGGGTTCGCTGAACAAGCCCTGCCTCGCCCTGCCCTCGAAGGTCAACACCCAGACCCTCACGGGGGCCACCACCGCCCTCCAGGACGTCCCGATCCTCTCGGCCCCGCAGAACCAGCAGTGCACCGAGAACTCCACCCAGGCCAAGGGCGACGAGCCGCTGTCGCACATCCTGGACAACATCCCGGTCCTGTCCGGCAACGGCGCCGGCAACAGCTGATCGGGCGACACACGCAGCGGGCCTCCGAGCACATCGGCGGCCCGCTTTCGCGTGCGCGGGCGGCTACTTGGTGTACAGCGCCTCGATCTCGTCCGCGTAAGCCACGTGGACGGCGTGCCGCTTGACCTTCAGGGACGGCGTCAGCATCCCGTTCTCCTCGGTGAACTCGCCGTCGACCAGGGTGAACGCCCGGATCGACTCGGCGCGGGAGACGGCCTCGTTGGCGTAGTCGACGGCCCTTTGCACGTCGGCCCGGATGCGCGGATCCCGTACCACCTCGGACATCGGGGTGTCGGCCGGCAGTTTGCGGACGGACAGCCAGTGGGCGACCGCCTCGGGGTCCAGGATGACGAGGGCCGCGACGAAGGGGCGGTTGTCGCCGACGACGATGCACTGGCCGACCGGCGGGCGGCTGCGCATCCGGTCCTCCAGCACGGCCGGTGAGACGTTCTTGCCGCCGGAGGTGACGAGGATGTCCTTCTTGCGGCCGGTGATGGTGAGGTAGCCGTCCTCGTCGAGGGAGCCGAGGTCGCCGGTGGCGAACCACTCGTCCCGCAGGACGGCGTCCGTCGCGTCCGGGTTGTTCCAGTAGGAGCCGAAGACGATGCCGCCCTTGATGAGCACCTCGCCGTCGTCGGCGATGCGGACCGACGTGCCCGGTACGGGCTGGCCGACGGTGCCGGGGCGGGGTTTGAGCGGGGGCACGATGGTGGCCGCCGCGCTGGTCTCCGTCAGGCCGTAGCCCTCGTAGACGATGATTCCGGCCGCGTAGAAGAACAGGTTGAGGTTGCGGTCGAGCGGTGAGCCGCCGCTGATGGCGTAGCGCATCCGGCCGCCGAGCTCCTTGCGGACGCGGCGGTAGACCAGGAGGTCGTACAGGGCCCAGGCGGCGTAGAGGGCGGGGCCCGGGCCCTTGCCGCGGTCGAGGAACCTGTCGAGGTACGCCTGGCCGAAGCGGACGCCGATGCGGTCCGCGCGGTCGAAGGAGGCGCCCCGGCCGATCTTCTCGGCGGTGGCGCGGCCGGTGTCGTGGATCTTCTCGAAGAGGTACGGGACGCCGACGAGGAAGGTGGGCCGGAACTCCTTGAGGGCGGGGCGGAGTTCGTCGGGCTTGATGCTGGGGCAGTGGCCGATCTCGATGCGGGCCATCAGGCAGGCGATCTGCAGGGTGCGGCCGAGGATGTGGGCGAGGGGCAGGAAGAGCAGGGTGGAGGCCGTCTGGTGGGTGACCTCCTTGAAGATCGGGTGGAGCAGTTCGACCGTGTTGGCGGCCTCGGCGTGCAGGTTGCCGTGGGTGAGGACGCAGCCCTTGGGCCTGCCGGTGGTACCGGAGGTGTAGCAGATGGTCGCGACGGTGTCGGGGCCGAGGGCCGTACGGCGCTTGGTGACCTCCTCGTCCGGGACGTCCTGGCCGAGGGCGGTGAGGTCGTCGAGGGCGCCGGCGTCCAACTCCCAGACGCGGGGCGGGCTTTCGTGTCCGGCGGTGCCGGTCGTCACCGTGGCCGTGTTCTCCGCGGTCTCCGTGACGGCGAAGCGGGCGCCCGAGTCGCGGACGATCCACTCGACCTGGTCGGCCGAGGAGGTGGCGTAGACCGGGACGGTCTGGCCGCCGGCCGCCCAGATCGCGAAGTCCAGGACCGTCCACTCGTAGCGGGTGCGGGACATCACGGCGACCCGGCCGCCCGGTTCCAGGCCGGCGGCGATCAACCCCTTGGCGACGGCGGTGACTTCGCGGGCGAAGGCCGCCGCCGTGACCGGCTGCCATGCGCTGTCCCGCCTGCGGCGCAGGACGACGGCGTCGGGGGCCTCGGCCGCGTTGGCGAAGGGCAGGTCGGCGATGCTGCCGGTGGTGGGGGGTGTGGCCATCGGCGCGGTGCGGGCCTCGCGCACCACGCCGCTGTCGTCCCTGACGACCTCGACCCTGATGCGGGCGGCCAGGTCGGTGCGCTTTTTGGCCCGCTTCAGATCCTTGCGTACGCCCATGACGGCTCCCAGTCGGCTCTGACTGGGAGGTCAACTTACTCGTGAGTAAGGAAAGGTCAAGGGGGCCCGTCCCATTTCCCGGCGGTGTCACTTCATGAGACCGGCCTCGTCGATGGCCTCCGCGAGGTGCTGTACGTCGTTGTCCTCGGTGACGTCCGCCAACGCGTGGGCGCGCTCGCCGAGTCGGTCGAGGCCGGGGTTGCCGGGCAGGGCGCCGGTCCGGTCGCCCGTCGCGTCGCCGGTGCGCAGGGCGTCGGCGAAGTAGGCGGCGACCGCGGTGACCTGGAGGCGGTGCGGGGCGGTCCACAGGTCGTCGTGGAGGGCGCCGGTCTCCAGCTGGCCGGTCTCCTCGTGCGGGGCGCGGCTGGCGGGGTCGAGCCAGCGGACGCTCGCGGTGGCGAGGTGGCCGTCGGCGCCGGGCCTGGTGCGGACGGCGTAGAGGGCGGTGACCGTGTGGCCGGGGCCGACCTCGCCGCCGTCGACGTTGTCGTTCCGGAAGTCCTCGTCGGCGACCTTGCGGTCCTCGTAGCCGACGAGGTGGAACTCGGCGACCGTCTCGGGGTCGAAGGCGACCTGGGCCTTGGCGTCGCGGGCGGTGAGGTCGACGTTCTGCGGGAGCTGGTCGACGAAGACCTTGCGGGCGTCGTCGTCGGCGGAGACGTAGGCGGTGTGGCCGTCGCCCTTGTCGGCGAGGCGTTCCATCAGGGCGTCGCCGTAGTCGCTGCCGACGCCGACGCCGAAGAGGGTGATGCCGTGGTCGCGGCGTTCGCGGGAGATGCGTTCGAGGATGGAGTCGGGGTCGGTGTCGCCGGTGTTGGCCAGGCCGTCGGAGACGAGGACGACCCGGTTGGTGGCGCCCTTGCGCAGGCCCTCGGTGGCGGTGGCGTACCCCTTCTCCACGCCGGCGCCGAGGTTGGTGGAGTCCTCGGTCTCCAGTTCGTCGATGGCGTCGTGGACCTTGCCGCGGTGGCCGGCGAGCCGGGTCATGGGCAGGACGGTCCGCGCCTCGTCGCTGAAGGTCACCAGGGCGACCGAGTCGCCGTCGCGCAGCCGGTCGGTCATCGCGCCGAGGGAGCGCTTGGCGAGGTCGAGACGGCCCGGTTCGCCCATGGAGCCGGAGACGTCGACGACGAAGGTGAGGGCGGCGGGCGGGCGGTCGTCGGTGTGGGCGGCCCGCGTGGCGAGGCCGACGCGGACCAGGGACCAGTCGGTCCTGTCGGTGCGGGCGCCGTCGACGGAGACCGTGAAGCCGTTGCCGTCCGGACGGTCGTAGTCCTGGCGGAAGCTGTTGACGAACTCCTCGGGGCGGACCTGCGAGGGGTCGGGCAGCCTGCCCTCGTCGAGGACGCGGCGGGCGTAGCCGTAGGAGGCGGTGTCGACGTCGAGGGCGAAGGTGGAGAGGTGGTCGGCCGACGGCGAGCGGCTCTCGTCCGAGGTCACACTCCGGCTTCCGTCGGCACCGGTGCCGTACGGGGCGGGGAGGCCCGCGGAGTGATGCGAGCGGTCGGCGCTGGACTGGCCGCTGTCGCTCGCGCTGCATGCCGTCAGCAGCAGGCCGCCGGTCGCCGTGAGGGCGAGAAGGGCGGCCCGCAGCCGTCGGGTGCGGCCGGGTGCCGTGCCCTGCCGTGGTGTCCGGTACCGGTGCTCCATCTTCCGTGCCCCCTTTGTCGTCCGACGCCTTCGAGGGCCTGGGCGAAGGCCCGGGCTCTCAGTGACTGTGACGGCGCAGGGGGCCGGAACGTGCGTGACGGTGCGTTGCGGATGGATCTCGAAGCGGCCACGATCATGGCCCGTCGAGACCGGTGGGAGATCCTCCGTTGACCTAGGACACCACGTCCTTGCGGGCGAAACCCCGGAAGGCCAGGGCGAACAGCACCAGGGCGTACGTTATGGAAATCGCCGTGCCCTGGATCATGCCGGACCACTCGGCATGCGGTTGTACGGCGTCCGCCCAGGCGAACTGCCAGTGCGCGGGCAGGAAGTCGCGCCAGTGGCCGAGCGCCGTGACGGCGTCCAGGACGTTGCCCACGATGGTCAGGCCCACCGCTCCGCCGACGGCGCCGAGCGGGGCGTCGGTCTTCGTGGACAGCCAGAACGCCAGCCCCGCGGTGACCAGTTGGGACAGGAAGATGTACGCCACGACGACCAGCAGGCGCTGGGTGGCGGTGCCCGAGTCCAGGGAGCCGCCGGTGGGGATCTGCAGGGGCCCCCAGCCGTAGGCGGCCGTGCCCACGGCCAGCGCGACCACGGGCAGCAGGATCATCGCCGCCAGGCTGAGCCCGAGTCCCACGACGAGCTTGGACCACAGCAGGCGGGCCCGTGGGACGGGGGCGGCGAGCAGGTAGCGCAGGGAGGACCAGCCGGCCTCCGAGGCGACCGTGTCCCCGCAGAACAGGGCGACCGGGATGACCAGGAGGAACCCGGCCGACACGAAGAGGTTGACGGCGGCGAAGTTGGCGCCGGACGCGGTGGCCGTGTCCATCAGCGTCACCTGGCCGCCGCGGTCGCTGGGGGTGCCGCCGATCGCGAACGCGATCACCAGCACGAACGGCAGCGCGGCGAGAATGCCGAACATGACCAGCGTCCGGCGCCGCTTCAACTGGCGTACCAGCTCGACCCGGAGGGGCAGGGTGCGGGCGGCACGGTAACCGGAGGCGGTTTCGGCTTCCGCCGTGCGCTCGGTGAGCGTGCTCATGCGTTGCCTCCGATCAGGGTGAGGAAGGCGTCTTCCAGACGGCGGTGGGGAGCCAGGGAGGCGACCGGGACTTCCAGGCGGACCAGTTCGACGAGGAGGCCTGCGGCGGCGGAGGCGGAGGGGAGTGCGGTGAGGCGTTGTTCGTCGTCTGCGGCGCCGTGGGGGCTGGTCGCGCCGTTCCCCGCGCCCCTTTGGGGCGCTGCCCCACCGGGCGTCAGTCGGACGAGGAGGCCGCCGTCGGCTCGGGTTGTCGATTCCACACCCGGCAGGGCCGCGATCTTCTCCACCACGGGGTCCGTGATGTCGGACGCCAGGCCGACCAGCAGGGTGTCGCCGGAGCCGATGATCTCGCCGACCGGGCCCGCCTGGACCAGGCGGCCGCGGTCCATGACCACCAGGTGGGTGCACGACTGCTCGACCTCCGCCAGGAGGTGGCTGGAGACGATCACCGTGCGGCCGGCCGCCGCGTAGCGGATCATCACCTCGCGCATCTCGCGGATCTGCGGCGGGTCGAGGCCGTTGGTCGGCTCGTCGAGGATCAGCAGGTCCGGGAGGCCAAGCATGGCCTGGGCGATGGCCAGGCGCTGGCGCATGCCCTGGGAGTAGGTGCGCACGGCGCGGGCGAGCGCGTCGCCCAGGCCCGCGATCTCCAGCGCCTCGTCCAGGTGCGCGTCCTCGGCCGGGCGGCCCGTCGCCCGCCAGTACAGCTCCAGGTTCTCGCGGCCGGAGAGGTGCGGGAGGAAGCCCGCGCCCTCGACGAACGCGCCGACCCTGGACAGCACCGGGGCGCCGGGGCGGATCGCGTGGCCGAAGACGCGGATCTCGCCGCCGTCCGGCCGGATCAGGCCCATCAGCATGCGCAGGGTCGTGGTCTTGCCCGCGCCGTTCGGGCCGAGGAGGCCGAGGACCTGGCCCTTCTCCACACGGAAGGACAGGTCGCGCACGGCATAGCGGTCCGCGGACTTCGCGTACCGCTTGCTCAGGTCCGTGATCTGGAGCGGGACTTCGGCCAGGTCCGGGGCGGGGGGCGGGGCCGTGGTCGTCCGGCGGCGGCTGGTGACCAGGAGTGCCAGGGCGATCAGGGCGCCGGTCAGCGGCAGCCACCACACCCAGGACGGCAGGGGGGCGGCCGCGGTCGGCACACCGGGAGCCGTCGGCACGTTCAGGTCGCTCTCGAGGGAGACGGTGTACGTCGCCGGGGCGGCCGGGGAGGCGTAGCCGAGGTCCGTGGAGGCGAGGACCAGGCGCAGGCGGTGCCCCTGCTCGAACTCGTGGTCGATCGCCGGGAGGGTGATCGTGACGTCCTTGCCGGACTTCGCGCCCTGCACCCGGACGGGGGTGACGAGTTGGGAGGGCAGTACGGGTGTGCCGCCGCCCGGCCCGACGTCGTACACCTTGGCGAACAGGACGGCGTCGTCGCTCGTCGACTTCACGTGGACGGTCACCGTTGGCGATCCGGTGACGCGCAGGCCGCTGCGGACCGGCGCCGACTCGAACCGTGCGAACTGGCCGGGGAAGTCGAGGGAGACGCCGACGCCGAGGGAGGACAGCTGGGCGAGACCGCCCGCGCCGCCGAGGCCCGGCAGGGCGGAGACGCCGGGCGGGCTGGCGCCGGCCGGGTTGTCGAAGCTCTGCTCGGTGCCGCGCAGGGCGAGAGGGCGCCGGCCGCTCTCCAGACCGGGGTAGGTGTCGTCGGTCGCGCCGCGCAGCCGGGCCGCGCCGTCCGTGGAGTCGACGCCTCCGGTGCGGGTGACGCGGAAGGCCGGTCCGGTGTCGGCGCCCCGCTCGTCCTTGAGGTAGCGGTCGAACCAGGCCCGCACGCGTGTCTGGACGCGGCTCGTCTCCAGGTCGCCGCCGTCGTGTCCGCCCGCGATCCAGTCGACGTCGACGGGGGCGCCGTTGGCCTTGACGGCCTTCGCGGCGGCGTCGGCCTGGCCGAGCGGGAAGAGGGAGTCGGTCTGGCCCTGCAGCAGCAGGGTGGGCACCTTGATGCGGTCGCCGGCGGCCGACGGGGAGCGGGACTGCAGCAGGGCGCGTGCCTGGGCGTCCGGCTTGCCCGACTCGGCGACGCGCTCGTACATCCGGCAGAGGTCGGGCTCGAACTTGTCGCAGCCGCCGCCCGAGTTGACGAAGATGCCGGCCCACAGCTTCTTGAAGACGCCGTTCGGGAACAGGGCGTCCCCGAGGTTCCAGTACGTGATCGACGGGGCGATGGCGTCCACGCGGTGGTCGTACGCGGCGGCGAGCAGGGAGATCGCGCCGCCGTAGGAGGCGCCCGCTACGCCCACGCGCGGGTCGCCCGCCTTGTCGAGCCGCACCTGGGGCTGCTTCGCGAGCCAGTCGATCAGCCGGGAGACGTCGGCGACCTCGCCCCGGGGGTCGTTCAGGCCGATCTTGCCGGTGGACCTGCCGAAGCCGCGGGCGGACCAGGTGAGGACCGCGTATCCGTCTCTGGCCAGGTCCTCGGCCTGCTTGCGCACGTCGTCCTTGCTGCCGCCGAAGCCGTGGGCCAGCAGCACGGCCGGCCTGCGGCCGCTCGGACCGGACGTGAAGTACGAGGTGTCGATGCGGACGCCGTCCATCGACATGACCCTGTCCGAGCGGTGCACGGGGGCCGCGTCGTCCGAGGCGGCGGCCGTCCATGTACCCGCGCCCGCGAGGACGACGACGGCGGCCCCGGCGGCGAGGGCCTTCCGGGGGTTCCGCAGCAGGCGTCGCAGGCGGGGCGGTCGAAGATCCATGCGTCAACGGTACGAGGTGTCTCCGACAGTTGGAGCAGACCGGGGTGGGAACCGTGGGCCATCCCGCAGGAGTACGGGGGATCGGGTTGTACCGCAGGTGCTGTACGGCTACCGGCTCGGGGCGCCTCGTAGTTCGCCGGGTGCGGGTGTGTGGGGGATGGTCGCGCAGTTCCCCGCGCCCCTGAACCGCCCCTGCGGGGCGGTCAGGTCTGCTGGTCCTCCGGGATGGAGACCAGCCAGCGGGTGTCCTTGCGGGGGCGGAGGTAGAAGGCCCAGTACAGGGTGGCCGCCGCGGTGATGCCGCCGGTCCACAGGAGGTAGCTCGTCTCCTGCTGGGTCAGGATGTACGCCAGGACCGCGATCAGCAGGACCGGCACCGTCGGCCACAGTGGCATCCGCCAGGCCGGGGTGTGCTTGTGGGAGCCACGGCGGGAGAGCAGGGCGGCCACCGCGACCAGGAGGTACATGCCGGTCACCGAGACGCCCGTGACGCCGTACAGGGTGTCGAGGTTGACGAAGCAGAGCAGGGCGCCGGGGACGCCGACGGCGAGCGTGGCGACCCAGGGGGAGCCGAAGCGGCCGAGCCGGGCGAAGGCGGTGTTGACCGGGGTGGGCCAGGCCTTGTCGCGGGCGGAGGCGAAGAGGACCCGGGAGTTCTGGATGACCATGACGATGCCCGCGTTGATGATCGCGAGGGCCACGCAGAGGCTGACGAAGGTGCCGACCGCGGAGTTCGACCAGGCGGTGACCATGGAGCTGATGTCGCCGCCGCTCAGTTCGGAGATGTTCGAGGCGCCCATGGTGATGGCCGCGACCGGGACCAGGATGATCACCGTCGAGATGGCGAGGGTGGCCAGGACCGTACGGGCGACGTTGCGGCGCGGGTGCTCCAGTTCCTCGGACAGGTAGACCGCGGTCGAGAAGCCCTGGGTGACGAAGAGGGCGATCGCGAGGCCCGAGACCACCAGCATCGCCGTGACCGTGTCCGTGTGGCCGTGCGCGTCGGCCACCTGCATCGACACCAGGCTGTTCACGCCGCGCTCGCTGTGGGCGAAGCCCAGGACCGCCACGACGGCCGCCGCGATGACCTCCAGGACCAGGAAGATGCCGGTGATCCAGGCGTTGGCGCGCAGGTCGAGCAGACCGGCGAGGGTGGCCAGCAGCATCACGCCGGCGCCCGCGATCGACGGGTCGAGGTGGACGACCGGGGCGAGGTAGTCCGCCGTGCCCATGGCGATCACCGGCGGGACGATCATGACCACCAGCAGCGACAGGACGAAGACCAGCCAGCCCGCGAGCCGGCCGGCCATCGTCGAGACCATCGCGTACTCGCCGCCCGCGCTGGGGATGAGGGTGCCCAGCTCGGAGTAGCAGAACGCCACGGCGATACAGAGGAGGGAGCCGATGGCGATCGTCAGGGCGGTGGCGGTGCCGAGGGTGCCGAACAGGTCGGGGACGACCACGAAGAGGGTGGAGGCGGGGGTGACGCAGGAGAGGGTGAGGAGGGTTCCGCCGACGACCCCGATGGAGCGCTTGAGCGCCTTGGGGTGGCTGTCCGTTGCCTCTGGGACGGCGGTGTCGACAGGGCGGAGCGTGTCGGTCATGAAGCGGTTCCGATCGGCTGGTGCGGATGCCTCCGGCGGCTGGGGTTGCTGCATGGAACCCCGGCGAAAACCAGCCCGTCAATACCCGTTTACCTACGGAATCCGTAGATCGGAAGGCCTTTAGGTCCTGGATACGTCGCTTCACTCCCCCGGTTCTTCGATTTTCACCCGTACGGGAACCGTAGCGCGCGCGGACAAAAAAATGGGGCCGTCCGCAGTGCGGACGGCCCCGGGCGCCTGGGTCAGTGGTTGCGCGGGAAGCCGAGGTCGACGCCGGCGGGGGCGTCGGCCGGGTCGGGCCAGCGGGTGGTGACGACCTTGCCGCGGGTGTAGAAGTGCGTGCCGTCGTTGCCGTAGATGTGGTGGTCGCCGAAGAGCGAGTCCTTCCAGCCACCGAAGGAGTGGTAGCCGACGGGAACCGGGATCGGGACGTTCACGCCGACCATGCCGGCCTCGATCTCCAGCTGGAAGCGGCGGGCCGCGCCGCCGTCCCGGGTGAAGATCGCGGTGCCGTTGCCGAACGGCGAGCCGTTGATGAGGGCCACGCCCTCCTCGTAGGTGTCCACCCGCAGCACGCACAGCACCGGGCCGAAGATCTCGTCCTGGTAGGCCTTCGCCGAGGTGGGCACCTTGTCCAGCAGCGAGATGCCGATCCAGTGGCCGTCCTCGAAGCCCTCGACCGTGTGACCGGTGCCGTCCAGGACCACCTCGCAGCCCTCGGCGGCGGCGCCGGAGACGTAGGAGGCCACCTTGTCGCGGTGGACCTTGGTGATCAGCGGGCCCATCTCGGAGGCCGGGTCGTTGCCCGGACCGATCTTGATCTTCTCGGCGCGCTCGCGGATCTTCTCGACGAGCTCGTCACCGACGGAGCCGACGGCGACGACCGCGGAGATGGCCATGCAGCGCTCGCCCGCGGAGCCGTAGGCGGCGGAGACGGCCGCGTCGGCGGCGGCGTCGAGGTCGGCGTCCGGCAGGACCAGCATGTGGTTCTTGGCGCCGCCCAGGGCCTGCACCCGCTTGCCGTTGGCGGAGGCGGTGGTGTGGATGTACCGGGCGATGGGGGTGGAGCCGACGAAGGAGACGGCCTTGACGTCCGGGTGCTCCAGGAGGCGGTCGACGGCCACCTTGTCGCCGTGGACGACGTTGAAGACGCCGTCGGGCAGGCCGGCCTCGGCCAGCAGCTCGGCGATCTTGATCGCGGCCGACGGGTCCTTCTCGCTCGGCTTGAGCACGAAGGTGTTGCCGCAGGCGATGGCGAGCGGGAACATCCACATCGGCACCATCGCCGGGAAGTTGAACGGCGTGATGCCGGCGACCACGCCCAGCGGCTGGCGGATGGAGGAGACGTCCACGCGGCTGGCGACCTGCGTCGACAGCTCGCCCTTGAGCTGCACGTTGATGCCGCACGCGAGGTCGACGATCTCCAGGCCGCGGGCCACCTCGCCGAGCGCGTCGGAGTGGACCTTGCCGTGCTCGGCGGTGATCAGCTCGGCGATCGCGTCCCGGTTGGCGTCCAGCAGCGCCCGGAAGCGGAAGAGGATCTCGGTGCGCCTGGCCAGCGAGGACTGGCCCCAGGACAGGTAGGCGTCCTTGGCGGCGGCGACCGCCTCGTCCACCTCGTCGACCGACGCGAACGCGACCTTCGTCGTCACCGCGCCGGTCGCCGGGTCGGTGACCGGGCCGTAGTTCCCCGACGTGCCCTCGGCGGTCTTGCCGCCGATCCAGTGGTTGACGATCTTCGTCATGCCCAGTTACTCCTTCACAGATGGCGGCGTCGGGTGGAGACGTGCCGTTCGTAGAGCTCACGTGCCTTGACCGCCGACGGCCGGGTCGCGGTCTCGGCCACAGGAACATCCCACCAGGCCTGCGCCGGAGGCGCGCCCGACACTGTGTCTGACGTTTGGGTCTCGACGTAGACACATGTGGGAGTGTCGGCGGCCCGGGCCTCGGCGAGCGCGTCCCGGAGGTCGCTCACGGTCTTGGCGCGCAGCACGCGCATGCCCAGGCTGGCCGCGTTGGCGGCGAGGTCCACGGGCAGCGGGGCGCCCGTGTACGTGCCGTCGTCGGACGGGAAGCGGTAGGCCGTGCCGAACCGCTCGCCGCCCACCGACTCCGACAGACCGCCGATGGAGGCGTACCCGTGGTTCTGCACCAGCAGGACCTTGATGGCTATGCCCTCCTGCACGGCGGTGACGATCTCCGTCGGCATCATCAGGTACGTGCCGTCGCCGACCAGCGCCCACACGGGACGGTCGGGCGCCGCCAGCTTCACGCCGATGGCAGCCGGGATCTCGTAGCCCATGCAGGAGTAGCCGTACTCCAGGTGGTACTGGTCCTTCGAGCGCGCCCGCCACAGCT
Organism: Streptomyces sp. C1-1; assembly: GCF_050214755.1. Lineage (NCBI taxonomy): Bacteria > Bacillati > Actinomycetota > Actinomycetes > Kitasatosporales > Streptomycetaceae > Streptomyces > Streptomyces sp. C1-1. Next base: position 6,292,306 of record NZ_CP189826.1, on the reverse strand, counting down.
TGTGCAGGTCGCCGGGGAGGGAACCGGCCGCGTTGACGATCACGTCCGTCTCGTCGACGATCGCGTCCAGCGCGCCCAGCACCTGCGGCTGGGTCGGCCGTACGTCGGGCTCGTCGGCCTCGTAGCAGGCGTCGACGCGCTGCTCCCAGCGCTCCTTGTCCTCGGTGTACTCGGCGAGGTAGGAGGCGGCGACCCGGTGGCCGTGCATCTCCAGCGCCTCGGTCAGCTCCTGGAGGCCCGAGCGGGCGTCCGCGATCAGCGGCAGGCCGGCGAGCTTGTGGCCGTCGTAGGGCGCGATGTTGAGGTTGAGGAAGCGGACGTCCGCACCGGCGAAGAGGGTGCCGGAGGCGGTGGTGAAGTCGGTGTAGCGGGTGCCGACGCCGATCACCAGGTCGGCGGTGCGGGCGAGTTCGTCCGCGGTGGCGGTGCCGGTGTGGCCGATCCCGCCGACGTCCTGGGGGTGGTCGTGGTTCAGGGAGCCCTTGCCGGCCTGGGTGGAGGCGACCGGTATGCCGGTGGTCTCCGCGAACTCGGCGAGGGCCGCCTCGGCGCGGCTGTGGTGGACGCCGCCGCCGGCGATCACCAGCGGCCTGCGCGCGCTCCTGATCGCGGTCACGGCCTCGGCGAGCTCGGTCGGATCGGCGCCCGGGCGCCGTACGACCCAGGTGCGCTCGGCGAAGAACTCCTCCGGCCAGTCGTAGGCCTCGGCCTGGACGTCCTGGGGGAGGGCCAGGGTCACGGCGCCGGTCTCGACGGGGTCGGTCAGCACGCGCATGGCGTTCAGGGCCGACGGGATCAGGGCCTCGGGTCGGGTGATCCGGTCGAAGTACTTCGACACCGGCCGCAGGCAGTCGTTGACCGACACATCGCCCGCGTAGGGGACTTCGAGCTGCTGCAGGACCGGGTCGGCGGGGCGGCCGGCGAAGACGTCGCCGGGCAGGAGCAGGACCGGGAGGTGGTTGATCGTGGCCAGGGCGGCGCCCGTGACCAGGTTGGTGGCGCCCGGGCCGATGGACGTCGTCACCGCGTGGGTGGACAGCCGGTTGGACTGGCGGGCGTAGCCGACGGCCGCGTGCACCATGGCCTGTTCGTTGCGGCCCTGGTGGTACGGCATGTCGTCCGCGTACTCGACGAGCGCCTGGCCGATGCCGGCCACGTTGCCGTGGCCGAAGATGCCCCAGGTCGCGCCGATCAGCCGCTGCCGTACGCCGTCGCGCCGGGTGTACTGCGCGGACAGGAAGCGCACCAGCGCCTGGGCGACCGTCAGCCTCGTCGTCGAGGTGGTCGGAGTCATCGGTAACCCTCCGTGTGGTCCGGGTGGAAGCAGATCCGCCACTCCCGTGTCTCGCCCGGCCCCGCCATGACGTTGAGGTAGTACATGTCGTGGCCGGGCTGGGCGATGGACGGGCCGTGCCATCCGTCGGGGACGAGGACGGCGTCGCCGGAGCGGACCTCGGCGAGGACGTCGGATCCGCCCTCACGGGAGGGAGATACGCGCTGATAGCCGAAACCGTTCGGGCCGTCGATCTCGAAGTAGTAGATCTCCTCCAACTCCGCCTCGACGCCCGGCCGGTGCTCGTCGTGCTTGTGCGGCGGGTACGAGGACCAGTTGCCGCCGGGGGTGATCACCTCGACGGCGATGAGCCTGTCGCAGTCGAAGGCGTCGGCGGAGGCGAAGTTGCGGACGTGCCGCAACTGGGTTCCGCTGCCGCGCTGTTCGACGGGGACCTCCGGCGCGGGGCCGTAGCGGGCGGGGAGTCGTCGCTCGCACTTCGCTCCTGCCAGGGCGAAGCGGCCTCCCGCGCCGGAGGCGATCTGGACCCGGGCGTCACGGGGAACGTACGCGAAGTCGGTGACCGACGCGAAAACGCTTCCCCTGCCCAGGAGTTGGAACTGTTCGTCCGCCGTTCGCACGGTACATCCGCCTTCCAGCGGAAGCACGATCCACTCGCTGTCACCGGTGGCGAACGTGTGTGTCTGCCCCGGCGCCAGCTCGACGACGCGCAGACTGCTGTACTCCCAGCCTGCCCGCTCGGGGCCGATGTCGAGCACGTGATCGGCGTCGGCGGTGGCGCCCCGCGGAACGTACAGCTCCTTGCTGCTCATGCGGCCCTCACAGCAGTCCTACGGCGGTGTCCACAGCGGCGGCCACGTCGCCGTCCGCCGGGTACAGCAGTGAGCGGCCGACCACCAGGCCGCGCACGGTGGGGAGTTGGAGGGCGCCGCGCCACTTCTCGTACGCGCCGTCCTGGTCGTCGCCGACCTCGCCGCCCAGCAGCACGGCCGGGAGGGTGGAGGTCTGCATGACCTCGGCCATGTCGTCGGGGTTCTCGGTGACCGGGAGCTTCAGCCAGGTGTAGGCCGAGGTGCCGCCGAGCCCGGAGGCGATGGCGATGGACCTGGTGACCGCCTCGGCGGACAGGTCGTTCCTCAGCCTGCCCTCGTCCGTGCGGCGGCTGATGAACGGCTCGACGAACACGGGGAGCCGGCGGGCCGCCATGTCGTCGACGGCGCGGGCGGTGGACTCCAGGGTGGTCAGGGAGCCCGGGTCGGAGTAGTCGATGCGCAGCAGCAGCTTGCCGGCGTCGAAGCCGAGCCGCTCGATGTCCTCGGCGCGGTGGCCGGTGAAGCGGTCGTCGAGTTCGAAGCTGGCGCCCTGCAGTCCGCCGCGGTTCATGGAGCCCATGACGACCTTGCCGTCCAGGGCGCCGAGGAGCAGCAGGTCGTCGAGGATGTCGGCGGTGGCGAGGACGCCGTCGACGCCGGGGCGGGACAGCGCGAGGCAGAGGCGTTCGAGCAGGTCGGCGCGGTTGGCCATGGCGAACCTGCGCTCGCCGACGCCGAGCGCGCCGCGGGCCGGGTGGTCGGCGGCGACGATCATCAGCCGGCCGGAGTCGTTCAGCAGCGGGCGGCGGGTGCGGCGGGCGGCGGCCTCGGCGATCGCCTCGGGGCGCTGGGCCCGCAGCCGGACGAGTTCGCCGACGTCGACGCTCCGCACGGCCGGCGCGCCGGTCGCGCCGACGTCCGTGCCCTCGCCCTCGGCCCCGCGGACCCGGCCGGCCCTCACAGCACCGCTCCGGCCGTGAGGGCGGCCTCGATCTCGTCCGCCGTCGGCATGGCGGACGAGCATTCCAGCCGGGAGGCGACGATCGCCCCGGCCGCGTTGGCGCGCCGCATGATCGTCTCCAGGTCCCGGCCCGCCAGCAGGCCGTCGCAGAGGGAGCCGCCGAACGCGTCGCCGGCGCCGAGGCCGTTGAGGACGTTCACCGGGAGCGGGGGCACCTCGGCCGACCCGCCCTTGCTGTCGACGGCGAGGACGCCCTTGGGGCCCTGCTTGACGACCGCGAGCTCCACGCCCGCGTCCAGCAGCGCCTCGGCGGCCGCCCGGGGTTCGCGGACGCCGGTGGCGACCTCCACCTCGTCGAGGTTGCCGACCGCGACGGTGGTGTGGCGCAGGGCCTCCTTGTAGAAGGGGCGGGCCGAGGCCGGGTCCGTCCAGAACATGGGGCGCCAGTCGAGGTCGAAGACGGTCGGGCCGGCCTTGGCGCGGTGGGCGAGCGCCGCCAGCGTCGCCGTACGGCTGGGTTCCTCGCTCAGGCCGGTGCCGGTGACCCAGAAGAGGCGGGCCTCGCGGATGGCGTCGAGGTCGAGGTCGTGGGCGTCGATCTCCAGGTCGGGGGCCTTGGGCCGCCGGTAGAAGTAGAGCGGGAAGTCGTCGGGCGGGAAGACCTCGCAGAAGGTGACCGGCGTGGGCAGGCCCGGTACCGGGGTGACCCAGCGGTCGTCGACGCCGAAGTCCCGCAGCGCTTCGTGGAGATAGGTGCCGAAGGGGTCGTCGCCGGTGCGGGTGATCACCGCGGTCCGGTGCCCGAGGCGGGCCGCGGCCACCGCGACGTTCGTCGCCGAGCCGCCGAGGAACTTGCCGAAGCTCGTCACCTGCGGCAACGGGACGCCGGTCTGCAGTGGATAGAGGTCCACTCCGATCCGCCCCATGGTGATCAGGTCGTACGCCATCGGCATCCCTTCGTTACGGCTCTCCCCGCGTTTGTAGCCCTGTCCGCGCGGCCCTGTCAATGTTTTGTCCAGACATTCGGACGAGACCTTGACAGCGCTTACTCCTGCCGCTGAAGCTGACCGGCATGACGCCGTTGTCCTCCCAGTCCTCACTGTCCCGCATCCGGATCGGGTCGGCTCCCGACTCATGGGGTGTGTGGTTCCCCGACGACCCCCGCCAGGTGCCCTGGCAGCGGTTCCTCGACGAGGTCGCCCAGTCCGGCTACGAGTGGATCGAGCTGGGCCCGTACGGGTACCTGCCGACCGACCCCGAGGTGCTCACCGAGGAGGTGAGCCGCCGGGGGCTGAAGGTCTCCGCCGGCACCGTCTTCACCGGCCTGCACCACGGCGAGTCCGTCTGGGACAAGACCTGGGCGCACGTGGCCGACAACGCGGTCCTCGCACAGGCCATGGGCGCGAGGCACCTGGTCGTGATCCCGTCCTTCTGGCGGGACGACAAGACCGGCGAGGTGCTGGAGTCCTCCGAGCTGACCCCCGAGCAGTGGGGCAACCTCACCTCCCTGACCGAGCGGCTCGGGCAGCGGGTGCGCGAGGAGTACGGGCTGCAGATCGTCGTGCACCCCCACGCGGACACGCACATCGACAGCGAGGAGAACGTCGTCCGGTTCCTGGACGGCACCGACTCGTCACTGGTCTCGCTGTGCCTGGACACCGGGCACTACGCCTACTGCGGCGGCGACAGCGTCAAGCTGATCGAGACCTACGGCGAGCGGATCGGATACCTGCACCTGAAGCAGGTGGACCCGGAGATCCTGGCGGACGTGCGGGCCAAGGGGACGCCGTTCGGGCCGGCCGTGGCCCAGGGCGTGATGTGCGAGCCGCCCGCCGGAGTCCCCGAGCTGGGGCCCGTGCTGGAGGCTGCCCAGCGGCTGGACGTCGACCTGTTCGCGATCGTCGAGCAGGACATGTACCCCTGCGAGCCGGACAAGCCGTTGCCCATCGCCCAGCGGACCCGGGCGTTCCTGAGGTCCTGCGGGGCATAGCCCCTTGTCGGCACAGGGGGCCGCCCTCCGGTCGATGTCAACGCGCCGCGCCCAAGAGCCCGTGTACGCCCGTGCACCACTCCTGTCACGAACGCCCCCGTCGTGTCACACATGTCGCGGGTACGCGGGCCTTGCGTCACACCCGGCGCACAGGCCCTGACCGGCTTTCGCGCCTCGTCGTTCACCGGGCACAGGCTTTGTGATCGCCAGCGCCGCGCCCGGCTCCCCCGACGGCCCTCCCCGGCCGCCCCCGCGGCGCGCGCAGGGAGGTGCGACTCATGTCAGACCGACGGCTGTGGTCCTACAAGGAGATCGCCGCGCACATCCGGGTACAGCCGGACACCGTGCGCTCCTACCGCAAGCACGGGCTGCTGCCGCCGCCCGACCACGTCGAGGCCGGCAAGCCCTTCTGGTACGCCGACACCGTGCGGGCGTGGGTGGCCTCCAGGCCCCGCAACCGGGGCCGCAGAGACGAGTGAGCCGCGGGCGGGCGCGGTGGTTCTACGTGCGCCCGCCCCACGGCTCGATGACCGTCACCCCCGCTCCGGCCGCCGTGCCCAGCGCGGCCAGCGCGGCGGGGGCCGCGTCGAGGCCGATCGTGGAGGTGACGAGGAGGTCGGGGCGCAGGACGCCCGCGCGGACCAGTTCCAGCATCGGCGGATAGGTGTGCGCCGCCATGCCGTGGCTGCCGAGGAGTTCCAGTTCCAGGGCGATCGCGCGGGCCATGGGGACGGGGGTGGTGCCGTCCGGTGACGGCAGCAGACCCACCTGGACGTGCCGGCCGCGACGGCGCAGGCCGTTCACGGAGGCCGCGCAGGTGACGGGAGAGCCCAGGGCGTCGAGGGACAGGTGGGCGCCCCCGCCGGTCAGTTCCCGGACGGCCGCGGCCGTGTCGGGCGCACCCGACGCGTCCACGACCCGCGCCGCGCCGAACTTCCGCGCCAGCTCCAGGGCCGCGGGCGACACGTCGACGGCGACCACGCGCGCCCCGGACGCCGCCGCGATCATCACCGCCGACAGGCCCACGCCCCCGCACCCGTGCACCGCGACCCACTCCCCCGCGGCCACCCGGCCCTGCTGCACCACCGCCCGGAACGCCGTGGCGAACCGGCAGCCCAGGGAGGCGGCCGTGGCGTACGAGAGGTCCTCGGGTACGGCGACCAGGTTCACGTCGGCGTGGTCCAGGGCCACGTACTGCGCGAAGGAGCCCCAGTGGGTGAAGCCGGGCTGGGTCTGCCGCTCGCAGACCTGGTGGTCGCCCGCCGCGCAGGACGGGCAGCTCCCGCAGGCGCACACGAAGGGCACGGTGACCCGGTCGCCGGGGCGCCAGGCGGTCACCCGGTCGCCGGCCGCCTCGACGACACCGGCGAGTTCATGACCCGGCACGTGCGGCAGCGTGATGTCCGGGTCGTGGCCCTGCCAGCCGTGCCAGTCACTGCGGCACAGGCCGGTGGCCTCGACCCGGACGACGACCCCGTGGGGCGCCGGGCGGGGGTCGGGCAGTTCGCGTACCTCGGCCGGCTCGCCGTACCGCTCGAACACCACAGCCCGCATGCCTGCTCCCGTCGTCGTCCGCGTGTGCGCGTACAGGATGCCCGGCGGGGGCATCCGCGGGGCGAGCGGCGTGATCAGAACGGGCGTCCCGGACTGCGCGCCGGGCGGTATCTCCATAAAGTTCCGGTAAATCCATCCTGCTCGAGCATGAGGGGATCCGCCGTGACCCACTCCTCGCCGCCCGGCGCCCCGCGGGCCCGCATCCCCTCCCCACGGCGGCCCCGGCGACCGGACGCGCGCACGCGCACGCGCCTTGGGGCCCTCTTCCTGTGGGGCGGGCTCACCGTGTCGGCGCTGGCTCTGCTGCTGGCCTACGCGGCGAGACCCTGAACGTGACGCGGTCCTCGTCCTCCGGGGGCGCCGACCCTTGGAGTCATACCCCCTAGGGGTATACTGTGGAACGTGCGGGGCCCACCGTGGGTCCCGGCAACCCCACACGCCTCGATGAGGAGAACGACATGACCGCGCAGACCGACACCCCGGACACCGTCACCGCCGTCTACAAGGTGAGCGGGATGAGCTGCGGGCACTGCGAGGGGTCCGTCTCGAGCGAGATCTCCGAGATCGCCGGTGTCACCTCCGTGAAGGCCGTCGCCTCCACGGGCGAGGTCACCGTGATCTCCCAGGCCCCCCTCGACGAGGCCGCGGTGCGCGTCGCGGTGGACGAGGCCGGCTTCGAGCTCGTCGGCCGGGCCTGAGCGCCGGCCCTTCCGTTCCTGTTCTCCGACCGGCCGTGCCGACCAGCTGATACTGGCTCCGTACGGTCCGGTCCGATGTCTGGAGTCCGGACATGACCAGCACGACAAGCACGACCGGCAGCACGCAGACACCGATAGCCGACGCCTCACAGGTCGAGCTGCAGATCGGCGGGATGACCTGCGCCTCCTGCGCGGCCCGCGTCGAGAAGAAGCTCAACCGCATGGACGGGGTCACCGCCACGGTGAACTTCGCGACGGAGAAGGCGAAGGTCACCTACCCCGCGAGCATCCAGGTCGCCGACCTGATCGCGACCGTGGTGAAGACGGGGTACACCGCCGAGGAGCCACCCCCGCCCGAGCCGCCCGCCGAGGCGGCGCCCGGCGCCGGGAAGGACGCGGAGGACCCCGAGCTCACCGCCTACCGCGAGCGGTTCACCGTCTCCGCCCTGCTGGCGCTCCCGGTCGTCCTGCTGTCGATGATCCCGGCGCTGCAGTTCGACAACTGGCAGTGGCTGTCCCTCACCCTGGCAGCGCCCGTGGTGGTCTGGGGCGCGCTGCCCTTCCACCGGGCCGCCTGGACCAACGCCCGGCACGGCGCGGCCACCATGGACACGCTGGTCTCGGTGGGCACGCTGGCCGCGTTCGGCTGGTCGCTGTGGGCACTGTTCTTCGGTGACGCGGGCATGACCGGCATGCACGACGAGTTCCGGCTGACCGTGTCGCGCATGGACGGCGCCTCCACGATCTACCTCGAAGTGGCCTCCGGGGTCGTGGCGTTCATCCTGCTGGGCCGCTATCTGGAGGCCCGGGCCAAGCGGCGCTCGGGAGCCGCGCTCAGGGCGCTGATGGAGCTGGGCGCCAAGGACGTGTCGGTGCTGCGGGGCGGGCGCGAGGTGCGGGTGCCGGTGTCCGAACTGGCGGTCGGCGACCGTTTCGTCGTACGGCCCGGGGAGAAGGTCGCCACCGACGGCACCGTCGTCGAGGGCGCGTCCGCGGTGGACGCGTCGATGCTGACCGGCGAGTCGGTGCCGGTGGACGTGGGCGTGGGCTCCGCCGTCACCGGCGCGACCGTGAACGCCGGCGGACGGCTGGTCGTCGAGGCCACGCGCGTGGGCGGCGACACCCAGCTGGCGCGGATGGCGAAGCTGGTGGAGGACGCGCAGAACGGCAAGGCGGAGGTGCAGCGGCTCGCCGACCGCATCTCGGCGGTCTTCGTGCCGGTCGTCATCCTGATCGCGCTCGGCACCTTCGGGGTCTGGCTCGGCGTCACCGGCGACACGGTCGCCGCGTTCACCGCGGCCGTCGCCGTCCTGATCATCGCCTGCCCGTGCGCCCTGGGTCTGGCCACGCCGACCGCGCTGATGGTCGGCACCGGCCGGGGCGCGCAGCTGGGCATCCTCATCAAGGGCCCCGAGGTGCTGGAGTCCACGCGCCGCGTCGACACCGTCGTCCTGGACAAGACCGGCACGGTCACCACCGGCCGGATGACCCTCCAGGAGGTGTACGTCGCCGAGGGCACCGACGAGAAGGAGGTGCTGCGGCTGGCGGGTGCCGTCGAGCACGCCTCCGAGCACCCGGTGGCCCGGGCGGTCGCCGTGGGCGCCGAGGAGCGGGCCGGACGCCTCCCCGACGTCGAGGGCTTCGAGAACGTGCCCGGGCGGGGTGTGCGCGGGCGCGTGGAGGGCCGCGAGGTGGCCGTGGGGCGGCTCTTCGACGTGCTGCCGCCGGAGCTGGCCCGCGCCAAGGACGAGGCCGAACGGGGCGGCCGTACGGCCGTCGTGGTCGGCTGGGACGGTGCGGCACGCGGTGTCGTCGCCGTCGCGGACGCCGTGAAGGAGACCAGCGCGGAGGCGGTACGGCGGCTGCGGGCGCTCGGGCTGACGCCGGTGCTGCTGACCGGGGACAACCGGGCCGTGGCCGAGGCGGTGGCGCGGGAGGTCGGGATCGAGCAGGTGATCGCGGAGGTCCTGCCCGAGGACAAGGTGGACGCCGTACGACGGCTGCAGGACGAGGGGCGGGTCGTCGCCATGGTCGGCGACGGGGTCAACGACGCGGCCGCGCTGGCCACCGCCGACCTGGGACTCGCCATGGGGACGGGGACCGACGCGGCGATCGAGGCCGGCGACCTGACGCTGGTGCGCGGTGACCTGCGGGTGGCCGCGGACGCGATCCGGCTGTCCCGGAAGACCTTGTCGACCATCAAGGGCAACCTGGTGTGGGCCTTCGGCTACAACGTGGCCGCGCTGCCGCTGGCCGCCGCCGGACTGCTGAACCCGATGATCGCCGGGGCCGCGATGGCGTTCTCGTCGGTCTTCGTGGTCACCAACAGTCTCAGACTGCGGACGTTCCGATGAACTCCTGAGAAGTTACTGGCGGTTACTCCGAAGTCGTGACCAGAGGACCTCTGGAGTCCGGCGCCGGGCTCACATAAGCTCTTCACAAGGCTCGCGCATCATCCTTACGCCTGAGTCCCGATCGCTGCATCGGGGCTCTTGCGTATCAAACGGACAAATGCAAGAGACGCAGATCACAGTGATGCGAACGTAACCATCGAAGGGGTTCGAAGGTCTAAGTTGGCGATGTCAGTAAGCGTCTTGGGGGGCGCGAACTGGCATCTGGGGATGTCTTGGGGGACTTCCTCAGAGATGCGTTGCCGGGGCACGCACGTCGGGAAGCTTTGAGCGGCCCTCCCGAGCGTGCGTTGTCCCGGCAGATCGCACACAGGAGTAGTACGGGTACTTTTGCTCGTTCTACTCAACCGCAGTACCGGCAGTACCGAAAGAACAGCGATTCAGGCGCTGTCCTCTCAGACGCCCGGCCGGATCCCGTGGGGGGAATCCGCACCGGGACATGGGAAGGCGCCCTGGACGTCGGCCCGTGGGGGGACCGACGCCAGGGCGCCTTCCGCTTTTGTTCAGCTTCCGAGGTTCGCTCAGCGCAACGCCTGGCAGGGGCGCGGGGAACTGCGCGACCAGCCACAACCGGCCCGCAGCCGCCCACGCTCCTTCAGTACCGAGCTCTCAGGCGAAGATTGATCAGCACCGCCGGCAGGCGTCAGCGCTCCTCGACAGGAACGAAGTCCCGCTCCACGACACCCGTGTAGATCTGGCGCGGGCGGCCGATGCGGGAGCCCGGCTCCTTGATCATCTCGTGCCACTGGGCGATCCAGCCCGGCAGCCGGCCGAGGGCGAACAGGACCGTGAACATCTCGGTCGGGAAGCCCATCGCGCGGTAGATCAGGCCGGTGTAGAAGTCGACGTTCGGGTAGAGGCTGCGCGAGACGAAGTAGTCGTCGGAGAGCGCGTGCTCCTCCAGCTTCAGCGCGATGTCCAGCAGCTCGTCGGACTTGCCGAGGGCCGAGAGGACGTCGTGCGCGGCGGCCTTGATGATCTTGGCGCGCGGGTCGAAGTTCTTGTAGACCCGGTGGCCGAAGCCCATCAGACGGACGCCGTCCTCCTTGTTCTTCACCTTGCGGATGAAGGAGTCGACATCGCCGCCGGAGGACTGGATGCCCTCGAGCATCTCCAGCACCGACTGGTTGGCACCGCCGTGCAGCGGGCCCCACAGGGCGTTGATACCGGCCGAGATGGAGGCGAACATGTTGGCCTGCGAGGAGCCGACCAGCCGGACCGTGGAGGTCGAGCAGTTCTGCTCGTGGTCCGCGTGCAGGATCAGCAGCTTGTCGAGGGCCGAGACCACGACCGGGTCGAGGTCGTACTCCTGCGCCGGCACCGAGAAGGTCATCCGCAGGAAGTTCTCGACATAGCCGAGGTCGTTGCGCGGGTAGACGAACGGGTGACCGATCGACTTCTTGTACGCGTACGCGGCGATCGTCGGAAGCTTGGCGAGCAGACGGATCGTCGAGAGGTTGCGCTGCTTCTCGTCGAAGGGGTTGTGGCTGTCCTGGTAGAAGGTGGACAGCGCGGACACCACCGAGGACAGCATGGCCATCGGGTGGGCGTCGCGCGGGAAGCCCTTGTAGAAGTTCTTGACGTCCTCGTGCAGCAGGGTGTGCTGCGTGATGTCGTTCTTGAACACCGAGAGCTCGTCGACGGTCGGCAGCTCGCCGTTGATCAGCAGGTAGGCGACCTCCAGGAACGTGGAGCGCTCGGCCAGCTGCTCGATCGGGTAGCCGCGGTACCGGAGGATGCCCGCCTCGCCGTCGAGGTAGGTGATGGCGGATTTATATGCGGCGGTGTTGCCGTAGCCGCTGTCCAGGGTGACCAGCCCGGTCTGGGCGCGGAGCTTCCCGATGTCGAAGCCCTTGTCGCCGACGGTGCTGTCGATCACCGGGTAGGTGTACTCGCCGTCGCCGTACCGCAGTACTACAGAGTTGTCGCTCACGTCTTCCCTCACCGACGTAGTGCCTCATCTTCGAGGTTGCCCTGACTGTCTCTACCATCCCCCAATTGGCTCAGGAGAGTGCACTCGGGGTCGACCATCGGGCCTACTGGCGGCACTGAGTGCCGCCAACTTGCACATCCTGCCCCCTTGGTTGCCCATCCGGAAGTGCTCTGTGACCTTCGCGACTCATTTGATCGATCATTTTTTGTGATGCCTGCCTCGGTGCCCGGTCTCACGGCTCCAGGGGGCGGGGTGAGAGCCGGAAGTCGAGCGCGGTGCAGCGGCGTCCCGCCGAGACCGTGCGCACCGCCTGGCCGATCGCCTTGCGCGAGCCGACGAGGACGACCAGCCGCTTGGCCCTGGTCACGGCGGTGTACAGCAGGTTCCGCTGCAGCATCATCCAGGCACCGGTGGTGACCGGGATCACCACGGCGGGATATTCACTCCCCTGCGAGCGGTGAATGGTCACCGCGTACGCGTGGGCCAGCTCGTCCAGTTCGTCGAACTCGTACGGCACCTCCTCGTCCTCGTCCGTCAGCACCGTCAGGCGCTGGTCGACCGGGTCGAGCGCGGTGACGACGCCCACGGTGCCGTTGAAGACACCGTTCTTTCCCTTCTCGTAATTGTTGCGAATCTGGGTGACCTTGTCGCCGACCCGGAAGACCCTGCCGCCGAATCTCTTCTCCGGCAGGTCGGGACGGCCCGGGGTGATGGCCTGCTGGAGCAGGCCGTTGAGGTTGCCCGCGCCCGCGGGGCCCCTGTGCATGGGGGCGAGCACCTGGACGTCCCGGCGCGGGTCGAGCCCGAACCTGGCCGGAATCCGCCGGGCCGCGACGTCCACGGTGAGCCGCCCCGCCTCCTCCGTATCGTCCTCCACGAACAGGAAGAAGTCCTTCATGCCGTCGGTGACGGGGTGCTGTCCGGCGTTGATCCGGTGCGCGTTCGTGACGACCCCCGACTGCTGGGCCTGCCGGAACACGCGGGTGAGGCGGACGGCCGGGATGGGGCCGCCGTCGGCGAGGAGATCGCGCAGCACCTCGCCGGCGCCCACGGAGGGAAGCTGGTCCACATCGCCGACGAAGAGGAGATGGGCACCGGGCGGTACGGCCTTCACCAGTTTGTTGGCGAGCAGCAGGTCCAGCATCGACGCCTCGTCGACGACGACCAGGTCGGCCTCCAGCGGTCGGTCCCGGTCGTACGCCGCGTCGCCACCGGGCTTCAGCTCCAGCAGGCGGTGGACGGTCGAGGCCTCGGCGCCGGTGAGTTCGGCGAGGCGCTTGGCGGCACGGCCGGTGGGGGCCGCGAGGACGACCCTCGCCTTCTTGGCGCGGGCGAGTTCCACGATCGAGCGCACGGTGAAGGACTTGCCGCAGCCGGGACCGCCCGTCAGCACGGCGACCTTCTTCGTCAGCGCCAGCTTGACGGCAGCCTCCTGCTCGGGGGCGAGGTCGGCGCCGGTACGGGCCTTGAGCCAGCCGAGGGCCTTGTCCCAGTCGACGTCCCCGAACCCCGGCATCCGGTCCTCCTCGGTGCGCAGGAGGCGCAACAGCTGGGCGGCGAGGGAGAGTTCGGCCCGGTGAAAGGGGACCAGGTAGACGGCGGTGACCGGTCCCCCGTGCTCGCCGGGGACTTTCTCCCGTACGACACCCGGGTCCTCGCCGTCCTCGGGCGGCTCGGCCAGCTCGGCGAGGCACTCGATCACGAGCCCGGTGTCGACCTGGAGCAGCTTGACGGCGTCGGCGATCAGCCGCTCCTCCGGGAGGTAGCAGTTGCCCTGGTCGGTGGCCTGCGACAGCGCGTACTGCAGGCCCGCCTTCACCCGCTCCGGGCTGTCGTGCGGGATGCCGACTGACTGGGCGATCTTGTCGGCGGTGAGGAAGCCGATGCCCCAGACGTCGGCGGCGAGACGGTACGGCTGGTTCTTGACGACGGAGATGGAGGCGTCGCCGTACTTCTTGTAGATCCGCACGGCGATCGACGTGGACACCTCGACCGTCTGCAGAAACAGCATCACCTCCTTGATCGCCTTCTGCTCCTCCCAGGCGTCGGCGATCTTCTTCGTCCGCTTCGGACCGAGGCCGGGCACCTCGATCAGCCGCTTCGGCTCCTCCTCGATGATCTGCAGGGTGTCCAGGCCGAAGTGCTGGGTGATGCGGTCGGCGAAGACGGGACCGATGCCCTTGACGAGCCCCGAGCCGAGGTAACGCCGGATGCCCTGGACGGTGGCGGGCAGGACGGTCGTGTAGTTCTCGACGGTGAACTGCTTGCCGTACTGGGGGTGCGACCCCCAGCGCCCCTCCATCCGCAGGGACTCCCCCACCTGGGCGCCGAGCAGCGCGCCGACGACCGTGAGGAGGTCGCCGGCGCCCCTGCCGGTGTCGACGCGGGCGACGGTGTAGCCGTTCTCCTCGTTGGCGTACGTGATGCGTTCCAGAACGCCTTCGATCACCGCCTGATTGGACATGATCCGACGGTACTGGTGAGCACTGACAGTCAGCGAAGGGATGTGGATTTCAGCGCTTCGAGGAAGGTGGTGAAGGCGGGGGTGGGGAAGGTGAGGGCGGCCCGGGCGGGGGTTTTGGAGTCGCGGACGGCGGTGTGGGTGGGGGTGGTGGCTATCTCCACACAGTCATTGCCGTCGCCTTCGCCCGAGTAGGACGACTTTCGCCAGTTGCCCATGGAGTGCCTCACAGCTCTTTCGCCAGGTTGTGGATGAAGTCACGCGACCGTGCGGGTTCGAGAGATACAGCCTCCACCCTACGGAAGCGCGTTCGATAGACGTTGAGCTGTGCCTCGGAGTCGATGAAGACCGAGCCATGAGGGGCGTCACGCACCACGGTGTCCAGCTTGGGCACGGGTCCGCCCACATAGGTCATCGTGCTTGAGGCGGTCGCGAAATCGTCGAGGTCGAAGGGGATGACCCGCAAGGTGACGTGGTCCGCTTCCGAGCGCTCGAGGAGCCTGGCAAGTTGGGCCCGGGAAGCGGAACGGTCACGGACCCTCATGCGCAGGGCCGACTCGTGGATCACCAACTTGTACGGGATGGTGAGCCGCTGTCGCCTCATACGGTGGCTTACGCGCAACTCAAGCTCTTCGGTGGTGAGTTCCGGCAGCCTCGCGGAGAAGACCGCGCGAGCGTAATCCTCCGTCTGCATGAGGCCCGGAACGTACAGGATGGCCACCTCATGGCGGAACGCGCCGTGGTGATCCAGCTCGGCCAGATCCAGGAACGACGTAGGCAGTTTCCACCGGTACTCCTCCCACCAGCCGCGCGTTCGGTCGGTGGCCATGGCCACCAGGGCCTCGATGAACTCCGTGTCCAGACAGGCGTAGTGCGAGGCGAGCCGACGCAGCCGCTCCTCGCTCACTCCCGCGAGTCCGGACTCGATGTGGCTCATCTGGACACGATTCGCCCCCAGCAGCGCCGCCGCTTCGATGGCGGTGAGTCCCGCGGCCTCACGGAGCCTGCGCAGTTCGCTGCCCAGGCGCACCTGACGTGCGGTTGCTTCGCGCCTCAGGACCATCAACTGCTCCTCGTTCGAGGGTGACTTACGCGATCGGCTTGTCCGGGGCAACATGTTAGCCCTACCGTCGGTGACGTAGTGATCACTCTGCGGAAGTGCACCGCTCCGTCCTGCCTGCCCTGACGGCCGCGGCGAAGCCACCGCCAACCCCCCACCACCGAAACGGAGTTGCCGCGTGCCCGAGAACACCCCCGAACCCTGGGAGTACTGCCTCTCCATCCCCAACGACCCCCGCGCCGTCACCGTGAGCCGCCGCACCCTGCGCCTGATCCTCACCGCCCACGGCCTGATCGGACTCGTCGACGTCGCCGAACTGCTCGCGACCGAACTGGTCACCAACGCCGTACGCCACACCAAGGGCCCCGCCGCTCTACGGGTCCGCTGGGCGCCGCCCGGCACGCTGCGGATCGGCGCGTGGGACGCGGACCCCGAACCCCCCGAGCCGCCGGTGCCGTTGGCGCGGCTCGGCGAGGCGGAGGAGGGCCGCGGACTGCTGCTGGTGCGGGCCTGCTCCGAGGTCTGGGGCTGGCATCCCCTGTCCCGGCACGGCAACCGTGGCAAGTACGTGTGGTGCGAACTCTCGGCGGCGTAGCTCGTTGATCAGCGCGATGTACCCCTTGCGGTGCTTTCGGCCATGACACACGTGTCCCGCAGGCTCGACCCGGACAGCGCCGCTGTCTTCGTGCAGTTCGTCGACTCCTGCCTGGCCGACCCCCAGGCGAAGCAGATGTGGAGGGACCTGATGACGGCGATCCAGTACTTCTGGCGGCACCCGCTGGCGGAACAGGTGCGCGAGGAAGGACGGGAGCAAGGCCTGGAGCAAGGCCTGGAGCAAGGTCGAATCCAGGACCGTCAAGAAATGACCCTGCGCATCCTGGAATGGCGCGAGATCCCCGTGCCCGATGCCGTGCGCGAGCGCGTCCAGTCCTGCACCGACCTTGATCAGCTGGCGACCTGGGCGCAGCGAGCCATGCACGTCACGGAGCCGGCGGAACTGTTCATCGACGACTGAGCACCCGGTCGTACGCTCCGAGCATCCCCCTCACGAGCCCCCTGCCTGCGGCCACCCGCCGCCGGGCCGGGGGCTCGGTAGCGCCGACGTGTGCGGCGCCGGCCTCCGGCCGCCCCTGCACGCCGTACCTCCCGCGCCCCCGCTTCATCACGATCCGGTCTCAGGGGCTTGCGAACCGCTCGTGTAATCGATTCCAATCCTCCGTACACGGGGTCGTGTAATCGATTCCACGAGTTTCACGAGGAGGTGGAGCGGCGATGGCGAGCATCAAGGACGTGGCCGCCGAGGCGGGGGTCTCCGTCGCCACGGTGTCGCGTGTCCTGAACGACCATCCGTCGGTCAGCGCCGACGCACGCACGCGCGTGCTGGCCGCCGTCGAGGCGCTGGGCTACCGCCCGAACGCCGTCGCCCGTTCGCTGCGCACCGACCAGACCCACACCCTCGGTCTGGTCATCAGCGACGTGATGAACCCCTACTTCACCGAGCTGGCCCGCTCCGTCGAGGAGGAGGCCCGCGCGCTCGGGTACAGCGTCATCATCGGCAACGCCGACGAGCGGCCCGAGCTTCAGGACCACCATGTGCGCACGCTGCTCGACCGGCGGATCGACGGTCTGCTCGTCTCCCCCACCGACGGCGGGTCCCCGCTCATGCTGGACGCCGCGCGCATGGGCACGCCCATGGTGTTCGTCGACCGGTGGATCCCGGGCGTCGACGTGCCGGTGGTGCGGGCCGACGGCCGGGCGGCGGTACGGGACCTCGTCGCGCATCTGCACCGGCTGGGGCACCGGCGGCTCGCGATCATCGCGGGGCCGGCGGCCACCACGACCGGACGCGAGCGCGTCGAGGTCTTCCGGGAGGCGCTCGCCGATCACGGGCTGGAGCTCCCCGACGTCTACATCGGCCAGGGCGACTTCCAGGCCGAGAGCGGGCGGCGGGTCACCGAGGGGTTCCTCGACCTTCCCGAGCCGCCCGAGGTCGTCTTCGCCGCCGACAACCTGATGGCGCTGGGCGCGCTGGACGCCGTACGCGCCCGTGGGCTGCGCGTTCCGCAGGACATCGCGCTCGCCGCGTTCGACGACATCCCGTGGTTCGTCCACACCGATCCGCCCATCACCGCGATCGCCCAGCCCACGGGCGAGCTGGGCCGGGCCGCCGTGCGGGCCCTGGTCGACCGCATCGAGGGGCGGCCTCCCCAGTCCGTCACTCTCCCCGCCCGGCTCGTCGTACGCCGCTCGTGCGGCGAGAACCCCACCCCAGTGCAAAGGAGCACGTCGTGAGCAACCGGGACGAGTTGCTGCGCATCGAGGGCATACGGAAGACCTTCCCCGGCGTGGTCGCGCTCGACGGCGTCGACTTCGACCTGCGCCGGGGCGAGGTGCACGTACTCCTCGGTGAGAACGGCGCAGGCAAGAGCACGCTGATCAAGATGCTGTCGGGCGCCTACCACCCCGACGCGGGCCGTGTCCTGGTGGACGGCGAGGAGGTGCGCATCCGCGGGGCGCAGGACGCCGAGCGGCTGGGCATCGCCACCATCTACCAGGAGTTCAACCTCGTACCGGATCTGACCGTCGCCGAGAACATCTTTCTGGGGCGGCAGCCGCGCCGGCTCGGGATGATCGACCGCAAGCGCATGGAGGCCGACGCCGAGGTGCTGCTGAAGCGTGTCGGCGTCAGCGTCTCGCCACGCGCGCGTGTGCGTGAACTCGGTATCGCGCGGCTGCAGATGGTCGAGATCGCGAAGGCGCTCAGCCTGAACGCGCGCGTGCTCGTCATGGACGAGCCGACCGCCGTCCTGACCTCGGAGGAGGTGGAGAAGCTCTTCGCGATCGTGCGGCAACTGCGCGAGGACGGCGTCGGCATCGTCTTCATCACCCACCACCTGGAGGAGATCGCCGCCCTGGGCGACCGGGTGACCGTCATCCGCGACGGGAAGTCCGTCGGCCAGGTCCCCGCCACCACGGCCGAGGACGAGCTCGTACGGCTGATGGTGGGGCGCTCGATCGAGCAGCAGTACCCGCGTGAACAGCCCGATAAGGGCGCCGCGTTGCTCACCGTGGAGGGACTCACCCGGGACGGCGTCTTCCACGACGTCGGGTTCCAGGTGCACGCCGGTGAGGTCGTCGGCATCGCGGGGCTCGTCGGAGCCGGGCGCACCGAGGTCGTGCGGGCCGTGTTCGGCGCAGACCCGTACGACAAGGGCGCCGTGAAGGTCGCCGGGACCACGGTGCGGCGCGGTGACGTCAACGCCGCCATGGCCGCCGGGATCGGGCTGGTGCCCGAGGACCGCAAGGGCCAGGGGCTGGTGCTGGACGCGTCCGTCGAGGAGAACCTCGGGCTCGTCACCCTGCGGACCGCCACGCGCGCGGGACTCGTCGACCTCAAGGGGCAGCATGCGGCCGCCGAACGGATCGCCGGGCAGCTCGGCGTGCGGATGGCCGGACTCGGGCAGCACGTGCGCACGCTGTCCGGCGGCAACCAGCAGAAGGTCGTCATCGGCAAGTGGCTGCTCGCCGACACCAAGGTGCTGATCCTCGACGAGCCCACCCGCGGCATCGACGTCGGCGCCAAGGTCGAGATCTACCAGCTGATCAACGAACTGACCGCGGCCGGGGCCGCCGTACTGATGATCTCCAGTGATCTGCCCGAGGTGCTCGGCATGAGCGACCGGGTGCTGGTGATGGCCCAGGGCCGGATCGCGGGCGAGCTCGCGGCCGGCGAGGCCACCCAGGACGCCGTGATGGCTCTCGCGGTCAGCAACCCCACGAACCAGAAGACCGGAACGGAGGCCAGCCGTGGCCACTGACACGCTCAAGAGAACTACGGGCGCCGGTGGCGCCACCGGCGGCCTGCGCCGCCTGCTCATCGACAACGGCGCGCTCACCGCGCTGATCGTCCTCGTCATCGCCCTGTCGGCGCTGTCGGGGGACTTCCTGACCACCGACAATCTGCTCAACGTCGGCGTCCAGGCGGCCGTGACCGCCGTCCTCGCGTTCGGCGTCACCTTCGTGATCGTCTCGGCGGGCATCGACCTGTCGGTGGGCTCGGTGGCCGCGCTGTCCGCCACCGTCCTCGCCTGGAGCGCCACCTCGCACGGCGTACCGGTCGTCCTCGCGGTCGTGCTGTCCGTGGCGACCGGCATCGTGGCCGGACTGGTCAACGGCTTCCTGATCGCGTACGGGAAGCTGCCGCCGTTCATCGCGACGCTCGCCATGCTGTCAGTGGCCCGCGGTCTGTCGCTGGTGATCTCCGAGGGCTCCCCGATCCCCTTCCCGGACTCCGTCTCCCACCTCGGCGACACGCCCGGCGGCTGGCTGCCGGTGCCCGTGCTGGTCATGGTGGTCATGGGGCTGCTCGCGGCCTTCGTGCTGGGGCGGACGTACATCGGCCGTTCCATGTACGCGATCGGCGGCAACGAGGAGGCCGCCCGGCTGTCCGGGCTGCGGGTGAAGAAGCAGAAGCTCGCGATCTACGCCTTCTCCGGGCTGTTCGCGGCGGTCGCGGGCATCGTGCTCGCCGCCCGGCTGTCCTCCGCGCAACCGCAGGCCGCCGACGGCTACGAGCTGGACGCGATCGCCGCCGTCGTCATCGGCGGCGCCTCGCTCGCGGGCGGCACCGGCAAGGCGTCCGGCACGCTGATCGGCGCGCTGATCCTGGCGGTGCTCCGCAACGGGCTGAACCTGCTCAACGTCTCCGCGTTCTGGCAGCAGGTCGTCATCGGCGTCGTCATCGCGCTGGCGGTGCTCCTCGACACGCTGCGGCGCAAGGCGGGTGCCACGCCGTTGGCCGCGGGTACGGGCGGCAACAGGACCAAGCAGGCGGGGACCTACGCGCTCGCGGCGGTCGTCACCGTCGCGCTGGTCGGCGCGACCTCCTTCCTGCACAACGGCGGCTCTGCCTCGGCCACCCCGAAGATGGGCCTGTCGCTGTCCACCCTCAACAACCCCTTCTTCGTGCAGATCCGCTCCGGCGCCCAGGCCGAGGCGAAGAAGCTGGGCGTGGACCTGACCGTCACCGACGCGCAGAACGACGCCTCGCAGCAGGCCAACCAGCTGCAGAACTTCACCAGTTCGAGCCTCGGCGCGATCATCGTCAACCCGGTCGACTCGGACGCGGCGAGCAACTCCGTGAAGGCCGCCGACAAGGCGAAGATCCCGGTGATCGCCGTCGACCGCGGTGTCAACAAGGCGAACGTGGACGCCCTGGTGGCCTCCGACAACGTCAAGGGCGGTGAGCTCGCCGCGCGGACGATCGGCGAGAAGCTGGGCGGCAAGGGCAAGATCGTGATCCTGCAGGGCCAGGCGGGCACGTCGGCGGCGCGTGAGCGGGCGGCGGGCTTCGCGGCCGGTCTGAAGGCCTACCCTGGCATCCAGGTGGTCGCCCAGCAGCCGGCCGACTTCGACCGCACCAAGGGCCTCGACGTGATGTCGAACCTGCTCCAGGCGCACCCGGACGTCCAAGGCGTCATCGCCGCCAACGACGAGATGGCCCTCGGCGCGGTCAAGGCGCTGGGCTCCAGGGCCGGCAAGTCGGTCCAGGTCGTCGGTTTCGACGGCACCCCGGACGGTCTGAAGGCCGTCGAAGGGGGGACGCTGTACGCGTCCGTGGCGCAGCAGCCCTCGCAGCTGGGCAGGATCGCCGTGGACAACGCGCTCAGGGCCCTGCAGGGCAAGAAGGTCGAGGAGACGGTGAAGGTTCCGGTGAAGGTGGTCACGAAGCAGAACGTGGCCGGCTTCAGCGGCTGACGACGGGGCACGGGCGGGCGGTCCGGGGGACCGCCCGCCCCGGCACACTCATCTGGGGAGTCTTTCTCATGTACGACTACGACCTGCTGGTCGTGGGTTCGGCCAACGCCGACCTGGTCATCGGTGTCGAGCGACGCCCGGCGGCGGGCGAGACCGTGCTCGGCTCCGACCTGGCCGTCCACCCGGGCGGCAAGGGCGCCAACCAGGCGGTCGCCGCCGCCCGCCTCGGGGCCCGGACGGCCCTGCTGGCGCGGGTCGGCGACGACGCGTACGGCCGGCTGCTGCTCGACTCGCAGCGGGCGGCCGGCGTCGACACGGTGGGCGTGCTGGTGGGCGGGGCGCCCACGGGGGTCGCGCTCATCACCGTCGACCCGTCGGGGGACAACAGCATCGTGGTGTCGCCGGGCGCGAACGGCCGGCTGACCCCGGCCGACGTCCGGGCGGCGGCCAGCCTCTTCCATTGCTCGCGGGTGGTGTCGGCGCAGCTGGAGATCCCGCTGGAGACGGTCGTGGAGGTGGTACGGAGCCTGGCGGAGGGCAGCCGGTTCGTGCTGAACCCGTCGCCGCCCCGGCCGCTGCCGGCCGAGGTGCTGGCGGCCTGCGACCCGCTGATCGTGAACGAGCACGAGGCGAAGGTCGTCCTGGGCGAGGCGTGCGTGTCGGAACGGGCCGAGGACTGGGCGCGGCTGCTGCTCGCGAAGGGGCCGCGGTCGGTGGTGATCACCTTGGGCGCGCAGGGCGCTCTGGTGGCCTCCGCGGAGGGCGTGGAGCGGGTGCCTTCGACGAAGGTGGACGCGGTCGACACGACGGGTGCGGGCGACGCGTTCACGGCGGCGCTGGCATGGCGGCTGGGCACGGGTTCCGGCCTGGCCGAGGCCGCCGCCTACGCGGCCCGGGTCGGCGCGGCCGCCGTCACCAGGGAGGGCGCCCAGGAGTCCTTCCCGACGGCGGAGGAGGTCGAGTCCCTGTGCTGTGCCGGCCCGGGGGGCGACCCCCGGACCCCCGGCAGCGGGTCGGACGACGGGTCCGGCGCGGGCCTGCGAGGTGAGTCCCTGTGAAGAAGGCGGGGATCCTCAACCGGCATCTCTCCGGCGCGCTGGCCGAGCTGGGGCACGGGGACGGGGTGCTGGTGTGCGACGCGGGCATGCCGATTCCGGACGGCCCGCGCGTGGTCGACCTGGCCTTCCGTGCCGGGGTGCCGTCCTTCGCGACGGTGCTCGACGGCCTGCTGGCCGAGCTGGTTGTGGAGGGAGCCACGGCGGCCGCGGAGGTGAAGGACGCCAATCCCGGCGCCGCCGCCTTGCTGCAGGGCGAGTTCCCTCAGCTGGAGCTGGTCTCGCACGAGCGCCTGAAGGAGCTGTCGGCCGGAGCACGGCTGGTGGTCCGCACCGGGGAGGCACGGCCGTACGCGAACGTGCTGCTGAGGTGCGGGGTGTTCTTCTAGCCCCGCGCCCGGTGTGTGGGACAAATTCGAGGGGGCCCGATCCGTCGACCGGGCCCCCTCGGCTTTTCCCCTCCAACATCAGAACCCCCGCGATCCCCCCAGATCCCCCTCCAAGAGTCCTGACACCAAGTACGACTCGGTAGGTGAGGGAAGGGTTGTACGGGATTTCCAAGATTTTTTCAGACGGCCGGTCGGGTGAGGTAGCCGAGGAGCTTGCCGAGGAGACCCTCACCCGTGACGGGGTCGATCGTGTAGCGGGTGACCGATGTGCTGCCGGGGAATTTGGGCAGGTCGTCCGCACTGTGCTCGGGGAAGACGACCCGCAGGATGCGGCGATGCCAGGTCTTGGGGTTGTCGTGAGCGTAGTCCCAGATGTAGGCGCCCTCCCAGGTCGCGCCGAGCCCCTTGCCCTCGGCCTCCTTCTGCTCGACGCGCCGCTTGTAGGGGGCGGAAGCCACCATGACGATGAAATCGGCCTCCTCGCACTCCTCGTTGCACCAGCGGGCCCAGTTCTGGGGCTCGTCCTCCGCGTCGAAGTCCGCCCTGACGTCGACATGGTCACGCAGCAGCTTGACCAGGGAGCGGACCCGTTCGCGGTGCTCGGGGTCGTCCTCGTCGTGCGCGTACGAGATGAACACCCGAGGCCTCTTCGGGGCCGCCTCCGGCTGCCGCTGAGGCGGCACCTTGGCCACCGGGCCGGTTTCACAGCGCGGGAAGAGCAGTTCGAGATCGCGCAGTTCATCGGCGGACGCCACGGGCGGGCTGCTCTCGTCTCCGGCGCAGACGGCGGCGGCGATCCGGTCGACGGCCTGACGGTACGCCGCGCCGAATCCCTCGGCGGAGATGATGCCGTAGATGCCTTCGCAGGCGTAGCTGTCCGTGGCCTCGCCGCTCAGGATGGGCGGGAAGGGGACCCTGGAGGGCGGTACGGCGGGCCGCCAGCGCACCAGGACCCGGGCCGGTGAGTCAGGGGGGCGGAGCCGGGGGGCCACGAGGTGGAGACGGCGTTCGAAGAGCGCCCAGTCGGCGCCGCAGTCCTGGTCCCTGTAGTAGGCCTCCGAGCACAGCGCGACCAGGACCCGGGCCTCGGCGACCAGTGAACGGTTGGCCTCGCCCTCTCCGCCACGGCACATGGCCGCCCGGACCGCGCGCCCCCTGCGACGCCTCACGGCCATGGCCAGATCCCGGTGGAACTGCGCCGTGTAGGCACTGTGCTCGACCGCGGCGAAACTCGTGACGAAGTCGTAGGACATGCGCAACCCCTTCACTCCCTTTGCCCTGCGCAGCCGTGGTCACGCCAAAAAAGGTGCTGACGTTGGCCAGTTGGCTCCTCATCGGACACCGGTCGTTCCTCGTACGCTGAGCGGGGGGACACACATGGCCGCGCCGCTTGCAGCTCCGGCGTGGCCCGAGCCGACCCCCGGGCGACGATCGGGGGGCCGGATGCAGGGGACTTCGCCGAGCCTTGACACTACGTCAATGGTGGCCGTCTCGAACAGACGTGAGGGACCCACTTGGGACGACAGCACCCCACCCACAAATCATTGGCCAGAACCTCGGATATCCGTCACCGAAGACGGCCGGACAACCCTGCGGGCATTCGACCAATTCATCGTCAAGTTGAGCAGCCGGTGCAATCTTTCCTGCGACTACTGCTACGTATATGAATTGCGGGACTCGGGATGGCGCGAACGCCCCCGGATCATGCCCGCGCCGGTACGCGAACGGCTCGTGTCACGGATCACGGAACACGTGCGACGGCACCGACTGGACCGTGTCAGGGTGCTCCTGCACGGCGGGGAGCCGCTGCTCGCGGGACCGAGGGTGATCGCCGATCTCACCACAGCGGTCCGCCGGGCCGTACGCGCGGCCGGAGCCGGGGTGGAGTTCGCGCTGCAGACCAACGGCGTCCTGCTCACCGAGACCTTTCTGGACCTGCTACTGGATCTGGATGTTCAGGTGGGGGTCAGCCTGGACGGCCATGCGGAGGCGCACGACCGGCACCGTCGCGGGCCGGGGTCGCCGTCGCGGCCGGGCCCGGGCAGTCACGCCCGGGTGACCACCGCGCTCCGGCTGCTGGGCACCGCGCCCTACCGGCCGCTGTTCGGCGGTCTGCTGTGCACCATCGACCCTGCGAGCGATCCGGTGCGCGTCTTCGACGCCCTCGCCGCACACCGGCCACCGGCCGCCGACTTCCTTCTGCCACACGCGACTTGGGACCATCCGCCGACCGGCGCCGACGGCGGTGACCGGTACGGGGGGTGGCTGTGCGCCGTCCACGACCGGTGGCGGGAGACCGGGCGTCCGATGCGGATACGGCTCTTCGAGTCGGTCGACTCCCTGTCCCGGCACGGCGGAAGCAGCAGCGAGGTACTGGGCACCGTGCCGGCGGCGGCCGTGGCGATCGAGACGGACGGCACGGTGGCGTGGACGGAGTCGCTGAACGCCGTGGCGGAGGGAGCGGCCAGCACGGGCGGCACGATATTCAGCCACTCGTTCGACGCTCTGCTGAGTCTTGCCGGTGCGCCGGAGTACGGCGCGGGATCCCTGTGCCGCACCTGCCGCGAGTGTCCTTTGGTGCGCGTCTGCGGCGGTGGGCTGCGCGCCCACCGCTTCGGACGCGGCCGGGGCTTCGCCAACCCCTCCGTCTACTGCAAGGACATCTCCGCTCTCATCCGGCACATCGGGCCCCGACTGGATCGATGACCGCTTTTTCGGGACACCCGACCGAAAGACGGAGGCTACCAGCGCAAATGTGCGACGGTGCACGCCCTTTTGGGCGAGGGAATAGTCGATGTCGGGTTTTCGGGGGCGCCTGGAGGGCAAAACCCCATAACATAGGGACCAATTGGCGTGGGGGCGGCGTACAACTGAAACCTACCTGCGTGCCTCACGTCGATGTGAGTCCATGAGCAAGGACCAAGCCGTGGTTGCAGCAGGAGGCAGGCCCTTGGGGGGATGCGATGGGGCCGTTGTTCTTTACCAGCTACGCCAGCTCGACCGGTGACAGAGGGCCGGTCCAACGGTTCCACATCGACGTCCAGAACGAGATCTACAGCCTGCTGGGCCGCACGCCCTCCGCCGAGGGCCGGCTGAAGCGCCCCGAGCCCGCTGCGGACCCGGACATCGCCGTTCTGAACTGCCGCGCCCTCCTGGTCCTGTACTCGGCGGAGTACGTCGACGACCTTCAGTGCGCCAAGGAGTGGTCCGTCTTCACCGAGCGCATGGACCGCCGTATGCGACGCACGGGGGAACGCCCCGACTCACTGGTCGGTGTCGTGTGGCGTACCGACGCACTGGTGCTGCCCCGTCCCGTCACCGCCATACGGCACATCGTCGACGAGGAGTACCAGGGGCCCGGTGTGCTGGGCCTCCAGCAGGACCGGAACAGCCGGAACCGCTACCACGGGATCGTGCGCCGCGTCGCCGCGCTGCTGGTGCGGGCCGCCGAGTCGCCACCGCCGGTCATGTCCGAAGCGGAGGGCCGCGGTGTTATCCCGCGGTTCGGCCAGAGCCGGGCGGCAGCCCGCAGCAGGCCGACCGTCACGGAGCCGGAGTCCACGCGGGCAGCCGCGGCGGAACCGGCTTCCGGCCGGGCCGGCCGTCACGCGTTGCTCCTCCTGGTGGCCGGCACCCGCGACCGGATGCGGCACCTGCGCGAACAGGTCGACTGCTACGGGCAGTCGGCCGAGGAGTGGCGGCCCTTTCGCCCGTACAGCGAGGAGACCGTGACGACTACCGTCGGTTGGGCGGCCCGGGCCTGCGGGATCGACCGGCTCGGCGTCGTCGCGCCCGGCCGGGACGGTTCCTTACCCGACGACCTGGACGAGTCGGCGACGGTCCTCGTCGTCATCGATCCCTGGCTGACGGGTGATCCCGCGTTCCCCGCGCTGTGGGAGCGGATCGTGCGGTCCCCGGCGCGCTTCGCCGCAGTCATCGTCGTACTCACCCGCACGGACGAGGAGAGCACCGCCAACGCGACGCGGCTGCGCGAGTCGGTCTCCCGGACACCGGCGCGGGTGCTCGGCGCCGCGCACCACGAAGCGGGCAGCCGGGACGCGCTGGCACACATCGTGGCGGCCGTGCTGGCCGACGCCGCCACGCGCCCCGAGGCCGAGACCGGCGGTGCACGCGTCAGAACGGAGGACCTGTCCATCGAGAGCCCGGCCGAACGACGCGTCCGCAGACAGCGGGAGCGCGTCGGCTGGCTCAGGCACGGGGCGAACCCGTGGCCTTCGATTCTGAGCAGAACGCCCGGCGAGTCGCTGGGCCCGGGCTGAGCGCATGGGGCGGGGGATGAGTACCACAGGTTCAGCAGGTGCGGCCGGTTCGGCGAAGATAATCTCCTTCTACTCATTCAAGGGCGGAGCCGGCCGGACCATGGCCCTGGCCAACACCGCCTGGATCATGGCCAGCCAGGGGAAGTCGGTGCTGGTCATCGACTGGGACCTGGAGGCGCCCGACCTCCATCTCTACTACGGCACCTTCCTCCCGCTCTCCGACCTCACGTTCGCCGACGGTGTGCTGGACATGTTCTCCGCCTTCGCGGGCGCCGCGGCCGCCATGGGCGAGGCGGAGGACCTGCGCGCCCTGCACCCCGACCACACCGACGTCGAGCGCTACCAGGTCCGTCTCGAACACGACTTCCCCAACGGCGGCCGGCTCCACTACATGGGCCCCGGACGCATGGGCGACGACTACGCCAATCGCCTGGCCGAATTCGACTGGACCGGGTTCCACACCAGCGACGACGGCAGGGAATTCCTTCAGGCGCTGCGCGCGCGACTGCTCGACAGCGACTACGACTACGTCCTCATCGACAGCCGCACCGGCTTCTCCGACGGTGCCGGGATCTGCACGCTCGCCCTGCCCGACACCGTCGTCATCGCCCTCACCATGAACCGGCAGGCCATCCAGGGTGCCCGCAAGATCGCCGAACGCATCAGCCTGTCCTCCAGACCCATCGGGCTGCACGTCGTGCCCACGCGGGTCGACAGGGACGAGCAGGAGCGGATGTACCGGCGCCGCGACGAAGCGCGCCGGTCCCTCGACCCGTACCTCGGCATCGCCGACGAGGACACCCTCGCCACCTACTGGGGCCAGGTGAAGGTGCCGTACGTGCCCTACTACACGTACGGCGAGGAGCTCGCGGTGATGCGGGACGACCCCCGCGACACCGACAGCCTCCTCGCGGCGTACGTCAGGCTCGTCGACCGGATCACCGACGGTGCCGTACGGGAGTTCCAGCCGGTGCCGAGCGCCAAGTCCCGCGCGTACCGGCAGCAACTCGCCCAGCGGGAGCGGCTCGAGGCCGGGCAGGAGGCCGAGCCCTGCACGGTCACCATCCTGCACGCGCCCAACGACCAGCTGTGGGCCGACTGGATCGGCGAACTGCTGGCCCCGACCCGGATCCAGATCGTCCAGCCCGGCGAGAAGCCCGCCGACTCCTTACCCGACAGCACGTACGTCCTCGCCCTGCTCTCCCCGCATCTGGCGGGCACGCCGGCCGGTGAGACCGTCGCGCGACTCACCACGGGCGCGCCCGTCGGCAGCGGGCCGGGCGACCAGCAGGTCATCGGCGTGCGGGTGAGCACCGCGCGGCTCGCCCCGCACTTCGAGTTCGACTGGCACAACACCATCACCCTGGACGGCCAGAGCGAGGACTCGGCCCGCCGGGAACTGCTGAGCCACTTCGGGCTGTCCGCGGAGGCCGGGGAACCGGCGGCCGCATGGGCCGGCCCCCGTTTCCCCGGACGTCGGCCCGAGGTGTGGGATCTGCCCATGCGCAACGCCGAGTTCACCGGGCGGGTGGACCAACTCAACGCGTTGCGCGAGGGGTTCGACGGCTTGGGCGGGAGCTACTCGCCGCCTCAGGTGCTGTGCGGCCTGGACGGTGTCGGCAAGCAGCAGATCGCCCTGGAGTACGCCCACCGGTTCGCCTCGCAGTACGACGTGGTGTGGTGGGTGCCGGCCGCGGAGAACGTCCAGGACTCCCTCACCAGACTCGCCCGTGCGGTCAACGCCTCCGACGGCGGCCCGCGTCCCGGTGAGGACCGGCAGGCCCTGCTGGAGCACCTGCGGCAGGAGCGGCGCCGGTGGCTGCTGGTCTTCGACGGAGTGAAGGACCAGCAGGCGGTGCGGGACCTGATACCGACCGGCGGCTCGGGGCACATCCTGATCACCTCGGGCAGCATGGAGTGGGCCCCCGAGTACACGAAACACGCCGTCGGCCCCTTCACCCCCGAGGAGAGTGTGGCCCTGCTCAGCCGCAGGCTTCCCGGGGCGTCCGACGAGGAACTGCTGCGGCTCGCCGAGCGGCTCGGACACCTGCCGATCTGGGAGAAGGCCGCGGCCAACGTGCTGCGGGCCTGCCCCCAGGACATCGACCTCTTCATCGCGGAGCTCGACAGCCGCGGCACGGCCTCCCAGGAGGAGGTCTCGCCCGAGTACCGGGACTTCACCGAGGTCTGCAAGCTGGCCTACGAGGACCTGAAGGCGCAGTCCCCGGCCGCGGCCCGGCTGCTGGACCTGTGCGCCTTCCTGTCGCCGGATGGTGTGGGCATGAACGTCGTCACGTCGGACCGGATGCTGGACCTGCTGAAGCGGTCCGACCCCGAGCTGAACGACGCCGACTTCATCCTGCACCGCCACCTCAAGCTCCTGGGCGACCAGGCGCTCGCCCTCCAGGACCCCCGCCTGCGCACCCTCAAGGTGCCCCGCGTGGTGCAGGACCTCGTCCGCGGCTGGATGTCCGAGGAGGAACGCGACAGCACTCGCGCCGAGGTGCTGGGCGTCCTCGCCGCCATGGTCCCGAACGACCTGGAACGGCACCAGCCGGAGCACCAGAGGACCTTCGCCGAGCTCGACCGGCACGTCATGGTCTCCGGGGCCGTGGACAGCACCGAAACGGCCGTGCACCGCTGGCTGGTGAGCCAGGTGTACCACCGCTGGATGTCGGGCGACTGGAAGCGCGCCCGTGAGCTGGGCGAACTCGTCCTGGAGCGCTGGCGGCAGACGCTGGGCCCGGTGCACCTGATGGTGCTGCGCATGGAGTCCCAGCTGGGGGCGGCCTGCCGGCTCCTCGGCGACTACCGCAAGGCGCTGGAACTCACCGACCACGCGGCCGCCACCCTGCGGGCGACGGGCAGCAACGAGGCCGACATCCTGCTGGCCCGGCGCGGCTACGCGGCCGACCTGCGCGCGGTGGGCAGGTTCCGGGAGGCGTTCACCGAGGACCAGGGGACCTTCTCGGGGCTGAAGAGGGCCATCGGCGAGGACGCCAACGGAACGCTGGCCGCCTCCCACAACCTCGCCCTGTCGAAGTTCTACTTCGAGTCGGTCCAGGCCGCCGTCCTCCAGGAGCAGCAGGCGCACGAGTGGCGCGAGCAGATCGCGACCGAGAAGGACCCCAAGCCGTGGGTGTCGTACGCGTACCTGGGCACGTACTACCGGGAGATGGGCGACCTGGTCACCTCGGAGCGGTATCTGGCCGAGGCCCGCACCAAGCTGAACAGCCTGCTGGACTCCGGCTCCCACCAGACGCTGGGTGCCGTGGCCAGTCTGGGCATGACCATGGTGCGCCAGGGCGACGTGCAGCACGGCCTGCCGCTGGTCAAGGACGCGTACGTCGCCTACCGCGACACCTGGGGGGAGGAGCACCCCCGCACGATGTCCTGCCGGCTGTCCCTCGCCATCGGCCTGCACGCCCAGGGCAGGACCTCCGACGCCGTGGCCTACACCCAGGACGTGCTGGGCCACTACGTCGACGTGTTCGGCGCCGACCACCCCTTCACCGGCATCTGCCGCAGCAACCTCGCGCTGTACCTGCTGAGCTGCGGGGAGGCCGAGGAGGCAAGCGAGCACGCCGGCAAGGCCATGCTCCAGCTGAAGGACGCTTTCGACCGCAGGCACCGTTACACGCTGGTCGCCCGGATGAACCACAACAACTGCATGGCAGCACTCAACAGGCTGACCGCCGGGGAGCTGGCCCGCGAGGACCAGGAGATCTACGACGGCTGCAGCGAGCCGTCCGCGTGGGGCAAGAGCCACCCGGTCACGCTGACCGCCATGGCGAACCTGCTGGCCTCCCGTCCCCCGGACGACGGGGACCTCGCGGCAAGCCTCGCTCGCAAGGTCGCCGAATACTTCCCGAAGGACCACGGGCTCGCCAAGGCGCTGCTGGCCGAGCCGTATCTGAGGACCGGTGCCGATCTGGAGGTGCAGGGTGTCTGACCCCTCCTCGGCGCCGGTGTACGCCCCGGCACACGGACTGGACGGAGTGAACCAGAAGATGAGCGAGCTCGATTTACAGCTCCGTCAGTTGCTGCAGTCATGCGATCTGACACATCTGGCGTTCTACGAACGGGACCGGGCGAAAATGTTCGCCGCCGAAACTCCGAGGCCGCCGGGGGAATTCCCGGCGGAGCCGGTGTCACAGCATCTTGAGCGCGACGGGCGACAGCTTTTCTACATCCTGGAGGAATTGGCGCCCGATTTCGCGGAATTACGCACCGGCGCGCTCATACGCACGGTGGTGCGCGTGCCGAGCGGAGCGCTTCTCTACCATTCCGTCGCGGCCGACTTCCATCTCTGCTGCGCCACGCGCCAGGACCGGATCACCGAGCTGATCGCCCGCATGAACGAGGGAATGGACGACCTCCGGCCGGCCGTCCGTTACAGCATGCTCCACCGCCGCGCGTATCCGAGCAGGTACGCTGCCGCGGCCGCCGCTTCGGAGAAGCCGCCCACCAGCGAGCATGTCGCCGAGGCCGACGACGTCGGCGAAGGCAGCCCCTACACGGTGGACACCGCCGCCGACGAGGCCACGGGCATCACCGACCTGCTGCGGGCGGCCCTGGGCGTCCACGGCCTGCACTACGTCGCGTACTACGCCGCCGGTGTCCCCACCTGTACGGCCGACATCTTCCGCCACCCCGCGCTGCGGGGCCACTTCGGCTCCGCCACACCGCAGCAGCGGCGGGACAGGTACGGCCTGCTGGGACAGCTGTTCCCCGGCGTCACCGGCCGTATGAACACCTCCCTGCACGCACTGCTCGGAGGGGAGATCCAGCAGATCGTTCTGAACGTGGAACAGGGAGCCGTGTACTTCCAGCAGCTCTACGACCGCCACTACCTACTCGGCGTCTCCCTGAACCAGTCGCAACTGGCGGAGGCGGACCAGCACATCGAGCGGCTGGGCAGGGAACTGGCGGACGAACCGCGGTAGCCGCGGCCCTTCCAGGGTTCGAGGGAAGTCCGCGCGAACGGCCGCTCGGCGTCTTGGCACCGAACGGCCGTCGACACACCGGCTCATTGGACCCGGTGGCCCGCGCCTGCGCCTCGCGCACTCACCGGATCACGTGTTCCTTGAAACGTGCGGCCGTCTCGGCCAGCACCTCGCGCCCGTCCCGTGCCCAGAGGGCGTCGTTGAAGAGTTCGACCTCGATGGGGCCCGTGTAGCCGGCGGACTCGACGTACTGCTTCCACTCCCGCATGTCGATCGCGCCGTCGCCGATCTGGCCGCGGCCGTTGAGGACGCCCTCCGGCAGCGGGGTGGTCCAGTCGGCGAGCTGGAAGGTGTGGATGCGGCCGCCCGCCCCGGCGCGGGCGATCTGCGCGGGCGCGTTGTCGTCCCACCAGATGTGGTACGTGTCGACGGTGACGCCGACCTGGTGCGCCGGGAAGCGTTCCGCGAGGTCGAGGGCCTGGGTGAGGGTCGAGACCACGCAGCGGTCTGCGGCGTACATCGGGTGCAGCGGCTCGATGGCCAGGCGGACGCCGTGATCCTCGGCGTACGGGCCCAGTTCCGCGAGCGCGTCGGCGATCCGCTCCCGGGCGCCGTGCAGGTCCCTGGAGCCGGCCGGGAGGCCGCCGGAGACCAGTACCAGGGTGTCGGTGCCCAGGGTCGCCGCCTCGTCGACGGCGCGGCGGTTGTCGGCCAGGGCGGCGGCGCGCTCGGCCGGGTCGATCGCCGTGAAGAAGCCGCCCCGGCACAGGGTGGTGACCGTCAGGCCCGCGTCGCGGACCAGCTTGGCGGTCGCCTCGAGGCCGTACGACCGCACGGGCTCGCGCCACAGGCCGACGTTGCCGATCCCCAGTTCCCGGCAGGCGTCGACCAGTTCGGGCAGCGACAGCTGCTTGACGGTCATCTGGTTGATGGAGAAGCGCGTCAGGTCGAGGTCGTTCACTGGGTCACTCCGTACAGGGCGAGCAGGTTCCTCATCCGCTCCTCCGCCAGCTTCGGGTCCGGGAACAGGCCCAGGCCGTCGGCGAGTTCGTAGGCGCGGGCGAAGTGCGGCAGGGAGCGGGCCGACTGCAGGCCGCCGACCATGGTGAAGTGCGACTGGTGACCGGCCAGCCAGGCCAGGAAGACCACGCCCGTCTTGTAGAAGCGGGTGGGGGTCTGGAAGAGGTGGCGGGACAACTCGACGGTGGGGTCGAGGAGTTCGCGGAAGCCGGCGACGTTCCCGGTGTCCAGGACGCG
The DNA here is from genome assembly GCF_050214755.1 of Streptomyces sp. C1-1. NCBI lineage: Bacteria > Bacillati > Actinomycetota > Actinomycetes > Kitasatosporales > Streptomycetaceae > Streptomyces > Streptomyces sp. C1-1. The sequence goes on along the minus strand of NZ_CP189826.1, from coordinate 6,259,448 downwards.
GACCGCCTGCGCCGCCAGGGGCCCCAGCGGGTCGAAGATGCCGAGCAGGGCGTGGCTGAAGCCCCTGTCGTCGCCGGCGATCAGCTCGGGGTAGTTGAAGTCGTCGCCCGTGTAGCAGCGCACGCCCTGCGGGAGGCGGCGGCGGATGTCGATCTCCCGCTGGGCGTCCAGCAGCGAGACCTTGATGCCCTCCACCTTGTCGGGGTGGGCGGCGATGACCTGAAGGAAGGTGTCCGTGGCCGCGTCGAGGTCGCTGGAGCCCCAGTAGCCCGCCAGCGCCGGGTCGAACATCGGGCCCAGCCAGTGCAGGACCACCGGCTCGGCGGCCTGGCGCAGCAGGTGGCCGTAGACCTCCAGGTAGTCCTCGGGGCCGGACGCGGCGGCCGCGAGTGCGCGGGAGGCCATCAGGATCGCCTGGGCGCCGGAGGACTCCACGAGGGCGAGCTGCTCCTCGTAGGCCGCCCGGACCTCCGCGAGGGACCCGGCGGTGATCTGGTCGGTGCCGACGCCGCAGGCGATCCGGCCGCCGACCGCCCTGGCCTCGGCGGCGCTGCGGCGGATCAGCTCGGCCGCGCCCGCCCAGTCCAGGCCCATGCCGCGCTGGGCGGTGTCCATGGCCTCGGCGACGCCGAGCCCGTGGGACCACAGGTGGCGGCGGAAGGCGAGGGTGGCGTCCCAGTCGACGGCGGCGGGCGAGTCGGGGGTCGTGTCGGCGAACGGGTCGGCGACGACGTGCGCCGCCGAGAAGACCGTACGAGAGGTGAAGGGGGCGCCGGGGGTGACGGCGAACGGCTCGGGGCGGGGCTCGTACGTCCGCAACCCGCCCGTGCTGTCCGGGAGTCGGATGGTCACAGCTGGATCTCCGGTACGTCGATGCGGACGCCCTCGGCCGAGGACTTCAGGCCCAGCTCGGCGAGCTGGACGCCGCGGGCGCCGGCGAGCAGGTCCCAGTGGTAGGGGGCGTCGGCGTAGACGTGCCGGAGGAACAGCTCCCACTGGGCTTTGAAGCCGTTGTCGAAGTCGTCGTTGTCGGGGATCTCCTGCCACTGGTCGCGGAAGGAGTAGGTGGCCGGGAGGTCGGGGTTCCAGACCGGCATGGGGGTCATGGAGCGGTGCTGGACACGGCAGTTGCGCAGGCCCGCGACGGCGGAGCCCTCGGTGCCGTCGACCTGGAACTCGACGAGTTCGTCGCGGTTGACGCGCACGGTCCAGGAGGAGTTGATCTGGGCGATCGCGCCGCCGTCGAGCTCGAAGATGCCGTAGGCGGCGTCGTCGGCGGTGGCGTCGTAGGGCTTGCCGTTCTCGTCCCAGCGCTGCGGGATGTGGGTGGTGGCGACGGCCTGGACGGACTTCACGCGGCCGAACAGCTCGTGCAGGACGTACTCCCAGTGCGGGAACATGTCGACAACGATGCCGCCGCCGTCCTCGGCGCGGTAGTTCCACGACGGGCGCTGGGCGCTCTGCCAGTCGCCCTCGAATACCCAGTAGCCGAACTCGCCGCGCACGGACAGGATCCGGCCGAAAAAGCCGCCGTCGATGAGGCGCTTGAGCTTGAGCAGGCCGGGCAGGAAGAGCTTGTCCTGGACGACGCCGTGCTTGATGCCCTTCTCGTGGGCGAGCCGGGCCAGCTCCAGGGCGCCCTCCAGGCCGGTGGCCGTCGGTTTCTCGGTGTAGATGTGCTTGCCCGCCGCGATCGCCTTCCTGATCGCCTCCTCGCGGGCCGAGGTCACCTGGGCGTCGAAGTAGATGTCGACGGCCGGGTCGGCGAGGACCGCGTCGACGTCGGTCGAGATGTTCTCCGGGGCCAGGCCGTGCTGCTCGGCGAGCGCCCTGAGGGCGTGCTCGCGGCGGCCGACCAGGATCGGTTCCGGCCACAGCACGGTGCCGTCGCCGAGGTCGAGGCCGCCCTGTTCGCGGATGGCCAGGATCGAGCGGACCAGGTGCTGGCGGTAGCCCATGCGTCCGGTCACGCCGTTCATGGCGATACGCACCGTCTTGCGTGTCACGTCATTCCCTTCGTACGCGGGGTCCGCGCCGCGTACGCCCCGTCTTTCACTGATGAGCGTCACAGCAAGCGCTTTCTATGACATAAGAAGCTAGCCTCTGACCAGCGGTCTGGACAAGACCGTGACGGGGTCGAGTTGTTCGAGGGGGCGAACAACCGGGGGGTGTGGCCGTAAGGTCTGGTCGAAAACCATGGCAGGGGTCCCCGCGAAACCGTGGCCGTGGCCTGTGCGTGTACAACGAGGTACGACGATGATGCGCGACCGGAGGACGACGAGATGACGGTGACCCTGGCGGACGTGGCGGCCCGCGCGCAGGTCTCGCCCGCGACGGTGTCGCGCGTGCTGAACGGGAACTATCCCGTGGCCGCCTCCACCCGTGAGCGGGTGCTGAAGGCCGTGGACGAGCTGGACTACGTACTGAACGGGCCGGCGAGTTCGCTGGCCGCCGCCACGTCGGACCTGGTGGGAATCCTCGTCAACGACATCGCGGACCCCTTCTTCGGGATCATGGCGAGCGCCATCCAGTCGGAGATCGGCGGTCCGGGCGGCCGGGCCGGCGGCGAGCGGCTGGCGGTGGTCTGCAACACCGGCGGTACGCCGGAGCGCGAGCTGACGTATCTGACGCTGCTGCAACGGCAGCGGGCGGCGGCGGTGGTGCTGACCGGTGGAGCCGTGGAGAACGAGCCGCACGCGGCGGCCGTGGCGGCGAAACTGCGCAAGCTGGCCGAGGCCGGGACGCGCGTGGTGCTGTGCGGGCGTCCGCCCGCGCCGGAGACCGGGGCGATCGCGCTGACCTTCGACAACCGCGGGGGCGGGCAGCGGCTGACCGAGCACCTCATCGGGCTCGGGCACCGCAGGATGGGTTACATCGCAGGCCCGGAGGAGCGGACCACGACCCGGCACCGGCTGGAGGGCCACCGGGCGGCGCTGGCCGCGGCGGGCATCGAGGAGGACCCGCGCTGGACGGTGTGGGGGCGCTACGACCGGCAGGCGGGATACGAGGCCACGCTGGAGCTGTTGCGCCGGGACCCGTCGCTGACGGCCGTGGTCGCGGCGAACGACTCCGTCGCGCTGGGGGCGTGCGCCGCCCTGCGGGAGTCGGGGCTGCGGATTCCGGAAGACGTGTCGGTCGCCGGGTTCGACGACCTGCCGTTCAGCGTGGACGCGGTGCCGGCGCTGACGACCGTGCGGTTGCCGCTGGCGGAGGCGGGGGCTCGGGCGGGGCGGATCGCGATGGGGCGCGAGGAGCCGCCGCCCGGTGGGATCGCGACGGTCCGGGGGGAGCTGATGGTGCGGGGATCCTCCGGGGTGCCGCGGATTTCTTGAGGCGCCGGCCGTCGTGAGGGGGCCGGGGTTTGTGCGGGCGTCTGCTGGGGGCCGCCGCCCTCAGCAGACGCCCGCTTCGGCCCTGAACGGGCCTCGTCCTCAAACGCCGGACGGGCTGAAAACAGGGGGTGGCCGTACGGAGGTGGGGGGCATACCCTCGGGTCACGGGTATCTCTGACTCAGTCAACCATCCGGGGCGACGACCATGACCGTTCAGGACATCCGGGCGTTCAACCGCTTCTACACGAACGTGATCGGCGCGCTCGACTACAGCCGGCAGCTGTACGCGCCGTACACCCTCACCGAGTCCCGTGTGCTGTACGAGCTCGCGCACTCGCCGCGGACCGACGCGGCCGATCTGCGGGGCGAACTCTCGCTGGACGCCGGGTATCTGAGCCGCATCCTGAACAAGTTCGAGGAGGCCGGGCTGATCGAGCGCACCACCTCCGCGTCCGACCCCCGGCGGCGGCACGTCACCCTCACCGAGAAGGGCCGGGAGACCGCGTCACTGCTCGCCGAGCGGGCCGACGAATCCGTCGGCGCCCTTCTCGCCACCGTGCCGCCCGACGACCGGCCCCGCCTGTCCGAGGCGATGCTGACGGTGCGGACGCTGCTGTCCGACGGGCGTCCGCCGCGCCGGGAGGACGTCCTGCTGCGCGAGCCCGCTCCGGGCGACCTGGGCTGGATCGTGCAGCGCAACGCCGCGCTGTACGCCGCCGAGTTCGGCTGGAACGCGGACTACGAGGGGCTGGTCGCCAGGATCGTCGCCGACTTCGCCGAGGACCACGACCCGCACCTGGAGCGGGTATGGATCGCCGAGCTGGACGGGCGGCCGGTGGGGTGCGTGATGTGCGTGCGCGACGAGGCCCCGGCCACGGCGCGGCTCAGGTTGCTGCTGGTCGAGCCGGAGGCCCGCGGGCTCGGCGTCGGCGACCGGCTGGTGCGGGCCGTGATCGACTTCGCGCGCGGCGTCGGCTACCACGAGCTGGTGCTGTGGACCAACGACGTCCTCGCCGCCGCCCGCCGCATCTACCAGCGCCACGGCTTCGTCCTCGCCGCCGAGAAACCGCACCGCTCCTTCGGCAAGGACCTCAACGGCCAGGACTGGCGGCTGGACCTGGACGGCACACGGGAGTGACACGGCAGGGTTGCTTCGGGGATTACCGGTGACAATAGGGACCATGCGACTGGCCTTCTCCACCCTCGGCGTCCCCGGCCTGCCCATCCCGGACGTGGTCCGGCTCGCGGCCACCCACGGCTACCACGGCGTCGAGCTGCGCGCCCATCCGGAGGAACCCGTCCACCCCGGCATCGGCGCGGGCGAACGGGCCGACGTGGCGGGCGAGTTCAAGGCGGGCGGCATCGAGATCCTGGGCCTCGCGGGATACGCGCGGGTGGCCGCGCCCGGCGACGACGGCCCCGTGATCGACGAGATCCGCGGACTCCTCGACCTCGCCCACGACCTCGGCGCCCCGTACGTCCGGGTCTTCCCCGGCGCCGACCGTGAACAGACCCGCGAGCGGGCCGACGCCATCGCCGCCCGCCGGCTCGGCACCGCCGCGGAGTACGCCGGCGACGTCGGCGTACGCATCCTGCTGGAGACCCACGACTCGCACCGCACCGCCGCCGACGCGATCCGCATCCTCGGCCTGGTCGGCCACCGGCACGTCGGCGCCCTCTGGGACGTCATGCACACCTGGCTGGGCGGCGAGCAGCCCGCCGAGACGTACGCGGCCCTGTCCCCCTACCTCGGCTATGTCCAGGTCAAGGACATCGCCTCCGCCGACGACACGACCCCGCTGCCGCTCGGCGCCGGCGTGCTGCCGCTGTCCGACACCGTGGAGGTGCTCTCCCGCCACGAGTGGGACGGGTGGCTGTGCTGGGAGTACGAGAAGCGCTGGTACGAGGAGGCGGCGCCCCTGGAGGGCCTGCTGGAGGCGGGCCGCGCGCACCTGGGACGTCTGCTCAACGATTCGGCGTGATCCGGGCGGCCGGGTCCAGGCACCAGTCCAGGACCGCGGGCCAGTCGCCGTAACCGGCGTCCAGGTCGAGGTGGGCGGCACCGGGGAGGACGTCGGTGGGGATGCCCAGGGGGTCTCCGTAGAGTTCGCGGGCGCCCTCCGGGCAGTAGGGGTCGTCGTTGCCGGCGACCAGCCGGGTGGGGGCGGGGAGGGTGAAGTCGAGGGCGGGCGGCGCGAACGCGGCGACTTCCGGGTGGCGCAGCAGGACGGAGGCGGCGGGCGGGGCGACCAGCAGGACGCGGTCGACGGCGCCGTCCCGTACCAGCCCGCGCGCGACGGCGTGCAGCCACAGCACCGCGGAGGCGCTGTGCGCGACCACGACACGCTCGGCGTCCGCGCGCAGTCCGGCCAGGTGGCGGGTGAGCTCCGACAGCCAGGTCTCGAGGTCCGGGTCGTCGGGGTCGGGGAGCTGGGGGTACGTCACCGGGTGGCCGAGCGCGGTGAGGCGGTCGGCGAGGCGGTGCTGCCAGTGGGCCTCGGGGCGGTGGTTCTGCCAGCCGTGGAGGATCAGGACGTGCGAGGTCATGGGTTCACCTTCATGCTCGGGATCGTGGTGCCCGGGCTCGCGTCCGGAACCCCGCCACCCGCTTCTCCAGTCGTTCGCGGCACCGCGGCCACTCCTGTGCCGTGATGGAGAAGATCGCCGAGTCGCGCAACCGGTCCTCCTCCCCCGGCGCCCAGGACCGCGACCAGTTGCGCAGGACGCCCTCGAAGCGGGCGCCCACGCTCTCGATCGCCGCCCTGGAACGGCTGTTGCGGGCGTCCGTCTTCAGGTCGACCCGCGACACGCCCCACACCTCGAAGGCATGGCGGAAGAGCAGCAGCTTGGCCTCGGCGTTCACGCCGGTGCCCTGCGTGGAGCGGGCCAGCCAGGTGAAGCCGACCTCGACCGCGTCGAGCCGGTCGTCCGTGTGCCAGCAGCGCGGCTCCCAGTACGCCGTCGCGCCCACCGCCCGCCCGGTGGCGCGTGACACCTGGGCGTACGGCGCGAGCCGCCCCGTCGACGCCCGTTCCAGTTGCGCGTCGATGTAGGCGCCCACCTCGTCGGCCCTCGGCACCCAGGTGAAGCCGTAGGTGTCCCGGTCCTCCTCGGCCGCGGCGGCGAGGTCGGCGGCGTGCCGGGCCGCCAGCGGTTCCAGGCGCACCGACTCGCCCTCGAGCAGCGGGCCCCGCAGTTCGTACCCCACTCAATCCTCCAGCCCGCTCGTCAGCCGTCCCGCGAACTCCGCGAACGCCTTGTGAAAGCCGGGGAAAGTCTTGCGTACGCAGTCGGGGTCGTCGAACGAGATTCCCGGCACGCGCAGCCCGGTGACCGCGAAGGACATGACGATGCGGTGGTCGCCGTACGACGTGATCTCCACGGGCGTGGGCGGCGTGCCCGGGCGGATCTCGATCCAGTCCGGGCCGGTGGCCACGTCCACGCCCAGCCGGCGCAGGTTGTGCGCGCAGGCCTCCAGCCGGTCGCACTCCTTGACCCGGGTGTTCGCCACGTCCTCGATGCGCACCGGCCCGGAGGCGAAGGGTGCGATCGCCGCGAGGGTCGGCATGGTGTCGGAGATGTCCCGCATGGCGACCGTCAGCCCGCGCAGTTCGCCCGTGCCGCGGACGGTCGTGGCGTCCGCGCCGACCGTGACGTCCGCGCCCATCCGCCGCAGGACGTCGACGAAGCCCAGGTCGCCCTGGAGCGCCCCCCGGCCCAGGCCCGGGACCGTGACCTGCCCGCCCGGTGTCACCGCGGCGGCCGCGAAGAAGTAGCTCGCGGTGGAGGCGTCGGGCTCGATCGGGTAGGTCGTGGCGCGGTAGCCGCCCGGCGGGACGCGGAAGACGTCGCCCTCGCGGTCCACCTGCGCCCCGAACGCCCGCATCATCGCGACCGTGATCTCCACGTAGGGGGCGGACACCAGGTCCGTGACCCGGATGCGCAGGCCCTCGCGGGTCAGCGGGCCGAGCAGCAGCAGCGCCGTCAGGTACTGCGAGGACTGGCCGGCGTCCAGGGTGACCTCCCCGCCCGCGACACCGGCCGCCCGGACCGTGAGGGGATGGTGGCCCTCCGCCTCCTCGTGCCGCAGGTCCACCCCGAGGTCACGCAGCGCGCGGGTGAGCGGCAGCAGGGGGCGGCGGCGCATCTGGGGCGAGGCGTCGAAGCGGTACGTGCCGTGCCCGGTCGCCGCCAGTGCGGGCAGGAAGCGGGCCGTCGTGGCGCCGTCCCGGCAGTACACGTCCGCCTCCCTCACGGCGGGGCCCTGCGGGCGGCCGTCGACCTGCCAGGCGTCCGGGGTCCTTCCGACCCGGTAGCCGAGCCGGGCCAGGCCTTCGGCGAAGCCCTCGGTGTCGTCCGAGCGCAGCGGCCGTACGAGGGTGGTGACACCGTCGGCCGCGGCGGCCAGGAAGAGGGCGCGGGCGGTGATGGACTTGGAGCCGGGGATGTCGACAGCGGGCATGGTTCATGATCGGCCGAGCGCCGGCTCGGGCGCTGCCGCGTCCACGGGATGGACCGCTTCCCGTCGCCGCCCGGTCACCGACGCGAGGCCGACGCCGCCCACCAGGAGTGCCGTCGCGCACCAGCGCGGGCCGCTCACCGACTCGCCGAGGAACAGCGCCGCCGACGACATGCCGAAGACCGGCACCAGCAGGGAGAAGGGCGCGACCGTCGACGCCGGGTGCCGGCGCAGCAGCCAGCCCCATGCGCCGAAGCCGAAGACCGTCGTGATCCAGGCGACGTAGACGACCGTGCCGGCGCCCTGCCAGTCGAGGGCGCGCAGGGCGTCGTAGTCCCGGGACGGGCCCTCCAGGAGGAGGGACAGGGCGAGGAGGGGGAGGACCGGGACCGTGCTGACCCAGACCATGAAGTTCAGCGCGTCGGGCGGGGCCGCCTTGCGGGTGAGGACGTTCGAGACGCCCCAGCAGGCGGCCGCGCCGATGACGAGGGCGAACGCGCCGAGCGGGCCCGACGTGCCCTCGTCCACCGCGGCGACGGCGATGCCCGCCAGTGCGACCCCCATGCCCACCACCTTGGTGCGGGACGGGCGTTCGCCGAGCGCGACGAAGGCCACGGCCGCCGTGAACACCGCCTGGATCTGCAGCACGAGGGACGACAGGCCCGCCGGCATCCCGGCGTCCATGCCCACGAAGAGCAGGCCGAACTTCGCCACTCCCAGCACCAGCCCCACCGCCAGCACCCACTTCCACGCCACCTTGGGACGGCCCACGAAGAAGACCGCCGGGAGCGCCGCCGCGAAGAAGCGCAGGGCGGAGAAGAGCAGCGGCGGGAAGTGGGCGAGGCCGATCTCGATGACGGTGAAGTTCACGCCCCAGACGGCGGCCACGAGGACGGCGAGGGCGAGGTGCGCGGGTCTCATGCGTCGAGCATCACTTCCCCCGACCGTGAAGCACCAGCGATGATTACTGCATGGTCGGATGAAGCAACGCTGATGAATGGGGGTTTCCGTGCTCGATCTGCAGCGGCTGCGCGCCCTGCACGCCGTCTCCGTCCACGGCACCGTGGGCGCGGCGGCGGCCGCGCTCGGGTACACGCCCTCCGCGGTGTCCCAGCAGATCGCCAAGCTGGAGCGGGAGACCCGGACCGTGCTGCTCGAACGCGAGGGGCGAGGGGTGCGGCTGACGGCCGAGGCGCACCGACTCGTCGATACGGCACAGGAGTTGCTGGCCATCGTCGAGCGGGCCGAGACCGAGCTGGAGGAGCGGCGCGGGATGCCGGCGGGGCGGCTGACGATCGCCGCGTTCGCGTCGGCCGCGCGCGGGCTGATGCCGGCCGTGCTGGCCGACCTCGCCGCCCGGCATCCGGCCCTGGACGCCCGGCTGTCCGAGATAGACCCGCATCTGTCCGTGGACCTGGTCGCCAAGGGCGCGGTCGACCTGGCCGTGGCGCACGACTGGGACATCGCGCCGATGCCCGTGCCGCCCGGCGTGGAGCACGCCGCGATCGGCGACGACCGCAGCACGCTGCTCGTGCCCGAGGGGCATCCCTTCGCCGGGCGGGAGTCGGTGCGGCGCGAGGAGCTGGGCGGGCAGCGGTGGGTGTGCCAGCCGCCGGGGCGGGTCTGCCACGACTGGCTGCTGCGGACGATGCGCGCGGCCGGGCACGAGCCGGAGATCGTGCACCAGGCCGACGAGAACCCCACGCTCGTCGCCCTGGTCGCCGGCGGCCTCGGCATCTGCCTGGTACCGCGCCTGGGCCGCGGCCCGCTGCCGCCCGGGGTCGTCGAGGTCCGCCTGGACCCCACCCCCGTGCGGCACCTGTACGCCCTGTGGCGCACGGGAGCCGCCCGTCGTCCCGCGATCGCAGAGACCGTACGCACTCTGCAGGAGAAGTGGCCGGAAGTGGCGGCACTCCCGTCCCGCTGAACCCTCCCCCACCAACTTCCGGGATTCGCGCGGAAGGCGGGAACCCACCCCGAACACGGTTCGTCCAACTCGCAGGCTGCCGGATGAGTCTCCGCGGTGCGGTGTCGGCCCTCGCTGCTGGCTGCGATCGCTGACCCACCCTCTCCGCCGTACTGCGGCCGGCAGCACAGCCGCCATCGGCGCGCCCCCCTCCAACAGCGCCGATGGCGGCCCCTTTTTGATCTAGCGTGCGCAGTGTCTTGACTGGCAGAAACTTTCTGGATATCTCATCTCCACGGAAGTTTCCTTCAGCGGATCTTCTCCGGAAGGAGCGCACGTGCCCTCCAGACGTACCGTCCTCGCCGCGACGATGGGTGCCACCGCAGCCCTCGCCGTCGGCGGCACCGCCCGGGCCGACGACGACCGGCTGCGTGCCCTCGTCTCCCGCATGACCCTCGAGGAGAAGGTCGGCCAGCTCTTCGTGATGCGGGTCTACGGCAACTCCGCCACCGACCCCGCCCAGGCCGACATCGACGCCAACCTCAAGGAGATCGGCGTCCGCACCGCCGCCGAGCTGATCGCCAAGTACCGCGTCGGCGGCATCATCTACTTCACCTGGGCGCACAACACCGAGAACCCCCGCCAGATCGCCGCCCTGTCCAACGGCATCCAGCGCGCCTCCCTCGGCCTGCCCCGCGGCCTGCCCGTCCTGATCGCCACCGACCAGGAGCACGGCATCGTCTGCCGCGTCGGCAGGCCGGCCACCCTGTTCCCCGGCGCCATGGCCATCGGCGCCGGCGGCTCCCGCGGGGACGCCCGCACCCTCGGCCGTATCTCCGGCGGCGAGCTGCGGGCCATCGGCATCAACCAGGACTACTCCCCCGACGCCGACGTGAACGTCAACCCCGCCAACCCGGTCATCGGCGTACGGTCGTTCGGTGCCGACCCGGACGCGGTGGCGGCGCTGGTCGCCGCCGAGGTCCAGGGGTACCAGCGCTCGCGGGTCGCCGCGACCGCCAAGCACTTCCCGGGGCACGGCGACACGGCCGTCGACAGCCACTACGGCTTCCCCGTGATCACCCACAGCCGGGAGGTCTGGGAGAAGCTGGACGCCGTTCCGTTCCGGGCGGCGATCAGGGCGGGCATCGACTGCGTCATGACCGCGCACATCCAGTTCCCGGCCCTCGACGACTCCGGCGACCCGGCGACACTGTCCCACCCGATCCTCACCGGCATCCTGCGCGGCGAACTCGGCTACGACGGGGTCGTGGTGACCGACTCCCTGGGCATGGAGGGCGTCCGCACGAAGTACGGCGACGACCGCGTCCCCGTGCTCGCCCTCAAGGCCGGCGTCGACCAGCTCCTCAACCCACCGGACCTCGCCGTCGCCTGGAACGCGGTCCTGAAGGCCGTACAGGACGGGGAGCTGACGGAGGCGCGGCTGGACGAGTCGATCCTGCGCGTCCTGCGGCTGAAGGCGAGGCTGCGGCTGTTCGACGACCCGTACGCGCGGGAGGCGGACGTGGACCGCCGGGTCGGCACGAAGGCCCATCTGGAGGCGGCCGACCGCATCGCCGAGCGTACGACGACGCTGCTGGTCAACGAGGGCGGTCTGCTGCCGCTGTCCCCGCGCACCCGGAAGAGGGTCCTGGTCGTCGGCGCCGACCCGGCCTCCCCCTCCGGCACCACGGGCCCCCCGACGGGCGTCCTCGCGGCGGCCCTCACCGAACTGGGCTTCACGGCGACGGCGTTGTCGACGGGCACGGCCCCGTCCGCGGCCACGGTCGCCAAGGCGGTCGCGGCGGCGGGGGACGCGGACGCGGTGGTCGTCGGCACCTACAACCTCACCGCGACCGGCTCCCAGAAGACCCTGGCCGAGCAGCTGGTGGTGACCGGGAAGCCGGTGGTCGCCGTCGCCGTCCGCAACCCCTACGACGTGGCCCAACTCCCCTCCGTACCGGCCTTCCTGGCCTCGTACTCGTGGACCGACGTCGAACTGCGGGCGGCGGCCCGGGTGATCGCCGGGAAGGTCGCGCCGCGCGGACGGCTGCCGGTGCCGGTGCAGCGGGCGGACGACCCGGCGCAGGTGCTGTACCCCATCGGATACGGACTGTCGTACTAGAAGGGGCGTAGGGCTCGTACGTCGCACAACCGGCGTACGCCCCCCAAGGGGCCCAAAGCATCCCGCGCGTCTGGCGTGCGCCCGCTGTGGCGGGTCACGCTGGGCGGGGGGTATGTGGGGGGAATGCGATGCGTGCGAGATGGTCGGTGGGGGCGCTCGGCGCGCTCCTGGCCCTGGTGGCCGGGGTGTCGAGCGGGTGCGGGCTGCTGTCCCCGTCCGGTCCGGCCGGGGACGGGGCGAGCGGGCCGCCGACGGGGAGCGGGGCGGTGGCCTCGGCCCGGCCGTCGGGGTTCGGCGCGGTGTTCCTCGCGGTCGACGAGTGCAGTTCCTTCGGCACGAGCAGCTTCACCGAGGTGCCGTGCACCAGCGAGCGGGCGGCGGCCCGGGTGGTGGCCCGCTTCGACGGCACGGTGAGCCAGGGGCCGCTGTGCCCCGCGACCACCGACTTCGTGCTGCACATCAGCGAGCAGAGCCCGTCGTCCGACGAGGACGGCGACGGCACGGTGCCGCAGGGCTACGCCTGCATGCGCAACCTGGAGCCGCCGCATCCCGGCGACCCGGGCGGCGGGGGCGGCCCGCGCACCATCGTCGGCGACTGCGTCTACGGCTCGGGCAACGGCCAGGTCCGCGAGACGGCGTGCGACGGCAGCGGCCCGAAGAAGCCGCAGTACAAGGTGGTGAAGGCGGCGGCCACACGGGCCGATTGCCCGCAGGACACGGCACTGTACGTACGCCTGAGGGGGACGGACCCGGTGGGCTGCGCCCGGCGGCTGTGACGACCGCCGGGCGCCACCCGCGGGTTACGGCCGAAGCGCCGGCTCGCGCTCCACGTCCCGCACGTCCAGCCGGGCGTCGAACCGGGCCAGCGGCTTCGCCTGTGCCGTGGACGCGGCCGGGACACCGGCCCACTGCAGGATCCGGGCGGTCGCGAAGGCCTTCTCGTCGGCGACCAGACCGGCCACGTTCGCGCCGTGGTTCATGCCGGGCGCGGTGAGGACGTACGAGTCCTTCGCACCCTTGTCGACGCGGAACCGCTCCGAGCCCCACGGGTCGTTCTGGCCGTAGACGTAGAGCGTGTGACGGGCGTGGCGGCGCACCCAGGTGTCGACGTCCCGCATCGCCCACGGCTGGAGCCGCGTCGGGATCTCGCGCGGCACGAAGTTCCGGGGCGGCTGGTAGCCGTAGCGGATGTACCGCTTCTCGATGTACGGGAAGTGGATGGTGGGCGCGCCGAGTTGGGTGGCCGCCTGGTAGTAGTACGGCGTGTACGGCTCCAGGCCCTGGTCGGTGTAGGCGGAGAAGCCGGAGATCGTGTCGACCGAGTTCCAGATCTGGTCGTCGCTCGCGCGCTTGGCGTCCGGCGGGATCAGGCTGTCGTCACCGCAGTTGGCGAGCAGGTTGTACTGCCAGAAGCCCCAGACGTAGTCGAGGACGACGGCCTCGTACGCCTTGTCGAGGCTGCCCACGGTGGTGAAGGTGTAGCCGTTGTCGGCCGCGTACGCCGCGTACTTGCGCTCCAGCGGCTCCCGGCGCACCAGCGCCTCGCGCTGCACCGCGTTGAGCCGGTCGCGGCACTGCTCGGTGCCGACCTTGGTGAAGAAGCGGTCGTAGGCGGAGTCCTCGCTGTTGACGACGTCGTTCGGGGCGACGTAAGCGACGGTGCCGTTCATGTCACCGGGGTAGAAGCGCTCGTAGTACGTGGCGGTCATGCCGCCCTTCGAGCCGCCGGTGGCGATCCAGTTGCCGGAGTAGACGGGTTTGAGCGCCTCGAAGATGCGGTGCTGGTCGCTCGCCGCCTGCCAGATGTCCAGCTTGGACCAGTCGGCGGGGGCGGGACGGGACGGGGTGAAGAAGCGGTACTCCATGGAGACCTGGTTGCCGTCCACGATCTGGGTGGGCTCGCGGCGGCTGGCGTTCGTGGAGACGTTGTAGCCGCTGGTGTAGAAGACCGTCGGGCGGCTGACGTCCTTGTGCAGCACGGTGATCCGCTGCTGGAAGGTGCCCTTCGACGGGTGCCGGTGGTCGACCGGCTGTGTGTAGTTCAGGACGAAGAAGCGGTAGCCGGGATACGGCTTCTCCTCGATCAGGCTCATCCCCGGTATGGAGAGCAGCCGGTCCTGGATGTCGGTGCCGGTGGCCTCCGGCTGGGCAGCGGTGGCCGCTCCGGCCGTGCTCAGCGTGCCTATCAGCACCGTGAGCGCGAGCAGCCATCTGAGCGCCTTGCGCATGCACCCTCCCCTGTGAGTACAGATGTCCGCCGGAAGCTAACCGAGCAACGGACGCCTGCGAAAGGGGAGTTCAAGAAATACCCGTGAGAATCCTGTGATTCAGCAAAGGATCCAGCCGGAGCTGACGGTGCCCCGTCCCACCGAGCCGGTGATCCACACGCAACGGTGTCCGGCGTACACGGTCACCGGGCCCGCGTGGTGGGCGTAGCGGCCCTTGTCGACGACGGGGCGGTTGCCGCGCGCCTGGACACCGACGGACATGGGGCGCTTGGCCGTCGAGGGCTTGGCGGGAAAGGTCACGGCGCAGACGTAGCCGTCGTGCTTGTACACGTGCACGACCCCGGTGGAGAAGGACAGGTCCTTCACCTTGCGCCCCGCGCAGTACGAAGCGGCCTGCGCGTCTCCGGGCGCCGCGAGCGCGAGCAGTCCGGACGCGGTCAGCACGGCCATGCCGAACGCGACCCGCCGACGTATCGCACCAGTGTCCACTGTCGTCCCTCCCCTACCGCCGCCAACGAACGTACTGATGTACGGACGCATGACGTAGGTCGGATGGTTGCACGACCGTCAGTGGGACGCGGCGACGGGCTCCTCGGGGTCCGGCTGGCCGATGAAGGTGCGCCACAGCTCGGCGTACCGCCCTTCCCGGGCGAGGAGTTCCTCGTGCGTGCCGTCCTCGACGACCCGCCCGTGGTCCATCACCACCACCCGGTCCGCGCGGGCCGCGGTGGTCAGGCGGTGGGCGACGACCAAGGTCGTACGGCGGCCCGCCAGCCGGTCCGTCGCCAGGTTGACCTGGGCCTCGGTGGCGAGGTCGAGGGCGGCGGTGGCCTCGTCGAGGAGCAGGATGTCGGGGTCGACCAGCTCGGCGCGGGCGAGGGCGATCAGCTGCCGCTGGCCGGCGGAGAGGTTGCGGCCGCGCTCGGCGACCCGGTGCAGGTAGCCGCCGTCCAGCGTGGCGATCATGTCGTGCGCGCCGACCGCCCGGGCCGCCGCCTCCACCTCGGCGTCGGTGGCGTCGGGGCGGCCGTAGGCGATGGCGTCGCGGACGGTGCCCTGGAAGAGGTACGCCTCCTGCGGGACGACGCCCAGCCGGTGGCGGTAGGAGGTGAGGTCCAGTGCCCGCAGGTCGGTGCCGTCGACCGTCACCCGGCCGCCCGTGGGGTCGTAGAACCGGGCCACCAGCTTCACCAGCGTCGACTTCCCGGCACCCGTCTCGCCGACGAACGCGACCGTCTGCCCGGCGGGGATCTTCAAGTCGATGCCGGCGAGGGCCTCTTCGTCGTCGCCGTAGGCGAAGTGCACGTCCTCGAAGGCGACTTCGCCGCGCAGGGACGGGACGTCGAGGGGTTCGTCGGCGGCCCGGGTGGAGGTCGGCTCCCGCAGCAGTTCCTGGATGCGGCCGAGGGAGACGGTGGCCTGCTGGTAGCCGTCGAAGACCTGGGAGAGCTGCTGGACCGGCGCGAAGAACAGGTCGATGTAGAGGAGGTAGGCGACCAGAGCGCCCGTGGTGAGCGTGGCGTCCTGCACCCGGCCCGCGCCCGCGAACAGCACGGCGGCCGCGGCGACGGACGACAGCAGCTGCACGAACGGGAAGTAGACGGAGATCAGCCACTGCCCCCGGATACGGGCCTGGCGGTAGCTGTCGCTGCGCTCGGCGAACCGCGCGCCGCCGTCCCGCTCGCGCCGGAAGGCCTGCACGATCCGGAGCCCGGAGACCGACTCCTGCAGGTCGGCGTTGACCAACGCGACCCGCTCACGGGCGAGTTCGTAGGCCTTCACACTGGCCCGCCGGAAGAAGTACGTGCCGACGATCAGCGGCGGGAGCGTGGCGAACACGACGAGCGCCAGCTGTACGTCGATCACCAGCAGGACGACCATGATGCCGAAGAAGGTGACGACGGAGACGAAGGCGGTGACCAGCCCGGTCTGCAGGAAGGTCGACAGCGCGTCGACGTCGGTCGTCATGCGGGTCATGATCCGGCCGGTCAACTCCCGCTCGTAGTAGTCGAGACCGAGCCGCTGGAGCTGTGCGAAGATCTTCAGCCGCAGCGCGTACAGGACCCGCTCGCCGGTGCGCCCGGTCATCCGGGTCTCGCCGATCTGCGCCGCCCACTGGGCGAGCACGGCGAACAGACCGAGCAGCGAGGCCGCCCAGACCGCCCCGAGGGCCAGCGCGTTGACGCCCTTGTCGATGCCGTGCCGGATCAGGACCGGCAGCAGCAGGCCCATCCCGGCATCGATGGCGACCAGCCCGAGGCTGATCAGCAGCGGTGGCCCGAAGCCCCGCAGCAGCCGCCTGAGCCCGTAGGACACCTCGGGCCGCACCGCCTGCGCCTCGTCGATGTCCGGGGTGTCGGTCGCCGGGGGCAGCGCGTCGACCTGCGCGAGGAGTTCGGGGGTGGCCGGCATCCCCTCCGTGGCCGTGTCCCGCGGGGTGCGCTCCCCCGCCCACAGCCGCGGGGTGATGCCCCGCTCGGCGTCGAACTCGGCGTCCAGCTCCTCCCGGACCGAGGTGTCCTCCCGCGGGCAGGCGGGCTGGGTGTGGCCGGGCGAGACCCCGCCGAGTTCGTCGGGGTCGGTGAGCAGGCGGCGGTAGAGGGCGGAGCGGGCCTGGAGCTCCTCGTGCGTGCCGATGTCGGCGAGGCGCCCGTCCTCCAGGACGGCAATGCGGTCGGCGAGGTTCAGGGTCGAGCGGCGGTGGGCGATGAGGAGGGTCGTACGGCCCCGCATGACCTGCTTGAGGGCCTCGTGGATCTCGTGCTCGACTCGGGCGTCCACGGCGGAGGTGGCGTCGTCCAGGACCAGCAGCCGGGGGTCGGCGAGGATCGCGCGGGCGAGGGCGACGCGCTGGCGCTGCCCGCCGGAGAGGGTCAGGCCGTGTTCGCCGACCTTGGTGTCGTAGCCGTTCGGGAGCTCTGCGATGAAACGGTCCGCCTGGGCGGCGCGGGCGGCCGTCAGGATCTCCTCCTCACTCGCTTCGGGGCGGCCGTAGGCGATGTTGTTGCGGACGGTGTCGGAGAAGAGGAACGAGTCCTCGGGGACCAGGCCGATCGCGGCCCGGAGCGAGTCGAGGGTGAGCTCGCGGACGTCGTGGCCGCCGACGAGGACGGCGCCGTGGGTGACGTCGTAGAAGCGCGGCAGCAGGAGGGAGACGGTGGACTTGCCGGAGCCGGAGGAGCCGACGACCGCGAGGGTCTCGCCGGGGCGGATCTCCAAGGACAGGCCCCGCAGGACCGGGCGCTCGTCGTCGTAGCCGAAGGACACGTCGTCGAACTCGACGGTCGCCGGCGCGTCGGCGGGCAGCTCCTTCGTGCCGTCCGTCATCGACGGCTCGGTGTCGATCAGCTCCAGGACGCGCTCGGTGCCGGCGCGGGCCTGCTGCCCCACCGTGAGCACCACGGCCAGCATGCGGACGGGGCCGACGAGCTGGGCGAGGTAGGTGGAGAAGGCGACGAAGGTGCCGAGGGTGATGTGCCCGCCGACCGCCAGCCAGCCGCCGATCGCGAGCATGGCGACCTGGCCGAGGGCGGGGACGGCCTGCAGGGCCGGGGTGTAGGTGGAGTTCAGCCGGATGGTGCGCAGGCGGCCGGCGAAGAGCCGTCGGCCGACCTCGCGCAGCTTCCCGGTCTCCTGCTCCTCCTGCCCGAAGCCCTTGACCACGCGTACGCCGCTGACGGCGCCGTCGACCACGCCCGCGACGGCGGCGGCCTGGGCCTGGGCGTACCAGGTGGCGGGGTGCAGACGGGAGCGGCTGCGCCGGGCGATCCACCACAGGGCCGGGGCGACGGCGAGGGCGACCAGGGTGAGCGGCAGCGACAGCCAGGCCATGATCACCAGGGAGATCAGGAAGAGCAGGACGTTCCCGATGGTCATCGGGAGCATGAAGAGCAGGCCCTGGATCAGCTGGAGGTCGCTGGTGGCCCGCCCGACGACCTGCCCGGTGGACAGCTCGTCCTGCCGGCGGCCGTCGAGCCGGGTGATCGTGCCGAACATCTCGGTCCGCAGGTCGTGCTGGACGTCGAGGGCGAGGCGGCCGCCGTAGTAGCGGCGGACGTAGGTGGCGGCGTAGACGAGGACGGCGGCGCCGAGCAGGGCGCCGACCCAGGAGCCCATGGAGCGGCTGTGGTCGCCGATCACGTCGTCGATGATCACCTTGGTGATCAACGGGACCACGGCCATGACGGCCATGCCGGCGAGCGAGGAGCCGAGCGCCAGGACGACGTCCTTCGGATACCGCCACGCGTACGCGGCCAGTCGCCGTGCCCATCCCCGTTGCTCACTCACGCGGGTGCCCTCCGTCGAATCTCCTGGTCTGCCGGAAGGCACCAACACACGAAGAAGCGGATTTCATCCCTCCGCAACAAAACGGGATGCGGCGCTCGGCTCCGTACCCGCGGGTACGTTCATGTCCGTACCCGCAGGAAGTAGAACCGCGTCGTCTGTACGGCGTTCTGGTTGTCGTCGCTGACCAGCAGCACCTTCAGGCGGCCCTTCGAGTACCCCGTGACGGCCATGCCCTCGATGTTGTCGAGGATCGGGTTCGGCTGGGGCTGCCTGGCGGTGGCGCCGAGGGAGGGGCAGGCGGCGATGTCGGTGAGCAGGGTCTTCCTGATCGGCCGGACACCCGGCTGACCCGTCAGGTTCTCGACGCCGGCGGTGTCCGTGGCGTGGCGCGGGTCGGCCAGGTAGAGGCGGACGGTGTTGCCGACGCCGGAGGTGAAGCCGCGTTCCAGGACGAGGAGGCGGCCGTCGGGGGTGGCCTGCACCTCGGGGACGCCAAGGCCGGGGTCGACGGGATAGGCGTACTGGGCGGCCGGCCGGAAGTGGCCGCCCTTGGTGCGGGTCCAGGTCTGGAAGCGGACGAGGGTCGCCGAGTCGCCGGAGAGCGCGTTCTCCATCGAGGCCAGGAGGGTGCGGCCGCCCGGCAGGAGGGTCAGGCCCTCGAAGGTCTGGTTGGCCGTGGCACGGCCGGCGGGGGCGACGAGGAGCGTGGACGGGACCTGCAGACGGTCGAGAATCCTGCCGTCGGCGCTGTATCGGCGGATCGACGGCTCGGTCTCGGAGGTGATCAGCCGGGTGCCGTCCCGGTCGACGACCAGCCCCTCACTGTCGAGCGGGGCGCCGCTCTCGTCCGCGAGCGGGACGACCCGCTCGGGGGCGAGGGTCCGGGCGTCCAGGTCGAACAGGGACGAGCGGTCCTCCAGGGCGGCGATCGAGCCGTCCGGGTCCACCGCGAGCGCGGAGAAGTTGCCGACGAAGGTGCCGCCGTACGTCGTCTTGTCGAGCGCGTCGGAGAAGCGGTCGAGGGAGACGGTCGGCGAACAGGCGTGAGAGGCCTGCGGGGTGGCCGTGGCGGGCCCGGCGGCGGAGAGACAGGTGGCCGCCGCCAGGGCCGCGGTGGTGGTCGCGAGTACGGTTCTCAGGCGCATGGGCGCCACCGTAGGACGGGACGGTGACGGACGGGAGACCGGCAGGCGTCAACTGGCCGCGAGGTCTTTGTGAATGGCCTTCGCCACGCCCTGGATGCTCGTGATGCCGTAGTTCATGGTGCTGTTGCCCCAGGTGAGCACCGTGATCATGTAGTCGTGGCCGCCGCCGTTGAACGTGCCGAGACTGTGCACCCGCCAGCCGTGCGTGGAGCGCTGCAGCCAGCCGTTCTTCACGTGCCAGGTGACGCCGGAAGGGGTGCCGTACGGGGTTCCCCAGCGCTGCGAGGAGATGACCTGGCCCATCAGCTTCAGGATGAAGGCCCGGGAGTTGTCGCTCAGCACCGAGTTCTTCCCGGTGATCAGCTTCAGCAGCTTCTGCTCGTCGGTGACGTTGACCTGCGTCAGACCCCAGTAGTTGTTCGCGCCGGGCACGGTCTTCGTCATCCCCGCGGCGGTGAGGAAGCCCTTGATCTTCGTCAGGCCGAGCTGCTTCCACAGCGTGCTGGCCGCCGCGTTGTCCGACTTGGTGATCATGGCCTTGGCGAGCGAGACCTCGGTGTCGGTGAGGTAGCGGTTGTGCTTCCTCGCGTCCCACAGCAGCGTGGCGAGGATGGTGACCTTGACGATGCTGGCGGAGTCGTAGGAGCTGGTGGCGCGCAGCGAGCAGGTCGTGTTGGTGGTGCGGTCGTAGAGGCCGACGGCGATGGTGCCCGTGCGGCCGGCGACGGCGGCGCTGATGTCCTTCTGCAACTTGGTGGCCAGGGCTGCCTTGGACGAGGTGCAGCTGACGGCGGTGGCGGCCGCGGCGGGCGTGGCGGTGGCCACGACGGGTATGAGGACGCCGAGTCCGACGGCGCCGGTGACGAGCGCTCTGGCACGTCTGGTGGAAGTCCCGAGATTCATGCCCCTGTTGACACACGGGTTCGGGTGAATGGTTGTACGGGTCACCAGCCGCATTGGGCAAAGCCTGTCCCATGCGTCAGCAAGGCCTGGGCGATTCACAGCCGGGAGCAAGGTCCGGCACAGCCCGCACCCACGACCCCTCTGCACGATGCGCTCGTGACATCTGCCACCGATCCGCATCCCCCCACCGAGCCCGCGTCCGCCGACTGGCCGCCGCCCGCCCCACCGACGGCACCCCCGGACCGGGCGCCGGGCTGGTCGCTGCCCGCCCTGGTCGCGATCCTCGCCCTGGCGGCCGTCCTGTACGCCTGGAACCTGTCCGGGTCCGGCATGAACACCTTCTACAGCGGTGCGATCTGGGCCGGCACCCAGAGCTGGAAGGCCTGGTTCTTCGGCTCGCTGGACCCCGGCAACTTCCTGACCGTGGACAAACCGCCCTTCGCGCTCATGGTCATGGGCCTGTCGTGCCGCGTCTTCGGCTTCGGCACCTGGCAGATGATGGCGCCTCAGATCGTGGCCGCCCTGGCCACGATCTGGATCCTGCACTCCTCCGTGAAGCGGGTGTGGGGCCATGTCGCGGCGACCGTCGCCGCGCTGGTGCTGGCGCTGACCCCGATCACCGTCGCCATCAACCGCGACAACAACCCCGACACGCTGCTGGTGTTCCTCATGGTGGCGGGCGCGGCCCTCGCGCTGCGCGCCACCCGCGACGAGAGGCTGCTGCCGCTGCTCGGCTCGGCGGCCTGCTTCGGTCTGGCCTTCAACACCAAGCTGCTCGCGGGCTGGATCGCCCTGCCGGTCGTCTTCGCGCTCTACGTCTACGCGTCCAAGGCCCCCTGGGCGAAACGGATCGTCAACCTCCTGACGGCCGCGCTCGTGCTGGCCGTCTCCAGCTTCTGGTGGGCGATCGCGGTCTCCCTGGTCCCGGCCGCCGACCGGCCCTACATCGGCGGCTCGACGGACGGTTCCGCCTGGGACCTGATCATGGGCTACGACGGCCTCGGACGCGTCTTCGGCGGCGAGGGCAACGGCGGAGGGGGAGGCGGTGGAGGCGGCTTCTCCGGCTCCGCGGGCCTGGGCCGCATGTTCAACGACATCCTCGGCGGCCAGATCTCCTGGCTGCTGCCCTTCTCCGCGATCGCCCTCGTCGGCGGACTGGTGCTGTGCGGGCGGGCGCCGCGCACCGACCTGAAGCGGATGGCGCTGGTCCTGTGGGGCGGCTGGACCGTCCTGCACTACGTCATCTTCGCGACCGCGCAGGGCACCATGCACCCGTACTACACGACCGCGCTCGCCCCGGGCATCGCGGCGCTGTGCGGCGGCGGTGGCGTGATGCTGCTGGACGCGTTCCGCCGCGACAGCCGCTGGGCGTGGGTCCTGCCGGCCGCCTTCGGCGTCACGGGAATCTGGGCGATCGTCCTGCTGCGCCGCGCCTCCGGCTGGAACACCTGGCTGTGGCCGGTGGTCGGCGTCCTGACGGTGGCGGGCATCGTGGGCATGCTGGTCCTGCGGTCCGGCAACCGGGCCCGGCTGCTGACGGTCTCCGTGGCGGCGGCCGCGGTCGCCGCCCTCGCGGGGCCGACGGCCTACGCGGCGTCGGAGCCGTTCGGCGGCAGCGGCGGCGGCATGGGCGGCACCAATCCGACGGCCGGTCCCTCCACGGGCAGCGGCTTCGGCGGACCCGGCGGTGGCGGCGGCAACCGGGGCGGCTTCCCGGGCGGCGGCGAGATGCCGGGCGGCACCGGGCAGGGCGGCCAGAGCGGTCAGGCGGGCGGCTTCCCCGGAGGCGGCGAGATGCCGGGCGGCGGTCAGGCGATGCCCGGCGGCGGGAACGGGGAGCTGCCCCAGCAGGGCAACGGCACCGGCCAGGCTCCCGGCGGCACCGGCGGGACGGGCGGTACGGTATCGGGCGGTACGGCACCCGGCGGTACGGCACCGGGTGCGACCGGTGAGGCCGGGCAGCGCGGCGCCATGGGCGGCGGGCCGGGCGGTATGGGCGGCGCGGACAGCGAGCTCATCGCCTACCTGAAGAAGCACCGGGACGGCGCCAAGTGGCTGCTGGCGGTGTCCAACTCGCAGTCCTCCGCGCAGATCGAGCTCAGCGCCAGGGAACCGGTCATCTCCATGTGGGGCTTCACCGGCTCCGACAACGCGATGACGGTCGCCAGGCTCAAGGAGCTCGTGAAGAAGGGCGAGCTGCACTACGTCCAGATCGGCGGCGGCATGGGCGGCGGACCGGGCGGTGGAAACAGCCTCAGCACCGAGGTGTCGAACTGGGTGAAGAAGCACGGCACGGCGGTCAAGGAGAGCGCCTACAGCAAGAGTTCGACGTCGGCCTCGACATCGGGCACGAACTCCTCGTCCCTCTACCGACTGGACCCGTCCGACGTCGGCTGACACGCGGCGACCAGCGAGAACGGCTCCCGACCACCCGGTCGGGAGCCGTTTTTAACGTCCAGTTCATCGACAAGCCCTCATGTCCATGTCACCCTCCCTGTTGCCGCCTTCAATCAACCCGCGTAGATGGGACAACCTTTAT
The DNA here is from genome assembly GCF_050214755.1 of Streptomyces sp. C1-1. Taxonomy (NCBI): domain Bacteria; kingdom Bacillati; phylum Actinomycetota; class Actinomycetes; order Kitasatosporales; family Streptomycetaceae; genus Streptomyces; species Streptomyces sp. C1-1. The sequence continues at coordinate 6,236,527 of NZ_CP189826.1, read as the reverse complement.
GCCGGCGACACGCGTACGGCGATGGAAGTCGGTGGCCCTGGCCACCGCAGCCGTGATGGTGGGCCTCGCGGCCCCGGCCCTGACGGCCACTCCGGCCGCCGCCACGACGACCGCGTACGACTCGACGTACTACAAGAACGCGGTCGGCAAGACGGGCACGAGCCTGAAGTCGTCCCTGCACACCATCATCAGCTCCGGCGTGACGAAGCTGTCGTACTCGGCGCTCTGGGAGGCGCTGAAGAAGACCGACCAGGACCCGAACAACAGCAACAACGTGATCCTGCTGTACTCGGGCATCTCCCGCGGCAAGTCGCTCAACGGCGGCGACAGCGGCGACTGGAACCGCGAGCACGTGTGGGCGATCTCGCACGGCGACCTCACCACCTCGACCGGCCCGGGCACCGACCTGCACCACATCCGCCCGGAGGACGTGGCGGTCAACGGCAAGCGCGGCAACCTCGACTTCGACGAGGGCGGCTCCACCTTCACCAACAGCGGCGGCAGCAAGGTCGACTCGGACTCCTTCGAGCCGCGCGACGCCGTCAAGGGCGACGTGGCCCGCATGATCCTCTACATGGCCGTCCGCTACGAGGGCGACGACGGGTTCGCGAACCTGGAGCCCGACGACAAGGTGGGCAACGGCTCCAACCCGTACATCGGCAAGCTCTCGGTGCTGAAGCAGTGGAACGACGAGGACCCGCCGGACTCCTTCGAGGAGAACCGCAACGACGTCATCTACACCACCTACCAGCACAACCGGAACCCGTTCATCGACCACCCGGAGTGGGTGGACGCGATCTGGTGACCGGTCAGCCCTCCAGGTGCGTCGGCGCGAACATCCGCAGGACGGCCGGGAGTACGACGACCGCCGGGCCCGGCGAGGCGAGCGCCTTCGTCAGGTCCTGTTCCAGCGTCTCGGGGGTCGTACGGACCCCCGGGACGCCGAACGACTCGGCGAGGGCGACGAAGTCCGGGCGGGTCAGTTCCGTCGCCGTGGTCTCGCCGAAGGCGTCCGTCATGTACTCGCGCAGGATGCCGTAGCCGCCGTCGTCGACGATCAGCCACGTGACGTCGAGGCCGTGCTGCCTCGCCGTCGCCAGTTCGGCGACGGAGTACAGCGCGCCGCCGTCCCCGGAGACCGCCAGCACCGGCCGGGTGGGGTCCGCGACCGCCGCCCCGAGCGCGGCCGGGAAGGCGTAGCCGAGGCCGCCGGAGCCCTGGGCGGAGTGCATGGTGTTGGGGCGCCGGGCGTCGAAGGCGGACCAGGCCCAGTAGGACAGGATCGTCATGTCCCACAACGACGGGGAGTCGACGGGCAGCGCCTTGCGGATCGACGCCAACAGGCCCTGTTCCAGGGTGAGTTCCTGGCCGGCGAGGCGCTCGCCCACCCGGGACAGCAGCTCCCGCACCCGCTCCGGCGCGGTGGCGTCCTCGCGCGGCGACACCGTCTCCAGCAGGGCCTGCAGCGCGAGGCGGGCGTCGGCGTGGATGCCCAGCGCCGGGTGGTTGGCCTCCAGCTTGCCGAGGTCCGCCTCGATCTGGATCACCCGGCCGCGGGGCTTGAACGTGTGGTAGTTCGAGGAGAGTTCACCCAGGCCCGAGCCGACCACGAGCAGGACGTCCGCGTCTTCGAGGAAGTCCGTGGTGTGCCGGTCCTCCAGCCAGGACTGCAGGGACAGGGGGTGGTTCCAGGGGAACGCGCCCTTGCCACCGAAGGTCGTCACCACCGGGGCCTGCAGGCGCTCCGCCAGCTGCCTCAGCTTCCCCGAGGCGTCCGCCCGCACCACTCCCCCGCCCGCGACGATCGCCGGCCGCTGCGCGCGCGAGAGCAAGTCGGCGGCCACCGCGGTGAGTTCGGGGCGCGGTGGCAGGTCCTCCGGCGCCGCGTCCGCCGCCGTGACCACCGGAAGCGCCGTGCCGGCCGCCAGCACGTCCTGCGGGATCTCCACCCACACCGGACCGTGCGGGGCTGTCAGCGCCGACTTCCAGGCCTCCGCGATCGCCGAGGGGATCTGGGACTGGGCGCGGACGGTGTGCACGGACTTGACCACACCCCGGAACGAGGCCGCCTGGTCCGGCAGTTCGTGCAGATAGCCGTGGCGGCCGCCGCCCAGCCCCGCCGTGGGGACCTGGCTGGAGATCGCCAGTACGGGGGCGGAGGCCGCGCGCGCCTCCTGCAGCGCGGCGAGCGAGGTCAGCGCGCCGGGGCCGGTGGACAGCAGCAGCGGGGCCGCCTCGCCGGTGATCCGGCCGTAGGCGTCCGCCGCGAACCCCGCGTTGTTCTCCACGCGCAGGCCGATGTAGCGCAGGTCCGAGCGGCGCAGGGCGTCGAACATGCCGAGCGCGTGCTGGCCGGGCAGGCCGAAGACCGTCGTCGCGCCGAGCCCGGCGAGCGTCTCCACGACCAGGTCTCCGCCGGTGCGGCCGGGCGGAGGGTTCAGCGCGGCCTCCGTCTGGGCCGGCGTCGGACGGAGCTCCAGGTCGTGGTCGTGGGTCACTTCGCGCGGGCCTCGGCAATCTGGCGGGTCATGATGGTGGTCAGTTCGTACGCCGTGTGGGACGCGGCCACCGACGTGATCTCCGCGTGATCGTACGCGGGCGCCACCTCCACCACGTCCGCCGAGACCAGGTTGCAGGACGCGAGGCCGCGCAGGATCTCCAGCAGCTCGCGGGAGGTCATGCCGCCCGCCTCGGGGGTGCCGGTGCCGGGCGCGTGGGCCGGGTCCAGGCAGTCGATGTCGATGGAGATGTACAGCGGGCGGTCGCCGATGCGCTGCCGCAGCTGGTCGGCCACCTCGTCGGCGCCCCGGCGGTAGACGTCCGCCGAGGTGACGATGCCGAAGCCCATCTTCTCGTCGTCGGTGAGGTCCTGCTTGCCGTAGAGCGGGCCGCGGATGCCGACGTGGGAGAGCGCCTCGGTGTCGAGGATGCCCTCCTCCACCGCCCGCCGGAACGGCGTGCCGTGCGTGTACTCGGCGCCGAAGTAGGTGTCCCAGGTGTCGAGGTGGGCGTCGAAGTGGAGCAGGGCGACGGGGCCGTGCTTCTTGGCGACGGACCGCAGCAGCGGCAGCGCGATGGTGTGGTCGCCGCCGAGCGTCATCAGCCGGGCGCCGGTGCCGAGCAGGTCGTCGGCCGCCGCCTCGATCGTCTCGACGGCCTCGTTGATGTTGAACGGGTTCACGGCGATGTCCCCGCCGTCCGCCACCTGCGCGAGGGCGAAGGGGGACGCGTCCTGCGCCGGGTTGTACGGGCGCAGCAGCCGGGACGCCTCGCGGATCGCGTTGCCGCCGAAGCGGGCGCCGGGCCGGTAGGAGACGCCCGAGTCGAACGGCACGCCCACCACGGCGACGTCGGTGCGGCCGACCTCGTCGAGGCGGGGCAGCCGGGCGAAGGTCGCGGGTCCGGCGTACCGCGGCACGCGGGAGGAGTCGACGGGGCCGCGGGGCGTCTCGTTGCTGCTCATGGGGTCATGCCTACTTTCCTACGCTTCATCGCGTATGCACTGCTTCCGCTACGACTCTAGTGGGCGGCCGGGACCGGCCCGGTGGCGGAGTTCGGGGGCACCGGCGCCCGGGGAGCCGCTTCGACAGTAGGTGGCCGGAGAGCGGCAGCGAAGTGTACGTTTCCTCCACTCGGGCCGTACTCAGTGGAGGAAACGCACATCATGCCGGATCCGGCCGTCCCACCCACGCCGCCCGTGACCCTGGCGGCTCTGCTGGCCCGTGAGGACCTGGCCCTGCGGCAGATCGCGGGGCCCCGCGGCCCGGCCACGGCGATCCACTGGGCCCACGCCTCGGAGATGGCCGACCCCTACCCGTACCTGCTGGGCGGCGAGCTGCTGCTGACGGCGGGGGTGCACATCCCGGAGGCGGCGGGTTCGGGCACCTCCTTCGACGACTACGTCTCCCGGATCGTCGCGGCGGGCGGCGCGGCTCTCGGCTTCGGCGTGGCGCCCGTGCACGACACGGTGCCGCCGGCGCTGGTGGCGGCCTGCGACGCCTACGGGCTGCCGCTGGTCGAGGTGCCGCCGCAGACCACGTTCTCGCAGGTGGGCCGGGCGGTCTGGCAGTTGATGGCGGAGGCCCGGGTGGCGGAGCTGCGCCGGGTGACCCAGGCCCAGCGGTCCCTGGCGGCCGCGGCCTCCCGCCCGGACCCGGTGCCGTCGGTGCTGCGGCAGCTGGCCCGGCGGGTCGGCGGGCAGGCCGTGCTGTACGGGCCGGAGGGCGCGCGGATCGCGTCCGCGGGGCGGGCGGCGGGGACCGGTGCCGGGGAGGCGCTGGACGCGCTCGCGCAGGTCGTGCGCCCCTCGGGCCCGGGGACTCCCGCCTCGGCCACCGAGACCGCCGCCGGCGTCCACCTCGCCGCCTACGCCCTCGGCGCCGGACAGGGCTTCGTCCTCGGTGTCGCCGCCCCGCGGCGGGAGCAGGGCGACCACACGATCGTCTCCGTCGCGGCGGTGCTGCTGTCGCTGCTGACCGGGGAGCACCACGAAGGCACCGGCGCGGCCCGCTCGTCGGCGCTGGTGCGGCTGCTGCTGGGGGCGGCGCCGGAGGAGGTCGCCCCGCTGCTCGGCACCGGCCGCTGGCTGGTCGTGCACGCCCGCCCGGACGCGCGGTCCGCCGACCCCCTCGCCGCCTCCGCCCTCGGTACGGCGCTCGGCTCGCCGCTCGTCGACCTGACGGAGGGTGTCGTACGGGTTCTGGTGCCCGCCGACCGTGACCCGGACCCGCGGCCCGGCTGGACGCTCGGCGTCAGCGCCGCCGTCGGCCCGGACGGCTGGCCCGCCGCCGACGCCCAGGCCGCCCGTGCCCTGGCCCGCGCCCGGGCCACCCGGGGTGCCCTGGTCCGGCACGGCGAGCGGGCGGCGCTCGCCGACCTGGTGCCGGAGGAACTGGCCACCGCGCACGCCCGCGGCGTCCTCGCGCCGATCGCCGGCACCCCGGCCCTGACCGAGACCCTGCGCACCTGGCTCTCCCTGCACGGCAGTTGGGACCGTACGGCCGTGGCCCTGTCCGTCCACCGCAACACCGTCCGGCAGCGGATCGCCCGGTGCGCGGCGCGGCTCGGCACGGACCTGGACGACCCGGACGTCCGCATGGAGCTGTGGTTCGCCCTGCGGCGGCAATAGGCAGCGGTACTCAGGAGGATGAGTACGTGACCCACGTCGCAGCGTCCGGGACGCCAGGGACGCGCACAGTCGGCTGCCTCACAATGGGATTCATGCCGATACCCGGGACACCCAGCCGCGCCGAGCTCGTCGACCACCTCGTACGGACCCGCATCGCGGGCGACGTGGCGACGCCCCGCGAGAACAACCTCAACCACTACCGGAAGCTGGCGAACGGCGACCGCCACTACTGGCTCGGCCTGGAGCTCGGCGACCGCTGGCGGGACGAGCAGGACGTGCTCGCGGTGATGGCGGAGCGGGTCGGGGTCAACGACGACCCGGAGTACCGGTACGGCCAGGACACCATCGACCCCGAGCTGACGGTCGCCGCGCTGGAGCGGATGGCGGGCCGGCTGCGCAAGGCGGCCGAGGGCGGGCAGCGGGTGCTGCTCGCCACCGGCCATCCGGGCGGCCTGCTCGGGGTGCACCACTCCACGGCCGCCGCGCTGCGGGCCGCCGGCTGCGAGATCGTCGTCATCCCGGACGGGCTGCAGACGGAGGAGGGCTACGTCATGCAGTTCGCGGACGTGGCGGTCCTCGAACACGGCGCCACCCTGTGGCACACCCACTCCGGTGAGCCGATGAAGGCCATCCTCACCGCGCTGGAGCGCGAGGGCCGCCCGCTGCCCGACCTGGTCGTCGCCGACCACGGCTGGGCGGGGTACGCCGGCCGGCACGGCGTGGACTCCGTCGGCTACGCCGACAGCAACGACCCGGCCCTGTTCCTCGCCGAGGCCGAGGGAACCGTGCAGGTGACGGTCCCGCTCGACGACCATGTGGTCAGCCCGCGGTACTACGACCCGATGACCGCCTATCTGCTGGCGGAGGCGGGACTCTCCTAGCGGCGCCCTCAGATTCCGGCGATCGAGGCGGGCGCCCGCTCGGCGCGGGACAGGGCTCTGACGACGTCGGCCGGGCCGTGACGGCGGACCGCGAGACGGGTGAGCAGGTCGATCACCGGCGCGGTCACGGACTCCGGGAAGCCGGGGGTGGGCAGGCCCACGCTGCACGCGAGGTCGTCGCTGTGGACGACGAGTTCCATCGTCCGGGTCAGCAGCAGGTCGTCCAGCTCCAGCGACCACTCGCCCCAGGTGGCCACGTGCACGGGGCGTTCGGCGGGGACGTCCGGCAGCAGGCCCCGCAGCGTGGCGAGGACCTCGTCGACGCGTCGCCGCAGCCCCTCGTGCCCGTCGGCCGCGGCGGCCTCGCCGCCCTGCCGGATGCGCCCGCTGACCGGTGCGTCGACGCCGGCGTCCAGCCAGGTCACCCGCTCCAGGTAGTACGCGCGCAGGGAGACGACCGGCTCGGCCGGAACCGGCGCGGCGAGAATCCCCGGCAGCGCGAACTCCGGCCAGAACATGTGCCCGGCAAGGCCCCTCACGCTCCACTTCGGCAGCACGCTCGGCCCGTCCCACGCCTCGGCGACGGCGGGCTCGGCCACCAGGCGGCCGGCGATGTCCGCGGCCGCCAGATAGGCGTCCCGGATGCGTCCGCCGCGCGGGTTCCACGACTCGGTCATGGGCCCATCCCACCCCGGACGCGCCCTTGCCTCAACCGAATTCAGCGCGGGACGCGCACCACGCCCTCCTGGATGACCGAGATGGCGAGGCGGCCGTCCTGCGTGTAGATACGGGCCTGCCCGAGGCCGCGCCCGCCGTGCGCGGACGGCGACTCCTGGTCGTACAGGAGCCATTCGTCGGCGCGGAAGGGCCGGTGGAACCACATGGCGTGGTCCAGGGAGGCGCCGACGACGTCGCCGACCGCCCAGCCGCCGCGGCCGTGCGCGAGGAGGACCGAGTCGAGGAGCGTCATGTCGGAGACGTAGGTGGCGAGGACGACGTGCAGCAGCGGGTCGTCGTCGAGCTTGCCGTTGGTGCGGAACCACACCTGGGAGTGCGGCTCGCGCGGCTCGCCGAACTTCCCGTACGGCGGTTCCTCGACGTACCGCAGGTCGACGGCCTCGCGTGCCTCCAGGAACCGCTCGACGACCGCCGGGGCGAGGTGGCCGTAGCCGCGCAGCCGCTCGTGGGAGGTGGGCAGCGTCGCCGGGTCGGGGGCGGGCGGCATGGGGGCCTGGTGGTCGAGGCCGTCCTCGTCGACCTGGAAGGAGGCCGACAGGTGGAAGATCGGCTTGCCGTGCTGGACGGCGACCACGCGGCGCGTGGTGAAGGAGCGTCCGTCGCGGATGCGGTCGACGTTGTAGACGATGGGCGCGCCCGGGTCGCCGGGGCGCAGGAAGTACGCGTGCAGGGAGTGCGCGGGGCGGTCGGCGGGGACCGTACGCCCGGCGGCGACCAGCGCCTGCGCCGCCACCTGTCCCCCGAAGACCCGGGGGACGACGGCGGAGCGGGACCGGCCGCGGAAGATGTCCTCCTCGATCTGCTCGAGGTCGAGCAGATCGAGGAGGTCCTGAAGTGCCTGGCTCATGGCGTCCAGTTGTAGCGGCCAGTAATTGCGTTGGGCTTACAGACCCATGTCCTTCGCGATGATCGTCTTCATGATCTCGCTGGTGCCGCCGTAGATGCGGTTGACGCGGTTGTCCGCGTACAGGCGGGCGATCGGGTACTCGTTCATGAAGCCGTAGCCGCCGTGCAGCTGGAGGCAGCGGTCGATGACGCGGTGGGCGACCTCGGTGCAGAACAGCTTGGCGCTGGCGGCCTCGGCGGGGGTCAGCTCACCGGCGTCGAGGGCCTCCAGGGCGCGGTCGGCGACCGCCTCGGCGGCGTCCACCTCGGCCTTGCAGGCGGCCAGCTCGAACTTGGTGTTCTGGAAGGAGGCGACCGGCTTGCCGAAGACGGTGCGGTCCGTCACGTACTGCTGGGCGAACCGGACGGCGGCCTTGGCCTGCGCGTAGGCGCCGAAGGCGATGCCCCAGCGCTCGGAGGCGAGGTTGTGGCCGAGGTAGTAGAAGCCCTTGTTCTCCTCGCCGAGCAGGTCCTCGACCGGGACCTTGACGTCGACGAAGGCCAGCTCCGCGGTGTCGGAGGTGCGCAGGCCGAGCTTGTCGAGCTTGCGGCCGATGGAGTAGCCCTCGGACTTGGTGTCCACGGCGAACAGGGAGATGCCGTGGCGGCGGTCCTCGGCGGTGGGCGCGGCGGTGCGGGCGCAGACGATCACGCGGTCGGCGTGGACGCCGCCGGTGATGAAGGTCTTGGAGCCGTTGAGGACGTAGTGGGTGCCGTCCTCGCTGAGCTTGGCGGTGGTCTTCATGCCCGCGAGGTCGGAGCCGGTGCCCGGCTCGGTCATCGCCAGGGCCCACATCTCCTCGGCGGAGACGAACTTGGGCAGGAACCGCTTCTTCTGCTCGTCGGTGGCGAGCATCTTGATGTACGGCAGGGCGAGCAGCACGTGCACGCCGGAACCGCCGAAGTGGACACCGGCGCGCGCGGTCTCCTCGTACATCACGGCCTCGAACTTGTACGAGTCGATGCCGGCGCCGCCGAAGTCCTCGGGGACGTTGATGCCGAAGAGGCCCAGCTCGGCGAGCTTGTAGTAGAAGTCGCGCGGCGCCTGGCCCGCCGCGAACCACTCGTCGTAGACGGGGACGACCTCGGCCTCGATGAAGGCGCGCAGAGTCTCCCGGAACGCCTCGTGGTCCTCGTTGAACACCGTACGGCGCACCGCCGCCACCTCCGCTGACTCAATAGCTCCATGTCTAAGCGCTTGCTCAGATGATTAAGGTACCGGCGGGTAGGGAGGGGCGTCCAGAGGAGATCCCGTAACGCTCGTCACTCCGCCCCGGCCGCCGCGAACGCACCCCTGGCCATCCGGTGCAGCAGCTCGGCGGTGGTCCCGCGGCCCGGCAGGGAACCCGGGCGGCCCAGGTGCGGGGTGGAGTTCAGCAGGCCGAAGACGGAGTGCACGGCGGAACGGGCGGCGGGCTCCGCCAGGCCCGGATAGACCTCGCGCAGGACCGACACCCACAGCTCGACGTACTGCCGCTGCAGCTGGCGCACCAGCTTGCGGTCGCTGTCCCGCAGGCGGTCCAGCTCGCGGTCGTGCAGGGTGATCAGGGGACGGTCGTCGAGCGCGAAGTCGATGTGCCCCTCGATGAGCGAGTCGAGGACCGCCTCGGCCGGAGTGCCGTCCACCTCCGCGAGCCGCCGCTTCGCGCCCGTCAGCAGCTGGCCGCTGATGCCGACCAGCAGTTCGGCCAGCATGGCGTCCTTGCCCGCGAAGTGGCGGTAGAGACCGGGGCCGCTGATGCCGACGGCGGCACCTATCTCGTCGACGCCGACCCCGTGGAAACCGCGCTCGGCGAACAGCCGCGCGGCCTCCTTGAGGATCTGCTCGCGGCGGGTGGGGGCGTCGGTTCTGGTGGCCATGGAGGCAATTCTAGACAGGGAGGTTAGCGGTCGTTAACCTGAAGGAAATGGTTAACGCTCATTAACAGTCGATCACTGGGTGAGGGGACCGCAAGGATGCACGAGGCACCGGAGCTTCACAGCGCGGCCGACCCCGCGTCGGAGGCCTGGAAAGCCAACGAGCGGGCTCATCGCGCGCTCGCCGAGGAGCTGCGCGGCAAGCTGGCCGCGGCCCGCATGGGCGGGGGTGAGAAGGCGCGGGCGAGGCACACCGCGCGCGGGAAGCTGCTGCCCAGGGACCGGGTGGACGCCCTGCTCGACCCCGGCTCGCCGTTCCTGGAGCTCGCGCCCCTCGCCGCCGACGGGATGTACGACGGCGCTGCCCCCGCGGCCGGGGTGATCGCCGGGATCGGGCGGGTGAGCGGCCGAGAGTGCGTGGTCGTCGCCAACGACGCGACCGTCAAGGGCGGCACGTACTACCCGATGACGGTGAAGAAGCACCTGCGCGCCCAGGAGGTGGCCCTCGACAACCGCCTGCCGTGCGTCTACCTGGTCGACTCCGGCGGCGCCTTCCTGCCCATGCAGGACGAGGTGTTCCCGGACCGGGAGCACTTCGGGCGGATCTTCTACAACCAGGCCCGCATGTCCGGCGCCGGCATCCCGCAGATCGCGGCGGTCCTCGGCTCCTGCACGGCCGGCGGGGCGTACGTCCCGGCGATGAGCGACGAGGCGGTCATCGTCCGCGGCCAGGGCACGATCTTCCTGGGCGGGCCGCCGCTGGTGAAGGCGGCCACCGGCGAGGTCGTCACGGCCGAGGAGCTCGGCGGCGGCGAGGTGCACTCCCGGATCTCCGGCGTCACCGACCACCTCGCCGAGGACGACGCGCACGCGCTGCGGATCGTGCGGAACATCGCGGCGACGCTCCCCGCGCGCGGGCCGCTGCCCTGGGAGGTCACCGAATCGGTCGAGCCGAAGGTCGACCCCTACGGCCTGTACGGCGCGGTCCCGGTCGACTCCCGCACCCCCTACGACGTGCGCGAGATCATCGCGCGCGTGGTCGACGGCTCCCGCTTCGCGGAGTTCAAGGCCGAGTTCGGGCAGACCCTGGTCACCGGGTTCGCCCGCATCCACGGCCACCCGGTGGGCATCGTCGCCAACAACGGCATCCTGTTCTCCGAGTCCGCCCAGAAGGGCGCCCACTTCATCGAGCTGTGCGACCAGCGCGGCATCCCGCTGCTGTTCCTGCAGAACATCTCCGGCTTCATGGTCGGCAAGGACTACGAGGCGGGCGGCATCGCCAAGCACGGCGCCAAGATGGTGACGGCGGTGGCCTGCACGCGCGTGCCGAAGCTGACGGTCGTGGTCGGCGGCTCCTACGGCGCGGGCAACTACTCGATGTGCGGCCGCGCGTACTCGCCCCGCTTCCTGTGGATGTGGCCCGGCGCCAAGATCTCCGTCATGGGCGGCGAGCAGGCCGCCTCCGTCCTCGCGACCGTCAAGCGGGACCAGCTGGAGGCGCGCGGCGAGGAGTGGCCCGCGGAGGACGAGGAGTCGTTCAAGGCGCCGATCAGGCAGCAGTACGAGCGCCAGGGCAACGCCTACTACGCCACCGCCCGCCTCTGGGACGACGGCGTGATCGACCCGCTGGAGACCCGCCAGGTGCTGGGTCTCGCACTGACCGCCTGTGCCAACGCGCCGCTGGGCGAGCCCCAGTTCGGCGTCTTCCGGATGTAAGGGGGGAGGACCCATGTTCGACACAGTGCTCGTGGCCAACCGGGGCGAGATCGCCGTCCGCGTGATCCGCACGCTCCGCTCGCTGGGCGTGCGCTCGGTGGCCGTCTTCTCCGACGCGGACGCCGACGCCCGGCACGTGCGCGAGGCCGACACGGCGGTACGGATCGGTCCGCCGCCGGCGTCCGAGAGCTATCTGTCGGTGGAGCGACTGCTCGAGGCCGCCACCCGCGCCGGCGCCCAGGCTGTCCACCCCGGCTACGGCTTCCTCGCGGAGAACGCGGCCTTCGCGCGCGCGTGCGCCGACGCGGGGCTGGTCTTCGTCGGGCCGCCCGCCGAGGCCATCGCCCTGATGGGCGACAAGATCCGGGCCAAGGAGACGGTGCAGGCGGCCGGAGTGCCGGTCGTGCCCGGCGGCCGCGACCCCGAACTGGCCGAGGCGGCCCGCGCGCTGGGCGCGCCCGTGCTGCTCAAGCCGTCGGCCGGCGGTGGCGGCAAGGGCATGCGGCTGGTGCGGGACCTGTCCGTGCTGGAGGACGAGATCGCCGCCGCCCGCCGTGAGGCCCGCGCCTCCTTCGGCGACGACACGCTGCTGGTGGAGCGGTGGGTGGACAGCCCCCGGCACATCGAGATCCAGGTCCTGGCCGACGGCCACGGCAACGTGATCCACCTCGGCGAGCGCGAGTGCTCGCTGCAGCGCCGGCACCAGAAGATCATCGAGGAGGCGCCCAGCGTGCTCCTCGACGAGGCGACGCGGTCCGCGATGGGCGAGGCCGCGGTGCAGGCGGCGCGCTCCTGCGGGTACCGGGGCGCGGGCACGGTGGAGTTCATCGTGCCGGGCGAGGACCCGTCGTCGTACTACTTCATGGAGATGAACACCCGGCTCCAGGTCGAGCACCCGGTGACCGAGCTGATCACGGGCCTGGATCTGGTGGAGTGGCAGCTGCGAGTAGCGGCGGGTGAGGAACTGCCCTACGGGCAGGACGACGTCACGCTGACCGGGCACGCCATCGAGGCGCGGGTGTGCGCCGAGGATCCGGCGCGCGGGTTCCTCCCCTCGGGCGGCACGGTGCTGAGGCTGGCCGAACCGCAGGGCGACGGCGTCCGCACCGACTCCGGGCTCAGCGAGGGCACGGAGGTCGGCTCGCTGTACGACCCGATGCTGTCCAAGGTGATCGCGTACGGGCCCGACCGGGCGACGGCGATCAGGAAGCTGCGGGCGGCCCTGGCGGCGACCGTGACGCTCGGAGTGCAGACCAACGCCGGGTTCCTGCGCCGACTGCTGGCACATCCCGCGGTGGTGGCGGGCGAGTTGGACACCGGGCTGGTGGAGCGCGTGGTGGACGACCTCGTCCCCACGGGCGTGCCGGAGGAGGTGTACGAGGCCGCGGCGGCCGTGCGCCTCGACGCGCTGCGGCCGCGCGGGCGGGGCTGGACCGACCCGTTCTCGGTGCCGAGCGGCTGGCGGCTCGGCGGAACGCCCAGGCCGGTCGGCTTCCATCTGCGCGTGCAGGACCCCGTCGAGTACGTGCCCCGCGGCACCCACACCGTCACCGACGACGCCGTGTCCATCACCCTCGACGGTGTCCGCCACACCTTCCACCGCGCCGCCGACTGGCTCGGCCGTGACGGCGACGCCTGGCAGGTGCGCGACCACGACCCCGTGGCAGCGTCCCTCACCCGCGCGGTGCACGCCGGCGCCGACTCGCTCACCGCGCCCATGCCCGGCACGGTCACCGTGGTGAAGGTCGCCGTCGGTGACGAGGTGGCCGCGGGACAGTCCCTGCTGGTCGTCGAGGCGATGAAGATGGAGCACGTCATCTCCGCCCCGCACGCCGGCACGGTCGCCGAACTGGACGTCGCGCCGGGCACCACGGTCGCCATGGACCAGGTGCTCGCCGTCATCACCCCGGTGGAGGAGGACCAGTGACGCTCCCCATGGTCGTACCGGCCCCGGACCTGCCCGCACGCGTGCGCATCCACGAGGTCGGCGCGCGAGACGGCCTGCAGAACGAGAAGTCGACCGTGCCGACCGCGGTGAAGGCGGAGTTCGTGCGCCGCCTGGCCGACGCGGGACTGACGACGATCGAGGCGACCAGCTTCGTGCACCCCAAGTGGGTGCCTCAACTGGCCGACGCGGAAGCGCTGTTCCCCATGGTCCGCGACCTGGCCGTGGACCTGCCCGTCCTGGTGCCCAACCAGCGCGGGCTCGACCGCGCCCTCGCCCTCGGCGCCCGCCGCGTCGCCGTCTTCGCCAGCGCCACCGAGTCCTTCGCGAAGGCCAACCTCAACCGCACGGTCGACGAGTCGCTCGCGGTGTTCGACCCGGTCGTGCGGCACGCCCGGGACGAGGGCGCCCATGTGCGCGGCTATGTCTCGATGTGCTTCGGCGACCCCTGGGAGGGCGCGGTCCCCGTCCCTCAGGTCGTCCGCGTGTGCAGGGCGCTGATGGACATGGGCTGCCAGGAGCTGAGCCTCGGCGACACCATCGGCGTGGCGACTCCGGGACACGTGGGCGCACTGCTCGCCGCGCTGAACGCGGAGGGCGTGCCGACCGACGTCATCGGTGTGCACTTCCACGACACCTACGGCCAGGCACTCGCCAACACCCTGGCCGCGCTCCGGCACGGCGTCACGACCGTCGACGCCTCCGCCGGCGGGCTCGGCGGCTGCCCGTACGCCAAGTCCGCCACCGGCAACCTCGCCACCGAGGACCTCGTGTGGATGCTGCGCGGTCTCGGCATCGACACCGGAGTCGATCTCGGCCGTCTCGTCGCCACCAGCGCGTGGATGGCCGACCACCTGGGCCGACCCAGCCCGTCCCGCACCGTTCGAGCCCTGTCCCACGAGGACACCGGCGCCCCCGAGGAGCAGTGACCATGGACTTCCGTCTCTCCCCCGAACTGGAGGAACTCCGCCGTACGGTCGAGGAGTTCGCCCACGACGTCGTGGCGCCGAAGATCGGCGACTTCTACGAGCGGCACGAGTTCCCGTACGAGATCGTCCGCGAGATGGGCCGCATGGGCCTGTTCGGGCTGCCGTTCCCCGAGGAGTACGGCGGTATGGGCGGCGACTACCTGGCGCTGGGCGTGGCGCTGGAGGAACTGGCCCGCGTCGACTCGTCGGTGGCCATCACCCTGGAGGCGGGCGTCTCCCTGGGCGCCATGCCGATCCATCTCTTCGGCACGCCGGAGCAGAAGGCCCAGTGGCTGCCCCGGCTGTGCTCCGGCGAGGTCCTCGGCGCCTTCGGCCTGACCGAGCCGGACGGCGGCAGTGACGCCGGGGCGACCCGGACGACGGCCCGCCTGGACGAGGCGACGAACGAATGGGTGATCAACGGCACGAAGTGCTTCATCACCAACTCGGGCACCGACATCACGGGGTTGGTGACGGTCACCGCGGTCACCGGGCGCAAGCCGGACGGCAGGCCGCTCATCTCCTCGATCATCGTCCCGTCCGGCACCCCGGGCTTCACGGTCGCGGCGCCCTACTCGAAGGTCGGGTGGAACGCCTCGGACACCCGTGAGCTGTCCTTCCAGGACGTGCGGGTCCCGGCCGCCAATCTCCTGGGCGAACAGGGCCGTGGTTACGCCCAGTTCCTGCGCATCCTCGACGAGGGCCGGGTGGCCATCGCGGCGCTCGCCACCGGGCTCGCCCAGGGCTGCGTGGACGAGTCGGTGAAGTACGCCAAGGAGCGGCACGCCTTCGGCCGGCCGATCGGCGCCAACCAGGCCATCCAGTTCAAGATCGCCGACATGGAGATGAAGGCCCACACGGCCCGGCTGGCCTGGCGGGACGCGGCGGCCCGGCTGGTGTCCGGGGCTCCCTTCAAGAAGGAGGCCGCCCTGGCAAAGCTGCACTCCTCCACCATCGCCGTCGACAACGCCCGTGACGCCACCCAGATCCACGGCGGCTACGGCTTCATGAACGAGTACCCGGTCGCCCGTATGTGGCGCGACTCCAAGATCCTGGAGATCGGGGAGGGCACGAGCGAGGTGCAACGGATGCTGATCGCCCGCGAGTTGGGGCTCACGGGCTGACCCGAAGGGCGTAGCGGCACAGGCTGCTCACAGGCTCGGCGCGGAGCGTACCGCCCCCTGGACAACGAGTGAGGTTAGGCTAACCTACATTCGAACTTGTCCGGCGGGCGCTCCGCCCCGTTCGAAAGCAGTCACACCCATGCCCAATGCCCGTGCCACCCACCTTTCCCGACGCGGCGTCCTCGCCGCGGGCGGGGCCCTCGGCCTCGGCGCCGCGCTCGCGGCCTGTGGGGACGACGACGCGAAAAACGGGAGCACGGGCAGCGGCGGGACGGCGGCCGCCAAGTCCGGCCCCTGGTCCTTCAAGGACGACCGCGGCCAGACCGCGAAGGCGGACAAGGTCCCCTCGAACATCGTCGCCTTCGTCGGTGTCGCGGCCGCGCTGTACGACTACGGCATCCAGGCCAAGGGGGTCTTCGGCCCGACGAGGACCAAGGACGGCAAGGCCGACGTCCAGGCCGGCGACATGGACGTCAGCAAGGTCACCGTCCTCGGCAACGAGTGGGGCCAGTTCAACATCGAGAAGTACGCGGCCCTCGCGCCCGACGCACTGATCTCCACGATGTTCGACGACGCCGGCACGCTCTGGTACGTCCCGGAGGAGTCGAAGAAGAAGATCCTCGCCGTGGGCGCGCCGAGCGTCGGCATCTCCGTCTACGACCGCCAGCTCACCGAGCCGCTGCAGCGGATGCTCCAGCTCGCCGAGTCCCTCGGCGCGGACACCGCTTCGAGCAAGGTGACCGCGGCGAAGAAGGCCTTCGAGGACGCCGCCGCCCGGCTGCGCGCGGCCACCAGGGCCAACCCGGACATCAAGGTGCTGGCCGGCTCCGCGAGCCAGGACCTGTTCTACGTCTCCGGCTCCAACCTCTCCATCGATCTGGAGTACTTCAAGGCCCTCGGCGTGAACCTCGTCGAGCCGCCGGAGAAGGCGAAGGCGAAGGGCGGCGGCTGGTACGAGTCGCTGAGCTGGGAGAACGTCGACAAGTACGCGGCGGACATCATCATGATGGACAACCGCACCTCGGCCATCCAGCCGGCCGACATCACCGAGGCGACCTGGAAGAAGCTCCCCGCGGTCAAGGCGGGCCAGGTCATCGCCCGCAACCCCGAGCCGATCCTGTCCTACGACAAGTGCACGCCCCTGCTGACGGGCCTCGCCGAGGCCATCGAGAAGGCGAAGAAGGTCGCTTGACATGACTACGGCCGTAGCCGCCCCGTTCCGTTTCTTCTCCCTGCAGGTGACCCGGACGAGGCGGCTCGGCCCGTCTCTGGTCCGGGTCACCTTCACCGGCGAGGACCTGACGCACTGTCTCTCCCACGGCCTCGACCAGTCGCTGTCGCTGTTCGTGCCGCACCCCGGCCAGTCGGCGCCCGTGGTGCCGCTCGACCTCGGGGACGGCTGGTGGCAGGCCTGGCGCGAACTCCCGGACGACGTACGGGCCGTGATGCGGTCGTACACGCTCCGGGCGCTGCGGCGCGATCCCGACGAGGTCGACATCGACTTCGCGCTGCACACCCCCGCCGGCCCCGCCTCCGCCTGGGCCTCCCGGGCGGCGGCCGGTGACAACGTGCTCATCCTGGGCCCGGCGATCGCCGACAACCGCGCGATCCGCTTCCGCCCGCCCGAGGACACCGACCTCATGGTCCTGTGGGGTGACGAGAGCGCCCTTCCCGCGGTCTCGTCCGTCCTGGAGTCCCTGCCGCCCGGCATGCCCGTCCGGGTCTGGCTGGAGGTGCGCGACGCCGGGAACATCCAGGACCTGCCGACGGCCGCGGACGCCGAGATCACCTGGCTGGTCCGGGACGACGGCCCCGCCCCGTGCTCTCCCCTGGCCCTCGACGCCCTGCGCGCCGCCCAGCTCCCGCTCGCACACAAGCCGTACGTGTGGATCGCGGGCGAGTCGGGCTGCGTGAAGGAGCTGCGCCGGCACTTCGTGCGCGAGCGCGGGATCGACCGCCGACGGGTCACCTTCGTCGGGTACTGGCGGCAGGGCCTGAGCGAGGAGGAGCTGCGCGCACAGGAGTGACGGCGGTCACGGGAGAGAGAGGACGAGAAAGACTCATAACTTAGGTTAGGCTAACCTAAGTTGAAGCCGCTGCTTCCTTCTCTCTCCCACCCCGCACGGACTCCCCACCGGAGGGCCCCCACATGCGCTCGCACCTGCTCAATGACCTCACCGCGGAGCACTACCGCCGCTCCGTGACCGAAGGAGTAGAGCGGGTGGCGGCCAAACTCGCCACCACCGACCGTCCGTTCACCGGTGCCACCGTCGACGCCCTCACCCCCCGGATCGACGCCGTCGACCTGGACCGGCCCCTGGGCGACACCGGCGCGGTCCTGGACGAGCTGGAGGAGCTCTACCTCCGCGACGCGGTCTACTTCCACCACCCCCGCTACCTCGCCCACCTCAACTGCCCGGTCGTCATCCCGGCCGTCCTCGGCGAGGCCGTCCTGTCCGCCGTCAACTCCTCCCTGGACACCTGGGACCAGTCGGCCGGCGGCACCCTGATCGAGCGAAGGCTCATCGACTGGACGGCCGCCCGCATCGGCCTCGGCGCCGGCGCCGACGGCGTGTTCACCTCCGGCGGCACCCAGTCCAACCTCCAGGCGCTGCTGCTCGCCCGCGAGGAGGCCAAGACCGACTCCCCGGCCCGACTGCGCGTCTTCGCCTCCGAGGTCGGCCACTTCAGCGTGCAGAAGTCCGCGAAACTGCTCGGCCTCGGCCCGGACGCCGTCGTGACCGTCCCCGTCGACCACGACAAGCGGATGCAGACCGTCGCCCTCGCCCGTGAACTGGAGCGCTGCCGCGAGGACGGCCTGATCCCCATGGCCGTCGTCGCCACCGCCGGCACCACCGACTTCGGCTCCATCGACCCGCTGCCCGAGATCGCCGAACTGTGCGCCCAGTACGGCACCTGGATGCACGTCGACGCCGCCTACGGCTGCGGACTGCTGGCCTCCCTGAAGTACCGGGACCGCATCGACGGCATCGAACGCGCCGACTCGGTCACGGTCGACTACCACAAGTCCTTCTTCCAGCCGGTGAGTTCGTCCGCCGTCCTGGTCCGCGACGCCGCGACCCTGCGCCACGCCACCTACCACGCCGAGTACCTCAACCCGCGCCGCATGGTCACCGAGCGCATCCCCAACCAGGTCGACAAGTCCCTGCAGACCACCCGCCGCTTCGACGCCCTCAAGCTGTGGATGACGCTGCGGGTGATGGGCGCCGACGGGGTCGGCGAGCTCTTCGACGAGGTCTGCGACCTGGCGGAGGAGGGCTGGCGGCTGCTGGCCGCCGACCCCCGCTTCGACGTCGTCGTCCGGCCGACCCTGTCCACCCTGGTCTTCCGCTACGTCCCGGCGGCCGTGACCGACCCGGCCGAGATCGACCGCGTCAACCTGCACGCCCGCAAGGCCCTGTTCGCCTCCGGGGCCGCCGTGGTCGCGGGCACCAAGGTCCACGGCCGCCACTACCTGAAGTTCACCCTGCTCAACCCAGAGACGACGGCCGAGGACATCGCCGCCGTCCTCGACCTGATCGCCGGCCACGCCGAGCAGTACCTGGGAGAGTCCCTTGACCGCGCTTCCTGAACCCGCCGTGCACACCTACGACTTCGTGGGCATCGGGCTCGGCCCCTTCAACCTCGGCCTGGCCTGCCTCACCGAACCGATCGCCGAACTCGACGGCCTCTTCCTGGAGTCCAAGCCGGACTTCGAGTGGCACGCGGGCATGTTCCTGGACGGCGCCCACCTGCAGACCCCGTTCATGTCGGACCTGGTCACCCTCGCCGACCCGACCTCGCCCTACTCCTTCCTCAACTACCTGAAGGAACGCGGCCGGCTGTACTCGTTCTACATCCGCGAGAACTTCTACCCGCTGCGCGTCGAGTACGACGACTACTGCCGCTGGGCGGCAGGCCAACTCGGCAGCGTCCGGTTCGGCACGACGGTCCGCGAGGTGACGTACGAGGACGGGCTGTACGTCGTGCGCACCGAGGCCGGCGACGCCTTCCGCGCCCGCCGCCTGGTCCTCGGCACCGGTACGGTCCCCTTCGTCCCGGAGCCCTGCCGGGACCTGGACGGCGACCACATCCACACCGCGCAGTACGCGCACCGCAAGGCGGAGCTGCAGCGCAAGGCGTCGATCACGGTCGTCGGCAGCGGCCAGAGCGCCGCGGAGATCTACCACGAACTCCTCGCCGAGATCGACGTCCACGGCTACGAGCTCAACTGGGTCACCCGCTCCCCCCGGTTCTTCCCGCTGGAGTACACCAAACTCACCCTGGAGATGACCTCCCCGGACTACATCGACTACTTCCGCGCGCTGCCCGAGGAGACCCGCTACCGGCTGGAGAAGCAGCAGAAGGGCCTGTTCAAGGGCATCAACTCGGACCTGATCGACTCGATCTTCGACCTCCTGTACCAGAAGGACGTCGAGAGCGGCGACCGCCCGGTCCCCACCCGCCTGCTCTCCAACTCCTCCCTGACGCAGGCCCGTTACGAGGACGGCCAGTTCACGCTCGGATTCCACCAGGACGAGCAGGACAAGGACTTCGAGATCCGCACCGAGGGCCTGGTGCTCGCCACCGGCTACCACTACGAACCGCCGGCCTTCCTCGCCCCGATCCGCGACCGCCTCCGCTTCGACGGCCACGGCCGGTTCGACATCGCCCGCAACTACTCCATCGACAGCACGGGCCGGGGTGTCTTCCTGCAGAACGCCGGCGTGCACACGCACAGCGTCACGTCCCCCGACCTGGGCATGGGCGCCTACCGCAACAGCTACATCATCCGTGAGCTGCTCGGCACCGAGTACTACCCGGTCGAAAAGACCATCGCCTTCCAGGAGTTCGCCGTATGACCTTCACCTTCCGTCCGCTCGACCCGCTGCGCGACGCCGAGCTCCTGCACTCCTGGGTGACCCATCCCAAGGCGGCCTTCTGGATGATGCAGGACGCGAGGCTGGAGGACGTCGAGCGGGCCTACATGGAGATCGCGGCCGACGAGCACCACCACGCCCTGCTCGGGCTCGGCGCCGACGGCGTGCCGGCGTTCCTCATGGAGACGTACGACCCCGCCCACCGCGAACTCGTCGGCCTGTACGAGCCGTTGCCCGGGGACGTGGGCATGCACTTCCTCACTCCGCCCACCGACACCCCCGTCCACGGCTTCACCCGCGCCGTCATCACCGCCGTCATGGCGCACCTCTTCCAGGACCCGGCGGTCAGGCGTGTGGTCGTCGAACCGGACGTCTCCAACAAGGCCGTCCACGCCCTGAACGAAGCCGTCGGGTTCGTGCCCGAGCAGGAGATCCAGAAGCCGGAGAAGAGGGCGTTGTTGAGCTTCTGCACACGCGAGCGGTTCGAGAAGGCGGTGCTGGCGTGACCCTCGCCGACGCCGTCGCCCACCTCACCCCCGAACGCTGGGAGCAGGCCAACCGCCTCCTGATCCGCAAGGCCCTGGCCGAGTTCGCACACGAGCGGCTGATCACGCCCGAGAAGGACGGCGAGGAGTACGTCGTCCGCGGCGACGACGGCCTGACCCGCTACCGCTTCACCGCCGTCCGCCGCGCCCTCGACCACTGGCACATCGACCCCGCCTCCCTCTCGCGCACCCGCGACGGAGCCGAACTCCCCCTCGCCGCACTGGACTTCTTCATCGAGCTGAAGGACACCCTCGGCCTGAGCGACGAGAACCTCCCGGTCTACCTGGAGGAGATCTCCTCCACCCTCTCCGGCACCTGCTACAAGCTCACCAAGCCGCGGATACCGGTCGCCGAGCTGGCCCGCTCCGGGTTCCAGGCCATCGAGACCGGCATGACCGAGGGCCACCCCTGCTTCGTCGCCAACAACGGCCGGCTCGGCTTCGGCATCCACGAGTACCTGTCGTACGCCCCCGAGGCCGCGAGCCCGGTCCGTCTGGTGTGGCTGGCCGCCCACCGTTCCCGCGCGGCCTTCACCGCGGGCGTCGGGATCGAGTACGAGGCGTTCGTGCGCGGCGAGTTGGGCGAGGCGACCGTCGAGCGATTCCACCGCGTCCTCTCCGAGCAGGGTCTGGACCCGGCCGACTACCTGTTCATCCCCGTGCACCCCTGGCAGTGGTGGAACAAGCTCACCGTCACCTTCGCCGCCGAGGTGGCCCGCCGCAACCTGGTCTGTCTGGGCGAGGGCGACGACGAGTACCTGGCCCAGCAGTCCATCCGGACCTTCTTCAACCGATCCCACCCCGAGAAGCACTACGTGAAGACGGCCCTGTCCGTCCTCAACATGGGCTTCATGCGCGGGCTGTCGGCCGCGTACATGGAGGCGACCCCGGCGATCAACGACTGGCTGGCCCAGCTCGTCGAGGGCGACCCGGTACTGAAGGCGACGGGGCTGACGATCATCCGGGAGCGGGCCGCCGTCGGCTACCGGCACCTGGAGTACGAGAAGGCGACCGACCGCTACTCGCCGTACCGCAAGATGCTCGCCGCGCTGTGGCGCGAGAGCCCGGCGGCCGGCCTGCGGGAGGGCGAGTCGCTCGCCACGATGGCCTCCCTGCTGCACGTCGACCACGAGGGCGCGTCGTTCGCGGCGGCCCTGATCGAGCGGTCGGGCCTGGCGCCGGCCGAGTGGCTGCGCGGCTACCTGCGGGCCTACTTCGTGCCGCTGCTGCACAGCTTCTACGCCTACGACCTGGTCTACATGCCGCACGGCGAGAACGTGATCCTCGTGTTGCGGGGCGGTGCCGTACAGCGCGCGATCTACAAGGACATCGCCGAGGAGATCGCCGTCATGGACCCGGACGCGGTGCTGCCGCCGGAGGTGCGGCGGATCCGGGTCGAGGTGCCGGAGGACAAGAAGCTGCTGTCGATCTTCACCGACGTCTTCGACTGCTTCTTCCGCTTCCTCGCCGCGAACCTCGCCGACCAGGGGGTCCTGGAGGAGGACGACTTCTGGCGGACGGTCGCCGACGTCACCCGCGAGTACCAGGCGTCGGTGCCCGAACTGGCCGAGAAGTTCGAGCGGTACGACCTGTTCGCGCCCGAGTTCGCGCTGTCCTGCCTCAACCGGCTGCAGCTGCGCGACAACCGGCAGATGGTCGACCTGGCGGACCCGTCGGGCGCCCTCCAGCTGGTCGGAACCCTCGACAATCCGGTCGCGCGGTTCTGATCACGGCGGACGGGCACCCCGGAGTACGGTCCTGCGGGGTGCCCGTCCGGCATCAGCGGCCTACCGCGCGGGCCACGGCACCTGCGGCGACCGGTAGTACCCGATGCCCAGCGCGTCCCAGCGCGGCCCCTGCGCGGCGAGCCGTACCCGGTAGGCGTCCCAGTCGTGCGTGGCAGCCGGCGACCAGCCGAGTTCGGCGGCACCCGCGAGCCGCGGGAAGACCATCTGGTCGATGTCGGCGCTCGTCGCGATCGTCTCGGTCCACAGCGGTGCCTCGACACCCTTGACCGCCGAACTCGGCGCTCCGGGAAGGTAGTCGCCCGGATCCCAGTCGTACGACCGCCGGACCTCCACCAGGCCGGCCCAGTCCTGGCCGAGCGGGGTGTCCTCGGTGTACTTCATGTCGAGGTAGATCCGGTCGGCGGGCGAGAGGATCAGCCCGGTGCCGTGCTGCGCGGCCTTCGCGACCTGCTCCTTCTCCGCGGCACTGGTGTCGTCCAGGCCCCAGTACTGGGCGAGGGCGCCCTTGGCCGGGTGTGCGCCGGTCAGCTGGTGCCAGCCGATGACGGTCTTGCCGTACTTGGCGACGACCGGCTGCACCCGGTCCATGAACTTCACGTAGTCCTCGTGGCTGGTGGAGTGCGCCTCGTCGCCGCCGATGTGCAGATAGCGGCCCGGCGTGATCGCCGCCAGCTCGCGGATGACGTCGTCCACGAAGTCGTAGGTGAGCTCCTTGCCGACGCACAGCGAGCTGAACCCGACGTCGGTGCCGGTGTAGAGCGGGGGTGCCACTCCGTCGCAGTTGAGGTCGGCGTAGGAGGCGAGGGCCGCGTTGGTGTGGCCGGGCATGTCGGTCTCCGGGACGACCTCCAGGTAGCGGGAGGCCGCGTAGCGGACGATCTCCTTGTAGTCGGCCTTGGTGTAGTAGCCACCCTCGCCGCCGCCGACCTCGGTCGAGCCGCCGTAGGTGGCGAGGCGGGGCCAGGAGTCGATCGCGATGCGCCAGCCCTGGTCGTCGCTGAGGTGCAGATGCAGCTTGTTGATCTTGTAGAGGGCGAGCTCGTCGATGTAGCGCTTGACCTGGGCCACTGTGAAGAAGTGGCGGGAGACGTCGAGCATCGCGCCGCGGTAGGCGTAGCGCGGGCGGTCCGTGATCGTGCCGCCCGCGACCAGCCACGGCCCGGGCTGTACGGAGTCCTTCTCGACGGCCGCCGGGAGCAGTTGGCGCAGGGTCTGGATGCCGTGGAAGAGGCCGGCGTGCTCGTCGGCGGTGATGCGGACGCCGTCGGGTCCGCTGTCGAGGCGGTAGCCCTCCGCCCCGAACCGGCCGTGGGTCAGGCGCAGTTGGATGCCGGTGCTGCCATGCGTGACCAGGGGCAGCCGGTAGCCGGTCGACGGGCGCAGGATGTCGGCGAGGTACTGGCCGAGCCGACGTGCTTTCAGGGAGTCGTCGACGCGGATGACGGTGGAGTCGGTGATGCGGTACGGCAGACCGCCCGGCCTGACCGACTCGGGCGCGGGAACCACCCGGCCGAGGGGGGCCGGACTCTCTTTCGTCACCGAGGTCACCGTGGTCGCTCCTGCCGTGAAGGTGCCTGCCGCCGCCACGAGCAGCAGCGATCCCAGAACGCGGTGCAGTCTCACATGCACTCCCTCCGATTGGTAGAGACCACTCTCCCGCACAACCGGTGAAACAATCCCCCCATGGCGGAAATCATCCAGAAGGACGGCACGTGGGCCTTCGACGGCGACGCCCTGCGACTGACGCCCGGACGGGACAGAAACGTCAGCCTTCTCCGCCGGACTCTGGGTGAACTCGTCGTCCCGCTGGGCGCGTTGGCCGGTGTCTCGTTCGAGCAGGGCAAGAAGTCGGGGCGGCTCAGGCTGCGGCTGCGCGACGGCGCCGACCCGCTGCTGCACGCCTCCGGCGGCCGTCTGACCGAGCCCAACGACCCCTACCAACTGCTCGTGGAGTCCGACCGCTACGGGGTGGCCGAGTACTTCGTGGACGAGGTCCGCGGCGCCCTGCTGCTGGACGATGTCCCCTCCGAGCCGGTGACCGAGTACCTGCTGCCGGGCCCCTCCGTCCCGCTGTCGGTCTCCGCCGGGGACGGCACGGCGAGCTTCGACGGCGAACGCGTACGCCTGGAGTGGAACTGGAAGACGGAGGACGCCAAAGCCGCCGCCGGCGCCCGTACGCTCGCCGTCGGCGATCTGCTCGGGGTGGAGTGGCAGCCGGCCGTCGGCCTGGAGAACGGGCATCTGCGGTTCGCGGTGCGGGGCGCGGGGACGAGCGCGCCGGCCAAGTACGACCCCAACTCCGTGGAGCTGTGGGGCTTCAAGAAGGACCCGTTGATGGCCCTGGTCGCGGCGGCCGTGCAGGCGCGGCTGCCGCACCCGTCGGGGGCGACGACGGCCGAGGAGCCGCCGAAGCAGCTGCCCGAAGCGCCTCGGGACGACCACGACGCGCTGCTGCGGCGGCTGCGCGAGCTCGGGGAGCTGCACCGCACGGGCGTGCTGACGGACGAGGAGTTCCAGATGGCCAAGCAGGCGATCCTCAAGCGCATGTGAGGACCGCCCGCCGCTTGTCCGCCCGGGGCTACTTGGCCCTGCGCGCCACCGTGAAGTGGTCGATCCGGTCACCGGTCTCGGCGATGCCCGACACCTTCAGCCTGGCGTAACGCCCCTTCGAGGCGGGCTCGACGTCCACGCGCAGGAAGGAGTAGTTGAGGTAGCGCACCCGGGACCAGGCGACGGTCTCGTTGACCTTGCCGTCCTTGGTGTTGACGAAGGAGGCGACGGAGTCGCGCTCGTTCAGGTGGCCCTCGTAGGAGTCGGGCGCGCTGAACGCGTACAGGCTGCGGCCGGCGGCGCCCGCCGTCACGTAGACGACGCCCTCGGTCTCGGGGTACGCGGTCTCGCCGATCGGCAGCTTCTTGGTGACCTTGTCGCCCTTGATGACGTCGGTGCGCTCGTACTGGTGGTTGTGGCCGTTGATGACCAGGTCCACCGTGTACTTCTCGAACAGCGGCACCCACTCCTGCCGTACGCCGCCCTCCGAGGCGTGCGCGGTGGAGGTGCAGTAGGCGCAGTGGTGGAAGAAGACGATGACGAAGTCGATGTCCTTCGAGGCGCGGAACTTCTTCAGCTGGCCCTCGAACCACGTGGTCTGGGTGCCGCCGGAGATGCCGAGGTTGGCCGGGATCTCGTAGGAGACGTCGTTCGGGTCGAGCGAGATGATCGCCGTGTTGCCGTAGACGAAGGAGTACACGCCCGGCAGGTTGGCCTTGTCCGGCCCGTTGTCGGGCAGCGTGAAGCGGGCCTCCTCGCCGCCGTAGCCGTTGGGCGAGTACCAGGCCTCCATGTCGTGGTTGCCGTAACTCACCATCCACGGAACCGACTTGGCGACCGACTCGGTCTGGTACAGGAACTGGTCCCAGGTGCGCGAGTCGAAGCCGGTGTCGGTGGTCCTGCCCTGGCCGGCCGGGTCGCCGTAGGCGATGTCGCCCGCGTGCAGGTGGAAGACCGGGTTCTGGCCGAGGATCAGGCTGTCGTTGGCCAGCGCGTGGTAGCTGACGCCCTGGTCGCCGAAGGCCGTGAAGGTGAACGGCCTGCTGCGGTCGGGAGCCGTGGTGAAGGTGCCCAGGGTGCCCAGCAGGTGGGACTCGGCCGGGTCGAAGCCCTCGTGGCCGACGCCGTAGTAGTACGTGCGGCCGGGGCGCAGGTGGGTGAGCTGGGCGTGCAGGTAGTACTGCGTGTGGTCGCCGCTCGCACCGACGCCGGCCGGGGTGTAGAGGCTGCGGACCTCGGCCTCGATCTTGCGGGAGAGGTCCCAGGGGTGGGCGCCGACGCGGACGAAGGGCTTCTTCACGGCGACCGGGACCTGCCAGGAGATCGTCATCTCCGTGCGCGGGTCGTTGCCGAAGGCGAGGTGGCGGCCGAAGGGGGCGACGAGCGCGCCGTCGACGTACTCGGCCCGGGCGCTGCTCTGGGTCGGCACGGCGGCCTGGGCGACCGCGCCCGGCACGAACGCGCCACCGGCGACGGCGCCGAGCGTGACGGCTCCGCCTCTCATCAGGTTGCGCCGCGAGAATCTGGCGCGCAGGTACTCGTGCTGCTCGGCCATGCTCATGCGCTCGGCGAGCTTCTCGGGTACGCCCATACGAGGAATGTCCATGGCGTCTGAAACTCGTCCACACGGGCGACCGGACACAAGACGCCGGATGGCCAGACCGCAAACAGAGGTTCATGAGAACCCCAAAGAACCTCTGCAGAACCTTGCCCGATATCGGGCAGGATTCTTGCGAAAGCCTCGCTCGTACCTCAGGATCTACCGGGTGCACGACGAACTCGTTGATCATCTGACGCGGTCCACGCCTCTGAGCCGGGGCGAGGCACTGCGGGTGATCCAGGACGTGCTCGCCTACTTCGACGAGACGACCACGCAGTACGTCCGTCGCCGCCACCGCGAGCTGCAGGCCCAGGGCCTGGTGAACGCGGAGATCTTCGAACGGATCGAGGCGGACCTGCACTACCGTGCGGTGGCTCCGCCGGAGCTCACGCTCAGGCAGCTGCGCCGCATCGTCTACGGCTGACCTCTACGGCCAGAGAAACGGGATACCTAATACATGTGCGGAATCGTCGGATACATCGGGAAGCGTGACGTCGCTCCCCTCCTGCTGGAGGGCCTGCAGCGGCTCGAGTACCGCGGCTACGACTCGGCGGGCATCGTCGTCACCTCCCCGAAGACGGCCGGCCTGAAGATGGTCAAGGCCAAGGGCCGGGTGCGCGACCTGGAGGCGAAGGTCCCGGCCCGCTTCAAGGGCACCACCGGTATCGCCCACACCCGCTGGGCCACCCACGGCGCCCCGTCCGACGTGAACGCCCACCCGCACATGTCGGCCGACCACAAGGTCGCCGTCGTCCACAACGGCATCATCGACAACGCCTCCGACCTGCGCCGCAAGCTGGAGGCGGACGGCGTCGAGTTCCTCTCCGAGACCGACACCGAGGTTCTCACCCACCTGATCGCCCGCTCGCAGGCCGAGAAGCTGGAGGACAAGGTCCGCGAGACCCTGCGGGTCATCGAGGGCACGTACGGCATCGCCGTGATGCACGCCGACTTCCCCGACCGCATCGTGGTGGCGCGAAACGGCTCCCCGGTCGTCCTCGGCATCGGCGAGAAGGAGATGTTCGTCGCCTCGGACATCGCCGCGCTGGTCGCCCACACGCGGCAGATAGTGACCCTCGACGACGGCGAGATGGCCACCCTCAAGGCCGACGACTTCCGCACCTTCACCACCGAGGGCACCCGTACGACGGCGGAGCCGACCACCGTGGAGTGGGAGGCGGCCTCCTACGACATGGGCGGCCACGACACCTACATGCACAAGGAGATCCACGAGCAGGCCGAGGCGGTCGACCGCGTCCTGCGCGGCCGCATCGACGACCGCTTCTCCACCGTGCACCTCGGCGGCCTGAACCTGGACGCCCGTGAGGCCCGGCAGATCCGCCGCGTGAAGATCCTCGGCTGCGGCACCTCGTACCACGCGGGCATGATCGGCGCCCAGATGATCGAGGAGCTGGCCCGCATCCCCGCGGACGCCGAGCCGGCCTCCGAGTTCCGCTACCGCAACGCGGTCGTGGACCCCGACACCCTGTACGTCGCCGTCTCCCAGTCCGGCGAGACCTACGACGTCCTGGCCGCCGTCCAGGAGCTCAAGCGCAAGGGCGCGCGGGTCTTCGGCATCGTCAACGTGGTGGGCTCGGCGATCGCGCGCGAGGCGGACGCGGGCATCTACGTCCACGCCGGCCCGGAGGTCTGCGTCGTCTCCACGAAGTGCTTCACGAACACCACGGTCGCCTTCGCCCTGCTCGCCCTGCACCTGGGCCGCACCCGGGACCTCTCGGTGCGCGACGGCAAGCGCATCATCGAGGGCCTGCGCAAGCTGCCCGAGCAGATCACCGAGGTGCTGCAGCGCGAGGACGAGATCAAGAAGCTGGCCGAGCAGTACGCCGAGGCCCGCTCCATGCTCTTCATCGGCCGGGTCCGCGGCTACCCGGTGGCCCGTGAGGCCTCCCTGAAGCTCAAGGAGGTCTCCTACATCCACGCGGAGGCCTACCCCGCCTCCGAGCTCAAGCACGGCCCCCTGGCCCTCATCGAGCCGGCCCTCCCCACGGTGGCGATCGTCCCCGACGACGACCTGCTGGAGAAGAACCGCGCCGCGATGGAGGAGATCAAGGCCCGCAGCGGCAGGATCCTGGCGGTGGCCCACCAGCCCCAGGAGAAGGCCGACCACACGATCGTGGTGCCCAAGAACGAGGACGAGCTGGACCCGATCCTGATGGGCATCCCGCTCCAACTGCTCGCCTACCACACGGCACTTGCCCTCGGCCGGGACATCGACAAGCCGAGGAACCTCGCGAAGTCGGTGACGGTGGAGTAGCACCGCCCGGCGGCAACCGCCCTGTGCGCGGCCGGACTTCAACGGCGCGGACGTGAACGACCCCCTGTGTGCCACCAACACAGGGGGTCGTTCCTTCAGGGACCGGAGCCGCCCAACGCTCCGGTCCGCCGCTGCGTCAGCCGGCGGCCGTCACCCCCCGGCCTGCAGCGCGTCGCGCAAGAGGTATGCCCTTCACAAAGGCACAAACACCTCTACGCGCGAGTAGTTTCGCGCTGCACAAGGGAGTTGGGAGAGCGGAGAGCTCAGGGGATGACGATGACGGGCCGCTTCGCCCGCTTGGCGAGCCGCCCCGCGACGGAGCCGAAGATCCGTCCGACGATGCCGTGCGTGGACCCGACGACGATCGCGTCGGCCTCGTACTCGCGCCCCACCTCTTCGAGTTCGTGGCAGATGTCACCGCCGCGCTCGACCAGGATCCAGGGCACTTCGGCGAGGTAGTCGGCGCAGGCGAGTTCGAGGCCGAGCACCTCGGTCCGGTGGTCCGGCACGTCCACGAAGACCGGTGGCTCACAGCCCGCCCACACCGTGGTGGGGAGCCGGTTGGCGACGTGCACGATGATCAGGCCCGAGCCGGAGCGGTGGGCCATGCCGATGGAGTACGCGAGGGCGCGCTCACTGGACGTGGAGCCGTCGAAGCCGACGACCACGCCGTGCTTGAAGGCGGGATCGCAGGAATGGCGTGGCTCTTCCGCCGCCAGGGGCTCGGCCGCCGTGGGGTCGGCGACGGGCCGCTTGCGGTCCCTGGGTTCGAAGAATTCGTGACCGGCCATGGCTGTCTCGGCGTTTTGATCCTTTGTGGGAGGGACGACAGTGTGCGGCGGAGCTGTCCGGGAATCATCTTTCCCGCCCCATACCCCCAAGGGTACGGCGGCACGCCTCCTTAGCCCAGATCTCGCCCTCCGTCGGTGGGGGTTCCAGGGAGCATGCACGAGGGGGCGCCCGTAACGCAATGGTTGCTGCGCTGTACAGGCGGTTCGCACAGGATTCATCCGTCGCGGGCCGCGATCCGACACGAACGTGCAGTGACCGACCGGTCGAACACGCGTTGAACTGCGTGACCCTTCCCCCAGGGAGCACGCATGCCCGGACCGTCCCACGTCCCCGACCCGTCCCGCCCGCCCGAGAACCCGGCGACCGACGTCGTCCGCTGGGCGGCCTTCAGCTGCGTGCTGGTGCCCGTGGTCCTCCTCTGGTACGGCACCTCGCTCGCCGGAGCGGCGGGAACCGCCCTCGGCCTCGCCGCCGTCACAGCGGTGTGCCGACTGCTGCTGCGCCGGTCCGAACGGGGCGCGGCCCGGCTCCCGGCCGAGGAGAGCGCACCCCACCGCGGTCGCCGTCACAGAACGGGTACGGGCGCTCACCGAGGCGGACGTCACACCGGCGGAAGCACACCGGTCGGCTGACCGGTTTCCGCGCACGCGCCCGGCGCTTTTCAGCCAACTTCCGGCACCCGCGCATCCCGCCCCCGGACCACCCCCCAACCCCCGTTCGACCTGCACGGAAAGGGGGTACGGGGCCCCGCGTACCCTATGTGGATTGGCCACTGCGACAAGGCGCACTTCCCTGCACGGCCCACGAGTGCAAC
Source organism: Streptomyces sp. C1-1 (assembly GCF_050214755.1). Taxonomy (NCBI): domain Bacteria; kingdom Bacillati; phylum Actinomycetota; class Actinomycetes; order Kitasatosporales; family Streptomycetaceae; genus Streptomyces; species Streptomyces sp. C1-1. The sequence goes on along the minus strand of NZ_CP189826.1, from coordinate 6,206,081 downwards.
GCTTCGTGATCGAATGCTTCACGCCAAGTTGCCATGTCGACAATGTGCCGGTTCCCGAACTGGGTCACCCCGGCACCACGCAACACAGTAGATTCGATCTTGACGTCTTACGGCGGGGGACTCGTGCAGGACCGAGGGGAAACGTGCAGGAGCGACACAACCGAGGAGCCGCGACCACCGAGGGGGGCTTAGCAGTATGAGCCACGACTCCACCGCCGCGCCGGAAGCCGCGGCCCGGAAGCTTTCCGGGCGACGCCGCAAGGAGATCGTCGCGGTGCTGCTGTTCAGCGGCGGCCCCATCTTCGAGAGTTCCATTCCGCTGTCGGTGTTCGGGATTGACCGCCAGGACGCCGGCGTGCCGCGCTACCGCCTGTTGGTGGCGGCCGGCGAGGAAGGCCCGCTGCGGACCACAGGGGGCCTGGAACTCACCGCGCCACATGGCCTGGAGGCGATCTCACGCGCCGGGACGGTCGTCGTGCCGGCCTGGCGCTCGATCACCTCACCGCCGCCGGAGGATGCGCTCGACGCTCTGCGCCGGGCGCACGAGGAGGGCGCCCGCATAGTCGGGCTGTGCACCGGCGCCTTCGTCCTGGCGGCGGCGGGCCTGCTGGACGGCCGCCCCGCGACGACGCACTGGATGTACGCACCGACGCTGGCCAAGCGCTATCCGTCGGTGCACGTGGATCCGAGGGAACTCTTCGTCGACGACGGAGACGTACTGACATCGGCCGGTACGGCGGCCGGAATCGACCTCTGTCTCCACATCGTCCGCACGGACCACGGCAACGAGGCGGCCGGCGCGCTCGCCCGCCGCCTGGTGGTCCCACCGCGCCGGACAGGAGGCCAGGAACGCTACCTGGACCGCTCTTTACCAGAGGAGATCGGCGCCGACCCGCTCGCCGAGGTCGTCGCCTGGGCGCTGGAGCACCTCCACGAGCAGTTCGACGTGGAGACGCTCGCCGCGCGTGCGTACATGAGCCGCCGCACCTTCGACCGCCGTTTCCGGTCGCTGACGGGCAGCGCCCCGCTGCAGTGGCTGATCACGCAGCGGGTGCTGCAGGCACAGCGTCTGCTGGAGACGTCGGACTACTCGGTGGACGAGGTCGCGGGCCGCTGCGGCTTCCGCTCGCCGGTGGCGCTGCGCGGCCACTTCCGCCGTCAGCTGGGCTCGTCGCCGGCGGCCTACCGCGCCGCGTACCGGGCCCGGCGTCCGCAGAGCGACAAGCCGGCCGACGTCGACAGCGCGTCCGGCCCGCCGCCCCTGCTGCACCCCGACCAACCGGTGCCGCTGCAGAGCCGGCGGGCGGCGGCGAGCGCGGTGGGGGCGGGACCGTCCCTGTCGGCGGCGACCGCGTCCGCGGAGAACGGCCGCGAGGCGTACCTGGCCGGCCGTGCGAGCGTGCCGGGCCAACGCAGCGGAACCTGACCTCGGAACGCCGGGCGGACGCCAGCCCGTCCGGCGTTTGAGGACGAGGCCCCTTCAGGGCCGAAGTGGGGGCCCAGGGGGCGGCAACCCCCTGGGTACACCAACCCCGACACCGGTCACACCAAAAGCAAGCGCCAGCTTTAGGGTGGTCGCATGAACGATCGCATGGTGTGGATCGACTGCGAGATGACCGGCCTCTCGCTGTCCGACGACGCGCTCATCGAGGTGGCCGCCCTCGTCACCGACTCCGAGCTGAACGTACTCGGCGAAGGAGTCGACATCGTCATCCGGCCGCCGGACCAGGCCCTGGAGACGATGCCGGAGGTGGTGCGTCAGATGCACACCGCGTCCGGGCTGCTGGCGGAGCTGTCCGGCGGCACGACGCTGCAGGACGCCGAGGACCAGGTCCTCTCCTACGTCCGCGAGCACGTCAAAGAACCCGGCAAGGCCCCGCTGTGCGGCAACTCGGTCGGCACGGACCGCGGGTTCCTGCTGCGCGACATGCCGACCCTCGAGGACTACCTCCACTACCGGATCGTCGACGTCAGCTCCATCAAGGAGCTCGCCCGGCGCTGGTACCCCCGCGCCTACTTCAACAGCCCCGAGAAGAACGGCAACCACCGCGCCCTCGCCGACATCCGGGAGTCGATCGCCGAGCTGCGCTACTACCGCGAGGCCATCTTCGTACCGCGGCCCGGCCCGGACTCGGACACCGCCAGATCGATCGCGGCGAAGCACGTCCTGCCTGCTCAGCAGGGGTGACACGGGTCGCCGGAGGGGGGCCGCGAAAGCCGTGCGCGAGCACCCCTTCGGACCCTGTACACTTTTTCTCGGCCGGTCGGTAAGACCCCAAGTCCACTACCGGTCATGGTGGGTGTAGCTCAGCTGGTAGAGCACCTGGTTGTGGTCCAGGATGTCGCGGGTTCGAGTCCCGTCACTCACCCTGAACGACCAGCCGGTGGCTCCGTGAAGACGGAGCCACCGGCTGATTCGTGTTCCGGGCCCACCTCGGAATCCGGCATAGGGTGCCGGCGATGACCGAGACTCCTTCCCTGCCCACCGAGCCGTTCCGGACGAGCCGCCTGGATGCCGTCCCGCTGAGCGTCGGCCACGCCGACGAGATGGCCGCCGTACTGTCGGACCCGGCGCTGCACACCTTCATCGGCGGCAGCCCCAGCTCCCCCGAAGCCCTGCGGATCCGCTACGAACGGCTGGTCGCCGGCTCTCCCGACCCGGCCGTCTCCTGGTGCAACTGGGTGCTGCGGCGACGGGAGGACTCCCGGCTGGTGGGGACGGTCCAGGCCACCGTCGCCGGATCGGACGCGGAGATCGCCTGGGTGGTCGGCACGCCCTGGCAGGGGCGCGGCTACGCCTGCGAGGCGGCCCGCGGACTCGTGGCCCTGCTCGCCCGGCACGCCGCCCTCTCCACGGTGTCGGCGCACATCCACCCCGACCACACGGCCTCCGCCGCCGTCGCCCGGTCGGCGGGCCTGACCCCGACGGACGAGGAACACGAGGGCGAACGCCGCTGGCGCCTGGAACTGCCCCGCTGAGCGGTCGCCGTCACGACGACGCCCGGGCCTCCAGTTCCGTGGCCAGGACCACCTGCCGGCGCTCCAGCCCGCGCGAGGCCGCCGGGCGGCGGTCGGCGATCTCCTCCAGGAGGAGGTCGATCATGCGGCGGCCCATCTCCTCGATGGGCTGGCGGACACTGGTGAGCGGCGGGTCCATGTGGCGGGCGATGGCCGAGTCGTCGTAGCCGACGAGGGCCACGTCGTCGGGGATGCGGCGGCCCTCCTCGCGCAGGACCTGGCGGGCGCCGGCCGCCATGACGTCCGAGCCGGCGAAGACCGCGTCCAGGTCGGGGCAGCGGGACAGCAGCCGGGTCATCGCGCGGCGGCCACCCTCCTCGGTGAAGTCGCCCGGCTCGATCAGGGCCTCGTCCACCTCGTGGCCCGCGTCGCGCAGGGCGTCCCGGTAGCCGTCGACGCGCCGCTGGGCGCCGTAGACGTCGAGGCGGCCGGTGATGTGGGCGATCTTGTGGCGACCCCGGGCGAGCAGGTGCTCGGCGGCCGAGCGGCCGCCCCCGTAGTTGTCGGAGTCCACCGAGGTCAGGGTCTCGGCGGCCGAGCGGGGGCCGCTGATGACCGCCGGGATCTCCAGCTGCGCGAGCAGGTCGGGGAGCGGGTCGTCCGCGTGGACCGAGACCAGCAGGACCCCGTCCACCCGGTGCGCGGCCAGGTACTGGGCGAGCCTGCGTCGCTCCCGGTCGCTGCCCGCGAAGATCAGCAGCAGCTGCATCTCCGTGTCGGAGATCTCCGCGCCCACGCCCCTCAGCATGTCGGAGAAGTAGGGCTCGGCGAAGAAACGCGTCTCCGGCTCGGGGACCACCAGGGCGATCGCGTCGGTGCGGTTCGCGGCGAGGGCACGTGCGGCCGTGTTGGGGACGTAGCCGAGCTCCGCGACGGCCGCCTCGACCGCCGCGCGGGTCGCCTCGCTCACCCGGGGAGAGCCGTTGATGACCCGGGAGACCGTGCCCCGGCCCACGCCGGCTCGCGCGGCGACCTCCTCGAGGGTGGGCCGGCCCCCGCTGCGACCCCGCGCTCCGTGGCCTGTTGCCATTGGCTCCGCCCTCCCATGGACCTACGTTGGCTGAATCTAACAGCCCCGCCAGCTGCGGTGACTGCGACAGGGTGCCGTCGTCCCCGGGCCGGGGACCGTCGGGAGGGAGCAGGTCACGGACCCTGCTATTCCACTTAACGGCCAGATAACTGAACGCATAACTCCGCGTCTGCTCCCTTGACACCCCCGCCCGAACCGACGAACCTTCAACACATCACCTGTGGGAGCGCTCCCACGGTACCTGACACATACACATCCCGCACGTTCCCCGCCCGAGCCGCAGCGAGTATGAACGGGCCCAACAATGCCGTTGGCCGGGGGGTCGGCACGTCAGGCAACAGGAGGACGCAAATGGGCACGAGTACCCGACGGTCCCGCAGGCTCATGGCCGTCGCGGCCGTGGCCGCGCTGGCCACGGGGCTGCTGGCCGGCTGCTCCAAGGACTCGGACAGCGGTTCGTCGAACGACGGTGGTGGCAGCGGCAAGGGCAAGACGACGCTGACCATCGGTACCTTCGGTGTGTTCGGCTACAAGCAGGCCGGCCTCTACGACGAGTACATGAAGCTGCACCCGAACATCAGCATCAAGGAGAACGTCACCACTCGTACCGACGTGTACTGGCCGAAGGTGCTCACCCGCCTGCAGGCCGGCTCCGGCACGGACGACGTCCAGGCCATCGAGGTCGGCAACATCACCGAGGCCGTGCAGACGCAGGGCAGCAAGTTCGTCGACCTCGGCAAGGACGTCGACAAGTCCCAGTGGCTGGACTGGAAGAACGCCCAGGCCACCACGAAGGACGGCAAGCTGATCGGGCTCGGCACGGACGTCGGTCCCATGGCGATCTGTTACCGCAAGGACCTGTTCAAGAAGGCCGGCCTGGAGACGGACCGCACCAAGCTCGCCGCGCAGTGGAAGGGCGACTGGGCGAAGTACGTCGACCTGGGCAAGGAGTACATGAAGAAGGCGCCCAAGGGCACCAAGTTCGTGGACTCGGCCTCCTCGATCTACAACGCGGCCCTCGGTGGCGCGAGCGAGCGCTACTACGACAAGAGCGGCAACGTCATCTGGGACAAGTCCGACGGCGTGAAGAAGGCCTGGGACGTCGCGATGTCGGTGGCGACCAGCAACATGTCGGCCAAGCTCAAGCAGTTCGACAAGCCGTGGGACCAGGGCTACGCCAACGCGTCCTTCGCCACGGTGGCCTGCCCGGCCTGGATGATCGGCTACATCGAGCAGAAGTCCGGCGACGCCGGCAAGGGCAACTGGGACGTGGCGGCGGCCCCGACCGCGTCCAACTGGGGCGGCTCCTTCCTCGGCGTGCCGACGGCGGGCAAGCACCAGAAGGAGGCCATAGCCCTGGCGAAGTGGCTGACCGCGCCCGAGCAGCAGGCGAAGGTGTTCGCCAAGCAGGCCAGCTTCCCGTCGACCCCGTCGGCCTACGCGAACCTGAAGCCGGCCGCCGACACCACGGCGTACTTCTCCAACGCGCCGATCACGCAGATCTTCGGTGACTCGGCGAAGACCATCCCGGTCCAGGTCTTCGGCATCAAGGACCAGCCGATCAACACCGCGCTCACGGACGTCGGCATCCTCCAGGTCGAGCAGAAGGGCAAGAGCCCCTCGCAGGGCTGGGACGCGGCCAAGAACGAGATCAAGGACGTGCTCGGCCAGTGACCAGCTCCAAGGCTCTCGCGCACCCCGCGACGAGCGCCGACGCCGCGCCCGGCACTTCGCCGGGCGCGGCCCGGGGCGCTCACGGTCGCGGTACACCGCCCCAGGGCCCCTCGTCCTGGCGCAGCCGGCTGTACCGCTGGGACATGAAGGCGTCCCCGTACGCGTTCATCGCTCCCTTCTTCATCATCTTCGGGGCCTTCTCGCTGGTCCCGCTGCTGTACACGGCCTGGTACTCGCTGCACAACGTGCAGCTCTCCTCGCTGGACACCCAGACCTGGGCCGGCCTGGACAACTACAAGAACCTGCTCAGCTCGGACTTCTTCTGGAACGCCCTGAAGAACACCTTCACGATCGGCCTGATCTCGACGGTGCCGCAGCTGATGGCCGCGATCGGGCTCGCCCACCTGCTGAACTACCGGCTGCGCGGCTCCACCGTCTGGCGGGTCGTGATGCTCACCCCGTACGCCACCTCGGTGGCGGCGGCGACGCTCGTCTTCACGCTGCTGTACTCGTGGGACGGCGGCATGATCAACTGGATTCTCCACTTCGTGGGGATCGATCCGATCAACTGGCGTGAGTCCGACTGGGGTTCGCAGTTCGCGGTGTCGTCGATCGTCATCTGGCGGTGGACCGGCTACAACGCGCTGATCTACCTCGCGGCCATGCAGGCGATCCCGACCGACCTCTACGAGTCGGCGGCGATCGACGGCGCCAACCGCTGGGAGCAGTTCCGCCACGTGACGATCCCGCAGCTGCGGCCGACCATCCTGTTCACCGTGGTCGTCTCCACCATCGGCGCGACCCAGCTCTTCGGCGAGCCCCTGCTGTTCGGCGGGGTCAGCGGCTCCAAGGGCGGGTCGGAGCACCAGTACCAGACGCTCGGTCTGTACATGTACGACCAGGGCTGGATCATCGGCAACCTCGGCAAGGCGTCGGCGATCGCCTGGACGATGTTCCTGATCCTGATGATCATCGCGGTGATCAACCTGCTGTTCACCCGACGCCTGAGGAAGTCCCAATGACCACCAGTGAACTGACGCTGCCTCAGGCGCAGCCGAAGAAGCCCCGCACCCGCCGTGTGATGGGCGCGGGCAAGCAGCTGCACGCGGGCCCGGTGACCTACCTCGTCCTGGGTGTCTTCGCGCTGGTCTCGCTGGCGCCCCTGGTGTGGACGGCGATCGCCGCCTCGCGCACCGACCGGCGGCTGGCCCAGACGCCCCCGCCGCTGTGGTTCGGCGGGAACCTGTTCAAGAACATGCAGGCCGCCTGGGACCAGGCCGGCCTCGGCACGGCCATGCTCAACAGCGTGATCGTCGCGGGCACCATCACCGTCAGCACGGTGGTGTTCTCCACGCTCGCCGGCTTCGCCTTCGCCAAGCTGCGGTTCAAGTTCTCCGGGGTCCTGCTGCTGCTGACCATCGGCACGATGATGATCCCGCCGCAGCTGGCCGTCGTCCCCCTGTACCTGTGGATGTCGAACCTGGGCTGGTCCAACCAGCTGCAGACGGTCATCCTGCCGACGCTGGTGACGGCCTTCGGCACGTTCTTCATGCGCCAGTACCTGGTGCAGGCGCTGCCGAGCGAGCTGATCGAGGCGGCCCGGGTCGACGGGGCGAGCAGCCTGAGAGTCGTCTGGCACGTGGTCTTCCCCGCGGCACGGCCCGCGATGGCCGTCCTCGGCCTGCTGACCTTCGTGTTCGCCTGGAACGACTTCCTGTGGCCGATCATCGCCCTCACCCAGCAGAACCCGACCGTGCAGGTCGCCCTGAACTCGCTCGGCACCGGGTATGTACCCGACCAGGCCGTGATCATGGCGGGTGCGCTGCTGGGCACGCTGCCGCTGCTGATCGCGTTCCTGCTGTTCGGCAAGCAGATCGTCGGCGGCATCATGGCCGGCGCGATCAAGGGCTGACTCACCCCCTCATACGAATTCTCCGGTCAGTACGACCTCTCCTGGGAGCGCTTCCATGCCTCAACCCGCAACGCCGGCCACCCCGGTGACCTTTCCTCCCGCCTTCCTCTGGGGCGCGGCGACCTCCGCGTACCAGATCGAGGGGGCGGTGCGGGAGGACGGCCGTACGCCCTCGATCTGGGACACCTTCAGCCATACGCCGGGCAAGACCGCCGGCGGCGAGCACGGTGACATCGCTGTCGACCACTATCACCGCTACCGCGACGACGTGGCCCTGATGGCCGAACTGGGCCTGACGGCGTACCGGTTCTCGATCTCCTGGTCGCGGGTGCAGCCGACGGGCCGGGGACCCGCCGTCCAGGTCGGCCTGGACTTCTACCGTCGCCTGGTCGACGAGCTGCTGGCCCACGGCATCAAGCCGGCCGTCACCCTCTACCACTGGGACCTGCCCCAGGAGCTGGAGGACGCGGGCGGCTGGCCGGAGCGGGACACGGCCTACCGGTTCGCCGAGTACGCGCAGATCGTCGGCGAGGCGCTGGGCGACCGCGTGGAGCAGTGGATCACGCTCAACGAGCCTTGGTGCAGCGCGTTCCTCGGTTACGCATCCGGCGTGCACGCGCCGGGCCGCACGGACCCCGAGGCGTCGCTGCGGGCCGCGCACCACCTCAACCTGGCCCACGGCCTGGGCACTTCGGCGCTGCGCGCGGCCATGCCGGCCCGCAACTCCGTCGCGCTCAGCTTGAACTCCTCCGTGGTCAGGCCGCTTTCGCCGCAGGACCCGGCGGACCTGGCGGCGGTGCGCAAGATCGACGATCTGGCGAACGGGGTCTTCCACGGCCCGATCCTGCACGGCGCCTACCCCGAGTCGCTGCTGTCGGCGACCGAGTCGATCACCGACTGGTCGTACGTCCTCGACGGCGACCTGCGCGCGATCCACCAACCGCTGGACGCGCTGGGCCTCAACTACTACACGCCGACCCTGGTTTCGGCGGCCGGCACCCCGGTGACCGGTCCGCGCACCGACGGCCACGGCGCCAGTGAGCACTCCCCCTGGCCGGGCGCCGACGACGTCTCCTTCCACCAGACGCCGGGCGAGCGGACCGAGATGGGCTGGACGATCGACCCGACGGGCCTGCACGAGCTGATCATGCGCTACACGCGGGAGGCTCCCGGTCTGCCGCTGTACATCACCGAGAACGGCGCCGCCTGCGACGACAAGCCCGACCCCGACGGCCGCGTCCACGACCCCGAGCGCATCGCCTACCTGCACGGGCACCTCTCGGCGGTCCGCCGCGCCATCACCGACGGCGCGGACGTCCGCGGCTACTACCTGTGGTCCCTGATGGACAACTTCGAGTGGGCGTACGGCTACGAGAAGCGCTTCGGCGCGGTCTACGTCGACTACGCCACCCTCGCCCGTACGCCGAAGTCCAGCGCCCTCTGGTACGGGCAGGCGGCGCGGTCCGGGACGCTGCCGCCGGTGATCTCCGACTGACGGGCCGGCCGCCCGGCCGACCGGGCGGCCGGAGAGCGGGGGGCGGGGCGCGGCGCCCGAGGGGAGCGCCGCGCCCCGGCTGCGTTCACGGCCGTCAGTTGAAGGCGCCGAAAGCCTTCGAGAAGGCGAACGCGCTCTGGGTGATCGAGCTGCAGGTGGCGTCGGCGGTGGGCTTGGTGCCTCCGGCGCACTGCTTGTCGCGGGTGGCGGACCACATCGACAGGCCGCCCAGGCCCTTGGACTTGGCGAAGTTCACCAGCTGGGTGGCGTCGTCGACCTTGAAGATCTCGGTGGAGACGTCGTTGACGCCGATCATCGGAGTCACCGCGACCGCCTTCCACGCCGCGCTGTCGGAGAGCCCCAGGACGCTCTTGACCTGCGCCTGCGTGGCGGTCGCGGCCTGCTCGGCGTAGGTGCCCATGTCGCCGCTGTATGAGGCGCCATAGTCCATGGCCATGATGTTGACGGTGGAGGTCTTCACGCCGTTGGACTTGGCGTTGGACAGGAGGTTCACACCGTCCTGGGTGAGGCCCTCGGGCATCACGGGCAGGGTGAACGACACGTCCAGGCCGGGGTGCTGGGCCTGGAGCTTGGCTATCGCCTGGGCGCGGCGGGTGTTCGCCGCCGTGTTCGGCAGCGCGCCGCCCTCGACGTCGAAGTCGACCTTGGTCAGCTTGTACGCGTCGACGACCTTCCCGTACGCCGCGGCCAGCGCGTCCGCCGAGGAGCAGGTCGTGGCCAGCTCCGAGCCGGAGGCGCCGCCGAAGGAGACCCGGACGTCGCCGCCCTTGGCGCGCAGGGAGCCGATCTGGGCTGCGACGCCGTCGCTGCCGAGGTCCGTCACCCCGCCCCACTTGGGGGTGCAGCCGCCGCCGTCGGTGACGAACGCGAGGTTGTAGGTCTTCACGCCGGTGGCGTCGGCGCTCGCGAGCAGGTCGAAGGCCGGGTAGAGCGAGGTGTCGACGTAGGGCGCGAAGCCGGCGCTCGTGCCGGTGCCGGTGCCGGTGCTCTGGGAGGGGGACGCGGTGGGGGTGGGGGTGGCGGTGGGGGTCGCCGTCGGTGTGGCGGTGGGCGTGGCGGACTCGGTGGGGCGGCCGCTCGGCTCGGGCGTCGGTCCGTCGTCCGCGGAGCACTTGGCACGGTCGATGAGACAGCTCTTGGGGTCCGCGGTGCCGTTGACGACGAAGCCGACGGTGACGGACTTGCCGGGCGCGAGGCCGTCGGTGTCCCACTTCGCCGGGGTCACGGTGACGTGCTGCCCGCTCACGGCCGACTCGGCGTTCCAGAGCGAACTGAGCTTGGAGCCCGACGGAAGGTCGAACTCCAGCTTCCAGGTCTTCTCCGTCGCGCCGCTGTTGTTCGTCACGACGTACTGGGCGGTGTACCCCGTCGACCAGTCACTGGTCTTCGTGTACGCGGCCCCGATGCCGGCCGCCTGCGCGGTACCGGTGAGGAGGATCGCGCCACCGCCCACGACGGCCGCGGCGACGACACCGCCGATGACCTTGTTCCTGCCGCTGACCTTGTGTCGATGCATGCTCATGGCGTGGCACGCTAGCGAGCCGGAATCGGGCAAAGTACCTGATCCGGACGGGGGTTGAGGATCTTAGGGTGCGCTTAAGGAAGGGATCGGGGGCGGTTAAAGGTCGAGACCAATACGGCCACCGATCCCCCTCCCGGTCCGGCCGCCGATCCCCAAGCCGTCCCGTCCCGGGTCATCTCGCGACGGCCCGTCTGCGTCGGCGCACCGACCGGTGCCCTCGCCCGCCCGGTGTCCGCGCCCGCCCGTCCAGCTGGATCCAGATCCGCACCTCGGTCCCGCCGAGCACGGACGACCCGATCCGCACGTCACCGCCGGTCGCCTCCGCGAGCCGCCGCACGATGTCCAGTCCGAGGCCGGTGGAGCCGTCGCTGCCCGAGCCGCGCCCGCGCGCCATGGCCGCCTCGGGGTCGAGGATGCCCGGGCCCGCGTCGGAGACGAGCACGATCACCGCGTCCTCGCCGTTGTGCAGGTCGACCGCGAAGGCCGTGCCCTCGGCGGTGTGCCGGAAGACGTTGCCGAGCAGGGCGTCGAGAGCGGCCGCGAGGTCCGCCCGGGCCACGGGTATCCGCACCGGCCGGTCGGCACCGGCCACCCGCCACTTGCGACCCTCGTCCTCGGCCAGAGCCGACCAGAACGCCATCCGCTCGCGCACCACCTCGGCCGCGTCGCACCCGGCGCCCGGCCCGGCCGCGGCGGTCTGCGGCTTGGCCTCCCGTGCGGTGCGGATGATCGTGTCGACCTCGCGCTCCAGCTGGGCGACGGCGGCCCTGGTCTGGTCCGCGGCGGGCCCTTCGCCGAGCGAGGCCGCGTTGAGCCGCAGCACGGTGAGGGGGGTGCGCAGCCGGTGGGACAGATCCGCGGCCAACTCGCGCTCATTGGCCAGGAGTTGTACGACCTGGTCGGCCATGGAGTTGAACGCGACCGCCGCCAGGCGCAGTTCGGTCGGCCCCTCCTCCGGCACCCGCGCCCCCAGCTTGCCCTCCCCCAGCTCGTGCGCGCCCTCGACCAGCCGCTGGGCGGGCTGCACCATCCGCACTCCCAGCCGGTCGGCGACCGCGACGGACCCGACGATCAGCGCGACGCCGACCCCGGCGAGCACCGCCCAGGCCGTGCCGACGCCGTTGCTGACCTCGGACTCGGGCACGAACACCTCGACGACCGCGATGGCGCCGGAGCTGAGCGCCACCGGCGAGAGCAGGGTGAAGCCGCCGGGGACCTCGGTGGTGGAGGCGCGGCCCAGCTTCCGCACGGTGGCGATGTCGTTGCCGGCGGCGCGCCGGCGCCCGATGTCGACGGCGGCCCTGCCGTCGGCCGACGGTATGTGCACGGCCATCCCCGTGTCGGAGCCCGCCGAGGCGACGACCTTCTCCAGCTGGTCGCGCTCGGTGGTGATGGACAGCGCCGGGGCGACGGCGGCCGCCTGCCGTTCGGCGTTGGAGAACGCCCGGTCGCGGGCCATCTCCTTGATGACGAGCCCGAGCGGCACGGCGAAGGCGACCACGACCATCGCGGTCACCGCCAGACAGACCTTGACCAGGGCCCATCTCATCGGGGCACCTCCCCGCCCGGCGGCTCCAGCTTCACGCCGACGCCCCGCAGCGTGTGCAGATAGCGTGGTTGCGCCGCCGTCTCGCCCAGCTTCCGCCGCAGCCAGGAGAGATGGACGTCGATGGTCTGGTCGTCGCCGTAGGACTGCTGCCACACCTCGGCGAGGAGTTCCTTGCGGGCCACGACGACTCCGGGGCGGCCGGCCAGGAAGGCGAGCAGGTCGAACTCGCGGCGGGTGAGGTCGAGCCGGACGCCGTCCAACTCGGCCTGACGGCGCAGCGGGTCGACGGTCAGGCCGCCGACGCGCAGGACGCTGGTCGGCTGGACGTCGCCGGCGGCGGTGCGGGAGCGCCGCAGCACCGCCGCCATCCTCGCCGACAGGTGCTCCACCGAGAAGGGCTTGGTCAGGTAGTCGTCCGCGCCCGCGTTCAGCAGCCGGACGATCTCCGTCTCGTCGTCCCGGGCGGTGGCGATGATCACGGGCACGTCCGTGATCCCGCGCAGCATCTTCAGCGCCTCGGAGCCGTCGAGATCGGGCAGACCGAGGTCCAGGACGACCACGTCGAAACGGAAATGGGCGACCTCGCGCAGCGCTTCCAGCGCCGTCCCGACACTGCGCACGGTGTGCGCGGCATCGGTCAGGTGCCGGATCAGCGCCGAACGTACGAACTGGTCGTCCTCGACCACGAGCACACTTGCCATGCGCGGCACCGTACGCCATGCGGGAGGGCCGCACCGGAGCCTGTGGATAACTCCGAGCATGTGCGGCCCGTGGGACGCGTGAGGCAGTATGACGGCGATGCGCAGAGGACTCGTACACGTACTGGCTTGGTCGCTCGCCACGGGCGCGGCGGTCACGCTGTCGTGGTGGGGCGTCCACACGGTGATGGCGGGCACGGCCTACGACCCGCCGCGCGCCCTGCCCATCACGGCGGCCGACGCGACCACGCAGGACTCGAAGCCGCTGGCGTCGTCGACGAAGCGCGCCCTGCCGACGCCGTCGCGCAGCCCGTCGGCGCAGCCCTCCCGGACCGCGGTGCCGAAACCTTCGAAGACCCCGTCCCCCACCGCGTCCCGTACCGCCTCCGGCCAGGTCAAGAGCTATGACACCGACGGCGGGCGGGTGGTCTTCGACCTCGGCGAGAGCTCCGCGACGCTGGTCATGGCGACCCCCGGCACCGGCTGGTCGATGCAGACGTGGAAGACGGACACCTGGATCCGGGTGGAGTTCACCTCGGGCACGAACAAGGTGTCGGTGATCTGCGCCTGGCACGACGGACCGCCCCATGTGGACGTGGGGAACTACTAGCCGGCGACGGGCCCTAGCGGAAGACGGAGGGTGGCGGGGCGGGTGAGGCGGTGGCCTCGGCGTCCGTGACGGGGAGCGCGCCGCCGGTGAAGTCCAGCAGGGCGCGGCCGTGTTCGACGCGGGCCGGGTGCGGGTCGGAGGCGGCGCGGCGGGTGAGTTCGGCGACCGGCAGCGGGGTGTCGGAGGCGACGAGGACGGCGTTGCCGAAGCGCTTGCCGCGCAGCACGGCAGGGTCGGCGATCAGGGCGAGTTCGGGGAAGCGGGCGGCGGCGGTGGCGATCTGGCCGCGCAGGTGGGCCAGCGGGGGGCCGTCGGCGAGGTTGGCGGCGTAGGTCCCGCCCGGCCTGAGGGCCCGGCGTACGTCGTCCAGGAACTCCGTGGAGGTCAGGTGGGCGGGCGTGCGGGCACCGCTGAACACGTCCGCGATGACGAGGTCGGCCCAGCCGTCGAGGACCTTGGCGAGGCCTTCGCGGGCGTCCGCGGAACGCACCCGGATCCGGGCGTTCTGGTCCAACGGCAGGCGTTTGCGGACCAGTTGGACGAGGGGGGCGTCGCGTTCGACGACCTGCTGGGTGGAGCGGGGGCGGGTGGCGGCGACGTAGCGGGCGAGGGTGAGGGCGCCCCCACCGAGGTGCACGGCGTGCACGGGTTTTCCGGGCGGTGCGGCGAGGTCGATGACGTGACCGAGCCGCCGCTGGTACTCGAAGGAGAGGTGAGAGGGGTCGTCGAGATCGACGTGCGACTGCGGCGCCCCGTCGATCAGCAGTGTCCAGGAACGCGCCCGGTCCCGGTCGGGTATGAGCTCGGCGAGCCCGCCGTCGACGGCCTCGACGACGGCTTCGGCTTCGGCGCCGGCACCGCCGCGCCGCGGGCTCCTGGACTTTCCCATTGCGCCATTATCGGCACCCCGGGGCCGCCCCGCCCGCCCGGACCGGCGTCACCGGCAGTTGTCGGCCGCCTCGATCAGCCGGGCCGCCTCGCCGAGCGCCGCCCGCAGCACCGCCGGATCGGTCGCGAGGTCGACCTCGCCGGGCGGCAGCAGCCAGTCGGACCCCTCGACGAGCGGCTCGGGGTTCAGGCTCACCCCCCGTCCGTCGGTCTCCGTGCAGGTACTGCCCGGCACGTCCCAGGCGGCGGCCGTGCCGGGCGGGACCAGGAAGCCGAGGGTGTCGCAGCCGTCGTCGTGCAGGACGGGCCCTACGGCGTCGCCGGCCCCGCGGCGCAGGATGTCGACGGCCTCCAGCCCCTGGCGGGCCGGCACGGTGACGAGATCGCACGGGCCGTCGGGGAGGGGCGGCGGGCTGAGGTCCGGGGTCGGGGCGTGCCCCGCCGTCGTCGATGGCGTCGTCTTCATCCCGGCCTGAACCACGGAACCCCTCCTTGAACGAAGCGGTCGGGAGTCGGGTGGCTCCCGGTCCCCCTGGTTCAACGCACGCGCACGTCAACGGCTACGGCGGAAGTGCGCCACAAAGGATGGCAGTTCATGGCAGATCCAGGATGAGATATCCGGTTTGTAGCCAAACCCCGCGTGGCGGGTCCGGCACAGAGGGTACGTTCTTGCCCGCCGGAAACGGGGTTTCACACTTCAACCCACCCCAAACCCGGCATGGTTCGACGGTTCGCACGAGAGGACCCGGCCATGGCGTCGTCAAAGGCGACTTCGTCCCAGCCCCTGCCCGCCCGCCCGACACGGCCCAACCTCGCCTTCCGCCGATTGCGCGGGCGGCGCTCACCGGCCGAGTTCGCCGCGGCGGTGCGGCGGGCCGCCCGGGAGATCGGGGAGCGGGTCAGCTGCGACGCGCGCTACGTGGGCCGGGTGGAGGCGGGCGAGATCCGCTGCCCCAACTACGCGTACGAGCGGGTGTTCCTGCACATGTTCCCCGGCCGCACGCTCACCGACCTGGGCTTCGCGCCCCGGTCGTCCGTACGCGGACGCCGGGCGCACGCCGACGAGGGCGCGCCCCTCGCTCCCCCGGCGAGCCGGGCATGTGCGGTCGGTGAGACTCCCGGGGCGCGGGAACCGTATGACACCCAGAACCACGAGACGTACGACGACTTCGAGGAGAGCGACGTGCTGCGTCGCGCATTCATGACGGGCGGCGCCACCGTGGCCGCGGCCTCGCTGGGCCCCATCGGGCTCGCCTTCGACGCCGCGGCGGCGGGACGGCCCGTCCGCCGCGCCGGGTCGAGCCACGCGTTCGCCCTGGAGGAGGCGGTCCGCAGAATCCGGCTGCTGGACGACCGGCACGGCGCGGACGGCCTCTACCGGCGGGCGTCGCTTCCACTGCGCGCCGCCTACGCGCTGCTGGACGCCGGCGCGACCCGGCAGACGACCGCCGACCGGCTGCACTCGGGCGCCGGTGAACTCGCCATCTCGGTGGGCTGGCTGGCGCACGACTCGGGGCGCTTCGACGACGCCCGCTCGCACTACGCGGAAGCCCTCGCGACCGCCCGGATGACCGGCGACGACGGCTTGGAGGCGCACGCCTTCTGCAACACCGCCTTCCTCGCGCGCGACGCGGGGCGGCCGCGCGAGGCGGTGCGGGCGGCGCAGGCGGCGCAGCGCGTCGGCCGCAGTGTGGGATCGGCCCGTCTGATGTCGTTGCTCGCGCTGCGCGAGGCGGGCGGCTGGGCGGGGCTCGCCGACCGCGCCGGCTGCGAACAGGCGCTCGCCCGCGCGCAGGTCCTGTACGAGCGAGGTCCCTCGGACGCCGACCCGGAGTGGATGAGCTTCTACGGGGAGGCCGAGCTGGAGGGTCTGGAGGCGCAGTGCTGGTCGACACTCGGCGACTGGCCGCGCGCCGCCCGTCACGCGCGCCGCGCCGCGCAGCTGCAGGACCCGCACTTCACCCGCAACATCGCCCTGTACACGGCGGAACTGGCGGACGACCTCGCGCGGGGCGGCCGGCCGGACGAGGCGGCGGACGCGGGAATGCGGGTGCTGGACCTGCTGGACCAGGTGCAGTCGTCCCGGGTCCAGACGATGCTGGCGGGAACGGCGAGGGTGCTGCTCCCGCACCGGTGTGCGGCGGGCGTCTCGGGCTTCCTCGAGCGCCACGCGTCGGTGCCACGCACGGCATGAGAACACCGGCGCGCGCCGCGTGCTCCGGGTGCGCCCGGTGCTCCGGGCCGGCTCTAGGCCATGTGCCCCGAGTCGTTCCAGCTTTCGATCGCCGGATCCCCGTAAGCCCATCCCAGTACCGACAGCGAGGTGGGGTTCAGTCTGATCCGGGCCGCGAAGTCGATCGGCAGGTCCAGCCAGCGCGCCCCGATCGACCGCAGGATGTGCCCGTGCGCGAACACCAGCACGTCGCGGTCGGCCGAGCGCGCCCAGGCCACCACCTCGTCGGCCCGGGCGGTCACCTCGGACAGCGACTCCCCCTCCGGCACCCCGTCCCGCCAGATCAGCCAGCCGGGCCGCACGGCCTGGATCTCGTCCGGTGTCATCCCCTCGTACACGCCGTAGTCCCACTCCATCAGCGCGTCCCAGACGGCCGCCCGCTCGCCGAACCCGGCGAGGTCGCACGTCTCACGCGCGCGTGCCAGCGGGCTGGTGCGCACCTCCACCCCGGGCAGGCCCTCGAACGGCGCCCGGTGCAGCCGCTCGCCGAGCAGCTTCGCGCCGCGTCGGCCCTCCTCCAGGAGCGGCACGTCGGTCCTGCCGGTGTGCTTACCGGACAGCGACCACTCGGTCTGTCCGTGCCGGGCCAGCAGGATGCGCGGTGCCATGAGGAGGAAACCCTTCCGGAAAAGAAATCGCAGGCGGAACCGTTCCATCATCCCGCACCCTGTGCGGGGGCAACCCGGCGGTCGATCTCTGCGTCTTTGAGGGCCGGGGGCGCCCCACGGGGTGGCGCGCGTACACCGTAAAGTGGCACGTCCCGATCACCAGGTGCCGCGCGAGAATGAAGGGGGAGGCGATCGGATGCCGAAGACCGAGACGACACCGGGCATCGAGGCTGCAGCCCCGCGCACGCGCCTGCGCTGGTGGACCGAGCTGCCCCTGATCGTCCTGGTGTACGCCTGCTACTCGGCCGGCCGGCTCGTCGTACGCGGTGACACGGCCGGGGCGGTCGACCACGGCCTGGCGATCCTGCGCGTCGAGAAGTTCCTGCGCCTCAACGCGGAACATCCGCTCAACCGGCTGTTCACGCGCGAGGCGTGGCTCGGCGTCCCGGCCGACTTCTGGTACGCCTCGCTGCACTACGTGGTCACGCCGGCGGTCCTGATCTGGCTGTTCCGGTCGCGGGCCGCGCACTACCGGGCCGCCCGCACCTGGCTGATGACGTCCACCTTCATGGGCCTGATCGGCTTCACCCTGCTGCCGACCTGCCCGCCCCGCCTGCTGTCGGCCGGCCACGGCTTCGTGGACACGATGGCCCAGTACAGCTCGTACGGCTGGTGGGGAGGCGCGGCCAGCGCCCCGAAGGGTCTCGGGGGCATGACGAACCAGTACGCGGCCATGCCGAGCCTGCACGTGGGCTGGGCCCTGTGGTGCGGGGTCATGCTGTGGCGGTACGGCAGGACACGTACGACGAAGGCCGCCGCCGTGGCCTATCCGCTGCTGACCACGATCGTGGTCATGGGCACCGCGAACCACTACTTCCTGGACGCGGTGGCGGGCGCGGCCGTGATGGGCCTGGGACTGTTCCTGACGCCGTACGTCATGGCCGGCGCGGACCGGGTGTGGGCGCTGTTCTCCTTCGGCTCGAAGCGCTCCGGTGCCTCAGGTTCCTCAATTGTCAGTGGCGGATGCCAGACTTCCGCGGGTGAGCGATTTCCACGGCAGCACGAGTCCCTCGCCGGGTCCGGACCGAGAGGCGAGCCGAGTGCCTCCCCCACGGACGCAGGGGAAGGCGCTGCGGCAGCGGCTCGCTGAGCTGCGTGGCCCCGGCGTCCCGGCCAAGGCGCTGGACGCGCGCGCCCTGGCCGCCCTCGCCGCCAACCCGGGCTGCAGCCGGCGCGCCATCCTGGACGGCGCCGGGGTGAACAAGGCGGCGCTGGCGAGCGCGCTGGGCTCGCCGTCGGTCTTCGGGCAGTCGCAGTTCGCCCTCACCCGGGGCAACGCCTTCGAGGCGAAGGTCAAGGCGGACGGCGGCGCGGAGCTGCTGAGGCTGGTGCACGAGAAGCTGGACCGGGGCGCCGAGCCGCCCACCGGCGCAACGGTGCCCGACCTGTCGGCGGCCGGTCCCGAGGGACGGGCGGCACGCACCGCGCTGGCCCTGCGCGAGGCGACCGCCGCGGCCGGCACCTGGACGCTGCTCGACCACCCGATGCTCGCCCTGGACGTGGCCGGCTCCCCCGCCTTCCTGGAGCCGGACGCCGTGGTGGTCCACCCCGACGGCCGCTGGACGGTCGTGGAGATCAAGTCCTTCCCGATGCTGGACGGTTCGGCGGACCCGGCGAAGGTCGGCGCGGCGGCCCGGCAGGCGGCGGTGTACGTGCTGGCGCTGGAGGAGGTCGCCGCACGGCTCGACCCCGCCCCGGTCGTGCGGCACCGCGTTCTCCTCGTCTGCCCCAAGGACTTCTCCAACCTCCCCACCGCCTCGGCCGTCGACGTCCGCAAGCAGCGCGCCGTCACCGGCCGCCAGCTGGCCCGCCTCACCCGCGTCCAGGACATCGCCGACGCCCTCCCCGAGGGCACCTGCTTCTCCCCCGAACTGCCCGCCGCCGAGCTGACGTCGGCCGTCGAGTCGGTCCCGGCCACATACGCCCCCGAGTGCCTGTCCGCCTGCGAACTGGCCTTCCACTGCCGCACCCGCTCCCGCGAGGCCGGCGCGGTGACCGCCCTGGGCCGCTCGGTCCGTGCCGAACTGGGCGGTCTGACCACGGTCGAGGACGTCCTGGCGGCGGCCCGCGGCGAGCTCGGCGACCCCGAGGACCCCGCGGTGGCGGCGCTGCGCAGAGCCGCCCGGCTGCGGGCCGAGGCCCTGGAGCAGGAGGCCGCCCCATGTCCCTGATCTCCACGCTCGCCCGTCTGGAGGCCGTCGCCACCGGCCGCGCCCAGGCCGCCGCCACCGTGCGGCACCGGCATCTCGCCGAGCGGCCGCTGGTCCTGGTGCCGCTCACCACCGCCGGTGAGGCAGGCGCCCCGCTCGGGGCGCTGGTCGGCACCGACCGGGACGCGCCGCGCCTGCTCGTCGTGCCGCAGCCGCGCGACCGCGACCTGAGGTTCGCGTTCCTGGCCGAGCTGGCGGATGTGGTCCTGCCGTACATCGACGCGTACGCCGGGGAGGTGGAGGCCGCCGAGCGCAACGAGACCGACCCCGAGACCGGCAAGCGGGTCAAGGTCGAGGTCGAACTGTGCGCCGACGCCCCGCAGTTGATCGTCCCCAGCCGCCCGGGCATCGACTTCCTGCGCCTCCTGGGCCGCTCCATGCGCTTCCGGCGTACGGCGGAGCAGGACCCGGAGACGCCGTACCCCGCGCCCCCGCGCGTGCCGCTGCTCGGCCGCTGGCTGACCCACTTCGGGGAGCGGGCGCGGGTGCCCGGCTCCTCCCTCCTGCTCGCCGTGACCGACGTGCTGTCCCGGCACTGGGCGACCGGCCAGTCCACCCTGGAGGACCAGCACCTGGGCGCCCTGCTGGCCTGGATCGACCCGCCGGACGGCACGACGGGCGCGGAGGCGGCGCTCCACGCCGAGCTCGCCCGGGACCCGAAGGGCCAGCTGCTGTGCCCGCCCGCGGGGCCGGCCACCGACCCGGCGTTCGACAACAAGCTGCTCGCCCCGGCCATCGAGCGCTACGACCGCGCGCGTACCGCTCTCGCCGCCGCCGAGGACGGCCTGGAGGCGGACGACCGGCTCGGTGAGCTGACGGCCGCCGAGCGCGGCGTCCGCGAGCTGGTGCTCAGCCGCACCCTGCCCACCTGGGAGAAGGTCTGGCAGGGCCTCGACCTGCTGCGGGCACTGCCCGTCGGCGCGCACGTCGAGGAGCGGTGGACGCGTGACCGCTGGTCGTTCACCGCGCACCGCGATCGGATCACCGCGGGCGAGCCCCCGCAGCCGCGCCGTGACGACGCGGTGACGGCCGCGAACAAGCTGGCCTCGCGCGAGCGCGAGCAGGCCCGGCTGGAGGCCCAGGAAGCCCTCGACGACCCGCTGGTGATGGCCGGGCGACGGCTGTCCGGGGAGGCGTTCGCGGGTGAGGTCACCGAGGTCGTGATGGCGTACAGCGAGAGCAAGCGGCCCAGCCCTCGCCCGCTGGTGACGGTCCGCACGGACGACCGGCCGCATCTGGGCGAGCGCGCCAAGGTGTACCGCTCGCTGGGCGGCAAGCCGCAGACGGCGGAGTTCGTGGGACGGGAGGACTCACCCGGCGGCGGGGGCCTGGTCGTGCTGCGGATCCTCGACAAGATGGGCCGCGGCAAGGAGCCGGAGGCCGGTTCCGTGCCGGAGAAGGGCGACCGGCTCTGCTTCACCCTCTTCGAGCACGAGCAGCGCGGCGGCCCGAAGCTGCCCGACCCGGAGCAGACGCCGTGGACGCACGGCGGGCCGCCCGGTGAGGCCGCCGCGGAGGCGGCCGACCCGATGACCGCGGAGGACGTCCTGTGACCACCGTCTTCGACCCCGGTGCCGCGGCCGCCGAGGCCACCGACGCGATCCTCCACGACACCCTGCACGGCACCGCCCGCGGCGTGGTGGTGGACTCGCCGCCCGGCGCCGGCAAGTCCACGCTGGTGGTGCGCGCGGCGCTCGAACTGGCCGACGCGGGACGCCCGTTGATGATCGTCGCCCAGACGAACGCGCAGGTCGACGACCTCGTCCTGCGCCTGGCGGAGAAGAGCCCCGAGCTGCCGGTGGGGCGGCTGCACAGCAGCGACGCCGACGCGTACGACAAGGCGCTCGACGACCTGCCGAACGTTCGCACGTCGGCGAAGGCGGGCGACCTGAGCGGTCTCCCGGTGGTGATCTCCACGGCCGCGAAGTGGGCGCACGTGAAGACCGACGAGCCGTGGGGGCACGCCATCGTCGACGAGGCGTACCAGATGCGCTCCGACTCGCTACTGGCCGTGGCCGGCCTGTTCGAGCGGGCGCTGTTCGTCGGCGACCCGGGGCAGCTGGACCCGTTCTCCATCGTGGGCGGCGAGCAGTGGGCGGGGCTGTCGTACGACCCCTCGGCGTCGGCGGTCACCACCCTGCTGGCGCACAACCCGCAGCTGCCGCAGCACCGCCTGCCGGTCTCCTGGCGGCTGCCCGCGTCGGCCGCGCCGCTCGTCTCCGACGCCTTCTACCCGTACACGCCCTTCCGCAGCGGCACCGGCCACGACGACCGCGCCCTGGCCTTCGCCGTCCCCTCGGACGGTTCCGGTCCCGACCGGGTGATCGACGAGGCGGCGCGGTCGGGCTGGGGCCTGCTGGAGCTTCCGGCCCGGCACACCCCGCGTACCGATCCGGAGGCGGTGCGGGCGGTGGCGACCGTCGTACGGCGCCTGCTGGACCGGGGCGGCGCGGCCACGTCGGAGCGCTCGCCGGAGCCGGGCCCCCTCACCGCCGAACGCATCGCCGTCGGCACGGCCCACCGGGACCAGGCGGCGGCGGTGCGGGCGGCGCTTGCGGAACTCGGCGTCACGGACGTCACCGTCGACACGGCGAACCGTCTGCAGGGCCGCGAGTACGACGTCACGGTCGTTCTGCACCCCCTCTCCGGCCGCCCCGACGCCACCGCCTTCCACCTGGAGACGGGCCGCCTGTGCGTGCTCGCCTCCCGCCACCGGCACGCGTGCATCGTGGTCTGCCGGGCAGGAGTGAGCGAACTGCTGGACGCCTACCCCTCCACGGAACCGGTCCAGCTCGGAACACTCGTGAAGTTCCCGGACGGCTGGGAGGCGAACCACGCGGTGCTGGCCCGACTGCAGGAACACCGGGTGAGCTGGTCGCCGTGAACGACTCGCCGAGGCACAGCGCACGCCCCCGACCGCCGGACGGAGTCCGGCACGCCGCCGGAGGCCGCCGAAAGTCACAGCCCGGACGGCTGGAAGGCCAACCACACGGTGCCGGCCCGGCTGCAGGAACACCGGGTGAGCTGGTCGCCGTGAGCGGTGGGGAACATCGGGTGGGCCTGTCGCCTTGATATCGCGGGGGGCGGAGGCGGCGGCCCTCTTGCATACCCGCGGGACAATGGACGGTGGCCCACGCACGGTCGGGTCGGCCGTGACGGACGAGCGTGACCTACGAGGAGGAGAAGACATGGCGGAGCAGACGCCGCGTCGGAACGAACCGCGGCTGCGCCCCGCGCCTCTGCTCTTCGAGCCCGCGGAGGCGGCCTCGGATCCGGAGCACTTCTTCGACCTGGAGTCGATAGACGACCCGAAGGCGCTGCTTGCCCGCGCGACCGAGCTGACGCACGCGTTCCGCGCGGCGGCGGACCGGGCGGTGGAGTTCCAGGCGATGGCGGCCGCGCAGCTCGCCGACCCGCGGCGGTTCGACCGGCTGACGACGGCGGACATCGCGGAACGGGCCGAGTGGACCGAGGACTACGCCAAGAAGATGGTCGAGTTCGGGCGCGACCTGATGCGCGGCGCCGAGGGGCACGGGTCGGCGGACCCGGCCTGATCTGAACACGACGCACTTCGGTCTGGCATATGCCAGGCGGGCAAGATACCTCCGCCCGCCTCCTCGTGTCCCGATTTTCGGCAACCCTCGGGAACGGCACCTTCACAGCCGGTAGATGTAGTTGCCATGACCAGCGATCTCACCACCCCGGACGGAGCAGCGTGGCTCGCCTCGGCAGGAACGTATCCGCGTAGCACGCTCGCCCTCTGGGAGGAGTGCCCCGAGGCACCGGTCGTCCTGCCCTGCGGCTCCGCCTTCGACGTCGTCAACGCGCCCGCGGTCTTCGGACGCCGCATGGTGGACCGGCTGTGGGACGAGGGGCCGGGATCGGGGCCGGTGGCCACCTTCCGCGGCCGGATGCTGCTGTTCGCCGCGCGCGGTACGGCCCAGCGGCTGCCCTCGCTGCTGCGGTGGGAGGAGTTCGGCCGAACGGGCGCGATCCCGCCACTGCTGTGCCACGGCACCGGCGACGCGGTGACCGTCCCCGCCCTGCTCGCCGCCACCCCGGCGACCTCGGGCGATTCCCGCTGGCTGGTCGCGCCGGACACCCGTCGGCCGTGGCTGCCGGGTCCGGAGATCGTGCTGTGGGCGGCCGTACGGGCGGCCCGCGCCGCCGTGCGGATATCGATTTCGTCCTCTCCGGATCAGGATGCTAAGGTCTACGACGTCAGCAGGCGCCGCTAGCTCAGTTGGTTAGAGCAGCTGACTCTTAATCAGCGGGTCCGGGGTTCGAGTCCCTGGCGGCGCACGTTGTCGATGGCGAGGCATGTTCGCGGAAAACGCGAACCGGCCTCGCCATCGTCGTTCCTGCGCGGCTGCGCCGCGCGCCGTGGGGGCTTCGCCACCCACACCCCCTCTTCCGTCGACCCGGGTGCCGTCGGCCGAGATCTCACCCCGTCGTGATCTTCACCGTCCACGCCCCCGAGGCCGTGCGGCCCTCCGCCTCCACTCTCACTCCCGTGCCCGGCACCGTGAAGCTCTCGCCGAGGGCGACCGGGGCGTCCGCGAGGGGTGGGTAGACGGAGTTCTCCCAGCAGGCCTCGGTGTGCGGATGGGCGTCGATCACCTGGATGGGGCCGTCGCCGGAGGCGGTGTCGCCGTTGACGCGGTAGACGAGGATGCCGGAGCGGCAGGCGCCGACGTCGTTGCCGACCGGGCTCCGCGCCTCGAAGGCGAGCACGCTGTCGGGGCCGCTGCGCACCAGCGCCAGCTTGGTGCCGTCGCCGAGCCCGAAGGCGGGCGCCCCCGCCGCACCGGTGACCGGCGTCCCCGGCCCGGCGCCCAGCGGCTCCAGGGTCAGCCGGGTGGTCCGCCGTACGCACACCACCTGCCGCGGCCGCAGCCAGCCCAGCTTCCACTTGTGCCAGCCGAGGAAGTCCGGCGCCAGCGCGAACTGGCTGCCCATCAGGTCCCAGTCGCCGACGTAGGTGTCCCAGTCGCCCTTGCCGTCGGCCGGACGGCGGTAGAGGTCGGGCAGGTCGAAGACGTGGCCGCTCTCATGGGCGAGGACCAGCCGGTCCGGCGGGTGCTTCTCGAACACGGTGACGACCCGCCGGATGTCCCGGCCGTCGGCCCGCAGCGGGGTGTCGAGGTTGACGACCTTCGTCGCGTCCGAGTCCACGCCGGGCGCGTCCGGGTCGGCGACGAAGTAGACGATGTCGTAGCGGGAGAAGTCCACCCGGGGATCGGCGGCGGCGAGCGCGTCGCGCAGGTAGGCGGCCCGGTCCGCGCGAGACCAGTCGCGCTGTATGGCGTACGCCGTCGACGGCTTCGGCATGCGGATCCACCGCTTCAGGGGATGCGGGCGCAGGCTGAACCGGCCGTAGGAGGCGCGCTCGTAGAAGCGGCTGGTGGCCGGGAAGTGGTCGGCGGTCAGCTCGGCGGGCGTGGTGCGCGGGACCGCGTCCGGGAAGGAGAGGAAGACCAGCACCGCGTCCAGCCGGCGGGTGGGGCGCGGGTAGGCCGCGTTCCAGGTGTCCACCCCCTCCGAGTGGTGGGCCGCGGTGCGTTGCAGGGCACACGGTCCGGCCGAGAAGGGTTCGGCGACCGAGGGCCCGGTGATCAGGGAGGTGGCGGCGAGCGCGGACAGCGTGGTGCACACCGCGGCGGTGCTGCGCAGTCGGGGACCCCTGAAGCGCGTGCGGGGAAACTGACGCAGCACAGGCACCTCCGGGAGCGGTTGACGGGACACCGCACCCAGCCTGTGTGAATTTGTCGTACTACGCCCTGTTTGTCTGCCCCAGACGAGTGAGTGAGCCGACGCTCCCCCAGCTCCGACACCCCCGGATCGCTCACGGAACGTCACAACTGGTCCGAGGCCGAAGAACCCGTCCAGTTGCGGGCAGAAACGATCTGTCAGAAGTGGCGTCCGATCCGGGACACTGGACGGTGAGTGGAAGGCCCCCGGGTCTGCCTCTATGATCGGCACACTTTCCGGCACGGACAGGGATCGAGTGCACTGCGGGAGCTAGCGGTGAGCGGAACGTCCGAAGGGCCGGCGCCCGCGGCAGACCTCGACCGGGACGCCGTAACAGAGAGTGACAACATCTATCGGTCCGTCTTCACGGACGCCCCCCTCGCCATGGCGGTGGTCGACCGCGAGGGACTGGTCGTCAGCGCCAACGACGGCTTCGGCGCCCTGCTCGGCAGTCCGCCCGGGAGCCTGGTCGGCCGGATCGCGGCCGACCTGGTGGACCTGGCCTCCGACGCCCGGACCTGGCACGCCTACCGCGAGGTGCTGCGCGGCCGTGAGGCCCGGCTGCGCTGCACCCGCCGGCTCAAGCACCCCGACGGCCAGTCGGTCTGGGCCCAGGTCACCGTGCACCCGTTGCCCGCCCCGGCCGACGGCCTCCTGCTGTCCGTCACCGACATCAGTGCCCAGCGTGAACTCCAGGGCCGACTGCGGCACTTGCAGATGCACGACCCGGTGACCCGGCTGCCCAACCGCACCCTGTTCTTCGAGCGCCTGACGGCCGCGCTGGAGGCGGATGCCTACGAGGACGGCGGGACCGGGCGGATCGGCCTGTGCTACCTCGACCTCGACGGCTTCAAGGCGATCAACGACACCCTCGGCCACCGCGTCGGCGACCGGCTGCTGGCCGCCGTGGCCGAGCGGCTCACGCGCTGTGCCGACGAGGCGGGTTACGCCAGAGCGAGCGCGCCGCTGGTGGCGAGACTGGGCGGCGACGAGTTCGCCCTGCTCGTCGAGGACTCGACGGGCACCGACCAACTGGCCGAGCTCGCCGAGTCGGTGCTCAAGGCCGTCCAGGCGCCCTTCGACCTCGCGGGCCGCCGGCTGTCGGTCTCGGCGTCCATCGGCGTCGTCGAACGGCACGCGGCCGGCACCACCCCGACCGCCCTGATGCAGGCGGCCGACACCACCCTGTACTGGGCCAAGGCCGACGGAAAGGCCCGCTGGACGCTCTTCGACCCGGAGCGCAACGCCCACCGCATGACCCGCCAGGCCCTCGCCTCCACGCTCCGACCCGCCATCGAGCGCGGTGAGTTCGTGCTGGAGTACCAGCCGCTGGTGGGGATGGAGGACGGCCGGCTGCGCGGCGTGGAGGCCCTGGTCCGCTGGAACCACCCCCAGTTCGGTGTCCTGACGCCGAATCGGTTCATCGGACTGGCCGAGGAGGACGGCTCGATCGTCCCGCTGGGCCGCTGGGCCCTGCGCACGGCCTGTCGGCAGGCGCGCCGGTGGCAGCTGGACCACCCCGACCGGCCGCCGCTGTTCGTCAGCGTCAACGTGGCGGTCCGCCAGGTGTGGGACTCCGACCTGGTGGCGGACGTGGCGCAGACCCTGGCGGAGACGGGCCTGGCCCCCGACCTGCTGCAGCTGGAGCTGACGGAGTCGGCCGTGATGGGCTCCGCGGGCCGTCCGCTGCAGGTGCTGCAGGCCCTCAGCGACATGGGCGTCCACATCGCCATCGACGACTTCGGCACCGGCTACTCCAACCTGGCCTACCTCAGCCGTCTGCCGGTGTCGGTCCTGAAGCTGGACGGGTCCTTCGTACGGGGCTTCCAGTACGAGAGCGACAAGGACGGGGCCGTGCCGCCCAACCCGGCCGACGAGGTGGTGGTGGAGGCGATGATCCAACTCGCCCACCGGCTGGGCCTGACGGTCACCGCGGAGTGCGTGGAGACCTCGGCCCAGGCGACCCGGCTGCGGCGCATCGGGTGCGACACCGGTCAGGGCTGGCTGTACTCGCGGCCGGTCTCGCCGGGCCGGATCGCGGAGTTGATGGGCGATCAGGTCTACGCGGTCGGCAACCCGTAGGCGTCCGCGATCAGTTCGTAGGAGCGCAGGCGCAGCTTGCCGGTGTGGGCGTGCGAGGTCAGCATCAACTCGTCGGCGCCGGTGCGCTTCTGCAGGGCGTCCAGACCGGCGCGCACCTCCTGCGCCGAGCCGTGCACGATGTTGGCGGTCCAGGACTGCGCGAACTCCTCCTCGTACGGGCTGAATTCGTGCTTCTCGGCCTCGTCGGGGTCGGGGAAGAGTCCGGGGCGCCCGGTGCGCAGGCGGATCATGTTGAGCGCCATGGCCCGGGTCTGCCGCCGCGCCTCGTGCTCGTCGTCGGTGGCGAGGGCGGAGACGCCGATGAGGGCGTAGGGCTCGTCGAGGACCTCGGAGGGGCGGAAGGACTCGCGGTACAGCTCCAGCGCCGGGACGGTGTTCTGCGCCGAGAAGTGGTGGGCGAAGGCGAAGGGCAGGCCGAGGGCGGCCGCGAGGCGGGCGCTGAAGCCGGAGGAGCCGAGCAGCCAGACCGGGGGGCGGTGCGGCGACTGGACGCCGCCGGGGGTGCTCCCCTGGATCGGGCCGGGGATCGCGTGGATGCGGCGGTAGGGGTGGCCGTCGGGGAAGTCGTCGTCCAGGAAGCGGGTGAGCTCGAGGAGCTGCTGGGGGAAGTCGTCGGCGCCCTCGTTCAGGGTGTCGGTGCGGCGCAGGGCGGCGGCGGTGGCGCCGTCGGTGCCCGGGGCGCGGCCGAGGCCGAGGTCGACACGGCCGGGGGCCATGGCCTCCAGCGTGCCGAACTGCTCGGCGATGACGAGGGGCGCGTGGTTGGGCAGCATGACGCCGCCGGAGCCGAGGCGGATGCGGTCGGTGTGGGCGGCGAGGTGGGCGAGGATCACGGCCGGGGAGGAGGAGGCGACGCCCGGCATGGAGTGGTGCTCGGCGACCCAGTAGCGGTGGAAGCCTCGGGACTCCGTGAAGCGGGCCAGGTCCACGCTGGTGCGCAGGGCGTCGGTGGCGGTACTGCCCGCTCCCACGGTCACCAGGTCCAGCACGGAGAGGGGGACGGGGGCGGTGCCCTGCACCACGCCTCGGATCTCGTCTGCCACCACGGTGGATGCCTCCTGTTCGGTACGACGCGGGGTGCGCGACGGAGTAACAGGAGGCACTCTCCGTTTATTCCCCGGGGGCCACTCACGCCTGCACGAGCGGCTCCCTCGTGAACAGTGACCCCAGTCGCGGCGCGTTCACCCGCCGGTCGGCCAGCCGCAGGCCCTCCCAGACCGTGACCTGGTTGGCGGTGAGGACCGGCTTGCCCAGCTCCTTCTCCAGGATCTGGACATGGGCCCCCGTGTGCAGGGCCGTGTCGGGCAGGACGACGGCGTCGGCGTCGGGGCGGTCGGCGTCCCGGGCCAGCGTGAGGACCTCCGCCTCGCCCCAGGTGGCGACCTCGGCCGCCGTGACGATCCCGGCGCCGTGGACGTTCGTCACCTCGAAGCCGCCCGCCCGCAGGAAGTCCGCGAAGAGTCCGGCCACGTCCTCGGGGTAGGTCGCGCCGACGGCCACCCGGTGGGCCTTGATCTCGCGCAGCGCGTTGACGAAGGCGAACGACGTCGAGGAGGCCGGCATCCCGGCCGCGACGGCGAGGCCGCGCACCTGCTCGTGGGCGCCCTCCCAGCCGTAGACGAAGCTGCCGCTGGTGCAGGCCCAGACCACGGACTCGGCGCCCGCCATGCGCAGTTCCTCGACGCCCGCCGCGAGCCGCTCGGCCGAGCCCATCCGCCGCAGGGCGTCCACGCGGTGCGCGTCCTCGCCGATCTCGGTGTGGATGACGTCGAGGCGGATGTCGCTGCCGAGCAGCTGCTCGATGCGGGGGTAGTCGTCCTCGGCGGAGTGGCCGGGGTAGAGGAATCCGAGTGCGGTCATGCCATGCCTTCCTGCTGCTGTTCACCGTCCGGAAGTTCCGGCAGTACGGGACCCGAACGCGCCGCCGGATCGATCAGCGCCTGATACGGCCCCGTCGCCCGAGTACCCATTCGGGCGAGCGCCGCCCACATCGTCACCTGGTTGGCCGAGATCACCGGCATGCGCAGTTCGGCCTCCAGTTGCGGGATGACGTCGTAGGTCGGCAGGTTGGTGCAGCTGATGAACAGCGCGTCCGCGCCGCGCCGCCCGCCGCCGCGCACGGCCTTTCGGGCCATGGCCGCCACCTCGCGATACGGCACCTTCCAGATGTGCCTGGTCAGGCCCATGAACGCGCACCCGGCGACGGTGACGCCCGCCTCGGCCACGTACTCCCGCAGCGCGCGCGTGACCGACACGGTGTACGGGGTCACCAGCGCCACCCGGTGCGCTCCGAGCGCCGCCAGCGCCTCCAGGAGCGCGCCCGAGGTGGTGACCGAGGGCACCGCGCCCGCGCTGGTCATCGCCGCGCACATCGCCCGCTCACCGGCGATCCCGCCGACGAAACTGCCAGAGGTGCAGGCGTAGGCGACGACCTCGGGCGAGATCGCGGTCAGCGTGCGCACCGCGTCGTCCAGCGTCTCGTGCTCGCTGACCAGCCGGGCCAGGTCGAGACTCACCTCGACCGGCACGTACGGCGTCCGCGTCAGATGCAGCGAGACGTCGTCGGGGACCCAGCGCCACAGCTCACGGTCCAGCGCGAAGTCGAAGGGCGCCACGACTCCGACCCCGCGTTGCGGCCGCGGTCCGCCGAGGAAGGAGACATCCATGCCGGGCACCGCCCTCACTGTCGGAAAGGGGTGGGCAACGGACCGTGCGCACGCCCGTGTTGACGAAGGTAGGTTCGGGTGCGAGCGTGGTCAAACCTCGCATGTCAGACGGCCGCCACCCACCGGAATCGAGCCTTCCTGCATGACTGTCCCCACCCTGCTGGTTCTGGACGCCGACCCCCTCCCCCGCCTGGGCAGGCTCACCGGCCGCGCCCGCGTCGAGCACGCCGACGACTCCACGCTCGCCGAGCGGCTGCCGCACGCGGACGTGCTGCTGGTCTGGGACTTCACCTCCAGGGCGGTCCGGGACGCCTGGCCGGGCGAGGGGCCGCGGCCGCGCTGGGTGCACACGGCGAGCGCGGGCGTGGACCATCTGATGTGTCCGGAACTCGCCGCGTCCGACACGGTGGTGACCAACGCGCGCGGTGTCTTCGACCAGCCGATCGCCGAGTACGTCGTCGCGCTCGTGCTGTCCATGGCGAAGGAGCTGCCGCGGACGTGGGAGCTGCAGCGGGAGCGGACCTGGCGGCACCGGGAGACCCAGCGGGTGGCGGGCACGCGCGCGGTGGTGGTCGGCTCGGGGCCCATCGGCCGTACGATCGCCCGGCTGCTGAAGGCGCTGGACGTGACGACGGCGGTCGTCGGGCGCACCCCGCACACCGGCATCCACGGCCCCGAGGACCTCGACCGGCTGATCGCCCGCGCCGACTGGGTGATCGCGGCGGCTCCGCTCACCGAGCAGACGTACGGCATGTTCGACGAGCGCCGGTTCGGGGTGATGCAGCCCTCGGCCCGCTTCATCAACGTCGGGCGGGGCGGTCTGGTGGTCGAGGACGCGCTGACGCGGGCGCTGGCCAAGCGGTGGATCGCGGGCGCCGCGCTGGACGTCTTCGAGCACGAACCCCTCGCGCCGGACAGCCCGTTGTGGCAGGCGCCGGGCCTGCTCGTGTCCCCGCACATGAGCGGCGACACCGTCGGCTGGCGCGATCAACTCGGTTCTCAGTTCGTCGAGTTGTGGGAGCGCTGGGAGGCGGGCAGACCGCTGCTGAACGTGGTCGACAAGAAACGCGGGTACGTACCGGGACGCTGAACCGCCGAGCGATGGAGGGCAGATGACGGACCCCGACCTCACGGGACTGACCGCCGCACGACTCGTGGAGGGCTATCGCAAGGGCGAGTTCAGTCCGGAGGAGGCGACCCGGGCCGTGCTGGAGAGGGCCGAGCGGATCCAGCCGGAGGTGAACGCGTTCGTCCGGCTGTTGCCCGAGCAGGCCCTGGCGCAGGCCCGGGAGTCGACGCAACGCTGGCGGCGCGGCGAGCCGAGGGGCCTGGTCGACGGGGTCCCGACGACCGTGAAGGACATCATCCTGCTGCGCGGCGCCCCCACCCTGAGGGGGTCCAGAACCGTCCCCGAAGAAGGAAGTTGGGACGAGGACGCGCCTTCCGTGGCCCGGCTGCGCGAGCACGGCGCGGTGTTCGTCGGCAAGACGACGACCCCCGAGTTCGGCTGGAAGGGCGTGACGGACTCACCGCTGTCCGGGGTGACCCGCAACCCGCACGACCCGTCCCGTACGGCCGGTGGCTCCAGTGGCGGCGCGGCGGCCGCGGTGGCCCTCGGCGCGGGGCCCCTGGCCCTCGGCACGGACGGCGGGGGCAGTGTCCGCATCCCGGCGGCCTTCTGCGGCATCTTCGCGCTGAAGCCCACCTACGGCCGCGTCCCGCTCTACCCCGCGAGCGCGTTCGGCACGCTGTCGCACGTGGGCCCGATGACCCGGGACGCGGCGGACGCGGCGCTGCTGCTGGACGTGATCGGGGTGCCGGACTCCCGCGACTGGTCGGCGCTCGGCCCGGCCCCGGGGTCGTTCTCGGCGGGGCTGGCGGGCGGGGTGCGGGGGCTGCGCGTGGCGTACTCGCCGACTCTCGGCGGGCAGGTGGCCGTACGGCCCGCGGTGGCCGCCGCGGTGCGGCGCGGGGTGGAGCGGCTGGCGGAGCTCGGCGCGTACGTCACCGAGGCCGACCCCGACTTCGCCGACCCGGTGGACGCCTTCCACACCCTGTGGTTCTCGGGGGCGGCCCGGGTGACCTCGCAACTCGGTGCGCGGCAGCGGGAGTCGCTGGACCCCGGGCTCAGGGAGATCCGCGCGACGGGGGCCAGGTTCTCCGCGCTGGACTACCTCGCCGCGGTGGACGTCCGCATGGAACTCGGCCGCCGCATGGGCCGTTTCCACGAGTCCTACGACCTCCTCGTCACCCCCACCCTGCCGATCACGGCGTTCGAGGCGGGCGCGGAGGTCCCGAAGGGTTCGGGGCACCGGCGCTGGACGGGGTGGACGCCGTTCACGTACCCGTTCAACATGACGCAGCAGCCGGCGGCGACGCTGCCCGTCGGCACGGACGCGGACGGCCTGCCGGTCGGCCTGCAGCTGGTGGCCGCCCGGCACCGGGACGACCTGGTGCTGCGGGCGGCGCACGCGCTGTACGCGTCAGGGGTCAGCGGCGGCGGAAGCTGAGCGTCTCCCCCGCCGCTCCCGACCGCCACAGGTCGTTGCAGGCCTCGGCCATCGCGTCCAGGCCCTCGACGACCTGGCCCCAGACGATTCCGGGCACCCAGCCGACGTCGGCGTTGAGCAGCAGGTTGTTGCGCTCGTAGAACAGGGCCAGGTCGACCACCGTCGTGTCCGGGCGGACCTCGCGGTCGTAGCCGTAGGCCTTGGTGCCCAGTTCCGTACCCGCGAAGGAGAAGTAGCACAGGTCGCCGGGGATGGGGGTGACGGTCGGGTTCTCCAGGGGCGGTTCCCGGTCGGCGAACGGCGGGAAGAGGGCGTAGATCTCGTTGCGCGCGTACTTGGCGTGGTAGACGTCGCCGCCCAGCGGAAGGGCGTCCCACACCGCCGCGCAGGTGTGGGGCGCGCGTTCGTCGAGGAGTCTCGCCGTGCAGCTGACGCCCCGCTCGTCCAGACGGACTTCGATGTGACGGTCGGCCATGTGCCCTCCTGTCGACCTGTGCTCTCGGCCGTGTTGGCGCGTCCCGGCCGCCGTTGCCCGTTCGGTCACCTCCCCAAGAGCCAATGGCAGCGGTGGTGCCCGGGCCACAAGACTCTTGCTGCCCGCACAGGAGGAAGCCACGCGTGACCTCGTGTGAAGCATCGGCACACCCCGCTCAGGAGGCGCTTTCGATGACCGCGACGACCGCAGCCCGTCCCCGCAAGGCCCTGCTCGCAGTGGCGGCCGCCGCCGTGACCGCCGTGACGGTCCTCGGCGCCGCCCCCGCCGAGGCCGCGACGGCCACGAAGAAGTGCGGTGACGGACCGGCCAACTGCGTCCTCACCAAGGTTCACCCCCGTAAGGGGACTGTGAAGGTGAGGGTCGACAACACCGGTGGCGACAAGGCCTACCGGTACGCCTGGGACCTCCGGCACAACGGCCGGATCCTGTGCACCGGCGAGGTCCGCGAGCGCTGGCCCGCGAAGACGTTCACCTGCAAGAACATGCCCAAGGGGAAGCTGACGCTGACGGTGTCGTACGAGAAGAACAGCGCCGTCGGCCTGCAGTGGTGACCGACCTATCCGTCCGCCGCGCGTCTGCCGTGAACGGCCGCAAACAGCCGGCATAGGCGCAATCGACTTGGGTAGACGCGCGCCCATGGCTCCACCACAGGGGAAGAATCCAGGAAGCGACACAAGAACCCACGAGGTGAAAGGCATCCGCCGCCGCTCGCTGCTCGCGGGGGTAGCGGCGCTCGGCGTGGCGGGCGCCACCAGCGCGTGCAGCAGAGTTGCGACAGCAGACACCGGCGACGGCGGGCATCTGCTGGAGCAGCTGCGGGCGAAGGGCGTGGTCCGGCTGGGCCTGGCGGGCGAGCAGCCCTACGGCTACATCGGCAAGGACGGAAAGATGACGGGCTCGGCGCCCGCGATCGCCGAGCGCGTGTTCAAGCGGCTCGGCGTCGATCGGGTCGAGCCGTTCGCCACCGAGTTCGGCTCGCTCATCACCGGCCTGAACTCCCTTCAGTTCGACTGCGTCGCGGCCGGCATGTACATCACCCCGGAGCGCTGCGGCCAGGTCATCTTCGCCGACCCCGAGTACCAGATGCGCGACGCCTTCATCGTGCCCAAGGGGAACCCGAAGAACCTGCGCACCTACAAGGACATCGCCAGGACCGGCGCCCGGATGGCCACCGGCGTCGGCTATGCGGAGATCGACTACGCCAAGGAGGCCGGGGTCAAGCACATCACGACCCTGCCCGACCAGCTGGCCGGTCTCCTCGCGGTCGAGCAGGGCCGCGTCGACGTCTTCGTCGGCACCGCGGTCACCGTGCGCAACGTGGTGCAGGAGACCGGCTCCACGAAGGCCGAGGGGACACCGGAAGTCACCCCGTACATGGACGGAAAGCCGGTCATCGACGTCGGCGCCTTCGCCTTCCGCAGCCCGGAGACCCAGCTCCGCGACGCCTTCAACCGCGAGCTGCACAGGATGAAGCGGAGCGGTGAACTGCTGGAGGTCATGCGGCCCTTCGGATTCACGAAGGACCAGATGACGACCATCACCGCCAAGGAGAAGTGCAAGCCATGAGCGAAATCAGCTGGGGTTTGTGGAAACTCCTCCTCAACGGTGTGTGGATCACCGTGCAGCTCACCGTCTTCAGCGCCGCGCTCGCCGCCGCGGTGGCCTTCGTCATCGGGCTGGCGCGCGCCCACCGGCTGTGGATCGTGCGCTTCCTGTCCGGCGCGTACTTCGAGATCTTCCGCGGCACCTCCGCGCTGATCCTGATGTTCTGGATCTTCTTCGTGCTGCCCATCGGCTTCGGCTGGCAGCTGGTGCCGATGTGGGCCGCGGTGCTGGCTCTGGGCCTGAGCTACGGCGCGTACGGCTCCGAGGTCGTACGCGGCGCGGTCCAGGCGGTGGCGCCCGCCCAGCGTGAGGCGGGCATCGCGCTCAGCTTCACGCCCGCCCAGCAGCTGCGCAAGATCATCCTGCCGCAGGCCTGGCCGGAGATGGTCCCGCCGTTCAACAACCTGCTCATCGAGCTGCTCAAGGGCAGTGCGCTGGTCTCGATCATGGGCGTCGGCGACATCGCCTTCGGCGCCTCGCTGGTGCGCAACGCCACCGGCCAGAGCGCGCCCGTCTACACGGTCATCCTCGTCATGTACTTCGTGCTGGCGTTCGTCCTCACCCGCGGCATGCGCCTGGTGGAGCGGCACGCCAAGGCTGGCGTCGGCCGTGCACCGCGGAAGCGCGAGGGCCTGCGGGCCCGGATGAACGGCGGCCGCGCCGACGACCTCGCGCGCTCCGGCGCGACCACCGCGGGAGGTGCCCGATGACGTGGGACTGGAACGCCGTCGGCGACTTCATGCCGATGTTCTGGCACGGACTGCTGGTCACCCTGGAGGCACTGGCGCTCGGCGCCCTGCTCGCCTTCACCCTGGGCCTGGTGTGGGCGGTGCTGCAGCGCTCGGAGCACGCCGCGGTGCGCTGGCCGGTGACGGCGGTCACCGAGTTCGTCCGCAACACCCCGCTGCTGGTGCAGCTGTTCTTCCTCTTCTACGTGCTGCCCGAGTGGGGGCTGACGCTCTCGGCGCTCACCACCGGTGTGATCGGCCTGGGCCTGCACTACTCGACGTACACCGCCGAGGTGTACCGCGCCGGCATCGACGGCGTGCCCGCGGGCCAGTGGGAGGCGGCCACCGCGCTGAGCCTGCCCCGCCCGCGCACCTGGTTCGCGGTGATCCTGCCGCAGGCGATCAGGCGCGTCGCGCCGGCGCTGGGCAACTACGTCGTCGCGATGCTGAAGGACACGCCGATGATCTTCGTGATCGGTGTGCTGGAGATGCTGGGCGAGGCGCGGCAGTACTCCGCCCAGACCTTCCACACGGTCGAGCCCATCACGATCGTCGGCATCGCCTTCATCGTCATCTCCTACCCGGCATCCCTTCTCCTGCGAGTCCTGGAGCGTCGTCTTGTCCGCTGACAGCAACCTTTCGAAGGAAAGCCCCGCCCCGGCGACCGTCAATCCCGCGGTGGACGGCAGCGAGCTGATCCGCTTCGACAAGGTCACCAAGCGCTTCGGCGCCAACACCGTCCTCGACTCGCTCGACTTCACGGTCTCCTCCGGCAAGCACGTCACCCTCATCGGCCCGTCCGGATCGGGCAAGACCACGATCCTGCGGCTGCTGATGACACTGACCAGGCCCGACGAGGGCACCATCAAGGTCGACGGCGACTACCTCACGCACGAGGAGCGCGGCGGCGGGCTCGTCCCGGCCGGCGAGAAGCACGTGCGCGAGGTCCGCAAGAAGATCGGCATGGTCTTCCAGCAGTTCAACCTGTTCCCCAACATGAAGGTGATGCGGAACATCACCGAGGCCCCGGTCCATGTCCTCGGCCTGTCCGCGGACGAGGCGGAGGCCCGGGCCCGGGAGCTGCTGGAGCTGGTCGGTCTGACCGAGCACGCCGACAAGTACCCGACCCAGCTGTCCGGCGGCCAGCAGCAGCGCGTCGCCATCGCCCGCGCGCTGGCCATGCGACCGCAGGTGCTGTTGCTGGACGAGGTGACGTCCGCGCTCGACCCGGAGCTGGTGGCCGGGGTGCTGGACGTGCTTCGCGACATCGCGCACACGACGGACATCACGATGCTGTGCGTCACGCATGAAATGAACTTCGCGCGGGACATCTCCGACGACGTCCTCATGTTCGACGCGGGCCGGGTAATCGAGTCCGGCTCCCCGGAGAAGATATTCAGCGAACCGGACCACGAGCGCACCCGGCAATTCCTGAGCGCGGTTCTGTGACCGACCGCGGGGGGCCGTGTGAAGGGCGAATGACTTTCCCTTCACACGGCTGCCCTTAAGGGCATTGCCCTTCGGGACACCTCCCCAAGTCCCCATGGCGGCCGGAATGCGGGCGTTGAAGAATTCATTTCGACGCAGTCACCGATTCCGGTCATCTGGAGGTACCCCCATGGCATCGACCACCCGCCGCACGTCCGTGTGCCGCGCCGCGGCCGCCGGCCTGGCCGCCACCGCGTCCCTCGCCCTGCTCGGGGCGGTGGCCCCGGCCGCCACCGCCGCCCAGTCCGGCGCCGGCGCGAGGGGCGGCGCGACCGCCGTGGTCGGCAAGGACACCTACGGCAAGTGGGTCAAGACCGGCCCGACGAAGGTCAAGTGCCGTATCTACGTGGCGGTCAGCGCCGGTTCGAGCGCCAACGCGGCGGCGTCGAGCACCTGCAAGGAGACGATCAACCAGACCGTGGTCGCCGCCCTCACCATCAACAACCAGAAGATCAAGCACACCAGCGTGGTCGGCAAGGGCAAGAACCTCTACACCAAGGCCCTGAAGGCGGGGAACCCCCGGGGCAGGCAGACCATCTGCGCGATCGGCTGGGTGAACTCCGCCGTCGACCCGTACAACCCCGAGCGCAGCGAGGCGAAGGTCTGCATCAAGGCCTGAGCGGCGCCGCCCCACGCAGTTCCGAGACGGCCCGCCTGCCACGGCGGGCCGTTTCACGTCGCGGGCATTCCACGCGGCGACAATCGTAAACACCCCGGCACCCCAAAACGGCCTCAATTCACTGCGCATATCGATGTGACCGACGGATCCCACCAATGGATCGCGAATGCCTTGACACTGCCCTAGAGTGTTGGGCGAAGGTGAAGGAAAACGGGGAAGGTAACCATCACCGTGCCAGTCGAGGACACGAAGCAATACCACTGCCACAACACACCGCACGAATCCGAGGATCCGCACTGCCCCTGCCGGCTGGCATTCCAGCCGGCCGATGACGAACCGGCCGTGAACGCGCTGACCGAACGCGAACGGCAGGTTCTGGTCCTGCTCGGGGGCGGGCTGCCCAACCGCCTGCTCGCCCGCCGGCTGGGCATCGCGGAGCGGACGGTGAAGGCCCATGTCGCGCACATCATCGAGAAGCTCGGTCTGCGCACCCGCCTGGAGGCTGCGGTCGTCGCCAACCTGCACCACGACCTGATCTGCCCGGGCAGAAGCCCGCACGGCATGTAGGAGAGCGTTTTCGGCGCGGCGCTTCGGCTTCGGGAGTTGAACACGGTTCAACTCCCGAGGTCCGAGCTCCGGGTCATGGCACTGGCATATGCCAGAGTTCTGCGCCCCTGTTCGGAGCCGTCGGCGGCCCGCGAAATCTGGTCAACAGCCGCTCACAACACGGTTCTTGGCCGTTATCGTGGAACTGATTCGCTGTCCAGGACTACGGCCCAGTTGTGGAGCGACGCTTACAGAGCGGCGTCGTAGAGCTACCGAGCGAGCGCAGGGGGAACACCGTGGCGCTGAAGCACGAGCCGACAGCGCCGTACCACTCGGCCCAGGACGCCCTGCGCGTCCTGGAGACCGTGGCACGGCACACGACCGGAATCAACGACACCGAGCTCGTCCGGCACACCAACCTCGACCCGGAGCGGCTGACCACCCTCCTGAGGATGCTGCGCCGCGAGGGATACGTGGAGCAGATCACCGACGGGGGGTACATCTCCGGCGACGCCCTCAGTCGCCTCGGCTCCGCGCAGGGCCGCGAGAAGGCGCTGCGCGACAAGATCCAGCGCACGCTGGACCGGCTGCGCGACTCCGTGGGCGCGGCCGTCTACCTCAGCAGGTACGTCGACGGCGAGGTGAAGATCGCCCAGTACGCGGACGGCCCGACCACGCCGGTGGTCAACGAGTGGGTGGACTTCCGCTACTCGGCCCACGCCACCGCGATCGGCAAGAGCCTGCTGGGCCAGCTCGACCTGGCCGGCCGGCGCGACCACCTGGCCCGCCACAAGCTGCCGAGGCTCACCTCGCGCACCATCACCAGCGACCGTCTGCTGCTGTCCCGGCTGGAGTCCCAGCCGCTCAGCGTGCCCCACCTGGATCTCCAGGAGTACGCGATCGGCACGGTCTGCGCGGCCGTACCGATCACCGCGGGATCGGCGGTGGGATGCCTGGCGCTGTCCCTGCCGGTGGAGCACGCCCACCGGCTGCGCCGCGCCGCGGACACCCTCAACCGGAACGCGGCTCCGGTGCTGCTGTCCCTGACGATCTGACCGCCCGGGGGGTGGTCGGAACCACCCCCCGGGACCGGGTACTATTTTCTTCGTCGCCGACCACAGGCCTCCAGGTCAAGTGGTGGGCGAGAGTCATGCGCCGCTAGCTCAGTTGGTTAGAGCAGCTGACTCTTAATCAGCGGGTCCGGGGTTCGAGTCCCTGGCGGCGCACGATGTCGATGGCGAGGCGTGTTCGCAAACTGCGCGAACCGACCTCGTCATCGTCGTTTCCGCGCGGCTGCGCCGCGCGCTGTGGGGGCCCCGCCACCCATACCCCGGTCAAGAAGGGCCTCTCGTGGGAGCGAGGGGCCCTTCGGCGTCGTCCGGGGTCAGTGGGCGGTACGTCTCCTCCCCCGGTGGCCGCCACCACACCGGGTCGCCGCAGTGGACCCCGTCCTTCCGCAGCCGCGCCCGGTGGATCTTGTTCGTGGCGGTGACCGGCATCCGTTCCACGACCCGTACGAACCGGGGCGCCATCTTCGTGCCGAGATCCGGCTGGGCGGCCAGGAAGGCGGCGAAGCCCGCCGGCTCGAAGCTCCCGGCGACCGTCGCCATCACCTGGTCGCCGGTCACCGGATCGGGCACCGCGTACACGGCGACGGCGTCGGCACCCTCGTAGCGGGCGAGGATGTTCTCGATCATCGCCGCGGCCAGGTTCTCGCCGTCGACGCGGATGCGGTCGTCGGTGCGGCCGGCGAAGTACAGGTATCCGTCGGCGTCCCGGTAGAAGAGGTCACCGGTCCAGTAGGCGCCGCCCCGGCGCCGCTCGGCCTCCGCCGCGGGGTTGCGCCAGTACCCCTCGAAGGGGTTCGGACCGCGGTTGACCAGTTCCCCTATCGCCTCGTCCCCGTTGAGCAGCCGCCCCTCGGCGTCGAACCGGGCCGTCCCGCACTCCCGCCCCGTCTCCCTGTCGAGGACGGCGAGACCGGGCCCCGCCCGCCCCACCGCCCCGGCCGGCGTCCCCGGCGACCACTGGATCGCCGCCCCGCCCTCCGAGGACCCGTACCCCTCCACCAGCCGCACCCCGAACCGTCGCTGGAAGGCCGCCGCGTCCACGGCCCCCGCCTCCGTGCCGAAGCCGAGCCGCAGCGGGTTGTCGCGGTCGTCGTCGCGCTCCCGCGTCGCCAGGACGTACTGCACGGCCCGGCCGACGTAGGTGAAGTACGTGGCCCCGAACTTCCGTACGTCAGGCAGGAAGCCGGAGGCCGAGAACCGCCGCCGCAGCGCAACCCCGGCCCCGGCCACCAGCGCGGGCGCCCAGTCGGCGATCACGGCGTTGCCGTGGAACATCGGCATGCAGACGTAGTGCACATCCTCGCGCCGTACCCCGAACTGGCCGACCAGGGAGGCCCCGGCGGCGGCCAGCCGGCCCTGGGTGCAGATCGCGGCCTTGGGGGCGCCGGTGGAGCCGGAGGTGAAGTACAGGAGCAGACGGTCCTCGGGACACGCGCGGGACGGCTCGGGCACGGCGGTCGTATACGGGGCGAGGAGTTCGTCGTACGCCTCGTCGTCCGTCGGCAGCACTTTCACGTCCGGGAGTTCGAGCCCGGTGAGAAGCGGGAGGTGGGTGCGCTCGGTGACGACGATCCGGCACTCGGTGTGCAGGATGTCGCGGGCCAGCTCCGGGCCGCGGCGGGTGGGGTTGATGCCGGCGACAGCGGCCCCGGCGAGGGCCGCGGCCGCCAGCCACAGCGGGTACTCCGGGGTGTTGTCGAGCAGCACCCCCACGTGCGGCTCGGCGCCGGGCGGCAGGAGCTCGGTCAGCAGGGCCGCCCGGGCGGCTGCACCGGCGGCGAACTCGTGGTGGGTGAGCACCCGGTCCTCGCACCACAGGCCCGGCCGGTGGTCGCCCCACCGCCCGG
Organism: Streptomyces sp. C1-1; assembly: GCF_050214755.1. Taxonomy (NCBI): domain Bacteria; kingdom Bacillati; phylum Actinomycetota; class Actinomycetes; order Kitasatosporales; family Streptomycetaceae; genus Streptomyces; species Streptomyces sp. C1-1. The sequence continues at coordinate 6,165,124 of NZ_CP189826.1, read as the reverse complement.
CCACGAGCTCCGCGACCGTGCGCCTCTTCACCTCACTGGTCTCCATGGCCGCGCACGGTAGTTGACGGACCGTCAGATGTGGAGGGCTACGGCATGACGTCGTCCAGCACGGCGAAGCCCGCGTGTACGGTGAACATGAAGACGAGGCAGAAGGCGATGAACACGCCGAAGAAGACCAGCATGCAGCCCTGTTCGGCGATCAGCCGGCCGGGCCGGGGGGCCTTCGCCGTGGCCCGCTCGGGGTGCTCGGCGGTGTAGCGCACCGTGACGATGTCGCCGGTGACGACCGTCCGCGGCCCGTTGCGCTCCTCGAAGCGGACGGCGCGGCCCTCGCGGGTGGTGAACTCGTAGACGTGGTGCAGCGTCGTGCTCACGGAGCTGTCGCCGCCGCCCCCGCTGGTCGTGGTGTAGGTGTTCAGGCACCGCGCCTCGGCGGTGAGGCCGCTGTTCCAGGCGCCGCTGATGTGCCGGGCGCGGCGCAGCATGCCGATCAGGGCGCCGAGCGCCAGGGCGATCATGAGGCCGGGCACGACGTAGAAGAAGGTTTCCATGTGCATCCCCCGAGGTCGAAACGCCGGCCTCGGGCGGCCGGCGTGGCAGGAACCTACCCACGCCGGCCGGGTGATGGGCTCAAGGAACCCTCAGAACATCACGTCCGAGCAGGCGTAGAACGCGTTGCCCGTGTCGGCGATCGTCCACACGGCGACGATCACATGACGTCCGCTGAGCCCGGACGGCAGGGTGCCGCTGTGGGAGAGGGTGGAAGGGGGACGCTGGCCGCCGTAGGGGACGGTCAGGAACGGTGTGGTGTTGAGGTCGGAGCGGGCCAGGTTGTGGTTCTGGTTCCAGCCCTGTCGGGTGACGTAGTACTTGAAGTCGGTCGTGGCGTGCATGGCCGTGAACTGCCAGCGGAAGGTGTAGCTCTGACCGCCCGTCACCCTGGTGGTGGGCCAGGCGCCGCCGGACGGCGTCTTCGGGCTGTCGAGCTGGGCGAAGCGCGTGTGGCCGCCGGAGCAGATCGCGCCGTCGGCCGGTCCGGAGGCCGGGAAGCCCTTGGGGCCCTCGACGCTCTGCGGCTCGTACTGGATGTCGCCGCAGTTGGTCACCGTGCCGTTGGCGCAGAGCTTCTGCCTGCTGATGGGGAGGTCGGTGTAGCCGTGGCCGCTGGCGCCACCGGTGGACAGCACGAGTGCTCCGGTGGTCGCGAGGCCCACCACGGCCCCGTAGAACTTGGTCTTTCCGCGCATGCTGCCGCTCCTGGAGAACGTGGGGGAAGTTCCGTGAGGCGTGCAGGTCTAGACCAAGTTCCAGATTATTGCCGTGGGTTGACCATGTCCATACCATTCACGGCGTCCGTTCTCCGCGCCCGGCGCAGAAGGCGACCGTCAGGTCCTTCACCAGCGCCTTGCGTTCGTAGTCGTCCAGTTCGACCAGACCGCGCACGGTCAGCCGGGTCACGGTGTCCTCCACCGAGTCCACCACCGACGTCAGCACGCTCGCCCGGTGCTGGGCGTCCAGTGCGGCGATACGGCGGCGGTGCATCGCGGCGGCGACCTCGGGGGCGTACTCGATGCGGACCGGCCGGACCGAGAACACCTCCAGCCCGACCGGCGCCGCGTCCGCCGCGACCACCCGGGTCAGCGCGTCACCGGCCGCCTCGACCGAGTCCCGCGGCCCGCCGGGCATCTCCACCGGCACCCGCGCCAGCCCCGCCTCCACGCACTCGCGCAAGTACGTCTCGTGGTCCTCGACCCCGAGCACCGCCCGCGCGGTGTCCCGCACCCGCCACACCACCAGCACCACGACCCGAAGCGCGACCCCGTTGCCGTCGGCCGCCGGCATCGGCTCGCTCCGCCAGTGCCGCAGCCGTACGTCGACCCGGCGGCGCAGCAGCAGCGGGTTGACCCACATCAGGCCGGTGCGCCGGACCGTCCCCCGGTAGCGGCCGAACAGCCCGAGCACCCAGGCCCGTCCGGTCCGCCCGCGCGCCAGACCGCCGAAGCCGAACAGGCCGAGGGCCCCGGCGCCCGCGTACGCGGCCCACTGCGCGGGGCCGAGACCGGCACCCGCGTACACCGGCAGCCTGAGCGCCTCCACCGCGAGCGGCGGCAGGACGCCCGCCCACCAGGAGTTCGCCAGACAGCCGGCCAGCCCGCAGGCCCCGGCGAACACGCCCGCCGCGCCGGGCAGCACCCGGGCCGGGCGTTCGGCCAGTTCGGGGTCGACCTGCGGTGCCGGGCGGGGCCTCGCGGGTACCGGGCGGCGCAGCCGCGGCTGCTCGCCGGTGCCCTGCCTGCGGCCGACGACCGCGGGGCGCACCGGCACCGGCGCCGGGTCGGGGTCGTCACGGAAGAGCAGGTGGACGGGGATCTCCATGGTCGCCTCGTTCTGGATGAGACGGGTGGGTCCGGGTCTGCTCGGTCCCTCGGAATCGGGGGTCGGTGAAGTGGTCGTCGTGCTCATGCGTGCCTCCAGCCTCCGCGCCAGATGCGTCACAACAGGTGGGTCACCAGGGGTGGATCACAACAGGTGGTCACAGCCGAACGGCTCAGGAGAACAGGCGCCTCCAGGTCTCCGGCCCCGGGAAGCCGTCCGCCGCGCCGCCCCGCCAGCCCTGGGCACGCTGGAAGGCCTCGACGTTACGGCGGTCCGCCTCGCCCCAACGCGGACCCGGACCTGTCGTGTAGTACTTGCCGAACCCTTTCTTCACCAGCTGCTTCCCGAGCAGGGTGACGTACTTGTTGTTCGCGCCCGGCCGGAACATCGCGCGGCCCGGGTAGCCCGGCACCCCGTGGGAGGCCGGTGGTCCCGCGGCGCCCGTCGACGGGCCCGTGCCCGTGCCGCCCGCCGGAGTCGTGCCCGCCGCCGGCACGTCCTTGCCCTTCCCCGTCACCAGCAGGGCCCAGGTCTGCGGCCCCGGCAGCCCGTCGGCGTCCGCGCCCTGCCAGCCCTGGGCCAGCTGGAAGGCCTGGGTGGCCCGCCCGTCGGCGTCGGACCAGCGCGGGCCGGGACCCGAGGTGTAGAAGCGGGCGGCACCCCGCGCCACGAGCATCTGGCCGAGCTGGGTGACGTACTTGTTGTCGGCTCCGGGGCCGAAATACCCCGCTCCGGGAAACACCGTGGCGGGGTGGTCCGAGGAGGCCGGTGTGACCGGCGTCGAGCCCGCCCCCGGGGCGCCCGCGTCCGCCGCGAGCCCCTTGTACCGGTAGGCGAGGTACTTGTCCGAGTGGCTCCAGTAGGCATACGGGGTGGCCTGCCGGCGGGCGCCCGGGGGCGTCTCCTCGTAGGCGATGTAGTAGGTGTGCGTGTAATCCGTCCAGCCGCCGAAGATGACGACGTGCGAGCCTTTCTCGGGGTTGGCGGGATTGTGGAACAGCAGAATGTCGCCGGGTTCCAGGGCGTCCTTGGGAATCCGGTCCCCGTACTTGTCGAGGCTGCCCGTCCATTCGTTTTCGGGCAGGCTCCAGGCCATCGAGACGAAGCCCGAGCAGTCCTGCCGGTAACCGTCGGACCAGTAGTCCGTCATGCTGTACGGCACCTCGGCGTCGACCCACCGCTTGGCCCGGTTGATGATCTCCGCGCGGGTGGTCGTGGGCGTCCTGAGCGCCTGGCCCGGCTTGACGGGCTTGCCGCCCGGACCGTGCAGCGGGGCCTTGCCGCCCTGCGGGGTGGCGGGCTCGTCCCCCGCCTCACCTGCGGGAACACCCGGTCCCGGGGGTGCTTTCGGGGCGGCGACCGCGGGCACCGCGTGTCCGGCGCCGAACGTCGCGGCGGCCGCCGCGACGATCACCGTGCCCGCGGTCCCCATGCCCGGACGAAGCCGGGAATGGGGGCGGGCGGCGGGGTGGTGGAACGCCTTGGAGGGGGGAAACACCCGGCGCCAGTGCAGGCATCCGGGGCAATCGCAGTCGCTCGCGGGATCGAATTCCTCGAATACCGGAGTCTCCATGCGATTCCCCTCACACTCCAGGCCGAAATCTCCGCACTCGTGCACGTCGACCAGTTTCCCAACTGTCCCCCGCGCGCGCATTCTGACGGTCCGAATGACGTAACGCCGCTCCCCCTCCCCCCGGACCGTCCGCCCGCCCGCGGTCGGGAGCACCCCTGGAGATCGGGTAGAGTTACGACGTCAGCAGGCGCCGCTAGCTCAGTTGGTTAGAGCAGCTGACTCTTAATCAGCGGGTCCGGGGTTCGAGTCCCTGGCGGCGCACGACCGAAAGGCCCTCCACAGCAGTGGGGGGCCTTTTGCGTGGAGGCTCCGTGTGGCCGGAACGGGGACCTCGCCCTGTTTGGCCGGATACCCTCTCGCCATGGCAGCCCGAGATCTCCAGGAGCGGATCAAGAAGCTCATCATCGACCGCAGGCTGCCCTCCGGGGCCCCGCTGCCGACCGAGCCCGAGCTGATGGAGTTCCTCGGCGCGAGCCGGAACTCGGTGCGCGAGGCGCTCAAGGCGCTGCAGGCGATGGGCATCGTGGAGATCCGGCACGGCTTCGGGACGTACGTCGGCCCGATGTCGCTGGCCCCGATGATCGAGGGCCTGGCCTTTCGCACGGTGGCCGGGCACTACCGCGGCGAGGACTCCCTGCTGCAGCTGCTGGAGCTGCGCGAGGCGGTGGAGACGGGGCTGGTGTCGCGGCTCGCGGGGCGGATCCCGCAACGGGACCTCGTTGAACTCGAAGCGCTCGTGGACCGTATGGAACGGGAGGCCGCACACGGAGGTGCCGGCCTCGCCGAGACCGACCGCGCGTTTCACGCCACCCTCTACCGGGGTCTGGACAACGTGTTGCTGGGCGAGGTCCTGGAGGCGTTCTGGGACGCCTTCCACCGTGTGCACACGGACCTGGGAGGCGCCCCGCCCGACCACAAGGTCACCTGCAGACAGCACCGGGACATCCTCGACGCGGTGCGGTCCGGCGACTCGGTACGGGCGGAGGAGGCCATAAGAGAGCACTTCGGCAACCTGCGCGCTCGGCTGTCCACCACTGGCCCACAAGACCCCCACACGCACCGCAATGAACGCGTATGACCGGTAAACAGCGCGTTTCGCATCTTGCGATCATGCTGAACGCCGTAGAACCCTGTTTTCCAAGATGCTGCGGATACGCGGCAGTTGGGGGACTAGTAAGCGGTTGCGGCGGTCTGCGGGGATAGGGGGCCCTGTTCACGAGCCGATGCCGAGGGGGGCATCATGCAACCGGAAGGTCGCGGTTCCATGTCTACGGGTGTGGGAAGTGTGGTGGCCGCGGCCCGCCGCTGACACGCCTGTGAGGGGTCGAGGGGGACCTTTCACGGGTGGGTAAGGAAACGACACGACACGCGGTTCACCCGCGTGTGGGGGGATGACTCATGACGTCGACGCCGACGGGCGCCCGGCATAACTTCGACCCGTCCGAAACCACCCAGTTGAGAACGGATCCTCACCGGAACAGCACGACAGGCCAGTTCCGGCGGATCAAGAAGACCCTGCCCAGATACGACTACGAGCACTACAGCCGGCTGGCCGGCCCCCTCACCCAGCCCGACCCGGACAAGCCCTACAAGGTGCAGTACCGCTCGCTGCTCTCGCAGGAGCCGCACCGGATAAGGGCCGCCCTGATGCTGGGCGCGGCCCCGCTGCTGTCCCTGGTCCTGCTGGCCTGGCTGCTGCAGCCGGAGCACTGGACCGAACGCGACTACCCTGCCTTCGACTTCCTGCCGGTGCTGGACGTCGTGATGCTCGTCTCGATCGGCCTGATCGAGTTCTTCCGCTGCATGAACGTGCTGTCCAACGCGCACGCCACCCTGGTCGCCCGCGACCCGATCCCGGTGGTGCCGGAGACCGGCACGAGAGTCGCGTTCATCACGACGTACGTGCCCGGCAAGGAACCCCTGGAGATGGTGACGAAGACCCTGGAGGCGGCCGTCCGGCTGCGCCACCGGGGCCTTCTGCACATCTGGCTCCTGGACGAGGGTGACGACGACGAGGTGAAGGAGGTCTGCGCGCGCCTGGGCGTGCACCACTTCTCCCGCAAGGGCGTCGAGCAGTGGAACCAGAAGAAGGGCCCCTTCCGCGCGAAGACCAAGCACGGCAACTACAACTCCTGGCTCCAGGCACACGGCGACGACTACGACTACTTCGCCTCCGTCGACACCGACCACGTGCCGCTGCCCAACTACCTGGAGCGGATGCTCGGCTTCTTCCGCGACCCGGACGTCGGCTTCGTCATCGGCCCGCAGGTGTACGGCAACTACGACAACCCCATCACCAAGGCGGCCGAGTCCCAGCAGTTCCTCTTCCACGCCCTCATCCAGCGGGCCGGGAACTTCTACGGCGCCCCCATGTTCGTCGGCACGTCGAACGCCGTACGCATCAAGGCGCTGAAGCAGATCGGCGGCCTGTACGACTCGATCACCGAGGACATGGCGACCGGCTTCGAGATCCATCGCCACAAGAACCCGGCGACGGGCAGGAAGTGGCGCTCGGTGTACACGCCGGACGTGCTCGCCGTCGGTGAGGGCCCGGGTGCCTGGACGGACTTCTTCACCCAGCAGCTGCGCTGGTCCCGAGGGACGTACGAGACGATCCTCAAGCAGTACTGGAAGGGCTGGTTCTCACTGCCTCCGGGCAAGCTCTTCAACTACACGATGATGATCATCTTCTACCCGATGTCGGCCCTCAACTGGATTCTGGCGGCGCTGAGTTGCGCGATGTTCCTGGGCCTGGGCGCCTCGGGTGTGAACATCGACCCGACCGTGTGGCTGATGCTGTACGGCAACGCCTCCGCGCTGCAGATCGGCCTGTACGTCTGGAACCGCCGGCACAACGTCTCCCCGCACGAGCCCGAGGGCTCCGGCGGTGTGGCGGGCATGGTGATGTCGGCGCTGTCGGCGCCGATCTACGCCCGCTCGCTGATGGACGCGGTGCTGCGGCGCAAGAGCAAGTTCGTGGTGACGCCCAAGGGCGACTCGGCCAGCCCGGACACGCTGTTCGGGACCTTCCGCGTCCACCTGTTCTTCATCCTGGTCTTCGGCGGCTCCATCGCCGCCGGTTTCGCGCTGGGGCACTCGCACCCGGCGATGATCACCTGGGCCACGTTCGCCCTGCTGATCACCGCGTCGCCGATCTTCGCCTGGCGGTACTCGCTGCGGAAGGCGAAGAAGGAGCCGGTTCCCGTGTACACGGAGCCGCAGGACGCCCCGCCGGCCGTGCCCTACCAGCCGCGGCCGCTGCCGGAGCGGCAGGCGACACCGCCGCACGGCACCGGGCAAAAGCCCACCTGGGCCGCCGCGGACGGCGCCGCCGAGGCGGGGAACGACCAGACGATGCAGATCGCGCTCGGTGGATTCGGGGGACGTAAGGAATGAACGACCGTGCAGGCCGCCGCCGCGCCCGCAGACTCGCCATCGGGACGGCGGTGGTGCTCGCGCTGGCCGGGATGAACGGTCCGTGGCTGTACCGCTTCGGGACGGCGAAGTATCACCAGTACCAGATCAACAAACCCGAGTACAAAGCGGACAACGGCCACTGGCAGATCGTGGAGTTCCCCAAGGAGTACCGCCAGGACACCATCCACGCGGCGCTCCTGCGCACCGGCAAGGTGCTGATGATCGCCGGCTCGGGCAACAACCAGGACAACTTCAACGCCAAGAAGTTCGACACCCGGATCTGGGACCCGGTCAAGGGCACGATCAAGAAGGTCCCGACGCCGAAGGACCTGTTCTGCACCGGGCACACCCAGCTCGCCAACGGCAATCTGCTGATCGCGGGCGGCACCAAGCGGTACGAGAAGCTGAAGGGTGACGTCACCAAGGCCGGCGGCCTGATGGTGGTGCACAACGAGAACCCGGACAAGCCGATCACCCTGCCGGCGGGGACCGTGTTCACCGGCAAGGAGAACGGCAAGACCTTCGTGTCCAAGGACCCAGTGCTCGTGCCGCGCGCGAAGAAGGTCTTCGACAGGGCGACCGGCAGGTTCCTGCGCAACGACCCGGGGCTCGGCCGTATCTACGTCGAGGCGAAGAAGAGCGGCACCAGGTACGAGACCGGCACCCAGGACAACTACCGCATCCAGGGCCTGACCGGTTCCGAGGCACGCAACACGTACGGCATCGCGCAGAAGCTCGCCCTCGACAAGAAGGACTTCCAGGGGATCAGGGACGCCTTCGAGTTCGACCCGGTCGCCGAGAAGTACATCAAGGTCGACCCGATGAACGAGGCCCGCTGGTACCCGACGCTCACCACGCTGAGCGACGGCAGGATCCTCAGCGTCTCCGGGCTCGACGACATCGGCCAGCTGGTGCCGGGCAAGAACGAGATCTTCGACCCGAAAACCAAGAAGTGGACGTACACGTCGAAGATCCGGCAGTTCCCGACCTACCCGGCGCTGTTCCTGATGCAGAACGGCAAGATCTTCTACTCGGGTTCGAACGCCGGTTACGGGCCGGACAACGTCGGCCGTGAGCCGGGCGTCTGGGACATCGCCACCAACCGGTTCACCAAGCTGCCCGGGCTCAGCGACGCGAACGAGATGGAGACGTCGGGGACGGTGCTGCTGCCGCCCGCGCAGGACGAGAAGTTCCTGGTGATCGGCGGCGGCGGGGTCGGCGAGTCCAAGCTGTCCAGCAACAGGACCCGGCTGATCGACCTCAAGGACAAGAACCCGAAGTTCACGGACGGGCCGACGCTGGAGAAGGGCACGCGGTATCCGCAGTCGTCGATCCTGCCGGACGACTCGGTGCTGGTGTCGGGCGGCTCCGAGGACTACCGCGGGCGCGGCGACTCCAACATCCTGCAGGCCAGGCTCTACCACCCGGACAGCAACACGTTCGACCGGGTGGCCGACCCGCTGGTGGGGCGCAACTACCACTCCGGGTCGATCCTGCTGCCGGACGGGCGCGTGATGTTCTTCGGCTCCGACTCGCTGTACGGCGACAAGGCCAACACCAAGCCCGGCAAGTTCGAGCAGCGGATCGAGATCTACACGCCGCCCTATCTGTACCGGGACTCCCGGCCCTCGCTGTCCGGCGGACCGCAGACGATTCCGCGGGGCGGGACGGGGACGTTCACCTCACCGCAGGCTTCCGCGATCAAGAAGGTGCGGCTGATCCGGCCCAGTGCGTCGACCCACGTGACCGACGTCGACCAGCGGTCGATCGCCCTGGACTTCAAGACGTCCGGGAACAAGGTGACGGTGACCATGCCGAAGAACCGGAACCTGGTCACCGCCGGCTGGTACATGCTGTTCGTGGACGACGACCAGGGGACGCCGAGCAAGGCGCAGTGGGTCAAGGTGCCGTAGCGCGGGGCTACTTGGCGGCCTTGGCGAGGGCGAGTGCATAACTCGCCCACCACTGCCCCGCGTTCGGGCCGCCCTTGCAAGTGCCGTCCGACTCCCCGGGCCGCTTGACCCACAGGTAGGCGTCCACCAGGGGGTCGGCCGTCCTGGTCGTCGGTGTCTCGCCGAGCGCCCGGCCCGGCGGGTTGCACCAGTTCTCGTCGGGCTTCCCGCCCGTGTACGGGCCGTTGCCGTTGCGGCTGGTGTCGATGACGAAGTGCTTGCCGCCGACCTTGGCGGCGAGCTGCTTGCCGTAGGCGAGGGAGTCCTTCGTCGAGTAGAAGTTGGAGACGTTGACCGAGAAGCCGTCGGCCTGGGCGATGCCCGCGCGCTGGAGGGGCTGGAAGATCTGGTCGGGGTGGCCCCAGCCGGCGTTGCCCGCGTCCAGGTAGACCCGGGTGGCCTTCAGGGACTTCAGCTTGCCGATGGCGTAGTTGAGCAGGGCGTAGCGCTCCTCCTGGAACTGGCCCGGCGTGCAGCCGTCCACCAGGTGCAGTACGGCGTCGGGTTCCAGGATCACCATCGCCGGGCGGTCCTGGATGCCCGCGGCCACACCGTCGATCCAGGCGCGGTAGGCGTTGCCGTCGGCGGCTCCGCCCTGGGAGTACTGGCCGCAGTCGCGGTGCGGGATGTCGTAGAGCACGAGCAGGGCCGTGCGGCCGGCCTTGTCCGCGGCCTCGGTGAAGCCCCTGGCCTCCTGCTCCGGGTTCTCCGGGCCGATCCACTCACCGGTCGGCTGCTCGGCGATCTTCCGGATCTGCTCGGCCTCGGCGTCCTTGCCGGCCTTGGCGTACGCGGCGACCTGCCGGGCCGCGTTGCCGTCCGGGTTGACCCAGAACGGGTCGCTGTCCTTGGGCTGTTGGGTGATTTTCGCTCCGGCGTCGCCGTCCTTGCCGTCACCGCCGCCGGAGGAACACCCCGCCACCAGTAGCGCCGCCCCCAGCGCCACCGCGGAAGCCCTCATCGCGGCCCCCGAGGCGAACCCCGGCCCAGCCCCCCTGCTGCCGTACATCCAACTCCCCCTTGGGTGCACCGGTCCAAGACTCAATCCTGACATAGCGGCGCTCAGCCCACGAGATCGCCCGAGCCTTGTCGGGGAGCTGTTACAGCACGGACGGGTAAGGGTGGGCGCGTGTCGTCCAGCGGATCGCGTACGGCGCCGAGTTGTGGCGCGAGCGGAGCGACAGCCCTCTGACGCGGTCACGGAACAGCGAACCACCAGGGCATATGACAGAGAGCCACCGGAGCGGAACCTGACGTCATAACCCCTAGGCTCAGGCGCTCATTCGTTCTAGGGTGGTCTCACACGGCCCCAGCCCTCGGCCAGTCGGTCACCACTCGGACTTTCCGCAACCTCCCGCGCCGGTCGCCGGGTTACTCCCGCAGCCCGTGCGCGCGCGGTCGAGGACCAGCCCGGTCGACGGCTTCGGGGGGAGCGGGCCGTCGACCGGGCCAGGTGCCCTCGGCCTCGGACGCCGGGGCCAGGTGCCCTCGGCCTCAGACGCCGGTTCCGGTGAGGTACGCCGAGACGACCACGTTCGCCGTGTAGCTGCGGCTGGCCCGGTCGAAGGTGCCGCCGCAGGTGATCAGGCGCAGTTCGGCGCGGCCCGGCCGGTGGACGCCGTAGGCCTGCCGGGCGTCGAAGTGGTCGCGGGTGAGGACCTGGACGTCGTCGACGGTGAACGTGGCGACGCGGCCGTCGTCGCGGACGACGCGCACGGTCCGGCCCGGCGTGAGCGTGCTGAGCTTGTAGAAGACGGCCGGCCGGGTCTCGGTGTCGACGTGCCCCACCATGACGGCGGCTCCCGCGGCTCCCGGCCCGGCGCCGGCGGCGTACCACCCGACCACGCCCGGCTGGTCGAACGGCGGCGGATCGACCGCTCCCGCCCGATCCAGGCCCCGCGCCACCACCGGTGCCTGCACGCCGAGGTCGGGGATGTCGATACGCTGCGGCAGCGCTTTGCCCAACGGGTGTGCGGCGGGCGGCAGTTCGGCACCCGGCGGGCGGCCGATCGCCGCCATGTCACCGGTGGCCGGACCGGATGTCCCCTGCCGCACCTCGGTCAGGTCCCGCCCCCACAGCCACAGCCCGAGCAACAGCACGGCCCAGGCGACACCGGTCACCAGTCGCCCGGACCCCCCGGACCGCCGCCTGTCGCCGAGACCGTCGGAGAAGTCGTCACGCATGAGCGGGACGTTCCGTCAGCGGGGGCGGTCCGGCGGCACCGGTAGCTGGAAGTGGAAGCCGGGCGGGGGACGCGTCGGTGCCGGGGGCATGTGCGCGGGCGGGGTCGGCGGCGGGTGCCGGCATGGTCCCGGTCACTCCGTCTCGCGGCGGCGGCGCGCGCCCAGGACCGCCACGGTGGTCGCGGCGACGCCGGCGAGAATGAGACCCGTGACCGCGTGTGCCCTGCCGGGGCCGGTCGCGCGGGTGTCGACGGTGGCGAAGTGGGCCGTACCGCCGCCGCCCGCGTCGACCGGGGCGACCGGCGAGACCGGTGCGGAGGGCCGTGTCCCGCGCGCCACGACCGTGATCGAGCCCTTGATCTCGACGTCGGCGCAGCTGACCTTCACGTCGTAGACGCCGGGCTCGGCCGAGGAGCGCACACGGGTCTCCCCGGCCAGCGTGCCGTCGGCGGTGGCGGCGAGCCGCGCGTCGGCGACGAACGCGGCCGAGACCGCGGTGGCCGTCTTCCCGGTGCACCCGGTCACCCGCAGGCCGACGTCGCCGCCGGCGGCCGGGGACGACGGGGTCACCGAGACGGTGCCGCCTCCTCCGTCCGTCGCGTACGCCGCCGGGGTGAGGGCGCAGGCACCCAGGAGCCCTGCACAGAGAGTGAGGCGTAGTGAGCCCATCGTGAAACCTCCAGATATCTGGAGGCTCCCCCGGACATCCCGGCCCCGCATCCTCAAAGGGGCCCGCGTTGCTCCAAACGGGTTCAGAAAGGTTTCAGCACCGTCGGACCGTGCCGTCGGACCGCGCCGTCAGATCAGCTCGACCAGGTCCGCGATCGAGTCGACGACGTGGGACGGCCGGTACGGGAAGTCCTCGATCTGTCCCGGCCCGGTCAGCCCGGTGAGGACCAGGAACGTCTGCATCCCCGCCTCCATCCCGGCGAGCACGTCGGTGTCCATGCGGTCGCCGATCATCGCGCTGGTCTCGGAGTGCGCCCCGATCGCGTTCAGCCCCGTCCGCATCATCAGCGGGTTCGGCTTGCCCGCGAAGTACGGCTTCTTGCCGGTCGCCTTGGTGATCAGCGCGGCGACGGCGCCGGTCGCCGGGAGCGGGCCCTCGTGGGAGGGGCCGGTCTCGTCCGGGTTGGTGGCGATGAAGCGGGCGCCGTTCTGGATGAGCCGTACCGCCTGGGTCATGGCCTCGAAGGAGTACGTACGGGTCTCGCCGAGGACGACGTAGTCGGGCTCGTGGTCGGTGAGGATGTACCCGATGTCGTGCAGGGCGGTGGTCAGGCCCGCCTCGCCGATGACGTACGCCGAGCCGCCCGGCCGCTGGTCGTCCAGGAACTGGGCGGTGGCCAGCGCCGACGTCCAGATGGACTCGACCGGCACGTCGAGGCCCATGCGCCGCAGCCGGGCGTGCAGGTCGCGCGGGGTGTAGATGGAGTTGTTGGTCAGGACGAGGAAGGGCCTGCCGGACTCGCGCAGCTTCTTCAGGAAGGCGTCGGCACCGGGGATCGGTACGCCCTCGTGGATGAGCACACCGTCCATGTCGGTGAGCCACGACTCGATGGGCCTGCGTTCTGCCATGTGCGGGATCTCCTGCCGTACGCATGTACGCGGTGCTGCGTGGCCCCAGCCTAAACAGAGGTCGGATCTTGAGGGAATGGGCGTCTCACCGGCGCCTCACCGGCGTCTCATCGGCGCCCTCGCGATCGGCGGGCCAGCAGGAGCGCCCCGCCGACGGCGAGAAGGAGGGTGGCGGTGGCGGCCAGGACGTTACGGGGGGTGGCGACGCCCGTCCGGGCGAGTTCGTCGGCGAACGGGAGGTCGTCGCGGCTCCGCCCGGGCGGAGCGGTACCGGCACCGGTGCCGGCGCCGGTGGCCGTACTGGTGGCGGTGCCCGTGGCGGGCTCGGTCGGCGTGTCGTGCCGGACGCGGAAGCGGTAGTCGTTGGACTGGCCGATCCAGTCGCCGTCGTCGTCGTGCCGCTGGACGAGGGCCGCGTTCGCGGTGACCTCGTCGGCCACGGCGTCCGGCGCCAGCGCGAGCCGGACCTTGACGGTGACGGTCCGGCGGGGGCCGACGGTGAAGCCCGGGAAACCGTCGTCGAAGGCGCCGACGAGCTCCTCCTCGTCGGTGGTCCGGAAGCGGACGGGGTGGGAGCGCGCGCCGTCGTAGAACTCCAGGCGGGCCTGGGAGGGCTTCAGGGTCCGGTCGTCGTCGACGAGCACGACGACCGGATGCACGGCCGCGCAGGTCCGGGTGGTGGTGTTGGTGAGGTCCAGGTACCAGGTGCCGTATCCGCCGCCGGCCTCATAGGTGTCGGGGGCGTCGTGGATACGGGTGGTGAGGGGGAAGTCCGGGCCGCCCGCGCAGGTGGGAGCGGCGGAGGCGGGAGACGCCGTGGGCAGGAGGGCGGCTGCTGCAAGGCAGAGGGACAGAGGCGTGCACAGTCGCATAAGCACATGAGCATGCCGGTGGGGTGCGGGTGACGGTGGCCGCCGCTCCGGACGGCCGGGCAAGTCCGCCCGATCGGCGCACGCCGGGGCGTCAGCCGTCGGTGCGCCCGAACACCGGTCCCAGTACCAGCTGCGCGGCCCCTTCGGCGACCCCGCCGGAGGCGACCCGCACGGGCACGGCCTCCTCGCCCGCGCGCCGGGCACGGTCGCCGAGTACGGCGGACACGCCCCGGACGAACTCCTCCGGTGCGGCGGTGACGGTACGGCCGCCGAGCAGGACGAGGTCGACGTCCAGCAGGGCGACCAGGTTCCCGGCGCCGACGCCGAGGACCCGCGCGGCCCCGGCCAGGTCGCCGCGGCCCACGGCGTCCAGGCACAGCGCCTCCACACAGCCGCGGTCGCCGCAGCCGCACGGCGGCCCGTCGAGCTGCACCACCTGGTGCCCGAACTCGCCCGCTCCGGTACGGGTCCCGCGGTGCACGGTGCCGCCGATGACGAGCCCCGCCCCGAGCCCCGTACCCAGGTGCAGGTAGGCGAAGGAGCCGGCCTCGCCCGCCACCGCCAGCCCCAGCGCGGCCGCGTTGGTGTCCTTGTCGACGACGACCGGCACGCCCAGCCGCCGCTCCAGCGCGTCCCGCAACGGGAAGCCGTCCCACTCGGGGAACCCGGTGACGCGGTGCAGCACACCGTGGGCGTGGTCGAGGGGCCCGGGCAGAGCGATGCCCATTCCCAGCTCGCCGTCGGCGGGCCCACCCCCGATCAGCCCCTTCACCTCCCGCGCCAGGGTCTCCACCACCGCCTCCGCGCCCTCCCCGAGATCCACCGCCCTGCGCCGCTCCGCCACCACGGTCCCCGTCAGATCGACCCGGACCGCGCGCAGTTCGTCGCGGTCCAGGTGTACGCCGACCGCGTGTCCCGCCTCCGGCACCAGCCGCAGGACCGTCCGCGGTTTGCCGCCCGTGGAGGCCCGGCGACCCGCCTCCGTGGCGAGCCCGTCGGCCCGCAGCCGGGCGGTGATCTTGCTGACGGCCTGCGGGGTCAGCGCGGTGCGCTCGGCGAGCTCCAGCCGGCTGATGCCGTCCGCACCGGCGGTACGCAGCAGGTCGAGGACGAGTGCGGTGTTGTGGCTGCGCAGGGCGAGAAGGTTCACACCCTCGATTGTCCTCGGCGCTTGCACTTTGGCAACAGCGTTGCGAAAGTGGACGGCATGACTCGTACGACTGCCTCTCCCCGCCGCGTCGGCCTCGTCGGCTACGGGCTGGCGGGCTCCGTCTTCCACGCCCCGCTGATCGCGGCCACCGAGGGCCTCGCCCTCGACACGGTGGTCACCTCGAATCCGCAGCGGCAGGAGCAGGCCCGCACCGAACATCCCGGGGTGCGGGTGGCCGCCACCCCGGAGGAGCTGTTCGAACGCGCGGCCGAGCTGGACCTGATCGTCGTCGCGTCCCCGAACCGGACGCACGTCCCGCTCGCCACCACCGCCCTGAAGGCCGGCCTCCCGGTCGTCGTCGACAAGCCGGTCGCCGGCACCGCCGCCGAGGCGCGCGAGCTCGCCGCCCTCGCCGAGGACCGCGGTCTGCTGCTGTCGGTCTTCCAGAACCGCCGCTGGGACAACGACTTCCTCACCCTCCAGCGGCTGCTCACCGAGGGCGAGTTGGGCGACGTATGGCGCTTCGAGTCGCGGTTCGAGCGGTGGCGCCCGCAGCCGAAGGGCGGCTGGCGCGAGTCCGGCGACCCGGCAGAGATCGGAGGTCTCCTGTACGACCTCGGCAGCCATGTCGTCGACCAGGCCCTGACCCTCTTCGGCCCCGCCACGCAGGTCTACGCCGAGTCGGACGTCCGCCGCCCCGGCGCCGAGGCCGACGACGACACCTTCATCGCCCTCACGCACGCCGGCGGCGTCCGCTCCCACCTGTACGTCTCCGCGACGGCCGCCCAACTCGGCCCGCGGTTCCGGGTGCTGGGTTCGAAGGCGGGCTATGTGAAGTACGGGCTCGATCCGCAGGAGGCGGCGCTGCGGGAGGGCGAGCGCCCGGGCCCGGACTGGGGACGGGAGCCGGAGCCGGCGTGGGGCACGATCGGCGCCGGAGAGTCTCCGGCGACCGGCGGCGGCACGCCCGTACCGACCCTTCCCGGCGACTACCCCGCGTACTATGCGGCCGTGACCAGGGCCCTCGACGGCGACGGCGCCAACCCGGTGACCGCCGTCGAGGCGGCCGCCGCCCTCGACGTGCTCGAGGCGGCCCGCCGTTCGGCCCGCGACGGAGTGGCGGTGAAGCTGTGACGCACAACACCGAACTGACCCCGAAGTTCCACCCGGAGATCACCCCCTCCCTGGAAGAGCTGGAGGCCCAGCAACGGCACCTGGTCTTCCGCCGGTTCACGCACGAGGACGCGTGGGCCCTGGGGTCGCTGCTCGTGGAGCTGGCCCGGGAGCGCCAGGCTCCCGTCGCCATCGACATCCACCGGGCCGGCCAGCAGCTCTTCCACGCGGCGCTGCCCGGCTCGACCCCCGACAACGACGCCTGGATCGCCCGCAAGCGGCGGGTCGTCGAGCGTTACGGCGAGGCGTCGTACCTGGTCGGGGCGCGGTTCCGGGCGAAGGGCACGACCTTCGAGGACTCCTCCCGCCTCGACCCCGACCGGTACGCGGCCCACGGCGGCTCGTTCCCGATCGACGTCGAGGGCGTCGGGGTGATCGGCGCGGTGACGGTGAGCGGACTGCCGCAGTTGCAGGACCACCGGTTCGTGGTGGAGGCGCTGGAGGAGTTCCTGAACAAGCGCTGATCGGTGCGGGGGCGCGGAGCGGCTACGCGTCCTTCAGTTCCTGGCGCTGCCTGCCCAGGCCCTCGATCTCGAGCTCGACGACGTCGCCCGCTCGCAGGAAGGGCTTGGGCTCGGGCTGTCCGAGGGCGACGCCCGCCGGCGTCCCGGTGTTGATGACGTCACCCGGGTACAGGGTCATGAACTGGCTGACGTAGCGCACGACTTCACCGACCGGGAAGATCTGCTCGGCCGTCGTGCCGTTCTGCTTCAGCTCCGCGTTGACCCACAGCCTGAGCGACAGGTTCTGCGGGTCGGCGACCTCGTCCGCCGTCACCAGCCAGGGGCCCAGCGGATTGAACGTCTCGCAGTTCTTGCCCTTGTCCCAGGTGCCGCCCCGCTCGATCTGGAACTCCCGCTCGGACACGTCGTGCGCCACCGCGTACCCGGCGACATGTCCGAGCGCGGCCTCGGCCGACTCCACGTACCGTGCCGTCCGCCCGATGACGACGGCCAGTTCGACCTCCCAGTCGGTCTTCACCGACCCGCGCGGGACGAGCACCGTGTCGTTCGGTCCGACCACCGTGTCCGCTGCCTTGAAGAAGATCACGGGCTCGGTGGGCGGCTCGGCCCCGGTCTCCCGGGCGTGGTCGTGGTAGTTCAGGCCGATGCACACGATCTTGCCGATCCGGGCGAGCGGCGGCCCCGTCCGCAGGCCGGCCGGGTCCAGCGCGGGCAGCTCGCCGGACTCGGCGGCGGCACGGACGCGGCCGAGCGCCGCCTCGTCGGCGAGCAGCGCGCCGTCGACGTCGTCGACGACGCCGGACAGGTCCCGCAGCACCCCCTCGGCGTCCAGCAGCGCGGGCTTCTCCGCTCCGGCCGTACCGACTCGCAGCAGCTTCATGGTGACTGTCTCCCTCGATCGCGGGCGGTCCTCCGACGGGTGCAGCCATCGGATGACTGGTCGATCGTCCAAGGTCGGCGTCCGCTCCGCAATACCCGGTTCACGGACTGGACCGCCCGCCGGCCGGCTCAGGAGTAGAGCACGGCCCGCTCGACGGCGCTCCAGGTCGTACTGGTCACCACGTACAGCGCGGCGGCCAGCGGCACCACGGCGACGGTGAAGAGCGTGAAGAAGGACATGAACGGCATCACCTTGTTCACCGCGCCGAGCCCCGGCACCTGCTGCCCGCCGTCCGCCACCGTGACCGGGGCGGCCGCGGTCATCGTCCGCCTGGTGCGCCGGTAGTTGAAGGCGGCGACGGCCGCGACGAGCACGAACAGCCCGAGGTACACGAGCCCGGCCGCCCCCAGCAGTCCGCCCCCGCCGAGCGCGTCGGCGAAGCGGCCGCCCAGCGGCGCGGCGAACAGCTGGTGGTCCAGCAGGGCGTTGGTCCCACCGCCGATGCTGGTGCTGGAGAACAGGTGGTAGAGCAGGAAGAACGCGGGCAGCTGCAGCAGTCCGGGCAGGCATCCGGACAGCGGGGACACCTTCTCCTCGGCGTGCAGCTCCAGCACCGCCTGCTGCAGCTTCTGCGGATCCTTCGCGTGCTTCCTGCGCAGCTCGGCGATCTTCGGCTGCAGCGCGGTGCGCGCCTTCTGCCCGCGCGCGGCGGCCCGGGACAGGGGGTGGACGAGGAGTCGTACGAGCGCGGTGAACAGGACGATCGCGGCGGCGGCCGCGGTGGCGCCGAACAGCGGCTGGAGCAGGTCGGCGAGGTCTTCGACGAGTTGGGCGAAGACGGTGAAGACGGACATGGGTGAGCCCTCCGAGGGTCATGCCGGAATGGAGTCGTGCGGGACGGCATGACGACCGCGCGAGGGCCGGTGAGAGGTGTGGTGCCCTACGCCACGGTCGCCGGGAGGGCGGATCCGGGCGCTCGGGGGCGGGTGCGCCCCCTGGCGTCGGGGTCGCGTTGCGGCAGGAAGGCGGTGCGGCGGGCGCGGTCCCGGATCGCCGTGCGCACCCGCGTGGGCGGTACGGCCGGGGCGCAGCGAGCGGCGACCAGGGCGCAGGCGGCAAGCGCGGAGCCGGCCGCTGCGGTGGCGGCGAGCGCGACGGTGGCGGTGAGGGTGCCGGTGTCGAGCAGGGCGACCTGCAGGAGCAGCACGACGAGCAGGGCAAGGGGACGAGCGCCGACCCGGTCGCGGATCATGGCTCCCCCTCCCTCTCCCGTACGGCCGTCTTTCCCGACCTCGGTTATACCTGACCGGTCTCGATGGGCTCCAGGAGCCTCTTCGGTTCGAGCAGCGCCCGGCTCACCGGATCCGCCGGGTCCCGGCTCAGTCCGGGCCCCGGTTCCATGATGACGTCCGCGACCGGTACGA
Organism: Streptomyces sp. C1-1; assembly: GCF_050214755.1. Classification (NCBI taxonomy): domain Bacteria; kingdom Bacillati; phylum Actinomycetota; class Actinomycetes; order Kitasatosporales; family Streptomycetaceae; genus Streptomyces; species Streptomyces sp. C1-1. The sequence continues at coordinate 6,146,081 of NZ_CP189826.1, read as the reverse complement.
CGGTTGCGCAGGCGGGGCATTCGCCGTACGTGCCGAGTTCGGTGCCGCAGTCGGCGTGCCGGAAGTAGCGCAGCTGTTCCTCGGCGAACTGCTCGCGGCCCCAGCGGCCGAGGGAGCGCAGCGTCGGCCACAGGGCGATACCGCGCTCGGTGATGACGTACTCGTCGCGCGGCGGGGACTCCTGGTAGCGGCGCTTGTCCAGGATTCCCTCCGCCGTCAGCGTCTGCAGCCGGGTGGCGAGGACCGCGCGCGGGATGCCGAGGTGGACGAGGAAGTCGTTGTAGCGCCGGACGCCGTACAGCGCGTCGCGGACGACGAGCAGCGTCCAGCGCTCGCCGACGATCTCCAGCGCGCGAGCGATGGAGCACTCCTGTGTCGCGTAGTCCTTGCCCAGTGCCATGGCGCCCACTGTAACCATTTGGGCCCCATAGGTTCAATGGACGAACCTTCAGTGTTACGGTGCACGACATGGCTAGGTTCAATGAACGAACTCTCCCACCGACCGACGCGCCCCCCGGGCAGCGCGCGCAGACACCGGCGGCCTCCGCGGAGGCGCCCCCGCACCCACGCGCCACACTCGCGCTGACCAGCGCGGCGACGGCCGTGACCCTCATGACGTACACCGCGCCGATGGTCACGCTCCCCGACACCGCGGCCGCCCTGCACACCTCGCTCTCCGCCCAGGCCTGGCTCCTCAACGGCACCCCGCTGGGCCTGGCCGCCCTCCTGCTGGTGGCCGGCAGCCTCGCCGACGACTACGGCCGGCGCAGGATCTTCCTGCTCGGCACCCTCACCCTCGGCCTGACCACGGTCCTCGGCGCTCTGGCCTCCTCCACCTGGCAGTTCACGCTGGCCCGCGTCGCCCAGGGCGCGGCGAGCGCGGCGATCCTGGCGAGCAGCCTGGGCCTGCTGGTGCACGCCTTCCCCAGCCCGCGCGGCCGACTGCACGCGACCGGCGTCTGGGGGGCCTTCGTCAGCGGCGGGATCGCGGTCGGCCCGCTGGTGGCGGGCGCGCTGCCCGACTGGCGGGTGGCGTACGGCGTACTGGGCGCGGCGACCCTGGCGGTGGCCGCGGCGAGCGTGCGCCCCCTGTCGGAGTCGCGCTCCCCGAGGGGCGGACGACCGGACATCACCGGTGCCCTGACCTTCGGGCTGGCGCTGGTCTCCCTGGTCGCCGCCCTCACGCTGGGCCGGGACGGCTGGCTGCGCCCGCAGGTGGGCGCGCTGTTGCTGGCGGCCGTCGTCCTGGTGGGCGTCTTCGCGTGGCTGGAGCGCCGTACGACGACCCCCATGATCGACCTCTCCCTGCTCCGCCACCCCCGCTTCCTGGCCTCCTCGGTGAGCGGGCTGTTCACGGGCCTTGCCGTGATCGGCCTGTTCAGCTTCGTGCCTGCGCTGCTCCAGCAGGTGCTCGGGCTGTCCGCGATGGACACCGCCTGGCTGCTCCTGCTCTGGTCGGGGCTGTCCTTCGCCGTGGCCCTGCAGGCCAAGCGCCTGGCGGGCCGGGTCCCCACCCGCTGGCAGCTGGCGGTCGGCTTCGCCCTGCACGCGGCCGGTGTCCTGACCATGCTGGGCGCCATCGGCTCGGGCTCCTGGCACCGCCTGCTGCCCGGTCTGATCGTGGGCGGCATCGGCAGCGGCCTGCTGAACGCCGCCCTGCCCCTGCTGGCGGTGGAGTCGGTGCCGACGGCCCGCGCCGCCATGGGGTCCGGCGCCCAGCAGACCTTCCGCTACATCGGCTCCTGCGCCGGCGTCGCCCTGACCATCGCGATCGTCACGTCGTCGGGCGGCGGCCCGGGCCACGGCGCCGACATCGCGATGACGGTGTCGGCGGTACTGGCACTGGTGGCGGCGGTGGGCGTGGTGGCGCTGCGCGAGCGGGCGTGAGGCGGGGCGAGGGTGACCGGTCCGGGCCTCCGGGGCTGTGGAGGTTTGTCCTCAGCGCGGGCGCATGGAGACGAGCCTGCCCCACACCACCAGGCGGTAGCGGGAGGTGAACTCCGGTGTGCAGGTCGTCAGGGTGATGTAGTAGCCGGGCTCGCTGTACCCGTATCCCGGCCGGACGAGGGAGCGCGGAATCGCCCGCACGACCCCCGAGTCACGGGCCGAGGTCCGCGGCAGCGTCCGGTCGACGGCGTACGTGTAGGTCGCGCCGCTCGTCTCCACCTCCACCACGTCCCTGGGCCGCAGCCGGTTGATGTACCGGAAGGGCTCGCCGTGGGTGTTGCGGTGCCCCGCGACCGCGAAGTTGCCTGCCTGGCCGGGCTGTTGGGTGCCGATGTAGTGACCGACGTACCCCTTGTTCAGGACGTTCTGCTTGCTGACGCCCTCGGCGACCGGGACGCGCAGCCCGAGGCGGGGGATGACGAGGACGGCGTAGGCCTGGGACCGGACGGGGCGTGACGGCCCGGCGGCGCCGGCCTGCCCGCGGCCCCGGGCGCCGCCCGCCTCCCGGGCCGGCGGTGTCGAGGCGGACGTACCGGAGCCCCCGCGGTCACCGCCACCGGAGCCGCCCTGGTCACCGCCACCGGCGCCCCACTCCCGCTCCAGCGCCTGCACCTTGTGCTCGGCGCCGCGCCTGGCCTCCCGGTTGGTCCACCACAGCTGGTGGACGACGAGCAGCAGGAGCACCAGGCCCGCGGTGACGAGGACCTCGCCACCGGTCCACAGCGCACGGCGCCGCCGGAGCGACCGCCGCAGGCCGCTGTGCTGCACGACGGGAACCCGCATCCGCACGCCTCGCCTCCCGGCCCGGCACCGGGCCGCCCGCACGATAAGCGCAGGGCCTCGAACTCACCACCACCAGGCGCCGTTCGAGACTTCGTACACAGGTTTTAGAAAGTGCTGTCGCAACCCTCGACAACCTCACGCGGCACACCCGATGCTTCGTCGTGGCATGCACGGGACACGCCACCCCGCCGGGTCGCGCGCCGGCTCAGGGACCGGCCCGAACAACCCGTCGAACGAAGCGGAGCAGAAGCCATGATCCGACGCAGAACCCTGCTGACAGCGGCCGGCGGCGCCGTCCTGGGCAGCGCCCTCGCCACCGGCACCGCACGCGCCGACGCGACGATCGCCGTCTCCCCCGGCACCTCCTACGGCACCTGGGAGGGCTGGGGCACCTCCCTGGCCTGGTGGGCCAACGTCTTCGGCGGACGGGACGACTTCGCCGACATCTTCTTCACCACCAAGTCGACGACGTACAACGGCACTTCGCTCCCCGGCCTCGGCCTCAACATCGCCCGTTACAACCTGGGCGGGTGCAGCTGGAACACCGTGAGCGGCGCGAGCATGGTCGCCTCCGCCAACATCCCCTCCTTCAAGCAGATCGAGGGCTACTGGCAGGACTGGAACAACGAGGACCCCACCTCCTCGGCCTGGAAGTGGACGGCGGACGCCACCCAGCGCGCGATGCTGACGAAGGCGGTGGCGCGCGGCGCGACCACCGAACTCTTCGCCAACTCCCCCATGTGGTGGATGTGTCTGAACCACAACCCCTCCGGCGCCTCCGACGGCGGCAACAACCTCCAGTCCTGGAACTACCGCCAGCACGCCTCCCACCTCGCCGCGGTGGCCCTCTACGCCAAGAACAACTGGGGCGTGAACTTCGCGACGGTCGAGGCCTTCAACGAGCCCTCCTCGTCGTGGTGGACGGCCACCGGCACCCAGGAGGGTTGCCACATGGACGCGACGGTCCAGTCGGCCGTACTGCCGTACCTGCGCAGCGAGTTGGACAAGCGGGGCCTGACGGGCACCAAGATCTCCGCGTCCGACGAGACGAGCTACGACCTGGCCCGCACCACCTGGAACTCCTTCTCCTCCACGACGAAGGGGTACGTCAACCGGGTCAATGTCCATGGCTACCAGGGCTCGGGCGGCCGTAGAGACCTGCTCTACACGGATGTGGTGACGACGGCGGGCAAGGCCCTCTGGAACTCCGAGACCGGCGACAACGACGGCACCGGGTACACCCTCGCCTTCAACCTCCTGTACGACTTCCGCTGGCTGCACCCGACCGCCTGGGTCTACTGGCAGGTCATGGACCCCTCCACCAACTGGGCGATGATCGCGTACGACGCGAGCACCCTGCAGGCGGGCGCGGTGCAGACGAAGTACTACACGATGGCCCAGTTCAGCCGCCACATCCGCCCCGGCATGAAGATCCTCGACACGGGCGTGAGCAACGCGGTGGCCGCCTACGACTCCTCGGCCAGGCGCCTGGTGATCGTGGCTCTCAACACCTCCACATCCGCGCAGACGTTCACCTTCGACCTCTCCAGGTTCACGACGGTGACCGGCGGTTCGGGCGGCCTGGTGCCGCGCTGGAACACGGTGACCACGGGCGGCGACCTGTACAGGTCGTACTCGGACACCTACCTGAACGGGAAGTCCGTGGCCGTGTCGGTGGCGGGCAAGGCGGTGCAGACGCTGCAGATCGACGGAGTGACGATCTGACGCGGGAAGCCTCCGACGCGCGGGCGGGGACCGGTCCTCGGACACCGATGGGGACCGGTCCTCGGACACCGATGGGGACCGGTCCTCGGACACCGATGGGGACCGGCCCTCGGACACCGATGGAGACCGGCCCCCCGAGACCGATGGAGACCGGCCCCCGGTCACCGATGGAGACCGGCCCCCGGACAACACCGGCGACCGGAGCGCCGCCCACCCGGCCGCCGGCCGGGCTGGTCGCGCTGGCCCTCGGCGGTTTCGGCATCGGCCTGACCGAGTTCGTGATCGCCGGGCTGCTGCCACAGGTGGCCCGCGACTTCGACGTCTCCGAGGCCGCGGCGGGCCGGCTGATCTCCGGATACGCCCTGACCGTCGCGGTCGGCGCGATCGCGGTGACGGCCGCGACGGCGAGGCTGCCGCGCAAACCGGTCCTGACCGGCCTCGTAGTCCTGTTCGTCGTCGGAAACCTGCTCTCGGCACTCGCGCCCGACTACCCGGTGATGCTTCTGGGCCGCGTGGTCGCCGCCCTCTGCCACGGCACCTTCTTCGGCCTCGGCTCCCTCGTGGCGCGCCGCATGGTCGCAGCCGAGCGGGCGTCGAGGGCGGTGGCGGTGATGTTCGCGGGCCTGACGGTGGCGAACGTACTGGGCGTCCCCTTCGGCGCCCTGATCGGCGACCGCTGGGGCTGGCGGGCGACGTTCTGGGCGATCACGGGGGTCGGGGTCGTGGCGGCGACGGCGATCGCGGTACTGGTACCGGGATGGGCGGGCAGACCGGCCCCGGGCGAGGACGAGCCCATCGCGCTACCGGCCCAGCTACGATCCCTGCTCTCTCGCCAGGTATGGCTGACCCTGACCGCCACGGCTCTCGGCTACGGCGGGATGTTCGGCGCCTTCAGCTACATCGCGTACACCTTCACCGAGGTCACCGGCTTCTCGGACACGGACGTGGCCTGGCTCCTGGTGGTCTACGGCAGCGGACTGGTCGTGGGCAACATCGCGGGCGGCCGGGCGGCGGACCGGAACCGCGACCGCGCCCTGCTGGTGTCCCTGGCCGCGCTCACGGCGACCCTCCTGGCGCTGGGTCTGCTGGCCGGCAACCCCATGGCGGCCGTACTCCTCACCTTCCTGCTGGGCGTGTCCGGCTTCGCCCCCGTCCCGGGCCTGATCACCCGCGTCACGGACGCCGCCCACGGAGTCCCGCTCGCGGCCGGCGCCAACGTCTCGGCGTCGAACGTCGGCAACGCGCTGGGCGCATGGCTGGGCGGCGCGGCGATCAGCGCGGGCCTGGGCTACACGGCACCTCTGTACGTGGGCGCGGGCATCGTCCTGGCCGGCCTGCTGACGATGGCCTGGGCGGCACGCGAGCCGGTGGCCCGCCGCTGAGGCGTCGTGATCCGTCGCGCCCCCGCACCTCGCCGCTGAGGCGTCGTGATCCGTCGCGCCCCCGCACCTCGCCGCTGAGGCGTCCCTTGACCAGCAGAGACCTCTTCATCGGCACCGATGGGCAGTACGGTTTCCCTCATGCGCCCCGACACGCCTGCCGAGAACGTCGAACACACCGCCGAAGCGGCCCGCCTGGAGCGAACCGCCGGCCTGTATCCCGAGGACGCCGAGGCCCTGCTCCTCCAGGCCGCGGCCCACCGGGAACTCTCCGGCGACCGCCCCGCCGCGACGACCCTCTACGACCGTCTGCTCTCCTCCGCGGACGGCCTGGAGAACCCCTATCTGGTGCGGGCCCTGAAGGCCTCCAACCTCTGGGAGTACGGCCACGAGGCCGAGGCCAGGGCCATCATCACCGGCATCCGTGTGGCAGCACCCCGCGACCCGGCGCCCTGGGTGATCGTGGCGGAGTCCCTGGAGGCGCACGACGAGCTGGAGGCGGCCCACGAGACGTTCACGGAGGGCGCCCGCCTGCTGCTGACGGACGTGGCGGAGCCCCCGTACTCGACGCACCCGCTGCTGTTCGGCCGCCACCGGGTACGCCGCATGCTGGGCGTGGCCCACGACGACTGGGACGTCCTGGCCGACACCCTCTCCTCCTCACCGGTGCCCCTGGACGAACTGCACGACCCCAAGCGGGTGTGGTCCCTGGGCTCGGACAACCCGGCGGAACTCCAGGCGGAGATCTCCCGCCTGCGCGCGGAGCTCGGCACCTACCGGGAGGCCCTGTCCCGCCCCTTCCCGGTGGCGGTCCTGCACTGGCCGGAGAGTGAGCTGAGGGAGCTGGTGGGCGCCTATCCCGAGCTGGCCGACGAATACCCCTCCCACGAGGCCCACCTCGCGACCATAGAGGCCTCGCTGCGCGAACTGGCGGCCAGCGGCACACCGAACCTCGGCATCGTCACGGGCACGGTCCCGTCGTACGAGGCCTTCGCGGCCTCGGAGGCCACGTCCCCCTCCGACACGGACCTGCTCCCGCAGTACGCGACGACGCTGGCCGCGCGGGGGCGGGCCGTGGAGTGGCCGCCGCAGCGGGGGGCGGAGTGCTGGTGCGGGTCGGGGCGGGTCTATGAGGGGTGCCACGGGGCGTAGCACGGCTACGACACCCACACGCCGAAGCGCCGCCGCAAGCCGCTGAGCGAACCCGGCGTGCCCCCACAGGCAGACGCGCCTCCGATCTCGGCCGAATCCATGACCCGCGTCTGCCCATCCGCCCCTGACGCCCACTTTTCCCGGGCCGCCCGCTCGCTTCTCACCCGTGCTGGAGCGGCCTGGGTCAAGGGTGGCCCGGAGGGCCATCGCCGAAGGCGACGCACCTCGCCCTTGAGGCGGGCTGCGGAAGCACGACACTGCCAAGAAGCGGGTGGCCCTGGGGTGACTCCCAACGGGGGCCACCTGCCCACCGCCGCAAACGGCTGCGTTTTCCCCGCATCCCGCACCACCACCCACCCCGCCAAGTCATCTTGCGTTGCGACGACAAGCGGTTCCCGGCGACGGGACGACCGCCAACGCCGTAGTGAGCGGAGGCATCTTCGTGCCTACGCATTCTTCCCGGATCGACGCAGGCGCGGCCACACGTTGGAGACGCCGGCAGAATGCTCACGTGCCAGATGCCGTCCCGTCCTCCCCGTCCGTCTCGGCCCGCATGAGCCGACAAGGTTCACGCGACACAGCACCCGAGGTCGCGGTCCGACGGCTCCTACATGCTGAAGGCCTCCGCTATCGGGTGAACGTGCCAGTGCCAGGAGCCCCGCGCCGCACGATCGACATCGTCTTCGGCAAGCTCAAGATCGCCGTCTTCATGGATGGTTGCTTCTGGCACGGCTGCCCCCAGCACGCAACGCAGCCGAAGGCCAACGCGGAGTGGTGGCGCACCAAGCTCGACAAGAACATGACACGTGATCGTGAGACAACGGACCACCTACGTGATGCCGGCTGGACCGTCCTGAGGTTCTGGGAGCACGAGTCCCCTGTAGAGGTGGCTCAGCAAATCGCGGACACCGTCGCACGGCGGCGATCGCTCCCCAGGCAGACCTGAAGGCCACCGCCGACGCCCGATCCTGCTGACTTCGCGCGCCTGGGCCGCATCGGCCGAGGCACGCAGTCCATCACCGATCTGTGCACCCTTGAGGTGATGATTGATCGTTGTATTGGTTCCCTACATCTACGCCTATCTCACCGAATAGTGTGGAGACGTCATATGGCAGTGGCGTGCCAGCGCTCGCCCAGGTACCTGTGCCGTTCACGGAGCCATCCACGGAGTCGGGCAGGCCCGGTGAGTCGGCTGGCCGCGTGAGTGGAACGGGGAACGGGCGACCCTCATGTCCGACGAATTCGACGGTATGTACGAAACGTTCAAGGCGCTGCTGGAAGGGTTTCCCCCCTCGGAAGCAGTCAAGCGCTTGGAACAGCTCGGTGTCAGTCAGGACATCGTCGAACGGATCCGAGAGCGTCACGAGCAGCAGACCATACGCATCAGGGAGATGGACGAACCACACGCGGTGGTTACGGACGGCCGCGACACCTGGTACACAGGCCCTCAGGCCAAGGACAAGTGCTGGCCGGCGGTTGTCGACCTGCTTCGCAAGGACGGATGGCCTCAGGACCCTGCGATCAGCAGTCTGGACGACTCCTCCACTCGCGTCGTCTCGCTGCTGAATCATCCGAAAGAAAAAGCATTCTCCACTCGAGGCCTTGTGGTCGGCTACGTACAGTCCGGCAAGACGACCAACTTCACGTCGGTCATGGCCAAGGCCGCGGACCGCGGATACAAGTTGTTCATCGTCCTCGCCGGCATCCACAACGGCCTACGTCGCCAGACTCAGGCCCGTCTGGTACAGCAACTCATTGAGCCCAATCCCTCCATGTGGTCCCAACTCACTGGTCTCGACAAGGACTTCACCCCGCAGGAGAACCCGGCTTCGTACTTCGGGAAGAGCAACAAGACGCGAGTACTGTGTGTGGTGAAGAAGAACGCGACGGTGCTGCGCAAACTCGCCCGCTGGCTTGAGAAGGCGTCCGATTACCTCGAGGACTGTCCCGCACTGATCATCGACGACGAGGCCGACCAGGCCACAGTGGCGACAAAGTCCATCAACCCGCTGATCCTGGACATCATGGGTTCTCTCCCGAGGTGCGCATATGTCGGGTACACGGCTTCGCCGTTCGCGAACCTGCTGATCGACCCAAGCGCGAAGGACCTGTACCCGGAGCACTTCGTGGTCAATCTGCCGAAGCCACAAGGCCACTTCGGTACCGAGGTCTTGTTCGGGCGCTACGCGCTCGACGGCGAAGACCCTGAACAGGTGGACGATGGCCACGACATGATCAGGTCGGTTCCCGAGGAGGACGTACCACTCGTGCGCCCAACCACGAAGGCTGACGTAGAAGGCTTCGAGCCCTTCATCACCGACACCCTGAGTCGAGCAATCGAGTACTTCTGGTTGGTCACCGCCGCGAGGCGTGTACGTGGCACAGGCAACCCGCACAGCACGATGCTGATCCACACAAGCGTCAACACGTCGGTGCACAACAGTTTCAAGAGGCCTTTGGAGCACCTGCGCGATCGGGCGGCACGATCGTTGCCGGATCCCGGGTTCATGGCCGGCCTCCGTGACCTCTGGGAACACGAGACCTCCCGAGTCCCGGCCGAGGAATTCGGAGAGACGAAGGTGCCCTTCGACGACCTGGTACCCGAGCTGCGAGGAGTCGTCGACAGTTGCCGCGTCATCATGGACAACTCCAGTAGCGAGGATCGCCTCGACTACGAGAACGGTCCAGTCGTGGCAATCGCCGTGGGCGGCAATACACTTTCCCGTGGCTTGACGCTCGAAGGGCTGTCGGTCAGCTACTTCGTCCGCGCCGTTTCTGCCTACGACACATTGCTCCAGATGGGCCGCTGGTTCGGTTTTCGAGGTGGCTACGCCGATCTGCCCCGTATCTGGATGACCGACGAGTTGGCCGAGTGGTTCCGTCATCTGGCCACGGTCGAGACCGAGATGCGGCGTGACATCGACATCTACATGACCGAGGACGAGACACCTCTCACCTTCGCCGTGCGCCTGCGAACCCACCCCGCGCTGCGGGTGACTGCAGCAGCCAAGATGCGCGGTGCCGTGCGAGCGGCCGCCTCATACGGCGGCAAGCGGGTCCAGACACACTACTTCCACACCAACGCAGATTGGCTGCGCGGCAACGCCGACGCTGCACGCGCCCTAGTGACTGCCTCCCTTACGAATGCCGTCAGGGTGGAGGATCGCTCAACCGACGGCCGATACGTTTTCCGTGACGTGCCGCACGACGTGGTGATCTCATTCCTGCAGCAGTACAAGTTCCACGAGAAGTCGCCCGAGAACGACGCCGATTTGATCATTGGGTACATCCGGAAGCGAGTCTCGGCAGCGGACTCACTCAAGCGATGGAATGTCGCGATCGTCGGTAACCCTCGCGGCAAGGGGGAGAACTTCGAGTTCGACCCCAAGGTGGTCGTTGGGCTCAATGCTCGTGCTCGCCTCGCGGTAACCAATCCCGATCCGGACTTCGCAGACATCAAGACACTCATGAGCCGTCGTGATGCCGCGATTGATCTCAGCGGCGATACCGGGAAGTTGACCGAAAAAGGCATCATGGACATGCGCCGCGACAGGCTTCCGCACACCGGCCTGCTCGTCCTGTATCCCATCGACAAGGTGTCCGAACCAAGTCCGTCGAAAAAGCTGCGTGCGCCCCTGAACGCGGAAGAGCACGTGATTGGTGTCGGCCTCGTCTTCCCTGAACCGCGGGAAACGGACAGCACTGTGGAGAACTACATCTCCGCCGACTTGTCCAACGTGCGGATCGAGGACGAGGACTACAGCCTTCTCGACAGCGAGGACGCATGAACAAGGATGCGCTTCGCAAGCTCGTCGAGGATCGCTGGACGGCACTCGCTGCAGAGCAGACCAAAGGTGAACGAAGTCTGCGCATAACACAGTTGCCCGCAAACGGCAGCAGTGGAGACTTGGCGGTGGCCGTCGACCACCATGGACACCGCCACCTGCTGGTACCGATTCATGCTCACCGCAAGGTTCGGCCCGGACTCGACGGACCCGTGCTCCGTCTGGACAAGCGGGCTCTCGAGGACGAGGAGACCTACCAGACTTACGCCGATCTCGCCTGTCTGCGTACAGACCTCAATGATCTGTTCACCGAGCTTTGTGTGGATGTGTTGGGGACAGCGCGGGAACTTCCCGGAAATCCTGTAAAGGCGATGTACCGCGTTCTGGACAGGTGGAAGGCGCTCTTCCGAGCGCAGGGAACACTACTGGGCCCCGATCAACTGACAGGGATGTACGGCGAGTTGCTCGTACTCCGCCGACTTCTCGAGGAAGACTCCAGCGCGCACCGCCTCTGGCGTGGGCCCGAGGGGCACCGTCATGACTTCACGGCCGGTAAGACCGCCGTCGAGGTCAAGGCGACCACAGCAAGCGAGGGAAGAAGACCACGCATTCACGGACTTGACCAGCTTGAGGCGCCGCAGGGTGGAACTCTCTGTCTGGCATGGTTCCGTCTCCAACGCACAGCCGGCAACGAGGCAGGTGCCGGATTCGTGGACTTGATTGAAGAGACACTTCGGCTCTGCGACGACGAACGAGCCTTGCTCGACCTCCTCGCAGCGGCGGGGTACAACCCTTCGGACGCCGATCGCTATCACGACGTGCGCTTCGTCATCAGCGAGGAGCGGTGGTACAGCGTCGACGCCGACTTCCCCGGGCTGACAAGCCGGGAACTCGGAGAAGCCGGGCTACCTGTCTCGATACTGGACGTCGAATACTCCATAGATCTGTCCGGTGAGACTCCTGCTTCGCTCCCGACCGAGGAAGTGGCCCACTTGATCAAGAGAATGATCGAGGAGTCCGCATGACGGAGCCACGCTGGTTCTCGCAGCCCTATCCGCCCGAGGGCGCAAGCGCCGCCGAAGGAATCCGCAACCAGCTCGGTCGTCCGGAACTCGACCTGCTCACAATCCTGGTGCGCGAGTCCGCCCAAAACAGCTGGGACGCCCGTCTCGTACAGTCCCCTTCGCCAGTGGACTTCCGAATCGACATGTGGACTGTCGGTCCGGCCCACATGAGTGCATGGAGAGAGCTTCTGCTCAACGGCGCCCCCTCGGGCACCGAGACCTTCCCCCTGTACGACACTCTGAGGCGCGGCCCGGTCCAGGTCCTGGCCGTCTCCGATCGCGGTACCCGAGGCCTTGGAGGACCGACTCGCGCAGACGATGCCGTGGGCGCCGACCGGGACTTCGTCTCGTTCATCCGCAACATAGGCGAACCACGAGACACCGACCTGGGCGGTGGGACTTACGGTTTCGGGAAGGGCATCTTCTATCTGCTGTCAAAGTCCGGATCCATCCTTGTTCACTCCCGCTGCCGCACGGCAGAGGGAGGCTACGAAACCCGGCTCATCGGCTGCGCTCTTTGGAAGAGCTACGTGGCCGGTGAAACCGGTGAGAGTCGTCGCTACACGGGTCGGCACTGGTGGGGAAATACATCGAGTGAGGTCGTCGAACCCTTGGTGGGTCGAGAGGCCGAAACCACAGCTCAGCGTCTGGGGCTCAGACCCTTCGGTACGGAAGAGACCGGTACGACGGTCGTAGTCATCGATCCGGACCTGGACGAACTCCCTGCACCGGAGGCGGCCCGCTACCTGGCAGAGACCATCACATGGCATCTCTGGCCGAAGATGATTTCCGTCAACGGTAAGCAGGCCGCTATGAGGTTCACCGTGACCTGCGATGGTGTCGAGCACTCCGTGCCCGACCCTCGGGAGACACGTCCTCTCAATTTGTTCGTCGCCGCTTACGAATCGATGACGGGCCCGGACGGCAGCGAATTGCATTGCCTGAAACCCAAGCGGTATCTAGGGCGACTCGGACTCGTGAAGCGGATCATGCCACCGCTGGAACCGACACGGGCATCGCTCTTGCTCGATATCGAGGATGTCGTCCATCACGTGTGTCTGATGCGGCCGGCAGAGCTTGTTGTCACGTACCACGCCGGTCCAAAACCTCCAAGCGTGAATCAGGGATACGCGGGAGTATTCCGGGCCGACGAAGCCATGGACGAAACGTATGCGAAGGCCGAACCACCCACGCACGATGCCTGGAACCCCCAGTCGCTTCTGCGGCCTGAGAGCACCTTCGTTCAGGTCACGTTCCGGCGAATCCAGGATGAGCTGAGCAATCTGCTCTCTCTCGGCGGCAACGCCCGTGCCGGGGCGAGCAACATCGCTCTGGGCGCGGCCAGTTCACTCTTCTCTGGCCTGGTAGGTGGTGCATGGGGAATCGGTGGAGCCACGTCTTACGCGAAGCCCGGCAGCACGAGCATGCGTGCCTCGAAGTCCGACAACGCTGGGGATGCGGCACCCCGTTCGTCCGTAGGTCGTCCCTCGCCCGCACCCCCCACCAAGGACAAGACGGCCGGCTTCGACGAATACGACAGCAACACCAATTCGTTCCCGGCCCCATCCGGAACAAGCAATACCGGACCACGCCAACGCCCCCGAGTGCAGTACGTCGGCGAGCCTTATTACGACGATCGCGGCAACGAATCCATACTCGTCCAGGAGTTCCGGCTGCCCGTTCCCGGACCGCAGCAGGTCCGAATCGATCTGGCCGTCACTCTTCCCGGCACCGGAGGCCGTGAGACGGATCCGCCCATCGGAGCAAGCATGCCCGTCCTGATCGGGTGGGAGGACGACACCGGCTACCTGCACACATCCGAGTCCTGCGTAATCGACGGCAGTGAATCGGTCTGGCGGGCTCTCGTCAGGCCGGCTCCCGACACCATGACCGAGATCGGGGTCAAGGTCGAGGGGGTGAAGACATCGTGACTCGACGTGTTCTTCCTTATCGCGTCCCCTCCGAGGACGTGGTCACCGCCGAGGCATGGCGGCTCGTCACAGCAGATGGCGACATTGATCTGCCTGAGGCTCTACCGGACTGGGACTACCAGATGGACCTGAACCTCCGCAGGGTCGTCCGGGTCGACCTCGACCGAGCACGTGCCCAAGCAGGTCTGCCAACGGACACAGCCCTCGTACTCGCGGCCGTGTGGACGGCAACCGGATCGAACCTCAGTGGACCGGCTCGCCATGTGCGCTTGACCGATCGTGGTGCCCGCACCGTAGAACTCGAGTTTCGGCTCCCAGGCGCCGACCTGGGCGGGTTGCTCATGCTCGACACCGCACTCGTCCTGGCCGAGCGGCAGAACGATGTCCGGCCGTCGTCTCCAAGGCGAGCGGGCTCCGTGTTGTGGAGTGACCGCAAGTTCCTCCGCCTCCAGGGCGACGCGCCACAGTTCCCCATGGCCGTGATCGATTTTGCGCTGACGTCCTTCCCCGACCATGCGGCCTGGCACCTGCAGATCAGCGGAAGCCTGGAGGGCGCCACGATGGGCTCTCTGCTCCTTCTCGTCAACGAGAAGAACACGGTTACTACCACGGCGTTCGAGAATGCAGGCAAACCACGCCCTGTAGACCGAATTGTGCTCTCTGCCGTCTATGCGGACGCGGCGAGGGTCATGATCGAACACGCGCTGACTCATGATGACTTCGCCGAAGACTCCGACTTCCCCGTGGGCTCGTTGGGCGCCACCATGCAGAGCCTGTTCGATCAACTCTTCCCCGGCCAATCGATCACTGACATCCGATTGCGCCAACGGCAGTCGCCGGCTCTGTTCGCCTCGGATCTGCAGGCGGCGGTCAAAATCTTCGAGGTGTCCTGATGAGCTTCCTCTATCCAAGACTGCTGCCCGAGCAGGCAAGGCCGCTCTTCGACGAGTACAGGCACCTCTCGATCGCCGACCTCACGAGTCGAGTCGCTAGCGCCCACGGCTCTGCGGTATATGTCGCCACCGGTGGTGACCGCATCTCCTCGGCGCAGCTTCAAGAGCTGCGTGTGGGAGTCGTCGACCTCGCCAAACAGGCAGGCTTCCCGGACGAGTCCGATCGCGCCCGCAATGCGGACTTCGATCTTCGGCTCGCCGCTCTGCTGCACTCCGAGATGGGAATGGTGCCGGCCGAGGCCGCCTCACGGGACGTCTGGGCCTTCCTCGCGCTCGTACTGCTCCCGGATGTCGCCTTCTGGCGCTATCCCCAGCCGCCCAAAGACCGTGTCCTCGGCACTGACCTGACGCGGCACGTGTTCGGTCGCATGTGGTGGCGGGCCCAGCTTGTCCGTTCTTCCGAGTCCACTGATCCGTACGGCGCTCTCAAGATTCTCGGTGAGGCTGCCTTCGACCAGATCTACGCTCGGCGAGCGGCACTCGGTGGCAGTCCGCACATGGTGCGAGCCATTCTCCGCGTCTGGAAAGACCTGGATCTGTCCGGTCTGAACGAGCGTGCGACGCTCCGCGACTTCCTCAAGAGGTTGTTGCGGCTCGCCCCATTCGTGCTCTTCGACGGCATTGAGGAACAGGCACTGGATCAGGAACTACGCGCTGTGGCCGCGGAGTCCGTCAATGCGCAGCGGGCGATGTCGGCTTCGGATTCGCCTGCGGAGCAGACCTCGGTGTCCGGGCCCACTCCGGCGAGGACGACCGGACCGCTTCGGTTTCGCTCAGTGGAAATCTGCGCCGGGTCCGGAGCCCAGGCACTCGGGCTGGAGCTAGCTGGATTCGACCCCGTCCTACTCATGGACAATAAAGCCGATGCCTGCTTCACGATTGATCTGAACAGGCCCGAGTGGGACGTGGTCTGTATCGACATCGAGGATTTCCGCCCCAGCGAGCGCCCCGATATTGCCGGTGTCGATCTGGTCAGTGGTGGACTCCCCCGAGTGAAGTCACCTGCCAGCGTCGGCCGTGCAGAGGATACGGAGGAGCGTGGCGTCCTCAGAGCCGCCGTAGCACTGGTACGTGTCATCGTCCCCAAGGCAGTGCTCTTGGAAAATGTGCCGGACCTGGTCGAGAACCCGGCCTTCGCGTCCGACCGCGCGTGGATCGAGGCCGAGCTCAAGGATGCCGGTTACAAATGGAGTTGGCGAGTTCTCAACGCCGCCGACTTCGGAGTACCACAGAATCGCAGCAGTGGCTTCCTGGTTGCCCTGCAGGAGCCCTACTTCTCCCGTTTCTCCTGGCCCGAGCCGCACGAGGCGCCACCACCGTCCGTAGGCCAAGTCCTCGGCCCCTCCATGTCGGCGCACGGGTGGCCGGGCGCGGAACGCTGGATAAAGGGCGCCGACCGCATCGCCCCCGCTCTCGTAGGCGGCTCCGATCGCCGCGGAGGCGCCGATCTCGGTCCCACTGGCACCAAGAACGCGTGGGCCACGCTGGGTGTGAATGGCAACAGCCTTGGCGACGAGCCCCCAGGAGCAGACTTTCCGGCCGACGACCAGCCCAAGCTGACAGTCGAACAGGCCGCGTTGATCCAAGCGATCCCCGAGGAATGGAGGTTCGCCGGCGGAAAGACGTCCAGATACCGTCAGATCGGTCATGCGATGCCTCCGCCCCTGGCGACTGCCATCGGTCGCTCCATCTCGGCCGCCCTGCGCAGCTAAGATCCCCTCATGAGCACGCCCCGCCCCCTCCCTCTCGAGCCCATCACTGTCCTTGATCTTTTCAGTGGATGCGGCGGCTTCACCCAGGGCTTTCACGAGTTTCGTCCGGAGGGGGCGCAGGACGGCGGACCCGTCTTCCGCAGTGTCGCAGCGGTCGAGCACGATCTCGCTGCGGCGGCCACGTACGCGGTGAACTTCGGGAGCAAATCGGAGAGCGGGCTGCCTCCTGCCCGCGTCCACCTCGAGGACATCGAGGAGTGGAAGCCGACAGAGGAGGCCCTCCATGCCGACGTAGTGGTCGGAGGGCCACCATGCCAAGGATTTTCCGCCTTGAATCGCCACAAGAAAGGAGCCGAACGTAATCGATTGTGGGAGGAATACGTTCGCATCGTCGGAAAAATCCGTCCGAAAGTTTTCGTCATTGAGAATGTCGATCGGTTCCTCAAGTCGGATGAATTCCTCAACCTTCTCCGCGAAGTACAAGAGGGTGGCCAACTGTCCGACTATCGGCTGATCGATCCCCCGGGCCATGATCCGGGAGAGGCGGAAGAGAAGAAATATAAGCGCTATCTTCTCAACGCGGCCGACTATGGTGCCGTTCAAGCACGTCGTCGCGCCATTGTGATCGGCGTCCGCAAGGACCTTGCCAATGGGCGCATCATGAAGTATCCCGCAACGACACATTTCCGTCGCATCAGGCGCGGCAGCACCGCCCCGGCTCAACCACTCGACGGAATTGACGCGATGCACTCATACTGGCAGGCGGTCGACGAAGTATTCGACGAATCGGAACGGCTCGCACTGCGAGGCACCGAACTCCCGGACGGCAAGGAATATATTCCCGACGTCGAGGCACGCGTCCCCGGAATTTTCACCACCACCGACCTTCACTTCGGCCGTAACCCAGAGCCTCTCTCCATGGCCCGCTATAAAGCCATCCCTGAAGGCGGAAACCGCAAAGACTTGCGCGGCAAGTGGTACACGGTAGACCGCGACGGAGAGATTCGGATCTTTGAAACCTCCAGACCTTCTGGCGTGTCAACTCCCGTCAAATATCTGTCGACCGAGAGCTGGGACAATCACAACACGGGTACGGGTGACGTCATGGGCCGGCTTCGCCTGGGTGAGCCCTCTGTAACTATTCGCACCGAATTCTTCAAACCCGAAAAGGGTCGTTACCTGCACCCCATTGCTGCTCGCCCCATCACTCACTACGAGGCAGCTAGGATCCAAGGTTTTCCGCTCGGTTTCCGTTGGTGCGGCTCAAAGACCGACATCGCGCGGCAGATCGGCAATGCTGTACCCATCCCACTTGGCACCGCTATTGCCTCCGCAGTCCACACCTACCTGCGAGGCTGACCCGACCACGGACTGAATGCCTCGCCGTGTCAGACGCTGGAAGGCTGTCCGCCCGGAGTTCGACCGGGCCGCTCTGCTTGGCCACGCCGGAATCGGACGGCCGAAGACACCGCCTCGCCGGCTGAGTCATGGCTCGCGTCGGGCCTTCGTCACGGCATCTCCAGCTCCGGCAGCCCCAGGAACCCGGCGATCGTCTCCACGATCCGCTCCTCCCTGTAGTCCCCGTCGGGTTGCGCCTGTGCGCCGATCAGCTTCGCCGCCTCCAGGGCGGGCAGCAGCAGCTCTGGCTCGTCGCCCACGGGAAGAGTCGGGGTCTCGAAGCTGAAGCCGCAGATCAGCCGACCGTCGCGGTAGTACGAGAACCAGGGTCCGTGCGCCTTCGCGATGCAGGGTTCTGTCACGAAGACGGCGAGTTCGCCGCCGGCCGCGCACAGTGGGCCGTAGTCGGCGGAGTCGTACTCGTCGGTGTCCCAACTGTGCATGTAGTGCACCAGCACTCCCCAGTCGGTGCCCTTGCCGTGTGCGAGCGGCATCCGACGCTGGTCGAGGAGTCCTTGGGTGAGGGCGTGCGGGGTCAGTCCCCGGAAGAAGACGACGTTGGCCTCCTCGCAGTGGGCGAGAGGGCGGTGTATCCAATGCGTCGGCGTCATGTGGGCACCGTAGAGGAGCCCACTGACATGGCATCGCCGTACGGCCTGGTGGTCCTGGGGCGCTTACCCGCCAGGTAATGGAACCGGTGTGTCCCGCCTGCCACGATCGTCGATGTACGGAACCAGTAGAGCCGACACGACCGCCCGACACGACCGACCCGGAGGACACCATGCCCGCCTACGTCATAGGCCACCTCCAAGAAGCCGCCCCGCACCCCGAGATCGCCGAGTACATCGAGCGGATCAGTGGCACGTTCGAGCCGTACGGTGGGCGGTTTCTGGTGCATGCCTCGCAGCATGAGGTGAAGGAGGGGAGTTGGCCCGGGCATGTGGTGGTGATCGAGTTTCCGGGGATGGAGGAGGCTCGGGCCTGGTGGGACTCGGCCGCGTATCAGGAGATCGCGCCGTTGCGGTCGCGGCACATCGTCGGGGACATCATCCTGGTGCCGGGCGTGCCCGAGGGGTACGACCCTGCGGCCACCGCGAAGGCGATGCGGGCGGGCATGCCCGAGCGGTAGCGGGTCCTCACCGGTCCTCGACGGCCTGTGAAATGAGGGAAATTGGGGCCCTCAGGGGCGCCCGTGATGGGGGCGTGCGGGGCTTTCGCAGGGCCCCCGGCGCGTGACGGACCGTGTCTGCGGGATCCCCGCCGACCGCCTCCTCCTAGACGCGCAGACGCCCGTCCACGCACTCGGCAAACCACCCTTGACCTGGCGTTTTGCTGGATTCCCCATAGGGTGGGGACATCTGCTGGGCGCCCAGGGGAGGGGTTTTCGTGAGTGGGGACGGCTTGGAATACAGCGCTGCTGACATCGAGGTGCTGGAAGGGCGGGAGGCCATTCGTAAGCGGCCGGGGATGTGGGTCGGTTCGGTCGGGGAGCGTGGGCTGCATCAGGCCCTGTTCGAGGTCGTCGGTCGGGCCGTGAACGCCGTCCTGGCCCGGGGCACCGGCTCCGTCGACGTCACGCTCACACCCGACGGCGGCGCACGGGTCGTCGATGATGGGGTGACGGTGCCGTTCGAGGCAGACAACTCCCCCGGTCTCGACGCTCAACTGACCTCTCTGCAGACCGAGTCCGGGCCCTGCGGTCGGCGCCTCGCCCTTCTGGGCCCCCTCGCGGTAGGCCCCTTCGTCACCAACGCACTGTCGAGCCGTCTGACCGCGGAGGTGCGGTACGGCGGCCGCCGGCACGTCCGGGAGTACGTGCGCGGGGCCCCCGTCGGCGCGCCGGTGACGGCGGGGCCCGCGACCCACGACGGCACGAGCATCGCCTTCCGGCCCGACGCCGGGATCTTCGAGACGACGGCGTGCTCGTTCTCGGTGCTCGCGGAGCGTTTCCGGCAGGTGGCCTTCCTCAACCGGGGCCTGGCCATCTCCCTGACCGACGAACGCCCGGCCGACGGCCCCCGAGCGGTGCGGTTCCGCTTTCCGGACGGGGTACGGGACTTCGTGGCCGCTGTCGAGGCAGAGGCGGGAGCGGCCCTCGGCCCGGACGTCGTCGGCTTCGAGCGTGAGGACCCGCGGATGGCGGGGGCGATGGAAGTCGCCCTGGCCTGGGGCGGCTTGAGCGGAGTTCGGGTGCGGGGCTTCGTCAACAGCCGGTGCACACCGGAGGGCGGCACTCACGTGGACGGCTTCCGTGACGGCGTGACGGCCGCGATCACCTCGTACGTCCCCGGTCTTGCTCCCTGCCGGATCGACGAGTTGCTGACGGCGGTCGTATCCGTGAACTTGGACCATCCCGAATTCCCCGGCGCCACACGTGGGTTGCTGGGTAACACGGAGGTGCGCGTCTGTGTCGCGGAGGCTGTCCGCGAGCATCTCGGCGCCTGGTTCGAGGCGCACCCGGAGCGGGCCGCGGAGGTCGTCCGCCGGATCGTCCGGGACGGCGAACCCGACTGAGCGACAGCTCTCCGTAATCTGGCGTCATGCCCGCACACGACAGCCCGATCACCGTCCTGCGCCCCGCGGCCCCCGCCGACGCGCCGGCCCTGGCCGCCATCTGGCGCACCGGATGGCGCGACGGCCACCTGGGGCACGTACCCGACGAACTGGTCGCCGTCCGTACGCCCGAGTCCTTCGCGGCCCGTGCCGCCGAGCGGGTCGCGGACACCGTCGTCGCGACAAGGGGCGGTGCCGTGGTGGGTTTCGTCGTGGTCGTCGGCGACGAGGTCGAGCAGCTCTACGTGGCGGCCGAGCACCGCGGCGCGGGCGTCGCGGGGGCGCTCCTGGCGCGTGCCGAGGAGGTCGTACGACGACGGGGGCACCGTCGGGCGTGGCTCGCCGTCGTCGCCGGGAACGCCCGCGCGCGGCGGTTCTACGAGCGTCAGGGCTGGGCCGACGAGGGGCCGTTCGACTACGCGGCGGAGGGGCCGGACGGGCCGGTCACCGTGCCGTGTCACCGGTACACCAAGGGCCTGCTCCCCAGCTGATCCGGAAGGCCCCCGCACGTCAGGGCGTCGGCTCGTTCAGGCGCTGGAGCAGCTTCAGCAGCGTCCCCCGCTCCCCCTCCCCCAGCCCGGCGAAGCACTCCTCCAGCACCCCGTCCGCCACCGCGTGCCCGGCCTCCAGGACGCGCTCCCCCGCCTCCGTCAGGTGGTGCTCGATACGGCGGCCCCGTCCCGGACGCCGGTCGACCAGCCCCTGCGCGGTCAGCCGGCCCACCAGCGTCCCGAAGGCCTGTTCGGTCTGGAAGGTGGCCGCGGCCAGCTCGCGGGCCGACGCCCCCGGCGTACGGCTGATCGCGCGGAGTGCGTCCCACTGGGCGAGCGTGGTCCCGACCTCGGCCAACGCGCTGTCGAGCGCCCGGTGTTGGCGGTACTGGGTCTGCTTCACCGCCCGGCCGAGGAGTTGCAGCTGAACGTGCAGGTCATCGCGCATGGGCCAAGCCTACCCTGTTGACTAAGCTAGCTTATATAAAGATGTTTAGTTACAGTGGTGCCATGACTACCGACATGAAGACCTCAGACACCGCCCGCCCCGTCCTCGTCCTGCACGGCGGCGGAGGCCCGGCCACCGTCGCGGGACTGGCCCAGCACTTCTCCTCGACCGGCGCACCCACCCTGGCCCCCGTCCACCCCGGCTGGGACGGCACCCCGCGCCCCGACTGGTGCACCGGCATCGACGACCTCGCGCTCACCTACCTGCACCTCCTCGAGGACAGCGACCTGACCGACGTGGTGGTCGTGGGCTCCTCGCTCGGAGGATGGATCGCCGCCGAGATGGCCGTACGGGACAACGCGGGGCGCATCGGCGGGCTCGTGCTGATCGACGCCGTCGGGATCGACGCCGAGTCCGAGCCGATCACCGACTTCTTCGCGCTCGACCCGCGCGCCGCCGCCGAGCACTCCTGGCACCAGCCGGACCGCTTCTACGCAGACCCCACCACGCTCCCCGCCGAGGAACTCGCCCGCCGCCAGGGCAACATGGCCACCATGCGGCTGCTCGCCGGCGACCCGTACATGCACGATCCCAAGCTGATGCGACGCCTGGGGCGGGTACGGCAGCCCGCGCTGCTCGTGTGGGGAGAAAGCGACCGGATCGTCACGCCGGAGTACGGGGCGGCGTACGCGAAGGCCTTCGGGAACGGGCGCCTGGAGGTCGTAGCCGAGGCCGGTCACCTTCCGCACGTCGAGCAGCCGGACGCCACCTTCGCCCTCATCGACGCCTGGCTCGGGGCCTAGGCCGACTCACCCTCTCCTCGCGAGCTCCGCACGACCGAACAACAGGGCGTATCCAGTGGGCAGTTGGGCCAGTACGCGGTCGATCAGCCCGGGGTCGGCCTCCTCGACCAGTTCGCCCAGCACACTCAGTACCGAGCTGACGTCCCAGCGGGCGGTGGCCGGGGTGGCTCCCGGTATGCGGGCGGCCACCGAGTCCACGAACTCCGCGGCCGTCAGCGGGCGGGTGGCCGGTATCTGCCCGGCGACCACGCGCGCCGCCTCCTCCGGCAGAGCACGGGCGAGGTCGACGCGCTCGTCTCCGACGACGTGTCCGCCGAGCGCCGACAGGACGATACGGGTGACGCGTTCCGCCTCGGCGCGGGTGGGGTACTGCCCCGACTCCCGGACTCCGTCGATCAGTCGACTCCACCGGGCCGCCGTGGTGGTCGTCGGGTTCGGGTCCAGGGTCGTCGCCGCACTCATCTGGTGGCTCCTCCTCCGGTGCGCTGGGGGTGTGCAGCGTCCCGCCGACGGTGCGCGGTCGGCGGGACGCCTGTAGCGGGATATGGGATCTGGGACGCGGGATGTACGAACTGCCGTCGGACTAGTGGCCGATCTCCTTGCGTCCGCCGCCGCCCCCGCTGATCTGGATGCGGCGCGGCTTGGCCTGTTCGGCCACGGGGATGCGCAGCGTCAGGACGCCGGCCTCGTACGAGGCGTCGATACGTTCCGTGTCGAGGGTGTCGCCGAGGAAGAGCTGGCGGGTGAAGGTGCCCGTGGGACGCTCGGCGACGATCATCTCCGCGCCCTCGGGGGCGGGGTTGCGGCGCTCGGCGCGGACGTTGAGGACGTTGCGCTCGACGTCGAGGTCGATCGTCTCGGGGTCGATGCCGGGGAGGTCGAAGTGGACGATGAAGTCGTCCCCGGACCGGTAGGCGTCCATCGCCATCGCGGCGGGACGGGCTGCGTTGGAGCCGAGCACCTGCTGCGCGAGACGGTCGAACTCGCGGAACGGGTCGGTACGCATGAGCATCACGGGTCACTCCTCTCATCAGGTACTGAGGTGCGATGCCCTTACGACTTCTTATATAGCTCGATGGAGGAAACTTGACAAGCCTGGACTCAGGTAAGGGTCCCGGCCCGGGCGCGGATTAGCCTCGGGGCAGAACGCTCAAATAGATCGGATCGCATCGATCGGATCGATCGCGTCGATCGCGTTCGCATCGCGAGGAGGCAGACATGGCCAGGGTTCCCAGCGCGGCGGTGGCCGCGACCGGGCTCGTCGGCGGGTACGGGGTGGCCCGCTGGACGAAGAAGCGGCAGCTGGGCGGGGCCGTCCTGGCTGTCGCCGGGGCCGCGGCCGCGCAGCAGTGGCGGCAGCGGGCGGGCGGGAAGGCGGCCGGGGCGCTGACGGCCGCGTACGTCGCCGCGTTCGCCGGTTCGCATCCGCTGGCCAAGAAGGTGGGCGCCTGGCCGGCCGTGTTCGGGGTGGCGGGAGCCGTGGCGCTGGCCTCCTGGGCGGTGGCGGACCGGAACGCCTGAGACCGGGCCGAACGACCGGGCCTCGGCACTTTTCGTTATCGTCCGCGCCCTCCTCGCGTCTCCGGAGCGTCCCAGCCACCGGTACGCGAGGAACGACGCACGTGACTTCACCCATCAGCCGCCGCACCCTGCTCAAGGCCACGGGCGTGACCGCAGGAGCCGCAGGCCTGGCCACCGCCCCCGCCGCCCCCTCCCTGGCGGCGAGCGGCGCCTTCGCGCACCCCGGCCTGCTGCACACCCGTGCCGACCTGGCGCGGATGGCCGCCAAGGTGAAGGCGGGCGCCTCCCCCTACACCGCCGGGTACGCGAAGCTGACCGCCAACCGGCATGCGCAGAGCGGCTGGACGGCCAACCCGCAGGCCGTGGTGTACCGGGGCGCGGGCAGCCCCCAGAACTACGCCACGCTCTACAACGACATCCACGCCGCCTACCAGAACGCCCTGCGCTACCACGTCGGCGGTGACAGCGCCCACGCCGACACCGCCGTGGCCATCCTCAACGCCTGGTCGGCCAGGCTGACGCAGGTCGCCGGCTCCGCCGACCGTTTCCTGGCCGCCGGGCTCTACGGCTACCAGTTCGCGAACGCCGCCGAACTGGTCCGTGGCCACGGGGACTTCGACCTCGCCCGCTGCCAGGAGATGCTCAGCAAGGTCTTCGCGCCGCTCAGCGACGACTTCCTGCGCCACCACAACAACGCCGTCGTCACCAACTACTGGACCAACTGGGACCTGTGCGCCATGGCCTGCGTCCTGGCGACCGGCATCTTCTGCGACGACAAGGCCCAAGTGGCGCGTGCGGTCGACTACTTCAAGCACGGTGACGGTCTCGGGTCGATCGGTCACGCGATCCCGGTCGTGTACGACGACGGCCTCGGCGAATGGCTGGAGGCCGGCCGCGACCAGGGGCACGCGCTGCTCGGGGTGGGGCTCATGGGCACGTTCTGCGAGATGGCGTGGAACCAGGGGATCGACCTGTACGGCTACGACGACAGCCGGTTCCTCAAGGGGGCCCAGTACGTGGCGAAGTGGAACCTCGGCGGCCAGGTGCGGTACACCGCCAACACGCGGCGCAAGGGGGCGATCGGGGGGTGGTCGGGGACGGAGACGGCGAGTGCGGTGGCGGCGGTCGATCCGGCGATGACGCGTCCCATCTGGGCGATGATCGCCAACCACTACACCAGGAGGCGGGGGTTGCCGGCGACGTACCTCACGCGTATCGCGGCGAGGTCCGCGCCGGAGGGCGGGGGCGGGGACTACGGGCCGAACAGCGGGGGTTACGACCAGCTCGGGTTCGGCACGTTGGCGTTCACGCGGGACGGGACACCGGCACTGTCACCGTCACCCTCACCGTCAGCGTCGCCGTCACCTGCCTCCGCCGGCGGTGACCTCGCCGCCACGGGTTCCGGTGACATGGTCGGCTGGGCCGCGGCCGCGGGTGTCACGACTCTCGCGGGAGGCCTGCTCCTGCTGCGCCGTCGGAACCGGGTGCGCGGCGGCGGCACCGATCAGGCGCCGTCGCCGCAGTGACCGGGGGGACGCGCAGCCCGGCGCGACGGGGTGCCGCCGCGCCCACCCGTGCCGCCCCAGCGGCACGACTGCCCGCGGCGGCGCGACGAGACGGCCAGGAGCGGCGCCTAGAGACGACGAGCGGCACGGCCCGCAGGCGCCAGGCGGCGGGAGTGGGGTGTGGGGGTGCGGCGCAGCCCGCCGCGTACGCTTCCTGGACGCGTTCCACGTACCAGTTGGCAGGCGCCCCGTCGGCGGCGGGCTCGCCGTACCCCCGCACCCCCGGCCCCCGGACGAACCCCAGGCGCCCGCCCCACGACCTACGCCGTCGCCGGCCGCTCCTTCTCGCGCCCCCGCGTCACCGCCGACGCCGCCGCCGTCAGCGGTCGGGCCACGTCCTCCAGGGAGCGCCGTTCGGCCCGTACCGCCAGAAGGGCCGCCACCAGACCCGCCGCGCACATCAGCCCGGCGCCGATCTGGAAGGCCAGCACCGTGTCGGCGACCTTGCCCGTGCCCGTCAGGTCGGCGAACAGCAGCGGCCCGCTGATGCCGCCCGCGGCCGTACCGAGGGCGTAGAAGAAGGCGATCGACATCGCCCGGGTCTCCATCGGGAAGATCTCGGACACCGTCAGGTAGGCACTCGACGCCCCGGCCGACGCGAAGAACAGCACGCCGCACCAGCAGGCCGTCAGCGTGCCCGCGCTCAGCGACCCCTGGCTGAACAGCCAGGCCGTGAGGAACAGCAGCAGCCCGGAGATCAGATACGTCGACGAGATCATCACCCGCCGCCCGACCGTGTCGAACAGCCTGCCCAGCAGCAGCGGCCCGCAGAAGTTGCCGATCGCGATGACGGCGAAGTAGTACCCGGTGTCACCGGTCGGCACGTCGAAGAACTTCGTCAGGATCGCCCCGAACCCGAAGGTGATCGCGTTGTACAGGAACGCCTGGCCGATGAAGAGCGAGAACCCCAGCACCGAGCGCCGCCGGTAGTCGGAGAACAGCGTCCGGGCGATCTCGGTGAACCTCACGTTGCGCCGCTGGTGGATGGTGATCTCACCCTCGGGCCGCTTCAGCGGCTGCCCCTTCTCCGCCTCCACCTGCTCCTCGATCGAGGTGACGATCTCCTCCGCCTCCCGGTCCCTGCCGTGGATCAGCAGCCACCGCGGACTCTCCGGAACGTGCCGTCGTACGAGAAGGATGACGAGGGCGAGCACCGCCCCCAGGGCGAACGTCAGCCGCCAGCCCACGTCCTTGGGCAGATAGGCGGTGTTCAGGGCGACGATCGACAGCAGCGAACCGCCCACCGCGCCCAGCCAGAAGCTGCCGTTGATGATCAGGTCCACGCGCCCCCGGTACAGCGCCGGGATGAGCTCGTCGATGGCCGAGTTGATGGCCGCGTACTCGCCGCCGATACCGAATCCGGTCAGGAACCGGAAGGCGAAGAACCACCAGTTGGAGAACGACACGGCGGTCAGCGCGGTCGCCGCCAGGTACACGCCCAGCGTGATCATGAACAGTTTCTTGCGGCCCCAGATGTCCGTCAACCGCCCCCAGAACAGGGCTCCGGCACACGCACCCGCCACATACAGTGCGGCCGCCATGCCGGTGACCTCTCCGGAGGAGATCGGCAGTCCGCTGCCCGATTCGGACAGCCGGCTCGCGATGTTGCCGACGACCGTGACCTCCAGGCCGTCGAGGATCCATACGGTGCCGAGTCCGATGACGATCGTCCAGTGCCAGCGCGACCAGGGCAACCGGTCGAGCCGTGCGGGGATGTTGGTCGTCACGGTGTGGCCGCTCGCGGCCTCCGCGGTGGTCATGGGCTCCCTCCTCGTCCCCTCTCCCTTGAGAGGGACGTGGATCGTGTGCCCGCGCTCCGCCGCCCTACGCTCCCGCCGTCACGCCCCCAGCGCCCGCGACACCGTGTAGATCAACAGGCCCACCAGGGA
The DNA here is from genome assembly GCF_050214755.1 of Streptomyces sp. C1-1. Taxonomy (NCBI): domain Bacteria; kingdom Bacillati; phylum Actinomycetota; class Actinomycetes; order Kitasatosporales; family Streptomycetaceae; genus Streptomyces; species Streptomyces sp. C1-1. The sequence continues at coordinate 6,118,982 of NZ_CP189826.1, read as the reverse complement.
ACCCACCACCGTGCCGTTGATCCGGATGAACTGCAGGTCGCGCCCGATGTGGGCCTCGATCTTGCGGGTGGTGTGCTCGGCGTCCCAGCCGGCCACCGTGTCGGTGATCAGGGAGGTGATCTCCTTGCGGTAGGTCGTGACGACGTACACGGCAGCGCCCTCCACCCATCCGTCGACCTTCCGCTGCAGCTTCTCGTCGACGGCCATCCGCGCCCCCAGTGACAGCAGCGAGGCCCGTACCCGCAGCCTCAGTTGGCTGCGCTCGTCCTCGGCGGCGGACACGATCATCGACCGTACGGCGGTCCAGGCGGAGGCGATGAGGTCCTGCACCTCGCCCCGCCCGAGGACCTCGCCCTTCAGCCGCTCGACCCGCGCGCGCGTGTCCGTGTCGGACTGCAGGTCGGAGGCGAAGTCGGTGAGGAACCGGTCCAGCGCTCCGCGCGCCGGGTGGGAGGGCATGTCCCGCATCTCCGAGACGAACCGCAGGAGTTCCTTGTAGACGCGCTCGCCGACCTTCTTGTCGACGAACCGCGGGGTCCAGCCGGGCGCCCCGCCCTGCACTGCGTCCATGATCTCCATGTCGTGCCAGACCAGCCAGTCGTGGGCCCGCGTGACGACGAGGTCGACGGCCCTGCGGTGCCCGCCGTCGGCGACGACCTTCTCCAGCATCTTCCCGATGCCGGGCGCGATCTCCTGCGCGTCGGCCCGCCGGGTGATGGCCTCCCCGACCACGGCCTGGACGTCGGAGTCCCGCAGGACGGTCATCGCGCCGCGCAGGGCCGCCGACAGTTCGGCGGTCACCCGGTCCGCGTGCTCGGGCTCGGCCAGCCACGCGCCGAGCCGGCTGCCGATGCCGACGGCCCGCAGCCGCTGCCGTACGACGTCCTGGGAGAGGAAGTTCTCGCCGACGAACTCCCCGAGCGAGACGCCCAGCTGGTCCTTCTTCGTCGGGATGATCGCGGTGTGCGGGATGGGCAGCCCGAGCGGCCGCCGGAACAGGGCCGTGACCGCGAACCAGTCGGCCATGGCACCGACCATGCCGGCCTCGGACGCGGCGGCGACGTAGCCCGCCCACGCGCCGGCGCCGGAGTTGTCGGCCCATTTGGCGAGGACGTACACGACGGCCACGAACAGCAGCAGCCCGGTGGCGGTGAGCTTCATACGGCGCACGCCGCGCTGCTTCTCCAGGTCGGCGGCGCTGAAGGTGGTCATCGCGCGGGCGGCGGATCCGGGGACGCCACGGTGAGCGGCCGCCGCGGGCCGGGCAGGCCCGACCCCGCCCCCCGCGCCCGAGGCTGCCCTGTCCGTCCTGTCCGTCCCGGCTCCCACCCCGCGCCTCGCCTCATCCCCCGCTTTGTCCGGATCTGTACGTTCCATTCACTCCACCCGTTCGTGATCCCCTGCACATATTGTCCCTTCCTGACCGACTCCTGGAACGAAACGAGAGTTCCCGGCGTCTGTGAGAAGGGGGGAGCTCGTCGTGAACTCCGGTGACCCAATGGGGGGTCCTGCCGAACCACCCCTCGTCCCAGGCCGCATCTTCCATGCCGCATCATTGGGATGATCACTACGGAGCCTCGGGGCTCCACTGCCCGAGGAGACACGCACCGCATGACCAAGCGTCACGGTTATGCCCTGCTTTCCGCGATCGTGGCCCTCATAGTGGGCCTTTCGACCGCGATATATGTCGGCGTCACCGCCGACGACGGCACCAGCACCAACGCCCTCGCGGGCGGCGGCGTCCCGCACAACCCGGCCGCCCCCGCCTCGACCGGCACCTGGGTCGGCGCCTGGTCCGCCTCCCCGGGGGGAGCCGAGCCCGGCACCGAGGTCGAGGGCATGGCGGGCCGCTCGGTCCGCAATGTCGTGCACGCGAGCGTCGGCGGTACGAGTGCCCGCATCACGCTCTCCAACCTCTACGGCCAGTCGGCGCTGACCATCACGCACGCCTCCATAGCCGTGGCCGCCGCCTCCGACACCGCGGCGGCGAACGCGGAGACGATGCGGAGGCTGACGTTCAACGGCGGCACCGCGGTCGTCATACCGGCCGGTGGCCAGGTCCTGAGCGACGCGGTCCGCATCGTCGTCCCGCAGGGGGGCGACATCCTGGTCACCACCTACTCCCCGACCGAGTCCGGCCCGGTCACGTTCCACCAGCACGCGCGCCAGATCTCCTACGTCGCCCAGGGCGACCTCACCGAGGACGTGACCGGCACCGGGTACACCGAGCAGACGCCGTACTGGCGTTACCTCACCGCCCTGGACGTGCTGAGCAACGACGCCGACGGCACGGTCGTCGCCTTCGGCGACTCGCTCACCGACGGCATCACCTCCACGCAGGGCGCCGACCACCGCTGGCCCGACATCCTCTCCGAACGGCTGCGCTCGGCGGTCGCCTCCGGCCGGGACGTGCCCCGCTACAGCGTGGTCAACCAGGGCATCAGCGGCAACCAGGTCCTCGCCAACGGCCTGGGCCGCCCGGCCGACAACCAGAGCGGTCTGCTGCGCTACTCCCGTGACGTACTGTCCAGGACGAACGTCAAGGTCGTCGTGATCGACCTGGGCGTCAACGACATCCTGCGCAACCCCCGGCTCGCCGACCCGGACAAGATCCTCACCGGCCTGCGCACCCTGGTCCGCCAGGCCCACGCCCGCGGCATCAAGGTCATCGGCGCGACCCTCATGCCCTTCCAGGGCCACCGGGGCTACACGCCGGCGCGGGAGGCGGTACGGGAACGGGTCAACGCCGAGATCCGCGCGGGCCGCGTCTACGACGCCGTGGTCGACTTCGACCAGGCCCTGAGGGACCCGTACAACCCGCGCCGGCTGCGCTCCGACTACGACTCGGGCGACCACCTCCACCCCAGCGACCAGGGCTACGCGCGCATGGCCCAGGTCTTCGACCTGAACCAGCTCAAGGGCGCGGCCCCCGCGGAGCTGTAGACACCGGCGCTGTGGACACCTGCGCTGTGGACACCGGCACCCCGCGACGGCTCAGTAGCCGTCGCGGTGGCGCCTCTCGCGGCGCTCCTCGTGGCGTTCGCGCTGGCGTTCGCGGCGCTCCTCCCTCAGCTCGCGCCTCGCATCGCGGTGCTCCTCCAGCATGCGCTCGTGGTCGCCGAGGCCCTCGTCGAGCGCCCGGCCGGACCTGCGCTCCAGGCGTTCCTGGCGGCGCTCCTCCTTCAGGCGGCGCCGCTCCTCGCGGGTCAGCTTGCGCTCGACGCCGACGCCGCCCATCAGGGCGAAGCCGGTCACGACCACCCGGGGGGCGCCCGGCGTGGCGGGTACGCCCTCCTCGGTGTGGTCGAAACCGCCCATGATCCCGATGCCGCGCACCACGACCTCGACGCCGGGCGGCACGATGACGTTCACCCCGCCCATGATCGCCACGCAGTTGATCTGCACCTGGTGGTCGGCGAAGTTCGCGTCCCGCAGGTCGAGTTCGCCGCCGCCCATCAGGGCGAAGCAGTTGAACCGCCTGGGCACGGTCCAGCGGCCCTTGCGCTCGAAGCCGGACATCACGGCGACGGCCCAGCTCGACGAGCCCTCGCCGCCGACGATCCGCCCCGCCCAACCCCCGCTGTCCTGCGGGTCCTTGACCAGCGACACGGCGGGATGGGCGACCTGCCCGACGGGCAGGTCACGGGTGATCGGCGCCAGCTCGCCGTACGTCCGCGCCTTGTACGCGGCCTCCAGCCGCTCCTCGAACTCCGCCATGTCCAGGCGCCCCTCCGCGAGGGCGTCCCGCAGGACCTCGGCGACTCGCTCACGGTCGGCGTCGGATGCGCGGAGCTCCGGGACTGCGGCGTCATCGGTCATGGACAGCAGCCTACGAGCTCCCCCGGCGGGAGGCTACGACACCGCTTTCTCCGCCTCGTCCGCCGTCCCGCCCGCGTACATCCGGGCGATCACCGTCTCGATGTCGGGCTCCCGGACCGACAGATCCACCAGCGGGTACTCCGCGGCGATCCGCGCCACCAGCTCCGCCGCCGACTGTGCCGCCGGGAACGCCAGCCACTGCCGCGGCCCCTCCACCCTGACGACCCGCGCGGGCGGCGCCTCGATCGGCGGCAGCTCCCGCTCCAGGTCGACCACGAGGGTCCGCTCGCTCTCGCCCACCTCGTGCAGTCCGGCGAGCGCGCCGTCGTACATCAGGCGCCCGTGGTCGATGACCATCACCCGCGTGCACAGCTGCTCGATGTCCTGCAGGTCGTGCGTGGTCAGCAGCACCGTCGTGCCGCGCTCGGCGTTCAACTCCCGCAGGAAACCGCGCACCTTGGACTTGGAGATCACGTCCAGCCCGATCGTCGGCTCGTCCAGGTAGAGCACCACGGGGTCGTGCAGCAGCGCCGCCGCGATGTCGCCCCGCATCCGCTGCCCCAGCGACAGCTGCCGGACCGGGACGTCCAACAGCTCGCCCAGCTCCAGCAGTTCCACGCACCGGTCCAGGTTCTCGCGGTAACGGGCTTCCGGGATACGGTACATGCGGTGCGCCAGCCGGTAGGAGTCGATCAGGGGCAGGTCCCACCACAGCGTCGTACGCTGCCCGAACACCACCCCGATCCGGCGCGCGAGCCGCGTCCGCTCACGGGACGGGTCGATGCCCGCCACCCGCAGCCGGCCGCCGGACGGCGTCAGGATGCCCGTGAGCATCTTGATCGTCGTCGACTTGCCCGCGCCGTTCGGCCCGATGTACCCGACCATCTCGCCGCGCGCGACGGTGAAGGAGAGGGAGTCGACGGCACGGACCGATCGCCGCTCCCGCCGCAGGAACCCGGTCTTCCTGCGCACGTCGAAAACCTTCTCCACCCGGTCGAGTTCGATGAAGTCGTCGTCCACAGCTCTCAGCAGCCCCTTCGTTTCCTCGCCGGCCCTCAACTACCCGTGCTCCGGTACGACCTGAGCCCCGCCCGCCACGCCAGCCCCGCCAGCCCCACGCACCCCGCCGCCACCAGCGGCGACAGGAACGCCGCCCACTCGGGCAGCCCCAGCGGATACGGCAGCCCCAGCACATAGGTCGCCGGCAGCCAGTTCACGAACGCCAGCGGCAGCACGTAGGTCACCCCGCGCAGCAACTCCGTCCCGAACACCGTCGGCGGGTACTGCAGCAGCGTCGTACCGCCGTAGGTGAACGCGTTCTGCACCTCGGCGGCGTCCTGCGCCACGAACTGGAAGGCCGCGCCCGCGATGAACACCGCGCAGAAGATCGCGCAGCCGCTCACCAGCATCACCGGCATCAGCAGCACCCTCAGCGGCGTCCAGTCGATGTCCAGATGCAGCACGGCGTAGGCCAGCACCAGCGCGCCCTGGCTGGTGCGGCCCAGCCGCCGCAGCGCGAACTGGTCGGCCGCCATCTGCGCGAGCACCGGCGCCGGACGCACCAGCAGGGTGTCCAGCGTGCCGTCGCGCACCCGCCGCCCCAGCCGCTCCATGGAGCCGATCACCATGTCGGCGAGCCCGAACGTGGTGCTGGAGACCCCGTAGAGGAAGGCGACCTGCTGCAGCGAGTAGCCGCCGAGCGCGTCGACGCGGGAGAACATCAGCAGGATCGCGACGAAGTCCAGCGCGGTCGTCGCGAAGTTCGTCAGGGTCATGAGGACGAAGGACGTGCGGTAGGCCATCGTGGAGCGGATCCACATGCCCGCGATCAGGAAGTACGCCCGCACCCCCTCCCGGACCCGGCCGCCCGGAACCTCCTCGGCCGCCCAGTGGATCCCGGCTTCCACCCGGTAGCTCTCAGCCACCCTGCACCACCACCCTCCGCGTCGCCGCCGACTGCACCATGCGCCCGGCCGCCAGCAGGACCACCGCCCACGCCGCCTGGAAGGCGTACGTGTCCAGCGGGTCGGCCCGGCCGAGGAACACGTCGGCGGGCGCCTGCAGCAGCGACGACCAGGGCAGCGCCCGTACGACCTCGCCCAGCGCGCCGGGGAAGACGTTGAGCGGCAGCAGCATGCCCGAGCAGAACCAGCCCACCAGCCACGCCATCTGGATCACGCCGGTGCCGTCCATCAGCCAGAACGCGGTCAGCGCCACCAGATAGCGGATCGCGAAACTGACCAGCATCGCGAGCACCACGGAGACCAGGAAGGCCAGCCACGTGGTCACGTCCGTGGGCAGCGCCATGTCGAAGAACATCGCGCCGAACACGAACGGCACCACCCCCCGCCCCAGCAGCTCGAACCCGGCCCGCCCCATGTCGGTGGCCAGCCACCACAGCTGCAGATCGGCCGGCCGGTACAGGTCGACGGCGACGTCCCCGGTGCGGATGCGCTCCATCAGCTCCGTCTCGACGCCCCCGCCGCCGTTGGCCAACGTCTTGAACAGCGACTGCCCGATCCACACATAGGTGACCGCCTGCGCCAGGTCATAACCCCCGAGATGCGGCCGCTCGTCCCACAACGCCGTGTACGTGTAGACGAGGATCAACCCGAAGGCGGTGTTGGTGAACACCCCCGCCACCGTCGCCGCCCGATACGTCGCGTACCTTCTGAATCCCCCCGCCGCGACGGCGACGTACAACCGCCCAGCGCCCACACCACAGCCCTCCTCGGCCCGCCGACACCGAAGCGCAGGAGCCTAGCGGCGCGCGGACGGGTCGAGCCACCGAATTTCCGGGTGCCGCCGACCCGATGCGTTTCGGCCACGGCGACGCGTGCCGTGGTTCGGGGAACTGATCGACGGATGGGACAGTCTTCATCAAAGGAGGCGTGAGTAGCCTCCTTTCACGAAGGCGCCCAAAGCGCGCCAGAGACGTACGAGCCCTTCGGGTCGTACGAGGTACCGCACCACAGGAGTCTCCGCACACCATGAGCGACGAGCCGCAGCAGCCGGCCCAGGGCCAGGCCACCAGAGAGCCACAGGCGGCCGAGGCGGCGGCCGGGGTCCCCGCCGGACCGGCGGCCGCCGGGGGCAAGAAGCCCAAGGGGCCCAGGCGGACCGGCTGGCGCCGGCTGCTGCCGACCTGGCGCATGGTCCTGGGCGGCTTCGTCATCGGCGTCCTGCTGCTGGTCGGCCTGTTCTTCCTCGGCTACTCCATGGTGCAGATCCCCACGGCCAACGATCTCGCGACCAAGCAGGCCAACGTCTACCTGTACGCCGACGGCACCCAGCTCGCCCGCGACGGCGAGGTCAACCGGGAGAACGTCACCCTCGCCCAGGTCTCCAAGGAGGCCCAGCACGCCGTACTGGCCGCCGAGGACCGCGACTTCTACACCGAGTCCGCCGTCGACCCCAAGGCGATGCTGCGCGCCGCCTGGAACACCGCCACCGGCAAGGGCAGGCAGTCCGGCTCCACCATCACCCAGCAGTACGTGAAGAACTACTACCTGGAGCAGGAGCAGACCGTCACCCGCAAGGTGAAGGAGTTCTTCATCGCGATCAAGCTCGACCGCGAGAAGTCCAAGAACGAGATCCTCGAGGGCTACCTCAACACCAGCTACTTCGGCCGCAACGCCTACGGCATCCAGGCCGCCGCCCAGGCGTACTACGGCCAGGACGCCACCGACCTCGACGCGGCCCACGCCGCCTACCTCGCCGCCCTGGTCAACGCGCCCAGCGAGTACGACGTCGTCGCCCACCCCGAGAACAAGGCCGCGGCCGTCGCCCGCTGGAACTACGTCCTGGACGGCATGGTCAAGAAGGGCTGGCTGTCGCAGTCGCAGCGGGCCGGCCTGAAGTTCCCCGCGCCGAAGCAGCAGACGGCCTCCACCGGCCTGTCCGGGCAGCGCGGGTACATCGTCCGCGCCATCAAGGAGTACCTGGACAAGCACAACATCGTCGACGAGGACACCCTCGCCCGGGGCGGCTACCGCATCACCACCACCCTGCAGAAGAACAAGCAGGACGCCTTCGTCAAGGCGGTGAACGACAAGCTGATCTCCAAGCTCGACAAGAAGGGCCGCAAGGTCGACAACTACGTCCGCGCCGGCGGCGCCTCCGTCGACCCCAAGACCGGCAAGGTCGTCGCCATGTACGGCGGCATCGACTACGTCAAGCAGTACACCAACGGCGCGACCCGCGAGGACTTCCAGGTCGGCTCCACCTTCAAGCCCTTCGTGTTCGCCTCCGCCGTCCAGAACCACTCCCAGACGCAGGACGGCGACACCATCACCCCCAACACCTACTACGACGGCACCAACAAGCGCCCCGTCCAGGGCTGGAACGGCGCCTACGCCCCCGCCAACGAGGACGACGTCTCCTACGGCGACATCACCGTGCGCACCGCCACCGACAAGTCAGTCAACGCGGTGTACGCGCAGATGGCGGTGGACGTCGACCCGACGAAGGTGAAGCAGACGGCCGTCGACCTCGGCCTCCCCTCCGACACCCCGGAGCTGTCCGCGTACCCGTCCATCGCGCTGGGCGTCGCCCGGGCCAGCGTCCTCGACATGGCGGAGGCCTACGCGACACTCGCCAACCACGGCGAGCACGGCACGTACACGATGATCGAGTCGATGACCAAGGACGGCCGGCCCGTGACGCTGCCGAAGGGCCCGACCACGCAGGCGGTCAACCGCGAGGCCGCCGACACCACCACCTCCGTGCTGCAGAGCGTCGTCGACAACGGCACCGCGACCGCCGCCCAGGCCGCCGGCCGGCCCGCCGCCGGCAAGACCGGCACCGCGGAGAAGGACACCGCCGCCTGGTTCGCCGGCTACACCCCCGACCTCGCCACGGTCGTGTCGGTGATGGGCCAGGACCCGGTGACGGCGGCACACGAACCCCTCTACGGCGCCCTCGGCCTGCCGCGCGTCAACGGCGGCGGCCCGCCCACCGAGATCTGGGCGCAGTACACCAGGGACGCCCTGAAGGGGAAGCCGGCCACCGACTTCGACCTCCAGCTGCAGCCGGGCGCCGACGAGATCCCGGCCCCGCCGACCGACATCGTGACGCCCGGCACCGGCGGCCAGGACAACGGCGGCACCCCGGGCACCGGCGGCCAGGACAACCAGGGCCAGACCCAGGGCCAGACCACCGGCGGCACGCCCACGAACGGCGGCACGACGGGCGCCACCACCGGCGGTACCACCACGAACGGCGGCACCACCACGGGCGGCACCACGAACGGCGGCACCACGAACGGCGGCACCACGGGCGGCACGGACACCGGCACCACCACCGGCGGCACCACGGGCGGCACGGACACCGGAGGGACGACCGGCGGCACGACGGGTGGCACGGACACCGGAGGGACGACCGGCACGACGGCGGGCCCGCAGATCACCGGCCGCAGACAGTAACCCGGCAGGAGTACGCGAAAGGGCTGGTGACCGAGGTCACCAGCCCTTTTCCCTGCCTTCACGGGGGCCTACAGATACAGCCCCGTCGTGTCCTCGGACCCCTCGAAGCGGTCGGCGGCCACGGCGTGCAGATCGCGCTCGCGCATCAGAACGTACGCCACGCCCCGCACCTCGACCTCGGCCCGGTCCTCCGGGTCGAACAGAACCCGGTCGCCGGGCTCCACGGTGCGCACGTTCTGGCCGACGGCGACGACCTCGGCCCACGCCAGCCGACGCCCGACCGCCGCGGTGGCGGGAATCAGGATGCCCCCACCGGAACGACGCTCGCCCTCACCGGTCTCCTGCTTGACCAGGACCCGGTCGTGCAGCATCCGGATGGGCAGCTTGTCGTGACTGGTGCTCTGGTCGTTTCTGTTGGCGCTCACGTCCCGAACCTACAGCTCTCCCTCAGCCCTTGCGTCGCCGGGTACCGAGGGCCAGCAGGCCCACCAGGCCGACGGCGACGAGCGCGACGGGCACGATCCGCTCCAGGCGCGGCGCGCCGTCCTCGTCCACGAAGCGGGCCCGCACATCGGTGACGGCCTTGTTGACGCCGACGTAGGCCCGCCCCAGCGTGTGGTCGATATTGGACACGACCTTGGCCTTGGCGTCACCGACGATCGTCTTGGGGTGCACCCGCACCCCGATCTCGTCGAGGGTCTCGGCCAGCACATCGCGTCGGCGCTTGATGTCCGCCTCGATCTGCGCCGGGGTTCTGGTGTCCGACGTGTCCGCCACGGTTGGGCCTCCGAAGTCAGCCGATGCCTGTTGCTGTTCTGGACAGTCTGTCAGTTCCGCCGTCCACCGCACTGTCAGGACCCCCGGTTACGCTGGTCCGATGAGCGAGCGACTCCAGCCGGGGGACGTGGTCCCCGACTTCACCCTCCCCGACGCCGACGGCACGGACGTGTCCCTGTCGTCCCACAAGGGCCGCAAGGTCATCGTCTACTTCTACCCGGCGGCCCTCACTCCAGGCTGCACCAAGCAGGCGTGCGACTTCACGGACAACCTCGACCTCCTGGCCGGCGCCGGCTACGACGTCATCGGCATCTCCCCGGACCAGCCGGAGAAGCTGGCGAAGTTCCGCGAGAAGGAGTCCCTGAAGGTCACCCTGCTCGCGGACCCGGAGAAGACGGTCACCGAGGCCTACGGCGCCTACGGCGAGAAGAAGAACTACGGCAAGACCTACATGGGCGTCATCCGCTCCACGATCGTCGTGGACGAGGAGGGCAAGGTCGAACGAGCCCTCTACAACGTCCGCGCCACAGGCCACGTAGCCAAGATCATCAAGGACCTGGGTATCTGAGGGCCTTCCTTTCCCCAGAGCGAACGGCTCGCACCGGAATGAGCGGTGCGAGCCGTTTCGCGCTGCGTGCGTGACTGTCGGATGAGCTGTTCGTCACTCCGTACGAGCCACGAACCTGTGGCGGGTAGGGGAGGGGCCGGGGACATGCAGAACGCATACAGCAAGGAACGTCTCGCGCCGATCGTTGCCGAGGCTCGCAACTGGGCCGACCTGATGCGGCGGCTCGGTCTCAAGGCAAGTGGAGGGCAGCGGCGTGTGCTCCAGGGGAAAGTAGCCGAGCACCGACTCGACACGAGCCACTTCGTCAAGCGCAGCCCGTGGCAGAAGTATCCGGACTCCTCCATCGCCGAAGCCGCCGCCTCTTCGACCTCGCTGCGCGAGGTAGCACTGAGGCTGGGTGCCACGCCGGCCACCGGTACGCTGTCGCACATCCGCCGCCGCATCCACGCGGCGGGCATCGACATCAGTCACTTCCCCGGCATCGACCGGCCCGACCTGGACCTGCCCTTCACCGCTGAAGAACTCCGGGCAGCCGCTGCCGCGTCCACCAGCGTACGAAGCCTGGCTCGCGCCCTGGGCGTACCGGACGACAGCCGCTCACGGGCAACTCTGAACCGCATGCTGCGCACCCAGCACATCGACACAGGGCATTTCTCCCACCAGCGCGCATTGATCCCCGAGACCAAGCTTCGCGACCTTGTACGCCACTCCACGAGCTATGCCGACGTGATGCGTGGCCTCGGCCTGGAGGTGACCGACACCAACCATCGACGCGTCCGCCGCGCGGCGACTCGGCTCGGCCTGGACACGAGCCACTTCAAGCGCCGGTCGTGGGCACGTCCGGAACGCCCCGCCCACGAGGCCGTCTTTCGCCGGGTACTGGTTGTCTCGCCTCCCGATGCGGGACGCACCAACAGATCTCAGCTTCACCGGGCCCTGACCGAGATCGGGGTGCCGTACGCGTGCGAGACGTGCGGCAACACCGGCGTGTGGCTGGGCCGGCCCATCACCTTGCAGATCGACCATGTCAACGGGGACTGGCGCGACAACCGGCGCGAGAACCTCCGGTACCTCTGCCCCAACTGCCATGCCCTGACAGAGACGTGGTGCCGCCAGAAGGCGAAGGTGCCCCTCGCCGCTTGATTGTCTACCCGTACACTGAGCGGGTCGGTCGAGCATGATGACCCATTTTGGGCGGCGGTGGCGCAACGGCTGACGCAGCAGGTTTAGGTCCTGTGGCCCTTGATCGGGCTTGAGGGTTCGAATCCCTTCCGCCGCACCGGAAACGGCCTGTGCATCCGAGACACGATGCGCAGGCCGTTGTCGTACGCGCTCTCAGCCCAGCAGTTCCCGCACCACCGGTACCAACGCACGGAACGCCTTGCCGCGGTGGCTGATTGCGTTCTTCTCGTCGGGGGTGAGTTCCGCGCAGGTCCGCGACTCTCCGTCCGGCTGGAGGATGGGGTCGTAGCCGAAGCCGTTGGTGCCGGTCGGGGCGTGGCGGAGGGTGCCGGGGAGTCGGCCCTCGACCACGCGCTCGGTGCCGTCCGGCAGGGCGAGTGCCGCCGCGCAGGCGAAGTGGGCGGCCCGGTGGGCCTCGTCGATGTCGGAGAGCTGGGCGAGGAGGAGGTCCAGGTTGGCCCTGTCGTCGCCGTGTTTGCCGGCCCAGCGGGCGGAGAAGATGCCGGGCGCGCCGCCGAGGACGTCCACGCACAGGCCCGAGTCGTCGGCGACGGCGGGCAGGCCGGTGGCCCGGGCGAGGGCGTGGGCCTTGAGCAGGGCGTTCTCGGCGAAGGTGACGCCGGTCTCCTTGACGTCGGGGATGTCGGGGTAGGCGTCCGCGCCGACGAGGTCGTGGGGCAGTCCGGCGTCGGCGAGGATCGCCCGGAGTTCGGTGATCTTCCCGGCGTTGCGGGTGGCGAGGATCAGGCGGGTCATGGCGACCAGTATCGCGGGCCGCCCGCAGGGCTCGGTCAGGAGGTGCAGACCTTGGTCAGTTCGCCGGCCGCGTCGGTGACCGGGCTGACGTCGGGGGTGTTGTCGCCGTTCCGGATGGAGGTGCGGACGTTGTCGACGGCCTTGCCGAGGTCGTCGACGGCCTTGTTGACGTCGGCGTTGTCGGTCTTGTCGCCGATCTTGTCGAGGTTCTTGTCGATGGAGGCGAGGGAGTCGTCGAGCTGGGTGGGGTCGTTGGAGGCGTTCTCCACGGCCTGCTGGAGGTCGGTGACGCTGTCGGCGATGGTGTCGGCGGTCTGGACGCAGTCCAGGGCCTTGTCGACGGCGTCGCAGCCGGTGGTGAGGCCGACCGTGAGGGCGACGGCCGCCACGGCCGCGAGGGCGGTGGCGATGCCGCGGCTGCGGGCACCCCGGTCATGTCGAAGACTGCGGCGGCCTCGGCTGACGGCCATGGCTGTGGTCCCTCCCTCTGCGTCGGGCCCCGGTGGCCCCGCACTCGTCGGGCGCACGGCGGTGTGCCGTGCGCCCGCATTCACAGGGACGCCGGTGCGGGCGCCGGGGGTTGCCTCGCCGGCCGTCCCGCCTTGGCGTTCGCTTTACCTTTCGAGGACCGTGTCGAGTGCCTTGCGCTGGAGGACGGCGAGTTCCGTGCAGCCGGTGACGGCCAGGTCGAGGAGGGTGTTGAGTTCGTCGCGGGCGAAGGGCTCGGCCTCGGCGGTGCCCTGGACCTCGACGAAGCGGCCGTCGCCGGTGCAGACGACGTTCATGTCGGTGTCGGCCCGTACGTCTTCTTCGTAGCGGAGGTCGAGCAGGGGGACGCCGCCGACGATGCCGACGGAGACGGCGGAGACGGTGCCGGTCAGCGGCTGGCGGCCGGCCTTGATCAGCTTCTTGCCCTGGGCCCAGGCGACGGCGTCGGCGAGGGCGACGTAGGCGCCGGTGATGGCGGCGGTGCGGGTGCCGCCGTCGGCCTGGAGGACGTCGCAGTCGAGGACGATGGTGTTCTCGCCGAGCGCCTTGTAGTCGATCACGGCGCGCAGGGAGCGGCCGATGAGCCGGGAGATCTCGTGGGTACGGCCGCCGATCTTGCCGCGGACGGACTCGCGGTCGCCGCGGGTGTTGGTGGCGCGGGGCAGCATGGCGTACTCCGCGGTGACCCAGCCCTCGCCGCTGCCCTTGCGCCACCGGGGGACGCCTTCGGTGACGGAGGCGGTGCAGAAGACCTTGGTGTCGCCGAAGGAGACGAGGACGGAGCCCTCGGCGTGCTTGCTCCAGCCGCGTTCGATGGTGATGGGGCGGAGCTGTTCGGGGGTGCGGCCGTCGATTCGTGACATGCCGCTGAGCCTAGCCGCAGGAGCGGAAGCGGAAAGGGGGCCTCCCGTACGGAGGAGGGCCTGCCCGAAGAGAGAAGGGGCCCGCCCGGAGAAAGAAGGGTCCTCGGTACGGCGAAGGCCCCCGCCGGTCAGGACGGGGGCCCTCGGGGTGAACCGGCCGGCGGTTCACATCATGTCTTCGATCTCCGCGGCGATCGGGTCGGCGTCGGTGCCGATGACGACCTGGATGGCGGTGCCCATCTTGACCACTCCGTGCGCGCCGGCGGCCTTGAGGGCGGCCTCGTCGACCTTGGCCGCGTCGACGACCTCGGTGCGCAGGCGGGTGATGCAGCCCTCGACCTCTTCGATGTTGTCGATGCCGCCGAGCCCGGCGACGATCTTCTCTGCCTTGCTGGCCATTTCGGTCTCCTCACGCACAGTTGGCCCAACTTCGCGAGCGATTGTGCCGTGTGTACCGAAGGATGACGTCACAGCAACCCACTCGTCCACGACTGGTCTACACCACACGACAGGCGGTCGCCAACCGATGACCACGGAAGCCGAGGTGAGCCCGGGCCGTGCACGCTGGAACAGGGCGTTTCAGGGGCTGCAGAAGATGGGTCGCAGTCTGCAGCTTCCGATCGCCGTGCTGCCGGCCGCCGGTATCCTCAACCGCCTCGGCCAGCCTGACGTGTTCGGGGCCGACGGGCTGGGGTGGGACAACGTCTCGAAGGTGATGGCGGGTGCGGGCGGGGCGCTGCTCGACGGCTCGCTGGGGCTGCCGCTGCTGTTCTGTGTGGGTGTCGCGATCGGCATGGCGAAGAAGGCGGACGGTTCGACGGCGCTGGCGGCGGTCGCCGGGTTCCTCGTCTACCACAACGTGCTGCTGCAGTTCCCGAAGGACTGTCCGCCCGGTTCGAAGGCCCTGCCCGGTATCGGCTGCCAGGCGACGGTCGACCAGTCCGTGGTGGGGTTCACGTACCAGAACCCCGGCGTCTTCGGCGGGATCGTGATGGGTCTGCTGACGGCGTTCTTCTGGCAGCGCTACCACCGCACGAAGCTGGTGGACTGGCTCGGCTTCTTCAACGGCCGCCGGCTGGTGCCGATCATCATGGCGTTCGTGGCGATCGCGATCGCGGCGCTGTGCCTGTGGGGGTGGCCGCCGATCGGCGACGGTCTGGAGAGTTTCTCCAACTGGCTGAAGGACCTGGGTTCCTGGGGTGCGGGCGTGTTCGGTGTCGCCAACCGGGCGCTGCTGGTGGTGGGACTGCATCAGTTCCTGAATGTGCCCATCTGGTTCCAGTTCGGCAGTTACACCAAGCCGGACGGCACGGTGGTGCACGGGGACATCAACATGTTCCTGGCGGGCGACCCGCACGCGGGCCAGTTCACGTCCGGGTTCTTCCCGATCATGATGTTCGCGCTGCCGGCCGCGGCGCTGGCGATCACGCACTGTGCCCGTCCGGAGCGCCGCAAGGAGGTCGGCGGCCTGATGCTGTCGGTCGCCCTGACGTCGTTCGTCACGGGGATCACCGAGCCGATCGAGTACTCGTTCCTGTTCATCGCGCCCGTGCTGTACGCGATCCACGCGCTGTTGACGGGTGTGTCGATGGCGGTGACGTGGGGGCTCGGGGTGCACGACGGGTTCAGCTTCTCGGCCGGGCTGATCGATTACATCATCAACTGGAACTTGGCGACGAGGCCTTGGGGGATCGTCCCGATCGGGCTCGGTTTCGCCGCCGTCTACTACGCGATCTTCCGTTTCGCCATCACGAAGTTCGATCTCAGGACTCCGGGGAGGGAGCCGGAGGAGGAGCGCGAGGACGTCACCAGGGCGTAGCCGAACGTAGTACCACAGTCACGGGAATCGCGGGTTCCTTATGCCACCTTCATCGTGCTACAACAGGTCTACACCACTGAGTGGTGTAGACCACCACCCGATGGAGGAAGTCTATGAGCACCGCCACCGCGCCCACGGCGGCCCCCGCGAAGAAGTGGGGATCAGGCCTGTTCCAGGGCCTGCAGAAGATTGGTCGCAGTCTGCAGCTCCCGATCGCCGTACTTCCGGCGGCGGGCATCCTGCTCCGCTTCGGCCAGCAGGACATCCACGACAAGCTGCACCTGCCCGACAAGGTCACGGCGGTCTTCGCCACGGCGGGTGGCGCGATCTTCGACAACCTGCCGCTGCTGTTCTGCATCGGCGTGGCGATCGGCTTCGCGAAGAAGTCCGACGGCTCGACGGCCCTCGCGGCGCTCGTCGGCTTCCTGGTCTACAGCAACGTCCTCAAGGCGTTCCCGGTCACCGAGGCGAAGGTTCTCAAGGGCGCGGACATAGCCGCGACCTACAACAACCCCGGTGTGCTCGGCGGCATCATCATGGGCCTGCTGTCCGCGGTGCTCTGGCAGCGCTTCCACCGCACCAAGCTGGTGGACTGGCTCGGCTTCTTCAACGGCCGCCGCCTGGTGCCGATCATCATGGCCTTCGTCGGCCTGCTCATGGGCGTCTTCTTCGGCCTGGTCTGGAAGCCGATCGGTGAGGGCATCTCCCACCTGGGCGAGCAGATCACCGGCCTCGGGGCCTTCGGCGCCGGCCTGTTCGGTCTGATCAACCGCGGCCTGATCCCGATCGGCATGCACCAGTTCGTCAACTCCGTGGCCTGGTTCCAGATCGGTGACTTCAAGAACGCCGCCGGCACCGTCGTCCACGGCGACCTGACCCGCTTCTTCGCCGGTGACCCGACCGCCGGTCAGTTCATGTCCGGCTTCTTCCCGATCATGATGTTCGGTCTGCCGGCCGCCGCGATCGCCATCGCGCACTCCGCCCGCCCCGAGCGCCGCAAGGCCGTGATGGGCATGATGATCTCGCTCGCGCTGACCTCCTTCATGACCGGTGTGACCGAGCCGATCGAGTTCTCGTTCATGTTCATCGCCCCGGTGCTCTACGGCATCCACGCGGTGCTCACCGCCCTGTCCATGGCGGTCACCTGGGCGCTGGGCGTGCACGCGGGCTTCACCTTCTCGGCCGGCGCCATCGACTACGGCCTCAACTGGAACCTCGCCACCAAGCCCTGGCTGATCATCCCGATCGGCCTCGTGTTCGGCGCGATCTACTACGTCGTCTTCCGCTTCGCCATCACCAAGTTCAACCTCCCCACCCCGGGCCGCGAGCCCGAGGAGGAGGTCGAGGACCTCACCAAGGCGTGAGCCAACGACCACGCGAAGGCCCCCGGAGCTCCACGGCTCCGGGGGCCTTCGCGCTGTCGTGCTCAGATCTCGTACGACACCCTCGGCGTCGCCAGTTCCACCGGCCCCGCGTACGCGGCACGCGCGTCGGCCAGGTTGATCTGCGGGTCGGTCCACGGCGGGATGTGGGTGAGGACCAGGCGACGGGCGCCCGCCCGGGCCGCCGACTCCCCCGCCTCGCGCCCGTTGAGGTGCAGGTCGGGGATGTTCTCCTTGCCGTGCGTGAAGGCCGCCTCGCACAGGAACAGGTCGGTGTCGCGGGCGAGTTCGTCCAGTACGGAGGTCGCGCCCGTGTCGCCGGAGTACGTCAGGGACCTGCCGCCGTGCTCGATCCGGATGCCGTACGCCTCCACCGGATGGGCCACGCGTTCCGTGTGCACCGTGAACGGGCCGATCTCGAAGGTGGACGGCTTGACGGTGTGGAAGTCGAAGACCTCGCTCATGGACGAGGCGGTGGGGGTGTCCGCGTAGGCGGTGGTCAGGCGGTGTTCGGTGCCTTCGGGGCCGTAGACGGGGATCGGGTCGCAGCGGCCGCCGTCGTGGCGGTAGTAGCGCGCGACGAAGTACGCGCACATGTCGATGCAGTGGTCGGCGTGCAGATGGCTGAGGAAGATCGCGTCGAGGTCGTAGAGACCGCAGTGGCGCTGCAGCTCGCCGAGGGCGCCGTTGCCCATGTCGAGGAGCAGCCGGTAGCCGTCGGCCTCGACGAGGTAGCTCGAGCAGGCCGATTCCGCGGACGGGAACGACCCCGAGCAGCCGACGACGGTGAGCTTCATGAAACAGAAACCTCCGCTGGCTGGAAATCCAGAGAATCCAGAAGATCGGGGATGGGGCGTCGGGGGTCGTGCGGTCCGTCGAGCGTAAGGCGCAAAACCCCTCGTCGCTCCTCCGCCAAGGGCTGTTGTGGGCGAACTCACCTGTGGTGTCACCGGTTCGGCTGGAAGTGGGGCGCGTGAGGCTTGAGAGAGGGCGCGCGCCGAAGGGTGCGCCCCGGTAACGTCCTCCCCATGGACACGTCCTGGTGGCTGGCGCTCGCTGCGGTCGTATTGCTGGCGCTGGTCGCCACACTCGTCGACGGGTGGGGGCGCGGCAGACGGCCCGGGGGGCGGCGCACGCGGCCGCCGGGACGGCCGGGCGAGCGGGGACGGCAGCGGCCCAGGCCCGCCGAGATCTGGTGGGCCAACGTCCCCTTCGAGGACGGGCCCGGCGGGAAGGACCGGCCCTGCCTGGTGCTGGTGGTGCACGGGGAGCGGGCGACGGTCGCGAAGATCACCAGCAAGTACCACGACGAGCGGCCCGGGGTGATCGCGCTGCCTCCGGGAGCGGTGGGCGACCGCCAGGGCCGGGCGAGCTTCCTGGAGACGGACGAGTTGCGCGAGGTGCCGGTGTGGCACTTCCGGCGGCGCGCCGGTGTGGTGGACCCGGTCCTGTGGGACCAGGTCCGTCACCTCGCGACGTGAGGCGCGCCTACGCCCAGAGCTGTCCCTGCAAGGTCTCGATCGCTTCCTCCGTCGTGGCCGCCGTGTAGACGCCTGTCGACAGGTACTTCCAGCCGCCGTCGGCCACGATGAACACGATGTCGGCGGACTCCCCCGCCTTCAGCGCCTTGTTGCCGACGCCGATGGCCGCGTGCAGGGCCGCGCCCGTGGAGACGCCCGCGAAGATGCCCTCCTGCTGGAGGAGTTCACGGGTGCGGGTGACGGCGTCCGCGGAGCCGACCGAGAAGCGGGTGGTGAGGACGGAGGCGTCGTACAGCTCCGGCACGAAGCCCTCGTCGAGGTTGCGCAGGCCGTACACCAGGTCGTCGTAGCGCGGTTCGGCGGCGACGACCTTGACGTCCGGCTTGTTCTCGCGGAGGTAGCGGCCGACGCCCATCAGGGTGCCCGTCGTGCCGAGGCCGGCGACGAAGTGGGTGATGGAGGGCAGGTCGGCGAGGATCTCCGGGCCGGTCGTGGCGTAGTGCGCGCCGGCGTTGTCGGGGTTGCCGTACTGGTAGAGCATCACCCAGTCGGGGTGCTCGGCGGAGAGCTCCTTGGCGACCCGTACGGCGGTGTTGGAGCCGCCCGCGGCCGGGGAGGAGATGATCTCGGCGCCCCACATGCCGAGCAGGTCCCGGCGCTCCTGCGAGGTGTTCTCGGGCATCACGCACACGATGCGGTAGCCCTTGAGCTTGGCGGCCATGGCGAGGGAGATGCCGGTGTTGCCGGAGGTCGGCTCCAGGATCGTGCAGCCCGGAGTCAGCCGGCCCTCCTTCTCCGCCTGCTCGATCATGTGCAGGGCGGGGCGGTCCTTGATCGAGCCGGTGGGGTTGCGGTCCTCGAGCTTGGCCCAGATGCGGACGTCCTGGGACGGCGACAGCCGCGGCAGGCACACCAGGGGGGTGTTGCCCACCGCGGCGATCGGGGAGTCGTAGCGCATGGGGATCAGGCCATACCGCCGGCCACGGCCGGCAGGATCGTGACGTTGTCGCCGTCGGCGAGCTTGGTGTTGATGCCCTCGAGGAAGCGGACGTCCTCGTCGTTCAGGTAGACGTTCACGAACCGGCGCAGCTCGCCGCCGTCCACGATGCGGGCCTGGATGCCCGCATGCCGGGTCTCGAGGTCGGTGAAGAGCTCGGCGAGGGTGTCCCCGGTGCCCTCCACCGCCTTCTGACCGTCGGTGTAGGTGCGGAGGATGGTGGGGATGCGGACCTCGATGGCCATGACTCAGGGCTCCTGTCGGAAGTTTTCGGCTGGTCGGTGCGCGCGCGGCAGCGCAGTACTGCGGGGGTGGTGCGTGAGGCCGCGGCTCACGGCCGTACGGCGGCAGGGGTCAGCTCGGACAGAGGGCGCTGTTCAGCCTGCACAGGTCGACGTGCAGCCGCGCCACGAGCAGGGTGCCCGGCGTCTTTTCGCTCACGTCGTTGAAAACCATGCGGTCATCGTATCGATTCCCGGTCCCCGACCCGGAGTGTGATCTCACACTACGGACGCATTCCGACCGGCTGCTGAGACCACACAGCTCAGGCGGACGCCCGGGGCGCCGGTCGGGACGGGCGTACGGGGCTCAGTATGCCTCGACGACGGCGACCTCCTCCTCGGTCACCTCGCCGTCCACGATCCGGAACGAGCGGAACTGGAACTCGCCGAGGCCGTCGGTGTCGGCGGTGGAGACCAGGACGTAGTGGGCGCCGGGCTCGTTGGCGTAGGAGATGTCGGTGCGGGAGGGGCGGGCCTCGGTGGCCGTGTGGGAGTGGTAGATGACCACCGGCTCCTCGTCGCGGTCGTCCATCTCGCGGTAGAGCTTGAGCAGGTCGCCGGAGTCGAACTCGTAGAAGGTGGGCGACATGGCCGCGTTGAGCATGGGGATGAAGCGCTCGGGGCGGTCCGAACCGGCCGGCCCGGCGATGACGCCGCACGCCTCGTCGGGGTGGTCCTTGCGCGCGTGGGCGACGATCTGGTCGACGAGGGCCTGGGTGATGGTCAGCATGCTGGCCAGGATAAGCAGAGGGGCCGCCCCGTACCGAAGGGTGGTACGGGGCGGCCCACATGCTGAACCGGGAGGTCAGCCGACCTTCTCGAGCTCCGGCTCGCGCCGCTCCGCGATCTGCGGGTTGCGGGCCTTCAGCACGGCCCAGCCGACGCCCAGCGCGGCGGCCCAGCCCGCCATCACGTAGAGGCAGATCCGCGAGTCGGCGTCGTAGGCGATGAGGCCGGTGACGAAGAGCAGGAAGACGATGGCGATCCAGCTGCACACCGCGCCGCCCGGCGCCGGGAAGGCGGAGGCGGGCAGCCGGCCGGCGACGACGGCACGGCGGTAGAGGACGTGGCTGACGAGGATCATCAGCCAGGTCCAGATGCCGGCCGCGGTGGCCACCGAGGTGACGTAGCCGAAGGCCTTCTCCGGGACGACGTAGTTCAGCACGACGCCGATGCCCATGAAGAGGACGGAGACGGTGATGCCGAAGGCCGGCGTCTTGGTCGAGGACAGCTTCCGGAAGACCGCCGGGGCCTCGCCGTTGTCGGCGAGGGTGCGCAGCATGCGGCCCGTGGAGTACATGCCGGAGTTGCAGGAGGACAGGGCCGCGGTCAGGACGACGAAGTTGACGATGCCCGCGCCGGCCGGGATGCCGATCACCGTGAACGCCTTCACGAAGGGGCTGACGCCGGCGGCGAAGTCGGTCCACTTCACCACGCACAGGATGACGGTGAGGGCGCCGACGTAGAAGAGCGCGATGCGCCAGGGCAGGGTGTTGATCGCCTTGGGCAGCGTCTTCTCGGGGTTCTCGGACTCGCCCGCGGTGACGCCGACGAGCTCGACCGCGAGGTAGGCGAACATGACGCCCTGCAGGGTCATCAGGGACGAGCCGATGCCCTTGGGGAAGAAGCCGTCGAACTGCCAGAGGTTGGCGACCGCGGCGGTGTCACCGGCGTTGCTGAAGCCGAGGGTGAGCACGCCGAGGCCGATCACGATCATGCCGATCAGGGCGGTGACCTTGACCATGGAGAACCAGAACTCGAGCTCGCCGAAGACCTTCACCGAGATCAGGTTGACCCCGAAGAGGATCACCAGGAAGACCAGCGCGGTCACCCACTGCGGGATGTGCGGGAACCAGTAGTGGACGTAGATCGCGGCGGCCGTGAGCTCGGCCATGCCGGTGACGACCCACATCAGCCAGTACGTCCAGCCGGTGAAGTAGCCGAAGAACGGGCCGAGGAACTCGCGGGAGTACTCCGCGAAGGAGCCCGAGACCGGGCGGTACAGGAGCAGTTCGCCGAGCGCCCGCATGATGAAGAAGACGATGGCGCCGGCGAGGGCGTACATCAGGATGAGGCTGGGACCGGCCTTGGCGATGTTCGCCCCGGCCCCCAGGAAGAGGCCGACGCCGATGGCGCCGCCGATCGCGATCATCTGGACCTGGCGGCTGCCGAGTCCGCGCTCGTACCCCTCTTCGGAGGTCTGCTCCGAGCCTGTGTCGACCTGAGCGGAGGTCATGTGTGTGGTGCGCCTTTCTCCATGCCGACCCGGGCCTCTCGTCGGCCTCGGATCGGGTCTCGATCCCCCCGGATTGAAATGGAGCTGAGCGGGCTGCGAGCCCGCTCGTGCCAGGCCGACGGTCGTCGGCGCTGTGGCGCACCCGGCCGAACATTCGGGTGGTGTTCGCCGGGCGGTCGTGAAGATTTATCACGGCGGCAACGCCGATCACCGGGGGAACTTGTGACGCATCACACAAGGAGAAGGGGTCATACAGCGCAGAAAACGGACACACCCGGCCGGACCGGTGACTCGATCGTTATCCGGATTTGAGCGTCCTCTGAGCGAACACGAAACCTGCGCATTTCAGGGCAGGAGGGTGTTCACCAGCGTCTCCTGGAGCCCGCCCAGCCAGAGATAGGCCATCACCATGGGCTTACGGGGGTCGTCGTCCGGGAGGCGGTAGAGGACGTCGGTGTCGTCCTCGTCGGTGATCTCCAGCCGGGAGCCGATCGCCAGACGCAGGTCGTTGAGGGAGCCGAGCCACTGCCGGGACTGCTCGGCGGACAGTTCGAGGACCGCTCCGCCGTCGGCGGCCGGGGTGAGCGCGTCGAGGGTGCGGACGACCGTGAGCGCGTTCTCCCGCTTGCCGGCCCGCAGGTCGTTCTCGGTGTAGCGGCGGAACTCGGCGGAGTGGGCCTGCCGCTCCTGCGCCTCCTGGGGGCCGGGGGTGCCCTCCGGGTCGCAGTAGGCGTCCGGGAAGAGCCGCTTGAGCACCGGGTCCTTGGGCGGCTCGCTCGGGCCTTCGGCGAAGAGCTCCGCGAGCGGGTCGTCGGAGGCGTCCGCGCCGGGTCCGGGGCCGATGAGTTCCAGCAGCTGGACGGCGAGCGACCGGATGATGGAGATCTCGACGTCGTCAAGGGCGACGGCCGCGCCGCCGCCGGGGAGCGGTTCGAAGTGTCCTGGCATGGAGGAGGTTCGCTACTTCCGGTCCTGCGCGCGGGAGGGGGTCATTTCCGGTCCTGCTGGAGGGTGGCCCACAGGCCGTAGCCGTGCATGGCCTGCACATCGCGTTCCATCTCCTCGCGGGTACCGCTGGAGACGACCGCCCGGCCCTTGTGGTGGACATCGAGCATGAGTTTGGTGGCCTTGTCCTTCGTGTACCCGAAGTACGTCTGGAAGACGTAGGTCACGTAGCTCATGAGGTTGACCGGGTCGTTGTGGACGATCGTTACCCAGGGGACGTCCGGCTCGGGTACGGCGAAGACCTCCTCCGCCGACTCGGTGCGTTCGATCTCTACGGGAGCGGGTGACGTCACATGGCCCATGCTGCCACGGCCCCGATAAATCGTCACACTGACGCGAAGGGGGTGTAGCATGCCTGCCATGAACACAGCGGACCTTGGGCTGCCGGTTGACGTTCCCTCGACGGCCCTCTTCACGGACCAGTACGAGCTCACGATGCTGCAGGCGGCCCTGAAGGCCGGT
Organism: Streptomyces sp. C1-1; assembly: GCF_050214755.1. Lineage (NCBI taxonomy): Bacteria > Bacillati > Actinomycetota > Actinomycetes > Kitasatosporales > Streptomycetaceae > Streptomyces > Streptomyces sp. C1-1. Next base: position 6,095,442 of record NZ_CP189826.1, on the reverse strand, counting down.
ACCGCCGAACGGAGGTCGGTCTTCGAGGTCTTCACCAGGCGGCTGCCCGAGGGGCGCCGCTACGGCGTCGTGGCCGGCACCGGGCGCGTCCTGGACGCCGTGGAGAACTTCCGTTTCGACGCCGGCGTCCTGGGCTTCCTGCGCGAGAAGGGCATCGTCGACGAGCCGACCCTGGAGTGGCTCGCCGGCTACCGGTTCAGCGGGGACGTGTGGGGCTACCCCGAGGGCGAGGTGTACTTCCCGGGCTCGCCGATCATGCGGGTCGAGGGGTCGTTCGCCGAGTGCGTGCTGCTGGAGACCGTGATCCTGTCCATCCTCAACCACGACTCCGCCATCGCGGCGGCCGCCTCCCGCATGTCCTCGGCCGCCGGCGGGCGCCCGCTGATCGAGATGGGCGCCCGCCGCACCCACGAGCTCGCGGCCGTCGCCGCCTCCCGCGCCGCCTACGTCGGCGGCTTCTCCTCCACCTCCGACCTCGCGGCCGGCTTCCGCTACAACATCCCGACCGTCGGCACCTCGGCCCACGCCTTCACCCTGCTCCACGACCACGAGCGGGACGCCTTCCGCGCCCAGGTCGACTCGCTCGGCCGGGGCACGACCCTGCTCGTGGACACCTACGACGTCGCCGAGGCCGTCCGGATGGCCGTCGAGGTCGCCGGGACCGAGCTGGGCGCCGTGCGCATCGACTCCGGCGACCTGCTGCTGGTCGCGCACCGGGTGCGCCAGCAACTGGACGAGCTGGGCGCGACCGGCACGAAGATCATCGTGACCTCGGACCTGGACGAGTACGCCATCGCCTCGCTGGCGGCGGCGCCCGTGGACGCGTACGGCGTCGGCACCCAGCTGGTGACCGGGTCCGGGCACCCGACGGCCTCCATGGTCTACAAGCTGGTCGCCCGCGCGGAGTCCGACGACCCGAAGGCGCCGCTGGTGCCGGTGGCGAAGAAGTCCAGCGGCGGCAAGACGTCCGTCGGCGGCCGCAAGTGGGCCGCGCGGCGCCTCGACGCCGACGGGGTCGCGGAGGCCGAGGTCGTCGGCACGGGCGCCGTCCCGGCCGAGCTCGCCGACCGCGGGCTGCTGGTGCAGCTGATCAAGGGCGGCGACGTGATCGCCCGCGAGCCGCTGGACGTCGTACGCGACCGGCACGTGGCCGCGCGGGCCGGGCTGCCGCTGTCGGCCACCCAGCTCTCGCGCGGGGAACCGGTCATTCCGACGGAGTACGTACAGGCCCGCTCGGGTAGCTAGAAGCGGGCGCTCACCGCACGCGCCCGCGGATACGCCCTCTCGTGCCCCCTCCCCTGCGCCCCCCGAACTCAATAGGCTCGGAAGTTCACCGGCCGGGCCCGCACCCCTTCTCCCCCGACCCCATAGTCGAAGGACACCGACCATGCGCCGCGCCTTGATCGTCGTAGACGTGCAGAACGACTTCTGCGAGGGGGGCAGCCTCGCCGTGGCCGGGGGTGCCGACGTGGCCGCCGCCGTCACCGAGCTGATCGGGCAGGCGGCCGGCTCCGGCTACCAGCACGTGGTGGCCACCCGCGACCACCACATCGCGCCCGGCGGCCACTTCGCCGACAACCCCGACTTCGTGCACTCCTGGCCCGCGCACTGTGTCGCCGGCACCGAGGGCGTCGGCTTCCACCCCAACTTCGCCCCCGCCGTCGCCTCCGGCGCCATCGACGCCGTCTTCGACAAGGGGGCGTACGCGGCGGCCTACAGCGGCTTCGAGGGCGCCGACGAGAACGGCGTGCCGCTCGCCGACTGGCTGCGCGCCCGGGACGTCGTCGAGGTCGACGTGGTCGGCATAGCCACGGACCACTGCGTGCGGGCCACCGCGCTGGACGCGGCGCGCGAGGGCTTCCGCACCCAGGTGCTGCTGGACCTGACCGCCGGCGTCGCCCAGGAGACCACCGACCGCGCGATCGAGGAGATGCGCGAGGCGGGCGTCGACCTGACCGGCAAGCCGGTGGTCGCCTAGCCCGGCCCGGCCCGGCACCGCCGCCCGAGGCGGCGGTGAGGTGTGCGCCGGTGCGGGCGGACGGGACCGGACGCACGCGGCCGGCAGGCCGTCTCCGCGCCCGGACGGCAGCCACACCGACACGGACGACCCGGGACGACCCCGCCGGACAGCGACGTCGTGGCTGACCCCCGTCGCGGCGGGCAGATGTGCACCGGGGCGGCCGGAGGGCACCGGACTGACGCCGTCGCCCCGCTCTCCCCCGCGCAAGCGGCGCGGCCGGACCGCCCGGGACGGCACCGCCGGACAGTGACGTCGTGGCTGGTCGGCGGCGCGGCGGAGCGTTGTGCACCGGCGTGGGCGGTAGTCGCCGCGCCGGGCTGTTATGCCGGTGTCGCCGGTCGGCGGAGTAGGGCCTTGATCGGGTGCCACAGCTCCTGGACCAGGTCCGGGGCGGCCAGGACACCGTTGTCAAGGGCCGTGCGCCATATCAGGCCGTCGGGGTGGTGCAGGACGGCCGTGATCTCGTCCGGGGTCGGCGGGGCCGCGTTGCCCCGCAGGTAGACCGCACGCATGCCCAGGTTGCGCAGCCTGGTCAGGGCGCGCGCCCGGTTGCGGGCGTGGACGAGGACACGGACGCAGTCCGTGCCGTCGGCGGTGGGGCTGGGCAGGTTCAGCGCCACCACCACGCTGCCGCTCGGCAGCTTGCAGAAACCTCCTGCGGCCATGCAGGTCACACCCCCGTGCGAGTCGGTGTCGAAGGGACTGTCAATAAGAACGGCACAGCACGCACCTAAACACGATCGGCGGCGACCCGCCAAGGGGTCACCGCCGATACGTCTCTGACCTGCGAAAACTCAAACTACTTCAGCACGGGTCCCACCTCGAGGGAGATCGTCGACCCGTCCAGGGCCTCCCGGACGATCTTGATCTTGGTGTTGGTGTCAGTGACCTTGACACCCGCGGCCGGGTTCGAGGTGTCGTAGTAGGTGCTCGCGTGGTCGTTGAAGACCGGCACCCCCCACGACCACTTGATCTTGGTCGCGACGTCCGCCTTGTGCAGCGTGATGCCGTCCGTCGGGTACAGGCTGAACGGCGAGTCGTAGGCCTGGATGCGGCCCCGCATCAGCGTGCCGTCGGACCACTTCAGCGGCACCGGGTGGGAGTCGATCGGCAGGATCAGACCCGTGCCCGGGTGGTCACCGGTGTTGTTGTCCGGCTGGGAGGTGTCCCACTTCCAGATCAACAGGCCGTTCTGGTACGGGTAGTGCTCCACCCAGTCCGGACGGGTCGTCGAGAAGCCGAAGTTGTACGGGCCGACCTTCAGGGTCTTGTCGTACGACACGTACTGGCGGTTCTCGGCGATGTAGTACTGCTTGTAGTCCTTGGTGAAGGACGCGCCGATGCGGGAGAAGCCGCTCGCGGTCCAACCGGTGTCCGCGGACTCGGCGTTGTCGGAGAAGACCGCGGCACCGTCGGCGGTCACGGTGATCTCGTCGGCCGCGAAGCCCTTGAGCGCCACACCGCCGTCCGTCTGGTAGCGGAAGCGCAGGTCGAACTTCTTGCCCGCGTAGGCGTCGAGCGAGTACGACAGCTTCTTGTAGCCGTCGACCGTGCCCGTCAGCGCCGGCTTGTCGCTGCCGTCGCGCGGGATGGCCTGGCCGTCCACCGTGCCGTCCAGGGCGGTCCAGTTGGCGCCGCCGTCGGTCGAGACCTCGGCGTAGAGGAAGTCGTAGTTCGCCTCGATGTCGTAGTAGCCGTCGAGGGTCAGCGTCGCCGCGGACTTGCCGGTGAGGTCCACCGACCGGGTCAGCGTGTTCTTCAGGTCGTTGCCGCTGCCGCTCCACCACTGGGTCGAGCCCTGCGCCGGCGTGACCACCTCGGTGGTGACCGCCTTGTCGGGCAGCGTGACCACGAGGGCCTGCTTGTTCTTGGTGTTGTACTCGGCGACGCCCAGCTTGTGCTTCGACCTCGTCGCGGCCTTCGCCGTGCCGTAGTCGAGCCAGCCCAGCTGGAGCTTGTCCCAGGCATTCATGTCGCCCGGCAGGTCGCCGATGGCGTTCTTGCCGGTGCCGAGCCAGGAACCGGAGGACATCAGGGTCCAGAACCCGGTGGAGTTCTCGCCGCCGTTGGTGTCGTACTCGTCCGGCAGGCCGAGGTCGTGGCCGTACTCGTGGGCGTAGACGCCGAGTCCGCCGTTCTCCGGCTGCATCGTGTAGTCGCCGACCCAGACGCCGGTGTCGCCGACCTGGGTGCCGCCGAGCCTGTTGTTCGCGGGGCCGGTGGCGCCGGCGTCGGAGCCGAAGGCGTACCAGCGGTGCGCCCAGATCGCGTCGGTGCCCTGGGCGCCGCCGCCCGCGGACTCGTCCTCGCCGGCGTGCACGATCTGGAAGTGGTCGACGTAGCCGTCGGGCTCGTTGAAGTTGCCGTCGCCGTCGAAGTCGTAGCGGTCCCACTGGTCGTACTGGGCGAGGTCCGCCTTGATGTCGGCGTCCGACTTGCCGGCCGCCTTCTGGTCGGCGACCCAGGCCGTCAGGCCGTCGCGCACCAGGTTCCAGACGCTGGAGCAGGTCGTCGAGCCGCAGGCGTTGTTGCCGTAACGGGCCTCGTTGTAGGGGACCTTGACCCAGTCGGTGACCTCGCCGTCGACCGAGTAGCGGCCCGAGGACTGCTTCTCGTAGTACTTCTTCAGCGACTCGGTGTTCTTGCCGGTGCCGAAGTACAGGTCCTGGAAGTGCTGCTGGTTGTAGTCCGCCTGCCAGGCCGTGGAGTTGTCCTTGGCCCGGTCCGGCTGGGCTATCCGGTTGTGCAGCGGGCCCGCGGTGCCGCCGTAGCGGCTGTCGACCTGGTCGCCGAACTCGACCAGGATCGTGAAGATCTTGTCCGTCTTCTCACGGCCCAGTTCTACGTACTTGCCGTCGCCCTTCTTGCTCTTGAGCTGGACGACGCGCGAACCGTCGCGGTCCTTGACCGAGGTCCTGCCGGATATGACCTGGTTCAGGGCCTCCTGGCGCTGGGCCTCCTGGGTCTTGGAGAGCGGACCGTCGAGGTCGTGCTCCTTCGTGCTCTGGGCCGCGGCCGGGTCACGGCGGTCCACGGTGGCGGACTTGGCGCTGTCGGCGGCCTGCGCCACGCCGAACGTCGAGAGCGTGGCCGTCGCCGCCGCGAGTGCGACACCGACCGCGCCGGCTCTGAACGTCCAATGTTTAAGAGTCACTTGAGTTCCTCGTGGTCACGGTGGTAAGTCAAGTGACGCAATTTGACTAGAGGTTGGTAAGAAAAGACAGACCTTGACTTGAGCAGGACAAGTGCACTATGCGGAGTCCGGGTTCGCTTTGCGGACACCCGACCGGCGCGTTCGAACGTCCACTTGATGGACGCCATGAATCCGTGCGCCCCCTGTGCACCGGCACTGTTGGTTAGGTCACGCTTACTGTTCGTTCCACTCGGGCACACACGCGATTAGAGTCGGATGGCGGCACGCCCAGAAACCGGCGGAAAGCCAGGCCGACGCCCCCCGTGGACCCCCACTTCCGAGGACACGATTGCCATGCCTCGTCCGACTGCCGCACAGCTGACCTACGGCTCCTGCACCGTCATCTTCTCGACGCTAGCCATGCTGCTGCTGTCCCAGACGAGTTCGGGCCTGGGGATCGCGGTCATCGCCGTCTCCGCGCTCGCTCTCGGCCTCCTCGTCGCCATGACGGTGCCGCTGCCGAGGACGAAGGTCGTCGCGGTGTCCCGGCCCGCGGTGGCGCAGGCCGAGGAGCCCGTGGCGGCCGTGGCCTCGGGCTCGTCGAAGGCCGCCTGAGCCGGGGGCGGCCGGTGCCGGTCAGTCGGTGCTGACCACCACCGTCTTCGCCGCCTTGTCGTGCAGGCCCTGCTTGTAGGGCCGGTCGAAGTAGCTCCAGCCGCCCGAGATCGCGGTCCAGATGCAGGCGCAGCAGAACGCGAACGGGATCCACAGGACCGCCGCCCGCGCCAGCGAGGTCTGCACCGAGGGCGTGGAGCCGTTGTCGAGGTTCGCCACCCGCATCTTCAGCCACTTCTTGCCGAGCGTCTGCCCGGAGTTGCTGATCATGAAGGTGTCGTAGGCGATGTAGAGCACGGCGGCGACGAGGGACTGCGCGAAGGACTTGCCGACCGCCACGTTGTTGCCGTTCACGGTGTACTCGTGCACGCCGATCGGCCAGGTGACCAGCCAGACGACGATGCCGACGAGGATCAGGTCGATGATCCGGGCCAGCGTGCGCCGGCCGCTGTCGGCGAGCGGCGGCATCCCGGCGAGCGGATCGCCGGGGTGGGGGCCGCCGCCATGGGGGTCACCACCGTAGGGCGGCGGCTGCTGACCGTAGGGCGGCTGCTGATCGCCATAGGGCGGTTGTTGACCGCCGTACGGCTGCTGCTGACCGCCTTGGGGCGGTTGCTGGCCGGGCGGAGGCTGTTTCCTGAACGGGTCGTCTTCCGGCGGCTGCTGTCCCGAGCCGGGCGGTTCGGTCGTCATGGCCCGAGTGGACCGCGAACCCCCCGGCTCCGCATCCGGCGGACGGCCGTCCGGAGTACCGATTCGTGTACGCCGTACGGCCGACCCGCTCAGCCCGCGACGAACGTACGCGCCGCCTTGTCGTGCCAGCACTGGCGCCACGGCCGGTCGAACAGGCACCACGCCACACCGACGACGCCGATGCCGAGCAGCCCGGACACGCAGTAGACGAGCCAGCGGCGCAGGGCCCCGCCGAAGGACGGCGGCTGGTGCGCCTCGATGTCCCGCACCTCCAGGCCGAGCAGCTTCTTGCCGAGCGTGCGGCCCCACTTGGCGGTGGGCAGCGCCTCGTAGAGGACGCCGACGACGAGCAGGACGGCCAGGATGATGCCGAAGTAGACCGAGGTCGTGCCGTCCAGCAGCCAGACGGTGACGGTCCGTCCGCTGAGTTTCGCCTCGTCGATCTTGCCGTTGATGTGGTCGACCGCCTTGGTGCCGAGCGGAACGGCGGCCACGGCGGTGAGCCCCGCGACGACGACCGTGTCCAGCAGCCGGGCGGCGAACCGCTTGCCCAGGCCCGCCGGGCGGGCGGCGGCCGCGTTCATGGCGGCCTGCTGGAAGATGTCCGCCACCGGGGGCTTCCAGGGCGCGACGCGCTGCTCCTCCTCGGCCCCCGCGAGCCGGTGCACCTGCTGGGCCCAGGAGGCCTGGCCGCCGCCGGGCCCGGCGGCCATCGGGGTGGCGGCGGGCTGGGGGTCGCCGGGCTGCGGCGGCACCGAGACGGAGGGCTGCTGGGAGAGCGCGGCCGGGGCGGCGCCCTGGGCACCGGCGGCCTGCGCCTGTGCCGCGCGCTCGGCGGCGGCCATGCCGGCACCGAAGCCGGGGGCATCGGGCGCGGCGGCGGAGGCCTGCGGCCCGAACGCCGGGCCGCCGGAGGCACCGGCGGCCCCGGGCGACGGCGGTTGGGCGCCGGAACCGGACCCGCCCGGCCCACCGGACGCACCGGCCACCGGAGCCGGCCGTGCTCCTCCCCCGGCGCCCGCGGGCGCCCCCGTGCCGCCGCCCTGCGCCCCGCCCTGCTGCCCCGTGCGCTGGGACACGGCCCGGAAGGTCATGGTGCCCTCGTCGGCGGCGGGGCCACCGGGGCCGGGGATGCCGGGCGCGCCGGAGGAGCCGCCGGCGCCGCCCCGGGGGCCGGAGTCCGCCGTCACCCTGCGGAAGACGAACGTGCCGCCGGAGTCGCCCTCGGCGGCGTCCGTCCGGGCGGGCGGGATCGTCGCGGAGCCGTCCGTGCTGGTCGTCCGGTCAGGGCCGTCGGAGGCGACACGGGGGTCGGCACCCCAGGAGACGCGGCGGTCCTGATCGCCGCCGAAGCCGGACTGCCGGGAGCGGTCGGCGCCCCAGGCGGACGCCGGCTCCGGACCACCGCCCTGCGGGGGCTCCACGGGGGCCGTCTGCGCCGGCTCGGGATCCTCGTCGAAGAAGTGCGGGCCGGTCTCCTCCACCAAGGGGACCGGGGGGGCCTGGGCCTGCGCGGGGGCCGGGTCCGATCCGGGCGGCGGATCGAGCGACTCGCCGTCCGACGGCGCCGGACGGCTGGTGCCCGGTACCCAGGCGGCACCGTTCCAGTACCGGACATATCCAGGAATGGACGGGTCCGGGTAGTACCCTTCGCGGGGCCTGTCGTCGCCGGGGGCCGGGGATGGGGCGCTCATGTCCGTCGTCCCGTATCTGCTCGCGGGTGAATATGGGGGCCACCACATCTATCAGACCGGCGCAGGCCGCACCCCCGGTCCCGCCGGACCCACCCTTTTCCGGGCAACCTCATGCACCGGATTCACACGCTCGGAAGAAACTTCTCCGAATCCGCGTAATGGTTGCGGCCCCGCCCCTCTCTCCCCTGTACGGGCCCGTCCACAGGGCCCCGTACACCTGCCCGAGAGAGGAACCGGACGTCATGCACTACACCGTCGTGGAACGCGAGTTGGAACTCAGGCTGATCCTGTCGCCGGAACGCGGCATCCCCGTACCGGCCCGGCTCAGCTACCGCACCGACGACCCGTACGCCGTGCACATCGCCTTCCACATCAACTCCGAGCACCCCGTGGACTGGACGTTCTCCCGCCAGCTGCTGGTGGAGGGGGTGTTCCGGCCGTGCGGGCACGGGGACGTGCGGGTGTGGCCGACGAAGACCGAGGGGCGCAGCGTCGTGCTGATGGCGCTGAGCTCGCCGGACGGGGACGCCCTGCTGGAGGCGCCCGCCGCGCAGGTGTCCGCCTGGCTGGAGCGGACGCTGCGGGTGGTGCCTCCGGGGACCGAGGGCGAGCAGCTGGGGATCGACGACGCGCTCGACCAGCTGCTCGCCCGGTGACCGCACCGGTGGCCGGGTCAGAAGAGCTTGCCGGGGTTGAGGATGCCCAGCGGATCGAAGACCTGCTTGATCTGCCGTTGCATCTCCACCCCGACCGGCCCGATCTCGCGCGCCAGCCACTCCTTCTTCAGTACACCCACGCCGTGTTCGCCGGTGATCGTGCCGCCGAGCTGGAGGCCGAGGGCCATGATCTCGTCGAAGGACTCGCGGGCGCGCCGGGACTCGTCGGGGTCGGCCGCGTCGAAGCAGACGGTGGGGTGGGTGTTGCCGTCGCCGGCGTGGGCGCAGACGCCGATGGTGAGGTTGTACTTCTCGGCGATCCGCTCCACGCCTTCCAGCATCTCGCCGAGCCTGGAGCGGGGCACGCACACGTCGTCGATCATCGTCGTGCCCTTGACCGCCTCCAGCGCGGTCAGCGACAGCCGCCGGGCCTGGAGGAGGAGTTCGGACTCGGCGACGTCGTCGGCGGGGACGACCTGGGTGGCGCCGGCCGCCTCGCACAGGGCGCCGACGGCGGCGAGGTCGGCGGCGGGGTCCGGGGTGTCGAAGGCGGCCAGCAGCAGCGCCTCCGTGCTCTCCGGCAGACCCATGTGCGCGAGGTCGTTGACGGCCTTGACCGTCGTACGGTCCATGAGCTCGAGCAGCGAGGGGACGTGGCCGCCCGCCATGATCCGGCACACCGCGTCGCAGGCGGCGGTCGCGGAGGCGAACTCGGCGGCCAGCACGAGCTGCTCGGGCGGCTGCGGCTTCAGCGCCAGGACCGCCCGGACGACGATGCCGAGGGAGCCCTCGGAGCCGACGAAGAGGCGGGTGAGGTCGTAGCCGGCGACGCCCTTCGCGGTGCGGCGGCCGGTGGACATGAGGCGGCCGTCGGCGAGGACGACGTCGAGCCCGAGGACGTACTCGGCCGTCACGCCGTACTTGACGCAGCACAGGCCTCCCGAGGCGGTGCCGATGTTGCCGCCGATCGTGCACATCTCCCAGCTGGAGGGGTCGGGCGGGTAGCACAGGCCGTGTTCGTTGACCGCGCGGGAGAGCGTGGCGTTGACGACGCCCGGTTCGACCACGGCGATGCGGTCGACCGGGCTGATCTCCAGGATGCGGTCCATCTTGGTCAGGGACAGCGCGATGCATCCCTCGGAGGTGTTGGCGCCGCCGGACAGGCCGGTGCGGGCGCCCTGCGGGACGACCGGGACGCGCAGTTCGGTGGCGATGCGCATGACGTGCTGGACCTGCTCGACGGTGCGGGGCAGCACGACCACGGCAGGGGGGCCGGCCGGACAGAAGCTGGCCATGTCGTTGGCGTAGGACGCCGTGACGTCGGGGTCGATCAGGACGGCCTCGGCGGGCAGACCGGTCAGGAGCCGGTCGACGAGGTTTCCGGTGGCTGCGTCGGAGGGCGCTTCGATACGGCTCATGATCACAGCGTCGCACCAGGGGCCATCGGTGTGAACCCCGTCCACCGCAGTGGACGTATGCCGGGTGTGGTCGTCGTACTGGCGCAGAGTGAGCGGCATGGAGAAGGAGCAGGAGGAACGGCGTCCGCGGACCGGCAGGCGGGTACTGATCGCCGCTCTCGCCGGGTCCCTGGCGCTCGGCGCGGCGGTGGCGCTGTGGCCCTGGGAACGGCCCGTGACCAGGCCTCTCGTCGCTCCGGCGGCGGGGGCGCAGGCGCTCTCGGCCGTCGTCGCGGGGGTGCCGGCCGGGCTGCCCGAACTGGGGACGCTGATCGGAGGGCGGGAGGCGTGGGTACGGGGGCATCCGCAGGACGGGCGGGCCTGGGCGGTGCTGGGGGCGGCGTACGTGGAGCAGGGGCGGCGGACCGCGGACGCGGCGAACTATCCGCGGGCCGAGCAGGCGCTGCGGACCTCGCTGCGGGTGGCGGGGGCGCGGAAGGACGTGCAGGTCGCGGCGCTGGACGGCATGGCGGCGCTGGCGAACGCGCGCCGCGACTTCCCGGCCGCGCGGGCCTGGGGCGAGACGGCGCTGAAAGTGGAGCCGAAGCGGTGGACGACGTATCCGCCGCTGCTCGACGCCTACACCGGGCTGGGTGACTACAAGGCGGTCAAGCGGACCCTGGACCGGCTGCTGGAGCTGCACGGCGGGCCGGCCGTCCGGGCGCGGGCGGCGGCCGTCTACCGCGACCGGGGCTGGCGTGAGGACGCCGCGGCCCAGCTGTCCGACGCGGCGGCGGGAGCGTCGTCGCCCGCCGAGCGGGCGGCGTGGCTGGAGCGGGCCGGGGAGCTGTCCTTCGAGCGCGGGGATCTGGGGGACGCGTTGCGGCGCTTCCAGGAGGCGGTGCGGATCGATCCCGACCAGCGGGCGGCGCTGGCCGGGCAGGGGCGGACGCTGGCCGCGCTGGGGCGGACGACGGAGGCGCTGAACGCCTACCGGGTGGCCCTCACCAAGCAGCCGTGCCCCCAGTACGCCCTGGAACTGGGCGAGTTGTACGAGTCGCTGGGGCTCGGTCAGGCGGCCCGGGTGGAGTACGACGCCGTGCGGGCGCGGGTGCGCGAGGTGGCCGAGTCGGGTGTCGACGAGACGCTGGTGCTCGGGCGGCTGGAGGCCGACCACGGGGACGCGCGGACCGCCGTGCAGCTCCTGCGCGCCGAGTGGCGCAAGCAGCCCGGCATCGAGGTGGCCGACGCGCTGGGGTGGGCGCTGCACCGCGCCGGGCAGGACAAGGAGGCGCTGCGGTTCGCGACGGCGGCGACGGACCCGGTGCACGGGGGCGGAGTGCGCAGCGCGCTGTACGCGTACCACCGGGGCGTGATCGAGAAGGAGTTGGAGCTTTCCGGGGCCGCGCGGCGGCATCTGCAGGAGGCGCTGCGCATCAACCCGTACTTCTCCGTGCTGCAGGTCCCCTCGGCGCGGCAGGCGCTGGCGGCGCTGGGCGAGCCGCCGGACGTGCCGGTGCCGGCCGCCAAGGAGAGCAAGGAGGCTCAGGACGAGGAGGGTTGAGTCATACGGCGGCGGTGCCGATGAGCGCGTTGCGGGTCACCAGTGCGGCCAGCTGCTCCTCCCCCAGTTCCCGGGTGCCCTCCGGCCTGCGCGGCAGCACCATGTAGCGGGTCTCGGCGCTGGAGTCCCACACGGTGATCTCCGTGCCGGCGGGCAACTCCAGTCCGAACTCCGCCAGGACCGCCCGCGGTTCGCGGACCACCCGGGAGCGGTAGGCCTCGGACTTGTACCAGCTGGGCGACGGGCCGAGCAGGCGCAGCGGATAGCAGGAGCACAGGGTGCAGACGATGACGTTGTGGGTCGTCGCGGTGTTCTCGACGACCCTCAGACGCTGGTACGAGCCCTCCATGAAGCCGAGTTCACGGACCGCGGCCGTACCGTCGGCAAGCAGACGGGACCTGAACTCCTCGTCGACCCAGGCCCGCGCGACGACCCGTGCCCCGTTCGCCGGTGTCGCCCCGGACAGGGTCGCGTCGATGATCTCGTCGAGCCGGGCGCCGGAGAGCACGCCCTTCTCCTCCAGCAGGGTCTCCAGGCGTCGTACCCGACGGGCGATGGTCGCGTCGGAGTGGTCACCGCTCATGCTCGGGATCCTCTTCCAGATAGCTTTCCCACAGATCCAGTACGACGTGGTGGTCGCCCTCGCCCCACAGGTCACGGGCCGCGAACCGGACGGCGTAGACCTGCTCCACCGGCGCGTCCCCGCGGCCCTGCGCGCTGACGTCGGCCAGTTCCGCCGGTCCCTCCGGTTCGATCACGACGCCCCGCTTGCCGCGGGCGTAGCGCGGCAGGCGGGTGTGGTGGGGCGGGTCGTGGTGGAAGGTGCGGACGCGGGTGCCGGGCGGGAAACGGTCACCGGGCATCGAGCTCACCCGGCTTCAGCACGCCCTTGCGCTCGAGCAGGATGCGGATGGCCTCGAACCAGCGCTCGTAGTACGACGTCGACAGGTACTCCGTCGGCGGCATGGACTCGATCGCGTCCCGGAACTCGTTGGTGTTGAACAGCCCTTGCTCACGCAGGGCGTTGAGCAGCCCGACGACCCGGGCCTCCCAGTCCGCGTGGAAGGGTGCGGCGTCGTCGGTGATGTCGACGGCGCCGAAGCCCTGCGTCCCGCCCACGTCGTTGATCCTGGCCATGCGGACAGGCTACGACGCGGTTCAGTCGCTGTCCTCCTTGACGAAGATCGAGAAGCGGCGCGCTCCGAGCTCCCCGGAGGCGAAGCCGACGTACACCTTCGGATCGGAGCCCGCGCGCACCGCGACGCCCTCCGGCTCGCGGTGGGTGAGGCTGTAGCCGGCCTCGGTGCGCTGCCGCTGGAGCAGCTTGCCGGTGGTGACGGAGATGCTGGAGACGTAGGAGTTGCCGCGCCCCGCGACCGGGTTGGTGACGGCGTTGTAGGCCGTGCCCGCGAGCTGGTAGACGGCGTCGCCGTACAGGGCGTAGCCCTGGAACGGGATCTTGGGGTCGGGGTGGGCGCCGACCTGGGCGAAGTCGGCGACGGGGTTGTCGTAGTCGCGGGCGGTGAAGGCGTCGAGGTCCCAGATCCGGTAGCGGGGCCTGTCGGCCTGGTCGCGGTAGCGGACGGCGATGCGGCCCGAGTCCTGGCAGACCGACGGCTGGTTGTTGGTGGAGCCGGCTATCGGCTTACGGATCTTGACGTTCGCGGCGGTGCGGGTGGCGCCGTCGGCGAAGTGGAAGCGGGTGACACCCTGCCCGTAGCCGTGGACGGCGGCGGCCTCGGTCCAGATCCAGGTGGAGCCGTCCTCGGCGTCGCGCTGGATGCCCATGCTGACGCCGTGGCCGAAGCCCTTGAGGTACATGTGGCCGAGCCGGTTGCCCTTGTAGTCCAGCTTGTTGAGGCACAGATCGCCGGCCGCGTGGCCGGTGGCGGTGACCTGGAGCACGTACAGGTGCTTGTTCGGCTCGTCGAAGGCGAACGACTGCAGCACCGTCGGCTCCCTGAGCGTGGCCTTCTGCCACAGCCAACGAACCGACGGCACCGCGAGGTTGATCGCAGAGGTCACGGAAGTTCCCCAGGTCCTGTGGGCGCCCCCTCGGCACCCGCAGGACTTGAGGGTGTCAACCGGCGTTCACCGGTCGCAAGGCTTTCGGCTCACAGGTTTCCGCGCTTGGCCTGCTCCCGCTCGATCGCCTCGAACAGGGCCTTGAAGTTGCCCTTGCCGAAGCCCATCGAGCCGTGCCGCTCGATGAGTTCGAAGAAGACGGTCGGCTTGTCCTGGACCGGCTTGGTGAAGATCTGCAGCAGGTAGCCGTCCTCGTCGCGGTCGGCGAGGATCTTCAGCTCACGCAGGGTCTCGATCGGCACCCGGGTGTCGCCGACCCACTCGCCCAGGGTGTCGTAGTAGGAGTCGGGGGTGTTGAGGAACTCGACGCCGGCCGCCCGCATCGTCCGTACCGTCTGGACGATGTCGTTGGTGTTGAGCGCGATGTGCTGGACGCCCGCGCCGCCGTAGAACTCCAGGTACTCGTCGATCTGGGACTTCTTCTTGGCGATGGCGGGCTCGTTGATCGGGAACTTGACCTTGAGCGTGCCGTCGGCCACCACCTTCGACATCAGCGCGCTGTACTCGGTGGCGATGTCGTCGCCCACGAACTCCTTCATGTTCGTGAAGCCCATGACCTTGTTGTAGAACCCCACCCACTCGTTCATGCGGCCGAGTTCGACGTTGCCGACGCAGTGGTCGATGGCCTGGAAGGTGCGGTGGGCCGGCGGCTCGACGATCGGGGTGGCGGCGACGAATCCCGGGAGGTAGGGGCCGTCGTAGCCGGTGCGCTCGACCAGGGTGTGGCGGGTCTCGCCGTAGGTGGCGATCGCTGCGAGGACGACCGTGCCGTTGTCGTCCTTCAGCTCGTACGGCTCGGCGACGCTCTTGGCGCCGTGCTCCAGCGCGTAGGCGTACGCGGCGCGGGCGTCCGGGACCTCGATGGCGAGGTCGACCACGCCGTCGCCGTGCTCGGCCACGTGCCGGTCGAGGAAGTGCCCCCAGGTGGTGGCGGGCTTGATGACCGAGGTGAACACGAAGCGGGCGGAGCCGTTCTCGAGCACGTAGCTGGCGGTCTCGCGGCTGCCGTTCTCGGGTCCCGAGTAGGCGACCAGCCGCATGCCGAAGGCGGTGGAGTAGTAGTGCGCCGCCTGCTTCGCGTTGCCCACGGCGAAGACGACCGCGTCCATTCCCTTGACCGGGAAGGGGTCGGCCTGCCGGGCGGTGTCGGGAGTGTGGTGTGTGGTCTGGGTCATAGCGGCAGCCTGATGCGGAGCGGCAAGGTGCGCAATAGTTTGCGTATCAGCTGGACAATCTGTTCAGCAGAAGGGCTGCGGATGCGGTCTTTCTGTACAGGATGACCATCGCACTCGGGAGGCTGCTGTGGCGATCGACCACTTCGACGGCCGGATCCTCGTACTGCTGGCACTGGAGCCGCGGATCGGGGTGCTGGAGATGTCCCGGCGGCTGGGGGTGGCGCGCGGGACGGCGCAGGCGCGCCTTGACCGGCTCCAGTCGAACGGTGTCATCCGGGGGTTCGGGCCGCAGGTGGATCCGGCGGCCCTGGGATACCCGGTCACCGCGTTCGCCACCCTCCAGATCCGGCAGGGCCAGGGCGCCGACGTGCGGGCGCACCTGGCATCCGTGCCGGAGGTACTGGAGCTGCACACCACCACCGGCAGCGGGGACATGCTGTGCCGGCTGGTGGCCCGGTCCAACGCGGATCTCCAGCGGGTCATCGACCGGGTCGTCGCCATCGACGGCATCGTCCGGGCGGCCACCGCGATCGTGATGGAGAACCCCGTTCCGCTGCGGATCATCCCACTGGTGGAGCAGGCGGCGCGGGACGCTTCCACGCAGAAGACTTGACGCGAAGAAGTCGATGCAAAGAAGTCGATGCATAGAAGGCGTTGCAAAGGACTCTTTGCAACGCTACCTTTGTATGCGTGACCGAGCAGCCACGGACCCCGGAGGTCCGCCATCTCGACGCCCGCTCCCTGCGCGGGCTCGCGCACCCCCTGCGTATGCAGCTGCTGGACGCCCTGCGCTTCGGCGGCCCCGCCACCGCGTCCCAACTCGCCGAGAAACTGGGCGAGTCGAGCGGCGCCACCAGCTACCACCTGCGCCAGCTCGCCGCCCACGGCTTCGTCGAGGACGCCCCCGAGCACGGCAAGGGACGGGAACGCTGGTGGAAAGCGGTCCACAAGGGCTTCAGCTTCGACGACTCCCTGCTCACCGACACCGATCCGGCCGTCCGCGGAGCCGCCGACCTGTACCTCCACGAGATCGCCATGAGCCAGGTCAGGAACCTGTCCACCTGGCTGGGCGACCGCGGCTCATGGCCCGAGGAGTGGAACCGCGTCTGGGACATGAGCAGCGCGACGCTACGGCTGACGCCCGAACTCACCCGTGAACTGATCGAGAAGATGCACGCGCTCGTCGACTCCTACCGCGACCTGGACGTCGAGGACGACGACGCGGCCCAGGTACGCATCCACACGCACGCGTTCCCGATGAACGACTGAGAGGCCGGAGCCGATGCTGCCCCCCGAGTCCCACCTCGCCGCGCACCACACCCGTGCCGCCGAACTCCACGCCGAGGCCGCCGCCCACCGCCTCGCCGCCGAGGCCGTACGCACCCTCGATCTCCGTGCCCGCCTGGGCTGGACGCTCGTTGAGGTGGGCCTGCGCCTCGCCACACCGAGGCCGGCGCTGAACGCCTAGACCGGGCACGGCGGGCGCGATCGAACAGAACTTCAGCGGGCGACGATCGGGCAGGACCTCAGCAGGCGACGATCGGGCAGGACTTCAGCAGGAGGCGACGGAGCCCTTCCCGCTCTCCAGCGCCACCAGCGAGTCCACGGCGCTCTTCAACGTCGTCACCGGGATCAGCCGGAGCCCCTTCGGCAGCTCTGACCTGGCGTCGGAGCACTCGGCCCTGGGGACCAGGAACACCGTCGCCCCGTCCCGCCGCGCGGCCTGCGTCTTCAGCGCGACGCCGCCCACGGCGCCGACCTTGCCGTCGGCGTCGATGGTCCCCGTACCGGCGACGGTGCGGCCGCCCGTGAGGTCGCCGCCACCGCCGTTGCCGTCGAGCTTGTCGATGATGCCCAGCGTGAACAGCAGCCCGGCGCTGGGCCCGCCCACGTCGGCGAGTTTCAGGGTGACCTTGACGTCCTTGCCCGTCAGATGGAGGTAGTCCAGCGCGGCCTCGGTCGCCGCGTCCTGGGACTCCTTCATCTGCTCGCTGTTGTGCTGCTCGATCTGCTGGGTGGACTGCCCGCTGGGGTAGACGGCGTCGCGCGGCATGACGGCCCGGTCGGTGGCGAACCACGCGGAGAGCACGTCGCCGAGCGAGACCTGCGTGTCCGGGTTGGTCGCCTCGATCGTCGTCATCCGCAGCTGCCCGGTGGTCGCACGGGTCTTCGCGCCCGAGATGGTGATCACCGGAGTGCCCTTGTTCTCCCCGAGCACGTTCGCGGTCATACCGGGCTGCGCCAGCGAGAACGGCAGCGGCGCGAAGACCGCCGTGGCGATCAACGCCACGACGGGCAGCGCGCAGACGGCGAGGGCCTGGGGGCGGGTGAGGCGAGAGAGCACGGGATCAATCTAACGCGAAGAACCCTTTCGGCCGCCTCCGGGCCGCACCGCTCACTGCAGGGCTTCGGCGACCTCCCGTGCCGCGTCCACCACCCGCGGGCCGACCCGCTCGGGCACCGCGTCGGCGAGCATCACGACCCCGACACTCCCCTCGACCCCGGTGACCCCGAGCAACGGCGCCGCGGCGCCACTGGCGCCCGCCTCCAGCTCGCCGTGCGTGAGGGTGTACCCGCACTCCCCCGTCGGCTTGGCCCGCGCGGCCAGGATCGCCTTGCCCGCGGCCCCCCGGTCCAGCGGATGCCGGAAGCCCGCCCGGTACGCCACGTGATAGTCGGTCCAGGAGGGCTCGACGACGGCGACCGCCAGCGCGTCCGCCCCGTCCACCAGCGTCAGATGAGCGGTCGCCCCTATGTCCTCGGCGAGCGAGCGCAGGGCAGGCAAGGCGGCCTCCCGGACCAGCGGATGCACCTGCCGTCCCAGCCTCAACACACCCAGCCCGACCCGGGCACGTCCGCCCAAGTCGCGCCGTACGAGGGCGTGTTGTTCCAGAGTGGCGAGCAACCGGTACACCACGGTCCGGTTCACGCCCAGTTTGGTGGAAAGCTCGGTGACGGTCAGCCCATGGTCCGTGTCGGCCAGCAGCTTGAGGACGCGTAGTCCCCGGTCGAGCGTCTGAGAAGTCTCCGCGGTCACGACGCCCACTCCTCCAAGTGGTGAGGTCGGCGACCTCCGAGCGGCAGTGCGTCACCGAGTCCCGTCGGCGACGCGCAACAGAGGCCGCCGATCGGCCGGCGACCCGGCCTGTACCGGGCCGCGTCGCTTCACGGCTGCGCTCCGCGGCGGCGCTGCCACGGGGCGTGTGCGTAGCGGGACAGTAGCGAAGGGGGTTCGCTGAGCGGAAGTCTCCGTCCAGAATCCGGGCACGGGACGGCAGGGACTACCCCGTTTGTCCCGATACCAGCACGAGTCTCAGGCGTACCGGCCTGCGAGCACCATGGGCCTACGGCTGTCACCGCATCCGCGTGGCCCACTCCTGCACCTTGGCGATCCGCTGCCTGAGCTGTCCGGCCGTCGCCTCCGCGCTCGGCGGCCCGCCGCACACCCGCCGCAGCTCGGTGTGGATCACGCCGTGCGGCTTGCCGCTCTGGTGGACATAGGCGCTGACCATGGTGTTCAGCTGCTTGCGCAGCTCCATCATCTCCTTGTGCGAGACGACGGGCCGCCGCTCGGCCGGCAGCTCCAGCAGGTCGGCCTCCGTGTCCGGCTTCTTACGGCTGTGCGCGATCTGCCGGGCCTGCCGCTTCTGCAGCAGCAACTGCACCTGGTCGGGCTCCAGCAGCCCCGGGATGCCGAGGTAGTCCTGCTCCTCCTCGCTGCCCGGGTGGGCCTGCATGCCGAACTCGGCACCGTCGTACAGCACCCGGTCGAAGACCGCCTCGGACTCCAGCGCCTCGAAGGCGAACTGCTCCTGCTCGCCGGTGTCCTCGTCCTGCTCCTTGTTCGCCTCCTCCATCTCCTTCTCGGACTCGGCGTACGGGTCCTCCTCGCCCTCCTTCTTCGGCTTGTCGAGGGCGTGGTCGCGCTCGACCTCCATCTCGTTGGCGAAGGTGAGCAGGTCGGGGACGGTCGGCAGGAACACGGAGGCGGTCTCGCCGCGGCGCCTGGACCGCACGAAGCGGCCGACGGCCTGGGCGAAGAAGAGCGGGGTGGAGATGGTGGTGGCGTACACGCCGACCGCCAGCCGGGGCACGTCGACGCCCTCGGACACCATGCGTACGGCGACCATCCAGCGGTCGTTGCTGTCGCTGAAGTCGTCGATCCGCTTGGAGGCGCCGGCGTCGTCGGACAGGACGAGTGTCGCCTTGGTCCCCGTGATCTCGCGGATCAGCTTGGCGTAGGCGCGCGCGGAGTCCTGGTCGGAGGCGATGACGAGGGCTCCCGCGTCCGGGATGCCCTTCCTGACCTCGGTCAGCCGCTGGTCGGCGGCGCGCAGCACGCTCGGCATCCACTCGCCGCGCGGGTCCAGGGCCGTACGCCAGGCCTGGCTGATCGCGTCCTTCGTCATGGGCTCGCCGAGCCGCGCGGCGATCTCGTCGCCCGCCTTCGTCCGCCAGCGCATGTTGCCGCTGTAGGAGAGGAAGATGACCGGCCGGACGACGTGGTCGGCGAGGGCGTTGCCGTAGCCGTAGGTGTAGTCGGCGGCGGACCGCCGGATGCCGTCGTTCCCCTCCTCGTACGTGACGAAGGGGATCGGGTTGGTGTCGGACCGGAACGGCGTACCGGTGAGCGCCAGACGGCGGGTGGCCGGCTCGAAGGCCTCCAGACAGGCCTCGCCCCACGACTTGGAGTCACCGGCGTGGTGGATCTCGTCGAGGATGACGAGCGTCTTGCGCTGCTCCACCCGGTTGCGGTGCAGCATGGGCCGCACGCCGACACCGGCGTAGGTGACGGCGACGCCGTGGTAGTCCTTGCCGAGCGGCCCCGCGCTGTACTCGGGGTCGAGCTTGATCCCTATCCGCGCGGCCGCCTCCGCCCACTGCTTCTTCAGATGCTCGGTCGGCGCGACCACGGTCACCTGCTGCACGACGTGGTGGTGCAGCAGCCAGGACGCCAGCGTCAGCGCGAAGGTCGTCTTGCCGGCGCCGGGTGTGGCGACGGCGAGGAAGTCGCGCGGCTGCTCCTGGACGTACTTCTCCATCGCCCCCTGCTGCCAGGCACGCAGCTTGCTGGCGGTGCCCCAGGGGGCACGGCCGGGGAAGGCGGGAGAGAGATGGTGGGAGTGCGAGGCGGAGCTGGTGGCGGCGGAAGTAGTCACGGTCTCCGTGGGTGGGTCGGGCGGCTCGGCTGACGAGGGTCGGGAAGCGGCTCGGCTACGTATGACAACCGGGCCACCCTACCGGCGGGCCACCGGTGTCAACGCGCGGACAAGGCCGGGTCGCCCGTGGGTGGGACCCACGTCACAGCCGCACCGGCGCCGGGCCCGAACCTCGCCGGCTCCTACGACGGCCCCCGCAGCCGGGTGGCCACCCAGGCCCCCACCAGGGCCACCGCGGCCATCGGCAGGAACACCGCGGCGAAGGCCGCAGGATGCGAACCGGACGCCTGGGTCGCCGTATGGCTCACCGCTCCCCCGCCCAGTGCCGCGAAGGCCGCGCCGCCCGCCGCCAGCAGGACGGTGTTGGAGAGGCCGTCGGAGATCTGGAGGGCGGCGGAGTTCGCGCCGGCCTCCTCGGGGGCGGACAGCTGGAGCAGGAGGACGCTGGTCGACGAGATCACCAGACCCATGCCGAAGCAGCCGACGGCCCAGGCGACGGCGACGGTCCACACGGGCACCGAGTGGACCAGCACGCTGGGCGCGGTGGCGATCGCGGCGGTCACGAGCAGCATGCCCACCGTCATCAGCCGCTCCCGGTACGGCTCCACACGCGCCCGCGACTGCAGCCACGACCCCAGTGCCCACGTTCCGCCGCCGGCCGCGAGCGAGAACCCGGCCAGCGTCGGGGTGAGCCCCCGCTCGGTGACGAGCATCAGCGGCACGAAGGACTCGGCGGCGACGAAGGACCCCGCGGAGATGCCGCGCAGCAGCACGACGGACGGCAGCCCGCGCACCGCACGGTAGGTGCCGCGCGGGAGCAGCCCGAGCACGGCGGGTACGAGCAGCGCGGCGCCGACGACGCCGGGGAGGAGGGAGAGCGGACGCAGGTCCTGGGCGGCGTACTGGAGGAGCCCCGCGCCGAGCGAGACGGCGAACGCGAGCCGGATGCGGCGCCGGTCGGCGGAGGGGGAGGCGGCGGAGGTGACTGCACCGTCGGGGGTGGCGTCGTCGCCGGGGGTGGTCACCGGGCCGCCCGCCCGGCGCCGTATCTGCGGCAGCGCGAGTGCGAGGGGGAAGACGACGAGGACGGGGATGCCGACGAACACCCAGCGCCAGCCGAGGTGTTCGGTGACCGCGCCGGACGCCAGCGGCCCCACGATCGACGGTACGACCCAGCCGGCCGCGAACCCCGCCATGATCGCCGGCCGCAACCGCTCGGGGTAGGCCCGCCCGACGACGACGTACAGGGCGACGATCACGAGCCCGCCGCCCAGCCCCTGAACGGCGCGCCCCAGGATGAACAGCCACATCGCGGACGCCGTCCCGGCCAGCAGCAGTCCCGCGGCGAAGCACCCGATCCCCGTGGTCAACGCCCCGAGCGGGCCCCGCCGGTCCGACCACTGCCCGGCGAACACCATCCCGAACAGGCTGGTGGTGAAATATCCCGAGAACGCGAAGGCGTACAGCCCCACCCCGTTCAACTCCCGCGCCGCCACCGGCATCGCCGTCCCCACGGCCGTCGCCTCGAAGGCGATCAACAGCACGACGGACACGATCCCGACGCTGAGCGCCCGGTACTCCCGTCCCAGCACGCCCTCTTCGGCACGGCCCCGGGTCTGGTCTGCGACGGCGGCGTCACGCGGTTCGAGGGCGGTCATGCCCGCCAGCGTAAGGTGCGCAGCCGCCCATCACCCCTGTCGGAGGTCTCCCCCGACCTCGGACCTTGGTCTTACGCCCCGCCCCCTCGAACCTTTCATG
This sequence comes from Streptomyces sp. C1-1, assembly GCF_050214755.1. NCBI lineage: Bacteria > Bacillati > Actinomycetota > Actinomycetes > Kitasatosporales > Streptomycetaceae > Streptomyces > Streptomyces sp. C1-1. Next base: position 6,073,493 of record NZ_CP189826.1, on the reverse strand, counting down.
AACGCCGTATGGCAGTCCCGTTGCACCGCCCCCGATTCCCTTGAGCGCCGCCCCCACCCGCCCATACGGTCGACTCACCGAGTTCGGAAGGGCCCCACCGCCCACCCGACCCGGCCGTGTGCCCGAGTGGTCCAGGGACTCGCCTGCAAAGCGAGTTACGCGGGTTCGATTCCCGCCACGGCCTCTGACACCTGACCAGGCAAAACGAAAGGGTGGCCCCCTGTGAGGGGCCACCCTTCTGCTAGTCCGTCTCAGTTGCCGTCTCAGTTACCAGCAGAACTCGGGGCCCGAGCACTCACAACCTTCCCTTGCCTGCTTCGAACCGAGCTTGAACGATCTACACAGTTCACGGTCTGGGTGGGTATGCCTCCACGCAGGATCAGACTGCGACAGAGGGGGGCTCATGGCTCAAGGACTTGCATGGCGTCAAAAGTCGCTCACACGGGCCCTAGTAGGCATAACGATCATCTTTGCACTGATGCTAGCTCCCTTACTGATCATAAAAATCGCACCCTCAGGAACGGACTGGGGAAAACTCAGCGATGTAAGTCAAGTCTACGCCGCCGTTCTCTCAGCAATCGCCGTTTTAGGCGTTGCTGCTGCATTGACTTACCAGGCGCGGCAAACAGACCTTGCGCACGCAGAGGCGGCCCGCATCTACCACAGAGAACTTCTGATGGCGACCTTGAACGACCCAACCCTAATGTCCTGCTGGGCACCGGACTTCACGGCTCTGTCAGCAGAGGAAGCGAGGCGGATAATCTTCGTCAATCTGATCGTTAGTGAGTGGTTTACCCAATACCAGCTACATGAGCTCACCGATGAAGCCGTACTGGTGATCTTTTCAAGCCAGTTCCGCGGCGAAGTGGCCAGGAAGCACTGGGAAATGAGCCGAGGGCCGCGGCGTAAATTGCATGAAGCAGAGGGTGATTTACGAGGATTGAAGTTTGTTTCAATTGTAGACACGGCTTTCGCACAGGCCACTGCGGAAGGGCCAGCAACTCCGCCTGGCGCGTACTTCAGGGATGCCCAATAACCTTCTAGACTGCGCCACGTCGAATGCAGACGCAGACAAGAAGGAGACAAAGTCTAGTTCTCACCTTCTCGCCGGGTCTCGTCCAGCTTCCAGATAAGCCCGTCGACCTGCCTCGCCACGTCGGCCCTCACTGCGTCCACCATGTGCTGGTACCGCGCCGCCATGGCCGTTGTCGACCCACCCCATGAGGCCCATGACGGCCCGCTCGGGGATACCGAGGATGAGCAGGACTGTGGCGGCCGTGTGGCGCGCATCGTGCAGACGCCCATTTCGCACCTTCGCCTCTGCCAGAAGCTCCTTCCACTCCGGTTCAGGTTGCTAGTGCTCTGACCGCATGGGTTCGCCGGGTTGGCCGTCGTGACGGTTGGATGTGGGGTGACGTCCGATCCGACCGCTGGAGGTGCGGTGGCCGAGCCCGTCCGTGTGCGCAGACTGACCGACCAGGAAGGGCAGAAGCTGCAGCAGATCGTGCGCCGGGGCAGCACGAGTTCGGTGCGTTACCGGCGGGCGATGAAGAGCATCCGCTGGGGCGGACGCCCCCTCGCAGTCGCAGCCTGAACTCGGGTGGGCCCTCGCGTCACCTTCGCCAGAACAGGTGGTGCGTCACGCCGCTCGGGCTGGGCACGACCTCCAGGTGGAACCGGTCGAGCAGCTCATCGGGGGACTCCCAGAGGCGCAGTCCGGACCCGAGTTTTACCGGTGAGACCGCCACATGCAAGGTGTCGACGAGGCCAGCATCAAGGAACTGCCGGATGGTGGTGACCCCACCACCTAGCCGGACGTCCTTGCCCTTCGCCGCTTCCCGCGCCCGTTCGAGGACCGTGGCCGGGCTGCCGTCGACGAAGTGGAACGTGGTGTCGGAGAGCGTGAACGACGGACGCGTGTGGTGGGTCATGACGAACACCGGGGTGCGGAAGGGGGGCTCCTGCCCCCACCAGCCGCGCCACTCATGGTCCTGCCAGGGCCCGCGCTGGGGCCCGAACTTGTTGCGGCCCATGATCTCGGCACCGATGTTGCGCGCGAAGTCTCGCGTGAAGTAGTCGTCGAGGCCCCGGCTCCCTCCGGGATCCGTGCGCATGGGCCAGCTCGCCGTGGCTCCGGCCCAGGCGAACAGCCTCTCGGGATGATCCTGGCCGAACGGCCGCACGAGACTCTGGCGCTCACCGGCACCGATGCCGTCACTCGAGACGTTGAAGTTCATGACTCTCAGCAGTTGATCCACGTGTGTCCTCGTCAGTCCTGTCGCGTCATCGTGTGGCGAGGCGCCGCACATCATGACGTCGAACGGGACGTGGCCGGATCGACAGCGGCCCGCAACTTTGTCCAAGGCGTATCAGAAAACGGCCCAGGCGTCGCACCGGACGTCACCGCCTATCCAACCGCTCCGGCCGCCAACCCGGCGAACCTACGCGGTCAGAGCACTAGCTCCGTCTCAGTTTCCGTTTCGTTCGTAGGCGTGCGCGGTCGTTCAGGACCGTTCACACAGTCCCGCCGGCCATGCCATCCGTATGGGATTGAACGCCCCTGAACGACGCCGGATCATGCCATGACCAGCACGGGCAAACATGCAAAGCGAGTTACGCGGGTTCGATTCCCGCCACGGCCTCCGATGCGTCCGTCTCTTCCGCGACGGCAGCACAACCCCAGGTGCCCCTCGGGTGTCCTTCACATGACCGGGTGTCGACCCACCGGTCGTCGTGCTGTCTGTTTTCGACGAGGAGATCCACGTGCGCCAGCACACGCGCTCGTACATCCGGCCCTCGGCCGCCTTCGTGGCCGCCGTCGCGATCGCCGGCGTCGTCGCTCCCGCGGCGCATGCCGCGGACGCCGCGGCCGATCTGGTGGTTTCGGCGCTGCCGAAGGCGACGCCCAAGCCGGGTGAGGTGTACGACGAGAACGTCGTCATCACCAACAAGGGCACCGCCGCCGCGGACGGCGTCAGCTTCCGGGTGCGGTTGACCCGCGGGCTCGACTTCCCGGAGCCCGTCGCGGGCTGCACGTACTCGACCGTCGAGGACCAGGTCCGGCAGGCCGTGTGCAAGATCGACGAGGTCGTCGAGCCCGGCGCCTCCATCAAGACCGCCGTACGGTTCAAGGCGCTGCCCAAGGCGCTGATGGAGGCCGTCGAGTACGGCACCGGCAGCACCGGTGAGACACCGGGCGAGGGCTTCACCGACAGCTACCGGCGGCTGGCCCTCACCGCCGACAGCACCGCCGACCTCGTCGCCGTCGGCGACGACACCGAGGCCCTCGCGGGGAACTGGCAGTCGGTCACGGCGACGCTGCGCAACGACGGCCCCGGCTGGATACGCAACCAGGAGAGCGACGACCAACCCGCGCTCATGGTGCACATCCCGGCGGGCACCTCCGCCACCGAAGTACCCAAGGACTGCTCGCCGTTCGACATCGACGGTCCGTCCGCCCCGGGCGGGACGCCGGGCGCGGCCGTGTACGTCTGCACGCCCGCCGACCACACCATCGAGGTCGGTCAGTCGCTCCTCTACACCTTCATGCTGAAGATCGACGCCGATGCGAAGACCACCACCGGCGAGGTGAAGGCGACGTCGGTCTACGACATCCACCCGGCCTTCGACAAGAACCCGGCCAACGACAAGGCGCAGATCCACATCGCCATCCCCACCGACAACGAGGAAGACCCCACCACCTCGGGCGGCTCCACCGGTGGTTCCGCGGACGGCGGTTCCACGGACGGCGGTTCCAGCAGCGGTGGCAGCGGCGGCCACGGCAACGACCCGCAGGGCCAGGCAGTCGGCGGTACCGGGTCCGGTGACGGCTCGGTGACCGGCACTCTGGCGAGCACCGGCTCCGACGGCATCCCGGTGGTCGCCGGTGCGGCGGGCGCCGCGGCAGTGTTCGGTGGCCTCCTGGTCGTGGCCGCACGGCGGCGCCGCGCGGGCACCGAGGCCTCCTAGAGTCTCCCGGTCGCGGCGGATCGCGTTCCGGGCACCGGTCGTCCGGCGCCCGGAACGCCTCCTCAGAGCACTCCGCCCGCCTCGTCCTGGAAGGCCTGGGTCCAGTAGTGCCAGTCGGCCGACGTGGTCGTGGCCGTCGGGTCGACCGAGGCGAGCACCTGGAGCATGGTCGCGGCGAGCTGGTCGTAGGCCTGGGTCGTGAGCTCGTGGGAGAGGTACTTGTCGATGCCCCGCTCGCGCTGGTGCAGCCAGAGGGTGAAGGCGAGGGTGGAGACGTCCGTGTTGAGCGGGTAGAGCCTCGCCTCCGGCTCGCTCCAGTTCAGGACCTCGCCCGTCGCGCCGTCCACCACCAGGCTGTTGTCCTCGACGAGGTGGCCGAGGCGTATCAAGTGGTCGGCCCGCGCGGGGAGTTCGAACGGGGAGGCGGTGCCGGGGCGGTCGTCCGCCGCGTACTCCGCGAGGGTCTGCAGCGGCACCTCGGTGTCGAGGTGGAACAGGACCGTGTCCTCCGGCAGGCCCGTCTCGCGCAGGAAGCGACGGGTCGGCTCGTGCGTGAGCGTGGCCGGGAAGTCGACGTCCTCGAAGCGGACCACGCGCGCGTGGCCGAACTCCTCGTCCAGCAGCCGGGCGGGGACGTCCAGGGTGAGGCCGGTACGCGTTCCGGGGCCGGTGGCGAGAGCGAGAGGGCGGATCAGCGCCGCGGCCTTCCAGTACGGCGGGACCCGGCCGTCCGTGTCCTCCTCGAACAGCGCCAGCAGCTGCCGGGAGGCCTCGGCCGCCGCCTTGGTGCCGTGGCGTCCGGCGAACGACGCGAACTGCCCGCGCAGGTCCGCCAGTTCCTCGGTGACCGCGGCGAACCGCACCAACGCCTCCAGCGAGGGCGCCAGCGGACGGTCGTCCATCGCCTCGAAGAGGTACGCCGTGCTGATCTCGCCCGTGCCGCCGTCGAGGAGGATCGACTCCGCCTCCATGCCGACGGGCGCGAGGAGTTCGCCTATCACCAGCCGGTCCCGCAGTTCCCGATCGGGTCCGGGGGCCCCGTCGGTGCTCTCCGCCAGCGTGCGCAGGCCGTCCGTGCGCAGCACGGCGAACGTCAACAGGGCGCCGGAGCCCGGCAGTCCGGGACCCGTCAGCCGGCGCCGCGTCGGGGCGTGCGTGACGTACGGGTCGAGTTGGTCCTCGGTGAACCTGATCGCCGCGACGGCGGTGTCGGTCGTCATGCCCTTTGCTCCCCCGGATTTTCCGCTGCGCCCGGCCCGCTGTGTCCGCCCGCAGTCCCGCACGGGGACGGCCGACCGGACGTGGACGCAGCCTGCCGTCCGCCTCGTGGCCGGCAGCCGTTCCCACTGCTTGAAACAGTACGCCCCGCCACTGACAACGGCCCCTGATCACAAGACGCTCAGCACACCCTCGCGCGTTCCCTCCCCGCGAGAATCGCCGCCCCCGTCCGCCCCACGGCCGGCTCCGAGTGTCCGGCCAGTGGCCGGGGAACCGGCGTCCCGACCGCTACTGCGACGTGACGACCGCGGCCTGCGGGCGGATCGGCAGACGGTTCACCGGGCGGCCGGTCGCGGCCCGCACGGCGGACGCGATCGCGGCGGGGGACGTCACCACCGGCACCGCGCTCACCGCCTTCGCCCCGAAGGGCGCCACCACGTCCCGCTCCTCCACGAGCCTGACGATGCGGATGTCCGGGGCGTCCAGGGCCGTGGGCAGCGCGTAGCCGGTCAGGTCGGGGTGGCGGATCAGCCCGCGCGCGGTGCGCAGGTTCTCCGTCAGCGCGATGCCCACGCCCTGGGTGACGCCCGCCTCGATCCGGGCGGCCAGCTGGGCCGGGTTCAGGACGCGGCCGACGTCCTGGGCGAGCGCCAGCTCCACGACCCGTACCGAACCAAGTTCGATGTCGACGTCGACCACCGCGCGGATCGCGCAGAAGGCCATGCCGACGAAGGCGTCGCCCTGGCCGGCGTCGTCGAGCGGCTCCGTGGGGTGCGGCCGGCACTGGGCGGTCGCCCACAGTTCCTTGCCGTCCATCGCCTCGGTGACGGTCGTCGACAGGACTCCGTCGTACGAGGTGATCTTGCCGTCGGTGATCTGGAGCAGCTCCGTGGACATGCCGAACTTGTGGGCGAGCGGCTGCAGGAGCTGGGTGCGGACCATCTTGGCCGCGCGTTCCACCGCGCCGCCGGAGACCCACGTGTGGCGGCCGCGGCAGCCCGCGCCGGCCGGGGGCTGGTCGGTGTCGACGGGGGCGACGTGCACCTCGTCGATGCCGAGGGTCTCCTGGACGATCTGGCGGGCCAGCGTGGTGAAGCCCTGGCCGGTCTCGACGGCCGCGCACAGTACGGTCGCGACGCCGTCCTGGACCTTCACGGTCGCCGTGGAGACCTCGTCGGCGCCCTCCGCGCCGAGCATGTGGACCATGCCGAGGCCGTAGCCCACGCCCCGGCGCACCGCGCCGGGCTCACCCGCGCCCTCGGGGCCGCCGGGCAGCAGCCACTCGTCCTCGGGGGTGTCCTTGGGCAGCGCGGGAAGCGGGAAGTCCCGTACCGCCTGCAGCAGTTCCGCGACCGGTGCCGGGCAGGTCACCGTCTGCCCGGTCGGCAGGACGTCACCGGTGGCCAGGACGTTGCGCAGGCGCAGTTCCGCGGGGTCGACGCCGAGCTTCTTGGCCAGCTTGTCCATCTGCGCCTCGTAGGCCGCGCACACCTGCATGGCGCCCTCGCCCCGGACGTGGCCGGAGGGCGGGTTGTTGGTGCGTACGGCCCAGCCCTCGATGAAGGCGTTGGGCACGACGTAGGGGCCGCAGGCGAAGCCCACCGCGGCGGCCAGGGCCTCGGAGGAGGTGTCGGCGTAGGCGCCCGCGTCGAGCAGGATCTGCGCCTCGACCTTGACCAGCCTGCCCTCGGCGTCGGCGTGGTGGCGGTATCTGAGCAGGGTGGGGTGGCGGTGGACGTGGCCGAGGAAGGACTCCTCGCGCGTCGCGGTGAGTTTGACCGGGCAGCCGGTCCGCAGGGCCAGCAGGCCGAGCGGGAGCTGGAAGCCCTGGTCCTCGCGGTCGGCGGTGGCGCCGGGGACACCGGTGACGACGATCTTGACGCGCTCGGGTTCCAGGCCGTAGCACGCGGCGGCCGTGTCGCGGTCGGCGTGCGGGTCGGTGGAGGCCAGGTAGAGCTCGACGCCGCCATCCGGGCGCGGGACGGCGAGGCCGGCCTCGGCGCCGATGGGGGCGGGGTCCTGGCGGCCGATGCGGTACAGGCCCTCGACGACGATCTCGCCGGCCGCGTCCGGGTCGCCGTGGCGCAGCGGGATGTGCCGGATCAGGTTGCCGTCGGGGTGCAGCGGTTCGGCCTCGAAGGCCTGCTCGGGGTCGGTGACGGGGTCGAGGACCTCGTACTCGACCATGATGGCCGCGGCGGCCATGCGGGCGGTGTCGGGGTGGTCGGCGGCGACGGCGGCGATGGGTTCGCCGTGGTGGCGTACGACCTCCGAGGCGAAGACCGGGCGGTCGGCCTTTCCGCGTCCGTGCACCGGGGTGCCGGGGACGTCCTCGTGCGTGACGACGGCCCGGACGCCGGGCATCTCGCTCGCGTGGGACGTGTCGATCGACACGATGCGCGCGTGCGGGTGCGGGGAGCGCAGTACGGCCGCCCACAGCAGGCCCTCGGCCCACAGGTCGGCCGCGTACGGGAACGTGCCCTCGGTCTTGGCACGGGCGTCGGCGGCCGGCAGGGAGACGCCGAGGCCGTGCGGGATCGGCTCGGGGGCGGGTGCTGCCTCCGCGGCGGTGGTCGCGGTGGCGGCTTCGTTGCTCACGCCTGGCCTCCGTCCTGTCCGTACGCCTGGTCGTGCGGGGCCGGGTCGAACGCCGACGGGTTGACACCGCCGGCTCCCGGACCCGCCTGGTGGGGAATACGCGCCTCGTCGCCGTCGTGTTCGGCGTCCGCGGCATTGTGCGCCTGTCGTTCGGCGACGACCTCCTGGACGGCGTCGACGACGCCCCGGTAGCCGGAGCAGCGGCACAGGTTGCCGCACAGGGCCTGGCGGGTCTCCAGCTCGGTCGGCGCCGGGTTGCCCTCCAGCAGGTCGTGCACGGTCATCGCCATGCCGGGCACGCAGAAGCCGCACTGGACGGCGCCGCACCGGGCGAGCGCGCGCTGCACGTCCGACGGCTGCCCGTCCTCCGCGAGGCCCTCGACGGTACGGACCTCGCTGCCGGCGGCGGTCACGGCGGGCACCAGGCAGGAGGCGACGAGGCGCCCGTCGACCTGGACGTTGCACGCCCCGCACTCGCCCTGGGAGCAGCCGTCCTTGGCGCCGGCGAGCCCGAGGCGCTCGCGCAGCACGTAGAGCAGCGACTCGCCGATCCAGGCGTCGGAGACCGGGCGCTCCACGCCGTTGACGCGCAGGACGTAGGAGGCGAGGGGGTGCTCCTCGCCGGGCAGCGAGGACGCGGGCTCCTCGGAGTCGTCCGGGGTGTCCGCGGCGCCGGTGGTGTCGTCGGAGGCCGTGTCCGGACCGCCCTCGGGGGCGGCGACTGCGGCCTCCGCCGCGTCCTCCGTCCCGGGTTCGTCACCGGGCTCCGTGAACGCCTCTACGGGCCCCTCGGCGGCCTCGGCGGCCTCCTGGGCCCCCTCGGCCACCCTGACGGCCTCACGGGCCCCGTGGACGGCCTGTGAGGCGGCTGCGGCGGCGTCGGACGCGGAGGCGTAGCCCTCGCCGTGCCCGGAGGTCGGCGGTCCGGCGGGATCGCCGGCCTGCTGGGGGGCCTCCGGGATCCGCTCGCCGGCGTGGGTCCTGTCCACGCCCGCGGCGCCGTACTCGGCGGTCTGCCGGGGGTGTTCGCCGGCCGGGGACGGGATCTCCCGCGGCTGTTCGCCGACGTGCCCGCGCGCGGCGGCCGCGAAGCCGGTGCCGTCCTCGGGTCCGCCCGTCGTCGGCGGTGCGCCGGGGTGGCCGTGGGGCCGCTCGACGCCCGTCGGACGACCGGGCGGGTGCCCGGCGCCGGTGCGCCCGCCGTCCGTCCGGCCCGGGGCGGTGCCGGTGCCCGCCGCCGAGGCGAGGGGGCGTCCGGCGCCGTCGGTTCCCGTCGGTTCCGCGGTCTCCTGTCCCCAGGGCAGGCCCGCGCCGTCCGTCGCCCAGGGCGCGGCCGCGCCGCCGGGGAGGGTCGCCGGGGGTGTTCCGCCCCACTGCTGGACGAGGGACGACGTGGTGAACTCGCCCGATTCGTCCGGAAGATCACCATTGGCGACGGGGATCGACCACTGGCCGGTGACGTCCTGGCCGGCCCCAGGACCGCCCTCGGTGCGCGCCGGCTCCTCGTAGGCCCACTGCTGCGTGGTGGCGGGGTTGTACGTGAACTGGTCGTTCCCGGCGCCGTGCGGCACGGCGTTGGGGTCGGGCCACTGGGCGCCGTCGGCCGGTGCGGCCCAGGCACCCGGGGCCTCCGGGTCGCCGCCCGGCGTGGTCTGTATCTGCGGCGGCACATAGCCGTGGCCGCGTGCGGCGAGCGGGCTGTCCGCGGCGGCGAGGAGCGCGTCGATGCCGCCCTCGGGAAGTTTCACGAAGGCGGTCGCACCGTCGTCGTAATCGCCCTGGGGCAGCGGGTCCCAGCGGCCGCCGCTCTGGGGCGGGGTGCCCTCTCCGTGCTGGTCGTCGGTCACGACAGCGCCCTCCCCAGTGCTCGTCGGGCCAGCGCGGCGACGGTGCGCCGCAGGTGCAGAACGGCGGGCGGAAGCTGCGGTACGGATCCGTCGGCCTCGGGGGCCGGGTCGGGGATGCAGGCCGCGGCGACGTACTCCCCGAAGGCCTGCAGCGCCTCGGGGACGATCGCGCGGCCGTTGTCCCAGTCGATCAGCCGGGCGACCCACTGCTCGGCGTCCAGCGGACGCAGCGGCATCGGCGCTATGGCGCCGACGGCGCACCGCACTCCGCGCCGCGCGGGGTCGAGGACCAGCGCGACGGAGGCCATCGCGCGGCCCGGTCCGGTCCGGCCGGTCGCCTTCAGGAAGACCTGCGGCGCGTGCAGCAGGGGCACGCGCACGTACCCGATGAGTTCACCGCCGCGCAGCATGTCGACGCCGGCCAGCAGGTGCGACACCGGGATCTCCCGGCGGGCTCCGCCCGGGCCCGCGATGATCAGTGTCGCCTCCAGGGCGGCCAGGACCGGCAGCGCGTCCCCGGTGGGCGCGGCCGTGGCGATGTTGCCGCCCAGGGTGCCCGCGTTGCGGATCTGCGGCGGGCCCGCGGCGCGGGCGGCGGCGGCGAGCGCCGGGATCAGGGCGGCGAAGTCGGGGCGGCCCATACGCGCGTGCGTGAGGCCGGCGCCGAGGAGTGCGTGACCGTCCTGGTACTGCCAGCCGCGGATCTCGCTGATCCGGCCGAGGCCGACCAGCGCGGCGGGCCTGAGCTGCCCGGAGTTGACGGCGGCCATGAGGTCGGTGCCGCCCGCCACGGGCACGGCGGCGGGCATGGCGACGAGGGCCGCCACGGCCTCGTCCAGCGTCGTGGGCAGCGTGACGGACTGCGCCGCCTGCGGTGCGTGCGTGGTCAAACCGGCTGCCCCTTCCCGCTGCCCCACCTGGTCCCACCTGTGTTGCCGTACGGTACGTGCTGACAGGGCGGACGTGGCAACTCTGGCACATCTTCGGGGCACCCGAAGACGGGGGTCCACTACGAGGCATTCGCCCCCGCCACCAGGGAGATGATTCGTTTTGGCGCGGCATGGCCGGTGCGCGCGATTTGGCACTCTTCGGTGATGCTTACGACAGTTTTCCACCGCCCGTTCGGGAGGGCCGGTTGCCTGTTCGGGGACTACCTGTTCGGGGGCGTGCCCTCGATCGGGCGGCCGGGCACCCCGGGGCGCCGCTGCCACGGCCGGGGCCCGGACGGTGGCCGATAGCCGACCCCGAGGGCGTCCAGCCGCCGGTAGTGCACGGCCATCCGCTCCTCGAAACCGGCGTAATCCCGCTCCCCGGGGGCGGGCAGCCGGCTCCAGGCGACCTCGGCGAAGGCGGCGAGCCTCGGGAAGGTCTGGTAGTCCACGCGCGCGTGGTCCTCCATCACCTCGGTCCACACGTTGGCCTGCGCGCCGAGGACGTGCTCGGCCTCCTCGGGCGTCAACTCCGGTGGCACGGGCTCGAAACGGTAGACGTCCTCCAGGGTGCGGACGTAGCCGATGGGCACCGGCTCGTCGGCGCCCGCCTCCTGACGGTGGTCCAGGTACACGTACTGCTCGGGGCACATGACGACGTCGTGGCCGGCCCGCGCGGCGGCGACGCCACCGCCGTAGCCCCGCCAGGAGGAGACCGCGGCCCCCTTCGCCAGGCCGCCCTCGAGGATCTCGTCCCAGCCGATCAGACGGCGTCCGCGCGCGCTCAGCCAGGCGTCGAAGTGGCCGATGAACCACGCCTGGAGGCCGTCCTCGTCGGCGAGCCCGAGTTCGCGGATGCGGGCCTGTGCGGCCGGGGAGCGCCGCCACTGGTCCTTGAGGCATTCGTCGCCCCCGACATGGACGAACTGCGAGAACTCGGCGGCGTCCGCGGGGAAGAGACCGAGCAGTTCCTCGAAGACGTCCTCGTAGAAGCGCAGAGTGGTGTCAGTGGGGGCGAGTACGTTGGGAGAGATTCCCCAGTCGTCCCAGACGGAGAGGGTGGTGGTGTCGATGACGTCGGTGTTGCCGAGTTCCGGGTACGCGGCGATGGCGGCCTGCGAGTGCCCCGGTACGTCGATCTCGGGGACGACGGTGATATGCCGCTCGGCGGCGTAGGCGACGATCTCCCGGATGTCGTCCTGGGTGTAGGAGCCGCCGTGCGGCTTCTGTTCCCACAGCGGCGAGGCCCGGTGGCCGAATTTCGTACGCGCCCGCCATGAGCCGATCTCGGTCAGCCGGGGGTACTTGAGGATCTCGACGCGCCAGCCCTGGTCGTCCGTCAGGTGGAAGTGCAGGACATTGAGTTTGTGCGCGGCCATCAGGTCCAGGTAGCGCAGGACGCCGTCCTTGGGCATGAAGTGCCGGGCCACGTCGAGCATGAGGCCGCGCCAGCGGAAGCGGGGTGCGTCGCGAATCGTGACCGCGGGCACCTCCCACCGCCGGTTCGAGGTGACGGGCGCGCGGCGGAAGGCGTCGGGGCCGAGGAGTTGGCGCAGGGTCTGGGCGGCGTGGAACAGTCCGGGCTCGGCCGCCGCCCGCAGCGTGATCGCGTGCCGGTCGACGGTCAGACCGTAGGCCTCGGCCTCGCCGGACTCCTCCGGGGCGATGCGCAGCACGATGCCGTCGCGGTCGCCGGTGTGCGGCGGCAGCGGCAGCCCGGTCGCCGCTCCGACGGTGCCGCGCAGCCACTGCGCCACCCGTTCGGTGCCCGGACCGGCGTCGATGCCGGAACCGGCGTCGAGCAGATGGCCCGCGCCTTCGCCCGGCGGTGGCGCCGAGAGTTCGCCGGGCGCCGGAATCAGTCCCGTCCGTACCGTCACATCAGCCCCTCAGCGTCGCGCAAAGGTCCCCGGGGCACGCCGGAACGCGCCCCGGGGACCTGACAGATCTCGGCCGGAAACCGGCAGGGCTACTTGTCGCCGCCCTTGCCCTTGTCGCCGCCCCCGGCGCCCATGGACTCGTAGATCTCCTTGCACATGGGACACACGGGGTACTTCTTCGGGTCGCGGCCCGGCACCCAGACCTTGCCGCAGAGCGCCACGACGGGGGTCCCGTCGAGGGCGCTCGCCATGATCTTGTCCTTCTGGACGTAGTGGGCGAAGCGCTCGTGGTCGCCGTCGCCGTGGGACACCTGTGGCGTCGGCTCTACGAGGGTTCCCGTACCAGTCCCGCGCTCGGGCTCGAGAGTGCTCATATCGCCAAGGGTACTGAAGCTCACACGCATCAGTTGAGCGAAGGGTCGTCCGGGTACGTGGCCACCATCGCGAGCTCGTTGCGCTGGCGGCGCAGGACCTCCCGCCAGAGCCGCTCGGGGGCCGGCGAGGAGACGTCGCCGGGCTCGGACTCCACGACGTACCAGGCGCCGTCGACCAGCTCCTCCTCCAGCTGGCCCGGGCCCCAGCCCGCGTACCCGGCGAAGATCCGCAGCGAGCCGACGGCCGAGGCGAGCAGCTCCGGTGGTGCCTCCAGGTCGACCAGGCCGATCGCGCCGTGCACCCGTCGCCAGCCGAGCGGGGCCCCGTCGACCGAGGAGCCGCCGGGGATGACGGCGACGCCGAGCGCCGAGTCGAGGGAGACCGGGCCGCCCTGGAAGACCACGCCGGGCTCGCCGGTCAGGTCGGCCCAGCCCTCCAGGATGTCGCCGACGTCCACCGGCGTAGGACGGTTGAGGACGACACCGAGGGAGCCCTCCTCGTCGTGGTCGAGAAGGAGCACCACCGCACGGTCGAAGTTCGGGTCCGCCAGGGCGGGCGTTGCCACGAGCAACCGCCCTGTGAGCGAGGACACCTCGGTCATGCCAGACATGATCCCGCATCTTGCGGCGACTCGGGGAGGCAATGGGGGTAAGAAGGGCGATTGCAGCTCAGGGCGGAAGGGAGCATGGCGGGCGCACGCGAGCCGTCGGTGACCCCATGTGCCCGACAGGGAACGGCCCGTGTTGTGACACAGCTATGACGTAGCTGGGCGGTACTTGGGCTTACTCAAGGGGGGTGGGCGGCGATTACCCTTTCCCTTCTGGCCCCTGCCCCACTCATCGGAACGCGAGATACATGACCGTCAACGACGATGTCCTGCTTGTCCACGGCGGAACCCCGCTGGAGGGCGAGATCCGTGTCCGCGGTGCGAAGAACCTCGTACCGAAGGCCATGGTCGCCGCCCTGCTGGGCAGCTCGCCGAGTCGACTGCGCAACGTTCCGGACATCCGTGACGTGCGTGTCGTACGCGGTCTGCTGCAACTGCACGGGGTGACGGTCCGTCCCGGTGAGGAGCCGGGCGAGCTGGTGATGGACCCGACGCACGTGGAGAGCGCGAACGTCGCCGACATCGATGCCCACGCGGGTTCCAGCCGTATCCCGATCCTCTTCTGCGGTCCCCTGCTGCACCGCCTCGGCCACGCCTTCATCCCCGGGCTCGGCGGCTGCGACATCGGCGGCCGGCCGATCGACTTCCACTTCGACGTGCTGCGGCAGTTCGGCGCGCGGATCGAGAAGCGCGCGGACGGGCAGTACCTGGAGGCGCCGCAGCGGCTGCGCGGTACGAAGATCCGGCTGCCGTACCCGTCCGTCGGCGCCACCGAGCAGGTGCTGCTGACCGCGGTGCTGGCCGAGGGCGTGACGGAGCTGTCGAACGCGGCCGTCGAGCCCGAGATCGAGGACCTGATCTGCGTCCTGCAGAAAATGGGCGCGATCATCGCGATGGACACCGACCGCACCATCCGCATCACCGGTGTGGACAGCCTCGGCGGCTACAACCACGGCGCGCTGCCGGACCGTCTGGAGGCGGCCTCCTGGGCGTCCGCGGCGCTGGCGACCGAGGGCGACATCTACGTCCACGGCGCCCAGCAGCGCTCGATGATGACGTTCCTGAACACCTACCGCAAGGTGGGCGGCGCCTTCGAGATAGACGACCGGGGCATCCGCTTCTGGCACCCCGGCGGGCAGTTGAAGTCGATCGCGCTGGAGACGGACGTGCACCCGGGCTTCCAGACCGACTGGCAGCAGCCGCTGGTGGTCGCCCTGACGCAGGCCACGGGTCTGTCCATCATCCACGAGACGGTGTACGAGTCCCGGCTCGGCTTCACCTCCGCGCTGAACCAGATGGGCGCCCACATCCAGCTCTACCGCGAGTGCCTGGGCGGCTCCGACTGCCGCTTCGGCCAGCGCAACTTCCTGCACTCGGCCGTCGTCTCCGGCCCGACCAAGCTCCAGGGCGCCGACCTGGTCATCCCCGACCTCCGCGGCGGCTTCTCGTACCTGATCGCCGCCCTCGCGGCCCAGGGCACGTCCCGAGTCCACGGCATCGACCTCATCAACCGCGGCTACGAAAACTTCATGGAGAAGCTGGTCGAGCTCGGCGCCAAGGTCGAACTCCCCGGCAAGGCCCTCGGCTGACCCGGCAGCCGCGCCGCTCGGGCCCCGGGCACACCACGTCCGGCTGGGGGTCCGGGGGTCACCCCCCGGGCAGACACAGCATGGAGAAGCTGGTCGAGCTCGGCGCCAAGGTCGAACTCCCCGGCAAGGCCCTCGGCTGAGGGCATTCATGGCGATGGGGCGGTCACCCGGTTTCCGGGTGACCGCCCCATCGGCGTTCAGCTGTCGCCCCTGAAAGGGGCGCGGGGAACTGCTTGACCTGCCACGGCCGGCCCGCGGTCGCCCACGACGCCCGTTCAGGTGTCGCCCCTGAAGGGGCGCGGGGAACTGCGCGACCTGCCACGGCCGGCCCGCAGTCGCCCACGACGCTCTAGGCCACGGCGCTCAGAACGGCGCTCGAAGCGGAGCGCTTACTTGCCCTTGGCGGCTTCCTTGAGCTTCGAGCCCGCGGAGACCTTGACGCTGTAGCCGGCCGGGATCTGGATCGGGTCGCCGGTCTGCGGGTTGCGCGCGGTGCGAGCGGCACGGTGGGTGCGCTCGAAGGTCAGGAAGCCGGGGATGGTGACCTTCTCGTCGCCCTTGGAGACGATGTCGCCCACGACCTCGGCGAACGCGGCCAGGACGGCGTCGGCGTCCTTGCGGGTCACCTCGGCGCGGTCGGCCAGCGCGGCCACCAGCTCACTGCGGTTCATGTTGTTACTCCCGTGTTCTTCTTGCCGTTGGGGTGTGCCACCCGGCGAGAGCCGCATGTGGCACAGCGAAGCCGATGCGCTCGCGCCCAGGGACGCATCCTGCCCCTACCTGCGACGGGAAAGCCAATCCGGCACCCGTCGGAGGCGTGAGAACACCCTAGGGAGTCACACGAAAAGAGGGCCTGGGAGGCCTGAGCGCGGCGCCGCCACCCTAGAGGGTGGCGACGGACGCCTGGTTCCACGACTCGCCGGTACTGCCGGTCGTGGTGATGCTCACAAGCCCGCGCACGCCATGGCCGGGCCCACTAGGCACCGTACGCCACCTCTACGGCGCGACGCCCGCCGCCTTGGCCGCCTCGCGCACCGCTCCCGCCACCGCGCCCGCGACCTTGTCGTTGAAGACGCTCGGGATGATGTAGTTCGGGTTGAGCTCGTCCTCGGTCACGACGTCCGCGAGGGCGGTCGCCGCGGCCAGCATCATCTCGGTGTTGACGGTGCGGGACTGGGCGTCCAGCAGGCCGCGGAAGACGCCCGGGAAGACCAGCACGTTGTTGATCTGGTTCGGGAAGTCGGAGCGGCCGGTGGCCACGACGGCCGCCGTCTGACGGGCGATCGCCGGGTCCACCTCGGGGTCGGGGTTCGCGAGCGCGAACACGATCGCGTCCTCGGCCATGGCGGCCACGTCGTCGCCGTCGAGGACGTTCGGGGCGGAGACGCCGATGAAGACGTCCGCTCCGCGAACGGCTTCCTTGAGCGTGCCGGTCAGGCCCTCGGGGTTGGTGTTGTCGGCGATCCAGCGCAGCGGCGAGTCGGCGGCGGCCTCGCGCAGGTCGTCGCGGCCGGCGTGCACGACGCCGCGGATGTCGGCGACCACGGCGTTCTTCACGCCGGCGGCGAGCAGCAGCTTGAGGATGGCCGTGCCGGCCGCGCCGGCGCCGGACATGACGACCCGGATGTTCTCGATCGGCTTTCCGGTGCAGCGCAGCGCGTTCTTCAGGGCGGCCAGGACGACGATCGCGGTGCCGTGCTGGTCGTCGTGGAAGACGGGGATGTCCAGGGCCTCGCGCAGCCGCGCCTCGATCTCGAAGCAGCGGGGGGCGGAGATGTCCTCGAGGTTGATGCCGGCGAATCCGGGGGCGATCGCCTTGACGATCTCGACGATCGCGTCGGTGTCCTGGGTGTCGAGGCAGAGCGGCCAGGCGTCGATGCCGGCGAACCGCTTGAACAGGGCGGCCTTGCCCTCCATGACCGGCAGGGCGGCCTTGGGGCCGATGTTGCCCAGGCCCAGCACGGCCGAGCCGTCCGTCACGACCGCAACGGAGTTGCGCTTGATGGTCAGGCGGCGGGCGTCCTCGGGGTTCTCGGCGATCGCCATGCAGACGCGGGCCACGCCCGGCGTGTAGATCATGGACAGGTCGTCACGGTTGCGGATCGGGTGCTTGGACTGCATCTCGATCTTGCCGCCGAGGTGCATCAGGAACGTACGGTCGGAGACCTTGCCGAGCGTGACGCCCTCGATGCCGCGCAGCTGCTCGACGATCTCTTCGGCGTGCGCGGTGGAGGTGGCGGCGATGGTGACGTCGATCCGGAGCTTCTCGTGCCCGGATGCGGTGACGTCGAGGCCGGTGACCGAGCCTCCGTGGGACTCCACGGCCGTGGTGATCTGGGAGACCGCCGTTCCGCCGGCGGGCACCTCCAGACGGACCGTGATCGAGTAGGAGACGCTGGGCGCCGTTGCCATGGCCGACTTCCTCTGCTTTCACCGTGTGACGCTGGTATGCGGTCCGATCGTCGCACCTACCCCTGAGTACGCGGTAGCCGCCTCGGATTGCGGACGTTTTGTTCACAGGGTGGTGTCGTTTTCGGAAAACGGATTCCACCATACGAGAAGTGATCGGGCAACGAAAGAGGCCCACGTCACGTGGTGACGTGGGCCTCCGAAACGTTCAGTGGCACCGACCCGCCATGCTCGCCTCGCGGCAAGTGGTCCCTCTGAGGGACGAAGGTTGGGCCCGGGGGCTTGGATCGGGCCGGTGCCACACCCAGGCTAACAAACAGATCCCGTAAGGCCATTCCCGTACCGGGACTTCATTCGTTTCCACTCCCGGAGTGGGCCGTCCCTACTCCCGCAGGAGGTCGGGCACCCCGTCCCCGTCCGGCTGGTCCTTGTCCGTCGAGACGATCGTCAGCTGCTGCGTGGCCCTGGTGAGCGCGACGTACAGCACCCGCAGCCCGGCCGGGGACTCGTCGGCGATCTCCGCGGGCGAGACGACGACCGTGGCGTCGTACTCCAGGCCCTTGGCCTCCAGGCTGCCGACGGCCACCACCCGGTCGCCGAGCCCGGCCAGCCACCGCGCGGCCTCCTCGCGCCGCCGCATGGCGACGACGACGCCTACGGTGCCGTCGACGAGGTCGAGCAGCCGGGCGGCCTCGGCGCGAACGGACTGTCCCAGGGACTCCCGCGACACGACGAAGCGAGGCCGCACACCGGTGGAGCGGACGGCCGAGGGGGCCTCGGAGCCCGGCATGGCGAGCGCCAGCACCTTCGCCGCCAGCTCGGCGATCTCCGCGGGGTTGCGGTAGTTGACGGTGAGCTGGAAGCGGCGGCGCAGGCGGGTGCCCAGGGCCTCGTCGCGGGCCTCGGCCGCCTCGTCGACGTCCGACCAGGAGGACTGGGCGGGGTCGCCGACGACCGTCCAGGTGGCGTGCCGGCCGCGGCGGCCGACCATGCGCCACTGCATCGGGGTGAGGTCCTGCGCCTCGTCGACGATGACATGGGCGTACTCGGTGCGCTCCTGCGCCAGCCGTTCGGCGCGCTCGCGCTGCGACTCCTCGCGCACCGGCATCAGCTCGTCGAGCCCGGTCAGCTGGTCCAGCGGGTCCAGCTCACGCTTCTTCTTCGGACGGGCCGGGGTGCCGAGGATCGCCTGGAGCTCGTCGAGCATGGCGATGTCGTGCACGGAGTGGCCGTCGCGTCTGAGCGAGCGGGCGACCCTGCGGACCTCGCCGGGGTTGAGGATCCGGCGGGCCCAGCGGCCCAGGCGCCGTTCGTCGGCCATGGCGGCGAGGACGGCCTTCGGGGTCAGCTCGGGCCACCAGGCGTCGAGGAACGCGAGGAAGGAGTCCTCCGAGGTGATGTCCTCGTCGAAGGAGGACCGCAGCTCGGCCGCGAGCTCCGGGTCGGTGTGCCGGCCGCCGGCGCCCGACTGCTCCCACAGGGCGTCCAGGAGCAGCTTGCGGGCGCGGGGGCGCAGCAGGTTGACGGGTGCCGTGCCGCCCAGAGCGTTGCGGCGGATACGTTCCAGCGCGGGCGACTCCAGCTCCAGCCGGCGCCCGAAGGCGACGACGCGCAGGCGGGTGGGGGTCTCGGCGGGGGCCGCCGCGTCGCCGTCGCCCTCGCCGTCGTCGCCGAAGGCGAGCTGCCCGGCGGGCGCGGCTCCGGGCCGGCCCAGCTCCAGCGCCCCCCGCGCCGCCTTCCGCAGCACCTTCAGCATCCGGTGCGAGCCCTTGGCGCGGGCCACCGACGGCGCGTCGTACAGCGTGGCCTCGGCGCCGTCGACGAGCGAGCCGATCGCGCGGATGGCGACCTGGCCCTCCTCGCCCAGCGACGGCAGCACGCCCTCGGTGTACGCGACGAGCAGCGGGGTCGGCGAGACGATGAGGATGCCGCCCGCGTAGCGGCGGCGGTCCTGGTAGAGGAGGTAGGCGGCGCGGTGCAGGGCGACGGCTGTCTTGCCGGTGCCCGGTCCGCCCTCGACGTACGTCACGGAGGCGGCGGGGGCGCGGATGACCAGGTCCTGCTCGGCCTGGATGGAGGCGACGATGTCGCGCATGGTGTGGCCGCGGGCCTGGCCGAGGGCGGCCATGAGGGCGCCGTCGCCGATGACGGGCAGTTCACGGCCGTCGAGGAAGGCCTTCAGCTCGGGTCGCATGAGGTCGTCCTCGACGCCGAGGACGCGCCGCCCCTTGGAGCGGATGACCCGGCGCCGCACGACCCGGCCGGGGTCGACCGGTGTGGAGCGGTAGAAGGGGGCGGCGGCGGGGGCCCGCCAGTCGATGACGAGGGGCGCGTAGTCGGAGTCGAGGACGCCGATGCGTCCGATGTGCAGGGTCTCGGCGATGTCGGCCGTGCCGTCGTCCCGGACGGCGCCCTCGGCGGGCTCGACGGCGGTGTAGGCGCCGTCGGGACCCTTCTTGCCGTCCTTGCCGAGAAGGAGATCGATCCGTCCGAACAGGAAGTCCTCGAACTCGTTGTTCAGGCGGTTGAGGTGGACGCCGGCCCGGAAGACCTGGGCGTCCCGCTCGGCGAGGGCGCCGGGCGTGCCGACCTGGCCGCGCTTGGCCGCGTCGTTCATCAGGAACTCGGCCTCGTGGATCTTCTCCTCGAGCCGCCGGTACACCCGGTCCAGGTGTTCCTGTTCGACGCTGATCTCCCGCTCACGACTCGAGTCGTGATCCGAGCCGACCGCGGTTTCCTGCTGAGCCTGAGCGGCCACCGGGCCCCCTTCTGACGTGCTGGGCAGCCGTCAACCGTACGCGAAGGGGACCCGGCAAAGCTACGTGGGCGCGGGAGCGGCCCTACGCGTCGATCTGGATGAGCTTCTTGCCGTCGAAGGTCATGACCTCGAAATGGTCGATCTCGTTGGGCTTGAAGGCGGCACCGCCCTGCGCGTACAGGGGCTGCTTCGACTCCGGGGTCTTGCCGTTCGGGATGCCGTACCCCCACTTGGGGACCGCCCAGGTCGACATCGTCTCGCGCTCGCCGTTCTTGCCCACCGCGATCAGCGAGCACTTCAGCGGGCCCTTGACGTTGCTGAGCTCGACGACGCCCCAGGTGCCCCAGTCCTTCTGTTCCATGGCCACGGTCGCCTTGACCTTGGTGGAGGCGTCCGTCGCCGAGACCTTGTCGGCGATCGTGGTGAAGGCCGCCTTGGCACCGGCCGCCTGCACGGTGTTGTTCTTGGCGCCGGAGTCGCCGCCGGTCGCCGCCATGACGGTCAGCGGGCCGCCGATGATCAGCGCTGCGGCGGCCGCCACCAGGTAGAACCCCTTGCGCCGCTTCACCGCACGACGCTCGGCCACCTCGTCGACCAGCTTCTCGGCGAGCCGCGGGCTTGGCCTGGCGGAGAGGGACTCCCCGATCGCCGGTGTCCCGGTCCCCGGCAGGTCCGCGAGGGCCGCCAGCATCGGTTCCATTCCGGCCAGCTCGTCGAGCTGCCGGGCGCACCATTCACAGGTGGCCAGATGCGCTTCGAAAGCGGTTGCCTCGGCGTCGTCGAGAATGCCGAGGGCGTAGGCACCGACCGTCTCGTGCTCGCTCGGGCCCGGAGATCCCATCATGGGTCCAGACATACCCGACCCACCTGTGCCGAATCCCTGGTTTCCCCCGTAAACACTCATCACGCCGTCACCCCCCGCTCCTCCAGTGCGAGCTTCATCGACCGCAGGGCATAGAACACCCGAGACCGCACCGTGCCACTGGGAATGCCCAGCGTCTCGGCCGCCTCATTGACCGTACGCCCCTTGAAATACGTCTCGACGAGCACCTCCCGGTGGGCCGGGGTCAGGTCGTCCAGCGCGTCCGACAGCGTCATCAACCACAGCGCCTTGTCGATCTCGTCCTCCGCGGGGATGACCTCCAGCGGCGACGGATCGACCTCCTGCGGCCGGGCCTGCCGGCTGCGGTGGCCGTCGATGACGATGCGCCGAGCGACCGTCACCAGCCAGGGGCGTACCGATCCGGTCGCTCGATTGAGCTGACCGGCGTTCTTCCAGGCACGGATGAGTGTTTCCTGCACCACGTCCTCGGCTCTCTGGCGGTCACCCGCAACCAGACGAAGGACGTACGCAAGGAGAGGTCCGGCGTGCTCCCGGTACAGGGCACGCATCAGCTCCTCATCAGGTTCCGAGGGCTGGGACATGCGATGTCGGGCCCTCGATCCACGTTCATTGGCCACGACGGAATCCTTGCGCACGCCCACCTCCGATGTCCGGGGGTTCCCCCAGTCGGTCGCTCGTGCACAGGTACGGATGTGGCATGCGTCATGTTCAAACTACGCCGACAGTTTTCTTCGGGGTGTCGTGATGAGAGGGACATGAGAGCACATTCCCACCGCGCGATCTTTACATTTCCGCCACACCGGCAAGATCAGGCCGACTGCCCGCGGCGGTTCACGACCAAACGGAGTGTTGTCGAAATCACTTCGACACCACGCAACCCTCTTCCCCCCAGAACGTGCATACCGGACAGTCAGGCGCGTGCGAGCGCCGCCCTGCGACGGTGCCGGGCGACCCTTTCGCGGTTCCCGCAGACCTCACTGGAGCACCAGCGCCTCCTGCGTCCCCGGGACGAATCGACGTAGACGATGGGGCAGTTGTCCCCTTCGCACTGCCGCAGGCCCGCTCTCGCGACGGGGTCGGTGAGCAGTTCCACGGCGTCCCGGGCGACCGCACCGAGCAGGGCCGCGCACTCGGGCGGCCGGTCCAACTCCCTGACGAGCGCCCCGTCCTCCCCGCGGACGGCGCGCGGGGCCGGGGGTGCGACGAGGGCGATCTCGTTCACCCGGCCGAGCGCGATGTCGTACGACGGCCGGGTTCGACCGGTGACGCCCACGGCCGTGTCACGCACCAACTGTCCCACCTGCCCCCTGAGTTCCCGGAACCCCACGAGCCACGACGCGTCGGCGTGCGCCAGCGAGGTGCCGGGTGGCGCCAGGCCCGCCCCCACGATCCAGGCGCACAGCACCTCGACCGAGTCGAACCGTTCCTCGGGATGCGTGGTCGCGAGGAGATCGAGGCAGATCCGCCCCGAGTCGAACCGCAGTTCGTACAGGGTCGTGGCCGTACCCAGTGCCATGTGCCTGTCACCGCCTAGGGGTTACCAGGGGCCGGGGAAGCGTTCCTTCTTACAGTGCCCTGCCCTGGCCACGGCTGGAACCCCTTCCAACCCGGTGTTCTTCCTCGGCTTCATGGGCGCGCCGCCCTGTCCGGCGCGGGGGTCGGCGCCGTCCGGAGCGCCACAGCGCCGGGCCGCATCAATCAGCCCAGACGGCACCCCGAACGCCGGGCAACTCCCTCACACGTCCGCGTACTTCTCGTCCGCCGCCGGATCCAACGCCAGCCGATACCCCCGCTTCACCACCGTCTGGATCAGCTTCGGCGCCCCAAGAGCCGTCCGCAGCCGGGCCATCGCGGTCTCCACCGCGTGCTCGTCCCGACCCGCCCCCGGCAACGCCCGCAGCAGCTCCGCCCGGGCCACCACCCACCCCGGCCGCCGGGACAGGGCCCGCAGCAGGGACATCCCTGCCGGCGGCACCGGCTTCAACTCCCCGTCCACCAGCACCGCGTGGCCCCGAATCTCCACCCGGTGCCCGGCGATGGGCAGCGCGCGGGCCCGCCCCGGCAGCTCCTGGCACAGCAGCTGTACGAGCGGCCCGAGCCGGAACCGCTCCGGCTGCACGGTGTCGATGCCCCGCGCCTGCAGCGGCAGCGCGGTGACCGGCCCGACGCAGGCGGGCAGCACGTCGTGGTGGAGCGCGGCGATCAGCTCGGGCAGCAGTCCGCGCTCCTCGGCACGGTTGAGCAGCGACACCGCGGCCGGCGCGCTGGTGAAGGTGAGCGCGTCCAGGCCCCGCGAGACGGCGGCGTCCAGCAGCCGGTCCACCGGTCCGATGTCCTCCGGTGGCATCCACCGGTACACCGGCACCCCGACGACCTCGGCCCCGGCCTCCCGCAGCGCCTCCACGAACCCCGGCAGCGGCTCGCCGTGCAGCTGTATGGCGATCCGGCGCCCCTCGACGCCCTCCTCCAGCAGCCGGTCGAGCACCTCGGCCATGGACTCGCTCGACGGCGACCAGTCCTCGGTGAGGCCGGCGGCCCGTATCGCGCCCTTGACCTTGGGTCCGCGCGCGAGCAGTTCGACGGTCCGCAGCCGCTCCAGCAGGGGCTCGCCGAGCCCCCACCCGTCGGCGGCCTCGACCCACCCGCGGAACCCGATGGCGGTCGTCGCCACCACCACGTCCGGTGCCTGGTCGATCAGGTCCTTCGTCGTCGCCAGCAGTTCGCTGTCGTCGGCGAGCGGCACGATGCGCAGGGCGGGTGCGTGCAGGACGGCGGCTCCCCGTCGCTGCAGCAGTGCGCCCAGTTCGTCGGCGCGGCGGGCGGCGGTCACGCCCACTGTGAAGCCGGCCAGGGGCCCGTGCTGCCCTGACTGCGGTCGCTGCTGTTCGTCGTACATGGCTCTCGTCCCGAACTCGAGTCGTCGTACATGAGGTACTGCGGCACCCACATGCCGATCGAGCCTGTCAACGGTGCGTGACAGGCTCGGTTCGGCTTCGTGTCGCCGGTGTTACGTCACACCTCGGCGTAGCTGAGCTGCGGCTTCGTCTCTGCGGCAGCCGTGGTGAGGGTGGCGGGGGCCGTACGGCGAAGGTATACGGCCCAGGTGATGGCGAAGCAGAGGGCGTAGTAGGCGAGGAAGGCGACGAAGGCGCCGGTGCCGGAGCCGTAGGAGAGGAAGGACTGGCGGAAGGCCATGTTGATGCCGACACCGCCGAGCGCGCCGACCGCGCCGATGAGGCCCATGGAGGCTCCGGAGAGCCGACGGCCGTACTTGGCGGCCTCCTCGCCCTCCAGGCCCTTGGCGAGCGCCTTGGCCTGGAAGATGCCGGGGATCATCTTGAAGGTGGAGCCGTTGCCGATGCCGGTCAGCGAGAACAGCACCACGAAGGCGGTCACGAACAGGGGCAGCGACTTCTGCATGCTGGCGGCGACCAGGACGGCGGTGGCGGCGGCCATGGCGACGTAGTTGTAGAGGGTGATCTTCGCGCCGCCGTACTTGTCGGCGAGCCAGCCGCCCACGGGCCGGATCAGGGAGCCGAGCAGGGGGCCGATGAAGGTGAGGTAGGTGGCCTGCAGCGGCGTACGGCCGAACTGGTTGGTCAGCACCTGGCCGAAGGCGAAGCTGTAGCCGATGAACGAGCCGAACGTGCCGATGTAGAGGACGGCCATGATCCAGGTGTGTGCGTCCCGGGCGGCGTCCTTGGCGGCGCCGGTGTCGTTCTTGACGTTCTCGATGTTGTCCATGAACAGCGCGGCGAGGACGGCGGCGACGACGATCAGCGGGATGTAGATCCCGAGCAGCACACGCGGTCCACCGCCGGCGCCGATCACGGCGAGCGCGGCGAGCTGGATGGCCGCGACGCCGATGTTGCCGCCGCCGGCGTTGAGCCCGAGGGCCCAGCCCTTCTTCCGCAGCGGGAAGAAGGCGTTGATGTTGGTCATGGAGGAGGCGAAGTTGCCGCCGCCGATGCCGGCGAGGAGCCCGATCCACAGGAAGGTGTCGAACGACGTCCCCGGCTTCATCACGGAGAACGCGGCGATGCTCGGCACGAGCAGCAGACCGGCCGAGATGATCGTCCAGTTCCGGCCGCCGAAGACGGCGACGGCGAAGGTGTACGGGACGCGGACGACGGCGCCGACCAGGGTCACCATGGACGTCAGCAGGAACTTGTCGGCCGGGGTGAGCCCGTACTCCGGACCCATGAAGAGCACCAGCACCGACCACAGGGTCCAGATGGAGAACCCGATGTGCTCGGAGAGGACGGAGAAGGCGAGATTGCGGCGGGCGATCTTCTCCCCGGTCTGCTTCCAGAAGGTCTCGTCCTCGGGATCCCACTGCTGGATCCAGCGGCCTCCCCTACTGGATGCGGGGGCTGTGCTAGGGGCTGTCATGACGCCTCCACGGTGCTCCGGGACTCGGTGGTACTCGGGGTGCTGAGCGGTATGAGTCCCGAAGGTAGGGAGAGCGCGTTTCCTTGCTGTGGCACTGGGTGACCGGAAGGGAACGTTGCTCTCACCCCGGACCGGGGCGGGATGAGAGGTACTGCGCCGGTACGTTACGAACGCCTCCCCCGAGCCGACCGACGCACTGTGAGTCAGCGGCCCCGGCGGTCGACGGCCGTGAGGTCGATCTCGATGTCGAAGGGGACGGAGACCTTGAGCCGCTCGTGGAAGATGCCGGTGAGGCCGTAGGCCTGGGTGGCCGGATCGAGCTCGTAGACGTACACCACGGGGAAGCCCTTGTCGTCGTCCTGTTCGACCCGCCAGAAGTGGGGGACGCCGGCCGCCGCGTACTTGCGGGGCTTGACGTCACGGTCGCGCTCACGGGAGTCGGCGGAGACGACTTCGACGGCGAGAACGATGTCCTCGGGCCGGTACCAGGTCTGGTCGGGTCCGGTGATGGCGTCCACGTGGAACACCACGATGTCCGGCTCGGGGCGGTTCTTCGGGTCCAGCTTCACTGTCATCTCGCGGTCAACGTCCAGATGCTCCGGAGCCTGCTCCAGGAGGACGTTGTCCAGCAGACGCATGGTCCGGCTGTGGAAGCGTGTCTGCGGACTCATGAAGACGAGACTCCCGTCGATCAACTCCGTGTGCGGCGGGAGGCCCGGAATCCGGTCGAGGTCGTCCGCGGTCCACCCCTCCGGGGGCGGGACGGGCCAGCGGTACGCGGGCTCGTCGACCGGCCCGTCGTCGGATGCGGCGCTCATCGGTGCTCCCATGGGACGGAGTCTCGCCTTCGCTTCAGCGTACCCAGGGCGAACGACGGCGGCCTCACCCGAAGCAGTGATCCGAACGTCAGGGCCCGGGGCCGTCACGCATCGGAATCCGGAACCCATCCCCCCTCCGGCACCCTCAGCCACCCCTCCCCTGCCGACAGTTCCGCCGCCGCGTGGCGGAGCGCGTCGAGTGCCGGGTGGGTCAGGCCCCTTCGCCAGACCAGGGACACGGGGGACAGCGGGACCGGGTCGACCAGGGGGCGCAGTACCGTCCGTGGCATGGGCGGGAAGTCGGTCACCGCGAGGATCGGGTGCCGCATCTTGGCCATGATCCGTTCGAACTCCTCGTCGCCGACGGCCAGCGGCGCGGGTGGCGCGATCTCGATGTCGCGGCCGTCGAACAGGCGGCGCGCGAGGTCCGTCCACTCGGGGGTGCGGGGGTTTCCGGCGCCCGCGTACACCGTCTCGCCCGCCAGCGCGGCCAGCGGCACCGCGTCGAGGGATGCCAGGCGGTGGTCGTCGGGCAGGACGACCGCCATCGGCTCGTGGCGGACGAGCTGGTGGTCCAGTCGGCCGCGCAGTGCCGGGTCCAGGCCGGCGTACCGTCCGAACGAGGCGTCCAGCCGCCCGGCCAGCAGGTCCTCCGCCGCGCCGGTCAGCCCGCTCTCGTACCGTGCCATCAGCTCGTGCTCGGGGGCGAGTTCGCGGGCCCGGTGCAGGACGCGGCGGGCCGTGACCGCGTCCCGGTAGTTGAGGTCGACCAGCAGGGGGCGGGCCTGGCCGAAGGCGTCCAGCAAGTCGTCCTGCGCCGCCAGCACGCGGCGGGCGTACGGCAGCAGTCGCTCGCCGTCGGATGTGAGCGTCACCTGCCGGGTGGAGCGCACGAACAGCTCGGCCCCCAACTCCCTCTCCAGCCGCCGTACATCGCGGCTGAGTGCCTGCTGGGCGACGTAGAGCCGGGCGGCGGCCCGGGTGAAGTGCAGTTCGTCGGCGACCGTGACGAACGCGCGGAGGAGCCGGGGGTCGAGGTGGCGGTGGCCGACAGGCCCGGGGGCTGGCATCCGGTGAACCTACAACAGCGACTCACAACACAGGTGCGTGAATCGGTGCGAAGCAGGTGTTGGACCGCCTGATCGTCCACGGGCGACCGTTGTCCCCATGCCGCAGTCCGAGTCCCGCAGGCCACCCATGTTCACGGTCACCGCCGACACCCTCGTCGCCGTCGACTTCAACTCCCGCGCCCGAACGCCCGGCCCCTACCGCCGCCTCCTGTCCACCCCCGGCGCCCGCGCCTTCACCCTCCCCAACCTCCTCGCCCGCCTGCCGATGGGCATGTTCAGCGTGAGCGCGGTCGTGATGATCGCCGGTTCGCGCGGCTCGTACGCCCTCGCCGGCGCCGTCACCGCGACCGGCCTCGCGGCGACCGCCCTGGTCGCCCCGTGGACCGCGCGGCTCGTCGACCGGCACGGGCAGGCACGGGTCGCCGTACCCGCGACCGCCCTCGCCGTCCTCGGCTCCCTCGCGCTCCTGCTGTGCGTCCACTACGACGCCCCCGCCTGGACCCTGTTCGCCTCCTACGCCGCCACCGCCACCACCCCCAACACCGGCGGCATGTCCCGCGCCCGCTGGGCCCATCTCCTGAAGGGCGACGAGCGGGCCCTGCACACCGCGAACTCCTTCGAACAGGCCGCCGACGAGGCGTGTTTCATGCTGGGCCCGGTGCTCGCGGCCTTCCTGTGCGGAACGCTCTTCCCGGAGGCGGGCACCCTGGTGGGAGCCGTGCTGCTGCTCACCGGCGTGCTGCTGTTCGCCGCCCAGCGTTCGACCGAGCCGCCCGTGCGCCGGCCGGCGCACAGCGCGCCCCCGTTCCGGGCTCCGGGCATGCCCGCGCTGCTCACCGTCTGTCTGGCCATGGGCACGGTGTTCGGCTCCATGGAGGTCGTCACCATCGCGTTCGCCGACGCGCAGGGGCACCGCTCGGCGGCGGGGGTCGTACTGGCGCTGCAGGCGGCCGGCTCGTGCGCGGCGGGGCTGCTGTTCGGGACCCTTCGGACCACGGGTCCCGCCTCCGAGCGGCTCCCCTGGTGCATCGCCGCGATGACGGGCCTGCTCACCCTGCCCCTGCTGACCGCGTCCCTCGCCGGTTCGCTGCCCCTCCTCGCGCTCGCCCTCCTCGTCGCCGGCATGGCGACCGCCCCGACGATGGTCACCACCATGACGCTGGTCCAGCAGCGCACCCCCGAGGGACGCCTGAACGAGGGCATGACCCTCGCCGTCACCGGCCTGCTAGGCGGCATCGCCTGCGGCTCGGCGACCGGCGGCTGGACGGTGGACCACATGACGCCGACGGCCGGATTCGGGGTGCCGGTGACCGCCGCCGCCGTGGCGCTGATGATCTCTCTCGTCGCCCAGTCGGCCACTTCCGCGAACAGCGATTCGCGTCAAAGGCATTGACGCGCCCACAGCACCCACATACGGTCCCCCGTCGAAGCGCTTCGACGTCACGCATCGAATCGATTCGACGATGGCCCGTTCGCGCGTGACGTCCCGATACCCATCCGACTCTCCTGCGGAGGCACGGGATGTTGACGACACGAAGGCGTGTGATGACGGTCGCGGCGGCGGCCCTGGGAGGGTCGCTGCTCCTGACCGCCTGCGGCGGCTCGGACGGCGGCGGGTCGGCGGACGGCAAGACCCTCAAGCTCTGGCACTACGAGGGCGCCGACAGCGCGATGGGCGCGGCCTGGAACGAGGCGATCAAGGAGTTCGAGGCGAAGCACCCGGGCGTGAAGGTGAAGTTCGAGGAGAAGGGCTTCGAACAGATCCAGAAGACGGCGCCCATGATCCTCAACTCCTCGGACGCGCCCGACCTCATGGAGTACAACAAGGGCAACGCGACCGCCGGACAGCTGTCGAAACAGGGCCTGCTGACCGATCTGTCGGCGGAGGTCACCAAGCGCGGCTGGGACAAGATGCTCAGCGCGGGCGTGGCCACGACCAGCAAGTACGACACCAACGGCGTCATGGGCTCCGGCAAGTGGTACGGCGTGCCCAACTACGCCGAGTACACGATGGCCTACTACAACAAGGACCTCTTCAAGAAGTACGGGGTCGCCGAGCCGAAGACGTTCGACGAACTGACGGCCGCCATGGACAAGTTCGTGGCCAAGGGCGTCACCCCGCTCGCCAACGCGGGCGCCGAGTACATGGCCCAGCAGTACCTCTACCAGCTCGCCCTGTCCAAGGCCGACCGCACCTGGGTCGACAAGTACGAGCTGTACAAGGGCAAGAACGACTTCCACGACCCGGCGTGGACGTACGCGGCCACCACCTTCGCCGACTGGGTGAAGAAGGGCTACATCAGCAAGAAGTCGACCAGCACCAAGGCCGAGGACGCCGGTGTGTCCTGGATCCAGGGCAAGGCGCCGATCCTGTTCTCCGGCAGCTGGTGGTACGGCCGCTTCCAGTCGGAGGCCAAGTTCGACTGGGACAGCGGGCTGTGGCCCGGGTCGGACCTGACCCTGGGCTCGGGCGGCAACCTCTGGGTGGTCCCCAAGAACGCCAAGAACAA
The DNA here is from genome assembly GCF_050214755.1 of Streptomyces sp. C1-1. Taxonomy (NCBI): domain Bacteria; kingdom Bacillati; phylum Actinomycetota; class Actinomycetes; order Kitasatosporales; family Streptomycetaceae; genus Streptomyces; species Streptomyces sp. C1-1. The sequence goes on along the minus strand of NZ_CP189826.1, from coordinate 6,043,680 downwards.
GAAGCTCGCCTACGACTTCATCGACATCACCATGTCGAAGAAGATCCAGAACATCCTCGGCAACAAGGGCGGTGTCCCGGTCGCGGCCGACACCTCGGCCATCACCGACCCGAAGTCCAAGGAGCTGATCTCCGACTTCAACACCGTCAGCAAGCGCGACGGCCTCGCCTTCTACCCGGACTGGCCGGTCAACGGCTTCTACGACGTCCTCGTCTCCGAGACGCAGAAGCTGATCACGGGCAGTGAGAAGCCGGACGCCTATCTGTCGAATCTCCAGCAGGCCTACGACAAGGGCGTGCCGCAGCAATGACGGTCACCGTCGAACGGGGTGCGCGGACCGGCGGCGGGCAGCCGCACGCCGGCCCGCGCCGGCCCCGTACCCGCGACTCCTACGCCCTGTTCCTGCTGCCCGGCTTCCTCGCCTTCACGGCGATCATCATCGTCCCGTTCCTGATGAACACGGGTGTGAGCTTCACCGAGTGGCAGGGCATCGGCAGCCCGAAGTGGACCGGCCTCGCCAACTACCGTGATCTGCTGGACGACTCGGAGTTCTGGGCGTCCTTCCGGCACAGCCTGTTCATGGTCGTCGCCATGGCCGTCGTGCCGACGGTGATCGGACTCGTCCTGGCGGCCGCCCTGTTCGACTACATCGGCAAGCACTTCGGCGGCAAGGTCGCCGCCGTACTGCGTGCCTGCTTCTACCTTCCGCAGGTGCTGCCGATCGCGGTCGCCGGCATCGTATGGAGCTGGATCCTCGCGCCCGACAACGGCTCCCTCAACGAACTGCTGAAGGCCGTCGGGCTCGGGAGCTGGCAGCAGGACTGGCTCGGCGATCCCGACATCGCGCTCTACAGCGTCATGGGGGTCATGGTCTGGGTCCAGATCGGCTTCCCGCTGGTCGTCTTCATGGCCGGACTGCAGCGCGTGGACCCGCAGTTGCACGAGGCGGCCGAGCTGGACGGGGCCGGCTGGTGGCGGCGCTTCTGGCACATCACGCTGCCGCAGATCCGGCCGGAGATCTACGTCGTGCTGACCTGGTGCACGATCGCCGCGCTGAAGGTGTTCGGCGCGGTGTACGTGCTGACCAAGGGCGGCCCGGGCGGCGCGACGGACGTGCCGTCGTACTTCTCCTTCACCACCTTCTTCGAGAAGACGCAGGTCGGCTACGGCGCCGCGATCTCCACGATCCTCACGGTGATCATCCTGGCCCTCTCCCTGATCCTGCTCAAGCTCCAGACCCGCAGCGAGGAAGGGGACCGCGCATGACGACCGCCCTGCGCCGCTACCCGGTGCTGATCGCCCTGTGCATCGCGGCCCTCTTCATGGTCGTGCCGTTCCTGATCGTCGCGGTCAACGCGGTCAAGTCACCGACCGAGTACTCGCAGAACGGCCCCCTCAGCCTGCCCAAGGGCCTCTACACCACCGGTCTGAAGGACTTCTGGGAGCGGGTCGACTACGGCCAGAAGCTGTTCAACTCCGTGCTGATCAGCGGCTCGGTGGCGGTGCTGGCGGCGGCCCTGTCGGTGCTCAACGCGTACGCGATCGGCATCGGCCGGATCAAGGGCCGCACCTGGGTGCTGGCCTTCTTCGTGCTCGCCAACATGCTCCCGCAGGAGGCGCTGGTCTACCCGGTGTACTACCTGAGCAAGCAGGTCGGGCTGTACGACACCAGGCTGAGCGTGATCATCGTCTTCACGGTGATCCAGGCGGCCTTCGGCACGTATCTGCTCTCCTCCGTCCTGGGCCAGTTCCCGCGCGAGATCATCGAGGCGGCCCGGATCGACGGCGCGAACAAGTGGCAGGTGCTGTGGCGGATCGTCGTCCCGGTCAGCCGGCCGACCATCGGCGTGCTCCTCGTCTTCTTCTTCATCTGGACCTGGAACGAGTTCCTGCTCCCCCTGGTCATGCTGATCTCCAACGACAACCAGACGGTGTCGGTGGCCCTCGGCGTGCTGCAAGGCCAGCGCCTGATGGACGCCACCATGACCAACGCGGCGGCCCTGCTCGGCGTGCTGCCCGCCATCGTCTTCTTCCTCGTCTTCCAGCGGACGCTCACCCGCGGCATCGCCGTGGGAGCCGTGAAGTAAGGACCCCCCACATGAAGTTCACCGACGGCTACTGGCTGCTGCGCGAGGGCGTCACCGCGGCCCACCCGGTCGAGGTCCTCGACGTCACCGCCGCCGAGGGCGCGCTGGACATCCACGCGCCGACCCAGCCCATCCGCCACCGCGGCGACCTGCTGAAGGGACCGGTCGTGACGATCAGCGCGCACGCCCCGATGGCCGACGTCATCGGCGTCACCTTCACGCACTTCGAGGGCGAGCAGCCCCGCGGGCCGCGGTTCGAGCTGGGCCGGCAGGACTTCGCGGTGCACACGGAGTACGACGAGGAGCACGCGACGCTGACGTCCGGCGCGCTCTCGGTCCGGGTGGCCCGCACCGGCCCCTGGCACGTGGACTTCCTCGCCGACGGCCGGACGCTCACCACCAGCGGCCCCAAGAACATGGGCATCATGCGGGACACCGCCACCGGCGCCCACTACCTGCGCGAACAGCTCAACCTGACCGTCGGCACATCCGTCTACGGCCTCGGCGAGCGCTTCGGGCCGCTGGTCAAGAACGGGCAGGTCGTCGACATCTGGAACGCCGACGGCGGCACGGCCACCGAACAGGCCTACAAGAACGTGCCGTTCTACCTCACCGACGCGGGCTACGGCGTCTTCGTCGACCACCCCGGCAGGGTGTCCTTCGAGGTGGGCTCGGAGGCGGTGTCGCGGGTGCAGTTCAGCGCGGAGACCCAGCAGCTGACGTACTACGTCATCTACGGCCCCACGCCCAAGGACGTCCTGCGCAAGTACACCGCCCTCACCGGCCGCCCCGCGCTGCCGCCCGCCTGGTCCTTCGGCCTGTGGCTGTCGACGTCCTTCACGACGTCGTACGACGAGGAGACGGTGACGTCCTTCATCGAGGGCATGCGGGAGCGCGAACTGCCGCTGTCCGTCTTCCACTTCGACTGCTTCTGGATGCGCGAGTTCAACTGGTGCGACTTCCAGTGGGACCCGCGGGTCTTCCCCGACCCCGAGGGCATGCTCGCCCGGCTCAAGGCCAAGGGTCTGCACATCTGCGTCTGGATCAACCCCTACATCGCGCAGCGCTCGCCGCTGTTCGCGGAGGGCAAGGCGCTCGGCCATCTGCTGAAGCGGCCGGACGGCAGTGTCTGGCAGTGGGACCTGTGGCAGCCCGGCATGGCACTGGTCGACTTCACCAGCCCGGCCGCCCGCGACTGGTACGCCTCGAAGCTGGAGGCGCTGCTCGCGCAGGGCGTCGACTGCTTCAAGACCGACTTCGGCGAGCGGGTGCCCGTCGACGTCGCCTACGCCGACGGCTCGGACCCCGAGCGGATGCACAACTACTACACCTACCTCTACAACCGCACGGTCTTCGACGTGCTGCGCAAGCACCGCGGCGAGGGCGAGGCCGTCGTGTTCGCACGGTCGGCGACGGCCGGCAGCCAGAAGTTCCCGGTGCACTGGGGCGGCGACTGCGAGGCGACGTACGAGTCGATGGCGGAGTCGCTGCGCGGCGGGCTGTCGCTCGGCCTGTCCGGCTTCGGCTACTGGAGCCACGACATCGGCGGCTTCGAGGGCACCCCGACGCCCGCCCTGTTCAAGCGCTGGCTGGCCTTCGGCCTGCTGTCCTCCCACAGCCGGCTGCACGGCAGCTCCTCCTACCGCGTCCCGTGGCTCTTCGACGAGGAGTCCGTGGACGTCCTGCGACTGTTCACCCGGCTGAAGCTGAGCCTGATGCCGTACCTGTACGAGGCCGCCCGCACCGCCCAGGCAGAGGGCGTGCCGATGATGCGGGCGATGGTGCTGGAGTTCCCGGACGACCCCGGGTGCGCGCACCTGGAGCGGCAGTACATGCTGGGGCCGGACCTGCTGGTGGCGCCGGTGTTCAGCGACGACGGCGACGTCTCGTACTACGTCCCCGAGGGCACCTGGACCCACTTCCTGAGCGGGAGGACGGTGACCGGGCCGCGCTGGATGCGCGAGCGGCACGGCTTCTCCAGCGTGCCGCTGCTGGTCAGGCCCGGCGCGGTGATCCCGGTCGGCGCGGTCGACGACCGGCCCGACTACGACTTCGCCGACGGGGTCACCCTGCGGGTGTTCGGGCTGCGGCGGGGCGCGCAGGTGACGGTGCCCGTCGGGGAGGTCGTCTTCACCGTCGTACGCGAGGGGGACACGCTGCGGGCCTCGTGCAGTGATCCGGCGGCGCCGTGGGCGCTGACGGCCGGGGAACGCACGGTCCGGGCGCAGGCGGGCACCGGGTTTCTCTCCCTGGAGCTGGACTGATGGTGAAGATCACCGATGTGGCGCGGCACGCCGGGGTCTCCCCCAGCACCGTCTCCTACGCGCTCAGCGGCAAGCGCCCCATCTCGTTGGAGACCCGGCAGCGGGTCGAGGAGGCCATCCGCGAGCTGGGCTACCGCCCGCACGCCGGCGCCCGCGCCCTGGCCAGCAGCCGGTCCAACGTCCTGGCGCTCGTCGTGCCCTTACGGACCGGCATCCATGTGCCGGTGGTCATGCAGTTCGCGGTGTCGGTGGTGACGACCGCCCGGCGCCACGACCACGACGTGCTGCTGCTGACCCAGGAGGAGGGCGAGGACGGTCTGCGCAGGGTCGCCGACACCGCGCTGGTGGATGCGCTGATCGTGATGGACGTCCAGCTCCACGACCCGCGGCTGGGCCTGCTGCGCTCGCTGGAGCGGCCGTCCGTGCTGATCGGCTTCCCCGCCGAGCCGGCCGGACTGACCTGCGTCGACCTGGACTTCAAGGCCGCCGGGGAGGCGTGCGTGGAGCATCTGGCACGGTTGGGCCACCGGGTGGTGGCGCTGGTCGGGTCGCCGCCGGAGGTCTACGTGCGCGGGACGGCGTTCGCCCAGCGGGTCGTCCAGGGGTTCACGGCCGCCGCCGACCGCGGCGGGCTGTCGTCCTCCGTGCACCCCTGCGAGGCCACACCGGCGGCCGCCCGGCTGGTCGCCGAGCAACTCCTGCGCGAACAGCCGGCGTTGACCGGGGTCGTCGTCCACAACGAGGCGATCCTCGAACCGCTGACGGACGCCTTCGAACAGCTCGGCCTGCGCGTCCCCGGCGACCTGTCCGTCACCGCCATCTGCCCCGACGAGATCGCCGAGTCCGTCCGCGTGCCCGTCACCTCCGTCGCCCTGCCCTCCGCCGAGCTGGGCGAGCGGGCGGTGCAGCTGCTGATGAAGAAGCTGGACGGCACCGCCGTACCGGACGCGACGCTGCTCGCGCCGCGGATGACGGAGCGGGCGAGCACCGCACCGAGGAACACCTGACCTCAACACCCGTCTGCAAGGCCCTACCTGAAGGAGCCGCGACATGACAGGCAAGAGAAGACACAGAACCGCGTACGCCCTGGCCCTCACCCTGGTCGCCGCGCTCGGCGCCACCGTCCCCGCCCACGCCGACACCACGTATCCCTTCCGCGATCCGGGTCTGTCCGTGGACGCCCGGGTCAGCGACCTCCTCGGCCGCCTCACCCTCGACGAGAAGATCTCCCTGCTCCACCAGTACGAGCCCGCGATCCCCCGCCTCGGCATCCAGTCCTTCCGCACCGGCACCGAGGCCCTGCACGGCGTGGCCTGGCTCGGCAGGGCCACCGTCTTCCCGCAGGCCGTCGGGCTGGCCTCCACCTGGGACCCGGCGCTGATGCGGGACGTCGGCTCGGCGGTCGGCGACGAGGCCCGCGGCTTCCAGCAGACCCGCCCGGACGGCTGGGGCCTGAACCTCTGGGCGCCGGTGGTCAACCTGCTGCGCGACCCGCGCTGGGGCCGCAACGAGGAGGGCTACTCCGAGGACCCGTACCTCACGGGCGCGATCTCGACGGCCTACGGCACGGGCCTGACGGGCGGCGACCCGGACCATCTCAAGACCGCCCCCACCCTCAAGCACTTCCTCGCCAACAACAACGAGGTCCACCGCGACACGACCACCTCCGAACTGCGGCCGCGGGTGGAGAAGGAGTACGACGAGCAGGCCTTCAGGCCGGCCGTCGAGGCGGACGCGGCCACGGGCGTGATGTCCTCGTACAACCTCGTCAACGGCCGCCCGAACACGGTGAACCCGGCCCTGGACGACACCGTCCGCACCTGGACCTCCCAGCGGCTGCTCAACGTCACCGACGCCTACGCGCCCGGCAACCTGGTCGGCAGCCAGAAGTACTACGGCACCCAGGCGGAGGCGGACGCGGCGGCGCTGAAGGCGGGCATCGACAGCTTCACGGACAACGACAGGGACTCCGGGCCGACGACCGCGGCGGTCAAGTCGGCCCTGTCCACCGGCCTGTTGAAGGAGTCGGACGTCGACAGGGCCGCGGCGGACGTGCTGAGCGTCCGCGTCCGGCTCGGCGAGTTCGACCCGGGCGGCGGAAAGTACGGCTCCATCGACGCGTCGGTCATCGACAGCCCGGCACACCGGAAGCTGGCGAGGAAGGCGGCGACCGAGGCGGCGGTGCTGCTGAAGAACCAGGGCGGTGCCCTCCCGCTGAAGAAGTCCGCGAAGGACGTCGCCGTGGTCGGCCCGCTCGCCGACACGCTCTACACCGACTGGTACTCGGGCACCCTCCCCTACGCCGTCACGCCCAAGGACGGCATCGAGGCGAAGCTCGGCACGCCGGTGGCGAGCAGCGAGGGCGTCGACCGGATCGCGCTGAAGGACACGGCGACCGGGAAGTACGTGACGGCCGGGGCGGGCGCGGCGGGCGCGGCGCTGAAGGAGAGCGCCACGACCGCGGGCTCGGACGCCCAGTTCGACGTGTTCGACTGGGGCTCGGGCATCGTCACCCTGCGCTCGGCCGCCAACGGCAGATACGTCGGCTACAACTGGTCCGGCTTCGTCAACGACCAGAAGCAGCCGAACGGCTGGTACGTGCAGCAGCAGTTCAGGCTGGAGGCCCAGGGCGACGGCACGTACCTGCTGCGCTACGCCGGCTACGAGACCCAGGAGTCCTGGTGGACCAACCCGGTCTACCTCGGCCCGACGGGCGCGGACGGCACGCTGGGGCTGGTGCCGAAGGACCAGGCCGCCCACTACACGAAGGACGTGGTCCGCAGCGGGGTCGCCGACGCCGTGGCGGCCGTGAAGGGCCGGGACACGGCCGTCGTGGTGGTCGGCTCCGACCCGTCGATCAACGGCCGCGAGGCCCACGACCGCACCGACATGGGCCTGGCGCCCGCACAGGAGTCCCTGGTCGAGGCGGTCCGCGCGGCCAACCCCCACACGGTGGTGATCGTCGAGAACAGCTACCCGACGACGCTCGGCTCCCTGCAGAAGCAGGTCCCCGCCCTGCTGTGGACCACCCACGCGGGCCAGGAGACCGGCAACGCCTTGGCCGACCTCCTGTACGGCGACGCGAACCCCTCGGGCCGCCTCACCCAGACCTGGTACCGGTCCGAGTCCGACCTGCCGTCCATCCTGGACTACGACATCATCAAGTCCGGCCGCACGTACCAGTACTTCACGGGCCGGCCGCTCTACCCCTTCGGCTACGGGCTGTCGTACACCTCGTTCCGCTACGGCAAGTTGAGGCAGGTGAAGGGCGGCTACGAGGTCGCGGTCACCAACACGGGCAGCCGGGCCGGTGCCGAGGTCGTGCAGCTCTACGTCCACCAGCGCGCCTCCCGCGACGAGCAGCCGCTGAAGCAGCTGAAGGCCTTCCAGCGGGTGTCGCTGAAGCCGGGCGAGACCCGGACGGTGCGGCTGATGTTGCGGCGGTCGGACTTGGCGCACTGGGACGTCACCCGCTCCAAGTGGGTGGTGGAGAAGGGCACTTACGACGTCCTGGTGGGCTCCTCGTCCGCCGACCTGCCCGGCCGGACGGCCTGGCGGGTCGACGGCGAGACGATCCCGCCCCGCGACCTGTCGAAGGTCACGCGCGCGGAGAACTACGACGACTACTCCCCGGGCATCCACCTCGTCGACGAGTCCAAGGCCGGTGGTACGGCGGTGTCGGCGGCCTCCGACGGCACGTGGCTGAAGTTCGCGGACACCCTGCCGAGCAAAGCGGCGGGCGGCTTCAGCGCACGCGTCGCCGGCTCCGCCGGGTCGGTCGAGGTACGGCTGGGCTCGCCCACCGGGCCCCTCGCCGCGACCGCGCACTTCGCGGGCACCTCGTCACCGTACGAGTACACGACGGTGACCGCGAAGCTGTCGGCGGTGGCGAAGGGCCGCGGGGACGTCTATCTGGTCCTCGGCAAGGACGTACGCCTGTCGACGTTCAGCCTGCGCTGAGGCCCCACGCCTGCCCGAGCCGGTAGGCCGCGCACAGGTTCACGTCGAGGAGGTAGGCCCCGGCGGCCCCGCACTGTTCGGTGCCGCTGCCGGGGTCCACCGGCTGGCCGTGCCCCATGCCCGTGATGCTGTACGTCGCCACGGCCGTGTTCCCCGCCGGGTCCTTGAAGACCTGGTGGGGATAGCCGGCGACGGTGTCACTGACGTCGGCGGTCTGGTCGGCGCCGTGCACGTTCGTCCACTGCCGCATCAGGTCGGTCATGTTGACCGGCTTGACGGTGTAGTCGGCGGTGCCCTGGAAGACGGTCAGCGTCGGCCAGGGCCCCGAGTACCCGGGACGGGCGGCGCGCACCCGGTCGCCCCACTGCGCCGGAGTCTGCGTGGCCCCGACGTACATGCACACGTACGGCGATCCGGCCGCCTGCGCGCACCCGTAGGGCAGCCCGGCGACCACCCCGCCGGCCGCGAACTTCTCCGGGTACGCCGCCATCATCACGGCGGTCATGGCGCCGCCGGCGGACAGCCCGGTGACGTACACGCGCGAGGCGTCGCCGCCGGCGTCCGCGAGTTGCCGGTCCACCATCTGCGCGACGCTCGCGGCCTCGCCCTGCCCGCGTTCGATGTCGCCGGTCTGGAACCAGTCGAAGCAGGAGGAGGCGTTGTTTGCGGTGGTCTGCTGCGGCAGCACCACGGAGAAGCCCCACCGGTCGGCGAGCTGGATCCAGCCGCTGCCGGTGCCGTACCCAGCGGCGTCCTGGGTGCAGCCGTGCAGCGCGACGACCACCGGGCGGCCGGCGGGCAGACCTGCGGGGACGTACCGGAACAAGCGCAGGGCCCCGGGGTTCGACCCGAAACCGGTGACCTCCTGGAGCGAGGCGGCACGGGCCTGTCCCGACGGGATCAGGGCGAACAGAGCGGTCAGGGCGACCAGCAGGGTCGCCAGGCGGGCGAGGCGGCTTGCGGCTCTGGTGTGTGTCATGGGGACGGACCGTAGAAGCGTGAACCAGGCGCCGATATGGCGCCGGACCCCATAAACACACCGAGGGCCCGGTGGTCTGAGACCACCGGGCCCTCAACATGGAGAGTGGAGATGGCGGGAATCGAACCCGCGTCCAACGGTGCAGAATCAGGGCTTCTCCGTGTGCAGTTCGCTGCGATTTTCTCGGCCCCGGCGATCACGCGAACAAGTCGCCGACGGGCCCAGTCACTGTTTGATTTCCCTCTTCACCCCGTGACCGGGATCAAGGTTTAGTCCCCTAGCTGATGCCAGGATCCGGGTCGGGAACACCCCCGGGCTGACACTCCCATCAAGGAGCTATTCGATCACTACCTGATCAGGCAGCGAGAGCGAAAAGCTCGGGAGAATCGCTCTTGGAATTGGCGATTATTTGTTTCGGCCTGTGGTTTACGAGATCATGGCCGCTTCCTCGACACGCTTCCCCTGCTTCGACAGCCGCTGTCGAAACCGATCATCCCCATGTTGTGTTTTCAAACCGCGCACCCGCTGTGAGGTGCAGTGCCATCGTACGTGACCAACGCACGCCGATGCCACCGTATTCCCGCGAGGTCAGGCACCCCGCTGCTTGCGCTTCGCCGCGGCGATCGCGCGGTCGGTGTCCCGCCGGTCCTGCTTCTCCCTCAGGGTCTGGCGCTTGTCGTACTCCTTCTTGCCTCGCGCCAGCGCGATCTCGGCCTTCGCCCGGCCGTCCTTGAAGTACAGGGCGAGCGGCACGACGGTGTGACCGGTCTCCTCCGCCTTGACGGCCAGCTTGTCGATCTCCTCGCGGTGCAGCAGCAGCTTGCGCTTGCGGCGCGCGGAGTGGTTGGTCCAGGTGCCCTGGGCGTACTCGGGGATGTGGGCGTTGTGCAGCCACGCCTCACCCCCGTCGATCTGGACGAAGCCGTCGACCAGCGAGGCGCGGCCCTGGCGCAGCGACTTGACCTCGGTGCCGGTCAGGACGAGCCCGGCCTCGTAGACGTCGATGATCGCGTAGTCGTGCCGGGCCTTCTTGTTCTGCGCGACCAGCTTGCGCTTGCCGCCCTTCTCGCCGTCCTTGGCCTTGTCGGTGCCCCCGCCCTTCTTGGGCTGGGCCTCCTTGGGTACGTACATTCCCTTGCTCATAGTGCCGTCCATTTTCGCACTACGGAGGGGGGCCGGGGCCAGTCCTTAATCCGCGTCGCCGAGGCCGCTGAGCACGGTCTCCGCCCGCTGGACGGCGAGCGGCCCGTCGGCCCGGTCCACTTCCAGGTCGGGGGTGATGCCGTGGCCGTCGACGCTGCGCCCGGAGGGGGTGCGGTAGTGGCCGACGGTCAGTTCGGCGACGGAACCGCCGGGGAGTCTGCTCGGCATCTGGACCGAGCCCTTGCCGAAGGTGCGGGAGCCCACGACAACCGCGCGGCCGCGGTCCTGCAGGGCCCCGGTGAGCATCTCGGCCGCGCTCATCGTGCCGCCGTCGACGAGCGCGACCAGCGGTCTGGTGGTGTCGCCGCCGGCGTCGGCGTGCAGGACGCGCTGCTCGCCGTCGACGTCGTACGTGGCGACGAGGCCGCCGTCGAGGAAGGCGGAGGCGGTGGTGACGGCCTCGGTGACCAGGCCGCCGGAGTTGCCGCGCAGGTCGAGGATGACGCCGGTGTCGGCGGCGGCCCGGCGCACTGCGGTGCGGACGAGGTCGCCGGAGCCCTTGGTGAACGCGGCGATCTTGATGACGGTGATGCCGCCGGGGAGCGTGCGAACGGTGACCGAGTCGGTCGACAGCCGGGCCCGCCGCAGTGTCTGCGTCCACGCGCGCGTGCCCCGCTCCAGGCCGAGCCGGACCGCCGTGCCGGCGGGGGCGTCGGTGGCGTCGCCGCGCAGTAAGGAGACGACCTCGGTGACGGGCTGCCCGTCGACGTCCCGGCCGTCGATGGTGCGCAGCCGGTCGCCCTTGTGGATCCCGGCGTCGGCCGCGGGGGATCCGGAGGCGACGTTGGTGACCTCGATCCGGCCGTCGCGTTCGCGGCGCGCCCACAGGCCGACGCCGGTGTACCGGCCGTCGAGGGCTTCCTGGAACTCCTCGTACTCGCCCTGGGAGTAGACGGCGCCCCAGCGGTCCCCGCTGCGGCTGACGGCGCGCTCGGCGGCCTCCATCGGGGACTTGCCGTCGGCCAGGGCCTCCTCGGCCGCCCTTGTGACGTCCTCGTGGTGCCCGGCCGGGACGGCCGAACGGGCCTGTCCGGCAGCGGACTTCCGGTCGAGGTCCGGGAAGGAGCCGGTCGCCGCGCCGGCGACCAGGACACCGGTGAACAGCAATGTCAGGGCGGCCCCGCGGCGGCCGCGGCGGGGCTGGCAGAACAGGTCACGACCTGACATGCCGGTGAGTCTAGGACAACGAGAAGGGCCGTACGGCGTCTTGCCCGTACGGCCCTCTTGGCATGCGTCACACCTTCAGGTACTTGCGCAGCGCGAAGAACGCGGCCAGCGCGGGCATCAGCAGACTCGTGGCGAGGATGAGCGGCAGCTTGGTCAGCACGGCGTCCCAGCCGATGAAGTTGATCAGGTTCAGCTTGTGGGACAGGTCGAGGCCGTGGTCGATGATGAAGTACCGGGCGATCACCAGGAAGCCGCACGCCACGGTCCCGCCGATGAGCCCGGCGACCGCGGCCTCCATGATGAACGGCGCCTGGATGTAGAAGCCCGAGGCACCGACCAGGCGCATGATCCCGGTCTCGCGCCGCCGGCTGAACGCGGACACCCGCACGGTGTTGACGATCAGCATCAGCGCGACGACGAGCATCAGCGCCATCACCGCCCGCGCGGCCCAGTTCATGCCGTTGAGCAGCCCGAAGAGGTTGTCGAGGATGCCCTTCTGGTCCTGCACGGACTGCACGCCGTCCCGCCCGTCGAAGGCGGTGGCGATGACCTGGTACTTCTGCGGGTCCTTCAGCTTGATCCGGTACGACTCCTGCATCTGGTCCGGCGTGAGGGAGCTGGCCAGCGGGGAGTCGCCGAACTGCTGCTTGTAGTGCTTGTAGGCGTCGTCCTGGGACTCGTAGGTGACCTTCTGGACGACGTCCATCTTGTCCAGGTCGGCGCGGATCGACTTCTTCTGGTCCTCGGTGACCGCGCCCTTGGCGCAGTTGGGGTCCGACTCCGCGTCGCTCTTGTTGCAGAGGAAGATCGAGACGTTGACCTTGTCGTACCAGTAGCCCTTCATGGTGGTGACCTGGTCGCTCATCAGGAGCGACCCACCGAAGAGCGCCAGGGACAGGGCGACGGAGACGATGACGGCGAACGTCATCGTCAGGTTGCGACGGAGACCGACACCGATCTCGGACAGTACGAACTGGGCGCGCATGGCGTGTTGTTCAGGCCTTTCCGTGGACAGTCGTCAGGTGCGTCAGTGCTGGTAGCCGTAGACGCCGCGGGCCTGGTCGCGGACGAGGCGGCCCTTCTCCAGCTCGATGACGCGCTTGCGCATCTGGTCCACGATGTTCTGGTCGTGCGTGGCCATGACCACCGTCGTACCGGTGCGGTTGATCCGGTCGAGCAGCTTCATGATGCCGACGGAGGTCTGCGGGTCGAGGTTGCCGGTGGGCTCGTCGGCGATGAGCAGCTTGGGCCGGTTGACGAAGGCACGCGCGATGGCCACACGCTGCTGCTCACCACCGGACAGCTCGCCGGGCATCCGGTCCTCCTTGCCGCCGAGCCCGACGAGGTCGAGCACCTGCGGCACGGACTTGCGGATCTCGCCCTTCGACTTGCCGATGACCTCCTGCGCGAAGGCGACGTTCTCCGCCACCGTCTTGTTCGGCAGGAGCCGGAAGTCCTGGAACACCGTCCCCAACTGGCGCCGCATCTGCGGCACCTTCCAGTTGGAGAGGCGCGCGAGGTCCTTGCCCAGGACGTGCACCTGACCGTGGCTGCACCGCTCCTCGCGGAGGATCAGCCGCAGGAAGGTGGACTTACCCGAGCCGGAGGACCCCACGAGGAACACGAACTCGCCCTTCTCCACTTCCAGGGACACATCCCTGAGTGCGGGGCGGGTCTGCTTGGGGTAGACCTTGGAGACGTTGTCGAATCGGATCACGGATGCACCACGGGTAGCCGGGGGTAGATGAGCGTGACCATACGCGAGTCCGGTGTGCAACCGCAGGCGCAAGAGCGGGTTGGGTACTGGATGCGTCTTTTGTGCACCGACGGCGACGAGACGAACAGCACGCACCCTGTGAGAGCGACCCCCGCGCACCCTCCCGAGGAACCTGGCACAGTAGAGAAGGGAACGTTCGTCGACCTCCGAGCGTTCTCCCAGTGAAACCGTTGGTCAAGGAGGGCGAGCGCATGACGTACGACCGGCTGGTGTGCGCTAACTGCGCGGCGCCCGTGAGCGAGGGCCGGTGCCCCGTGTGCCGCGCGAACCGCGAGCGGCTGCAGCAGGAGAACTTCTTCGCGGGTCTGAACCCCATGGCGCTGATCGCGCTCCTTGCGGTGCTCATCGCCACCGTCGCGCTGCTGGCCCACCAGACCGCGTAACGGCCGCACAAGGGCGCCAGGACGCCCGAAGGGCCCGGAGCGAGGCACGCTCCGGGCCCTTCGTCGTACGTCGTCGCACACGGTGTGCGTACGGACGGCTACCGTCAGGCAGCCGCACCGCCACGGCCGCCCACGAGGCGCGGCAGCAGGCGGAAGCCGACGCCGCCGGCGATCATCGTGGCCGCGCCGACCAGCAGGAACGCGGTCTGGCCGGCACCGGTCTCGGCGAGCTGTCCACCGCTGCCCTGGGCCGAGGTGTTGGTCGAGCTGCCGGTGTCGGTGAGGGCCGAGGAGCCCTCCTCCTGGGTGGAGTCGTTGGAGCCGCCGTTGGGGTCGGTGTCGTTGCCGCCCGTGGAGCTGCTGCTGCCGCCGCCGGTCGAGCCGGAGCCGCCCGAGTTGCCGCCGCCGGAGTTGCCGCTGCCACCGGAGTTGCCGCTGCCGCCCGAGTTGCCCGAGCCGCCGTTGTCACCGGAGCCGCCGGAGTTGCCGCCGCCGTTGTCGCCGGAGCCGCCGTTGTCACCGCCGCCGGTGGAGTCACCGCCGGTGGAGTCGCCGCCGCCGATGACACCGCCGATGGAGACGTCGCCGCCGACGGTGGCGCCGCCGTCGGACGTGGAACCGCCGTCGGTGGTCCCGCCGTCGGTCGTGGAGCCACCGTCCGTCGTGGAGCCGCCGTCGGTGGTCCCGCCGTCGGTCGTGGAGCCACCGTCCGTCGTGGAGCCGCCGTCGGTGGTCCCGCCGTCGGTGGAGCCACCGATCACGCCGACGGTGGCACCGCCGTCGCTCGTGCCACCATCGCTCGTGCCACCGTCGGTGCCGACGTTCACGCCGACACCGATGTCCAGGGCGGAAGCGGCGCCTGCGGCGGTCAGCGAGGCACCCGCGGCGATCACGGCGCCCGCGGCTATCCGCGCGACGCGGATCCGCGTCTTCTTCGTCATATGTGTGCTACCCCCAGTAGCTGATCGTCAGTAGGGCGGCGCTCGGGGCCGTGATCGACGGAGACAGCTACGAAGCCCCCCGGTTCACATGCGCCCCAGAGATACGCATGCCACGCTTTACCCTTCCGATTTTTCAAAGCAACGTCAAGGCCGTTGCGTGCGCAATGTCCACTTGCGTCTCGTTTACAGGGAGTTGGAACCTGTGAGTGTGATGTAAAACCCAGACAAACGACAACTGCCGCCACAGGGGCGGCAGTTACCAAGTCGACAAAGGCACTCGGGAAGGTTACTTCTCCTGCTGCTTGCGCCAGCGAATACCGGCCTCGAGGAAGCCGTCGATCTCGCCGTTGAACACGGCCTCCGGGTTGCCGACCTCGAACTCGGTGCGCAGGTCCTTGACCATCTGGTACGGGTGCAGGACGTACGAACGCATCTGGTTGCCCCAGGAGTTGCCGCCGTCGCCCTTGAGGGCGTCCATCTTGGCCTGCTCCTCCTGCCGGCGCCGCTCGAGCAGCTTGGCCTGGAGGACGTTCATCGCGGTGGCCTTGTTCTGGATCTGCGACCGCTCGTTCTGGCAGGAGACCACGATGCCGGTGGGCAGGTGGGTGATGCGCACCGCGGAGTCGGTGGTGTTGACGCCCTGGCCGCCGGGGCCGGAGGAGCGGTAGACGTCGATGCGCAGTTCGCTCTCGTCGATCTCGACGTGGTCGGACTGCTCGACCACGGGCAGGACCTCGACACCCGCGAAGGAGGTCTGACGGCGGCCCTGGTTGTCGAACGGCGAGATGCGCACGAGGCGGTGGGTGCCCTGCTCGACGGAGAGGGTGCCGTAGGCGTACGGGACGTGCACCGCGAAGGTGGTCGACTTGATGCCGGCCTCTTCCGCGTACGACGTCTCGATGAGCTCGGTCTTGTAGCCCTTGCCCTCCGCCCAGCGCAGGTACATCCGCTGCAGCTTCTCGGCGAAGTCGGCGGCGTCGACGCCGCCGGCCTCGGCGCGGATGTTGACGAGCGCCTCACGGGAGTCGTACTCGCCGCTCAGCAGCGTCCGGACCTCCATCTCGTCCAGCGCCTTCTTGACGGCAACGAGCTCGGACTCGGCCTCGGCACGGGTGTCCGGGTCGTCCTCCTCGTCGGCCATCTCGAAGAGCACGGAGAGATCGTCGATCCGCCCGCGCAGCGCCTCGGCCTTGCGGACCTCGGCCTGCAGGTGGCTCAGCTTGCTGGTGATCTTCTGCGCCTCGTCCGGGTTGTCCCACAGGGACGGCGCGGCCGCCTGCTCCTCGAGCACGGCGATGTCTGCCCTCAGCCTGTCGAGGTCCAGAACGGCCTCGATCGACTCCATGGTCGAGGAGAGGGACTTGAGCTCTTCGGATACATCGACGACTGCCACGCCCTCCAGCCTAACGGCTCCGCCAAGCGACCAGTGTCCGGCTACGACGCCATGACCCCGGGTCCTGGACGATCCAGCTCAGGGAGACGCCGGTGCCGAGTGCTTCGTGTCCTGCGGTGTCGCCCCCGCGTCGTCCCCCGACGTCGCCCACCAGGTGCCCACGCCGACCGCCGCGACCAGCACCACCGCACCGGCCCCCAGCGCGATCCGCCGGCGCCGGGTCACCGCCCGGTGCCGTGCCGATCCCGGCCTCGGCGCACCGGCCGCACGCGGCACCCGGGCGGTGCCCCGGGCACCGCCCGCCAGCTCGTCCGGCCCCGGCACCCGCATGGAGGTGTGGGTGTCCCGGTTGGAGTCGGCCGGCTTCGCGCCCGGCACCAGGGGCACCGCCCCGCGTCGCCGCGCCGGCTCCCCGGCCCGCACCGCCGCCGGTGCCTCCTCGGCCTCCTCCTCGGGCTCCAGGTCCGGCTCGTCGACGTCCAGGGGCGGCATCCCGGCGATCAGCGGCAGCAGCTCGCGCAGCCGCGCCCCGAGCTCGGAGGCCCGCAGCCGGGAGGCCGGCGCCTTGGCCAGACACTGGACGATCAGCTGCCACAGCTCGTCGGGGATGCCCGGCAGCGGGGCCACCGTCTCCGTGACATGGCGCCGCAGCACCGCGCCGGGGTGTCCGCCGCCGAACGGGGTGAAGCCCGCGAGCAGCTCGTAGAGGACGGTCGCGAGGGCGTAGATGTCGACCGCGGCCCGTGGCGGCAGGCCTTCCACGATCTCCGGGGCCAGGTAGTCCGGCGTGCCGATGATCTTCGTGGCCCGGGTCCGGCGGGGCGTGTCGATCAGCTTGGCCACGCCGAAGTCGGTCAGCAGGGCCGGGTGCGAGCCGCCCGGGCCCAGCGGGCCCTGCATGTCGAGGAGCACGTTCTCCGGCTTGACGTCGCGGTGCACGACCCCGGCGGCGTGGGCGGCCGCCAGGCCGTCCGCGACGTCGGCGACTATCGCGACCGCCGCCTCGGGGGCGAGCCGCCGCTCGCGGTCCAGGCGGGTGCGCAGATCGGTGCCGCGGACCAGGTCCATGACGAGCGCGAGGTCGTTGCCGTCCACCACCAGGTCGCGGACGGAGACGATGTTCGGGTGCTCCAGACCGAGCAGCGCCGTGCGCTCCTGCACGAAGCGTCCGACGAGTTCCTGGTCGGAGGCGAGATCCTCGCGAAGCAACTTGATGGCGACGGGCCCTTCCGGCCCCTCGCCCAGCCACACCGTGCCGGCGCTGCCCCGCCCCAGGATCTGGTTCGCGGTGTACCGGCTGCCGATCTTCCGTCCCAAGACTGCTCCTACCGACGCGTGTTAGTCGCTAAAACTACGCGTCCAAGGAGCCAACCTTCACCGCGGAGACGGAAATCACCCGCCAGATGTCGACAAATCCCCAAGCCTGCGAGCGGTGGATCAGTTCTTGCCGCCGGACTTGCTGTTCAGGTCCCCGATCCAGCCGCTGACGTTGTCGTACCAGTGCTTGAGCTCGGAGAAGTAGCCCCGGCCCGTGCCGATCCAGTGCTGCAGCGGCGTGAGCTCCCAGACCAGCCACCCTGCGACGAACAGGATGACGATCATGAACAGGCACCCCTTGAGGCAGCCGAGCCCGGGGATCTTCATCCGGTTGGGGCTGGGCTGGCGGGGCTGCCGGGGCTCGCGGACGGGCCGCTGCGGCTCCGGCGCGGGCGCGTACCGCTGGGGCTGCTGGTGCTGCGGGGCGTACTGCTGGGGCTGCTGCTGCGGATAGCCGTACCCCTGCTGTCCGCGCTGCGGGGCCCGCTGCGGCGGCCGCTGCTGCTGGGGGCGGGGCTGCTGCTGCGGCCGGGCCACCTGGCGCTGCGGGCGCCGGCGCAGCGGGTCCTCGTTCGGGTCGAGGTACTGCACCTGCGTCTGCTCGTTGCGGTCGCGGGCGGCGCGCAGCTGGTTCTGCCACGGGTGCGGCTGCTCGGGCTGCTGCCCCGGCTGGCCCTGCGGCACCGGCGGCATGACCGCGGTCGGGTCTGCGGCTCCCGTGTTCGGCAGCACGGCGGTGGGGTCGGCGGCGCCGACGGGGCCCGGGCGTCCGGTGGTCGGCAGGACGTTCGTCGCGGCGTTCGGGTCGAAGCCGCCCGCGGTGTGCGGGAGGACCTGCGTGGGGTCGGCGGAGCCGGGGACCGCGGCCGGGGCCGGGTCGGGGGCCAGCAGGACGGCGACGTTCTCGGCGGCTGCGATCTGCGCGGAGTTGGCGTGCACGCCGATGCCCTCGGCGACCACGCGCAGGGCGCGGCCGAGGTTCTCGGCGCTGGGGCGTTCGTCCGGGTTCTTGCGCAGGCAGCGCTCTATGACCGTCCACAGGGGGTCGGGGACCGTGGAGGGGCGGCGCGGCTCGGCGCTGAGGTGCTGGTGGAGGACCTCGAGGGCGGAGCCGCCGTTGAACGGCGGACGCCCGGTGACCAGCTCGTACAGCAGGATTCCGGCGCCGTAGATGTCGACCGCGGAGGTCTGCGGGCGGCCCTCGGCGGATTCCGGCGCCACGTACGCGGGCGTGCCGACGAACTCGTGGGTGCGGGTCAGCCCCGGGGAGTCGGCCAGACGGGCGATGCCGAAGTCCGTGAGCATCGGGTGCATCCGGTCGCCGTACTGGGCGAGCAGGACGTTGGCCGGCTTCAGGTCTCGGTGGACGACGCCGTCGGCGTGGCTGGCGGCGAGCGCGTCGGCGATCTGGGCGGTGAGCAGGGCGGCGCCGACGGGGCTGAAGGGACCGTTCTCCCGCAGGTAGCGGTGCAGGTCCGGACCCTCGACGAGGTCCATGACGAGCGCCAGCAGATCGCCCTCCACCACCAGGTCGCGGACCCGGACGATGTTCGGGTGGGTCAGGCGCAGCAGGACGGAACGCTCTCTGAGGAACCGCATCACGATGTCGGCGTCGTTCGCGAGCTCCTCCTTGAGGACCTTGATCGCGACCGTCTCGCCGGGCTGACCGGGCACGGCCGCCTCGGCCCCCGCGGTCTCTCGCTGGCGGGCTCGCCAGACGGTGCCCGTGGCGCCGCGTCCGAGCGGCTCCTCGAGCAGGTATTTGCTGCCTACCGGCCGCACGTCATGCGCTCCCTGCTTGCTTGCCTGTGTTCCGGTCCACTCTAGTGCCGCCGCGCCCGGCGGCATCCTGTCCGCTTTCTGTGGCTTGCGCCGTGCCGCGCCTCGTGCGCGGTTCTGTGCGCCGTCTGTGCCTCTTACGTTCCGGTTCCCGTCCTTGTTCGATGGAAAGACGCTCGGTTCGAAGGAAAGACGCTCGCTCCGGTCGGCCGGTTGCCCGTGACCGGACGTGACCGATCTCAACTGATCGCCGACGCGCCGCCGGTCAGGCACTTTTAGGGGCAGAGCTGACCAATCAAGATCACTTGGGACCGGGGCATGGGCGTGTTGTCAGTGGCAGGTGCGAGGATGCCTCCAGTACTGGCCGACGTGCTCGTGTGGGGTGGGGGGATTCCGCGCCGCCCGCGCAGAAGGGACCGCTGACGGCGATGCAGATCCGGCTGACCGTCGTAGACCCGCTGGGCCCGCCCGAGAAGGCGCGGGGCCGCGCAGCGAGCCGCGACGTGCTGGTCACGGCGCCCGCCGGCACGGCCCTGGCCGCGGTGGCGTCGGCACTGGCCTCGGCGGTCTCCGGTGACGCCGGCGCCGCTTCCGGAAGCGGCGCGGTCGTGCTGTACGCGGACGCGCAGCGGCTCGACGACCAGCGGTGCACGCTGGGCGAGCCCCCGCTGATCGACGGCGCCGTGCTGTCCCTGGGCGCCCCCGCCGAGCCGGAACCGCACCCCGAGCTCGACGACGCCCCGACCCAGCTGCACGTCGTCTCGGGGCCGGACGCGGGCGGCGTCCACCTCCTGCACGGCGGCGAGATCCGCATAGGCCGCTCCGCCGACGCCGACGTCCCGCTCGACGACCCGGACGTCTCCCGCCTGCACTGCGCGGTGACGGTGGCCGCCGACGGCCGCGTCTCGGTCGCCGACCTCGGCTCGACGAACGGCACCACCCTGGACGGCACCCGCCTGAACACCCGCCCGGTCCGCTTCACCCCGGGCGCACTGCTGCGCATCGGCGAGTCGGCCCTGCGTCTCTCACCGGCCGGTGGCCCCGGGGCACGGGTCCCGACGGTCGCGGACGGGGAGGGGTCCATGCGGGTCCCTGCCGGCGGGGGCGACGCGGGGACAGCGCGGCCCGGCGCGGGGACGGGCGGACAGATGACCGTTACGCCCACGGGCGTGGACGGGGCGGCGGCCGTTCCCCACGCGCGTGTGGCCGACGGCGAGGACACCGTCTCCGGTTCCCGGGGGGCGCCGCACACCCCGGGGCGCGCCTCCGCCGAACCGCCGGTCGTGCCCGGGCAGGGCGGAGCGCCGCGGATCGAGAGCCGGGGTGGCGGAGCGGACGACACACACGCGGGACGGTCCGGCGTGCCGGCGTGGAACGCCTCCGCCACCGAGCCGGTCGCGCACGCCCCCGCGCCCTGCGAGGAACCTTCCGGTGCGCGCACCCGAGGAGTCACCGACGAGGAGACCACGGTCCCGGGCCCCGGAACCGGCCGTCGCAAGGCCACACCCCTCCGCGGCACGGACGTCCCCCAGGGTGTGCGCAGGCGCGGTGGGCTCTCCTCGTGGGCGCGCAAGCTGACCGGCGGACGCGCCGAACAGAGCGTGTCGGCGCCCGAGGCGTACGGCGACTCCCCCGCCCCGGCCGCCGGGCCCGCCCCGCACGCCGGTTCCCAGCTCCCGGAGACCTGGCCGGACCCCGCCGCGCTGCTGCTGACGGCGCTCGGACCGGGCCCCCGGCTCTGGGAGCGCGGTCCCGGGCACCCGGAGGCGCTCACAGTACGGCTCGGCACGGCGGACCGGCCGGCCCCCGACGGCTCCGGTCTGCTGCCCGCGGTGCCCGTGACGGCCAACCTGCGCGAGGCAGGGGCGCTGGGCCTGGCCGGTCCGCGCGCCCGGCTGGCCGGACTGGCGCGCGCGGTGATCGCCCAGCTCGCCGCCCTGCACTCGCCCGAGACCCTGGAAATCGTTCTGATCAGCGCGGACCGCTCCCGCCCCGTGGAGGAGCGCACGTCGGAGTGGTCCTGGCTCGGCTGGCTCCCCCACCTGCGCCCCGCCCACGCCCAGGACTGCCGCCTCCTGCTGGCCTACGACCGCGAACAGGCCACGGCCCGCACCGAGGAACTGCTCCGCCGACTGGAGGACCACCAGGCCGAGACGGCGAGCGGCACCCGGACAGCGACCCCCGCGCGCGCCGCCACTCCCGGCGTCTCCGCGGGCACGACCGGCTCGGCAGCGCCGTACCCGAGCGACGGGGCTCGCACGGCCCGTCCCGCGGACGGCTCGGCAGCGCCGTACCCGACCGGCCCGATCGGGCGGTCCGCCGGTCCGTCCGGGGACGATCGCCGGTCCCCGGCCCGCGGCGCTCTCCACCGGCCCTCCTGGGCCCGGGACGACGACGGTGCCGACGGGCCGGAGGGCTTCGCGGGGCCGTACACGGTGGTCGTCGTGGACGGCGATCCCGGCGGCGCCGACGTGCGCGAGGCGGTGGCGCGGCTGGCGGTGGAGGGACCCGACTCCGGGATCCATGTCGTGTGCCTCGCGGAGACGTCCCCCGCGTCGCCCGCCTCGCCGCTGACAGAGACGTACGAGGCGGCCTGCGAGGCGGCGCCGACGTTCCGGGAGTGCGGCGCGGTCGCCCTGCTGAGCGGCGACGTGGCGACGGCGCTGCGGCTGATACGGGTGGCGCGGGCCGGCACGGCGCCCGCAAGCCCCACCGGCGTCGCAGGAGCCGGCCGGCCGGCCGCCGCCGCAGGAAGTACCCGCCCCGCCACCGGCACCGCAGGGACCACCCGCCCCGGCACCGGCGTCGGCCCCACCACCGGCACCGACCTCCCACACCAGGCCACCACCGGCAGCCGGGGAATCCCCACCGCCGCCCCCTCCAGCTCACCCGGCTCACCCGGTTCACCCGCTTCGTCCGCGCATGCGGCCACCGCGCCCAGCCCCTCCGCCCAGAGCGTCGCCTCCGCCGCTCACCCCCCGCACACCGGCCTCATAGCCCCCGGCACGGTCGCCGCCGTAGACGCCGTCTCGTCGGCCTGGGCCGAGCGGTTCGCGCGGGCGCTGGCGCCGCTCCGGCCCGACGGCTCCGGTGCCGACCGGCAGCCGCGGGTGTCCGTGCCGCTGCCCCAAACGGCGCGGCTGTTGGACGAGTTGGGTCTCGCCAGAGCCACCCCGGCGTCGCTGATGGCCCGTTGGGCGGACGCGGCGGACGACCCCGGCTCGCTCGGCGGGCGGGCCTGGGCCGTGCTCGGCGCCGGACCCCGCGGCCCGGTCAGCGCGGACCTCGCCGCCGACGGACCGCACCTGCTGATCGAAGGCCCGGCGGGCAGCGGCCGTACGGAGCTGCTGCGGGCCGTGGTCGCCTCGCTCGCCGCGGCCGAGCGCCCCGACCGGCTCGGCATCGTCCTGGTGGACGGCCGGGACGGCGTCGGCGCCGCGGCGGGGGCTCACGGCGAGGGCCTGCGCGTATGCACGGACCTCCCGCACGTCACGACCCACCTGACCGCCAACGACCCCGTGCGCATGCGGGAGTTCGCCCAGTCGCTGAGTGCAGAGCTGAAGCGCAGGGCGGAGTTGCTGGGCCGCTCCGACTTCGCCGAGTGGCACACGGGCCGTGAGCTGTCGGGCCGGATGGTGTCCCAGCGGACCACGGCGGTACGCGGCGCCCCGGCTTCCGGCACGACCGGCGCCGGCGACCTGGACAGCCCGCCCACTTCGACGATGCGGCTGCGCCCGGGGGCGTCCCGCCGGCAGACGGAGGCGGCGCCGCCGTTGCCCCGACTCGTGGTGGTCGTCGACGACTTGGACGCGCTGGTCTCCCCGGCGCTCGGTTCCCCCGGCCGCCCGGCGGCGGGCTCGGTCGTGCGGGCGCTGGAGGCGGTGGCCCGCGAGGGCGAGCGCCTCGGCGTCCACCTGGTCGCCGCGACGGGCCCGGGCGGCCGTACGGCCGAGACGGAACCGGCACGGCTGGCGACGATCCGAGTAGCTCTGGAACCCCCGGGTTCCGGCCCGGAGGAGCCGTCCCCGGGTCGCGGACGGCTGACCACGGCGGACGGCCGGACGACTCCGTTCCAGGGCGGCCGCGTCACGGGCCGCATCCCGAGAACGGCCACCCTGCGCCCCACGGTCGTCCCGCTGGACTGGCAGCGCATGGGCGACCCGCCGGCCCGCCGCCCCGTACGCGAACTGGGCAACGGCCCGACGGACCTGGCTCTCCTGGCCAGCGCGCTGGAGCGGGCGGCACGCGAGGTCTCGGCATCGGAGGTGCCGTCACTGCTGTAGCAGACGGTTCACTTCCGCTCGGAGCCGACACCTAGTCACGACGTGGTCACGATCCCCGGGTTGACACAGGACGCACACTTGCCGACCCCAGGCCTCAGGCGTAGACCGGATCACACGGGACAGCGCTCGACGTTCGACGAGAACCGAAGAACGGGGCAGTGATGCGCAGTACGAGCAGCAAGAACCGGAAACTCAGGGCCGCCAAACCGGCGGCTGCTCTCCTCGCGACCGCTCTCACGCTCGCGTTGGCGGGCTGTGGCGGCGGCGGCAACGACAACAAGAGCGGCGGCGGAGGCAGTTCGGAGAGCAGCAGTGGTCTCAAGCTCCCCAAGCTCAACGGCCAGACCCTGGAGGTCGCCGCCGTCTGGACCGGCGCGGAGCAGGCCAACTTCATGAAGGTCATGGACGAGTTCAAGAAGCGCACCGGCGCGAAAATCAACTTCGTCCCGACCGGCAACAACACCTCCACCTTCCTCGGTACCAAGATCCAGGGCGGCAAGCCGCCGGACGTCGCGTTCCTGCCCCAGGTGGGCGTGCTGCACCAGTTCGCGGACAAGGGCTGGCTCAAGCCGCTCGGAGCGGACGCGAAGGCCCAGCTGACGAAGAACTTCTCCAAGGGCTGGGTGGACCTGGGCGCCTGGAAGGGCACCCAGTACGGCGTCTACGCCAAGGCCGCCAACAAGTCCCTGGTCTGGTACAACACCCAGGCCTTCGACTCGGCCGGCATCAAGGACACCCCGAAGAGCTGGAAGGACTTCCTGGCCACCGCGCAGACGCTTTCGGACGCCGGGTCCCCGGCCGTGTCGATCGGCGGCGCGGACGGCTGGACGCTCACCGACTGGTTCGAGAACGTCTACCTCTCGCAGGCCGGCCCGGACAAGTACGACCAGTTGGCCGCGCACAAGATCAAGTGGACGGACCCGTCCGTCAAGCAGGCCCTGACCACGCTCGCCCAACTCTGGGGCAAGAACGACCTGATCGCGGGCGGCACCAAGGGCGCGCTGAACACGGAGTTCCCGAAGTCGGTCACCCAGACCTTCTCCGGCTCCACCCCGGCGGGCATGGTCTTCGAGGGCGACTTCGTGGCCGCCAACATCAACGGCGACACGAAGGCGAAGCTGGGCACGGACGCCAAGGTCTTCCCGTTCCCGGCGGTCGGCAGCCAGGCCCCCGTGGTCAGCGGCGGCGACGTCGCCGTGGCGCTGAAGAGCGGCGCGGGCGCCCAGGCGCTGCTGACGTTCCTGGCCTCGACGGACGCGGCGGAGATCTGGGCGGCGCAGGGCGGCATCCTGTCGCCGAACAAGGAGATGGACACGTCCAAGTACAAGGACGCCATCACCAAGCAGATCGCCCAGCAACTGCTCGCGGCCGGCGACAACTTCCGCTTCGACATGTCCGACCAGGCTCCGGCGGCCTTCGGCGGCACGGCGGGCACCGGTGAGTGGAAGGACCTGCAGGACTTCCTGCGCAACCCGAAGGACGTCGCCGGCGCCCAGCAGAAGCTGGAGGCCGACGCGGCCAAGGCGTACGGCTCCGGCTGACGGTCCGGCGATGACGTCAGTGGCGAACACGGCGGAGGGCGCCGGCGCACTGCCGACGCCCTCCGCCCCACCGCGCAAGAGCGTCTCGGGAACCCGGCTGTGGGTGGCGGTGCTGTTCCTGCTGCCCGCGTTCGTGCTGCTCGGGGCGCTCGTGGTCTACCCGATCGGGTATTCGATCTGGCGCAGTCTCTACGACGCCGACGGATCGGGCTTCGTCGGACTGAAGAACTACGGCGACATCTTCTCCAACGACGCCACACTGACCGCCGTGCGCAACACGGCGATCTGGGTGGCGGTCGCGCCCGCGGTCGTCACCGCGCTCGGTCTGATCTTCGCGGTGCTGACCGAACGGGTGCGCTTCGGTACGGCGTTCAAGCTGATCGTCTTCATGCCGATGGCGATCTCGATGCTGGCGGCCGGGATCATCTTCCGTCTGGTCTACGAGCAGGACCCGAACCTGGGCGCCGCCAACGCGGTCGCCAAGTCCATCCACGACACCTTCGTCTCGTCGTCCGTCTACCCCAACGCCCGCCCGAACGCGGCCGTCAGCGACCTCAAGCCGTCCGGCGGCGGCTCGTTCACCAGCACCGGCACCGTCCACGCGGGCACGCCCGCCCTGCTCCCCCTGGTCGGCATCGCCCCCGCCAAGCTGCCCGGCAACCCCGAGAACGCGAAGATGCCGTCCGGCTCCGGGATCACCGGCACCGTCTGGCTGGACTTCAAGCTGGGTGGCGGTGGCACCAAGGGCAAGGTCGATCCCGGTGAGAAGGCGCTGAAGGGCGTGAAGGTGGAGGCCGTGAAGGGCGGCAAGGTGGTCGCCTCCGCCAAGAGCGGCGCGGACGGCACCTTCACCCTCCCCGCGAAGGCCGAGGGGGCCCAACTGCGGCTGCCCGCCTCGAACTTCTCGGCGCCCTACAACGGCATCGACTGGCTCGGCCCCACCCTGGTCACCCCGGCGATCATCGGCTCGTACGTGTGGATGTGGGCGGGCTTCGCGATGGTGCTGATCGCGGCGGGCCTGGCGGGCGTGGACCGCAATCTGCTCGAAGCGGCGCGGGTCGACGGCGCCAACGAGTGGCAGGTGTTCCGGCGGGTCACCGTGCCCCTCCTCGCGCCGGTCCTGGTCGTCGTCCTCATCACGCTGATGATCAACGTGATGAAGATCTTCGACCTGGTCTACATCATCGCCCCGCAGCCCAGTCAGGACGACGCCAACGTGCTCGCCCTGCAGCTGTTCCTGTCGTCGTTCGGCGGTGGCGGCAACGAGGGCGTCGGCAGCGCGATCGGCGTGATCCTGCTGCTGCTCGTCATGCCCGTGATGATCGTGAACATCCGGCGACTGCGAAGGGAGCGGCAGCGGTGACGACCCTCGACACGACCGTGCGCGCCAAGCGCTCCTTCGCCGCCAGGGTGGCGAGCGGCGCGGGCGGCGGCGTCCTGCGCGTCCTCCTCGTCGTGGTGGCGGTGTTCTGGCTGGTGCCGACCTTCGGCCTGCTGGTCTCCTCCTTCCGCGACCCGACCGACATCGCCACCTCGGGCTGGTGGAAGGTGTTCACCGCGCCCGGCCAGCTGACCGCCAAGAGCTACAAGTCGCTCCTGGAGAACGACGCGATCACCCACTCGCTGTTCAACACCATCTGGATCACGGTCCCGGCGACGCTGCTGGTGGTGTTCTTCGGCGCGATGGCCGGATACGCCTTCGCCTGGATGGACTTCAAGGGCCGCGACTGGTGGTTCCTGGTCGTGGTGGCGCTGCTCGTCGTCCCCGTCCAGGTGGCGCTGATCCCGCTCGCCGACCTCTTCGGCAAGATCGGGATCTTCGGCGACATCATCGGCGTGGTTCTCTTCCACGTCGGATTCGGGCTGCCGTTCGCCATCTTCCTGCTCAGGAACTTCTTCGCGGAGATCCCCCGCGAACTGCTGGAGGCGGCACGGCTGGACGGCGCCGGCGAGACCCGTCTGTTCCTGACGGTCGTCCTTCCGCTGGGCGCGCCGGCGATCGCCTCGCTGGGCATCTTCCAGTTCCTGTGGGTGTGGAACGACATGCTGGTCGCGCTGGTCTTCTCCGACTCGCAGTCGCAGCCGCTGACGGTCGCTCTGCAGCAGCAGGTACGGCAGTTCGGCAACAACATCGACGTGCTCGCGCCCGGCGCGTTCATCTCGATGGTGATCCCGCTCGTCGTGTTCTTCGCGTTCCAGCGGCAGTTCGTGTCCGGCGTGATGGCGGGCGCCGTCAAGTAGCCGCCGGACCACGGCTCCAGGGGGACACCCGTTCGCCGGGTGTCCCCCTTATGCCGTACGCAACCGTAACCAAGTCACTCCATCGGCCGTTCCCGGGCCAAGGCCCCGTCGTCCGCGCCGACCCCATGGATGTGCCTTGCCCAGGTTCAGTGTCATCGTCCCCGCGTACAAGGTTCAGGCGTACCTGAGCGAATGCCTGGAATCGGTGCTGACGCAGTCGTGTCCCGATCTGGAGCTGATCGCGGTCGACGACTGCTCACCCGACGGATCGGGCGCGATCATCGACGAGTTCGCGTCCCGCGACCCGCGGGTGCGCCCCCTGCATCTGCCCGAGAACCAGGGCCTGGGCGGCGCCCGCAACGCCGGCATGGAGCAGGCGAAGGGCGACTACCTGGTCTTCCTGGACGGCGACGACACCCTCACCCCGCACGCCCTGCGTGCGATCGCCGACCGTCTGAAGGAGACCGGCGAACCGGACGTCCTGGTCTACGACTACGCGCGCACCTACTGGTCGGGCGAGACCGTCCGCAACGTCGTCTCCGTCCAGCTCACCGAGCAGGGCCCCGCGCCCTTCCGCCTGGAGGACCGCCCGGGCCTGCTGCACCTGCTGATGGTGGCCTGGAACAAGGCCTGTCGGCGGGAGTTCGTGGAGCGCGAGGGCTTCGTCTTCCCGCCCGGCTACTACGAGGACACCCCGTGGACGTTCCCGGTCCTGATGGCCGCCGAGTCGATCAGCACCCTCGACCGGGTCTGCGTCCACTACCGCCAGCGCCGCCAGGGCAACATCCTCTCCACCACCAGCCGTAAGCACTTCGACGTCTTCGAGCAGTACGACCGGGTCTTCGCGTACGTCGGCCGGCGGCCGGAACTGGCGTGCTGGCGGGCGGTGTTGTTCCGCCGCATGGTCGACCACCTGACGAAGATCCTGGCTCGCCGCGACCGTCTCCCGCGCGGCTCGCGCGCCGAGTTCCTGCGCCGGGCCCGCGCCCACTACCGGCGTTACCGCGTCCCCGGCGCCCCCGTCCCGTTCAGTGCCGGGCTGCGCCACGCCCTGATCCGCTGGGGCCTGCACCGCACGTACCGCGTCCTGCAGTCGGCGGCGGCCGCCCGCCGCCGCACCCTCAAGCCGACCGTCAAGCTCGCCCGTGGCCTGCGGGCCACCGCCCTGCGCCTGCACTACCGCGTCCAGCTCCGGCTCCCGCTGTGCGCCGACCGCGCCGTCTTCGCCTCCTGCGAGGGCCGGGGAAGCGGCGGCAACCCGGGCGCCCTGGCGGAGGCGTTCCGCGCCGTCGCGCCGCACGTCCGCACGGCGTGGCTCGCCCGGCCCGACACGGCCGCCTACTGGACGGCCCTGGCCCGCTCCAAGTACCTCGTCAGCGACACCGACTTCGAGCCCCGCCTGGTCAAGCGCTCCGGACAGGTGCTCGTCCAGACCCAACAGGGAACTCCTCTGGGGCACATGGGACTGGACCTCCAGGAACGCCCGGCCGCCGCACGGGACATGGACTTCGAGAGGCTGCTCAGGGGTGTGGACCGGTGGGACTACGTCCTGTCGGCCAACCGCCACTCCACCCTCGTCTGGGAACGCGTCCACCCCGGCACGTACACCACCCTCGAGTACGGCCAGCCCCGCAACGACCGGTTCCAGCAGGCCACTTCGGCCGACGTGGCCCGCGTCCGCGAGTCGCTCGGCGTCCCCGAGGACACAGTCGCGCTGCTCTACACGCCCGCCCACCGCGACTACCGCCGCACCCAGCGCTCCCCGCTCGACCTGGAGCGCGTCCTGCGCCGCCTGGGCCCCGGCTACGTCATCCTGGCCCGCCCCCACGGCGCCGTACCGCAGGGCGCCGGGATCATCGACGTCACCGGCCACCCGAGCGTCGAGGAACTCGCCCTAGCCTCGGACGCGTTGATCACCGACTACGCGCCCCTGATGTTCGACTACGCCAACCTCGACCGGCCGATCGTCATCCACGCCCACGACTGGGAGGCGTACGACGCGGCCCGTGGCACCTACTTCGACCTGCGCGCCTTCCCGCCGGGCGCGGTCGCCCGCAGCGAGGACGAGCTGATCGACATCTTCGCCATCGGCCAGTGGCGCGGCTCCCGCTCCACCCAGCTGCGCACCGCGTTCCGCGAGCGCTTCTGCCCCTACGACGACGGGCGCGCCGGCGAACGGGTGGTGCGGCACGTGGTGCTCGGCGAGCGAGGCCTGCCGCCGGTCGTCCCGCCGGCCGACCGCCACCCCGTCCCCTCGGCCGCCGCGAGCCTCACGCGCCCCCCACAGGCCACCGTGCCGCAACCCACCGGCCCCCTGACCGTCACCGACAGCCTCTGAACACCGTTCTCACTCCGGGGAGTTCGCATGCCCTCCAGCCCGTCGCGGCCCACGCCGAGCCGGCCGTCCACCTGGCGTCCCGCGGGGCGACCCGGCCGCCTCGGCTGAGGCCCGCCCGCGGCTCCCACCGAGCCTCGAGAGAAAGAGCAGAATGCCCCGCTTCAGCATCATCGTCCCGTCCCATGGGGTGGCGGGTCGGCTGTCCCAGGCGCTGGACTCCGTCCTCGCCCAGTCCTACGGCGACTTCGAGCTGATCCCGGTCTGCGACGGCCCCGACGCGCCCGCGGCGGACGTCAGCGCCGCGTACGCGGAGCGGGACACCCGCGTGACCCCCGTGCACTCGCCCCCGTCGGCAGGCCTCGCCGGGGCGCGCAACTCCGGTGCGCGGGCGGCGACGGGCACGTATCTGCTCTTCCTCGACGGCGACGACGTCCTGGTGCCGGGCGCGCTGGCGGCGCTGGACGCCCGCCTCGCGGAGACGGGAAACGTCGACGTGCTGTACGCCGAGCACGAGCGCGTCCCCTGGTGGGAGGGTGAGCCGACCAACCCGGCCGCCCTGCTGCTGCCGAAGACCCCCGAGGGCGCCTTCGCCCCCGCCCAGGTGCCCCGGCTGACCGGCGTGCAGCTCCCGGCATGGAGCGCGGCCTACCGTCGCGCCTTCCTCACCGACCAGCGGCTCGGCTTCCCCGACGGTCACTTCACGGACGTCGGCTTCGGCGGCCTCGTCGCGCTGCGGGCTGAGAAGGCGGCGGTGCTGCGCGAGGTCGTCGTACGGCATCTCGTGCGACGGCAGGGCAGCCGGCTGAGCCTGCCGGGCGAGCACCACCTCCACCTGCTCGACCAGGTCGAACTGGTCCTCACCCAGGCCGCCGGACTCGGCCTGCCCGACGAGCGGTCGGTGCCCCTCTTCGACCACCTCTTCACCGCGGTCCTGAAGACGGCCGCCCACCCTCGGCGTCTGACGACCGGGCGCCGCGCCTTCTTCCGCCGGGCGGGCAGGCTCTACCGCCGGCACCGCCCGGCCGGTTTCCGCACCCCGGCCGGCAGCCTCGGCGTCCAGCACCGGCTCCTGGCGAGCGGCGCGTACACGGCCTTCCACGCCATGCGCGGCGCCAACCAGTCGGCCGTGCGCGTCCTGGAGGCCCTGCCACGCCCCCAGGGCCTGCGCACCCGCCTGCGCTACCGCCTCGCCCTGCACCGCCCCATCGACACCGATCTGGCCGTGTACTGCGCCTACTGGGGCCGCGGCTACGCCTGCAACCCGGCCGCGATCCACGCCAAGGCCCGCGAACTCGCTCCGCACATCCGCTCGGTGTTCCTGGTCGAGCCGGACCAGGCGCACACCCTGCCGAAGGACATCGAGTACGCGGTGATCGGCAGCGCGAAGTACTGGGACGTGCTGGCCCGCGCCAAGTACCTGGTCAACAACGCCAACTTCGCCGACGCCGTCGTCAAGCGCGAGGGCAGCGTGCACCTGTCCACCCAGCACGGCACCCCGCTGAAGAAGATGGGCGTCGACCAGGCCACGTACCCCGTGGTGGCCGCGGCGACCGGCAGCTTCGCCAAGCTGCTGGCCCGCGTCGACCGCTGGGACTACAACCTCACCTCCAACCGCCACTCGACCGAGATGTGGGAACGGGCCTTCCCGGCCGCGCACGAGACGCTCGAGTACGGCTATCCGCGCAACGACGTCTACTACACGGCGACGGCGGACGACGTCGCCCGGGCCCGGCGGGAGCTGGGCGTCCCGGAGGGGAAGACGGCCGTCCTCTACGCGCCCACCCACCGCGACTACCACACCGGTTTCGAGACCGGGCTGGACCTGGAGGCCTTCTGCGAGGAGGCCGGCGAGGACGTCGTCGTCCTGCTGCGCGCCCACTACTTCTACGACCGGGGCGGGGCGCGGAACACCGGACGGATCATCGACGTCACCGCGCACCGCTCCGCCGAGGACGTCTGCCTGGCCGCGGACGCCCTGATCACCGACTACTCGTCGATCATGTTCGACTACGCCAACCTGGACCGGCCCATGGTCGTGTACGTCGACGACTGGGACGTCTACCGGGAGACCCGGGGCGTCTACTTCGACCTGTTGGAGCTGCCGCCGGGTCCGGTGGCCCGCACGCCCGAGGAACTGGCGCGCGTCTTCCGCGACGGCTCCTGGGCGGGGCCGGAGTCGAGGGCGGCGCGGGCCGTGTTCCGGGAGCGGTTCTGCCAGTTCGACGACGGGCGGGCGAGCGAGCGGGTCGTACGCCGGGTGCTGCTGGGCGAACCGCCGGAAGCGATCCCGCCGGTGATCCCCCTCGCCGAGCGCCTGCCCGCCCCCGCCGCGACGACCCTGGCAAGGAGCTGACGTGCCCCGCTTCAGCATCATCGTCCCCGTCTTCAAGGTGCAGGGCTACCTGCGCGAGTGCCTCGACTCCGTGCTCACGCAGTCGTACCCGGACTTCGAGGTCGTCGCCGTCGACGACCGCTCGCCCGACGGCTGCGGCGCGATCCTCGACGAGTACGCGCAGCGCGACGAGCGGGTGCGCGTGCTGCACCTGCCCGAGAACGTCGGCCTCGGCCGTGCCCGCAACGCGGGGCTGGAGCAGGCGCGCGGCGACTACGTCCTCTTCCTCGACAGCGACGACTTCTACACGCCGGGTCTGCTGGCGGCCGTCGCGGACCGTCTGAGGTCGGCCGAGGACCCGGACATCCTCGTCTTCGACCACGTACGCACCCACTGGTGGGGCCGGGGCGGGCCGAGCGACGCCTCCGCGCTGCTGGCCGCGGCCGGGCAGGAAGTCTTCAGCCTCCGCGAGAGCCCGCAGTACGTCCACCTGTTCCTGGTCGCCTGGAACAAGGCCTATCGCCGGGACTTCTTCCAGGAGCACGGCCTGCGGTACGCGCCGGGCCTGTACGAGGACGCCCCCGTCACCTACCGATCGATGGTGCTCGCCGAGCGCATCGCCTGCCTGAACCGGATCGGCGTCGAGTATCGGCAGCGCCGGCAGGGGGCGATCACCAAGACGCCGGGGCGCCGGCACTTCGACATCTTCCCGCAGTACGAGGGGCTGTTCGCGTTCCTTGAGGAGCGCGAGGACCTCGCGTGGGCGCGTCCGCTGCTGTTCGAGCGAGCCATGGACCACATGCTGTACGTCATCGCCCGCGAGGACCGGGTGACCCCGTCCGACCGGGCCGCCTTCCACCGCGAGATCCGTGCCTTCCACCGCCGCCACTGCCCCGAGGGCTTCACCCCGCCCGAGGGTCCGCGCGGCACCGAGATGCGGCTGCTGGCGAGCACGCCCTACGCCTCGTACGCGGCCCTGCGCGGGGCGCGCGGGGCGCGCAGGCTCGCCGGGGCGGGCAAGCGGCGGGTGGCGGCCAAGGTGTCGGCGTCGGCGCAGGGCGCCTGGTACGCGGCCCAGTCGCGGCTGCCGCTGGACCCGCACCTCGTCGTCTACTCCTCCACGCACCACGCGGGTGTCTCGGGCGACCCGGCCGCGATCCACGCCAAGGCCCGCGAGATCGCGCCGCAGCTGCGCGGGGTGTGGGTGGTGCGGGAGGAGTCGGTCGCCGACGTACCACCGGGCATCGACTTCGTGACGCCCGGCTCACGGCGCTACCACGCGGTCATGGCGCGGGCCACGTACTGGGTGAACAACGTCAACTGGCCGGGCAGCCTGGTCAAGCGGCCCGGCCAGGTGCACGTCCAGACCCATCAGGGCACCCCCCTCAAGTACATGGGCGCCGACCTGCTCGGCAAGCCCGGTGCCCGGCACGGCTTCAGCGTGCCGAAGATGCTGCACCGCGCCGACCGCTGGGACGTCAGCCTGGTCGCCAACCGGCACTCGGAGCTGGTGTGGGAGCGGGCCTACCCGTGCCACTTCACGTCGCTGCGGACGGGCAGCCCGCGCAACGACGTCCTCGTCGACGCCCCGGCGGACCGCGGCGCGGCCGTCCGCGCCCGCCTCGGCATCCCCGCCGGCGACACGGTGGTGCTGTACGCGCCGACCCGCCGGGAGTACCGCCGGGGCGGCCATGTCGACCGCATCGACCTGGCCCGGTTCGCCGCGGACCTGGGCGCCGGCCACACCCTCGTCGTACGCCTGCACCCCTCGCTCGCCACCGGTACGCCGCGCGGGCTCGGGCCGGCCGATCTGCACGGGCGCGGCGTCCTGGTCGACGCGACGGACGAACCGCACGTCGAGGACCTGATGCTCGCCTCCGACGTGCTGGTCACCGACTACTCGGCCCTGATGTTCGACTACGCCAACCTCGACCGGCCGATCGTCGTCCACGCCGACGACTGGGGCGCGTACGCGGCGAGCCGGGGCGCCTACTTCGACATCACCGCCGAGGCGCCGGGCCATGTGTCGTGCTCCTATCGGGAGTTGGCCTGGCTGTTCGCCTCGGGCACCTGGCGGGACGAGGAGTCGGCGGGGCTGCGGGCCGCGTTCCGGGAGCGGTTCTGCGAGTTCGACGACGGACGGGCCGCCGAGCGGGTCGTCCGACAGGTGCTGCTGGGTGGGACGGCGGGCGGCGGCGAAGGGGCGGCCGTGACCATTCCCCGGGCGGCCGACGGCTCGGCCCGGCTGCCTCAGTACAGCTGACCTTCGGGCGCGGCGAACCGGCGTTCCGTGCGAGGGGGCAGGACCGCGGTGTCCTGCCCCCCGCGCGCGCGACGTACGGCGTGGCTCTCGATCAGCAGGGGGATGCCGCACACGGGAAGCAGGCTCGCCATGACCAACAGCCTTGGCCCCATGGCCGTTTCGGGGTGTCCGGCCTGGTTGGCGAACCCGGCGACGGCGACGCCGACGGCCAGGAGCCCGAACGGCCGGTGGTACCGCAGGGCTCCCCAGGCCCCGGCCGCGAGCAGGAGCAGGTTCAGGGGCTGCGCCAGCGCGCCGCGCAGCCACTCCCGCCAGAAGGCGAGGCTCAGGCGGAGGAACTGGTGCAGCAGGTGCGGCGGCACCGGTCTGCTGTAGTGGACGGCCAGAAGTTCCTGGAGGCTGGCCCGGGTGCCGGGCAGCGCGAATACCGCGATCACGATCTGGAGCGCCACGGCGAACAGGCCCGTGACCGCGAGCAGTGTGCCTTCGGGCCGCCGAAACTCCCGCGTTCTGCCCCACCGCACGCACAGGTACAGCGCGAGCACGCCGGCGATTCCGGCGACGGCGAGCAGGGTCTGCGCGTATTTCACGCAGGCGGCCGCGGCGAACGCGGCGACGGAGATCGCCGTACCCGACCGGACACGGCCTTCGAGGACGCGGACGCAGCCGAGGATTCCCGCGAGGAGCAGGCACAGCAGCAGTCCCTCGCACATGGGCTGCATGGATTCCGTGCCCGTCGGCAGCGCGTTGTAGAGAACCTGCCCGAGCAGGGCGAGAGGGGCGGAGACGCCCAGGCGGCGCAGGATCAGCACCACGAGGCCGCTTCCCAGGACGGTCACCACGACCGCGGCCGCCCACAGACCGCGGACCAGGCCGAACGCGCGCACGAAGGGGATGGTGAAGGCCGGGTATCCGGGCCTGGTCGCGAAGATCTCGGAGACGCGCGGATCGCTGAACAGCGCCCGGTAACCGGTGATGTCGGTGCGCCGGGCGGCGCCCGCGATGATGCGTTCCCCGCGCGCGAGGCAGTCCCGGTAGGCGGAGTTCCCACCGTCGTGGTTCCGGTACGTCGCCAGGTCCGCGCTCGCGTGCCGGGCGGCGGCCACGCGCGCGCTGTCGCAGAAGTACTCCAGCGCCCGCCGGGAGGCCTCCTCCCGGCCGACGCCCTGCAACATGTACGCGTGCGCCACGTATTGGCGTGTGTCCATACGGGCGCGCCCCTGGATCTCCGCCGACTGCGCGGCGGCGAAAACCAGGGCGATCAGGGAGAACCAGAAAGGAAGCCGCCACATACTGAAATGGCCTATCACGCGTGATCGCACGATTCGGCCAGGCCCGGTCAAATGTCGCGTATCGCAAAACGCGCCGACCCGCGCCGGCGGTGCCGGTGCGGGTCGGTCGACGTGCGCAGGGACTTACTCGATGACGAGGTCGACCTCGACGTTGCCGCGCGTGGCGTTGGAGTACGGGCAGACCTGGTGGGCGGTCTCCACCAGCTTGCGGCCGGTCACCTCGTCCACCGTGTCCGGCAGTTCGACGCGCAGCGTGACCTTGAGGCCGAAGCCCTCGCCCTGCTTGCCTATGCCGACCTCGGCGGTGACGGCGGCGTCACTGACGTCCACCTTGGCCTGGCGGCCGACGAGACCGAGGGCGCTGCCGAAACAGGCGGCGTAACCGGCGGCGAACAGCTGCTCGGGGTTGGTGCCCTCGCCGTTGCCGCCCAGCTCCACCGGCGGCGCCAGCTTGACGTCGATCTTGCCGTCGTTGGTGAAGGCGCGACCGTCGCGGCCGTGGGTGGCGGTGGCGACAGCGGTGTAGAGCGCGTCCATGGATGACCATCCCTCTCGAAGTCATGTTCCGGCGGCTCTTCCTGCGGCCGCCTCACGACCACAAGTAGAGCACACAATTCAATTGCGCACAACTGAATGGCGGGCAAGAGCTATCCTGGAGGCATGAGCACCTCGCCGACTCCTGCACCCGCGGCCGACTGGCTCCGCCTCGACCAGCAGATCTGCTTCTCCCTGCACGCCGCCTCGCGCGCCTTCGGCGGTCTGTACCGCGTGGTCCTCAAGGACCTCGGGCTCACCTACCCGCAGTACCTGGTGATGCTGGTGCTGTGGGAGCACGGCGACCAGCCGGTCAAGAAGCTGGGCGAGCACCTGCGCCTGGACTCCGGCACCCTCTCCCCCCTGCTCAAGCGGCTCGAGGCGGCGGGTCTGGTACGCCGTGAGCGCAGCGCCCGCGACGAACGCTCGGTGGAGGTACGGCTCACCGAGGAGGGCTCCGCCCTGCGCGAGCGGGCACTGGAGGTACCGCGGCGCATCGTCACGGCCACCAGCTTCGACGTGGACGAGATCCGCGCCCTGCGCGCCCGCCTCGACGAACTCACCACCGCCCTGGACGAGGCCGCCGTGGAGGCGGCACTGGAGGAGTCATAGCCGCGGGCGGCGGACGTACAGCCCGAGGGTGATCCGGCCGCTCGCGAACCCCTCGACGTGGGTGAAGTGCTCCTCCACGGCGTCGAGCTTGAGCCGGTCGACCGGGTCGCTCGGCACCCAGCGCGACCTCAGGGCGTACCCGGGGGCCACGACCCACACCCGGTCCACCGAGGCGAGCCTGCGCCGCAGTTCCCCGGGCGGCGCCTCCAGGCCGCTGAGCGTCCCGGACCGGGCCCCGGACTCCGCGAGCGCGACGTCACGAGCCCGCCCGAAGCCCTTCGGGTAGGCCTGCGCCCCGACCCGCCAGAACGACGGCAGGAAGAGCACCGCGTCCCCGGGGCGGGCCTGCCGGGCGACGGCGGCCGAGACGGCGGCGAAGTTCTCGGGGCGGTGGTCCGCGGAACGGTTCTCCCGCTGCAGGGGGAGCGAGGCGACGAAGACGAGCGCGACGGCCAAGACGCCGCCGAGGGGGACGAGACGGCGCACCGGCCGCCGGGGCACGCGCGGCAGCAGGCGCCCGGCGACCGTCACCAGCCGGTCGACGCCGGCCGCCGTCAGCAGGGGCGCCCCGGCGAGCGCGTACAGCACGTACCGGTCGTCGTAGAGGGGCTGGATCTGCGACACGAGCAGCAGGACCGCGGGCGGCAGCACCAGCAGGGGCAGCGCGACCACCGCGGGCCGCCGGACGGTGAGGCCCACGGCCGCCAGCAGCACGCACCCCCAGAACAACGGCCCCTCCGGGGCTGCGGCGAAGGACCGGCCCAGGACCTCCACCTGCGGCCACCCGGGCGTCCGCAGCCACGACACCTGGCCCGACTGGCCCTCGGAGACCCAGGCCAGCGGGAGCAGGACGACGACCACCGCGCCCGCCGCACGCCCCCAGCCGGACCACACCCGGCGCTCCACCCGGGCCAGCGCCAGCGTCGCCGCGTGCGCCAGGAGGACCAGAACCGCCAGCTCGTGCAGCAGACAGGTCACCGCGAGCAGGCTCGCGTACGGCCACCAGCGGAGCCCGCGCGGCTCCCGCAGGGCCCGCACCAGCAGCAGGGTCGCGCCCGCCACCCCGGCCGAGACGAGCGCGTACGAGCGGCCCTCCTGGGCGTAGTGGCCGGTCATCGGGCTGACGGCGTAGAGCAGGCCGGCCCACAGGCCGACGCGCGGCCGGACCAGCCGGGTACCGAGCGCCGCCACCAGGCCGGCCGCCGCGGCGGCCCCGCACACCGACGGCAGACGCAGGACGACCTCGCCGGGATGGACGGCGAGGACGAGGTGCATGAACAGGTAGTAGAGGCCGTGCACGGCGTCGACGGTGTGCAGCAGCCGCCAGATCTGCGGCACGGTGCGGCGCGCCACGAGATAGCTGACACTCTCGTCGCCCCACATCCCGCCCCGGTCGACGCCCCACAGCCCGAGTACGAGCATCAGGGCCGTCGGCACCGCCACGGCCACGGTCTCCGTCCGCGGCCACCGGCGGGGGCGCGCCCGCCGCGAAACCTCGCTCTCCATACAGCAGCTAACGTTCGTCACGCAGCCGAGTTTGTGGTGTTGGCAAGCTCTTACCGACGATTGACGGTGTATTAGCACGCATACACCATTCGCCCGGCTTACCATCCGCGGTGATGAATGCCGCGCCGAACGCCCTCAGGAAGCACCCGCGCCTCGTCCTCGCCACCGGCTGGCTCGCCACCCGGGCCGCGATGCTGTGGCTCCTCGCCCACGACCAACTGCCCGCACTCGGCCGGGACACGGTCGTTACGACGTCCTCACGCTGGGCACCTTCCCGACCCACGACCCGCTCTGGCAGTACCCGCCGGGCGCGGGCGCCGTCCTGCTGTCGCCCGCGCTGCTGCCGGGCCTGACGTACTTTCAGGCGTTCGTCGTCCTCACCCTCGCCGCCGACGCGGCGACCGCCCTGGCGCTGACCCACGCGGGCCGCCGCCGCAACCGCAGCTTCCTCGGCGCCTGGGTGTGGGTGGGCGGCCTGCCGCTCCTGCTGCACATCCCGCTCGTCCGTTACGACGTCCAGGTCACGGCGCTCGCCGTCATCTCCCTCTTGACGATGTCGCGCTCCACGCGTGTGTGCGGGGTGTTCGCGGCGCTGGGCGCCGTGGTGAAGGTGTGGCCCGCGCTGGTGCTGCTGGGCACACCCAAGGGGCCGACGACGCGTTCGGCGTGGTCGTGGGCGGCCGGGGCGGGAGCCGTCTCGCTGGGCGTGTTCGCGGCGCTGTTCGCCCACCCGTTGTCCTTCCTTCGGGAACAGGGCGGCCGGGGCGTGCAGATCGAGTCGCTGGGCGGCACCGCGCTCTCCCTCGCGACGCACGCCGGGTGGCCGGGAAGGGTGCGCTACCAGTACGGCGCCATGGAGTTCACCGGCCCGTACGTCCGGGCCGTCGCGTACGCGTCCCTCGCGCTCACCGCGGTCGCCTTCGGGCTGCTGCTCCTGTGGCGGCTGCGGGCCCGGCGCTGGACGCCCGCGACGCCGTACGACGCCGCCTTCAGCGCCGTTCTGCTCTTCACCGTCACCAGCCGCGTCATCAGCCCCCAGTACATGATCTGGCTGCTCGGCCTGGCCGCCGTGTGCCTGACCTCGCGGCACACCGTGCAACGCCCCGTGGCCGCCCTGGTCGTGGCGGCGACCGCGGTCAGCGCCGTCGCCTATCCGGCCCTCTACCACCAGGTGATGGCCTGCACATGGACGGGCTGCGGGCTGATGCTCGTACGCAACGGCCTGCTCGCGGCCGCCGCCGTGCTGTCCTTCACGCGCGTGTGGCGCTCGACCACACCCCCGGCGCCCGTCCCCGCACCCGTCGTCTCGCCCGACACCCAGGGCGTCGGCTCACCTGTCCCCGTGTGACGGTCCCGCCTGCTTCACTGATACGCGGGACGCGGACCACGCACCGAGGACGAGGGGACGACCGCACATGACCTGGCTGATCACCGGCGGCGCCGGGTACATCGGGGCGCACGTCGTCCGGGCGATGGCGCAGGCGGGCGAGCGGGCCGTCGTGTACGACGACCTGTCCACCGGCCTCGCCGCGCGCGTGCCGGAGGGGGTGCCGCTGGTGGTGGGCTCCACGCTGGACGGCGAGCGGCTGGCGCACTCCCTCGCCGAGCACGAGGTCACCGGGGTCGTGCATCTGGCGGCGAAGAAGCAGGTCGGCGAGTCGCTGGACCTGCCCCTGCACTACTACCGGCAGAACGTGGAGGGCCTGCGCGTCCTGCTGGAGGCGGTGACGACGGCGGGCGTCCCGTCCTTCGTGTTCTCCTCGTCCGCCGCGGTGTACGGCATGCCGGACGTGGCCCTCGTCACCGAGGAGACGCCCTGCGCCCCGATCTCGCCCTACGGGGAGACCAAGCTGGCCGGTGAGTGGCTGGTCCGCGCGACGGGCCGCGCGACCGGCCTCGCCACGGCCTCGCTCCGCTACTTCAACGTGGCGGGCGCGGCGACCCCGGAACTGGCTGACGTCGGCGTGTTCAACCTCATCCCCATGGTCTTCGAGAAGCTCACCGAGAACGCTCCCCCGCGCGTCTTCGGCGACGACTACCCGACCCCCGACGGCACCTGTGTACGCGACTACATCCACGTCGTCGACCTCGCCGAGGCCCACGTGGCCGCCGCCCGCGCGCTGCGCGCCGCCCCCGGCCGCGACCTCACGCTCAACATCGGGCGCGGCGAAGGCGTGTCGGTGCGCGAGATGATCGACCGCGTCAACGCCCTCACCGGCTACGACCGCCCTCCGACGGTCACCCCGCGCCGCCCCGGCGACCCGCCCCGCGTCGTCGCCTCCGCCGACCGCGCCGCCGCCGAACTGGCCTGGAAGGCCAAACACGACGTCCAGGACATGATCCTCTCGGCCTGGGAGGGCTGGGTACGCCTCCACCCGGAGGCGGCGCGAAGCTAGCCGCGCAAAGGCGTTTGCGGAGCGCGAGGCCACCTGTTGTTCAGGTACGCCAGGACGGCCAGTACCCGGCGGTGTCCGCTCTCGCTCGCCGGGAGGCCGAGTTTCAGGAACACGTTGCCGATGTGCTTGTGGACGGCGCGTTCGGTGACGACGAGGGTCCTGGCGATGGTCGCGTTGTCGTGGCCCTCGGCCATCAGCGCCAGCACCTCCCGCTCACGGGGCGTGAGGGAGTCCAGCGGGGAATCCTTGCGGCGGGTGAGGAGTTCGGTGACCACCTCGGGGTCCAGTGCCGTGCCGCCCGCGGCCACCCGCTCCAGCGCGTCGAGGAACTCGTCGACCCGGCCGACCCGGTCCTTGAGGAGGTGGCCGAGCCCGGCCGCGCCATCGGCCGGCAGCTAGGCGGCGTAGGTCTCCTCGACGTACTGCGAGAGCACCAGGACCGGCAGTCCGGGCAGCCGCGCACGGGCCTGCAGTGCCGCGCGCAGGCCCTCGTCCCGGAAGCCGGGCGGCATGCGCACGTCGAGCACGGCGGCGTCGGGGCGGTGCTCCAGCAGCGCCGGCAGGATCTCGGGGCCGGTGCCGGCGACGGCCACCACCTCGTGCCCGGCGGATGTCGGCAGCAGGACGAGGCCCTCCCTCGGCAGGGCGTTGTCCTCGGCGACGGCGACTCTCACTTCACAGCGCCTTGACGGCCTGCGCGGTGGCCCGCGCCAGGGCGTCCAGGTAGCCCTTGGGCAGCTTGGGGCTGCGGATCACCACCGAGCGCCAGTACAGGGGGCCGGAGATCACGTCGAGGGCCAGCTCGTCGTCGAAGCCCTCGCGGATCTCGCCGCGCTGCTCGGCCGCGACCAGGATCTTCAGGGCCACGCTCTCCTGGCCCTCGCGCAGCGTCTTCTGCATGGCCTCGGCGATCTCCGGGTTGCGGGCCGCCTCGGCCTGCAGGTCCGGGATGATCTGCGAGGCCACCGGGTGGCGCAGGGCGCGGGAGGTGACCTCGTACAGCAGGCGCAGGTCGCTCTCCAGGGAGCCGGTGTCGGGCGCCGGCAGGCCCATCACCGCGAGCGCCGAGACGACGTCGAGGACCAGGTGCAGCTTGGACTTCCAGCGGCGGTACACGGCCGTCTTGCCGACGCCCGCGCGGCGCGCGATGCCCTCGATCGACATGCGCGCGTAGCCGACGGCCGCGAGTTCCTCGAAGACGGCCGCCCGGATGGCCTCCGTCACGTCCTCCCGGAGCACGGCCGCCCCGGCGGGGGTCCGGCGGCGCGGACGCGTCTGGGGCTCGTCGGCGTTCGTCGTCATGCGGTCCAGCATAGGGCGTTGCGACGATACGGTCCCGTCCCCACGCTCAACGTCACGACGAAACCGCCCCGTCCCGACGTGACACGTCACGACGAAACGGTTGCGTTCCGACGCCGACTCGGCCTACGCTCACGTCACGACGATACGGTCCCGTCCCGACGTAAGAGAACGTGAAGAGAAGCGTAAGGAAACGCGGGGCAAAGGGACACGGCGTCACAGAGCTTTCCAGCGCCACCCCCTCCCCCGAGCGAAAGCACCGGATGTGAGCCAGGTCCTCCACACACCGCCCTCGACGTCGGCCGCGGCCGACGACGACCTCGCGGCCCTCGCCGCCCGCCACGGCCTCACGGTCAGCGGTGCCCGCCCCTCCCTGCCCGAGTACGTCCGGCAGCTGTGGGCCCGGCGCCACTTCATCACCGCGTTCGCCACCGCCAAGCTCACCGCGCAGTACAGCCAGGCGAAGCTCGGCCAGGTCTGGCAGGTCATGACCCCGCTGCTGAACGCGGCGGTGTACTACTTCATCTTCGGCGTCCTGCTGGGCACCAAGCGGCACGTGCCCGACTACATCCCGTTCCTGGTCACGGGCGTGTTCATCTGGACGTTCACGCAGAGCTCGATCATGGCCGGAACCCGCGCGATCTCCGGCAACCTCGGCCTGGTGCGGGCCCTGCACTTCCCGCGGGCCGCGCTGCCGATCTCCTTCTGCCTCCAACAGCTCCAGCAACTGCTGTTCTCGATGGCCGCCCTGATCGTCATCCTGCTCTGCTTCGGCGTTCCCGTCGCCGTCTCCTGGGTGCTGGCGCTCCCGGCGCTGGTCCTGCAGTTCATGTTCAACACCGGCGTCTCGATGATCATGGCGCGGATGGGCGCCAAGACCCCCGACATCGCCCAGCTGATGCCGTTCATCCTGCGCACCTGGATGTACGTGTCCGGCGTCATGTGGAGCATCGACAAGCTGACCAAGGGCGACCACCTCCCCCACGCGGTGACGCTCGCGCTGGAGACCAACCCGGCCGCCGTCTACATCGACCTCATGCGCTACGCGCTCATCGACAGCTTCCACGCCAGTCAGCTGCCCCCTCACGTGTGGGCGGCCGCGACCGGCTGGGCCCTGCTCGCCGGCGTCGGTGGCTTCATCTACTTCTGGAAGGCTGAGGAGACCTACGGCCGTGGCTGAGCAGACCTTCGAGATCACCGACCGGATCCCCACCGGCACGGCGCCCACCGACACCGTGCCCGGCGAGCTGATCCCGACGATCGTCGTCGACGGCGTCGACATCGTCTACCGCGTCAACGGCACCGGCGCCGGCAGGGGCTCCGCCACCGCCGCCCTCAACCGCATGCTGCGCCGGCAGAAGGCCGAGCAGGCGGCCGGCGTGCGCAAGGTGCACGCCGTCAAGAACGTGTCGTTCGTCGCGTACAAGGGCGAGGCGATCGGCCTCATCGGCACCAACGGTTCCGGCAAGTCGACCCTGCTCAAGGCGATCGCGGGCCTGCTTCCGGTGGAGAACGGCCACATCTACACCCACGGCCAGCCCTCCCTCCTCGGCGTCAACGCGGCCCTGATGGGCGATCTGACCGGCGAGAGGAACGTCTTCCTCGGCGGCCTGGCGATGGGCATGTCCCGCGAGGAGATCAAGGACCGCTACCAGTCGATCGTCGACTTCTCCGGCATCAACGAGAAGGGCGACTTCATCACCCTCCCCATGCGGACGTACTCCTCCGGCATGGGCGCCCGCCTGCGCTTCTCCATCGCAGCCGCCAAGGACCACGACGTCCTCCTCATCGACGAGGCGCTCGCCACCGGCGACCGGTCCTTCCAGAAGCGGTCCGAGGGACGCATCCGCGAACTGCGCCAGCAGGCGGGCACGGTGTTCCTCGTCAGCCACAACAACAAGTCGATCCGCGACACCTGCGAACGCGTGCTGTGGCTGGAGCGCGGCGAGCTGCGCATGGACGGCCCGACCGAGGAGGTCATGGCGGCGTACGAGGAGTTCACCGGCGGCGCCGACAAGCCCAGGCCGAACAAGGCCGCCTGAGCCCGCCGCACCACGAAGGGGGCGCCCCGAGCCACACCGGCCCGGGGCGCCCCCTTCGTCATGGACGACGTACCGCCACTACGAGTGCGTCCGCAGCAGCGTGCGCATCGTCCGCATCGCCACCGACAGGTTGGCGAGGTCGAACGTCTCCGAACCCTGGATCTCCTCCAGCGTCGTGCGCGCCCGGCCCAGGATCGCCGCGTTCTTCTCCTCCCAGGCCTTGAAGCGCTGCTCGGGGGTCGAAGTGCCGTTGCCCACCGCCAGGACGTCCGCCGTCAGCGCCGCGTGGGCCGCGAAGAGATCCTCGCGGATGGAGGCGCGGGCCATGGACTGCCAGCGGTCGGCGCGGGGCAGCTCGATGATGCGGTCCATGAGCTGGGTGATGTGCAGCCGGTCGGCGAGGTCGTAGTAGACCTCG
This sequence comes from Streptomyces sp. C1-1, assembly GCF_050214755.1. Classification (NCBI taxonomy): domain Bacteria; kingdom Bacillati; phylum Actinomycetota; class Actinomycetes; order Kitasatosporales; family Streptomycetaceae; genus Streptomyces; species Streptomyces sp. C1-1. The sequence goes on along the minus strand of NZ_CP189826.1, from coordinate 5,999,333 downwards.
GCGACGTCCATCGGGTCCCGGCCCATGCGGTCGCCGATCGAGACGATGTCCAGCGCCGGGAAGGCGGAGGAGAACCCGGCCACGCGCGTGGCGAGTTCGTCCGTGACGCCGGCGTCCGTCAGCTCGTCGTAGATCTTCTGCCACCACTCCAGGTCCGCGCCGCGCAGCAGCTTCGGCAGCTGCTGCCAGACCTGCTCGACGCGCTCGGCGAAGAACTCGACCGTCTCGGCGAGCTGCAGGGGCTGCGGGCGGTTGTTGAGCAGCCAGCGCGTACCGCGCTCGACCAGACGGCGGGAGTGCAGGCGGATACGGGTCTGCACGGCGGCCTCGACCCGGTTGTCCAGCTCCTCGACCGCGTCCCACACCGGGGCCGAGCAGAAGATCGCCCGCGCCGCGGTCTGCGCCCGCACGATCTCCTCCAGCGAGGCACCCGTCTCCTCGCGCAGACGGTGCAGATACGTCGTACCGCCCGTGTTGACCGTGTCGTTGACCAGCACGGTCGTGACGATCTCGCGGCGCAGCGGGTGGCTGTCGATGAACTCGGGGAACTGCTCGCGCAGCGCCGTCGGGAAGTACGCGTGCAGCAGACCGCGCAGGTACGCGTCGTCCGGCAGGGACGTGTGCAGCAGTTCGTCGGCGACCGTGATCTTCGTGTACGCCAGCAGGACGGCCGTCTCCGGGCTCGTCAGCCCCTGTGCGGCGCCGAGGCGTTCGCGGATCTGGCGGTCGGTGGGCAAGAACTCCAGCGCCCGGTCGAGGTGGCCCTCGCGCACCAGGTGGCGGATGAACCGCTGCTGGGCGTGGAGCATGTCCTTGGACTGGGCGAGGGCGTTGGCGAGCGCCGTGTTCTGCGCGTAGTTGTTGCGCAGGACCAGCCGGCCGACCTCGTCGGTCATCTCGGCGAGCAGCTTGTTGCGCTGCTTGACGGTCATGTCGCCCTCGGTGACCAGGCCGTTGAGCAGGATCTTGATGTTCACCTCGTGGTCGGAGGTGTCCACGCCCGCGCTGTTGTCGATCGCGTCCGTGTTGATCTTGCCGCCGTGCCGGGCGAACTCGATCCGGCCGAGCTGGGTCAGGCCCAGGTTGCCGCCCTCGCCGACGACCTTGACCTGCAGGTCGGCGCCGTCGACGCGGATCGGGTCGTTGGCCTTGTCGCCGGCGTCCGCGTGGGACTCGGTGGACGCCTTGACGTACGTACCGATGCCGCCGTTCCACAGCAGGTCCACCGGCGCCTGCAGGATGGCCCGCATCAGGTCGGCCGGGGTCATCTTGGAGATCTTGCCCTCGATGCCGAGGGCCTCACGGATGTGCGAGTTGAGCGCGATGGCCTTGGCGGTCCGCGGGAACACGCCGCCGCCGGCCGAGATCAGCTCGGTGTCGTAGTCGGCCCAGCTGGAGCGCGGCAGCTCGAAGATGCGGCGGCGCTCGGCGTAGGAGGTGGCCGCGTCCGGGTTCGGGTCGATGAAGATGTGCCGGTGGTCGAAGGCGGCGACCAGGCGGATGTGCTCGCTGAGCAGCATGCCGTTGCCGAACACGTCGCCGGACATGTCGCCGATGCCGACGACCGTGAAGTCCTCGCTCTGCGTGTCGACGCCGAGCTCGCGGAAGTGCCGCTTGACCGACTCCCAGGCGCCGCGGGCGGTGATGCCCATGCCCTTGTGGTCGTAGCCGGCCGAGCCGCCGGAGGCGAAGGCGTCGCCGAGCCAGAAGTTGTACTTCTCGGCGACCCCGTTGGCGATGTCGGAGAAGGTCGCGGTGCCCTTGTCGGCGGCGACGACGAGGTAGGTGTCCTCCTCGTCGTGCCGGACGACGTCCTGCGGGGGCACGACCTCGCCCGCGACCATGTTGTCGGTGATGTCGAGCAGTCCGGAGATGAACATCTTGTAGCTGGCGATGCCCTCGGCCAGCCACGCGTCCCGGTCCACTGCCGGGTCCGGCAGCTGCTTGGCGACGAAGCCGCCCTTGGCGCCGACCGGCACGATGACGGTGTTCTTCACCATCTGCGCCTTGACCAGGCCGAGGATCTCGGTGCGGAAGTCCTCGCGCCGGTCGGACCAGCGCAGACCGCCGCGCGCGACCTTGCCGAAGCGCAGGTGCACGCCCTCGACGCGCGGCGAGTAGACCCAGATCTCGAACGCCGGGCGCGGCGCGGGCAGGTCGGGGATCGCCTGCGGGTCGAACTTCATGGAGACGTAGTCGTGCGGCCTGCCGCCCGTGGCCTCCTGGAAGAAGTTCGTCCGAAGGGTCGCCTTGATGACGGTCAGGAAGGACCTGAGGATCCGGTCCTCGTCGAGGCTCGCGACCTGGTCGAGCGCCGCGTCGACCTCCTCGAGGAGGGCGTCGACGATCTCGTGGCCCGCGCGCTGGCGGTCCGGCGACATCCGCGCCTCGAACAGGGAGACGAGCAGCCGGGTGGTGTGGACGTTGTTGCGGAGGGTGTCCTCCATGTAGTCCTGCGAGAAGGTGGAGCCGGCCTGTCGCAGGTACTTGGCGTACGCCCGCAGCACCATCGCCTGCCGCCAGTTCAGGCCGGCGCTCAGCACGAGCGCGTTGAAGCCGTCGTTCTCGGCCTTGCCCGTCCAGGTGGCCGCGAAGGCGTCCTGGACGCGCTCGCGGGCGTCGTCGCCGAGATAGTCTCCGCCGCCGTTCTGCGCCTTGGGCATGCGCAGACCGAAGTCGTAGATCCAGGCGGTGGTGCGGTCCGCGCAGCGCAGTTCGTACGGCCGCTCGTCCGTGACCTCGACGCCGAGCCGGCTGAGGACCGGCAGCACCGCGGACAGGGAGACCGCGTCGCCCCGGCGGTAGATCTTGAACCGGCGCTCCTCCGGCGCCGCGCCCACCGGCTCGTACAGGCTGAGCGAGAAGTCCTGGCCGCTCTGCTCCTGGGCCTCGCTGAGCTGCTCCAGGTGGACCAGGTCGGCGACCGCGGCCCGCGGGGTGTGGTCGGCCTTGTAGCCCTCGGGGAAGGCGTTGTTGTAGCGGCGCAGCAGCTCGGCGGCCTTCTCCTCGCCGCACTCGGCGTTCAGCGCCTCCGCGAAGCCGTCGGCCCAGGACCGCGCGGCCTCCACCAGGCGCGCCTCGATGCGCTCCTTGTCGGAGTCCGACAGCTCGGGCAGCTCGGTGCCCTGCGGGACGCGGACCACGAAGTGCAGCCGGGACAGGATCGACTCGGTGTTCCAGGCGGTGAAGTCGACGCTGATGCCGCCGAGTTCCTCCTTGAGGATGTCGATGATCCTCAGCCGCACACCGGTGGTGTAGCGGTCGCGCGGGAGGTAGACGAGAGCCGAGTAGTAGCGGCCGTACTCGTCCTGGCGCAGGTAGAGGCGCAGTCGCCGGCGCTCCTGCAGGTACAGCACGGACGTGACGATGGACTGCAGTTCGTCGGCCGGCGTCTGGAAGAGCTCGTCGCGCGGGTAGGTCTCCAGGATCTGCAGCAGGTCGCGGCCGTCGTGGCTGTTGGGCGAGAACCCGGCACGCTGCAGGACCTCGTCGACCTTGCGGCGGATGACGGGGACCCGGCGCACCGACTCGGTGTACGCGGCGGAGGAGAACAGGCCGAGGAAGCGGCGCTCACCGACGACGTTGCCCTGCTCGTCGAACTTCTTGACGCCGATGTAGTCCAGGTACGACGGCCGGTGCACGGTGGCGCGGCTGTTGGCCTTGGTGAGGATGAGGAGCTTGTGCTCGCGGGCCTTGGCGCGGGCGTCGGCGGGCAGCCGCTCGAAGGACGGGCTGACCGGGTGGCCCTCCTCGCCCGCGTGGTGGGGGTCGGAGCGCAGGATGCCGAGTCCGGTGCCGGGGACGGCGGCCAGCGAGTCGTCCTCGCGCAGCTGGTACTCGCGGTAGCCGAGGAAGGTGAAGTGGTCGGCGGCCAGCCAGCGCAGCAGCTCGCGGGCCTCCTCGATCTCCTGCTCGCGCAGGTCGGACGCGACGGGCTCGGCGGGCAGCTCCTCGGCCATGCGCAGCGCCGCGTCGCGCATCTTGTCCCAGTCCTCGACGGCCTCGCGGACGTCGGACAGGACCCGCAGCAGGTCCGCGGTGATCTGCTTGAGGTCCCCGCGGTCGGTCTCGCGGTCGATCTCGACGTGGATCCAGGACTCGACGTGCGCGTCGTGCGGCAGACTGCCGCCGGGCTTCGCCGGGAGCACCTCGATGAGCTTGCCGGCCACATCGCGGCGGACGAAGACCTGCGGGTGGATGACGACGTGGATGCCACGCCCCTGCCGGGTCAGCTCGTTCGTGACGGAGTCCACGAGGAAGGGCATGTCGTCGGTGACCACCTCGACGACCGAGTGGCTGCACGTCCACCCGTTCTCCTCGACCGTGGGCGTGTGGACCCGCACGCTCGCCGTGCCCTGGGGGCGGTTCTCGGCCAGCCGGTAGTGCGAGAGCGCGGCTCCGAAGACGTCGACCGGGTCGCGGCCGCCCAGGTCTTCCGGAGCGGTGTGCAGGTAGTAGCGCTGGAGGAACGCGAGCACGGTCTCCCGGTCGGGCGTGCTCCCGTCCGCCGTCCCGGTCGGTAGGTGCCCCCCGACCGGGCTGTTCTCAGCTACCCGAGCAGCCCTCTCCAGCAGCTCGGCCTTGGCTTCGTCCAGCTTGGTCTGCATTGTCCTCTGGCTCCTGTCGCGCGCCGTTGCGTGACGTAGAAGGAAGTACGGTCTCTTCCCCTGCGGCTCGTCGCCACGGCCCGGGTTCTCCGGTCTGCTCCGACGCTATGCCGCAAGGTGAGATGAGCGGGGGGTTATCAGCCATTCTCGACGCGCCCGTGGGATGTGACGCTGCTCTCTGCATCGCCTGTTCCGAGGGTGTGTACGGCGTCCTGGGGACCCTTGCGATCCCGTCCCGCCCGCGAGGACCAGCGACCGCCGCCCGGCCACGGAGGTGTTCCGTGCGCGTCGGGCGCAGGGCAGGGGCGACATTGCCCCCGCGAGCTATCGCGCTGATCACGCCACCAAGGCTATCGCTCCCTACAGGGGGCCCGTCATGAGCCGTATGTGTACAAAACCCGGTGGGGAACTTTGACGTTCTGCACAGGAGCGAAACAGCGCACAAGGCACTAGCGACCACCTTTCCCCTTCTTCCCCCACTGCCTCACCTCTCTCGACGCAGACCCCCTTGGCAAGCGCGCCCGGCGGAGGCACGTTGCCGACATGACAGCCAAAATCCTCATCGTCACCGGCGACGCGGCCGAGTCGCTCGAGGTCCTGTACCCCTACCAGCGCCTGCGCGAGGAGGGCTACGAGGTCCACATCGCGGCCCCGGCCCGCAAGAAGCTGCGGTTCGTCGTCCACGACTTCGAACCCGGCTTCGACACCTACACCGAGAAGCCCGGCTACACCTGGCCCGCCGACCTGGCCTTCGCCGAGGTCGAACCCGGCCAGTACGCGGCCCTGGTCATCCCCGGCGGCCGGGCCCCCGAGTACCTGCGCAACGACCCCGAGCTGCGCAAGATCCTCAAGTCCTTCTTCGACGCCGACAAGCCGGTCGCCCAGATCTGCCACGGTCCCCTGCTCACCGCCGCGGTCGACGGCCTCCGCGGCCGCCGCGTCACGGCCTATCCCGCGCTGGAGCCGGACATGCAGTCCGCCGGCGCCGAGTTCCAGGACGCGGAGGCGGTGGTGGACGGCACCCTGGTGTCCGCGCGGGCCTGGCCGGACCATTCGGCGTGGATGCGGGAGTTCCTGACGGTGCTGAGGGCCAAGGCACCGGCCACGTGATAGCGGCGAGGGTGCCGTGACCTCGGCGGGGATGCCCTCGGCGGTCAGGCCGCCAGCCGCTCCGCCTCCACGACCGCCTCCGCCAGGGTGTCCACGACCGGCACGCCGACCTCCTCGAGGCTGGCCCGTCCGTGCGAGCCCCCGGTGTAGAGCACGGCCCGCGCACCGACGTGCATCGCGGCCACCGCGTCGTCCGCGGCGTCCCCGATCACCACCGTCCGCCCCGGATCGACCCCGCGCAGCGAGGCCAGGTGCCGCACCATGTGCTCGGCCTTGCTGCCGCCGGACGGCCCGGTCCGCCCGTCGACGCGTATGAAGTGCGCCTCGATACCGAAGCCGCGCACCAACGGCACCAGTTCGTCGTGCACGTACATGCTCAGGATCGACTGGCTGCGCCCCGCCGACGTCCATCCGGTGAGCAGCTCCACCGCTCCCTCGGCCAGCCCGCACCGCACGCGGTGCTCGGCGTAGTACCGGTGGAAGACCTCGTCCATGAGCTCCCACTCGGCGTCCGTCGGCAGCCGGCCCAGCAGCCGCTCGTAGAACTTCGGCACCGGCACGCAGTACAGCGCCCGGTACTGCTCCATGGTGATCGGCTCCAGGCCCAGCTCGGCGAACGCCGCGTTGGTCGCCCCGATGATCGCGTCGTTGTCGTGGAACAGCGTCCCGTTCCAGTCCCACACGATGTGTGCCCCTGCTTGCTTCCCCATGCAGAAAAAGTACCCGCCGCCACTGACAATGAAGAGGCCGGCGGGTCGAGGGGAGCGGAGGCGCTCAGTCCGCGAGCCCCACCAGGTTGGGGATCTCCTGCGTCGCGTACCACAGCAGCTCGTGGTCCTCGGCCCCGTCCACCACGAACTGCGCGTCGTCGTCCCCGCCGTCCGCCGCCTCCAGTGCCTCGGCCGCCGCGGCCACGTCCGCCTCCGCGTCGTCGAGGTCGACGTGCACGGCGGCCGCCTTGGCCAGCGCCACGGATCCGGTGACCCGCACCTCGCCCAGCGCGGCCGGGTCGAGCCCACGGTCGGGGTCGGCGGACGCGGCACCGTCCGGCACGTCCACGGCGACCACGACCCGGCGGCGCGCGGCGCCCGGGTCGGCGGCCAGCAGCCGCAGCGAGGCCAGCGCGGCACGGTTCAGCGCCGCGTACTCCAGTTCCTCGATGTCGTCGGACAGGTACCACTCGCGCAACGCGGGCGTGACGGCGTAGGCGACGAACGGTCCGCTGCCCAACTCGCCCGTCTTGTACGCCTCGGCGAGCCCGGGGAGGGTCAGGGGGACGTAGACGCGCATGGCTGGCCGCTTTCCTGTTCGTCGGGGTCGAAGGACCTTGTGGAGGGCCTTCAGGATACGCGCGGGGGTCCCCTTTCGAGTTCCCACCCGTGACGCCCGGGCCGTCGACCCGCGTCCCGCGATTCACCCCCCGCGGCCGCGCGAACACCGGCCCAAGGGCCCCTCGATCACTCTGATAGGTGAAGTTTCCGCCCGCCCCGACGCGCACGCGCCCTTCCTTGCCGCCGCCGACCGCGAACCCGTACAAGATCCCCAACGCCAAGTTACCGACCGGTACCGGCGGTCTCGCGAACCGAGGAAACGGGGACTTCCATGCACAAGGTCATGACCAGGACCGCCCAGCGCCGCCCGGGCTCCCGCCCGCCGGCCCGCCAGGACTCCCGCCGCCCCGCGGGCGCCCCGCCCCGCACCCCGGGCGGCAGCCCGGCGCGCACCGCACCGGGAGACGGCCGCCCGCCCCGCTCCCGCGCGACCGGCACCGGGCCGGGAGACTCCCGCCCACCCACGGCTCCGAGCACCGCAGGCACCGCCCCACGCACCACGGCCGGCACCGCGCCCGGTACGCGCGCCACCCCCGACGCCCTGCCGACCCCGGCCCGACCGGTCCCCGGCGCCGCGTCGCCCACCGTCCCCGCCCAGGCGCGCCGCCTGCCTCCTCCCCAGCCTCGTCCCACCGATGTCTTCGCCGACCTGCTCCTGGCCGTCCTGAGCGGTCAGCGGCCGGTTCACTCGATGCTCCGGCACACCGCGGGCCGCGCCTACGACGAACTGGCCCGGCTCGCCGAACGCGGCCCCCTGCGCGCCCGCGGAACCCGCCCGGTCGTCCGCGACATCGGCTACTACGAGGCACGTCCCGGCGCCGTCGAGGTCTTCGCCCGCATCGGCGCGGGCGATCAGCTGCGCGCCATGGCGTTCCGCCTGGAACGGGGCCGCGACCTGCGCTGGCGCTGCACGGCGGTGGAACTGGGCGGCGCCCGGCCGCCACGCCCGGCCGACGACGCCTGACCCCCGCGGGCGCCGCGTACGCCGAAGGGCCGGGTCACCCTGGGTGACCCGGCCCTTCAAGCCGCTGTTGCTCTTGCCCTACTTCTTGCGGCGCCGGCCGCCACGCGACTGCTTGCGGCGCTCCGCGCGGGTGAGGCCGTCGGCCTCGGAGCGCACCGGCTCCTCGTCGCCGACGAAGTCGCCCTCGATCGTGCCGCCCTCGCCGTCCACGGTCGGCGCGGAGAAGTGCAGGTTGCGGCGCTGCGGCGCGTCCAGGCCCTTGGCGCGGATCTCCGGGCGGGCACCCGCCTGCGCCGGCACCACGTCCTGCTTCTGCATGTCGACCGGTGCGGCGTCCTCGACCGGGACCTCCTCGACCTGCTGCTCGACCTGGACCTCCAGGTTGAACAGGTAGCCGACGGACTCCTCCTTGATGCCCTCCATCATGGCGGTGAACATGTCGAAGCCCTCGCGCTGGTACTCGACCAGCGGGTCCTTCTGCGCCATCGCGCGCAGGCCGATGCCCTCCTGGAGGTAGTCCATCTCGTAGAGGTGCTCGCGCCACTTGCGGTCCAGGACCGACAGCACGACCCGGCGCTCCAGCTCACGCATGATCTCGGAGCCGAGCTGCGCCTCACGCGTCTCGTACTGCTCGTGGATGTCGTCCTTGATGGACTCGGAGATGAACTCGGCGGTCAGACCGGCCCGGTCACCGGCCGCCTCCTCCAGCTCGTCGATGGTGACCTTCACCGGGTAGAGCTGCTTGAAGGCGCCCCACAGCCGCTCCAGGTCCCAGTCCTCCGCGAAGCCCTCGGCGGTCTCCGCGGCGATGTACGCGTCGATCGTGTCGTCCATGAAGTGCACGACCTGCTCCTGCAGGTCCTCGCCCTCCAGGACGCGGCGCCGCTCGCCGTAGATGACCTCGCGCTGGCGGTTGAGGACCTCGTCGTACTTCAGGACGTTCTTACGGGTCTCGAAGTTCTGCTGCTCGACCTGCGACTGCGCGGACGCGATCGCGCGCGTGACCATCTTGTTCTCGATCGGCACGTCGTCCGGGACGTTCGCCATCGACATCACGCGCTCGACCATCTGGGCCTTGAACAGCCGCATCAGGTCGTCGCCGAGGGAGAGGTAGAAGCGGGACTCGCCGGGGTCGCCCTGACGGCCGGAACGGCCGCGCAGCTGGTTGTCGATGCGGCGCGACTCGTGCCGCTCGGTGCCCAGCACGTACAGGCCGCCGAGGTCCTCGACCTCGTCCTTCTCGGCCTTGACCGCCTGCTCGGCCCGCTCCAGGGCGGCGGGCAGGGCCTGCGCCCACTCCTCGATGTGCTCCTCGGGGTCGAGGCCGCGCTGGCGCAGCTCCGCCTCTGCGAGGTCCTCGGGGTTGCCGCCGAGCTTGATGTCGGTACCACGGCCGGCCATGTTGGTGGCCACGGTGACGGCGCCCTTGCGGCCGGCCTGGGCGACGATCGTCGCCTCCCGGTCGTGCTGCTTGGCGTTGAGGACCTCGTGCTGGATGCCGCGCTTGGACAGCTGCTGCGAGAGGTACTCGGACTTCTCGACCGACGTCGTGCCGACGAGGATCGGCTGGCCCTTCTCGTGCTTCTCCGCGATGTCGTCGACGACCGCCTCGAACTTGGCGACCTCGGTGCGGTAGATGAGGTCCGACTGGTCCTTGCGGATCATCGGCTTGTTGGTGGGGATCGGGACCACGCCGAGCTTGTAGATCTGGTGGAACTCGGCGGCCTCGGTCATCGCCGTACCGGTCATGCCGGAGAGCTTGCTGTAGAGGCGGAAGAAGTTCTGCAGGGTGATCGTGGCGAGCGTCTGGTTCTCGTCCTTGATGTCCACCCCTTCCTTCGCCTCGATCGCCTGGTGCATGCCCTCGTTGTAGCGGCGGCCGGCGAGGATACGGCCGGTGTGCTCGTCGACGATCATGACCTCGCCGTCGATGACGACGTAGTCCTTGTCCTTCTTGAAGAGCTCCTTGGCCTTGATGGCGTTGTTCAGGTAGCCCACCAGAGGCGTGTTCACCGACTCGTAGAGGTTGTCGATGCCCAGCCAGTCCTCGACCTTGCTGACGCCGGACTCGTGAATGGCGACGGTGCGCTTCTTCTCGTCGACGTCGTAGTCGCCGGTCTCCTCCATGCCCTTGAGGGGGTTGCCCGCCTCGCCCTTCTTCAGGCGCAGGACCAGCTTGGCGAAGTCGCCGTACCACTTGGTGGCCTGGTCGGCCGGACCGGAGATGATCAGCGGCGTACGGGCCTCGTCGACGAGGATGGAGTCGACCTCGTCGACGATGGCGTAGTTGTGGCCGCGCTGGACGAGCTCGTCCTTGGCCCACGCCATGTTGTCGCGGAGGTAGTCGAAGCCGAACTCGTTGTTCGTGCCGTACGTGATGTCGCAGTTGTACTGCTCGCGGCGCTCGGCCGGCGTCATGTTGGCGAGGATGCAACCGACGGACAGGCCCAGGAACTTGTGGACGCGGCCCATCATCTCGGAGTCGCGCTCGGCCAGGTAGTCGTTGACCGTGATGAGGTGCACGCCGCGGCCCGAGAGCGCGTTGAGGTAGGCGGGCAGGGTGCCGACGAGCGTCTTGCCCTCACCGGTCTTCATCTCGGCGACGTAGCCGAGGTGCAGGGCGGCGCCGCCCATCATCTGCACGTCGTAGTGACGCTGGCCCAGCACGCGCTTGGCGGCCTCGCGCACCGTGGCGAACGCCTCGGGCAGCAGCTCGTCGAGGACCTTGTCGATGATGTCGTCGTGCTTGGACTCGTCGGGCTCGTCCGCGAGAGCCTCTGCGATCCGCTCCTTGTAATCATCGGTGAGGGCCCGCAGCTCGGCGTCGGAGAGGTCGACGAAGTCCTCTTCGATGGAGTTGACCTGGTCCGCGATGCGGTGCAGCTTGCGCAGGATCTTGCCTTCGCCTGCACGCATGATCTTCGAGAGGACGGACACGGGGGTTGGTCTCCTTGCCGGTCGGGCCTGGGACGGTCGGTTTCCATTTGACTCACTGAGCAACGGCCATCGTATGCGAGGACCCGGCCAAGCCGGGAGCCTGCTGTGGCGACGACCGTCCCGTGCTCCGCGCACCGCCTCAAATCTTGTTCAAAGCGGCCGACGGACGGGTTCAAAGGGGACAACGGACGGGCCCGGCGGATGGTGCCGGATCGGATCCATGAATTGCGCGAATTGTGATCACTCGCTCACGCACGGCAAAAAGATGGCGTCCGCGCACGGGCTCCGCGCAGAATCGGCCGATGGAACCCGTGACGCTCACGACCGCCCGTCTTCTTCTGCGCAGAGTCGGCCCGCAGGACACCGACGCGGTGTTCGCCGCCGCCCAGGACGCCGAAATCCAGCGGTGGACGATGGTCCCCTCGCCCTATCTCCTGGAACACGCGCGGAGTTTCACCGAGGACATCGCCCCGAGGGGCTGGGAGAGCGGTTCGTTGCTCACCTTCGGTCTTTTCCTCCCCGATGGGGAGGAACTGGTGGGCATGCTGGACCTCGTCATGCGGTCTCTGAGCACCGCAGAGATCGGGTTCTGGGGCACGAGGGAGCACCGCGGCAACGGTTATGTGACCGAGGCCGTCGTCGAGGTCTGCCGCTGGGCCTTCACCCAGCTGTCCGTGGACCGCGTGGAATGGCGCGCCGAGGTCGGCAACCATCCCTCGCGCGCGGTGGCGGAACGCGCGGGCTTCGTCATGGAGGGCGTCCTGCGCGCCGCGATCATCCACGGCGGGGTGCGCCGCGACGCTTGGGTGGGCGGCCTGCTGCCGTCGGACCTGGGACTGCCGTCGACGGCCCCGTACCTGCCGGCGCAGGTGTCGTCGACCTAGCCCGCGGGCGGTCGTGCCGCGGGCGGTACGCATGACGAACGCCCAGCTCGAGGGCCGTTGTCAGTGCCGCCCTCTATCGTGCCGACCATGACGACCCCGCGTCCCCTCACCGACCTCTCGGCGGACGAGGCCCGCCGCATCGCCCTCCGTGCCCAGGGCTTCCTGGGCGCCCCCGACCGCAAGGGCGGTGTCCGCGGTGTCCTGCGCCATCTCGGCGCGGTCCAGCTGGACACGATCTCGGTCCTGGCCCGCTCCCACGAGCTCGTCCCTTACGCCCGCCTGGGCGCGGTCGGCCGCAAGGCGGTGGAGGACGCCTACTGGAACACCGCCGCGTCCGGAGAGCCCCACGCCTTCGAGTACTGGTCCCACGCGGCGTGCATCCTCCCGGTCGAGGAGTGGCCCCACTTCGCGTTCCGCCGCCGCGCCTACCGGGCGCGCCCGCACTGGAACCACGATCTGCCCGACGGCGCCTACGACCAGGTCATCAAGCAGCTGCGCGCCGAAGGCCCGCTCACGGCCACGGAGTTGGGCGGGGCCAAGCGCACGAGCGAGTGGTGGGACTGGTCCGGCGCGAAGGTGGCCGTCGAGCGCGCCCTGATGTACGGCGAGGTGGTGTGCGTCCAGCGCCGCGGCTGGAAGCGCGTGTACGACCTGGCCGAGCGCGCGATCCCGGACGCCCTGCTGCACGACGAGCTGGACGACCCGGAGTGCCTGCGCCGTCTGGTCCGGCTGGCCGGCCAGTCCCTGGGCGTCGGCACGCGCGCGGACATCGCCGACTACCACCGTCTCAAGGGCGAGCAGTTCGACGCGGTGATCGCCGACTCGGGTCTGGTGCCGGTCACGGTCGAGGGCTGGGGCAAGCCGGCCTGGGCCGATCCCGCCGCCCTGGAGACACCTCCGCGCGGCCGCCACCGCACCACGCTGCTGTCCCCGTTCGACTCCCTCGTCTGGGAACGGGCGCGCACGGAGCGGATCTTCGGCTTCACCCACCGCCTGGAGGCCTACGTCCCCAAACCCAAGCGGGTGTACGGCTACTTCGCGATGCCGGTGCTGGCCGGCGGCCGTCTCGTCGGGCGGGTGGATCCGGCCCGTGAGGGCGCGACGCTGGTCGCGAAGCAGGTCACCCTGGACGGCCCGAAGGCGGTGCCGGCGGTTGCGGAGGCACTGGTCGAGGCGGCGAGCTGGGTGAACTGCACGAGCGTCCGCGTGGAGCGCGTCGACGCCCCCGAGTTGCACGCGCCCCTCACCAAGGAGGTGACGCGGGCCCTGACCGCGGCTCTGCGTTGACCACGGTCGTGCGCCGACCGCGACCAGCGGCCGCCTCAGCGGATCTCGAGGATCTTCTCCCGCATCGCGTAGACCACCGCCTCCATCCTGGAGTGCAGCTGCAGCTTCTCCAGGATGTTGCGCACATGGTTCTTCACGGTGTTCTCGGAGATGAACAACTCCTTGGCGATGTCCCGGTTGTTCATCCCCGTGGCGACGAGCTTGAGGACCTCAAGCTCACGGTCGGTCAGACGCGGCGCCGGCACCAGCCGGCGCTCGTCGGTCCGCTGGATCATCGACTTGAACTCGGTGAGGAGTTTCGACGCCATCGAAGGACTGATCTGCGACTGCCCGTCGGCGACGGCGCGGATGGCCGTGGCCACCTCGTCGGTGGAGATCTCCTTCAGCAGGTAACCGGTCGCGCCCGCCTTGATCGCGTCGTAGAGGTCGGCCTCCTCGTCGCTGATCGTCAGCATGATGATCTTGGCGCTGGGTGCGACCTCCTTGATGGAGGTGCACGCCTCGATGCCGCCCCGCTTGGGCATCCGCACGTCCATCAGGACGATGTCGGGCAGCAGGTCGGCGGCCTTGTCGACGGCCTCGGCACCGTCCCCGGCCTCCCCGACGACCTGGATGTCCTCCTCGGCCGCGAGCACGATCTCCAGGCCACGGCGGAAGAGGGCGTGGTCGTCCACGACAAGGACTCTGATCGGCTCCTTGCGTGGAGAGCCCGCATCCGGGCCCATGCCGACGACGCCGCCGTCGGCATCCTCGTCACGCATCGGTCCGAAGCTGTCCGCCATCGTTCCTCCCCCTGAAGGCTGTGGCCTGTGGTGCTGTGCCAACGCCAACCCAAGGCAACGGCCCACCGGTTGGGCCATTGCGGCCATGATTCCATGCCCGGCCGACAACGCGGTGACAGAGCGGGGCGCGAAGTGGTCGCACGCCGGTGCCCCTGGGGGCGCACAGGCGCTCCAGGGGCACCGGATCGGCTGTCGGACGCGTGGGTCAGCCGCCCAGCGTGCCGCCGGGCGCGGGAGAGTGCGCCTGGGCGACCATCGGGTCGGTGCTGAGGTGGATGACGCCGTAGTCGTAGGCGTGCCGTCGGTAGACGACGCTCGGTTCCTTCGTCTCGGAGTCGACGAAGAGGTAGAAGTCGTGTCCGACCAGTTCCATCTCGTAGAGGGCCTGGTCGAGGGTCATCGGGGAGGCGACGTGGGTCTTCTCGCGAACGACGAGGGGGCCTTCGCCCTTCACTTCCAGCGAGCCGATCTTCTTCGTGGGTACGCCGTCCGGCTCTTCCTCCCGAACAGCGTGGCCGTTGCCGTTGAGCGTGGCCGCGCCCGGGACGTGGTCGGGGACCTCCGCTGCCGAGATCCTGCGCGCACCACGGCGTGAGAACCGCTTGTCGTGCTGCTTGCGCAGCCGGGCGTCCAGCTTCTCCGCCGCCAGATCGAGCGCCGCGTACGGATCGCTTGCCGCTGCCTCCGCCCGGATCACCGGACCGCGGGAGCGGAGCGTGATCTCCACTCGGTCACAGCGGTCGGCCTGTCGCGGGTTGGGCTCCTTGGACACCTCGACGTCGAGGCTGATCACCTTGCCATCGAGCTTCTGGATCTTCTCCAGCTTCAGCTTCTCGGCCACGTGCTTCCGGAACCGCTCGGGCACCTCGGTCTTGCGGCCCTTGACGACGATGTCCACGCAGAACTCCGTTCCCGGATCGCTCCGCCTCGCTGCGGAGCATCTCCCTTTTGCACCAGGTTCCGGTGCTCCGGAACCTCGGACTCGGTGACTTCCACCTCCTCCCCCGCGGGCAAGATCTCCACTCCACCACCACGGGTGATAGTTGAAAACCCGCAGCACGGCATTCGTCCGTGAGAGGTGTGGCCTGCGCCTTTCCCTCACAACCGAACATATCTCGCCCGGACGGATGTCGTCACCCTCTACTGCGGCGTACCTCCGTTCAGGTGAATTGACCCTCTCATTACCTGCAACGATGCAAGTCAGCGGTCAGTTCCGGTTTATTTCGAAAGAATCCGGCGGCGCGGCGACCACGGCCGCGTGGATGACGTCGTCCACGCCTGCCGTGCCCGCCGTTCCCGGCACGCCGGGCGTCCGTCCGGCTTCCCGCTCCACCGGTCCGGCCGCCCGTTCTCCTCTGCCTTCCCGAGTCACGGCCGTATACACGGCCGTTGTCGCTCGGTCGTACGAAATCGGCCCCGCAGCCCGTACGGCACGCGCCGCCTCCGCCAGGGAGGCACCGGTCGTCATCAGGTCGTCGACGAGCACCACCCGGCCCTCGCGCAGCAGGCGCGCACCACCCGGCGCCACGGCCAGCGCACCCGCCAGATTCCGCAGCCGCTGGCCGGAGTTGAGCCCCGCCTGGTCGGCCACGGGACGCCGCTGCCGCAGCACCCCGGCCACCCGCGCGGGCAGCCCGTCCCGCCGCAGCTCCCCCGCCGCGGCCAGCGCGATCCTCCTGGCCGGATCGTGTCCCCGTGCCCGCACCGCCGCCCGCGCGGACGGCACCGGGACGAGCAGCACCGGAGTACCCGCGCCGCCGTTCCGTGCCTGCCGCAGCCCCGCCCGCACAGCCCCCGCCAGAGCCGCGCCCAGGGGTGCCGCCAGGGCCAGGGCGCCCCGTTCCTTGTGGGCCAGCAGCACGGCCCGTACCTCGTCCGCGTACCGGGCGGCCGCGTGCACCACGGGCAGCCCGTCCGGCTCGGGCACGGGGCGCACCCGGCTCGGCCCGGCTCCGCTCAGAGCGGCACGGCACGCCGGGCAGAGCACCGTGCGAGACCTCCCGCAGCCTGCGCACTCGGCCGGCAGCACCAGGTCGGTGAGGTCCTGCCACCACCCCCGCATGCCGTCCACTGTGCCCACGCCCGGACGACCCTGCCAGCCCTGTGGACAACACCCTGTGGACAACTCACGGCTGCCTGCCCGCCCGGCGCGGCAGCGGCCGGTTCAGCCCGGATAGACGGGCGCCGACCCGTCCGTGACCAGCTTCTGCCACTGCCCGCCGGAGGGCAACCGCACGATCCCGTCCTCCGAGTACGCCACCAGCGGCAACCCGTCGTCGGACTCGGCCGCGGTGATCTCCTTGACGCCGGTGAGGGCCGCGGGCGCGGGTCCTTCCGGTGTGGAGCCGTCGACCTGGACGTACCGCATGGTCTGCACGCCGCCGTGCTCGCGCCCGACCACCACGAGCCGGCTGTCGCCGGCCCACGACATGGCCGTCACGTCCTCCAACTCCGGTGCCGCGGGCCGCGGTTCGAGCACCGAGACCGTGGGCTTGCCGCCGTCCGTGCCGCGCTCGATCCGCCCGATCATCAGGGACTTCTTGGTGCCCTTGGCCACGACCAGCGCGACCCGCACTCCGTCGGCGGCCACCCGGACGTCCTCGATCCGGCCGTCCAGCTCGGGCGTCTTCACCTCCAGCGGATCGCCCCCGCCGTGCTGGAGCACCAGCAGCCGGGCGTTGTCGGGGTCGCGGTCGGCCACCCAGAGGTCGCCCTGCGCGTCCCAGCTCGGCGCGGTCAGCCGGTCGCCGCTCGTGGGGCCGTGGCTCGTCAGCACGGGGTTGCCGAGCGGGTCGTCCGACACCAGCGACGCGACGTACAGCCGGCTGCCGTCGGCGCCGACCGCCGCCGCGGAGCGCTCGTCGCGCGACACGGCGACCGACCGCAGCTCCTTGTCGTTGTCGCCCAGCGGCCCGGGCACGGGCACCGGCTCGGCCTTGGGACCCCGGCTGCCCGCGGCGATCCGCACCAGTCGGCTCTTGCCCTCGACGAAGTACAGGTAGCCGGGCGTCTGCGCCGAGCCCCGCGCGGCGACGTCACCGCTCTGGTCCTCGTTGAGCGAGCACAGCCGCCTGTTGCCGGACCGCAGGGAGATCTGGTCCACCGCGGGGGCGAAGTTCTGCACCGTGAACAGCAGCTGGGCCGCCATCTCGTTGCACCGGGCCGGCCCGACCTTGGCCGCGTTCTTGTTCAGCGGCACGGTCAGTGTGTTCTGGTCGTCCGGCGTCAGCGAGGTGACACCCTTCTGCAGCGCCGATCCGGTGGGGAAACTCGTCCGCACCACCTGGTCGAGCCAGTGCGTGGGGCCGTTGAGCAGCGAACGCACCATCTGCGTCGTGGGGTCCACCCGCCGGCGTACGAACACCGGGTCCGCCACCGCCGTCGGGTGCGAGGCCCCCGCGGCGGCGTCGACGGCGAAGAAGTACTTGTTGACGGACATGTAGTTGCGCTGGAAGTCCGACTTCCCCATGACGACGCCCTGCGGCAGCCGGTCGATGCGCCACTGCTGGGTCTTCTTGTCCTTCACGAGATGCACCAGCGCCGCATAGGGCCCGCTGTCCGGCGAGTACGACTGCTGCGTGTCCACCCTGGCGACCCTGGTGCCGTTCAGCGTGTACGACAGCTCGTCGGAGGCGTCCCCGACGTCCGAGCGGCGGTTGGGGCGGTCGGTGCCCGGCCCGTCCGCGAGGACCGTCGTGGACAGCTCCGGCTGCCAGGTCCGCGACGCCGCACCGGTCAGATACTGCCGCGCCGTCGAGTAGCTCGGATCGTCGCTGGTCAGCGCCTCCAGGAAGCCCGACACGATCTCCTGGGGCTGAGCGTTGTCCTGCGGCGGCATGGCGAAGACCCGCACCTGGGTGTCCTGCTGCGGCGTGGAGTCGACCCCGCGCAGATCGCCGCTGTCGGGCATCGACGCGCACCCGGCCAGCACTGCGACGCCCAGGGCGCCGTACGCCATCGCGCGCAGCGGTCTGCGCCGGGCGCCCCCCTCGCGTTCAGCGCCCACGGAATGCCTCCCCCTGCTTCTTCGAGTCCTCCGGCCCGGCGTCCGGGCGGCTCGGGGCCTCATTCCGTGCCCCCTCCGTGGGGGGCATGTCGTCCTGCTGTCGTGCGCCCGAGGCGGGCCGCGGCACCACGCGCGCGCCGTTGCCCGGCAACGCCGTGGGGTCGGCCGTGGCGGTCACGCCGTTCCACCTCGGGGTTATCGCCGGTATCTGGTCTCCCGCGGCCTGTACGGGCACGGTGGCGGCCTTCTCGGCCCCTCCGCGCGGCAGACCGGCGTCGTCGAGTCCGCGGTTGCGGCGCGAGTCCTTCGGCTCCAGCGGTATCGGCGAGCCCCGCAGCGGTTCGTCCGCGGTCCGCGGCAGCGTCAGCCGGAACTGCGACCCGCCGCCCGGCTCGCCCCACGCCTGCAGCCAGCCGCCGTGCAGCCGGGCGTCCTCCAGGGCGATCGACAGCCCCAGACCCGTACCGCCGGTGGTACGCGCGCGTGCCGGGTCGGCCCGCCAGAAGCGGCTGAACACGCGCGTGGCCTCGCCGGGCTTGAGTCCGACGCCGTAGTCGCGCACCGCGACGGCGACCGCCCCGCCCGCCGCGGCGAGCTTGACGACGACGTCCTTGCCCTCGCCGTGCTCCACGGCGTTGACGACGAGGTTGCGCAGCACCCGCTCCACCCGGCGGGTGTCCGCCTCCGCGACGACGGGCTGCTGGTCGCCGACGACCCGTATCGTCGTCTTCTTGCGCTCGGCGAGCGGCTCGGCGCCGCTGACGACCCTGCGCACGACCTCCCGCAGGTCTATCGGCTCCGCCTCCAGTGCCGCCGCGCCGGCGTCGAACCGGCTGATCTCCAGCAGATCGGCGAGCAGCGACTCGAACCGGTCCAGCTGGTCGGCGAGCAGCTCCGCCGACCGCGCGGTCACCGGATCGAAGTCCTCGCGCGCCTCGTGGATGACGTCCGCGGCCATCCGTACGGTCGTCAGCGGGGTCCGCAGCTCGTGCGACACGTCCGACACGAACCGCCGCTGCATCCGCGACAGGTCCTCCAGCTGCTGGATCTTCAGCTGCAGGTTCTGCGCCATCTTGTTGAACGCCTCGCCCAGCCGCGCGATGTCGTCCTCGCCGGTGACCTTCATACGTTCCTGCAGCCGCCCCGCGGACAGCCGCTCGGCGATGCCGGCCGCCATCCGCACGGGCGTGACGACCTGCCGCACCACGAGCCACGCGATGGCCCCGAGCAGCACCACGACGAACAGCCCGGCGGTCGCGAGCGTGCCCTTGACCAGGCTGAGCGACTTCTCCTCCTGCGTGAGCGGGAAGAGGTAGTAGAGCTGGTACGGGTCGCCGTTCGGGTCGTTGACCTGCTTGCCGATGACCAGCGCCGGCTGGGACTCCTTGTTGTTGCTGTAGACGATGCGGGTGTAGCTCTGGGCGGCCGTCGGGTTGTCGTTGATCCGCGCGCGCAGGTCCTCGGGCACGCTGGCGGAGGGGTCGACGTAGCCGGAGGCCCGCGGTCCGCGGCCGCCGCCGCTGTCGTCGCCGGCGGGCAGCGTCACCACGTCGAAGGCGCCCTGCCCACCGCTGGACAGCGACAACACGAGGTTGCTCATCCAGGGGATGAGGCTCTGCGCGGAGCGTCCGTCCCCGGCCGTGCCGTCGTCGCCGGTGCCTGCCGCGGCCTCGTCGGCCCGCTGCTTGGCCACCGCGAATCCGCCGGCGGCCTGGCTCTGCGAGGCCTTCACCTTGGCGTCCAGCAGCCCGTTGCGGACCTGTCCGATCACCACGAAGCCGAGCAGCAGCACCACGCCCAGCGACATCAGCAGGGTGGTGGCGACGACCTTGAGCTGGATGTTGCGCCGCCACAGCCGCATGACGGGCAGCAGCGGCCGCCGCACCCAGCGTATGAACAGCCGCAGCACGGGGCTGCCCTGGACGCCGCCCTGCAGCAGCCCGCCCTCCAGCAGGCGCCCCCAACGAGAGCCCGCCGTCTTCCGGCCGACAGGCCGCCCCGCGCGGGCCCCTGCCGACCCGGACGCCGAAGCGGCACTGTCACCGGTCATGTCAGCTCGGTCCTGCCTTGTACCCCACGCCACGGACGGTCACCACGATCTCCGGCCGCTCCGGGTCCTTCTCGACCTTGGAACGCAGCCGCTGCACGTGAACATTCACAAGCCGGGTGTCAGCGGCGTGCCGGTATCCCCACACCTGCTCGAGCAGCACCTCACGCGTGAACACCTGCCAGGGCTTGCGGGCCAGCGCGACCAGCAGGTCGAACTCCAGCGGCGTCAGCGCGATCGACTGCCCGTCCCGCTTCACGGAGTGACCGGCCACGTCGATCACCAGGTCCCCGATGGCCAACTGCTCCGGCGCCGGCTCCTCGGACCTCCTGAGCCGCGCCCTGATCCGGGCCACGAGCTCCTTCGGCTTGAAAGGCTTGACGATGTAGTCGTCAGCCCCCGACTCCAGCCCGACCACCACGTCGACGGTGTCGCTCTTGGCCGTGAGCATCACGATCGGCACACCCGACTCGGCCCTGATCAGACGGCATACCTCGATGCCGTCCCGCCCGGGCAGCATCAGGTCGAGCAGCACCAGATCGGGCTTGCTCTCCCGGAACGCGGCCAGCGCCTTGTCGCCGTCGGCTACGAAAGACGGCTCAAAACCTTCACCACGCAGCACGATGCCGAGCATCTCGGCAAGTGCGGTGTCGTCGTCGACGACAAGGACTCGTCCCTTCATAAACGACATCATCCCATTCTCATAACGGTGGCGAAGGTGCAGGTGAGCAGCGTCACTGGCCCGTGACGATAGTCGTATCCGGGCGTCACTGTCTGCCCCTGTCCCGTGACGTCGGTGTCGGCGACGTATGTCGCTACCCAGAGTAGGCGGAGTAGCGACACCACCACGCCGACGCCATCGGGACAGCGCCTCCGTTCCGGTCGGGGCGACGTCGCCTCCTGGGCTACATCGACACCGGACGGGACCCCGCGCACAGGGCCGCGAGAGCCTCGGCGGTCACTGGCGACACGGCGCCCTCCTCGGTGACGATCGCGGTGACCAGCTCGGGCGGCGTCACGTCGAACGCCGGGTTGTACGCCTGAGTTCCCAGAGGAGCCACCGGAATCCCGCCACCCGCCTCCGCTCCCATCGTCGGCACCTGTGGCGCTGTGAGCTCGGTCACCTCATGTCCGGGACGCTGCTCCACCTCGATGGACGCCCCGTCGGGAGTGTCCAGATCGATCGTCGTCGTCGGTGCCACCACGATGAACGGCACATGGTGGTACCGCGCGAGCACCGCGAGCGGATAGCTCCCCACTTTGTTCGCCACCGAGCCGTCGGCCGCGATGCGGTCGGCCCCGATCAGCACCGCGTCCACCTCACCGGCGGCGAACAGCGAGCCCGCCGCGTTGTCCGTGAGCAAGGTGTACGCCATCCCGTTGCGCGCCGCCTCGTACGCCGTCAGGCGAGCGCCTTGCAGCAACGGACGCGTCTCGTCGACCCAGAGCCGTCGCAACTGGCCCGTCCGGTGGGCCGCGAGTGCCACGGCGAACGCCGTCCCCTCACCGCCCGACACCAGCGCACCGGTGTTGCAGTGCGTGAGGATCCGGTACCCGCCCCCGGGCAGCAGCTCGTCGAGCAGCGCCAGACCCCGCTCGGCCATCCGCGCGCTGGCCTCGGCGTCCTCCTCGTGCAGTGCCCGCGCCGCGGTCAGCGCCGCCGCCGCGGCCTGCTCGGGATCGCCGCTCCTCGCGTACTCCGCCCGGTGGGCGTCCTGCGCCCTGCGCACCCCGACGCCGAGGTTCACGGCGGTCGGCCGAGCTCCCGCCAGCGCGTTCGCGGCGTCGTCCACGTCGAAGCCGCGTACGGCGGCGAGCGCGACGCCGTACGCCCCCGCGATGCCGAGCAGCGGCGCCCCGCGCACGGCGAGCGACCGGATCGCCTCCACCAGCGCGGACGCGTCCGTACAGACCAGCTCGACCTCCTCGGCCGGCAGCCTTGTCTGGTCGAGAAGCACCACCACGGGGCCCTCGGGTGGCTCCTCCCAACGGATCGCCGGGGTCTCGGTCGGTTTGCTGTCCTCGCCGTAATGCGCGTACTGATCAGCCATGCCGTCAGTCTGCCCCTTTTCCCGCAGACAATTGAAGGTGTGCAGCCCCTACCGCGGCCGGTACCAGGGCGACCGCACCATGGCACGATGGCAGCCAACCTGCCGCCGCGACCGCGGACGGGCACCGTGAAGGAGCGACGATGAAAGACACTCCGGGCTGGGCCTCGCCCGGATCTGCCCCGTCCGACGGACAGGAACCCGGCGCCTCCGGCCCTGCCGAGCCCCACGATCGACCCGGCACGACGGATTCCGCCGGCCAGTCGGGCACCGACGCGCAGGACCAGGGCGTGAAGTGGTCCAAGGAGCAGCCTCCCGCCGGCCAGTGGTCCGCGCCCACCGGACCGGCGAGCCCGGGCCAGACCCCGCCGCCCCCACCGCCCGGCCCCGGCTGGGGCGGCCGGCCTCCCGGCGGCAGCGGCGGTCAAGGCGGCCAAGGGGGTTACGGCGGCTACGGTTCCCCCGGCGGCTGGAGCGGCGGTTGGGGTGGCGCCTGGGGCGGTCCTCCCCCCGCGGCCAAGCCCGGCGTGATCCCGCTCCGACCGCTCGGCGTCGGCGAGATCCTCGACGGCGCGGTCTCCACCATGCGCACCTACTGGCGCACGGTCCTCGGCATCTCGCTGACCGTCGCGGTCGTCACCGAGATCGCCGTCATCCTGCTGCAGGGCTTCGCCCTCAACGACAACGCCACCGCGGACACCCTGAGCGATCCGAGCGCCAGCCTCAGCGAGGTCACCCGCGCCATGGGCGACACCATGGCGAACACCGCCGTGGTCTTCCTGATCTCCCTGATCGGCACGATCACGGCGACCGCCCTGCTCACGACGGTCACCAGCCGGGCGGTACTCGGCAAGCCCGTCGCCATCGGCGAGGCCTGGCGCGACGCCCGCCCGCAGGTGCTCAAGCTGTTCGGCCTGATCTTCCTGCTGATGCTCATCACGTTCGGCATCGTCTTCGGCGGCGCGCTTCCCGGCATCATCGTGGCCCTTGCCGGCTCGGGCACCGCGGGCGCCGCGCTGGCCGTGCTGGGCGGTCTCGGCGCGGGCGTCGTCGCCCTGTGGCTGATGATCCGCTTCTCGCTCGCCTCCCCGGCGCTGATGCTGGAGAAGCAGAGCATCATCAAGTCGATGAGCCGCTCCGTGAAGCTGGTCCGCGGCTCCTGGTGGCGGATCTTCGGCATCCAGCTGCTCGCCACGGTCATCGCGAACATCGTCGCCTCGATCGTGGTCATCCCCTTCACCTTCATCGGCGCGGCGGTCGGCGGCGACGGCATCGTCGGCTTCCTCAACAACGGGGGCCACGTCGGCTGGACGTTCCTGATCATCAGCGGGATCGGCTCGGTGATCGGCTCCATGATCACGTTCCCGATCACGGCCGGCGTCACCGTGCTGCTCTACATCGACCAGCGCATCCGCCGCGAGGCCCTCGACCTCGACCTGGCCCGCGCCGCCGGCGTCCAGGGGTACGGCACCGGCACCGGCTCGGGGAGCTGATGCGGTGAGCTCGACGGGGGGAGTTCTCACCACGACGCCGGCCCTGCCGCGCGCCGCCGGATCGACCGTACGAGCCCTGCTGCGTGCCGGCGACACATCCCTGCTGTCGTCGGCACGCTCCGGCGCCGAGCCACCGGTGACCATCCCGCGCGACCCCGCGCGGGAAGCGGCCCGGCGCGAGCTGTCCAAGCGCATGTACCACGAGAACGACCCCAGCCTCTTCCAGCGCGCCCTCAACGCCTTCTGGGACTGGATCGACAAGCTCTTCGGCTCGGCGGCCGCCGCGACGCCCGGAGGCGCGCTCGGCCTGGTGGTCATCGTCGTGGCCGTCCTCCTGGTCCTGGGCGCGCTGTGGTGGCGCCTGGGCACCCCGGGCCGCCAACCCATCTCCTCCGCCGCCCTGTTCGACGACCGCCCCCGCAGCGCCGCGGAACACCGCGCGGCCGCCGAGGCACACGCCGCCCAGGGCCACTGGAACCAGGCCGTCCAGGAACGCATGCGCGCCATCGTCCGCTCCCTCGAGGAACGCGCACTCCTCGACGTCCGCCCCGGCCGCACCGCCGACGAGGCCGCCGCCGAAGCGGGCCGCGCCCTGCCCTCCCACACCGACCGACTGCGCACGGCGGCCCGGGACTTCGACGACGTCACGTACGGCGGCCGCAGGGCGAGCGAGATGTCGTACAGCCGCATCGCCGAACTCGACCGCGACCTCGAACGCGCCAAGCCGCAGCTCGCGAGCAGCACCCTCGGCACCGCGCACCACACCCGCCAGGGAGAGGACGGATGACCGCCGAGGCCACCACGCTCCCCTCCACCTCGGTCTCGCCCACCGCCCGCCAGGTGTGGACCCGCGCGCGAGGCATCGCCCTCGCCGTGATCCTCATCCTGGCCGCGGCCGTCGTCATCGCCGTGGTCCGCTCCGACGTCCGGCACGGCGAACTCGACCCGCGCTCGGTCGACCCCTACGGCAGCCGCGCGGTCGCCGAGATCCTCGCCGACCACGGCGTCACCACGCGCGTGGTGACCACGCTGACCGGTGCGCGCGCCGCGGCCTCCCCGGACACCACTCTCCTCGTCGCCGTCCCGGACCGGTTGACGCAGCGTCAACAGACCGCGCTGCACGCCGCGACCGCCGACTCCGGCGGCCGAACCGTCCTGGTCGCACCCGGCAGCTCCTCCGTCGAGAGACTCGTCCCCGGCGTGACGGCCGACCCCGCCACCAGCTTCGACTCCACGCTCGCCCCCGACTGCGGACTGCCCGCCGCCCAGCGCGCCGGCAGCGCCGACACCGGCGGCATCCGCTACACCACCACCCACCTCGACGCCGCCAAGTGCTACCCCAGCGAGCGCCTGGCCACCCTCCTGCGCATTCCCCAGACCTCCGGAGACGGCGACACCATCGTCCTCGGCGCGCCCGACATCCTCTTGAACGACCGTCTCGACAAGCAGGGCAACGCCTCGCTCGCCCTCCAACTCCTCGGCTCCCGCCCCCATCTGGTCTGGTACCTCCCCTCGCTCTCCGACTCCTCCGCCACCGACGGCGGCGAGAAGAGCTTCCTGGACCTGCTCCCCTCCGGCTGGCTCTGGGGCACCCTGCAGCTGTTCATCGCGGCAGCCCTCGCCGCCCTCTGGCGGGCACGCCGGCTCGGCCCCCTCGTGCCCGAAAGACTCCCCGTGGCGATCCGCGCCTCCGAAACCGTCGAAGGCCGCGCCCGCCTCTACCGCAAGGCCAACGCCCGCGACCGCGCGGCCGCCGCTCTTCGCTCCACCTCGCGCACCCGCCTCGCCCCCCTCGTAGGCGTCCCCGTCTCCCAGGCGCACACGCCCGAGACCCTGCTCCCCGCCCTGTCCGCCCACCTGCGCGGCGACGGACAGTCCCTGCACTCGCTCCTCTTCGGCCCGCCGCCCAGCGACGACGCGGCCCTCATCTCTCTCGCCGACCAACTCGACGCCCTCGAAAGAGAGGTACGCCGTCCATGATGGACCCGACCACTGACAACGCCGGGATCACCGGGGACCCGGGCAAGGCCCGAGCTTCCCTGGAGGCCTTGCGCGCCGAGATCGCCAAAGCCGTGGTCGGCCAGGACCCCGCCGTGACCGGCCTCGTCGTCGCCCTCCTCTGCCGCGGACATGTGCTACTTGAAGGAGTACCTGGAGTCGCCAAAACGTTGCTCGTCCGCGCCCTCGCATCCGCACTCGAACTCGACACCAAGCGCGTCCAGTTCACCCCCGACCTCATGCCGAGCGACGTGACGGGCTCCCTCGTCTACGACACCCGCACCGCCGAGTTCTCCTTCCAGCCCGGCCCGGTCTTCACCAACCTCCTCCTCGCCGACGAGATCAACCGCACCCCGCCGAAGACCCAGTCCTCCCTGCTGGAGGCCATGGAGGAACGCCAGGTCACGGTCGACGGCACCCCCCGCCCGCTCCCGGACCCGTTCCTGGTCGCCGCGACCCAGAACCCGGTCGAGTACGAGGGCACGTACCCCCTCCCCGAAGCCCAGCTGGACCGTTTCCTCCTCAAGCTGACGATCCCGCTCCCCTCCCGGCAGGACGAGATCGACGTCCTCACCCGCCACGCCGAGGGCTTCAACCCACGCGACCTGCGCGCCGCCGGCGTACGCCCCGTCGCCGGCCCCGCCGACCTGGAGGCGGCCCGCGCCGCGGTCGCCAAGACGACGATCTCCCCGGAGATCACCGCCTACGTCGTCGACATCTGCCGCACCACACGCGAGTCCCCCTCCCTCACCCTGGGCGTCTCCCCGCGCGGCGCCACGGCCCTCCTGGCCACCTCACGCGCGTGGGCATGGCTGACGGGCCGGGACTACGTCATCCCCGACGACGTCAAGGCACTCGCCCTCCCGACTCTCCGCCACCGCCTGCAACTGCGCCCCGAGGCCGAGATGGAAGGCGTGACGGCCGACTCCGTCATCAACGCGATCCTCGCCCACGTCCCCGTCCCCCGCTGATGGCCCTCACCGGACGCACCGCACTCCTCGCGGCACTCGGCTCCGTCCCCGTAGGCATCTGGGACCCCGGCTGGACGGGCATCCTCGCGGTGAACGCCCCGCTGGCAGTGGCCTGCGCCTGCGACTTCGCCCTGGCAGCACCGGTACGACGACTCGGCCTGACCCGCTCCGGCGACACCAACGTGCGCCTGGGCGAGTCCGCCGACGTCACCCTCACGGTCACCAACCCGTCCCGTCGCCTGCTCCGGGCACGCCTGCGCGACGCCTGGCCGCCGAGCAGCTGGCAGCCCGGCACCGAGGTCGAGGCATCCCGCCACCGCTTGACGGTCCCCGCGGGCGAGCGCCGCCGCATCACCACCCGCCTGCGCCCGACCCGCCGCGGCGACCGTCAGGCAGACCGCGTGACGATCCGTTCCTACGGCCCCCTCGGCCTGGTCACCCGCCAGGGCACCCACAAAGTCCCCTGGACGGTCCGCGTCCTACCGCCCTTCACCAGCCGAAAGCACCTTCCGTCCAAACTGGCCCGCCTACGGGAACTGGACGGCCGCACCAGCGTGCTCATCCGCGGCGAAGGAACGGAATTCGACAGCCTTCGCGAATACGTCCCCGGCGACGACACCCGCTCCATCGACTGGCGTGCGACAGCCCGCCAGTCCGCGGTCGCCGTACGCACATGGCGCCCGGAGCGCGACCGCCACATCCTTCTCGTCCTCGACACGGGCCGCACGGCGGCAGGCCGCGTGGGCGACGTCCCGCGACTCGACGCCTCCATGGACGCGGCTCTGCTCCTGGCAGCTCTCGCATCCCGGGCCGGCGACCGCGTGGACCTGCTGGCATACGACCGCCGGGTCCGGGCCGTCGTCCAGGGCCGCACCGTCCGGGACGTCCTCCCCTCCCTGGTGAACGCCATGGCGACGCTCGAACCCGAGCTGGTCGAACTGGACGCGCGCGGCCTCACAGCCACAGCCCTCCGTACGGCCCCTCGCCGCTCTCTGATCGTCCTGCTCACCAGTCTCGACGCGGCCCCTGTGGAGGAGGGCCTGCTCCCCGTGCTCTCCCAACTCACCCAGCGACACACGGTCCTCGTGGCGTCCGTGGCGGACCCCTACATCGCACGCATGGCGACAGCACGTGGAAACACGGACGCGGTCTACGATGCCGCTGCCGCCGCCCAGGCCCAGAGCGAACGCCACCGCACGGCGGAACAGCTCCGCCGGCATGGCGTCACCGTCGTCGACGAGACGCCGGACGAACTGGCCCCGGCGCTGGCGGACGCGTACCTAGCCCTCAAGACCGCAGGCCGTTTGTAGTTCAGGGGGTTCTCCAGCATGGAGCACCCCCTGAACAGAGCGGATTTCGTTTACCCCGGAACGCAGAAAACCCCCGGACCGGTATCCCCGGCCGGGGGTTTTCTCAAAATTTGTTCGGCGGCGTCCTACTCTCCCACAGGGTCCCCCCTGCAGTACCATCGGCGCTGTAAGGCTTAGCTTCCGGGTTCGGAATGTAACCGGGCGTTTCCCTCACGCTATAACCACCGAAACACTATGAAGTTGGACCGGAAAAAGACACGGTCGTTGCCTCAGAACTAACACAGTGGACGCGAGCAACTGAGGACAAGCCCTCGGCCTATTAGTACCGGTCACCTCCACACGTTACCGTGCTTCCAGATCCGGCCTATCAACCCAGTCGTCTACTGGGAGCCTTACCCCATCAAGTGGGTGGGAGTCCTCATCTCGAAGCAGGCTTCCCGCTTAGATGCTTTCAGCGGTTATCCCTCCCGAACGTAGCCAACCAGCCATGCCCTTGGCAGGACAACTGGCACACCAGAGGTTCGTCCGTCCCGGTCCTCTCGTACTAGGGACAGCCCTTCTCAAGACTCCTACGCGCACAGCGGATAGGGACCGAACTGTCTCACGACGTTCTAAACCCAGCTCGCGTACCGCTTTAATGGGCGAACAGCCCAACCCTTGGGACCGACTCCAGCCCCAGGATGCGACGAGCCGACATCGAGGTGCCAAACCATCCCGTCGATATGGACTCTTGGGGAAGATCAGCCTGTTATCCCCGGGGTACCTTTTATCCGTTGAGCGACGGCGCTTCCACAAGCCACCGCCGGATCACTAGTCCCGACTTTCGTCCCTGCTCGACCCGTCGGTCTCACAGTCAAGCTCCCTTGTGCACTTACACTCAACACCTGATTGCCAACCAGGCTGAGGGAACCTTTGGGCGCCTCCGTTACTCTTTAGGAGGCAACCGCCCCAGTTAAACTACCCATCAGACACTGTCCCTGATCCGGATCACGGACCCAGGTTAGACATCCAGCACGACCAGACTGGTATTTCAACGACGACTCACCGCGAACTGGCGTCCGCGTTTCAAAGTCTCCCAGCTATCCTACACAAGCCGAACCGAACACCAATATCAAACTGTAGTAAAGGTCCCGGGGTCTTTCCGTCCTGCTGCGCGAAACGAGCATCTTTACTCGTAGTGCAATTTCACCGGGCCTATGGTTGAGACAGTCGAGAAGTCGTTACGCCATTCGTGCAGGTCGGAACTTACCCGACAAGGAATTTCGCTACCTTAGGATGGTTATAGTTACCACCGCCGTTTACTGGCGCTTAAGTTCTCAGCTTCGCCCCACCGAAATGGAGCTAACCGGTCCCCTTAACGTTCCAGCACCGGGCAGGCGTCAGTCCGTATACATCGCCTTACGGCTTCGCACGGACCTGTGTTTTTAGTAAACAGTCGCTTCTCGCTGGTCTCTGCGGCCACCCCCAGCTCGAACAGCAAGTGTTCTCACCAGGTGTGGCCCCCCTTCTCCCGAAGTTACGGGGGCATTTTGCCGAGTTCCTTAACCATAGTTCACCCGAACGCCTCGGTATTCTCTACCTGACCACCTGAGTCGGTTTAGGGTACGGGCCGCCATGAAACTCGCTAGAGGCTTTTCTCGACAGCATAGGATCATCCACTTCACCACAATCGGCTCGGCATCAGGTCTCAGACACATGAGCGGCGGATTTGCCTACCACTCGTCCTACACCCTTACCCCGGGACAACCACCGCCCGGGATGGACTACCTTCCTGCGTCACCCCATCACTCACCTACTACCAGCTCGGGTCACCGGCTCCACCACTCCGACCTCGTCCGAAGACTCAGCCGGCGGCTTCACGGGCTTAGCATCACTGGATTCAATGTTTGACGCTTCACAGCGGGTACCGGAATATCAACCGGTTATCCATCGACTACGCCTGTCGGCCTCGCCTTAGGTCCCGACTTACCCTGGGCAGATCAGCTTGACCCAGGAACCCTTAGTCAATCGGCGCAAACGTTTCTCACGTTTGTATCGCTACTCATGCCTGCATTCTCACTCGTCAACCGTCCACAACTACCTTCCGGTGCTGCTTCACCCGGCAGACGACGCTCCCCTACCCATCACAGCGGGCGTTGGCCCTCATGCTGCAATGACACGACTTCGGCGGTACGCTTGAGCCCCGCTACATTGTCGGCGCGGAATCACTAGACCAGTGAGCTATTACGCACTCTTTCAAGGGTGGCTGCTTCTAAGCCAACCTCCTGGTTGTCTCTGCGACTCCACATCCTTTCCCACTTAGCGTACGCTTAGGGGCCTTAGTCGATGCTCTGGGCTGTTTCCCTCTCGACCATGGAGCTTATCCCCCACAGTCTCACTGCCGTGCTCTCACTTACCGGCATTCGGAGTTTGGCTAAGGTCAGTAACCCGGTAGGGCCCATCGCCTATCCAGTGCTCTACCTCCGGCAAGAAACACACGACGCTGCACCTAAATGCATTTCGGGGAGAACCAGCTATCACGGAGTTTGATTGGCCTTTCACCCCTAACCACAGGTCATCCCCCAGGTTTTCAACCCTGGTGGGTTCGGTCCTCCACGAAGTCTTACCTCCGCTTCAACCTGCCCATGGCTAGATCACTCCGCTTCGGGTCTTGAGCGTGCTACTAAAAGCGCCCTGTTCGGACTCGCTTTCGCTACGGCTACCCCACCCGGGTTAACCTCGCAACACACCGCAAACTCGCAGGCTCATTCTTCAAAAGGCACGCAGTCACGAGGATCCGAAGATCCCGACGCTCCCACGGCTTGTAGGCACACGGTTTCAGGTACTATTTCACTCCGCTCCCGCGGTACTTTTCACCATTCCCTCACGGTACTATCCGCTATCGGTCACCAGGGAATATTTAGGCTTAGCGGGTGGTCCCGCCAGATTCACACGGGATTTCTCGGGCCCCGTGCTACTTGGGTGTCTCTCAAACGAGCCGCTGACGTTTCGACTACGGGGGTCTTACCCTCTACGCCGGACCTTTCGCATGTCCTTCGCCTACATCAACGGTTTCTGACTCGTCCTGCCGCCGGCAGACGACAGAAGAGAGATCCCACAACCCCCACGACGCAACCCCTGCCGGGTCTCACACGTCGTAGGTTTGGCCTCATCCGGTTTCGCTCGCCACTACTCCCGGAATCACGGTTGTTTTCTCTTCCTGCGGGTACTGAGATGTTTCACTTCCCCGCGTTCCCTCCACTTGCCCTATGTGTTCAGGCAAGGGTGACAGCCCATGACGACTGCCGGGTTTCCCCATTCGGACACCCCCGGATCAAAGCCTGGTTGACGACTCCCCGGGGCCTATCGTGGCCTCCCACGTCCTTCATCGGTTCCTGGTGCCAAGGCATCCACCGTGCGCCCTTAAAAACTTGGCCACAGATGCTCGCGTCCACTGTGCAGTTCTCAAACAACGACCAGCCACCCATCACCCTGCTCCGAAGAACAAGTTCACTGGGGCCGGCGACTGAGGAAAAACCATTCCCTCAGACACCCAACAGCGTGCCCGGCCGGCTCCCGCCCGGAGATCATGCGTTCCACGCTCTTGCGAGCAGTACTAGCAGCCTCCGACCCAGAACCCGGCCGAATAGTCAACGTTCCACCCATGAGCAACCAGCATCAGACGTTCGCCGATGTACTGGCCTCTGACCGAGCGAACTCGGTAAGAAGTGCTCCTTAGAAAGGAGGTGATCCAGCCGCACCTTCCGGTACGGCTACCTTGTTACGACTTCGTCCCAATCGCCAGTCCCACCTTCGACAGCTCCCTCCCACAAGGGGTTGGGCCACCGGCTTCGGGTGTTACCGACTTTCGTGACGTGACGGGCGGTGTGTACAAGGCCCGGGAACGTATTCACCGCAGCAATGCTGATCTGCGATTACTAGCGACTCCGACTTCATGGGGTCGAGTTGCAGACCCCAATCCGAACTGAGACCGGCTTTTTGAGATTCGCTCCACCTCACGGTATCGCAGCTCATTGTACCGGCCATTGTAGCACGTGTGCAGCCCAAGACATAAGGGGCATGATGACTTGACGTCGTCCCCACCTTCCTCCGAGTTGACCCCGGCGGTCTCCCGTGAGTCCCCAGCACCACAAGGGCCTGCTGGCAACACGGGACAAGGGTTGCGCTCGTTGCGGGACTTAACCCAACATCTCACGACACGAGCTGACGACAGCCATGCACCACCTGTACACCGACCACAAGGGGGCGCCCATCTCTGGACGTTTCCGGTGTATGTCAAGCCTTGGTAAGGTTCTTCGCGTTGCGTCGAATTAAGCCACATGCTCCGCCGCTTGTGCGGGCCCCCGTCAATTCCTTTGAGTTTTAGCCTTGCGGCCGTACTCCCCAGGCGGGGAACTTAATGCGTTAGCTGCGGCACCGACGACGTGGAATGTCGCCAACACCTAGTTCCCACCGTTTACGGCGTGGACTACCAGGGTATCTAATCCTGTTCGCTCCCCACGCTTTCGCTCCTCAGCGTCAGTAATGGCCCAGAGATCCGCCTTCGCCACCGGTGTTCCTCCTGATATCTGCGCATTTCACCGCTACACCAGGAATTCCGATCTCCCCTACCACACTCTAGCTAGCCCGTATCGACTGCAGACCCGAGGTTAAGCCTCGGGCTTTCACAATCGACGTGACAAGCCGCCTACGAGCTCTTTACGCCCAATAATTCCGGACAACGCTTGCGCCCTACGTATTACCGCGGCTGCTGGCACGTAGTTAGCCGGCGCTTCTTCTGCAGGTACCGTCACTTTCGCTTCTTCCCTGCTGAAAGAGGTTTACAACCCGAAGGCCGTCATCCCTCACGCGGCGTCGCTGCATCAGGCTTTCGCCCATTGTGCAATATTCCCCACTGCTGCCTCCCGTAGGAGTCTGGGCCGTGTCTCAGTCCCAGTGTGGCCGGTCGCCCTCTCAGGCCGGCTACCCGTCGTCGCCTTGGTGAGCCATTACCTCACCAACAAGCTGATAGGCCGCGGGCTCATCCTTCACCGCCGGAGCTTTTAACCCTCACAGATGCCTGCGAGAGTGTTATCCGGTATTAGACCCCGTTTCCAGGGCTTGTCCCAGAGTGAAGGGCAGATTGCCCACGTGTTACTCACCCGTTCGCCACTAATCCCCACCGAAGTGGTTCATCGTTCGACTTGCATGTGTTAAGCACGCCGCCAGCGTTCGTCCTGAGCCAGGATCAAACTCTCCGTGAATGTTTTCCCGTAATCGGGATGAACACCACGAGAGCGGAACAGTCGAGCGGAATAGGCCCGACCGTTCACAGCGTCCTCGCTGTGTTTTCTTCAAAGGAACCTCGCCACCAGGAAATCCCGGTGTCGGGGTATCAACATATCTGGCGTTGACTTTTGGCACGCTGTTGAGTTCTCAAGGAACGGTCGCTTCCTTTGTACTCACCCTCTCGGGCTTTCCTCCGGGCGCTTCCCTTCGGTCTTGCGTTTCCGACTCTATCAGATCTTTTTCCGATCCGATTTCCTCGGTGCTTTCCAGGTTCCCGCTTTTGTTTCGCGGTTTCCTTTCCGGCGGATCCGACTTTATCAGAAGTTTCGAGCCGGTCTGACCGGCCTCTAATTTTCCGATTCATCGGGAGTGGCTTCGTCGAAATCGATGTTCCGAGAAGCAGACAGACACTCACTGCTGCCGACCGGATCAGATCCAGTTCTAGGCAACTGTTCGAATCTACCTCCCCGACCGGCCCGTGTCAACGGCTCCGGTGGGGCGAGGAAGAGACTAACAGCTCAGCGGGCGCGTATGCACATCAGGCCGCCGTAGGCACCGTGGCGCTTCGCTCGGCCGCCTCGACGTCGCCTGTCTCCCCGGCGCGGGCCGCTCGGCCGCCCAGGACGAAGACGTAGGCAAGGAAGGTCAGCTCGGCGACGACTCCGATGCCGATACGCGCCCAGGTGGGCAGGCCGGAAGGGGTGACGAAGCCTTCGATGGCGCCGGAGACGAAGAGGACCAGGGCGAGGCCGATCGCCATGCCGATGGCGGCACGGCCTTCCTCGGCCAAGGCCGTGCGGCGGGAACGGGGACCCGGATCGACCAGCGTCCAGCCGAGGCGGAGCCCGGTTCCGGCGGCGACGAAGACCGCGGTCAGTTCGAGCAGGCCGTGCGGCAGGACGAGACCGAGGAAGGTGTCGAGCCGGCCGGCGGACGACATCAGGCCGAAGCCGACGCCGAGGTTGAGCATGTTCTGGAACAGGAGCCAGAGGACCGGCAGGCCGAGGAAGACACCGAGGATGAGGCACAGGGCGGCGGCCCAGGCGTTGTTCGTCCACACCTGGGCGGCGAAGGACGCCGCGGGGTGGCTGGAGTAGTACGTCTCGTACTGGCCCCCGGAGCGCGTGAGCTCCCGCAGGTCGTTGGGGGCCGCGATGGTGGCCTGGACGTCGGGGTGGGTGCCGATCCACCAGCCCAGGAGGACGGAGACAAGGGTGGACAGCAGGGCGGTGGGCACCCACCACCGGCGCGACCTGTAGACGGCCGACGGGAAACCGTGGGTGAGAAAGCGTGTGACGTCTCTCCAGGAGGCGCGGCGGGTTCCCGTGACCGCGCTACGCGCGCGTGCCACGAGTTGGCTCAGTCGTCCGGTCAGCTGGGGGTCAGGCGCGCTGGACTGGATCAGGGAGAGATGAGTCGCCGTGCGCTGGTACAGCGAGACGAGTTCGTCGGCCTCGGCGCCGGTGAGGCGGCGTTGACGTCCCAGGAGCGCGTCGAGGCGGTCCCATTCGGCCCGGTGGGTCGTGACGAAGACGTCGAGGTCCATCGGTTCGGCTGCTCCTCGGCTGTCGTCGCTGGCCCGTCGTTCATGTCAGCTTGTCGTACTGCGGCGCGATGCGCCCTCAGCTTGGCAGACTGGCCGCTGCGAGGGCAGACCAGGGAAGGGCGGCGGGCGTGAGTGAGCTGGTGACGGGCGAGGCGGTGGCGCTGGAGTTGCGCCCCGCGAGGCTGCCCAGCAGGGCGCTCGCGGTGTTGCTGGATCTGGTGGTGGCCGTGGCCGTGTACGTCGTCGTGACCATCGCGCTGGTCGCCGCCACGGCCTCGCTGGACGACGCGGCGCAGTTCGCGGTGTCGATCGCGACCTTCGTCCTGTTGCTGGTGGGGGCGCCGATCGCGGTCGAGACGCTCAGTCACGGGCGGTCCCTCGGGAAGCTGGCGTGCGGGCTGCGGGTGGTGCGCGACGACGGCGGGCCGATCCGGTTTCGGCATGCGCTGGTCCGTGGCGCGATCGGCGTGGTGGAGATCCTGATGACGTTCGGTGTCATCGCCTGTATCGCGTCGCTCGTGTCGTCGCGCGGGCGGCGGCTCGGGGACCTCTTCGCCGGGACTCTCGTCGTACGGGAACGGGTGCCAGCAGCACGGACCGGTTTTCTGCCTCCGCCTCCGCCGTGGCTGGCCGGACGGTTCTCGGAGCTCGATCTGTCCGCGGTTCCCGACGGGCTGTGGCTGGCGGTGCGTCAGTATCTGACCCGGATGCATCAGCTCGACCCGCAGGTGGGCTGGGCCATGGCGGAACGGCTCGCGTCCGATGTGGCCGCTCGTACGGGTACTCCCGTTCCGCAGGGTGTGCCGCCGACGGCCTATCTCGCCGCCGTCATGCAGGAGCGGCAGGCCCGCGAGGTGAGGCGGGCCTTCGGCAACGGTGCGGCGGTGGCGGGACATGCCCCGACGGCGTCCCACGAGCCCCAGCCCGCCGTGTCGCCGACGTACGAGACCCCGCCCGCCGTGTCGCCGTACGCGCCGCGGCCTGCCGTGCCGGCGGACCCGCCGCCCGTCGAGCCTGCGACGGAGGCGACCGGGAGGACCGGTTCGACCGGTTTCGTACCGCCGGCCTAGGCCCGTCGTCTCAGACGAAAGTCGATGGCGGTGACTCGAGGTTCTCCAGCTCGATCCCGGGCGCCGCGAGCACCACGTCTCCCGCGATGTGCACAGCGTGCTGCTCGCCCGTGTCCAGGGCTGTGACCTGGTATTCGTCCACGGTCAGAGGGCCGTTGTCAGTGGCGTGTGCTTCTCTGTTCAGCAAGGTCCAGGACTGGTCCACGGTGCGTGGGGCGAGGACGGGGTCCGTGAAGGCGACGAGGCGTACGCGGGTTGCTGAGGCGGAAGGGTTGAGGCGCAGGAGACGGGTGGTGGCGACGAGGAAGGCGGGGGACGTGCCGGTGAAGGCGTGGGCACGCACATTGCCTTCGGTGGCGTGAGCTCCGGTGGAGTCCGTACGGACCCAGGTGACGCCGTCCAGCGCGGCGCCGCGCACCTGCCATTCGGCGGAGTGGAGCTCCAGGCGGATGGGGCGGCCGAGTTCGTCGAGGGTGAGGTCGACCGAGCCGCGGTGGTCGCCCGCGGGGGTGGTCAGTTGGGAGACGTAACGCCAGCCGGAGGGGCCGGGGGCGCAGTGGAAGTGCTCTTCAGCGAGGGGGGTGTGGTCGTGCGGATCGTGGAGCGAATAACGGCCGCGGGGCATGGGAGTCCTGGATCTTGACGAGCCGGTCCGGCCGCCGACGGGCCACGGGACCGAAGGGGCAGGCCCCCGACACGGGGGTGCGGGGGCCTGCCTCGGAGGTGGTGCTGGAGGTGGTGCTCAGTAGCGGTAGTGGTCGGACTTGTACGGGCCCTCGACCTCCACGCCGATGTACGCGGCCTGCTCGGGGCGGAGCGTGGTCAGCTTCACGCCGAGCGAGTCCAGGTGGAGGCGGGCGACCTTCTCGTCGAGGTGCTTGGGCAGCGTGTACACGCCGGTCGGGTACTCGTCGGGCTTCGTGAACAGCTCGATCTGGGCCAGGGTCTGGTCCGCGAAGGAGTTGGACATCACGAACGACGGGTGACCGGTGGCGTTGCCCAGGTTCAGCAGGCGGCCCTCGGACAGCACGATGATCACCTTGCCGTCCGGGAAGGTCCAGGTGTGGACCTGCGGCTTGACCTCGTCCTTGACGATGCCGGGGACCTTGGCGAGGCCGGCCATGTCGATCTCGTTGTCGAAGTGGCCGATGTTGCCGACGATGGCCTGGTGCTTCATCTTGGCCATGTCCGAGGCCATGATGATGTCCTTGTTGCCGGTCGTGGTGATGAAGATGTCGGCCTTGTCGACGACCTCGTCCAGCGTCGTGACCTGGTAGCCGTCCATCGCCGCCTGCAGCGCGCAGATCGGGTCGATCTCGGTGACGATCACGCGGGCGCCCTGACCGCGCAGCGACTCCGCGCAGCCCTTGCCCACGTCGCCGTAACCGCAGACGACCGCCGTCTTGCCGCCGATCAGGACGTCGGTGGCGCGGTTGATGCCGTCGATCAGGGAGTGGCGGCAGCCGTACTTGTTGTCGAACTTCGACTTGGTGACGGCGTCGTTGACGTTGATCGCCGGGAACAGGAGGGAGCCCTCGCGCTGCATCTCGTACAGGCGGTGGACGCCGGTGGTGGTCTCCTCGGTCACGCCCCGGATCTCGGACGCCAGCTGGGTCCACTTCTGGGGGTTCTCGCCCAGGGTGCGGTGCAGCAGCTGGAGGATGACGCGGTGCTCGTCGGACTCGGCGGTCTCCAGGCCGGGGACGGCGCCCGCCTTCTCGTACTCGACGCCCTTGTGGACGAGGAGAGTGGCGTCACCGCCGTCGTCGAGGATCATGTTCG
This sequence comes from Streptomyces sp. C1-1, assembly GCF_050214755.1. Lineage (NCBI taxonomy): Bacteria > Bacillati > Actinomycetota > Actinomycetes > Kitasatosporales > Streptomycetaceae > Streptomyces > Streptomyces sp. C1-1. The sequence goes on along the minus strand of NZ_CP189826.1, from coordinate 5,961,892 downwards.
GGCCGCCGGTGGGGCTGTCCGGCCAGGTCAGCGCCTGCTCGGTGCACCACCAGTACTCCTCCAGCGTCTCGCCCTTCCAGGCGAAGACCGGGATGCCCTGCGGGTTGTCGGGCGTGCCGTTCGGGCCGACGGCGATGGCGGCGGCCGCGTGGTCCTGGGTGGAGAAGATGTTGCAGGAGGCCCAGCGGACCTGCGCGCCCAGGGCGGCCAGGGTCTCGATGAGAACGGCGGTCTGCACGGTCATGTGCAGGGAGCCGGTGACGCGGGCGCCGGCCAGCGGCTGGGTCTCGGCGTACTCCTTGCGGATCGCCATCAGGCCGGGCATCTCGTGCTCGGCGAGGGTGATCTCCTTGCGGCCGAACTCGGCCAGGGAGAGGTCGGCGACCTTGAAGTCCTGTCGGTTTTCGACAGTCGTCATTGCGAGCTGCTCCTCGGGGTTGGGGCGAGGTGGGTACGGCTGGTCTGCGCGGCGGCGGACACAGGGGTGCCCGAGAAGAGGACACAGGCATGCCCGCGTACGCGCAGCGCAGTCCGTCGGAGGCCCTCTCTCCCTCGGTCGGTCCGCGATGGGACCGCCCGACCGCCATCAGCAGCGACGTCTGGCTCCACTCCAAGCTACACCGGCCGGGCCGAGCACCCCAGTCCACCTCCGAACAGATCGAGCCGATCGGGGCCGGGGGCAGAAGCTCGTGGAGGCAGGGACGAGGCTGTCAGTGGCCGGCCGGGTGGGGGGCGGGGCCTCCGGGCGTCGCCTCCCGGTCCGGGCCCTTGACGGCCTCGGCCTCGCTGTAGATGTCGGGTTCGAGGTAGATCACGCGCGCGATGGGGACCGCCGCGCGGATGCGGGCCTCGGCTGCGTTGATGGCGGAGGCGACCTCGGCGGCCGTGTCGTCGTGCTGCACGGCGATCTTCGCGGCGACCAGGAGTTCCTCGGGGCCGAGGTGGAGCGTGCGCATGTGGATGATGCCGGTGACCGTGTCGCCGTCGACGACGGCCGTCTCGATCTTCTTGACGTCCTCGACGCCCGCGGCCTCGCCGAGCAGGAGCGACTTGGTCTCGGCGGCGAGGACGAGGGCGATGGAGACGAGCAGGACGCCGATGCAGACCGTACCGATGCCGTCCCAGACGCCGTCGCCGGTGAGCAGGGCCAGGCCGACGCCGCCGAGGGCGAGGACCAGACCGATCAGGGCGCCGAAGTCCTCCAACAGGACGACGGGCAGCTCGGGCGCCTTGGCGCGGCGGATGAACTGCGACCAGGACAGGCTGCCCCGCAGTCCGTTCGACTCCTTGATGGCCGTCTTGAAGGAGTAGCCCTCGGCGATGATCGCGAAGGTGAGGACGCCCACCGGCCAGTACCAGTGCTCCAGTTCGTGCGGGTGGCGAATCTTCGTGTAGCCCTCGTAGATGGCGAACATGCCACCGATGGAGAACAGGACGATGGACACCAGGAAGGCGTAGATGTACCGCTCGCGGCCGTAGCCGAAGGGGTGCTGCGGGGTCGCCTCGCGCTGGGCCTTCTTGCCGCCGATCAGCAGCAGGAACTGGTTGCCGGAGTCGGCGAGGGAGTGGACGCCCTCGGCGAGCATCGAGGACGAGCCACTGAACGCGAACGCAACGAACTTCGATGCCGCGATCGCGAGGTTGGCGCCGAGTGCCGCCACGATCGCCCTGGTGCCGCCTGACGCGCTCATGTGTCCGCGTTGTCCCTTCGCCTTCGTGTACGCCGTCCAGGCCTTTGCCCGTCCTTTGCCGGTGGGCCATTCTTGCAGCCCGAACCGTCGACGGCGCGTCAGGTACCCACAACCCCGGTCATACGATCACAGTGGCGCAAAAGACCGTGCCCGCTCCGGACATCTCGGCCTTCTCGCCCGCGGGGACGAACACGGACGTGCCTGGAGTCAGTTCCTCGTCCCCCGCCCGTGCCGAACCGGCCGTGCAGAGCAGGATCTGCGGGGTCTCGCGGGTGAGGTCGTGGGTCGTACCGCCCTCGGCGAGGACGTACCGCGACAGCCGGAACTCGTCGATCGGGGTCTCGTAGACCTCCTCGCCGTCCGGGGAGGCCTCGGGGCGCAGGACGCCCGGGTCGCTCGCCTCGAAGCGGACGATGCGCAGGAGTTCGGGGACGTCGACGTGCTTGGGGGTGAGGCCGCAGCGCAGGACGTTGTCGGAGTTGGCCATGATCTCGACGCCGAGGCCGCTGAGGTAGGCGTGCGGGATGCCGGCGCCGAGGAAGAGCGCCTCGCCGGGCTGCAGACGCACGTGGTTGAGGAGCATCGCGGCGATCACGCCCGGGTCGCCCGGGTAGTGGTGGGCGATGTCGGCGTAGGGGGCGTACGCGCCGCCCAGGCGCGCGCAGGCGGACGCGGCGTCGGTGACCGTGTGGCGCATCTCCTCGGGGTCGGCGCTGAGGATCGCCGTGAGGACCTCGCGCAGGGCCGCGTCCTCGGGGTGGGCGTGGAGCAGGTCGACGTAGGGCTTGAGGGAGTCGACGCCGAGGCCGTCGAGCAGTTCGGCCGCCCGCAGCGGGTCGCGGAAGCCGCACAGTCCGTCGAACTCGGTGAGCGCGCAGATCAGTTCGGGCTTGTGGTTGGCGTCCTTGTAGTTGCGGTGGGGGGCGTCGACGGGGATGCTCCGGCGCTCCTCATCCTCGTAACCCTCCTTCGCCTGCGCCAGGTCGGGGTGCACCTGGAGGGAGAGCGGGGCGCCCGCGGCGAGGATCTTGAGGAGGAAGGGCAGGCGGGGGCCGAACTTGGCGACGGCTTCGGAACCCAGTTCCCTGTCCGGGGCCGCGTCGATCACCTCCACCAGGGTGCCGCGCGCGGTGCGCGAGGGGGCACCGGGGTGGGCGCCCATCCACATCTCCGCCTGGGGTTCACCGCTCGGTTCGACGCCGAGGAGGGTGGGGATGGCGGTCGTGGAACCCCAGGCGTAGGGGCGGATGGTGTTGTCCAGGCGGTCCATGCGGTTCTCTCTGCCGGTCGATCGGTACGCGCGTGCGTGTACGGCTGTTTCAGTGCGCAGGCGTCAAGATCAGGCCCCCGAGGCAAGCGCCAGGTAAACGGCGGCGAAATCCGTGATGGCGATCAGTTCGGCGAGGGTCTCCAGCTCGTCGCCGGGCTCCGGCTCGAGTTCGCTGATCGGTGTGTCGTGGCTGAGGGCCAGGTCACGGGCTGCCGGCGCGGCGGTGAGGCCGCCGATCGGACGGTCGCGCAGCAGCACCACGCGCGCGTGCAGGGCGGGCGGCTCGTCGACCCGGTCGCGGAAGAAGTCGTCCGGGTCGGCGCTCGCGGCGAGCGGGCCGGCGAGCAGCGCGCTGTGCGCGGCCAGGGCCTCGGGCAGCTCGGCCACGACGGCGGGGGTGCCGGAGAGCTCGGCGAGGGCCGCGGCGAAACGGCGGCCTGCGGGGCCCGCGGAGACGCCCTCGGTCCATACGACCGGCAGGGCGTCGGCGAGTTCGGCGGCGAGCGTCTTGGCGGGGTTGCTGTAGGTCGCGATGGCGGGGCCGCAGCGTTCGGCGACCTGGTCGAGGCGGTCGGCGACCTTCTCGACGGCGTCCGGCGGGGCCGAGAGCAGGCCGGTGCGGTCCATCAGCGCGAGGAGGGGCGTGAGCAGCGCCCACAGCACGCCGGGGGCGGACGCGGCGAGCGGTTCGTCCTGCTCGTACGGGGCCGTCGCCATCGGTACGAAGAGGCCGTGTGCGCCCGCCACCGCCTCCACGAGCGGGGTGTGGGAGGGGGCGACCGCGACGACGGTGCAACCGCGGCGGTAGGCCGAGTCGGCCAGCAGGGACAGGCCCGGCTCGGTGCCGTCGGGGGTGGTGATCAGGAGCAGGTCGACCGAACCGGCCCAGCCCGGGAGTTCCCAGCGCAGGGCGCCCGCCGCGGGGGCGACGCCGGTGGGGGCGAGGCGGATGACGGGGCTGCCGGGGCCGGCGAGGGTGCCGAGGAGGTCGGCGGCGCAGATGGCCGCGGCGCCGGGGCCCGCGATGAGGACGGCGCGGGGGCGGCCGTCCGGCTTGAGGTCGTTGACGCCTGCCTCGGCGGCGTGCCGGGCGGCGGTGCGGACGCGGGCGCCTGCTTCGGCGGCGCCGCGCAGGAGGCCGCGGCGGTCGGCCTCCGAGAGGGCCTCGGGGGTGTCGAGCAGCGATTCGTCGAGCATGGGGCGGCAGCCTCCGATCGCCGGCCCCTTGGGGCGGCGGGCTTGGGGGGTGCGTGCGGCGGACGGTGTTCTGATGTGGGGTCTGCTGGGTCGGGGGTGCCTCGGACGGTGCGGCGCGGGTGAGACGGGGCCTCGGAAGGTGCGGCGCGCGCGAGGCGGGGCCCTCCGTGTCAGGCGGGGCGGCGGGCCTCGTCGACGAGGAGGACGGGGATGCCGTCGCGGACGGGGTAGGCCAGGCCGCAGTCCTGGCCGGTGCAGATCAGTTCGGTGTCCTGCTCCTTGAGGGGAGCGTGGCAGGCCGGGCAGGCGAGGATCTCCAGGAGGCCGGATTCGAGCGGCATGGGGTGTCCCTTCGGGGCGGGTACGCGTGCGCGTGCCTGTGCGGCGGGTTGTGCGGATGTGCCTGGTCAGGGTACCGCCGTGGGGGGCGGCTTGGTGGGGTTGGGGCGGGGTGGGCGGGCGGTGGCCGTCCGGGCTTTCCGGCCCCCGCCGCCCTTACCCGTCCCATGCACAGGGGCTTCGCCCCTTCGACCCACCAGGGGGCGCCGCCCCCTGGACCCCCGTCGCCCCTGAACGGGCCTCGTCCTCAAACGCCGGACGGGCTGAGAAGTGGTGTCAGGCGCGGATGATGGCCAGGGCCTCGTCCCGGACCTTCGTCATCGTCGCCTCGTCGCGGGCCTCGGCGTTGAGGCGGAGGAGGGGTTCCGTGTTGGACGGGCGGACGTTGAACCACCAGTCGGTGGAGGTGACCGTCAGGCCGTCGAGTTCATCCAGGGTGATGTCCTCGCGGCCGGCGTACGCGGCCTTGATGGCGGCGACGCGGTCCGCCTGGTCGGCGACCGTGGAGTTGATCTCGCCGGAGCCAACGTAGCGGTCGTACTCGGCGACGAGAGCGGACAGGGGGCCGTCCTGACCGCCCAGGGCCGCGAGGACGTGCAGGGCCGCCAGCATGCCGGTGTCGGCGTTCCAGAAGTCCTTGAAGTAGTAGTGGGCCGAGTGCTCGCCGCCGAAGATCGCGCCGGAGGTGGCCATCTCGGCCTTGATGAAGGAGTGGCCGACCCTGGTGCGGACCGGGCTGCCGCCGTGCTCCCGGACCACCTCGGGGACCGACCACGACGTGATCAGGTTGTGGATGATCACGCCCTTGCCGCCGTTCCTCGCCAGTTCGCGCGCGGCCACCAGGGCCGTGACGGCGGACGGGGAGACCGGCTCGCCTCGCTCGTCGACCACGAAGCAGCGGTCGGCGTCGCCGTCGAAGGCGAGGCCGAGGTCCGCGCCCTCCGCGCGGACGCGCTGCTGCAGGTCGACGAGGTTCGCCGGGTCCAGGGGGTTCGCCTCGTGGTTCGGGAACGTGCCGTCGAGTTCGAAGTACATCGGGACGACGGTCAGGGGCAGTCCGTCGAACACCGTGGGGACGGTGTGGCCGCCCATGCCGTTGCCCGCGTCGACGACGACCTTCAGGGGCCGGACGGAGGTCAGGTCGACGAGGGAGCGCAGATGCGCCGCGTAGTCGGACAACGTGTCGCGCCCGGTGATCGTTCCCGGCTCGGCGGCCAGCTGCGGAGCGCCCGACTCCGTCCACCGCTCGACGAGTTCGCGGATCTCGGACAGCCCCGTGTCCTGCCCGACCGGCGCCGCGCCGGCCCGGCACAGCTTGATTCCGTTGTACTGCGCCGGGTTGTGCGAGGCCGTGAACATCGCGCCCGGCAGGTTCAGCGCTCCGGAGGCGTAGTACAGCTGGTCCGTCGAGCACAGGCCGATCTCGGTCACGTCGGCGCCCTGCCCGGCCGCCCCGCGCGCGAAGGCCCGCGACAGGCCGGGGGACGAGGGCCGCATGTCGTGGCCGACGACGATCGCGCGCGCCCGGGTCACCCGGACGAAGGCCGCCCCGAAGAGCTCGGCCAGTGACTCGTCCCACTGGTCCGGGACCACCCCGCGCACGTCGTACGCCTTCACGATCTGTGACAGATCAGCAGCCACGGCCAACCCTCCTGGAGTCCTATCGGTGGCCCCAAACTACCCGTACCGGATGGCCGTGCGGTGCGCGGACGCCGTGCCGGAACGGCGGTCGTAACCTCAGGTCAGAGCAGGGTAAGAAGGCTCAGGGCAGCATCCGGTCCAGGACGGGCGAGCTCTGGCCGACGACGATCAGGCACATCACCAGCAGCAGCCCGGCGCTCCAGGGCAGCACCTTGCGCAGCAGGTCACCCTCGCGGCCCGCGAGGCCCACGGCCGCGCACGCGATGGTGAGATTCTGGGGCGAGATCATCTTGCCGAGGACGCCGCCGGAGCTGTTGGCGGCCGCGAGGAGTTCGGGCGACAGCCCCGACTCGCGGGCGGCGGTGACCTGGAGGGCCCCGAAGAGGGCGTTGGACGAGGTGTCCGAGCCGGAGACGGCCACGCCGAACCAGCCGAGGACCGGCGAGAGGAAGGCCAGCCCCGCGCCCGCGGCCGCCACGAAGTGGCCGATGGTCGCCGCCTGTCCGGAGAGGTTCATGACATAGGCGAGGGCCAGCACGGAGGTGACGGTGAGGATCGCGAAGCGCAGCTCGTGCACGGTCGCCAGCCACTCCTTGGCCGCCACGCGCGCGTGCACCCCGAGGACGGCGGCCGTGCACAGCCCGGCGAGCAGCACGAGGGTGCCGCCGGTCGACACGACCGGCCAGGTGAAGACGTTGCCACCGACCGGTTTGCCGTCCGGGGCGACGACGTCCAGGAAAGGCCAGTCGTACGTCTGTGTGGCTCCGGCCAGCCAGTCCTTGACCGCGGGGATCTGCGCGACCGAGAAGACCACGACGATCAGGGCGTACGGGGCATAGGCGCGCACGACCTCGCGGCGCGGGTCCTGCTCGTCGAGCTCCTCGCTGCGCGCGCCGGTCAGCACGGACGCGCGTACCTCCTCCTTGGCGGCCACGCGCGCGTGCGGTACGGCGACCAGGGCGCCCGCGCCCACCAGGGAGGCGGCGATGTCGGCGAGTTGCGCGGAGACGTAGTTGGAAGCGGCGAACTGGGCGAGGGCGAAGGCGACTCCGCACACCAGGGCGGGCACCCAGGTCTCGCGCAGCCCGCGCCGCCCGTCCACCAGCCACACCAGCACGAGAGGCACCACGAGGGCGAGCAGCGGCGTCTGACGGCCCACCACGGAGGCGACGGTGTGCAGCGGCAGCCCGGTGACCTGAGCGAGCGTCACGACGGGCGTGCCCATGGCGCCGAAGGCGACCGGCGCGGTGTTGGCCACCAGGGCGACGACGGCGGCGCGCACCGGGTCGAAGCCGAGGGCGACGAGCATGACGGAGCAGATCGCGACCGGCGCGCCGAAGCCGGCGAGCGCCTCCAGGAGCGCGCCGAAGCAGAAGGCGACGACGAGTGCCTGGATGCGGGGGTCGTCGGAGAGGCGCCCGAAGGAGCGGCGCAGGATGTCGAAGTGCCGGGTGCGGACGGTCATCCGGTACACCCACAGGGCGTTGACGACGATCCACAGGATGGGGAAGAGGCCGAAGACGGCGCCCTGGGCCGCGCTGGAGAGGGTCTGGCCAAGGGGCATGCCGTAGGCGAGCCAGGCGACCAGGACGGCGGCCAGAAGGCCCGTCAGGCCCGCGAGGTGGGCCTTCATGCGGACGCCGCCGAGCAGGATCAGGACGATCACCAGGGGCAGGGCGGCGACCAAGGCGGACAGGCCGAGCGAGCCCGCGACGGGTTCGAGTTCCTGGACGTACACGGGCGCCTCCCCGATTCCGTCATGCGGAAAGCGATTTCTCACTTCGGCTTACGGAATGGTCGTGTCCGCGCCAAGGCCGCGTCAATGGCCGTGCATCGCCCGCGTTGGCGTACGCATCACTCGCATCGCTGAACGCGATGCCCGCCATGCGCGCGTGGGAGACCTTTCCGGCCACGGGCACGGGAGGCGTCTCGATCGGGGAGCGGAACCCGGATCAGTTGTCCGGGGAGCGCAGCACCCGCAGGTGGCCGCGGCGCGCGACCTCCATGGGGTCCGCCGAGCGCGCCCCGCCACCGCCGGCCTCGGCCGCCCGCCCCTGCGGACGGGCCGCCTCGCGCACCGCGTTGGCAAGCGCTTCCAGGTCGTCGCCGCTGGGGCGGGCCGGTGCGGAGCCGTCGAGGAGCCGGACGACCTCCCAGCCGCGCGGCGCGGTGAGGCGCTCGGAGTGCTCGGCGCACAGGTCGTAGCAGTGGGGTTCGGCATAGGTGGCGAGCGGGCCGAGGACCGCGGTCGAGTCGGCGTAGACGTACGTCAGCGTCGCGACGGCGGGACGGCCGCAAGCGGTGCGCGAACAGCGACGTACAGGGCTCACGACGTTGGACGGTACCGCACTCTTGAGCGGGCCGCGACGACTCTCCACCAGGTCACTCCACCGTGTCGTGGTGTGAATCGCCCCACACACCCCTTTCGCCACACCTTGCTGACCTGGGCGGACGCAGGTCCACACGCCGTCGCGCGACCCGCCGTCCGATCAACACTCCGTACAAACACGTCATTTGCCTCGACATCGACGGTCTCGGAGAGATGCGGAATCGAGCCCAACCTTGGCTGGAATGGTCAACCTGCGACATGCCGTCCCCGGTGGCCGAACGGTGTCCGGGATGCCGAGTGGGGCCGGGCGGGCGGACTCGGCGGGGACTACTCTTCACCAGTGATGGACAACCCCGTACCCCACCGTGCCGCCGGCCGCCCCGGGCCCCGCCGTCGTGACCGCCACGGCCGGGGCATGCGCGGTCCGATCGCACCGCCCCAGGTGCCGCTCGCCGCGAGCCGCGCCGACCTGTTCGCGGACCTGGTCCAGGACTCCGTGGAGCGGCTGGAGCGGCGCTGGCCGCAGCTCGCCGACATCGATTTCCTGGTCCTCGAGGTACCGCGGCTGGACGGGCCCGGGCAGACGTGGAACGACGAGGCGGTGCCCCTGGGCGGCACGATCTCGGCGCGCGACGGACGCCCCGCGCGCGTGGTCGTCTACCGGCGGCCGGTGGAGATCCGCACGAAGGGACGCGACGAGCGGGCCGCCCTGGTGCACGAGGTCGTCGTGGAGCAGGTCGCCGAGCTGCTGGGGCTGACCCCGGAGACGGTGGACCCGCGGTACGGCGAGGACTGAGCCCCGCCGGCCGCGCTCACTTCTGCAGTACGGAGAGATCCTCGTCCGCCCGCGGCACCGACACCAGCCCCCGGTCGTCCGGCAGCGTCTGGATCGTGAAGCCGGGAATGCCGCCCTCCGTGGCCGACAGGGTCCGGGACGCGTACACCGAGCCGCCCGAGAGCGTCTCGACCGTCAGCGCGTACGTGCCCTTCGCACCGTTCGGCACCGGGGCCTCGACGTCCTGGGTGGTACCGGCCTTGATGGTGTACGTCTTCGACACCGCCGAGCCGCCGTCGCTGCCCGCGGACGCGGTGACCTTCACCTGGGCGGTGCGGGTCGGCGCCGTGATCGACAGGGTGGAGTCCTTGCCGCTGTTGTCCGCCGACGTCGCGCGCGTGCCGACCGGGGCCGTGGCCGGGAGGAACGCCGTCTCCTGCTTGCCGCTCTTGCCGCGTACGACCTTCAGCGCCGCCATGACCGGCGCCGACCGGTCCGTGGGGATCAGGACCAGCGAGCCCGCCTCGCCGCGGGTGACGGCACCGAGGTCGACCGCGCTCGTCATCCCCGCCTTGACGTGCAGCGTCTCGTTGCCGGCGGGCGTGATCAGCCCGGACGGGGAGGCGAGACGCACCTTCAGGTCGGCGTCCGCGTCGCCCTGCGTGAAGGCGATCAGACGGACCGACGTGGCGTCCTTGGGGATGCCGGGCAGGACGAGGCTGCCCGCCGCGTCGGTGGCGGCCCCCAGCCAGTCACCGCCCGTCTTGTCGTCCAGGGCCTGCACGGCGGCGCCCACGCGCCCGCTGCGCACGTTCACGTGCACGGTGAGGTCGGTCTGCTTCTCGTCGGTCAGCGTGGACAGCAGGACCGGGTCGCTGGAGTGCGGCGGGACGGTGATGCCCTCCCCCACCGTGGACTTCAGGGCGCCGTCCTTGCCGTAGAGCTCGATGTCGACGACGGCGGCCGAGTCGTCCGGGTTGGTCAGGTGGACGTAGTCGGTGCGGTCGGCGGCCGTGCTGGCACCGGGGAACCAGAACTCCGTGTCCGGCGCGGTGCAGTTGACGCCCAGCAGGCCGCGTCCGGTGCCCGCCGCGACCTCCGTGGTCTCCTGCACCGCCCAGCCGGGCGCGAACTTCCCCTCGGCGGTGCCGATCAGCGCGGGCGTGTCGGCGCCGGAGGTGTCGCCGGTGACCGGTGTGCCGGGCTCCTTGGGCGTGAGGACCGGCTTGTCGGCGGTCTTCTTGCCCTTGCTCTTCTTGTCCTTCCTGCCCTTGGCGCCGCTCGTCGCGCCGTCCGACTGCTCGGTCGCGGCCTGGAGTTCGGCCTTTCCGTCGCCTCCCGTGCCCTTGGTGACGGGCGTGTACGACGTGTACGACGTGTCGGCGAGGTCGGAGGTGCTGGGCGCCGGGCACAACAGCGTGGTGCGCTCCACAGGCAGTTCGGCGGCCGCCTTGGCGGTGTCCGCGCCGGAGGTGCCGGGCGCGGTGAGCGAGGCGATGCCCGTGATGGCGGCGAGGGCGGCCGTGCCGGCGAACAGGGAGAGGGTGGTGCGGTTCACTGCTGACTCCCGTCGGGGCGCTCAGGGGCGTGCGGGTGCTCCTGCGCCGGGTCGTACGCGGGGTCGTAGCCCTGCTGCTGATAGGCCGCCGGGTCGTACGTCTGGTCGTAGGCGCCAGGGGAGTTGCCGTAGGCGTACGGGTCGTACTGGCCGCCCTGGTACGGGTCCGCCTGGTACGTCTGGTCGTACGTGCCCGCCGGGTACTGCTGGGCGCCCTGGTACTGCTCGTTGCCGTAGGGGTCGTAGCCAGCGCCCTGGTAACTCGCCTGGTCCCAGTCGCCGTACGACTGCTGCTGCGGGACCGCGACCGGTGTCTCCTCCGCGGGAGGGGCCGGGACCTCCTCCTCGGGCCCCCCTTCCTCGGCCTCCGTCTGGGCGCGCAGGCGGCGGGCGCGGCGGCCCTCACCGGCGACGGGCTGGGCGGGGATCGACGGCTCCTCGGGGAGATCGTCGTCGACGTCGCGGCGCCGGCCGGGCAGGGCCATCACGACGAGGACGACGGCGAGGAAGCCCTGCGCCCACAACCAGGCGGTGTGGGTGACCGGGTCGTCGTAGGTGACGTCCAGCCTGCCGCCGGAGGCGGGCAGTTCGAAGCCCTGGGCCCAGCCGTCGACGGTGGTCCGGGTGAGCGGCCTGCCGTCCAGGGTCGCCGTCCAGCCCTCGGCGGCCGTGTCGGCAAGCCGCAGGACGCGGCCGTCGGCGCCGGCCGGGACGGTGGTGTGGATGTCGACGGGGCCGGCCGCCACGGGCTGCGGGGTGCCGGAGCCGGAGGCGGTCACGATCGTCGCGCGGGCGACCTCGTGGTCGACCCGCCACAGGGCGCTGCCGTCCTGCTGGCTGAGGCGGGACAGGCCGGGCGTGGCGTCCAGCACTCGGGTGACCTCGCGGGGGGCGCCCTTGTGGACGAGGACGTAGCGCACGGCGAACTTGCCGAGCTGGTCGGACTGGTCGGCGCCGGAGCCGGCGACCAGGTTGGCGACGACCTTGTCGAGCGCGCTGTTCTCGCCGTCGGCCGCGGCGGCCTCGGCGTCGCCCAGACGGGCACCGGACCCGCGGACCAGGGTGTAGCCGACGTGGGCGGCGGAGTCGCTGTTCAGGACGAGGGTGCGGGCCTGGTCGCTGGTACCGCTCTCCTCGGCGACGAACGCGGGCACCTGTGTGGGGTCGCGTCGCTCCACCGGCCCGTCGGCGCCCCCGATCATCCAGCCCGCGGCTACCAGCAGCGGGCCGGCGAGCGAGGCGAAGGCGATCAGCGCGGCCACCGGCTGGCGCCAGCCGAAGCTCTGCTCGGCCACACGCGCGCGTGCGCCGTCGGCGCCGAGTGCGGCGGCGGCGAGCAGGGCGATGCCGTAGACGAGGGTGGCCGGACCGGCCCAGGTGGACCGGTTGGACAGCACGGCGAAGACCAGGCCCACCAGGGCGACCGCCCAGGCCGTCCGGATCGCGGACTGGCGTTCCGAGCGCATCAGGGCGGCCAGCGCGGCCAGGACGACGCCGATCAGCATCAGCCCGTCGACCGTGCCCGGGCCGCCGGGGCTCATTCCGAGCAGGTCGAGCGCGGAGGCGGTCGAGGGGCCGTAGCCGAGTCCGGCTTCCTTGAAGAAGCCGAACGGCAGCAGTGTCAGCGACCAGGGCGCGAGCACCAGCAGGGGCGTGCCGAGCTGGGCCAGGAAGCGCAGGCCGTAGGCGGTGATGTCGGCGCGGCGCAGCACCAGCACGGCGATGCCGAGGATCAGCGCGATGGGCCACACGATCGGTGTGAACGCCGTGGTGATGGTCAGCAGCAGTGCGTACGCCCAGGTGGCGCGCCAGCTGCCGCGCGCTCCCGAGGCGTTCGTGACACCGCTCGCGGCGATGCCCGCGCGCGCGATGAGCGGCAGCAGGACGGCGAGGACGGCGGTGCCGATGCGGCCGCCGGCGAGCGCGCCGGTGGCGGCGGGCAGGAAGGCGTAGACCACGGCCGCCCACGCGCGCAGCAGGCGGGACTCGACGAGCGGGCGGGAGGCGAAGTAGGCGGTGAAGCCCGCCAGGGGCACCGAGCAGACCAGCAGGACCGTCACCGCGAGTCCGGTGGAGCCGAACAGCACGGAGGCCAGCGTCGCCACGATCGCCAGGTACGGCGGTGCGGACGGGGTGCCGCCTGCGCCGACGGCGTGCCAGGAGTCGGTGTAGCGCGACCACAGATCGCTCGCGTCGGCCGGGGCGGGCAGCAGGGCGCCGCCCGCGAGCGCGCCGCCGCCGAGCAGGGCGCGGCAGGCGACGAGGGAGACGAACAGCAGCACCAGGAAGAGCATCGGGCCGGGCTTGCGGGCGATGCGCTTGAGCCGGGCGAACTGCTCGATCTCCAGGAAGTCGGCGTCGTCCCCGCCCGGCCCGGACTCGACCGCGCCGCCGTGTCGTCCGGCGCCGGTGGTGGCGTCGGCGTCGGAGTCGCTGAAGAAGTTGCCCGCGACCTGTTCGACGGTGGCCCGCACGGTCGCGCCGGGCGGCGGGAACAGGGCGCGCAGTTCTCCCTTGTCGATCTGCGGGGCGCCGCGCCTGCGCCGCCCCGCGATGATCCGCTCGGGCCGCAGCAGGGTGCCCAGCAAGCCGCGGATCTCGTCGACGGCCTGTCCGGGGACCTTGCCGACGAGATAGGCGAGGGTGCGCAGGAGGGTGCCGACCACGACGCGCAGCAGCACCCACGGCAGCACGGCCGTGCGCGAGTTGACGAACAGGGTGTAGACGGCGCCGGCCTTGTCGACCATGTGCGGGGAGGCGGAGCTGCGGCCGACGCAGTCGACGGTGCGGCGCTCGCGGGAGGCGGCCTCGGCGTGCCGGACGACCGCCTCGGGCGCGATCAGGACGCGCTGCCCGGCGGCGGTGGCCCGCCAGCACAGGTCGACGTCGTCGCGCATCAGCGGCAGTCGCTTGTCGAAGCCGCCGAGTCGCTCGAAGACGTCACGGCGGATCAGCATGCCGGCGGTGGACACCGACAGCACCGGGCGCACGTGGTCGTGCTGGCCCTGGTCCTGTTCGCGGCGGTCCAGGCCGGTCCAGCGGCGGCCGGAGTGGGCGATGGAGACACCGACCTCCAGCAGCTGGCGTCTGTCGTACCAGCCGCGCAGTTTGGGGCCGACGACGGCCACGTCGTCGCGGCCGAGCTCGAGTTCGTTCTCCACGACGCGCAGCAGCTGGGCCAGGGCGTCGGGGTCCGGGGCGCAGTCGTCGTGCAGCAGCCACAGCCACTGGACCGGCTCCCCGTGCGGCAGTTCGGGCATGTCGTAGGCGTCGTCTCGCCAGGTGCGCGTGACGGGGTCCCAGCCGCTGGGCCGCTTCAGGTACGGCAGCTCGTCCGGGGTCAGCACGGGCGCGGTCCGCACCGCCTCCTCGACGGCCTGGCCGAAGCCGGTGCGGCGGGCGAGGTGCAGCACGCGGTCGGCGCCGAGGGCGTCGGTGACCAGCTGGGCGGAGGCGTCCGCGCTGCCGGTGTCGGCCGCCACCACGTACTGGACGGGGCGCTCCTGGCCGAGCAGCCCGGCGAGCGCGTCGGGCAGCCAGCGGGCGCCGTCGTGGGAGACGAGCACCGCCGTCACCACGTGACGCGGGAACTCTGGAGCGGCAGCGGGGTTGTGGGCTGCCGTGTGGCTGTGCACGGACATCGAGGTACGGGCCCCGGTTCGATGGACTGCGGTGGACGTCTGTGCCCCGTGGGGGCGGCGAGGCGTCTCGGACGAGCGACCACACTATCGGCTGGGCAGCAGAGCGGCCCGCCGCCTGTGGATAACCCACCTGCGACGGGCCGTTCGTTGGATGCGGAGTGCGGGGTTCGGGGTTCAGACGGCGGCCTTCTTCAGCCTGCGCCGCTCGCGCTCGGACAGACCGCCCCAGATGCCGAAGCGCTCGTCGTTGGCGAGGGCGTACTCGAGGCACTCGGAGCGCACCTCGCAGGCGAGGCAGACCTTCTTGGCCTCCCGGGTGGAGCCGCCCTTCTCGGGGAAGAAGGACTCGGGGTCGGTCTGGGCGCACAGCGCGCGCTCCTGCCAGCCGAGTTCCTCGTCCGCGTCGTCGACCAGCAGTTGCTGCACCAGCTCGGTCATGTGCGCCCCTCGTCTGTCTTTCGCGTCCCCGTGATGTAGCCGTTACCGATTTCGGCTGAACGACACGAGTGAAATTACAAGTGTGCTGCTCCGGGCGAGTCAAGCCGAGATCTGCTATTGGGCCCCTTATTCACTCTGCGGAACCAAGGCCATGCGGAAAGTGTTCAAATCGGCATAAACCTTGACATGTAGATGAGGCCCGGGAGGGTCTTGGACCCGTTGCAGAGCCTGTACGGGAAAGGACGCCCGGATGTTCGATCCCGTTCCACGCGCCCCACGAAGCGAACCGGATCACGTTCGGATCACAGGATCGCAACGAGGCCTGAGCGCGCGGTTGTGCGCCTTGTGTCCCGGTCCCCCTCAGAACAAACCTTTCATCACCCAGATGGACCGGATGAGGTGAAACCCGTCCCACATACCGGGTGTCGAGTTGACAGTGAAGGTGTGAACCGGTGTCCTTGTGGGCATGCTCGCGAACTCGGCACCGACCTCGACCCGCACCGCCGGGTCCCACGGTGCTGCCCGCGCTCGCTGTAGCTGTTGCTGTTCCAGCTGTTGAGCCTGCCCGATCGCTCCAGCTGAGGACCGAGTCGCCCCGCGGCTCGGTTTCGTGTTTCTCCCCCGCTGCTCGTTCCCTCTGACCTTCTTTCACCGAGGAACCACCGCACCCATGAACAGCGACAACGACCTCCAGATCGCCGGCGACATCCTCGAAGTCCAGCATCTGCTGCAGCCGCCGCGCGAGCACCCGGCCACCGTGGCCGAGTTCGTGGGCCTCGCCCGCTCCGTCGCCGCCGACCGCTCCGAGTGGGAACACCTCGTCCGCTACGACGCGACGACCCGCTGGTACCACCGGCTGCGTACGGGCCCCGGCTACGAGGTGTGGCTGCTGTCCTGGGTGCCGGGCCAGGGCAGCGGGCTGCACGACCACGGGCGTTCGTCGGGCGTCCTGACCGTGCTGGAGGGGACGCTGACCGAGCGGACCGAGCGCGGCACGCGCGCGTTGGCGGCCGGTGCTCAGCGCGTGTTCGCGCCGGGGTATGTGCACGAGGTCGTCAACGACACGCTGGAGCCGGCCATAAGCCTGCACATCTACTACCCGGGCCTGACCGACATGCCGATGCACACTGCCCCGCACTGCGAGCCGGCCGCGCGGACCCGTCCGGTGACTGCCTGACGCGTTGTCGTACCCGCCTGCAACACTGAGAGACATGCGCATCGTGGTTCTGGCAGGCGGCATCGGTGGTGCCCGGTTCCTGCGCGGTCTGAAGAAGGCCGTGCCGGACGCCGACATCACCGTCATCGGCAACACCGGGGACGACATCCACCTCTTCGGGCTGAAGGTCTGCCCGGACCTCGACACGGTGATGTACACGCTCGGCGGCGGCATCAACGAGGAGCAGGGCTGGGGGCGGGCCGACGAGACCTTCCATCTGAAGGAGGAGCTCGGGGCGTACGGCGTGGGCCCGGAGTGGTTCGGGCTCGGCGACCGCGACTTCGCCACGCACATCGTGCGCACCCAGATGATCGGCGCCGGATACCCGCTCAGCGCGGTGACGGAGGCGCTGTGCGACCGGTGGCAGCCGGGCGTACGGCTGATCCCGATGACCGACGACCGTGTCGAGACGCATGTGGCCGTGGAGGTCGACGGGGAGCGCAAGGCGGTCCACTTCCAGGAGTACTGGGTGCGGCTGCGGGCCTCCGTGCCGGCCGAGGCGGTCGTGCCGGTGGGCGCCGAGCAGGCGAAGCCCGCGCCGGGCGTGCTGGAGGCGATCGCCGAGGCGGACGTCGTGCTGTTCCCTCCGTCCAACCCCGTCGTGTCGGTCGGCACCATCCTCGCCGTGCCCGGTATCCGGGAGGCGATCGCGGAGGCCGGGGTGCCGGTGGTGGGCCTCTCCCCCATCGTCGGCGACGCGCCCGTGCGCGGCATGGCCGACAAGGTGCTCGCGGCCGTCGGCGTGGAGTCGAGCGCCGCCGCGGTGGCCGAGCACTACGGCTCCGGGCTGCTCGACGGCTGGCTCGTCGACACCCGGGACGCGGACGCCGTGGAGCGTGTGGAGTCGGCGGGCATCCGGTGCCGCGCGGTGCCGCTGATGATGACCGACGTGGACGCGACCGCGCGGATGGCGCGCGAGGCGCTGGCGCTGGCCGAGGAGGTGCGGGCGTCTTGAAGGCAGCGTCTGCCGACGGGTACCGCGTCTGGGCCGTGCCGGGGCTGCCCGAGGTGCAGGGCGGGGACGATCTCGCGAAGCTGATCGCCGCCGCCGAGCCGGGGCTGGCCGACGGGGACGTGCTGCTGGTCACCTCGAAGATCGTCTCCAAGGCCGAGGGGCGTCTCGTCGCGGCCGACGACCGGGAGGCGGCGATCGACGCCGAGACCGTGCGGGTCGTGGCACGGCGCGGGGCGCTCCGGATCGTCGAGAACCGGCAGGGTCTGGTCATGGCCGCGGCCGGGGTCGACGCCTCCAACACCCCCGCGGGCACCGTGCTGCTGCTGCCCGAGGACCCGGACGCCTCGGCCCGCGCGATCCGCGACGGCCTGCGGGACGCCCTCGGCGTGCGCGTGGGCGTCGTCGTCACGGACACCTTCGGGCGGCCCTGGCGCTCGGGCCTCACCGATGTCGCGATCGGCGCCGCCGGAGTGCGGGTGCTGGACGATCTGCGCGGGGGCACGGACGCGTACGGCAATCCGCTGGCTGCGACCGTGGTGGCCACGGCCGACGAACTGGCCGCCGCCGGTGACCTGGTCAAGGGCAAGGCGGCCGGCAGGCCGGTCGCCGTCGTGCGCGGGCTGCCGCACGTCGTGGCCGACGAGCACGGGGAGGGGGCGCGGAGCATGGTGCGCGATGCGCGCGACGACATGTTCCGGCTGGGGACCTCCGAGGCGGTACGGGAGGCGGTGGCCCAGCGTCGTACCGTACGGGCGTTCACCGACGAGCCCGTCGACCCCGGGGCCGTGCGGCGGGCGGTCGCGCTGGCGGTCACCGCGCCGGCGCCGCATCACACGACGCCGTGGCGGTTCGTGCTGCTGGAGTCCGAGGAGTCACGGGTCCGGCTGCTGGACGCCATGCGGGAGGCGTGGATCGCCGATCTGCGACGCGACGGCAAGAGCGAGGAGTCCATCGCCAAGCGGGTGCGGCGCGGCGACGTGCTGCGCAACGCGCCGTATCTGGTCGTGCCGTGCCTGGTGATGGACGGGTCGCACACGTACGGGGACGCGCGGCGGGACGGGGCCGAGCGGGAGATGTTCGTGGTCGCCGCGGGCGCCGGTGTGCAGAATTTCCTGGTCGCGCTGGCCGGGGAGCGGCTGGGGTCGGCGTGGGTGTCGTCGACGATGTTCTGCCGGGACGTGGTGCGCGAGGTGCTGGGACTGCCCGAGGGCTGGGACCCGATGGGAGCGGTGGCTGTGGGGCATCCGGCGGAGGAACCGAGGCCCCGAACGGCCCGGGAAGCGGACGCTTTCATCGAGGTGCGGTGACGGGCGCGTCACTGCGCCTACCCTCGTGAGGACACCCAGGGACCTCTAGGACATCTTTCGTGGCAGGACGGTTTTCTCCGCGGCCCACCCGTACGACCGTGCGGGGCGGGCATGTCGGCGTGCCCGCGAGGGTGCCCCGGCAGGCCGAGGCGGGCGGACGGGTACGGACCGTGGTGTCCGACGGGCCGCTCGACCTCGGGCTGGTGCTGGGGCCGCTGCGGCGCGGGCCCGGCGATCCGACGTTCCGGGCCATGCCCGACGGGTCGGTGTGGCGGGCCACTCTCACGCCCCTCGGGCCCGGGACACTGCGGGTCAGCGTGGCGGGCGGGGCGGTGCGCGGGGAGGCCTGGGGGCCCGGGGCCGAGTGGCTGCTGGACCGGTTGCCGGAACTGCTGGGCGGTGCCGACGAGCCGGGGGCGTTCGTGCCCCGGCACCGCGTGGTGGCTTCGGCGTGGCACCGGCGGCGGGGGCTGCGGCTGACGCGGACCGGGCTGGTGCTGGAGTCGTTGATCCCGTCCGTGCTGGAGCAGAAGGTCACGACCGACGAGGCGTACCGGGCGTGGCGGTCGCTGGTGCGGAAGTTCGGGGAGCCGGCGCCCGGGCCCGCGGCCGGGGGGCGGCTGTGGGTGATGCCGGCGCCGCGGACGTGGGCGTTGATCCCGTCGTGGGAGTGGCATCGGGCCGGGGTCGACAACAAGCGGGCGTCGACGATCCTGCGGGCCGTCCGGGTGGCGGGGCGGCTGGAGGAGGCCGTCGGGATGTCGCCCGAGAAGGCGCAGGCGCGGCTGGAGGTCGTGCCGGGGATCGGGCCGTGGACGTCGGCGGAGGTCGTGCAGCGCAGTCACGGGGCGGCGGATGCGGTGACCGTGGGGGATCTGCATCTGCCGGGGATCGTGGGGTGGGCGCTTGCCGGGGATCGGGATGCGGATGACGCGGTGATGCTGCGGCTGTTGGAGCCGTATGCGGGGCAGCGGCATCGGGCCGCTCGGTTGATTCTGCTGAGTGGGCGTACGCCGGCTCGGAGGGCGCCGAAGATGCCTCGCGGGGACATCGGGAAGTTGTGAGGGGCGGTCCCTTCAGCGCCGCCACCAGGGGGCTCCGCCCCCTGGACCCCCGTCGGCCCTGAAGGGGCCTCGTCCTCAAACGCCGGACGGGCTGAAGAGAAGTGGGCCCCCGCCCAACCGAACCGCCCGACGGCCGAAGAGAAACGGGCCCCCGCCCAACCGAACCACCCAACAGCCGAAGAAAAGCGGGCCCCCACCCAACGAACCACCCAACAGCCGAAGAGAAACGGGCCCCCACCCAACGAACCACCCAACAGCCGAAGAAAAGCGGGCCCGCGCCCCAGCCGAACCGCCCGACGGCCGAAGAGCAGTGGGCCCGCGGTCAGCCGAACCGCCGACACCAGTGAGCCGCCAGCGCCGGACACGTTGAAGGCGAGCGGTCCGGTGCCCGGGCGGGCCGCCGCTACTGGTCCGACGAGAAGCGGAGGGCTCCCGCTGGGATTCGGGCGTCGCACCAGACGCGGATGCCGTCGCGGAGTTCGTTGTCGGGGCCGATGATCGCGCCGTCGCCGATGACCGTGCCGGTGAGGACGGAGCGTTCGCCCACGCGGGCGCGGGTGCCGATGAGGGAGTCGGTGATGACCGCGCCGGGTTCGATGACGGCGCCGGGAAGGATGGTCGAGCCGAAGACGCGGGCACCCTCGGCGACGAAGGCGCCCTCGCCGACGACCGTGCCGCCGGTCAGCTTGGCGTCGGGGGCGACCCTGGCCGTGGGAAGGACGAGGCGGTCGCCGCAGCGGCCGGGGACGGCGGGAGAGGGGGCGCGGCCGAGGACCAGGTCGGCCGAGCCCCGTACGAAGGCGGCCGGGGTGCCGAGGTCCAGCCAGTAGGTGGAGTCGACCATGCCCTGCAGATGGGCGCCGGCCGCCAGCAGGCCGGGGAACGTCTCGCGCTCCACCGAGACCGGGCGGCCCGCCGGGATCGTGTCGATCACCGTGCGGCGGAAGACGTACGCCCCGGCGTTGATCTGGTCGGTGACGATCTCCTCGGGGGTCTGCGGCTTCTCCAGGAAGGCGAGGACGCGGCCCGTGTCGTCGGTGGGGACCAGGCCGTAGGCGCGCGGGTCCGTGACCTTCGTCAGGTGGAGGGAGACGTCCGCGCCGGACGACTCGTGGGTCCGCACCAGTCTGCGGATGTCCAGCCCGGTCAGGATGTCGCCGTTGAAGACCAGCACCGGGTCGTCCGGGCCGGAGTGGAGGCGGGCGGCGACGTTGCGGATCGCGCCGCCCGTACCCAGGGGCTCCTCCTCGGTGACGTACTCGATGTGCAGGCCCATCGAGGAGCCGTCGCCGAAGTACGGCTCGAAGACCTCGGCGAGGTAGGAGGTGGCGAGGACGATGTGCTCCACGCCCGCCGCTCTGGCTCTCGCCAGCTGGTGTGTGAGGAAGGGGACACCCGCCGCCCGGACCATGGGCTTCGGCGTGTGCACCGTGAGCGGACGCAGCCGCGTTCCCTTGCCGCCGACCAGGAGGATCGCTTCTGTCACCTGTCGTCTCTGCTTCCTGCCGGGACCGGCCGAAATGTCCTTCGGCCGGCCAGTGTATGCAGATCGTCGTGCGACGCCTTCGACGGCTCGGCGGCGTTTCGTGGTTCCGCCCCTCGTCCCCCGACGGCGGTGAATGCGACTCTCTGGTGCTCTGTCACCTGCCCTGGTAGCGGGCGGCGGTCGTGCGGGCGGTGCCGAGCTTGCGGTAGAGCTGCCGGCCCGGGCAGTCCGTGGCGAAACCGTCACGATGTCCGGAGATCACATTCAGGCGTACGTTCTTTCCCTTTCGGTAGAGATTGCCACCACCCGACTTCAGATATGTCTTGCCGCGCGGGTTGGCACCGTAGAGACCGAGTTTCCAGGCCGTGAGCCGGGCGATGGCCTTGAGGGCCGCCGCCGGAGGCTTCGCGGAGCCGAAGGTTCCGAGGACCGCGATCCCCATGCTGTTGGTGTTGAAACCGAGCGTGTGCGCGCCCAGGACCGGCTTCGCCACACCCCCGGCCCTGCCCTCGTAGATGGTTCCGCACTTGTCGACGAGGAAGTTGTAGCCGATGTCGCGCCAGCCCATGCTCCTGACGTGGTAGCGGTAGATACCGCGGATGACGGAGGCCGCCTGTGAACAGCGGTACCCGTTGCCGGAGGCCGTGTGGTGCACGAAGGCCGCCTTGACCTTCTTGGTGTAGACGAACCCCCGCTCTCGCAAGCCCTCGTTGGCGCCCCAGCCGCGGCGGGTGATGATGCGCGGGCGCGGGCCGATGTAGGGGTTGGTCCGCCGGACCTCCGTCAACTCGGGCCCCCGCAGGGTGCGTTGTTCGCTTTTCGTCGCGGCCCTGCCCAGCGCCGGGATCTCCTTGGCGCCGAGCGGGGCGAGTTCGGCGTTGGCAGCGGAGGCGGTCAGCGATTCGGCCGACTCGGCGCCGAGGCCGCGGTCGCCGGGGGCGTCGGCCTCGATGCCGCTCCGGGCGGACGGGGGCACGGCGCGCGACGCCGTCTGCGGGCCGGGGTCCACGAGTTCGAGGCGGAGTCCGGCGGGCAGCGGGGTGAAGGCGGTCACGGTGCGGGTGCCGCGGGCGGTGTCGTCCGTACGGCGTTCGCCCTCGGCGCGTACGCGGACGTCGACGCCGTCGGAATCGCCCACCCACAGCGGTGCCGTGGAGCCGCGGACATGACCGGAGGCGCGCTCGGCGGCGTCCGGGTCGGCGCCGTCGTCGTTGTGCGTCTGCAGGTCCTGCCAGCCGGACCAGGTGCCGGTGCCGGCCGCGCGGGTGCGGACCTGGACGCGGCCGTGCAGGGTGACGTCCGGGTCGTTCCAGACGACCCCGACGAGGGAGAAGGGCCGTACGTGGTCGCGGGACAGGCCCTGTTCGGGGACGGCCGGGCCGATGGCGCGGTCGCGCGTGAGGGGGGCGAGGGGGGCAAGGGGGAGGGACTGGGTGCTGCCCGGGAGGACGGCTGGGTCCTGGGCGGCCTGACGGACCGCCGTCGGCGCGGGCCTGGCTCCGCTGTTCGCTCCGCTCGGCGACGCCGCGACCGCGGGCGGGGCGAGCGGGAGGACCAGGGCGGCCGCGCAGGTGACGCCGATCGAGGAGGCGAGGGAGGAGACAAGGAATCCGCGCATGTCCCTGATGTTGGACATGGTCATATTTATCTGTCCATTCGGGAGCTGACGGTCCGTCGGCTCCCGTTCCGCCGAACCGGTGGTGCCGCCGGGCGCCGCGCCGGGTGGCGCCCGCGTACGCTTGCGCGGGTGAACGCCACCGATCGCACCCCCGCCGACCTGCTGTCTTCCGCACTCGCCGCGGACCCCGGACGCCCTCTGGTGACCTTCTACGACGACGCCACGGGCGAGCGCGTCGAACTGTCCGTGGCCACCTTCGCCAATTGGGTGGCCAAGACCGCGAACCTCCTCCAGGGCGACCTCGCGGCCTCGCCCGGCGACCGGGTCGCCCTGCTGCTGCCGGCGCACTGGCAGACGGCTGTGTGGCTGCTGGCGTGCGCGTCGGTGGGGGTCGTCGCGGACATGGACGGGAACGCCGCCGCGGCGGACGTGGTGGTGAGCGGGCCGGACACGCTGGAGGCGGCGCGGGCGTGCCGGGGTGAGCGGGTGGCGCTCGCGCTGCGGCCGCTGGGCGGGCGGTTCCCGCAGACCCCGGAGGGCTTCGTCGACTACGCCGTCGAGGTGCCGGGGCAGGGGGACCGGTTCGCGCCGTTCGCGCCGGTGGATCCCGCGGAGCCCGGGCTGATCGTGGCCGGGCGGGAGTTCGGCGCGGCCGAGGTCGTGGAGCGGGCCCGAGAAGAGGCGACGGGGCTGGGACTCACCGGGCCCGGCTGCCGGATCCTGTCGGGGCTGTCGTACGACACCTGGGACGGCTTGAACGCCGGGCTGTACGGGCCGCTCGCCACCGGGGGGTCCGTGGTGCTGTGCCGGAATCTGGAGCGGCTCGGCGAGGAGGCCCTGGCCAAGCGGATCGAGAGCGAGCGAGTGAGTACAGTGCGGCGCGGGGCCGGCGGCTGACCGGTCACCCGTTCGGATCAGCCGAGCCCACCTCCCCCGCCCCTTACGGGGCATGGTCGTAACAGCACTACGTCCGTACGCCATGAGGGGTGGGCCGGCCCGTGAGCGACACCGCACGCACTCTCGGGCCCGGCGCCGGCGCGTCCGCGACCGGCCGGGGGCTCGCACGGCGGCGCCGGCGGCGGTGGCTGCGGGGCGGCGGGCTCGGCGTGGCGCTGGTCGTACTGGCCGCCGCGGGGGCCGGGTGGGCGGTGTACGCGAAGCTGGACGGGAACATCACGGCAGACGACGCGGCGGCCGCCGAGCTGGCGCGGTACGAGAAGGAGCGGCCCACGGCGCTCGTCAAGGACGCGCAGAACATCCTGCTGATCGGGTCGGACTCGCGCTCGGGGGACGGCAACTCGCGCTACGGGCGGGACTCCGGGACCGAGCGGTCCGACACCACGATCCTGCTGCATCTGGCGGCGGGGCGGCGGACCGTCACCGCCATGTCCCTCCCGCGCGACCTGATGGTGGACGTGCCCGCCTGCCTGCGACCCGACGGGACCCGGTCCGAGCCCGCGTTCACCATGTTCAACTCCGCCTTCGAAACGGGCGGTTCGGCCTGCACCATCCGGACCGTGGAGCAGCTGACGGACATCCGCGTCGACCATCACGTGGTGGTCGACTTCCAGGGCTTCAAGGAGATGGTCGACGCCGTCGACGGGGTGCGGGTGTGCCTGCCGGAGCCGATCGACGACAAGGCCGCCAGGCTGCGGCTGCCGGCCGGGCGCGTGACGCTCGACGGGGAGCAGGCCCTGGGATACGTCAGGGCGCGCAAGTCGCTCGGGGACGGCAGCGACACCGAGCGGATGGACCGTCAGCAGCAGTTCCTCGGCGCCCTGGTCAACAAGGTGCGCGGCAACGACGTCCTGCTGAACCCGGTCAAGCTCTATCCCGTGCTGGACGCCGCCACATCGTCCCTGACGACCGATCCGGCCCTGGCGAGCCTGCGCGGGCTGTACGACCTGGTTCGCGGGCTGCGTGACATCCCCGCGGCGAATGTGCAATTCCTCACTGTCCCGCGGGAGTCGTACGCCTACGACGCCAACCGCGACCAACTGGTCGAGCCCGAGGCGCAGAAGCTGTTCGAACGGCTGCGCGCGGACCTGCCGGTCCGCGTGGTCAGGGAAGTCCCGGCGAACGCCCCCATGGAAATTCCGCAGGAATCTCCCGCAAAAAGCGCCAATTCGACTGCGGAGAGCAGGGCACCCGAAGGCCCGTACGACTACGGCGAGTACGGATACGACGACGGTAAGTCCGACGGAAACGGACCCGGGTACCCGTCGAACGGGGTTTCTCCCGCACCCACGTTCCGCGGGAACTCCGCCGCCGAGGACGCCTGCAGGTAAAGCGATCACCAAATCACCGCACTTATGTCCGAGAAAAAGGGCGAATTGCCCTGCCCTTGGGCGTGGAATTTCTCACCGTCGTCCCTGGGGGCTGAACTGGGCGGATAGTGTGAGCGGTCCGGTGCATCCCGCCGCGAGGTCCGTCCTGGCGTCGAGCACTGTGAGACCGAGACCGAGCGCCTTGAGGGGGGAAGGCGCCGCGCCCCGACGGAGGATTCGGACAATCGTGGACGCGACAGGCCGTGGGCGGGCGGACGACATCGATCCCGCAGACCAATGGGTGCTCAATCCGAACACCGGTGAATACGAACTGCGACTGAGTCCTTCCGCTCCGCAGTCGGCAGTGCCCGGCCCGCGCCGGGCGGCCTCGCGTTCCGCGGGCGGTGCCGTGCGCAGTCGTACGACGGCTCCCGCGCGCGCGCCGGGCCGTGACGTTCCGCCGCCGCGCCGCCGCCGCGGTGAGCCCGAGGAGCCGTTGCCGGGCCGGCGCGGGCACCGACCGGTGAAGAAGACGGGCAAGGCGAAGAAAATCCTGCTGTGGACGGGCGGCACGATGGCGTTCGTGCTGGTCGCCGCCGCCGGAGGCGCCTACCTCTACATCAAGCACCTCAACGACAACATCACGTCCGTCTCCGACGACGGCGCGAGCACCGGTGGCTTCAGCAAGGGCAAGGCGATCAACATCCTGCTGATCGGCACCGACAAGCGCACCGGCAAGGGCAACGACAAGTACGGCGACAAGGACAGCGTCGGCCACGCCGACACCACGATCCTGCTGCACCTCTCCAAGGACCGCTCCAACGCGACGGCGCTGAGCATCCCGCGCGACCTGATCACCGACGTCCCGGACTGCCCGACCAAGCTGGCCGACGGCACCGAGAAGGTCATCACCGGCACGGACAACGTCCGCTTCAACACCAGCCTCGGCCAGGACGACCGCACGCCCAGCTGCACCGCGCGCACGGTCACGGAGCTGACCGGGATCACGCCGGACAACTTCATGGTCGCCGACTTCAACGCGGTCAAGACGCTCACCACCGCGGTCGGCGGAGTCGACGTGTGCCTCGGCAAGGACATCAACGACCCCGACTCGCACCTGAACCTGAAGAAGGGCACGCGGCACATCCAGGGCGAGACCGCGCTGGCCTTCGTGCGCACCCGGCACGCGGTCGGCTTCGGCGGCGACCTGAGCCGGATCACCCTGCAGCAGCAGTTCCTCAGCGCCCTGATGCGGAAGCTGAAGTCGAACGACACCCTCACCGACCCGTCGAAGATGATCAAGATCGCCGAGGCGGGTACCAAGGCACTGACGGTCGACTCCAACCTCGACAGCATCGGCAAGCTGAAGGACCTCGGCCTGGAGCTGGGCAAGCTCAACCCGAAGAACCTGACGTTCACCACCGTGCCGGTGATCGACAACCCGGCGGAGAAGGTGAAGGCGACCGTCGTGCTGAAGCCGGGTGCGGCGCAGGAGGTCTTCGACGCCATCAAGAACGACGTCTCCTTCACCGCCGTCAAGGCACAGAAGAAGAAGGAGGCGGCTGCCGTCGCCGCCCGCCTCAAGGGCAGCAAGTCCGCCGCCTCCGAGGTGCGGGTGCGCATCCTCAACGGCGGGGCGGACGCGGGCAGCGCACAGGCCGAGCTCAGCTATCTGCAGAACAGCGCGGGCGTGCTGAAGTCCGAGAACGCGGGCAACGCGGACGCCTCCCAGGCGAAGACCACCCTGGAGTACTCCCCCGACCAGGCCGACCAGGCCCGCCGGCTGGCCGCCATCCTCGGTCTGTCCGGCTCGGCGATGAAGCCGGGCAAGAGCGTGACCAACGACCAGGGGCTGCCGACGATGACGCTGACCTTGGGCAAGGACTTCCCGGGGGCGGGAGAGAAGTTCACCGCGTCGTCCAAGGCGCCGGACGTCGACAAGACGACGGCCGACAAGGTTGAGTGCGCCAAGTGACCTGACGGGCCTGTCGTGCGTCTAACAGGACGCATGGCAGGCCCGTTTGACGGCGCAAGGGTGGGGAGGACGGGGAATGACGCAGAGCAGTGTGCGTGGGGAGGGAACGCGACCGGGGGTCAGGCCGGCTTTCGGCGGCCAGGAGACCGGCGAGGGCGCGGACGGCTCGGACAGATCGGGGACGGGGGCGACGGCGGCCGGCGGGCACCGCAGGGGCGGGCCGCGGCGGGGGCGACGGGTGCTGCGCTGGTCGGCGGTCACGCTGTCGGTGCTGATACTCGGCACGGCCGGCGCCGGTTACCTGTACTACGAGCACCTCAACGGCAACATCCACAAGGGCGAACGCAGCAGCGGCGACGCCAAGGCGCTGAAGTCGAAGGCGAACGCGGCCGGGCAGACGCCGCTGAACATCCTGCTGATCGGTTCGGACAGCCGTAACTCCGACGAGAACGTCAAGCTGGGCGGCGCCAAGTACGACCGCGGCAGCCCCCCGCTGGGCGATGTGCAGATGCTCATCCACCTCTCCGCGGACCGCAAGAGCGCCGCGATGGTGAGCATCCCGCGGGACACCCGCGTCGACATCCCCAAGTGCACCGACCCCAAGACCGGCAAGGTCTACCCGCCGACCAACAGCATCATCAACGAGTCACTGGCCCGCGGCGGCGCCGGCTGCACCCTCGCCACCTGGGAGAACCTCACCGGGGTCTACATCGACCACTGGATGACGATCGACTTCTCCGGCGTGGTGCGCATGGCCGACGCCATCGGCGGCGTCGACGTGTGCGTCAGGCAGAACGTGTGGGACCACCCGACGGCCGCGGTGCCCGGCGGCTCGGGTCTGAAGCTGACGGCGGGCACCCACAAGGTCGAGGGCAAGCAGGCCCTGCAGTGGCTGCGCACCCGGCACGCCTGGGGCAGCGACCTGATGCGGGCCCGTGCCCAGCACATGTACCTGAACTCGATGATCCGCAAGCTCAAGGGCCAGAACGTCTTCACCGACACCGGCCGGCTGATGGACCTGGCCGAGGCGGCGACCAAGTCGCTGTCGGTGTCCGAGGAGATCGGCACCGTCAAGAAGCTGTACGACCTGGGCATGCAGCTGAAGTCGGTGCCCACCGACCGCATCACCTCGGTGACGATGCCCAACGTCCAGGACCCGCAGAACGCCGACCACGTCGTGCCCAACGGCGCGAGCGCCGACCAGCTGTGGCGGATGCTCCGCGACGACGTACCCCTCGACGACAAGGGCAAGGCGTCGGCGTCGAAGAAGAAGTCCGCCAAGTCCGAGGCCACCAAGGCCCCTTCGGCCCCGGACGCCCAGATCGGCGTCCTGGTGCAGAACGCCACCCGCACGTCCACCCTGGGCCCGGTGGGCGGCCGCGCGGGCGTCATCGCCCAGGAGCTCGCGGCGAAAGGGTTCAGCAGGGCGTCCAAGGACGCCACGGCGGGCCTGTCCGAGGACACCACCGTCGTGCGCTACCCGAGCGCCGACCTGGAGGGCGACGCCCAGCGGGTCGCCAAGTCGCTGGGTATCCCGCTGAGTTCGGTGAAGCGGTCCACGGACGTCTCCGGCGTCACGGTCGTCGTCGGCGCCGACTGGCGCACGGGCACGGCGTATCCGAAGCAGTCCGCGCCCAAGGCGGGTCAACTGCCCAGCGGCACCGACGCCATCAACGGCTCGGACAAGAGCCAGTGCATGGACGTCTACGCGCCCTACCGCTGGTAGCCGGCCGAGCGGCTTCAGCGCGCCGGTCGAGGCGGTGAGGGCAACCTCCCGGGCCCGTCGTATGTCTCCAGGACGTACGGCGGGCCCGTGCCGTGGGGGACGGCGGGTGCGTCGACCGGGATTCACAGGGTGACCCACAGCTGAAACCAAGCTGTCTGCAGAATGATGAGGCGCGCTCACGTCCGAGGGCCCGGGGCGCAGGGGTGGGAAAGGACAGGGAGTTGGCGCACAGCAGCGTTCCCGCGGCCGAGGACACGACGTCCCGCACCGCACGGGATGGCGAGAGAGTCCCGCGGCAACGCCGGCAGGGCGGCGCAGGCGGCGGGCGGCGTGGGCGCGGCGACGGCCCGCACGGCTCCGGCGGGCGCCGCAGACACCGGATACTGCGCTGGTCGGCGACGGTCCTGGCGGTGGTCGTGGTGGGCACGGCGGGCGCCGGCTACCTCTACTACCAGCACCTCAACGACAACCTCCGCAAGGACGACCTCAACATCGGGGACAAGAAGGACCGCGCGGCCGCGCCCAAGGCCAACGCCGCCGGACAGACCCCGCTGAACATCCTGCTGATCGGCTCCGACGCCCGCGACTCCAAGGAGAACCAGAAGCTCGGCGGCGCGAAGGACACGTACAACACGCCGCCGCGCGCGGACGTCCAGATGCTGCTGCACGTCTCCGCCGACCGCACCAACATGTCGGTCGTCAGCATGCCCCGCGACACCCTCGTCGACATCCCCGAGTGCACCGACCCGGACACCGCCAAGACGTACGCCGCGTCCACCACGACGATGACCAACGCCTCCCTGGAACGCGGCGGCCCCGGCTGCACGGTGGCCACCTGGGAGAAGCTCACCGACATCCACATCGACCACTTCGTCATGGTCGACTTCGCCGGCGTGGTCTCCATGGCCGACGCCGTCGGCGGCGTCCCGGTCTGCGTGGACGCCGACATCTACTCGCACACCTCCTCCGGCCACGGCTCGGGCCTGAAGCTGAGGAAGGGCACCACCTCCGTCCAGGGCAAGCAGGCCCTGCAGTGGCTGCGCACCCGCTACGGCTTCGAGGACGGCAGCGACATCGCGCGCACCAAGGCCCAGCACATGTACATGAACTCGATGGTCCGCCAGCTGCGCGCCAACGCCACGCTCAGCAACCCGGGCAAGCTGCGCGCGCTCGCCGAGACGGCCACCGAGGCGCTGACGGTGGACGACGGCCTTGGCACCGTCGCCAAGCTCTACGACCTGAGCAAGGAGCTGAAGAAGGTCCCCACCGAGCGCATCACCATGACGACGATGCCCTGGGTGTACTCCTCCGACGGCAACCGGGTACTGCCCAAGCCCACCGACGCGGCGAAGCTGTTCCGGCTGGTGCGCGAGGACATCGCGCTGGACGGCAAGGACAAGAAGGAGACCACGACGGCCACGGCGACCGCCGAGCCGACCGACACCGACGACAAGATCGCCGTACAGGTGCAGAACGGCACCCGCAGCAGCACCCTCGCCCCGGTGAGCGGACGGGCGGGCGCGGTCGCCCAGCTGCTCGTCGGCAAGGGCTTCAAGGAGGCCGTGGCGGACTCCTCCACCCTGCTCGGCCGGGACGAGACGGTGATCCGCTACCCCAGCGCCGACCTGGAGGGCGACGCCCGGCGGGTCGCCAAGGTGCTCGGCATCCCGGCCGACCAGGTGAAGAAGTCCACGGACGTCGACGGCGTCACCCTGGTCGTCGGCGCCGACTGGCGCACCGGCACCAAATACACCTCCGCGGACGACGACGACACGACACCGAAGTCGGCGAGCGCCCTCAACGGCGCGGACACCAAGGCCTGTATGCACGTCGACCCGGACTACACCTGGTAGTCCGGGCCGCAAGGGGGAGGCTCGCGGGTGCTCAGTCGGCGGCGAGCACCGCGGGCCGCCGCGACGCGATGACCTTCCTGGCCAGCGACTTCGGGCTGGTCAGGAAGCCCCAGCCCCAGCACATGTGCATGGTGGCGAGGGCCACCGGGATCTGCAGCCGGGCCTTCAGCGGCAGCCCCCTGCCCGCCGGGACCGACCCGAGGACGATCGCCGCGAGGTAGCCGCCGGGGACGACGAAGCCCCACGGCGTGAGCAGGGCGCCCACCAGGACGCCAGCCGCTATCGCCAGGACCGCCGTCGGCGGGGCCAGGTAGCGCAGGTTGATGGAGCCCTCGTGGTAACGGGCGACGACGTGCCGCCAACGGCCGTAGTCCTTGTACTGCTTGGCCAGCGCCCGCACGCTCGGCCGCGGCCGGTACGACACCCGCAGCTCCGGCGAGAACCAGATCAGCCCGCCGGCCTCCCGGATGCGGAAGTTCAGCTCCCAGTCCTGGGCCCGGATGAACTCCTCGTTGTACCCGCCCTGCCGCTCCAGCGCCTCGCGCCGGAAGACGCCGAGGTACACCGTCTCGGCCTGCTGGGCCTCGCCGCCCGTGTGGAAGGCCGCGTTGCCCACCCCGATCTTCGAGGTCATCGCGGCGGCGACGGCGTGCTCCCAGTCGTTCTCGCCCTCGGCGTGCATGATGCCGCCGACGTTCTGCGCACCGGTCTCCTGCAGCAGCCGTACGGCGGTGGCGATGTAGTTCGGCGAGAGCATGCCGTGGCCGTCGACGCGGACCACGATCGGGTGCCGGGAGGCCTTGATCGCCGCGTTGAGGGCCGCGGGGGTGCGGCCGGTGGGATTGGGGACGGTGTGGACGCGCGGGTCTTCCCGTACGAGCTCGGCGGCGATCTCGTCCGTACGGTCCGTGGACGGACCGAGGGCGATCACGACCTCCATCTCGCCGGCGTACTCCTGCGCGAGGATCGCTTGGACGGCTCCGCGCAGATGCCGTTCCTCGTCGAGGACGGGCATGATCACAGAAACGGCGGGGAGCTGCACGTCGGAATTGGCGTTCATCGGTGCTCACGTTACCGCGAACGGGGGACAGCTCCGCGCCCCGCCGGGGCGGCGGACCGGGCCGCAGATCGTATCGGCCTACGGTGCTCACGATCCCACGTACGGCCGTAGCCCGGAGGTGTCCCCCATGCCCACGCAGCCCCGGTCCGCCGCCCCCGCCCGTCCACAGCGGCGCACCCAGCCGCCCCGTACCCCGCAGCAGCGCGGCGGCGGCGCACCACGGCCCCCCGTGCGCCGCAAGAAGCCACGCTGGGCCATGCGGGCGGTGACGACCCTCTCCGTCGTCGTCCTCGCCTCGGCCGGGATCGGGCACGCGGTGGTCACCAGCCTCGACGCGGACATCGCCCGCGTGGACCCCTTCAAGGACATGAAGAACCGCCCGCGCGGCGGACACGGCATGAACGTCCTGCTGGTCGGCACGGACGGCCGCGACAGGATCACCGCACAGGAGCGGCACCAGTACCACCTGGGCGGCGCGCCCTGTCACTGCACCGACACGATGATGATCGTGCACATCTCGGAGGACCGGGAACGGGCGACCGTGGTGAGCCTGCCGCGCGACTCCTACACGCAGGTGCCGAACGCCGACGGCAAGGGCACCCACCCGATCAAGCTCAACGCGGCGTACGCGGAGGGCGGCCCCAACCTCACCGTGCGGACCGTGGAGAACATGACCCACGTGAAGATCGACCACTACCTGGAGGTCGACTTCACCAGCTTCATGAGAACGGTCGACGTACTGGGCGGGGTCAAGGTCTGCACCACCGAACCCCTCAGGGACACCTACACCGGCCTCGACCTGCCCGCCGGCACCCACACCCTGATGGGCGGCCAGGCCCTGCAGTACGTCCGCGCCCGGCACGTCGACGGCGCCTCCGACCTGGGCCGCATGAAGCGCCAGCAGCGCTTCCTGGCCGCCCTCGTGGAACGGGCCACGTCCTCCGGGATCCTGCTGAACCCCATGAAGTTCCGGGACGTGACCCGGGCCGTGCTGGGCTCGGTACGCGCGGACAAGGGCTTCGGCACCGACGAACTCCTCGACCTCGGCCGCGCGATGCGCGACTTCTCCCCCTCCTCCTCGGAGTTCACCACGGCCCCCATCGGGCAGATGGGATACGCCGTCAAGGGCGTCGGCTCGACCCTGAAGTGGGACACCGCCAAGGCCGACGCCCTGTTCGCCGACCTCCGTGACGACAAGCCCCTGACCGTGCACCGCGCCGGCGGCCCCAAGGTCGTCCGCGTCGAGGTCGCCCCCCAGCGGATCCGCGTCCAGGTCGAGAACGGCACCGCCACCGGGGGCCTCGGCCGGCGCGTGGACGCCGCCCTGGCCGGCGCCGGCTTCGGCACGACCCGCACGCCCGCGAACGCGGCCGACCGCAAGGTCGCACGGACGGTCGTCACCTACGACCCCCGCTGGGACCGCTCGGCCAGGTCACTGGCGGCCGCACTGCCCGGCAGCGAACTGCGGGCCGTCAAGGGCCTGGGCCCGACGCTGAAGGTGATCGCCGGGGCCGACTTCAAGGGCGTACAGAAGGTACGGGCGGAGGACGCGACCCAGGGCCGCTTCGAGACCGTGACCGGGGACCAGGTGGTGTGCTCGTAGGCGCGCTCGGCCCTCGGGTCAGTCGTCCAGGCCCTCCGCCGCCCGCTTCTGACGCAGTTCCATGATCGCCCGGCGGCGGGCCAGCCGGTGGGTGCGGCGGATCTGGGCCTCCTGGTAGCGGCGCCTGTCCTTCTCGGTCTCAGGGAGGACCGGCGGGACCCGGCGGGGCTTGCCGTCGGAGTCGACGGCGGCGAAGACGAGGTAGGCGGAGCCGACCTGGGTGGGCGGGGTGGACTCGTTCCAGCGCTCGGCCAGGACCCGGACACCGACCTCCATGGAGGTCCGGCCGGTCCAGTTGACCTGCGCCTTGACGTGGACCAGGTCGCCGACGCGGACCGGCTCCAGGAACACCATCTCGTCCATGGACGCGGTGACCGCGGGCCCGCCGCTGTGCCGGCCGGCCACGGCACCCGCCGCGTCGTCGACGAGCTTCATGATCACACCGCCGTGCACCGTGCCCAGGAGGTTGGTGTCGTTGTGGGTCATGATGTGGCTGAGCGTGGTCCGCGACGCCGAGGTGGGCTTGCCGGGGATGCCCGGGGTGTCCGATTCCGTGGCCGTGGCCTGGTCTGTCATGGCGTCCACCTTATGCCGACGTGACATTCGCGGACTTTGTGTTGGGTTCGCAACAGCAGTGCCCTGATTTTTCGACGACCCTTGTAAAGGGCATGCCCGCTGCCTGCACACTGGGGCCCATGAACGAGTGGCCCGAGGCATGGTCCGACGACAACCGCGACAACCGGTACGGACGCGGCAGCGCGAGCGCACAGCCCGAGAGCGCGCGCGTGATGCGGCAGGTCCGGCGGCCGGGCCCGGGCGCGTACGGGGGCTCCGGCCCGTCCGCGCCGCCGTACGGCGGTGGGGTGCCCCAGCAGCCGTCGTACGTCAACGGCCAGGGCCACGGCGGCTACGCCGGCGGCCCCGGGCCCGACGACTACGACGACGGCTACAACACCGGGCAGGTGTACGGCGGTGGCCACGGCGGTCCCGGCGGGCCCGGTGCGGGCCGGCCGCGGCCGAACTGGCGGCGCCGTATCAAGTGGACGGCGATCACGGTCGTCACCGTGCTGGTCGTGACGTCCGTCGCCACGTACTTCTGGGCCGACTCCAAGCTGCACCGGGACGTGGACCTGTCCAAGGTCATCGACAGACCGGCCACGGGCGACGGCACGAACTACCTGATCGTCGGCTCCGACAGCCGCGCCGGGATGTCCGCCGAGGAGAAGAAGAAGCTCCACACCGGCTCCGCCGAGGGCAAGCGCACGGACTCGATGATGATCCTGCACGTCGGCTCCAGCGGCGACACGCTGATCTCCCTGCCGCGCGACTCGAACGTGACGATCCCCTCGTACAAGGGATCGACCTCCGGCAAGACCTACCCGAACACGGGCCGGCAGACGAAGCTGAACGCGGCCTACGCGGAGGACGGGCCGACGCTGCTGGTCCGCACGGTCGAGTACAACATGGGCCTGCACATCGACCACTACGTGGAGATCGGCTTCGCCGGCTTCGCGAAGATCGTGGACGCGGTGGGCGGCGTGACGATCGACATCGACAAGGGCTTCAAGGACAAGTACTCGGGCGCCGACTTCAAGGCGGGCAAGCAGACGCTGAACGGCGAGCAGGCCCTCGCCTTCGTCCGCACCCGGCACGCCTTCGCCGCCTCCGACCTGCAGCGCACGAAGAACCAGCAGAAGTTCCTGTCGGCCCTGGCCCACCAGGTGGCGACCCCGTCGACGGTCCTCAACCCCTTCAAGTTCTATCCGACGATGGGCGCGGGCCTGGACTCCCTCACCGTCGACAAGGACATGAGCCTGTGGGACCTGGCGTCCATGTTCTGGGCGATGAAGGGCGTCAGCGGCGGTGACGGCACGTCGATGAACATGCCGATCTCCGGCTCCACCGGCGGCAACCTGGTCTGGGACAAGGCGAAGGTGAAGACGCTGGTGAACGAGTTGAACAACGACCAGAAGGTCACGGTGTCGGGTGACTGACGGCAACAACGGCAGACCGCCCTTCGGGGCGGTTCTGTGTGACGTGGACAACGTGGTCCGCTCCTTCGACTCCTCCCGCCTGCAGGCCCTGGAGCGGGCCGCGGGGATCGCCGAGGGGTCCACCAAGAAGGTGGCGTTCGCGCCGGAGACGGTCTCGCCGCTGCTGCTGGGCGAGATCACGTCGCAGGAGTGGGCGGAGTCGATCGCGGCGGGCCTGGCCGGGCTGGTGCCCGACTCCGATCCGCAGACGGCGTACGAACTGGCCCTGGCCCTGCTGGAGTCCCCCTTCCACGCCGACGACGAGGTGGTGTCCCTGCTGCGCCGCGCCCGCATCCGGGTGCCGGTCGTCCTCGTCTCCAACGCGGCCCTGGAGCTGGAGGCCGACCTCGACTCCCTCGGCCTGGGCGACCTCGCCGACCACGTCGTCAACAGCGCCCGGGTGGGCCTGGCCAAGCCGGACCCGCGCATCTACCGGCTGGCGGCGGACCTGGCCGGCGTCCACCCCGAACGCTGCCTGTTCGTCGACGACAGCGAGGAGAACGTCGGCGCGGCGGCCGCCCTGGGCATGAACGCGGTGCACTACCGCGACCCGGCGGACCTGGAGCGAGCGCTGGAACCCCTGTTCACCTGACGCGGCGGGGGCACCCGTGACGGATGCCCCCACTCACGCTTGGGTGAGGGTCACATCGTGGCGCCCGCCATGGTCCGGCACATCTGCGCGCAGCGGCGACACGCCTCGGCGCAACGCATCATCTGGGGGTCGTCCGGCATGGACATACACGCCTCCGCGCACATCTCGCAGGCCTTGGCGCACATCGCGCACATCTCGGCCGACATGGGCGAGCGGCGCATCATCATGTCGGCGCACATGCGGGTCATCTCGGAGCAGTCGATGAGCGCGCGCATGATCTGCATCTGGGCCTGACCGCCCATCTGCATACAGGAGCTCATGGTCTCCTCGCACATGCTGTGGCACGCCATGCATGCCTCGACGCAGTCCTGCATCTCCTTGGACATGGCGGCCGCGGGTCCGGTCTGGGTCATGGCTCCTCCTGGGAGGGAGAGGGGCCCGGGGCGGGCCCCGTGTGGTACCCGTCCTACGCCCACCGGGCGCGACGCGCCATCGGGCGGACGCGAACAATCCGCTACGAATTGCCCCACCACGGGGATCACAGAAGCCCCCGGGTTCCCCCGGGGGCTTCTGTGTCGCTACGCCGATCGGCGAGAGCCGTCGGGCGTCACGGCAGGTTGCGGGCCATGACGATGCGCTGCACCTGGTTGGTGCCCTCGTAGATCTGGGTGATCTTGGCATCGCGCATCATGCGCTCCACCGGGTAGTCGCGGGTGTAGCCGTAGCCGCCGAGGAGCTGCACCGCGTCGGTGGTGACCTCCATGGCCACGTCCGAGGCGAAGCACTTCGCCGCCGCGCCCTGGAAGGTCAGGTCGGCGTCACCGCGCTCGGAGGCGGCCGCGGCCTGGTAGGTCAGGGCGCGGGCGGCGGCGATCTTCATGGCCATGTCGGCGAGCATGAACTGGATGCCCTGGAAGTCGGCGATCGGCTTGCCGAACTGCTTGCGCTCCTGGACGTAACCCTTGGCGTAGTCGAGGGCGCCCTGTGCGACACCGAGCGCCTGCGCCGCGATGGTGATGCGGGTGTGGTCGAGGGTCTTCATCGCCGTGGCGAAGCCGGTGCCCTCCTCGCCGATCATGCGGTCGGCGGGGATGCGGACGTTGTCGAAGTAGACCTCGCGGGTCGGGGAGCCCTTGATGCCGAGCTTCTTCTCCGGGGCACCGAAGGAGACGCCCTCGTCCGACCGCTCGACGACGAAGGCGGAGATGCCCTTGGAGCGCTTGGCGGGGTCGGTGACCGCCATGACCGTGTAGTACTCGGAGACGCCCGCGTTGGTGATCCAGCGCTTCACGCCGTTGAGGACCCAGTGGTCGCCGTCGCGGACTGCCTTGGTCTTCATGCCGGCCGCGTCCGAGCCAGCCTCCGGCTCGGAGAGGCAGTACGAGAACATCGCGTCGCCCTTGGCGAGCGGGCCCAGGTACTTCTTCTTCAGCTCCTCGGAGCCGGAGAGGATCACCGGGAGGGAGCCGAGCTTGTTCACGGCCGGGATGAGGGAGGAGGAGACGCAGACGCGGGCGACCTCCTCGATCACGATGACCGTCGCGAGGGCGTCGGCGCCGGCGCCGCCGTACTCCTCGGGCACGTGGACGGCGGCGAGCTCGTTGGCGACGAGCGCGTCGAGGGCCTCCTGCGGGAAGCGGGCCTCCTCGTCCACCGCGGCGGCGTACGGTGCGATCTTCGCCTCGGCCAGGGAGCGGACGGCGTCACGGAGCATGTCGTGCTCCTCGGACGGGCGGTACAGGTCGAAGTCAGCCGATCCGGCCAAGGTCTCTCACGCTCCAAAACGCTGCGATTGCCGACGCTAATTACCGTTAAGTAACTCAAATTTTAGAGGGCGGCT
Organism: Streptomyces sp. C1-1; assembly: GCF_050214755.1. NCBI lineage: Bacteria > Bacillati > Actinomycetota > Actinomycetes > Kitasatosporales > Streptomycetaceae > Streptomyces > Streptomyces sp. C1-1. The sequence goes on along the minus strand of NZ_CP189826.1, from coordinate 5,924,418 downwards.
CACCGGACTGATACGTGAGCTTGGCGACAGCGGGAAAAGTGCCCGGCGAACGGCCCGACTATGCTCGGCTCCGCATCGCCAACGTCCCCACTCTGGAGCATCCCATGGCCCTCAGGATCACCGTGATCGGCACCGGCTATCTCGGCGCGACGCATGCCGCCGCCATGGCGGAGCTGGGCTTCGAGGTGCTGGGGCTCGACGTGGTGCCGGAGAAGATCGCCAAGCTGGAGCGGGGCGAGGCGCCCATGTTCGAGCCCGGCCTGGAGGAGCTGCTGCGCAAGCACGTCGCCGGGATCGAGGGCTCCACCGGACGGCTGCGCTTCACCATGGACTGGGCCGAGGTCGGCGCGTTCGGCGACGTGCACTTCCTGTGCATCAACACCCCGCAGAAGCACGGCGAGTACGCCTGCGACATGTCGTACGTCGAGTCCGCGTTCGCCTCTCTCGCCCCGCATCTGGCCGGTCCCGCGCTGGTCGTGGGCAAGTCGACCGTGCCGGTGGGGTCCGCCGACCGGCTGGCCCGCTATCTCGCCGAGCACGCCCCCGCCGGGGAGGACGCCGAGCTGGCCTGGAACCCGGAGTTCCTGCGCGAGGGCTTCGCCGTCGAGGACACCCTGCGGCCGGACCGGATCGTGGCCGGCGTGCGCAGCGAGCGGGCCGAGAAGCTGCTGCGCGAGGTGTACGCCACGCCGATCGCGCAGGGGACGCCGTTCGTGGTGACGGACTTCCCGACGGCCGAGCTGGTGAAGACCTCCGCGAACTCCTTCCTGGCCACCAAGATCTCCTTCATCAACGCGATGGCGGAGATGTGCGAGGCCTCCGGGGGCGACGTGGCCAAGCTGGCGGAGGCCATCGGGTACGACGACCGGATCGGCAGGAAGTTCCTGCGGGCGGGGATCGGGTTCGGCGGCGGCTGTCTGCCCAAGGACATCCGGGCGTTCATGGCGCGCGCCGGTGAGCTGGGCGCGGACCAGGCGCTGACGTTCCTGCGGGAGATCGACTCGATCAACATGCGCCAGCGCGGGCAGATGGTGGAGCTGGCCAGGCAGGCGCTGGGTGGCGGGCCGTTCCTGGGCAAGCGGGTCGCGGTGCTCGGTGCGACGTTCAAGCCGGACTCGGACGACGTGCGCGACTCCCCCGCGCTGAACGTGGCGGGGCAGATCCACCTCCAGGGCGGCCAGGTGACCGTCTACGACCCCAAGGGCATGGACAACGCCCGCAAGGTCTTCCCCACCCTCGGGTACGCGGACTCGGCGACGGCGGCGGTGCGGGGCGCGGACGTCGTCCTGCATCTGACGGAGTGGCGGGAGTTCCGCGAGCTGGACCCGGCGGAGCTGGGCGAGGTGGCGGCGGCCCGGGTGATCCTGGACGGGCGCAACGCGCTCGATCCGGCACTGTGGCGCAAGGCGGGGTGGACGTACCGGGCGATGGGCCGGCCCACCGCGTAACCGCGCGGACGACGCCGGTTCGGCCGAGGCTCAGTCGGCCGAACCGGCGTCTCGTTGCATTCTGCACCACCGGTGCGGGCGGTGGCCGGAGAACTACTTGGCCCGGTAGCGGCGCATCTTCGCGCGGGCCCCGCAGACCTGCATCGAGCACCAGCGGCCGCGTCCGGCGGGGCTGCGGTCGTAATAGGCCCAGTGGCAGGTGTCGGCCTCGCAGGCTTTGAGGCGCAGCCAGGTGCCCGCGACGAGGGCTTCGGCGACGGCGGCGGCGACGCGGGAGAGCAGGGGGCGTGCGTCGGCGGGGGTGAGCGCGGCGGAGCCGTCGGTGGCGTCGACGGTGACGCGCAGCGGGGCGGACGCCAGCAGGTCGTCCAGGGGTACGACGTGGGTGTGCGGCGGGTGGCCGGCGTGGGCGAGCAGTGCCGCGCGCAGGGATTCGCGCAGTTCGCGTGCGGTCGGGACCTCGTCCTGGGTGAGTCCGAGGCGCGCCCGGCCGCCCTCGGTGTCGAGGGCGTCGGCTCCCGACTCGATGTCCAGCGTGTTGACCAGGGACTCGACCAGTGCGAGGCCCCCGGGCGCGGCCGATCTCTCACTCATGGCTGCACGCTACCTCCGGGAATTCCTCTTGCGACGTTACCTCCAATGGGGCAGCATGCGGTAACGGTTACTCCTTGACCGCATCTACTGGTAACGCAGGAGGAAGTCATGGCTCTCGCCAAGCTGGGCACCGTCGTCCTGGACTGTCCCGACCCGCGCGCGCTCGCCGGTTTCTACGCCGAGGTGCTGGGCGGCACCGTCGAGGCGGACGGCGACTGGGTGGACCTCACGACCCCCGACGGCCGGGCGCTGGCCTTCCAGGCCTCCCCCGGCTTCGTCGCCCCCGAGTGGCCCACGCCGGACCGCTCGCAGCAGTTCCATCTCGACCTGACCGTGGAGGACTTGGACAAGGCCGAGGCCGGTGTCGTGGCGCTCGGCGCGAAGCCGCTGGACGCGGACGACCGCTCGCGGAGCTGGCGTGTGTACGCCGATCCGGCAGGGCACCCGTTCTGCCTCTGTGCCTGCTGATCAGGAGGACACCATGGCCGTGGCCCGTTTCCGTTCCGTCGTGATCGACTGCCCCGACCCGCACGCGCTGGCCGACTTCTACGCACAGGTCGTCGGCGGCACCCCGCGGGCCGAGGACGACGACTGGGTCGTCCTGCGCGTCCCGGACGGGCCGCGGCTGGCCTTCCAGCGGGCGGAGGGTCTCACTCCGCCCGAGTGGCCGCGCGCGGACCGCAACTCGCAGCAGTTCCACCTCGACTTCGACGCCGGTTCGACGTGGGAGGAGATGGACGCGGCTCACGAGCGGGTGCTGGCGCTGGGGGCGACGCCGCTGGACCTGGGGGACCGCAAGGAGAAGGACTTCCAGGTGTACGCCGACCCGGCGGGGCATCCGTTCTGCCTGTGCCGGATCGAGGAGTCGTAGGGCCCCGCCCGTCGTGGGCCCCGTCCGTCACCCGTCCAGGTCGGCGATCTTCGCCGTCGATGGCTCGCGGCGCAGCTGGGCGGCGCGGGCCGTGAAGTCGGCGTTGCGCAGCACGCGCTGGACGTTCCCCCAGGTCAGCAGGGCCAGGTCGCGTTCGGACCAGCCGCGATGCAGGAGCTCGGCGATCAGCAGCGGGTAGCAGGAGGCGTCGGCCAGGTCCTGGGGGTGGGCGGTGCCGGCGTCGTAGGTGCCGGACAGGCCGACGCACTCGGGCCCGGCGATCTCGCGGACGTGGTCGAGGTGGTCGGCGACGTCCCGGACCGAGGGCCCGGCCTGCTCCGCCGTCAGCGGCACCATGCACAGGCCCCCGGCGGCGCCGAGCTCGGCGAGCAGGTCGTCGGGGAGGTTGGCCGGGTGGGGGCGCAGGGCGCGGGCGGCGGAGCGGGTGAACAGCACCGGCGCCTTGGAGACGGCGACGGCGCGGCGGATGGTGTCGGCGGAGGCGCCGGAGAGGTCGGCGAGCACGCCGAGCCGGTTCATCTCCCGCACGACCTCCTCGCCGAACCGGGTCAGCCCGGCCTCGCTGGCCCAGGACGCGCCGCTCAGGGTGAGGACGCGCAGCCCGAGGGAGCGCAGGGAGCGCAGGATGCCGAGGGAGTCGCCGAGGGCGGCCGCGCCCGCGGGGCCGAGCAGGACGGCGATGCGGCCGCAGTTGCGGGCGTCGGTGACCTGTCCGGCGGCGCCGGACAGCCGCAGGCCCTCGGGGTGGGCGTGGACGACCGTCTTGACCAGGTCGAGCTGCTCCAGGGTGGCCCCGACGGCCCGGTCCCCGGCCAGCCCCTCGGGCAGGTGCAGCGACCAGAACAGCGCGCCGACGTGCCCTTCCCGCAGCCGCGGCACGTCGGTGTCCACGGCGCTCTCGCCGAGCTCCAGGTCGTACCAGCGCAGGTGTCTGAGCGCCCACGGCAGTCCGCTGTAGCCGTCCGCCACGGGATGCGCGGCGAGGATGGCGTGGGCGCGTTCCAGCGGAGCGCCGTCCGGGTCGGAGACAGGGGTGTACGGCTCCGCGGTCTCGAAGGGGTCCGGCAGGCCGTCGAGCCCGTCGGCCTCGGTCGTCGTGTCCAGTTCGTCCTGGAGATCTGCCATGGCGGGCTCCGTACGTCGTGATCGTCCCGAAGGATCCCGAAGATGTACGGTCACCGTCGCACGGAGCCGGTGCGGCTTCCTGGTGGGTGGGGCGTTCGGGGGTCGGCCGGTCCAGCGACCCCCTGCCGCCGCGCCGTGTCAGCCGTCCAGTTCGCCGATCGTCGCGTTCGACGGCCGCCGCGTGCCCTGGAGCTCGCGCGCCACGTCCTCCGCGGCGCCCAGCACCCGTACCGCGTTCTGCCAGGTGAGCTTGGCCAGGTCGGCCCTGGACCAGCCGCGGTCGAGGAGTTCGGCGAGGAGGTTCGGGTAGCCGGAGACGTCGTTCAGACCGTCGGGGGTGAAGGCCGTGCCGTCGTAGTCGCCGCCGATGCCGAGGTGGTCGACGCCGGCGACCTCGCGCATGTGGTCCAGGTGATCGGCGACCGTGGAGACCGTCGCGACCGGGCGCGGGTTGCGCTCCTCGAAGGCCCGGTGGACCTTCATGGCCTGCGGGCTCGTGTCGAGGTGGTGCAGGCCGTGGGCGCGCATGTTCTCGTCGGCCGCGGCCGTCCAGTCGACGGCGGCCTGGAGCACGAACTTCGGCACGAAGGTCACCATCGCCATGCCGCCGTTGCCGGGGAGGCGTTCGAGGACGTCGTCCGGGATGTTGCGCGGGTGGTCGCACACGGCCCGCGAGGAGGAGTGGGAGAAGATCACCGGCGCGCTGGTGGCGTCCAGCGCGTCCCGCATGGTCGTCGCCGCCACGTGCGAGAGGTCGACGAGCATGCCGAGCCGGTTCATCTCCCGCACGACCTCACGGCCGAAGGCCGACAGGCCGCCGACGTTCGGCTCGTCGGTCGCCGAGTCCGCCCAGTCATTGTTGTCGTTGTGGGTGAGCGTCATGTAGCGCACGCCCAGCGCGTACAGCCCGCGCAGCGTGCCGAGGGAGTTGGCGATCGAGTGGCCGCCCTCGGCGCCCATCAGGGAGGCGATACGGCCGTCCCGCCGTGCCGCCTCCATGTCCGCCGCGGTCAGCGCGGGCGCCAGGTCCGCCGGGTAGCGCGCCAGCAACTGCCGTACGCAGTCGATCTGTTCCAGGGTCGCCGGCACCGCGTCCGGCAGGTCCGAGCGCACGTACACCGACCAGTACTGCGCGCCGACCCCGCCCTCGCGCAGGCGCGGGATGTCGGTGTGCAGATGCGCGTTCTGGTGTACGGCGATGTCGCGGGCGGCGAGGTCGTAGCGGACCTGCTCGCGCAGGGCCCAGGGCAGGTCGTTGTGGCCGTCGACGACCGGGAACTCGGCAAGGAGTTCCCGGGCCTGCTCCAGTGAGCTCACGGGCGTCACTTCCCGAAGCCGAAGCCGCCGCCGTTGCCGTCGACCTTGGCGCGCAGGCGCTTGCCCTTCTCGGTGGCCTGGTCGTTCAGGTCCTGCTGGAAGTCGCGCATCTTCTGCAGCAGGTCCTCGTCGTGGGCGGCGAGGATGCGGGCCGCGAGCAGGCCGGCGTTGCGGGCGCCGGCGACGGAGACGGTCGCGACGGGGACGCCGGCCGGCATCTGCACGATCGACATCAGGGAGTCCATGCCGTCGAGGTACTTCAGCGGCACGGGGACGCCGATGACCGGCAGCGGGGTGACGGAGGCGAGCATGCCGGGGAGGTGGGCCGCGCCTCCGGCGCCCGCGATGATCACCTTCAGGCCCCGGTCGGCCGCCTGCTCGCCGTACGTGATCATCTCGCGCGGCATCCGGTGCGCGGAGACGACGTCGACCTCGTAGTCGATCTCGAACTCGTCCAGGGCCTTGGCGGCGGCCTCCATGACCGGCCAGTCGCTGTCCGAACCCATGACGATGCCTACAACGGGGCTCATTCGGTGATCGTGCCTCTCAGGTAGCCGGCTGCGTGACGCGCGCGCTCGAGAACGTCGTCCAGGTCGTCGCCGTAGGTGTTGACGTGGCCGACCTTGCGGCCGGGCTTCACGTCCTTGCCGTACATGTGGATCTTCAGCTGGGGGTCGCGGGCCATGCAGTGCAGGTACGCGGAGTACATGTCCGGGTAGTCGCCGCCGAGGACGTTGACCATGACCGTCCACTTCGCGCGCGGGCGCGGGTCGCCGAGCGGGAGGTCGAGGACGGCGCGGACGTGGTTGGCGAACTGGGAGGTGATCGCGCCGTCCTGGGTCCAGTGGCCGGAGTTGTGCGGGCGCATCGCCAGTTCGTTGACCAGGACGCGGCCGTCGCGGGTCTGGAACAGCTCGACGGCGAGGTGGCCGACCACGCCGAGTTCCTTGGCGATGGTCAGGGCCATCTCCTCGGCCTTGAGCGCGAGGGCCTCGTCGAGGTCGGGGGCGGGCGCGATCACCGTGTCGCAGACGCCGCCCACCTGCTGGGACTCCACCACCGGGTAGGCGACGGCCTGGCCGTGCGGGGAGCGGACGACGTTGGCGGCGAGCTCGCGGACGTAGTCGACCTTCTCCTCGGCCAGCACGGGGACGCCGGCGCGGAAGGGGTCCTCGGCCTCCTCCGCGCTGTCCACGACCCACACGCCCTTGCCGTCGTAGCCGCCGCGGACGGTCTTGAGGACGACGGGGAAGCCGTCGCCCTCCGCCGCGAACGCGGCCACGTCGGCCGGGTCGCTGACGATCCTGTGCCGTGGGCACGGGATGCCGAGCGCGTCGAGTCTCGCGCGCATCACGCCCTTGTCCTGGGCGTGCACGAGCGCGTCGGGGCCGGGGCGCACGGGGATGCCGTCCGCCTCCAGGGCCCGCAGGTGCTCGGTGGGCACGTGCTCGTGATCGAAGGTGATCACGTCACAGCCCTGCGCGAAGGCACGCAGCGTGTCCAGGTCGCGGTAGTCGCCGACGACGACATCGCCGACGACCTGGGCCGCGGAGTCCTGGGGAGTGTCACTGAGGAGCTTGAACCTGATGCCGAGCGGGATGCCTGACTCGTGTGTCATACGAGCGAGCTGGCCTCCGCCGACCATGCCGACTACCGGGAACGTCACGCCCCTAGGGTATCGGCCGCGCCACGGGGACCGGTTTCCGGCCGTTTCCGGGGGCTCTTACCGGGCTCTTCCCGGACTTTTCCCTCGCCTCCCCCGCTCTTCCCGACCTCTTTCCGACCCGTTTCCGACCTGTGAGCTCATGCACAGGCGATCGCAACGGGCGGTGGTTAGCATGGCTGGGTTGGCGAAAACGACGAAAAACGACGGTGAAACCTACCGGATGGGAGCCTCAAGGACCATGGAACAGGGTTCCTCCGGGCTGCGAAGGCTCACTCAGGAGATCGCCAAGTTCGGGGCGGTGGGCGCGCTCGGCACCGTCGTGAACTTCGGCGTCTCCAACCTGCTGTGGCATGTGACCAGCCTGCAGGCGGTGCGCGCCAACGTCATCGCGACCGTCGTCGCCATCGGGGTCAACTATCTGGGCTTCCGCTATTTCACCTACCGCGACCGTGACAAGAGCGCCCGGACCAGGGAACTGACGCTTTTCCTCGCGTTCAGCCTGGTCGGTCTGGTGATCGAGAACGGTGTGCTGTACGCCGCGATCTACGGCTTCGGCTGGGACAGCTCGCTGCAGCGGAACATTTTCAAGGTCGTCGGTATCGGGCTGGGCACGCTGTTCCGGTTCTGGTCCTACCGCACCTGGGTGTTCAAGGCGCTGCCGGCCCGGGAGGCCGTCGCCGACGCGGAGGCCTTTCTGGAGGCCGAGGCGGAGGCCTCGGCCCAGCTGGGGCGACGCAAGGCGCGGCAGCGGGTCGGCTGACGCGGACTGACGAACGCCGGCGGCCGCGCGGCCACGCCCGGGTTCAGCGGACCGTCGGCTCCTCGTCCGTCCGGGGCCGCTTCAGGGGCGGTGTGCGGGACAGGAACAGACCGAAGACCGGCGGCTTCGTCTGGAGCATCTCCAGACGGCCGCCGTCCGCCTCCGCGAGGTCGCGGGCCACGGCCAGGCCGATGCCGGTCGAGTTGCGGCCGCTGATGGTCCGCTCGAAGATGCGCGCGCCGAGGTCGGCCGGTACGCCCGGGCCCTCGTCCGTCACCTCCACCACCGCCTGGTTGCCGGTGACCCGGGTGCGCAGCGCCACCGTGCCCCCGCCGTGCATCAGCGAGTTCTCGATCAGGGCCGCCAGGACCTGGGCCACGGCGCCCGGGGTGCCCACGGCCTGCAGGTGCCGCTTGCCGGAGCTGACGATCGCCCGCCCCGCGCTGCGGTAGGCGGGCCGCCACTCGGCCAGCTGCTGCTGGATGACCTCGTCGAGGTCGAAGGAGACGGCGTTGCCGGCGCGGGGGTCGCGGGAGTTGGTGAGGAGACGTTCCACCACGTCCGTCAGGCGCTCCACCTGGGTCAGGGCGACGTTTGCCTCGTCCTTCACGGTGTCCGGATCGTCGGTGAGGGTGATCTCCTCCAGCCGCATCGACAGCGCGGTGAGCGGCGTACGGAGCTGGTGGGAGGCGTCGGCGGCCAAGCGCCGCTCGGCGGTGAGCATCCGGGCGATGCGCTCGGCGGAGGAGTCCAGGACGTCCGCGACGCGGTCCAGCTCGGGGACGCCGTAGCGCTTGTGGCGGGGGCGCGGGTCGCCGGAGCCCAGCCGCTCCGCGGTCTCGGCGAGGTCGGTGAGCGGGGAGGCGAGCCGGTTGGCCTGGCGGATGGCGAGGAGTACGGCGGCCACGACCGCGAGCAGCGCGACCAGGCCGATGATCAGCAGCGTCCGGCCGACCTCCCGGCTGACGGTCGAGCGGGGCTCCTCGACGACGACCGTCTCGCCCTCCTCGCCGGTGGCGTGGCCCCGGATGACCTCGCCCTCGGGCTTGGTGCCGAGGGTGAAGGAGGACTGCCCGGGGATCGTGACCACGGCGTAGCGGTCGCCGGTGACCTGGCCGTGCAGCACCTCCGGGTTGACCGCCCCCGCCCCGATCAGCCGGCTGTCCACGATGCTGGCCAGCCGCTGCGCCTCGGAACTCACCCGTTCCTGGGCGCTGTTGCTGATGGTCCGCGTCTCGACGATGACGAGGGAGACGCCGAAGACGGCGATGACCACCAGCACGACGGCGAGGGTGGACTGAATCAGACGACGACGCACGGGGCCCTCCGAGCCAACGGTTCTACAACGCCCTCAGGGGCGCGGGGAACTGCGCGACCGGCCCCCGCGCGTCCGCGGCCTCGCCACTCACCGAAACCACCCCTGCGTAACGCGCGTAGCCGACTAGCTCTTCTCGAAACGGAAGCCGACACCCCGCACCGTCGCGATGTACCGGGGGTTCGCCGCGTCGTCGCCCAGCTTCTTGCGCAGCCAGGAGATGTGCATGTCGAGCGTCTTCGTGGACGACCACCAGGTGGTGTCCCACACCTCGCGCATCAGCTGGTCGCGGGTGACGACCCGTCCCGCGTCCCGCACCAGCACCCGCAGCAGGTCGAACTCCTTGGCGGTCAGCTGGAGTTCCTCGTCCCCCATCCACGCCCGGTGCGACTCGACGTCGATCCGCACGCCGTGCGTGGCGGGCGGCTGCGCCGGCTCGGCGGCGCCGCGCCGCAGCAGGGCCCGCACCCGGGCGAGCAGTTCGGCGAGCCGGAAGGGCTTGGTGACGTAGTCGTCGGCGCCCGCGTCGAGACCGACGACGGTGTCCACCTCGTCGGCCCGCGCGGTCAGGATGAGGATCGGCACGGTGTGGCCTTCGGCGCGCAGCCGGCGGGCGACCTCGAGGCCGTCCATGCCGGGCAGACCGAGGTCAAGCACGACCAGGTCGACGCCGCCCTGCATTCCGGCGTCGAGCGCGGTGGGTCCGTCCTCGCGCACCTCCACCTCGTAACCTTCCCGGCGCAGTGCGCGGGCCAGCGGCTCCGAGATGGACGCGTCGTCCTCGGCGAGCAGTACACGGGTCATGAGGTGATGGTAGTCCGCTCCCGACAGGTGCTGGGGTGTGATCGGCGAGCGTGGTTCTTACCTTCGTACGCACCGAAACGAACCTGTGTATCAATGGGGTGATCTTGTAAGGGACCTTGGAAAGCGGGTGTACGGTTCCAAGGTCACCTGTGATTCACATCTCAAGTCCTTCCTTTTCCGGCACTACTCTGCCGTATGGTGAAAAAGCAACGCCTGTAGCACTGCGGGGACCTTTGGCGGCATTGACGCCGAAGGTCTCTTTTGTGTGCGGTAACCCCCACCAGCAAGGAACGACCATGGCGTCCAGCCTGACGAAGGACTCGGTCCGCCCGGAGACCCCCGGCACCGGGAAGACCTTCTTCGGCCACCCCCGCGGACTGGCCACTCTGTTCATGACCGAGATGTGGGAGCGCTTCTCCTACTACGGCATGAAGGCCCTGCTCCCGCTGTACCTGGTGGCCCCGGGCGGCCTGCACCTGAGCGCGGCGACCGCGACCGCGATCTACTCGGTGTACCTGTCGCTCGTGTACCTGCTCGCCCTCCCGGGCGGCTGGTTCGCGGACCGGGTCCTCGGCCCCCGCAAGACCGTCGCCGTCGCCGGCGCGGTCATCATGCTCGGCCACCTCACCCTGGCCCTGCCGAGCGCCGGCACCTTCTACGCGGGCCTCGGCCTGGTCGCCATCGGCTCCGGCCTGCTCAAGGCCAACATCTCCACGATGGTCGGCCACCTCTACGACGGCCCCGAGGACCCGCGCCGGGACGGCGGCTTCACCGTCTTCTACATCGGCATCAACCTCGGCGCGTTCGCCGCGCCGCTGGTCATCGGCACCGTCGGTGAGAACGTCAACTGGCACCTGGGCTTCGCGCTCGCCGCGGTCGGCATGGCGCTGGGTCTGGCCCAGTTCCTGCTCGGCAGCCGTCACCTGGACGCGCGCTCGAACGTCGTCCCGACCCCGCTGTCGGCCGAGGAGAAGGCCAGGACGCTGCGCAAGTCGGCCTTCTGGGCCGCCGTGGCCGTCGTCTTCTACGCGGTCGTCGGCTTCTCCGGCCACTACACCCTGAACTGGCTGCTGGTCCCGATCACGATCGCCGGCCTGCTCATCCCGGTGATGGTCATCGCCCGCATCAAGCGGGACCGGGAGCTGAGCCGGGTCGAGCAGTCGAAGATGTCCGCGTACATCTGGTTCTTCGTCGCCGCGGCCGTGTTCTGGATGATCTACGACCAGGGCGGCTCGACGGTGTCGCTGTTCGCCGACTCCTCGGCGAAGAACACCGTCTTCGGCTGGGACTTCCCCGTCTCCTGGTACCAGTCGGTCAACCCGGTCATGATCATGGCGTTCGCGCCGCTCTTCGCCTGGATGTGGCTGGCGCTGGCCCGGCGCGGCAAGGAGCCGAGCACGGCCGTGAAGTTCGCGATGGGCCTGGTGCTGATCGGCGCCTCGTTCTTCCTGTTCCTCGCGCCGCTCGGCATCGCCGACGGCGGGCACAAGGCCGCGGCGATGTGGCTGGTCGGCATCTACTTCGTGCAGACGGTGGGTGAGCTGACGCTCTCGCCGGTCGGCCTGTCGGTCACCACGAAGATGGCCCCGGCGAAGTACGCCTCGCAGATGATGGGCGTCTGGTTCCTGGCCGTCACCGCCGGTGACGCCACGACCGGCCTGCTCTCCATCGCCGGCGTCGACCTCAACAAGACGGGCATCGTGGCCCTCCAGGCGGTCCTCGCCGTCCTCGCGGGCGCCGCGGTGTGGATGTACCGCAGGAAGGTGAAGGAGCTCATGGGCGACGTGCACTGACGCGCGGGCACCCGGGAGAGAGCCACCTCGTCCTTCGGGACGGGGTGGCTCTTCTCGTTCTCGCGTGTCACCGGGTGCGTCGGCCCGGCATGAACGTGAAGACCGCCGCGCCCAGCAGCACCGCGGTGCCCGCCACCAGGCCCAGGGCCTTCAGTGCGCCGTGGTCGCTCGAACCCGTCTCCGCCAGGCCGCCGCTCGACGACGAGGACGAGGACGTGCCGCCGGACGTCGAGGTGCCGCCCGAGGCACCGCTCGCCTGCTGGGTCGTGTCCAGGGTCAGGGAGACCGCCGTCCTGTCCGGCTTGCAGGTGGTGGTCGTACCCAGGGCGTTGATCGTCAGGACGCCCGGGGACAGGGTCGAACTGCCGTTCGCGCCGGGTTTGTAGGTGCCCGTCAGGTCGGGGATCTCTATCGGGTCGCCCGACTTGATGGCCTGGGAGTTGGTCGGCCCCTCCACGTGCACCGTGCCCTTGTCGGCGCCGCCGAGGACGACCTCCATGGACGGCTTGACCGATCCGGCCGGGATGTCGGCGGGGCTGTCCATCACCGACTTCTTGAACTGCACGGTGAGGCCGAAGCTGCCGCCGTCCTTCTTGGCGTTGATCTGGATGGGCGAGGTGGCCTTCTTCTCGCCGATCGGGGACTGGCAGGTGTAGGGGATGTCGACTTCCTTGCCGGTGAAGTCGGTCTGGCCGTCACCGGCGGACGCGGAGGCCGAGGCCGTCTCGGTAGCGGACGCGGTGTCCGTGGGGGTCGCGGAGGAACTGGAGGTGTCCGTCGGTGTCGCCGACGTCGTACCGCCGTCGCCCGGCGCCACCTCGATCGTCGCCGCCTTCTGCACCGTCTCCTTCGGGGTGCACTTGGTGTCCGTGGACATGGCGTTGACCGTGTAGGCGTCCGGCGTCAGCGTCACCTCGCCGGCCGTCGTCAGCTTCAGGGTGCCCTTCATGTCGGAGAGCACCATGGCGCCGCCCTTGGGGATCGCCGGGTTCTCCCGGGGCCCCTGCATCGCGATGTCCGCGGTCTGCGCGCCGGCCGCCTTGAGGGTGCCGGACGGCTGGACGGAGTTGGCGGGCAGGTCGATGATGTCCGGGTTCTTGGAGGCTGCCTGGACGAACTTCCATACGACGTTCACGGTGTCGCCGACCTTGGCGGTGGCCGGCGCGGTGATCTCGACCTTGGTGGTGCCGTCGACGGGGTCGATGCCGGCGGGCGGCACACAGTGCGTCGCGAACGACACCTCAGCGGCCTGCGCGGAGGTGGCGGCCAGCCCCAGCAGGGCCGCGGCGCCGCCGAGCACGAGCGCGACACCCGCCGCGAGCGGCCTCCCTCCGCCGGCCGGTGTGACTCTCCTTCGCTTTCTCACGTCGTTCCCTTCCTGGTGGGAGTCGTGGGACTCGTCGGACTGTCGTCGTGCGGTGCGGAGAGCCGACCGGCCGTGTTCGGATCGGAGTCCGGGGCGAACCACGGCAGGGTCGAACGGGGCGGGGGCGCCGCGTGGGCGCCCGGCTTGTGGTTGCCCAGACCCGGCAGGCGCAGGGCCAGTTCGGGCAGGCGCAGCCCGCGGTGCCGCAGGCCGCCGGCGCGGCGGGGCCGCACCCGGTCCACGATCGCCATCCCGGCGCGGAACAGCGCCGCCGGGACCACCAGGCAGACCAGGACCCAGAACAGGGTCACGCCCCAGGGCCGGCCCACGCCCCAGGGCTGCTCGGCGAGGACCTTCCCGCCGTACTTCAGGGAGACCGTGTAGTCGCCGTGCGCGCCCGCCGAGAGTTCGACCGGCAGCTTGATCTGCGCCTTCTTCCCGGAGCCGAGGGTGCCGCGCCACTCCTGGTCCTCCCACTGCGGAGCGAACACGCCGTGGGAGGTGCCCACTTGGAAGACCGGGTTCCTGATCGGGGCGGTGCCGGCGTTGCCGACGGTGAAGACGAGGGTGCGTGAGGGCGGTGCGCCGAACCAGGTGAGCAGGCCGCTGGAGCCGTCGAGCCGGGTGTCGGTCAGGATCGACAGGCGTCCGCCGGAGGGCTCGGCCGGCAGCGGTTCCACGGCGTGCCCGGCCACCTTCAGGACGGCGTCCGCCTGCGCCTTCGCGCCCTCCACGGTCGCCACGTGCACGACGCACGGGCAGGGCACCGGCGGCTCGGCGACGGGCAGTTTCCTGGTGAAGGAGCCCTTGGCATCGGTGGTGACGGCCCTGCCGTCGCCGTTGGCACAGGAGTTGGTGCCGCCGATCACGCCACGCGACGGCGTGGACTGTCCGCAGACCAGCATCATCAGCAGCGCGTGCGGCCGCCAGCCGCTGCCGCCGACGGTGATCGAACCTCCGGTCCCCGCCTGGGACTTGGAGAGCTTCACGCTCGGCCCGTCCGCCGCCGCGGTCCCCGCCGTCAGCGGCAGCAGGAGCAGCGCGAACACCGCCAGCAGCGCGGCCGTCCTCACCTTGCCGTTCACGTCACCGCTCCCGTCGACTCGACCTCCGCCCGCGGATGTTCGGGGGCTTCCTCGGGTGGACTACGCCTGTGCCGTCGCAGTCGTACGAGGAGCAGCGCGCCCCCCGCCGTCACCGCGCCCGCGGCCCCCGCCACCCCGCCCCACGGCACGAACCGGGCGGACGCGGCGGCCGAGCCCTTCGCGCCGCCGGGTGCCGTCACCGTCAGCCGGACGTCGACCGCGTCCAGGGCGGGGTGGTCGCGCCAGGGCTCGGTCAGGCGCAGCCGGCGGCCGGGCGCGAGGCGGACCGGCAGGGTGCGCGGAGCGCGGTCCAGGACCTGGCCGAGGAGGCCGTCCGCGTGCACGGCGAGGGTCGGGACCAGGGTCGTCGTACCACGGTTGACCAGCTCGTACGTGATGCGGTCGGCGTGCACGGCCACCCGCTCGACGGTCAGCGCGGACAGCTGCGGCCCGCCCGCCCGCAGTCGGAGCGGGACCGTGGCCGTGCGGCCGTCCTGGTCGCGGGCGACGATCTCGCCGCTGCGGTCGCCGCTGGCGCTCACCGTGAAGGGGACGTCGGCGCGGGTGCGGGCGGGCACGCGTACGCGGCTCTTCGCGAACACGGCCCGGACGCCCCGGCCGCCGAGCCGTACCGTGACCGGCCGCCCGCTGCGGTTGGTGACCGACACCGTGTCCTGCAGGACCGTCCCGGACGCGCCCTCGGCGTAGAAGGAGGGCCGCGACCCCCCGGCGGGCGCGAGCGACCACCCGTCCGCCGCGCTCGCGGCGGGAGCGGCCGTCAGCAGGACCAGCAGGGGCAGACCCAGGACGGCCGGAACACGGACGGGTGAGGGCATCGGGCGGCTCCAACGACGGTCAAGATGCGAAGCACGAGGCGGTCGGCGGGTCGGTGGGGGTGGGGTGCGGTCGGTGTGGGGGCTGGTGCCGTGGACGTCGGCGTGCGCTGTGCGGTCGGTCGCGGGACGCTCAGCGGCGTGCGCGGGCCGTCTGGTTCCTGCGGGTGATCCACAGCGCACCCGCCGCTCCGGCGAGGAGCACCGTGCCGCCGAGGGTGCCCAGGGCGATCGCGGAGTCGTCGGGACCGGTCTGCGGGAGGGAACCGCCGGAGTCCGAGCCGGTCGAACCGGTCGTGCCGGTGCCGCCGGAGGAGCCGCCTCCGCTCGCCGCCGTGACGTCGAGGGTCAGCGCCGGGCCGGGGCTGTTGGAGGGCGTGCACGTGGTCGTCGTACCGAGCGCCTTGATGGTGAGGATGCCCGGCGTGAAGGTCACGCTGCCCGTCTTCTTCGGCGTGTACGTCCCCGTCAGGTCACTGATCTTGATCGGCGTGTTGGCGGGGATCGCCGCCTGGTTGGCGGGGCCGCTCACGTTCATCGTGCCGCTGTCGGCGCCGCCCAGCTTGATGGTGGCGCTCGGGTTCATCGCGCCCTTGCCCAGCTCCACCGGACTGGACGAGACACCCTTCTGCCAGGACATGGTGATCTTGTAGCCGCTGCCGCTCTTGACGCCGGTGATGTCGATGGGCGAGACGGCGCTCTTGTTCCCGATGGGCGTCTTGCACTGGTAGTTGACGTCGACGACCTTGGCCTGGGCTGCGGGGGCGGCCATCAGCACCGCCGAGCCCGCCAGGGCCGCGACGGACGCGAGCACGGCGGTTCGATTCCGGTACGACACGATTTCCGCTCCCTCTCGGTTTCCTGACGGCACATCAGATGGGCCGTCAAGGTACGCCCGGGTCCTTGAGGAGGGAAGAGAAGGTGCGCGCCGGAGTTGTGCGGATCCGGCGCGCACGAAAGGGGGTTCGAGTGGAGGGAGTGACCCTCGGTAACCCCAGCCCGGTCAGGCGGGAGCGCCCAGTTCCGCCCAGACCGTCTTGCCGGCCACGCCGGGCGTGCGCACGACGCCCCAGTCCAGGCACAGGCGCTGCACGATGAACATGCCGTGGCCGCCGGGGCGGCCCGCGCGGTGCGGGGTGCGGGGTGCCGGCTGGCCGGTGCCGCGGTCGGAGACCTCCAGGCGGATCACCTTGTTGTCGAGGGCGATCCACAGCTCACTGGGGCCCTCGGCGTGCAGGCAGGCGTTGGTGACCAGCTCGGACACGACGAGCAGCACGTCCTCGGCGGCGGCCCGCTGGTCGGCGCCGGCGGCCGGCAGCCAGCCCCACGCGTACAACGCCTGGCGGGTGAAGTCGCGGGCGAGGGGGACGACACCGCTGGCCCCGTCGAAGTTCAGTCTGCGGACCTGGCGCCCCTGTGACGACGCGGACGCCGCAGACGACGCGGCATCCACCTCGGCGGACGCCCCTGTCGTGGGCGCGCCCCCCTCGGACGTCCCGGAAGCGCCGCTTGGCTCCGGGCCGCGGTCGCCCGGCGGGTAAGGCCGGGTGGTGCTCATCAGCGCTTCACCTCACCGATTCACCAGTTCACGTTTCAAGAGTCTGTACGTGGCTCGACGGCTTTTCCCGTCGGCATGCCGTCTTTTTCTTTCGTGTCCCGTCGTTCGCTCACCGTCCCCCGTGCTCGCCGTGCCCGTCGGCAGGCTCAGGATGTCTCCTGCCCGACCGAACCGGCAGAACACCCCCTGTTTCGGCACGGAAAGCGTGACATCCGGAAAGTGCCGGTCACACGGGGGCGGGCGGGACGGGGGCGGCGCAGGGCCGGCCCGCCCCGCCGGGGTCAGCCGGATTGGTCGGCCAGGGCCGCCTCGAGCGTGTCGTGGACGGTGAAGACCGCCTCCGCTCCCGTGATCTCGAAGACCCGGGCCACCACCGGAAGCATTCCGGCGAGGTGGACACCGCCGCCGGCGGCCTCCGCCTTCAGCCGGGCGCCCAGCAGCACGTTGAGGCCTGTGGAGTCGCAGAACTCCAGCCGTGAACAGTCCACGACCAGCCGCTTGAATCCCTTGGCGAGGCAGTCCTCGAGGGGCTCGCGCAACAGATCGGCCGTATGGTGATCCAACTCACCTGCCGGCGTCACGACTGCGCTGGAGCCCTCTTCCCTGACCTCCACCAGAAGCCGGCCAGACTGTGCGCTGCCGACCGTCCCGCGGTCCATGCCGTCTCTCTCTCCCGACGTCGTGGCTGCTGACGTACGCCCTCGAACACTACGCCTTCCTCACACTTCCCGACACCCGAACAACCCCCCGCAAACGGACATAACCGCACGTAAGGCACTTGCGGCGGGTGTGGAAAAGCGGGTAGGGCTAGTAGGGATACGTAACCGACACGGCCGGCTTTGGAGGCGCCGCACACCGCAGTGCACGCACTGGCTTCGGCAGCCATATGCCGAGAACGATGGAGGACATCATGTCACCCCGGCTCGACGCACCGCATACCCGGCAGGCGACGTCGACACCCCCTCCGGAACATCTTGCTCCCATCGAGAGCATCGAGAGCCCCGAGAACGACGACACCGTCGGCACGGGCGCACTCGCCGGACTCCCGGAGATCCCGCCCTACGACGAGGTGGGTCCGGTCGACGCGCGAGCGCTGTCCAAGACCCTCTTCGAGCGACTCGAGTCACTCGAGGAAGGCACCCACGAGTACTCGTACGTCCGTAACACCCTCGTCGAACTCAACCTCGCACTGGTCAAGTTCGCCGCCTCCCGATTCCGTTCACGCAGTGAGCCGATGGAGGACATCATCCAGGTCGGCACCATCGGCCTGATCAAGGCGATCGACCGCTTCGAGCTCTCTCGGGGCGTGGAGTTCCCCACTTTCGCGATGCCAACCATCGTGGGTGAGATCAAGCGCTTCTTCCGCGACACCTCGTGGTCCGTGCGCGTCCCGCGCCGGCTGCAGGAGCTGCGGCTCGACCTGGCCAAGGCCGGGGACGAGCTCGCCCAGCAGCTGGACCGGGCACCGACGGTCGCCGAGCTCGCGGAGCGCCTGGGCCTCACCAAGGACGAGGTCGTCGAGGGCATGGCCGCCTCGAACGCCTACACCGCCTCCTCTCTGGACGCCCAGCCCGAGGAGGACGACGCGGAGGGCGCCCTCGCGGACCGGATCGGCTACGAGGACCACGGCATCGAGGGCATCGAGTACGTCGAGTCCCTCAAGCCGCTGATCGCCGAGCTCCCCGCCAGGGACCGGAAGATCCTCTCGCTGCGCTTCGTGGCGGGCATGACCCAGTCGGAGATCGGCGACGAACTCGGCATCTCCCAGATGCACGTCTCCCGGCTGCTGTCGCGGACGCTGGTACGGCTGCGCAAGGGGCTGACGCTGGAGGAATAGCACCGCGGCGGCCGCGAGACCGGCCGGTCCCGGGGCGGTGACGTCCGGCATCCGATGCCGGAAGCGCCGCCCCAGGTCGTTCACGGGTTACCCACAGAAACCCTTTCCCCAGAGCTTCACTTCCACCACTATGGGCCCCCTACCTGCCGGTAGGCCGGATTCGACGGCGCGCGGCGGGGTGGTGGAAGGGGGCCTGGACATGGCCGGGGCCTACGGGACCGACAACGGCGTCGCGACCGAGGGCGGTGTGTACGCGGACGTGCCCGACGCGCGGCTGACCGAGCTGCTGCGGGCCCGCACCGCCACCGTCTACCCGGCTCTGCGGGAGCTCCGCGCCCGCCACCAGCCGGCCGTCCTCGCCTACGCGCGCCTGTGCACGGCGAGCGAGTCCGCGGCCCGCCAGCTGGGCTCGCAGGCGTTCACGCTGGCCGCCCGGCAGACGGCGCGCGGCACCGAACCGTCGGTCCCGCTGCGGCACGAACTGCTGCTCCTGACCGGCCGGCTGGCCGTCTCCTGGGCCGGCGACGAACGGGCCGCGGGCCTCGACCCCGGCCTGCTGTTCGCCCTGAGCGCGTCGGGCCCGGACACGGTCGCCGACCCGCCGATGCTCGCCGCGTTCCGGTCCCTCCCCTCCCGCGCCCAGGGACTGGTCTGGTACGGCGTGGTGGAGCGGGAGGCGGAGCGGCGGACGGCCCTGCTGCTCGGTCTGACCCGCGAGGACGTCGCCCACGAGACACCCTCGGCCCTCCAGGCCATGGCCCAGGCCTGCCTCCGCCGGCGCCTCGCCGCCTCCGGCGACCCGCGCTGCGGCAACTTCGGCCGGCTGATCGAGGAGTCGGTACGCCCGGACAGCCCGCGCGAGAGCGCCGACCTGCGGGCCCACATGGTCCACTGCGCCCACTGCACGGCGGCGTACACGGACCTCTCCGCCCTGCGCGACTCGCCGCGCACCGCCCTGGCCGAGGGCCTGCTGCCGTGGTCCGGCACGGCCTACGCCACACGCGACACGACGACCACCGAGCCGAGGGGAGGGTCGACCGGGCGTCCCGGCGCCGGGCGAAGGCGGTCGAAGTCCGGGGGGCGGTCCTGGTTCGGGGGGCGTTCCAAGTCTGTCGGGCAGCCCGGGGCGCTCGCCCGGGCCGGGGCCCCGACCCGTACGCGGTTCCTCTTCGGTCCGGTCGCCTGGCCGGTCTCCCGGCGGCTCCTGTTGACCTGCGTCGCTCTCGGCGTGGCTCTGACGCCGCTGCTGGTGTTCGCGCTGTCGCGGGGCGGTGGTTCGCCGTCCTCGTCGCCGGGAGGGCCGGCGGGTGCCGTGCAGACGCCGACGGCTCCCCCGCAGGTGACGGTGACGGCGACCGTCTCCGCCACACCGTCCACCGCTCCCTCGCCCTCCCGCATCGCCAAGTCCCCCTCTCCGACGAAGAGCTCCACCCCCTCCAGGTCGGCGAAGCCCAGCCCCTCCCCGACCCACGCCCCAGACGGCAGGTACGCCCAGGTCGTGAACGTCTCGACGGGCCGCTGCCTGGACATCGCCGGCGACCTGAGCGACGGCACGGCCGTCGTCACGGCGCCCTGCTCCGGCGCCGCCACCCAGCGCTGGCGGGTCGACGCGGCGCGCGGGATCGTGCAGTCGTACGCCGACTCGGACTTCTGCCTCGACAGCCGGGGCTCCGTGGACCGGGGCGTCGGCATCTGGGAGTGCGCCTCGGTGGACGGCGACCACGGACAGAACCTGCGGTTCACGGTGGACTCCGACGGCGTGATCCGCCCCGCCATCGCCATCGAGACGGCCGTCGCGCCGGGCGGCGGCGACGGAGTGTCACTGCGGCCCCTCAGCGGCGGCCGGGAGCAGCGCTGGCGGGCGGGGGCCTCCTGACCCCGCGGGTCAGACCTGGCGGACGCCCCGCCGCCACACGTCGGTGACCAGCGGCACGCCCGGGCGGTAGGCCAGGTGGACGTGGCTCGGTGCGTCGAGGGCGATCAGGTCGGCGTAGGCGCCCGGGGTGAGCCGGCCGATGTCCGTGCGGCGGAGTGCCGCCGCACCGCCCGCGGTGGCCGACCAGACCGCCTCGTCCGGGGTCATACCCATGTCCCGCACGGCGAGGGCGATGCAGAAGGGCACGGAGGACGTGAAGGACGAGCCCGGGTTGCAGTCGGTGGAGAGGGCGACGGTGACGCCCGCGTCCAGCAGACGGCGGGCGTCCGGCCACTCGGCGCGGGTGGAGAACTCGGCGCCGGGCAGGAGGGTGGCGACCGTGTCGCCGTTCGCCAGGGCGTCGACGTCCGCGTCGGTGAGGTGGGTGCAGTGGTCGGCGCTGGCCGCGTCGAGTTCGACGGCCAGCTGGACGCCGGGGCCGTAGGAGAGCTGGTTGGCGTGGATGCGCGGGTGCAGGCCCCTGGCCCTGCCCGCGGTGAGGACGGCGCGGGCCTGGTCCCCGTCGAAGGCGCCCTTCTCGCAGAAGACGTCGATCCAACGGGCGTGCGGCGCGCAGGCGTCGAGCATCTCGCCGGTGACGAGGGAGACGTAGGCGGCCGGGTCGTCGGCGTAGTCGGGCGGGACGATGTGGGCGCCGAGGTAGGTGACCTCGTCGGTGTGCGCGGCGGCGATCCGCAGGGCGCGGGCCTCGTCGGCGACGGTGAGGCCGTAGCCGGACTTGGTCTCGAACGTGGTGGTGCCCTGCCGGAGGGCCTCGGCGAGGTAGCGGGTGAGGTTGGCCTCCAGCGCCTCGTCGGTGGCCGCGCGGGTGGCGGCGACGGTGGTGCGGATGCCACCGGCGGTGTAGGAGCGCCCGGACATGCGGGCGTTGAACTCCTGGGTGCGGTCGCCCGCGAAGACCAGGTGGGAGTGGGAGTCGACGAAGCCCGGCAGAACCGCGCGGCCACCGGCGTCGAACCGGTTGTCAGTGGCGGGTGCTTTGCTTGATTCACCGGTCCACACGACGCGGTCGCCCTCGATGACGACGGCCGCGTCCTGGATCAGACCGAGAGGGGAACCGTCGCCGAGCGAGGGGGAGTTGGTGACCAGCGTGGCGATGTTGGTGATGACGGTGCTGCTGCTCATGGCGTCCTCGTGGGTGGTCGTCAGGCGCGGAGGGCTTCGATCGCCCGCGCGAGGGCTTGCGGCACATCCGGTACGAGGGTGTGCGCCCCGTCGCGTACGACGTGCCGTCCGCCCACGATCGTGTGCCGTACGTCCGCGGCCGTCGCGGCGAATACGGCCGTCTCGGCACCGAGCCTGGGCAGCGGCCCGGCCGTCCTGACCGAGTCGAGCGCGATCGTCGTCAGGTCGGCGAGGGCCCCGGCCTCGATGGTGCCCGCCTCCTCCCAGCCGAGGGCCGCGTGACCGTCGGCGGAGGCCGCGCGCAGCAGTGCCGCCGCGGTCCAGTGGCCCCGGCTGCGGGTGCGCAGCCGCTCGTTCAGCTCCATCGCGCGGGCCTCTTCGAACAGGTCGATGACGGCGTGGCTGTCGGAGCCGAGGCAGAGCGGGGACCCCGCGGCCTGCAGGGCGGGGGCGGGGCCGATGCCGTCGGCGAGGTCCCGTTCGGTGGTCGGGCACATGCAGGTGCCGGTTCCGGTGCCGCCGAGGAGGGCGATGTCCTCGTCGGTGAGGTGCGTGTTGTGGACGCCGGTGGTGCGGCGGCCGAGGACGCCGTGGTCGGCGAGCAGGCGGGTCGGGGTGCAGCCGTGGGCGGCCTGGCAGGCGTCGTTCTCGGCGGTCTGCTCGGACAGGTGCACATGGAGCGGGGCCCGCCGCTCCTCGGCCCACCGCGCCACGGTCGCCAGCTGGCCCGCGGGCACGGCCCGTACGGAGTGGACGGCCGCGCCGATCCGCGCGTGATCCCGTTCCTTGAGAACTGAACAGCGTTCGGCCCAGGCCTCGGCGGTGCCGTCGGAGAAGCGCAGCTGGTGGGTGTCGGGCGCCTCGCCGAAGCCGGAGGAGAGGTAGGCGGTGTCGAGGAGGGTGATGCGGATGCCGGCCTCGGCGGCGGCTGCGACGAGCGCCTCGCCCATGGCGTTGGGGTCGGCGTAGCGGGTGCCGCCGGGGGCGTGGTGCAGGTAGTGGAACTCGCCGACGGAGGTGATGCCGGCGAGGGCCATCTCGGCGTACACGGCGCGGGCGAGCGCGTGGTAGCTGTCCGGGGTCAGCTTGTCGGCCGTGGCGTACATGACCTCGCGCCAGGTCCAGAAGGTGCCGGAGCCGACCTGGACGGTGCCGCGCAGGGCGCGGTGGAAGGCGTGCGAGTGGGCGTTGGCGAGGCCCGGGAGGGTCAGTCCGCGCAGGATCTCGGCGCCGGGCGGCGGGCTGCCGGTGTCCGTGCGGACGGCGGTGATGCGGCCGTCCTCGATGCTCAGGGCGACGCCGGGCTCGACGTGGGTGCCGAGCCAGGCGTGCTCCAGCCAATAGGTCCGCGTGGTCACCTGCAGGCCAGTCCTTCCAGTACGTCGGCGAGGGCGAGCACCCCGGCGACGCAGTCGTCCTCGGCGGCGTGCTCGGCCGGGGAGTGCGAGACGCCCGTGGGGTTGCGCACGAACAGCATGGCGGTCGGAATGCGCCCGGAGAGGATTCCGGCGTCGTGTCCGGCACCGGTACCCAGCACCGGGACGCTGATGTCGGTGTCCTTGCCGAGGATGCGGGCGAGCTCGTCGCGCAGGGCGTGGTCGAACTCGACGACGGGCGTGAAGGACTCCCGGACGACGTCGAGGTCGACGCCGTGGGCGGCGGCGTACTCGCGGGCGGCCTTCTCGACGCCGGTGACCACGAGGTCGAGGGTGTGCTGGTCGGCGGCTCGGGAGTCGAGCCAGCCGCGTACGAGGGACGGGATGGCGTTGACGCCGTTCGGCTCGACAGCGATCTTGCCGAAGGTGGCGACGGCCCCGGCCAGTTCGGCCTCGCGCCGGGCGGCGAGCACGGTCTCGGCGTACGACAGCATCGGGTCGCGCCGGTCCACCAGGCGGGTGGTGCCGGCGTGGTTGGCCTCGCCCCGGAAGTCGAACCGCCAGCGCCCGTGCGGCCAGATGGCGCTCGCGATGCCGACCCGGTCGCCGGACAGGTCCAGCGCCCGGCCCTGCTCGACGTGCAGTTCGACGAAGGCCCCGATCCGGGCGAGCCGCTCGGGGTCGGCGCCGATGGCGTCGGGGTCGTGTCCGGCGGCCTCCATGGCCCGCGGGAGGCTGACGCCGTCGCCGTCGGTCAGCCGGTGGGCCTGCTCGACGGTGAGCTGCCCCGCGGTCAGCCGGGAGCCGACACAGGCGAGGCCGAAGCGGGCACCCTCCTCGTCGCCGAAGTTGACGAGGGCCAGGGGCCTGGTGAACTCCGCTCCCCTCCCGCGGAGTTCGTCGAGGGCGGCGAAGGAGGACACGACGCCGAGGGGCCCGTCGAAGGCACCGCCGTCGGGCACGGAGTCGAGGTGGGATCCGGTGACGACGGCGTCCCCGGCGGCGGGGTCGCCGAGCCAGGCCCACTGGTTGCCGTTCCGGTCGACCTCGTAGGCGAGCCCGCGCGACTCGGCCTGCCCCCTGAACCAGGCCCGGCACTCGGCATCGGCCCCGGTCCAGGCGAACCGGCGGTAGCCACGGGTATCGGCATGCCGCCCAACGGGAAGCAGCTCACGCCACATCTCCTGAAAGGAGGCACCGGCCCGCCCGGGCTCCGGGTGGTCGTCGTGCACGGCGGAGGTGTCCGTCACGCGTCGTCACCCTCGCGCATCGGCACCCGCACGCCCCGCTCGTCTGCGACCGACTCGGCGATGTCGTAGCCGGCGTCGACGTGGCGGATGACGCCCATGCCCGGGTCGTTCGTCAGCACCCGGCGGATCTTCTCGCCGCCCAGCTTCGTGCCGTCGGCCACCGTCACCTGCCCGGCGTGGATGGACCGCCCCATGCCCACGCCGCCGCCGTGGTGGATGGACACCCAGGAGGCGCCGGAGGCCACGTTCACCATGGCGTTCAGCAGCGGCCAGTCGGCGATCGCGTCGGAGCCGTCGAGCATGGCCTCCGTCTCGCGGTAGGGGGAGGCCACGGAGCCGCAGTCCAGATGGTCACGCCCGATGGCCAGCGGGGCCGCCAGCTCGCCGCTCGCCACCATGTCGTTGAACCGCTCGCCGGCCCTGTCCCGCTCGCCGTAGCCGAGCCAGCAGATGCGCGCGGGCAGGCCCTGGAAGTGGACCCGCTCCCCCGCCATCTTGATCCAGCGGGCGAGGGACTCGTTCTCGGGGAACAGGTCGAGGATCGCCTTGTCCGTCTTGGCGATGTCGGACGCCTCGCCCGACAGGGCGGCCCACCGGAAGGGGCCCTTGCCCTCGCAGAACAGCGGGCGGATGTAGGCGGGGACGAAGCCAGGGAAGGCGAACGCCCGCTCGTACCCGGCGAGTTGCGCCTCGCCGCGGATGGAGTTGCCGTAGTCGAAGACCTCCGCGCCGGCGTCCATGAAGCCGACCATCGCCTCGACGTGCTTCGCCATCGACTCACGGGCGCGCGTCGTGAACCCGGCCGGGTCCTTGGCCGCCGCATCGGCCATGTCGTCGAAGTCGACGCCGAGCGGCAGGTACGCCAGCGGGTCGTGGGCCGAGGTCTGGTCGGTGACGATGTCGATGGGGGCGCCCATGGCGAGCAGCTGCGGGACCAGCTCGGCGGCGTTGCCGAGGACGCCGATGGACAGCGGGCGGCGGGCGTCACGGGCCTCGGTGGCCAGCTGGAGGGCGTGGTCGAGGGAGTCGGCCTTCACGTCCAGGTAGCGGTGCTCGATGCGGCGCTCGATGGCGCGCGGGTCGCAGTCGACGCAGATGGCCACGCCGTCGTTCATGGTGACGGCGAGGGGCTGGGCGCCGCCCATGCCGCCGAGGCCGGCGGTGAGGGTGATGGTCCCGGCGAGGGTGCCGCCGAACTTCTTCGCGGCGACGGCGGCGAAGGTCTCGTAGGTGCCCTGGAGGATGCCCTGGGTGCCGATGTAGATCCAGGAGCCGGCGGTCATCTGCCCGTACATGGTCAGGCCGAGGGCCTCCAGGCGGCGGAACTCCTCCCAGTTGGCCCAGTCGCCGACGAGGTTGGAGTTGGCGATCAGTACGCGCGGGGCCCACTCGTGGGTCTGCATGACGCCGACCGGGCGGCCGGACTGGACCAGCATGGTCTCGTCCTGCTTCAGCCCCTTCAGCGTGCGCACCATGGCGTCGAAGGAGCGCCAGTCGCGGGCCGCCTTGCCCGTGCCGCCGTAGACGACGAGCTTGTCCGGGTGCTCGGCGACCTCGGGGTCGAGGTTGTTCTGCAGCATCCGCAGGGCGGCTTCCTGCTGCCATCCCAGGGCGCTCAGTTCCGTACCGCGCGGCGCTCGGACGGGGCGGGGTCCCGACATGGTCTGCCTCCTGAGTGGCTTGCTTCCCGGTGACTGTCACCGCCGCACTGTTACTACGGCTATTCACATCCTCGCCCTCTGAATAGGACTAGTCAATAGAACCGGCGGGCAGCGAGGACTCGTCCCAGATGTTTGGCTGGACGCATGGGCGCGGGTGACGACACGACGGGGGACGGTGTGGGCTACGACAACGGCGGCCGGACGGACGGCGCCGCGCGGCGCGACGACGCGGTGCGGGCGGCCGTGGAGCAGGGGCTCCTCGGACCGGACACCCCCATCCTCGGCCTTCTGGACGTCACGGGCATCCGCGAGTCGGCGGCCGAGCTGCGCGCGGCGTTCGACGCGGTGACGGCGCCCGGCACGCCCGTGCTGCACGCCTTCGCGGTGAAGGCGACCCCGCTGGTGCCTGTGCTGCGGCTGCTGCGCGAGGAGGGGCTCGGCGCCGAGGTGGCGAGCCCGGGCGAGCTGGCGCTGGCGCGGGCGGCGGGAGTGCCGCCGCGACTGACCGTCCTGGACTCGCCCGCGAAGACGCCTGCCGAACTGCGCGAGGCGCTGGCGCTGGGGATCGCCGTCAACGCCGACAACGCCCAGGAGCTGGCGCGGATCGACGGCCTGATGCGCTCGGCGCACAGCGGCTCCCCCATCGGGATCCGGGTGAACCCGCAGGTCGGCGGGGGCTCCATCGGGGCGACCTCGACGGCCACGGCGACCTCGAAGTTCGGGGTGGCGCTGCGCGACGAGGGCGCCCGGGAGTGGGTCGTGCGGGCATACCGGGAGCGGCCGTGGCTGACCCGGCTGCACGCCCACACCGGGTCGCAGGGCATCCCGCTGTCGCTGATGGCGCAGGGCGTGGCGGAGGTGTTCGCGCTCGCCGAGGAGATCAACCGGCGCCTGGGCCGTCCGCAGATCGACACGCTCGACATCGGCGGCGGACTGCCGGTGAACTTCGGCTCGGACGAGTCGACGCCGACGTACGCGCAGTACGCACGTCTGCTGAGCGAGGCGGTGCCGGGGCTGTTCGACGGGCGGTACGGGCTGGTCACCGAGTTCGGGCGGTCGCTGCTCGCCAAGCACGGGACGGTGGTGGCGCGGGTCGAGTACGCCAAGAGCGCGGGCGGGCGGCCGGTCGCGGTGACGCACGCGGGCGTGCAGGTGGCGGCGCGGACGGTGTACGTGCCGGGCTCGTGGCCCCTCAGGATCGCCGCGTACGACCCCAAGGGGCGCCCGAAGGGGGGGCCGCCGGTGGTGCAGGACGTCGCCGGGCCGGCCTGTTTCGCCGGCGACCTGCTGGCCGAGGGGCGGGCGCTGCCGCTGCTGGAGCAGGGCGACTACGCGGCGGCACTGGACACGGGCGCGTACTACTTCGCGCACCACTACGCCTACAACTCCCTCGCCCGGCCCGGGATCTACGGCTTCGCGCCGGACGGTTCTGGAGACGTGGCCTTCGCCACCGTGCGGGAGGCCCAGCGGCTCGACGAGATCGTGGCCGAGGCCGGAGGAGCGCACGCCGGCGCGCTCACCACCCTGCGCGCCCCCGACCGCCGTTGACGCACGCCGGGGCATCCGTAGTTCAACTGCCCTGAAACCGAGGCGAGCCGACCCACCTTAGTCGTCCGGAGCATGTTCCACCGGAAAATGCCATATCCCTCACCCGTCGCGCACACGTTGCGTAGTTTCGGCGTCACTCAGCCGAACCCCAGGCGGGAGGGGAGCCACGGTGCCCGGAATCGACGAGTGTCTGCTGGAAGCCATGCGACTGCCCGGTGCCCGGGGCGCCGCGCTGATCGACTGGACCAGCGGGCTGGCCCTGGGCAGCGTCGGGGAGGCTCCGGGCGGCGACCAGGAGACCGCGGCGGCGGAGGCCGCCGAGATCGCCCGGCTGGCCGCCGAGCAGCACGCGTTCGCGCCGGACGACGATGCCGGGTCCGTACCGGCGGCGGACGCCGACCCGCCGGTCGAGGACCTCATCGTCAGCAACCGGGACAGCTACCACGTGCTGCGGTTCGTGGGGGCGACGTTCGACGGCAGCGTCTTCCTGCACCTGTGGCTGGCCCGCGCCGAGGGCAATCTGGCGATGGCCCGCATCCGGCTGGGCGAGATGGCCGAACGGCTGGTGCTGGCATGACCGCCGTCCACACCACCGAGCCGCCGCGCCTGCCGGTGCGCCAGAAGGTCGCCGCCGCCGAGCGCGGCTGGGGCGGCGTCTCGCCGATGCTGACCCGGCTGGCCGCCGAGCGGGCCACGGGCGTCCTGTTCCGCGAGCACGGCACGCTCCACCTCGCCGACGGCCTGGTGGTGCACGCCGAGAGTCCGTGCGCGCCCGGCCTGGAGACGCTCCTGACGGCACACGGCACGCTTGCCGTGGACGTCTGGCGGCAGGCGCTCGGCGAGACGGACGACGACCACCAGGCCGGCCACCTCGCCGGTCTGCGCCTGGTCGACGCCGGCCTGCTGACCCTCGGCGCCTTCGAGCTGTGCCGGCTGACGGCGCTGTACGACGCCGCGTACTTCGTCCTCGCCCCCAGCTCCACCCCGGGCCGCTTCCGCTACGGCACCGCCCACGCCCCCGGGCACCGGGCCGTCGTGCGCCGCGTCCCCGTGGCCGCCCTGGAACGCGAGACGCTGCGCCGCCGCGACCTGCTGCACCGCATCTGGCCGGACGCGGTCACCGACGAGGCCCCACTGGCCAGCACGGACCTGCCCGCGGCGCCCGTGCTCACCCGCCGCCAGCGCGCCGTGCTGGCGCAGGCGGACGGCGTCCGTACGGCGCCGGACATCGCCCGCGCCCTGGGCCACCTGGCGTTCCACACGCTGGTCGACGTGCGTCGGCTGGCGGCGGCGGGGGTGCTCGCCCCGCTTCGCCCGGCCGCCCCCGAGCCGCCGGGCCCGGCGGGCGCCGGGTGGGCGGCCCCGGAGCAGGCACAGCCGCCGGACCCCGGGCAACCGCCGCCCCTGCCGAGCCGCGGCCGTCCGCCGTACGGCACGGCAGGCCCGGGGCCGGCCCATCCCGCACCCGGTCACGGGATGCCCGGCCTCACCGAACCGCTGCCGCCCGATCCCCACATCACCTTGCTGAAGAGGCTCAGAGATGCGCTGGAGGCCCTTTGACCGGTTCGAGAGGAGGCCCCGGATGGCCGCCGACCCCCATGTCCTCGACGAGTTGCGCCGGCTGAGGGCCCGTGTCCCCCAGCTCACCGGCGCCCTCGCCACGGGGGCGGACGGCGACGTCCTCGCCCAGGACACCCCCGGAGTCGACCCGCAGGACACGGCGGCGCTCAGCGCGACCGCGCACGCCGCCGCCGTGCGGCTGGCGGACGCGACGGGCCAGGGCGAGGTCCGCGAGCTGCTGGTGCACGGCGTGTACGGCTACGTCGCGACGTTCGCGGCGGGCACCGCCTCCGCCACGGCCGTACTGACCCTGCTCGCCCAGGAGCGGGTGAACGTCGGTCGGCTCCTGCTGGAGGGACGCCGGGCGGCCGCCCGGATCGCCGAACTCCTCGACGAGCACGCCCCCGCCGCCCAGCGCACCCGACAGACCAAGCCCGCCAAACCACCGGCCAAGACGGCCGCCGTACGGACCAGAACCCCGCGCGCGCCACGCACCACGACCACCAACGCGCGCACCACCACGGAAAGTTGAAAGGGAACCGAGGAACACACTCATGGCCAACACCGAAACCTGTCTCAAGGAAGCCCTCGCCTCGATCGAGGGCGCGACCGGCGTCGCGCTCGTCGACTACACCAGCGGCATGGCGCTCGGCACGATGGGGGGCAGCAAGGGCTTCGACCTGAACGTCGCCGCCGCCGGCAACACCGACGTCGTCCGCGCCAAGATGCGCACCATGGAGCACCTCGGACTCAAGGCCCAGATCGAGGACATCCTGATCACCCTGTCCGACCAGTACCACCTGATCCGCCTGATCAGCGGAAGGGGCGGCAACGGCCTCTTCCTCTACCTGGTGCTCGACGGCAAGCGGGCCAACCTGGCGATGGCCCGCCACCAGCTGAAGAGGATCGAGGAGGACCTGGAGGTCTAGCGGGCGCCTCGGTTCAGACGAGTGCCGCGGTGCGGCGCCGCGCCCCGCCCGGGGCCGCGTCGCCCGCCGCGATACCCGTGCTGCGGTAGGCCTTGACCGTCTTGCCGGCCGGGCGGCCGCCGTTCGCGGAGAGCCAGTCGACCCGGACCCACAGCAGGGCGTCCTCGGCCCGTTCGCGCCGCCCCAGCCAGGCGGCCTTGAGCCGCAGCCCCGTGCCGGCACCGGCGAGGAGCATCCCGCCCGCGGCCGGCACGGCGAAGGAGGCGCCCAGCGCGGCCAGGAACGCGAGCAGCAGCCACCAGCGGTGCCCGCGCCGCCAGTTGCGCACGCTCACGGCACGGTCCTGGAGCACGTCGTGCCGGCCCGCGCGGGCGGCCGAGCGGGCGAGGGCCGTATAGCGCCCGCGGCGGCCGTACGACACCACGGCCGTGGCGACGAGGAACAGCGCGGCCCCCGCCATCACCCCGATCCGGCGTCCGGTCACCCCCGGCACCAGCACTCCGACACCCGCCGCGAACACACCGGCCCACCACAGCGGCGCGGCCCCGGCGCGTACGACGACGGCCACCCGGGCCAGACCCTGAGCTCTGCGATCTGCGCGTGCCACGTTCCGCCTCCTCGTCGTCCTGGCACAGTCCTGTGGGCCGGGAGCGTAGCGAGCGAAGGTGAGACGAGTCTGAAAAAACACGCGCCCCGCGCACGGGTTCGAAACGGCGCGCCCGCCTACTCGACGAACAGTCCCCGTGCCGCCGCCCGCGCGTCGAACTCCTCCAGCCGGGCCTGCGCGTCCGGCAGGTCGTCGCACATGGCCTCCAGCAGCACCCGGCCCAGCAGCATGGGCGCGCAGGCGGTGTCGAAGGCGAGGCCGGTCCCCACGGCGGCCGGCAGCAGCAGGTCGGACACCCTGGCGACGGGCGCGAAGGCGGAGTCGGCGACGGTGACGACGCTCAGCCCGGCCTCCTTCGCAAAGGAGAGCGTGTCCACGACCTCGCGGGGGTGCCGGGGCAGCGCGAAGCACAGCAGGGCGCTCGCCCCGGCACGCACGGCGGCCTCGATACGGTCCTGGATCATCGTGCCGCCCTCGTTCAGCAGCCGTACGTCCGGATGGACCTTGGCGGCGAAGTAGGCGAAGCCGTAGGCCTGGGAGGCGGCGGCGCGCAGACCGAGGACGGGCAGCGGGCGGGAGGCGGCGAGCAGGCGCCCCGCCCTGCGCACGGGGCGCGGGTCGGCGAGCAGTTCGGCCAGGTGGCGCAGGTTCTCGATCTCGGCCTCGACGGCCTGCTGGTAGGCGTTGTGCGAGGCGGCCTCGGCGGCCTGTTCCGCCGGCGCGACCTCGCGCAGATGCCGGCGCAGCGCCGGGTAGCCGTCGAAGCCGAGGGCCACGGCGAAGCGGGTCACGGACGGCTGGCTGACCCCGGCCAGTTCGGCCAGCTCCACGCTGGACAGGAAGGGCACGTCGGCGGCCCGGCGCACCATGCTGTGCGCGATGCGCCGCTGGGTCGGCGTCAGCCGGTGCCCCTCGAAGAGCGCCTGCAGGCGCCCCGCAGGACTGTCCATCACGCTCATGTCCCCTTCCAGGCTCATGACTCGCTCCCCCTCCAGATGCCGGGGAACCGGTCCAGCAGTGCGGCCGCCGCCGTCACGTCGTCCGTGAGCGGCCGGTCGGCCTGGTCCCGTGCCAGTACGGATTCGGCGAGCCGAAGCGCACGTCCCACCGGAAGTTCCGGGTCGGGTCTGAAGTCGCGCTGACGCAACGCCCTTACGGCGGCGACGAGTTCGCAGCCGACGACGAGACGGTACGCGCGACAGGCGCGCAGTGTCTGGCGTGCGGCGAGCGAGGCGAAACTGGCCTGTTCCTCGACGCCCCGGGAGAGTACAGCGTGGCCGAGGGAGGCGGGGGCGGAGAAGGCACGCAGGTCGCCGAGGGCGGCACCGGCGGCGTACTCCAGGATCATCACGCCGGAGGCGGCCGGCTCGTGGTCGGCGAGGAAGGGCCGCAGGCGGGTGAAGGCGGGTTCGTTGAGGGTGGAAAGGCGGGAGGTCGACAGCCGCGCCACCTGCATCAGCGAGAGCCTGAAGTGGTCCAGGGCGAGGGCGAGCTGGGCCTGGTAGAAGCCGCCGTGGTGGTAGGCGGCCATGTCCTCGGGCGAGATCAGCGGGTTCTCGGCGGCCGCGTTGATCTCCACGTCCAGCACCTTCTCCAGCGCGTCGGCCGCGTCGTGCGCCGGGCCGTGGATCTGGGGCAGGCAGCGGAAGCCGTACGGGTCCTGGATACGGCCCAGGGGCGGGGTGGGCCGGTCGGCGGCGCCGATCAGCCACCGCATGCGCCGGGCCACCTCGGTGCTGCCGCGGTGCGGGCGGGCCGCGTGCACGGGGGCGGCGTAGGCCTCGTGGGAGCCGTCCACGGCCAGCAGCGACAGCGCGGCGACCACCTGCGTGGCCTCCACCAGGGCACGCAGTTCGTGCAGGGCCAGCGCGGACTGGCCGAGGGTGAGGGCGTTGCTGCTGATGAAGGCCAACGCGTCGTTGTTGTCGAGGGGCTGGGCCGCGGGGGCGTCGAAGCCGCCCCGGGCGGGCCGCCAAGGATGCTCCCCGGCCAGCGCCAGCCCCACCTGGGCCAGGGCGGCGATGTCCCCCGTGCCGACCGACCCGAACTCGTTGACGACCGGATACGCCCCGTTCGCCAGCGCCTCGCACAGGGCCGTCACCACCGTGGGCCGCAGCCCCGCCCCGCCGGCCAGCAGCTGGTTGGCGCGCACGGCGAGCATCGCCCGGACCTGCCGGGCCGGCAGCTCGTCCCCGATGGCGCCCGCGTGGCTGCGCAGCAGCCGCAGCCCGTGCCCGGCGGCCGCCTCGGTGGGAACGGGCTCGTTGCGGTTGGCGCCGACGCCGGTGGAGCGGCCGTAGACGCGTCCCGTCGCGGCGATCCGGCGGGCCGCGTCCCAGGACTCGGTGACCCGCTTCATGGCGTCGGTCCCGGGCACCGGACGCGCGGCGCCGTCGGCGAGGCGGACGACGTCCTCGACGCCGAGTCCGATCCCGTCCAGGACGACCAGGCCGGTGTGCGTCACGCCCCACTCCCCTCACCCGGACACGCCATATTCAGATTCTAGGAATCCTGCATGGCCCTATGCAGGCACAGCGTTCCCGATCAGAGGTCCCCCTCGCAAGATCGACGGGACCGTCGCGCCCGGCGAACCCCAGTCCGGACAGGGGGGCTATCCCCAGTGCGGCGGGCGCCGCGGCTGCCTACCGTGGGTTTCCATGACAGGCATGGGGACGGAGACGGTGATGGACGCGCGGGACGCGGAGCTCAAGAAGGAACTCAACGCCACCCTGCAGGCACGCCGGGAACTGGGCGAGGAGTACGAGTCCGCACTGGTCGACTCGTTCCTGGAGAAGGTCGACCAGCGCATCGACGGGGCGGTCGAGCGGCGGGTGCGCCGGCAGATGGCCGAGCAGCAGATGGTGGTGGCCCGGGGCGCCCGCGCGCCGAAGCCGACGGACTCCTGGGGGGAGCGCTTCGGCTTCGGCATCGTCTCGCTGGTCCTGGCGATCCCGCTGTCCGCGATCGGCGGCGGCATCGCCCACCTGCCCGGCCTGTTCGTCTCCTGGGCGGGCATCGTCGGCGTCAACGCCTTCCAGGCGGTGCGCGCCAACCCGAACCTGTTCGGCGGGCGGCGCCGGCGGGACAAGGACGCCGATCGCTGGGAGGACTGACCTCACGCCTGCCGGGTCGGCAGCACCATGATCTGCCGCAGGTTGACGTGCCGGGGCCGGCTGCCGACGTACGCCACGACGTCGGCGACGTCCTGCGAGGACAGGGCGCCCATCGTGTCCACCATCCCGTCGATGAACTCCCGCTGTGCGTCGTCGATGTGCGAGGCGAGCTCGGTCGCCGTCAGTCCCGGCTCGATGTTGGTGACCCGGACGTCGCGCGGCCCGAACTCGGCGCGCAGGGTGGCGGAGAGGTGGGTCAGCGCGGCCTTCGTCGCCCCGTACACGGCGTAGGTCGGGAACGTGAGGTGCGCGCCGACCGACGAGATGTTCACCAGGTCCGCGGCGCGCCCCGCCGCGGCGGCGGCGAGCAGGTCGCCGGTGAAGGCGCGGATCATCCGCAGCACCCCGGTGACGTTCGTGTCGATCATCCGACGCCACTCGTCGATGCGCCCGTCGTCCACGGGGTTGGGCAGCATCACGCCGGCCGCGTTCACGACCAGGTCGACGGCTCCGTACTCCGCGTGGATCCGCTCCACGGCCGCGTCCACCGAGCCGTCGTCGGTCACGTCGGCGGCGACGGCGAGGGCCTGCCCGCCGTCCGCCCGGATCTTCTCCACCACGGCGTCCAGCCGCTCCCGGCGCCGGGCCAGCAGCGCGACCCGCGCGCCCTGCGCGGCCAGCACCACGGCGACGGCCTCGCCGATCCCGCTCGCGGCCCCGGTGACGACGGCGGTACGGCCGGCCAGGTTCTCGTACGACATGAAGCACTCCCTGAGCGATCGGGCCGCCGGCGTGCCCGGCGGCGACCACCACCGTGCGCCGTCGGGCCGGTCCTACCCAGGGATGCGTTTTTCCTGGGTCTGCCAGAACCAGGCTGGAATCCCGCCTCTCCCCTAGGCTCGAACCCATGAACGGGGACCTCGGAGACTTCCTGCGCTCGCGCCGTGCTCGCCTGCAGCCCGAGGAGGTGGGGCTGACCTCGTACGGCCGGCGCCGCGTGCCGGGTCTGCGCCGCGAGGAGGTGGCACAGCTCGCCGGAGTGAGCGTCGACTACTACATCCGGCTGGAGCAGGGGCGCGGGCCCGGGGCCCCCTCCCGGACGAAGTCCGGGGGAGTTTCGGACGCGGTGCTGGACGCCATCTCGCGCGTGCTGCGGCTGGACGAGGAGGAGCACGCGTATCTGTACGAGGTGGCCCGGCCGCAGAAGAAGCGCGAGCGCCGGGCCGCGTCCCGGGTCCGCCCCGGCATCCGGGCGCTGCTCGACGGCATGGGGCACACCCCGGCGTTCGTCCTCGGGCCCGCCATGGACGTGCTGGCGTGGAACGCGCTCGCCGACGCGCTGAGCGGCTTCAGCGGCATGACGGCGGCCGGGCGCAGCATGCCCCGGCAGGTGTTCCTGGACCCGGTGAGCCGCGAGCTGTACCCGGAGTGGTCCGCGGTGGCCGCCCAGACCGTCGCCAACCTGCGGATCTGCGCGGGCCGGTACCCCGACGACCCCGAACTGTGCGCGCTGGTCGGGGAACTCTCCGTCAAGAGCGAGGACTTCCGCCGCCTGTGGGCCGACCACCAGGTCAAGGAGTGCGCGTACGGCGTGAAGCGGATGCGGCACCCGGTGGCGGGCCTGCTGGTCCTGCCGTACGAGACCCTGACGATTCCCACCGACCCGGACCAGACGCTGGTCGTCTACACGCCCGAGCCGGGTTCGGAGACGGCGGAGAGGCTGGCGCTGCTGGGCAGTTGGGCGAGCGCACGCGCGTAGAAAGAAGATGCGCGGGGACCGCCGCACCCCCGTTGCCGGGGGGCGGGACGACGGCGGTCCCCGCGAAGGACGCTGACCGGGTCAGGGCCGGGCCTCGCGTCCGGCGTCCATGGAGGTCCGGGAGCCGCTCCGGAGGTCCTTGGACGTTCGGTGCCGGCCTGGGCGGGGAGCCGCTCCCGCCCTGCCGACACCCCTTAATGTGCCGGACCCGTGTTAAGGGTGTGCTGCGTGGACGTGACACGCTCGTACCACTTCCGCGAAGTCCGCGAACGCAGGCGATCACCGCAAGACCCGCGCCGGCACCGGCCGTTCACCGGACGTTCGCCGTCACTTCCCGCCCTTGGCGAGGAAGGCCAGCAGGTCCTGCCGGCTGACCACACCGGTCGGCTTGCCCTCGACGAGGACGATCGCCGCGTCCGCGGCGCCGAGCACGGTCATCAGGTCGGCGACCGGCTCGCCGGAGCCGACCTGGGGCAGCGGGGCGGACATGTGCTTCTCCAGCGGGTCCTCCAGCGAGGCCCGCTTGGTGAACAGGGCGTCCAGCAGCTCCCGCTCGACGACCGAGCCGACGACCTCGGCGGCCATCACGTCCGGGTGGCCGGCGCCCGGCTTCACGATCGGCATCTGCGAGACGCCGTACTCGCGCAGCACCTCGATGGCCTGGCCGACGGTCTCGTCGGGGTGCATGTGGACGAGGGACGGGATGGCGCCGTGCTCCTTGTCGTTGAGGACGTCGCCGACACGGGCGCTGGGCCCCTCGTCCTCCAGGAAGCCGTAGTCGGCCATCCACTCGTCGTTGAAGATCTTGCTGAGGTAGCCGCGGCCGCTGTCCGGCAGCAGGACGACCACGACGTCGTCCTCGGTGAGCCGCTCGGCGACCCGCAGCGCGGCCACGACCGCCATGCCGCAGGAGCCGCCGACCAGCAGGCCCTCCTCCTTGGCCAGGCGGCGGGTCATCTGGAAGGAGTCCTTGTCGGAGACGGCCACGATCTCGTCGGCGACGGTCCGGTCGTAGGCGGTGGGCCAGAAGTCCTCGCCCACGCCCTCCACCAGGTACGGCCGCCCGGAGCCGCCGGAGTAGACGGAGCCCTCGGGGTCGGCGCCGACGACCTGCACCCGGCCGTCGCTGACGTCCTTCAGGTAGCGGCCGGTCCCGGAGATGGTGCCGCCGGTCCCCACGCCCGCGACGAAGTGGGTGATCTTCCCCTCCGTCTGCTCCCACAGCTCGGGGCCGGTGGAGTGGTAGTGGGAGAGGGGGTTGTTGGGGTTGGAGTACTGGTCGGGCTTCCACGCGCCGGGCGTCTCGCGCACCAGCCGGTCGGAGACGTTGTAGTACGAGTCCGGGTGCTCGGGGTCCACGGCGGTCGGGCAGACGACGACCTCGGCGCCGTAGGCGCGCAGCACGTTGATCTTGTCAGTGCTCACCTTGTCGGGGCAGACGAAGATGCACTTGTAGCCCTTCTGCTGGGCCACGATGGCCAGTCCCACGCCGGTGTTGCCGCTGGTGGGCTCCACGATCGTGCCGCCCGGCTTCAGCTCCCCGCTCTGCTCCGCCGCCTCGATCATGCGCAGGGCGATGCGGTCCTTCACCGAGCCGCCGGGGTTGAAGTACTCGACCTTGGCCAGAACGGTAGCCCTGATGCCCTTGGTAACGCTGTTGAGCCTCACCAGCGGGGTGTTGCCGACGAGGCTGATCATCGAGTCGTGGAATCGCACCGTTGTCTCCGGTCGCTTGCAAAAGAAGTGGTCCTGGTGGTCCGGCCAGCCTATGACCTGTGGACCGTCCACGACGGTCGTTCACTCCCCGTTGAGATTGGCGCACCGTCTGTACGGGGCAAGGAGTGGATGTACGGCTAAGAGGAGGTGGCGGCGACGCATGACGAGCATGTCGAGGGCACGGGTGGCCCGGCGGATCGCGGCCGGCGCGGCGTACGGCGGCGGCGGGATCGGTCTGGCCGGCGCGGCCACCGTCGGTCTGCTGCTGGCGGAGGTGCAGCTGGCCAAGCGCCATGTGGGCAACGGCGGCAGCGGCCGGGTACCGGTGGCGGACGGCCTGTACGGCACCGCGTACACCGTCCCCGACGAACCTCCCCTGCGCCTGACGATGCTCGGTGACTCGACGGCCGCCGGGCAGGGCGTGCACCGGGCCGGCCAGACGCCGGGCGCGCTGCTGGCCTCCGGCCTGTCGGCGGTGGCGGAACGCCCGGTGGAACTGCACAACGTGGCCCTGCCGGGGGCCACCTCCGACGACCTGGACCGCCAGGTGGCCCTGGTCCTGGCGAACCCCGCCCGGATGCCGGACGTCTGCGTGATCATGATCGGCGCGAACGACGTCACGCGCCGGATGCCGCCGACCCGCTCCGTACGCCATCTGGCGGCGGCGGTCCGCCGGCTGCGCACGGCGGGCGCGGAGGTGGTGGTCGGCACCTGCCCCGACCTCGGCACTATCGAGCCGGTCCAGCAGCCGCTGCGCTGGCTCGCCCGCCGGGCCTCCCGGCAGCTGGCGGCGGCCCAGACGATCGGCGTGGTGGAGCAGGGCGGCCGCACGGTCTCGCTGGGCGACCTGCTGGGCCCCGAGTTCGAGGCCAACCCGCGCGAACTCTTCGGCCCCGACAACTACCACCCTTCGGCGGAGGGCTACGCGACGGCGGCCATGGCCGTCCTCCCCACGGTCTGCGCCGCCCTGGCCCTGTGGCCGGCGGACGAGGACCGCCCGGACGCGGCACGACGCGAAGGCTTCCTGCCGGTCGCACGAGCGGCCGCCGAGGCGGCGTCCGAGGCCGGCACGGAGGTCACGGCAGCGATGCCGACGGGCCCACGCGGCCCCTGGGCCCTGCTCAAGCGCAGGCGCAGGCGCCGGGTAACAGAACCAACCCCTTCGGAACCCACACCGGCCCCCTCCAGCCCGTCCGGAGTCTGAGGCCGGGGCCCGCGCCTCCTGCCACCCGTCCGGCGTTGGACGCCGGGGCCCGCACCCCAGCACCCTCGCCGTCTGAGGGCGAGCCCCGCACCCCCAGCCCACTCGGCGTCTGGGGCCAAGCCCCGCACCCCCAGCCCGCTCGAGGTCTGGGGCCGAGCCCCGCACCCCCAGCCCACTCGGCGTCTGGGGCCAAGCCCCGCACCCCCAGCCCGCTCGAGGTCTGGGGCCGAGCCCCGCACCCCCAGCCCACTCGGCGTCTGGGGCCAAGCCCCGCACCCCCAGCCCGCTCGGGGTCTGGGGCCGAGCCCCGCGCTTCCAGCCCGTCCGGCGTTTGAGGACGAGGCCCGGAGGGCCGATGGGGGTCTGGGGGCGCAGCCCCCAGGGGCGCGCACCCCCACCGACCCGCACCGATACCCGCCCCACCGCCGGAGGCCCAAGCAAGCGCTTAGAAAATTGCGGTCAGGGTCACACCGTCGCACGCGTGACCCTGCCCATACGTACGGGTAACTTCCCAACCAGCCCTGCCCATGCTCATCCGTACGCCAATGGAGCCGTGATGCCCGAAGCCGTGATCGTCTCGACCGCCCGCTCCCCCATCGGCCGCGCCTTCAAGGGCTCCCTGAAAGACCTGCGCCCCGACGACCTCGCGGCCACGATCATCCAGGCCGCCCTCGCCAAGGTCCCCGAGCTGGACCCGAAGGACATCGAGGACCTGATGCTCGGCTGCGGCCTGCCCGGCGGCGAGCAGGGCAACAACCTCGGCCGTATCGTCGCCGTGCAGATGGGCATGGACCACCTGCCGGGCTGCACGATCACCCGGTACTGCTCCTCCTCCCTGCAGACCTCCCGCATGGCCCTGCACGCCATCAAGGCCGGCGAGGGCGACGTCTTCATCTCGGCCGGCGTCGAGATGGTCTCCCGGTTCGTGAAGGGCAACTCCGACAGCCTTCCCGACACGCACAACCCGCTCTTCGCCGACGCCGAGGCCCGCACCGCCGAGGTCGCCGCGCAGGAGAACACCACCTGGCACGACCCGCGCGAGGACGGCCTGGTGCCCGACCCCTACATCGCGATGGGCCAGACCGCCGAGAACCTGGCCCGCCTCAAGGGCGTCACCCGCCAGGACATGGACGAGTTCGGCGTCCGGTCGCAGAACCTCGCCGAGGAAGCCATCAAGAACGGCTTCTGGGAGCGCGAGATCACCCCGGTGACCCTCCCCGACGGCACGGTCGTCAGCAAGGACGACGGGCCCCGCGCCGGCGTCACCATGGACGGCGTCGCGGGCCTCAAGCCCGTCTTCCGCCCCGACGGCATGGTCACCGCGGGCAACTGCTGCCCGCTGAACGACGGTGCCGCCGCGGTCGTCATCATGAGCGACACCAAGGCCCGCGAGCTCGGCCTCACCCCGCTCGCCCGCATCGTGTCGACCGGTGTCTCCGGCCTGTCCCCCGAGATCATGGGTCTCGGCCCCGTCGAGGCGAGC
Source organism: Streptomyces sp. C1-1 (assembly GCF_050214755.1). NCBI lineage: Bacteria > Bacillati > Actinomycetota > Actinomycetes > Kitasatosporales > Streptomycetaceae > Streptomyces > Streptomyces sp. C1-1. Next base: position 5,884,758 of record NZ_CP189826.1, on the reverse strand, counting down.
AAGCAGGCGCTGAGCCGCGCCGGCCTGACCATCGGCGACATCGACCTGGTCGAGATCAACGAGGCGTTCGCCGCCCAGGTGATCCCCTCCTACCGCGACCTCGGCATCCCGCTGGAGAAGCTGAACGTCAACGGCGGCGCCATCGCCGTCGGCCACCCCTTCGGCATGACCGGCGCCCGCATCACCGGCACGCTCATCAACTCGCTCCAGTTCCACGACAAGCAGTTCGGCCTGGAGACCATGTGCGTCGGCGGCGGCCAGGGCATGGCGATGGTCATCGAGCGCCTGAGCTGAGCCCTCCGTAACCACCGAGGCACACCTGGTGAGCCTGTGGCCCGGAGTTCGGGACACCCCTGGACTTCGGGCCGTTTTGTGATCCAATCTCCCCCAGGATGTGACCTATCTCCCTAACCGGAGAGAACCACGCAGGTCAGCGCCGTCACCCTGGGGACCGCGGGCCCAAAGTCCTGTCCGATTCGTGACGTTACGCACTGACAGCTGGTTAGTCCGCCCTTCAAGCTGATGTAGGAAGTCGGGGGTCGACTTTGAACCGGGAGTACGTCAGTGAGCGCCATGCCGATCGCCTTGCTGCTCATCACGGCCGCCACGGGCGCCGTGGGCGTCGCCGTGCTGCGCACCCTCATGGTGCTGCGCCGTGAGGTCGCCGCTCTGCACACCCAGCTCGCCGAACAGCGCGCCCCGCACGGTCTGGTGCCGGCGGCCCGCCTGTCCACCGAGGCCGACGAGATACGCGCCGCGGTCGCCGAGGCGCTCGCCGAGGAGCGCGAGCGCGAACTGGCCGAGGCCCGCGCCTTCTGGGCCGCCCAAGAAGCCCGTGACGTCTCCGACGCCCCCTCCCTGCTGGGCCTGCCGGACAGCGAGCTGTTCCTGCCCCGGCAGAGCGACTTCGTGGGCCTGGAGCCGCTGGAGTCGGTGACCGAGCCGTCCACGGACGGCGACGAGTTCGCTGCCGACTCCCCCGAACTGGCCGCGGCCCGTCGCCGGCACCCCTCCCACCCGGACTTCGTCCCGGTCCAGTCGCCGGTGGTGAACGACCATGAGCGCACGGTGGCCACCCTGGAGGAACTCGCCGCGTCCCGCGTCGAACTGGCCGACGTCCGCCCCGGCCCCCTCGGCACCCTCGACGTCTACGTCTTCGCCGACGGCACCACCCTGTGCATGACCCCGGGCCATCGCGAGACGGCCGAACGCCTGGCGGCGGCCCTGCGCGCGGGCGAGACCCCCGTCCTGCTGGGCGGCTCGGGCGTCTCGGGCGCGTACACGCTGACATTCGCGTGCGGCGAGGAGAACGTCTACATCCTCGCGGACCGGGTCATAGCGTCGCTGTAGCGATCAGACGCCGGCCCGCTGCTGCGCGTGCGCCACGAGCTCCACGGCCTCTTCCACCTGACCCTCGTCCACAAGGACGAGGGCCAAGTCGTGTGCGGCGACGGTGATTTGGTCCGCGGCCGCGAACATCCCCGCGTCCGGCATCTCCCTGAGCGGGGTGCCCGGCTCCTCCACGGCCTGCGTCCGACGGGCCAACTCCCTGGCCAGTTCCAGCGCCTCGGCGGCGGCCCCGCGCTGGAGCCGGCTCTGCGGCGCCGCCCTCAACCGGTCGGCGAAATGATCCACGGCACGTGTCAGGGGCGTCGTATCAACCACAGAAGGAGCGTACGCGGGACCTCCGGACTGTTGCCAACAGGCGAACGCTCAGGCACCGTGACCTGAAGGACCGGCTTACATCCCCTTTGCGTCCGGAGGCGCCGATGTCCCACGTCCTCTCCGAGGAGACCCACCGCAACATGCTCGCCCGCATCCCCCACTGCACCGGTCGTGAAGTGTCCGACTGGCTGCGCACCGTAGAAGAAGGCCCCGCCCTCTTCCGCTTCGAGGAAAAGGTCAGCTGGCTCCGCCACGAGCACAACCTCGCGTACGGCCACGCGAAGGCGATCGTCCACGAATACGACCTGAGGAGGGCAGCGCGCAAACTGCTCTAGGCGCGCACCACGACATGACGAAGGGCCCCGGTCAGGCGACCCGGGCCCTTTGCCGTACGACCGGCGCGAGCTAGTCGTTGCTGTTGAGGATCGCGATGATCCGCAGGAACTCCATGTAGATCCACACCAGCGTCAGCGTGAGCCCGAAGGCCGCCAGCCACGCCTCGTTCTTCGGCGCGCCGTAGGCGATGCCGTCCTCGACCTGCTTGAAGTCCAGGGCGAGGAAGCAGGCGCCGAGGATGATGCCGACGACGCCGAAGAAGATGCCGAGCGGGCCGCTGCGGAAGCCGAGTCCGTCACCGCCGCCGAAGACGGCGAACAGCAGGTTCACCATCATCAGCAGCACGAAGCCGAGCGCGGCCGCCATCACGAAGCCGTAGAAGCGGCGGTTGACGCGGATCCAGCCCGCCTTGTACGCCACCAGCACACCGGCGAACACCGCCATCGTGCCGATCACGGCCTGCATGGCCGCGCCGCTCGCGATGCGGTTGTCGACGATGCTGGACAGCACGCCGAGGAAGACGCCTTCGAACGCGGCGTACGACAGGATCAGGGCCGGCGAGGCCGTGCGCTTGAAGGACTGGACGAACGCCAGGACCATGCCGACGATCATCGCGACGAAGCCGATGCCGTACGAGCGGTTGATGTGGGCGTCGTCGACCGGCAGCAGCGCCCAGGCAAGCGCGGCCGTGACGATCAGGGTGCCGAGCGTGGACGCGGTGCGCAGGACGACGTCGTCCATGGTCATCCGGCCGGTGGTGGCCGGGGCCTGGGGCGGGGCGCCGTTCTGCAGGTCCTGCTGGGCGTACGGGTTCTGTGCGTAGGGGTTGCCGTACTGCTGTCCGTACGGGTTGGCCTGCGTGCCCACAGCGGGTCCCCCGGCCTGCGGCGCGGTGTTGAAGCCCGCGTAGCCGTTGTCGCGGCTGAACCCCCGTCGCGAGAAGACCGGGTTTCTGCTCCTCATTTCACTCCTCCATGGCCACACGTCGCGGCCTTGGCTCAAGAGTAATAGGTAGGCAAAGAAATGCCTCTAGTGCTTGGGGAGGATCTTTCCCCCGCCATGCTGCGCAACACGCTACGCGGGTCCGTGATTCCCCTCACCGGAGGGGTCCACACGGCCGTCGTCCAGGGGAAAGCCGGTGTACCCCTCGGCCAGGTCGGTCTCGGCGGCCGGGGAGGTCGCGATCCGGTCGAGACGGGCGAGCTGGAGGCGGTCGTCGAAGGGCGCGGCGCCCGGGGCCGGGTGCAGCATCGTCGTCATGTCGTACGAGAACCGCTCGGCCTGCCAGACGCGGCGCAGGCAGGTCTCGGAGTAGGCGTCGAGCAGCGCGTCCGATCCGGTCCTCGTCCGGTACGACAGCGCCCGCGCGAAGGTCACGACGTCGCCGACGGCCAGGTTCAGCCCCTTCGCGCCGGTCGGCGGGACGATGTGGGCGGCGTCCCCGGCCAGGAAGAGACGGCCGTGGCGCATGGGCTCGTGGACGTAGGACCGCATCGGCGTCACCGACTTCTGGGTGATCGGCCCGCGCTCCAGCCGCCACCCGTCCTCGGTCTCGAAGCGGCGCTCCAGCTCGTCCCAGATCTCCTCGTCGGACCAGTCCCCGGCGTCCGTGCCCTCGGGGACCTGGAGGTAGAGCCGGGACACGGAGGGGGAGCGCATGGACAGCAGGGCGAAGCCGCGGTCGTGGCGGGCGTAGACGAGCTCGTCGTGGGAGGGCGGCACGTCCGCGAGGACACCGAGCCAGCCGAAGGGGTACGTGCGCTCGAACACGCGGACCAGCTCGGCGGGGATCGCCTTCCTGGCCACCCCCCAGAACCCGTCGCAGCCGACGACGTACTCGCACTCCAGCACCTCCTCCCTTCCCTCGTGCCGGAAGCGGACGGACGGGCTGTCGGTGTCCGCGCCCTCGACGGCCAGCGCCTCCGCCTCGAACAGCAGCGGGCCGCCCTCCTTGAGCTGGAGGGCGATGAGGTCCTTGCACACCTCGGTCTGGGCGTAGACCATCACCGACCGGCCGCCGGTGAGGGCGGGGAAGTCGACGCGGTGGCGCTTCTTGTCGTACCGCAGCTCGATGCCGTCGTGCCGGAGCCCTTCCCGGTCCATCCGCTCCCCGGCGCCGGCCGCCCGCAGCACGTCCACCGTGCCCTGCTCCAGGATCCCGGCGCGCTGGCGCTGCTCGACGTAGGCGCGGTCGTGGCTCTCCAGGACGACCGAGTCGATGCCGGCGTTGTGGAGCAGCCGGGCGAGGAGGAGGCCGGCGGGGCCGGCTCCGATGATGCCGACGGTGGTACGCATCGGGCGTTCCCTTCGGGTAGCCACTGGGTTCGTCGAGTGGAATGGGTCTGGTTCGTTTGGTGAAGTTTTGTTCACCTGAATTCTGGAGGTGAGTCTGCGCTCGCGGGCACGGGATGTCAATGGCCGACCGCCGCACCTCTGGGGGTCGGCGCGGCGGTCGGAGTCCTGCGGGTCAGGCGGCCGGCGGCCAGCCGTCCAGCTGCCGGTGGAGGGTGACGTCCGGCTGCGTGTCGCCCTTCGGGGCGCCGGCCACGGCGTCCTTCAGGACCGCGCTGACCTCCGCGGCCAGACCGTCGGCCTGCTTCTTCAGGTCGGCGGCGGAGACGGAGGACCTGGTGAGCGCGTCCAGTCGGCGGTGGATGTCGGCCAGCTTGCCCTGGGCCGTGGCGTCCAGGGTGAGGGGCCGGGGCGTGGAGACGACGAACTGGTAGGCGCCGGCGAGCGTCTGGCAGCCGGTGCACTCCTTGTTCGCGGCGTCGCTGATGTTCACGGCCCGCAGGTGCGCGTGCTCACCGGCGACGGTGACGATCTGGAAGGACAGCGCCACCGAACGGCAGGCGTCGTCGGCCGAGCAGCCGGCCGAGACGGCGTTGGCCTGGTTGCGGGCGCTGGCGGCGTTCACCGTGCCGAACTGGCGGATGGTGAACGAGTCGCGGGCCTGCGTGTGGTGCGCCCGGTCGACGTGGCTGAAGACGTGGTCCGAGACGACGGCGGCATGCGTGACCCCGCTCGCGGCCTGCGCCGGCACGGCCGTCGCGGCGCCGGCGACGCCGGCGGCGAACAGGCCTATGCCGAGGGCGCGACGGGTCAACGGGTTGCTGACTGGTCGTGCTTTTCGATGACTGCTCAAGGAACTGATCTCCTCGCTGGATGGATCGGGTACGGACTGTGTGAGGCGGAAGCGATGCCGGTGGACGAGTCCTCCGGGGCCGCGCCGACTCGGCTCCGGGAACCGCGGCGGGGGGTACGGGGGCCTGGGCCGTGGAGGCCGGTGCGGTGGCCCGTCCCCAAGCCACCGCACCGCCGTACGGACCCCCGCCCGGAACCGCCGTGCCGGTGGTGTCGCCGCCGTGGCCGGACGGGGACGTCCACCCCGCCGAGGCCACGGAGGCGACGCTCAGGTCGCCGCCGGTGAGGCGCTGGCCGGTGGCGACGAGGGGGCATCGGTGGGTGAGGGCGGCACGCTCTCCGAGGGGGTCGGCGACGGCTGCGGACCCGACGGGCCGCCGCCGGGGGCGGAGGACGTCGGGGTCGGGCCGGTCCCCGGGCCGTCCGTCCTGGACGACGACGAGCTCCCGCCCGGCCGGGTCGACTTCGAGGCCGACGGCGAGGTCGAGGACCTGGCGGACGCGCTCCCCGACGCTCCCGGCGAAGGACTGCCGTGCAGTCCGGACGCGCCCGGCGACGCCGACGGCGACAGCGAGGCGCCGATACCGGAGGAGTCGTGCGAGCCGCGCCCGCCCGGCGTCGAGGCGTCCTGGGGGCCCGGAGACTCCGTGGACACGCCCGGCTGCAGGATGGGCGCGATCGGCGGCTGCTTCGGCAGCGGCTTCGGGGTCATCCCGGACACCCACGCATAGCTGAGCCCGGTCAGCCCGGCCAGCGCGAGTGCGCACACCACGATCCGCAGGGTGGGCCGGCCGGCCGTGGAGCGCTTCGCGACGCGGAAGAGCCGGCCGCCCAGCTTCACGGACAGATAGACGACACCCGCCATGGGGCACATCAGCATCACGCAGCCGATCGCCCCGACGAACCCCTCGGCGATCCGCCCGTCCCCGAACGCGGCCCCCGTACCGACGATCTGCTCGGTCAGCGACCGCGTCATCGTGGCCAGGATGCGCGGCAGGTTCCACAGCGCGTACCCCAGCTCGCCGACGATCAGCGGCACCATCGTCAGCACCCACGTGGCGACGATGCGCCGCGCCGACTTCTTCAGCCCCGCGACCTCCTGGCGGGCCGCCTTCCCCTTCGCGCCCGGCAGCAGGCTCAGCAGGATCGGCTTGATCTTGCCGTAGAGGTCCGGCACCCCGGCGAGGTCGCCCAGGATGTAGTAGCCGTCCAGCCGGACGGCCGGCATCAGCTGTTCGAGGATCTCGAAGTGCCCGAGGTACACCGCGGCCAGGAAGAACTGCATCCCGGTCGCGAAGTACGCCCCGGCCATGGCCAGCATGAAGACGACGTTGAAGTACACCCCGCCCAGGTCGGTGCGGATGCGCCCGCCCCGCCCGATCCGGTAGACGTCCGTCACGTCGGTGTACATCGACGGCCAGATGAGGAACAGCCCGCAGCCGATGCAGCCGGGCCGGGCACCGCCGTACGTGCAGGCGGAGGCGTGGCCGAACTCGTGGAAGACGAGCGAGGCCACCGTCAGCACGAAGACGATGAGGATCAGCACCGGCTGGTCGAGGACCTGCAGGACCGGCTCGATCGCCCCGAAGAAGCCGAACAGCCACACGTCCATGGCCACCGCCGACAGCAGGACGGCCACGACGACGGCCGGCCGGTGCAGCCAGGCGAAGGCCGCGGCGATCCGCGCCGTCCGCTTCTCGTTGAAGATGACCCGGTGGCCCTTGAGGGCGAGCAGCAGGTCGGAGCGCGGGGCGTCGACCTCGTCGTCCTCCTGGCCGGCGGGCACCGTCACGCCGAGCGGCTGGAGCTTGTTCTCCACCAGGTAGCGGACGTTGTCGCCGCTGACCTCGCGGCCGAACCGCGCGCTGACCCGGTGGGCGATCGTCTCGGCGTCGCGGACGCCGTCGATGCTCGATGCCACCAGGTACAGCAGCCGGGACAGCTGCACGACCTGCCCGTCCCCCCGACGGGCGATGTACCGGGGGTCGGTGAAGCCCGACCCCTGGTACTCGCCGTGCAGTTGCAGCCCCGCGCTCAGCCGCGGGGCCGGTTCCGGCGGCTGTTCGACGACGGGCAGCTTGCCCGTCGCGACCTGCTCGTAGGTAACCGGCCAGCCGCCGGGTCCGGGCACCGGCCCGGTGTCGTACAGCGCCGTCGGACCATTGCCGAGCACTGTCATGCGTGGTCTCCCCCCAGAGTCCTCGGCGCCTCCCCCGGACCCGCCGCTTCCCCCCGGAAGCGCGACGGGCTCCCCCCGGAACGCGCCGTGGGGGCGGACCTGGCCGTCAGGTGCACACGGTCCGCCCCCTGGCCGCCTCGGTAGCGGGTGCCGCTACTGCTGGACGGTGATGTTCTGCGTGGCCTGCGACTGGGCGTCCGACCACGAGGAGTGGTCGTTGAGGGCCGCGGACTCGTTGTGCGCCGAGATGTGGGCGACGTGCTTGGTGACGTTCACCGTCTTGCCGAAGCTGAACTTCAGCCGGCCCAGGGCCTCACGGCCCGGCAGCAGCTCGGCGCTCTCGGTGTCCAGCTCGCGCATGTCCATGCTCATGACGGATGTCCTTTCGGTGTTCTCGGGTTGGTGGTGAGGTGGAGCGCGAGCGTTACTGCTGGACGATGATGTTCTGGGCGGCACCGGAGTCGGCCACGGACCACGAGGAGTGGTCGTTGAGGGCCGCGGACTCGTTGTGCGCCGAGATGTGGGCGACGTGCTTGGTGACGTTCACCGTCTTGCCGAAGCTGAACTTCAGGCGGCCCAGGGCCTCGCGACCCGGCAGCAGCTCCGCGGACTCGGCCTCAAGCTCGTTGGCGTCCATCATGATCAATTCCCCCTCAGGGATGGGCACTTCCGATCAGACAGCGTCAGGTTCCCCCCGGACTCTGTCCAATCTGGTCGGACGGGCTGTCCAACGAGATTGGACACTAGGGCCTCGCGGGGCGGTTGCGCAACCCGTTCGGTGAATCACCCTTTCGGCGACCCCGGGACCCGACCGTAGAATCGGCCCCGACATGGACGGTTCAGCCGACACAGCCAGCAGGAAGTGACCCACCAGTGGCCAACGCACTGCAGCAGTTGATCCGTGACCGCCTCGACCGCAAGGGCTGGTCCTACGGCGAGGTCGCACGCCGCGGCGGCATCCCGCGTTCCACCGTCCACCACCTCGCCACCACCGAACGCGTCGTCCGCATGCCCCAGTCGGCAACCCTGGAGGGACTGTCCAAGGGACTGGAACTCCCGTTGGACACCGTGCGCCGCGCCGCCGCCGAGGCCTGCGGCATCCACGTCTACGGCAGCCCGGACACCGCCGGCGCGGACACCGGCGCCACCGACCCCGAGGTCGACCTGCTCATCGCCAGCGTCCAGAGACTCTCGTCCGACGACCGCCGGCACGTGGCCGCCCTGGTGGAGTCCCTGCTGGACCGCTCGGCCCCCCGCACACCGGAGAAGTGACGGGCGCCCGAACCGACTTACGACACCCGGCGAGCACGGACGGGCAGCTTCCGACCCTCGAACGCACCGCCTTCCGTCAACACGGAAAAAGATTTCAACTCGCCCGAAAGCACAGAGATCCCCCGCTAGTCTCTCGTCCTGCCCGAGAAGCGTGAGCCGCCCCACGACCACGCCGGGCCCCTGGGGGGAAGTGTGTTGTTCGTGCATGGCGGACCGGCCACGGCCGTGGTCCGCGGACCGGCCGGCCAATCGGTCGTCCTGCTCTCGGGCGAACTGCCCGAGGTACTCACCGAAGGAGCGGTGGCCGAACTCGTCGACCTGGCCGCCGCGATCCTGGACACCGAGGAACTGGAGCTGTTCCACAGCTGTCTGGAGAAACTGCGCGGCGGACTGCGCCCGGGCCGCCGGATAGAGGTCGACGGCGCCGTTCTCACCGTGTACGAAGGCTGAGCCGTGCACGAAGGCTGAGCCGTGCACGAAGGCTGAGCCGTGCACGAAGGGTGACGACTCGCCACGGAACGCTTCGTCCCGTGGGCGCGGTAGTGCCCGGAGCCGGACTTGAACCGGCACGCCCGCGAAGGGGCAGCGAGGTTTAAGCTCGCCGTGTCTGCATTCCACCATCCGGGCAGGCCATGGGCTCCGCGTCGAGGGTCCGAGCCTATCGGGATGCCTCCCCCGAACAGCGGAACCGCGGACCGATGTTGTCTTATTTTATTGACGTCTGAGGGTGCATCAGCACCTGGAACACGCCATCAGCACTTGCCAATAGCCTTCCGCGCGACGCTCGCCCGCGTATACGGAATGACGGAATTTCACCGCCCGAACGAGGGTGCTCCACCGGTTCTCGACGTCGGCCCGCGCAAGCGCTTGCCCCACACCCGGCCGTCAGGGATGCCCGTCATCCCCAGGTATGACACCGCGGCACCGGGTCAGACCCGAGTCGCCCCCCGGAACCGGAACTGCGACTGACTACACGGGCCCGTACGGCGGCCACGATGGAACACGTCCCTTCCAGACGACGTCCCTCGAGGAGCCCCTTCCCGTGACCACCACACCCGTCGCCGACCGGTCCACCGCGACCGTGGCCGCACGCGCCACGGATCTTTCGAAGATCTACGGACAGGGCGAGACCCAGGTGGTCGCCCTGGACCGCGTCTCCGTGGACTTCCGACAGGCCGAGTTCACCGCGATCATGGGCCCCTCCGGGTCGGGCAAGTCCACGCTGATGCACTGCGTGGCCGGCCTCGACACCTTCTCCTCGGGTTCCGTGCGCATCGGCGAGACCGAGCTGGGCTCGCTCAAGGACAAGCAGCTCACCAAGTTGCGCCGGGACAAGATCGGCTTCATCTTCCAGGCGTTCAACCTGCTGCCGACGCTCACGGCCCTGGAGAACATCACCCTCCCGATGGACATCGCGGGCCGCAAGCCGGACAAGCAGTGGCTGGAGACGGTCATCCAGATGGTGGGCCTGCGCGACCGGCTCGGCCACCGCCCCGCCCAGCTCTCCGGTGGCCAGCAGCAGCGCGTCGCCGTCGCCCGCGCCCTCGCCTCCAGGCCGGACATCATCTTCGGCGACGAGCCGACCGGAAACCTCGACTCCCGCTCCGGCGCCGAGGTCCTGGGCTTCCTGCGCAACTCCGTGCGGGAACTGGGGCAGACGGTGGTGATGGTGACCCACGACCCGGTGGCGGCCGCGTACGCGGACCGGGTGGTCTTCCTCGCGGACGGACGGATCGTCGACCACATGTACGGCCCCACGGCGGAGTCCGTCCTGGACTTCATGAAGCAGTTCGACGCGAAGGGCCGTACCAGCTGATGTTCCGCACCGCCCTGCGCAACGTGCTCGCGCACAAGGCCAGGCTGCTGATGACCGTGCTCGCCGTCATGCTCGGCGTCGCGTTCGTCTCCGGGACCCTGGTCTTCACCAACACCATCTCCGATGCCTACCAGAACAGTTCGGCCAAGGGCTTCGACCGGGTCGACGTCGCCGTGTCCGCCAAGTCCCAGGCGGACAAGGGCAACACGATCAGCAAGACGCCCGAGCTGACCCAGGCCATGCTCGACAGGAGCGCGAAGGTGCCGGGCGCGGCCTCCGCGGTCGGCGTCGTCAACGGCTTCACCGCCATCGCCGACAAGCACGGCAAGCTCATCGGCCGCGGCTTCCAGTCGCAGGGCGGCAACTACTGGGGCGACAAGGACGCCCGGTACCCGCTGAAGTCCGGCAGCGCGCCGCACGGCGCGCACCAGGTCGCCATCGACGCCAAGACGGCCGAACGCGCCGGGTACAAGGTCGGCGACACGGTCCGGCTGTCCGTCGACGGCCCGGTCCTCACCCCGACGATCAGCGGCGTCTTCACCACCGACGACGGCAACGTCGCCGCCGGCGGCAGCCTCGCCCTGTTCGACACGGCCACCGCCCAGAAGCTGTTCGGCAAGCCCGGCACGTACGACGAGATCGACGTGAAGGCCGCCGCCGGCACCTCCCAGACCGCGCTGAAGGCCGGGCTGGACCAGGCGCTGGGCACCGAGCTGGTGGAGACCACCACCGGCCACAAGCTCGCCGCCGACCAGGCCGAGCAGATCTCCTCCTCGATGAGCGGGCTGAAGCAGGGCCTGCTGGTCTTCGCGGGCATCGCGCTCTTCGTCGGCACCTTCATCATCGCCAACACCTTCACCATGCTGGTCGCCCAGCGCACCCGGGAACTCGCGCTGATGCGCGCGGTCGGCGCCTCGCGCCGCCAGGTCACCCGGTCGGTGCTGATCGAGGCGTTCGTGGTCGGCACGGTCGCGGGCATCACGGGCCTGGTCGCGGGCATCGGCATCGGTGCCGGCCTGCGCTCGCTGATGGGCACCCTCGGCGCCACCGTCCCGGACGGGCCGCTGGTGATCACGCCGGGCACGGTCGCGAGCGCCCTCGCGGTCGGCATCGTCATCACCATGCTGGCGGCCTGGCTGCCCGGCCGCCGGGCCGCGAAGATCCCGCCGGTCGCCGCGATGAGCAGCATCCACGCCCAGGCGACGACCAAGTCGCTGGTGCTGCGCAACACGCTGGGCGCGCTGTTCGGTGCCGCGGGCGTCGCGGTGGTCCTGGCCGCCACGACGATGGACGGCTCGGACGGTCAGGCCCCGATGGGCCTCGGCGCGGTCCTGCTGATCATCGGCGTCTTCATCCTCACGCCGCTGCTGTCGCGCCCGCTGATCGCGGCCGCCGCGCCGGTGCTCAGGATCTTCGGGGTCGCGGGCAAGCTGGCCCGCCAGAACTCGGTGCGCAACCCGCGCCGCACCGCGGCCACCGCCTCCGCGCTGATGATCGGGCTCACCCTCATCACCGGCATGACGGTGATGGCGGGCAGCCTGCAGAAGTCGATCGACAAGATGGCCTCCTCCGCGATCAGGGCCGACTACGTGGTCTCCATGGCGAACGGCAACGAGCTCTCGCCGGACGTCGACAAGAAGCTGGGCGTCACCGGCGGCGTGACCGCCACCAGCCCGCTGCGCAACGTCTACTCGCGCATCGACGGCACGGGCGAGTCCCTGACCGGGGTGAACGGCCCCGCGATCGGCGAGCTGACCGACCTCAAGGTCGACCAGGGCACCTTCAGGGTGGGCGGCACGCGGGTCGTCGTCGACAAGGACACGGCCGAGTCGCACGGCTGGAAGGCCGGATCGGCCTTCACCGCGCACTACGAGGACGGTGGGTCCTCCCGCCTGACCGTCTCCGCGGTCTACGAGGGCAACGAGCTGATCAGGGGCATCCTGCTGGACAAGGCGGTCGTCACCCCGCACATGACCGACCCCGGCGACATGCAGGTCCTGGTCAAGACGGCCGACGGGGCGTCGAGCGCCACGAAGGACAAGCTGGAGAAGGCCCTCGGCACCAACCCGGCGATCAAGGTCCAGAGCAAGCAGGACCTGTCGAACGACATCGCGCAGATGTTCACGCTGATGCTGAACATGCTCTACGGCCTGCTGGCCATGGCGGTGATCGTGGCGGTCCTCGGCGTCATCAACACCCTGGCCATGTCGGTCTTCGAACGCTCGCAGGAGATCGGCATGCTCCGCGCGATCGGCCTCGACCGCAAGGGCATCAAGCGCATGGTCCGCCTGGAGTCCCTGGTCATCTCCCTGTTCGGCGGCGTGCTCGGCATCGGTCTGGGCGTCTTCTTCGGCTGGGCGGCCGGCCAGTTGCTCGGCACGAAGATGGCGACGTACGAACTGGTCCTGCCCTGGGCGAGGATGGCCGTCTTCCTGCTGCTCGCGGCGACGGTCGGCATTCTGGCGGCCCTGTGGCCGGCCCGGCGGGCGGCCCGACTGAACATGCTGACGGCGATCAAGTCGGAGTAGCGGCACGACGCGAGGGGGCCCCGTCCGGTAGGCGGACGGGGCCCCGTCGTACGTGCTCCCGGGCTCCGCTACGAGGGGTCCGCGCCCCAGGTCCGGGCCCGCAGCGGCATCCCGGACCCGCCGTCCCGCGGCGTCCGTACGGCCAGCACCTGGTTGACGCCGATGCGGTTGTGCTCGAAGGCGAGGGCGCAGGCGGCCATGTACAGCCGCCACACCCTGGCGCGTCCCGGCCCCGCGAGCCGCATCGCGCGCGGCCACTGGGCCTCCAGGTTGGCCACCCACCGGCGCAGGGTGAGCCCGTAGTGCTCGCGGATGGACTCGACGTCGCGCACCTCGAACCCGGCGCGTTCGAGCTGGGTGACGGTCGTGCCGAGGGGCGCGAGCTCGCCGTCGGGGAAGACGTAGGCGTCGATGAACTCGTCGACGTCGTACGCCGACTCGTCGCGCTGCGGCCGGCGCGCGATCTGGTGGTTCAGCAGCCGTCCGCCCGGCCGCAGCAGCCGGTGCAGGTTCTCGGCGTACTCCAGGTACCGGTCCGCGCCGACGTGTTCGGCCATCCCGATCGACGAGATGACGTCGTACGGGCCGTCGGCGACGTCCCGGTAGTCCTGCACCCGGATCTCCACCCGGTCGGTCAGTCCCTCGTCGGCGACGCGCTTGCGGGCGTAGGCGGCCTGCTCGTGGGAGAGCGTGATGCCGACGACGTGCACGCCGTGCTCACGGGCCGCGTGGATGGCCATGGAGCCCCAGCCGCAGCCGACGTCGAGGAGCCGCTGTCCCGGCCTCGGACCGAGCTTGCGGCAGACGAGTTCGAGCTTGTCGTGCTGGGCCTGTTCCAAAGTGGCGTCCGGGGAGGGCCAGTAGGCGCACGAGTAGACCATCGACGGGCCGAGGACGATCTCGTAGAAGTCGTTGCCGACGTCGTAGTGGTGGCTGATGGCGCGTTTGTCGGTGCGCTTGGTGTGCAGGTGGCGGGCCCTGCGGACCTCCTCGCGGGGCGGCGCGGGCGGCAGCGGCAGCCCGGCGACCTTCACGAGGCCGCGTACGGCGGCCCGCACCTCGGGATCCCGCAGCATCTGCGGCAGGCTCCGGGCGTCCTCCCCGCGCTCCCACACCAGCTCCGCCATGAGGTCGAGGGCGGCGTACAGGTCCCCCTCGATGTCGAGGTCCCCGGCGACCCAGGCCCGGGCGAGCCCGAGTTCCCCCGGCTTCCACAGCAGGCGGCGTACCGCGCGGCGGTTGCGCACGACCAGGGCCGGCGCGTCCGGCGGCCCCGCCTGCGAACCGTCCCAGGCGCGGATGCGCACCGGCAACGGCACTCCCAGCAACTGTTCGACGAGGCTCTTCAGCCGCGACGCGGCGTCGGCCATGGCGCACACCTCCGTGACAGGCGATCCCGGACTGCCCAGCAGCACGTAAACAAAACCCGGGCGACTGTGCAGTCCCCCGGAGGCGTCACGAATATGCAAAAAGGTGCAGGGCCCATCTACTTGGGTCGCCCATTCGGAGTCCGACCTCGGTGTCCGAACGCCGAAGGACCTCCCGCACCACGGATGGCGGGAGGTCCTTCGGTTCGTTCGTCGACCGGAGTCCGGTCAGGAGGCCTTGGCCTCGGTCTTCTCCTGCTTCGCCGCCGCCGGGACGGGCTTGGCGGCCTCGTAGAACTCCTCGCGCGGGTTCTCCATGGCGCCCAGGGAGACGACCTCGCGCTTGAGGAACATGCCGAGGGTCCAGTCGGCGAAGACGCGGATCTTGCGGTTGAAGGTCGGCATCGCCATGCCGTGGTAGCCACGGTGCATGTACCAGGCGAGACGGCCCTTGAGCTTGATCTTCATCTTGCCCATGACGATCATCGCGACGCCCTTGTGGAGGCCGAGACCGGCCACCGCACCCTTGTTGGCGTGGCTGTAGTCCGTCTGCGGGAAGCCCCGCATACCGGAGATCACGTTGTCGCCGAGGACCTTGGCCTGACGCAGCGCGTGCTGGGCGTTCGGCGGGCACCAGGCGTTCTCGTTGCCCGCCTTGCGGCCGACGAGGTCCGGGACCTGGGCGTTGTCGCCGGCGGCCCAGATGTAGTCGGTGCCCTTGACCTGGAGGGTCGGCTCGCAGTCCACGTGACCGCGGGGGCCGAGCGGCAGGCCGTAGCGGCCCAGCGCCGGGTTGGGCTTCACACCGGCGGTCCACACGATGGTGCTGGAGTCGACCTCGAGGCCGTTCTTCAGCACCACGTGACCGTCGACGCAGGAGTCCATCGAGGTGGAGAGGTAGATCTCCACGCCGCGGCTCTCCAGGTGCTCCTTGCCATAGGCGCCCAGCTTGGGGCCGACCTCGGGCAGGATCTTGTCGGCGGCGTCGACGAGGATGAACCGCATGTCCTCGCGGGAGACGTTCTTGTAGTACTTGGCCGCGTCGCGGGCCATGTCCTCGACCTCACCGATGGTCTCCGCACCGGCGAAGCCGCCGCCGACGAAGACGAAGGTGAGGGCCTTGCGGCGGATCTCCTCGTCCGTGGTGGAGTCGGCCTTGTCGAGCTGCTCCAGCACGTGGTTGCGCAGGCCGATGGCCTCCTCGATGCCCTTCATGCCGATGCCCTGCTCGGCGAGGCCGGGGATCGGGAAGGTGCGGGAGACCGCGCCGAGCGCGATCACCAGGTAGTCGAAGGGCAGCTCGTACGCCTCACCGACCAGCGGGGAGATCGTGGCCACCTTGCGGTCCTGGTCGATGGTGGTGACGCGGCCGGTGAGGACCTCCGCCTTCGGCAGCACGCGTCGCAACGGGACGACGACGTGGCGCGGGGAGATGTTGCCGGCTGCGGTTTCGGGGAGGAAGGGCTGGTAGGTCATGTACGACCGGGGGTCGACGACCGTGACGGTCGCCTCGCCGTAGCGCATCTTCTTGAGGATGCGCCGAGCTGCGTACAGGCCTACGTACCCACCGCCTACTACGAGGATCCTGGGACGCTCCGTGGTGCTCATGGCATCGAGTATCCACCCGTCTCAGGGGGGTAGCTCGTGCGCCCCTTCACAAGCTCCGACAGGGGGTGTGTTATCCTCCGCGACCCACGTGACGCAGGTCATGGCGCGGACCTTCGGGCCGGGTCCGTTACGACCCGTTGTCAATGCCGCGTGAGCTGCCTCTCCGGGCCCGACGACGTGCGGTGAGCCCTCCGAAACACCCCTCCGCGAGGACCTCCGGGAGCCCCTTCATACCACGATTCTGAACATGTTCAAGGGGTCGTTGGACCCTCGAAAGGCCCAACCGGGACCGTTTCATGGTTCCCGGGGACGGAATTCCTTGTGAAGAACTTCACGAACTTTCCCGACGACACGTCACGGAGGGGCCCGTGAAGGCCCCTCCGTGATGCTCATACGCTATCCGACCTGCTCGTCAGAGAGCTACCCATCGGTAACAATCGAGACCTACGCCACCGACCACGCGATGCCGTCGAGGATGTCGTGCTCGCTGACGACGACCTCCTCGGCGCCCGTCCGCTCCATGATCGACAGCAGGACGAGGGCCCCGGCGGCGATGACGTCGACGCGCCCCGGATGCATGGAGGGCACGGCCGCGCGCTCGGCGTGGGTGGAGTGCAGCATCCGGTCGGTGATCTCGCGGACGCGCTCGCGCGAGACGCGGGAGTGGTGGATGCGCGCGGAGTCGTACTCGGGCAGCTCCTGGGCGATGGCCGACACCGTGGTCACCGATCCGGCGAGCCCGACCAGCGTCCGCGCCTCGCCGAGCGGGACCGTCTCCTCCGCGAGGTCCAGGGCCCGCTCGATGTCGGCCCGCATGGCCGCGATCTGCTCCTCGGTGGGCGGGTCGGTGACGGCGCCGTCGGCCACCAGGTGACGCTCGGTCATCCGCACGCAGCCGACGTCGACCGAGCGCGCCGCCCGCACGTGGTCCTCGCCCACGACGAACTCGGTCGAACCGCCGCCGATGTCCACGACCAGGTAGGGCCGGGCGAGGTCGTCGCGGCCCTTCAGCTCGTTGGTCGCGCCCGTGAAGGAGAACTCCGCCTCCTGCTCGCCGGAGATCACCTCGGGCTCGACGCCGAGGATGTCGACGACGCCCCGCACGAAGTCGTCCCGGTTGGAGGCGTCGCGAGAGGCCGAGGTGGCCACGAAACGCACCTTCTCGGCGCCCAGGTCGCGGATCACCTCCGCGTACTCCCGGCAGGCCGCGAAGGTCCGCTCCAGCGCCTCCGGCGCCAGTCGGCCGGTGCGGTCCACGTCCTGGCCGAGCCGCACGATCGTCATGCGCCGGTCCAGCTCCAGCAGTTCGCCGGTGCCGGGGTTGACGTCGGCGACCAGCAGCCGGATGGAGTTGGTGCCGCAGTCGACGGCGGCGACCCGGCTGAAGCCCCTGGGTGTCATCGGCCGAGCCGAGAAGAAGCCGCTGCGGATCACGGTCGGGTCCTCCTCGGCCTCCTCACCGGGGAACTCGTCCGCCGGGTCCGGAGCCGCCAGCGGCTGCACGCAGGGGCCCTTGCGCCACCACTCGGGCAGCATCGCGATCGCCTCGTCGCCCAGCGGGTTGACGCCCGGGCCGGCGGCCAGGGAGTGCCCCACCAGCACGTGCAGGCACTTCACCCGGTCCGGCATGCCGCCAGCGCTCGGGAAGCCCTCGAGCACCTCGATCTCGTCCCGCCGCCGGATGTAGTCCTCGTGCGCGGCACGGTACGCGGCGGCCAGCTCCGGGTCGGTCTGCAGCCGCTCCGTCATCTCCTTCATGACGCCGTTCGCCTCCAGCGTGCCGATCGCCGAGGCGGCGCGCGGGCACGTCAGGTAGTACGTCGTCGGGAAGGGCGTGCCGTCCGGCAGCCGGGGCGCCGTCTCCACGACGTCCGGCTGCCCGCACGGGCAGCGGTGGGCGATCGCGCGCAGCCCGCGCGGCGGCCGCCCGAGCTGCTGCTTGAAGGCCTCGACGTCGGCGTCGGTGGGCTCGGTGCGCGGGGTGGGCGGCGGAGGCGTTTCCACTGAGAACTGTCTTTCTGGTCAGGTCACTGGTCGGAGGCGTCGGACTTGTCGACCCCGTCCCAGACGTTCGCGTACCACGGGCGGTCGGCGGCGCCCAGTTCGGCGCGGGACCGCCTGGCGCGGTCCGGGTCGATGACGACGTATCCGGTCTCGCCCGGCATCACATAGTGCAGTCGCTGCCGGATCTGCTGCTCGGCGTAGGAGTCGTCCTGCCAGCGCGCCTTGAGGTCGCGCAGCTGCTCGACCCGCTCCGCCGCCTGCTGCTTCTGGCGCTGCAGGTCGGAGATCTCGGCGCGCTGGGAGACGTACTGCCTTATCGGGTAGGCAAGGGCCACCACCAGGGTGCACAGCACCAGGGCGAGCAGCGCGGCCCGGCCCGTCAGCCGGGAGCGGCGGGCCTGCCGTTTGGTCTGGGAGCGGTAGACCCGGGCCGCCGTCTGCTCGCCGAGCAGCTTGAGCCTGGTCGCGGTGGAGAACCGGTCCCGGTCCTTCACGGCCATGTCCCCGCCTCCCGTTCATGCCGTTCACACGTGCGTACGTCCCCGCACACGGTACGGGACCGGTACGGGGACGTACGTACGACTGGCGCAGGATTGACCCTTTGCGGCTCAGCCCTTGAAGCGGGGGAAGGCGCTGCGGCCGGCGTACACCGCGGCGTCGTCGAGGATCTCCTCGATGCGCAGCAGCTGGTTGTACTTGGCGACGCGCTCGGAGCGGGCCGGGGCGCCGGTCTTGATCTGGCCGCAGTTGGTGGCGACGGCGAGGTCGGCGATGGTGACGTCCTCGGTCTCGCCGGAGCGGTGGGACATCATGCACTTGAAGCCGTTGCGCTGGGCCAGCTCGACGGCGTCCAGGGTCTCGGTCAGCGAGCCGATCTGGTTGACCTTGACCAGCAGGGCGTTGGCGGTGCCCTCCTCGATGCCGCGGGCCAGGCGCTCGGGGTTGGTGACGAACAGGTCGTCGCCGACGATCTGCACCTTGTCGCCGAGCTTGTCGGTGAGGACCTTCCAGCCGGCCCAGTCGTCCTCGAACAGCGGGTCCTCGATGGAGACGAGCGGGTAGGCCGCCACGAGCTCCTCGTAGTACTCCGTCATCTCGGCGGCCGAGCGGTCCTTGCCCTCGAACTGGTACTTGCCGTCCTTGTAGAACTCGGAGGCGGCGACGTCGAGCGCGAGGGCGATCTGCTCGCCGGGGACGTACCCGGCCTGCTTGATGGCCTCGAGGATCAGGTCGAGGGCGTCACGGTTGGAGCCCAGGTTCGGGGCGAAGCCGCCCTCGTCGCCGAGGCCGGTGGCCAGGCCCTTGGACTTCAGCACGGACTTCAGGGTGTGGTACACCTCGGCGCCCCAGCGCAGGGCCTCGGAGAAGGTCTCCGCGCCGATCGGGGCGATCATGAACTCCTGGATGTCCACGTTGGAGTCGGCGTGCGAGCCGCCGTTCAGGATGTTCATCATCGGCACCGGCAGCAGGTGCGCGTTCGGGCCGCCCAGGTAGCGGAAGAGCGGGAGGTCGCTGGCCTCGGAGGCGGCGTGGGCGACGGCGAGCGAGACGCCGAGGATGGCGTTGGCGCCGAGCGAGCCCTTGTTGTCGGTGGCGTCCAGGTCGAACATGGCCTGGTCGATCAGGCGCTGCTCGGTGGCGTCGTAGCCGACCAGCTCCGGGCCGATCTGCTCGATGACGGCGAGGACGGCCTTCTCGACACCCTTGCCCTTGTAGCGGTTGGGGTCACCGTCGCGGAGCTCGATGGCCTCGAAGGCGCCCGTGGAGGCGCCGGACGGGACGGCGGCACGACCCGTGCTGCCGTCGTCGAGGCCGACCTCGACCTCGACGGTGGGGTTCCCTCGCGAGTCGAGGATTTCCCGGGCTACGACGACGTCGATGGACGGCACGAGCATCTCCTTCTTGGATGTGACGCTGGTTGTGCGGGGCACGCGGGCCTTTTTAGGCCCTACCTCGGCCTTGCGACTAGAGCCTAACCGCCCCGGGGCCATCGGCCAGCCGACCGACCGTCCCGTGGACAAGGACAGACGGTACCTATTGTTCACGCCCGGAACAAAGGAGGGTGAACACAGCATGTATCCCGGGCGACGACGGGCAGACGACGGGTCGGCGACGGGCAGAGAAAAAACCCCGCTCCGGTGCGTACGGGGGAAGACGCACCGGAGCGGGGAGCCCGTGGGGACGGGGGTGGCCCTCACGTGCCTCCACTGTGGGGGACACGGATGTGCGGGGCCTGTGGTTCGACTGTCTCTTACTTCAGGTGCAGCTGCTGACCGGGGTAGATCAGGTTGGCGTCCTCGACGATGCCCTTGTTCAGGTCGAACAGCTTCTTCCAGCCGCCCTTGACCTTGTGCTCGGCGGCGATGGAGCTGAGCGTGTCGCCCTTGACGACCTTGTACTCGCCGTCACCCTTCTTGACCTTCTTGCCGGTCGGGGTGGTGACGGTCTTGGTCGACTTCTTGGGGGCCGGACGCTCGGAGGAGCGGGAGGCCTGCTGCTCGGTGGTCGAGCGGGTGGCGGTGCTGCCCGACGAGCCGGTGGAGGCGCTGGAGCCGTTGTAGGCGGCGCTGGACAGGCCCGTGCCGCAGACCGGCCAGGCGCCCTTGCCCTGGGAGGCGAGAACCTTCTCGGCGACGGCTATCTGCTGCGCCTTGGAGGCCTGGTTGGCCTGCGCGGCGTAGGCGGTGCCGCCGTACGCGGCCCAGGTGGAGGCGGAGAACTGCAGACCGCCGTAGTAGCCGTTGCCGGTGTTGATGGACCAGTTGCCGCCCGACTCGCACTGGGCGACCGCGTCCCACTCGGAGGCGGTGGCGGCGGAGGCGTTGCCGGCCGCCATCAGCGGGGCGGCGATGGCGACACCGGTGACACCGGCGAGCGCGGCGGCGCGGGTGGCCTTGGACGGACGACGGTGCTTGCCCTTGCCGGAAAACAGCATGGTGGATCCCCTCACCGACGCCTGCGAGGTGAGCTGTCGGGTTCGGGCCGGTTGAGTTGCCCGGCCGCGGCCTCGCTCTCGCGAGCCGCGGCTACACCCCGAGCCACCACCGTCAACCACCCGGTGGGGCACTTACCTTGGGTCCCCCGCTCCTGCCTACGGCGCTGTCAAGCGACGACTGTTCCCGTACGGCCACTGGCAGGATTCGGCGTTGCGGCAGACGGGGCTCGGGTTGCCGAGCGGTCATGACCGTAGACACGGAATCCGCGGAATTTCAAAGACGATCAGGGCTTCTGAGACTCATCCCACACTTTCGCCAAAACGGACATTCAGCGCGAAGCGTGACGTGAACTCCCGCCGTATTTCGCCCTATTCGGCAGGGAGATCCAGGGTCTGACCGGTGAAGATGTGGTTCGGGTCGGTACCGATGGCCTGCTTGTTCGCGTCATAGATGGCGCGCCATCCGCCGTCCACGTCAAGGGAGTCGGCGATGGAGGCGAGAGTGTCGCCCGTGCGGACGGTGTACGAGTCGTGCGCGGCGGGCTTCACGGCGCCCCCGTCGGCACTCTCGTCGGCGGTGGCGCCGCGGTGCTTGCCGGTGCCGCCGCCGGTGGCCGCGGAGTCGACGGCCCCGGTGTCGACGAGGCTCCAAGAGCCCAGGGCCTGCCGGGAATTGTCCGACTCGTCACTCTTCGCCCGCCCCGCGGAGGAGCCGGCGGCCCCCTGCGACGCGCTCGGCGTCGAGGCGGAAGGCGAGGCCGAACTGTCCGATTTGCTGGACTTGCCGGTGGAATGCGAAGAAGAGCCGGGGGAGGCCGAAGGCGAACCGGACGCGTCCGACGAGACGGAGCCGCCGGAGGTGTCGTCCGACGTGTTGCCCGATGAATTGGACAAACCGGTGGAGCCGGAACCGTCAGACGAACCGGACGAGTCGGACGAGCCGCCCCCGATACCGGTGTCCACGTCGGCCGAACCGGAGTCCTTGCTCAGCCCCGACGTCAGTCCACAGGTGTGGAAGGCGCCGACGCCCTCGGCGTCCAGGAGCTTCTCGGCGACGGCTATCTGCTGGTTGCGGCTGGCCAGGTCGGCCCTGGGGGCGTAGTCGAGGCCGCCGTACTTCTCCCAGTCCGCCTGGGACAGCTTCAGGCCGCCGTAGAAGCCGTTGCCGCTGTTCTCGCTCCAGGAGCCACCCGTCTCGCACTGCGCCACCTTGTCCCAGGTGGTCCCGTCGGCGGCGCTGGCGCCTCCCGCGGCGAACAGCGGGATCGCGATGGCGGAGCCGGTCACTCCGGCCGCGACGAGGAGAGCCGGAGCCTGGCGGGGGCGACGGTGACGACCGTTCCCGGAGAGCATGCGGAGGGCCTTTCGCGAGACAGCAATGACCGCGGCGCGTGAAGCTTGGGCCAAACCTTCGCGCCGCTGTTGATCCGTGAACGTAGCGGCTACCGATCACTTGTCACAAGTTAATGCCGCGTAGATCACGTGAAGATCACAGAGTTGAACGCGTGTCATGTTTACGGGGGGCTCGAGGCCTCGACCGGAGTGAACTCGACCGGGAGCGTGCGCAGTCCGCGCATGATGAGTCCGCCCCGCCACCTCAACTCCCCTGGATCCTCGGCCAGTCGGAGGTCCGGTAGCCGGGTGAGGAGCGTCGCGAGGGCGGTCTGGCCCTCCAGCCGGGCCAACGGGGCACCGAGGCAGTAGTGGATGCCGTGGCCGTATCCCAGATGCTGGTTGTCGCGGCGGGACAGGTCGAGGGTGTCGGGTTCGGCGAAGCGGTCGGGGTCGCGGTCGGCGGCGGCGAGCACGACGAGGACGGGGTCGCCGGCGGCGATGTCCTGTCCGCCGATCGTCAGCGGCTCGGTGGCGAACCGCCAGGTGGCGAGCTCCACCGGCCCGTCGTAGCGCAGGAGTTCCTCGACGCCCGTCTCCAACAGGCCGCGTTCGCCTGCGGCGAGGGAGGTCTGCAGGCGGGCGCGCTGCTCGGGGTGGGTGAGGAGGGCGAAGGTGCCGTTGCCGATGAGGTTGACGGTGGTCTCGAACCCCGCGAAGAGCAGGATGAAGGCCATCGCCGCGGCCTCGTTCTCGGTGAGGTGCTCGCCGTGGTCGGAGGCGCGGATCAGGGCGGAGATGAGGTCCTCGCCGGGAGCCGGGGTGTCCGGGAGGGCGGCGCGCTTGCGGTGGATGAGGTCGGCGAGATACCCGCGCATCTTCTCCACCGACCGCGCCACCCCACCCCTGGGGCCGCCCTGATGCCGGATCATCATCCCCGCCCAGTCCCGGAAGTCGTCCTGGTCCTCACGGGGGACGCCGAGCAGGTCGCAGATCGCGTGGATGGGCAGCGGGAAGGCGAACTCGTGGATGAGATCGGCGGAGCCCTTCTCCGCGAACCGGTCGATGAACTGATCGGTCAACTGCTGCACGCGTGGCGCGAATTCGGCGACCCGGCGGGGCGTGAACGCCTTCGAGACGAGACGGCGCAGCCGCGTGTGGTCGGGTGGGTCGATGTTGAGCAGATGCGTCATCAACTCGGCCTTGCGCTCACCCGGAATGCCCGTCTTGCCCTTGGCGTGGGCGGGCTCGTCGTGGTGGGCCGGGTTCTTGGACAGCCGGTTGTCGGCGAGGGTCTGCTTGGCGTCGGCGTAACGCGTGACCAGCCAGGCCTCGACCCCGCTCGGCAGAGTCGTCCGATGCACGGGGGCGTGGGCGCGGAGCCAGGCGTAGGCGGGGTAGGGGTTGGTGGCGAATTCCCAGGTGAAGAGGTCGGGGGGTGAGGGGGTGGGGGTGTCGGGGCCGGTGTGGGCGGGCGCCGTGGTGGGGGTGGGCTGGTCGGGGGTGGGCTGGTCGGTCACTCCTTGACGGTATCCGGGTTCGGGGGGAGTGCCTCGCGGAGGGCGGCGAGGGTGGCGGCGGCATGCGGGGAGCCGTCCTCGGCGGCCTCGGCCAGCCAGTGTTCGGCGCGGACGAGGTGCAGGGCCGCGAGGTCCAGCCGGCCCTCCGGGTGGCCCGCGCTCGCCGCCCTCTCCAAAAAGTGGAAGGCCTTCTCCTGGTCGCCCACGGCGTTGAAGTGGAGCCCGCGCCAGCGGTCCGCGTCCGCCTCGTCGCCGGCCAGGTCCGCGAGGTCGGTGATGACCTTGCGGGCGTCGGCGTCCCCCGCCGAGGCGGGCGCTCGCAGGGCCGTACGACCGGCGGCCACGACCGCCTCCAGCTCGGCGGCGCCGGCCCGCTGTGCCAGCGCGCTCATGTTCCGCCAGAGGTAGGGCCCGGGCGGCGGGAACCCGGGCGAGCGCAACGCGTCCGCCACCAGTGCTCCGCTCGCCCGCCAGACCGTGCCGCCCTCCCCTTTGTCCGGAACGAGAAGCCCCGTGACGCCGAGGCGCGGCCGACCGGCCCAGGACAGCTCCTCGGACAGCCATTCGTCCTCCAGGAGCACCCCGTACTCGGCGTCGACGAGCAGCATCCGCCATTCCGACGCCGCCAACGGGCGCCGCAGCCCGCACCTGGCCGCGTCGATCGCCGCCCGCACCAGCTCGTACCCCCACGGCCGCCCGTCCGGCCGCCGTGCCCAGCGCCACTCCTCCCCCAGCTCCGGCCCGACCGCGAGGAACTGCGTCACGCCCAGTTCCTCTCGCCAGCGGACCGCGTCCACCAGCCTCGAGTCCTCCGCCTCCGCCAGCCGCTCCAGCTCCGGCCCGCTCCAGCGGCAGGTCAGTTCGAGCTTGCGGGCCCCGCGCAGCAGCCGGGCGTGGGCATGGTCCCCGAAGCCGTGCTTCGCGTACGCCTCGTCCCGCATCGTCGCCAGCACGAGCACGCCCTCGTGCGTGAGCCGGGAGACGACGCCCGCCGTCCGCCCCTGCTCGTCGAGGTGGCCCGCGATGTCGTCCAGCCACACCACATGCGTGCCCTCGGGATCGCGGCCCTGCAGTGCGCCGGGCAGCGACCCGAGGTCGGTGCCTTCGTGCGCGACGCAGACACGCGTGCCGTCGGCGGCCGCTCGCTTCAGCCCTTCCCAGGCGGTCCTCGTCTTCCCGGCGAGCGGCTCCCCGGTGACCACGACCAGTCCTCCCGAGCGCAGCGCTTGAGCCAGCAACCGGTCGAGCACCGGGTCACAGTCGCGCGGCACGTACGGCGGCTGGTCCGTCTCGTCGCCGACGCGACGCGCGGGCCGTACGCCGGGAGGGAGCCGGAGGGCGCCCAGGCGGGGCCAGCCGTCGGCGACGGCGCGGGGCCGCTCGGGCGGAGCGCCGTGGACATGCTGGACGCCGATCGCGGGGCCGTTGAAGGTGCCCTCGCGGAAGTCGATGTGGTCCTTGGCGGCCTCGGGGGTGTGGTGCAGGGTCAGCGAGTGGATCGTGCCGGCCTGCACGACGGGAGCGTCGAAGCGTCCTCCGGAGATCGTGTTGGTGACCGCCGGTCCGCCGTCCGTGAGCGGCGCGAACTCGTCTATGAGGTCGCGCAGTCCGGCCGCGGCACCCGGGTCGTCCGCGAGCAGTCGGCGCAGCCGCGCCCGCAACTCGGCCTCCGTGTACGTCTCGATGGCCTCGGTGACCCTGTCCATGCCGCCCGCCGCCAGTAACTTCTCCCTGGCCAGGTCGAGTTCGGCCGCCCCCGCGACGAGACGCTCTTGCTCGGCACGGCGCTCGCCCTCGGCGTGACCCGCCCCGCCCGCGTGACTCGCCCCGCCCGCGTGGCCCTCGTCGCCCGCGCCGCTCTCGGCGGCGGCGAAGAGTGACGCGACGCGCTCCCGTACGCTCGTCCAGGCGTCCGTCGCCATCGCCTGCACGACCGCCGAGCTCCCCGC
This sequence comes from Streptomyces sp. C1-1, assembly GCF_050214755.1. NCBI lineage: Bacteria > Bacillati > Actinomycetota > Actinomycetes > Kitasatosporales > Streptomycetaceae > Streptomyces > Streptomyces sp. C1-1. Next base: position 5,859,103 of record NZ_CP189826.1, on the reverse strand, counting down.
AGCCGCCAGCGCCGCCAACTCGGCTTCCATCAGGCCCCCTTGCCTCGCCCCGCCCTACGGGACAACGGTACTAACCCCGCAGGCCCTCGGCCGTGCGCACCGCGTCGCGATAGGTGCGCGCCGCCACCCGCAGAGCCGCCTCCGGATCCACTCCCTCCGCCTCCGCCCGCGCCGCCAGCGCCAGCAGTTCGTACCCGATGCCCTCCCCGGCCGGCAGCGGCACCTCCAGGGCCGCCGTGCGCACCCGTGAGGCGAGCTTCGCGGCGAGGGCGAGGCCCGGCTGTCCGAGGGGTATGCCGTCCGTCACCGACTCCCGCCGCTTCTCGATCGCCTTGGTGCGCAGCCAGTGCTCCTTGACCTCCTCCGGGGTCGAGGCGGTCTCGTCGCCGAAGACGTGCGGGTGACGGTGGATGAGTTTCGCGACGATGCCACCGGCCACGTCGTCGATGGAGAAGGGGGCGTCCGGGTCCTCCTCGGCGATGCGGGAGTGGAAGACGACCTGGAGCAGGACGTCCCCCAGTTCCTCGCGCAGCTCGTCGCGGTCGCCGTCCTCGATCGCCTCGACGAGTTCGTAGGCCTCCTCGATGCCGTACTTCGCCAGGCCCTTGTGGGTCTGCTGCGAGGACCAGGGGCACTCGGCGCGAATCCGGTCCATGACCTGGACGAGGTCAAGGAGGCGGGCGCCGGGGAGGTCGTAGGAGGCGGGGAGGAGTTCCAGCTCGGGCATGCTCACACGGCCCGAGCCTGCGAGGCGCGCCAGGCCGTCCGTGAGGGCGGGCTCGCCCTCGCCCGTGGCGACGACGACCACGGTGCGGTCGCCGGCACAGGCGGCCACCAGTTCCTCCGCCGTCGGGGACGCCTCGTCGACCCGTATGCCCGCCTCCCGCAGATAGGGCAGCTGCGGGTGAGCGCCGTCCGCACACAGCACGCGGTCGGCGGCGTGCAGGACCTGCCAGGCGGGCCAGGAGAGGAGACCGGGCGCGACGCGGTGGCTGGTGGTGAGCAGGACGATGCGGCCGGGGGCGGGGGCCTCGCCGGGGTCCTGGCCGGGGGCGGGGTCGAAGCTGGTTGCGTTCACGATTCGAAGCTAACGCACGTCACGGACAGCCCCACGAGTTGTCCACAGGCGGGGGTTCACAAGGGCGGGCGTCCACAGGCAGGGGCGGGGGGCCACAGCCAGGGGGCCGGACACCCGCAGGGGCGCCCGCCGCTGCCGCCGTACCGTTCCTCCGGCTACGCGGTGCCCTGCGAGGCCGCCGTGGCGACCTCTCGCACCCACGGCGTCTTCGCGTCGACGCGGCTGCTCTTCTGGACGTCCCAGGCGCCGTAGCGCGGGTTGAGGTCGACGTGGAGTTCCTTCGAGGCCTTGGACAGGGCGTTCCAGAAGGCCGGCTTGCTGGTGTCGGTGCCGAGGGTCCGGGCGAGTTTCTGGGCCTCCAGCTGCAGGCGGAGGTTGTCGTCGAGACGCTTGGGGGCCACGCCGTACTGCTGCAGCCATGCCGTCTCGAGCGCCTTGGAGCCGCCGACCTGCTGTTCCAGGCCGGTGCGCATCTGCTGGATCTCCTTGGTGGTGACGCTCACGCCGTTGTCCTGGGCGGCCCGGTGCAGCACCCGGTCGAGCACCATGTTGTGCAGGGTGTCGCGGGTGAGGCTGCCGGTCTGGGCGACGGCCTGCTTGTACTGCGCGTCGTTCGCCACGGCCGCGCGCTGGGCCGTTCGTACCTCGTTGACCCGGTTCTCCAGCTGCGCCACGGTGATCCGCTGGCCGCCGACGACGGCCGCGGCGCCGGGATGCGAGTCGCTTCCGCAGGCGGTGAGGAGGGGTGCCGCGGCGGCGATCGCGGCGGTGAGCAGGAGCGCGGTGCGACGGCGGCGGTGCAAGGAAGCCTCCCGAGGAGATTGTGCGACGGTGCACAAAGTCTTGCGGTGATCGATGTTAGGCAGTGGGACGGCTGTGGCCAACCCATTCGACCGACCCATTCGACCAACGATTCACCACGGCTTCGGGCACCGCCGCGCCCGGGCGGCCTGCGGGGGCTCAGCCGGTGATGGCCACCGGAGCGTCCCACGCGTCGCGGTCCACGGTGATCGTGTGGCCGTTGCGCGTCTCCTTGCTGTTGACCAGGTACTGGTGGCCGCGGCTGTGGCCGGTGTACTGGGTCGAGCCGAACGGCCAGTCCGACGTGGTGGTGTTCTGCTTGTCCCACAGGGCGTACCAGAGGTTGCCCGGCAGGTCCGTCTTGTCGGTGGCGTTCGCGATGGCCTTGGCGCTGGAGCTGGTGAAGCCGTAGTAGCCGGCGCGGTAGGTCTTGGCGCGCAGTTCCTTGTCGAAGGCGCGGACATAGGTGAGCACGGCGTCGTTGCACGACGTGTTCGTGATGTCGTACGACTCCATGTCGAGGTAGATCGGGCTGCCGGCCTTCATGCCGAGCGCGGAGGCCTTGGCGACGGCGTCGTCCGCGTCGGTCCTGCCGAGGGAGGCGGCGGTCGTGGCGGTGAGCTTCTCGGGGTTGGAGCCGGACTGGCAGGGCGGCTGGGCGCCGACGTAGAGCGGGATGAGCTTCCAGCCGAGGGTGCTGACGGACTTGACCCAGGAGGCGGTGAGGTTGGGCTGGGAGCAGCCTCGGTTCCGGCCGCCGACGTAGACGGCGGCGGCGCCGTAGAAGCCGGTGTGCCAGGCCTTCATCGCGGACAGGGAGGGGGCGGCGCAGGTGTCGAAGGCGCGCCCGGTGTACGTCTTCTGCGCGGGCCAGGTGGTGGCGGCCATGGAGGTCTGCGCGGCGATGCCCGCCCCGGCGACGACGGCGGCACCGGCGACGGCCCACGTGATGTATCTGCGCTTCTTGGACTGCCGGTGGCCGGCCATGGATTCCCCACCCTTGGTTGTGCGTCGAGGCGATCGCCCGTGCCGTCGATTGCCTGTGTGTTCGAGGCGATGCCTGGCAAAAACGAACCGCACCCTATCCGGCGACGTTCATGCGTTCGGGAAACACGAGCCCCGCGGGTTCACAAGGTTCCCTCATGCCAGGGCAAAATCGCGCACCCTCGCCTAGCCGCGCACCTGACCGAGCCACTGCAGCGTGCGGCGGATGTCGGCCGCGAGCGGATGGGCGGGGCCGCGCAGGCGCTCCACGTCCATCAGCAGGCGCGCGAGCGCGTCGTGCGCGGCGGGGCGGTCGCCGAGGGCGAGGAGCAGGTGGCCGATGCGGCGGCGGACCTCGTGGGAGAGCTCGGGGTCGCCCGCCGACACGTACTGGTTCTCGTAGTACGGCAGCAGCGCGCGGTACTCCGCGAGCGCCCCCGCCGGATCCCCGAGCGCCTCCAGGCACTGGGCGGCCTCGTAGCGGAACCGGAGCGACTGGGGGTCGGCCTGACCGGCCTCGGCGGCGCGTTCGTCGGCGAGACGGCGCAGTTCGGGCAGCGCGCGCCGGTACTGGCCGTCGTCCATGAGCGTGGCCGCGTACTGCTTGCGCAGGGTGCGCACGACCGGGGAGTGTTCGCCGTGCTGCTCCGCCGCGGCGGGCAGGATCGCGCCGAGGATGTCGACGGCCTGGGTGATGCGGCCCTCGCCGAGGAGGCGCTTGACCTCGTCGACGGCGCGCGCCACGTCGGGTTTCTCGGCGCTCTCGGGCACGGGCGTGACGGGGGCGGGCTGGGGCGCGGGCGTGCGCGCGCGGTCCGGCCAGGGGGCGTGCGGGCGCAGGAAGGGGCGCGTGGGGTCGAGGGGCGCCCCGGTGGGCGTCCCGCGCGCCGGCAGGAGCAGTGCCAGGTGCTCGTACACCTCCTGCGCGGAGGCCGGGCGGTGCTGCGGGTCCTTCGCGAGCAGGCGCAGGACGAGCGCTTCGAGCGGCTCGGGGACCTCGGGGCGGATACGGCGCACGGGCACCGGGGCCTCGTACAGGTGCCGGTGCAGCACGCCGAGCGCCGTGGAGCCGGCGAACGGGACGTCACCGCTGAGCAGTTCGTGCAGCAGCACGCCGAGCGCGTACAGGTCGGTGTACGGGCCGACCGCGCCGCCCATGGCCTGCTCGGGCGCCATGTAGGCGGGCGAGCCGATGGGCGTGCCGGTGTGGGTGAGGCGGGTGGTGTCGGCGTCCATCACCGAGGCCACGCCCAGGTCGAGGACGGTGACGGTGCCGTCCTGCTTGACCATCACGTTGCGCGGCTTGAGGTCGCGGTGGACGATCGGCACGGCGTGCACGGCGCTCAGCACGGCGCACAGTTGGGCGGCCACCGCGACGGCCCACTGCCACGGGTACGGGTCGTGCTCGGCGAGGTGGTCGGAGAGGTCCGCGCCGTCGACGTACTGCATGACGAGGAACAGCTCCTCGCCCTCGCTGCCCGCGTCGTGCACGGTGACGAGCCCGGGGTGGTCGACCTGCGCGGTCACCCGGCACTCGCGCACGAACCGCCGGCGCAGTTCGTCGGCCTCCTGCCCGGCCACCTTGTCGGGGCGCAGCAGCTTCACCGCCACGCGCCGGTCGAGCCGTTGGTCGTAGGCCGTCCAGACCTGTCCCATGCCGCCCTGCCCGATGAGCGTGGACAGTTCGTAGCGGCCGGCGACGACGCGTCCTGCCGTCACGGTCACCTTCCGCCCTCGTGGTTGTCGTCGCTCCCGCCGGGGTGCTTGCGCAAGTAGTCGCTGAGTTCGTCGAGTTCGGCGCGCACCTGGTCGATGCGGGCGGGCGCCGGCCGCTGCGGCGGCGCGGGTGCGGTCGCGGGTGGCTGGGGCACGGGCGGGTGCGGCACGGGCGTGTGGGGCATCGGGGGCGGGGCGTACGGCGGCTGCGCGGTGCTCGGCACGGTCGCCGCGGTGAACGGCGAGGAGGACTGCGGGTATCCGTAGCCCGGCGTCATCGGCGGCTGCCCGGCGTAGGTCCGGCCGAGCCGGCTGAAGTGGCGTATGTCCGCGTAGAGGAAGTACCCGGCGCAGGCCACCGCGTTCAGCAGCAGGATGCTCATGCCGATGTTGCCGTTCGTGGTGCTGAAGTCGTCGGTGTGGTCGGTGCTGAGGAAGGCGAAGCTGGTGCCGAGGACCACCACCGAGGCAGCGAAGACCCACCAGTCGACGGCCCGGCGCGTCACGATCGCCGCGCGGAGCGTCGCCACCCACGCCAGGAACCCGATGCTCAGGATCGCCACGGCCACGAAGATCACGCGCAGCACGACCAGCGCCCCCGTCGAGGGTCGCTTCGGCGGAGGCGGCGCGTAGCCGGGGCCTTGCATGGCTGCTCCTGGAGGCCTGGTGGGGGCGGACGTGTGTGCCGTGTCCGAGCGTATAGGCCGACAAGGACAACCGGTCCGGCTTGTACCGAACCGTTGTCGTGCTGATCCACTCCGTACGACGGCGCGTGGTCTCAGCGGACTCAGCCGGGCGCCACCGTCCCGTCCGTCAGCCCGTCGTACATCCCGCGCACGAGCTGGTCCCCGAGCCGGTTCGCACGCCTGAGCGCCCGCTCGAACTCGTCGAGTGCGCGGAAACGCGCGCCGTAGCGCCGTTGTTCGTCGAGCGCGAGCCGGGGCAGCTGGAGCCGGCGCACGTCCAGGCGCGTGGCCGTGGAGGCGTAGCTGCTGGCCTGGCGGTTGTTGGCGGTGCCGCGCAGGAAGCCGGCGAGGAACCAGGGGTCGAGCGCTGTGGGATCGGGGCGCAGAAGCACGAGATGGCGCCCCAGGGCGGCGCCCCCCGTCGCGTCGTCGATCACGCGCGCCACCGCGCCTCCGCCGAGCACCGGTACGACGACGTCGCCCGGCTCGGTCAGCACGGCCTCCTCGTCGCTCTCGGGGAGCGTGCCGGAAGGTGCCGTACCGGCGAGGACGTCGTGGTCGGTGAGAACGGGCACGCGCGCGTGGCCGCCGTTTCCACCGGTGCGCATCACCAGGGCGCCCCCGCGCGCGAGTTCACCGACCGTCGTGAACGGCCAACGGGGCGCCGGCTGCGCGGGGTCGGCGGGCGGCGGAGTGAGGTCGACCGTCAGGCGCAGGGTGTCGCCGAGGCGTTCGCGCACGGCGGTGAGCGCCTCGGTGCCGTCGGCCGCGGCCGGCGGCGGCAGATGGCGGGCCGGCGCGAGGTCGACGTCGTCGTCGAGGAGGTCGATGACGGGCAGGGAGCGGGCCAGCCCCGGGCGTTCCTGGAGGGTGCCCGCGCGGTCGAAGGCCCCCCAGGCGTCGAGGACGGCCTCCCGCACCGCTCGCCAGTCGGGTCCGCCGCGCCCCTCGGTCGCGTACTGCCCGGTGTCGACGAGCAGCACCTCGGGCTGCGCGGGCGCCTTGTCGGGCCGGCGCAGCACCCACAGGTGGAGCGGGATGTTGTACGGCGGTGCCGCGCCGATCGGCAGCGCGACGACGGCACGCAGCGCACCGCGGCGCAGCAGGTCGGCGCGGATGCGGCGGCCGGAGCGGCGGGAGGCGGCGGCGGGCGGCATGAGGAGTACGGCGGTGCCGCCGTCGCGCAGGCGGGCGAGGGCGTGCTGGACCCAGGCGAGCTCGGACTCGTTGCGGGCGGGGAAGCCGTACTCCCAGCGAGGGTCGTAGGCGAGTTCGTCGTGGCCCCAGTTGCGCTCGTTGAACGGCGGGTGGCACAGGACGGCGTCGGCGCGCAGATCCTGGAAGGCGTCGGCGCGCAGGGTGTCGCCCGCGGCGGCGCGCACGGTGGCCCGGGTGTGCAGTGCGAGACGCAGCGCGGTGAGCGCGGCGAGGTCGGGGGCGCTGTCCTGGGCGTAGAGCTCCTGGTCGGGGCGGGGGGAGACGGCGCGCAGGAGGGCGCCGGTGCCGCCGGCCGGATCGAGGAGGGTGCGGGCCGGGCCTGCCAGGTCGGCCATGAGGCCGGCGAGTTCGGTGGGGGTGAGCGTGTACTGGCGCGGGTTGGCGTCGAGATGCCTGCCGAGCAGGAACTCGAAGGCTTGCCGGGCGCCCAGGTCGGCGGCGAGTTCGGCGGCGCCGCGCAGGAGGGGGGCGGAGGGCAGGAGTTGGGGGCCGGTGGGGGTGTGAACTGCCGGCGAGGTGTTCACAGCGTGAACGGCCGATGGGGTGTTCACACCGTGAACCGGCGACGGCGCCGTGTTCACACCACGAGGGGTGTCCTCTCGGGGCGGCGGGTTGACGGGCGACGGCGAGTTCACAGCACCCGGAGTGTTCACAGCGACCGACGTGTTCACGGCCCGCGTGCCGAACCGTGGCAGCAGCACCTGCTCCAGCGCCCCCGGCAGCATCGCGGCCAGCCGCTCGTCCGACCCCGAGCTCACCTCGAGCCACACCGTCGGCCGGTCATGGATGAGCAGCAGGACGCATCCCGCGTGCGTGAGCGCGGTGACCGGCCCCTCGGGGTGCCCCGCGAGCTGCTGCCAGACGCGTTCGCGCAGCGGGACCTCGGCGAGTTTCCCCTGCTTGCGCAGCCACGCCTCGATCTCGGCCAGCGCGAAGGAGGGGCTGGTCTCGGTGCCGCCGACCGGCCTGGGGAAGTCGGCGTGGCGGCGGCGCCAGTTGCTGACGGCGGCGCGGCCGACGCCGGCCAGCCGGGCGATCCCGGCGGCGGTCACCTCTGTCGCGTTGTCCTGCACCCGTCGGCTCCCCTCGTCGTCCCCGTGCCCCGACCTCTGCGTGTGAGCCGAGCATACCGACGCAGGCAAGATCTACCCCTTCACGCCCGTGTACACATCCCATCTCGTGAACCGTGTTGACTCGGTTCACAAGCTCTGCTGTTATTGACCCATCGAACAGCGGCCGCCGACGAGGAGGCGGCCGCACCGTCCGAGGGGGGACACAGCCATGGGCATGAAGGGCAAGGTCGCGCTGGGGGCCGTCGTCGGGATCGTCGTCATCGGTGTCGTGTCGGCGAACGCCGGCAGCAACGGAGACGGCAAGAGCAACGGCAGCGGCGACAAGGGCACTTCGGCCTCCGCCGACCACGGCTCCGACGGCAACAAGACCGCCAAGGGCAAGGACGGCGGCGCGAAGGCCACCGAGAAGAAGGTCGCCTTCGCGGGGGACGGCGAGTTCCGGGTCGGCAAGGACGTCAAGCCCGGCACCTACCGCACCACCGGCAACAGCGACGGCATGTGCTACTGGGAGCGCGCCAAGGACGCCAAGGGCGAGATGGACTCGATCCTCGCCAACGACAATGTCACCGGCGCCAGTTACGTGACCGTCAAGGCCACCGACAAGATCTTCAAGTCCAACGGCTGCAAGGACTGGGAGGCCGTCGACCTCAAGGCGAAGGCCAAGGGCACGCCCGCCTCCCGGATGGCCGGCGACGGCGGCATGTTCAGAGTCGGCGCCGACATCGCGCCCGGAACCTACCGTTCCACCGGCAACACCGACGACTCCTGCTACTGGGAGCGCACCAAGGACGCCAAGGGCGACATGAACTCCATCATCGCCAACAACAACGTGAGCGGCACGGCCGTCGTCACCATCAGCGCCTCGGACGGCTACTTCAAGACGACCGGCTGCAAGGACTGGAAGAAGGCCTGACACACCGGCCGACCACCGTCTCGGGCCCCGCCACCGCCGCCGCCCCCGTCCCGCCCCGCCCCGCCCCCCCCACACTCACCTCCCCTGTCACAACACCCCTTGAAGGACTGTCATGCGTCTCTCGCCCCGTGCCGCCACGCTGTTCGCCGTCGCGGCGCTCCCCCTGGCCCTCACCGCCTGTTCCTCCGGTTCGCCCTCCGGCTCGTCCTCCGACACCGGCGCGAGCGCCAAGCCGGCCAAGGCCAAGGACCTCAACGCCGGTCTGGCCACGGGTACGGAGCTGAAGAAGGCGCTGGCGCCCGCGTCGGCCTTCCCGGCCGGGTTCACCCTCGAGGCCGACGGCGCGTCGGACAGCGGTGGCCAGTTCCTCGCCCCGTCCGCCCGGAAGACCGCCAAGCCGGACTGCACCAAGCTGGAGGCCACGTCGTGGATCCAGGTGACCGGCTACGAGGGTGGAGTGTCGTTCGCCCAGGACGACTACGTGAACCAGGACAAGACCGAGGAACTGGCGCAGGAGATCGACGAGTTCCAGGGTTCCACGGCCGGCGCCGTGATGAAGCAGCTCCAGTCCGTCGCGGCGGAGTGCGCCACGTTCACGGACACGGACGCCCACGCCAAGGTGAAGGTCGCGGGCGCCGCGACGACCGGGCTCGGCGACGAGGCCTACACGATGACGCTGACGAGCGGCGCCTGGCAGAACGGGACCACGCTCATCGCGGCCCGTTCGGGCAACGCCGTGGTCACCGTGCTGTCCACGGCGGGCAGCGACAACGGCGCCGCGACCGCGAAGAAGCTGACCGGCCGGCTCCTCACGTCCCTGAAGGATCTGAAGACCGCCTGATCCACGTCACGCACCCGACCGGCCCGGCAGGCTGTGCGCGCTCAACGGCGCGCGCACCCTGCCGGGCCGCGGTCGGTGTCCGCGCACTTGCCGGGCCCCGGTCGTACCGTGCGAAGACTTCGGTCAGCCCGCGTGGAAGCGTGCCGGCGCCTCCGTCGGGTTGCCGCCCGAGGGGAGCTTCTGCCCGGGGCAGGTCCTGAGCACCTTCTCCATGGCGGCCTTCTCGGCGGCGGTCACCCACAGCTGGTACTTCTTCTTCACCGCGACCTGTGCGGCGACGTACGTGCACCGGTACGCCTTGTTCGGGGGCAGCCAGGTCGCGGTGTCGCCGTCGCCCTTCGAGCGGTTGGTGCTGGCGTCGACCGCTATGAGGTTGAGCGGGTCGTTGGCGAGGGCTATGCGCTTGCCGGCGTCCCAGTACTTGGCGCCCTTCTGCCAGGCGTCGGAGAGGGGGACGACGTGGTCGATGTCGACGAGGCTGCGGCCGCGCCGGTAGGTGACCTTCTTGCCGGAGTAGGGGTCCGACTCCAGTACGCCGTACGACACCTTGCACTGGCCGCCGGTGAACTTCACCTCGTCCAGGTCCCGTTTGAGGATGTCGTCGCGGGTGTCGCAGGAGTTTGAGTCGGTGTCGGCCCAGGCGGTGCCGAACCGTTCCCGCGAGTAGCCCGTCTTCGGTGCCCGGCCCTTGACGGTCAGGGACTCGGCCGCGGTGAGCGCAGCCCCGCCGCCCCCGGTCTCCTTCGGCCCGCCGGACCCGGTGGTCGTCTCCGCCTTGCAGCCGGTCACGGCGAACACCAGCACGACGGCAGCCGCGGTCCCGCCCCTCAGACGCCTCACGATGCGTCCCTCCCCTTTGTCACCCCGGTCGGCCCCCGCACGGGGCGATTTCCCCGTACGACTCCGCGCACACCGTAGCGACAGGGCGCACGGGGGCACACACGAGGGCCGTGCGGGGTCCCGGCCGAGCCCTCACAAGTGGGCATTTGCCCCATATGGGCCGTATCGTCGATTCTGAGGCACCTATGTAAGGAGCTCTGGATGGGCATCTTCGACAGGTTCAAGAGCAACCGCATGGCGCAGGACAAGGCCAAGGACACGTCCGACGCCGCGGAGAAGAAGGTCAACGAGAGGACGGGCGACAAGTACGAGAGCCAGGTCGACCAGGGCCAGCAGAGGCTCGAGGAGCAGCTCGGCATGGACCGCGACCGCCCCGACCGGCCGTAGACCGGGCCCGCACAGACCTACGCGAACGGCTCACCGCACACTGTTGTTCAGGCCACCCGCCCCCCATGGGGCCGGTGGCCTGACGCCTGTTCAGGACAGGGGAGGGAGGGTCAGGACCCCAGGATCGACGTCAGGAACTCCCCGACCCACCCCAGCAACTCCCGCCCGACCAGCGGCTTTCCGCCGACCTTCGCCGTCTTCGGCCGTGGCACCAGCACCTGGTGTGCCGCCGGCTTGATGACGGTCCCCGGGTAGAGGCGTTTGACACGCAGTTCCTGGGACTCCCTCAACTCCACCGGTGCGAAGCGGATGTTGTTGCCCTGCAGCACGACCTCGCCGACGCCGCACGCGCGGGCGAGCATGCGCAGACCCGCCACGAGCAGCAGGTTCTCGACCGGCTCGGGCAACTTGCCGTAGCGGTCGACGAGTTCCTCGCGGACCGACTTGATGTCCTCCTCCGTGTTGGCGGAGGCGATGGCACGGTAGGCCTGCAGGCGCAGCCGCTCGCCGGGGGCGTAGTCGTGCGGGACGTGGGCGTCGACCGGAAGCTCGATCTTGACCTCGAGCGGCGGCTCCTCCTCCACGCCGCCCTCCAGGGAGGCGCGGTAGTCCGCGACGGCCTCGCCGACCATGCGCACGTACAGGTCGAACCCGACACCCGCGATGTGGCCGGACTGTTCGCCGCCGAGGAGGTTGCCGGCGCCGCGGATCTCCAGGTCCTTCATCGCCACGTACATGCCCGCGCCCATCTCGGTGTGCTGGGCGATCGTGGCGAGCCGCTCGTGGGCCGTCTCCGTCAGCGGCTTCTCCGGCGGGTAGAGGAAGTAGGCGTAACCGCGCTCGCGGCCACGGCCGACCCGGCCGCGCAGCTGGTGCAGCTGCGAGAGGCCGAAGTTGTCGCCGCGCTCGACGATCAGGGTGTTGGCGTTGGAGATGTCGATACCGGACTCGACGATCGTCGTGGAGACCAGGACGTCGTACTTCTTCTCCCAGAAGTCGACGACGACCTGTTCCAGCGTCGACTCCGACATCTGGCCGTGGGCGGTGGCGATGCGTGCCTCGGGGACGATCTCGCGCAGCCGGGACGCGGCCCGGTCGATGGACTCCACCCGGTTGTGGATGTAGAAGACCTGGCCCTCGCGCAGCAGTTCGCGGCGGATGGCGGCGCCGATCTGCTTCTCCTCGTAGGGGCCGACGAAGGTCAGCACCGGGTGGCGCTCCTCCGGCGGGGTGGTGATGGTCGACATCTCGCGGATGCCGGTGACGGCCATCTCCAGGGTGCGCGGGATCGGGGTCGCGGACATCGTCAGTACGTCGACGTTGGCGCGCAGCTTCTTCAGCTGCTCCTTGTGCTCGACGCCGAAGCGCTGCTCCTCGTCGACGATGACCAGGCCCAGGTCCTTGAACTTCGTCTCGGAGGAGAACAGGCGGTGGGTGCCGATGACGACGTCCACCGAGCCCTCGCGCAGGCCCTCCAGCACCGCCTTGGCCTCGGTGTCGGACTGGAAGCGGCTCAACGCCCTTACGTTGACCGGGAACTGGGAGTAGCGCTCGGAGAACGTCCCGAAGTGCTGCTGCACCAGCAGGGTGGTCGGCACCAGGACCGCGACCTGCTTGCCGTCCTGGACGGCCTTGAAGGCGGCGCGTACGGCGATCTCGGTCTTGCCGTAGCCGACGTCGCCGCAGATCAGGCGGTCCATGGGGATCGACTTCTCCATGTCCTCCTTGACCTCGGCGATGGTGGTGAGCTGGTCGGGGGTCTCCGCGTAGGGGAAGGCGTCCTCCAGCTCGCGCTGCCACGGGGTGTCCGGGCCGAAGATGTGCCCGGGCGCCGCCATGCGCGCGCTGTACAGCTTGATCAGGTCGGCCGCGATCTCCTTGACGGCCTTCTTGGCACGCGCCTTGGTCTTGGTCCAGTCGGCGCCGCCCAGCCGGTGCAGGGTGGGGGCCTCGCCACCGACGTACTTGGTGATCTGCTCCAGCTGGTCGGTGGGGATGTAGAGGCGGTCGCCGGGCTGGCCGCGCTTGGCGGGGGCGTACTCGACGACCAGGTACTCGCGGGTGGCGCCCTGGACGGTGCGCTGCACCATCTCGATGTAGCGGCCCACGCCGTGCTGCTCGTGGACGATGTAGTCGCCGGCCTCCAGGGTGAGCGGGTCGATGCTCTTGCGGCGGCGGGCCGGCATCCGGGCGCCGTCCTTGCCGGCCGCCTTCTGGCCGGAGAGGTCGGTCTCGGTCAGGACCGCGAGCTTGAGGGCCGGGTCGACGAAGCCGTAGTCGATCGAGCCGCACGCCACGTGCACGACGGACGGGGCGATCGTGCCCAGTTCGGTCTCCAGGCGGGCCGCGATGCCCTCGCCGCCCAGCACCTCGACCGTGCGGGCCGCGGGGCCGTGGCCCTCGGTGACGAAGACCGTGCGCCAGCCGTCGGCGAGCCAGCCCTTGGTGTCGGCGAGGGCCTTGGCGGTGTCGCCGCGGTAGGTCTCGGGGGCGTGCATGCCGAGCTTGAGGGTGTCCGCGTCGAGCTCCTCGTCGGCGGCGAACGGCGACACCGACCACCACATCATGTCCAGCTCGCGCGCCCGGTCCCGGACGTCCGCGATGGACCACAGGGAGGCCGCGCCGACGTCGATGGGCGCCTCGCCGCCGCCCGCGGTGGCCGCCCAGGAAGCCTGCAGGAACTCCTGGCTGGTGGCGACCAGGTCGGCGGCACGCGTGCGTACCCGCTCCGGATCGCAGACGACGGCCATGGCGCCCTTGGGCAGGACGTCGATCAGCAGTTCCATGTCGTCGACGAGGACGGGGGCCAGCGACTCCATGCCCTCCACGGCGATCCCCTCGGCGATCTTGCCGAGCAGCTCGCCGAGCTCGGGGTGCTCCTCGGCGAGGGCACGCGCACGCGCACGGACGTCGTCCGTCAACAGAAGTTCACGGCAGGGGGGCGCCCACAGGCCGTGCTCGGCGACTTCGAGGGAGCGCTGGTCGGCGACCTTGAAGTAGCGGATCTCCTCGACGTCGTCGCCCCAGAACTCGACGCGCAGGGGGTGTTCCTCGGTGGGCGGGAAGACGTCCAGGATCCCGCCTCGTACGGCGAACTCGCCGCGCTTCTCGACGAGCTCCACGCGCGCGTACGCGGCGGCGGCGAGGGCCTCGACGATCTCGTTCAGGTCGGCCGTCCGGCCGGTCCTGAGCGCGACCGGCTCCAGATCGCCGAGCCCCTTGACCTGCGGCTGCAGCACGGACCGTACGGGCACGACGACCACGGAGACCGGGCCGGTCTCGGGGTCGTCGGGGCTGGGGTGCGCGAGCCGGCGCAGGACGGCCAGGCGGCGGCCGACGGTGTCGCTGCGGGGGCTGAGCCGCTCGTGCGGGAGGGTCTCCCAGGACGGGTACTCCACCACGCCGTCCGGCGGCAGGAGTGATCTCAGGGCGGCCGCGAGGTCCTCCGCCTCCCGGCCGGTCGCCGTCACCGCCAGCACCGGGCGGCCGGTCTCGCGGGCCAGCGCGGCGACCGCGAACGGGCGGGCCGCAGGGGGGCCGACCAGGTCGACGTGCATGCGGTTGCCGTCGGCGCCCGCCTTGATCGCTTCCGCGAGGGCGGGGTCCTTGACGACGGCGTCGAGCAGACCGTGCAGGCTCATTCTGGGCGGCTTTCGTCCGGGGGCGGGCAACGCGAATCGCCCGACGCGCGCTGCGGGCCGGGGGTACCTCCAGCGTACGTCGCGCTTCGCGGGGGCGCCGGGGCTGTGGATAACGCGGGCTGCGGGCGTGCCCGGCGCCGATGTGGGCCTCTGTCCGGGGGCTGCCGCCCCAGGCCCCCGCTTCAGCCCTGAAGGGGCCTCGTCCTCAAACGCCGGACGGGATGAGTCGGCCCGGGCCGGAGAGGCGAACAGGCCCGGCGCCGGCGAGTCCCCCAAGACTCCCCGGCACCGGGCCGCTCCCCCGCAACCCCCGTATGCGGTGGCTATTCGGTCGCGATCGCGTTCAGGACGTTCATCCGGCCCGCCCGGAACGCCGGGATCAGGGCGGCGAACAGGCCCACGAAGGCGGATCCGACGAAGACCGCGATGATGGTCGGCCAGGGGATCTCCAGGACCTTGAGGCCCTCCAGGGCGAGCAGCTTCTGGGCCGTCGCGCCCCAGCCCATGCCCAGCCCCAGGCCCAGCAGGGCGCCGAAGAGGGCGATGACGACCGACTCCATGCGGATCATGCGGCGCAGCTGGCGGCGGGAGAGACCGATGGCCCGCATCAGGCCGATCTCACGGGTGCGCTCCACCACCGACAGGGCCAGGGTGTTCACCACACCGAGGATCGCGACGATGATCGCCAGGGCGAGCAGGCCGTAGATCATGTTCAGCAGCTGGCCAATCTGGTCCTTCAGCGCCTGCTTGTAGTCGGTCTGGTCGCGCACCTTGTACTGCGGGTAGTCGTGCAGCGCGGACTTCAGCGACTTGTAGGCCGCGTCCTGCTTGCCGTGCTCGGCGGTGGCGAAGACCAGCTGGTCCAGGGGCATCTTGTCGGCCGGGACGTACTTGGTGAGCGTCGCGATCGACGTGTACTTGGCGCCCTGGTCGATCACGACGTCACTGCTGGTGATCGCCCGGACGGTCAGGTTCGCGGTGCGGCCGTCCTTGAAGGCGACCTTGATCTTCGAGCCCAGGTGGATGTCGTGCGCCTTGGCGAACTTCTCGTGCACCGACATGGAGTCCGGCCGGTAGGCGTCCTTGAGGTTGCCGGCGACGGTCTTGGTGCGCAGGTCCGTCGCGTACGTCGGGTCGGCCGCCGTGATGTCGGTGTCCTTCAGGAGCTTGCCGTCGGGCGTGGTGTAGTCGGCCTGCGTCGAGCGGTACTCGGTGACCCGCGCCAGCCCGGGCGTGTCCTTGACCGCCTTGACCGCCTGCGGCGTCACCAGCTGCCCGCTGTCGGACTGGATGATGAAGTCCGTGCCGACGGTCTTGTCGAGCTGGTCGGTCGCGGAGGCGACCATGGAGGAGCCGACGACCGACAGGCAGGCGACCAGCGCGAGCCCGATCATCAGCGCGGCGCCCGTGGCGCCGGTACGGCGCGGGTTGCGCAGCGCGTTGCGCTCGGCCATGCGGCCGACCGGACCGAACATCCGCAGCAGTACGGCGCCCAGGACGCGCACCACACCGCCCGCGAGGAGCGGGCCGATGACGACGAACCCGATGAGCGAGAGCACGATGCCCAGGCCCAGCCACGCCGAGCCGTCGGTGGCCTTGCTGACGCCCGCGGCCAGGTAGAGGCAGTAGCCGCCGGCGCCGGTGAGGAGCACGCCCACCAGGGCCCGGATGCGGCCGGCCTTGGCGTCGGCGGGAGCGCCGGCGTCGCGCAGGGCGGCCATCGGGGAGACCTTCCCGGCCCGGCGGGCGGGCAGGTAGGCGGCGAGGACGGTCACGACGACACCGAGGATCAGGCCGACCACCGGGGTGGTCCAGGCGACCGTCAGATCACTGGTCGACAGGTGCATGCCCATGGAGCCCATGAGTTTCATCAGGCCGACCGCCAGGCCGACGCCCGCGCCGACCCCGAGGACGGACCCGAACAGGCCCAGCAGCAGCGCCTCGGCCAGCACCGACCGGTTCACCTGCTTGCGGCTCGAGCCGATGGCCCGCATCAGGCCGATCTCCCGCGTCCGCTGGGCGACCAGCATCGAGAAGGTGTTGATGATCAGGAAGATGCCGACCAGGAAGGCGATCCCGGCGAAGCCGAGCATCGCGTACTTCATGACGTTCATGAAGCCCTCGACGTCCTTCTGGTTGGCGTCGGCGGTCTCCTTGGCGGTCTGCACCTTGTAGCCGGTGCCGAGTTCGGCGAGGACGTTCTTCTTCAGCTGCGGGTCGGTCACCCCGGAGGCGGCCGTGACGTTGACGTTGGTGAAGACACCGGTCTTTCCGACGAGCGTCTGCTGGGCCGTCTTCGTGTCCAGGTAGAAGATCGCCGCGCCGGGGTTGGTGACCTGGAAGTCGGCGATGCCGGTGATCTTCGCGCTGTGTGTGCCGACCGCGCTGATCACGGCGAGCTCGTCGCCCAGCTTCAGGTGGTGCTTGTCGACGGTGTCGCGGTCCACCATCACCTGGTCGGGGCCCTTGGGCGCCGTACCGGAGGTGATCTTCATGGTGCGGGCGTCGTTGCCGTTCCAGCTGCCCACGATGGTCGGGGCGCCGCTGGAGGGCGAGAGGCTGTCCTTCTTGTCGTCGACGACGGTCACCGAGGTCGAGAAGACGGTGCCCTCCGCCGACTTCACGCCCTGGGCCGCGCGCACCTTGGTGAGCACGGAGGCCGGCATGACGGGCGGCCTGCCGTTGTCGGCGGTCGTCGCACCGCTGTCCGAGGCGCCCTTGGCGCTGACGGTGACGTCGGAGGAGGTGGCCTGGAACAGCTTGTCGAAGGTGGTGTTCATGGTGTCCGTGAACACCAGCGTCCCGCAGACGAAGGCGACGGACAGCAGGACGGCTATGGCCGACAGGGCCATGCGCCCCTTGTGCGCGAAGAAGTTGCGCATGGAGGTCTTCAGGACGGTCATGACGTACGCCCCCGGGCGTCGAAGTCCTTCATGCGGTCCAGGACGGCCTCGGCGGTCGGCCGGTGCATCTCGTCGACGATCCGGCCGTCGGCGAGGTACAGCACCCGGTCCGCGTACGAGGCCGCCACCGGGTCGTGCGTGACCATCACGATGGTCTGCCCGAGCTCGTCGACGGACCTGCGCAGGAAGCCGAGGACCTCGGCACCCGCGCGTGAGTCGAGGTTTCCGGTCGGCTCGTCACCGAAGATGATCTCGGGGCGGGCGGCCAGCGCCCGGGCCACCGCGACACGCTGCTGCTGGCCGCCGGAGAGCTGGGCGGGCCGGTGCTTGAGCCGGTCGGAGAGGCCGACCGTGTCCACCACGCGCCCGAGCCACTGCTGGTCCGGCTTGCGGCCGGCGATGTCCATGGGCAGCGTGATGTTCTCGATCGCGTTCAGGGTGGGCAGCAGGTTGAACGCCTGGAAGATGAACCCGATCCGGTCGCGCCGCAGCCGGGTGAGCTTCTTGTCCTTCAGGCCGGTGATCTCGGTCTCGTCGAGATAGATCTGCCCGGAGGTCACGGTGTCGAGCCCGGCGAGGCAGTGCATCAGCGTGGACTTGCCGGAGCCCGAGGGCCCCATGATCGCGGTGAACTGCCCGCGGGCGATGTCCACGTCGACGTGGTCGAGGGCGACGACACGGGTCTCGCCGGCCCCGTACGCCTTGACGACCTGCCGCGCCCGCGCGGCAACGGCCGTACGCCCTCCAGTGCCCCCGTGCCTGGGAATGGTCACGGCCGATGTCATGGCGTATCTCCTATGTCGGTCATTGGATGAGTCGTTCGGCCCCGTTGCTGTGCGAGCCGGTGTGTGTCCCGAACTGCTTCGACGACGAGTCTGGTCCCGCGGAGGGGTCCGGCGCGCTGGTGCCCGGCACCCTCTTCTACGGGGGAAAACCCCACCCCCGCCGGTTCGGTCGACCGCCCCCCAGCGGCGTAAAGCCAGGTTAAGGACGGACCCCCGGCTCTCTCGTCCTCCAGTGGGACGAACCCTCCCCGAGCCGTAGTACGGAGGAACCCCTAGGGGCAGTCCACCGACGGGTGGAGACGGTCTCGGGGTTCTCTCCACCCACCGGCCCACCGAGCCTGCACCCTGCCGCGACGTGAGGTTCAAGTGGGAAGCTGTCCGCGGCGGATAGATGCAAGGGGAAGGAATCTCGTGGACCACGGGGACACCGGCATACAGGCCGCGGTGACGGAGGAGCGGCCACCCGCGTCAGCCGGCCGCAGAGGCGCCGTGGTCGCCGCGCTCATGCTCGCGATGGCCCTGGCCGCCCTCGACTCCACCATCGTCTCCACGGCCGTCCCGCAGATCGTCGGCGACCTCGGCGGCTTCTCGTACTTCTCCTGGCTCTTCTCCGGCTATCTGCTCGCCGTCACCGTCACGCTCCCGGTGTACGGCAAGCTCTCCGACACCTTCGGCCGCAAGCCGGTGCTGGTGGCGGGCGCGGCGGTGTTCCTGCTCGGGTCGCTGCTGTGTGCCGGGGCCTGGAACATGGGGGCGCTGATCGCCTTCCGCATCGTCCAGGGCCTGGGCGGAGGGGCCCTGCAGGGCACGGTCCAGACGCTGGCGGCCGATCTGTACCCCCTCAAGGAGCGCCCGAAGATCCAGGCCAAGCTGTCGACGGTGTGGGCGGTGTCGGCGGTGGCCGGGCCGGGCGTGGGCGGCGTCCTGGCGGCGTACGCCGACTGGCGCTGGATCTTCCTGGTCAACCTGCCCATCGGCGCGGTGGCTTTGTGGCTGATCGTCCGCCATCTCCACGAGCCGCAGCGCGAGTCGGCCGGCCGGCCGCGCATCGACTGGGCGGGCGCGTTCGCGGTGTTCGCCTGCGGCGGTGTGCTGCTGACGGCACTGGTGCAGGGCGGGGTGGCCTGGCCGTGGCTGTCGGCGCCGTCCGTGGCCCTGTTCGGTACGGGACTCGCGCTGGCCGGTGCGGTGGTCGTGATCGAACGCCGGGCGGCCGAGCCGATCATCCCCGGGTGGGTGTGGCGGCGCCGGACGATCGCGGCGGTCAATCTGGCGCTGGGCGCGCTGGGGCTGCTGATGGTGGCGCCGAGCGTGTTCCTGCCGACGTACGCGCAGTCGGTGCTGGGGCTGGCGCCCGTGGCGGCCGGATTCGTGCTGTCCGTATGGACGTTGAGCTGGCCGGTGTCGGCGGCGCTCAGCCAGCACGTGTACGGCAGGATCGGCTTTCGCAACACGGCGCTGCTGGGCATCGGGACGGCGACCCTGATCCTGTTCGCGTTCCCGTTCCTGCCGTATCCGGGCTCCGCCTGGCAGCCCGCTCTGCTGATGCTGCTGCTGGGGGCGGCGCTGGGGCTGTTCCAGCTCCCGCTGATCGTCGGGGTGCAGTCGACGGTGGGGTGGGCGGAGCGCGGGACGACCACGGCGTCGGTGCTCTTCTGCCGCCAGACCGGCCAGACGATCGGCGCGTCGGTGTTCGGCGCGGTGGCGAACGGGGTGCTGGCCTCCCGCCTGGGCGGTGCGGGCGACCTGGACTCGGTGACGCGCGGGCTGGACGGCGACGGCGTGCCGGAGGCGACCCGGCGCGCGATCGCGGACGCGGTGCACGCGGTGTACGTCGGCGCCGGGTGCGCGGCGGCACTCGCCTTCCTGGTCCTGCTGCTTGTGGCACCCCAGCGCTTCCCGGTGCTCAAGGACTGACGGCGGGCCGTGAATCGGCCTCACGATCCACGCGACCGATGGGTTAACGCGGGTAACACCGCAGCTCAGCGTAGTAAGCGCATACCGACCAGCCAGTTTGTGGAAACCCTCGCGCACCCCGGAACCGGCGAGTAACGTGCGGGGCTCTGCCCGCCCCCCTCCTCCCTGCGGTCCAGCACCGGACCCGAGCCACGCAAGGAGCACCGGGATGTCCCATGAGCCCTACGGCCCATCCCCTGCGTACGACGCCACATACCCGTGGCAGCCACACAGCGCCCCGCCGGAACGCCCCGCCCCGCCCCGTCCGCCCCACCCGCCCCTCGGTCACCACAGCGATCTGCGCGTGCTGCGCAGCGCCTACCGCTGGCAGCGCCGTACCGCCTCACTCACCGCCTTCGGCTACTTCACCCTCTTCCTGATGCTGTCCGCCTTCGCCCCGTCGGTGATGACGACCAGCGTCGCGGACGGACTGCCCGCCGGACTGCTGCTCGCCCTCCTGCAGATCCCCGTCACCTGGCTGGCGATCGCGCTGTACGAGCGCACCGCCCGCCGTCACGTCGACCCGATCGCGGACCGCATCCGCAAGCAGTCCGAACTGGACGCCAGGCGGGAGGTCCGGCGATGACCAACGGCTTCAGCGGCAACGCGCAGGCGATGTCCCTCGTCGCGTTCTCCGCCATCGCCACGATCACGCTGTTGCTGTGCGTGATGACCGGCCCCGACCGGGACGACCTCGACGAGTTCTACACCGGCTACGGCTCCCTCTCCGCCATGCGCAACGGCCTGGCCATCGGGGGCGACTACATCTCGGCCGCGAGCGTCCTGGGCACCGGCGGGGTGATCGCCCTGTGCGGCTACGACGGCATCGTGCTGGCGCTCAGCACGGCCCTGTCCCTGATGCTGCTGATGTTCCTGCTGGCCGAACCCCTGCGCAACGCGGGCCGGTTCACCATGGGCGACGCGCTGACCCGGCGGATGCCCGGCCGCGCGGTGCGGGTCACCGCGTGCGTGGTGACCATCGCCGCGCTGCTGCCGCTGATGCTGGTCCAACTCGCCGGCACCGGGCAGCTGCTGGCCTTCATCCTCGGCTTCTCCGGCGACTCGCTGAAGACGGGCTGCATCATCGGGCTGGGCGCCCTGATGATCAGTTACGCGGCGATCGGCGGCATGAAGGGCACGGCCCTCATCCAGATCCTGAAGATGGTCATGCTGCTCGGATCCGGAGCCGTGGTCGCCCTGCTGGTGCTGCGCCGCTTCGACTGGGACCCCGGCGCCCTCTTCCACGCCGCCGCCGCGCAGAGCGGGGTCGGCTCACGATTCCTGCACTCCGGCGTGGAGTTCGCGGGCAGCCCCAACCCCCGCCTGGACATGATCACTTCGCAACTGACGGTCGTCATCGGGGGCGCCTGCCTCCCGCACGTCACGATGCGCATGTACACCGCCAACAGCGCCCGCCAGGTGCGCCGGTCGATGTCCTGGGCGGTGTCGTCCGTCGTCGTGTTCGTCCTCATCATGACGGTCGTCGGCTTCGGCGCCACGGCGCTCATCGGACGGGCGGTCATCGCTCAGGCCGACCCGCAGGGCAACACGGCCTACCTGCTGGGCTCCCGGGCCGCGTTCGGGCCCGACGTCTCCACGGCGGAGACGTTCCTGTTCACGACGGTCACCACGGCGATCTTCCTGACGCTGCTGGCGTCCGTCGCCGGCATGATCCTCGCCTGCGCCAACTCCCTCGCCCACGACGTCTTCGCCACGCGCGTGCGGGAACTGTCGGCCCGCCGCGAGATGGCGCTGGCGCGGGCCTCGGCGCTCGCGGTGGGCGTCCCGGCGATCCTCCTGGCCACCCTGGTCCAGCACCGCAGCCTGCAGCCCCTGGTGACGCTGTCGTTCTGCCTGGGCGCCTCCGCCATCGCCCCGGCCCTGCTCTACAGCCTCTTCTGGCGCCGCTTCACCCGGACGGGCCTGCTCAGCACCCTGATCGGCGGCACCCTGGCCGTGCTCCTCGTGATGCCGGGCACGAACCTCGTCTCCGGCTCCCCCGTCTCCGCCTTCCCCGAGGCCGACTTCAACTGGTTCCACTTCACGACCACCGGCGTACTCACCATCCCCCTGGGCTTCGCCTTCGGCTGGCTCGGCACGGTCCTGTCCGGCCGGCGCGCGTCGGAGGAACAGCGGCACGAGTACGAGGCCGTGGAGGGCTGGATCCTGGCCGGGGCCGTGCGCAGGGGCGGGTGAGCGACACCGACCCGTACGCTCACGCCGGGGGCGGCCACCGCGGTGGCCGCCCCCCGCCCCGCTCTCACTCCCCCTGCGTCGCCCCTGTCAACGCCGTGAGACTGCTTCGTACGAAATCCATCTGCGCCTGCACGTCGTCCCACCGCTCCCCGTGCTCGCGCAGCACGCGCTCCGTCTCCCGGGCGATCCGCTCCTCCCGCAGCCGCGCCTCCGCCAGAATCTCGGCGGCACGCGCGCGTGCCTCCTCCTCGCAACGGCGCCCTGACTCCTCAGCCTCCCCGAAGGCCCGCTTCGCCTCGGACAGCGCCTCCTCCGCCAGCGCCACCCGTTCGGCCTCCCGCGCCGCCGCCGCGTCCACGCGCTCGGTCTCCGCCCGCTCCACCTCCTCCCAGCGCTCCGCGAGCTCCTTGGCCTGCTCGGCGAGCTCGGCGGAGGTGCGGCGGCGCACCTCCCGTAGCGCACCCAGGGCCTCACCACGCCTCTCTTTCACTTCACGCCGGGCGGAGACACGGATGTCGTCGGCCTCGGCGCGCGCGGCGAGGAGGCACTGGCGGGCGCGTTCGTCGGCGTCGGCGCGCACGGTGTCGGCGTGCGCCTGAGCCGCGTCGCGCACGCCGTCCGCACGCTGCTGCGCCTCTTCCGCAAGGCGCTGCGCCTCCTGGCGCGCGCCCTCCCGCACGGCGGCCGCCTCCTCCTGAGCGAGCTGGAACAGGCGCCGCGCGCCCTCCCCGAGCGTGTCGTAGGCCTGCGGCGCGAGCCGCGCCACCGCCTCCCGCAGCCACGCCGCCTCCTCCTCCATCTCCCGGGCGAGCACGGTGAGACGGGCGGCCCGTTCCCACGCGGCGTCCCGGTCGCGGGAGAGGGCGGCGGCGTAGGCGTCGACCTGATCGGGCCGGTAACCGCGCCCCCGTACGGCCCCGAAGCCGTCGGGCGAGACCGATGCGCTGCTCATCCTGGAACCCCTCTGCGCCGAACGGACACGAAATGATGATTGCGCGCACATCTTGATGTATAGGACGGAAGTGTTCATAACGCGACACTCCGCTCACCGGTCACCGTCAGGGGGCGCACACCGGCACGACGAGGCGTGGGCACGCAAAAGGGCCGGGCCCGGTCACAGCGACCGGGCCCGGCCCGAGGAACCACTCACGCGGGCGTCAACACGACGTCACAGCAGGCCGTCCCACATCTCCTCCAGCAGCACCGACCACCAGCTCTCCGGCGACCCCAGCGCCGCCGGGTCAAGCGAGGCCAGCTGGGCCTGGAAGTCGACGGTCCAACGGCCCGCCTGCTCCTGGTTCAGCCCGAACCTCAACCGCCACATCCGCCCGAGCAGCGCCAGACAACGCTGGAACTCGGGCAGCCCGGTGTTCACGAACTGCGGCGGCACCGGCGCCCCGCCCGGCCCCGCCTCCACCGGCACGGCCACGATGTTCGCCGACCCGTACTGCACACAGATCGCCTTGCCGAAGTCACTGCCCATGACGAGGTACGACCCGGCGTCCGCGGCCGGCTGCACCCCGCGCTCCTGCGCCAGCTCGGCGAGCGTCGGCACCGGCCGCCCCGGCTGGGCCTGCGCCCAGAAGAACGGACCCATGTCCATCGGCAGCCCCGCCACCACCAGCGACTGCGCCACGATCGGCGGCACACCCTGCCGGGACACGGCCTGCTGCTCGAACCGGAAGATCCCCGGCCCGAACGCCGCGCCCAGCTCCTGCGCGACCGCCTCCGGCGGCACCGGCGGCGCCGACTGCACCGGCGGCAACGGCGCCCGCACCGGCGCCGGCCGCGCGGGCCCGTCCGCCACCTGGTGCAACTCGCCCTGATGCGCCAGCAGTTGCTGCATGCCCTGCTGCCGGCTCGCATGATCCGTGCCGTACGGCGCGATGCTCGTGATCCGCGCCTGCGGCCACTGCTCCCGGATCATCCGCGCGCAGTACGCACCCGGCAGCTCACACGACTCCAGCTCGGTGTGCAGCTCCAGCACCTGGTCCGGCGGCACGTTCATGCCGCGCAGCTCGTGGAAGATCTGCCACTCCGGATGCGGCATACCCGGCGCCGAACGCCGGATCAGCTGCTGCTCCGAACCGTCCTGCGCGCGGTAGCGCAGGACGGCCTGGTAGCCGGGGCCGACCGTCGGCTGCCCCTGCGGCTGAGGCTGCGGGTAGCCGTACGCCGGCGGCTGCTGACCGGGGAGGGGCTGGCCGGGGGGCGGGGGCTGCCGGCCCGACACGGGCTGGCCGGGCAGAGGTTGCCCCGGCGGCGGCTGCATCGCGCCCGGGGCCGGTGGCATCGGCGGCTGAGGAGCGGCCGGTGCCATGCCGGGGGCGCCAGGCGCCATGCCGGGGGCGCCCGGGGCGGCGGATGCGCCCGGAGCGGGCGACTCGCCGGGGGCTTGCGGCGGCGGGGGCGTGCCGGGCGGGCCCATCGGGGGCGCGCCCGGGCCGCCCACCGGCGGCGCGGCCAGCACGGTCTCCGCGTGGTGAACGGCACCTCGCGCGCCCCCGGAAGGGCCTTGCGCGCCGGGGGTTCCGGGAGCGCCAGGGGCGCCCGGAGGCTGCGGGGCGCCGGGCGCGCCGGGCATGCCTGGGGCGCTCGGCGGTTGAGGTGCGCCAGGGGCGCCCGGCATGCCCGGGGCGCTCGGAAGCTGGGATGCGCCCGGCGCTCCCGGCATACCCGGGGCGCTCGGCACTCCCGGTGCGCCAGGCACGTTCGGTGCACCCGGGGCGCCAGGCGCCGACTGCGCGCCGGGCGCGCCCGGAATACCAGGGGCGCCCGGAGGCTGCGGCGCGCCCCCGCCCGGCCCCATCGCACTGGGGTCGGCAAACATCGTGGCGGCATGGTGGACGCCACCCGGAGGCGTGCCACCGGGCACGTTCGGCGCACCGGGCGGCTGGGGGGCGCCCGGAGGCTGCGGCGCGCCGGGCAGATGCGGCGCGCCCGGGGCGTGCGGTCCGACGGCGTCCTCCGGTCCGCCGGGGCCGAGCGCCGACACGAGCTGCGTGGGAACGTAACCGCCCGCTCCCGGCCCGGGCGGAGGCGGCGGCGCGCTTCCCTCCCGCGCGCCCGGAGCGCCCGGAGCGCCCGGAGCGCCCGGCGGGGGCGGCGGAGGCGGCGTCGTCGTACTCCGGCGCGGCGGGGGCCCCGCCTTGCTGGTCGCGGCGTCCGCGATGTCACCGGCGTTCGGCGCGAGCGACCGTCCCGGAGCACCCGGAACCCCCGGGGCTCCCGGAGCGCCGGGCGGCTGGGGCACACCCGGCGCGGCGCCGGAAGCCTGCGGATAGCCGTAAGAAGGAGCACCCGGCGGAGGCGGCGGCACCGCACCCGGCGCAGGCGCGCCCGGAGGGGGCGTGCCCGGCGCGACAGCGCCGCCCGCACCCTGCGGGTAACCGTAGGAAGGCGCCCCCGGCACCCCCGGCCCGCCCGGCCCGCCCGGCCCGCCCGCCGCGTGCAGCGCCGACCCCTGCACCGTCGGCGGAAGCGCACTGCCCCCCGACATCAGCTCTGTCACCGCGTCCGGCGGCGTATCGTCTCCCGCCTCGCTCAACGGAGGTGCGAAGACGGTCGCCGGCAACGGCACCGAACGGTCCTCGCCTGCATCGGCGTTGGTGTCGGTCCCGGCCCAGGGAGTCGCCCCCTCGGGAACGGCGGCCGCACCCGGCCCGGGCTGCGTCTCGGCCAACGCCCCACTCCCGGCAACGGCAGCGACCCCAGCCCCGTCCTCGACATCGAAACCCGAACCCGAACCCGAACCGGAGCCGGAACCGGAGCCGGAACCGGCCCCACCGCGCCGATCTGCGATCCCCAGCTTGTCCGCCGCCTCCTGCAACCACTCCGGCGGACTCAGCAGGAACGACGTCTGGTTCAGATCCACCCGCGCCGAAGCGGCCGCCGGCGCCGGTTCCGCGTCGGCCTGCGGACGGCCGTACTCCTCCTCGTACCGGCGAATCACCTCGCCCACCGGCAGAGACGGCCACAACGTCGCCTCGCCGCTGTCCCGGGCGATCACCAGCCGCTGCGCGCCACCGTCCGAGCGCGGCCCCTCCGCACGGTCCTCCGCCCACAC
Source organism: Streptomyces sp. C1-1 (assembly GCF_050214755.1). Classification (NCBI taxonomy): domain Bacteria; kingdom Bacillati; phylum Actinomycetota; class Actinomycetes; order Kitasatosporales; family Streptomycetaceae; genus Streptomyces; species Streptomyces sp. C1-1. Next base: position 5,833,019 of record NZ_CP189826.1, on the reverse strand, counting down.
CACGAAGCCCAGCTCGAACTCCCGGACCCGCACCTCGCGATGCTGGTACGACGGCACGTCACCGTTGATCCACTCTTCCGCGCGCTCCTGCGCCTGCGCGAACGTCACCATCGCGAAGCTCACTCCCCCACAGCCGCAGAAGACGACGAAGACGACGACACCGCCACCGCACGCGCGAACCCGCCGTCCACCATCAGGTTCGCCACCGTCTCCAACTCCGGCGGAGAACCCGCCAGCCGGGACAGGAAGACATCGAAGTCCTCACCGCACGGCACCAACAGCCGCTCCACCCGGTCCGCCGGCGCCCACGAGGGATCCACGTCCCGCGCGTCGTCGTACGCGCAGAACCACACCGAGCCGATCCGCTCGCCCTTCACCTTCACCGCGAGCAACCCGCCCTGCACGAACGCGACCCCCAGGTAATCCTTCGTCAGATGGTCACGCAGACACTTGTTGACGTAAACCAGATCATTGACCGCCGCCTCGTCCCGCACCGTGAAGAACGGCTGGTCGACCAGCAGACCCAACTCCGCGTCCAACGCGGTCCCCACCGGCGCGCACCCGCCCGCCGCCTTCAGGAACGAACGGTACGCACCCGGCAGCCGGTACCCGAGGTCCTCCTCGACCCCCTGCACCTGCGCCTCCGTCACCGCCACACCCGACTTCGGCAGCCCGAAATGCGCCGGCCGCGTCTCCTGCAACGGCCGCGTGCCCCGCTTGCCCTGGTCCACTGCCGCCGTGGCGATCCCGCCGTGATGCCGCAGCAACGCCTTCACCTCGACCGGCACCAGCTCCAGCCGCCGCGACCCCACCACGTGATGCCACGTCCAGCCGTGCGGCGTCGCCACCGACGCCACCGTGTCCCACAGGTCGTGCCCCGAAGCCGACAGCACCGCGTTCGCCGAGACGTAGTCCGTCAGCCTCAGCTCGTCGACCCCGAAACCCTCCGGCGGCTCCGCGATCTCCGCGGCGGCACGCGCGTACGGCGAGAAGTCGGGGTAACCGTGCTCATCGACACGTACCCCTCTCGGGTGACGCGCCGCCCGAACCGGGTCCGGGAAATGCACGACCTGCCCGGCATACGCCGCGTTCGGCGGCACGGCGTGTCCCCCAGCCTGGCGGCTGGGCGGTGCCCCCAGCCCGAGCCGACCTGTCGTCATGGCGGTTGCCCCCTGCGGCGTTCTGTACGGACCCCGATGACCACCTCCGGCCACCGCACCCCGTATGTCTGACTGTCTCCACGCGTCAACCGCACGGCACGCGGCAACCGCATGGATCGCGGTGGCGACAGCCTATGCGGTACGACGACACCGGTCACCGGGCACCGGTCAGCCGCACTCCGCTTCCGTGACCAGCCGTCACCCTGCCCTTACACACCGCCCAAACCCGGGCGTGTCGCACCGCCCCAGCTACCGCACCAGCAACGGAGTTTGGCACTCTGTCTCCTCCGAGGGGATGCTCGGGAGGGGATGACGATCATGAACGCGACGCAGACGGGACCGCAACCGGCACCGCACACGGCAGCGCACACGGGAAGGTCCGGCGACCCCCGCATCGGCTGGAGCGCCACCGACACCACACCCGCGCCCGCCCTCCACCACCGCCGCGACGGCATACTCCCCACCGTCGCCGCGGCCCTCTCCGTCCGCGGCGCCACCCTCACCGGCACCGCCGCCCGCGGCGAGGAACCCCCCGCGCTGCACCCCCTCGTCCAGGACTTCCTCGACACCCTCACCAGCGCCCAACGCGACCGCTTCACCGGCCGCTGCGCCGAGACGATCCTCATCTCCCGCCACATCGCCGCCGCCGACACCGCACGCAGCAAACGCGCCGCACGCAAACCCATGACCAACGGCGAGGCACGCAAAGCCCTCAAGCAGGCCAAACTCACCGCCCGCCGCATCCGCGAGGACGGCGACCCCCTCCACGGCAGCTTCGCCGCACCCTGCCGCGCCTGCAGCGCCCTCAGTGCCCACTTCGGCGTACGCATCGTCGACCCCACGGCGACGGACGACTGACCCCGCCACCCACGGCGGCAGACGCCCCCACCTCCCCCACCCCACACCCGCAAGACGGCCCCCACGGCCGGCCCATGACCTCGACGATCGAAGGGCAGATGCACCCCGACCGCACCTCCACCACGCGCTTCCCCGTACCCGTCGACGCCGCCCTGCGCGCCGCCGGCTGGCAACCCGGACGCTGGGACATAAAGCAGGCCGAGATCTGGGCCGACGCCCTACGGGACCACCAGTCACCCGCCGGCCACCGGCACGCCGTGTTCCCCGCCGCCGTCGAAGCCTGGGCCGAGTTCGGCGGCCTCCACCTCGCCCCCACGGGGCCCGGCCGCCAGATCGCCCCCACCGCCGTCCACCTGGACCCCCTGCACGGCCTCCACATGGCCCGCACCCTCGGCGACCTCGGCCGCGCCCTCGACACCGAGGTCAGCCCCCTGGGCACCGAGACCGAGACCGACGCCCTCCTCGCCATCGACGCCGAAGGCCGCGTCTACTCCCTCGACCACACCGGCGACTGGTACCTCGGCCCCGACATCGACCAGGCCCTCACCGGCCTCGTCTCCGGCATCGAACCCGTCCGCCTCACCGCAGGCTGACCCACCCCGGCCACCTCACCGCAGGCCAACCCACCTGGCCACCTCACCGCACGCCGACCTCCGGCCCACAACCGCCCTACACCGCCGCGACCACCGCAGGAATCACCGCCGACACCCGGAAACCCCCCGCATCCGTCGGCCCCGACACGAACACCCCACCCAGCGCGGCCACCCGCTCCTTCATCCCCACCAGCCCGTTCCCCCCGGACGGCAACCGCGCCGACGCCGACCCCACCTCCGGCGGCGGCTCGTTCTCCACCTGCATCGCGATCTCCGACCCCCGATGCGCCAACCGCACATACGTCTTCGCCCCCGCCGCGTGCTTGTGGACGTTCGTCAACGCCTCCTGCACCACGCGGTACGCCGTCTGCTCGATCTCCGCCGTGTACGACCGCACATCCCCCTCGACCGACAGATCCACGACCATCCCCGCGGCCGCCGACTGCCCGATCAACTCCTCAAGCTCCGAGAGACAGGGCCCCTCCCCCTCCTCCACCACCCGCGAAGCCGCCACCGCGGCCGCCACCCCCACCGCAGCCAACGGCACCGCATGCTCACCCCGCCGCGCCCCGGCACCGTCCCCACTGCGCAGCACCCCGAGCATCTCCCGCAACTCCGTCAGCGCCTGCCGCCCCATGTCCCCCACCAGCACGGCGTTCTTCACCGCCTTCTCGGGATCCTTCCGGGCGACCGCCTGCAGCGCCGCGGCATGCACCACCATCAGACTCACCCGATGCGCGACCACGTCGTGCATCTCCCGGGCGATCCGCGTCCGCTCCTCGTTCCGCGCCCACTCCGCGCGCTCCTCCGCACGCTCCGCGAGCAACTGCAACTCCCGCTCCAGACTGTCCGCACGCTCCCGCAGGCTCTCCATCAGCCGACGCCGAGCCCCCACGTACAGACCCAGCAGCAACGGCGGCGCGGTCATCCCGATCGCGGTCGTGATCGCCGCGAACGGCACGAACCAGTCACCCAGGTCCCACGTCCCCCGCGCCATGTCCTGCCGCACCCGCACGAACATCACGATCAACATGCCCACCAGGGACATACCGGCCAGGGAACCGATGATGCGCCGCGGCAGCTCCGAAGCGGCAAGCGTGTACAGCCCGACGATGCCCATCAGGTAACCCATCTGGGCAGGCGTGATGGCGATCGACACCAGCACGACGGCGATCGGCCACTGCCGGCGCACCAACAGCGCCGAACCGGCCAGCACCCCGAAGACGACCCCCGCGGCCAGGGGAATCCCCGCGTCCCGCGCGAACCGCACACCTTCGAACGCACACTCCAACGCCGACGCCAGCGCCAACCCCACATCCAACGCCGCGCTGCGCCACCTCGCCCACCACCACGGCCCTCCCCGGGCCGCGGCGTGGTCTTCCCCCGTCGTGGTCATGCCTCCAGCCTACGGGCGTTCCCGGCCGGTTTTCCGGCGAGTTTCCGCGACTGGCCTACACCACCTTCCGTGACCGGACGAGCACGAAACGACCCGCTTTCCCTCGAACTGCTGAATCGCTCACCGTTCGACACCGGAAGCAATCATTCCGCCCGGACGGTATGCGTATGGCACATTCCAACGGCAAGTACGCCGACTTCGAGGACCTCCGCGAACGGGCGGTCGCGCTGCGACGCGAGGGACTCAGCCGACGCCAGATCCGCGACCGGCTCCACGTCCACAACAACGACATCCTCAACCGCCTCCTGGAGGGCGAACCCCCTCCCGAATGGACCAAGCGCCCGAACGCGAAGGACGACCTGAGAACCAGAGCCCGCGAACTCCGCCTCCAGGGCTGGACGTACGACCGGATCCAGGTGGAACTGGGCTGCTCCAGGAGCTCGATCTCCCTGTGGGTACGGGACCTGCCGAAGCCTGAGCCCCGCTACACACCGGAGGAGCAGCGGGAGCTGATGCAGGCCGGGCTGACGCGCCTGCGCGAGGCACAGAACGAGGAACGCAGACGCGTCAAGGACGGCGCGAGGCAGGAGATCGGCGAACTCTCCGACCGGGACCTGTTCATGGTCGGCGTCGCGCTCTACTGGGCCGAGGGACAGAAGAGCAAGCCGTATCAGCGCCGTGAGGTGGTCAACTTCGTCAACAGCGATCCGGCCGTGATCAAGGTCTTCCTCGCCTGGCTCGACTTGCTGGGCGTGCCTCGTGAGCGCCTCGTGTACCGGGTCATGATCCACGAGAGCGCGGACGTTGACGGTGCAGAGAGGTACTGGGCAGGCGTTGTCGGCATCGACGCATCCGCCCTGCAGAGGACAACGCTGAAGAAACACAACCCCAAAACCGTGCGCAAGAACATCGGCGACGACTATCGCGGCTGCCTTGTCCTTCGGGTCCTGCGCGGAGCGGAACTGTACTGCCGCATCGAAGGCTGGTGGAACGGGATAGTTGCTGGCAGCACAGCGCGTCTCCGGTAAGGTCTGACTCGCTGTCCCCCGTGGTGTAACTGGCAGCACACTGGTTTTTGGTACCAGCAGGACAAGGTTCGAATCCTTGCGGGGGAGCCCCAGCACACAAGACCTACGTTCGGGCCCTGACAGCACCGTCAGGGCCCGCTCTCATGTCCCCCAAGAAACGCCCCGGTATCCTTCGGATGTCCCCACCTCCTCCACAGCCGAAGGGCCACCCCGTGAGCGCCATTCGCCCGGCAGCCGTCGTCGTTCTCGCAGCGGGTGAGGGCACCCGTATGAAGTCGGCCACACCGAAGGTCCTGCACGAGATCTGCGGCCGCAGCCTGGTCGGGCATGTGCTCGCCGCCGCCCGAGAGTTGGACCCCGAGAACCTGGTGGTCGTCGTCGGCCACGCGCGGGAGAAGGTGGCCGCGCACCTCGGCGAGATCGACCCCGGGGTGCGCACCGCGGTGCAGGCGGAGCAGAACGGCACCGGGCACGCCGTGCGGATCGCGCTGGAGTCCCTCGGTGGCAGTGTGGACGGCACGGTGGTCGTCGTGTGCGGGGACACCCCGCTGCTGAGCGGTGAGACGCTGACGCGGCTCGCCGCGACGCACTCGGGCGACGCGAACGCCGTCACGGTGCTGACCGCCGAGGTCCCGGACGCGACCGGTTACGGGCGGATCGTGCGGGACGGGGGCAGCGGTGCGGTGACGGGGATCGTCGAGCACAAGGACGCCTCCGAGGCGCAGCGGGCGATCCGTGAGATCAATTCGGGTGTGTTCGCGTTCGACGGTCAGTTGCTGTTCGACGCGCTGAAGAAGGTCCGTACGGACAACAGTCAGGGTGAGGAGTATCTGACGGACGTCCTCGGCATACTGCGTGAGGCGGGGCACCGGGTGGGTGCGTGTGTGGCGGCCGATCATCGGGAGATCGCCGGTATCAACAACCGTGTGCAGTTGAGTGAGGCGCGGCGGATTCTGAACGACCGGTTGTTGACCCGGGCCATGCTGGCCGGTGTGACGGTGATCGATCCGGCGACGACGTGGGTCGACGTGACCGTCACGTTCGAGCAGGACGCGGTCGTGCATCCCGGTACTCAGCTGCATGGCTCGACGCATCTGGGTGAGGGTGCCGAGGTGGGGCCGAACAGCCGGCTGAGGGACACGCGGGTGGGTGCGGGTGCCCGGGTGGACAACACGGTGGCGGAGGGTGCGGAGGTGGGGCCGGATGCGACCGTGGGGCCGTACGCCTATCTGCGGCCGGGCACTCGGCTGGGTGCGAAGGGCAAGATCGGTACGTATGTGGAGACCAAGAACGCCGTGATCGGTGAGGGCACGAAGGTGCCTCATCTCTCCTATGTCGGGGACGCGACGATCGGTGAGTACACGAACATCGGTGCTGCCAGCGTGTTCGTCAACTATGACGGGCAGGAGAAGCACCACACCACGGTCGGGTCGCATTGCCGTACCGGCTCGGACAATATGTTTGTGGCTCCTGTCACGGTCGGGGACGGTGCGTACACCGCCGCCGGGTCCGTGATCACGAAGGATGTGCCGCCCGGTTCGCTGGCCGTGGCCCGTGGTCAGCAGCGGAATATCGAGGGTTGGGTGGCTCGTAAGCGTCCGGGGAGCGCGGCGGCGAAGGCGGCCGAGGCGGCGTCTCGGCAGGTCGAGAGCGAAGACTGACCGGAATCGGACGCCTTCGACACGGCGTACGGTGATAAGTGCACACCCAGTTGAGACACCTCTGAGGAGACAGCTGTGACCGGGATCAAGACGACCGGCGAGAAGAAGATGATGTTCTTCTCCGGCCGCGCCCACCCCGAGCTTGCCGAGGAGGTCGCCCAGCAGCTGGGTGTCGGGGTCGTCCCGACGAAGGCCTTCGACTTCGCCAACGGCGAGATCTATGTGCGGTACCAGGAGTCGGCTCGTGGTGCGGATTGTTTCCTGATCCAGAGCCACACGGCTCCGATCAACAAGTGGATCATGGAACAGTTGATCATGATCGACGCGTTGAAGCGGGCTTCGGCGCGGTCGATCACGGTGATCCTGCCGTTCTACGGCTATGCGCGGCAGGACAAGAAGCACCGTGGCCGTGAGCCGATCTCGGCGCGGCTGATCGCCGATCTGATGAAGACGGCGGGTGCGGACCGGATTCTGACCGTGGATCTGCACACGGACCAGATCCAGGGCTTCTTCGACGGTCCGGTGGACCACCTGTTCGCGCTGCCGCTGCTCGCGGACTACGTGGGGGCGAAGGTCGACCGGAACAAGCTGACGGTGGTCTCGCCGGACGCGGGCCGGGTGCGGGTCGCGGACCGCTGGTGCGACCGTCTGGGTGCGCCGCTGGCGATCGTGCACAAGCGCCGGGACAAGGACGTCGCCAACCAGGTCACCGTGCACGAGGTGGTCGGTGAGGTGAAGGGCCGGGTGTGTGTCCTGGTCGACGACATGATCGACACGGGGGGCACGATCTGCGCGGCGGCGGACGCGCTGTTCGCGCACGGCGCGGAGGACGTCATCGTGACGGCGACGCACGGTGTGCTCTCGGGTCCGGCGGCGGACCGGCTGAAGAACTCGAAGGTGAGCGAGTTCGTGTTCACGAACACGTTGCCGACGCCGAGCGAGCTGGAGCTGGACAAGATCACGGTGCTGTCGATCGCGCCGACGATCGCGAGTGCGGTGCGTGAGGTGTTCGAGGACGGTTCGGTGACGAGCCTGTTCGACGAGCAGTGAGCCGTAAAAACGCTTCTGCATGATCGATTTTTCTGCGGCCTCCCGCGCCGAGTAGACTGCTCCAGTTGCTCGGCGAGGGAGGCCGTCCCCGTTTTCCAGGGGTTCGGTGGTCCGTTATCGACGCGCTCTTCGTAGCAGGCCGTTCGTGGCCGGGTGACCACGTCCGCAACTACCTGTACGAGGAGTGATCCACATGTCCGAGGTGAAGCTCAGCGCCGAGACGCGCACCGAGTTCGGCAAGGGTGCCGCCCGCCGTATCCGCCGTGACAACAAGGTTCCCGGTGTGCTGTACGGCCACGGCTCCGACCCGCTGCACCTGACCCTTCCGGGCCACGACCTGCTGCTGGCGCTGCGTACGCCGAACGTCCTCATCTCCCTGGACATCGACGGCAAGAGCAACGAGCTGGCGATCCCGAAGGCCGTTCAGCGTGACGCGATCAAGGGCTTCCTGGAGCACGTCGACCTGCAGCTGGTCAAGCGTGGCGAGAAGGTCACGGTCGAGGTCCCGGTCCACACCGAGGGCGAGCTGGCCCCGGGTGGCAACCTGCTCGAGCACGTCCTGAACGCGCTGCCGGTCGAGGCCGAGGCCACGCACATCCCCGAGGCCGTGACGGTCTCCGTCGAGGGCCTGGAGGCCGGTGCCTCCGTCCTCGCCAAGGACATCACGCTGCCGAACGGCACCACGCTGGCCGTCGAGGAGGACGCGGTCGTCCTGCAGGTCCTGGCCGCGCAGGCGGAGGAGTCCGAGGGCGAGGAGTCCGAGGGCGAAGAGGCCGTCGCCGAGGCCTGATCCGCACGGATCGATCGTCGTTTCGTCAGCCGCTGTTCCCTTTCGGGGCAGCGGCTGGCGCGTATATGAGGAGACATGGACGTGACCACCCCCTCCAACGCCCCCTGGCTGGTCGTCGGGCTCGGCAATCCGGGGCCGGAGTACGCCGGTAACCGGCACAACGTGGGTTTCATGGTGGCCGATCTGCTGGCCGAGCGGATCGGGGGGAGGTTCAAGCGGGCGGGCAAGGCGCAGGCCCAGGTCGTGGAGGGGCGGATCGGGCCTCCGGGGCCGGCCAACCGGCGGGTGATCCTGGCCAAGCCGATGTCGTACATGAATCTGTCGGGTGGTCCGGTCAACGCGTTGCGGGACTTCTACAAGGTGCCGGTCGCGCATGTCGTGGCGGTCCATGACGAGCTGGACATCGACTACGGCACGTTGCGGCTGAAGCTCGGTGGTGGGGACAACGGGCACAACGGGCTGAAGTCGATGACGAAGGCGTTCGGGGCGGACTATCACCGGGTGCGGTTCGGGATCGGGCGGCCGCCGGGTCGTATGCAGGTCGCGGACTTCGTGCTGAAGGACTTCTCCTCCGCGGAGCGCAAGGAGCTGGACTACTTCGTGGACCGGGCCGCGGACGCGGTGGAGTGCCTGGTGATCGAGGGTCTTGAGCGGGCGCAAAGCACGTACAACTCCTGACTTGTCCCCCACGTGAGTTGACCGAGCGCTCAGGCATGGCCAATGATCCCGGCCATGCCCGCCACTGCCGCCACCTCTTCCCGTCAGGCCCGTCAGGTCTCCGGTACCGCGCTGCGGTTCGGGCGGGTCGTGGTGATGGGTGCGGTGGCGGTGCTGATTCTGGTCGCCGGGGTGTGGGGGTCGTGGCGGACCGCTCCGTACGTGATGCTCACCAAGGGGCGGGAGCGCGGCACGGTCGAGGTGACGCGGTGTGGTGGGCAGACCTGTACGGGGCCGTTCACGCCGCTCGTTCAGGGCTCACCGGCGCGTACGCGGGTGGTGATCGAGAAGACGGCCGCCGTGCGGAAGGGGCGGTCGTACTCGGTGGTGGTGATGCCCGGGGGCGACGAGGTGGTGCGGTCGGGTCCTGCCGGGGTGCTGTACGCGTGGGTTCCGCTGGGCGGTGCGTTGTTGCTGGCGTCGGTGGTGGTGGCCGGGGGGCTGCGGCGGACGCGGCTCGCGTGGGTGATGGCGGGGTCGGGGGTCGCGTTGCTCACCGCGGCTTTCGTGACCATGTGAGCGCTTTTCGCGTTCTCCGGTTCGGTGGAGCACCCAAGCGTTGTCCGTTCGTGATTGACCTTGGGTCAGCTGTGGCTGGATGCTGAGCCGCCCCCTCCACATCTTCCCGTCCGTAACTCGAAGATGGATTTGCCCCATGCGTACCCTCACTCGCGCCGGCGCTCTGTCCGCCGTCGCCGCGGCCGCGCTGTTCTCCGCGCCCGTCGCAGCCCATGCCACCGCTCCCGGGGACAACGGGACCGTGAAGATCCACGATGCCAAGACCGGCGAGGAGCTCAAGCGCAACGAGCCGCACGTCTGCACGTTCTACCTGGACGCGTTCGGTTTCGACGCCGTGCAGGAGGTCGACTGGCACATCGAGGCATGGGCGCCGACCGCGAACAGCAAGGGCGAGACGGTGAAGACCGGCGCGATCACCCTCGACGCGAAGGGTCACGGCCGCACCGAGGACCTGTCGCTGCCCGACGGGCACTACAAGCTGTTCTGGAACTTCGACGGTGAGAAGGGTGCCGCGAAGCAGAAGGTGTTCTGGACGGACTGCAAGGACGAGGGCGGCGGCGGTTCCACCCCGTCCTCGTCGGCGTCCCCGTCGTCGTCCGCCTCCGCCTCGGCGTCCGCGTCCGCGTCGCCCTCGGCCGGGTCCTCCGCGTCTGCGAGCGCGTCGTCGCCCGGAGAGGTCTCCGCGTCCTCGTCGCCGTCCGCGCAGGGTGGCAGCGACTCGGGCGACCTCGCCGAGACGGGCAACGGCGCGCCGGTCGGGCTGCTGTCGGGTCTCGCGGCGGCGCTGGTGGCGGCCGGCGGTTACCTGGTGGTCCGGCGGCGCCGGGCCTGACCTGGGTGTGAAACGGCGGTGCCCCCGAGTACGACACTCGGGGGCACCGCCGTTTCGCGGGGTCAGCCGGTGTTGCGCAGGCCCGCCGCCACGCCGTTGACGGTGAGGAGCAGGGCGCGGGCGAGCAGCGGGTCGGGTTCCTCCCCGGCGGCCGCGGCGTCACGCTGCCGCTTGAGGAGGGTCACCTGGAGGTAGGAGATGGGGTCCAGGTAGGCGTCGCGGATGGCGAAGGTCTGCTTCAGGGCCGGGGTGGCGGCGAGGAGTTCGTTCTCGCCGGTCACCCGCAGGACCTCGCGGACGGTCAGTTCGTGTTCGGCACGGATGGTGTCGAAGACGTGCTTGAGCTCGTCGGGGACGAGGGTGTCGACGTAGTGGGCGGCGATCCGCAGGTCGGTCTTGGCGAGCGTCATCTCGACGTTGGAGATGAAGTTGCGGAAGAAGTGCCACTGTTCGTGCATCTCGTCGAGCACGCCCTCTCCTCCCAATGTCGCCGTCAGGCCGGCCTCGCGCAGCGCCTTCAGGCCGGAGCCGACGCCGAACCAGCCGGGGACGATCTGGCGGGACTGGGTCCAGCCGAAGACCCACGGGATGGCGCGCAGGCCGTCGAGGGAGACGCCGGAGCCGGGGCGGCGGGAGGGCCGGGAGCCCAGGTGCAGGTCGGCGAGCTGGTCCACGGGCGTCGACGCGAGGAAGTACGTCGGCAGGTCCGGGTCCTCGACGAGGGTGCGGTAGGCGGCGTGGGCGGCGTCCGAGATGACGTCCATGGCGGCGTCCCAGCGGGCGAGGGCCTCGTCGGACTGGCGGGGCGCGGTGTGCAGGGCGGAGGCCTGCAGGGTGGCGGCGACCGTCAGTTCCAGGTTCTCCCTGGCCAGGGAGGGGATGAGGTACTTGTCGGAGATGACCTCGCCCTGTTCGGTGACCTTGATCTCGCCCTCCAGGGTGCCCCAGGGCTGGGCGAGGATCGCGTCGTGGGAGGGGCCGCCGCCGCGGCCGACGGTGCCGCCGCGGCCGTGGAAGAGGCGCAGGCGTACGCCGTAGCGGTGGGCGACGTCGCGCAGTCGGCGCTGGGCGCGGTGGATCTCCCACTGGCTGGTGGTGATGCCGCCGAACTTGGAGGAGTCGGAGTAGCCGAGCATGACCTCCTGGACGTCGCCCCTGAGCGCGACCAGGCGCCGGTAGGACGGGTCGGAGAGCATGTCCTCCAGGATCGTGTCGGCGGCCTTGAGCTCGTCGGTGGTCTCCAGCAGCGGCACGATGCCGATCTTCGCCCAGCCCGCGTGCAGGTCGATCAGGCCGGCCTCGCGGGCGAGGACGGCGGCGGCGAAGACGTCGTCGGCGCCCTGGCACATGGAGATGATGTACGACTCGATGACCTCGGGTCCGAAGACGGCGAGGGCCCGCTTGACGGTCTCGAACACGCCGAGGGTCTTGGCTCCGGCGGCGTCGACGGGTGCCGGGGTGGGGGCGAGCGGCCTTCTGGAGCGCAGTTCCTTGGCGAGCAGCCGGGCCCGGTACTCGCGGGGCATGTCGACGTACCGCCAGGACTCCTCGCCGAGGCGGTCGAAGAGCTGGCCGAGGGCGTGGTGGTGGGCGTCGGCGTGTTCGCGTACGTCCATGGTGGCGAGCTGGAGGCCGAAGGCGGCCAGCGTGCGGATGGTGCGGTCCATGCGGCCGTCGGCGAAGAGGTCGCCGCGGTGTGCGCGCAGGGAGTTCTGGATGAGGGTGAGGTCGGCGAGCAGCTGGCCCGTGCCGAGGTAGTCGCGGCCCTCCTCGTGCGGGGTGCCCTTGGCGAGGCGCTGCTTGGTGTTCTCCAGCTTCTGCCGGATGCAGGTGGCCTTGAGGCGGTAGGGCTCCTCGGCGTTGAGGCGCTTGTAGCGGGGGCTGATCTCGGGGAGGCGGTCGAGGTCGGCCTGGAGGGACTCCAGGAGTTCCTCGGTGGCGCCGGTGTAGCGGATGGAGTTCGACAGGAAGCCGCGCAGCTCGTCGATCATCTCCAGGGCGTCGTTGATGCCGTGCTCGTGCTGGAGGATGAGGACGTCCCAGGTGACCTGGGGGGTGACGTTCGGGTTGCCGTCGCGGTCGCCGCCGATCCAGGTGCCGAAGGTCAGCGGCCGGGTGGCATCGGGCAGCTTCACGCCCACCCGTTCCAGTTCGGCCGTCAGGTCCTCCAGGACATCGCCGACGGCGCCGGCGTGGAGTTCGTCGAGGTAGTAGATGGCGTTGCGGGCCTCGTCGGCGGGTTCGGGGCGGACGACGCGCAGTTCGTCGGTCTGCCACACCAGGTCGATGTTCTCGGCCAGGCGGGTGTCGAGGCGGCGCCGGTCGGAGGCGATGACCGGGGTCTCCAGGAGCGCGGCGATGCGCCGCAGCTTGTTGAGGACCGAGCGGCGGGCGGCCTCGGTGGGGTGGGCCGTGAACACCGGGCGGACGTTGAGGTGGGCGACCGTCTGGCGCAGGTGTTCGGGGTCGGCGTCCTTGAGGCGGTCGGCAGTGCGGGCCAGCAGGCCGCCCTCGGCGGCGCGCCGGGCGCGCAGCTCGCGGCCGCGGTGCACCTGTTCGGTGACGTTGGCCAGGTGGAAGTAGGTGGAGAAGGCGCGGACCAGCTTGGCCGCGGTCTCCAGTTCGGTGCCGCGCAGCAGTTCAGCGGCGGCCTCTCCGTCCTCGCGCGTGAGGCGGCGGACCTTTTCGACGAGTTCCAGAAGCTCGGGGCCCTCCTGGCGGACGAGGGTCTCGCCCAGAAGGTCACCCAGCCGGCGGATGTCGGCGCGCAGCTCACTGCTGGTCGTCGTGGTCTGGTCGTCGGCACTGCTCACAGGTGCGGCTCCTTGCAGTGTTGAAGCTCGTCTGGGAGGGAACCCGGCGGGCGGGACCGCGCGGCGGGCGCCGCATACGGCCCTGACATCCGGGAAGGAATCAGAGCGGACCGCGCTGTCCGACCGACTCCAAGGATAGGTGTCCATGCGGACGCGCAGACTCTCGGGCTCTTGCCGCCGGGCGAGCCACTGCCATACTTACGACGCCGTAGGTTACGGAACCGTAGGAAGTCGTGCATGGTTTCGACCCGGCTTCTGTCTCAACCCTCGACCCCACAGGGGACGCCCATGACCACGAGCTCCGATGTGATCGGAGACGCCCCGAAGGCGACCGACACCCCGACTCCCTCGGCCACGCTGGGCGGTGAGCAGAAGCGGTCGATCGAGCAGATCACGCTGCTGCTGTTCATCACCGTTCCGTTCCTCGCGCTGCTTGCCGCGGTTCCGCTGGCGTGGGGCTGGGGGGTGAGCTGGCTGGATCTCGGTCTGCTGGTCTTCTTCTACTACCTGGGCTGCCACGGCATCACGATCGGTTTTCACCGCTATTTCACGCACGGTTCCTTCAAGGCCAAGCGGCCCCTGCGGATCGCCCTGGCGATCATGGGGTCGATGGCGGTCGAGGGTCCGCTGGTCCGCTGGGTGGCGGACCACCGCAAGCACCACAAGTTCTCCGACGCGGAGGGCGACCCGCACTCACCGTGGCGTTTCGGGGAGACGGTCCCGGCGCTGATCAAGGGCCTGTGGTGGGCGCACATCGCCTGGATGTTCGACGAGGAGCAGACTCCGCAGGACAAGTACGCGCCGGATCTGATCAAGGACCCGGCCATTCGGGCGATCTCCCGCCAGTTCGTGGTGTGGACGACGCTGTCGCTGGCGCTGCCGCCGGTGATCGGCGGTCTGGTCACCTGGTCCTGGTGGGGCGCGTTCACGGCGTTCTTCTGGGGCTCACTCGTTCGGGTGGCTCTGCTGCACCATGTGACCTGGTCGATCAACTCGATCTGTCACGCGGTCGGCAAGCGGCCGTTCAAGTCGCGGGACCGTTCGGGCAACGTGTGGTGGCTGGCCGTGCTGTCGTGCGGCGAGTCCTGGCACAACCTGCACCATGCCGACCCGACCTCGGCGCGGCACGGTGTGGAGCGCTGGCAGCTCGACTCCAGTGCCCGTCTGATCCGCTGGTTCGAGGCGTTCGGCTGGGCGTACGACGTGCGCTGGCCGTCACGCTCGCGTATCGATTCGCGCCGTATCACCGGGGAAGACGGCACTCGGCACCGGAAGGAGACCGCCGAGGCGGCATGATTGACGCCGTGGCGACCGACTCCAGCAGCACCGAGAGCACCGACAAACCGCGGCGCGCGCGGCGCACCCGCATGACGGGCGCCGAGCGCCGCCAGCAGCTGCTGGAGATCGGCCGCACCCTCTTCGCCGCGAAGGGCTTCGAGGGCACGTCGGTGGAGGAGATCGCGGCGAAGGCCGGGGTGTCCAAGCCGGTGGTGTACGAGCACTTCGGCGGCAAGGAGGGCCTGTACGCGGTGGTCGTGGACCGCGAGATGCGGCGGCTGCTGGACATGGTCACCAGCTCGCTGACCGCCGGCCACCCGCGTGAGCTGTGCGAGCAGGCCGCGTTCGCGCTCCTGGACTACATCGAGGAGTACACCGACGGCTTCCGCATCCTGGTGCGGGACTCCCCCATCCCGCAGTCGACGGGTACCTTCGCATCGCTGATCTCGGACATCGCCACCCAGGTGGAGGACATCCTGGGCCGGGAGTTCAAGAGCCGCGGCTTCGACCCCAAGCTCGCCCCCCTGTACGCGCAGGCCCTGGTCGGCATGGTGGCGCTGACCGGTCAGTGGTGGCTGGACGTGCGCCGTCCGAAGAAGGCGGAGGTCGCGGCCCACCTGGTGAACCTGGCGTGGCACGGGCTGGACGGGCTGGAGCAGAAGCCGCGGCTCATAGGGCACCGCAAGAGCTGAACGCTCCCGTCGTGTGCTGTCAGTGCTTGAAGACGTCCTTGGCCTTCTCCTTGGCCTGACGGGCGTCACCCTTGGACTGCTCCAGACGGCCCTCGGCCTCCATGCTCTCGTTGCCGACAGCGCGGCCCACCGTCTCCTTGACCTTGCCCTTGGCCTGTTCCTTCTTGCCCTTGGCCTTCTGTTCGCCTGCCATCAGAGTTCACCTTCAGTAAGCGGGACTTCACTGTCGCCGTACGGGTAGCCCTCAGGGCTCCGGGCAAACTCCGTCCACCGGCTCCAGGAACTCCAGCCGGTTGCCCACGGGGTCCTCGGAGTAGAAGCGCCGGTGTCCGGGCAGGTCGCCGTCCCAGACGACGCGCGCCCCCTTCGCCCGCAAGCGGGCGGCGTACGCCTCGATGCCGGTGACCCGCAGCCCGGGGTGCGCCTTCTTCGCGGGCCGGAAGTCGTCCTCCACTCCCAGGTGCAGTTGTACGGCGCCCGCCCGGAACCAGCAGCCTCCGCGCGCGGCGAGCACGGGCGGCTTGGGGATCTCGGTCATGCCGAGGACGTCTCCGTAGTAGGCGCGCAGCAGGTCCTCGCAGCCGGCGGGGGCGGTGAGCTGGACGTGGTCGACGGCGGTGAGCATCAGGCCTCCTTGCGGGCGACGGCGAAGATGCGGCGGAAGGGGAAGGGGGTGCCGTACGCGGTGGCCGGATAGGCCTCGCGCAGGGCCGTGCGGTACTCGGCGAGGAACTCCTCCCTGGCCTCGGGATCGTCGGCGAGGGCGGTCAGGACGGGCCGCAGCCCCGTCCCCTTCACCCAGTCCAGCACCGGGTCCTCGCCGGTCAGCAGGTGCATGTACGTCGTCTCCCACACGTCGGCCTCGCAGCCGAGCGAGGTCAGCCGCTCCAGGTAGGCCTGCGGGGCGAGGACGGCGTCGTCGTGGCGGAGGAGGTCGGCGAGACGGTCCGCGAAGCGGGGGGAGCGGGCGATCTCGCGCATCAGCCGGTGACTGGGGGCGGAGAAGTTGCCGGGCACCTGGAAGGCGAAGGTGCCGCCCGGTGCGAGCCCCGCGATCCATTCGCCGAACCGCTCCGCGTGCCCGGGGATCCACTGCAGGGTGGCATTGCTGACGATCAGGTCGTACGGCCGTGCGGGCGCCCAGGTGCGGACGTCGGCGTGGGCGAAGTCCAGGCGCCCGCCGCCGGGTGTGGGTCCCCCGTGTTCGGTGACGGCCCGGTCGAGCATCTCGGGCGAGTTGTCGTAGCCGGTGATGCGCGCGGTGGGCCAGCGTTCGGCGAGCAGGACGGTGACGTTGCCGGGGCCGCAGCCGAGGTCGGCGACGGCCGGCTCGGCGGAGGGCGGGTCGGGGACGCGCGCGAGGAGGTCGACGAAGGGCCGGGCGCGGTGGTCGGCGTGGCGGAGGTACTGGGCGGGATCCCAGGCGGGGCTGCTCATGCCTGACACCTTCCCCGCCCACTTCTCTTGATGTCAAGAGACTCGACATCAAGAGACTTCACATCGACACAACCACTACACTGATCGCCATGGAGGACGAGGTCGATCGGCTGGTCGCTGCGTGGCGCCGGGAGCGCCCGGACCTCGACGTGGAACCGCTCGAGGTGCTCAGCCGGGTGAGCAGACTGGCCCGGCATCTGGACCGGGCCCGCAGGCTGGCGTTCGCCGAGCACAGCCTGGAGCCCTGGGAGTTCGACGTGCTGACCGCGCTCAGGCGCGCGGGAACGCCGTACCAGCTCTCCCCGGGACAGCTGCTGACGCAGACCCTGGTCACCTCCGGCACGATGACCAACCGCATCGACCGGCTCACGAAGAAGGGCCTGGTGGAGCGGCTGCCGGACCCGAGCGACCGGCGCGGTGTGCTGGTGCGTCTGACGACCGAGGGCCAGGACCGCGCGGACCAGGCCCTGGCCGGCCTCCTCGACCAGGAGCGGGCGATCCTCGCCGAGCTCTCCCGCGCCCAGCGCGGTGAACTCGCCGGGCTGCTACGCCAACTGACCGCCCCGTTCGACAACATCCCCGGCTAGGTCCGCCGGACCGACGCCGGCCCGGCGGGCGAGGGCGACGGCGGCCAGCGTGCTGTGCACACCCAGCTTGCCCAGGACGTTCTGCATATGGGTGCGCACGGTGTGCGGGGAGAGGAACAGCCGCTCGGCGACCGCCTTCCGGCCGAGCCCGGCCACCATGCAGCGCAGCACCTCGCGCTCCCTCGGCGTGAGGGACTCCACCAGCCGCTCGCTCTCGGTGCGGTGCTTGCGCGCGGCCGTCAACTCCCTGAGAACGCCCGTGAGCAGGGCGGGCGGCAGATGCGTCTCCTCGCGCAGGACGCCCCGGATGACGTTCAGGAGTCTCGACAGCGAGCAGTCCTTGGCGACCCAGCCGGAGGCCCCGGCCTGCAGGGCGAGCGCGGCGCGCCGCGGATCGTCCTTCTCGGCCAGGACGACGATCCGTACGCCCGGCTGCGCGGTGCGCACCCCGGCGACCAGCGAGATCCCGTCGACGAGACCGTCCTCACCCACCTCCTGGACGGGCACGGCGGGTCGTACGCCGGGCAGGTTGCCGCCCAGGTCGGCGTCGACGAGCAACACGTCGAAGCGGCGCCCCTCGGCCGCCGCCCGCTCCAGGCTGCGCAGCGCGGCGGGACCGCTGCCGGCGGCGGAGACGTCGACGTCGGGCTCGGCCGCAAGGGCTGCGGCGAGCGACTCGGCGAAGATGCGGTGGTCGTCGACGACCAGGACTCGGATGCGAACCACGAAACCCCCTTCCCCAGGCTCCTGAAGAGCAGGGGACCCCTTTGTTCGGGAGACGGTACGGGCGCGGGTACGACGCCCGGCGCGATGGCCCGGCACGGCCGCCGCCGTGCGGAAACAGCTACCCCCACTTCGGGTGTCGTACCCGACTGTCTCGCCCCCTGATCGGCACCGGCCCCCACCGGTGCTGCTCATCAGGGTACGGCTGGGGGCCGGGAGGGGAAGGTTATTTGCAGAACTGGCGGTCCGACGCGTTTATCGTGAGCCGCATGTTTCGTCTTGAGACAGAAGTCGACAGGGCCCGGCGCGATCTTCTCCGAACCCGGCTGCGCGAGACCAACACGGCGGCCTCCCCCGTGCTGCGCGCCCTGCGGGGAACCCCAGGTGAACGGGAACTTCCGCTCCACGTATGGGCGTTGGACGACACCGGCGCCCTCGCGGGCGGACTGGTCGGCCACACCTGGACGACATGGCTGCACGTGACGTATCTGTGGGTGGACGCGCGCCACCGGGGAGCGGGGCTGGGTTCGCAACTGCTCGCGACGGCGGAGCGCATCGCGAAGCGGGAGCGGGGCTGTGCCTCCGTACGCCTGGAGACCTGGGACTTCCAGGCGCCGGACTTCTACAAGAAACAGGGGTACGACGTGGTGTGCGTGATCCCCGACTATCCGCCGGGGATCACCGAGTACACCCTGACCAAGCGGCTCAGCTGAGCCTGCGGGCACCGGCCGCCGGGACCGCCTCGAAGACCCGCGGGGCGGTGAAGTCCGCCGTCGCGAAGGCCTCCTCGACCGCCTTGGTGATGGTCTCGACGTCGGCGGCCTCCGCCAGGACGATCGCCGAGCCGCCGAAGCCGCCGCCCGTCATGCGCGCGCCCAGGGCACCGGCCGCGAGCGCCGTGTCGACCGCCAGGTCCAGCTCGGGGCAGGAGATGCGGAAGTCGTCGCGCAGGGACGCGTGACCGGCGACCAGCACCGGGCCGATGGCGCGCGTGTCGCCGGCCCTGAGCAGGGCGACGACCTTCTCCACCCGCTCGTCCTCGGTGACGACGTGCCGCACCAGGCGGACCGCCTCCTCGTCGTCGCCCAACCGCGTGAGCGCGTCGTCGAGTTCGGCGTACGGGACGTCCCGCAGGGCGTCGACGCCGAGCAGGGCCGCGCCCCGCTCGCAGCCCGCCCGGCGCTTGCCGTACTCGCCCTCGCTGTGGGCGTGCTTGACCTGGGTGTCCACCACCAGCAGGCGCATGCCCTCGGCCGCGAGGTCGAAGGGGATCTGCTGCTGGGAGAGGTCCCGGGTGTCGAGGAACAGGGCGTGGCCCTCCTCGCAGCAGGCCGAGGCCGTCTGGTCCATGATGCCGGTGGGCGCGCCGACGTAGACGTTCTCGGCGCGCTGGCACAGGCGGGCCAACTGCCAGCGCTGCAGACCCAGTTCGAACAGGTCGTTGAGCGCCAGGGCGATCACGACCTCCAGCGCCGCCGAGGAGGACAGGCCCGCGCCGGAGGGGACCGTCGACGCCAGGTGCACATCCGCGCCGGTCACCGCGTGACCGGCCTCGCGCAGCGCCCAGACGACACCCGCCGGGTACGCCGTCCAGTCGCGGTCGGACTCCGGGGCCAGGTCGTCCAGGCGCAGCTCCACGACACCGCCCTCGACGTCCGCCGAGTGCAGGCGCAGCACGCCGTCGCCGCGGCGCGAGACGGCCGCGACCGCGGTGTGCGGCAGCGCGAAGGGCATCACGAAGCCGTCGTTGTAGTCGGTGTGCTCACCGATGAGGTTGACGCGGCCCGGCGCCGACCAGACGCCCTCCGGTGCGGCCCCGTACAGCGCGGCGAAGCCTTCCCGGACCTGCTGTGCACCCACTACTGCTCCCTGGAGATGTTCTGCGCGAACTCCCACGCGTCCGCGACGATTCCCGCGAGATCCGCGCGGGACGGGTTCCAGCCCAGCTTCTCGCGGGCGGCCCGCGCCGAGGCCACCAGGACCGCCGGGTCGCCGCCCCGGCGCGGGGCCACGACCTCCGGGATCGGGTGGCCGGTGACCTGGCGGACGGTCTCGATGACCTGACGGACCGAAAAGCCCTCGCCGTTGCCGAGGTTGCAGATCAGGTGCTCACCGGAGGTGGCGGCCTTCAGGGCGAGCAGGTGGGCCTCGGCGAGGTCGGCGACGTGGATGTAGTCGCGCACGCAGGTGCCGTCGGGCGTCGGGTAGTCGTCGCCGTACACCGAGATGGCCTCGCGCCGGCCCTGGGCGACCTGGAGGACGAGGGGGATCAGGTGCGACTCGGGGTCGTGGCGCTCGCCGCACGCGCCGTAGGCGCCCGCCACGTTGAAGTAGCGCAGGGAGACCGCGCCCAGGCCGTGGGCGGCCGCCTCGCCGGTGATCATGTGGTCGACGGCGAGCTTGGTGGCGCCGTAGGGGTTGGTCGGCTTCGTCGGGGCGGTCTCGACGATCGGGACCTGCTCCGGCTCGCCGTAGGTGGCCGCGGTGGAGGAGAAGACGAGCTTGCGCACGCCGGCCTCGCGCATCGCGCCGAGCAGCGCCATGGTGCCGCCGACGTTGTTGTCCCAGTACTTCTCGGGCTTCACGACCGACTCGCCGACCTGCGAGAACGCGGCGAAGTGCAGGACGGCCCCGTAGGAGGAGTCCAGCCACTTGGCGGCGTCGCGGATGTCACCCTCGATGAAAGTGGCGCCCGCCGGGACTCCCTCGCGGAATCCGGTGGTCAGGTTGTCGAGGACCGTGACCTCGTGGCCCGCCTCCAGCAGATGCTGGGCGACCACGCTGCCGACATAGCCCGCGCCACCGGTGACCAGATACTTGCCGCTCATCAACTCGCTACCTCTCGCAGTCGCTCGGCCGCGCGCTCCGGCGGCACGTCGTTGATGAACACGTTCATGCCGGACTCGGAACCCGCGAGGAACTTCAGCTTGCCGGACGTACGGCGAATGGTGAAAAGCTCGAGGTGGAGCGCGAAGTCGTCGCGGTTGACGCCCTCGAACTCCTCGAGCTGGCCGAACGGAGCCTGGTGCCAGGCCGAGATGTACGGCGTCGGCGGCTCGTTCTCGCCGAAGATCCGGTCGAAGCGCCTCAACAGTTCCAGATAGACCTCGGGGAACTCTGTGCGCGCCTCCTCGCCCAGGGCGAGCAGGTCCGGCACCCGGCGCTTGGGATACAGGTGCACCTCGTACGGCCAGTGCGCCGCGTACGGCACGAACGCCACCCAGTGTTCACCCTCGAGGACGACCCGCTCACCGGCGAGTTCACGCTCGAGAACGTGATCGAAGAGGTTCTCCCCGCCGGTCGCCTCCTTGTGCCGGGCGAGCTGCCGGAGCATCAGTGCGGTGCGGGGGGTGGTGAAGGGGTACGCGTAGATCTGGCCGTGCGGGTGACCCAGAGTCACGCCGATCTCGGCGCCGCGGTTCTCGAAGCAGAACACCTGCTCCACGGAGGCCAGATGCGACAGCTCCGACGTGCGGTCCGTCCACGCGTCCAGCACCAGGGCGGCCTGCTCCTCGGTGAGGTCGGCGAAGGCCGCGTTGTGGTCGGAGGTGAAGCAGACGACCTCGCAGCGGCCCGAGTCTCCGGCCAGGGAGGGGAAACGGTTCTCGAAGACCACGACGTCGTACGACGAGTCCGGGATCTCGCTCAGCCGCCCGTCCTGGGAAGGGCACAGGGGGCACTCGTCGGCCGGCGGGTGGTAGGTGCGCCCCTGCCGGTGCGAGGCGATGGCGACGCTGTCGCCGAGCAGCGGGTCGCGGCGGATCTCGGAGGTGGTGTGGGTCCGCTCCAGGGGTCGCTTGTCCACCGCGTCCCGCACGACGTCGTCGCGCAGGTCGTAGTAGATCAGCTCGCGACCGTCGGCCAGGCGGGTCGAGGTCTTCTTCACTGCGGACTCCCTATCCGAGCCACTCACTCAGCTGCACAGCCATCAAACATAACCAAACACATTGGAACACGATCACCCAGAGTCGTCAACATCACAATCCAACAAAGAGCATCAACCGAAGTGTTCAATTACTGAACACAACCGCGTAGGTTCCGCTCTGGATCAGTTCACGCAACGAAGCGAGTTCTTATGCAAACCCCCACAAACATGGCTGTCCCCCTCGCCGCCGAGCTACGACTCCCCACAAGTTGGCTCGACTACACGATCCTCGGCATCTACTTCGTCGTCGTCCTGGGCATCGGCTTCGCCGCCCGTAGATCGGTGAAGACCAGCCTCGACTTCTTTCTCTCCGGACGCTCCCTGCCCGCCTGGATCACCGGCCTCGCCTTCATCTCCGCCAACCTGGCCGCCACCGAGATCCTCGGCATGGCGGCCAACAGCGCGCAGTACGGCGCGTACACCGTGCACTGGTACTGGATCGGCGCCATCCCGGCCATGGTCTTCCTCGGCCTGGTGATGATGCCCTTCTACTACGGCAGCAAGGTCCGCTCGGTTCCCGAGATGCTGCTGCTGCGCTTCGACAAATGGGCACATCTGCTCAGTTCACTGCTGTTCGCCTTTGCCGCCATTCTGATCGCCGGTGTGAACCTCTACGCTCTCGCGCTCGTCGTCGAGGCACTGCTGGGCTGGCCGCAGTGGGTGGCGATCGTGGTCGCCGGTGCCTTCGTGCTGGCGTACATCACCCTCGGCGGTCTGTCGTCCGCGATCTACAACGAGGTACTGCAGTTCTTCGTGATCCTCGCGGCCCTCATCCCGATCGTCGTCCTGGGCCTGAAGAAGGTCGGCGGCTGGGGCGGCCTGACCGACAAGCTCACCGCGACGCACGGCTCGAACTTCACCAGCGCCTGGGGCGGCACCGGCATCGGCAGCACCAACCCGCTGGGCGCCAACTGGCTGACCATCGTCCTGGGCCTCGGCTTCGTGCTCTCCTTCGGCTACTGGACGACGAACTTCGCCGAGGTCCAGCGCGCCCTGTCCGCGAAGAACCTCTCCGCCGCCCAGCGCACCCCGCTGATCGCCGCGTACCCGAAGATCTTCATCGTCTTCCTGGTGATGATCCCCGGGCTCGTCGCGGCGGCCCTGGTCCCCGGCTTCGGCACCCCCAAGTCGGGCTACCAGTACAACGACGCCATCCTCTACCTGATGCACGGGCTGCTGCCCAACGGCGTCCTCGGCATCGCGATCACCGGCCTGCTCGCCGCCTTCATGGCCGGCATGGCCGCCAACGTGTCGTCCTTCAACACGGTGTTCACCAACGACATCTGGGGCCGGTACGTCGTCAAGGGCCGCGAGGACGGGTACTACGTCCGCTTCGGCCGCCTG
The DNA here is from genome assembly GCF_050214755.1 of Streptomyces sp. C1-1. Lineage (NCBI taxonomy): Bacteria > Bacillati > Actinomycetota > Actinomycetes > Kitasatosporales > Streptomycetaceae > Streptomyces > Streptomyces sp. C1-1. Next base: position 5,809,616 of record NZ_CP189826.1, on the reverse strand, counting down.
ATCACCGTGATCGGCGTCTGCGCCTCGGTCGGCACGGCCTTCCTGGCCTCGTCCTTCTCGAACATCATGAGCTACCTGCAGACGCTGTTCTCCTTCTTCAACGTGCCGATGTTCGTCGTCTTCATCATCGGCATGTTCTGGAAGCGCGCCTCCGTGAAGTCCGGCTTCTGGGGCCTGCTCGCCGGCACCGTGGCCGCGATGGTGAACTACTTCGTGATCTACAAGCAGGGCATCATCGACATCCCCACCGACCAGGGCGCCAACTTCGTCTCCGCCATGGTCGGCTTCGCCGCCGGCGCCGTGGTGATGTTCGCCGTGTCCCTGTTCACCAAGCCCAAGCCCGCCGAGGATCTCCAGGGCCTGGTCTACGGCACCACCTCCCCCGGCATGACCGAGCCGCCCGCCCCCGGCGACGAGGCCTGGTACCGCAAGCCGGCCCTGCTGGGCTGGGGCGCGGTGACCATCGCCGCCGCCTGCTACATCCCGTTCTCGTTCTGATTCGCGGGAGGATCGAGAGACCATGTCCGAGTTTTCCAGCCCCTCCGAGCGCCCCGAGCCGCACGCGTACTCCGAGCAGGACGTCCAGCGCGAGGTCGCCGAACTGCAGAAGAAGTCGGCCACCGCGGCCCGCATCTTCGACCTGCGCCGCATCATCGGCGGCCTGTTCGTCCTCTACGGCGTGATCGTCACCATCGCCGGCATCACCGACGACCAGGCCGCCATCGACAAGGCCCAGGGCATCAACATCAACCTGTGGACCGGGATCGGGATGCTGCTGCTGGGCATCTTCTTCCTGGCCTGGCTGAAGCTGCGGCCCACCCCGCCGACGGTCCCCGAGGTCACCCCCGAGGACCTGCCGGACAAGCCCGCCGAGTGACGGCCGCGGGGCCGGAGGCTACGACGCCTCCGGCCCCGCTCCCGTCTCCGGCGCCGGGTGCGACAGCGGTCCCGCCCGGTCCAACAGTCCCGTGCGGGCCGCCAGGGCCGCCGCCTCCAGACGGGAGCCGACGCCCAGTTTCATCAGGACGCGCTGGACGTGGGTGCGCGCGGTCGACGGGGCGATGCCCATGCCGGCCGCGATCAGCCGGGTGTCCTCGCCGTCGGCGACCCGGACCAGCACCTCGACCTCCCTGGGCGTGAGCATCTGCAGCAGCCGCTGGCCCTCGTCGTCGGGCTGGGCCGCGGGGTTGAGCAGCTCGCTGAAGGCCCCCTGCAGCAGCTGCGGAGCGACCGCCGCCTCACCCGCCCGCGCCTTCATGATCGCCCGCTCGACGCCCTCGATGCGCTCGTCGTGGCGTACGTAGCCGGAGGCGCCCGCCGCGAAGGCCGCGGCTATCCCGCGCGGACTGGGCACCGGGCCCAGCACCAGCACCGCCACCTGCGGACGCTCCCGCTTGATCCGCACCACCGGGTCGAACATGCCCGGCTCGGCCGGTGTCGCCGTACCCAGCAGGCACACCTCCGGCGCGCGGGTGATCACGAGCTCCGCCGCGCCCGCGGCCGGCGCCGCCGCGGCCAGTACCCGGTGCCCCCGCAGCTTCAGCGCCGAGGCCAGCGCCTCGGCGAGCAGTCGGTGGTCGTCGACCACCATGAGCCGCACTCCCATCGAGCAAACCCCCCACTCCCCCCGGTGGATCCCCAGGCATGCCCCACCATGGGTGCCCACCGGTCCGCGCGGACAGGAGCCCCCCTCCCGGCTCCCCCGCTCTTCATGCCCCCGGAAGCTACACGCTTGTTCGACGTTGCGCTCCCCCTACCGGTGAGAACTGCCCCGGATCGACGGAATATCTTGTTTTTCTCTCATACGTGGGTGATTCAACTGCTCGTACCGAACGCCAGGGCCAGGTACTTGTCCCCCGCCGACGACGACTTGTCGGCGAACTGCGAGGCCATGAACAGGCGGCCCCGCGAGTAGAGGATCTCGGAGTAGTCCGGCGACATCGTGGACTCCGCCGACCGCGCCGGCCCGGTCGCCGGGTTCTCCAGCAGCGTCGTCTCCTTGAAGGAGCCGCCGTCGATGCTGACGATCTGGCCGCCCTTGTCGTACGGCGGGCGCTTGTACGCGATCACGTTGCCGTTGTCCATGCGCAGCGGCGTGATCGTGTAGCCGTCGCCGGCGTCGGCGCGCTGGCCGGTCTGCTTGCCGGTGGCCAGGTCGAAGGCGACGATCTCGTTGGTCTGGCTGTACTCCTTGGTGCCGCTGTGCTCCTCGGTCGGGACGTACAGCCGGTCGTTGCCGACGGCGAGACCGGTGCAGCCCTCGATCTTCGTGATGCCGTCGCAGCGCGCCGCGTACTGCTTGCCCGGCGCCGAGATGCGGTTGTTCAGCTTGCCGGTCTTGTTGTCGATGGAGTAGAAGTCCGAGATCTCACTGCCGTCCCCAGCGCTGTCGCCCGCGTCGGCGGCCACGACCAGCGGGTTCGTCGACACGACGGAGGCGTACTCGATGCCCTTGGCCATCTTGTACTCCGAGATCACCTTCCCCGTCCGCGGGTCGATGGTCTGGATGTGCAGCAGGCGCTCGCCGTACTGCCCGCACTTGAGCACCGCGACGAGCTTCTCGCCGCCGCCGTACCCGGCGTCGTAGCAGGTGTCGTCGGCCTTCGGGGCCCACAGCGGCTTGCCGCCGGCGACGTCGAACGCGGCGCCGCCCTGCAGGCCGCCCGCGGCGACCGTGTTCGCGCTGACGGTGACGTTGCTGAACGTGATCGTCCCGCCGGCGCCGTCACCGACCGACTTCGTCCACAGCTTCCTGCCCGCGTCCAGGTCGATCGCCGCGACCTGGCTGCATCCTGCCGACCTGTTCTTCGCCGGCATCTTCGGCTGGAAGAGGACAGCAGCGCGGTGGTCGTCGGTGGTGTGCTGGCTGACCGTGCAGACCGGGCCGGGCAGCTTGATCGTCCACTGCTTGGTGCCCTTGTCGAGGTCGTAGGCGCTGATCTGGGCGACGCCGCTCTTCACGTACACCTTGTCGGTCAGCCAGGAACCGGACACCACGGTGGTGTCGTCGACCTTGGGCGCCGGGAGCTTGTACAGCAGCTTGGAGGCGGTGTCGGAGGGCACCTTCTCCTCACCCTTGCCGTCGATGCCGCCCTTGCCCGTGTCGCCACCGCTGGTGCCGCCCGTGCCGCCGGAGCCGCCGCTGGAGTTCGCGGTCCGGTCCTTCTTGTCGTCGCCGCTGCCGGACGCGAAGTACCAGATGCCGCCGACGACCAGCGCGAGCGCGGCGACCGCCGCGACGACGATCAGCGGCGTGTTGTTCTTCCGCCCGCCGGCCTGGGGGTGCGGCGGTACGGGCTGCTGCGGGTAGCCGTAACCGGGCTGCCGGCCGTAGGGGTTGGGCGGCTGGCCGTACGGCGGCTGTGGCGGTGTGGGGTAGCCGTAGCCGGGCTGCTGCGGAGGCTGGGGGGCCTGGGGGTAGCCGTAGCCCGGCTGCTGCGGCGGCTGCGGGGCGCCGTAGGGCGGCTGCTGCTGCGGAGGGGGCTGCGGGGCGCCGAAGCCCGGCTGCTGCGGGGGTGTCTGCGGCGGCTGGGGCGGCTGCTGGCCCTGGGGCGGGCCGAAGCCGGGCTGCTGCGGCGGCTGGTTCGGCGGCTGGTTCGGCGGCTGGTTCGGCGGGGGCGGGGGCTGGGTCATGGCGTGGTACCTCGAGGGGCGGGCGGCGGGGCGACGGGAACGTGGGAAGCCGTGGGACGGCGTCAGTTGCCGAAGGCGAGAATCAGCTTCCCCTTCGAGTCGTCGTTGCCGGTCAGCCGGGTCGAGGAGAGGTAGAAGCGGCCGTCGACCCAGTCGTAGGCCTTGGAGTAGAAGCCGTTCTCCAGGTCGGCCGTGCCCGCCGGGTTGCGCAGCAGCTTCGCCGGCTTGTGGTCCGAGCCGCTCGTCGCGATCGACACGACCTCGCCGCCCGCGTCGTACGACGGCTCGACGTAGGCGATGAGCTTGCCGCCCTCCACCTTCATCGGCAGCATCGACTCGTCCGCCGGGGACTTCACGCGCCACTTCTCCTTGCCGTTGGCCAGGTTGATCGCGACGATCTCGTTCGGCCCGGTGGTCGCCTTGGTCGGCAGGTACAGCGTGTTCGCGTCGGCCGCCACGCCCTCGCAGCCCTGCAGGTCGCGGTCGAGGATCTGCCAGCCGCACTGCGGGGCGAAGTTCTCGTCGAAGCCGACCTGGGAGCGGAAGTGCCCCTTGGCGTCGAAGGTGGAGATGTTCCAGGCCTTCTTGTCCTCGTTCGTGCTGTAGACGACGAGCGGGTCGACGGAGTAAGTCCGCGAGACCGTCCAGCCCTTGTCGAACTTCTGCGTCCAACGGGCCTTTCCGGTCTTCGGGTCGAGCTCCTGGATCTCCTCGTGCTCGTTCGCCTCGGAGGCGTCGCAGGACGCGACGGAGACCAGCCTGGCGCCGCCCGCGAACGCGGTCGGGAAGCAGGAGCTGCCGTACTTCGTCTTCTCGAACAGCTTCTTGCCGCTGTCGACGTCGAAGCCCACCCCGGACTGGGCGCGGCCCGCCACCACCGTCTTGCCGGTGATGGACAGCGAGACGTTGATGGTGTTGTCGAACAGCGCGCCGTCGCCGAGCGTGCCGCTCCAGCCCTTCGCGCCGGTGTTCAGGTCGAGCTGCTGGAGCTTGTTGCACTTGGCGCGCTCGCCGGTGCCGCTCTCGTACGCCACCACGACCTTGTCGTCGGCCGACTTCTGCGGGGTGACCGAGCAGATCTTCTCCGGGAAGGTCACCGGGCCCCAGGCGGTGGCGCCGTCGGCCACGCCGTAGGCGAAGACCTCCTTGTACGCCGCCTTCACCACCGTCTTGCCGGTGATCCACATGCCGGGGGCGTCGGCGCCCGAACCGGGCGCGTCCGGGGGCGACTTGTACCAGAGGACCTTCGCCTCACCGGCCTGGCGGCCCGAGTTGAGGTCGTCGGGGTCGGACCCCGTCGCGCCGCCGGAACCGCCCGACGTGCCGGACGCGGTGGGCTTGGGGTCGTCGCTCTGTCCGGCGACCGGCTTCTTGCCGTCGTCCCCGCCGCGGGTCACCGCGTACGCGACGCCGCCGATGACGGCCAGGGCGGCGACGGCCGCCACCGCGATCAGCGCCGGCCTGCCCTTGCGGGGACCGGCCGGCGGAGTGCCGGGCCCGCCGGGGTAGTGGGGCTGCGGCGGATAGCCGTAGCCGGGCTGCGCTCCGTACGGGCCGGGCTGCTGCGGCTGTCCGTAGGGCCCGGGCCGGCCGTACGGGTTGGGCTGCGCGTAAGGACCCGGCTGCTGGGCGTACGGGCCCGGCTGCTGGGGTGGCTGCGCGGGCGGCTGAGGGGGCTGGGGGTGGCCGTAACCGGGCTGCGGAGGCGGCGGGCCCTGCGGGGGTGGGCCCTGCGGCGGCGGCCCGAAGCCACCCTGCGGCGGCTGTGTCATCAGCGCTTCCCCCGTTCGATCACTGATTTCCAGCCACGCCCCGAGGCGCATGATGAGCCGGAGTCGTACTCAGACAGTTCTCAGACGGCTCTTTCTATCACTCGGCACCGACAACACACCGGGCCGGTTCGTCCGCTGTTCCCAAGGGACGACCGGCCCGTGATACCCCCGTTACGCCTTCACACGTGCTTCACGCGTCCTCGGCGAGTTCGAGCCAGCGCAGCTCCAGTTCCTCCCGCTGGCCGGCCAAGTCCCGCAGCTCCGCGTCCAGTTCGGCCACCTTCGCGAAGTCCGTGGCGTTCTCGGCGATCTGGGCGTGCAGCTTGGTCTCCCGCTCGGAGACCTTGTCCAACTGCCGCTCGATCTTCTGCAGTTCCTTCTTGGCCGCGCGCTGGTCGGCGGCGCTCTTGTCGGCGGCGGGCTTGTCCGCGACCGGGGCGGCCGCGGCGACCGCCTCCTCCATCCGCTGCCGCCGCTCCAGGTATTCGTCGATGCCGCGCGGCAGCATCCGCAGCGTGGCGTCGCCCAGCAGCGCGAAGACGCGGTCCGTGGTGCGTTCGACGAAGAACCGGTCGTGGGAGATGACGATCATCGAGCCGGGCCAGCCGTCGAGGAGGTCCTCCAGCTGGGTCAGGGTCTCGATGTCGAGGTCGTTGGTGGGCTCGTCGAGGAAGAGGACGTTGGGCTCGTCCATGAGCAGCCGCAGCAGCTGGAGCCTGCGGCGCTCACCGCCGGAGAGGTCGCCGACCGGCGTCCACTGCTTCTCCTTGTTGAAGCCGAACGTCTCGCACAGCTGCCCGGCGGTCATCTCGCGTCCCTTGCCGAGGTCGACGCGCTCGCGCACCTGCTGGACGGCTTCCAGCACCCGCAGGGCGGGGTTCAGCTCGGCGACCTCCTGGGAGAGGTAGGCGAGCTTGACGGTCTTGCCGACGGTGACCCGCCCGCCGACGGGCTGTGTCTCACCCTCCGTGCGGGCCGCCTCCGTCATGGCCCGCAGCAGGGAGGTCTTGCCGGCGCCGTTCACGCCGACCAGGCCGATGCGGTCGCCGGGGCCGAGCTGCCAGGTGACGTTCTTGAGCAGCACCTTGGGGCCTGCCTGGACGGTCACGTCCTCCAGGTCGAAGACCGTCTTGCCGAGTCGCGAGGAGGCGAACTTCATCAGCTCGGAGCTGTCCCGGGGCGGCGGCACGTCCTTGATCAGCTCGTTGGCGGCCTCGACGCGGAAGCGCGGCTTGGAGGTCCGCGCGGGCGCTCCGCGGCGCAGCCAGGCCAGCTCCTTGCGGACGAGGTTCTGCCGCTTGGCCTCCTCGGTGGCGGCGATGCGCTCGCGCTCGGCGCGCGCGAAGACGTAGTCGGAGTAGCCGCCCTCGTACTCGTAGACGTCGCCCTTCTGCACGTCCCACATGCGCGTGCACACCTGGTCCAGGAACCAGCGGTCGTGCGTGACGCAGACCAGCGCGGAGCGGCGCTCGCGCAGATGCCGGGCGAGCCAGGCGATGCCCTCGACGTCGAGGTGGTTGGTCGGCTCGTCGAGGACGATCAGGTCCTGTTCCTCGATGAGCAGCTTGGCGAGGGCGATACGGCGGCGCTCACCGCCGGACAGGGGCGCGATGACGGTGTCGAGGCCCTGCGGGAACCCCGGGAGGTCGAGCCCGCCGAACAGTCCGGTGAGCACGTCGCGGATCTTCGCGTTGCCCGCCCACTCGTGGTCGGCCATGTCCCGGATGACCTCGTGCCGCACGGTGGCGTCCGGGTCCAGGGAGTCGTGCTGGGTGAGCACGCCCAGGCGCAGTCCTCCGGAGTGGGTGACGCGCCCGGTGTCGGCCTCCTCGAGCTTGGCCAGCATGCGGATGAGCGTGGTCTTGCCGTCCCCGTTGCGCCCCACGACCCCGATCCGGTCGCCTTCGGAGACGCCGAGGGAGACGCCGTCGAGGAGGGCACGAGTGCCGTACACCTTGCTGACGTTCTCGACATTGACCAGATTGACGGCCATTTCTCTCCTGCCCGGGGGGATCGATCAGCCTCCCAGCGTAATGCGCGCCGGTCGGTGACCGATCCCGGAGCGATCGGCCTGTGGACAACGGCTCGCTCAGCGGGCGGCGTCCGCGCGGACCTCGGTCAGGAGGTCGTACATCGTCTGGCCGGGGCAGTCGGTCTGGAGCCAGTCGCGGTGGCCGCCGACCGTCGTGACGGTCTTGGTGACGCCGTTGACGGGGTTGGTGTAGGTGATCTGCGCCTGCGGGTCGAGGCCCTTGAAGCGGGCGATCACCTTGATCAGGCGGGTCAGCGAGGCTTTGGCCGCGTCGGTCGGGCCCTGGTCGGTCAGAGTGCCGAGAAGGGCGATGCCGAGGTTTCCGGAGTTGTAGCCGGCGGTGTGGAAGGCGGTGACCAGGTCGCCGTCGGGGCCGAAGGCGGGGATGCCGTCGTCGCCGGAGTAGCGGCCCTCGTAGACGTCGCCGGCCTCGTCGATCAGGAAGTGGTAGCCGATGTCGCCCCAGTCCAGGGTGACCGCGTGGTACTCGTAGATCGCGCGCACGGTCGCGGCCGGGTCGGGGTCGCCGTTGGGCGTGTCCGTGTGGTGGACGGTGATCGACTGCAGTGCGTAGTACTTCTCCGGCGAGTTGACCTTCCCGTCCTTGTACCGCTTGGACTCGTCGGCGCCCCAGGCGGGCCGGGACAGATAGCGCACGCCACGCACGCGCGTGGGCTGCGAGGGCACCTGGAAGGTGCGGTCGGGCCCGCGGGCGGTGTCGATCGCGAGCGAGCGCACGTCACTCGTACCGCCCTGCGCCCTCACCTCGTACGTCTTCGCGTTGCCGGCCGCCACCAGGGCCGTGCCACCGCCGTCGACGGTCGCGCAGCCGCCGGTGAGCGGCTGGAAGCCGGCGTCGCCGGGGAAGCGGATGCCCGCGCCGCCCGGGTCGCCGCTCCAGCGCACGCCTACGTAGGAGGCGGCGAAGGAGGTGGTGGCGGTACCGGTGCCGGTGGCGGCGGCCGAGCGGGTGGCCGGGAACTTCTCCGGCGTGGTGGCGGCATCGCCGCCGGAGGCGGAGCCCGAACCGGACCCGGATTCGGCGTTCGAGGCGGAACCGGGGTCGGACTCGGTGGCGGCGAAGACGGCCGGCGTCAGGACGGCCGCGCCGGCCACGGCCACGCCGGCGCCGATCGCGCCGCGGCGGGACAGGGACCGCTTGCGGCGGTGGGTGTGGGCGGGGGTGGGGGGTTCGGACTCGGGCACGAGTGATCCTTCGGCTGTGCAGAGGTCGTACGCGCAACAGCAAGCGCTTGAAGTATCAACGGACCTTATCCGCCTCACGCACCCCGCCCGTACCGCGGTCGCGGTACGTTCCTGTGGAGATCGGGCGAAGATCCCCGCGCGGATGTGCCCCTACGCCGACGTGCCCCCGAGCACCGTCGCGCCCGGCGCCGGCCCCGACGTCGTACGCACCGTGCGGCAGGTGCCGGAGGCCTCCAGCGCCTCCGCCACCTTCGCCGCCGACCGCGCGTCCCGGGCGAGGAACGCCGTCGTGGGCCCGGAGCCGGAGACGAGCGCGGCGAGGGCGCCGGCGGCGCGGCCCGTGGCCAGGGTGTCGGCGAGCTCCGGGAAGAGCGAGAGGGCGGCGGGCTGCAGGTCGTTGGAGACGGCGGTGGCGAGCGCGTCCGCGTCGCCCTTCGCGAGGGCGTCGAGCAGCTCCTGCGAGGCGACCGGCTCGGGGACGTCGAGGCCCTCGGTGAGCCGGTCGAACTCGCGGAACACGGCCGGCGTCGACAGCCCACGCCCGGCCATCGCGAACACCCAGTGGAAGGTGCCGCCCACCTCCAGCGCGGTCAGCTGTTCGCCGCGCCCGATGCCGAGCGCCGCCCCGCCGACCAGGCTGAACGGCACGTCGCTGCCCAACTCGGCGCAGATGGCGAGCAGTTCGGCGCGCGAGGCGCCCGTGCGCCACAGCGCGTCGCAGGCCAGCAGCGCGCCCGCGCCGTCCGCGCTGCCGCCCGCCATGCCGCCCGCGACCGGGATGTCCTTGGCGATGTGGATGTGCACGGCCGGCTCGATGCCCCGCCGTTCGGCGAGCGCGAGCGCGGCCCGCGCGGCGAGGTTCGTACGGTCCAGAGGGACCTGGTCGGCGTCGGCGCCCTCGCAGGTGACGCGCAGCTCCTCGGCCGGCGTCACGGTCACCTCGTCGTAGAGGCCGACCGCGAGGAAGACGTTGGCCAGGTCGTGGAAGCCGTCGGGCCGGGCGGCGCCCACCGCGAGCTGCACGTTGACCTTGGCGGGGACGCGGACGGTGACGCTCACTGGGGACGGGGCTCCTTGTGGTCGACGGGCTCGGCGGCGCCGGCCCGCTTGTTCTCTGCGATGCGCGCGAACTCCTCGACGGTGAGCGCCTCACCGCGCGCCTGTGGCGACACCCCGGCGGCGACCAGGGCCGCCTCCGCCGCCGCGGCCGAACCGGCCCATCCGGCGAGCGCGGCCCGCAGCGTCTTGCGGCGCTGCGCGAAGGCGGCGTCGACCACGGCGAACACCTCGGCCTTGGAGGCGGTCGTCCTGACCGGCTCGGCGCGCCGGGTGAGCGCCACGAGGCCGCTGTCGACGTTCGGCGCGGGCCAGAAGACGTTCCGCCCGATCGCCCCGGCCCGCTTGACCTCGGCATACCAGTTGGCCTTGACGGACGGCACGCCGTACACCTTCGAGCCGGGCCCGGCGGCGAGGCGGTCGGCGACCTCGGACTGGACCATGACCAGGGTGCGCTCGATGCTCGGGAAGGTGTCGAGCATGTGCAGCAGGACCGGTACGGCGACGTTGTACGGCAGGTTCGCCACCAGCGCCGTCGGGGCGGGGCCGGGCAGCTCGGCGACGTGCATCGCGTCGGAGTGGACCAGCGCGAAACGCCCGGCGCGCTCCGGCATGCGGGCCGCGACGGTCGCGGGCAGCGCGGCGGCCAGTACGTCGTCGATCTCCACGGCGGTGACGTGCTCGGCGGCCTCCAGCAGCGCGAGCGTGAGCGAGCCGAGCCCGGGGCCGACCTCCACCACCACGTCGTCGGGGCGGACTTCGGCGGTGCGGACGATACGGCGGACCGTATTCGCGTCGATCACGAAGTTCTGACCGCGCTGCTTGGTGGGACGCACACCGAGGGCGGCCGCGAGTTCACGTACGTCGGCGGGGCCGAGGAGGGCGTCTGGGGCGGGGCTGCTGCTCACGGGACAAGGGTACGGGGGCGTCGGCGCGCCCCCGTCCGCGCGCCTCACCCGTGCAGGCGCGCCCCGCAGTGCGGCCAGGGGCTCGCCCCGCGCCGCACATACAGCTTCTTCGCCCGCAGCGTCTGCTCCTCGGCCGTCGCGTCCTGCGGCCGCCCGCTGCCGCCGAGGCTGTGCCAGGTGCGGGTGTCGAACTGGTACAGGCCCCCGTAAGTCCCCGAGGGGTCGACGGCGTCCGGCCTGCCGCCCGACTCGCACGCCGCCAGCCCGTGCCAGTTCAGGCCGTCCCCCCCGTGCACGGACGTCGGCAGCGGCTTGGTGCCGACCCTGACGATCTGCCTGCGCGGCTCGCGCACCACGTCGGAGTCGGTCCTGCGCGGCTTCTGCCGGACGCCGTTGACGGTGCGCAGGGCGTAGGTGTTGCGCCGCAGCCCCGGCTGCCCGGTCTGCTCGACGACCTCCGTCCCCTTGAACAGCGTGGGATCGTTCCTGCGCTCCGTCTCGAACGGGATCGGCTCCTCGCGGACCTCCTCGCTGCCGGTCACGCGCAGCACGGTCACCGTCTGTCCGTCGCGCGGGAAGCTGTCGCCCGGGACGGACGTCGTGTCCTTGCCGCGCAGGGTGACGCCGGCCTCCTCGACCGCCTCGCGCACGGTCGCCGCGTTCGTGCGTACGGTGCGGGCGCGGCCGTCGGCCATGATCGTCACGGAGCGTTCGGTGCGGACGTCGAGGGCGAGGCCGGCGCGTCCGATGGACTGGGAGCGCGAGACGGACATGTACGCGCCCTCCGCACGTACGCCCAGTTGGTCGAGCGCCCCTTGCACGGTGTGCGCCGTCGTCCACACCTCGCGCCGGTGTCCGTCGAGCGTGAGCCGCACAGGGCGGCCGTAGCGCACCGCCACCTCGTCGCCGCTGGCGAGCGCCGAGCCGGGGGCGGGCGCGACCACGTCGTGCTCCCCCACGGCGACACCCTCCTGCGCGAGGAGCTCCGTCACGTCGTCCGCGAAGGTGTGCAGGGTGCGCGGCTTGCCGTCGACGGTCAGCTCGATCGCCTTGTCGTTGGCGACGAACGCGGAGGTGCCGCCGGCAAGGAAGGCGACGACCAGCGCCTGCGGCAACAGGCGGCGCACGGAGCTGTCCGGGCGCTGGGCGTACCGGACCTTGCGACGGCGCGCACCACGCCCGCTCGCGACGGCGCGCGCGGCCTCGTCGGGCGCCCCCTCGGTCACCGCGCGCCCCGCCTGGCGCGGGAGCGCTGCCTCGTAGGTCTCGCGCGCCGCATCGGCACCGCTTCCGTACGCCTCGTACGCCTCGTACGCCTCGTACGCGGGTGCGTACGCGTCTCCGTACGCCTCGGGCAGCGTCAGCGCGCTGTGCACGTCGAAGCCGCGGTCGTACCCTCCGCCGAACTCCTGGTCGAAGCGGTCGCCGAAGCGGTCGTCGAAGCCGTCTCCGAGGTCGTCGTACCCCGGTGGTGGCGGGTAGGCCGCGGCCGGCGCGGCCGGGCCGTACGCCTCATACGTCTCGTACTGCGAGTTGCTCACGCCGACACGCTCCAGGGGCTGTTGGTCCAGCGGGGTCCGGATCGGGCCCACAGAACCTAGCGGAGCGGCCGTCACTCTCCAAAGCGACTCGGCTACGCACAGTCGTGCGTTATGGGTCAGTAACCGAAGGCGCGGGCCGTGTTCGCGGCGAGTGCCGTCGCCAGGACGTCCTCGTCGACGCCCCGGACGGCGGCCATGGCACGCACCGTGACCGGAATGAGATAGGGGGCGTTGGGCCGTCCGCGGTAAGGCACCGGGGTGAGGAAGGGCGCGTCGGTCTCCACCAGGAGCAGCTCCGCGGGGGCCACCGCCACGGCGTCGCGCAGGTTCTGGGCGTTCTTGAAGGTGACGTTGCCGGCGAAGGACATGAAGTAGCCGGCGCGGGCGCACGTCTCGGCCATCTCGGCGTCGCCGGAGTAGCAGTGGAAGACGGTGCGCTCCGGGGCGCCCTCCTCCTTCAGCACGCGCAGTACGTCCGCGTGGGCGTCGCGGTCGTGGATGACGAGCGCCTTGCCGTGCCGCTTGGCGATCTCGATGTGGGCGCGGAAGGAGCGCTCCTGCGCCTCCTTGCCCTCCGGCCCGGTGCGGAAGTAGTCGAGGCCGGTCTCGCCGACGCCCTTGACGTGGGGGAGCGCGGCCAGGCGGTCGATCTCCGCGAGCGCCTCGTCGAGCGCCGTGGCGCCCCCCGGTTCGCGCGCGCCCTGCCGGGACCAGCCGTCGGGGTCGCCGTGCACGATGCGCGGCGCCTCGTTCGGGTGCAGGGCGACGGCGGCATGGACGCTGTCGAACGCGGCCGCCGTCTGCGCGGCCCACTGCGAGCCCCGTACGTCGCAGCCGACCTGGACCACGGTGGTCACACCCGCCGACGCGGCCTTGGCGAGCGCCTCCTCCACCGTGCCGGACTGCATGTCGAGGTGGGTGTGGGAGTCCGCGACGGGCACCCCGAGGGGCGCCGGGAGCGGCGGCGCGCTCTTGTCACCGGTCTTCGCGCTGGAGGAAGGCATGCCCCGATCCTACGAAAGGGGCATGCCCTCCCGGCCCGCGGAGCTGTCAGCCCGCCTTGCGCTGGAAGGGGTGCAGGAGATCGGACAGATGCCAGTGGTGGGGTTCCTTCGGCTCCACGCCGTCGGCGGCCGGCTCCGGCGCCTCCACGGGCCCGGCCTGCGCGGCCTGCCGGTGGGACCGGTGCGCCGCGTCGTGCGCCGCGGAGACCCGCCCCGGCCCCATGATCCGGACGACGTGGGCGTCGCAGTTCTGGCAGCTCGGCCTGGACAGCGGGGAGGGGACGATCCGTCCGTTCGCCACGTACATCACGAACTCGTGGCCGTCGGCGTCCGTGTGGTGCTCTATCTCGTACGACTGCTCCCAGCCGTGCCCGCAACGCATGCAGGCGAAGGAGTACGACTCGTGGACGACCGCGGTGGCCGCGCCGCGCAGGGCGGTCTGTCCTTCGATCTCGCTCATGCCAGCTCCTCTTGTCCGCTGGACAAAGGGACGGGTGCGTCCCTTCACCCAGTGGACGCTTCCGGCGGCGTGAGCGCAGCAGGCCTGTCGAGTGTTGGATCCGATTTGGACTTTCCTTGCCGTACCACCCCCGCTCACCCCCTTGGGGCTTTGCTTTTCACGACAGCCCTTTGCCTGTCCGTGGGGCGCTCGCTCAGGAGAGATGCGCCCTGCTCAGAGGGGGTGTGGCGGACTTCACGAAAGCCTCACGAACCACTCGCCGAAGCAGCGTTCTTCGCGGCCACAACCGCGTCGAAGACCTCCCGTTTGGGCAGGCCCGCCTGGGCCGCGACTGCCGCGATCGCCTCCTTGCGGCGTTCTCCGGCCTCCTCGCGCACGCGCACACGGCGCACGAGCTCCTCGGCGCTCACGTCCTGTGCGCCCCGCTCGGGCGCCCCCTCCACGACCACTGTGATCTCGCCGCGCACCCCCTCGGCCGCCCACTCCGCGAGCTCCGCCAGGGGGCCGCGCCTGACCTCCTCGTACGTCTTGGTCAGCTCCCGGCACACGGCCGCCCGCCGGTCGGCGCCGAACGCCTCGGCCATCGCGGCGAGGGTGTCGTCGAGCCGGTGCGGGGCCTCGAAGTAGACGAGCGTGCGCCGCTCCTCGGCGACCTCCTTCAGGCGCGTCAGCCGCTCCCCCGCCTTGCGCGGCAGGAACCCCTCGAAGCAGAACCGGTCCACGGGCAGCCCGGACAGGGCGAGCGCGGTGAGCACGGCGGACGGGCCCGGCACGGCGGTGACCCGGATGTCCTTCTCGACGGCGGCGGCGACCAGCCGGTAGCCGGGGTCGGACACCGAGGGCATGCCGGCGTCCGTGACGAGCAGCACGCGCGCCCCGTTCACCAGTTCCTCGACCAGCTCGGGTGTGCGCGCGGACTCGTTGCCCTCGAAGTACGACACCACGCGCCCCTTGGGGGTGACGCCCATTGCCTGCGTCAGCCGCCTGAGCCGCCGCGTGTCCTCGGCGGCGACGAGGTCGGCCCCGGCGAGTTCCTGGGCCAGCCGCGGGGGCGCGTCCGCGATGTCGCCGATGGGGGTGCCTGCGAGTACGAGGATTCCGGTCACGTCCCCATCCTCCCAGGGAGGGACGGAAGCGAACGCATTCGAACCCTTACCTGCCATGCACGGGACTCACACAGAACCGTTCCCTACGATGGCGCGGTGACCAGTACCGCGTCCTCCCCGGACACCCGGCAAGGCCAGACACCCGAAGACCAGCGGCCGGCCTGGCAGCTGCGGCTGCGCCGCTTCGGATACTCGGCCGGGTCCAGAAGCGACGTCCGTGAGCGTCTGGTGCCGCCGTTCGTCGAACCGAGCCCCCGGCTGTGGCAGGTGCTCGGCGTGCGGCCGACGCTCGCCGCGCGGATCGCCCGCTGGTCGGGCTGGGGCGGCCCGCTGCTGGTGACGCTGCTGGCGGGCGTGATGCGGTTCTGGCACCTGGGCAGCCCGAACGCGGTGATATTCGACGAGACGTACTACGCCAAGGACGCCTGGGCGATCGTCCACCGCGGCTTCGAGGTCAACTGGGACAAGAACGCCAACGACCTGATCATCTCCTCCCACGGACACGTCAAGATCCCGACGGACGCGGCCTATGTCGTGCATCCGCCGGTCGGCAAGTACGTGATCGGGCTGGGCGAGATGATGTTCGGGTTCAACCCGTTCGGCTGGCGGTTCATGACCGCCGTGCTCGGCACGCTGTCGGTGCTGATGCTGTGCCGTATCGGGCGCCGGATCTTCCGTTCCACCTTCCTCGGCTGCCTGGCCGGCGCGCTGATGGCGGTGGACGGGCTGCACTTCGTGATGAGCCGCACCGCGCTGCTCGACGGCGTGCTGATGTTCTTCGTGCTGGCCGCGTTCGGGTGCCTGGTGATCGACCGGGACCGGGCCCGCGCCAGACTCGCGGCGGCCCTCCCGGTGGGCCAGGACGGCCTGGTGCGACCCGACGCGCACGTCGCCGAGACCACCTGGCTGGGCCTGCGCCCGTGGCGCTGGGCGGCGGCCGTGCTGCTGGGACTGGCGATCGGCACGAAGTGGAACGGCCTGTACTTCCTGGCCGCGTTCGCCCTGATGGCGGCGCTGTGGGACATCGGGGCGCGCAGGACGGCGGGCGCCCGGCACCGGATCTCGCTGATCTGGGTGGCCGAGTCGATCGTCTCGTGGGTGGTGATGTCCGTCATCGCGGTCACCGTCTACCTGGTCTCCTGGATCCGCTGGATCCTCTCCCCCGCGGACGGCTCCGGCGGCTACTTCCGCAGCTGGGCCGCGACCGACGGCCGGGGCGGGAGCTGGACCTTCCTGCCGGACTGGCTGCGCAGCCTGTGGCACTACGAGCACGAGGTGTACGAGTTCCACATCGGCCTGTCCTCGCCGCACACGTACATGTCCAACCCGTGGAGCTGGATCGTCGACGGCCGGCCGGTGTCGTACTTCTACGAGTCCCCCTCGCCCGGCGCGGACGGCTGCGCCGCCGACGCGGGCCAGAAGTGCGCCCGGGAGGTCCTGGCGATCGGCACACCGCTGCTGTGGTGGGTGGCCTGCTTCGCGGTCCTGTACGTCCTGTGGCGCTGGCTGTTCCGCCGCGACTGGCGGGCCGGGGCCATCGCCTGCGGCGTGGTGGCCGGCTATCTGCCCTGGTTCATGTACCAGGAGCGGACGATCTTCTTCTTCTACGCCGTCGTCTTCGTGCCGTTCCTGTGCCTGGCGGTGGCGATGCTGCTGGGCGCGGTCATCGGTCCGCCGGGCTCCAGCGACACGCGGCGGGTGGCCGGGGCGACGGGTGCGGGCGTCCTGGTGCTGCTGATCGCCTGGAACTTCATCTACTTCTGGCCCCTGTACACCGGCACGGCGATCCCGATCGACAACTGGCGTTCACGTATGTGGCTGGACACCTGGGTGTAGCCGGTTTTCGTCCCCACATGGGCAACTTCCCTCACGCCCGCCTCTCCCGCCGCCTACAGTGCGGAGGATCGTTGTACGGGGAAACGGGGAGAGACATGGCCAAGGGGGTCAAGGTCGCCGTCATAGGCAGCGTGTTCGCCGTGATGGTGGGCGGTGCCGGGTACGGCGCCTTCAACATCGTGTCGGCGCTGAACGGCGACGGGGGCGGCGGAGCGGCGTCCGTGAAGACGGGGCCGCCGAGCAAGGACGAGATCAAGCAGACGTCGGCGAAGTTCC
This sequence comes from Streptomyces sp. C1-1, assembly GCF_050214755.1. Classification (NCBI taxonomy): domain Bacteria; kingdom Bacillati; phylum Actinomycetota; class Actinomycetes; order Kitasatosporales; family Streptomycetaceae; genus Streptomyces; species Streptomyces sp. C1-1. The sequence continues at coordinate 5,792,786 of NZ_CP189826.1, read as the reverse complement.
TGGCCGCCTGGTCGAAGGGGGACGCGGCCCGGGCGGCCACGTACACGAACGACGACGCGGGCGCCGAGCCGCTGCTGACGGCCTACGGCGAGAGCGCGCACATCAAGGACGTGAAGATCACCCCGGGCGCGGCGAGCGGGGCGACGGTGCCTTTCACGGTCAGGGCGACGGTGTCGTACGAGGGCAGGTCCAAGCCGCTGACGTACAAGAGCGAGTTGACGGTCGTGCGGGGCAGGACCACCGGGCGGGCGCTGGTCGACTGGCGGCCGTCGGTCGTCCATCCGCAGCTGAAGACCGGCGACACGCTGGTCACGGGCGAGTCCGCGAGCCCGGAGATCGAGGCCGTGGATCGCGACGGGGCCGTGCTGACGAAGGAGAAGTACCCGTCGCTCGGGCCCGTCATCGACACCCTGCGCCAGCGCTACGGCGACAAGGCGGGCGGCACCCCCGGCGTCGAACTGGCCATCCATCACCAGGCGGAGGGGGTGGCCGACACGTCGCTGGTGACCCTCGCCAAGGGGAAGGCGGGCCGGCTGCGGACCACGATCAGCGCGAGCGCGCAGGCGGCGGCCGAGACGGCGGTGAAGAAGTTCGACCAGTCCTCGGTGGTGGCCGTCAAGCCCAGCACCGGTGAGGTGCTGGCGGTGGCCAACAACCGCACGGACCAGTTCAACGCGGCCTTCGAGGGCGAGGTCGCGCCCGGCTCCACGATGAAGATCATCACTGCCGCGATGCTCATCGACAACGGTGTGACCTCGATGAACGGCCCGGCGCCATGTCCGCCGAGCGCCACCTGGCAGAGCCAGACCTTCACCAACCTCAAGAACATGCAGCCCAACGAGAACGCCACGCTCGCCAACAGCTTCCTGCGTTCCTGCAACACCGCCTTCATCAAGCTGATCGACGAGAAGCCGCTCACCGACTCCTCGCTCACGCAGGAGGCCCAGGACCGTTTCGGGCTCGGCCGGGACAACTGGAAGACCGGCATCACCTCCTTCGACGGCAAGGTGCCCACGGTCAGCGGCCCGGACCGCGCCGCCAACGCGATCGGCCAGGGCCAGGTGCAGATGAGCCCGCTGAACATGGCGTCGGTCACCGCGACCGCCATCACCGGCCGCTTCCGCCAGCCGTATCTGGTCTCGCCGAACCTGGACGACCGCGAACTGGCCACCGCGAAGGGGCTGTCCGCGAGCACCTCCGCCCAGCTGACGCAGATGATGCGGCTCACCGCGAGCCAGGGGACGGCGATGAACGCCATGGCCGGGCTCCGGGGGGACGTCGGCGCCAAGACGGGTTCCGCGGAGGTCGACGGGCAGGCCGTCTCCAACAGCTGGTTCACCGGGTTCCGCAACGACATGGCGGCCGCGGCCATGACCGAGGAGGGCGGCCACGGCGGCACGGCGGCGGGCCCGATTGTCGCAGCTGTGCTACGGACGGCAGGCTGAAGTTTCCCCTCCGCTTGGGGACTCTAGGCTGGTGCCGTCGTTGGGATGGATGAGGGCTGGGTCCGCCGGGGCCCTGAGGGGACCCTGGGGATACAGCGGAGGAACGGGAACTGTGGGCAACAGAAGGCGCGTCGCCGAGCGACGGAAGACCAGGCCCGCCGTCATCGGCGGGATGATCGCCGTGGTCGTCGGCGGCGCCGGCCTCGGCGCCTACGCGCTCTACGGCCACGGGGCCTCGGCCGACGACGGGAGCACCTCGGCGTCCGCGGGCGACCACAAGCACGTCAAGACCGGCCCGTTGTCGGCGACCGAGGTGCAGACCGCCGCCACGAAGTTCCTGACGTCCTGGCGGACGGGCAAGGCCGACGTGGCCGCCGCCGTCACGAACGACCCGACGGTGGCCACCGCCCTGCTCACCGGTTACACCAAGGACGCCCACATCACGGGCGTCACCCTTACCCCGGGCACCCGGACCGGCGACAAGGTCCCCTTCTCCGTCAAGGGCACGGTCGCCTACAAGGGCATCAGCAAGCCGCTGGCGTACTCCAGTTCCCTGACGGTCGTACGCGACAAGGAGACCGGCAAGCCGCTGGTCGACTGGCACTCCTCCGTCGTCCACCCGGACCTGAAGGACGGCGACACGCTGGTCACCGGCGAGGCGGGGACGCCTCCGGTCAAGGCCTACGACCGTGACGGCGGCGAGCTGACGACCGCCAAGTACCCGTCGCTGGGCCCGGTCCTGGACGGCCTGCGCGAGAAGTACGGCAAGATCGCCGGCGGGAAGGCGGGCATCGAGCTGGACGTGGTGCGCGGCAAGGCCTCACAGAAGGCCAAGCTGTCCGACAAGACCCTGCTGACGCTGACCAAGGGCACCCCGGGCAAGGTGAAGACGACGCTGAGCCCCACCTTCCAGGCGGCGGCCGAGCGGCAGGTCGCCGCGAAGGACCGGTCCTCGGTCGTGGTCCTGCGCCCGTCGACCGGCGAGATCCTGGCCGTGGCGAACCACAACCCCGGCTTCAACGTGGCCTTCCAGGGCTCCCTGGCCCCCGGCTCCACGATGAAGGTCGTGACGTCGACGATGCTGTTCGAGAAGAAGCTCGTCAAGCCGGACCAGTCGCACCCCTGCCCCAAGACGTACAAGCTCGCGGGCTGGACCTTCCACAACGACGACAACTCGGAGATCAAGCAGGGCAGCTTCAAGCTCGCCTTCGGCGCTTCCTGCAACAACGCCTTCATCAACTTCGCGCCGAAGCTGTCCAACAGCGACCTGACGACGGAGGCCCAGCAGGTCTACGGCCTCGGCATGAACAACTGGGCCATCGGCGTCCCGACGTTCGACGGCTCCGTCCCGGTGCAGAGCGGTGCGCAGATGGGTGCCTCGCTGATCGGCCAGGGCGGGGTGCGGATGAACCCGCTGAACATGGCGTCGGTCTCGGCGACCGTGGAGTCGGGCGTCTTCCGCCAGCCGTACCTGGTCTCCCCCGACGTCGACCACCGCACGCTGGCGAAGGCCTCCCGGACGATGTCGTCGCAGACGCAGGGCTGGCTGAAGGAGGTCATGCGGTACACGGCGGGCTACGGTACGGCGGCCAAGGCGATGTCCGGGGTGAGTGGTGACGCCGGTGCGAAGACGGGCTCGGCCGAGGTGGACGGCCAGAAGAAGCCGAACGGCTGGTTCACCGCCTACCGGGGCGACCTCGCGGCGGCGGGTGTGGTCCAGGCGGGCGGTCACGGCGGTGACACGGCCGGTCCGATCGTGGCGGCGCTGCTGAAGATGGGCTGAGCCACGGCGTCCGGGCGCCGCCTGCGCGGGCGGGCGGTGCCGGTCAGCGGCTGACGGGTGCCGCCGCCATGTAGGTGCGGCGCAGGAACCTGAGCAGGGCCTTCGTCTCGAACTGCACCACCGAGACGCCCTGCGGGGAGTGGAACTCGACGACCGCCTGCACGCGGCCGCACGGCCATACGCGGACCTGTCCGGTGCCGGCCGGGGCACGCAGGCCCTGTTCGAGGAGCGAGCGGGAGCAGGTCCATTCGGGGGTGCCCGGGAGGGCGAAGCGCACCGAACGCGGGTCGGTCTCCGGGTCGTAGCGCAGGATGACGGGGACCGCTTCGTCGATCGGTATCGCGGTGTCGGAGACGATGTGGGCTCGCGCGTACTGTTCGACTACAGACATCGTGACGGCCCTCTCACGGAGCGTGACCTGTGCGGAATCTGTGCGTCCATTCCTTTTCTAATGTCCCATATTTTCTGGTTCACACCTCTTGACGAACGAGCATCGGACCGACATACGACCCACTCGCTCTTGCAAAAGATTCGCAACAAGGCACTATCATCGAACGGTGCATGTGCCTGACGGATTCATCAACGCGCCCGTCTCGGCCGCGACCGGCGTGGTCGCCGCCGCCGCCGTCGCCGTGAGCCTGCGCGGCGCACGACGCGAACTGGACGAGAGAACCGCCCCGTTGGCCGGTCTGGTGGCGGCGTTCATCTTCGCGGTGCAGATGCTCAACTTCCCCGTCGCGGCCGGTACCAGCGGGCATCTGCTCGGCGGGGCACTGGCAGCGATCCTCGTCGGCCCCTGCACCGGTGTGCTCTGCGTCTCCGTGGTCCTGCTCATGCAGGGGATCCTCTTCGCGGACGGCGGGCTGACCGCGCTCGGCGTGAACATCACGGACATGGCGATCGTCACGACGATCGTCTCTTACGCCGTCTTCCGTCTCCTGGTGAAGGTGCTGCCGCGCGGGCGGCGTTCGGTCACCGTCGCCTCCTTCGCGGCCGCGCTTCTTTCGGTGCCGGCCGCGGCGGTGGCGTTCACCCTCATCTACGCCGTCGGCGGGACGACCGACGTCTCCCTCGGCAAGGTCGCCACCGCGATGATCGGCGTGCATGTGCTCATCGGGCTCGGGGAGGCGGTGATCACGGCGCTCACGGTGGGCGCGGTGATCGCCGTGCGCCCGGATCTCGTGCACGGCGCGCGCGGCCTGCGCCAGCGCCTGAAGCTGCGCGTGAACGGCGCACTCGTGGACGTACCGGCTTCCGACGGGGCGCGCACGGCGCCCGTCGCGGCGCGCACCTCCCGCCGCGCGCTGTGGATCACCGGTCTCGCGACCTCCCTCGTCCTGGCCGGCTTCGTCAGCTTCTACGCCTCCTCCAGCCCCGACGGACTGGAGAAGGTCGCGCACGACAAGGGCATCGACAAGAAGGCCCAGCGGCACAGCTCGGCCGACTCGCCGCTGGCCGACTACGGCGTGAGGGACGTCGAGGACGCCCGCCTGTCCGGGGGGCTGGCGGGCGTGATCGGCGTCGGGGTGACGGTGGTCGCGGGGAGCGCGGTGTTCTGGGTCGTGCGCCGACGGCGTACGCCGGACGTCTCGCCGACGAGCACGAGCGCTGTCTGACATGGGCGCGGGACACGCACACAAGCTCTACCGGCACGGGCACTCCCCCGTGCACGCCCTGCCGCCGCACACCAAGCTCGCCGCCGCCTTCGCGTTCGTGGTGGTCGTCGTCTCGACCCCGCGGGAGGCGATGTGGGCCTTCGGTCTGTACGCCGTCCTCCTGGGCGCCGTCGCGCTCCACGCGCGCGTGCCCGCCGGCTTCGTCCTCAAGCGGCTGCTGATCGAGGTGCCGTTCGTGGCGTTCGCGGTACTGATGCCGTTCGTGGCGGAGGGCGAGCGGGTGGACGTCCTGGGGGTGTCCCTGAGCGTGAACGGCCTTTGGGGCGCCTGGAACGTGCTCGCCAAGGGCACGCTGGGCGTGGCCACGTCGGTCCTGCTGGCCTCCACCACGGAGTTGCGCGAACTGCTGCTGGGCCTGCAGCGGTTGAAGCTCCCGCCGCTGCTCGTCCAGATCGCCTCCTTCATGATCCGCTACGGCGACGTCATCACCGACGAGATGCGGCGCATGCGGATCGCGCGGGAGTCGCGCGGGTTCGAGGCGCGGGGTGTGCGGCACTGGGGGGTGCTCGCGAAGAGCGCGGGCGCCCTGTTCATCCGCTCCTACGAGCGCGGGGAGCGCGTGCACCTGGCCATGGTCAGCCGCGGATACGCCGGCTCGATGCCGGTCATCGACGAGGTGACCGCGTCCCGGGCGCAGTGGTCGTACGCCCTCGCCCTCCCCTTCGCCGCCCTTGTCGTCTGCCTGCTGGGATGGACCCTGTGACTGTCGAGACGCCTTCCCTGGAAGTGGCCGGACTGGCCTTCGCCTACCCGGACGGCCACCAGGCGCTGTTCGGCGTGGACTTCCGCGTCGAGCGCGGCGAACGGGTCGCGCTGCTCGGCCCGAACGGCGCGGGCAAGACGACCCTGGTGCTGCATCTCAACGGCATCCTGACCGGCGGCGCGGGAACGGTGACCGTCGCCGGACTGCCCGTCGGCAAGCGGCACATGGCGGAGATCCGGCGCCGGGTCGGGATCGTCTTCCAGGACCCGGACGACCAGCTGTTCATGCCGACGGTGCGCGAGGACGTGGCGTTCGGGCCGGCCGCGGCCGGGCTGCGGGGCGCGGAGCTGGAGGAACGGGTCGACCGGGCGCTCGCGCAGGTCGGCATGGCGGAGTTCAAGGAGCGTCCCCCGCACCACCTCTCCTTCGGGCAGAGGCGTCGCGTGGCCGTCGCCACGGTCCTCGCCATGGAGCCGGAGATCCTCGTCCTGGACGAGCCCTCCTCCAACCTCGACCCGGCGTCGCGCCGCGAACTGGCCGACATCCTGCGCGCCCTGGACGTCACGGTCCTGATGGTCACCCATGACCTGCCGTACGCCCTGGAGCTGTGCCCGCGCTCGCTGATCCTCAGCGAAGGGGTGATCGCCGCGGACGGCAGGACGGGCGAACTCCTCTCCGACGACGACCTCATGCGCGCCCACCGCCTGGAGCTCCCCTTCGGCTTCGATCCCCGTTCGGTGACGGCGGGCACGGGCCGTCCGTGAGAATGGGCGCGTGACGAACGAGGACCAGACGCCGGCCGTGACCTCGCCGCTGCTCGACGAGCAGCTGTGCTTCGCGCTGTACGCGGCCCAGCGGGCGGTGACCGCCGCCTACCGTCCGGTGCTGGAGGAACTCGGCCTCACCTACCCCCAGTACCTCGTGCTGCTCGTCCTGTGGGAGCGCGGCGAGACGACGGTGAAGGAGCTCGCCGCCGCCCTGCGGCTGGACTACGGCACGGTGTCGCCGTTGCTCAAGCGGCTGGAGAGCGCCGGGGTGGTGCGCCGGGAGCGCGCGGCCCACGACGAGCGCTCGGTGCTCGTCGCATGCACGGGGCACGGAGAGGAATTGCGGGAGCGTGCGGCATGCGTGCCGGGCGCCCTGCTCACCGCGACGGGGCTAGGCGCCGAAGAGGTCGCGCGGTTGCGCGAGGAGTTGTGGAGGCTCACGGAAAGGGCGCACGAGGCGGCAGAGCGCCCCGCCTGACAGCACGCGCCCCACAACACGGCGCGCGCCCCCACAACACGCTCCCACCTCCCGTTACCCCCGGTTGCATCCCCCCGACCCCTCACACCGACCTACCGGCCAGTACCTTGTGCACGATGTACTCGCGCGCACTCGTTCTGGGGGGCCATCCATGAGCGCCATGAGCGACGACCTGACCGTCGACACCGAGACGCCGGACACCCGTCCGACGAAGATCATGTATGTCGCCGAGGCGACCGCGCACGGCGGCCGGAACGGCTACGTCACCAGCCAGGACGGCCACATCCAGCTCAAGGTGGCGATGCCGCCGCAGCTGGGCGGCGACGGCGACGGCACCAACCCCGAGCAGCTCTTCGCGGCCGGGTACAGCTCCTGCTTCCACAACGCCCTGATCCTCGTCGGCAACCGCATGGGCTACGACCTCACGGGCTCGACCGTCGCCGCCAAGGTCGGCATCGGCCCCAACAAGACCCGCGGCTACGGCCTGGCGGTCGCCCTCAGCGTCTCCCTCCCGGTCCTGGACCCGGACATCGCGGCGAAGCTGGTGGACGCGGCGCACGAGGTGTGCCCGTACTCGAACGCGACCCGCGGGAACATCGACGTGACGATTCTGCTTGGTTGAGTAGGAGAGAGCGGCACAGCGCGAGGAGGAGTACGGACGTGGACGTGAACGGTGCGGTGGCCGAGGGCTTCGAGCCGGTCAGGGAAGCGTTCGTGCGGAACTTCGACGTGCTCGGGGACCGCGGCGCGGCGGTGGCCGTCTACCGGGACGGGCACCGGGTCGTCGACCTGTGGGCCGGGACCAGGGATGTCGACGGCACCGAGCCCTGGCAGCACGGCACCGCGCAGATCGTGCGCTCGGCGACCAAGGGCGTCGCCGCCGCCGTACTCCTGCTGCTGCACCAGCGTGGGGAGCTGGATCTGGACGCGCCGGTCGGCACGTACTGGCCGGAGTTCAAGGCGGCCGGCAAGGAGCGGACGCGGGTGTGGCACCTGCTCGCGCACCGGGCCGGCGTGCCCGTGCTGGACACGCCGCTCACGCCCGCGCAGGCCGCCGACCCGGTCCTCGGCGCCGAGGCGGTCGCGGCCCAGGCGCCGGTGTGGGAGCCGGGGACGGACCACGGGTACCACGCGCAGACGTACAGCTGGCTGACCGGCGAGCTGGTGCGGCGGGTGACCGGGCGGGAGATCGGCGAGTGGATCGCCGGGGAGATCGCGGGCCCGCTCGGCGCGGACCTGTGGCTCGGACTGCCCGACGGCGAGCGTGCGCGCGCGGGCCGGGTGGCGCAGATCGATCCCCCGGCCGAACCGCGCGGTCTCAGGCTCCGCCCCAAGCGGGAGGTCTCCGAGGCCTACGCCGACCCCGCCTCCCTCACCCGTCGCGCCTTCGCCGCGATCACGCCGCTGCCCGACGAGAACGACCCCGCCTACCGGGCCGCCGCCCTGCCCGCCTCCAACGGTGTCGCCACGGCGGACGGACTGGCCCGTTTCTACGCCTCGCTGATCGGCGAAGTGGACGGCGGCAGCCGCCTGTTCACGCCGGAGTCGGTCGAGCTGGCCCGCGCCGAACGCAGCGCCGGGCCGGACCGCGTGCTGGTCGTGGCGACCAGGTTCGGCCTGGGCTACATGCTGCACGGAGCGGCTTCCCCGCTGCTGTCCCCCGCCTCCTTCGGCCACCCGGGCCGCGGCGGCGCCCTCGGCTTCGCCGACCCCGAGTCGGGCATCGCCTTCGGCTATGTGACCAACGGTTTCAGGAAGAGCGTGACGGCGGACCCGAGGGCGCAGGCCCTCGTACGGGCACTGCGCGTGTCCCTCGGATCCGCCTGACGCTCAGATGTACACCTGACGCTCAGACGTTGATCGGATGAGAGGTCCGGCCGGAGGCCGAGTCGATCTCACCGTGCGCCTTGGTGAGCAGTTGCATGGCGAGTTCGTTCAGCGCCCGCGCGCCGGCGATCTCCTCACCGACCCTCGGCTGATTGGAGTCGGTGTGGTGGCGGCTCGCGTGCCCGTGGGCCCGTACCTCGGACCCGTCGGGCAGGCGAACCATCGCGACGGCCCGCGTGTGCGTCTCGTCCTCGCTGAACTCCATCTCCACGTGCCATCCCACAGCGGTGTGCATCATGACGATCACCTCCGGAACACCTGCTTCCAGAGTGCTCCCGGGGGCTGCTTCGCGCGAGGGGTGCCGGGTCAGCCGTCGGACTCCGCCGACGGGAGGTAGGCGCCGGGCACGTCGTTCGGCGCGTAGACCTTCTTGTCGCCGGGGTAGGGCTTGGTCCAGTTGTGGGTCTGGTACCAGGTGTAGCGGTTCATCTGCTCGTTGTTGGCGTAGTCGGGCACGGCGTGCGGGCCGGTCAGGCGCTGGTGCGAGGCCCAGGTCTGCCACTCGTCCGCGAGCGCCTGCTTGGCCTCGGGAACCGCGGCGGACGTCGGCGCGGCGGCCGCCGAGGGGTCCTGCGGCGCCGGGGTGTCGGAGCCGCAGGGCGGCTGGGGGCTGACGCCGAGGGTGAGGGAGGTGCGGTTGGGGACGGCCGTGAACGGCGTGCTGTCCGGCTTCAGGGTGAAGGCGCCGTACATCGGGGTGGCCGCGCTGTCCTTCTGGTTCATCGGGTGGATCCCGAGGATCTGCTCGATGGTGCGGATCATCGTGATCTGCGAGTAGTAGTGGCTGTCGACCGTGTCGCGCTGGGCCCAGGGGCTGATGATCTGGACCGGGGCGCGGTGGCCGTCGACGTGGTCGAGGCCGTTCTGGGAGTCGTCCTCGACGACGAAGATCGCCGAGTCCTTCCAGTACCTGCTGTGGGAGATCTCGTCGACCATGCGGCCGACGGCGAGGTCGTTGTCGGCGACCTCGGCGGCGGCGTTGGCGGGGCCGCCGGTGTGGTCGTTGGAGAACCAGAACATGTTGAGGTTCGCCGGACCGTTCTTCTCGAAGTCCTGCTTCCAGATCTGTTCCTTGTAGATGTCCGGGACGCTGAGGTCGAACATCGGGAAGCCCTGGACCGACACCTTGTTGAGGGAGGGGATCGCCGAGCCGGTCTGGATGGAGTACTGGGTCTGCGCGCCGGTGGCGTCCATGGTCTTGGCGTCGCAGTACAGGTTCTGCCAGGAGGCGTCGGCCGGCTTGCTCTCCAGCGACTGGAACTCGCCGAAGTCCTTGACGGACCTGCCGGCCGCCTGCGCGCCGCTCCAGATGAAGCCGGACTTCTGGTGGCCGAGGGCGTCGTTCTCGGTGTCGTAGCTGCGCTGGTACTCGCCGGCGGAGGACTCGGTGTACTCCGGGTTGTCCGACTGCATCAGCCAGTTGTGGCCCTCGGCGGAGTTCGTGCCGACGTCGTAGAAGTTGTCGTAGAGCCCGAACTGGTCGGCCAGGGCGTGCTGGTTGGGTGTGACGTTCTCGCCGAACGTCGTCAACGAGGAGTCGCCGTCGCCCTGCGGGAGGTCGCCGTAGACCTGGTCGTAGGTGCGGTTCTCCTTCACCAGAAGGAAGACGTGCTTGATCGTCGAGGGGTCGCCGAGGCGCAGCGGGACGGGGAGCGCCGGCACGTGGCCCTTGCCGTTCGAGGTGACGACGGAGCCGGGCGTCCAGCCGTTCTGCTTGAAGACCTTGGCGGTCTGGGCCCGTACGACGTGGTCGTCGGGCAGCGTGAACCGGGTGATGCTGGACGTGGTGTCGTGGGTGCCGTGGCCGCCCGCGGTGGTGGGGCGGCGGGCGTCGATGCCGCGGGTGTTGGAGACGACGACGTCGTCGCCGACGGTGGTGATCTGCGAGGGGAAGTAGTCGGTGGGCAGCAGGCCGACGTAACTGGCGGGTTCCTGCGGCGACTTGTAGCGGTAGACGGCGACGGCGTTCGCGCGGCCGAGGGTGACCAGCAGGCGGCCGTCGTCGGTGAGGGTGACCGAGTTCGGCTCGTAACCGACCTTCGCCTCCGGCCACGGCTGGGTCGCGATGGTCTGGACGACCTTGTCCTTGCGGGTGTCGATGACCGAGACGTTGTTGTCGGCGGTGTTGGTGACGAACACCGCGCCCTTCGCGGCGTGGACGGCGGTGGGGTGCAGGCCGACGTCGATGGAGCCGACCGCGGCGGACGGGTCGGTCGTGTCGATGACGCTGACGGTGCCGGTGGTGGTGGCCCCGGTGTCGGGGTTCGCCGGTACGTCGGTGCCGTAGGAGTTGATGGTGGTGTCGCCGTCCTTGGCCGGACGGCCGCCCTCGTTGCTGACGTACAGCTTGCCGTCGGCCAGGGCGAGGCCGCGCGGGGCGTTGCCGACGGCCCAGCTGTGCTGGACGGTTCCGGTCGCGGCGTCGATGGCGACGACGCGGTTCTGGCCGTTGACGGCGGAGTACACGGTGGAGCCGTCGGCGGAGAACACCGCGGCGCCGACGAGGGCGTGCTTGTCGCCGTCCGCCGGGATCGGGACGGCCACGGGGTTGGCGAGGGTGCCGTCGGAGCCGACGATGAACCTGGTGTAGCCGTCGGTCTGGCCGAGCCACAGCTGGGTGCCGTCGGGCGAGTAGGTGGGGCCCTCCTGGCCGACCGAGGCGCTCTTGATGCGCAGGTCGTCCGCCTTGTTGGTGCCGACTTTCTGGATCACCTGACCGGTGCTCAGGTCCATGATGACGAGGGAGGCGTCGCCGTCGGCGACCGAGGCGGCGAGGTGGCCGCCGTCCGGGCCGACCGTCGACGACATGATCTTGCCGTCGTTGACGACCGTGCGGCTGCCGTACGGCTTGAGGAACTGGTCGCTGGAGATGACCTGTCCGTCGGGGGTGTCCTCGGCGACCTGCCGGCTGCCGAACTGCCACGTCGAGGCGACGGCCGTGCCCGTGACGCCGAGGGCGACGGCGATGCCCGCCGTCACCAGCACGGCGCGGCGGCCGACGCGTCTGCCGAAGAGGTTGACCTGCTCCTTCTCGTTAACCCGGCGCTGCCGTGTTACCTGCATGGAACTATCCCTTCGAGGTGGGTTCGAGCAGCTCGACGTTGCCGTCGAACTGCCACAGCGGGTTCGGCGCGTCCCCTGTCGGGGTGCGCACCAGGAAGTAGCCGTTGACTTCCTTCGGCCCGTCGCCGTCGGCGACGAACCGCCCGTCCGAGGTGACGTCGAGCTGGTAGATGGCCTGGCCGGCCACCGGGACGCCGGGGATATGCCAGGTGACGACGCAGCGCCAGTCGTTGCCCGCGCCGCTCTGGGCGCCCTGGCCGTCGCTCTTGGTGCAGGCCGCGGTGGTCCGCAGCCGGGCCTCGGTGACGGCGGGGCGGTGGAGCTGTTCGGTCTGCAGGCGGTACAGGTGCGCGAAGGCGGTGGCCACCGACCGCTGGACCTTGTCCCGTGTGATGCCGGAGCCGCTTGAGGGGGTCGACACGGCGACCACGGCGACGGTGAGGGCGGTCAGGCCGGCCAGGGGCAGCAGCCCGAGGGTGATGGCGCGGCGCCCGGCGCCGTCGTAGGCGAGGTTGGTGAAGTCCCGGCGCAGGAACAGCAGATACGCCAGCGCGGTCGCGAGCAGCGCCCATACGAGGCTCACCGTGACGCCGATGAGGAGCGGGGCGAGCTGGGCCGGGCTGGTGAACAGGCCGTTCCAGGAAATGAAGGCGTAGCCGGGCAGCGCGAGGCGTACGGCGACCGGCAGCGGCAGCATCTGGGCGACCTGCATGCCGAGGGCGACGAGCGGGGGCAGCAGCAGACCCGTGGGGGAACGGCCCAGCGCGACCGAGCCGAGCAGGCCGATGGCGGCGAGGGCCAGGGTGGGGGCGAGGGCGGCGACCCAGGCCAGCAGGACGCGTACGGCGGTGTCGGAGGACGCCAGCCGGTGCCCGTCGAGGCCGATCAGGGGCTGGTCGCCGACCGAGGCGAGCCCGCCGGCCGTGCTGGAGAGGGCCAGCCCGGCCACCAGCAGCAGGATCACGGTGAGGCTGGCCAGGGACTTCGCAACGAAGATCCGGCGGGGTGAGCGGACGGCGACCAGCAGGTGCCGCCAGGTGCCGAGCCGGTCCTCGGAGGCGAAGACGTCGCCCGCGACGAGGGAGGTCAGCAGCGGGAGCGCCCAGGTGCCGGCGAAGCCGAGCATGACCAGTGGCCCGGCCCAGCCGGTGGCGTGCATCCAGCGGCCGAAGAGGGTGTCGGAGGGCAGGGTGCTCTGCTCGCCCACGCCGGCGACGAAGAGGCCCGGAGCGATCCAGCAGGCCAGCACCAGCAGGCGGATGCGCCACTGCGAGACCAGTTTGACCAGTTCGAAGCGGTAGCCGCGCGGGACGGAGACGGGCCGGGCGCTGACAACCTTGTCGTCGGCGACGGTGGCGCTCATCGGCCCGCCTCCTCACGCTGGTCGGTGAGGGCGAGGAAGGCGGCCTCCAACGGCGAGACCACGGGGGCCAGTTCACGGACCGCGACGCCCGAGCCGACGAGCGCGGCCACGAGTTCGTCGAGGGCGGGCACGAGCGCGCGCAGGACGATCGTCCCGGTGTCCGGCCGCGTACCCGGGTCGTCGACGACGTGGATGCCGGCCGCTTCGGCGGCCAGCCGGCGCGCGGCGTTCGGGTCGGACGTGCGCAGCCGGTAGTCGAGTTCGCGGTTCTCGGCGGCGAGCTTGGCCAGCGGGCCGGAGAAGACGACCCGCCCGGTGGCGAGGATGGTGACCTCGGAGCACAGGGCCTCCAGGTCGTCCATGCGGTGGCTGGAGAGCACGACGGCGGTGCCGTCCGCGGCGAGCCGGTTGAGGACGCCGTGCACATGCCGCTTGCCGGCCGGGTCGAGGCCGTTGGCGGGCTCGTCGAGGACCAGCAGCCGGGGCCTGGTGAGCAGGGCGGCGGCGAGGCCGAGCCGCTGGCGCATGCCGAGGGAGAAGCCGCGGGCCTTGTCGTCGGCGACGTCGGTGAGTCCGACCTGGTCGAGGGCTTCCTCGACCAGGGCCGTCCGCGCGTCCTCGCCGCGCAGCCGGGCCAGCGCGGCGAGGTTCTGACGTGCGGTCAGCGAGGGGTAGAGGCCGGGCCCGTCCACGAACCCGGCGACCCCGTCGGGCACGCCGAACGCCCGCCCGACGGGCATGCCGAGGATGTCGAGGCCGCCCGCGTCGGCGACGGCCAGGCCCAGCAGCAGGCCGAGCAGCGTCGTCTTGCCGGCGCCGTTCGGACCGACCAGGCCGTGGATCCGACCCTGCGTCACATCCAGGTCGACGGCGTCGAGTGCGACGACGTCGCCGAAGCACTTGGTGACCGCGCGGGCCCGGACTGCGTGGAGTGTGTCCATGAGTCCCTTCTTCCGGAATCCGTCGGGACCCTAGGGACGGCACACAACCCAGGCACAGACGGCCGGCTGAACGTTGGTGGAACGGATCGTCAAGGCATCGACAAATCGTGTGCACGACAACCCGAAGCAGAGGCGTGCTTGGCCAACGCTTGGCGAAACGTTCCGGACAACGTTGCCGGGGCCCGGCCGGGCGGCGGCGCTAACTCGCGTGCAGCATCAGCCCGATGCCCGCCACCAGAAGACTGGCGGCCATGATGCGGGGGGCTCCGAAGCGTTCCTTGAAGAACACGGCGCCGATCGCCGCGCCGACGATGATCGACGACTCGCGCAAGGCCGCGATCGGCGCGAGCTCCGCCTTGGTCTGGGCCCACAGGACGAGCCCGTAGGCGAGGACGGACAGGGCGGCGCCCAGCAGGCCCACGGCGGCGAACGGCCGCAGCACGGTGAGGAACTGCCCGCGCAGACGGGTCAGCGCGTACGCCGGGATCGCCACGCCCTCCACGGCCATCAGCCAGGCGATGTACCCGAGCGAGGAGCCCGAGGCCCGCACTCCCAGCCCGTCCACGACCGTGTACCCGGCGATGGTCAGCCCGGTCGCCAGGGCCGCGCCGATCGCCGCCCAGTTCGGCCGGCGTCCGCGCAGCCCCCACAGGGCGACCCCGGTCAGCCCCGCGCAGGACAGGGCGATCCCGGCCGCCGCCCACCCGTCGGGCACCTCGTGCGCGAAGACCGCGGCCAGCACGGTGACCACCAGCGGCGCGGTGCCGCGCGCGATCGGGTACGCCTGCCCGAAGTCACCGAGCCGGAAGGACTTCATCAACAGCACGTAGTAGGCGGCGTGGATGACGGCCGAGACGATCAGGTACGGCCACGCGGCCGCCGCCGGGACCGGCACGAACGGCACCATGGCCAGCCCGATCAGCATCCCGCCGCCCGCGATCAGCGTGAACCCGACCAGCTTGTCCGTAATCCGGTGGGCGATCGCGTTCCAGCTGGCGTGCGTGACCGC
This sequence comes from Streptomyces sp. C1-1, assembly GCF_050214755.1. Classification (NCBI taxonomy): domain Bacteria; kingdom Bacillati; phylum Actinomycetota; class Actinomycetes; order Kitasatosporales; family Streptomycetaceae; genus Streptomyces; species Streptomyces sp. C1-1. The sequence continues at coordinate 5,777,671 of NZ_CP189826.1, read as the reverse complement.
GGCGAACAGGACCGCCGTGGCGACCAGCGGGGTCACGACGCCGGCTCGCGCACGTCCACCAGGGTCGCGCCCGCGTGGGCGATCAGTTCCTTGGGCTCCATGGGGAAGACCGTGTACGGCGTCCCGGCGGCGGCCCACACCACCTCGTGCGCGAGCAGCGACCGGTCGGCCAGCACCTGGGTCCTCGTACGGTGCCCGAAGGGCGGTACACCGCCGATGGCGTACCCCGTCGTCTCCCTCACGACGTCCGCCTTGGCCCGCGTCACCTTCTCGGCGCCGAGTTCCTCCCGCACCCGCTCGACGTCCACCCGGGACGCCCCGTCCATCAGCACCAGCACCGGCACGCCGTCGGCCGCGAAGATCAGCGACTTGCAGATCTGGCTCAGCTCGCACCCGATCGCCGCCGCGGCCTCGGCCGCGGTGCGGGTCGCGTCCGGGAACCGGCGGACCCGGCCGTGCAGGCCGTCGAGGCCCAGTTCGCTCAGGGCGTCGGCGAAGCGTGGGTGGACTGCGGAACCGTCGGTGGCATCAGTGCTCGTCATGCACGGCACGCTAGCGGCGGGTGTACCGGGCACGCGACCGAGTTCAGCGCGACACGTGGGTGAGGAAGGCGGACCAGGTGGTGGGGGCGACCGTGAGGTGCGCGGCCTGCGGGGCCTTGGAGTCGCGGACGTGGATCGTGGCGGGAGTGACGGCGACTTCGACGCAGTCGCCGGGTTCGCCGCTGTCGCTGTAGCTGCTCTTGAACCAGTGGAGGTCGGTTGCGCTCATAGTCTCCCCAGCACTTCTTCGATGAAGGCCGACGACTCCCCCGGCGGGAGGGCCTGGGCCCGGATCATCCCGTAACGCAGCTCAAGGATACGAAGGTCTCGGGGACTTGAGACCGGGCGGCCGTTGAATGCGCCGTCGGAGCGCCCGATCGCGGAGCCGTCGGCGAACTTCAGCAGCTGGATCAGACCCTGGGTTCCGGCGTGTTCCCTGCGGTGGGTCGGCATGACCTGGATCGTCACGTTCCGCAACCGGGCGACTTCCAGGAGATGCCGCAGCTGCCGACGCAGCACGTCCTCGCCGCCGTACGGACGTTCCAGCGTGACCTGTTCCATGACGAAGCTGAGCGTCGGGGCGGGCTCCCGTCCGAAGATCGACTTACGGGCCATGCGTGCGGCGACCTCACGTTCGATCACGTGCGGAGACAGCGGGGGCTGCGTCATCTCGAACAGCGCCGTCGCGTACTCCGGTGTCTGCAACAGCCCGTGGATGTTGTGGTTGCCGTACATCAGCAACTCCACCGCCCGAGCCTCCAGGCCGGCCAGCTCCCGCACCTTCTTCGGATACCGCGCCTTGCGCATGTCCTCCGTGAACGCCCGCAGATGGCCCTGCGCCTTGAGGACCGTGTCCGCCCTGTCCAGGAACTCCGGCCGCGGAATCCGCTGGCCCCGCTCCATCTTGCGGACCATGTCCTCGCCGTATCCCATGAGTTCACCGAACTCGGCAGGCCGCATACCCGCGCCTTCGCGGCACACCTTCAGCAGGTGCCCCACGGCCTGCACGATCGGCTCGATCTCGTCCCCCGGTTCCACATCCCAACCGGCCTCGTCCACGCCCTCGTTCATGACCACCTCCAACGCGCCCCGTACCCGAACGGCACCGCGGACAGCCGGGACAGCCCGAGACAAACGTCGGACAGTCACCGGCCGTCACGCAACGTCATCGATCACGGTAGGCGGAAGCGGTCGCCCCGGGCGGCGGGAACCGGGAAACCGGCGTCTCAGCCCCCGAACTTCACGTCCTTCGTGTCCGTCACCGCCGCCTTGCGCCCCGGCGCCCCCTGCCAGCGCCAGTACAGGTTCGTGTGGGCGATCACCTGCTCCGGCGGCGGGGCGCCCCACTCGCGCTGGTCGTTGGCGGTGTGCGCGTCGGCGACGAGCGTGACGTCGTAGCCCCGTACGAACGCGCCGTGGATCGTGGACCGGATGCAGGCGTCCGTCTCCGCGCCCGTGACGACGAGGTGGCCGACCCCCGCCTCGGCGAGGACCTGCTCCAGGTCGGTGGCCTCGAAGGAGTCGCCGTAGTTCTTGTGGACCAGGGGCTCGGAGTCGCGGCGCGGCAGTTCGGGGACGTACCGCCAGTCGTCGCTGCCCTTCTCCAGGCCCTCGTCGGAGTGCTGGACCCAGACGACCGGGACGTCCTCGGCCCGGGCCCTGTCGACGAGGGACGCGATGTTCGCGACGACGGCGTCCCGCTCGTGGGCGGACGCGACGACGCCCTGCTGGACGTCGATCACCAGCAGGGCGGTGCGGTGCCGTTCGGCAAGTGTGGTCATGCCGCCACGTTAGGCGGCGCCACTGACAACGGCCCGGCGCCTGCGGCGTTCCGCGAGCAGACCGCCCGCCGCGCCCAGGGAGACCAGGCCCGTCATCGCGGCGCCGAGGACGCCCTTCACGCCGTCCATCGTGAGGTACATGGCCGCCGCCGTTCCGCCGTTGAAGAGAAGAGGAACCACAGCGTGCCGGGGCGGCCCAGGAACGCCCTGATCCCGGGCTTCCGCGCGATGCGCGAGCCGGCGAGGAGCGCGAGGACCGTACCGACGGCCGTGACGACGTTCTTGCGGACGTCGTCGTCGATGACGGCACCCGCGCCCGCGCTCGCGGCGAGGCCGCCGGCGAAGCAGGTCCACAGGAGGAGGTCGGTGACGAACTTCTTGACGGCGGCGACTGCGGCGACGGCAGACATGGCGGGGCCCTTCCGGGAGGGGGAACGAGGAGGTCGGGGGTCTCTTCGACCCGGGCTCCACGATCCCGTCCGGCGCCCCGCGCAACGAGGGAGCGGCCTGCCGAACCCGGGGTGTAGCGCACTGCACCACCGCGTCCGGAAGGCCGCCCGTCATCCGGTCCTCAGGGCCCGCGAAGGCTCTCAGGACCGCGAAGGCCCTCGGGCCGTCAGGCCTTCACCAGCTCCCGGTCCTCGTCCGGATCCGAGTCCCGGTCGCCGTCGGCGCCGTCGAGGGTCCTCAGTCCCTCGCCCTCGACGTCCACGTTGGGCAGCGCCCGGTCCAGCCACTTCGGCAGCCACCAGGCCCTGCGGCCGAGCAGCGCCAGGACCGCCGGGACGATGGCCATGCGGACGATGAACGCGTCGAAGAAGACGGCGATGGCCAGGCCGAAGCCGATCATCTTGATCATGGACTCACTGGAGGTGATGAAGCCTCCGAAGACGGCGATCATGATGACCGCTGCGGCCGCCACGACCCGCGCGCTGTGCCGGAATCCGGTGACCACGGCCTGGCCGGGCGTCTCTCCGTGGACGTACGCCTCGCGCATACGGGTCACGAGGAACACCTCGTAGTCCATGGCCAGGCCGAAGACCACGCCCACCATGAAGATCGGCATCATCGACATGATCGGGCCGGTCTGCTCGACCCCGAGCAGCCCGCCGAGCCAGCCCCACTGGAAGACCGCGACCACCGCGCCGAGCGCGGCCAGCACGCTGAGCAGGAAGCCGAGGGCCGCCTTCAGCGGGACCAGGATCGAGCGGAACACCGCGATCAGCAGCAGGAACGCGAGACCGACCACCAGGCCCAGATACGGGATCAGCGCGTCGTTGAGCTTCTGCGAGAAGTCGATGTTCATGGCCGTGGTGCCGGTGACCAGAACCTTCGCGTCGGAGTCGGCCCTGACGTCCGCGCCCTTGTCGCGGATCGCGTGCACCAGGTCCTCGGTCTGCGTGGAGGACGGCTTGGAGCCCGGGACCACGGTGATCATCGCGGTGTCGCCGGCCTTGTTGAAGACCGCCGGGGTGACCGTCGTGACGTCCTTCAGGCCCTTGATGTCGTCGCCGACACGGGTCGCCGCCGCCTTGGGGTCGTCGCTGCCCTTGGCGTCGACGACGATCATCAGGGGGCCGTTGAAGCCGGGTCCGAAGCCCTCGGACAGCAGGTCGTAGGCGCGCCGCTGCGTCGTGGACGTCGGCTGCGAACCGTCGTCGGGCAGGCCCAGTTCCAGCTGGGTGGCCGGGACGGCGACCGCGCCGAGGCCGACCACGCCGAGCAGCAGTACGGCGGCCGGGCGCCGTACGACAAAGCTGGCCCAGCGCTCGCCCAGGCCGGGCTTGGCGGAGCGGGCGCCGTCGGTCCTGCGGCGCTTCTCGCCCGCCGGCCTGACCTTGCGGCCGGCGTAGCCGAGCAGCGCCGGGATCATGGTCAGCGCGATGAGGACGGCCACCAGGACGGTGCCGGCCGCCGCGAGGCCCATCTTGGTCAGCATCGGGACGCCGACGACCGACAGGCCGGCCAGCGCGATCACGACCGTCAGGCCGGCGAAGACCACCGCGGAGCCGGCCGTGCCGGCCGCCCGGCCGACCGCCTCCTCGCGGCTGCGGCCCTCGGCGAGTTCGCCGCGGTAGCGGGAGACGATGAACAGCGCGTAGTCGATGCCGACCGCGAGCCCGATCATCAGGGCGAGGGTGGAGGTGGTGTCGCCGAGGTCGAGCGCCTTGGCGAGGGCGGTGATGCCGGAGACGCCGATGCCGACGCCGATGATCGCCGTCAGCAGCGGCAGTCCGGCGGCGACGAGTGAGCCGAGGGTGATGACGAGGACGACGGCGGCGATGGCGAGGCCGACGACCTCTCCGGCCGCGCCCGGTTCGGCGCCCGCCTGCAGCGCGTCGCCGCCGATCTCGACGGTCAGCCCGGCGTCCCGCGCCTGCTGGGCGGTGTCCTCCAGGGCGGTGCGGGAGGCGTCCTTGAGTTCCATGCCGGACTTGTCGTACCGCACGGACGCGTATGCCACCGTGCCGTCCTTGCTGACGGCGTGCGCGGTGTACGGGTCGGCGACGGAGGTGACCTCGGAGCCGTCGGCCAGCTCCTTCACCGTCTTCTCGACCGCCGCCTTGTTGGCGGCGTCGGTCATCTTCTCGCCACCGGGCGCCTTGAAGACGACGCGGGCGGTGGCACCGTCGGAACTGGAGCCGGGGAAGCGCTGGTCCAGCAGGTCGAAGGCTTTCTGCGCTTCCGTGCCCGGAATGGAGAAGGAGGTGGAGCCGGCCGCGGGCGCGTTGGCCGCGGCGACGCCCGCGAACGTCAGCAGCGCCACCCAGAACAGTGCGACGAAGTGCCGTCGCCGGAAGGCGAACCGGCCGAGTCGATAGAGGAACGTGGCCACGTGGGCGTACTCCCGGTCAGGTCGTGGGGTGTTTCGGAGCAGGGGTGATCACCCGGCGGGGAGGCACGGATGACCGTCCCGACGACTTGAGCGGCGACGTCAGGTGGCGGGGAGGGGGTGGGGAGGGGTCAGACGCCGAGGGCCGGAAGGACCACGGCGTCGATGTAGGAGAGAAGGAACGCCTGCGTCGGCGGCTGCTCGTCGATCATCGTGCGGGCGGCGAACCCGCCGATCATCATGTGCATCACGTAGTCGATCGCGGGGTTGTCCGCACGGACCTCGCCCCGGTCGATCGCCCGTTGCAGCACACGGCGGAACTCCGCCATCTCCGGCTCGATCAGATACTCCCTGAACGCCTTCAGCAGGTCCGGGTTGCCATGGATGGCCATGGCCAGACCTCGCATCAGCGCGGAGTTCTGCTCCATCTCGCAGTCGTCCGAACGCATGGTCAGGGCGTGCAGGTCGCCCCTGAGCGACCCGGTGTCGATCTCACCGAGACCGAAGCCGCCCGGCTTGTTGTGCCGCACCGCCTTCGCGACCAGCTCGGCCTTGCCGCCCCACTGGCGGTAGAGCGTCGCCTTGCTGGACTTGGTGCGGGCCGCCACGGCGTCCATGGTGAGGGCGTCGTAGCCGACCTCCCTGAGCAGGTCGAGCACGGCCTCGTACAGCTCGGCCTCGCGCTCGGGCGTGATGCGACTGCGACGCGCGGTTGTCACCTCGGTCATGCCACTCACCTTCCCGCTCGGGACGTTCGTTTCTTCGTACGTTCACGAAGATACCCCCCAGCCGAGCGAAACGAAACCGTTTCGTACGTGTCTTGGCTCACGAACATGAAGGACACATAAGTTGCCCGGCCCGATTTGCCGGAAAAGCATGAGGAGGTGAGCTATCTGCGCCTGCCGCACCTGAGCGGTGACCTGTTGTGCTTCGTGGCCGAGGACGACCTCTGGCTGGCCCCCCTCGACGGCCCGGGGCGCGCCTGGCGCCTCACCGTCGACCGTACGAAGACCGGCCATCCGCGCTTCTCGCCGGACGGCGCCGCCATCGCCTGCACGAGCTGGCGCAGCCTGGTGCCGGAGATCCACGTGCTGCCGGTGGACGGCGGGCCCAGCAGGCAGCTCACCCACTGGGGCTCCGCCGACACCCAGGTCTGCGGCTGGACCCCGCAGGGCACCATCCTGGCCGTCGCCTCCCACGGCGAGCCCTTCTCCTACTTCACCTGGGCCTACAAGGTCTCCCCCGACGGCGACCCCGGCCGCAAGCTCCCCTGGGGCCCGGTCTCCGACATCCAGGTCGCCGAGATCGCCGGCGAGCGCAAGACCCTGCTGCTCACCGGCACCCCGCCGCACGAGCCGGCCGCCTGGAAGCGGTACCGGGGCGGGGCGACGGGCCGGCTGTGGTTCCACGGCGAACGGCTGCTCGAGGGTCTGGAGGGCCACCTCCACTCCCCGATGTTCGTCGGCGGCCGGATCGCCTTCCTCTCCGACCACGAGGGCATCGGCAACCTGTACTCGTGCGCGTACGACGGCTCCGACCTGCGCCGCCACACCGATCACGACGCCTTCTACGCCCGGCACGCCTCCAGCGACGGCACCCGGGTGGTCTACCAGTGCGCCGGGGACCTGTGGATCGTCGACGACCTCGCCGCCGAGCCGCGCAGACTCGACGTGCGGCTGAGCGGGCCGCGCGCCGGACGCCGCGGCTACCAGGTGCCGGCCGGACAGCACGTCAACGGCCTCTCCGTCGACGAGACCGGCCGCGCGAGCGCCGTCGTCGTACGCGGCAGCCTGTACTGGCTCACCCACCGCGACGGACCCGCCCGCACGATCACGGACACCCCCGGCGTGCGGGTCCGGCTCCCGGAGATGCTGGGCTCGACCGGCCAGGTCGCCTACGTGACGGACGCGGAGGGCGACGACGCCGTCGAGATCGCCCAGCTGCCGCGCGCGAGCGGCGACCGGGAGCCGCGCCGCCTGGCCTCCGGGGAGCTGGGCCGCGTCCTGGAACTGGTCTCCGACCCCCGGGGCGAGCGCCTTGCCCTCGCCTCGCACGACGGGCGCCTGCTGCTGATCGACGCCACCGAGGACTCCAACGGCGAGGTGACCGAGCTGATCCGGTCGGTCAACGGCCCCGTGCGGGACCTCGCCTTCTCGCCGGACGGGGGGTGGCTGACGTGGTCGCACCCGGGGATCGGCCGGACCCTGCGCCAGATCAAGATGGCCCGTATCGCCCCCAAGGGCCGGGCGGAACGGCTGGTCGTGGACGTGACCAACGGCCGCTTCGAGGACGAGAACCCGGTGTTCACCAGGGACGGCCGCTATCTGGCGTTCCTCTCCTGGCGCGGCTTCGATCCGGTCTACGACGTCCACACCGGGGACCTGTCCTTCCCGCTCGGCTGCCGTCCCTACCTGGTCCCGCTGTCGTCCGCGACCCCCTCCCCCTTCGCGCTGAACCCGGAGGGCCGGCCGGCCGCCGGCGGGCTGGACCCCGTCGACGAGGAGGAGGGCGACGGCGCGGTGACCGTCGAGGTCGAGGGGCTGGAGAACAGGGTCACGCCCTTCCCGGTCGCCGCCTCGAAGTACTCGGCGCTGTATCCGGTGGCGGGCGGCGGGCTGGTCTGGCTGCGCTGGCCGATCTCGGGCGCGCTCGGCGAGACCTTCGTCAACCCGGACGACACCAGCGGCCGGCCGACGCTGGAGCACTTCAACATCAGCAAGGCGAAAAAGTCCGAACTGGTCGACCACCTCGACTGGTTCGCGGTCAGCGGCGACGGCACCCGCCTGGTGGTGGTCGACGAGGGCGATCTGCGCGCGGTCCCCTCGAGCGAGTCGGGCGACGGGGACACGACGGTCTGGATCGACCTGCGCCGCATCCTGCACGAGGTCGACCCGGCGGCCGAGTGGCGCCAGTCGTACGAGGAGGCGGGCCGGCTGATCCGGGCCTACTTCTGGGACCCGGGGATGTGCGGCGTCGACTGGGCCGCAGTGCTCGACCAGTACCGTCCGCTGGTCGAACGGGTCGCGTCCCCGGACGAGTTCGCCGACCTGCTGCGCGAGGTGCTGGGCGAACTGGGCACCTCCCACGCCTACGTCACCGCCGCCCGCCGCAACGAGGGACCGCCCCACTACCAGCGCCGGCAGGGCCTGCTGGGCGCCAACTTCGTCCGCAGGGACGCGGGTTGGGTGGTCAGGCGGATCCTGCCCGGCGACTCCTCGGACTCCAAGGCGCGCTCCCCGCTGGCGGGCACGGGAATCCGTGAGGGCGCCGTCCTCACCCATGTCGACGGCCGGCCGGTGGACCCGCTGACCGGGCCGTATCCGCTGCTGGCGGGCGCGGGCGGCACGACCGTCGAGCTCACCTTCACGCCCGCGGAGGGCGAGGCTGGCCGCTCACGCCGGGTCGCCGTGGTCCCCCTGGTCGACGAACGCCCCCTGCGCTACCAGGACTGGGTCGCCAAACGCCGGGCTGTCGTAAGGGAGTTGAGCGGCGGACGCTGCGGCTACCTGCACATCCCGGACATGGGCGGCTCGGGCTGGGCCCAGTTCAACCGGGACCTGCGGATGGAGGTGTCCCGCCCCGCCCTCATCGTCGACGTGCGCGGCAACGCGGGCGGGCACATCAGCGAACTGGTGGTGGAGAAGCTGACCCGCACCATCATCGGCTGGGACCTGACGCGGAACGCCCAGCCGGTGTCGTACGCCTCCAACGCCCCGCGCGGCCCGGTGGTCGCCCTCGCCGACGAGGCGACCTCCTCCGACGGCGACATGATCACGGCGGCCTTCAAACTCCTGAAGCTCGGCCCCGTCATCGGCCAGCGCACCTGGGGCGGAGTGGTCGGCATGACCGGCCGCCACGAACTGGGCGACGGCACGGTGATCACGGTCCCGATGAACGCGGCGTGGTTCGACGCGTACGGCTGGGGCGTGGAGAACCGGGGCGTGACCCCGGACCTGGAGATCCTCCGCACCCCCCTGGACTGGGCGGAGGGCCGCCACGCCCAACTGGACGACGCGGTCCAACTGGCCGTGGAACTCCTGGAGTCCAACCCCCCGGCAACTCCCCCGGACTATTCAGATGTCCCCAACAGATCCCGCCCCAAGCTCCCTGCCAGGACAACGCCCCACTCCTGAGGGGGCGCGGGGAACCGCGCACAGAACGGGGAAGTGGGGCGCCCCGCAAACGCAGGGCACCCCACTCAACCTCGACCAAGCCGAACGCAGCGACTAGGCGTCGAAGTCCTCGTCGAGCCGGTCCTGCTCCTCGCGCATCCGCTCCGGCTGCTCGTCACGCATGCGGTCCCGGTCCTGCCGGCCACGCTGCTGGCCCTGCTCCCTGGCCTCCTGGGCCTTCTGCTTGGCCTGCTGCTGCCACTGCTCCGACTGGTCCTGGAACTTGTCCTTCATACCCATGTGGGTTCACTCCCGTATCGAGTGGGGGGAAGAGCCCCTGAGCGGGGCCTTCATCAGATTCACACGGGCGGACACAGCGCGCATTTCGATCAGTTACGGTGCGTAGCCCGGGCCTCCTCGTCGGCCGCCCCACCTGCGCCGACGAGCCCCTGCCGCATCCCCGCCAACCGGGGCGCGAACCGCTTCATCTCCCGCTGCCCGACCGACCCGATGATCCCCGGCAGGTACCCGCGCACGCCCTGCATCCCGCGCAGCCACCACTGCCCGTACACATGGCTGGAGCGCCGCTCGATGCCGGCCACGAGGCGGTCGACGGCCGGGCCCAGCGGATAGGTCTTGTTGGACGGCCACGGCAGCCGCTGCCGCAACTCCCGCATGACCTCGTCCTGGTCGGCGCCGCGCACCATGTCCGTGTCGGTCCACGACAGATAGCCGACGCCGACCCGTACGCCCTTGTAGCCGACCTCGGCCCGCAGGCTGTGCGCGTACGCCTCCACACCGGACTTGGAGGCGCAGTACGCGGTCATCATCGGTGCCGGGGTGATCGCGGCGAGGGAGGCGATCTGCAGCAGATAGCCGCGGCTCTCCATCAGAACGGGCAGGAACGCGCGGGCGGTCACGGCGGATCCGATGAGGTTCACCTCGATGACCCGCCGCCACGCCTCGGGGTCGGAGTCCACGAAGGGGCCGCCGGTCGCCACTCCGGCGTTGGCGACCACGATGTCGACCTTCCCGAAGCGCTCCTTGACCTCCTGCGCGACCCGGGCCATCGCCTCGTGGTCGGTGACGTCGGCGTACCAGTGGTCGCTCTCGCTGTGCAGCCGTTCGGAGACCTGTTTGAGGGCGTCCGGTTCCAGCCCCACCAGCGCCACCTTGGCGCCGCGCGCCGACAGTTTGCGGGCGAGCAGCTCGCCCACTCCCCGCGCGGCGCCCGTGACGACGGCGACCTGTCCCTCGAGGCTGACCTTGCTCATGCGCCCTCCTTGATCGTTGCGTACGTCGTCACGAGGTCCCGGATGCGGCCGCTGACCAGATCCGGCGCCTCGACCGGCGTCATGTGGCCGAGCCCCGGCAGCTCGGTCGAGTCCACGCAGTTCGGCAGCGCGGCCACCAGCGCCCGCGCGTGCACGGGCGGGGTGAGCCGGTCGGCGGTCCCGTGGACGACGGCCGTCGGCACCCTCAACTCCCGTACGCCGTGGTCGAGATCGAGCAGGTCGAGGACGTTCGACCAGGCGTGGCGCACCTTGCGCGGACACGCGTGCACGATCCGCGCGCACGCCTCCACCATGTGCGGTGCCGAACCCGGCCCCATCGTCCCGTACTTGAGGATCCGTCGGGCGAGGGGCGTCACCGGCCCGAGCGGGGCCCGCGCCCCGAGGATGTTCCGGGTCAGCCAGGTCCGCAGCCGGCCGGGCCGCATGGGAACGACGGTCGACTCGGCGACCAGCCGCGAGGAGCCGGTGCTGCACAGCAGAACGGCCGCCGCGTGCTCCCGGAAGACGGGCCGGGTCGAGGCCGCCATCACCGTCATGCCGCCCATGGAGTGACCGGCGATCACGGCCTTCTCGCCGGGCGCGAGGGTCGCCTTCAGCACGGCTTCGAGGTCGTCGGCGAGGGCGTCGGTGGTGCAGGCGGGGCTCGCCGGGCTGCGTCCGTGGCCGCGCTGGTCGTAGGCGATGACGCGGTGGTCGGCGGCGAGGTCCCGGATCTGCGCGGCCCAGAAGGCGGTGGAGCAGGTCCAGCCGTGGGCGAGGACGACGGCGGGGGCGTCCTCGGGTCCATGCACCTCGACGTGGAGGGCGGCGCCGTCGGCGGAGGTGACGGTGAGCACGCGGACGGGCTCGGGCGGCGCGTACGGCCCGGAGGAGACGTGCATGAGGCGGCTCACGCGGACACCTCCTTCTTCGCCGAGTCCCCGGCCGTCCCCTTCGCCGCCGGTTCGCGCACGAGTTCGTACTCCGCGAGGTCCACCCGCCGCGTCGCCCGCCGGAACTCGGTGGTCGTACCCGGCCAGATGGTGGTGTTGCGGCCGTTCGCGTCCATGTACCAGCTGGTGCAGCCGCCGGTGTCCCAGACCGTGCGCTTCATGCGCTCCTGCACCCGCCGGGTCCAGGCGGAGACGGCGCTCGGGCGGGCGTCGAGGGCCGCGCGGCCGCCCAGCACGTCCAGCTGCCGCAGGAAGTCGACCATGTAGTTGAGCTGCGACTCGATCATGAGGATCATCGAGGAGTTGCCGAGCCCGGTGTTGGGCCCGATGACGGTCATCCAGTTGGGGAAGCCCGGCACGGACGCCCCGCGCAGCGCCTCCATCCCGCCCTTCCAGGTCTCGGCGAGCGTCCGGCCGTCCGCGCCCACGACCCGCTCCGCGATCGGCATGTCGGTGACGTGGAACCCGGTGCCGAAGATGATCGCGTCGACCTCGGCCTCGGTGCCGTCGGCGGCCACGACCGTCGACCCGCGGACCTCGCTCAGCCCGCCGGCGGCGACGTCCACGTTGGGCTTGGCGAGCGCCGGGTAGTACGTGCTGCTCAGCAGGATCCGCTTGCAGCCGATGCGGTAGTCGGGAGTCAGCTTGGCGCGCAGGGCCGGGTCCTTGATGGCCCGGGCCATGTTTCGTTTCGCCAACTGCTCGACGAAACCGAGCTCGTTGGGGTGCTTGGTGAACGCCTGGACCTGCAGCTCCCTGATGCCCCACAGCAGTCCGCGGCGGGCCTGCGCGGTGAAGGGCAGCGCCCGGTGCAGGGCCCGCTCGGCGCCGCTGATGGCCCGGTCGACGCGGGGCATGACCCACGGCGGGGTGCGCTGGAAGAGGGTGAGCCGGGAGACCTCGGGCTGGATGCTCGGCACGATCTGGATGGCCGACGCGCCCGTCCCCACCATCGCGACGCGCTTGCCGCGCAGGTCGTAGTCGTGGTCCCAGCGGGCGGAGTGGAAGACCTTGCCGGGGAAGGAGTCCAGCCCGGGGATCTCGGGGATCTTGGGATCGGACAGTGGCCCGGTGGCGGAGACGACGAAGTCGGCCGAGAGGCTTCCCCCGGCCGTCTCGATGTCCCAGCGCAGTTTCTCGCCGTTCCAGGTCATCCGCTTCACCTCGGAGTCGAAGCGGATGTGCGGGCGCAGCCCGAAGAGGTCCGTGACGTGCTCGAGGTAGGAGTGGATGTGCTCCTGCCCGGAGAAGGTGCGCGGCCAGTCCGGGTTGGGGGCGAAGGAGAAGGAGTACAGGTGCGAGGGCACGTCGCAGGCGCACCCGGGGTAACTGTTGTCGCGCCAGGTGCCGCCGACGCTGCTCGCCCGCTCCAGCACCACGAAGTCCGTGACGCCCTCGCGCCGCAGCCGTACGGCGGCGCCGAGCCCGCCGAACCCGGACCCGATCACCGCCACCCGCACATGCTCCCGCTCAGCCATGCCGACGCCCTTCCCTCACGCGACCATGCCAGTGAATACTGGCGCAGTGGGAGGTTAGAACAGCTCCGTACCGATGGGTAGGGGGCGGGGCCAGGAAAGTTACCGCGGGTACAACGTAGGGTTCGGGCGTGGCTGACAAGCGTGAGTACCGCATGGAGGAACTGGCCCGCCTGGCCGGCATCACGGTGCGCACCCTGCGCTTCTACCGCGAACGCAAGCTGATCCCGCCGCCCCGCCGCGAGGGCCGCATCGCCTGGTACGACGACGACCACCTGGCCCGTCTGCGCACGATCGCGGCACTGCTGGAGCGCGGCCACACCCTCACCGGCATCGCGGAACTGGCCGAGGCCCTGGACCACGGCCGTGACGTCGCCGACCTGCTGGGCGTCGAGCCGACCGAGGAGGAGCCGGTCCGGCTCACTCCCGAGGAACTCGCCGCCCGCTTCGAGGGACAGGTCACCACGGAGAACCTCGCCGCCGCCCTCGACCTCGGCTACCTCGGCACCGACGGCGGCGAGATCGTCCACATCAGCCGGCGCCTGCTCGACGTCTCCTCCGCGCTGGTCCGCGAGGGCATCCCGCTCGCCGAGGTCCTGCAGGCGGGCGCCCACGTCCGCGAGCACGCCGACGCCCTGGCCGAGATGTTCGCCGAACTGGTCCTGCGCCACGGTCCCGAGGAGGACCTGCACCGCCTGCGCCCGCTCGCGCGGAGCGTGATCGAGGCGGAAATGTCCCTGGCACTGGACCGACGGCTCGGACAGTTGACGAATAAACGGAAATCCGAGCGGTAAAACGTCTCAGCGGTCGCACTCCTTCCGCTAGTCTTTCCCCGCAGATTCGAACTGAATTTGCGCAAACATTTGTACGCGTCAGGGAGTGAAGTGCCCAGAGGTTCGCTTGCCGCGGTCGCGCTCTGCACCGCGCTTATTTACGTCATGAACATGACCGCAGCGTATGCGGAGTGCATTTGGTAGCCGCCAGGAGCCGACGCAGTTCCTCCGCCTCGGCCACCACCCCCAACCGCTGGTAGAGCGCCAGCGCGTCCTCCGCATGGGCGCGGGCGGCGGACACGTTCCGCAGCGAGAGACAGGTCCGGGAAATCCCCGCCAGAGCGTGCGCCGAGCAGAGCGAATAGCTGTACTTTCTCGCTATCTCCAGCGCGCTTCGATACGTCTCCAATGCTTCGTTCCACCGCCCCGCCCGGCACTGCGTGTCGGCGACTCCGAGCAATGCCCTTTGTCTCTCGTATGAATTATCGATTCTTCGGGAGACTTTCTCCGCCGCGTGGAAATGCGCGAGGGCGTCGTCCGTCCGCCCCGCCGCCGCGCACGTCTCGCCCAGGCAGATGAGCGTGTTCACCTCGCCGATGGCGTCCCCGCCCGCCCGGTGACCGGCCAGGGCCCGCCGGAAACAGGTGAGGGCCAGGGCCGACTGACCGGTGGCCTGCAGAACGGCGCCCAGGTTCATGTGGATCACGGCCAGCTCCTTGCGGCCGCCGACGTCCCGCATCAGGGCCAGCGCCTGCTCGTAGTGGTGCCGGGCCTCCGGGTAGCGCTTCGTGGCCATGAGGATGTCGCCCGTGTTGTTCCAGGCGATCGCCTCCCCGGTCACGTCGCCGAGCTCCCGGCTGATGTCCAGCACCGTGGCAAAGCGCCGCATGGCCTCCCCGTACTCCGCCCGGTGCACCGACGCCGTCCCCTGCACGTTCAGCGTCGCCGCCACCCCGTGCCGGTCCCCCACCCGCCGGTACAGCTCCAGGGCCCGGTCCAGTTCCCGCAGACACGCCTCGCCCCGCCCGGCCCCGAGGTGGGCGCGGCCGATCTCCAGCAGTGCGTCCGCGCGACCCCGGTCGTCGTCGAGATCCTCGAACAGGGCCGACGCCTCCGTCGCCGCGGCGAGGGCCGCCGCGTGGTTCTCCCGGGCCAGCGCGCCCGCCCGCTCCACCAGGAGCTGGGCGAGGGCGGCACCGTCGCCGCCCGGCCGGAGCACCGCCAGGGCCGCCTCGTGCAGCTCCGCGGTGATGTCGTGGGTGCCCCAGCGCCTGAGGGAGTGGGCCAGGACGTGCGGGAACAGCACGGCGTACTCCGGGAACTCGGCCGCCGCCGTGCGCGCCACGGCCAGCAGGTTGGCCCGCTCCACGCTCAGCCACACCGCCGCCGCGTCGACCGCGGCCCCGCTGTCATGCGCGGCGGAGAAGTCCGCGGCGCACGGGGAGCCGAGCTCCGGCGGCACCTGCCGTCTGCGGCGGCGGGGATGGACCAGCCGGTCCGCGCGGTCGGCGGTGGTGAGGAAGTACGCCATGAGCCGGCGCAGCGCCGCGCGCCGCGCCGGCTCCGGATCCTCGCACCGGCCCAGACGCAACCCGAAGGCGCGCGCCAGGTCGTGGAGCCGGTACCGGTCCCGGACGGGCTCGTCCAGCAGATGACGGTCCAGCAGCGAGTCCGCCGCGCGCCGCACGGCACCCGCGTCCGCCTCCCCCGACAGCGCCGTCGCCGCCTCCAGCGTGATGTCCGGGCCAGGATGCAGCGCCAGCCGGCGGAACAGCCGCCGGGCCGCCGGATCGAGATCGGCGCAGCTCAGCCGCAGGGCGGCGGCGACACGTTCACCGAACTCGTCGAGGCGGTCGTCGGCGCGGGCGAGCCGGTCGACGACGTACTCCAGGTCCCAGGTGTCCCGGTGCCGGAACCGGCCGGCCAGCAACTGCAGGGTCAGCGGATGGCAGGCGCACAGTTCGACGACGCGGCGCAGGGTGGCGGTGTCCGAGACCCGGGCCGCGCCCGCGACCCGCGCGAACAGCAAGGCGGCCTCCGACACGGACAGCACGTCCAGCGGCAGGAAGCCGGCGCCGTCCAGGTCGGCGAGCACGTTGCGGCTGGCCACGATCGCCCGGCAGCGCGGCGAACCCGGCAGGAGCGGCCGTACCTGCTCGGCGTCTCGCGCGTTGTCGAGGACGACCAGGACACGACGGTGCGCGGTCCACTCCCGCCAGCGCGCGATCCGCTCGTCGAGGGTGGCGGGCAGCGGGTCGGGCACGCCGGCGGCGTGCAGCAGGAACGCCAGGGCGTCGGCGGGCTCGTACGGCGGCTGGTCGCTGTAGGCCCGCAGGTCGACGTAGAACCGGCCGTCCGGGTAGCGGGCGCGCAGGCGGTGCGCGGCGTGGACGATCAGCGCGGACTTCCCCACGCCGGGCATGCCGTGCACGACGGTGAGCGGCAGCGCCGTGCCGTGGCCGTCGGGGGTCGGGTCGGCGAGCAACAGCTCCAGCTCGCTCGTGCGGCCGGTGAAGTCCCGGGTGTCCCGCGGCAGGCTGCTGCCGCTCGCGCCGTCGGACTCCCCCGGTGCTGGGGCGCCGGGCGGTGGGGAAGACGGCGTGAGGGCGGTGGCCCGAAGCGGCGGGTCCGAGAGCGCCGGGTCCTGGGCGAGGATGCGGACGTGCAGGCTCTGCAGGTCGGCGCCCGGGTCGATGCCCAGCTCGTCGCGCAGACGGCGCCGGGTGCCGCCGTACACGGCGAGTGCCTCGTCGTCGCGGCCCGAGCGGTGCAGGGCCAGCATCAGCGCGGCCACGGCCTGCTGGGCGAGCGGGTTCTGCGAGACCAGTTCGTGCAGTTCGCCGACGAGGTCGGCGTGCCGGCCCAGTTCCAGCTCCAGCCGGATGCGTTCCTCGCGCACCCGGCGGTGGTCCTCGGTCAGCCGGGCCCGCACCGAGGCCGCCCAGTCGCCGCCGAACTCCGCGAACGGCTCTCCGCGCCACAGTGCCGCCGCGGTGTGCAGCAGTCCCACGGCGTACTCCCGCTCCCCGCGCCCGGCGGCGGCCCGCGCCTCGGCGCGCAGCCGCTGGAACCGTACGAGGTCCACGTCGTCCGGGCCCTCCACCCGCAGCCGGTAACGGCCCGGTGAGGTGCGCTCGACCTGGGCCAGCGCGCCGACCGCGCGGTCGAGGCGGGTGCGCAGCCGGGAGAGGTAGGTGCGCAGGGTGTCCACGGCGGTCGGGGGCGGGTCCTCGTCGTCCCAGACCCGGTCGACCAGGGTGTCCACGGAGACCGGGTCCCCCCGGGCGTACAGCAGCACGGCCAGCACACAGCGCTCTTTGACCGAGCCGAGCGGGTACTGGTGCCCCTGGTGCCACAGTTCGAGAGGCCCCAGTGCAAGAAGGTCCACCACGTCCCCCAGGTGGTTTCCGCGGAGCGTACGGACACCTGTTCACCTTCACGGTGCCGCAGCGGGTGAGGGGCCACAGGGGGCGGGACAGGGCGCACGGGCGCGTGAGGGGCGCATGCGGGAACCGGGCTCCCCGCTTCCGCCGCCGTGCAAGGTTTCTGCAAGGCCGCCGTCCATCCCCCGTGGGCAGACCGCTCTCGGCGGCCGCCTGTGGCCCCACCCGAACTGTCCGCCAACTCATGGATTCCACGGGGGAGTTCGTATGAGTCTGTTGATGCCGGACGCCGACCGGCGCCCTGCCGTCCCCCTGCGCCTCGACGTGGAGCGCTGGGCCACCTTCCGCATTCGTCGGCGGGTGCTCGCGGTCGTCCACACGGTGACCTCCGCACAGCGCCTGCTGGAGGCGGTCCGATTACTGGAGGGAGATCCGCGGATCCAGACCGTCTTCACCATGGCGAACGACGTCTTCAACGACGGCGTGGAACGCTTCCTGGAGAGCATCCGGGCGCTGGTGGTGCCCTGGAGCCAGGCCGTCCACACCCGTTTCGACCTCGCGCTGGCCGCGAGCCACGGCGGGCTGCACGAGCTGAACGTGCCGGTGGTCGTGCTGCCGCACGGGGCGTCGTACAACAAGCGGATCTCGGCGCCCGGCGGTCCGCGCGGCCGGGGCACGGCCGCCCGCGAGGTGTACGGACTGGGCCGGCAGTGGCTCGTCCGGGACGGGGTGGTCGTGCCCGCCGCGATCGCCCTGGCGCACGAGCAGGACCGGATCCGCCTCGGCCGGCTGTGCCCCGAGGCGCTGCCGGTGGCCGAGGTGGTGGGCGACCCCTGCCACGACCGGGTGGCGGCCAGCCTGCCCCACCGGGCGCTGTACCGGCGGGCGTTGGGCGCTCGTCCCGGGCAGGAACTCGTGCTGGTCTGCTCGACCTGGGGGCCCGACTCCCTGCTGGGCCGGCAGTGGGACCTGCTGGCGCGGCTGGCCGCCGAACTGCCCCGCGAGGAGTTCCGCATCGTCGTGATGCTCCACTCGCACGTCTGGAACGCGCACAGCGAGTGGCACATCCGCAGCGCCTTCGCCGGTCTCGCCCGGGCCGGCGTCGCCCTGGTCAGCCAGCACGCGGAGTGGGCCGGCGCGGTGGTCGCCGCGGACCACATCGTGGGCGACCACGGCTCGGTGGCCCTGTACGGGACCATGACCGGCGCCCGCATCCTGACCGCCGGCTCCCCGGACACCGACCTGGACCCCGGCTCCCCCATGGCCGAACTGCGCGCCCTCGCGCCCCGGATCCGCCGCGGCCGCTCCCTGCGCCGCCAACTGCGCGGCAGCGGCGCCGCGTACCGCGCGGACGACTACGCCCGCATCGCCTCCCGCCTCAGCTCCGAACCCGGCCGCTTCGCCTCCCTGATGCGCGCCCTGATCTACCGCGGACTCCGCCTCCGCGCCCCGTCGGCCCCCACCACACCCGAACGCGCCGTCCCCCCGGTGACGGTCCGCTACGGCACCTCATGAACGCGCCGCACGCATACGAGGTCTGGCACTCCGGCTCGCACGCGCACGAGGTGTCGATGCCCGGCCCGCACGCATACGAGATCCCCCTCACCGACCGGCACGCATACGAGGTCCCGCTCACCGTGCCGCACGCGCACGAGGTCCCCCTCACCAGCCCGCACGCGCACGAGGTCCACCTCACCGACCCGCGCGCGCACGGAGTCCCGCTTACCGGCCCGCGCGCATACGAGGTCCACCTCACCGGGCCGCACGCGCACGGAGTCCCGCTCACCGAGCCGCACGCATACGAGGTCCACCTCACCAGCCCGCACGCGCACGAGGCCCCCCTCACCAGCCCGCACGCACACGAGGTCCCGCTCACCGAGCCGCACGCACACGAGGTCTTGGTCACCAGCCCGCACGCACACGAGGTCTCGGTCACCAGCCCGCACGCACACGAGGTCTCGGTCACCGGCCTGCTGCGTGCGGTCGTGGACCGGCATCTGCGGGTGGTCCTGCCCGCGCCGCCTCCCTGGCCTCTGCTCGCCGACGTCCTGGTGGCCCCCGGCCCGGGCCCCACCAGGGCCGACACCCTGGCCAGGGCCCACCCGGGGGCGGCGGTGGTGGCCGTGCACGACGCCGCCCACTGCTGGCTCCGCCTGGGCCCGGCACTCGACTTGTGTGCCGGGCACACCAGCGCCGGCTCCGGCGCCGGCGATGTCGTACGGCTGACGCTCACCTCTCGGCATGCCGCCCTGTGCTCGTGGCCGACCTGGGCCTCGCTGGCGCATGCCTGGCTGGTGGCGGGGCTGCCGCCGGACCGGCTGGCTCAGGCGCCGGGCGGGCCGTTCGCGGTGCTGCGGGAGTCTCCCGCACGGCCGCCGTCCGCCGAACGGGGTCAGCCACCCCCGACCCCGTCCCCGTCCCCGTCCGCCGGGGAGCCGTCGTTCTGAGTGGCCTCGGGGGCGTCCTCCCCGGGCAGTTCGCGAAGGCGGGCGCGTACGTCGGCCGCCGGTGCCGGGCGGTGCACCGCCGTGTAGAGGTCGAGCGCCTCCTGGTAGCGGTCGCGGGCGAGGCCGTTCAGGCCGCGCCGGCCGGCCGCCTCGCCCAGCGCCTCCAGGGCGCGCGCCACCTCGTAGTGGGCGCCGGCCTCCCGCAGCACGGCCAGCGCGGAGAGGAGCCGTTCCTCGGCCTCCTCCGGCCGGCCGCGGCGCAGGGCGACCCGGCCGAGCAGGATCTCGGCGCGCGCGGCGTTGTACGGGTCGTGCATGTCCCGCAGCACCGCGTGCGCCGCCGCGGCCTCCTCTGCGGCCCGCACCGGCCGGCCCAGGGCCAGTTCGACGTCGGCCGCGTTGAGGCGGGCGAGCGCCCCGGCCCGGTGGTCGCCGCAGTCGGGCAGTTCCACGGCGGCCCGGGCGAACAGCTCGGCCGCCGCGTCCAGCCGGCCCAGGCGGTGTTCGGCGAGCCCCCGGTAGTTCAGGGTGCGGGCGTGACCGAGCCGGTCCCCCTCGGCCTCGAAGAGCCGTGCCGCCCGCTCGAACATCTCCAGCGCCCGCGCATGGTCCCCCCGGCCCAGCTCGCCGAGCCCGCCGGAGGTCAGCATCCGGCACCGGGCCGCCGTGTCCGCCAGTGCCTCCGCGGCGGCGAGCCCGTCGCGGTAGGCGGCGCACCAGTGGTCGTAGTGCTTGCGCCGGATGAAGAACGGCCCCAGCGCGTCGGCGAGTTGCCAGCCGGCCTCGGGAGCGCCCGCGGCCCGGGCCCGGCGGACGACCGCCATCAGGGTGGGCAGTTCCCGCTCCGTCCAGTCCAGGGCCGCCTGCTCCCCGTCGCCGAAGTCCTCCGTGACCACAGGGCCGGGCCCGTACGAGCGCTCACGCAGCGGATGCCGGGGGTCGACGGCCGTCTCGGCGCGGGTCGCGGTGGCCACGCAGTGGTCGGCGAACCGCCGGAACGCCGCCGCCCGCTCCCCGGCCGGCTCGTCCTCCTCCACTCGGGCCACGGCGTGCAGTCGTACGAGGTCGTGGAACCGGTAACGGTCCTCACCGACCTCGACGAGCAGATTGGCGTCGTGCAGGACGTCCAGCAGCCCGCCCGCGGACCGGTCCACCGGATCGTCCGCGCCTCCGCCCGCCCCGCCGAGTAGCGCCCGCACCGCCGCCGTCCCGAACTCCGTGCCCGGGTGCAGCCCGAGCAGCCGGTAGAGCCGGGCCGCGTCGGCGGGCAGCCCCTGGTACGACAGGTCCAACGCCGCCCGCACCCCCTGGTCGCCGTCGATCGCCAGCGCGTCCAGCCGGCCCCGCTCCGCCGCCAGCGCCCGGACCATCGTGGTGATCCGCCGATGCGGCCGGGCCGCGAGCCGGGCGCCCGCGACCCGTACCGCGAGTGGCAACCCGGCACACAGACCGACCAGCTCACGGGCGTCGTCCGGCTGCGTGGCCACCCGGTCGTCGGCGAGGGTGACCGCCAGCAGCTCGACGGCGGCCTCCGGGGCGAGCGGCTCCAGATGCACCTGGTGGCCGCCTTCGAGGGCCAGCCCCGACATCCGCCGACGGCTGGTGACCAGGGTGACGTTCGGCCCGCCGGGCAGCAGCGGCCGTACCTGCGCCGCCGTCGCGGCGTCGTCCAGCAGCACCACGATTCGGCGCTCGGCGGTGAGGGAGCGGTAGAGGGCGGCACGCTCCGCGATGCCGTACGGCACCTGCTGCGGCGGCACACCGAGCCCGCGGAGGAATCCGCCGAGCACCTCGCCGGGGTCGGCGGGACCGGCCGGTGACTGGGCGCCCAGGTCGGCGTAGAGCTGACCGCCCGGGTAGTCGGGGCGCAGCCGGTGCAGCCACGCCAGGGCCAGGGCCGTCTTGCCGACCCCGCCCAGGCCGCTCACCGCGGCGAGGGCCGCCTGCCCGTGGCGCACGGCGCGGGCCCGCACCCCGTCCAGGCTCGCGACCTCGGCGGTACGGTCCGTCAGCGCGACCGCCGGCGGCAGCTGCCACGGCCGCGCCCGGGCGGCCGCCGCGTCGTCGGAGCCGATGTGGATCCCGCCGTACACCGCCGACGCCTGCACGCTGGGTCCGTGCAGGACGCCACCGCTGATCTCGTTGTGGCCGCCGCCCCGCTCCTGCCCCCGCACGCGTCGCCCCTCCGACCGGTGAGCACCGTCCTACGCCGTCCGCGCCGTTCCGTACAGGGAGCATGTCCGCTCACCCGTTCGACAACCGGGGTCGTCGGCGACGGCGCTGTGACGTTCGTCGCGCTTCGCGCACGGCGCCGGGGGTCTCACTCGTACACGACGGTCACCGGCGCGTGGTCCGACCACCGCTCGGCATGCGTGGCCGCCCGCTCCACGTACCCCTTGACGGCCCTGGCCGCCAGCCCGGGCGTGGCGAAGTGGTAGTCGATGCGCCAGCCAGTGTCGTTGTCGAAGGCCCGCCCCCGGTACGACCACCACGAGTACGGCCCCTCCGCCTCCGGGTGCAGCGCCCGTACGACGTCGACGTAACCGCCGTCCGCGGGGTCGAGGACCCGGGAGAGCCAGTCCCGCTCCTCCGGCAGGAACCCGGAGTTCTTCTGGTTGGCGCGCCAGTTCTTCAGGTCGGCGGGCCGGTGGGCGATGTTCCAGTCGCCGCAGACGACGACCTCCCGGCCGTCGGCCGCGGCCCGCTCGCGCAGACCCTTCAGATAGGTGAGGAACTCGCCCATGAAGCGGACCTTCTCGTCCTGGCGTTCGGTGCCGACCTCGCCGGAGGGGAGGTAGAGGGAGGCGACGGTGATGCCGGGCAGGTCGGCCTCGACGTAGCGCCCGCTGGTGTCGAACTCGGCCGATCCGAAGCCGACTTGGACGCGGTCGGGCTCGCGGCGGGTGTAGAGGGAGACGCCGGCCCGGCCCTTGGCGGCGGCGGGCGCGTGCACGACGTGCCAGCCGTCCGGGGTACGGACCTGCTCCGGCAGCTGCTGCGGCTCGGCCCGCACCTCCTGCAGGCAGAGCACGTCGGCGTCGGTCCCAGCGAGCCACTCCACGAAGCCCTTCTTCGCGGCGGCACGCAGTCCGTTGACGTTGACGGAGGTCACCGTTGGCAAAACACTCTCCTCGGCCTCATGGCCGACCTCGGCGGCTGGACAGGTTGTCCGAGGTCACAGTGGGCACGCGGGAACGATACCGGCACACTGGACGTCGTCCTTTCCCCTACTTCGCATAGGTGTACGGTCCACAGCATGAACATACGCCGGGTCTCCTTCGACCACCCCGACGCCGTCAAGCTCAACGACGAGGTCCAGGCCGAATACCACGTCCGCTACGGCGACGGCGGCGACGCCACCCTCCTCGACCCGGCCGACTTCGAGCCGCCGAACGGCGTCTACCTGATCGCCTACGACGTGGACGACACCCCGGTGGCCACCGGCGGCTGGCGCGCCCAGGACGCCAACGGCGAGGGCAACCTCGACGGGGACGCCGAGCTCAAGCGCATGTTCGTGGTGGAGGCGATGCGGGGCCGGGGCGTCGCCCGGCGCATCCTGGCCGCCCTGGAGGAGGACGCCCGGGCGGCTGGGCGGGCCCGGATGGTCCTGGAGACCGGCACCAAGCAGCCGGAGGCCATCGCCCTGTACACCTCCAGCGGCTACGAGCCCTGCGGGAAGTTCGGCTACTACCGGCACTACGAAGCGAGCCGCTGCTTTGGGAAGGCTCTGTAGCGGGGCGGGGCGGGGCGGGGCGGCCGGGCGATTGGCCGGGCGAGGCCGGCTGGGCAAGGGGGCCAGGGCCGGGCGGCTGGGCCGGCCGAACTCCCGCGAAACCGCCTCCAGGGGCGGCCGAAGGGAGCCGGTCCCACTCAACTGCCGGGGCGAGCGGGCGACTTCGCGCGTTCGCCCGCGGCCTCCCCCGCAGGACGTGCAAGAGCCCCTGTCGGCCATCACCGACAGGGGCTCTATGCTGCGTGGACCTGAGGGGATTTGAACCCCTGGCCCCCTCGATGCGAACGAGGTGCGCTACCGGACTGCGCCACAGGCCCTTGCAACGAGTGAAACTCTAGCACCCCGATCCGCGTGCTTGGAAATCCGTTCCGGGCCCGCCGGACGGCAGCACCACAGGTGGGGCGGGTGGGGGCGCGTGGTGGCGCCCGGTGGCGCTACTCGTTGGCGGCCCGCGGCCGCTCGCCGTCCTCGTACTGGTCGAACAACGGCGTACGCCCCCGCTCCCTGGCCCGCCGCGCGGAAGCCGCCCGGCGGGCGTCACAGCGCCCGTCGTCGTCCGCCTTCGCCTCCGCGGCGTCCTCGCAGGTCGCGTCCTCGTCTGCCGCACCCGCGTCCCGCCGCTCGGCCCGGGTGCCGGCCTGCGCCTCCTGCTCGGGGGCGACGGAACTCGACCGCGCCGAACTCCACGCGTCCGGCGCCCCGAGATCCACGTCCGCGGTGGCCCGCGGCGCGACCGGCGCGGTCACGTACGTCGGCAACGGCACCGGCACCGGGTCCCAGCTGTCCCCGTGCCCGGGCCGCCGCTGCCGCTCACGCTGCTGGTCGACCCACTCCGCGTGGTCCGTCTGCTCCACCAGGGCCCGGCGGTCGGCGGCGAGCGCGGACAGCCCGGGATCGGTCCCGGTCTCTGGGCCTTCTTCCGGTTCGTCGGCGTCGACCTCGGCGGTCACGCGCCTGCGCGGCTGCCGGGCGCGCTCCCTGAGCCGCTGCGCGGCCGCCTCGGCACGACGCCGGTCCATTTGGTAGGCGAAGCGACGGCGTTCCTGGGAGCGCAGGTAGGCGATGTACGCGCTGAGCAGTACGGCGGGGACTCCGGGCGCCCAGAGGAAGGTGAGACCGCCGACGGCGGCGACGATCGCGCCGAGCGTGAAGGCGAGGAAGAGCATGACGGTTGTGCGCCGACGGCGTGCGAGAACCTTCGTGCGCCGGGCGCGCGCTGCGGCCGCCTCCTGGGACGGCGTGCGCCGCGCGACGGGTGGGCGCTTGCGCGCGGGCGCGGAGTCGGATGCGCGCGCGGGCGCGGAGTTCGATGCGCGCGCCGGGGCGGCACTCGACGCGGCCGCCGGCGCCCCCGTCTGCTCGCGCGCCGGTTGCGCGCGCCGGGGCGCCGGAGACTGCACTTCCGCGCGGGTCTGGTGCCGCGCCGGAGGCATGGCGAAGGCCCGGACGTCCACCGAGTCGGTGACCACGTCCGGAGCGTCGGCGCCGGGCTCCCCCTCTTCGGCGGAGCGCGCGCGCAGGTCCTTGGCGTACCGGCGCTCCATCCCCGCCCGTCCGGACAGCAACCGGATGGCTGTGCTGAAGCGTTCCGTCGGACGGGCCTCGTTCAACTCGTCCTGCCTACGTAGCCACATCGGCACCAAGTAGGCGGCCCAGGCCCCGACAATGACTGCGTAGATGAGGCCGCTGCTGCTCACGCCTCACACCGTAGAGGGGTTTGCGCGAGGCCATCCGCCAATTGGGCCGGTGTGTCGCACGATCTGGCTGATATTTCGAACTTTTTTTGTGACCGATGCGATCAGCGGCCCGCCGAGTCGGCGAAATTAATGTCTTGAGGCGGTCGCGGAGCGATCAATTTCGAACACTTATTCAATTTTCTTGACTATGCGAGGGCCACGCGGGATTCCCCGGCGTGTTCTGCGGGTCGCGTGCGGTCTCCCGCGGGGCGTCGTGCGAGGCTCGCTGGGATCGTGCCCGCTGCCAACGGTTGAGCAACCCGTCCGGAACCTCTTCCGCGGTGAGCGCGAAGACGAGGTGGTCGCGCCAGGCGCCGTCGATGTGGAGATAACGCGGCCTGAGCCCCTCCTCCCGGAATCCGAGTTTCTCCACGACCCGGCGGCTGGGCCCGTTCTCGGGGCGAATGCAGACCTCGATGCGGTGCAGACCAACCGCGCGGAAACAGTGGTCCACGACGAGCGCCACGGACGTCGGCATCACTCCGCGCCCGGCCACCGACTCGTCCACCCAGTAGCCGATGTGCCCCGAGCACATCGATCCCCAGGTGATTCCCGCGACCGTCAACTGACCGACCAGCCGCCCCTGGTACTCGATGACGAACGGCAGCATCCGCCCCGAATTCGCCTCGGACCGCAGATGCCTCACCATCTGCCGGTAGGTCGGCCGGTGCGCGATCGGCCCGCTGGGCGTGGGTGGCGGAATGGTCGCTTCCCAGGGGCGCAGCCAGTCGCGGTTGCGCCGGTTGACCTCGCGCCACGCCCGCTGGTCGCGCAGCTTTATCGGCCGGAGGACGATGTCGCCGTCCGCCAGCACGACGGGCCAGGATGGGCTGTTCAGCTCGCACCCCCACTGGTGGCGCCGGGTCTGGGATGGTCGCCGCCGCGGATCTGGTCGACGGCGTGGACCAGGAGGGGCTCAAGGACGGCCAGCCCGTCCTTCACCCCGCCGGTGGAACCCGGCAGATTGACGATCAGTGTCCCTCCGGCCACTCCGGCCAGGCCGCGGGAGAGCGCGGCGGTCGGCACCTTCTCCCGCCCGAACGCCCGGACGGCCTCCGCGATGCCCGGCACCTCGTAGTCGATGACCGCGCGGGTGGCCTCGGGCGTGCGGTCGGTGGGCGACATGCCGGTACCGCCGGTGGTCACGATCACGTCGTACCCGTCCTCGGCGCCGGCCCTCAGCGCGGTCTCCACCGGATCGCCGTCGGGGACGATCCGGGGGCCGTCGACGGCGAAGCCGAAGCCTTCGAGGCCCGCGGCGATCAGTGGACCGCCCTTGTCCTCGTAGATGCCGGCGGCGGCACGGTTGGAGGCGGTCACGACCAGCGCGCGATACGGCGCACTGTTCCCGGCGCGCACCCCGGCGCTCACGCCCGGCTCCAGTCGCCCGACTTGCCGCCCGTCTTCTCCTCCACGCGCACGTCCGTGATGACCGCTCCCTTGTCGACCGCCTTGACCATGTCGATCACGGTGAGCGCAGCGACGGAGACCGCGGTGAGGGCCTCCATCTCGACGCCCGTGCGGTCCGTGGTCTTCACGGTGGCCACGATCTCCACGGCGTCGTCCGCGACCGACAGATCCAGTTTCACACCGGACACCGACAACGGGTGACAGAGCGGAATGAGGTCCGGGGTGCGCTTGGCGCCCATGATCCCCGCGATCCGCGCGGTGGCGAGGGCGTCACCCTTGGGCATGCCCTCCCCGCGCAGCAGCTCGACCACGCGCGGGGAGACGAGGACGCGTCCGCTGGCCCGCGCGGTGCGCGCGCTCACGTCCTTGCCGGATACGTCGACCATGCGGGCGGCGCCCGCCTCGTCGATGTGCGTCAGTCGGTCCTGCGTACTCATGCTGTGCGGCGCTCCCGGTCCGGGCCCCTCGCGGTGCGGCGCGTGGGCCTGTTGTGCGCGACACGGTACCCCCAAGTCGGCGCAAACAACGGACCAGGACTGCCCCATGGTCCGGCACGCGCGCGTGGGCTCAGCCGAGCAGGACGACCTCGACTTCGCTGCCGGGCTCGACGGACTCCACGTCCTCCGGGACGACGATCAGCGCGTCGGCGTGCGCGAGCGCCGCGACCAGGTGCGATCCGGCACCGCCGACCGGGGTCACGGTGCCGTCCGCGTACGTCCCGCGCAGGAACTGTCGCCGGCCCTTCGGCGAGGTCAGCGCGTTGTCGGCGGCGAGGGTGGCGCGGGCCGTGGGCCGGTGGACGTCGTCGAGTCCCATCAGGGTGCGGATCGCGGGACGGACGAACAGCTCGAAGGAGACGTACGACGAGACGGGGTTGCCGGGGAGGGCGAGCAGCGGGGTGTGCTCGGGGCCGACGGAACCGAAGCCCTGGGGCTTCCCGGGCTGCATGGCCAGCTTGCGGAACTCGACGCCGCTGCCCGCCTCGTCCTCGTCCCCGACGTGTGACAGCGCTTCCTTGACGACGTCGTACGCCCCGACACTGACGCCTCCCGTGGTGACCATGAGATCGGCGCGCACGAGCTGGTCCTCGATGGTGGAGCGCAGGGTCTCGGCGTCGTCGGCGACCGCGCCCACGCGGTAGGCGATGGCACCGGCGTCGCGGGCGGCTGCGGTGAGGGCGAAGCTGTTGGAGTCGTAGATCTGGCCGCCGGCCAGTTGCTCGTCGGGCTGGACGAGTTCGCTGCCGGTGGAGAGGACGACCACGCGCGGGCGTGGGCGCACGCG
Organism: Streptomyces sp. C1-1; assembly: GCF_050214755.1. Taxonomy (NCBI): domain Bacteria; kingdom Bacillati; phylum Actinomycetota; class Actinomycetes; order Kitasatosporales; family Streptomycetaceae; genus Streptomyces; species Streptomyces sp. C1-1. The sequence continues at coordinate 5,749,935 of NZ_CP189826.1, read as the reverse complement.
TACCGTGCCGCGCCCGATCGCGGCGAGCAGGCCGATCTGCGGCGGCCCGAGGACGGTGCCGGCCTCCAGGGCCCGGTCCCCGGCCTTCACGTCGCTGCCCATGGCGCGCACGTGCGCGCGTGCCTCGGCCGACCGGTACACGTGCACGTGCCCCTCGGCACCCTCGGGGGCCAGGCTACGGGCGCGCATCCCGGTCACCGGGCCCTCGCCGAGGCCCCCGTCGGTCCACTCGACGGGCACGACCGTCTCCGCCCCGGGCGGCAGCGGGGCGCCGGTCATGATGCGGGCGGCCTGGCCGGGTCCCACGTGGAGCAGGTCGGCCTGGCCCGCCGCGACGTCCCCGACGACGTCCAGGACGGCGGGAAACTCCTCGCTCGCGCCCGCGACATCCGCGACCCGCACCGCGTACCCGTCCATGGAGCTGTTGTCGAACGGCGGCAGCGACACCGGCACCGTGACGTCCTCGACCAGGACGCAGCCCTGCGCGTCCAGGAGGTTCAGCTCGATGGGCTCCAGGGGGCGGACGGTCGTGAGGATGTCCTCCAGGTGTTCGTCCACCGACCACAGGTGGTCCGGGCCGGTGGCGCGGGTCGCGGCGCTGCTCAAATCCCTACATCTCCTCGGCTACGTAACTGCGAAGCCAGGTCCGGAAGTCCGGGCCCAGGTCTTCACGTTCGCACGCGAGTCTGACAATGGCACGCAGATAGTCGCCACGGTCCCCGGTGTCATAGCGACGGCCCTTGAAGACCACGCCGTGCACCGGGCCGCCGACCTTCTCGTCCTGCGCGAGCTGCTGCAGGGCGTCGGTGAGCTGGATCTCGCCGCCCCGGCCCGGCTCGGTCTTGCGCAGTATGTCGAAGATGTGCGGGTCGAGGACGTAGCGTCCGATGACCGCGTAGTTCGACGGGGCGTCGGAGGCGTCGGGCTTCTCGACCATTCCCGTCACCCGGACGACGTCGCCGTCCTCCGTGGCCTCGACGGCCGCGCACCCGTACAGGTGGATCTGCTCCGGGGCGACCTCCATGAGCGCGATGACGCTGCCGCCGCGTTGTTCCTGGACCTCGACCATGCGCGCGAGAAGCGGGTCGCGCGGGTCGATCAGGTCGTCGCCGAGCAGGACGGCGAAGGGCTCGTGGCCGACGTGCGGGGCGGCGCACAGCACGGCGTGACCCAGGCCCCTGGGGTCGCCCTGGCGCACGTAGTGCATGGTGGCGAGGTCGCTGGACTCCTGGACCTTCGCGAGCCGTTCGCCGTCACCCTTCTTCTCCAGGGCGGACTCGAGTTCGTAGTTGCGGTCGAAGTGGTCCTCGAGGGGGCGCTTGTTGCGACCTGTGATCATGAGGACGTCGTCGAGGCCGGCGGACACGGCCTCCTCGACCACGTACTGGATCGCCGGCTTGTCGACGACCGGCAGCATCTCCTTGGGAGTGGCCTTGGTGGCCGGCAGGAACCGGGTGCCGAGACCTGCTGCGGGGATGACAGCCTTAGTGATCCTGGGTTGCGCCTGAGTCATGTCCGCAACCCTATCCGGTGCCTTGGTAGGGAATCTGAGGCTCCGGTTAATTGGCTCTCATATGAGCGCATTAGGAAGGATACGCGGTGTCAGACGCAAGTCACGACGGACGTGCGGCCGAGCCTGACAAGCGAATGTTGCGGCGAGAGCTCCTCGCGGTGAGGAACAGGTTGACGGCGGATGACGTGCGGAAAGCCGCGGAGGCGCTGGCCGGACGCGCTCTCGGACTGCCCGAGCTGGCGCATGCGCGCACCGTGGCGGCGTACATCTCCGTGGGCACCGAACCGGGCACCCTCGCGCTGCTGGACGCGCTGCGCGCGCGGGGCGTGCGGGTCCTGCTCCCGGCGCTCCTGCCCGACAACGACCTGGACTGGGGCGCGTACACCGGCGAGCACTCCCTCGCACGCGTCCAACACGGCGGGAAGATGGCGCTGTTCGAGCCGTCCGGGGCGCGGCTCGGGCCGGACGCCGTGACCGAGGCGGACGTCGTGCTGCTGCCGGGGCTCGCGGTCGACGCGCGCGGGATGCGGCTCGGGCGCGGCGGAGGGTCGTACGACCGCGTGCTCGCCCGCCTGGAGCGCGCGGGCGCACGCCCCGCGCTCGTGGTCCTGCTGTACGACACGGAGGTCGTCGAGCGCGTACCGGAGGAGGCGCACGACCGGCCTGTGCACGCGGTGGTGACGCCGTCGGGCGCGCGCCGCTTCCGCAGCGGCGCGTGAACCTGCGGGGAGCGCGCGGCGATCTCCATGCGCGGAAAGGGGGTCCTTCACGCCTGTGAAGGACCCCCTTTCCGCTCCGCGCTCTACCGGCAACGGCTCACGGCTTCAGCAACAGCGTGTCCCTGGTGTTGTCGTCGACGGCCTTCTGCGAGAAGTCCCAGTCGAGGAGTTCGCCCTTGGCCCACTTGCCGGTCTGATCGGTGTAGTGGGCGCTGAAGGCGTGTCCGGAGGCGCCGGTGAGGTTGATCCACTTCGATTTGTCGAGGTCGCCGAGGTTGACCACCATGCGCATCGACGGCACCCAGACGACGCCGTAGCCGCCCGCGGCGTTCCAGCCGGTGGCGTTGACCGTCGCCTCGCCGCCGCTGAGCTTCCAGGGGCCGCGGTTGAGGATGCGCTGCACGAAACCGGGACCGTCCGTGCCGAGCGTCTGATTCTTCAGGAACAGACGGTGCAGCCGGCCCCAGCTCCAGGAGTCGATGTCCTTGCCGAGCTTGGCGGTCAGCTCCCAGCGGGCGTCGATCATCGCGCGCTTGAACAGGTCGTCGCGGTTGTCGCTCGCCCCCGGCCGGGTGAGGGACTTGGGCGTGGACCACCAGTCGCTCTTGGGGTCGTTCATGAGGTTGCGCACGACCTCGAACCAGCGGTCGCCGCCGTCCGGCTGCGCCTGGTCGGCGTCGCGCTCGCCGCACTCGCGGACCTTGTTCGTCTCGTCCGCGGGCCCGGTGGTGTTGACGGGGTCGACCCACAGGCACTGGCCCTTGACGCGCAGTTCCTTGGGCAGCTTGTTGCCGAAGGCGAGCTTGAGGATGTTGCGCCAGACCGCGTTGAAGTAGGCGGCCGCCGCGGAGTCGGCGTCCTGGGTGTAGTCCCAGCCCTCGAGGAGCTCCTGCGCCTCGCGGACGCTCTTGTCCCCGATGTCGATCTTCAGCAGCTTGGGCACGAGCAGCTTGGCGATCTCGCTGCTGTTGTCGAGCTGCATCTGCCGCATGTCGTCGGTGGAGACCTTGCCGCCACCCTTGATCTTCGACTCGATCAGGTCGCTGATGCGCTGGCTGCGGGTGCCGTAAGCCCAGTCGGTGGTGAGCGTGTAGGGGTACTTGTCCTTGTCGATCACGGCCTGGTTGGCGGTGACGATGTAGCCGCGCTTCGGGTTGAACTCGTAGGGCAGCGCGCCCTTCGGGATGTACCCGGTCCACTTGTAGTCGGAGTTCCAGCCCGGCATGGGGATCGAGCCGTCGTCCTTCTTCGCGCGCGTGGGGATCTTTCCGGGCAGCGTGTAGCCGATGTTGGTCTTGTCGGCGTAGACCAGGTTCTGCGACGGCACGTCGAACAGGGTGGCGGCGGAACGGAAGTCGCTCCAGTTCGACGCCCTGTCCATGGCGAAGACGGCGTCCATGGAGGTGCCGGGGTCGAGTGCCGTCCAGCGCAGGGCGATGCCGTAGCCGTCGCCGCGGTCGGGCGCGGCGGTGTCGACGGAGGCCTTCTTGCCGACCTTCACGAGTTCGTCGTCGCGGTCGGACAGCAGGGGCATGCCGTCGGCGGTCTCGCGGACGATGATCTTCTTGGAGGCGCCCCCGGCGACCTTGATGGTCTCCTCGCGGGTCTTGAAGGGCTTGACGGTGCCGTCGTAGAGGTACCCGTCGCCGTTGATCTTCTCCAGGTACAGGTCGGTGACGTCGACACCGGAGTTGGTCATGCCCCAGGCGATGTTCTGGTTGTGACCTATGACCACGCCGGGCATGCCGGCGAAGGTGTACCCGGTGACGTCGTACTGGCACTTGCTGGAGACCGTGCGGCAGTGCAGGCCCATCTGGTACCAGACGGACGGCAGCGAGGCCGACAGGTGCGGGTCGTTGGCGAGGAGGGGGTGGCCGGTGATGGTGTGGCTCCCGGCGACGACCCACGAGTTGGAGCCGATGCCCTGGCCGTTCACGCCGACGGCCGTGGGAACGTCGTCCAGGACGTTGTAGAGGCCCGAAAGCTGGCTCTGCAGGGCCGAGCTCGCCGACGTCGACGACGTGCCCGCAGAACCGCTTGTGGAGGTTCCGCCGGTGGAGGTGGAGCCGTTCTGCTCGAACGTCTTGGTGAACGAGTTGTACTCCCCCTCCTGCACGATCGCCTTGTTGCGGCTGTACGGGTAGTCCGGGTACAGGTCGGCGATCTGCTTGGGGCCGAGGCGGCTGGTCATCAGGGCGCGGTCGATCTCGTCCTGCATGTTGCCGCGCAGGTCCCAGGCCATCGCCTTGAGCCACGAGATCGAGTCGACCGGGGTCCACTCCGTGGGCTTGTAGTCGTTGGTGAAGCCCAGGGCGGCGTACTCCAGGGAGATGTCCTTGCCGTCCTTGCCGTGCAGGTAGGCGTTGACTCCCTTGGCGTACGCCTGGAGGTACTTCTTGGTCGAGGCCGACAGCTTGGTGTCGTACTCCTTCTTGGCGACGCGGTCCCAGCCCAGGGTGCGCAGGAACTCGTCGTTCTTGACCTGGCTCTTGCCGAACATCTCCGACAGACGCCCGGAGGTCATGTGACGGCGCACGTCCATCTCGTAGAACCGGTCCTGCGCCTGGACGTAGCCCTGTGCCATGAACAGGTCCTCGTCGGAGGAGGCGTAGATCTGCGGGATGCCGTAGCCGTCACGCTTGACGTCGACGGGCCCTGACAGGCCGTCGAGCGTGAGCGAACCCTTCGTCTGCGGGAAGGACGCGCGCACCGTACTGATGGACCAGTACGCCCCGTAGGCGATGCCTCCGATGATGGCCAGGACCAGTACCAGCACGACGAGTCGGGCTTTTCGCCCCTTCTTCCTGCCGGACTTGCCGGGCTTGTCACCCGTTGTGGCGGTGATGTTGGGGGGCATCGCTGTCCTTGCTGTCCTAACGCGAGCGGCAGGCGGTCCTGGAGTGCTGGAGCAACCATAGGCGCAGGGCCCTGTGCCCCTTGACGCGGAGTCGGGAACGAGAGCCGGCCGGTGTTCGATCTTGCCTCGGCGAGCGTCAAGAAATCGTCAAGAGTTAGGTAAGGTAACGAAGTACTTGGATGCGGAGTTCCACGACTTCGTGTCCTATGTACGAGAGCTCCCGCGCGGGATGCGCGTGAGCCGTGGAAGGGAACGGCCGCTGACTGTCCACCACCTCAACCAGCTTCTGCTCGTCTGCTCGCTCGTCCTGCTCGTCGCTGTGGCAGCGGTACGGATCTCCTCGCGCAGCGGGCTCCCCAGCCTGCTCGTCTACCTGGGCATCGGGGTCCTGATGGGCCAGGACGGCATCGGCGACATCCACTTCGACAACGCCGAGCTGACCCAGGTCATCGGGTACGCCGCCCTCGTGGTGATCCTGGCCGAGGGCGGTCTCGGCACGAAGTGGAAGGAGGTCAGGCCGGCCCTGCCGGCCGCCTCCGCGCTCGCGCTGGCCGGGGTCGGGGTGAGCGTCGGGGTGACGGCGTCGGCGGCGCACTACCTGATCGGGCTGGAGTGGCGGCAGGCGCTCATCGTCGGGGCGGTCGTCTCCTCGACGGACGCGGCGGCGGTCTTCTCGGTGCTGCGGAAAATACCCCTCCCCGCGCGCGTGACGGGCACTTTGGAGGCCGAGTCCGGCTTCAACGACGCCCCGGTGGTCATCCTGGTGGTGGCCTTCTCCACGGCGGGGCCCGTGGCGCACTGGTACGTGCTGGTGGGTGAGATAGCGCTCGAACTGGCCATCGGCGCGGCCGTCGGAATCGCGGTGGGCTGGCTGGGCGCCTGGGGCCTGCGGCACGTGGCCCTGCCCGCCTCCGGCCTGTATCCGATCGCCGTCATGGCGATCGCCGTCACGGCGTACGCGGGCGGCGCGCTGGCGCACGGCAGCGGCTTCCTGGGCGTCTACCTCGCCTCGATGGTGATGGGCAACGCCAAGCTGCCGCACTGGCCCGCCACCCGCGGTTTCGCCGACGGGCTCGGCTGGATCGCCCAGATCGGCATGTTCGTGCTGCTCGGCCTCCTGGTCACGCCGCACGAACTCGGCGACGACGTGGTGCCCGCGCTCGTCATCGGCCTGGTGCTCACCATGGTCGCGCGCCCCCTGAGCGTGGTGTTGTGCCTCACGCCGTTCCGGGTGCCGTGGCAGGAGCAGGCCCTGATGTCCTGGGCCGGGCTGCGCGGCGCGGTGCCCATCATCCTCGCGACGATCCCGATGGTGGAGGGCGTCGACGCCAGCCGCCGCATCTTCAACATCGTTTTCGTGCTGGTCGTCGTCTACACCCTGATCCAGGGCCCGACGCTGCCCTGGCTCGCGCGCCAGCTACGCCTGGGCGGGAGCGGCGAGGCCGCCGACCTGGGCATCGAGTCCGCGCCCCTGGAGCGGCTGCGCGGGCATCTGCTGTCCGTCGCCATCCCCGAGGGCTCGAAGATGCACGGCGTCGAGGTCAACGAGCTGCGCCTGCCCGCCGGCGCCGCCGTCACCCTCGTCGTGCGCGACGGAAAATCGTTTGTTCCCCTACCTACGACGGTCCTGCGCAAGGGCGACGAGCTCCTCGTCGTCGCCACGGATCCGGTCCGGGACGCCGCGGAGAAGCGACTGCGCGCCGTCGGGCACGGGGGCAAGCTGGCCGGGTGGCTCGGCGCGAACGGAGCGGGCGCGGGGCGCTGAGTGACGGGCGCCGAGTGCGGGGGGGGCGCGGAGTACAGGGGCCGCCGCGTACAGGGGGCGCGCACGGCTCGCGCCGCGGCTCGCGCGACGTTAAGGGCGCGTTTCGTACGGTTCACACCCCCGCCAATCCCAGGTGAACCCGGCTGATGGTGCTCACTTTCACAGGCGCACCGCTGGTTGACCCTTGTAGGATGAAGGCGCACTCAGATCGAACCAACTCTGCCTGACGCAGAGCTGGCGCGACCGTATGGCGGTCGGGCTGCCCCTCCACGGCGGGCACCGGCATCTACCGCAGTCCGCGCAAGAGGACAGCTCTCGGCGCCCCCGCACGGGCGCGCTACCAGGCGGCAGAAAGGCACGGGCCGTGGCGTCCGCGGTCACCACCGAGCCGTCGAAGGACTCGCCGGCTTCCTCCCGCCCCGGATACGGGCAGCTGCTGCGCACCCGAGGCGCCTGGACATTCCTGCTCCCCGGCTTCGCGGCGCGCCAGCCGTTCGCGATGCTCACCATCTCCATCGTGCTGCTCGTGCAGCACACCACCGGCTCGTACGGCGCGGCGGGCGCCGCCGCCGCCGTCACCGGTGTCTCCATGGCGCTGTTCGCGCCCTACAGCGGCCGGCTGGCGGACCGCTACGGGCAGCGCACCGTTCTGGTTCCCGGCGTGCTGCTGCACGCACTGTCGGGCCTGACCCTGACGGCGCTCGCGCTGGCCCACGCGCCGCTGTGGGCGCTGTTCGCGGCGGCCGTGCCCACGGGCGCCTCGGTGCCGCAGGTCGGGCCCATGGTGCGCGCCCGCTGGGGCGTGAAGCTTCAGGGCACGCCCCTGATGACCACCGCGGCCGCCTTCGAGTCCGTCACGGACGAGCTGACCTTCGTCTTCGGCCCGCTGCTGGCCACCGCCCTGTGCACCGCCGTCACCCCGGCCGCGGGCCTGGTCACGGAAGCGGCGCTCACCCTGCTCGGTGGTCTGCTGTTCGCCGCGCAGAAGGGCACCCAGCCCGCTGTCACCGCCGCCGGGCACACACGCGTGGAGCACGCTTCCGCGCTGCGTGTCCCAGGTGTGCGCGTCCTGATCGCGGTGTTCCTCGGCATCGGTACCGTCTTCGGCGGCATGCAGGTGTCGCTGGCCGCGTTCAGCGAGTCGATCGGCGAGCCCGGGCTGAACGGCGTCCTGTACGGCGTCTTCGCCGCGGGCAACATGCTCTCCGGCATCGTGTGCGGCGCGGTCGCCTGGAAGGTGGCCCCGCAGCGGCGCCTCGTCGTCGGGTACGGCGCGCTCGCGCTGACGGCCTCCGGACTGTGGGCCGCGCACTCGGTGCTCGTCCTGGCCGGTCTGGGTCTACTCGTCGGCATGTGCATCGCGCCCGCGCTGATCACCGGCTACACGCTGGTCGAGGGCCTGGTGCCGGCCGGGGCCCGCACCGAGGCGTTCACCTGGCTGACCGGTGCGGTCGCGCTCGGCCAGGCCGCGGCCGTGACCATCGCCGGACAGCTGGAGGACCGGTTCTGGGGCGGTGCCGGTTTCCTGGTGCCGATGGCCGGTACGGTCCTCGCCCTGGCGACCCTGGTGGCCCTGCGTTCTCGGCTGGTCGCACGGCCCCGAAGCCGGACCGTGGCACGTGGCGTCGGTCACCGCATGCCGATGACGGTGGACTGATCCTCAGGAATACGTCACTATGGACCCTCGTTAGCACTCATTGAGTGAGAGTGCCAGGAGGAAGACAGTGCCCACCTACCAGTACCAGTGCACCGAGTGCGGCGAGGGCCTCGAGGCGGTGCAGAAGTTCACCGATGACGCCCTGACCGAGTGCCCCAACTGCGGTGGCCGCCTGAAGAAGGTGTTCTCCGCGGTCGGCATTGTCTTCAAGGGCTCGGGCTTCTACCGCAACGACAGCCGCGGCTCCTCGTCGAGCAGCTCGCCGGCGTCGTCCAAGCCGTCGACGTCCACCTCTACCCCGTCTTCGTCGTCCTCGGACTCGAAGTCCTCGGGCACGAACACCTCTTCGAGCAGCAGCTCCGCCGCGTAGGACACGCGCACAGGACCCTGCCGTCGTACGGCGGCGGGGTCGTCGGTGTTTCCGGAGCCCCTCTCCGCGCGGGGCCGTCGCCGGATACTGTGCTGACCATGGCGAACGCAGAGATCGGTGTAATCGGCGGCTCGGGCTTCTACTCGTTCCTCGAGGACGTGACCGAGGTCCGGGTGGACACCCCGTACGGGCCTCCCAGCGACTCCCTCTTCCTCGGCGAGATCGCCGGACGACAGGTGGCATTCCTGCCCCGCCACGGCCGCGGTCACCACCTGCCTCCGCACCGGATCAACTACCGGGCCAACCTGTGGGCACTTCGGTCGGTCGGTGTCCGCCAGGTCCTGGGCCCGTGCGCGGTGGGCGGCCTGCGCCCCGAGTATGGGCCGGGCACGCTGCTCGTGCCGGATCAGATGGTCGACCGTACGAAGTCCCGGCCGAATACGTACTTCGACGGGATGCCGCTGCCCGGTGGCGATGTGCCGAACGTGGTCCACGTCTCCCTCGCCGACCCCTACTGCCCCGTCGGGCGTGCGGCCGCGCTGAAGGCCGCCCGCGGCCGGGACTGGGAACCGGTGGACGGGGGCACGCTGGTCGTGGTCGAGGGGCCGCGCTTCTCGACCCGTGCCGAATCGTTGTGGCACCAGGCCCAGGGCTGGTCGGTGGTGGGCATGACCGGCCACCCGGAGGCGGCGCTCGCCCGTGAACTGGAGCTCTGCTACACCTCGATGACCTTGGTGACCGACCTCGACGCGGGCGCGGAGACCGGCGAAGGCGTCTCGCACGACGAGGTGCTGCAGGTCTTCGCCGCGAACGTGGACCGGCTGCGGGGCGTGTTGTTCGACGCGGTGGCGGGCCTGCCCGCGAACGAGGACCGCGACTGCCTGTGCACCACGGCGCTGGGCGGCATGAATCCCGGCTTCGAGCTGCCGTGACGCGGTGCGGGGAAAGGCGCGGGGAGACGCGTTGGAGGCGGCGGGAGCGGCGGAGCTTCACGTTCGGGTGAGGGAGTTTTCCACAACCCGTCGGTAGTCCACCGGTCTCGGCGGGCATCGGCGCAAGGCCTCATCGTGGGCCTGCAAGCCGATTCCCCGACGCAGGTGGTGATCCCGCATGTCCATTCCTCTTCCGGCCCCCTACCCCTCCCCTTCCTCCTCGCGCCCGCCCGGAACCGACGTACCCGCCACGTGCGAGGTGCCGCACTTCGCCCCCGTGCGGGTGCGAGGCGGGCGGTACCAGTTGCAACGCCTTGTACGGCATCGCAGGCGGGCCGTCGCGGCCGGCCTCGCCGTGACCGCGGCCGCGCTGGTGGCGGCGGGTCCGCGGGCCACGGAGCAGGCACGCGGGCATGCGGCGGCGGATCCCTTGCGAAAGCACCGTGCCGTCGAGGTGGTGGCGGCGCCGGTACGTATCGCCGACGGTGCCACCGTTCGACTGCTGCGGCCCGGTGACCGGGTGGACGTCATCGCCGCCCGGGAGACGGCCACCGGGGGCGACGCCCGGGTGATCGCGCGCGGGGCGCGAGTGACGCAGGTTCCGGAGCCGTTGGGCGACGATGCCGCGAACGGGGCGTTGGTCGTGCTCTCGGTTCCCCGGGCCACCGCGGCGCGCCTCGCCGGAGCGGGCGCGACGGCACGCCTGGCGGTGACGCTGTGCTGAGCCACACTGTGCGAATCCTGCGGAAATTCCTGTCAAGTCTCTCGATGGTGCTACCTGATTGGACAGGATCGCCGAGTGTTGACGTAGGTTGCGGAGCTGTTTGTTCTTCAACCTGTGCATGCGAGAAGAGGCCCGTAGGTGATCGAGAAGAGGGAACCGAGCGTCTGGCAGGGCTTCAAGGCCTTCCTGATGCGCGGGAACGTCGTCGACCTGGCAGTAGCGGTGGTCATCGGCGCCGCCTTCACCAACATCGTGAACTCGCTGGTGAAGGGGATCATCAACCCGGTGGTCGGGGCGATCGGGACGAAGAATCTCGACAACTACACCTCGTGTGTACAGGCTCCGTGCCATGTGAACGCGGACGGCACGGTGAAGAGCGGCATCCCGATCATGTGGGGCTCCGTCCTCGGCGCCACTCTCACCTTCGTGATCACCGCGGCGGTCGTCTACTTCCTGATGGTGCTGCCGATGTCGAAGTACCTGGCGCGGCAGGAGGCCCGCAAGAAGGCCAGGGAGGGCACGCACGAGGTGATGGAGGTGACCGAGCTGGAGGTGCTCAAGGAGATCCGCGACGCTCTGCTCGCGCAGCGTGGCGCCGGGTCCGACGGGCGGTAGCGGCGGCGGCCCACTGGGGCCGGCGGACGGCTGTCCGCGAGGCTCAGAGGTGGTGGGGCGGCTTCTCGTCGAGGAAGCGCTTCAGGTCGGCCGCGCTGTCGTTGTCGGTGGCGGGCCGGTCGCCCCAGCCGCGGTCCGTGTCATCCGAGGACTGCTGGTCCAGCGGGTCGTCGAAGATCAACGCGGGCTTGGGGGCGCGCGGCTCGGGGGCAGGGGCGGAGGTCATGCCTCCAGGGTACGGCCCCGGGGAGGGGCGCCGTCCGGGCGGCTCAGACGGCGCGCAGTCCGTGGGACTCGAAGATGCTCCTGGCCGCAGCGGTCTGCTCGGCCGTCGGGGCGGGTGTGTCGTGCAGGACGAAGGGGCGGCCGAGCGCCTGCCACTTGGCCTCGCCGAGCTTGTGGAAGGGCAGGACGTCGACGCGTGTGACGTTGCCGAGCGAGGCGGCGAAGGCGGCGACGCCCTCGATGTTGGCCGGGTCGTCGGTGAGGCCGGGAACGAGCACGAAGCGGACGTGGACCTCCTTGCCGAGGTCTGCCAGACGCCGGGCGAAGACGAGGGTGGGCTGCAGGGGGCGGCCGGTGACCTTGCGGTAGGTGGTGCGGTCCCAGGACTTGATGTCGAGCAGGACCAGGTCGGTGTCCCTCAACAGGGCGTCGGTGGCGCGGACGCCGAGGAAGCCCGAGGTGTCGAGGGCGGTGTGCAGGCCGAGTTCGTGCTTGAAGCGGTGCAGCAGCTCGCCGGTGAAGACGGGCTGGAGCAGAGGCTCTCCCCCGCTGATGGTGGCCCCGCCGCCGGCGGCCGCGATGAACCGCGTGTACTTGCGGGCCTCGGCGACGATCTCGTCGGCTGTGGTGCGCTTGCCGTCACGCATCCGCCAGGTGTCGGGGTTGTGGCAGTACAGGCAGGTCAGCGGGCAGCCCGACAGGAAGGTGACGAAGCGGGTGCCGGGGCCGTCGACACCGGTCGACAGGTCCCACGAGTGGACCGAGCCGACCACCTCGCGCCGGGTCGCCGCGGCGGCCGGGGTGGCCGCCGCGGGAACGGGCCCGTAGGCCGGCGCCGGCAGAACCGACGCCGTAGGAAGAAGCGGAGTCATCGTCCTTGCTCCTCAGAGCGAGCCGTGGAAGGTGCGGTTGATGACGTCGAGCTGCTGCTCACGGGTGAGGCGGACGAAGTTGACCGCGTAGCCGGAGACCCGGATGGTCAGCTGCGGGTACTTCTCGGGGTGCTCCATCGCGTCCTCCAGGGTCGCCCGGTCGAGGACGTTGACGTTCATGTGGAAGCCGTCGTCGGCCATGAACCCGTCCAGGACGCCGCCGAGGTTGGCGATGCGCTCCTCGGGGGTGCGGCCCAGGGCGTCCGGGGTGATGGTGTTGGTCAGGGAGATGCCGTCCTCCGCGTCGTCGTACGGAAGCTTGGCGACCGAGAGCGCCGAGGCGATGTAACCGTGCTCGTCCCGCCCGTTCATGGGGTTCGCGCCGGGCGCGAAGGGGGTGCCCGCGCGGCGGCCGTCAGGAGTGTTGCCGGTCTTCTTGCCGTAGACGACGTTCGAGGTGATCGTCAGAACCGACTGGGTGTGCACCGCGTCGCGGTACGTCGGGTGACGGCGGACCTTCTCCATGAAGTCGTGGACGATCCAGCGGGCGAGGTCGTCGGCCCGGTCGTCGTTGTTGCCGTACGCCGGGTACTCGCCCTCGATGACGTAGTCGACGGCCAGGCCCGTCTCGTCCCGTACGACCTTCACGCGTGCGTGCTTGATGGCGGACAGCGAGTCGGCCGCCACGGACAGGCCGGCGATGCCACAGGCCATGGTGCGCAGGATCGCCCGGTCGTGCAGGGCCATTTCGAGGCGCTCGTAGGCGTACTTGTCGTGCATGTAGTGGATGACGTTCAGCGCGTGCACGTACGTCTTGGCGAGCCAGCCGAGCATGGCGTCGTAGCGGGCGAGGACGGTGTCGTAGTCGAGGTACTCGTCGGTGATCGGTTCGAAGCCCTCGACGACCGTCTGGCCGGACTTCTCGTCGCGGCCGCCGTTGATGGCGTAGAGCAGTGCCTTGGCGACGTTGACGCGGGCGCCGAAGAACTGCATCTGCTTGCCCATGGCCATCGCGGAGACGCAGCAGGCGATGGCGGTGTCGTCACCGTACTTGGGGCGCATGAGGTCGTCGGACTCGAACTGCAGGGCGCTGGTGTCGATGGCGACCTGGGAGGCGTACTTCTTGAAGGCCTCGGGAAGGCGCGGGGACCAGAAGACGGTGAGGTTGGGCTCGGGGGCCGGGCCGAGGTTGTAGAGCGTGTTGAGGGCGCGGAAGGTGGTGCGGGTGACCAGGGGGCGCCCGTCGGTGCCGATGCCGCCCATGGACCAGGTGACCCAGGTGGGGTCGCCGGAGTAGAGCTCGTTGTACTCGGGGGTGCGCAGGAAGCGCACGATGCGGAGCTTGATGACGAAGTCGTCGATGATCTCCTGGGCCTCGGACTCGGTGAGCAGGCCGGCCTCGATGTCCCGCTGGAGGTAGATGTCGAGGAAGGCGTCGATGCGGCCGATCGACATGGCGGCGCCGTTCTGTTCCTTGACGGCGGCGAGGTAGGCGAAGTAGAGCCACTGGACGGCCTCGCGGCCGGTACGGGCGGGGCCGGAGATGTCGTAGCCGTAGGAGAGGGCCATGGCCTTGAGTTCTTCGAGGGCGCGGATCTGCTCGGAGATTTCCTCGCGTTCCTGGATCACCTCCGCACTCGGCCAGAGGACTTCGACTGCGAGTTTGTCCGCTCGCTTCGCGACGATGAGCCGGTCCACGCCGTAGAGGGGGACGCGACGGTAGTCGCCGATGATGCGGCCGCGGCCGTAGGCGTCGGGCAGGCCGGTGATGATGCCGGAGGAGCGGCAGGCGCGGATCTCGGGGGTGTAGGCGTCGAAGACACCGTCGTTGTGGGTCTTGCGGAGCTTGGTGTAGATCTCCCGGACGGCGGCGTCGGGCTCGTACCCGTAGGCCTTCAGAGCGGCCTCGACCATGCGCCAGCCGCCGTTGGGCATGATGGCGCGCTTGAGCGGGGCATCGGTCTGCAGGCCGACGATCAGGTCGAGGTCGCGGTCGATGTACCCGGGGGCGAAGGCGTCGATGCGCGAGGGCGTCTTGGTGTCGACGTCGTAGATGCCGCGCTCGATCTCGGTCGGGAACATCCCGAGGAGCTGGTTCCAGACCTTGCCGGTGCGCTCGGTGGGTCCGGCGAGGAAGGAGGCGTCGCCCTCGTAGGGGGCGTAGTTGTGCTGGACGAAGTCGCGGACGTCGACCGTGTCGCGCCACAGGCCGCCGCGGAAGCCGTTCCAGGCGTCTCCTTGCGGGGACGGTTCGCGCGGCGTCTCCTCGGCAGGGGTGACGGGAGTGGTTTCCGCAGGGGTGGCAGTCATGGCCGAGACCTTCCGCATCGCTTCGTGGGTACGGATCCATTGCACGCCGCCGCGGGCGCCGCAGGGAGTTGCGTTGGTCCCCGATCCCGGTCCAAAGGTCCTATCGATAATCGATCAGAACCCCGGCGAACGTCGCTGACCTGGCCTTTTCGAGGGGACCTTAGGACCGCGACCGCTTGTGAAACGCTTCACAAGAATTTCGGCAGGTTATCTGGTGTGCTTGGGTCCATGACGTCCAGCCCGACTCCTCCCCCGGCGCCCTCCGGCGCGCACGAACGCCACAGACCGCTGCGCCGGCTCACCGCACGCGGCCGCGACGAGGCACATCGCGTCGCTTCGCCGCTCGAGCTCTTCTTCGACCTGTGCTTCGTCGTGGCCATCGCCCAGGCGGGCGTCGGCCTGGTGCACGCCGTGGCCGGTGGGCACGCGGGCAACGGCATCATGAGCTACGCGATGCAGTTCTTCGCGATCTGGTGGGCCTGGATGAACTTCACCTGGTTCGCCTCGGCGTACGACAACGACGACGCCCTCTACCGGGTCGTCACCCTCGTCCAGATCGCCGGCGTCCTCGTGCTGGCCGCCGGAATCTCACGGGCCTTCGAGGACCACGACTACACCGTGGTCTGGCTCGGCTACCTGATCATGCGGCTGGCGATGGCCGCGCAGTGGCTGAGAGCGGCGCGATCGGCGCAGGGCGCGGAGAGAACCGCCGCCCTTCGGTACGCGGGCGGCGTCCTGCTCTGCCTGGTCGGCTGGCTCGGGCTGGTCGTGCTGCCCGAGCCGGCCCGTCCCTGGGTCTTCCTGGTGATGGCGATCGCGGAGCTCTGCGTACCGCTCTACGCGGAGAAGGACTCCACTACCGCCTGGCACCCGCACCACATCGCCGAGCGCTACGGACTGTTCACCATCATCGTGCTCGGCGAGACGATCGCCGCCGCCACCGCCGCCGTGAAGTCGGGGGTGGACGAGCACGACGCACTGGGCGAACTGCTGCCGATCGCGGCGGGCGGACTGCTCATCGTCTTCGCCGCCTGGTGGATCTACTTCGTCGTGCCGATCCACGGACGCCTGCGCACCAGCAGGCAGGCGTTCATCTGGGGATACGGCCACTACCTGATCTTCGCCTCGGCTGCGGCGATCGGAGCGGGACTGGAAGTGGCTGTGGAGCAGGCGGTCGGCAAGGCACACATCTCCACGCTGGCCGCGTCTGCCGCCGTGACTCTGCCGACGGCGCTGTACCTGCTCACGGTGTGGGCGCTGCACTCCCGCTACTTCAAGGTGGGCATCGCGCAGCAGCTGGTGCTGCCCGTCACCGCACTCCTGGTGATCGCCTGCACGTTCCTGGGCGACTGGGCCGTGCTCGCGGCCGGCATCGTGTCGGGGCTCGCGGTGGCGACCGGCGTGGCCCTGACGGCACGCATGCTGTCCAAGGAGCGCCGGACGACCGGGGCGAGCGGGGAGCGTGCGACGACTCCGGTCGTCTGACGGGCCCCTCACGTCATGGGCCCGGTCCACACTGGGTCCATGGCAGTTGACGCTTTGACCGACGTCATCGGAGTGCGCGTGGGCCACGCGACGCGCACCGGTGGCGGCCGGCTCACCGGAACCACGGTCGTCCTCGCCCCGGAAGGCGGCGCAGTGGCCGCCGTGGACGTCCGGGGAGGCGGCCCCGGCACCAAGGAGACCGACGCCCTGGACCCGCGCAACCTCGTGCAGAAGGTGGAGGCGGTCGTACTGACCGGCGGCAGCGCGTACGGGCTCGACGCGGCTTCCGGCGTGATGGGTTGGCTGGAGGAGCAGGGGCGTGGGGTGCGCGTGGGAGTGGATCCCACGCACGTCGTGCCGGTGGTGCCCGCCGCGTGCGTCTTCGACCTGGGGCGTGGCGGCGACTTCCGCGCCCGGCCCGACGCCGCCACCGGCCGGGCCGCGGTCGAGGCGGCCGCCGCGAGTGCGGTCGGTGTGCCCGTGCCGGAAGGCTGCGTGGGCGCCGGAACGGGGGCGGCCGTCGGGCCGCTGAAGGGCGGAGTGGGCACCGCGAGCGCTGTTCTCGGCTCCGGGGTCACCGTGGCGGCGCTGGTGGTGGCCAACGCGGCGGGCTCGGCGATGGACCCCGAAACGGGCGTTCTCTACGGCGAGTTGTTCCAAGGACGCGTGAAGTACCCGGAGACGGGCGTCCACGAGACCGCTCGCCGGCGTCTCGCCGAGTGCGCGGCGAAGAACGGGCGCCCGCCACTCAACACCACCCTCGCCGTGGTCGCCACCGACGCGGACCTGTCGAAGGCACAGGCGCAGAAGCTCGCCGGTACGGCGCACGACGGCATCGCGCGCGCCGTGCGGCCGGTCCACCTGCTCAACGACGGCGACACGGTCTTCGCCCTGGCGACGGGGGAGCGCCCGCTCGACGCCGAACACCCCCTCGCGCTCAACGAGATCCTCGCCGCGGGCGCGGACCTGGTGACGCGGGCGATCGTGCGCGCCGTGCGCGCCGCGGAGTCGGTGGACGGGCCGGGCGGGACGTGGCCGTCGTACGAGGAGTTGTACGGGAGCAGCTGAGCCGGCGGCGTCCCCGCACACCGGGCGCGCAGCCCGAGTACACAACGACGCCGCGCCGCGCACGCCGTACACGCGCGCCCGCGCCCCCCACCAGCCACGACGTCTTCCCCGCACATTGTCCTGGTTCTGTCACGTGACGGCGTCCAAGACGTACGGCGGGAACCTCCCGGACCACCCGCCCCCTCTTTCACCACGCACTGGAGCGGAGCACACACACCACGAAAACCGGGAGCAGCACGTGAAGACGCCGAACATGGCAGCGCGGCGCGCACTGGGGGCAAGTGCCGTCCTGATGGTCGGCGCCCTCACCCTCACCGCCTGCGGCGGTGACGCCAACGCCGACTCGAACAGCGACAGCAAGACCGGCAACAGCTCGGCCAAGACGTCCACGGCCAGGATCGTCATCTCGGCGAAGGACGGTTCGACCGCTGCGTCGATCAACACGACAGGCGTGAAGGTCAGCGGGGGCAGACTGACCGACGTGAAGATGACGGTGGCGGGAACGGGGCAGGCCGTACCGGGTTCGATATCCGGCAACGGCGGCGCCTGGAAGCCGAACGGACCGCTGGAACGCGGGACCAAGTACCAGATCTCGGCGACCGCGAAGGACTCGGCCGGTCGCACGGCCGCCGCCAACTCCATCTTCACCACGGTCACTTCGACGAACAGCTTCATCGGCACGTACACGCCGGACAACGGGACCACGGTCGGTGTCGGGATGCCGGTGTCGTTCAACTTCGACAAGGTGATCAGCGACAGGAAGGCCGTGCAGTCGCACATCACGGTCACCTCGAGCAGCGGGCAGAAGGTGGTCGGGCACTGGTTCGGGTCGCAGCGGCTCGACTTCAGGCCGCAGGAGTACTGGAAGGCCGGCTCCAAGGTCACGATGAAGATCGACCTGGACGGGGTCGAGGGCGCGAACGGCGTCTACGGGGTGCAGAAGAAGACCGTCACCTTCACCATCGGGCGCTCGCAGGTGTCCACGGTGGACGTGAACACGCAGACCATGACGGTGGTGCGGGACGGCAAGACGTTCAAGACGCTGCCGATCTCGTCGGGCAGCCCGGAGCACACCACGTACAACGGGCAGATGGTGATCTCCGAGAAGTTCGTGCAGACGCGTATGAACAGCCAGACGGTCGGTCTGGGCGGCGAGTACGACATCCCGGACGTGCCGCACGCGATGCGGCTGACGACGTCGGGGACGTTCCTCCACGGCAACTACTGGTACAACAAGGGCAACCCGCCCTTCGGCCGCGAGGGCACCAGCCACGGCTGTGTGGGGCTCGCGGACGCGCAGGGCGCGCAGGGCGCCACGAACGCCAAGTGGTTCTACGACAACTCGCTCATCGGGGACGTGGTGATCGTCAAGAACTCCCCCGACAAGACGGTGGCGCCGGACAACGGACTCAACGGCTGGAACCTGCCGTGGAACGAGTGGGTCGCGGGAAGCGCCGCGTGATCGCCGTACATCGCACATGATCGCCGTACATCGCGCATGATCGTCTCAAGAGCCGCCTGAGCAGGGCAATCTGACAGGTCATCGGGCCGTGTGGGAATTTCTCACACGGCCCGCTCGTTTTCTGTGCGTACGTTTTCTCGGTTCCCGGACATGATGTCCGACCGAGGGGCTACGGTATGCACCCACAAGGTGACATGCAGCAACGCCGGGAGAAACCTTGAGCGTTCCGTACGAGACAGCAGCGTACGAACCACCCGAGTCGCCCGAGTCTCCGGAGGAGCACCTCGCGCGACTCCTCGGCCGTGCCCTGAACTCCTTCGAGCTGCCGGACGAGGTCATACAGCGCCTCGACTGCGCCCTGGCGCACGACAGCTCGCTCCACTCCGCGCACCACAGCTCGGGGCTGCACCGCGAGACGTACCGGCACACATGGCTGCTCGCCGACGGCTCGGCGCTCACCCTGTGGGAGCTCGTGCACAACCCCGCGCCGGGCAGCGCCGCCCAGCACGAGGTGTACGTCGACGAGGAGGAGCTGCGCGCCGCCACCGCGCGCCTGCCTCTGCCGCCGGACACGCCCGACTTCGAGTTGCCGGTGACGGTGCAGTTGTCGCCGGTCCCCGCGCCCCGGCACGCGTACGTGCCGGACGACTCGGCGGACCACGCGCGCCGGCTCCTGCGCCGCGCGGAGAACGCCGACCGACCCGGCGCGGAGACGGCCGCTTTACTCACCACGGCGTTCGCGCACCAGATCACGCAGGCCTTCGGCCGCCCCTGCCACGCACGGCGCGCCGGACTGTGCTTCGCGCTCTACGAGCACGCGTTCCTGCTGCGCGACGGCGAGGAGATCTCCCTCTGGGAGGTCGAGCACACGGCGACGCCCGACGGGCGGCACATGTGCGAGGTGTACGTCACGGAGGACGCGGCCCGGGACGCCATGGAGCGGCGGGCGGCGCAGGTCTCCTGAGCAGTGGGCGCGGACGGCGCCCAACGCTCGTTCCCCGCGCCCGATATAGGCGCGCGCCCCGGCGTGCGGTTGGGGTGCGCGCCGGCGTCCCCGGCACGCGCCTCAGCGGCCGTCGCTGAGCTGTCGTACGAGCCCCGCGAACGCGGCTCTCTCCGCCGGGGTCAGTTCGACGGACTCCAGGTGGGGAGCGGACCGACGTCGGCGCGGGAGGGCGCGCGGACTGCGGGGGCCGGCGAGTCGCGGAATGGGACCGAAGTGACCGCGGCGGGCGAGAGAATACAGGGCGAAGACCCACAGGGCAGCGGTGAGGAGGAGTATCGCCGCGCCCATCGACTGGAGAACCGGGACGTGCTCATCAGGCATGCGCCCAGTAGACACCACGGTCCGGGCCTTTGGGCCCGGACCGTGACGTATCTCGCAGGTGCCGTGAACACGCCACAACACTTCAAAGAGACAAATAGATCTTTACGAACAGATCTTCACGCTGCGACCGGCTGCTTCGCCTCCCCTGCCGCGGCGGCCGCCCCGTCCGCCTTGCCGGCGCCCACGGTGCCGGGTGCCGGCTTGCGCATGCCCTTCAGTACGACGACCAGGGCGGTGCTGACGCACACGCCGACCGCGATGGCGATCAGGTAGAGGAAGGCGTTGCCGATCAGCGGGACCACGAAGATGCCGCCGTGCGGGGCGCGCAGGGTGGCGCTGAACGCCATCGACAGGGAGCCGGTGATCGCGCCGCCCACCATGGCGGAGGGGATGACGCGCAGCGGGTCGGCGGCGGCGAACGGGATGGCGCCCTCGGAGATGAAGGAGGCGCCGAGGACCCAGGCGGCCTTGCCGTTCTCGCGCTCGGTCTCGGTGAAGAGCCTGCCGCGGATCGTGGTGGCCAGGGCCATCGCCAGCGGCGGCACCATGCCCGCGGCCATGACCGCGGCCATGATCTTCATCGCGGAGTCGCTCGGGTTGGAGACGGCGATGCCGGCGGTGGCGAAGGTGTAGGCGACCTTGTTGACGGGGCCGCCGAGGTCGAAGCACATCATCAGGCCGAGCAGGGCGCCGAGCAGGATGGCGTTGGAGCCGGAGAGGCCGTTCAGCCAGTCGGTCATGGCCTTCTGGGCGGAGGCGATGGGCTTGCCGACCACGACGAACATCAGGAATCCGACGATCGCCGAGGAGATCAGCGGGATCACCACCACAGGCATGATGCCGCGCAGCACCGCCGGGATGTCGATCCTCTGGATGGCCATCACCACGCCACCGGCCAGCAGACCTGCCACCAGGCCGCCGAGGAAGCCCGCGTTGATCGTGGAGGCGATCATGCCGCCGACGAAGCCGGGGACGAGACCCGGGCGGTCCGCCATGCCGTAGGCGATGTAGCCGGCCAGGACCGGGACCAGGAAGCCGAAGGCCACTGCGCCGATCTGGAACATCAAGGCGGCCCAGCTGTCGGTCTGCGTCCAGACGAAGTGGTCCATCACCGAGGGCGCCGACTTGATCTTGTATCCACCGATCGCGAACCCGAGGGCGATCAGCAGACCGCCGGCCGCGACGAACGGGACCATGTAACTCACGCCGGACATCAGCCACTTGCGCAGCTTCGTGCCGTAGCCCTCGCCGGAGTCGCCGGAGCGCTCGACCGGAGTGCCCGCGCCCGAGGGGGCGCCCGCGGTCACCTCACCGCGCGCGGCCCTGCCGCGCACCTCGGTGATCAGCTCGCCGGGCCGGTTGATGCCGGCCTTCACACCGACGTCGACGGTGGGCTTGCCGGCGAAGCGTTCCTTCTCCCGTACGGGGACGTCGTGCGCGAAGATCACGCCGTCCGCCGCCGCGATGACGCCCGGGTCGAGCCGGGTGAAGCCGGCCGAGCCCTGCGTCTCGACGACGACCTCGACGCCCGCCTCGCGGCCCGCGTTCTCCAGCGACTCGGCCGCCATGTACGTGTGGGCGATGCCGGTCGGGCAGGAGGTGACGGCGACGATGCGGAAGGGGCGCTCGGCGGCGGCGTCCGCGACGCTCGCGCCCGGCGCCGCAGCGGTGCTGTCCGTGGCGTCGTCGGCGGAGGCCGCCACCGACGACGCCACGGAGTCCTCGGATGCGCCCTCCGTGGCGCCTGCGCCCTCGGCCGCCGCCTCGGGCGTCTTGTCCCCGCGGATCAGCGCGGCCGCGGCGGACGCGTCCCCCACCGAACGCAGCGCGGCGGTGAACTCCGCGTTCATCAGCTGGCGGGCCAGCGACGACAGGATCGTCAGGTGGGCGTCGTCGGCGCCGGCGGGCGCCGCGATCAGGAAGATCAGGTCGGCGGGACCGTCCGCCGCGCCGAAGTCGATCCCCGCGGAGCTGCGTCCGAAGGCGAGCGTCGGCTCGGTGACGTGCTCGCTGCGGCAGTGCGGGATGCCGATGCCGCCGTCCAGGCCGGTCGGCATCTGCGCCTCGCGCGCCGCCACGTCGGCGAGGAAGCCCTCCAGGTCGGTCACCCGGCCCAGGGCCACCATGCGTTCGGCGAGGGCACGCGCCGCCGCTTCCTTGGTGTCGGCGGACAGGTCGAGATCGACCAGGTCCGCGGTGATCATGTCGCTCATCGCGGGCTCCTTAGCACGCGTATCGCCCGTGGAGTGGGGTGGGCGGGGGTGGGGACAGGGGTGCTGTGGGGGGTGGCGGGAAACTCAGGGCCGCCGGTGCGGGCGGGGCCGGTGGAGGCGGGGCCGGGGAAACCCCGCCTCCCGGTGAGGGCAGGGCGGCTCAGGTGGCCCTGCCTCCCGTCGGCCGCGGCGAGTAACGGGGAGCCTCGCCGCCAAGGGGCCGTATGCCGGAAACCGGAACAGGGGTGGGTACGGGCGTTCACGACACCAGGGTTGGTACGGACGCTCATGACACCGAGGTTGGTACGGGCGTGCATGACACCAGAACCGGTGCGGGCGCTCATGACACTGAGGTTGGTACGGGCGCTCATGACACCGGCTCCGACAACTCGCGGTCCACCGGCACATCGGCGGTCACCGTGACCGCGGCCAGGTCCAGGTCGCCGGGCGTCGGCATCACGCTGCCCGGCAGCTGGACGGCCGCCGCGCCGTGCGCCACCGCCGAGGCGAGCGCCTCCGGTCCGCTGCCGCCGGCGATCAGGAAGCCGGCCAAGGATGAGTCGCCGGCGCCGACGTTGCTTCGTACGACGTCCACGCGCGCGCTGCCGAACCAGGCGCCCGCGCCGTCCACCAGCAGCTGTCCGTCGGCGCCCAGGCTCGCGAGCACGGCGCGCGCGCCCATCTCGCGCAACTCCTCGGCCGCCTTCACCGCGTCGCCCACCGTGGCCAGGGGGCGCCCGACGGCCTCCGCGAGCTCCTCGGCGTTCGGCTTCACCACGTCGGGCCGCTCGCGCAGCGCCTCAAGGAGCGCACGCCCCGAGGTGTCCAGCGCGATCCGCGCGCCCCCGGCGTGCGCCCGCGCGACGACATCGGCGTACCACGCCGGCGCGAGGCCCCGCGGCAGGCTCCCGCAGCACGCGATCCAGTCCGCGTCGCGCGACTGCGCGCGCACCGTCTCCAGCAGCAGCTCCTGCTCGTCCGCCGACAGCTCCGGACCCGGCGCGTTGATCTTGGTCAGCACCCCGTCCGCCTCCGCGAGCGCGATGTTGGACCGGGTGGCCCCGGCGACCGGCACCGGCGCGACCTCGATGCCCTGCGCGTCGAGCAGGTCGGCGACGAGCGCCCCCGGCGCACCACCCAGGGGCAGAACCGCCACCGTGCGCCGTCCGGCGGCCGCGACGGCGCGCGAGACGTTCACGCCCTTGCCGCCCGGGTCCATGCGCTCGCCGGTGGCGCGGATGACCTCGCCACGGTCGAGCGAGGGGACCTCGTAGGTGCGGTCGAGGGAGGGGTTGGGGGTCACGGTGAGGATCATGCGCGCACCACTTCCGTGCCGCCGCGCTCGATGTCGACGGCGTCTTCTCGGCTCAGCCCGCTGTCGGTGATCAGCAGGTCCACGTCGCTCAGGTCGCCGAAGCGGGCGAAGTGCTCCTGGCCGTGCTTGGAGGAGTCGGCGAGCAGCACCACGCGGCGGGCGGCGGCGACGGCCGCGCGCTTGACCGCGGCCTCGGCGAGGTCGGGGGTGGTCAGGCCGTGTTCGGCGGAGAAGCCGTTGGCCGCGATGAACAGCACGTCGGCGCGGATCTCGCCGTACGCGCGCAGCGCCCACGCGTCGACGGCGGCGCGCGTACGGTGCCGTACGCGTCCCCCGACGAGGTGGAGCTGGATACCCGGATGGTCGGCGAGGCGGGCGGCGATCGGCAGGCTGTGCGTGACGACGGTGAGGGAGGACTCCAGCGGGATCGCGGCGGCGAGGCGTGCCACGGTCGTACCCGCGTCGAGGATCATCGTGCCCTCGGTCGGCAGTTCCGCCACGGCGGCCTTGGCGATGCGGTCCTTCTCGTCCGTGGATGTCCCCTCGCGCTCGGCGAGGTCCGGCTCGAAGTCGAGGCGTCCGGCCGGTATGGCACCCCCGTGCACCCTGCGGACCAGGCCGGCGCGGTCCAGGGCCTTCAGGTCCCGGCGGATGGTCTCCGCCGTGACCTGGAACTCCTCGGCCAGCGACACCACGTCCACCCGGCCGCCGTCTCGGGCGAGCCGGAGGATCTCCTGCTGCCGCTCGGGTGCGTACATCTCCGTTCGCCTCCGCCTCGATGTCCGAGTGTTTCCACTGATGCCCGAACTTGTGGTTTCGCTCGGAGGCTACGCCCGGATTTCTGGAAAGTAAACAGTTCCGGGCATCATCCGGACACAAACGGGCCTCCCACTCCCCGGAGGGAGTGGGAGGCCTCGCAGTCGGCGCGTCCCGGCGCGCACCAGACGAATGTGTCCGTCCGCTACACCGCCGCCCCTTCCCGGACCGGCCGGCTGCCCGAGGAGACCTGCGCGTCCGCGCCGTCCGCCGTCACCGGAACGTCCGCACCGTCACCGCCGTCGACCCCCTGCGCCGCCCGCCCCGGCAGCGCGAACATCAGCAGGAAGATCGCCGCCATCACGGCCGCCACCCACCCGAGGGCGTGCTGGAAGGCGTGCACGAACGCCGGCCCCACCTGCGCGGGCGTCAGCCGGTCCCCGATGGCGCCGAAGAACACCACCGAGACGAGGCCGAGGCCCAGTGCGTTCCCCATCTGCTGCACCGTGTTGATGAGCCCGGACGCCGAGCCCGCGTGCTCGCGCGGTACGTCCGTGAGCACCGCGTCCGTCAGGGGCGCGACGATCAGACCCATCCCGACGCCCATCACCACCAGCGGCAGCGCCATCTGCCAGGAGGCGATGCCGAGCCCGTACCGGTCGGACTCCCAGATGTAGAGCAGGACGCCGGCCGCCATCAGCAGCGCGCCCGCCTGCAGCACCTTCCGCCCGAAGCGGGGCACCAGCTTCTGTACGGACAGTCCCGCCGCCGTGGAGACCGCGATCGAGAAGGGAATGCCGGTCAGGCCCGCCCGCAGCGGGCTCCAGCCCAGGCCGATCTGCATGTACAGCGTCCACACCAGGAAGAACACGCCGAGCGCGACCCCGAAAACGGTCTGGACGGCGATGCCGGCCGCGAAGCTCTTGACCCGGAACAGGGAGAGTTCGACCAGCGGCGAGCCGTCCCGCGCCGCCTTCCGCCGCTCGTACGCCACCAGCGCTCCGAAGACCAGCACCGCGCCGGCCATCGAGGCGTACCCCCACAGCGGCCAGCCCAGCTCGCGTCCCCTGGTCAGCGGGTAGAGCAGCATCAGCAGCCCCAGCGTCACGAGCGCCACACCCACCAGGTCGAGTTTGAGCGCCCGCGGCGCCTTCGACTCGGTGATGAAGCGGCTGCCCAGCACCAGGCCCGCGACGCCGACCGGCAGGTTGATGAGGAAGATGGGCCGCCACTCGAGGCCGAACAGGTTCCACTCCGTCAGCAGGGCGCCCAGCAGCGGTCCGAGCACCGCGCCCAGCCCGACGACGGCTCCGAAGAGCCCGAAGACCTTGCCGCGCTCGTGCGCCGGGAAGGTGGCGTGCACGATCGACAGCACCTGCGGCACCATCATCGCGGCCATACCGCCCTGCAGGACGCGCGAGGCGACGAGCATCTCCGGGCCGGCGGCGAAGCCGCACAACGCCGAAGCGAGGGTGAAACCGCCGATCCCGATCAGGAACAGTTGCTTTCGGCCATGGATGTCACCGAGACGACCTCCCGTGATCAGTGCGGCGGCGAAGGCCAGCGCATAGCCGGCCGTGATCCACTGGATCTGGCTGAAGGAGGCGCCCGCGTCCCGCTGGATGGACGGGATGGCGACGTTGACGATCGTGACGTCGACGAGGTCCATGAAGGCCGCGGTCATCACGATGGCGAGGGCGAACCAGCGGCGCCGGTCCGGCGGTACGACGGGGTTCTCGATGCGGTTCATGGCTCGAAGCTATGCCCCCAGTAGGACAGAACAGGTCCTACTTGTGCGGCATCCTCGACATCATGACGACGGATACCCCGGCCCGGCTCCTGACGCTCCTCTCCCTCCTCCAGACCCCCCGCGAATGGCCCGGCGGAGAGCTTGCCGAGCGGCTCGGGGTCTCCCGGCGCACGGTGCGCCGGGACATCGACCGGCTGCGCGAACTCGGCTATCCGGTGCAGGCCACCATGGGCGCCGACGGCGGCTACCGGCTGGTGGCGGGCAAGGCGATGCCCCCGCTGGTGCTCGACGACGAGGAGGCCGTGGCCATCGCGGTGGGCCTCAGGGCCGGCGCCGGGCACGCCCTCGCAGGCGTCGACGAGGCCTCCGTACGGGCCCTCGCCAAGCTGGAGCAGGTCCTGCCCTCCCGCCTGCGCCACCGCGTCACCACTCTCCAGGCCGCCACCACCCCGCTGACCAGCGGTGACGGGGCGACCATCCCACCCGAGACGCTGACCGTGATGGCCTCCACGGTCGCCGGGCGGGAACGGCTGCGCTTCGCCTACCGCGCCGGGGACGGCACGGAATCACGGCGCCTGACGGAGCCGTACCGGCTCGTGTCGACCGGACGACGCTGGTACCTCGTCGCCTACGACCTCGACCGCGCCGACTGGCGGACCTTCCGGGTCGACCGGGTGAGCGAGCCCTTCGCGACCGGAGCGCGGTTCGCTCCGCGCGAGCTGCCCACAGGGGACGCGGCCGAATACCTGCGCCGCTCCATGCAACGGCAGCAGGAGTTCTACGACTTCGAGATCACCTTCGCCGCGCCCGTCGAGGCCGTCGCCGCGAAGGTCCCGGCATGGCTGGGGACACCGGAGCCCGTGGACGCCAACTCCTGCCGACTGCGCGGCAGATCCGGGGACGCGCCCGAATGGACGGCGGTACGGCTGGCCCTGCTGGGCTTCGAGTTCACGGTGCGGGAACCCGCGGAACTGGTGGAGCACGTACGGCAGTTGGGAGCGCGACTGACACGCGCCGCGGGTGGGTGACGGCGCCGGACGACGAGCGCCACGCCACACGGCAGGCGGCAGGCGGCAGGCGGCAGGCGGCAGGCGGCAGGCGGCAGGCGGCCACACGACAGCACGCGGTCCCTACACCTGCCCCGCGACCCCGTCCCACGGAAAGTCCCGCACCGCCTCCAGGTTGCGCAGCGCCAGCGCCGCCGGCCCCCGCTCCCCGCTCGCCGGCGCCTCGCCCGCCGCCCACACCTCGACGGCGACCCGCACGGCGGCTCCGGCGACGGCGGCGGCGAACCTCAGGCCGGGAAGGCGGGCGTACCGACTGCCAACGTTGTCATGCCCATCCTCAAAATGCCCCCCGTCGCCCACCAGCCTCCCCTCCAGCCTCCCCTCCAGCGCCTCTCCCAGCCTCCCCTCCAGCCTTCCAGCCAGCACCTCTCCCAGCCGCCCCTCCGACTCCTGGCACACCTCCGCCCAGACCTTGCCCAGGGCCGGGCTGTCGTCGGTAAGGCGGATGAGGGTGCGGACCAGTTCCCAGGAGGCCGCCGAGACGCCGGCGCCCGGGGTGAGGGTGTGGCGGACCGCGTGTTCCAGGGCCTGGGGGACGGAGAGGTGGGCGGGGGCCTCGGCGAGGGCCTCCGTCCAGCGCTGGGCGCCCGCCGCGTAGAGGGGGGCGACGGCCTCTTCCTTGGTCGCGAAGTAGCGGTAGAAGGTGCGGGGAGCGACTCCCGCGGCCTGGGCGATGTCCTCCGCGCGGGTGGCGCGCAGACCGTGCCGTACGAACAGGCCTGCCGCGGCGCGGGCGATCTCCATCCGGGTCGCGGCCTTGCGCCGCTCGGTCAGGGAGAGCGGCGCCGCCGTGGACGAACGGGGGGTCGGTGCGGGGGTGGGGCTGCTCACATCGGCAGGCTATGCCGATGTGGCACAATCTGCCACCGGCGGGCCACCCCGGGGTTCAGGTTCGGGGTGCCCCGCCCTCCAGCGTGCGCGGAAGCGCCCCGGCCCGCCCGGATGCCCGGACGCCGCCCGCCCTGCGCGCAGGCGCCGGCGGACGGAAAAAGAGCCGGGCTACGACGCCCGGGGGGAGGGGCGCCGAAGCCCGGCTCAGGGAGAGTCCCGGCGCCGGGGGGGATGTGCGTCGGGACGTGGTCCAGGGGTTTTTCAGGGGCGGTCGTGCCGGTCCGGATCGCCCCGAACATCTGCCGGTTTGCCCGAACTCATGTGCCCTGAAGTCTTTTTCCCAGGGCACAGCCGGTTGAAGCGGCGTTACGCGCCATGTTTGCGCGGTCTTCCGCCACCCGGCGTACGCGGCCCGCGGCCGTCGTACGCCGCCGCCCCGGGCCGACGCGCACGCGCCCCCACGCGCGCACCCCGGCCGCAGCGGACGTCGGTGTTACGCCGCCGCCTCGAAGCCGGTGTCGCGGGCCAGCTTCTTCAGCTCCAGCAACGCGTGCTTCTCGATCTGACGGATGCGCTCGCGCGTCAGGCCGTGCTCCTTGCCGACCTCGGTCAGCGTGCGCTCGCGGCCGTCCTCGATGCCGTAGCGCATCTTGATGATGGAGGCCGTGCGCGCGTCGAGGCGCCCGATGAGGTGGTCCAGCTCCTCGCTGCGCAGCAGGGTGAGGACCGACTGCTCCGGGGAGACCGCGGAGGTGTCCTCCAGCAGGTCGCCGAACTGGGTGTCGCCCTCGTCGTCCACCGACATGTTCAGGGAGACCGGGTCGCGGGCCCAGTCCAGGACGTCCGTCACACGCTCGGCGTTCGAACCGAGCTCGGCGGCGATCTCCGCGGGCTCCGGGTCGCGGCCGTGCTCACGGTTGAACTCACGCTGCACACGGCGGATCCGGCCCAGCTCCTCCACCAGGTGGACGGGGAGGCGGATGGTGCGCGACTGGTCGGCTATCGAGCGGGTGATGGCCTGACGGATCCACCAGGTCGCGTACGTGGAGAACTTGAAGCCCTTGCGGTAGTCGAACTTCTCGACCGCGCGCACCAGACCGGCGTTGCCCTCCTGGATCAGGTCCAGCAGGGGCAGGCCGCTACGGGGGTAGCGACGGGCCACGGCCACGACCAGACGGAGGTTGGAGCGGATGAAGATGTCCTTGGCACGCTCGCTCTCGGCGACGAGCGCCTCCAGCTCCTCGCGGGTGGCCTCCGCCTTGGACTCCTCGTATCCGTCGAGAACCTGTCGCGCGAACACACCCGCCTCGATGATCTGAGACAACTCGACCTCCTTGGCGGCGTCGAGCAGCGGTGTGCGCGCTATCTCGTCGAGGTACATGCCGACCAGGTCGCGGTCTGCGATCTCGCCGCCATGAGCGCGAACACTGCGTGCCGCGTTGCCGGTCTCGCCGGCGGCGGACTGACGACGGGCGACGGCACGGGTTGCCATGCGTGCTCCCTTGCGAATCGAGGTTCCCCCCTTCTCGAGCGGAGTCGAGAGTGGGGGAGGGCTGGCGGGTGTTGGTCCTTCTCAGACGCCGGGCACTCGCCATCGAGTACCGCTCAGCACTTTTGTCGGGTGCCCTGCATCTGATGGAAACAACGACTGGAATCCGGACAGAATTCCCAACCCGTCACCCCAATTTTCTGATCATGCAGTACCCTGTGCGGCCACATGAGGAGGTCCGATGCCGTCGGAGCGTGCAGAGGTGCAGGTCAGGCCGGGAGTCGAGGATGACCTCGAAGCCCTCACCGACATCTACAACCACTACGTACGTGAGACGCCGATCACATTCGACACCGCCGTCTTCACTCCCCAGGAGCGCCGTCCGTGGCTGCTCTCCCACCCTGAAGACGGACCGCACCGCCTGAAGGTTGCCGCAGACGCGGACACACAGGAAATTCTGGGCTACGCCACATCCAGCCCTTATCGAGCCAAGCCAGCGTACGGGACCTCGGTGGAGACGACGGTGTACGTGGCCCCGCACGCGGGCCGGCGCGGCATCGGCACACTGCTGTACAAGGCCCTCTTCGAGGCCCTGGCCGAGGAGGACCTGCACCGCGCCTACGCGGGCATCGCCCAGCCCAACGAAGCGTCCACGCGGCTGCATGAACGCTTCGGGTTCCGGTACGTCGGCACGTACCGGGAGGTGGGCCGGAAGTTCGGCCGCTACTGGGATGTCGCCTGGTACGAGAAGGAGCTGTAGGTCAACCGAACTGCACCGACCGCTTGGCCAGCCCCATCCAGAACCCGTCGATCACCGACTTCTGCGCGTCCAGCTCGCCGGCCGCGTCCGCGGCACCCATGGTGACGAAGAGCGGGGCGAAGTGCTCGGTGCGCGGGTGGGCGAGCCGGCCGGCCGGGGACTTGTGCAGGAAGTCGAGCAGCGCGTCGACGTCGCCGTCCTGCAGCCTGCGGTGGCCCCAGTCGTCGAACTCGGCCGACCAGCCGGGCACGCCCTGGCCGACGTGCCGCAGCGCGGCCAGGTTGTGGGTGAAGAAGCCGGAGCCGACGATCAGTACGCCCTCGTCGCGCAGGGGCGCCAGCTTGCGGCCGATCTCCATCAGCTTCACCGGGTCGAGCGTCGGCATGGAGATCTGCAGTACGGGGATGTCGGCGGCCGGGAACATCTCGACGAGCGGGACGTACGCGCCGTGGTCCAGCCCCCGGTCCGGGATGTCCTGCACGGGCATGCCCGGCGCGCGCAGCAACTTGCGGACGGAATCGGCGAGTTCGGGGGCGCCGGGCGCCTCGTACCGGACGCGGTAGTAGTGCTCGGGGAAGCCCCAGAAGTCGTAGACGAGCGGGACCGTCTCCACGGCGCCGAGCGCCAGCGGGGCCTCCTCCCAGTGGGCGGAGACCATGAGGATCGCCGTCGGGCGGGGCAGGTCGGCGGACCACGCGGCGAGCTGGCCGGGCCAGACCGGGTCGTCCGCGAGGGGCGGCGCGCCGTGGCTGAGATAGAGGGCGGGCATGCGCTCCAGCGTTTCGGCGGACATGGCGGTGACTCCCGGTGCTTCCCGACGGTTCCTGGTGGGGACCAAATGAGGACTGATGAGGACTGATGGTTGAAATCTAAAACTCTATGAAAAGACAGTACGCTTTATTTGTTTAATTTTCAAGCAGAGGTCTCGTACAGTGGATGCATGAAGACGGCACCCACCTCCGCTGTACCCGCCCCCGCGGCACAGGAGCCCCCCGCGGACACCCACTGGCTCTCCGACCAGGAACAGCGCGTCTGGCGCGCCTACGTCCACGCCACCACGCTCCTGGAGGACCACCTCGACCGCCAGCTCCAGCGCGAGGCGGGCATGCCGCACGTCTACTACGGGCTCCTCGTCGGCCTCGCCGAGGCCCCGAAGGGCCGGCTGCGGATGACCGAGCTGGCGATGAAGGCGAAGATCACCCGCTCCCGTCTCTCCCACGCCATCGCCCGGCTGGAGAAGAACGGCTGGGTGCGCCGCGAGGACTGCCCCTCAGACAAGCGGGGCCAGTTCGCGGTGCTGACCGAGCAGGGCCAGGAGGTCCTGCGGCGGACCGCGCCGGGCCACGTCACCGCCGTACGGCAGGCGGTGTTCGACCGGCTCACCCCCGAACAGCAGAAATCCCTCGGCGAGATCATGCAGATCATCGCCGAGGGACTGCAGCCCGACGGGGCGGGCGCGGATCTGCCCTGGCTCCGCTGAGCCGCTCACTCAGCGAACCAGGGCAGATCCTGGGTCGTACGTACGAGGCGTCCCCTTCCTCCTACGTACGAGTGGTTCCGAAGGGGTACGGCCGGGCGGCCGCCGTCAGTGGGCGACCACCGGCACGGCCAGCTCGTCCTCGACGCCCTCCTCGGATCCGGCGACGGCGGTCGAACCGGGGCGGCCGGCGTTGACCAGGGTCACGACGACCACCGCGGCCAGGACCAGCATGCCGACCGCGATCCAGATCGCGTTGGTGTAGCCGTGCACCGCGCCCTGCATCTGCACCAGCTGCGCCTGCGACTTGGAGGTCGCGGAGCCGATGTGGTCCTTGATGTACGCGGTCGTCGCGGAGGCGGCGATCGTGTTCAGCAGGGCCGTACCGATCGCGCCGCCCACCTGCTGCGAGGTGTTGACCATCGCGGAGGCGACACCGGCGTCACGGGGCTCGACGCCGAGCGTGGCCAGGGACATGGCCGGCATGAACGCCGTACCCATGCCGAGACCGAGCAGCAGCATCGACGGCAGGATCGTCGAGGCGTACGACGAGCCGATCTCCAGCTGCGTCATCAGCAGCATGCCGACCGCGGCGACCAGGAAGCCGGGGCCCATCAGCGCGCGGGCCGGGACCCGGGTCATCAGCCGGGCGCCGATCTGGGTGGAGCCGATCATCATGCCCGCGATCATCGGCAGGAAGGCGAAGCCCGTCTTGATCGGCGAGTAGCCGTTGATGACCTGCAGGTAGTAGGTCAGGAACAGGAAGGTGCCGAACATCGCGATGATCGCGATACCGAGCGAGAGGTAGATGCCGCCGCGGTTGCGGTCGGTGACCACGCGCAGGGGCAGCAGCGGGGCCTTGACCTTGGCCTCGGTGACGACGAAGGCCAGCAGGAGCACCGCGGAGGCGACGAACAGGCCGACCGTCAGGGAGTCGCCCCAGCCGTCGGACTCGGCGCGGGTGAAGCCGTAGACGAGCGAGACCAGACCGAGGGTGGACAGCAGCACGCCCGGGATGTCGAGCGGGTTGCGGTTGCGGCCGCCCTCCGGCTCACGGATGACGAAGTACGCGCCGAGCGCGGCGACGATCGCGAACGGGATGTTGACGAAGAACGTCCAGCGCCAGTCCAGGTACTCGGTCAGCACACCGCCGAGGATGAAGCCCACGGCGCCGCCGCCACCGGCGATCGCACCGTAGATGCCGAACGCCTTGGCGCGCTCCTTGGCGTCCGTGAACATCACGGCGAGCAGGGAGAGCGCGGCGGGCGCGAGCATGGCGCCGAAGACGCCCTGCAGGGCGCGGGCACCGAACATCATGGCGCCGGTGGTGGCCGCTCCGCCGAGCGCGGAGGCGGCGGCGAAGCCGGTCAGGCCTATGACGAAGGCGCGCTTGCGGCCCCACAGGTCGGCGATCCGGCCACCGAACAGGAGCAGTCCGCCGAACGCGAGGGCGTAGGCCGTGACGACCCACTGCCGGTTGCCGTCGGAGATGCCGAGGTCCGCCTGGGCGGAGGGCAGCGCGATGTTCACGATGGTGGCGTCGAGGACGACCATCAGCTGGGCGAGCGCGATGAAGACGAGCGCCTTCCAGCGGTTGGAGTCGGCGGCACCTGGGGTGCTGCCGGGAGCCTTTGCGGCTGTTTCAGACATGGGGGTACCCACTTCGGGACTTCGTGACGGAAAAAGGGTGTCGTAAGGGGACGGCTCGCCCAGGGCGAGAACCGGTCAGTCGGTGGTGGTGCGTGTCAGGTGTCGGGAGTTCCGACCGCCGCGAGCGGCGGAACTAATCGCAGGGCCGGCGCAGATCCTCCACGGTCACGGGCGTGCCCGGCAGGACCGACTGGGCCGGGGCCCGCAGTCCGTCCAGGAACATTTGCAGATGGCGGTGGACGAAGCGGTCGTTGGTGAGGCAGTCCGTGCCCGCCGGGGGCCGGCTGAGCTGGGCCACGACGACCATCAGGTCGCCGACGCCGACGTCGGTCCGCAGCTGGCCGGCCTGCTTGGCGCGGTCCATCAGCGACTCGACGATCTGCTCGCACCGCTCACGGGCCGCTTCGAGGTCGGGGTGGTTCTGGTCGAAAGTGCTCTGGACCATCGGGCACAGCGCGCTGATCCGCTCGTCGGCGGCGATGTGCACGAATCGCTCGAGCGCCTCGAAGGCGTCCCCGGTCTCCGCGAGCGCCTGCTCGGCCGCCTCCGACGTCCGGTCCATGACGGAGCAGACGACCTCGCGGACGAGCGCGTCGCGGTCGGGGAAGTTGCGGTACACCGTGGCGTTGCCGACGCCGGCCCGGCGGGCGATGTCGTCGAGCGGCACGTACGGGCCGAACTCGGTGAACATCTCGCGGGCGGCGGTGACGATCCGCTCCCGGTTGCGCAGGGCGTCGGCACGCGGCCGGGTCACCTTGCGCTGCGCGGGCTTCGCGGTCGTCGTGGCGGTCACGGTGGACTCCTTGGCTGTCTGTTCTGTGCGATCCGGGGAAGCTGTCCCCGTTTCGCTCGGACACCTGACTAAACGGGGAGACGCTCCCCGGTTATTTCGGGTTGAGGGAAAGTTATGACGTGACCTGCGTCACATCCCACTGTTGGCCGCATCACGGCCCGCTCTCCGCCCGACCCCACGTTCGGACTCCTCCAGCGAGCGCCCGCACACCCCGCGACCGAGGGTGATCGAAAGGGCGCAGCCTGACACCGGCGGCTGCCGTGGAGGAAGGGCCCGTGCATGCAGCTCAGCCGTCGGATACGTCCGCGCCGCGCCGCCGCCCTCGCGTCCGTCACCGCCCTGATCCTCGCCTTCAGCACCTCCGCCGGCAGCGGGCACCTGCGGCCCCCGGCCAGCTCGGCCGGGGCGGGCCCGATCGCCGCGGCCCGTGGCTCGGCCTTCGGCCCCTGCATGATCAGCGGCGGCCACACCGTCCAGATGTCGGAGGGCGTACCGACCTCGGCCGGCTACTCCCGCTCCACGGGCACCGTCCACGCCCTGACCCTGATGGTCGACTTCCCCGACGCCCCCGGCCCCGGAAACGCCCTCGACCGCTACCGGGAGTTCTTCCCGCAGACCGCGAGATGGTTTCGCATCGCCTCCTACGGCCGCCTCGACTACCGCCCCGAGGCCCCGATCCGGCACTGGCTGCGCATGCCCAAACCCTTCAAGGCGTACGGCATAGAACGCGGCGCGCCCTTCGATCCCGGCTACCGCGACCTGGTCCAGGACATCGTCAGCGCCGCCGACCCCATGATCGACTTCCGTGACTACGACTTCCTGAACGTCCTGATGACCCCGAACGCGGGCCCCTCGGCGCTGGACACGGTCCTCTCGGTGACCTTCGCCGGCAACGCGGAGGCGCCGGTCGCCGACGGCGTCCCGGTGGCGAACGCCTCCTTCGTCTACTCCCGCCAGGACGACGGCTCCGGTTCCTACGACCGCACCGGCTACCGCGTGCTCCCCCACGAGAACGGCCACGTCTTCGGCCTTCCCGACCTGTACACGCAGGACGGCGGGGGCGCGGTCGGCCACTGGGACATCATGAGCGAGGACTGGGGTGCCAACAACGACCTCCTGGGCTGGCACAAGTGGAAACTGGGCTGGCTGGACTCCTCCCAGGTCGCCTGCGCGGCGACGCCCGGGACGATGTCGTACGCGCTGACGCCCCTGGAGCGGGCGGGCGGCCCGAAACTGGTGTTCGTCCCTCTCGGCCCCCGGACCGGATACGCCGTCGAGGTCCGCACCCGCGCGGGCAACGACGAGGCGGTCTGCCGGCCGGGGGTGCTGATCTACCGGGTCGACGCCGATGTGGACACCGGGATGGGGCCGGTGACGGTGTACGACTCCCAGCGGGACAGCGGAGGGTGCACGCGCAGCCCGAACGTGCAGGCGGAACTGTCGGACGCGCCGTTCGAAGTCGGGGAGGCCTTCACGGACAGGAAGAGGGGGGTGCGGATCGACGTGGCGGGCGCGGGGGCGGACGGGGAGTACCGGGTGGTGGTGGAGCGGCGGTGAGGGGAGGCCGCGGGGGTGGGGTGGTCGGGACGAAGGGGGTCGGCTGCCGGGGCGTGCGGGTGGGGTGGTCGGGACAAAGGGGGTCGGCTGCCGGGGCGTGCGGGTGGGGTGGTCGGGACGAAGGGGGTCGGCTGCCGGGGCGTGCGGGTGGGGTGGTCGGGACAAAGGGGGTCGGCTGCCGGGGCGTGCGGGTGGGGTGATCGTGACGTAGAGGGTCGGCTGCCGGGGCCTGCGGGTGGGGTGATCGTGACGAAGAGGGTCGGTCGCCCGGGCGTGCGGGTAGGGGTGCCGTTTACGGTAGGGCTGCCCTGACCGCCGTACCGGAGAGCCGATGCCACCCGCGAACCCCGCCCTCGACACCGCTTCCGACGCCGGCGTACCGGCCGAGGCGGTCACGCCGCTGATCCGCGGGGTCGCCGTGCTGCGCACGCTGACGGAGGCGGGCGGCACCCTGAGCCTGAGCGCACTGGAGCGGACGACGGGGCTGGCCCGCTCCACCGTCGACCGCATCACCTCCACGCTGGCCCGCATGGGCTACGTCCGCCTGGACGGCCGCGACGCGGTCCTCACGCCTCGCGTGATGGAGCTCGGCAACGCCTACCTGGCCGCCCTGCGCCTCCCGTCGCTCCTGGCCGAACGCGCCGACGTGCTGGCCGACGAACTCGACGAGTCCGTGTCCCTGGCGGTCGCCGACCGCGACGGCATCCGCTTCATCCACCAGGCCACCCGCCGCCGCGCGATGTCCCTCAGCTTCCGCATCGGCGACCTGCTGCCGGCCGAACGCACCGCGCCGGGAGCGCTGTTCGCGACGGAGTGGCGGGAGCCGGAGTGGCGGGAGTGGCGCGCGCGGAGGGCCGCGGATCCGCAGGACAGCGGCTTCGCGGCCGTACCGCCACGTCAACCGGCTTCTGCCGGGCGGGACTTCGGGGAGCGGGTGCGGGCGGCGGCCGAGGGCGGCTGGGCGCTGGACGACCAGTTGATCGAACCGGGGCTGGTCGCGGTGTCCGTGCCCGTACGGGACCCCCGTACCGGCCGGATCGCGTGCGCGGCGAACGTCGTCAGCCACACCAGCCGGCACACGGCGGCGGATCTGCGCGAGACGCTGCTGCCGCGGCTGCGGGAGGCGGTGCGGGGCATGGAGAACGACCTGCGCACACCGGTGCGCGCCACCGCGCCTCCCCCGTCGGGCCTGGCGACCTGGACCGGCGCGTCCAAGCAGGAACTGGGCCGGGGGTTCGTGGAGTCCTTGGCGCGCGGGCTGACGGTGCTGACCGCCTTCGGTGAGGGCCGGGCGGCGCTGACCCTGACGGAGGTGGCCCAGGCGACGGGGCTCGCGCGGGCGACGGCGCGCCGGGCGCTCATCACGTACGAGCACCTCGGGCTGGTGAGAACGAGGGACCGCGTCTTCGAACTCACGCCGCGGGTCATGGGGTTGGGGTTTCCGCCGCTGTCGCGGACCTCGCTGCCGGAGATCGCGCTGCCGCACATGACCGAGCTCTCGGAGCGGGTCCATGAGTCGACGTCGCTGTCGGTGCTGTCCGGGAGGGACATCCAGTACACGGCGCGGGTGGCGACGGGGCGGGTGATGAGCGTGAACATCACGGTGGGGACGCGGCTGCCGGCGTACGCGGCTTCCATGGGGCGCGTGATGCTGGCGGACCTGACGGACCCGGAGCGCGAGCTGGACGCCCTGGCACCGCTACGGCCGCTCACCAGGCACACGGTCACGGACCCCGACGCCCTGCGGCGCGTGCTGGACGAGGTCCGTGCGCAGGGGTACGCCCTGGTCGACGAGGAGTTGGAGGAGGGACTCCGGTCGATCGCGGTACCGGTACGGGACCGCACCGGCCGGGTGGTCGCGGCCCTGAACGTGGCCATGCACGCGGCGCGCCACACGGTCGAGGAGTGCGTACGGGACATCCTGCCCGAGCTACGCGCAACGGCGGACCACATCGAGGGCGACCTGCGAGTGGCGGGACGGTTCACGGGGGTGACGGTGGCGTGAGGGGGCTTCCAGCTCGGCTCACGGGGGGTGGTGGGGCGTGACAGGGGCCTCCCGCTCCTATCTCCCCTCTCCCCCTCCCCCCGGGGAAAGATCCGAGCGTTCCCCGGAACAGATCCGGTACGCTGACGCCTGTGGCCTTCACGGCCACGGCCGCGCCTTCGTAGCTCAGGGGATAGAGCACCGCTCTCCTAAAGCGGGTGTCGCAGGTTCGAATCCTGCCGGGGGCACCAGCGCAAAGGCCCCGGACCGATCATGGTCCGGGGCCTTTGACATCCTCTTCTGACATCAACGAGGGCGGTCACTCACAACCGGCCGCCGCTTGAGCAGCCGGTCCATGTGGCTGATCGCCTCGCGCTGAGTGTCCTGCACGACGTGCGTGTACACGTCCATGGTGACGCTGATCTGAGAGTGCCCGAGGATCTCCATGACGACGCGGGGGGGGCGACCCCGGCCGCCGTGAGGAGGGTGGCGGTGCCGTGGCGGGCGTCGTGCAGCCGGATGACGCGGAGGCCGGCTGACTCGGCGACTCGGGTGAAGGAGCGGTAGACGTTCCGCGGCTCACCGTGGGTTCAAATCCCCCCGCCTCCGCGCAGGCCAGCGTAGGTGCTGGTCAGAAGGGGTGTCCTTTGATGAGGGGCGCCCCTTCTGTATGGGGCCTGTCTCACCTTGATCCGGCTCTGTCACGTTGTGGATCAATGCGTGTGGACCAGGCGTGGACCAGCGTTGCGAGACAAACAGCACGTCAGCGCCTGGTCAGAGGGTTTGCGCTGTTGCGGACAGAGGGCGCAGGGCGCCGTGAAATGGGAAGGGGAAAGCCCCCGCCCTCCGGCTCGTTCCGGACGGCGGGGGCCTCGGGTGCCCATGCGATCAGTTGTTGTTCTTCGTGGTGGAGCCGGTTCCTCCCGGCTCCTTCGGCGCCCAGCCGGGAGCTTGGGTGGCGTCCTTGAAATCGGTTGACTTCATCAGAACCCGCCAGTCCTCCTTGCCCGCATCGCCGTCGAGTCGAACGGTGAAGTCCTTGACCTGGTGGGTGCCATGGAAGTACAGGACCACGACTTGGCGTTCTGAACCGTCGTCATAGAAATCGCCGGTCACTTTGCCGCGGGCGCCGGCTCCGAAGCCCTTGATCCAGTTCTCGGCGGTCTTTTGGGCTACCGCATCGCTGCTGTCGCTGGTCGCCAGCTTGCGGAGCTCAGCCGGCTTGCCGTCGGCGATGTCCCACACGAGCTCTTGCATCACCAGCAACGAGCCGGTGGAGGGGTAGCCGACCACGTGCAACGGCTCGTGGTCGGCGTACGCCTGCTCGTAGGACGCGCCCGGCCCTCTGGCATCAGCAGAGCTGCTGTCGAGAACAGCACATCCAGACGTCAGCAACACTGCTGCTGCCATCCATCCGGCCGCTGCAGGGCTCTGCTTCCACCTGGGCATCTCACGTTCCTTGCTACGAGCGCGTCTTGGGCCTGACGATCGTGACCTTCTCGATCGGGTTCGAGGTGTGACTGTACCGATTGATCACTTCGCTGAGAGTGGTCTGGTTCTTCAGGCCGTGCTGCACGATCCCCGCGTGCCCCTGCACCACGGAGTAGACGATCGCCACGTGGTTATAAACCCTCTCCCACTTCCACTTGAAGATGACGAGATCCCCCACCTAGGCGTTGTACTCGTGCGGTTGGATTGCGCCGTTCCGCCACTTGGTCACGTGCCGCCGGAGGTCGTCCGCGCTCGTCCAACTCCAGCTCTTGCCAAAGCCGTACCTACCTGTCACCAAGCCTTGCGGACCGAGCGGGGGCTGAGCTTGCTGCCGCCGGTCGCCTCGCCGGACAGCAGGTCCGCGAGCCACTCGGCGACGTCCTCGAAGTGGATGCGGTCCAGCGGAGTGGTGCCCCTGGGGATCACATGGACGTCAAGAACGCCGGGACAGCGCACACGGGGTACCTCTTCCTCGACGACCGCGCCCGCGACTGCCACGCCGACTGGGAACAGGACGCCCGCCACGTCGTCTCGGCACGACGCCTGATCGCCGGCCGTGACCCCTCCGACCCCGCCCTCATGGCACTCATCGGAGAACTCGCCACCCACAGCCCCGAGTTCCGCACTTGGTGGGCCGGCCACACAGTGACCGTCCACGCCGCCGGAACAAGAGCGATCCGCCACCCCGTCGTCGGCGAGCTCACCGTCGCCTACGAAACCCTCACCCTGGGCTCCGCCCCCGAGGTACGCATCGTCACCTACCTCGCCGACCCGGGCACTCCCTCAGCCGACGCCCTCGACCTCCTCCGCAGCTGAACCGCCACCACACACTCGTCCACAGAGGACGGATCCCTCTCGTCCATCCCGCCCGCCCCCGGGCAGAGCGGACGACGTCACATCCCGAAGCGGTAGACCGGTCGGCCCGTGAGGTGATGGGGCCCCTGCCGTGCCGCGCGCCCGTCGAAGCACCCGCTTCCCGTGGCGGCCGACGTACGGTTGAAGTACCGAGGGCATCACGCACTCCGGCCGTCACGCCGGGTCGTCCTCGGCGAGAGACGAATCCGGGCCGCCCCAGTGAGCCGGCGCGGAGACGGGTCGGCATCATGTCCGCCGCTGTCGGAGCAACGCCGCGCAAGCGCATCATGGCTGTGGCCGCGCTGAGCACCCGCGCAGATCCGCAACCCCGCCGAGGGGAGGCGTGATGGCCTCTTCCCGGCTGGACATCCACCGCCGGAACCGAGGAGAGCGGACGCTCGTCACTCTTGCCGGCGACATCGGGCCGGCCACGACGTCGTTGCTGCGGGCCGCGCTGGAGCGGTGTCTGCTGGACGGTGTCACCGTGATCGATATCGACCTGACCACGGTCGGGTCCTGCGACGCCAGGGGCTTGGACGTCCTCCTGTCGGCATCTCGGCGCGCCGGCCGGGTCCACGCCCGCCTGCGGCTGCACCATCCGTGCGCGCAGATCACCCGGCTCCTCGATGCCACCGGATCGAATTCGCTGCTCCTTACGACCCCCGTGAGTCCCCTGCCGCCCGCCGCGTCCGGCCGCCTCATGAGTACCGCGACGCGGGCGCCTGAGGCCCCTGCTCGTCGGGCGGATCAGCCGGTCCTCAGGGACGGTATCCGCCTTCGCCGGCTGACCCGCTGGCAGGCAGAAGACATGCGTGAGGACATCGCCGACCTGGCTGCGGAGTCCGTCGCGGGCACCGCCGGCAAGGCGTACCACGACCGTGGAGACTTCCTGCACCGCTTGGCGGTCACCGCCCACCACCCTGGCTTCGCCCTGCTGGTCGCCGAGACGACGGTGCTGGTCGGTTGCGCCTTCGGTTATCCGGTGGACCCTGACGGCTCCGGCCGCCGGTGGTTCGACGGAACGCTCCAGGAGATCATCCAGCGGCTCACCTCCCGCGCACGGTTCGTCGTCCTCACCCAGGTCGTGGCTCACCCGCACGCTCAGCACATCGATATCGCCCGCCGCCTGCAACAGCGTCTGCTCACGGACCTGCACCTCTCCCTCGGGGTCACCCTGCTGCATCCTGCCGACGAGACAGGACAAGCCGCCTTCTCGTCCTGGGGCTGGCAGAACATGGGCGAGGTCGTCGGGCTGCCCGGCCCCGTCGCCCCCTGCGTGTTGACCCTGCCTGTCGAAGGACTGCCACGGGCACGCCGATGATCTGGCAAAGGGGCGTGAGCCGGCCGTCGTACCGGCAGTGACGGACACGACCGGAGCAGCCGTACGGCGCGGTGTCGCGGAGGTGCAGTCGCGTCGGCCGTGCGGCCGGATTCTCGCTCTCCTACGGAACCGACGGGCACCGGCGTCCTCCGCGACCTCGATGGCCGAGGCAGCAGTGGAGTGCGCCGTGAAGGGGATAGCGGCATCGTGGAGGACGTGAGGCTCCGCGGAAAGCACGAGTGGCGGCTGTCGGCGGCAGAACCGGGACTGTGGCAGCGGGTCGTCGAGCAGCTGGGTACGGCGGTGACCGTGATCGACCCGGCGGGGCGGATCGTCGCGGTCAACCCGGCCGCCGAACGGCTGCTGGGGCGCGCGGCGGCGGTGATGGACGGGCAGGACCTGCACGACCTGTGCCATCGGGATCCGGGAGGCGCCCGGATCCCACGCGAGCACTGCCCACTGCTGCAGGCGCTGGCCGAGGGGCGTCAGGCGCGCGGGGACGACGACAGGTGCCTGCGGGGTGACGGACGGCTGATCCCGATCTCCTGGTCGGCCACTCCTCTGACGCAGGACGGTGCCTCCCTGGGCATGGTCGTGCTCACCGTCGAGACCGCGGCGGACCACCGCGCCCGCAGAGAGCGCGCGGAACGCACCGAACAGGCGGAACGAGCCCCTCGTACGACCGCTCTGGAGAGCCCCGCCGAGCGGTTGACGCTCGTCGCGGAGATCATCGAGGTGCTCGGTCAGACCCTGGAGGTGGATGAGGCCCTCGCCCGGTTGACCCGGCTCCTGGTCCCCCGTTACGCCGACTTCGCGGCGGTGGACCTGCGGGTCGGCTCCCGTCAGGTGCACCGGGTGGCGGTGACCGGACCGGAGGGCCGCGACGCCGGGCAGGAGGACTGGCGCGGACACCTCCCGCCGGCCGGGGAAACGGCCTCCTCGGCCCTGGTCCAGGTGCTGAACGGAGGCGGCCCCGTCCTGCGGGACCGTTCCGACGTGGAGGCACCGCCCGACTCCCCGTTGGCCGCCGTCCACCACGCCTTCCTCGAAGCGACCGGCGCCACATCGGTCATCACGGTGCCGCTCAGCGCCGGCCAGCAGGTCACCGGCGCCCTGACACTGGTGCGCAACGACCCGGCACGGCCCTTCGACACCGGCGACCTGGACGTGGCGAGCGACATCGGCCGCCGGGTCGGCCCGGTCATCGACAACGCCCGCCGGTTCGGCAGACAGCGCGAGGTCGCCGAGGCCATGCAGCGCAACCTCCTGCCCCCGCTGCCCGAGCACGGCCGACTCCACCTGGCGGCCCGGTACCAGCCCGCTCCGGCCGGCTCGCAGGTCGGTGGCGACTGGTACGACGCGTTCACACTGAGGGACGGCACGCTCGCCCTGGTCATCGGCGACGTCGTGGGCCACGATCTGACCGCCGCGGCCGGCATGGCGCAGCTGCACGGCATCCTGCGCTCCCTCGCCTGGGACCACACCGGGCCGACCGGTGCCATCGTGGACCGACTCGACGATGCCATGCACGCCATCACGGCCGTGTCGATGGCCACCCTCGTCCTCGCCCGGGTGGAAGGCCCGGACACCGGCCCCTACACGCTGCACTGGACCAGTGCCGGGCACCCGCCGCCCCTTCTGCTGACCCCCGACGGGAACGCGCAGTACCTCGAAGCCGGGCAGGGACTGATCCTCGGTACCCACCTGGGCGGCATTCACCGGCCGAGCGCCGCCCATGCCCTGCCGCCGGGGTCCACGCTCCTGCTCTACACCGACGGCCTGATCGAGATTCCCGGCAGCGACCTGGACACCGGGCTCGGCCGACTGCGCAGCCATGCCCTCGCTCTCGCGCACGAACCGCTGGACACCCTCTGCGACCGGTTGTCCGCCCAGGTGCCCCCCGGCAGCACCGACGACATCGCCCTCCTCGCCCTGCGCCTGCCCATGCCCTGAACCGGGCGGAGGCGTGATCGACGCCGGAGGTGCTCACTTCCCGGAGCCAGTACCACGCCCGGCCACGCCGACCTGGGACGCAGGCCGACGAGCCTGCCCTCGCTCGGTGAAGTTCTCCAGAGCGTCTTTGCTGAGGCGAGGTGGTCAGGTGATGCGGCGGTCGAGGTCGTGGGCGGCGCTGATCAGCGCCAGGTGGGTGAGGGCTTGGGGGAAGTTGCCGAGTTGTTCGCCTGTTGGGCCGATCTCCTCCGAGTACAGCCCGACGTGGTTCGCGTAGGTGAGCATCTTCTCGAATGCCAGGCGCGCCTCGTCCAGGCGACCGGCCCGGGCCAGTGCTTCCACCCACCAGAAGGAGCACATCGAGAACGTCGCCTCCGTGCCGGCGAGCCCGTCGGGTGAGGCTTCCGCGTTGTATCGGTAGACGAGGCTGTCGGAGACCAGCTCCGCGGTGATGGCGTCGAGCGTGGAGATCCAGCGCGGGTCGGTGGGCGCGACGAACTTGCACAGGGGCATGATCAGCAGGGAGGCGTCGAGCACGTCGGTGTCGTAGTGCTGGACGAACGCCTGGCGGGCGGAGTTCCAGCCGCGCTTCATGATCTGGCTGTAGACGGTGTCCCGGACTGCCGTCCAGCGGAGCAGGTCGGCGGGCAGGCCGCGCTGGCGGGCGATGCGGACCGCGCGCTCGACCGCCACCCAGCTCATCAACCGGGAGTACGTGTAGTCACGCCGGCCGCCTCTCGTCTCCCAGATCCCCTCGTCGGGCTGGTCCCAGTGATCCATCAGCCACTCGAGGTTGCGGGTCAACTCCATCCAGCCGTCGTGGTAGAGCGGCCGCCCGTACTTGTTGCACAGGTAGACGGAGTCCATCAGCTCGCCGTAGATGTCGAGCTGCAGCTGGGTGGCCGCCCGGTTGCCGATCCGTACCGGCGCCGAGCCCATGTAGCCCTCCAGGTGGGAGAGTTCCTGCTCGGGCAGCTCCTCGCGCCCGTCGATGCCGTACATGATCTGCAAGGGGCCCGCTTCGCCGTAGTCGGCCGCGTGGCGGAAACGCTGCTCCAACCACCCCATGAACGCGCCGGCTTCGTCCGTGAACCCCAGCCTGAGCAGCGCGTAGAGGGAGAAGGCGGCGTCGCGCATCCACGTGTAGCGGTAGTCCCAGTTTCGTGCGCCGCCGAGTTCCTCCGGCAGGCTGGTGGTGG
Source organism: Streptomyces sp. C1-1 (assembly GCF_050214755.1). Taxonomy (NCBI): domain Bacteria; kingdom Bacillati; phylum Actinomycetota; class Actinomycetes; order Kitasatosporales; family Streptomycetaceae; genus Streptomyces; species Streptomyces sp. C1-1. The sequence goes on along the minus strand of NZ_CP189826.1, from coordinate 5,705,573 downwards.
GAGCGGCCACGATCGCGCCCGTGGGCGCGTACGTGAGCAGCTTGAGCGTGAGTGCGGAACGGTGCACCGTCTCGCGCCAGCGCCCGCTGTAGCGCGAGCCCCGCAGCCAATGCCGCCAGAACGCCACCGTGGCGTCGAACTCGGCCGCAATGTCGTCGTCGGTGTACGGCACCTGTCGCTCGCCGGGCTGGACGCGGTCGAGTACGAAGGTGGCCGTCTCACCGGCCCGGAGCGCGACGCGCCCGCGGACGTCCCGGTCGCCCACGATCTGGAGCGGGTGGCGCGTCGAGAGGCCGAGTTGCAGCTCGGGGGAGCGGAAGAGCGCGCCGTACGGGGTGAGTTCGACGTCGTGGCGGGCGCGCGCGTAGTCGAAACGGGGGGCGACGTCGACGACGAAGCCCATCTGTCCGCGCACGGCCAGCACCCGGCGGATCATGCGGTGTCGGTGCGCGGCCTCACCGGTACGCGGCGGGGGCATGAAGTCCTGCACCTCCCCCACCCCGCCGGGCATCAGGAAGCGCGTGATGAGGATCGCGGTGTCGGGCAGGTAGAGCTGCTTGGAGGTCCAGCCGTCGCAGTCGGGCGCGATACGGAACGCTCCCCCGCGGTCGGCGTCGAGAACCGCCCCGAAGACGCTCGGCGAGTCGAAGCGGGGGCAGCAGTACCAGTCGATCGTGCCGTCGGTGCCGACGAGCGCGACGGTGTGCATGTCGCCGATCAGGCCGTGCTCGGCAATGGGCAGGTAGCGGGCCTGCGAGGCCTGCCGCGCCCCGCCGGACACGGCCTCCTGCACTCGGCCGGTAGGGCCGTCGCGCACCATCTGCGAGCGTCCTCCTCAGCCTCGGCCTCAGCCTCGGCCTCGGCCTCCGGCTCATGGCTCAAGGCTCGGCTCATGGCTCAAGACTTATGGCTCGGCTCATGGCTCATGGCTCGGCTCATGGCTCATGGCTCGGCTCATGGCTCAAGACTTATGGCACCAGCACGAGCTTTCCCTTTGCCGCCGAGCGTTCGAGCATCTCGTGCGCTCGGCGGGCCTCGGACAGCGGCAGGCGTTCGGCCACGACCGGGTGGATCTTGTGCTCACGGAGCAGTTCGAGCAGCGCGCGGAAGTCCGCCCGGTACTGGTCCGGATCCTTGGGACCTCCACCCACGGCAAGCGCTGGGTGGCCGCCGGCCACGGGGACCAGCTGGCGGTGGCGGCCGTGCAGTTTCTGGATCCGGTAGACGAGCAGCTGCCGATGGCGCGACAGCAGGCTCCAGAGCCCGACGGCGCCGGTCGACGCGTACCACTCCGCCCATGCCCGCCAGTTCTTGTGCCCGTGCTCGAGGGTGGCGTAGTGGCCGTACACGACAAGCCGTCCGCCGGGCCTCAGCGCGCGGAAGGAGCGCAGGGACACGGCACCGCCGAGCCCGTCGAGCACGACGTCGACACCTCGCCCGGGGAGCCGGCGCACCCGCTGAAGGAAGTCCTCGTTGCGGTAGTCGATCGCCACCGCGCCGAGCCGTTCCACCGCGGCGCGGTCGCGGGCGGACGCGGTCCCGTAGAGCTTGAGCCCGGCGGCTGCTCCGAGCTCGAGGACAGCGGTGCCCACCCTGCCGGCGGCGCCGTGCACGAGCACCGTCTCGCCGCTCCTCACCCTCGCCACGCGATGCAGGAGCTGGTAGGCGGTCATGTAGGTGAAGACGAGGTTCAGCACCTCTGCCGGGTCGAGGTTCTCGGGCACCTCGACCGCCTCCGCCTCCGGCACGCACACGCGCTCCGCGTCCGCGCCCCACACCGTCAGGGCACCGACGCGGTCCCCCACTCGCAGCCTCGAACAGCCCGGCCCGAGCTCCTCGACGATGCCGACGAGCTCATAACCGGGCGTGAACGGCGGCTTCGGCACTCCAAGATAGGTGCCGGCGCGCAGCTGGGCATCGGTGAACGACACGCCTGCGGCCAGCACTCTGACGCAGACCTCACCAGGCCCCGGTCGGGGGTCGTCGTCCTCCACGACCCTCAGAACCTCGGGACCGCCGAAATGATCAACGACGACGCGCTTCATATGTCCAGGCTAGGCGGGCCGCACTGCCTTCGCATTGCGTGATGCCTGTGAACGGGCCCTTCGTCGTGATCATCGCGGCGGTGCCGTGGTCAGTGCGCGTGGCGGCACGCGGTCGGCATCGGCCAGGTGCCGTCAGGTGCGGATCAGGTGGACGTGGTCAGCCATGCGGAGCACGTGCCCGCCGTGATCAGCTTGGTCGACCAGTGACCGAGGCAGGTGCGGAACCGAATCGAGTAATTGGTCTCCGGGAAGTCCTTGTTCTTGTAGCGGTCGGCGCCATCGCCGTCGGCGTTGAACGTGGAGCCGTAGCGGTAGACCTGGTTGTTCGGGTCGCGGATCTCCCAGTCCATGACGGCCGAGTAGCCGTCCGCCTTGCCGTCATAGATGTTCAGCCAGTCGCCCAGGCTCGAATAGCAGGCCTGGGCCGTGTGGTTGGTGCTGGGGCCGACAGACGTACACAGCCAGCCGTCGGTGGAGGAAGGGCCGTCCACGGCGGTGGCACGCTCCACTTCGGCGGTGACGGCCGATGCCTGGGTGACGGTGAGGAGGACGGCGGCGGACAGCGTGCCCGCGACGGTACCTATGCGTCCAAGAGAGCGTCGTTTGATCACTGGGTTCCTTCTGTGAGCTTTCCCCAACGGAAAGTTGGCATGATCATGAGATTAACAGCGGATCAACTCACGGAGTACGGCGCGCAGTTGAGAGCCTGGAGCGGGAGGGTCACGGTGTCCTTGACGCTGAAGCGCCTGCGCGGCTTGCCGTAAATCCGTCGAGCCGGCCCCCGCGGTGGCCCTACCCTTCCCGCATGGCCCATGGAAAGACCTCGTACGTCTGCCTGCCCTGCCGGGCCGCGTACAAGCAGCCCTACCCCGGCCATCACGACCACGACCGGGTCTGTCCGCGCTGCGCCGAACCACTGATCCACGTCGGTTCCGCCTTCGCGGCGCCCAAGAGACGGGACACCGCCGCCTGGCGCACCCTCTCCGTGCTGCTGCACGCCGGTGTGCGTTTCCACAAGAGCTGTTGCGGCGGCCCGGGTTACCGCCCACGCACCCTCAGCGAGGTGCGTGAGCGGATGGCCTATGCCCGGGCCACCGGAGAACCGTTCGCCCGGGCACTGGTCCGCCGCGAACTGCCCTGGCAGCACGTGTAAGGCAGATTCTTTGGATTTGTTATTGGGGCCCGATTCCGTGGACCAGGTGTCAGGCGGTCGTGGTCACCCAGTTGTCGCAGTGCTCGAGATAAGTGCCGTCGGAGTGGCCTCGGCAGGCCCGGAACATGAGCTTGTAGCCCTCGGTGAAGTCCTTGTTCTGCCAGCGGGACTCACCGGCTCCCAGGTTCATCCAGACATATCCGCCGCGCACGAGAGTTCCGCTCGTGTTGTAGAGGCGCCATTCGGCGACACCGGAGAAACCGTCCGCCCTGTTGTCGGAGACGAAGAACCAGTCGCCGTTCTCCTGGAAAGCTGCGTTCGCGTCCTCATTGGGGCTGTAGGACCAGACGGCCGACCCGCTGGAGGACGGTGCGAGGCCGGTGGCGAAATCCTTCTCCCAGGTAATGGCGGAGGCCTGGGTGGAAAAGAGCGTAAAAGCTCCCACCGCGGCGGCGACAACAGTCCCGAAATGCCTCTTGCGCATGCACTCTCCCTATGGAATTCCTGCTGAAGTAGATCATCTTAGCGTGTTTAAAGAGAGCGTCAAATGAATTGAATAATGCCTAACCGGGACAACACAGGCTGGAATGGCCGAGCCAGAAACACCCGGCCGGCCCGCCGGGGAGAGCCGCCCGGTGGGGGGCGGTGTTTGCGGGTGTGGGGATCCTCGCCGTGTTGTGTGCGGAGTGTGGGGACGGTCCGTGTGACGAGCGGCGGGGCCTCTTCCCGCCGGTGATAAGTTCGAACGCGTGATATCTACGGGGGCGTCGAGCCGTACGGGGCTCGCGTTGAGCCGGGTCACCCTGGTGGGTGAACGGCGGCGCGTTGAACTGGTGTTGCCTTCGCAGGAGCCGGTCGGACGGCTGCTTCCCGAGGTGCTGCGGCTACTCGACCACCGAGTGGGTACGCGACCGCAAACGCGCCATCTGGTGACCGCCGACGGCAGTGTGCTCGATCCCGAAGCCAGTTTGGAGTCCGCCGGGGTGGTCGACGGCGACGTGCTGCGGCTCGTGCGCGGTGTGACCGGCGAGGCCGCCGCGGATCCGGACGCGCGCGCCTGGCGCTGGGGGGCGCCGGCGGGGCGTGTCGTCGCCGGGTGTGCGGTGGTGGGGTGGGCGCTGATCGCATCCCTCCTCGCTCGGCGGGAGTTCGACGCGGCCGAGGTGGGTGGGGCGCTTCTCGTGATCGCCGCGCTTGCCGCCCTGGCCGGGGCGCTGGTCGCGCGGATCGCTGACGGGCGCGGGGCGGCCGGGGTCCTCGTCGCCGCCGGCGGTGCCGTGGGCGTGTGCGGCGTGTGGAGTCTCGCGGACGCCCAGGAGTGGTCCGATGCCGTGCGGCTCGCGGGGGTCGCCGGGGTCGTGGCCGTCGCCCTGGCCCTCCTCGGGTGGTGTTCCCCGCTGGGACGTGCCGGGTTCTTCGGAGCCGTCGCCGTCGTGGGAAGCGCGGTGTGCTGGGAGGTCGCCGTCGCGGTGACCACCGTGGGGCGGGCCGGCGCAGTGCTCGGGGTGGTGTCCGTCGTCGCTCTCGGCTTGCTGCCCCGGTTCGCCCTGACGGCTTCCGGGCTCTCGGGGCTCGACGACCGGCGGTCCGGTGAGTCGTCCGTGAGCCGGTATCAGGTGTCCGCCGCGCTGGCCTCGACCCACCGGGGGCTCGCCCTCGCCACCCTCGTGTCGGCCGGGTCCGCCGCCGTGGGCGGAGTGCTCGCGCTGCGTACGGTGAACGTGTGGACGGTGACGCTCGCCTTCGCCGTCACCCTGGTGCTCGCGCTGCGGTCCCGGGCCTACCCCCTGGTGCCCGAGGTCGTGGCGTTGCTCCTGGCCGGTGCCGTGGTGGCCGTCCGGCTCGCCTGGGTATGGGCGGAGCGAGGCGGAACAGGTGGGGCCGGTGGGGCGGTCGCCGCGCTCGTCGCAGCGGCCCTCGTCGCGCTGGGCGTGCTCGTGGTGCGGCCGTCCGAGCGTCTACGGGTGCGGCTGACGCGGATCGGCGACGTGCTCGAGTCGGTCGGGGTCATCGCGCTGTTCCCGCTGGTGATCGGCGTCTTCGGGGTGTACGGGCGGCTGCTCGGAACCTTCGCGTGAGCGTGAGCGTGGACATGGGCGGACGTGAACGTGGGCGAGAGCATGAGGCGGCGGGGATGAACCGGGCTCAGGGCAGCGGTGACGGTCGGCAGGACGAGGTGCTGCGGGACATGCGGGGCGGTGACACGGTGGCGCCGGCCGCCGTTCCGGAGGCCGCGGCCGAGCCTCCTCCGGCCTCGGACGGCGACGCCCCGGGGGACCGGGCTCCCCTTCCGGTACGTCACCCCGACGAGCAGCGTCCCAACCCGGGCTGGTCCCTCTCCGCGCGCAACGCCGCCGCGACCGCCTCCGACGACGTACCCCCGGAGGAGGAACGGCGGGAGCAGCAGGCGCAGTTGGAGAAGGTCGCCGCGCAGCCTCTGACCGACTTCGACCCGCAGCCGGTCCCGGCGGCCGAGCCGGAGCCGACCCCGCAACCCGTCGCGGCCACTCAGCCGGAGCCCGCCCCGCACGCCGTCCCGGCCACCCAGCCCGAGCCGACCAAGCAGCCCGTCCCGGCCACCCAGCCCGAGCCCGCCCCGCCCGCCGTCGCGGCCACCCAGCCCGAGCCGACCCCGCAGCCCGTCGCGGCCACTCAGCCCGTGCCGGCCCCGCAACCCGTCGCGGCCACTCAGCCGGAGCCCGCCCCGCCCGCCGTCGCGGCCACCCAGCCCGAGCCGACCAAGCAGCCCGTCCCGGCCACCCAGCCCGAGCCGACCCCACACGCCGTCGCCGTGCCCGTGCCCGTCCCCGCCCCGGCCCCCGCCGCGCAGTCGGCACCCCCCATGCCCCTGACTCCCCCGGCTGCCCCAGCTCCCTCGGCTGCCCCAGCTCCCTCGGCTGCCCCAGTTCCTCCGGCTCCCCCACCCCCCGCCCCTCGCCCCCGTCCCGCCGCGCCCGCGCTCGTCCAGCCCACGCCCGAGTCCGTCCCCACCCTCGATCCTCGGCTTGCGCTCGCCCTCGGCAAGCCCGCGCACGGGGACTCCGTGACCCGGCGTACCGCGCAGTCCCTTCGTCGGCTGACCTCTTCCGCCGCGCAGGACGTCGCCGAAGAGACCAGGGTCGGGCGGGAGTTGCAGCAGCCGGTCACCAGCGGGCGGGTCATCGCCGTGACGTCCATCCGGGGTGGCGTGGGCAAGACGACGACCGCCGCGCTGCTCGCCCGGGCCTTCAACCACTACCGGCACGACCCGGTGCTCGCCCTGGAGGCGGACGCCGCGCTGGGGACGCTTCCCGTGCGGCTGGGGGCGGAGTCGGTGCGCTGGTCGGTGGGTGATCTGGCCCAGATACTCAAGCCCTCCATGCAACTCACGGACGTCATCGGCTACTTGGTGCCCGTCTCCGGTGGCGGCTGGCTGCTGCCGGCGAGTCAGGGGCGAGTAGGTGCGCCGCTGGACATCCGCACGTACCGCAAGGCGACGCTCGCGCTGCGCCGGTACTTCGGCGTGACGGTCGTGGACTGCGAGACGCTGCCGGGCGAAGTGGCCCGTACGGCCATGGACACCGCGCACGCCCGGGTGGTCGTCGCGCCGCTGACCGCCGAGGGCGTCGGCGGCACCCGGGTCGTACTGGACTGGCTGGCGCAGTTGCCGCACTCCGCGCTCGCGTCCACCGTCGTCGCGCTCATCTCGGCCACGCCCGACCCGAACCTCGATCTGAAGACGGCCACGGCGCATCTGCGGGAAACGGGCGTCAGCGTCGTGCACCTGCCCTACGACCGGCATCTCGCGGCCGGCGGCCCCATCCGTACGGAGCTGCTCGGCTCGGCGACGCGTCATGCGGCCACGCGGCTCGCGGCGGAGGCGCTGCAGCGGGCGGTGCGGGCTCGTTGACCGGAAGCGGGGCCGGGGCCCGGTAGTGAGGCGTGGCCCCGAAAGCCAGTCGTGCCCCCGAATAATTCGAATGCGTTCCCGCCCCGGGCTCGGTAGCGTCCCGTTCCGACGCCTTCCGATGCGCTGTGCCCCGGTTACTTCCTGTCAAAGACCACACCGGTGCCCTTTTTCGATCTCGGAAGGCGCCACCTTTTCCAAGGTGCTTCCAGGGGGACCTTCTGCATGACCCATTTCAACCGTCAGCGCGCCAAGTCCGAGGCCAGGAACGAGATCCAGGCGGAGATTCCGGGCTTGACCGCGGGCGGAGCGACGTCGTCGCTCTCCACTCACGGACGGTGGCTGCTGCCGGCGTCCGGCCCGTCGGGGGCCGCACGTGCCAGGGCCGTCCTGCCTTCGCACGGCCGCACCCACCAGGGCGGCGCGGGATACGCCCGTACGCCCAAGGCCGAGCTCTTCCTGCTGGCCGTGGCCACCATGGTCGGCCACCACACCTTCTACGAGGACGCCGCCACCCGTGACGAGCGCTACGAGCGGCTGGTGCGCACACTCGCCGTCAGCGACCCCGAGTGGACCCTCGGCCTGCTGCGCTGGCTGCGCACCGAGGCGCACATGCGGACCGCCTCCCTGGTGGGCGCGGCCGAGTTCGTGCGGGCCAGACAGGAGGCGGGGCTGACCGGCTTCTCCCGGCAGGCCGTGGACGCCGTACTCCAACGGGCCGACGAGCCGGGTGAGTTGCTCGCCTACTGGACCGGCCGGTACGGGCGGAGGCTGCCGCAGCCCGTGAAGCGTGGTGTCGCCGACGCCGTGCGGCGCCTCTACACCGGGCGGGCGCTGCTCAAGTACGACACCGGGTCGCGGGGTTACCGCTTCGGTGACGTCGTCGAGCTGACCCACCCCGCACCGCATCCCGAACGCCCCTGGCAGGGCGGGCTGTTCCGGTACGCCATCGACCGGCGGCACCGTGGCGAAGGTGCCGTGCCGCCGGCCGGCGAGCAGCTGCTCGCCGCGCACCGGGCGCTGCTGGCGGTACCCGTCGAGGAGCGGTATGCGGTGGTCACCGGGGAGGGCGGGGCCGAGCGGCTGGCGGCGGCCGGGATGACCTGGGAGTCGGTGGCGGGCTGGCTGCAGGGGCCGTTGGACGCGGCGGTGTGGGAGGCGGTGATCCCCTCGATGGGGCCGATGGCCCTCGTCCGCAACCTGCGCAACTTCGACCTCGCCGGGGTGGGCGACCGGGTGGCCGCCGAGGTGGCACGGCGGATCGCCGACCCGGCCGAGGTGCGGCGTTCCCGCCAGTTCCCGTTCCGCTATCTGGCCGCCCACCGCAACGCGCCCTCGCGGCGCTGGGAGGACGCCCTGGAGGCGGCCCTCGGGCACTCCCTCGGCAACGTTCCCGAGCTGCCGGGCCGCACGCTGGTGCTGGTGGACCGTTCCGGCTCGATGTTCGACCGGCCCAGCGAGCGGACCCAGCTCAACCGTGCCGACTCGGCGGCCATCTTCGGTACGGCGCTGGCGATGCGGGCGGAGCGGGCCGACCTGGTCGAGTTCGGCAGCGACAGCCGCCGGGTCGACGTCGCGCCGGGCGAGAAGGTGCTGCGTGTCCTGGACCGCTTCCACGACCTCGGCGGGACCAACACGGAAGCGGCCGTCACCCGGCACTACGACCGGCACGACCGGGTGGTCGTGGTGACCGACGAGCAGACCCAACTGACGCCCTGGGCGAACCCGTTGCGCGCGGTGCCGGTGCGCGTTCCCGTCTACACGTGGAACCTGGCGGGCTATGCGATGGGCCATGCCGCGTCCGGCCCGCACCGGCATACCTTCGGCGGCCTCAGCGACGCCGCGTTCCGGCTGATCCCGCTCGTCGAGGCGGGCCGCGAGGCCGACTGGCCGTGGCGTGCTCAGGACTCCCGGAGCGGTTCGGACTCGGGCACCGTGGCGTCGTAAATCCAGGTGATGCGTCCGCCCCCGCGGTGGTGGGATGGCGCGATGAGCGACGACGTGACGGTGGACGGCTCGCCGAGCGTGGACCGGGGGCGGTTTCCGACGGCGGTGACGCCCTGGGACGACGAGGCGTGGCGGAGCTCCGCCCTGGAGTGGGTGAGTGAGGTGCTCGGCGCTCGGGGGCTGCGGGAGACCGGGCCCCGGCAGGTGCGGATCCGGCCCTGGTCGGTGCTTTTGCGGCTGGCCGTCGACGGGGCCGGCGGGGCGGTGTGGTTCAAGGCCAATCCGCCCGGCAGCCGCTTCGAGGCGGCCTTGGGCGAGGCTCTGGCGGGGTGGGTGCCGCAGCGGGTGCTGGCGCCGGTCGCGGTGGATGCCGAGCGCGGCTGGTCGCTGTTGCCGGACGGGGGACGGCTGTTCGCCGACACCCTCGACTCCGGGGAGTCCGGCCCGCGCGCCTGGGAGGAGATGCTGGGTCAGTACGCCGAGGTGCAGCGCGCCCTCGTACCGCACGCGGGGGCGATCGAGGCGCTCGGCGTGCCCCGGGCCCGTACCGCCGAGCTGACCGGGCTGTTCGACCGGCTCGTCGAGGCGAACGGGGCGCTGACCGGGGAGGAGCGGGCGGTGCTGGACGGGCTGCGGCCGCGGGTGGGGCGGTGGTGTGCCGAGTTGGCGGAGGCCGGTGTCGGGGACTGTCTCGACCACTCGGACCTGCACGAGGGGCAGGTGTTCCATGCGCCGGAGCGGGGCCGTTTCACCTTCTTCGACTGGGGCGACGGCCTGGTGACGCACCCCTTCTGCAGTTTCCTGGTCCCCGCCCGCTGTGCCGTGGACCGCCACGGTCCCGGTGTGCTGCCCCGCCTCCGGGACGCCTATCTCGAACCCTGGACGGCCGACGGTCACAGCCCGGCGGAGCTGCGCCGCGCCCTCGGCCCGGCCTGGCGGCTGGGCGCGATCGGGCGGGCCTGCTCCTGGGGCCGGCTCTTCCCGGGCGCGGCGGACGGCACGGATCTGGCGGGCGGCACCGCGGCGGCCCAGTGGCTGCTGCGGCTGGCCGACGAGCCGCCGCTGTAGCGGCGGGGAGGACCTGGGGTCCGGCGTGTTCACCGGTCCGGCGGGCGGATGAACCGGTAGTCGGCGGGCGTCAGCCGGCGGGTGCGGTCGGCGTACTCCCGCATGTAGCCGGGCCAGTTGGCGACGTTGCGGCCGTCGGGCGTGCGGTACCAAGAGGAGCACGACTGCCATGCCGTGCCCTCGAACCGCGCCCGCAGCGCGGCGAGCCCCGCCTCCTCCACCTCGGGCAGCACGTCCAGGGCCACGGCTCCGCTGCGGCGGACCAGTTGCAGGGCCCTGCGCACGAAGGCGGCCTGCGCCTCCAGGAAGAACAGGATGGACCCGCCCGAGGTGTTGGTGTTGGGGCCGTAGATGAGGAACAGGGAGGGGAAGCCGGGCACCATGATCCCGAGGTGGGCGCGGGCCCCGTGCGCCCAACTCTGAGCGATGGTCAGGCCGTTCGTGCCCCGTATCGCCATGGGCAGCATGAAGGTGTTGGTGCGGAAGCCGGTCGCGTGGATCACGCAGTCGACCTCGTGCAGCCGTCCGTCCTCGGTGAGCGGCCCCTCGGGGGTCATCCGGACGATCCGGTCCGTCACCAGCTCCACGTCGGGGCGGGCGAGGGTCGGCAGGAAGTCCGAGCTGAGCAGGACCCGTTTGCAGCCGAAGGCGTAGTCCGGCCAGACCTCGCGGCGCAGCTCGGGGTCGGGCAGATGGCGGCGCATGTGCGCGGCGGAGAGCAGGGCGCCGACGCGGCCGACGGTGCGGGGATGACGTATGCAGAGGGTGAGCAGCTCGATGGCGTGGAAGAGGAGCCGGCGCCACAGCCGGCGTGCCCAGGGTGCCCGCAGCAGCCGGTTCAGGGCGGCCGGCATCGGCCGGTCCGTGCCCGGCAGGAACCAGTTCCCGGTCCGCTGGAACACCGTCAGGTGCGCGGTGAGCGGCGCTATGCGCGGCACGAGCTGGACCGCGCTCGCCCCCGTCCCGATGACCGCCACCCGTTTGCCCCGCAGGTCGTACTCCTCGTCCCAGCGGGCGGTGTGGAAGCTGCGCCCGGCGAAGTCGGACAGTCCGTCCACCGCCGGGTAGGCCGGTTTGTCGAGCTGTCCGGTGGCCAGCACGACGGCGTCCGCGACCCACTCCCGCCCCTGCTCCGCGCGTACCGTCCACGTCCGGGTCTCCTCGTCCCAGACGCACGAGGTCACCGTCGTGCCGGTCACGATCCGCGGTGTGATGCCGAGCGCGTCCGCGGTCTCCCGCGCGTACCGCAGGATCTCGTCGCGGCGGGAGAACAGATGGGTCCAGGTGGCGCGTTGGGCGAAGGAGTACGAGTACAGGTGGCTCGGCACGTCGCAGGCGGCGCCCGGATAGCGGTTGTGGAACCAGGTGCCGCCCGGCTCCGGCGCCGCCTCCAGCAGGGTGACGTCGTCCAGTCCGTGCCGCAGGAGTTCGGCGGCGACGGCGATGCCGCCGAAGCCGGCGCCCACGACGACGACCCTCGGTGCGGGGCCGTGTGCGGGACCGTGTGCGGGACGGCTTTCTTGACGATCTCCTGACGCGTGCGGGCGCATCCGGCCAACTCCGTCCGGTGTCTACTTCCTTGTCGCAATCCTTACGGGGAATCTTTTCGAGGAATGGAGTGCCATGGAAGGCACTGTCGTCGCGGTCGTGCTGGTGGCCCTGGCCGCCCTGCTCGTGCTGCGCAGCGGTATGCGGGTGGTCAACCAGATCGAGCGCGGGGTCGTGTTCCGGATGGGCAAGGCCCTGCCGTCGTACCGGCAGCCGGGCGTGACGTTCCTGATTCCGTTCGTCGACCGGATGCGTAAGGTGAACACGCAGGTCGTCACCATGCCGGTGCCCACCCAGGAGGGCATCACCAAGGACAACGTCTCGGTGAAGGTCGACGCGGTCGTCTACTTCCGGGTGACCGATCCGCTCCGGGCCGCCATCGAGGTCCAGGACTACGTCTTCGCCGTCGGCCAGGTCGCCCAGTCGTCGCTGCGCTCCATCATCGGCAAGAGCGACCTCGACGACCTGCTGTCCGACCGTGAGCGGCTGCACGAGGGGCTCGCCCTGATGATCGACAGCCCGGCCGCCGGCTGGGGCGTCCACATCGACCGCGTGGAGATCAAGGACGTGCAGCTGCCGGAGTCGCTCAAGCGGTCGATGTCACGGCAGGCCGAGGCGGAGCGGGAGCGCCGGGCCCGGGTCATCACCGCGGACGGCGAGTTCCAGGCCGCCCAGCAGCTCGCCAACGCCTCCCGCATCATGTCCGACACCCCCGAGGCCATGCAGCTGCGTCTGCTGCAGACGGTCGTGGAGGTGGCGGCCGAGAAGAACTCGACGCTCGTGATGCCGTTCCCGGTGGAGCTGCTGCGGTACTTCGACAAGGCTGCGCAGAAGATGACCGGCGAGCCGACGCCGGCTCCTACGGCGGCCACGGCTCCGGCTGCTACGACGGCTCCGGTTCCGACTGCTTCCGCGGCACCGGCCGCGACTCCGGCTCCGCTGCCCGACCCGCGGACCGCGACCCCCGAGCAGTAGCCAGCACCAGCGTCACGGCGGCCGACGCGGCCGCCATGACCGTCATCGCCACGGCGGGCGAGGTGAGTTGGGCCACCGAGCCCGCCAGCGCGGCGGCGACGCCCTGCATGGTCAGCATGCCGGACGAGTGCAACCCCAGCGCGTGGCCGGAGAGTTCGTCCGGGGTGAGGGACATCAGGCGCTCCTGCTGGACGAGGCTCGCGCCGAAGCCGACGGAGGCGAGGGCGGCGAGGAGGGCCGACCAGGGCAGGGCGGGGTGCAGCGCGAACAGCAGGTAGGGCAGGGCCAGCAGCAGGAGCAGCGGGGTGGCCAGGCGGGGCCGCAGGGCTGCCGGGACGAGACGGCCGACGCTCACGTCGCCGGCGAACATGCCCAGCGCGGCGGCCGCGAAGAGGGCGCCGGCGGCCCGGGGATCGTAGGAGACGTAGAGGGATTCGCAGCCGACGACCAGGCCGTTGGGGAGCCACAGGCCCAGGTAGGTGAGACGGCGGGGCGGGGACGACCACAGCAGCCGGTTCGTGCGCCAGGTCGCCGCCACGGACGGGCGGCCCGAGGCACGCGGCGGCCGGGCGGTGAGGCCCAGGCGGACGGCGAGGGCGGAGCCGGCGTAGAGCGCCGCCGACAGCAGCAGGCACGCGCGCGGGGAGAGGACCGCCAGCAGGGCGCCGCCGGTCGCGTATCCGGTGATCTGCATGAGCCCGGAGAGCATGTTGAACACCGAACGCCCCAGCAGATAGCCGTCCTTGGAGAGGATCTCGTTCAGCAGCCCCCACCGCACTCCTCCGCCGAGCGAGGCGACGAGCCCCTGCAGCAGGACGACGGCGAAGACGCCCCACACCGGCAGTCCGGGCAGTGCCAGCAGCGCCGAACCGGCCGCGAAGGACAGACCGATGCCGGTCAGCGTCGACCTCGGCGGCAGCCGGTCGGCGCCGGAGAGCAGGAAGGTCGCGCCCAGTACCTGCGCGAGCTGTGGCCCGAACATGCTCACCGCCGACAGCAGCGGCGAGTCGGTGGCCCGGTAGACCAGGGTGCCGAGGGCCAGACCGCCGATCGTCTGGGCCACGGTGAGGCCCGCCGAGGAGAGGAAGAACGGGGTGAACTCCGGGGTGCGGAAGAGGTCTCGGTAACTGCGCATGTCCGGAGTCTCCGGAGAGCCGTGGAGCTGTGGTTATTGTTTCGCGTGGACGCGAAACGTCGAGGCCGGAGGGCGGGCGGGCATGGGCTGGTGGCAGATCGACGCCGACACCCTGGCCCGCAGCCGATTCGTGCTCTCCCCGCTCGCCGAGACCTTCGCCTGTCTGCAGCTGATGCACCGCGGCCAACCCTCGCACCCCGGTGAACAGGCCTGGCTGCGCACCCACCTCCCGGCCTATCGGGCGCTGCTGGCGGCGGAGCCGGTGACCGCGCGGCTGGTGCGTGCGGGGCTCGGCCGGGGCTGGATCGCGGACTTCCTGGCGCCCACCCCCAGGGACGGCGAGTCCATCGAGGAGGGCGTGGCCCGGGTCCGGGCGACCGACCCCGCGCAGGCCCGGGCCGACGTCGTCGTCGCCCTCGAGGGCGGCCCCCTCCCCGCCGAGCTGCGCCGCGACGACCTCCCCGAGCGCGCGGCCGACCTCCTCACCCATGTGTGGACGGAGGCGGTACGGCCGTACTGGAATCGTCGCCGGCACGTCCTCCAGGCCGATGTGGTCGCCCGTACCGCGCAGGTCAGTCGGGGCGGATGGGCGAGCGTCCTGGACTCGCTGCGGCCGGGGCGCAGCCGGTGGCTCGGCGAGAACCGGCTCCAGGTCAACCTGCACGAGTATCCGCCGCGCGACATCTCCGGCGCCGAGCTGGTCTTCGTGCCGGTCACGCCCAAGGCGGGCTGGGTGTCCTGGGAGGAGCCCGAGCGGTACGCCCTCGTCTACTCCTGCGCGGGCGCCCTCGCCGACCACACCGCGCGGCCCGCGCCCGCGAGCCTGGCCGCGCTCCTCGGCCCCGCCCGCGCCGCCGTGCTCGTGCTGCTCGGCTCACCCATGAGCACCAGCCAGCTGACCGCCGTGACCGGCCAGGGGCTCGGCTCGGTCGGCCGGCATCTGAAGGTGCTGCTGGACGCGGGCCTGGCCGAGCGGCGCCGGGCGGGCCGCTCGGTGCTGTACTCCCGCACCCCGGCCGGCGACGTCCTGGTGGAGGCCCAGGACCGGACCGGGGCGCGGCGGAGTTAGCATCCGCTCATGACGATCGCAGACAGCAACGGCGCCGGCCCCCTCGACGTGGAGATCGATGCCCTCCAGGGTGGATCGGCGGACCTCTCCCAGTACGCGGGGCGGGCCGTACTCATCGTGAACGTGGCCTCCAAGTGCGGGCTGACCCCGCAGTACGCCGGTCTGGAGCGGCTCCAGGAGCGCTTCGCCGACCGGGGCTTCACCGTCCTCGGCGTGCCCTGCAACCAGTTCCTGGGCCAGGAGCCCGGCAGTGCCGGGGAGATCGCCGAGTTCTGCTCGGCGACGTACGGCGTGACCTTCCCGATGACGGAGAAGATCGAGGTCAACGGGGACGGGCGGCACCCGCTCTACGACCGTCTCGTCTCCTTCTCCGACGCCGAGGGCCACGACGGCGACATCCGCTGGAACTTCGAGAAGTTCCTGATCGGCCGCGACGGCAAGGTCGTCGCCCGCTTCTCCCCGCAGACCGAGCCGGAGGCGGCGCAGATCGTGACGGCGATCGAGAACACCCTCGCCTAGCAGGGGTCCGTTGACCTTGTCCCTGGGGCAAGGACGAGCATCCCTCGTCGTCGGGCGGAACGGTTCCGCGCGATGACGGAGGATGCTCGAGTGGACGACGAACTGCTCACCATCGGCGCGTTCGCGGCCCGGGCGCGGCTCTCGGCCAAGGCACTGCGGCTCTACGACCGCCTCGGCCTGCTGGCCCCGGCCCACGTGGACGAGCTCAGCGGCTACCGCTACTACCGGGCGGGCCAGGTGGAACGGGCCCGGCTGGTGGCGCTGCTGCGGCAGCTCGACATGCCGCTGGCCCGGATCGCCGAGGTGGTCGAGGCGGACGGCGCCGAGGGGGCCGACCTGCTCGCCGCGTACTGGGCGGACGTGGAGACCCGGCTGGCCGGGCAGCGGACGCTCGCCGAGTACCTCCGTGGACGGCTGTCGGGGAGGAGCTCCGAGATGTACGGGAAGTTCGTGGTCGAGACGGTGGACGTACCGGCGCGGGTGGTGATCACCCAGTCACGGCACACGCTGGCGGACGAGCTGCCGGCGTGGATCGGCGCGTCGCTGGGCCGGCTGGAGGCGGCGGCCGGGGAGTGCGGGGGCGTGACGGCGGCGCCGTACGTGGTCTACCACTCCGAGGTGTCGATGGAGAGCGACGGTCCGGCGGAGTCGTGCGTGCCGGTCGCCGACGAGGCGGCGGCGCGCGCCTGGGCGCAGGAGCACGGCCGGACCTGGGAGACCCGGGTGCGGGTGGAGCCGGCCCAACGGCTGGCGTACACGCGGATCACCAAGGCCCAGGTGGCCCACCCGCAGATCATGGCGGCCTTCGAGGCCGTGGAGCAGTGGATGGCCGCGCAGGGGCTTCAGCAGGCGGGCCCGTGCCGGGAGGTCTACTTCGCGGACTGGGACGCGGCGGGTCCCGAGGACGAGGTGTGCGACGTCGCGTTCCCGGTGAAGTGACGCCCCGGGGGCGCTACTTCAGCTCGTCGGGGCACGGTGTGCCGCGCGGCAGCTGATACGGCGCCCCCAGCCGGTACGTCCCCGCCTTGGGCGCCAGCAGGATGGTCCACTTGTCGCCCTTGGTGTCCTCCTCCGTCTGCATCAGGCAGCCGTTGACGTTGTCGTACGACTTCGGCAGCCCGTCGGCGCGGTGCTTGGAGGCGTCCGTCTCCTGCGGGGGCTTCACGCCCTTGCCCTTGGCGTCGACCAGGCCGAGCCACGGGGAGTAGGGGACCCGGATCAGGACCCGGCCGGGCTTCTTCACCTCGATGGTCAGCTCGCCCTGGTCGGCGCGGTCGACGATGGCGGGCGGGTCGGCGAGCGGGGTCGGGTCGGTGACCCGGAACAGCTGCCAGTTGGCGTCGCCCCAGATCTGCCGCAGATACGGCATGCCCCGCTGGACGAGCTCCCGCTCGCGCTCGCCGCCGTCGCCGTCCGGGTCGCCCTTGGGCAGCACGACGAAGTGGACGGCCCAGCGGCGCAGCCATTCGTGGTAGTTCGCCGAGTTGAGGGTGTCGTCGTAGAAGAGTGGGTTGCGCTCCATGTCGGCCTGGCGGTTCCAGCCGCGGGCCAGGTTGACGTACGGGGCGAGGGCGGAGGCCTCGCGGTGGGAGCGGGCGGGAACCACCTCGACGCGGCCCTTCTCGGCGCCGACCCCCTGGAGCTCGTTGACGAGCGGGGCCAGCTCGCGGGCCCAGGAGGCGGTCGGGGTGGTGCGCACGACGTCGTCGACGGCCTTGAACCCGATCCAGAAGGTGAAGCCGGCGATGGCCAGGACCGTCAGGTACCACTCGCGGGTGCGCCGGGTCTTGAACGGCAGCACGGCGACCAGCGTGACACCGGCGAACAGCATCGCCAGCCGGGTGATGTTGGAGCCGATCTGGGAGCTGACGATCCACACGCCGAGGACGGACAGGCCGTACACCGCGGAGGTGAGCCGGACCGTCGTCCACTTCCTGGGGACGAGCACGAAGACCAGCACCGCGTAGATGAACGGCAGGCTGGCGGAGCCGACGTTCATCGGCTGGGTGCCGGAGAAGGGGAACAGCCAGGCCGACAGCGCCACCACGACGGCCGGCGCGAGACCCAGCGCCCAGGCGCCGGGCCGGCGCTTCTGCAGGAACAGGGCGACGGCCACCAGCCCCACGAACAGCCCGGCCACCGGCGAGGCCAGGGTGGCGAGCGCGGCCAGCGGCGCCGCACAGGCGGCCTTCGCCCCTCTGCGGTAGCGCCACTTGTGCGGCCAGCAGAACACGACGGCGACCGCGCCCAGCGCGAACACGGTGCCCAGGCCGAAGGTCACCCGTCCCGAGGCCGCGTTGCACAGGAACGCGAAGACGCCCGCCAGCGAGGCCCACAGGGGGTTCTTAACCGACCGGCTGCGGATGAGGACCATCGTGAGCAGACCCGCCGAGACGGTCCCCGCGATCATCATCGTCGTCCGCACGCCGAGCACGGACATCAGATACGGCGACACCACGCTGTACGACACCGGGTGCATGCCGCCGTACCAGGCGAGGTTGTACGCCGAGTCCGGGTGCCGGCCGACGAACTCGGCCCACGCGTCCTGCGCCGCGAGGTCGCCGCCACTGTTCGCGAACGTGAAGAACCAGGCGATGTGGAGGGCGCCGGCGAGCGCGGTGATCGAGAGCACCGGGTGCCGCAGCAGCCGCTCGCGCAGGGCGAGCAGCAGGGTCGTCGCACGGGACGGCGCGTCCTCCGTACGGGTGTCCCGCGTGCGGTCGTCGCGCGTGCGGTCGTCGCCGTCAGGGGCGTCGACGCGCGGCACGGGCACGCGTATTCGCGGGCCGGTTCCCCGTCCCGGATCGGCGTCGTCGGCGCGTGTCGGCTCCGCAGTGGCCACCTGAAGGCACTCCCCGTGGTGTCCCGTCTTCTGTTCTGGTCCTCTGTCCACAGGACGCGTCCCGTTGCCCGCGCGTTCGCGGCCACGTCCCCGGGGCTTTCCCGGCCGCGTCCCCTGCGCGACGGCCTGCCCCGTTTCGTGACGCTAGCACGCAGCGCCGACACCGCCACCCCGCGGCCTGCCCCCGAAGACGCACCGGCCGCCGTCCCCGGGGGACGGCGGCCGGTGCGTCGCGGCGTGCCCGCCGGGTCAGCCGATGCGGGTCAGCTTGTCGGTGAAGCCGGGCTCGGCGAGGTCCTTCTGCAGCTCCACCGGGACCTGCACCGCACCGCTCGTGCCGCCGTCGCCGACGGTGAGGGTGCCGACCTTGGTGCCGGCCTTCGCCGAGTGCGGGAGTTCGCCGGTGACGAAGGACAGCTTCACCTTCAGTCCGGCCCAGCCGACGGCCGAGACGTCCTTGGTGATCACGACGGGGGTACGGCCGCCGAGGCCGTCGTCGACGTATCCGACGACGTCGCCCTTCTTCAGGATCGTCGCCGCCTTCAGGGCGCCCTGCGCGGCCCGGATCAGCTTGTCACCGGCGTCGAGCGCGCCGGCGAGGATGGTGTTGTCACTGCCGCCGGGGCCCTGGCCGAGGACGGCGCCCACGATGGTCCGGGTCTGACCGCCGACCTGCTTGACGGCCGCGAAGACGAGGTTGCCGCCGGCCGCGGTGGTGGTGCCGGTCTTGATGCCGATGACTCCGTTGTAGCCGACGAGTCGGTTCCAGTTGCTGTGCTTGCTGCCCTTGTAGTCGGTGTACTCCATCATCCGGGCGATCTCGCGGAAGCTCGGGTTCTTCATCGCGGCCTTCGCGAGCCTGACCTGGTCCGCGGCCGTGGAGACGGTGGTCTTCTTCAGGCCCGAGGGGTCGGTGTACGTCGTGTTCTTCATCCCGAGGTCCTTGGCGGCGGCGTTCATCTTGCTCGCGAACGCCGTCTCGGAACCGGCGTCCCAGCGGGCCAGGAGGCGGGCCACGTTGTTCGCGGACGCGATCAGGACGCCCTCCAGGGCCTCCTTCTGGGTGATCGTGTCACCGGCCTTCACCTGAACCGTCGACTCGCCGTCCGCGGTCGCCTGGTCCTGCGCCGTCTGGTCGACCTTGATCTTCTCGCCGTCGCCCTTGAGCGGGTGGTCGCGCAGGATCAGGTACGTGGTCATGACCTTGGCGACACTGGCGATCGGTACGGGCTTCTGCGCGCCCGAGGAGCCGAAGGAACCGATGCCCTGGACGTCGAGGGCGCCTTCGCCGGACGACGGCCACGGGATGTCGGCCTTGCCGCCGTCGAAGGTGTAGCTCTCCTCGGCGGTGAGGTCGAGGGTGGGGGCCGGGAGCGGGCGGACCGCCTGCACGATCGCGAAGACGACGGCCAGCAGCAGGACCAGGGGCGTCCAGATCTTGACCCGGCGGACGATCGTGCGGACCGGGGTCTCCGGCGGCGGCGGGGTGTTGGTCAGCTCCGCCAGCAGGTCCAGCGGGGGCTTGGGCGGGAGCGGCTGCTGGGTGGTGCGCTCGGGGCCGACCTGCGGGACGGATGCCGTGGCCTCCGCGGGCGCGGGCCCCGGCTTCTTCGTCGCCGGGTCGTCCAGGGGCTTGAGCGCCACGAACTTGCTGGTGCGCTCGGGGTCCGCCTTGGGGGCCGGCTCGGCGCCCGGCTTGGGGGCCGGCTCGGCGCCCGGCTTGGGGGCCGGCTCGGCGCCCGGCTTGGGGGCCGGCTCGGCGCCCGGCTTGGGGTCGTTGAGCTTCAGCATGGTCGTCGGCTGGTCGACCCGAGGGCTCGGCCGCTTGAAGATGGCGGTGGGCTGATCGACGGGGCCGGAGCCCGAGGAGGCGTCGCCGGGGGCCTTGGAATCGCCCTTGGCGTCGCTCTTGGCATCGGCCTTGGAGTCGTGCCCGGCCTTGGAGTCCGCGCCCTTGCCGGGCTTCGGCTCATCGGAGCCGGCCTTCGCCGCGGGCACGGCGTCGGCGACGGAGTCCTCGGGCTCGTCGTCGGCGGGCTCGTCGTCGGCGACGGCGTCCTCGTACTCGGCATCGGCATCGGCATCCGCGTCGGCCACCGCGTCCTTCGGCTCGGCGTCGGCCACCGCGTCCTCGGGCTCCGCCTCCGCCTCCGCCTCGGCCGAACCGGCCTCACCGCTGCCGTCGTCGGTCTTCGCGGACGGCTTCTCGTCCTCGGCGTCCGCCGGCTCCGCGGAAGCCGCGGACTTCTCGTCGCCGTCGGAGTCACCGGACCGGACCCATGCAGCCACGGCGGCGCGCAGCCGCTCGTCGCCGACCGAGCCGCCCGAACCGCCGTCGGCCTCCGGGCCGCTCTCCCCGCCGTCGGCCGAAACGTCTCCCTCGGACTCGGAGGCGGCGTCGGACACCTCACGGTCCTCGGAGCCCGCGTCGCTCTCGGCCCCCTCGTCCGTCCCGGCCTCCGGGCCGTCCTCGCCTCCCTGGCGCCCCGAGGCCGCCTCCGCGTCGGAATCGGCGCCGGCGTCCCCGGAGGCGCTCTCGTCGCCGCTCTCGGCGCCCTCGGGGGCCTTCTCGGCGGTCTCGGCGGTGCCGGAAGCATCGGTACCGGTTCCGGCCGCGTCGGACCCCTCAGGGGCTTCCTCGACCTCGGAGGCCCCGGAGGCCCCGGAGTCCTCCGCCCCCGAGTCCCCGGCCCCGGACGTCTGCCGCGCCGTCTCGGCGGCCTCGGCCTCCTCGTCCGCCGTCTCCGCCGTCTCCTCGGCTTCCGTCAGAAGATCACGTACCGAAAGCACCCGCGTGGCCGTGTCCACGCCTCCGCGCGTACCCGGTTCCTCATCGGCGGCCGTCCTGGCCTCGGGAACCGGACCCGCGCTCCCCGACGTCGGTTCTGCCGACGACTCGCGCTGCTTCGACCTGTCGGGGGACTCGCCCGCCACCGATGCCTCCTCCATGTGCCGCCGCATGCCCCGCACGCGACTGCCGAACCGTCAACGAACCGTGAATCGCCGCCCGGGACACCGCCGTACGCGCTGTCCGAACCATGTACCAGTGTCCTGTGTGCGGGCTTAACCCCTGCGGTAGACGAGAACGACATACCTACCGGTTCCCTCACAAAGAGGTCACGCACCCTCGACAGACCAATGTGAGAGGGGTCACCCTGTCTTTCATCCACGCGGGGAGGCATGGATGGGCAGGAGCCGCAGAACACTTCCGGAGGAGCTTCTGCTGCTGGCATTGGACCCGGCCACGGGTACCACTGCGCAGCCGCAGTCGCTCGACCTCGGTCTGGCCGGAGCACAGCTAGTGGAGCTGGCGCTGGCCGGACGTATAGCCCCAGACGGGGATCGTATCGCCGTGGTTGCACCACGGCCGACAGGAGATCCGACTCTGGACTGCGCATTGGAGTTGCTGCGAAGGCGTGGCGCTCCCGTGCGTGCCGTCCACTGGATCGGCGGGCCGCGCCTTGGGCTGCGCCAGACCTACCTCTCGCATCTGGAGCGGTGCGGCATGGTGCATGCCGTGGCGGGCCAGATGTGCGGAGTGCTGCCGACGACTCGCTACCAGGCGACGGACACCGCCATCAGCCGGGAGATCAGGGCCCGGCTGGATTCCGCGATCCGTACCGGCGTACCGCCGGACCCACGGACCGCGGCGCTCGCCGCACTGGCGCACGCGGTCGGCCTCGGCAAGCACCTGTATCCGGGGAACGAGGGACGGTCGTCCCGGTCCCGGCTGCGGGACCTGATCAGGCACGACCCCATGGGCGGTCTCGTCGCGCACGCCGTGATGGACGTCCAGAACGGCGTGGGTGCCCAGCCCCGCCGCAGCCCGGCCCCGGCCGGCCGCCAGGCCGCCGGACCCGTCGGGCCCGCACCGGAACCCGCTCGTGGCGTTCCGATGCAGCCGCGCCGCGGACCCATGGCGCGTGTCGTGGCCCACTGAGCCGCGGTCCCACGGCACACACTGGTACCGCACAGCACCACAGCGCAACGCACCGCGCACCGCACCGCACCGCACGCCGCACCTGAGTCCCCAGACCCGGTTCGGGAGCCGCTGGTCCGCGCGGGGCGGCGGGACCGTACGTCGTCCGTGTCCTCGGATACGGATGGTGCAACGGTTCCGCCGTCCCGCGCGGCCGCTTTGTGTGCGGGCCTCACGAACTGGCGCGTATCCAGCGCATATCCGCCGTTTCCCAGCGGTAGAAAGCACCTTGGTGGCAATCTGCTCAACAGCAGATACGCAAAGTGGCAAGCAGAGGTCCGCAGCCGGAGGTGCACGTCCCGTGGCGTCAAGTGTCAATCCCACCGTCAGGCGACGCCGGCTGGGCCAGGAGCTGCGCCGGCTCCGTGAGCTCAAGGGCATGACGGCCGAGGAAGTGGCCGAGCGGCTGCTGGTGTCGCAGTCGAAGATCAGCCGGCTGGAGAACGGACGGCGCAGCATCAGCCAGCGCGACGTCCGCGACCTGTGCGGGGTGTACGAGGTCGAGGACCACCGGATCGTCGACTCGTTGATGCAGATGGCCAAGGACAGCCGCCAGCAGGGCTGGTGGCACTCCTTCGGCGACATCCCCTACAGCGTGTACATCGGGCTGGAGACGGACGCGGCGAGTCTGCGCGTCTACGATCCGCAGGTCGTGCCGGGCCTGCTGCAGACGCGGCAGTACGCCGAGACGCTGATCGCGGGCGCCCTGCCCGAGACCGCGGCCGCCGACATCGAGAAGCGCGTCCAGGTGCGGCTGCGCCGGCAGGAACGAATCACCGCCCCGGAGAACCCGCTGCGCCTGTGGACGGTGATGGACGAGGCGGCCCTGCGCCGGGTGGTGGGCAACCGCTCGCTGATGCGGGACCAGTTGGAGCACCTCGTCGAGCAGTCCCAGCTGCCGCACGTCACGGTGCAGGTGATCCCCTTCGACATGGGGGCGCATCCCGGCCTCAACGGCCAGTACGCGATCCTCGAGTTCCCGGACGCGGCCGACTCCAGCGTGGTCTACATCGAGGGCGTGACCAGCGACCTGTACCTGGAGAAGGCGAACGACGTGCAGAAGTACAGCGTGATGTACGAGCACCTGCGGGCGCAGGCCCTCAACCCGGACCATTCACGGCAGTTCATCGCGGACATCGCGAAGGAGTACGCTCGCTGAAGCGCCGTACCGTACACCTTCTTGGGTCTCCAGCGGAAGACCCACCTGGAATATGCCATCCAGTCGAGTGAATAGTCGCTTCGTACACCGAGGTGGGCGAGTAGCGTCGATCACGCCACCACGCACCACAGGTTGGCGCAAACCGCGCTGTGGGTTCGGAGTCGGACTCGTCGTGCGGTGACAGCAACTCAACGACTGGCATTCCGGAGCAAAAATGGCAATTCGTCAGGGCGCCACGGGCACGTGGACCAAGTCCTCGTACTCCACGGGCAACGGCGCGTGCGTCGAGATCAAGTCACCGGTTGTCGCGGCGATGGCCGTGCGGGACTCCAAGGTCACCGAGGGCCCGGTACTGGCCTTCCCGGCCGAGGCGTGGAACACGTTCGTCGCGTCGATCAAGGCGTAGCGGAAGGGTCTTCACGATCTTCGGACCCTCCTTCCGCCGAGCACAACTTCACAGAGCAGCACAGCAAGAGCCCTCTCGACCAGCTTCGCCGTCCTTGCCGAGGGGGCTCGGCCTGTGTCCGGTCCGTCGTGACGACGGGCCCTAGCGCAGTCGGTCGACGTACCTGTCCGTCCCGGGGACCGTCGGGACGAACGGCGCCACCAGCTCCACCCTCCCCAGCCCCGTCTCGCCCACCGGCCCGTCCAGCCCCGTGAAGTACGCCTCCCAGCACTCGCGTGGATCGGCCTCCAGGAACCACAGCAGCGTCAGCCGGGTGTCCACGCCCTCCACCTGCTTCACGTACGTCATACGGTCGCCCGGCAGCGGGGTCGGCCGGAACACGGTCACCATGGCCGCCGGCGACCCAGCGAGCCGCTTCGGCAGGTGCCGCGTCCGCAGCCACTCGAGCAACTCGGTCCGCTGTCCCTCCGATTCGGCGTCGATCACCTCCACCACCAGCCCCGCGTACGGGTGGTCGAGGGCGTGGAAATCGCGAGGTCCGGCCGCGCCGTCCCGGTAGACCGTCACCTCGTGGTCCTGGAACGCCGTGAAGACGTGGGTGCGGTCCTGGTACACGCGGGCGTCCCGGTTCAGCCGCTTGTTGATCGCCACGGTCCACCTCATGTGGTCGTCGTAGCGGCCGTCCGTGACCCAGTACGTGGAGAGGTAGCAGCCGGCGGTGACCGGCTGGGCGACCACCGACTTCTCGGGGTAGCGCAGCAGTTGGAGATCGCGGGTGGCCACCCAGCGGCGTCCGGCGAACATCCAGGGCATGGCCATGGCGCCGGCGTAGTAGTGGTCGTCCTCGTACCAGCGGTTGTACGCGTACTCGTGGCCGGGGTGCGGCTCGACCATGGTGATGAGGGCATGGCCGGGACGGACTCCGTAGGGTCCCACCGCGGCCAGTTCGGCGTACACGTCGCTCCGGGTTTCCTCGCTCACGTCGCTCCCCTTCCGTCCTCCGCCGGTCGCCCATACTCTGACGCCCCGTCAGATAATTGGCCAGCCCCCCGGAGGCTCGGATGTCACTGCTCACGGGCAAGACCGTCGTCGTCTCGGGAGTCGGCGCCGGACTCGGTCACCAGGTCGCTGCGGCGGTCGTGCGCGACGGCGGGAACGCGGTGCTCGGTGCGCGCACGGAGGCGAACCTCGCCAAGAGCGCGGCCGAGATCGATCCGGACGGGGCGCACACGGCGTACCGGCCGACGGACATCACCGACGAGACGCAGTGCCAGGCGCTGGCCGCCCTCGCGCACGACCGCTTCGGCCGGATCGACGCGGTCGTCCATGTGGCCGCGTGGGACGGCCACTTCGGCGGTCTGGAGGACGCGGACTTCGTCACCTGGCAGTCGGTGATCGACGTGAACCTGCTGGGCTCGCTGCGGATGACACGGGCGTGTCTGCCGGGCCTGAAAGCGGCGGGCGGTTCGGTGGTCTTCATCGGTACGCAGTCCTCCGTCGCAGCCCCCACCCAGGTCCGGCAGGCGGCGTACGCGGCCTCGAAGGGGGCGTTGACGAGCGCGATGTACTCGCTGGCGCGCGAGCTCGGACCGCACCGCGTCCGGGTCAACACCGTGTTGCCCGGCTGGATGTGGGGGCCGCCGGTGCAGGCGTTCGTGCAGTTCACGGCGCAGACGGAGGGGGTGCCGGAGGCCGAGGTGCTGAAGCGGCTGACCGACCGGATGGCGCTTCCCGACCTCGCCACGGACGCGGACGTGGCGGACGCGGCGGTGTTCCTCGCCTCGGACCGGGCGCGAGCCATCACCGGGCAGTCGCTGCTGGTCAACGCGGGGGAACTGATGCGCTGACGGTCGGAATCCAGCCACGCTGGCTGTTCATGTACATAAACACCGACCATCAAGCGGAACGATTTTACCTGCTCTTGAACCGCCGCTTGCTTGCTGTGATCATGCCACCCCACTCAGAGTTCGTCATGCCCGTCCCCGGCAGCGGACCCTGGAAGGGGGCTCATGAACAGTCTCGACTGGGCCGTGCTCATCGGCTACTTCGGCGTGATGGTGGCGATCGGCGTCTGGTCGCACAAGCAAGTGGGCAACGTCAGCGACTTCTTCACCGCCGGCGGCAAGATGCCCTGGTGGCTGTCCGGCATCTCGCACCACATGTCGGGCTACAGCGCGGTCCTGTTCACGGGGTACGCGGGCATCGCCTACACCTACGGCGTGACGTCCTTCGTGACCTGGTCCTTCCCGATCGCGCTGGGCATCGCCATCGGCTCGAAGCTGTTCGCGCCACGGATCAACCGCCTGCGCTCCCGGCTCCAGGTGGCCTCCCCGCTGGAGTACCTGAAGAACCGCTACGACCTGAAGACGCAGCAGGCCCTGGCGTGGTCCGGCATGCTGCTGAAGATCGTCGACGTGGGCGCGAAGTGGGCGGCGATCGCCACCCTGCTGTCCGTGTTCACCGGCATCACCCTGAACCAGGGCATCCTCATCACCGGCGCGATCACCGCGGTCTACTGCACGATCGGCGGTCTGTGGGCGGACGCGCTGACCGAACTGGGCCAGTTCGTCATCCAGTTGCTGGCCGGCGTCTCGATGTTCGTGGCGGTCGTGCTGAAGCTGAACGACAAGGGAATCGGCTTCTTCGAGGCCTGGGACCAGCCGGCTCTGCACGGCCACGGCAAGCCCCTCGTCGGCCCCTACGGCACAGTCTTCCTCCTGGCGTTCCTCTTCATCAAGCTCTTCGAGTACAACGGCGGCATGCTCAACCAGGCCCAGCGCTACATGGCGACGGGCAGCCCGCGGGAGGCCACGCGCTCGGCCCGGCTGTCCGCCGCGCTGTGGCTCATCTGGCCGGTCGTGCTGTTCTTCCCCATGTGGATGTCCCCGCTGCTGGTCCACGCCCAGAAGCCGGACGGCTCCGACTCCTACGGCCTGATGACCGAACAGCTCCTCCCGCACGGTCTGTTGGGCCTGGTGATCGTCGGGTTCTTCTCCCACACGATGGCCATGTGCTCCTCCGACGCCAACGCGATCGCGGCCGTCTTCACCCGGGACGCGGCACCCGTGCTGTCCCGGCGGGCCCGTGAGTGGGGCCAGCGCTCCGGGCTGATCGCCGCCCGGGTGACCACGGTGGTCTTCCTCGGCCTGTCGATGGCGGTGGCGACCCAGGTCAACTCGCCCGCCTTCAAGGACATCATCACGGTCGTCATCAAGTGGGTCGCCGGTCTGATGGGCCCCATCGCCATCCCGATGATGCTGGGCCTGCTGCGCCCGTTCCGCCGCTCCGGCCCGACGGCGGCGCTGACCAGCTGGGGAATGGGCCTGCTGGCCTTCTGGCTGGTCAACTACCCCATCAACTGGAACGTCGACGGCGGTGTCCCGCTCCAGTACCAGGTCTCCATCCCGCTGGCCGTCTCCCTGGTCCTCTACATCCTCATCGGCTACCTGAAGCCGGAGGACACCCCGGAGCGCCTGGCGGTCATCGAGAGGATCAACACGGACGACGACAGCACGGCGGTCGCCGTACCGGCTCCGGCGGAAGGGGTGGAGGACGCGCTGGGCCGCACGCCCGTGAAGGACTGACGCCCCGGGCCCGGAGGGAGGGGGAAAGCCGGTGCCGGCGCACCGCGCGACCGGCAGACTGACCGGCATGACCACCCCACTCCCCCCGGGCCCGCAGGCCGACCTCCTCCGCTACCTCCAGGACGCCCGGGACGCCCTGCTGTGGAAGCTGGAGGGCCTGTCCGAGTACGACGTCCGGCGTCCCCTGACCCAGACCGGCACCAATCTGCTGGGCCTGGTCAAGCACGTGACCTACGTCGAACTCGGCTACCTGGGCGACACGTTCGGGCGGCCCGCCGCCCCCACCCGCCCCTGGTACGGTCCCGTCGCCGACGACAACAGCGACATGTGGGCGTCCGCCGACGAGTCCCGGGCGGACATCGTCGACCGCTACCGGCAGGCGTGGCCGCACGCCGACGCCACCGTCGCGGCACTGCCCCCGGACACGGTCGGCAGGGTGCCGTGGTGGCCGGACGGCAAGGACGAGATCACCCTGCACCACGCCCTGGTCCGGGTCCTCGCCGACACCCAGCGGCACGCCGGACAGGCCGACATCCTCCGCGAACAGCTCGACGGCTCCGCGGGCTGGCTCCAGGACAGCGCCAACCTGCCGTCGGACGACCCGGCCTGGTGGCAGGAGTACCGGGACCGCCTGGAACGCACGGCCCGGGAGGCGGCCGAGGCGGCCGAGGAGAGATAGCGGCGGCGGTCAGGCCCGCGGATACCGGGCCAGCCAGCCCGGGGAGGAGCCCGCCGGGCCGTGCAGGGCGGGGCCCTGGGTCATCTCCATGGCGAAGTCGTCGGCCAGTTCCAGGATCGTGGGCCGGCCCTCCAGCTCGGCCAGCCAGGCGGGCGGCAGGGCCGTCTCCCCGTGCAGGGCGCCCAGCAGGCCGCCGGTCAGCGAGGCCGTCGCCCCCGACGGGCCGTCCTGGTTCACGGCGAGACACAGGCCGTGCCGGACGTCCTCGCCGACCAGCGCGCAGTACACGGCCGCGGCCAGCGTCCCCTCCGCCGTACGGTCCCCGGCGAGCTCGGCGACCCGGGCGGGCGTCGGCATGCCCTGCCGTACGGCTCCCAGGGCGTGCTGGAGCGCGCCGGAGACCGACTCGTGGCCGGGCCGGGCGGCGAGCAGGGCGAGCGCCTGCTGGACGGCCGCGTCGAGGGTCTCGCCACGGGCCAGCCCGTGCACGACGACGGCGTACGCGCCCGCCGACAGGTAGGCCATCGGGTGTCCGTGGGTCTGCGCCGCGCACTCCACCGCGAGCTGCGCGACGAGCTGCGGCTCCCAGCCGACGAGGAGCCCGAAGGGCGCGGAGCGGGCCACCGCCTCCGGTCCGACCTCGCCGGGGTTCTTGGGCACGTCCAGGGTGCCCATGCTCTCGTCCCCGAAGCCGATCAGCAGCGAGCGGGCCGGGTCGCGCCGGGCGTAGAGCCACTCCTCGCGGGCCAGCCAGCCGTCGTCCTTGCGCCGCTCGTCCGGCCCCCAGTCGCGCTGGGTGGCCGCCCACCGCAGGTAGGCGCGGTGCAGGTCGGTCGGCGGATGCCAGGCACCGGTGTCCCGCCGGACCTGGGCGCGTATCAGCCCGTCCACGCTGAACAGCGTGAGCTGGGTGAGGTGGGTGACGGCTCCGCGTCTGCCGTAGGCGACGCCGAGATCGGCGAGCCCCTCGGCGCCGTACCCCTCGCGGATCCCGTCCAGATCCATCGCGTCGACCGGCGCTCCCAGCGCGTCCCCGACGGCGGATCCGAGCAGCGTGCCCCGCACCCGGCTGCGGAAGTCCTGCTGTTCCGCGCGGCCCCAGACGGCCCCGGCTGTCACACCCACCAAGACCTCCCCGAGGGCCCTGCCCGACATACGACAGTTCAGCACTGTAATCGAACGGGGACGGTCGGTTCAGAGGGCAATCCGTGCACGGACCGATCACGCCGGGGAAAGATGGCTGTCATGTCCACCAACACAACGACCGGCACGACCACGGTCACCACCCCCCACGCCCGGGCCCTCACCCTCACGGCCGCGCTCCTCACGGCGAGCGTCGCCCTCTACATCGCGCTCGTCGCCTTCGGCAACATCACCGACTTCGGGACCAACCAGGCCTTCGTGCAGCACGTCCTGGCCATGGACACCACGTTCAAGGACGACGACCTGATGTGGCGGGCCATCACCAGCAAGGGCCTGCAGAACGCCGCCTACGTCGCGATCATCATCTGGGAGACGATCGCCGCGCTCGTCCTGATCTACGGGACCTGGCTGTGGGCCCGCCGGGACCACGCCCGCGCCCGCAGCGTCTCCACCTACGGGCTGCTGATGCTGCTCCTGCTCTTCGGCGCCGGCTTCATCGCCATCGGCGGGGAGTGGTTCTCCATGTGGCAGTCGAAGACCTGGAACGGCCTGGACGCGGCGCTGCGGGTGTTCGTCCTCGCCGGGTTCACGCTGCTCGTCGTACTGTTCAGCGACAACCGGCGTACGGACGCCACTACTTGACGACCGCGACCTTCGTGCCGGCCGTCGCGAAGGTCCACAGCGCCGCCCCGTCCGCCGTCCTCATCCGGATACCACCGGTGCGGGCGCCGGACGCGGGCGGCGGGGACGACCCGTCGACCGCGTTGGAGAAGGCGATGTTGACCCCGGAGCTGACGGAGAAGTACACGATGTGCTCGATCTTCACACCGTCCGAGCCGGTGATCGGGCCCTCGGTGCGGGTGCCGACCGTGTAGGCGCCGGGGGCGGGGGCGACCGTCCCCGGCCACACGGCGAAGGTGCGGCGGGCCGCGTCGCTCGCGTCCACCAGCCACACCGTCCTGCGGCCGACGGAGTAGACGACCCGGCGGCCGGTGCCGGAGCCGCCCGGCACCGCGGCCGGCGACTTCGTCCTCGTGGCGTGGGGATGCGCGCCCGCCGACGCCGAGGCGTTCGGCTTGGAGGCGACCGCATGGGGCTTCGGTCCCTTGTCGGCCTGCACGGCCAGGACGGCGACGGCGGCGATGGCTCCCACCGTCAGACCGGTCACCCAGACCTTGGGGGCTGGCACGGCACGCAACTCCTCGGTTACAGGACCCCTGACACCCGTCGGAACAGGGGTCCGATCATCGTACTGTGGTGCTCCCCCGTGTCAGTCCAGCACCGGCAGCAGCTCCGGCAGGTGCCCGTCCGACACCGCCGCCGCCCGCTGCCGTTCCTCGGGCACCTCGCCGTACAGCGTCGTCCGCGGCTTCGCCGGCCGCCCGGCCGCCTCCGCCACCGCGATCAGGTCCTTGACCGACTTGTACGAGCCGTAGGAGGACCCGGCCATCCGGGAGATCGTCTCCTCCATCAGCGTGCCGCCCAGGTCGTTGGCGCCCGAGCGCAGCATCTGCGCCGCGCCCTCCGCACCCAGCTTGACCCAGCTGGTCTGGATGTTCGGGATGTACGGGTGCAGCAGCAGCCGGGCCATCGCGGTCACCGCCCGGTTGTCGCGGACCGACGGGCCGGGCCGGGCGATCCCCGCCAGGTACACCGGGGCGTTGGTGTGGATGAAGGGGAGCGTGACGAACTCCGTGAAGCCGCCGGTGCGTTGCTGGATGCCGGCGAGCGTGCGCAGGTGGCCGAGCCAGTGGCGGGGCTGGTCGACGTGCCCGTACATCATGGTCGACGACGACCGGATGCCCAGTTCGTGGGCGGTCTCGATCACCTCGATCCAGGTGGCCGTGGGCAGCTTGCCCTTGGTGAGGACCCAACGCACCTCGTCGTCGAGGATCTCGGCCGCCGTGCCGGGGATGGTGTCCAGGCCGGCCTCCTTCGCCGCGGTCAGCCACTCCCGTACGGACATGCCGGTGCGGGTGGCGCCGTTGACGACCTCCATGGGCGAGAAGGCGTGCACGTGCATGCCCGGCACCCGCTCCTTCACCGCGCGCGCGATGTCGAAGTACGCCGTCCCCGGCAGGTCGGGGTGGATCCCGCCCTGCATGCACACCTCGACCGCGCCCACGTCCCACGCCTGCCGGGCGCGGTCGGCCACCTGCTCCAGGGAGAGGGTGTAGGCGTCGGCGTCCGTCCTGCGCTGCGCGAAGGCACAGAACCGGCAGCCCGTGTAACAGACGTTGGTGAAGTTGATGTTGCGGGTGACGATGTACGTCACGTCGTCGCCGACCGCCGACCTGCGCACCTCGTCGGCGATCGCGGTCAGGGCGTCCAGCGCGGGGCCGTCCGCGTGCAGCAGCGCCAGCGCCTCGTCGTCGGTGAGTTTCGTCGGGTCGTCGGCCGCGGTCGCCAGCGCGGCGCGCACGTCGGTGTCGATGCGCTCGGGCGCCATGCCGGGCGCGGCCGCCTCGCGCAGCTCCGCCCAGTCGCCGTAGACCTCGTCGAAGTCCTCGCGCCGGTCGCTGGTGCGGCCCTCGGTGTCGATGGAGGTGTGCAGGTCGGTGCGGCCGGAGGCGGTGAAGGCCTCCTCGGGCTCCTGCCAGGGGCGACCCTCGACCACCGCGTCCGGCAGGGCCAGCCCGGTCTCCGGGTCGGCCAGGGCGCGCACGTGCGGGCGCAGCCGCGGGTCCAGCCAGGGCTCGCCGCGGGTGACGAACTCCGGGTACACGCAGAGGCGTTCGCGCAGCTCGAAGCCGGCGGCACGGGAGCGCTCGGTGAGCTCCTCGATCTGCGGCCAGGGCCGCTCGGGGTTGACGTGGTCGATGGTCAGCGGGGACACCCCGCCCCAGTCGTCGATGCCCGCCCCGATCAGCCGCTCGTACTCGCCCTCGACGAGGTTGGGCGGGGCCTGCAGGCAGGCGCCGGGCCCCATGATGTGCCGGGCGACGGCGACGGTCGCGACCAGCTCGTCCAGCTCGGCGTCGGGCATGCCGCGCATCGCGGTGTCCGGCTTGGCCCGGAAGTTCTGGATGATCAGTTCCTGGATGCCGTGGTGGGCGCGGGAGACCTTGCGGAGCGCGAACAGGGACTCGGCCCGCTCCTCGTACGTCTCGCCGATGCCGATCAGCAGCCCGGACGTGAAGGGGACGGAGGACCGCCCGGCGTCCTCCAGGACGCGCAGCCGCACGGCGGGTTCCTTGTCCGGGGAGCCGTAGTGGGGGCCGCCGGGCTCGGACCACAGGCGGGTGGCGGTGGTCTCCAGCATCATCCCCATGGACGGGGCGACCGGCTTGAGCCGCTGGAAGTCGGTCCAGGACATCACGCCGGGGTTGAGGTGGGGCAGCAGCCCGGTCTCCTCCAGGATGCGGACGGAGATGGCGCGGACGTACGCGATGGTGTCGTCGTAGCCGTGCGCGTCGAGCCACTCGCGTGCCTCGGGCCAGCGCTCCTCGGGCTTGTCGCCGAGGGTGATCAGGGCTTCCTTGCAGCCGAGGGCGGCGCCCTTGCGGGCGATGTCGAGGACCTCGTCCGGCGACATGAACATCCCGTGCCCGGCGCGGCGCAGCTTGCCGGGGACGGTGACGAAGGTGCAGTAGTGGCACTTGTCCCGGCACAGCCGGGTCAGGGGGATGAAGACGCTCTTCGAGTACGTGATGACGCCGGGGCGCCCGGCCTGTTCCAGGCCCGCGTCCCGTACCCGGGCGGCGGACGCGGTGAGGTCGGTGAGGGCCTCGCCGCGGGCCTGCAGGAGGACGGCCGCCTCTGTCACGTCCAGGGTGACGCCGTCCCGGGCACGTTTGAGGGCGCGACGCATGGAGTTGTCGGTGGGGCCGGTTCCGGTCGCGGAAGTCGTCATTTCTTGAGCATACGTTCGAGGTCTCCGTTGTCGGCCGCGGGTGCGTTCTGGCTGGTGGCGCCCACTCACAAGAACTCGGCGTACCCGTCCAGGACCCGCAGCACCTCCGCCTCCCCCGCCGGTGGCAGCTGGACCACGACCTCCTCGATGTCCAGGTCGGCGTAGTGCGCGAGCTTGCCGGGGGTGGGGAAGACGGCGTACGGGACGATCTGCAGGGCTTTGGGGTCGCGGCCCGCGTCGGCCCAGGCCGACCGCAGCACCGGCAGCGACTCGGTGAGGCCGCGCCCGCCGATGGGCATCCAGCCGTCGGCGTATGCGCAGACGTGGGAGAAGAGCTTGGGGCCCGCGGCACCGCCGACGAGGGTGCGGGGGCCGACGACCGGACCGCGCGCCTTCTGGACCGGCTTGGGATACGCGGAGGAGGCCCGTACGCTCCCGAACTCCCCCTCGTAGGCGGTCGGTTCCTCCGACCACAGCGCCCGCATCAGCGCCATCCGGTCGCGCACCAGCTCCCGCCGGGTGCGCCACTGCACGCCGTGGTCGGCGGCCTCCTCGACGTTCCAGCCGAAGCCGAGGCCGAGGGTGAACCGGCCGCCGGAGAGGTGGTCGAGGGTGGCGATCTGCTTGGCGAGGGCGATCGGATCGTGCTGGGCGACCAGCGTGATGCCGGTGCCGAGGCCGAGCCGCTCGGTCACGGCGGCGGCCTGGCCGAGGGCGACGAAGGGGTCGAGGGTGCGGCCGTACTCGGGGGGCAGGTCGCCGCCCGCCGGGTACGGGGTCGTCCGCTCCACGGGAATGTGGGTGTGCTCGGGCAGGTAGAGGCCCGCGAACCCGCGCCGCTCCAGCTCACGGGCGAGCCGGACGGGGGCGATGGTCTCGTCGGTGAGGAAGATCGTGACGGCGATGCGCATGGGTCATCCATACCGGGTACGGCATGCGATGTACACACCGACCAGTCGGGATTCGGCGTCGGGTTCCACGGGCCCGGGGGCCGGTCTACGTTGACGGTGTGACACCTTTCGCGGCACCCTGGCCCCGGGCGCACCGGACTACGTGTACGTGCGCTTCGACGTCCCGCCCGGTGTCCGCGAGCTGAGGGTCTCCTACGGCTACGACAGACCCTCCGTGCCGCCCGGCGCCCCCGGCAACGCCCTCGACATCGGCCTCTTCGACGAGCGCGGCACGCAACGGGGCGGGGAGGGCTTCCGGGGCTGGTCGGGCGGGGCGCGCACGGAGTTCTTCGTCCGCGCGGACGACGCCACACCGGGGTATGTGCCGGGACCGGTGCGGGAAGGCATCTGGCATGTGGTGCTCGGCCCCTACACGGTGGCGCCGCAGGGGTTGTCGTACGAGATCACGGTGGTGTTCGAGTACGGCGCTCCCGGCCCCGCCGTCCGGCCGGTGTACCCGCCTTCGCGTGCCGCCGGCCGGGGCCGGGCCTGGTACCGCGGCGACTGTCACCTGCACTCCTGGTACTCCGACGGCCGCCGTACCCCGGCGGAGATCGCGGCGCTCGCGCGGGCGGCGGGCCTGGACTTCATCAACTCCTCCGACCACAACACCCATGCCGCGCACGCCCATTGGGCCACGGAGGCGGGCGACGACCTGCTGATCCTGCTCGGCGAGGAGGTGACGACGAGGAACGGTCACGTGGTGGCGCTCGGCACCGATCCGGGCACCTTCGTGGACTGGCGGCACCGGGCCCGGGACGGCCGGTTCGAGCACGTCGCCGACCTGATCCGACGGGCCGGCGGCCTGGTCGTGCCGGCCCATCCGCACGCGCCCTGCATCGGCTGCGCCTGGAAGTTCGGGTACGGGGAGGCGGACGCGGTGGAGGTGTGGAACGGCCCGTGGACGCCGGACGACGAGGTGACGCTGGCGGAGTGGGACGGGAGGCTCGTGGCGTCGATGCGGGAGGGACGCGGCCGGCTCCCGGCGATGGGCAGCAGCGACGCGCACCGGGATCCGGATGTCGTGGGGCTGCCCCAGACGGTCGTTCTCGCCGACGACTTGACGCGGGAGGCGATCCTGGAGGGCATCCGGGCGGGGCGTTCGTACGTGGCGGAGTCGAAGGACGTGTCCTTTTCCCTGACGGCGACGGTCGCGAGTGGTGAACACGCGGGCATCGGGGAGCGGTTGGCGGTCGACGCCGACGTCCCGGTGACCATCCGCGCCGCGGCCACGGGCGCCCCGCGCTGCACGATCCGCCTGGTCACCGACGAGGGCCTGGTGCTCACCGGCGACGCCCTGCCGGTGACCGGCTCGGGCGCCGCGGAGTGGCGGACGACCGCGGCGCACGCGGCGTACGTCCGCGCGGAACTGCGCCACGAGACGGCGGCGGGACCGCTGCCGGGAGCGATGGCCGCCTTCACCAACCCGGTTTTCCTGGGCCGTTGACGCGCGGCCGGAGTGCCTGCCCGGCGGATTCCGCCGGACGGCCCCCCGGCCGCGCGGTGGGCTCAGCGTTTGAGCATGAAGGTGAAGTCGCCGGAGAGCCTGCCGTTCAGGCGGGCCGCCGAGACGACCTTCCCTCCGGCGATCAGCCTCTCGACCTCGGCCCGTGACAGGCCGCAGCCTTCGGCGATCAGCCGCACCGGCCGGACCGGGATCGGCGCCGCGAAGCGGACCGAGACGTCGATCGCCCCGCCGTCCGGGTGGGGCACCGGTCCGCCCGTGTCGAGGCGCCAGGCGTCGGCCCAGTCGAGGGCGATGCGGTTGCGGCGCCGCACGACCGGGTCAGCGAGCAACTCGGCCGCCAGGCCGGAGTCGTTGGCGTGCATACGGGCCAGCAGCCCGGGCCGTACGGAGCGCACGTTCACCCGCTCCAGGACCGTGAACTTGGCTGTGTCCCCGCAGGCGGTGCAGAGCGCGAGGAGCCAGGCGTCGATGAGTTTGTGGTGGGCGTTGACACGGAACTTGCCGTTCGGCCGGAAGGTCCCGGACGGGCACGTGTGGCAACGACGCAGGACGAGTGGCAGGCAGGTGGGTGCGACCACCCAGTTGGTGAGCACAGAAGTACACCGGTTTCAGTGAGAAATCCGCAGCAGAAAGGGGCGCGGCGCACAGGCGCGACGCGCGACGAATCAGCGCTCGGGAGGTCTCACACGGTGTACAACGGCACGTCCTTCGTCGAACGACTCGGTCAGGCAGCAAGGTAGCGGCGGACCACGGCGCCGTTCCATCGGTTTTCGTGGTGAAGTCGACCCATGGACAGTGAGACCAAGTACCGCGTCGTCACGGCCTTCCAGCGCGTCCTCAACACCGTGATGCGCCGGCTGCCCACCCACACACTGCTGGAGACCACCGGCCGCGCCTCCGGCCTCCCCCGCCGTACGCCGGTCGGCGGGCGGAGGACCGGGGGCTCCTTCTGGCTGGTGTCGGAGTTCGGGGAGCGGTCGCAGTACGTGCGCAACATCAAGGCCGATCCCCGGGTCCGGGTCCGGCTGCGCGGCCGCTGGCACACCGGCACGGCCCATCTCCTGCCCGACGACGACCCCGTCGCCCGGCTGCGCGCCCTGCCCCGGATGAACAGTGCCGCGGTGCGGACGGTCGGGGCCGGGCTGCTGACGGTGCGGGTGGACCTGGACGACTGAGGGTCAGCCGGGCCACACGATCGACTGCACCTCGCCGTAGGCGTGCAGTGCGTACGACCCGCAGTCGCGGCCGACCCCGCTGTCCTTGAAGCCGCCGAAGGGCGCCTCCATGTTGCGGCCGACGGTGTTGACGCCGACCCCGCCGGCCCGCAGCCGCCGGGCCACCCGGAAGGCGCGGGCGACGTCACCCGACCACACGTAGTCGATGAGCCCGTAGTCGCTGTCGTCGGCGAGGGCGACGCCTTCGTCCTCGTCGTCGAACGGGATCACCACGACCACCGGCCCGAAGATCTCCTCCCGGGCCACGCGCATGTCGTTGGTGCAGTCGGCGAGGAGGGTGGGCGCGACGTGGAAACCGCGGTCGTACGGCGGCCGTTCGCCGCCCGTCACCACCACCGCACCCTCCTTGCGGCCCAGTTCGACGTACGACTCCACCCGCTCCCGGTGGGCTGCGGAGATCACCGGCCCCACCACCGTGTCCGGCTCCCTCGGATCGCCCACCTTCAACCAGCTTGCGTAAGCGGCCAGTTGGTCGACGAGTCGGTCGTACACCCCTCTCTGCGCCAGCACCCGCGTCGGAGCCGTGCAGATCTGTCCGCTGTAGAAGGAGAAGGTGGTGCCGATCCCGGCCACCGCCGAACCGAGGTCCGCGTCGTCGAAGACGAGCGCCGCGCCCTTTCCGCCCAGCTCCATCAGCTGCCGTTTCATGGAGCGGCCGCACACCTCGCCGATCCGCCGTCCCACCGCCGTCGACCCGGTGAAGCTGACCATGTCGACGTCGGCCGACTCCACCACCGCCTCCCCGACCGCAACCGACCGGCCGGAGACGACGTTCACGACCCCGCGCGGCACTCCCGCCGCCTCCAGCGCCTCCGCCATCCGGTAGACCGACAGCGGGTCCTGCGGGGCGGGCTTGACGACCACGGTGTTGCCCATGGCGAGGGCGGGGGCGATCTTGCCCGCCGGGTTCGCCCAGGGGTTGTTGTAGGAGGTGATGCAGGCCACGACCCCCACCGGCTGCCGTACCGCGAGCGCCCCCATCACCCCGGCCCGCCCCATCGGGCCGGCCTCGTTGATCTGCGGCGGGATCGCCCACTCGGCGGGTTCCACGCGCGCGTACCGCCGGAAGCGGGCCATGCCGACCCCGACCTGCATCGCCCGGGCGGTCCCCGTGGTCGCCCCGGTCTCGGCCTGGGCGAGTTCGGCGTACGGCGCGAAGTGGCCCGCGATGATGCCGGCCGCCCGCCCGAGCACCGCCGCCCGCTCCTCCGGCGCCGTCCTCGACCACGGGCCGAAGGCCTCGCGGGCCGCGGCGCAGGCCGCGCGCACCTGATCC
Source organism: Streptomyces sp. C1-1 (assembly GCF_050214755.1). NCBI lineage: Bacteria > Bacillati > Actinomycetota > Actinomycetes > Kitasatosporales > Streptomycetaceae > Streptomyces > Streptomyces sp. C1-1. Next base: position 5,667,654 of record NZ_CP189826.1, on the reverse strand, counting down.
CGCGAGGCCTCCGGGGCCCATCCGACGGTCTCCTCGGTCGCCGGGTCGACGACGGCGTAGTGCCCGCCGTCCGGCTCGGTCCACTCGCCCCCGACGAACAGCCGCTGCCCGTCGGCCGCCCCCTTCACCTGGTGCTCACCGTCCTCGTGTCCCGCCCGGAGCGCAGGACCGTGCCCGGTACGGCGCCGCTGACCTCGTCGTCCCGGATCACCTCGACCCCGTTGACCCAGACGGCCCGCACGCCGATCGCCTTGGCGTCCAGCCGCGGACTGTCACCCGGCAGGTCGTGCACCAAAGTGGCCTGGCCCGCGTCGATCCGCTCCGGGTCGAACAGCACCAGGTCGGCATGGAACCCCTCCTGGACCCGGCCCCGCTCGCGCAGGCCGAACAGCTGCGCCGGATCGTCCGTCAGCATCTTCACCGCCTGCTCCAGGCCGACCAGCTTCCGCCGGCGCAGGCAGTCGCCGAGGAAGCGGGTGGTGTACGGCGCCCCGCACATGCGGTCCAGATGCGCGCCCGCGTCGGACCCGCCCAGCAGCACGTCCTCGTGCTGCCAGGTCTCGGCGCGCAGCGCCCAGGAGGCGGGGTCGTTGTCGGTGGGCATGGGCCACAGGACCGTACGCAGCTCGTCGGCGGCGCAGATCTCCACCATGCAGTGGAACGGCTCCTGGCCCCGCTCCCGGGCGATGTCGCCGACCACCCGCCCGCTCAGCCCGCGGTTCGCCTCGCTGTAGGTGTCCCCGATGACGTACCGCCCGAAGTTCGTCAGCCGCCGCAGGACGCCGGCCTCCTTGGAGTCGGCGCTCCGGAGCATCTCGGCCCGTACTTCCGGGTCCCGCAGCCGGGCGATGCGCTCGGGGACGGGCAGGCCGAGGACGGGGCCCCAGCCGGGGATGAGGTTGAGGGCGCAGAAGGTGCCCAGGGACATGTTCATCGGCGTCAGGATCGGCATGGTGAGGGCGACGACCCGGCCGCCCGCCTTGCGCGCCTGCTCGCTGGCCTGCAGCTGCCGTGGCACCCGTTCGGGCACGGCCGCGTCGATGGTCAGCACGTTCCAGTTCAGGGGCCGTCCGGCCGCCGCGCTCATCTCCGCGAACAGCTCGATCTCGGCGTCGCTGAACTGGTCGAGGCAGCCCGCGACGATGGCCTCGATCTGGGTGCCCTCGTGCTCGCCGACGGCCCGGGACAGGGCCAGCAGCTCGGCGGGCAGCGCGTGCCGGGAGGCGACCGGCTGCCCGTCGCCGTCCGAGTGCGTGCGGGACTGGGTGGTGGAGAAGCCCCAGGCACCGGCGTCCATGGCCTCGTGCAACAGCCCCACGATCCGGTGCAGTTGCTCCTCGTCGGGCTGTCCGCCGACGGCGTCCGGCCCCATGACGTACCGGCGCAGCGCGCAGTGCCCCACCATGAACCCGGCGTTGACGGCGATCCGCCCTTCGAGCGCGTCCAGGTACTCCCCGAACGAACTCCAGCTCCAGGGCGCCCCCTCCTCCAGCGCGGTCAGCGACATGCCCTCGACCTTGGACATCATGCGGCGCGTGTAGTCGGCGTCCTCGGGGCGGCCGGGGTTGAGCGGCGCAAGGGTGAACCCGCAGTTCCCGGCCGCGACGGTCGTCACCCCGTGGTTCAGGGACGGCGTCGCGTACGGATCCCAGAACAGCTGCGCGTCGTAGTGCGTGTGCGGATCGACGAACCCGGGCGCGAGGACGAGGCCGGAGGCGTCCTCGCTGGTGCGGGCTTCCTCGGCGACAGCGCCGATGACGGCGATGCGGCCGTCCCGCACACCGACGTCGGCGGTCCGGGCGGGCGCACCGGTCCCGTCGACGAGGGTCGCGCCCTTGATGAGGTGATCAAGCATGGAGGCTCCCTTCTCAATTGCGAGCACCTGTCCCGCCCAATGGGGCGCGAGGCTGTTGTCGCATGTGCGGCTACCGCCGCGTGGGCGCGACCGGCCCCCGCACACCCGCAGCCGCCGTAGGACCTCAGACAGCCCCCCGGAACCGCGACGTCCGATGCACCGGATCCGTGTCGATCTTCGGAATCACGTGCTCCCCGATCAGCCGAATCGTCTGCAACGTCTCCTCCTTCGGCACCCCCACCGGCAGCCCGAAGCTCAGCTGGTCCGCCCCCGCCTGCTCCCACCGCTTGCACTGCGTGAGCACCTCGTCCGGGTCACCGCAGATCAGCAGCTCCTCCTCGATCAGCAGCTCCACGAACTCCGGCGTGTACTCCGGCAGCGTCTCCGGCCACACCGGGAACCCCTCGGGGCGAGGGAACGTGTCGTGGTACCGGAACACCAGCGAGGGCAGGTAGTGCAGCCCCCCGTGCACGGCGATGTCGATCGCCTCGGCGTGGGTCGGCGCGCAGATGGCCGTCGTCGTCACCATCACGTTGTCGTTGACGAAGTCGCCGACCGGTTCGGCGTTCACGATCGCCGTCTTGTACTGCTCAAGCACCCACTCCATGTCGGAGACCTTCTGGATGCTGAAGCCCAGCACGCCGAGTCCCTTCCTCGCGGCCATCGCGTACGACGGCGGCGACCCGGCCGCGTACCACATCGCCGGGTGCGACCTGCCGTACGGCTTCGGCAGAACCTTGCGCGGCGGCAGCTGCCAGAACTTGCCCTGGAAGCCGACGTACTCGTCCTGCAGCCACATCTTGGGGAACTCGGCGATGGTCTCTTCCCAGATCTCCTTGGTGTAGTTCATGTCGGTCACCCCGGGGATGAACCCGAGGATCTCGTGCGAACCGGCACCCCGCCCGCTGCCGAACTCGAAGCGGTTCTGTGTGAGGTGGTCGAGCATCGCGACCTTCTCCGCGACCTTCACCGGGTGGTTGACCTGGGCCAGCGGGTTGAAGATGCCCGATCCGAGGTGGATGCGTTCCGTCGCGTGCGCGAGGTAGCCGAGGAACACGTCGTTGGCGGAGAGGTGGGAGTACTCCTCCAGGAAGTGGTGCTCGGACGCCCACGCGTACTTGAAGCCGGACCTGTCCGCCTGGATGACGTACTCGGTCTCCTCCATCAGCGCCTTGTGCTCCGCGAGCGGATCGGTCTCGGCGCGCTTGCCCACATACCCCTGTACAAAGAGCCCGAATTCCAAGGAGGTTCACCGTCCCCGGTTCTGGAGTTTTCTGACGCTCCGTCAGTTTTGGATGACTGTTGCACCACCGACAGGGAGGGTCAATAGCTGATGGCCCGTCAGATAATGCTGACGCCCGCCAGCCACCCGCCGTCGATCACGAAGGGCTGACCGGTGATGTACGAGGAGTCCTCGCACGTCAGGAAAAGCGCCAGCCGCGCCACCTCCGCGGGCTTGCCGATCCGCCCGAGCGGCACGAGCTTGCGGTACAGCTCGTCCAGCGCCCGCCCGGTCTCCTCCGCGTCGGCCGTCGGGTCCAGCTGGGCCGGGTTGGACATCGCGGTGTCGATGGCGCCGGGACACATGGCGTTGACGCGGATGCCGCGGTGGGCGAGTTCCAGCGCCGCGACGCGGGTGAGGCCGAGGATGGCGTGCTTGGTGGCGGCGTAGGTGCCGACTGCTGCCATGCCCGTGACGGCGGTGTAGGAGGCGGTGTTGACGATCGTGCCGCCGTCCTCCATCACGGGCGCCACCGTCCTGATGCCGAGGAAGCAGCCGACCTGGTTGACCCGTACGACCTGCATGAACTCGTCGAGGGGCGTGTCGACCAGGGAGTTGAAGCGCAGGATGCCGGCGTTGTTGACCAGGCCGTCGATCCGGCCGTGGGCGTCCTTGACCGCCCGCACGGCCGCCCGCCACTGCTCCTCCTCGCCCACGTCCAGGTGGACGTACCGGCCGCCGATCTCCCGTGCGAGCGCCTCGCCCTGGTCGTCGAGGACGTCGGCGACGACGACCTCGGCCCCCTCCGCTCTGAACAGGCGGGCCTCCTGCTCGCCCTGCCCGCGCGCCGCCCCGGTGACGAGCACGACGCGTCCGTCCAGCTTGCCCATGCCATGACTCCTTTACAGACCGGGTGCGACGTCGGCGCCGAAGGCCGCCATCTGGTCGGTGAGTTCGGTACGGCTCCGGCAGCGGAACCGCACCTGGATCTGGTGCACGCCCATCGCGCGGTAGGCGCGCAGGGACTCGGCGAGCCGGTCCGGGGGGCCGGTCAGGGTGCGGCGGCCGACGTCCCAGGAGGGCGTGCCGACGTACAGGGGCTCGGTGATGGCGCCGACGGTCAGCGGGTCCTCGATGCCCGCCTCGGCGCGCAGCCGCCCGAGGCGGGCGATCTGGTCGGGCAGACGGTCGCGCGGATCGCCCTGCGGCAGCCAGCCGTCGCCCTTGAGCGCGGCACGGCGGACGGCGGCGGGGGACGAGCCGCCGACCCAGACGGGGACGCGGTCCTGGGCGGGGCGGGGCCGCTGGCCCAGACCCTCGAAGTCGAAGAGCTTGCCGTGGTGTTCGGGGAACTCCTCCGCTCCGAGGGCCGCGCCCAGGGCGTCGACCGTCTCGTCCAGGACCGCTCCGCGCCGCTCGAAGTCCACGCCCAGCACCTCGAACTCCTCCCGCACATGGCCGGCCCCGACGCCGAGGATCAGACGTCCCGCGCTGAGGTGGTCGAGGGTGGCGTACTGCTTGGCGGTGAGCAGGGGATGGCGCAGCCCCACGATCGCGACATGGCTGAGCAACCGGACGCGTTCGGTCGCCGCCGCCAGGAAGGCGAGGGTGGCGACGGGGTCGTACCAGACCGTGCTCATCGCGGGGGCGAGCCGGCGCGGGATGGCCACGTGGTCGCAGGAGGCGATGTAGTCGAAGCCCGCGCGGTCCGCGGTCCGGGCGACGGCGAGCAGGTCCTCGGGGCCGGCCGTGTCCTCCCAGGGCTCGGCGTACATCGTGCTCTGGGACTGGACGGGCAGCTGGATGCCGTACGACAGGGCCGTCACGGTCGCCAGAGCCCCTCGGGGGTCAGCCCCAGCAGGTCGATGGCGTTGCCGCGGACGATCCGCTCCACGGCGGCCGGGTCCAGGTGGCCCATCTGGGCCTCGCCGACCTCGCGGGACTTGGGCCAGGTGGAGTCGGAGTGCGGGTAGTCGGTCTCGTACAGGACGTTGGCCAGGCCGATGGCGTCGAGGTTCCTCAGCCCGAAGGCGTCGTCGAAGAAGCAGCCGTAGACGTGCTCGGCGAACAGTTCGGACGGCGGGCGGTGGACCTTGTCGGCGACCCCGCCCCAGCCGCGGTTCTCCTCCCAGACGACGTCCGCGCGCTCCAGGATGTACGGGATCCAGCCGATCTGGCCCTCGGCGTACATCACCTTCAGGTTCGGGAAGCGTTCGAACTTGCCGCTCATCAGCCAGTCGACCATCGAGAAGCAGCAGTTGGCGAAGGTGATCGTCGAACCGACCGCGGGCGGGGCGTCCTTGGAGGTGGACGGCATCCTGCTGCTGGAGCCGATGTGCATGGCCACGACCGTGCCGGTCTCGTCGCAGGCGGCGAGGAAGGGGTCCCAGTCGTCGGAGTGGACGGAGGGCAGGCCCAGGTGCGGGGGGATCTCGGAGAAGGCGACCGCGCGGACCCCGCGGGCGGCGTTGCGGCGGACCTCGGCGGCGGCGAGCTCGGCGTCCCAGAGCGGGATGAGCGTGAGGGGTATGAGCCGGCCCCGCGCGTCCGGGCCGCACCACTCCTCCACCATCCAGTCGTTGTAGGCCCGTATGCACAGCAGGCCCAGCTCGTGGTCCTTGGCCTCGGTGAAGGTCTGCCCGCAAAAACGCGGGAAGGTCGGGAAGCAGACGGCGGACTGGACGTGGTTGACGTCCATGTCGGCCAGCCGCTGCGGGACGTCGTAGGAGCCCGGGCGCATCTGCTCGTAGGTGATGACCTCGAGTTTTATCTCGTCCCGGGAGTAGCCCACGGCCGTGTCGAGGCGGGTCAGGGGGCGCTGGAGCTCCTCGTAGAGCCACCAGTCGCCCAGGGGGCCGTCGTCGCCGGGGGCGCCCATGACGGGGCGGAAGCGGCCGCCGAGGAAGGAGATCTCCTTCAGCGGGGCCCGGACTATGCGGGGGCCGACGTCCAGGTACTTCTTCGGCAGACGGCTCTGCCAGACGTCCGCGGGCTCCACGGTGTGGTCGTCGACGGAGATGATCTGAGGGAACGTCAGGTCGGTGTCCATGGCGCTCACGGTAGCGCCGATCTGACGAACCGTCAGCTACCGGTCGGCGGGCCGTTTCCCGTGCGGGTCTGTGCGGAAGTGTGCGAAGGCCCCGTGAGGGCCTTGTGACATACCGCGCGTCTGGCCGTGACCGCGCCCTCCACAGCTGACGCATCCGCCCTGGACAAGGCAGACTGACGGGGTTGCTCACTGTGTCTAGGGGGACGGCGATGGTCGACCGTGTACCGCGGGTGCCCGAGCAGAGGCGTTCGAGCCCCTCTGCGGAGCCTGCGGCCCTGTGCTTCGGCGTGCTCGGACCCGTGCGAGCCCGGCGCGGGGACGAGTCGTTGAACACCGGCTCCCCGCAGCAACGCGCCCTGCTGGCCGCCCTGCTGCTGCGCGAGGGCCGCACGGCGACCGCGGCCGAGCTGATCGACGCCCTGTGGGGCGAGGAGCCGCCGTCGCAGGCGCTGGCCGCGCTGCGGACATACGCGTCCCGGCTGCGCAAGGTGCTGGACCCCGGCGTCCTGGTGAGCGAGTCGGGCGGCTACGCGATCCGCGGCCTCGCCGAGGGCGCCTTCGACCTCGCGGTGGCGCAGGACCTGGCGGCCGAGGCGGAGAAGGCGAAGAACACCGGGGACCTGTGCCACGCCCGCGAGGTGCTGGACCGCGCGCTGGCCCTGTGGGACGGGGAGACACTGGCGGGCGTGCCGGGCCCGTACGCGGAGGCCCAGCGGGTCCGTCTGGAGGAGTGGCGCCTTCAACTCCTCGAATCCCGGCTGGACATGGACCTGGAGCAGGGCTGTCACGCGGAGGCCGTCTCCGAGCTCACCGCCCTCACCGCGGCCCACCCGCTGCGCGAACGCCTGCGTGAGCTGCTGATGCTGGCGCTGTACCGCAGCGGCCGGCAGGCGGAGGCCCTCGCGGTGTACGCGGACACCCGCCGCCTGCTGGCCGACGAGCTGGGGGTCGACCCCCGCCCGGCCCTGCGCGAGCTGCAGCAGCGCATCCTGGAGGCCGACCCCGGTCTGGCGGAACCCTCCGCCCCGGCGGCCGAACCCGCCGCCGCCCCCGTGCGTCCGGCCCAGCTCCCCGCCACCGTCCCCGACTTCACGGGCCGGGCGGCCTTCGTGCGCGAGCTCGGCGAGGTGCTGTCCTCCGCCGAGGGCCGTGTGATGGCCGTCTCGGCGCTGGCCGGCATCGGCGGCGTCGGCAAGACGACGCTCGCGGTGCACGTGGCCCACCAGGCGCGGTCGGCCTTCCCCGACGGCCAGTTGTACGTCGACCTGATGGGGGCCGGGGCGCGGGCCGCCGAGCCGGAGACGGTGCTGGGCTCCTTCCTGCGGGCCCTCGGGACACCCGACACGGCGATCCCGGACTCCCTGGAGGAACGGGCCGCCCTGTACCGCTCGGTCCTCGACGGCCGCCGGGTCCTGGTGCTGCTGGACAACGCCCGGGACGCGGCCCAGGTACGTCCGCTGCTGCCCGGGACGGAGGGCTGCGCGGCCCTGGTGACCTCGCGGGTGCGGATGGTGGACCTCGCGGGGGCCCATCTGGTGGACCTGGACGTGATGTCGCCGGACGAGGCGCTGCAGCTGTTCACGAGGATCGTCGGCGAGGAACGGGTGGCGTCGGAGCGGGAGGCCGCCCTGGACGTCGTCGCGGCCTGCGGCTTCCTGCCGCTCGCCATCCGCATCGCCGCGTCCCGGCTGGCCGCGCGCAGAACGTGGACGGTCTCCGTCCTCGCGGCGAAACTGGCGGACGAGCGGCGCCGCCTGGACGAGCTCCAGGCCGGGGACCTGGCGGTCAAGGCCACCTTCGAGCTGGGCTACGGTCAGCTCGAGCCGGCCCAGGCCCGCGCCTTCCGCCTGCTCGGCCTCGCGGACGGCCCGGACATCTCGCTGCCGGCCGCCGCGGCCGTCCTCGACCTTCCGGAGGAGGACACGGAGGACCTGCTGGAGTCCCTCGTGGACACCTCCCTGCTGGAGTCCGCGGCGCCCGGCCGCTACCGCTACCACGACCTCGTACGGCTCTACGCGCGTGCGTGCGCGGATCGCGACGAGTGGCCGCCCAGCGAACCCGAGGCGGCCCTCTCCCGCCTGCTGGACTTCTACCTCGCGACGGCGGCGGGCGTGTACGCCCTGGAACGGCCGGGGGACCGGCTGGTGGATCACCTGGAGCCCACGGACCATCCCGGGCTCACCTTCACGGACCGGCACGCGGCACAGGACTGGCTGTACGCCGAGGCCAACTGCCTTCTGGCCTGCGTCCACCAGTCCCTGGGCGGCAGCCGGCTGCGCCGGGCCGTCGACCTGCTGTGGGCCGCGAAGGACCTGGCGGAGTCCGGGGCGAACGCGCGCGCGTACGGCGCCAACGCGGCGGCGGCGCGCGATGCCGCCGCCGAGGCGGGCGACGCGCACGCCGAGGGCCGGGCCCGGACGACGCTCACCGAGGCCCACCTGGCCGCGGGGCGCTTCGACCAGGCGGCCGAGGAGGCCGAGCGGGCGGCCGCCCTCGTGCACGAGATCGACGACACGGCCCTCGACTGCTGGGTGCCCAACCACCGCGGCGTCATCGCCGTGTACCGCAACCGGCACGCGGAGGGCGCGGCCCACCTGCAGGAGGCGATCGACGCCTTCCGCGCCGACCGCAACCTCGCCGGCGAGGCGAACGCCCTGTGCAACCTGTCCCGCTCACACCTGGCGATGGGCCGGACCGAGAGCGCGGTGGCACTGGCCCGGCAGGGCCTGAGCATCTACGACCGCCTCGGCCACACTCTGCGGGGCGCCAACGGACGGTACGCCCTGGGGCTCGCGCTCGCCCAGGCCGGCGACCTCGACCAGGCGGCCGTGCGGTTCACGGAGGCGCTGGAGATCTTCCGGGACAGCCGGCAGCGCCTGTGGGAGGGCATGACCATCTTCCGCATCGCCGAAGTACGCCTGACCGAGGGGAAACCCGCGCAGGCCGCCGCGCTCGCGGAGCAGTCGCTCGCCGTGCTGCGCGGCATCGGCGGCGAGTGGCGCCGCGGGAACGTCCTGACCGTCCTGGGCCGGGCTCTCGACGGCATCGGGCAGTCCGGGCGGGCCCAGGCCTGCTGGCGGGAGGCGCTGTCCATCTACGAGGAGCTGGGCTCGGCCGAGGCCGCCGAGGTGCGCGCCCTGGTCTCCTCGCCGGCCGCGGCCTGACGGGCTCGCGGGCGGGGTCCGAGGGGGATCGCGGGCGTTCATCATTCGTTTATCGCGCCCCGCCATCCTGAGCGTGTCGATGCGTCGCGTCGGGGGGCAGACGGATCGGCACTGCGGCCCACCGCCTATGGTGAACGGCCCTGCACAGTCCGTCCGGCGGCCCTCGGGGGAGTCGCCGGACGGACTTAGTCATCACCGCCTCAGGAGTGGAAGACCATGGCTGAAACGAAGAAGAACGACGGCACCGTCAAGCCGCTCGACACCCACATCACGGACGCGCCCGTCGGCACGGTGAACCCGCTCGACACCCACATCACGGATGCCGACGCCGGGGACGTCAAGCCGCTCGACACGCACATCACCGACGCGCCCGCGGCCGTGAGCCCGCTCGACACCCACATCACGGACGAGAAGGCCTGAAGCTCTCTCCACACGGGGACGGCCGCGGCGGCACGGAGGGGAGCCGCCGCGGCCGAGGTGTGTCCGGGGGCGGACGGCCGTCAGGGCCGCCGCCCCCGCAGCTCGCCCTTGACCACCTTCCCGCTCGCGTTGCGGGGCAGTTGCGGGACGAACTCCACCGCCCTGGGGACCTTGTAGTTGGCCATCTCGCGGCGGGACCAGGCCATCAGGTCGTCCGCTGTCAGGACGGCTCCGGGCCGGCGCACCACGTAGGCCTTGCCGACCTCGCCCAGGCGGGGGTCCGGTACGCCGATGACCGCGACGTCCGCCACGTCCGGGTGCAGGCCGAGGAGTTGCTCTATCTCCGCCGGGTAGGCGTTGAAGCCGCCGACGATGAACATGTCCTTGATCCGGTCGGTGATCCGGAGGTTGCCGACCGCGTCCAGGACGCCCACGTCGCCCGTGCGCAGCCAGCCGTCCTCGCCCAGGACCTCTGCCGTCGCCGCCTCGTCCTCGTAGTAGCCGCGCATGACGTTGAAGCCGCGGACCAGGACCTCGCCGGGTTCGCCGGCCGGCGCCTCGACGCGGACCTCGGTGCCGGGGATCGCCCGGCCGGACGTCGAGGCGATCACCGTCGGGTCGTCGCCCCGGCGGCACATCGTGACGATGCCGGAGGCCTCCGAGAGGCCGTACGCCGTCAGGACCGTCTCCACGCCCAGTTCCCCGCGCAGCCGCTCCACCAGCCGCAGCGGCACCACCGCCGCGCCCGTCACCACCAGCCGCAGCGCGGACAGGTCGTGCGCGTCGCGCGCCGGGTGGTCCAGCAGCGACTGGTGCAGGGTGGGCGGGCCGGGCAGCACCGAGACGCGTTCCGCCGCGATGTTGGCCAGGACCGTGTCCACGTTGAACACCGGCTGGGGGATCATCGTCGCGCCCCGCATCAGACAGGCCAGGACGCCGGCCTTGTAACCGAAGGTGTGGAAGAAGGGGTTGACGACGAGGTAGCGGTCGCCCCGCCGCAGTCCGGCGAGGTCGCACCAGATCTCGTACGCCCGCAGCGACTGCGCGTGCGTGATCACCGCCCCCTTGGGGCGGCCCGTCGTGCCGGACGTGAAGATGATGTCCGACGGCCACGAGCCCTCCACCGCCGCCGCGCGGGCCCGCACCCGGCCGGCCGCGACCCCGTCCCCGCCCGCCAGGAAGTCCTTCCAGGTCCGGAAGTCGGCGGGCGCGTCGTCCGACAGCACGACCACCTGCTCCAGGCCCGGCAGCCCCGGCCCCTCCGCGATCGCCCGCCGCAGCGAGGCCACGTACGACGTCCCCAGGAACGTCCCGGTCACGAACAGCAGGCGGGCCCCGCTGCCGCGCAGCACCTCGACGGCCTCCGTGCCCTTGAAGCGCGTGTTGACCGGCACGAGCACCGCCCCGGCCGACACCGCGCCCAGCGCCGCGACGATCCAGTCCAGCGAGTTCGGCGCCCAGATCCCCACCCGGTCGCCCGGCTCGACGCCCGCGGCGAGGCAGGCCGCCGCCGCCCGTTCGACGCGGGCGCCCAGTTCGGCGTACGTGATCCGGGTGCGGCCCTCCACCACCGCCTCGGCGTCGGCGTACCGCTCGGCCGCCGACCGGACGAGTCCCGGAATGCTGCCCCACTCCACGTCACCGCGCACAACAGCCCCCAACCTCATAGCTGACTACCCATCAGATTAGCTGTAACCTGACGCACTGTCAGCCGCCCTGTCCCCACGCGGAGGTGCCCCGACATGCCCGGACTCAAGGACGCCACCGCGATCGTCGGCATAGGACAGACCGCCTTCGCCAAGCGGCTCCCCGAGGACGAGCGCACGCTGGCCTGCCGTGCCGTGCTCGCCGCCCTCGACGACGCCGGCATCGCACCCGGCGAGGTCGACGCGCTGGCCTCCTACACGATGGAGGAGACGGACGAGGTGGAGCTGGCGAAGTCCGTCGGCTTCGGGGACCTGACCTTCTTCAGCAAGATCGGCTACGGCGGCGGCGGTTCCTGCGCCACGGTCGCCCACCTCGCCGCCGCCATCACCGCCGGACAGGCGAGCGTCGGCGTCGCCTGGCGCTCGCGCAAGAGAGGCTCCGGCCCGCGCCCCTGGACCAACACCACCGTCCAACTCCCCACCCCCGCCCAGTGGACCCGGCCCTTCGGCCTGCTCCGCCCGGCGGACGAGATCGCCATGCTGACCCGCCGCTACATGCACGAGTACGGCGCGACCCGCGACCACCTCTTCAACGTCGCCCTCGCCTGCCGCAACCGCGCCAACCAGAACCCGGCCGCCGTCATGTACGACCGCCCGCTGACCCGCGAGATGTACATGACCTCCCGCTGGATCAGCGAGCCCCTCTGCCTCTTCGACAACTGCCTGGAGACGGACGGCGCGTTGGCCTGTGTGGTCGTCAGCGCCGAGCGCGCCCGGGACTGCCGGCGGACCCCCGTCTACGTCCACTCCGCCGCCCAGGGCCTGCCCGCCCAGCACCACGGCATGGTCAACTACTGGAACGACGACCCGCTCACCGGCCCCGCCTGGACCGCCGCACGGCACCTGTGGAAGCACGCCGACCTCACCCCCCAGGACGTCGACGTCGCCCAGATCTACGACGCGTTCACCGCGCTGATCCCGCTGTCCCTGGAGGGTTACGGCTTCTGTGCGCGCGGCGAGGGCGGGGCCTTCACCGAGCAGGGCGCGCTGGAGATCGGCGGCCGGCTGCCCCTCAACACCGGCGGCGGCGGGCTCAGCGAGGCCTACGTGCACGGCTTCAACCTGATCAACGAAGGCGTACGGCAGTTGCGCGGCACCAGCACCGCCCAGGTCCCGGACGCCACCACCTGCCTCGTCACCGCCGGCGAGGGGGTCCCCACCTCCGCCCTGCTGCTGAGGAGTTGAGGCACACATGCCCTCCGAGCCCGCGATGCTGAACCCCGTCACCGACACCGACGGCGCCCCCTTCTGGGGCTACGCCCGCCAGGGCGAACTGCGCGTGCAGGCCTGCGCCGACTGCGGCGAGCCGCGCTTCCCGCCCCGCCCCTGCTGCCCGCACTGCCAGTCCTTCGCCACCGAGTGGCGCCGCACCGAGGGCCACGGACGCGTCTGGTCCTACGTCGTCCCCCACCCGCCGCTCCTGCCCGCCTACGCCGAGCAGGCCCCGTACAACGTGATCGTCGTCGAACTCGCCGACGCCCCGCGCGTCCGGCTCGTCGGCAACCTGGTCGCAGAGGCGGGGGCGCGGCTGGACTCGGTGCCGCCCGAACGCATCCGGATCGGCGCGCGGGTACAGGTCGTCTTCACCGACGACGGAGTGCCCCAGTGGGTCCTGGAGCGCCCATGACGACGACCGTGCGCCTGGCCGCCGACAAGGACACCGGCGTCGCCGTCGTCACCCTCGACCGGCCCGACCGCCTCAACGCCATCGACCTCACCATGCGCGACGAACTCCGGCAGCTGTGGCGGGAGTTGCGGTTCGACGACTCCGTACGGGCCGTGGTCCTGACCGGCGCCGGGGAGCGGGCCTTCTGCACCGGCCTCGACCGGGACGCGGTGGTCCCCCAGCCCGGCTCCCCCTACATGGCCGACGATCCGCTCCTGCGCGTCGGGCCCAAGTCCAACGACCTGTGGAAGCCGGTGATCGCCGCGGTGACCGGCATGGCCTGCGGGGGCGCCTTCTACCTCCTCGGGGAGTCGGACTTCGTCGTCGCCGACCCCACCGCCGCCTTCTTCGACCCGCACACGACGTACGGCATGGTCAGCGCCTACGAGTCGGTGCTCCTCGCCCAGCGGATGCCGTACGGCGAGGTCGCCCGGATGATGCTCATGGGGACGGCGGAACGGATCTCCGCCGAGCGCGCCCACGCCATCGGTCTCGTCTCCGAACTCACCGCGCCCGGCGAGGCGTTGGCGGCGGCGACGCAGTGCGCCGCCGTGCTCGCCGGGTATCCCGCCGAGGGCGTCCAGGGAACCGTGCGGGCACTGTGGGCGGCCCGGGAGAGCGCCGTCGCCGCCGGGTTCGCGCAGGCGCCCCACCTGATCGCGCTCGGCAACCTCCCGGGCGAACGGCAGGCGGAGCTGTTCGCCGGGCGGCGCAAGGGGTTCCGGACGCGTTAGGCGTCAGCCCGACGCCGGCGCCAGGTCCCGTACCTCGCAGTGGTCGACGCGGGAGACGCGGGCGCTGCCGCCGCCGACGTACTCGCGCAGCGTCACCGTCCCGCTCGCCGGCACCCGTGCCCGGTCGGCCTGGGTCGCGACGATGCCGCCCTTGGCGTCGAGGAAGGTGACGGTGACATCGAAAGTGCCCGCGGTGGTGTTCGGGTTGCTGACCTGGACGGTCGCGTACGGCTGCTTCACGGTCGCACAGCTCACCAGGACCGCCATCGCGGGCGACTGCGAGGCCGCGGCGGTCGACGAGTACGAACCGCTGCCGCCGGTCGTGGTGGTCGTGTGCCGCGAGGTGTCGTGGTCCTGCGAGGAACTGCTGCACCCGCCACCGCTGCCGTGGTGCTTGCCGACGCCGTGGTGCCGCCCGGTCGAGAACCCCGTCAGCGACACGACGACGAACCCGATGACAACCGCAAACCTGAAAGCCCGCCCCCGTGTGTTCATACCGCCACCCTAGCGACGGTCCGTCACGGTGGTGTCACCGCATGGCGGTCGGCGCGTGCCGGGCGTAGCGTCGGTGGGGACGGCCGCCGTCCACACCCTTCCGTCAGCCGGTACGACGGCCGTCACCGACGCCTCACGCCGTGCGCGCGGTGCCCGTGCCCTTCTCCGCGTCCAGCGCGTACACGCACCGGTCCTTGCTGCACGCGTACACGACCCCGTCCCGGACCACCGGCGACCCGGTGATCTCGCCGCCGGTCGCCAGCTTCCAGCGCAGGCGGCCGTCGTCGGCCTTCAGCGTGTACAGCAGGTGGTCGGTGGAGCCGAAGTGGATACGGCCCTCGGCGACGGCCGGGGCGCCCACGATGTCGCCGCCCGCCTGGAAGCGCCACTTGGGCGTGCCCGTGACCGCGTCCAGGGTGTAGAGGCCCTTGCCGCTGCCGACGTGGACGTGGCCCGCGGCCACCAGGACCGGGTCGATCGAGGAGCGGGACTCGGTGGCGATGCGCCAGCGGTCGCGGCCGTCGGCGGCGTCGAGGGCGTAGACCGTGCCGAGGTAGTCGGCGAGGTAGATGCCGCCGCCGGTGACCGCCGGGCCGGGCGCGAAGGTGGGCGGGGAGAGGAAGACCGCCGGGGCCTCGAAGTGCCACTTGACGTGGCCGCCCGCGATGTCGAGGGCCACCACGCGGGTGCCGGCGGAGACGTACACGTAGCCGTCCGGCGCGGGCGTCACCCGGACCGGGACGCCGCCGCAGGAGGCCGCGTCGCCGATCGGGTAGGACCAGCGCTCGTCGCCCGTGCGGGCGTCCAGGGCGCGCAGCCGGGCGTCCTGCCAGACGTAGACCGTGCCCTCGTGGACGGCGGGCCCGGCCTCGGGCGACTCGAAGTCGGTCTGGGCGCCGGTGAGCTCCCACAGCTTCTGCCCGCTGGAGGCCTCCCAGGCCTGGACGCCGCCGCCGCGCGTGCCGGTGACGACCGTGCCGCGGTCGGCGTGCAGGGAGTAGACCCAGGCGTCCGTGGACAGCCGCCACAGGTCCGCGCCCTCCCGGCAGTCCAGGGCGAACAGCGTGGGGCCGTCGGAGGCGTGGATACGGCCGTCCGCGACCGCCATCGACCAGGCGACGTCCCGGGTCTTGAAGCGGCGCCGTCCGGTGGCCACGTCCAGGGCGTGCACCTCGAAGGAGGTGACGTAGACGAGGTCGCCAAAGACCGACGGGGTGCCCCAGACGTCGTTGGACATGCGGAACCGCCAGGGGCGCCAGCCGGCCGCCGTCTCCGGGAGCGCGGGCGCCTGCACCGCGGGGCCCACGGCGGGGTCGGTGCCGTTGACGCCGGGGCGGGCCTTGGACCAGGAGGCGGCCAGCGCGGCCTCCGGCGGGGGCGCCTTGACGGCGGCGGCACGGACGTCGGCGACGCGCGGGCCGGGGCCGATGGGCACCTGGGCGCCGGCCAGCCGGACGGGGCCGGTGTCGGGGGCGCCGACGGGAACGGGCGCCGGGTCGTGCGGGGGCGGCGGCGGGATGGGGGCGGGGGCCTGGCGGCCGGTGCCGCGGCCGGTGCCCTGCGGCGCCGGGCGGCCGCCGCGGCCCCGCGCCTCGATGAGGGCGACGGCCTTGTCGGGCAGCCAGGCCGAGGCCGTACCGCTGTCGTCGGAGCCGGAGCCGAACAGGTGCGGGGCGAGCTGGGCCTGGAGGTCGGCCGGGTTGGGGCGGCCCGTGGCCTCCATCTGCATGCAGGACTCGATCAGCGGCCGCAGCTCGTCCGGCAGGCCCTCCAGGTCCGGGCCCTCGCGCAGCAGCATGAAGACCGTCTCGACCGGGTTGGCGCCGTGGAAGGGCGGGTGGCCGGTGGCGGCGAAGACCAGCATCGAGCCCAGCGAGAAGACGTCGCTCGCGCCGGTGACGCTGCGGGAGTCCTTGGCCTGCTCCGGGGACATGTAGGCGGGGGTGCCGACGGCCACGTTCGTCATGGTCAGGCGGGTGTTCGAGACGCCGGAGGCGATGCCGAAGTCGATCACCCGGGGGCCGTCCTCGACCACCAGGACGTTCGACGGCTTGAGGTCGCGGTGGACCAGCCCGGCGCCGTGGATCGACTGAAGTGCCTCCGCCACACCGGCCGCGAGCCAGCGCACGGCCTGGGCCGGCAGCGGCCCGCACTCGTTCACTATCTCCTCGAGGGACGGCGCGGGGACGTACGCGGTGGCCAGCCAGGGCACGGCCGCGCGCGGGTCGGCGTCGACGACCGCGGCCGTGTAGAAGCCGGAGACCGCCCGGGCCGCCTCCACCTCGCGCGTGAAGCGCACGCGGAAGAGCTGGTCCTCGGCGAGCTCGGTCCGGACCGTCTTGATCGCCACGCGCCGGCCCGACGCCGAGCGCGCGAGATAGACCAGCCCCATGCCGCCGGCTCCCAGCCGTCCCAGCACCTCGAACGGCCCGATCCGCCGCGGATCGTGCTGCGTCAGCTGATCCACCACTCTGCCTGCCACCTCCCCGTACGAGCCGCGCCAGTCACATGATTACGCGACCGAAGTGCAGCGTCTCACCACCGCACCGCCATGGCGGCACGCACCCCGATTCTTCCTGGCCCGGGCACCTGTGGCGAACCCGGGCGCGAATCGGGGTGTCTCACCCCAAAAAGGCACGATTCCAGGCTCGGCTCAGCGCTCGGGCCGCTCCAGTACGGCGAACGAGGCCCCTTGATTGTCGGTGACGACCGCCACCTTTCCGTACGACGTCTCGAATGGTGGTGCCTGGATCCGGCCGCCGAGCCGGCCGACCGTGCCGAGGACCTCCTCGCAGTCCTCGACCGCGAAGTGGACGACGAAGTGCGGCGGCATCTCGGCCGGGAAGACCTCGGAGACCGCCGCCCGCCCGAAGTCGGGCTCGGCGTCCGGCCCGAAGAGGGCGTCGTGGAACAGCTCGCCGTAGAAGGTGTTGGCGGCCTCGGTGTCGCGGGCGTACAGCTCGGCCCAGGCGAAGGTGCCCGGCTCGTGCCGCCTGCCGAAGCCGGGATGGCCGCCCGGCTCCCAGAGGCCGAAGACGGCGCCCTCGGGGTCGGTGACCAGCGCGGTCGTGCCCAGGTCGCCCACCGGCACCGGCGCCGTCACGACCTGGCCGCCGGCCGCCCAGACCCGGTCGGCCAGCGCCTCCACGTCCGGCGTGCAGAAGTACACCGTCCAGACGGTGGGCAGCCGCCCGTCCGCCTTGCGGGCGAGCGCCGCGACCGGTTCGCCCCGCTGGTGCGCCCATACGGAGCCGCCGTAGCGCTGCTCCTCGAAGGTCCACCCGAAGAGCTCACCGTAGAACCGCTTGCCCGCCTCGACGTCGGGAAGCTGCGCGTCCACCCAGCAGGGGACGCCCTCTCCGTACGCGGATGCCCTGTTTTCGGCCATACCGCCAAACTAACGGCGCCCTGCGCACCCCGCAGGACCAGGCACACCTGCCCCGGCACCCCCGTGCACCCCATTTGCAGTCGGCCGAATCGCGCTCCGATCACCCCTCGGTAAGCTGACGGCATGACAGGACAAGTGCGTACCGTCGACGGCCGCGTGGCCGGCCGGCGTGGGCAGGCGACCCGGCAGAAGCTGCTCGACTGCCTCAGCGAGATGCTCAGCTCCTCCCCCTACCGGGACGTCAAAGTCATCGATGTCGCCCGGAAGGCGGGGACTTCGCCCGCGACCTTCTACCAGTACTTCCCGGACGTCGAGGGCGCCGTCCTGGAGATCGCCGAGCAAATGGCCACCGAGGGCGGCCAGTTGACGGCGCTGCTCGAGGGCCGCTCATGGGTCGGCAAAGCCGGCTGGCAGACCGCGCAGGAACTCGTGGACGGATTTCTGGAGTTCTGGCGCAAGAACGACGCGATCCTGCGCGTCGTCGACCTCGGTGCGGCCGAGGGCGACAAGCGGTTCTACAAGATCCGCATGAAGATCCTGAACTCGGTGAACAACTCCCTCGCGGACTCGGTCGCCGAACTGCAGTCCAAGGGCAAGGTCGACAAGGACGTGAACCCGGCCGCGGTCGCCGGTTCGCTGGTCGCGATGCTCGCGGCCGTCGCCTCGCACCAGAAGGGCTTCCAGACCTGGGGTGTGAAGCAGGCCGAACTGAAGCCGAATCTGGCGCTCTTGGTACACCTGGGCGTGACGGGCAAGAAGCCGACGAAGTAGCCCGCCCCTCCTTTCCAGACCCCCAGTCCTGTCTCGCAGGCGGTGGCCCCGGGTGATCGTGCCCCGGACCACCGCCTGCTGTGCTGTGCGGGAAGATCCGGCGACGCCGTGATCGCGATGAGTGGTTTCCTCCCGGTTTGCGTACCTATGGGGAAGGTACTCCGCGAGAGGAGACGCGCTCATGAACCTCCTGAAGCGAGCGGCCGTCGCCATGGCCTCGGCCGCCCTGATCACCGGCGCCGCGGGGATCGCCGCCGGGCCCGCCTTCGCGACGGGCCAGCCCAACCAGTCCTGCCAGGCCGAGTCCGCGAGCCCCGGCCACGCCTCGAGCGCCCCAGGTTCCGCGTTCAACGAGGACCCGGGCGGCGTCGCCGGCGCCAACTACGCCGGTTCCGGCCCCCATTCCGTCCAGAACGCGGGCAGCGGCAACGCGGTGTCCCAGTACGACGTGGCCTGCACCCAGGTCTCGTCTCACTGACCGCGACGGGTGATCCGAAAGATCCGGATCTCCCTTTCCACCCGCGCCTGATAGGTGGCGTACGGCGGCCAGAAGGCCAGCAGCTCCTTCCAGGCCGCCGTCCGCTCCTCGCCCTGGAGCAACCGGGCCCGGACGGGAATGTCCGCGCCCTTCCAGCTGACCTCGGCGTCCGGGTGGGCGAGGAGGTTGTGGGTCCAGGCGGGGTGGTCCGTACGGCCGAAGTTCGAGCCGACGAGAAGCCAGCTGCGGCCGTCCTCCTGCGGCATGCACGCGAGCGGCGTACGGCGGGTCAGCCCGCTCCGCGCCCCCGTGGACGTCAGGATCACCCCCGGCAGCATCTGCGCGCTGAGCAGGACCTTCCCGCGGGTCAGGCGGTGCACGGCACGGTCCAGCGCCGGGACGACGTGCGGGGCCACCTTGGCGAAGCCCCTCGTCGACGAGATCCTCTGCACCACGCGTTCGCCGATCACACCGCCACCTCCCGGTCCTCGAAGAGCCGCGCCGCGTCGGCCGCGTGCGCCCGCAGCCGGTGCACCGGCCCGAACAGCAGTTCGTCGCCGGCGGCCCGCTTGAAGTAAAGGTGCGCCTCGTGCTCCCAGGTGAAACCGATGCCGCCGTGCAACTGGATGCCTTCCGCCGCGGCCCGGCGCAGGGCCTCCAGCGCCTGCGCGAGCGCCAGCCCGCCCACGGGCTCGCGGCGGGCGGTGGCCCAGGCCGCGTAGTAGGCAGCCGACCTCGCCGCCTGCACCCCCACATAGACGTCGGCGAGCCGGTGCTTGACCGCCTGGAAGGAGCCGATCGCCCGCCCGAACTGCTCCCGCTGCCCGACGTACTCGACGGTCCTCTCCAGCGCCCGGTCGGCGGCCCCGACGGCCTCGCAGGCCAGCACGGCGGCAGCGGCGTCGCCCACGGTCGCCAGGGCGCCCAGGACGTCCGCGCCGTCCTCGCCGAGCAGCTCGCCGTCCACGTCACGCAGTTGCAGCCGGGCCTGCGGGCGGGTGGCGTCGAGGGCGGTCCGCCGTACCCGCACCAGCCCGTCGGCGTCTCCCCGTACGAGGAAGAGGAGGGTCCGCGAGCGGGCGAAGCCGCCGGTGTGGGCGGCGACCAGCAGCAGCCCCGCGCCGTGCCCGTCCAGCACCTGCTCGATCTGCCCGTACAGCAGCCACCGCTCCCCCGCCCGCCTGGCCTGCACTCCCCCGGCCCGGCCGCCGCCGGCCCAGTCGCCGCCGTTGTCTCCGGTCAGCGCGAGTGCGGCGGCGAGGGCGGTGCCGGGCACGGCGAGGGCGGCGGTCAGGGCGCCGGAGGCGAGGCGGGGCAGCAGGTCGGCGCGCTGAGCCTCGGTGCCGAGGGCGAGGAGCAGGGGCGCGGCCAGGGCGCAGGTCGCCAGGAGCGGGGTGGGTGCGAGGACCCGGCCGGTCTCCTCGGCCGCCAGGGCGAGCTCGGCCGTGGAGCAGCCGACCCCGCCGTACGCCTCCGGGAGGGCCAGGCCGGGCAGGCCGAGCCGGCCGGCCAGGAGGGTCCACAGGGCGGGGTCGTGGCCGTCCGGGGTGTCCAGGGCGGCGCGCAGCGCCTCGGGGCCGCAGCGTTTGCGGAGCAGTTCGCGCAGGGTGCGGCGGATCTCGTCCTGTTCGGCGGTGAAGCTCGCGTCCATGGCTCTTCCCTCCGGATCTGACGGCCCGTCATATTAGGGGGGCGGGAACGAGATGCCCAGGGGGAGGAGACCTCTCATGACACGCGGTAGCCGCGGGGTGGCCGTGGTCGGCGTCGCCCTGTCCGACTGCGGGCGCGTGGACGACGCGACCCCGTACACCCTGCACGCCCAGGCGGCCCGCCGCGCCCTCGCGGACGCGGGACTGGACCGCCGGCACGTCGACGGCTTCGCGTCGGCCGGCCTCGGCACCCTGCCGCCGGTGGAGGTGGCCGAGTATCTGGGCCTGCGCCCCACCTGGGTCGACTCCACGGCGGTCGGCGGTTCGACGTGGGAGGTGATGGCGGCGCACGCGGCGGACGCGATCGCGGCCGGGCACGCGAACGCCGTGCTGCTCGTGTACGGCTCCACGGCCCGCGCGGACATCAGGGCGGGCCGGCGCACCGGGAACCTCTCCTTCGGCGCGCGCGGCCCGCTGCAGTTCGAGGTCCCCTACGGGCACACGCTCATCGCCAAGTACGCCATGGCCGCCCGCCGCCACATGATCGAACACGGTACGACGATCGAGCAGTTGGCGGAGGTGGCCGTGCAGGCGAGGGCGAACGCCGCCCTGAATCCCGACGCCATGTTCCGCGAGCCGGTCACGGTGGACGACGTCCTGTCCGGCCCGATGATCGCCGACCCCTTCACCAAGCTGCACTGCTGCATCCGCTCCGACGGCGGGGCGGCGGTGCTGCTGGCGGCCGAGGAGTACGTACGGGACTGCCGTACCGTCCCGGTCCGGGTGCTCGGCACCGGGGAGCACGTCAGCCACGCGGCGATGTCGGAGTGGGCGGACTTCACGGTCTCCCCGGCGGCGGTGAGCGGGCGGCTGGCGTTCGAGCGAGCGGGGGTGCGGCCCGACGAGATGGACTTCGCGCAGATCTACGACGCCTTCACCTACATGACCCTGGTGACCCTGGAGGATCTCGGGTTCTGCGGGAAGGGGGAGGGCGGGGCGTTCGTGGAGAAGGGCCGGCTGAGGGTGGAGGGCGGGGAGCTGCCGGTGAACACGGACGGGGGCGGGCTGTCGGCGCAGCATCCGGGGATGCGGGGGCTGTTCCTGCTCGTGGAGGCGGTGCGGCAGCTGCGCGGGGAGGCCGGGGCGCGTCAAGTGCGGGGCCGGGACGGGCGGTTGCCGCGGCTGGGGGTGGCCTCGGGGACGGGCGGCTGGTTCTGTTCGTCGGGGACGGTCGTGCTGGGGCGGGACTGACCGCGGCCGGATCACTCGCCGACGGTGATCACTGCCCGGTCGTCGGCCGGATCGTCGTCCCGCCTGCCCCGGTCCCAGGCGCTGCTCGGCCTGTCGTCCCGCAGGAGCAGCCGGCCGGTGCCCGGCTCGCCCAGGAGGGCGGTGAACTCGAAGGTGCGCGTGCCGCCGGGTTTCAGCGGGCCGACGTCACAGGTGTAGGTGAAGTCCTTCGAGTCGCAGTAGGGCTGGTACACGCCGTCGTCGTACTCCTCCATGGGCTGTTTCACCATGGTCGTGCCGGGCGGCGGCTCGAAGACCAGCCGGGCGACGGCGCCCGCGTCCGCGGGGCCGTCGTTGCGGACGGTCAGCCGGAAGGTGCGTCTCGTGCCGGGGGCGCCGTGCAGGGCGACGTCCTCGACCGCGTAGTCGGCGTGGGTGTCCAGGACGACATAGGTGGGGCCGCCGCCCTTGACCCAGGGGCCGCTCGGGGCCTTACCGGGCTCGGCCGCCAGGGTGGGGCCGTCGCCGTGGTCGCCGCCCTTGGGGGTGGTGCCGTAGTGGCGGCCCAGGGCCAGGGCCCACACGTCGTGGCCGTACGAGGTGTACATGTCGGTCCTGGATGCGCGCAGTCTCACCGCGGGGCGCAGCACGACGGTCCCGCCGGGCTCGATGCGCAGACCGGGGAACTCGCAGACCGCGATGTGGCCGTGGTACGGCTGCGGATAGCGGCAGTTGCGGTACTTCTCCGTGAACTCCATCTCACCGGCACTGAGTTCGAGGCCGACGCCCTCGACGGGTACCTCGCCCGTGTTGCGGACCACGACCGGCTCGGTCAGCTCCGCCCCCGGGCGGACATCGGTGAGGGAGGCACGGGTGCGGGCTTCGAGGACCGGTTCGCCCACGACGGCGCGGGTCCGGGCGGTGAGCTTCCTGCCCTTGGCCGTGGTGTACGTGAACCGGACGACTCCGGTGTCCCCCGCCCTGCTGCCCTCGGCGGCCACCGGTGAGACGCGGGGGCTGTCGCTCCAGTTGTCGTACTCCGCGCCCACCTCGCAGGTCACATGGGTGGGACCACCCCGGCAGTCGCCGCTCCGGCGCAGGGCGACGGCCTTCTCCGAGCCGGGCAGCACGTCGGCGGTGAGCGTACGGCCCTCGCGCTCGCGGCCGCCGGTGCCGTCGGCGGCGGAGAGGTGGAAGGGGACCTTGTCGTGCGGGCCCGACGTGTCGCCGACGGGGCGCAGGTAGAAGGTCTCGGGAGCGGTGAGGGCGGGGCCACGGGAGGGGTCGGGGCCGGAGGCACAGGAGGTGAGGGCTGCCATGAGCACACCGGCGGCGAGCGCGCCGGCCCCGCGAGTCCTCACCCTCGTCCCGCCTTCCTCCGTCCGTGTCCGCCCGGTCAACCTACCGTCGTGCGGAGTTGGCCGACGGGGCGGCCGCCGTCGTAGGCGTAGACGTGCACCCGGGTCGTGGTGCCCGACCGCGCCGTGACCAGTTCGAGCGCGACGACCCGGCCGGCCCGGTCCCGGGCGACGGCGTCGACGCGCACGGCGGACGCGGGGGTGACGACGACCGTACGGCCGTGGTGGCAGTCGTGAGAGACGGCGACGATGCGGATCACGCCGAGCGGGGTGCCGGTCCTGGCCGGGAGCCGGGAGCCGCCGGCCGGGGCGGGCGGCATGCCCCGGGTGGAGGTGCCCAGCGGTGTGGCGCCGATCGCGTCGGCGCCACGCGGGAAGTCGACCCCGCACAGTCGGAGCGGGCCGCCGCCGCTGCGGACGTCGGGCCGCGCGCAGCTCCCGGCGGTGAGGGCCAGTCCGACGGCGAGCAGGCACGCCCCCGCCGCCCTGCTCCGGTTCCGGATGGGGTTCATGTACCGGGGACGCGGGCGGCGGGCGAATCGTTCGGCGGGGTCCGGCGAGGCGATACTCGGCGCATGAGCGAGGATCTCCACGAACTGCTGCGGTCGCTCCGGGTGTGGGACCCGGAGGTCACCGACCTCCGCCCGTTCGACCCGGCCACCGCGCCCGCCGAACCCCTGTCCCTGTTCACGGCGTGGTTCGCCGAGGCGGTGGCGGCCGGTCAGCCGGAGCCGCACACGATGTCCCTGGCCACCTCCGGGGAGGACGGCGAGGCGGACGTACGGATCGTGATGCTGCACGGCGCGGACGCGGACGGCTGGTCGTTCGCGACGCATGCCGGCAGCCGCAAGGGCAGGCAGCTCCGGGCGCGGCCGTACGCCGCCCTCGGCTTCTACTGGCCGCGCCTGGGCCGCCAGGTCCGGCTGCGCGGCCCGGTCACCGCCGCGCCCTCGGCGGAGTCCCAGGGCGATCTGCACGCCCGCTCCACCGGCGCCCTGGCCGCGGCCCTCACCGGCCGCCAGAGCGAGGTCCTCGGGTCGGTGGAGGAGCTGGCGCGGGCCTCCGAGGCGGCCTGGGAGCGGGCCCGGCAGGACCCCGGCGCGCCCGTGCCCAGCTGGACCCTCTACCGGCTGCGTCCGCAGGAGGCGGAGTTCTTCCAGGGCGACGAACGGCGTCGGCACGTGCGGCTCGACTACCGCCTCCAGGAAGGCGGTTGGGTCAAGGAGCTGCTGTGGCCGTGACCGCTCAGGCGCCGGTGAAGCCGTAGACCGTGAAGTCGGCCACCGGGCGGTAGCCGATGCGCTGGTAGAGGGCGTTGCTGGTCGGGTTGGCGAGGTCCGTGAACAGCAGCACCTCCTGCGCGCCCGCCGCCAGCGCGGCCCGGCTGACCTCGGCCGTGACCGCCCCCGCGTATCCGCGGCCGCGCAGGTGGGCCGGGGTGTAGACGGGTGCCACGCGAATCTGGCCGGCGACCATCGGCGTCACACCGGCCATGGACAGGGGGGTGCCGTCGGTGTCCTCCCAGAAGGTGACCCCGCCGTAGGAGAGGCGGGCGTCGGCCCACTGGTCCGCGGGCACCGCCGCTCCGGCGCCGACGGCCTGCGTGAACTCGTCGTGCCAGCGCTCCAGTTGCCGCCGGTCGGCCTCCTGCGCCACCCGCGGCCGGCCGTTCGGCACGGGTCCGGGTTCCGTCAGCGTGCCCAGCCGGTACAGCCGGTGGCGTTCGTGCTCCGCCACGGTCCCGCCCGTGTGCCGTCGCCAGGCCTCGGCGAGCGCGGCGGCGGTGGCGGCCTCGCTGTTGACGCCGGTCAACGGGCGCCCGAGGCCCGCCAGATGGACGGCGAGGGCGTCCGTCTCCTCGGGGGCGAGGGCGGTGACGTACAGCTCGAAGGGCGGGGTGCAGAAGTAGGCGGCGCTCACCGTGCCGTCCCTCTCCAGCAGACCGAAGTACGGGGCCTCGCCGCCGTAGTGGGCCGCTCCGCGGGTGCGCAGGCCTTCGGTCACCGTCAGGGGGACGGTGTGCAGGGCGGGGCGGGAGCGGAGGAAGGCCCCGGCGCGCGTGAGGAAGGCGTTCAGGTCGTCGAGGGAGTACCAGTCGTCGGGCCGCATGCCCCATGGTCGCCCGGACCCGGCGCCCGGCGCCTGCGAATTACGGCCGGGCGACGCGTGCCCCGTCACATTCCGCCCCGGTCTACAGCCCTTCCGGCTCCGCGTCCGTCGCCAGGCGGCCGTGCAGATGCATGTCACGGAACGCGTCGTGCCGGCCCGCCTCGAACGTCGCTCCGCGCAGCGTCCCCTCGTACCGGAAACCGCACCGCTCCGCGATCCGGCAGGAGGCCTCGTGTCCGACGGCGTGGTCGAGTTCCAGCCGGTGCAGGCCCAGTTCGGTGAGCGCCCACCGAGACGCCACGGCCAGGGCGCGGGTGGCGACCCCGCGTCCGCGCGCCTCGGGCAGCACCCAGTAGCCGACGCGGGCGTTGCTCAGGGCGTGGTTGATGAGGTTGAGGCCGATGTGGCCCAGGACGGTGCCGCTCCCGGCGTCGGTCACGCAGTAGGAGACCCCGGTGCCCTCCACCGCGCTCAGTGTCTTCGCGCTCAGTGACTCATGGGCCGACTCCAGGTCGGTGACCGGCCTGAGCGGGGTGTTCCAGCGCCGGAAGTCCGGGTCGGTCAGGCCGCGCAGCCAGTTCGCGACGTCGGTCTCGCTGCGCGCGTCCCACGGCCGCAGGCGCAGGCCGAGCCCGTGCAGGACGGGGAAGGGCGAGAGGGCGTGCTGTTCGTCGACGGGGGGCATCGCCCCATTCAAGCCGCTGTGCCGCGGCCGCGCGGCCGGAACACCGGCACTCCTTCCCGGAACGTCACCTCCAGCTCCAGACCGGCGGCCGGCTCCTCGCACCCCACGACCTCGGTCATCATCCGCGGCCCCTCCGCGAGGTCGACCACGGCGGCGACGTACGGTGTCCGCTCCCCGAAGGGCGGCAGGTCGTTGCGGTGCACGACCGACCAGGTGTAGAGCAGGGCCCGCCCGCTCGCCCGCTCCCAGACCACGTCCTCGCTCCAGCAGTACGGGCAGAACTCCCGCGGGTAGTGGTGCGCCCGCCCGCAGGCCCCGCAGCGGCGGATCAGCAGCCGGCCCCCGGCTGCCGCGTCCCAGTAGGCGCGGGTGAAGGCGTCGGCCTCGGGGAGATCGTGGCGGGCGGGGCCGGTCATCAGAACAGTCCCAGCGCGCTGTCGAGCGACCAGGTCTGCCACGACATCCCGAAGAGGCCGACCAGTGACATCAGCGCCATCATCGAGTTCTGCCCCTGCTCGGCGACCTCGTGGATCATGAGGGTGAAGTAGAGGACGTTCAGCAGCAGGCCTCCGACCAGGGCGACCGGCGTCAGGAATCCGGTGACCAGGCCGAGGCCGAGCGCCAGCTCCGCGTAGACGACGACATACGCCATCGTGCGCGGCCGGGGCACCACCATGACCTCGAAGCCGGAGCGTACGGCGTTCCAGCGGTGCTTCGCCGCGATGTCGGCCGCCCACTTGATCCCGGTCCCGCGCTCGAACCAGGCCTTGCGGTCCTTGTGCCGCCAGCTCTCCAGCCACCACAGCCCGAGTCCTATGCGCAGCACGGCCAGCCACTGCGCGCCCGTGAGCCAGATCGAGTCCATGACATCTGACGGTACGTCAGATACGACGATCCCGGAAGCCGCCTGTGCGTCACCCGTGAAGCTGTGGGGTCGCCATGAATACCCGCAGATTGTTGGCAATTTCGTCCACACCCTCGCTAGCTTCACAGACGCAACCCGCATACCGAGGGAGACGAACCGTGAAGCACAGGGCAGTCAAGCGCAGGACCGTCGTGATGGGCATCGGCGCCACCGCGGGCGTCGCCGCGGCCGGCGGCATCGCCCTCGGGGCCCAGGCCTCCACCGGCTCCTCGTCGTCCGCTTCCTCCTCCGGCTCGCTGGTCTTCGACCCGGACGGCTACGAGAAGCTGACGACGACGGTCACCGACACCGACGGCGACGAGCACTCGGTGACGTACCACTTCTGGAAGGCGATCACCTATGTCGCCGAGCCCGTCGACGCCACGTACCAGTCGCTCGTCGTCAGCGCGCCGGTCGAGATCGACGGCAGGGCGGTCGACCCGTCCGACGCGCCGATCCTGTTCGCGAACTCCGTCGGCGGCTACATGCCGTCCTCCGTCGCGGACGCGACGGGTGTCGGCGCCGGCGGCATGACCGGCGGCGGCGCGCCCGGCGGCGCCCCCAGCGGCGGCGCCTCGCCCAGCGCCTCGGCCCCGGGCGCGAACGGCAACACCAACGCCACCGGCGGCGCCACCGCCTCCAACCAGCTCCTGGCACTGGCCGCCGGCTACGTCGTCGTCGAGCCCGGCGCGCGCGGCCGCACCCTGAAGAACTCGGCCGGCGAGTACTACGGCACGGCCCCGGCCGCGATCGTCGACCTCAAGGCGGCCGTGCGGTACGTCAGGTCCAACAAGGGGCGCATCCCCGGCGACGTGGACCGGATCGTGTCGGCCGGCACCAGTGCGGGCGGCGCGCTGTCGGCACTGCTCGGCGCGTCCGGCGACAGCCCGATCTACCACAAGTACCTGAAGGAGCTCGGCGCGGCCGACGCCTCCGACGCGATCTTCGCGACCGGCGCCTGGTGCCCCATCACCGACCTGGAGCACGCCGACGGCGCCTACGAGTGGAACTGGGGCGCCAACGCCACCCAGTCCACCGGCGAGGTCGTCGACCAGAGCGTGTCGAAGGACCTCGCCGCACAGTTCGCCGAGTACCAGGCGTCGCTGAGGCTGCGCGGCCTGAACCGCTTCGGCGCGCTGACCGCCCGCAACTACGACGAGTACCTGCTGGAGCAGTACCTGCGGCCGTCGGCGACCAGGTACCTCGCGGGCCTGTCGGACTCCGAGCGCGAGACGTACCTGGCGAAGAACACCTTCATCACCTTCTCCGCCGGCAAGGCCCGCTTCACCTGGGACGGCTACCTCGCCCATGTCGGCGCCCGCAAGAAGACCGCGCCCGCCTTCGACGCCTTCGACCTGTCGGCCGGCGAGAACAACGAGTTCGGCGCGGGCACCACCGAGAACCGTCACTTCACCGCCTACGGCGCGAAGAACGACAGCACCGGGCTCGGCACCAAGCGGGTCGCCGCCGACATCCCCGAGAAGCTGCGCCTGATGAACCCGATGTACCACCTGGTGGACAAGGTCAACGGCCGCCGCTCCAAGCACTGGTGGATCCGCCTGGGCACCGACGACACCGACACCTCGCACGTCGTCTCCGCCAACCTCGCCGCCGCCGCGGCCGGCCTGGGCGACGAGGTGAACCACCTCTACTACTGGGACCAGGGCCACGGCGCCAACACCGACCCGGGCGACTTCATCACCTGGATCGCCGAGGTGACGGGCTTCAAGGGCGCGAAGAAGTAGCAGGCGCCCGAGGTCGCCGGGGCGGACTTCTCCGTACGACCACAACCAGGTGTCCTACGTCACAAGCCCCACCCACTCCTCCTACAGGCGTGATCAATCCGCAACCAATTCCGGTCTTGACCGAGACCCATCAAGCTGGTGCGTGATTACGCTCGCGCTCATGGCCGACTCCACACCGTCCCCGAGCCCCTCGGACCGCCCCGTCTACATCGTCGGCGGCGGTCCGGCGGGGCTCTCCGTCGCGTACGCGCTGCGGGCCCGGGGCATACGCGCCGTCGTGCTGGAGAAGTCCGACCGCGTGGGGGACTCCTGGCGCCGCCACTACGACCGGCTGCGCCTGCACACCACCCGGCGGCTGTCGGCCCTGCCGGGACTGCCGATACCGCGCCGGTTCGGGCGCTGGGCGGCCCGGGACGACGTGGTGCGCTACCTGGAGAAGTACGCCGAGGTGCACGAACTGGAGATCGTCACCGGCGTCGAGGTCTCGCGCGTCGAACGCTCCCCCGACGGCACCGGCTGGCTGCTGCACGCCACCGGCGGACGGGAGCTGACCGGGGCGGCCGTGGTCGTCGCCACCGGCTACAACCACACGCCGTACGTCCCCGACTGGGCCGGTCTCGACGACTACACCGGCGACTTCGCGCACGCCTCCCGCTACCGCAACCCCGAGCCCTACGCCGGCCGTGACGTCCTCGTCGTCGGCGTCGGCAACACCGGTGCCGAGATCGCCGTGGACCTGGTGGAGGGCGGCGCCTCACGGGTGCGGCTGTCGGTGCGCACGGCCCCGCACATCGTCCGGCGCTCGACGGCCGGCTGGGCAGCCCAGTACACCGGGGTGCTCGTGCGGCGGCTGCCCGTCGGGCTCGTCGACCGGCTGGCGCGGCCGCTGGCGAAGCTCAGCGTGCCCGACCTGTCCGCACAGGGGCTGCCCCGCCCGGACACCGGCCTCTACAGCCGGGCCAAGGAGGGCGCCATCCCGGTCCAGGACGTCGGTCTCATCGACGCCGTCCGCAAGGGCCGCGTGGAGGTGGTGGCCGCCGTCGACGGCTTCGAGTCCGGCAAGGTCGTCCTCGCCGACGGCACCCGCATCTCCCCGGAGGCGGTCGTCGCCGCCACCGGATACGTCCGCGCGCTGGAGGACCTCGTCGGCCACCTCGGCGTGCTCGACGACCGGGGCAGACCCCTCGCGCACGGCGCCCGCGCCCCGCAGAACGCGCCGGGCCTGCACTTCACGGGCTTCACCACCCCCCTCAGCGGCACGCTCCGCGAGGTGGCGATGGACGCCGAGAAGATCGCGAAGGCCGTGATGCGGAACGGCGGAAGCACCTTGTCCCGACTGCCCGGCTGACGCAGAAGCGCTCAACTCCCTTTCTCGACACTCCCGTTACTCACGTGCCAGATGTGACGGGAGCGTTGAAGTGTGCCGCCCTCCCGGGCCAGAATGTGAACACTTCTCACTTTCTGGCTCCACACTCTCTCCACTCGGAGGATGCACGTGGCACGCGAAAGACAGCTCTCCCGGCGTTCCCTGCTCGGCGGCGCCGCCGCGGCGGCGGGCGCCGTGGCCCTCACCAGCACCGCCGCCGGAACGGCCACGGCGGCCTCCGCCCTCCCCGCCGTGGACGTCGCCGTGATCGGCGGCGGCATCGCCGGCCTGACCGCGGCCCGCGACCTGGTGGCCGGCGGAAAGACGGTGGCCGTCCTGGAGGCCCGGGACCGCGTCGGCGGCCGGGTCGTCAACCTCTCCCTCGCGAACGGCGGTGTCACCGAGGGCGGCGGCGAGTTCATCGGCCCCACCCAGGACCGCATCAAGGCGCTCGCCGACTCGCTGGGGGTGGCCACCTTCACGACGTACAACACCGGCAAGAACCTCCTCTACAAGGACGGCACCCGCACCCCGTACGCCACCGACGGTCTCCTCGGCTCGGTCCCGCCGGTCGACGCGGCCGGCCTCGCCAACGCCGCCATCGTCCAGGCCAAGCTGGACGACATGGCCAAGACGGTGCCGGTCGACGCGCCGTGGACCGCGCCCAAGGCCGCGGAGTGGGACAAGCAGACCTTCGAGAGCTGGCTGAACGCCAACGCGATCGTGCCGTCGGCGAAGTTCCTCCTCGACGTGGCCTGCACCTCGATCTTCTCGGCCCAGCCGCGTGAACTCTCCCTGCTCTACGTCCTGTTCTACATAGCGGCCGCCGGCAACGAGTCCAACGCCGGCACCCTGGAACGCCTCACCGACACCGCGAACGGCGCCCAGGAGTCCCGCTTCGTGGGCGGCTCCCAGCAGGTGCCGATCAAGCTGGCCGCCACGCTCGGCGACCGGGTGGTGCTGAGCGCGCCGGTCCGCTCGGTGGTGCAGTCCGGCGGCAAGTACGTGGTGACCGCGGACGGCGTCAGCGTGACCGCGAAGAAGGTGATCGTCGCCGTGCCGCTGCCGCTGACCGGCCGGATCGCCTTCGACCCGCTGCTGCCGGCCGCCCGCGACCAGCTGAGCCAGCGGATGCCGATGGGCTCGATCGGCAAGGCGATCGCGGTCTACGACACCCCGTTCTGGCGCGCCGACGGCCTCAACGGCCAGGTCGTCAGCGACTCCGGCGTGGTCCGCTCCACCTTCGACAACTCGCCGCCCGACGGCTCCTACGGCGCCCTGATGGGCTTCATCGAGGCCGACCAGATGCGCGCCTACGACGCGTCGAGCACCGACGAGGTGAAGGCGGCCGTCCTGAAGGACTACGCCGCCTACTTCGGCGACAAGGCCAAGTCGCCGACCTCCTTCGTCCTGCAGCGCTGGGACAACGAGGGCTTCTCGCGCGGCGGCCCGGTCGCCTACGCCCCGCCCGGCGTCCTCACCGAGTACGGCGCCGCCCTGCGCAAGCCGGCCGGCGGCATCCACTGGGCCGGCACGGAGACCTCCACGTACTGGACCGGCTACATGGACGGCGCGGTGCGCTCCGGCGAGCGGGCGGCGAGGGAGGTTCTGGCCGCCCTCTGATCCCCCGTGGGACCGAGGGCCCAGGGGTTGATCCGGTTTCGGATTCACCAACTTTGCGTGCACAGCAGTTCCTGACACTGCGTCAGTTCACCTAATCTGACACTACGTCAGTTATTGGCTGTCACACAGGAGCGGGCGGACCGATGCTTGGATCAACCCACGGCACCCTCACCACCGACTCCCGCCGGGCCCGGGTCATCGCCTGCGGCGAGCAACCCGGACCCGCCGTACACGGCCGGCCGGCCGACGTCGACGACCTCGACGTCAGCGGCCGCCCCCTCTATTCCGACGTCCCCGATCTGGACCGGTTCTTCCGGCCCGAGTCCGTGGCCGTGGTCGGCGCCTCGGACGCCGAGGGGCGGCCCAACACCGGTATCACCCGGCAGCTGGTCGCCTGGGCCGAGCGCGTCGGGGCGCGGCTGCACCCCGTCCACCCCAGCCGGCCGTCCGTCTTCGGCATCCCCTGCTCCCCGTCCGTCGCCGACCTGCCCGAACAGGTCGATCTCGCGGTACTGCTGGTCGCCGACCCGCTTCCGGTGATCGACGAACTGGCCGAGGCGAAGGCGAAGTTCGCGGTCGTCTTCGCCTCAGGGTTCGCCGAGACGGGCGCGGCGGGCGCGGCCGCGCAGGAGCGTCTCGCCGCCGCCGTGGCCCGCTCCGGCATGCGCCTGCTGGGCCCCAACACCAATCTCAACGCCTTCGAGCGGTTCCGCGACGACCTCGACGGTCCGGCCATCGCCCTGATCACCCAGTCGGGACACCAGGGCCGTCCCGTCTTCGCCCTCCAGGAGCTCGGCATCCGCCTCTCCCACTGGGCGCCCACCGGAAACGAGGCGGACCTGGAGACGGCCGACTTCCTCTCCTACTTCGCCGAACGGCCCGAGGTCGGCGCCATCGCCTGCTACATCGAGGGCCTCAAGGACGGCCGGTCCTTCCTGCTCGCCGCCGACCGGGCCGCCCGCCGCAGGGTGCCGGTCGTCGCCGTGAAGGTCGGGCGCACCGAGACCGGCGCCCGCACGGCCGCCTCCCACACCGGGAAGCTGACCGGCGCGGACACCGTGGTGGACGCGGCGCTGCGGCAGTTCGGTGTGATCCGGGTGGACGGTCTCGACGAACTCCAGGACACCGCCGCCCTGTTGGCCCGTGCCAGGCCGCCGGTGGCCGACGGGGTCGTCGTCTACTCCATCTCGGGCGGCACGGGCGCCCACTTCGCCGACCTCGCGACCGAGGCGGGGCTGCGGCTGCCGGTGCTGTCCGAGGCGAAGCAGGCCGAGCTGCACCAGTGGATACCCGAGTACCTGAGCGTGGCCAACCCCGTGGACAACGGCGGCCATCCGGTCGGCGACGAGCGCGGCCGGAAGATCATCGACGCGATCCTCGACGACCCGGCGGTGGGCGTGCTCATCTGCCCGATCACCGGCCCCTTCCCGCCCCTGAGCGACAGGCTCGTGAAGGACCTGGTGGACGCGGCCGAGCGCACCGACAAGCTGGTCTGCGTGGTCTGGGGCTCCCCGGTCGGCACCGAGCCCGCCTACCGGGAGGTCCTGCTCGGCTCCTCCCGGGTGGCCACCTTCCGCACCGCCGCGAACTGTGTCACCGCCGTCCGAGCCCACCTCGACCACCACCGCTTCGTGGCCCGCTACCGCTCCCCCTTCGACGAGGCCCCGCGCACCCACTCACCGTCCTTCCGCAAGGCGCAGGCCCTCATGCGCCCCGGCCAGCAGCTGAGCGAGCACGCCGCCAAGCAGCTGCTGCGTGCGTACGGGATCCGGGTGCCGCGCGAGCAGCTGGTGACCAGCGCGGCGGCCGCCGTGCGCGCGGCCGGCCTGGTGGGCTACCCGGTGGTGATGAAGGCCTCCGGCGCCCAGATCGCCCACAAGACCGAGCTGGGTCTGGTCAAGGTCGGACTCACCTCCGCCAGCCAGGTCCGGGACGCCTACCGGGAGTTGACCGACATCGCCCGCCACGAGGGTGTCGCGCTCGACGGCGTGCTGGTCTGCCAGATGGTCGAGAAGGGCGTGGAGATGGTCGTCGGCGTCACCCACGACGAGCTCTTCGGGCCGACCGTGACCGTGGGCCTCGGCGGGGTGCTGGTCGAGGTGCTGCACGACGTGGCCGTACGCGTGCCGCCCTTCGGCGAGGATCAGGCCCGGGACATGCTCGGCGACCTGCGCGGGCGGGCCCTGCTCGACGGGGTGCGGGGGCGTCCGCCGGCCGACCTGGACGCCCTCGTGGAGGTCGTCCTGCGGGTGCAGCGCATGGCGCTGGAGCTCGGGGACGAGCTGGCGGAGCTCGACATCAACCCCCTGATGGTGCTGCCCAGGGGGCAGGGCGCGGTGGCGCTGGACGCGTTGGCGGTGTGCCGGTGACCGGGGTGCTGCACACCGTCGACGCCGGGGTCGCCCACCTCACCCTCGACCGGCCCGAGGCCCTCAACGCGCTCACCCCGGACCAACGCGAGCTGCTCATCGAGCTGTTGGCGGACGCCTCGGCCGACCCGGACGTGCGGGTGGTCGTCGTCACCGGGACCGGACGCGGCTTCTGCACGGGGGCCGATCTGCGGGGCGGGGCGGCGGGCGGGGAGCGTGTCGCCGGCGATGTGGCGCGCATGATCCGGCAGGGCGCCCAGCGTCTGATCGCCGCCGTCCTGGACTGCGAGAAGCCGGTGATCGCGGCGGTCAACGGCACGGCGGCGGGCCTCGGCGCGCATCTCGCCCTCGCCTGCGACCTCGTACTGGCCGCGGAGTCGGCGAAGTTCATCGAGGTGTTCGTGCGCCGCGGACTTGTGCCGGACGGCGGGGGCGCCTATCTCCTCCCCCGCCTGATCGGCCCGCATCGCGCGAAGGAGCTGATGTTCTTCGGCGACGCGCTCTGCGCCGCCGACGCCGAGCGCCTCGGCCTGGTCAACCGGGTCGTGCCCGACGCCGAGTTGGACAAGACGGCCCGTGACTGGGCGGCCCGCCTGGCCGTCGGCCCCACCCGGGCCCTCGCCCTCACCAAGCAGCTCGTCAACGCCTCCCTCGACGGCGACCGGACGGCCGCCTTCGCCGCCGAGGCCGCCGCCCAGGAGATCAACATGACGACGGCGGACGCCCAGGAGGGCGTGCGGAGCTTCGTGGAGCGCAGAAGCCCGGAGTACCGGGGCCGCTGACCTTCCCATCTGACGATGCGTCAGCTTCAATGGAGGGGTGATGGGACACGCAGGAGCAGCCGCGGCCGCCGTCCGGTACCTGAGGTCGGGCCGGGCCCCGGCCCCCGTGGAGGCGCTGCCGCGCCCGGAGCTGCGCTGCGTCGGCGAGGACGAACGGGCCCCGGTCGACCCGGCCGAGTTCCGGCGCGTGCTCGGCGGCTTCGCGACGGGCGTGACCGTCATCACCGCGCCCGCCGGCCCCGGCGAGGAGACCCCCGCCGGCTTCGCCTGCCAGTCCTTCTCCTCCCTCTCCCTCGACCCGCCCCTGGTCGCCTTCATGGTCGGCCGTACGTCGACGACCTGGCCGCGCATCGCCCGCGCGGGCGTCTTCTGCGTCAACGTCCTCGCCGGCCACCAGGGCGGGCTGTGCCGGTCCTTCGCGGTGAGCGGCGCGGACAAGTTCGCGGGCGTCGCCCACGATCCGGCTCCGGTCTCCGGCTCCCCGCGCCTGGCCGGTGCGCTCGCCTGGATCGACTGCACGGTCCACGCGGTGCACACCGGAGGCGACCACCTCATCGTGGTGGGGCGGGTGGAGGCGCTGGGCACGGGCGACGAGGAGGCGGAACCCCTGCTCTTCCACCGGGGCCGCTTCCGCTAGGGCCTGTTGTTTGGATCAGCTCGGCATCGCGGGCCCTGGCACGCGCATCTGCCGCGTTGTCGTCACTCGCCGACTCCCTCCTCCGCCTTGCAGCCGCACGCACCAGACCGCGCTCGGCTCGGCCGCAAGGCACCGTCCCCTGCAGCCGAGCCGATCCGAACGACAGGCTCTAGGCCGTCGCGGCTGCCGGGACCGGCCTGCGGCGGATCACCAGCGCCATCAGTGCCGCCGCCGCGCACAGGGCGCCCGACGCGTACCAGACCATGTCGTACGAGCCGAACACGTCCCGCGCCACGCCTCCGAGGAAGGCGATGAGAGCCGCGCCGACCTGGTGGGAGGCGAGGACCCAGCCGAAGACGATCGCGCTGTCGTCGCCGTACTGCTCGCGGCACAGGGCGACGGTCGGCGGGACGGTGGCGACCCAGTCCAGGCCGTAGAAGACGATGAAGAACAGCATCGGCGGATGGACGCTGGGGGCCAGCAGCATCGGCAGGAACAGCAGGGAGATGCCACGCAGGGCGTAGTAGACGGCGAGCAGCCGGCGCGGTTCGAAGCGGTCGGTGAACCAGCCGGAGGCGATCGTGCCGACCACGTCGAAGACGCCGATCACCGCGAGCAGCGAGGCCGCCGCCTGGACGGGCATGCCGTGGTCGTGGGCGGCGGGCACGAAGTGGGTCTGCACCAGGCCGTTGGTGGAGGCGCCGCAGATCGCGAAGGTGCCGGCCAGCAGCCAGAAGGTGCCGGTGCGGGAGGCCTTCATCAGCACGCTGACCGCGCGGCGGGCGGCCCCGACCGCGGGCTCGGGCTTCGGTACGAACTCCACGGCGCCGTACGGCTTCAGGCCCACGTCCGCCGGGTGGTCGCGCAGCAGCAGCCAGACGAAGGGGACGACGGCGAGCGCCGCCAGGGCCACCGTGACGGCCGCCGGACGCCAGTCGTGCTTCTCCACGATCCAGGACAGCAGCGGGAGGAAGATCAGCTGGCCGGAGGCGGAGGCGGCGGTGAGGATGCCCGTGACCAGACCCCGGCGCTCGGTGAACCAGCGGTTGGTGACCGTCGCCGCGAAGGCGAGGGCCATCGAGCCGGAGCCGAGACCGACCAGCAGGCCCCAGCAGAGCATCAGCTGCCAGGCCGCCGTCATCCACACCGTCAGGCCGGAGCCGAGCGCGATCACGGTCAGGGCCACGGCGACGACCTTGCGGATGCCGAAGCGGTCCATCAGCGCCGCCGCGAACGGGGCGGTCAGACCGTACAGCGCGAGGTTGACGGAGACCGCGGCGCCGATCGTGCCGCGCGACCAGCCGAAGTCCTGGTGCAGGGGGTCGATGAGCAGTCCGGGAAGCGAGCGGAAGGCGGCGGCGCCGATGATCGTCACGAAGGTGACGGCGGCGACGAACCAGGCGCGGTGGACGCGACGGGATCTCTGCGGCCGGCCGGCCGCCTCGACGACAGCGGGTTCGGTTGTCTGGGTCACGCCATAGAGCATCCGGTCCGCGGTACTGCGCGACCACTGGCC
The DNA here is from genome assembly GCF_050214755.1 of Streptomyces sp. C1-1. Lineage (NCBI taxonomy): Bacteria > Bacillati > Actinomycetota > Actinomycetes > Kitasatosporales > Streptomycetaceae > Streptomyces > Streptomyces sp. C1-1. The sequence continues at coordinate 5,630,733 of NZ_CP189826.1, read as the reverse complement.
CGAAGGACAGCATTCGTTAGGATCGGGCCATGGACATGGCCGTGAGCAGTGAGCCCGCCGAGCCGGAGTTCCGTCCGCACCGCGTGGTGGTCCTCGCCATGGACGGGCTGCTCCCCTTCGAGCTGGGCATCCCGCACCGCATCTTCGGGCGCCCCAAGGACGCCCTGGGGCGCCGCCTGTACGAGGTCCTGACCTGCTCGGTCCGGCCGCCCGGCCCGGTGCGCACCGACGCCGACTTCGCGATCGCGGTCGAGCACGGCCCTGAGCTGCTGGCCACCGCCGACACGGTGATCGTCCCGGCGTCGTACGAACTCGGCCCGGTCTTCGAGGAGGGCGTCCTGACCGACGAGCTGGCCGCGGCCCTCGCCCACATCCGCCCCGGCACCCGGCTCGCCTCCATCTGCACCGGCGTCTTCGTCCTCGCCGCGGCCGGCTATCTCGACGGCCGGCCGGCGACCACGCACTGGGCGGAGACCGACCAGCTGCAGCGCCTCTTCCCGAAGGTCGACGTCGACCCGAACGTCCTGTTCATCGACGACGGCGACGTCCTGACCTCGGCCGGGGTCGCGGCCGGCATCGACCTGTGCCTGCACATGGTGCGCCGCGACCACGGCACGGCCGTCGCCAACGACGTCGCCCGCCGCACCGTCGTACCGCCGCACCGCGACGGCGGCCAGGCGCAGTACATCCAGCGGCCCGTCCCGGAGCCCCGGCTCGCGACCACGCACGGGGCACGCGCCTGGGCGCTGGGCCGCCTCCACGAGCCGATCCAGCTCCGCGACATGGCGGCGCAGGAGTCCATGTCGGTACGGACCTTCACGCGCCGCTTCCGCGAGGAGGTCGGCGTCAGCCCCGGCCAGTGGCTCACCCAGCAGCGTGTGGAGCGCGCCCGCCAGCTCCTGGAGACGACCGGCCTGTCCATGGACCGGATCGCCCACGACGCCGGGTTCGGCACGGCCCAGTCGATGCGCCAGCATCTGCAGACGGCGCTCGGGGTCACCCCGACCGCCTACCGCCGCACCTTCCGCGCCACGAACACGGGAGGCGACGGCGAGCCCGAGGCCGCCGTGGCCCTGGAGCCGGCCTGACGCTCAGAAGGTCAGTACCGCCCTCGCCACCCGGCCGGCCTCGGCGTCGCCCACCGCCTTCTCGAAGTCCTCCAGGGGATAGGTGGCGGTCACCAGCTCGTCCAGCATCAGGCGGCCCTGCCGGTAGAGCTCGGCGTACAGCGGGATGTCGCGCTGCGGCCGGGAGGAGCCGTACCGGCAGCCGAGGATCGACTTGTCCAGGAACATCGAGGAGACGAGGAAGGACGCCTCCGCCTTGGCGGGCGCCGTGCCGAGCAGGACGGCCTGGCCGTGACGGTCGAGGAGGTCGACGGCCTGCCGGACCAGTTCGACGCGTCCGACGCACTCGAAGGCGTGGTCGACCCCGTGGGGCAGGATGTCCCGCACCCCGTCCGTGGAGGTCAGGAAGTCGGTGGCGCCGAACTGCCGCGCCACGGCCTCCTTCGCCGGGTTCGCGTCGACCGCGACGATCCGCGACGCCCCCGCGATCCGTGCCCCCTGCAGGACGTTCAGCCCGATGCCGCCGGTACCGATGACGAGAACGGACTCCCCGCGGTCCACGCGCGCCCGGTTCAGGACGGCGCCCACCCCGGTCAGCACCCCGCAGCCGATGAGGGCGGCGGACGGCATCGGGATGTCCTTCGGGATGCGTACCGCCTGCACGGCCTTCACCACCGTCGACTCCGCGAAGGCGGAGTTGGACGCGAACTGGTACACCGCCTTCCCGCCCCGCGCGAAGGGCTTCCCCGGCCGCCCGATCGCCTGCCGGCACATCGTCGGCCGCCCCCGGTCGCAGTCCGCGCACGTGCCGCAGTTGGCCAGCGTGGACAGCGCCACATGGTCCCCGGCCGCGACATGGGTGACCCCTGCGCCGACGGCCTCCACCACCCCCGCCCCCTCGTGCCCCAGCACCACCGGGACGGGGAAGGGGATGGTCCCGTCCACCACGGAGAGGTCGCTGTGGCACAGCCCGGCCGCCGACAGCGCGACCCGCACCTCGCCCGGCCCCGGGTCCCGCACCTCGAGGTCGTCCACGACCTCGACCCGCTTCCCGTCGAACACCACTGCGCGCATCAGACGACCCCCTTGGGCTCCCTCGGCAGGCCGAGCACGCGCTCGGCGATGATCGTGCGCTGGACCTGGTCGGAGCCGCCGTAGATCGTGTCGGCCCGGGAGAACAGGAACAGCTGCTGGTCGCGGTCGATCTCGTACGGCGCCTCGGGCGCCCAGTCCCGCGGCCCGGCGGACGCCTCCGCCCCGCGCACCAGCACCGCCAGCTCTCCCAGCCGCTGGTGCCAGTTCGCCCACAGCAGCTTGGACACGCTCGGCGCACCGGCGTCGCCGGAGCCGCCGAGGGTGCGCAGCGCGTTCCAGCGCATGGCGCGCAGCTCGGCCCACTGCTGCACGAGCGCGGCGCGTACGACGGGGTCGTCGGCGGCGCCGGTGCGCACGGCCGTCCGCACCACCCGCGTCAACTCCTGGGCGAAGCCGATCTGCTGGGCCAGGGTGGACACCCCCCGTTCGAACCCGAGGAGGCTCATCGCGACCCGCCAGCCCTGCCCCTCCGCGCCGACGACGTGCTCCGCACGCGCGTGTGCCCCGTCGAAGAAGACCTCGTTGAACTCGCTCGTGCCGGTCATCTGCCGGATCGGCCGTACTTCGATCCGCCCCGGCTGGTCCATCGGGACGAGCAGGAAGGTCAGCCCGTGGTGCCGGCGCGACCCGGCCTGCGTGCGCGCCAGGACGAAACACCAGTCCGCCTCTTGCGCCAGCGACGTCCAGATCTTCTGCCCGGAGATCCGGTAGCCCTCCCCCTCGCGTACGGCGGCGGTCCGCACCCCGGCCAGGTCGGACCCGGCGTTCGGCTCGCTGTACCCCTGGCACCACAGCTCGTCCCCGGCGGCGATCGGCGGCAGGAAACGCGCCTTCTGCGCGTCGGTGCCGTGCGCGACGAGGGTGGGCGCGAGCAGGTTCTCCCCGATGTGCCCGGAGCGGGGCGGCGCCCCCGACCGCGCGTACTCCTCGGCCCAGGCGACCTGCTGGGTGAGGGTGGCGGTGCGATTGCCGTATCCGCCTTCCGGCCAACCGAGCCCGATCCACCCGGCTTTGCCGAGGGTGCGCTCCCAGGCCCGACGGTCCGGATCGGGTCCGACGTGCTCGCACAGCCACGCCCGAGCCTCGGCCCGGAACACCTCGTCCTCGACACTGAACCCAAAGTCCACGGACCTCTCCTCACAAGAAGGCGGGTTGCTCCTGATGCCGGGCGACTCGACGCACCCAGGGGCGCGGGGAACTGCGCTACGAGCCACGGACAACCCGCACCCGCCCGCACACCGAACCCCTCGAACTATTGGGCGTTCGGCCTGTCCCCCCTCGCTGCGGCCCTCTCCATCGCCTCCAACTGCGCAAGCATCGGCATCGGATCCACCCCCACCGACCCCGGCAGAAACTCCGCGATCGTCTCCGGCGTCCACCCGCCGGAGGCGTACGCCGCCCGCAGCTCCCTCGGCTGCGCCCACACCGCCAGCTTCGGCCCGGCGATCGTGTACACCTGCCCGGTGATCTCCTGCGCGCGGTCCGACAGCAGATAGACGACGAGGGCAGCCACGTCCTCCGGCTCCCCGATCTCGGCGAGCTCCATGGGCACGTTGGCCGACATCCGGGTACGGGCGACCGGCGCGACCGCGTTGGCGGTCACCCCGTACTTGTGCAGGCCCAGCGCCGCGCTGCGGACGAGCGAGATGATCCCGCCCTTGGCCGCGCTGTAGTTGGCCTGTGACACCGACCCCTGGTGGTTGCCGCTGGTGAACCCGATCAGCGTCCCCGACCGCTGCCTGCGCATCACCGCGGACGCCGCCCGGAAGACCGTGAACGTGCCTTTCAGATGGGTGGCGAGGACCGGGTCCCACTCCTCCTCGGACATGTTGAACAGCATCCGCTCCCGCAGGATCCCGGCGACGCACACGACCCCGTCGAGCCGCCCGTACGAGGACAGCGCGGTGTCGACGATCCGCTGCCCGCCGGCCATCGTGGACACGTCGTCGGCGACCGCGACCGCTTCCCCGCCCGCGGCCTCGACCTCCTTGACCACGCCCTCGGCGACCTCGCTCGTGGGGGACTCCCCCGCGACCGAGACGCCGTAGTCGTTGACGACCACCCGCGCCCCCTCGGCGGCGGCGGCCAGTGCGACGGCCCGTCCGATACCCCGCCCGGCCCCGGTCACGGCGATCACCTTGCCTGCCAAGAAGTTCCCCACACCCGGCCCCTTCCCGCGGTTTCTGACGGACCGTTAGATTTTATGTCCCGTCAGATGCCTGGAGACAAGCCCCGGGGAGAGCCGATGTCGTTGCCGGCCGAGTTCCACGAGATCGCCAAGCGCGTGAACAACTGGGGGCGTTGGGGGGCCGACGACGAGATCGGCACGCTCAACCTGATCACCGACGAGGTCGTCCGCGAGGCGACCGCGACCGTGCGCAGCGGCCGCCGGGTCCCGCTCGCCCTGCCTCTGGAACAGAACGGCGTGCAGAGCGGGTTGATCCCGGGCCGGATCAACCCGCTGCACGCCATGGTGCAGATCAACCAGGAGCTGTTCGGCCCGGGGACGGTCGCGTGCAGCGACGACATCGTGACCATGGGCCTGCAGGCGGCCACCCACTGGGATGCCCTCACCCACGTCTCGCACTCGGGCCGGCTCTACAACGGCCGCCCGGCCGAGGCCATCACCGCGCACGGCGGCGCGGAGTTCGGCGGCATCGACAAGGCGCGGCACGTGGTCTCGCGCGGGGTGCTGCTGGACGTGGCCCGGGCGCTCGGCAGGGACCGGCTCGACGGCTCGCACGCGGTCACGCCGGAGGATTTGGAGGCCGCCGAGGACCTCGCCGGTACGCGGGTGCGCGCCGGCGACGTGGTGCTCGTACGGACCGGGCAGATCCAGGTGTATCTCGCCGGGGACCGGGACGGGTACGGCTATCCGTCGCCCGGGCTGTCCGTCCGCACTCCGGAGTGGTTCCACGCGCGCGACGTGGCCGCCGTCGCCGATGACACCCTGACGTTCGAGATCTTCCCGCCCGAGATCGAGGACCTGTGGCTGCCCGTGCACGCGCTCGACCTGGTGGAGATGGGGATGCTGCAGGGCCAGAACTGGAATCTCGAAGAACTGTCCACAGCCTGTGGAGAGAGCGGGCGGTACGCGTTCCTGCTCTCGGCGATGCCCGAGCCCTTCGTCGGCGCGACGGGGACCCCGGTGGCTCCCGTGGCCGTTCTGTAGGAGTGCACCCTCCGGCGGGAGGCGTCGTCTGGCGGCGCGGCTTCCCCAACCGCCCCGAGCGCGGCATACGCGCCGCCATCCGACCCCGGCGTACCCGCCCCAGCCCTCTGGCCCTGAACCCTCAAGAGCTGACGCCGACTCACGACCCGCACTCGACGAGGACCTCCGTCACCGAAACCCTCGCCGTCCCCTCGCGGCGAATCGCTGACCACCAGCGTGTTCATCCGGTCACGGCGCGTCAACACCCATACGGAGATTTATCACTTACGCCCTATTTGCAGCGCCCGCGCACGGGTGCACGGCCCCGGCGCATCGCACCGCGCGGGACCTGGGACGGCAGGATTTCTGCAACCGCGCATCGGACATGACGACAACCGGCCACACGGCCGCGCAAGGTGCGCCTCCAACGGTCACACCGTCTCGAACGCCAGCCCCTCGAAGGCCGAGACGCCGCCCAGGCAGCTCGCGGCGTCCCCGCGCGGCCGGTCGCAGCGGTCGAGTTCGCACCAGATGCGCTTGCCGGCCCCCTCGGGATTCCAGCCCCAGCGGTCGGCGAGGCCGTCGACGAGGGCGAGCCCGCGCCCGCCGGTCGCGTCGCCGTCCGCACACCGGGGCACCGGGGCCCGGTCGCTGGCGTCGGCGACCTCGAGGCGGACGATGGACGGCTCGGCCGCCCCCTCGGGCAGGCTCAGCCGCAGCACGGCCGGACACCCGGTGTGCACCACGGCGTTGGTGACCAGTTCGGAGACGAGCAGGATCAGCGTCTCGGCGAGCGGCTCGTCGGCCGCTATCCCGGACACGGCGAGGCGCGAACGGGTCCACCTCCGGGCTCGCCCCACTTCAGTGGGGTCGGGCCGGATATCCAGCTGCACTTGAAGCACCTGCACCGCTCACACCATCCGAACCGGCGGACACATGACCTCATGCCGCGCGAGCCTTGCCAGAGGCACCGCGGCGAGGGCCACGATCGTAGCCATTTTCTGCATGACCAGAACAACAGCCGACACAGAGCCCAGGGCAGGGGTCACGGAACGTGAATCCCTTGCACGACAGCATGGTTGACGTACAGTCACCTCAACAAGCGCTTCGGGCATATTCCAGCGCGAAGGAGTACCCGTGCGGCATACTGTGCGACGCTCCCTGCGAGGAGTCGAACAGGCCGTATCAGGAGCCGCCCCGGGGGCGACACCGGTACGGATCGCGCCCGGAACCACTCGCATCCCACAGAAGGTACCGGAGCGCGTCGCCGACTCCGGGGCGTGACGGGTCACACCTAGGACACAACCCGGTATCAACGCTCCGTGATTCCGGTGTGCCACGATCCGCGACATCCGCGCGGCCGCCCGACGCGAAGCCGCAGGCCCGACCTGTTCATGCCACGAGGTCGGCCGCGAGCAGCTCCTCACTCTCCGTCCCGCCACCGCCACGTGCCGAGCGCACCCACGCCCGCTTCAGCAGCAGATGCACCTCGCACTCCCAGGTGAAGCCCATGCCGCCGTGCACCTGAAGGCAGTCGCGGGCGCCCTGAACGGCGGCCTCGTCGGCCAGCAGCCGGGCCGCGGCGATGTCGGCCCGGTCGGCGGTGACGGCGGCCGCGTAGACGGCGGCGCGGGCCACCTCGGCGCGCACCAGCATCTGCGCGCACAGGTGCTTGACCGCCTGGAAGGCCCCGATGGGCTGCCCGAACTGCTCACGCGTCCGGGCGTGTTGCACCGCCAGTTCGCAGGCGCGTGTGGCGGTCCCGAGCTGCTCGGCGGCGGTGAGGAGGACGGCGACGGGGTCGGGCGGGGCGGGCGCCGGAACGCGGTGCAGCGGCGTGAGCGGATCCACCGACCTCAGCGGTACGGCCCCCTCGGCGCCGGGCCGCACGACGTCCGCCTCGTCCAGCCACTCCACGATCCTCCCGTCGGCGGCGGCCACGACCGTCTCGCCGGTGGCCGCTCCGGCCACTTCCCCGGCCGCGAGATGGGTGGCGACGAGCGGCCCGGGCACCAACGCCCGCCCGGCCTCCTCGAACGCCAATACGGCCTCGGGAAGCCCGAGTCCGGCCCCACCATCGGGCTCGGACAACCGCAGAGAGAAGAACCCGAGCTCCCCGAGAGCCCGCCACAGGCCCCGGTCCAGACGGGGCTGAGAGCCGCCGGGTCCTGGAGCACCGCTCAGGGGCACGGGGAACTGCGCGACCGGCCACGACGATCCCGCAGACGGCCGGCGACCGATCACGGCTCGCACCGCGTCCCGCAACGCCCGCTGTTCCGCGGTCAGTTGAAACCGCACAGCTCACCTCCCCTTCGGCAGCCCCAGAATCCGCTCAGCGACGATGTTCCGCTGAATCTGCGACGTACCCGCCGCGATGGTGTACGACAGCGACGACAGCCGGTCGAGCATCCAGGGCGAGTCCAGGTCCAGTGACCCCGGCCCCAAGACGTCCGCAGCGACGTCGTACAACGACTGCCGCGCATGCGAATACCGCAACTTGAAGACCGACCCCCCAACCCCCGGCACACCCCCACTGGCCTCCGCCTCGCTCACATTCCACTGAGTCAGCCGCCACAACGCCCGGAACTCGGCGTTCAGCCTGCCCAGTTGCCGCCGGAGCACGGGATCGTCCCAGCGCCCGTTCCGCCGTGCCTCCGCGGCCAGTTCGCCCAGCACACGCCGACAGGCGACGACCTCTCCGACGAACGCCGTGCCGCGTTCGAAGGAGAGCGTCACCATCGTCACGCGCCAGCCGTCGTTCTCCTCCCCGACCCGGTTGCCGACGGGCACCCGTACGTCGTCGAGGAACATCTCGGCGAACTCGGCCGACCCGGCGAGGGTCCGCAGCGGCCGCACGGTGATGCCGGGGGCGTCCATGGGCATGGCCAGCCAGCTGATGCCCTTGTGCCTGGGGGCGTCCGGGTCGGTGCGCACCAGCAGTTCGCACCAGTCGGCCACCTCGGCGTGGGAGGTCCAGATCTTGGACCCGCTGACCACGTAGTCGTCGCCGTCCCTGCGCGCGCGGGTGCGCAGCGCCGCGAGGTCGGAGCCGGCTTCGGGCTCGCTGAAGCCCTGGCACCAGACCTCTTCGCCGCGCAGGACCGGCGGCAGCCAGCGGGCCCGCTGCTCCGGTGTGCCCTCGGCCGCGATGGTGGGTCCGGCGTGCAGCAGCCCCACGAAGTTCGCGCCGACATAGGGCGCGCCCGCCTTCTCGGTCTCCTCCAGGAAGATCAGCCGGACGCTCGGGGTGCCCTCCCAGTGGACGTCGGCGTACCCGGCGTCGTGGAGCATCCGCTGCCAGCCGAGGTCGTAGGCCCGGCGCCCGGGCCAGTCGCCCTGGGACGGCTTCGGCGGCAGGGTCGGCAGCGCCTTGCCGAGCCACTCCCGCAGCCGCGCCCGGAACTCCTCCTCCTCGGGGGTGTACGACAGATCCACTAGCGGTCCAGGTCGAGATCGAGCATGCGGATCGCGTTGCCCCGCATCAGCTTGTAGACGGTCTCGTCGTCGAGGCCCTTCACATGGTCGAGGGCGATCTCCTTGGTGTGCGGGAAGGTCGAGTCGACGTGCGGGTAGTCGGTCTCGAAGGTGGCGTTGTCGCGGCCGACCGCGTCCAGGGACGCCACCCCGTGCTTGTCCCGGAAGAAGCAGCAGAACATCTGCCGGTAGTAGTACGTGGACGGCGGCTCCGGGATCAGGTCGCGCACGCCGCCCCAGGCGCGGTGCTCCTCCCAGACGTCGTCGGCGCGTTCCAGGGCGTACGGGATCCAGCCCATCTGCCCCTCGGAGTAGGCGAGTTTGAGGCTGGGAAAGCGCACCAGCACCCCGCTGAAGAGAAAGTCCATCATCGAGGCCATGGCGTTGTTGAAGCTGAGGGAGGCCTGGACGGCCGGCGGGGCGTCCGGGGACGCGGCCGGCATCTGGGACGACGACCCGATGTGCATGTTGACGACCGTGCCGGTCTCCTGGCACACGGCGAAGAACGGGTCCCAGTAACCGGAGTGGATGGACGGCAGGCCCAGGTAGGTGGGGATCTCGGAGAACGTCACCGCCTTCACCCCGCGCGCGGCGTTGCGCCGGATCTCCGCGACCGCGAGCGTCACGTCCCACAGCGGGATCAGGCAGAGCGGGATGAGCCGTCCGCCGCTGTCCCCGCACCACTCCTCGACCATCCAGTCGTTGTAGGCGCGCACGCAGGCCAGCGCGACCTCCTTGTCGTGCGCCTCGGCGAAGGTCTGTCCGCAGAAGCGGGGGAAGGAGGGGAAGCACAGGGAGGCCTCGACGTGGTTGAGGTCCATGTCCTCCAGGCGGGCCTTGGGGTCCCAGCAGCCGCGCCGCATCTCCTCGCGGGTGATGCCCTCCAGGGTCATCTCGTCGCGGTCGAAGCCGACGGCGGCGATGTTGCGTTTGTACGGGAACTTCAGGTCCTCGTAGATCCACCAGTCGGTCGGCGGGCCGTCCGGGTCCATCGTGATCTGGTACTTGCCGCCGACGTAGGCGAGTTCGCCGATGCCGGCGGTCAGGGCCTGCGGGCCGCGGTCGCGGTACTTCTCCGGCAGCCAGGTGTCGAAGAGGTGCGCGGGCTCGATCACGTGGTCGTCGACGCTGATGATGCGGGGCAGTTCGGTGTCCATGGTCCCCTCCGCCGGACGGTGTTTCCCTGACAGGCGCTATCTGATGGGTCGTCAGATAGCATGTCACCTGACGAGTCGTCAGCCAAGCAGGGGGCACCCGTGAACGAGACCCCGCACTCCCTGAGCTCCGCCCGGACCCTGTGGGACCTGGTCGTCCGCCGCGCCGGCCTCACCCCCGACCGCCCGGTCCTCCTCCAGGACGACCGCTCCCTGACCTTCGGGGAACTGCGCACGCGTGCCGAGCGCGTGGCGGCCGGTCTGTACGACATGGGCGTGCGCCCCGGCACGGTGGTCGCCTGGCAGCTGCCCACCCGTATCGAGACCGCGCTGCTGTCCTTCGCGCTGGCCCGCCTGGGCGCCATACAGACACCGGTCATCCCCTTCTACCGGGACCGAGAGGTGGGCTTCGCACTGAGGGAGTCGAAGGCGGAGTTCTTCGCGGTGCCGGGGACCTGGCGGGGCTTCGACCACACGGAGATGGCACGGCGGCTGGGCGCGAAGGGAGTCTTCGAGGCGTACGACGGCCTCCCGGAGGGCGACCCGGCCGTACTGCCCCCACCGCCCGCCGAGGGCACCTCGGTCCGCTGGATCTACTGGACCTCGGGGACGACGTCGGACCCCAAGGGCGTACTGCACACGGACCGTTCACTGATCGCAGGCGGCTCCTGCCTCGCCCACGCGCTGCGCCTGTCGGCCGACGACGTCGGCTCGATGGCCTTCCCCTACGCCCACATAGCCGGGCCGGACTACACGGTGATGCTGCTGCTGTACGGCTTCCCGGCGGTGATGTTCGAGCAGTTCGCGCTGCCGGACGCGCTGGAGGGCTACCGCAGGCACGGCGTGACGGTGGCCGGCGGGTCCACGGCGTTCTACTCGATGTTCCTCGCCGAACAGCGCAAGCAGCCGGACACCAAGGTCATTCCCTCGCTACGGCTGCTCGCGGGCGGCGGCGCCCCTAAGCCGCCGGAGGTGTACCACGCCGTCGTACGCGAGATGGGCGTGCAGCTCACCCACGGGTACGGCATGACCGAGGTGCCGATGATCACCATGGGCGACCCGGAGGACAGCGTGGAGAACCTGGCGACGACCGAGGGGCGGCCGCCGGAGGGCATGGAGATACGGATCGTCGACGGGGAGGTGCGGCTGCGCGGAGAGGCCGTCTGCCAGGGCTACCTGGATCCGGCGCAGACCGCTCAGGCCTTCGACGGGGAAGGGTTCCTGCGCACCGGGGACCTGGGGTTCGTGAAGGACAGCGGGCACCTGGTGCTCACCGGCCGGCTCAAGGACGTCATCATCCGCAAGGGCGAGAACATCTCGGCCAAGGAGATCGAGGACCTGCTGGCCGCGCATCCGGCCGTCGGGGACGTCGCGGTGATCGGGCTGCCGGACGCCGAGCGCGGGGAACGGGTGTGCGCGGTGGTGGAACAGCCGCCGGGCTCAGCGCGGTTGACCCTGGACGCGGTGACGTCGTACCTGCGCGCGGAAGGGCTGTCGGTGCACAAGCTGCCGGAGCAGCTGGAGGTCGTGGACGCCCTTCCGCGCAATGACACCTTGCGCAAGGTCCTCAAGTACAAACTGCGCGAGCGCTATGCGGACGGCACTATTCGGGGACGGTGAAGTAGCGGGCGAACGCGGCCACGATCTCCGCCTCCCCGACCCTGCCGTCGCCGTCGGTGTCGAGCGTGGCGGCGGCCGCCCGGGCGACCTCCGCGTCCGCCCCCAGAACCCGCAGCACGCGCACGGTGTCCGCGACGGTGGCCGCCCGGTCGCCGTCGGAGTCGGCGAGGTCGAGGGCCGCGTGCAGGAAGGGGCGGGCGATCTCGGCGAACCGCTCGGGGTTGTCGCGCAGCCGCTTGACCGCGCCCGTGACGAACTCCTCGCGCGTGATGCGCTGGTCGCCGTCCCGGTCCGCGATCCCGGCCATGCCCTGCCAGAAGGCCTCGGCGCCCGCGTACAGCGCCTGCCCCTTGTCGGAACGGGCCGCGACACCGAACTCGGTGAGCAGCGCCTTGGCCGCCACGTTGAAGTCCTCGCGGTCGATGTAGCCGTTGCCGTCCTGGTCGAAGGTGGCGAACCGGGCGGCGATCCTGCGCTCGTACTCGCTGCTGACCATGTTCTCGAGCCGCCTCACGTCACGTCGGGGTGTTCCTGGACCGGAGCGTACGACGCGTCGGCGCGTCCGGGCGCGCGAAAGCGACGCTTGTGCCAGGACCGGGGGAATTCTGGGACAACTGTGTGGCAGAGGAGCGGGGCATCCCCCAGGGGCGCCGCTACGCCGACAGTGGTCCGGCCTCCTCGGCGACGGCCTCGTCCAGGTCGGCGTACACGTCGAACAGCCTGCGCACGCCGAGCGCGCCGAGGACCCGGTTGACGTGCGAGCCTTCGACCGCGCCCCGCGCGGGGAGAATCAGCCGCAGGCTGCCCTGGCAGGAGCGGATCAGCCGGCGGGCGGCTATGAGCACGCCGACGCCGCTGGAGTCGCAGAAGAAGACCTCCGAGAGGTCGAGGACGAGACTGTGGCGGCCGTCGGCCACCGCGTCGTGCACCCGCTGACGCAGTGCGGGGGACGTCACCAGGTCCAGCTCGCCCGACACACTGAGCACGGTCCATTCGCCCTGCTCGTCGCCGGTCACATAGAACGCCACCACCATGCCCTTCGTTCGCCGGAACCCCCGCCAAAACGGAAGCCATTCCTACGCTTCCTCGCAGCGCGGCTGCCCAGCGGCCGTTCCCTGAAACACATCAGGAGAAACGGAAACCGATCGAAAGAGGCTTGTTTTTGTCTGCTTCGATCCTGTTCGATCAGGTCGGGACAGATCTGATCGGAGAATGGTGAGGCGTGGACGAAGGTCCACTATCACCTGGCGCTTCCATGGGGGCGCGCATTGCCACAAAGGGGCGTGCGCTGTCAGAGGTGCCGACTACATTCGTGGAGACGGTGGACGCAGGCTGGACGAGAGCGCGGGCCGACGGACAGGGTGAGGGGACCGCATGGCGAAGAAGGACGCACCGCCTCGCTGGGACCGCAAGATGCAGCAGCGGCTGGCACGCGGTGAGGCGGCCGCCCTCGGCGAGCTCTACGACCGTTTCGCCTCGCTCGTGCACGGCCTGGCCCACCGCGTCCTCGGCGACGAGCGGGCCGCCGACCACATCACCCGGGACGTCTTCGCCCACGTCTGGGAGCACCCCGAGACCTACGACCCCAAGCAGGGCCCACTGCGCTCCTGGGTCGCCACGCTGACCCACCGCCTCGCCGTGCAGCGGCTGCGCGCCACCGAGACCGCCGCCCTCGCCCGGGGCGGCTCCGCCGAGGAACTGGAGCGCAAGGTCCGCCGCGCCTCGGTCGCCGCCCGCGCCGACTACATCGTCACCTCCATGCCCTCCCCGCTGCGCGCCGCGCTGGACCTGGCCTACTTCCAGCGCCGTGACTACCGCCAGACCGCCGCCGACCTCGGCGTCACCGAGGACGAGGCCCGCCGCCGCCTCCGCCTCGGCCTCCAGCTGCTGTCCACCGCCCACGACGCGGGCGCTCCGCCCGGCTACGGGGGTGCGGTGTGAGCGGCTTCGAGGCCTTCGGCGAACAGCGCGAGCCCGAGCCCCCGCCGCGCATACCCATGCCCCGGTCCTCCGTCGAGGACGGCGGCCGGCCGCTGCCCGCTCCGCGGGAGCAAGCGCCGGGCCCGCTCGTCCTGGAGCACCACGTCCTGAAGTCCCTGCTCGGGGCGTGGGCCCTGGCCGCCTGCTCGGCGGAGGAGACGGCGGCAGTCGAGGAGCACCTGGGCGGCTGCGGCCCCTGCGCGGAGGAGGCGCTGCGGCTGCGCGACGCGGTGGGCCTGCTGCACCCGCCGGAGAGCCTCGACCTGGACCCGGCCCTGCGCACCCGTGTCCTGCAGGGCTGCCTCGACCGGCGCCCGCCGCGCATCCCGGTGCCGGACTGGGCCACCCCGTACGACGCGGAGACGGCCCGGCTCGACGCCCTGCTGCAGGACATAGGCGACGCCGAGTGGCACGCGCCCGTGCGGCTGCGCTGGTTCGACGGCGAGGCTCCGGCCGGCCGCCGTACGACCGTCGCCGGTGTCATCTCCCACCTCCTCTGCGTCGACGGCCTGGTCGCGGTCGCGCTCGGCCTCGACGACCCGCTGGGCGACTGCGTGGCGGACGGTCCCGGGCCGGCGTCCCGCACCGAGGCGCTCTGGCGCAGCTCCCCCTCCCCGCCCACGCGCGCGGTCCGGGGGCCCTGGCGTGAGCAGAGCCACGACCTGGTGCGCACGGTGTCCTTCACCGGCGGCTCCGGTTCGGGGCGGCTGGCGGTCTCCTACGGCGACTTCGAGCTGCCCCTGCACGACGCGATGCTGGACCGGGCGTTCGAGTGCTGGGTGCACGCGGAGGACATCGCCGATGCGGTCGACTACCCGTACGAGCCGCCCGCGCCCCGGCATCTGCACCGCATGATCGATCTGGCGGCGCGCATGCTTCCCCTCGTGCTGGCGGGGCGGCGGCAGGAAGGTCTCGCGTCGCCTGTCCGCGGGCGGCACCTCGGCGTGGCCGGCGGCCCCGGACGGAGCCTGCGGCTGGAGATCGAGGGCCTCGGCGGTGGCGAGTGGCTGATCCCGCTGGACTCACCGGCGGCGGAGGCGTCGTCCGAGCACGAGGTGGCCCATGTCGCCCTGGACGGCGTGGAGTTCTGCAGGCTGGCGGCCGGCCATGTGCCGCCGGAGGAGGCGGCCGCGGGACAGGTCGGCGACCGCGAGGCGATCAGGGACGTACTGTTCGCGGCGGCGGCGCTGAGCAGGATGTGAGGGCGGGTTCCGGTCCACCGGCGGGTGCGGGTGCGTGGGGGCTGGTCGCGCAGTTCCCCGCGCCCCTTGAAGACCTGCGGTGGACGCACCTCAGGGGCGCGGGGAACTGCGCGACCAGCCACGAACCACCCGCAGCCGCCCCGCCCCCGAGCTCTTAGGCGAACACCACAGTGCGCCGCCCGTTCAGCAGAATCCTCCGCTCGGCATGCCACTTCACCGCCCGGGCCAGCGCCTGGCACTCCACGTCCCGCCCGATCGCCACCAGCTGGTCCGGCGTGACGTCGTGCCCGACCCGCTCGACCTCCTGCTCGATGATCGGCCCCTCGTCGAGATCCGCGGTCACGTAGTGCGCGGTCGCCCCGATGAGCTTGACCCCCCGGGCGTGCGCCTGGTGATAGGGCTTCGCACCCTTGAAGCTCGGCAGGAACGAGTGGTGGATGTTGATGATCCGCCCGTTCAGCTGCTTGCACAGGTCGTCGGAGAGCACCTGCATGTACCGGGCCAGCACGACGAGTTCGACGTCGTTCTGCCGGACCACCTCGAGCAGCCGTGCCTCGGCCTCCGCCTTGGTGTCCTTCGTCACCGGGATGTGGTGGAAGGGAACGTTGTACGAGCCCACCAGCTCGGCGAAGTCCGTGTGGTTGGACACCACGGCCGCGATCTCCACCGGCAGCGCGCCGATACGGGCCCGGAAGAGCAGGTCGTTCAGGCAGTGCCCGAACCTGCTGACCATCAGGACGATCCGCATCTTCTCGTCGGCCCGGTTGATCTGCCAGTCCATGTGGAAGGCGTCACCGATCGCCGCGAAGCTCGCCCGCAGCTTGTCCACGGTCACCGACTCGTCCGCCGAGAAGTGGACGCGCATGAAGAACAGACCCGTGTCGTGGTCGCCGAACTGCTGACTGTCCTCGATGTTGCAGCCGGTCATGAACAGGTAGCTCGACACGGCGTGCACGATGCCCTGCTTGTCCGGGCAGGAAAGAGTGAGGACGTACTGGTCGGCGGGGTTCGCCGCGGCTCGGGTGGACTGCTCGCTCATGCAGGACAGGGTCCCATAAGTGAACTCGGGTCCGAACCGGCGTCCGCTAAGCGGAACGCGTCATGATCCGCAGCACCTCGAGGGTCCGCGGCGGCGCGTCCGGGTCCTCGCCGTCGGACACGGCCATGCGGACGTGCGCGTCCCGCGCCGCCCGTACCGCCTCCGGCCAGCCCTGGTGCTCCAGGTAGGCGGAGACCGGGGCGTCCGGCCCGACCTGGTGCATGATCCGCAGCACCCGCAGCACGGCGGTGTCGACGAGGGCCGCCTCCTGGGAGTCCCGGAAGATCGTGCCCACGTACTTCTCGGCTGACCAGTTGTCCAGCCAGGTGTCCTCGACCAGGCGGTACACGGCGTCGGTGACGTCCCCGTACCCGTCGACCCCGGCCAGCCAGACGTTCTGCTGGAACCCCGGGTCGGAGAGCATGTGCAGCGCGGAGCGCACATTGCTGCGCCAGCGCCACCACGGCATGTCGTTCAGTGGCATACCGCCCATGGTGGAGGAGCGACGACCGCGACGGGAAGAGTTGTCCGAACCTTGCACGGTCACCGATCGTACGTTCTTTCGCACTCGCGCCTCACCGGCCCCCGTAATTCACCTGCACGTCACCGATCAATAACCCTAGGTCACCTCGGGGTTGGCGATGTGACGGAAGCGTGTGGGTCCATGACCGGCAGGCGACGCTTCCGCAGCACCTTCCTCCCCCTACGCACCCGGCCCGGCAGAGCGACCGCCCTCGCGGCGGGAGCCCTGGTGGTGTGTGCGTCCCTCGCCACCGGATGCGGGGTCATCCCCGGTACCACGGGGGGTGCCGGGGACGGCCCGATCACCGTGATGACCTGGGCACCGCAGGACACCAACGCCACCAACAAGCCCGGCATGCCGGCCTTCGCCCAGGCCTACGCCCGGTACGTCAACGCCCACGGCGGCCTGGGCGGCCGTAAGCTCAAGGTCCTCACCTGCAACGACCACAACGACAGCGTGGCCGCCGCCAAGTGCGCCCGGACGGCCGTCAAGGAGAACGTCGTCGCGGTCGTCGGCTCCTACAGCCAGTACGGCGAGTCCTACCTCCCCGACCTGGAGGGCGCCGGCATCCCCTTCATAGGCGGCTACGGCGCCACCACCTCCGAGTTCACCAGCCCGCTGTCCTACCCGGTCAACGGCGGCCAGCCGACGCTGCTGGCCGGCCTCGGCAAGGAACTCGCCGCGAGCTGCGGGCCCGTCGCGCTGGTCCGGCCCGACACCATCGCGGGCGACGAGCTTCCCCCCATGCTCGACTCCGGCCTGAAGGCCGGCGGGCACCAGCCCTCGATCGACCAGCGGGCCGCCGACGACACCACCGAGTACGCCGGACCCGCCGAGAAGGCCCTGGCCGCCACCACCGCCGGCTCGGCGAAGAAGGGGTGCGCGATCCCCGCGCTCGGGGACCGCACCAGCACCTTCATGGACTCCTTCCGGCGCGAGCGCGAGGAGCATCCGGCGGTACGGACCGCGGCCACCCTCGACAGCGTCGACCAGACGGTCATCAACGAGTCCGGCGGGGCGTCCGGACCGTACGAGGGCTCCTACGTCACCGGCTGGTACCCGGTGTCGAGCGACCCGCGCTGGGCCCCGATGAAGAAGGTGATCAGCGAGCAGGCCTTCGGCGACAACAGGATCGACGCCGGCGACGTCGGCGTGCAGACGACCTGGATCGCCTACACGGTGTTCAAGAAGGTCGTCGACTCGCTGGGCGGCGGAGACGTCACCGCCGACGCCGTGCGCCGCGCCCTCGACGACGGCCTGAAGGTCACCACCGGCGGACTGACGCCGCCCCTGAAGTGGAGCGACCAGGGCCCGGTGGCCACCATCGGCTTCTCCCGGATCGTCAACACCGACGTGACGCTGCAGGTCGTACGGCAGGGGCAGCTGGTGGCGGCGAAGCGGGGCTTCCTCGACGTGGCGACGACCCTGCAGGGCGCGGACGTCGACTGACCGCCCGCGCCGGGACCGGCTCAGAGCTGGGTCGGTCCGCGCTGGGTCAGGCCGTACGACTTCGCGATCGCGTTCCACAGCCGCGAGGCGCGGAGCTTCTGCTGGCTGGCGGTGCCGCTCGCCGCGTTGCCCGCCGCGGTCTGGCCGGTGGCGCGGGCCTGGCCCTTGTGGCAGCCCTTCCTGCCGCCGACCTGGTCGGCCCATGCCGCGTAGTGGTTGTCGGCGGACGCGGAGGCCTGCCAGGCCTTGGTGAGAGCGGTGGTCAGGTCGGCGTGGGCGGGGAGCCGGTCGACGGACAGGCCGGCCAGCCGGGTGACCAGCTCGCCGCGCTGCTTGGCGGCGGCGCGCAGGTCGGAGGCCGCGCCGCCCAGGTTCCTGCAGGCCTTCACGTCGGCCACCGCGTTGATCACCGACGCCCGGCTGTTGCCGCTGTCGGCCAAAAGCTTGTCCAGGGCGACGGCCTGCTGCTTGGCAGGGTCGGCGGACGGTGAGGCGGAGCCGTCACCGGCCGGGGCCGTGGCCGAGACCGGCTGGTTCTTGTCCTTGCCGTCGCCCCCGCCGCCACCGCCCAGCAGCGCGCCCGCGCCGACGCCGAGCACGACGATGCCGATGCCGACCGCCGCGATCAGCGGCACGCGCGACTTCGTACGGCCGCCGCGTCCGCCCCGGCCGCCGTCGTCGTCGCGTCCCGGCGGGAAGTACGAGGACTGGGGGCCGCCGTAGGCGGGCTGCGGCTGTGGCTGCTCGAAGCGCGGCAGCTGCTGCGTGGAGCCCGCCGGGGCCTCGCCGCCCGGTCCGCCGCGGAACAGGTTGTCGAACTCGGCGGGCGGCTGACGGTGGTCGCCCACCGGCGGGATGAACTGCGTCGCCTGCGCGTCCGGGTCGGCGGCGGACGGCAGCGGCCCGGCACCGGCCAGGTCCGGCCGGCCGAGGAACTGGGTCGCCTCACCGGAGTGGTGTCCACCGGTCTCGGGCGGCAGCGCGCCGGGGCCCACGGGCGGCAGGAACTGGGTCGCCCCCTCGTCCGCGGGTGCCGCGGGCACGGGCGGCAGATACTGCGTCGCCCCCTCGCTCCCGGGCGCACCGCCGGTGACCGGCGGTATGAGCTGGGTGGCGCCTTCGTCGGCGGGGGGCAGAGGGGCGCCGAAGGCGGCGGGAGCACCGTAGCCGGCGGGCTGCTGGGCGTCCTGGCCCATGGGCTGGGCGGGCGGCATGGTCGCCCCGGAGCCGGCCGCGCCGTAGCCGCCGGCGGCCGTGCCCGGTGCGGCGCCCGGGTAGGGGTTCGCGGGCGGCAGCGGGGAGCCGGACGTCGGCTGGTGGGCGGCGGGCGCGTAGCCGTCGTGCGGCGAGGCGCCCGGCATGGGCTGCGCCGCGCCGCCGTAGGACGCGGACGGCGCGCCCTCCTGCGGCAGCGGCTGGGGCCCGGCGTTCCACTGGTCGGTGGCCGGCGGCTGGTAGGGGCCGGGCGTGCCCCAGGACTGGGCCGGCGGGGCGTCCCAGCCCTGGCCCGGCTCCGGGGGCGCGGTCTCCTGCCGGTCGGGGCCCCAGGGCGTGCCCCAGGACTGCCCGCCGGGCGGGGCCGAGGCCGGCGTCTGCGGCCCGGGCTGCTGTCCGGCGTAGGGGCCGCCGTACTGCGCGGTGTGCGATCCGCCCTGATGGCCCTGCGGCGAAACGTTCTGCGGGCGGGCCTGGTTGCCCAGCATGCCCGGCAGCAACGGTTCGCCGCCGTCGGAGGGCAGCACGATGCCTTCGCGCGCCTGGCGCTGCGAGGGCTCCTCGCTCTGTCCACTCTGCGTCACCGGGACTCCTACTAATGGGGGACCTTGTGAAACCGTCGGCTCACGCTACCGGGTCCCCCGAGCCGGGTGCCACGCAGCTCAGGGCGCAACCTCCTCCCCTGTGACGGCGGTAACAGGGGAGCTCTACAGCTCGTCGTATATGTCCACCTCCGATCGCACCCGAGCGTCAACCAAGCGTTTCCCGCCCGTTCATGCCGCCGGTTGCAGCTCCATCCGGGCCCCGAACTCCCGTACCACCGGCTCCTCCCGGTACGGCTCCAGCCGCTGCTGGAAGTCCTCCAGGTACTCGGCGCCCCGGTTGGAGCGCACGCTCTCCAGCAACTCCACCG
The DNA here is from genome assembly GCF_050214755.1 of Streptomyces sp. C1-1. NCBI lineage: Bacteria > Bacillati > Actinomycetota > Actinomycetes > Kitasatosporales > Streptomycetaceae > Streptomyces > Streptomyces sp. C1-1. Next base: position 5,610,851 of record NZ_CP189826.1, on the reverse strand, counting down.
CTTTCAGGCCGGTGTTGCAGGCCTGCTCGATCTCGCGCTGCTGCACCTGCGCGGTGGCCAGCAGCACATACCCGATGGCCCGCCTGCGCGCCTTCGTCTCCGGCAGTCCGGCCAGCGACTCCTCCGCGCGCCGCGCCGCCGCCTCGGCCTGGCCGAGGTCGCGGTGGCAGTGCGCCAACTCGTCGGCGAGATAGGCCTCGTCGAAGTGCGCGATCCACACCGGGTCGTCCCCGGAGGCGGAGTCGGCCGACTCCAGCGCGCTCACCGCCCGCCCGGACGCCAGCTGGGCCGCCCGCGCATCTCCCATCAGGGCGTGTCCGCGCGCCTCCGCCGCGTGGAACATGGCCTCCGCGCGCGGGGTCACGCGCCCGCGCGCCCCCTCCTGCGCCGCCCGCGCCAACTGGGCGATCTCGCGCGGGTTTCCGAGCTGCGCGGCGAGGTGGCTCATGGAGGCGGCCAGCACATAGCCGCCGTAGCCACGGTCGCCGGCCGCCTGGGCGAGCCGCAGCGCCTGGATGTAGTACCGCTGGGCCAGGCCGGGTTGACCGGTGTCGACGGCCATGTACCCGGCGAGTTCGGTGAGTCGGGCGACCGCGGCGAACAGGTCGCGGCCCACCGCCTCGCGGTAGGAGCCCGCCAGCAGCCCCGAGACGACGCTGTTGAGGTAGTGCACGACGACCGGGCGCACATGCCCGCTGCCGTACTGGTGGTCTAGATCCACGAGCGCCTGCGTCATCGCCTGCACGGCGGCCACGTCGGACTGGCCGACCCGTGGCCCCGCCGAGCGCGCCACCTGCGAGTCGGGCGAGGAGATCAGCCAGTCACGGCTGGGCTCGACCAGTGCGGAGGCGGCGACGGACGAGCCGGACAGGAAGTCCCGCCGGCCCACGTCGCTGCGCCACAGCTCGCAGACCTGCTCGATGGCCCCCAGCACCGTCGGCGAGAACTGCAGACCGACGCCCGAGGCGAGGTTCTTGCCGTTGGCCATGCCGATCTCGTCGATCGTGACCGTACGGCCCAGCTTGCGGCCCAGCGCCTCGGCGATGATCGCGGGCGCCCTGCCTCGCGGCTGCTGTCCGCGCAGCCAGCGGGCCACGGACGTCTTGTCGTAGCGCAGGTCGAGGCCGTGCTCGGCGCCGCACATGTTGACCCGGCGGGCGAGCCCGGCGTTCGAGCACCCCGCCTCCTGGATGAGCGCCTGCAGCCGTTCGTTCGGCTGCCGCGCGACGAGAGGCCTTGCGGCCATTGGCACTACCCCCTGTGGCTGCGGTGCCTGCCCACGCACCGAGTTGGCGTGTCTTCCACGACCGAACCCCTCGCCCTGGGAGGCGAGAAGATCCGGCCTTGAAGATCGATGCCCCGCCGACATGCGCAAAATGCGCGTCATGCGAGGAATTCCGAGGATTGCCGGGGTAAGGGCCTCTTGAACGGAAGCCGCCCCCTTCGTGGCTACCCAGCTCACGCCGTGCTTCCTCCCGCGCGCCCCCACACGTGCATCCATGCGCCCCGGACGAGGGATCGATGCCCCTCCCCCGCGCGCGTTACGCCCGTAACTCCAGGTGGGTGCGGGAGTTGTGTTCATCGTGGAAGAGACGATCGCGGGCACCGAAGCCGCTCAGATCCCGAAGCAGCGCGGCGAATCGCTGCTGGAGACAGCCGTACGCTACGCCGAGGAGCGCCACTGGGACGTCTTTCCCGGCACCTGGCTGGAGGCCCTGGACGGGGTGCAGCACTGTTCCTGCGGCGACGCCGCGTGCGCCGCGCCGGGCGCGCATCCCGCGCGGGACGACTGGGCGACGCAGGCCACCGGCAGTGCGACCGTCGCGCGCCGGATGTGGCAGAAGCAGCCGAGGGCGTCGATCCTGCTGCCCACGGGGCGTACGTTCGACGCGATCTCCGTCGCCGAGACGGCCGGTTTCCTGGCGCTGGCCCGCATGGAGCGCATGGAGTTGACGCTGGGGCCCGTGACGCTGACGCCGGACCGGCGGATGCACTTCTTCGTGCTGCCGGGCGCCTCGATGAAGGTGCCGGACCTGCTGCGCAAGCTCGGCTGGGCTCCCACGTCCCTGGATCTGGCGGTGCTCGGGGAGGGCGCTTACGTGGCCGCGCCGCCCACCCGGTTCGGCTCGCGCGGCGCCGTTCAGTGGGCCTGCCGGCCCACGCCCGCCAATCGCTGGCTGCCGGACGCGGAGGAGCTGACGTCGCCGCTGGCCTACGCGTGCGGCCGGGACAGGTGACGTCCGCCCGCGCGGCGGAGCCCGCACATCTGGTGCGGCCTGCACCCCTGAGGGGCGCCACCTGCCCGTAGGGTTCACTCATGACCTCAGCCGCCGTACGCGTTCAAGGCCTCTGGAAACGGTTCGGGCAGCAGATCGCGGTCGCCGGGATCGATCTCGAGCTGCCCGCAGGGAAGTTCATCGGGCTCGTCGGGCCCAACGGGGCCGGGAAGACCACCACCCTCTCCATGGTGACCGGGCTGCTGCGGCCGGATCAGGGCACCGTCGAGGTCGTGGGGCACGACGTGTGGCGGGATCCGGTGGCGGTGAAGGCGCGGATCGGCGTGCTCCCGGAGGGACTGCGGCTGTTCGAGCGGCTGTCGGGCCGCGAACTGCTCGTCTACAGCGGCCGGTTGCGCGGACTGCCCGGCGCCGAGGTCGACAAGCGGGCCACGCAACTGCTCGACGTGCTGGACCTGGCCGGTGCCCAGCACAAGCTCGTCGTCGACTACTCGACCGGCATGCGCAAGAAGATCGGGCTCGCGGCCGCCCTGCTGCACAATCCCGAAGCGCTCTTCCTGGACGAACCCTTCGAGGGCGTCGACCCGGTGTCCGCCCAGACCATCCGGGGCGTGCTGGAGCGCTACACCGCATCGGGCGCCACCGTCGTCTTCTCCTCCCACGTCATGGAGCTCGTCGAGTCCCTGTGCGACTGGGTCGCCGTGATGGCCGCCGGCCGCATCCGCGCCCAGGGCACCCTCGCCGAGGTCCGCGGCGACGCCCCCTCGCTGCAGAAGGCGTTCCTGGAACTCGTCGGCGCCGGCGGGCGCGACACCGGTTCCGATCTCGACTGGCTGGGCGGCGGGCGATGACGACCGCCGACGTCACTGCCGTCGTCGTACGGCTGAAGCTGTCGCTGCTGCGCAACGGGCTGCGGCAGTCGGGCGGCCGGCGGGCCGCGTACGTCGCCTCCGCGGTCGTCGTGCTGCTGTTCGGGGCGCTGCAGCTGCTGGGCCTGGTCGCGCTGCGCGGGCACGCGCACGCCGAGTCGGTGGTCGTGCTGCTGACGGCCGTACTGGCGCTGGGCTGGGCGGTGATGCCGCTGTTCTTCCCGAGCGGTGACGAGACCCTGGACCCGACCCGTCTGGTGATGCTGCCGCTGCGCCCGCGGCCTCTGGTACGGGCTCTGCTGGCGGCCTCCCTCGTCGGCATCGGGCCGCTGTTCACCCTGCTCCTGCTGACCGGCTCGGTGATCACGGTCGCGCACGGCGGAGCGGCGTACGCCGTCGGCGTCGTCGCCGTCGTGCTGGCACTGCTGGTCTGCGTGGCCCTCGCGCGGGCCGTCGCCGCCGCCAACATCCGACTGCTGACCAGCCGCAAGGGCCGCGATCTGGCGGTGCTCAGCGGGCTCGTCATCGCGATCGGCGCGCAGCTGGTCAACTTCGGTGCGCAGCGGCTGGGTTCGAGCGGGCTCGCGCAGCTCGCGCCGGCGGGCGACGTGGTGAAGTGGGTGCCGCCCGCCTCGGCGATCGGCGCGGTGGACTCGGTGAGCTCCGGTGCGTACGGGGCAGCCGCCGCCCAACTGGCGCTCAGCGCGGGCGCGTTGGCCGCCCTCATCGCCGTGTGGTCGCGCCACCTGACCCGGCTGATGACCTCGCCCGACGGGTCGACGCTGCAGGTGTCCGCCGAACCCGCCGCCCGGGGCCGCGCCGGCTCCGGCCTCTCGCGGCTGCTGCCGGCCGGCCGCACCGGCACGGTCATGGAACGCAGCCTGCGGTACGTGTGGCGCGACCCCAAGACCAAGGCGGCCTGGGTGACGTCGCTGGCCATCGGCCTGATCGTGCCCGTCTTCAACGCCCTGCAGGGCACCGGCTCCGTCTACTTCGCGTGCTTCGCCGCCGGCATGCTCGGCATCCAGATGTACAACCAGTTCGGGCAGGACACGTCCGCGTTCTGGATCGTCGCGCTGACCATCTCCTCCGGCCGGGACGCCTACGTGGAGCTGCGCGGACGGGCGCTCGCCCTGCTCGTGATCACGCTGCCGTACGCCACCCTCGTCACGGTCGTGACGACCGCGATGCTCGGCGACTGGCCCCGGCTGCCCGAGGTCCTCGGCCTCTCCTTCGCGCTGCTCGGCGCGATGCTGGCCACCGGCGCCTGGACGTCCGCCCGTTTCCCGTACTCCATCCCGCAGGAGGGCTACAAGAACGTGGCCCCCGGCCAGACCGGCCTCGCCTGGATCTCGATCTTCGGCGGCATGGTCTCGGCGGCCCTGTTGTCCGCGCCGGTCATCGCCGCCGCGATCTGGGCGAACGTGGCGCAGGACGGCGACTCCTGGGGCTGGCTGCTGCTGCCGGTCGGAGCCGCCTACGGTGCGGCGATCGCCTGGGCGGGCCTGCGTCTGGCCGCCCCGCGCACGGCGGCCCGCCTCCCGGAGATCCTGACCGCGGTGAGCAAGGGATGAGGCCCTGGGGCCTGTCGTTTGGATCAACTCGGCGTCGCGGGGACTGGCACGCACATCTGCCGCGTTGTCGTCACTCGCCGACTCCCTCCTCCGCCTCGCAGCTGCACGCACCAGACCCCGCTCGGGTCCGCCACAAGGCACTGCCACCTGCGGCCGACCTGATCCAAACGACAGGCCCTAGGGGCTGGTGAGTACGGCGTCCAGGAACGGCTCGATCGCCGCTCGCCAGCCCTCCGGCTGGTCGTAGTGCACGAGGTGCCCGGCGTCGGCGACCTCCGCGTACTCCCCGCGGGGCAGCACCCGGACCATCTCCTGGGCCTCGGCCCGGCCCAGCTCCCCGTCGAGTCCCCGGACCACCAGCGCCGGGCACCGCACCTGTGCCAGCTCCTCCCAGTGCGCGTCGTAGACCCAGGTCTCCCGGGACTTCAGCATCTGGTCGGGGTCGAAGACGGGCCGCCAGCCGTCGGCGCCCTCGTGCATGACCTCGGCGTAGAACTCCCCGCGCGCGGGGTTGGGCCGCTCGACCCAGGGGTCGTCCTCGCCGAACCACTTGCGCACGTCGGCCAGGGTGGCGAAGGGGGCGGGCCAGGCCCGGAACCAGTCGGCCCACTCGCGCTGTGAGGCGGCGCCGAGGGCGGAGGCCCGCATGTCGCAGATGATCACGCCCCGTACCAGGTCGGGGCGCCTGGCGGCGAGCTGCCAGGCGGTGAGCGCGCCCATGGCGTGCCCGATGAGGACGGCCGGGGCGAGGCCGAGCTGTTCGAGTGCGGCCTCCGCGTCCTCGACGTATGCCTCACGGGTGAAGGCGGCCTGCGGGGGCTTGTCGCTCTGGCCGTGGCCGCGCTGGTCGAGTGCGACGGCGCGGTGTCGCTCGGAGAGCCAGCGGGCGGTGGAGGCCCAGTGCGAGGCGCGGCCCATCAGGCCGTGCAGTAACAGGACCCCGGGCCCGTGCTCCTGCTGGACCGGCTGGGCGGCCCGGTCCGGGGGGCCGGGCTGTTCCGGTACGAGGGTGGCGGGGTCCGCCTTGGGAGGGTCCCCGAACTCCCAGGCCGCGAGGCGTACGCCACCCGCCCCGGTCACGTCGATGCGTCGCGCCATGGTTCTGGCACCCCCCTAGCTCCGCTCGGACCGCTCGCTCCCGCTCGAGCCGACCGGTCCTGTGAACCGTGTCCTGCCGTGCCGTGCCGTGCCGTGCAGCTGCCTGTTCTGGTGCTTGTTCCGGTGCTGCTTCCCGCTGTGCACTCACTGCTGAAGCGCGGATTCCGCCCGCCCTGTCACCCGCAGACTATCGAATAGGTATTCGAAAATGCCTCGTCTGCCGATAACACCCCTCGTTCGAGTGACCACGCTCAAGGAATGATCGCCGCTGCCGAGGGGAGATCTTCTGCGGGAGGCGGACCGCTCGGGGAAACCGGTCCGAGGGGAATGACCCTGAGAGCTCGGGGCTCCGGGTCAGCACAGGGGAGGACAGGCCCCGGCGCCGCACGGCGCCGGGGCCCTCCACGCGACTGCGGCACATCCTCCGCCCCCTCCGGTCATATGCCTCACGGGCAAGCCTCGCACGCGACCCGTCGGAGCGCTGCGATTCGACGCACTGAATCTCGGATTCCACGGGCCGTCAAGACGCCCCCACCGACTTCCGGCCCCCCGGAGTCGGCCCGACCGCCCCTCAGCGCTTGGCGACGAAGACGTGGGAGGCCACGTCCGCCTCCAGCTCGGCCGCCTCTCCCCCACTGCCGACCAGCACACCGCCCGCCGACTCCGTCACGCTCACCACCGAGCCGGGCTGCACCCCCGCCCGCCGCAGCGTGTACATCAGCTGCGCGTCCGTCTGGATCGGCTCGCCGATACGGCGCACCACCACCGTCTTGCCGTCGGCCCCCGGGTCCAGGTCCGCCAGCGACACCATGCCCTCGTCCAGGAACGGGTCGGCGCCGTCCTTCTCCCCCAGCTCCTCCAGACCCGGGATCGGGTTGCCGTACGGCGACTCGGTCGGGTGCCGCAGCAGCTCCAGCACGCGCCGCTCCACGGCCTCGCTCATCACGTGCTCCCAGCGGCACGCCTCCGCGTGCACCTGCTCCCACTCCAGGCCGATCACATCGACGAGCAGACACTCGGCGAGACGGTGCTTGCGCATCACGCGCGTGGCGAGCCGACGGCCCTCGTCCGTCAGCTCCAGATGCCGGTCGGCGGCCACTGCGACCAGTCCGTCCCGCTCCATCCGCGCCACCGTCTGACTCACGGTCGGCCCGCTCTGGTCGAGCCGCTCGGCGATCCGGGCACGCATGGGGACCACACCTTCCTCCTCCAGCTCGAGGATGGTGCGGAGATACATCTCCGTGGTGTCGATCAGTCCGGACATACGTGCCCCTCGATGAGATCTGCCGGAAGCACGAACGGCTTCCCGGCGCGTGCGCTGGCCCTGGACTCAATTCTGACGCATAGCACTGACAACCGTGCCGCACCGTTGAAACCACGGCGTTACGGGCGAGTACGGAGCCATGGCCGGCTCCGGCCGCGCGGGCCCCCCGGACGGTCGGACGGCCGTATTGACACGGCACTGGTCCAGACCGCACCGTGATCCGCGACACGGACTCCGCACGGTGCGCCCCGAAAGGACCCGCATGAGCGACGGCAGCCTGGCCGACCAGTTCCTCGACGCCGCGATCGAACTCCTCAAGCGCGTACGTGACGAGCAGACGGAGTCCATCACGGCGGCCGGCACCCTGCTCGCCGACACCGTCGCCGACGGCGGCCGCCTCTTCGCCTTCGGCGCGGGCCACTCCTCCCTGCCCGCCCAGGACGTCGTCTACCGCGCCGGCGGCCTGGCCCTGATGAACCTCCTCGTCGTACCCGGCGTCGTGGGCGTCGACGTCATGCCCGCCACGCTGGGCTCCGCCCTGGAGCGCGTCGACGGCCTCGCGAGCGCCGTCCTGGACACCTCCCCGCTCCGCGCCGGCGACGCCCTGGTCATCATCTCCCTCTCCGGCCGCAACGCCCTGCCCGTCGAGATGGCCATGAACGCCCGCGCCCTGGGCGTGCGGGTCATCGGCGTCACCTCGGTGGCATACGCGACCGAGACCCGCTCCCGCCACGCCTCCGGCACCTACCTGAAGGACCACTGCGACATCGTCCTCGACTCCAAGATCGCCATCGGCGACGCGACTCTCGCCCTGGACACCGTCCCCGCCCCCTTCGCCCCCGCCTCGACCGTCGTCACCAGCGCGATCATGCAGGCGGTGATGGCCACGGCGGCCGGCTCCCTGGCGGACCGCGGCATCGAACCGCCGCTGCTCAGGTCGGGAAACGTGGACGGCGGGCACGAGTGGAACGGACGGGTGATGAAGGAGTACGGGGACCGGATCTTCTACCGGCAGTAGACGGCGGCCCGTACCGGCGACAGGGCCACGGCCGACCGCCCGGCGGCGGCCCCCGACGGCCACGCGGCCCGCCCTCCTACTCCCGCCCCACGACCCCCGCGAGATCCAGCGCCGACGCGATCCGCACCGCGACATCCTCCGCGTACACGGCGTCGCTCCGCTCGAACGAACTCCGGCCGGCCCCCCGCAGAAACGTCACGACCCCCAGCGTCCGCCCCCGGCTGCGCAACACCGCGCACAACGCGTGCACCGCGTCCGCCGGCCACTGCCGCCCCACGGCCCAGTCCCGCGCCTGCTCCGCCGACACCGACCCCACACTGGCCCGCACCGACCCCGCCCGCTCCACGCACTGCAACGCCGGATGCCCCTGCCCGTACCGCACCGGCAGCCCCGCAGCACCCGTCAGCAGACTGGGCCCCGGCGCACCCGAGGGCGTCGCCGCGACCCGCACCAGCCGCACCGGCCCCTCCGCCTCCGCGTCGGACACCGGGCCCCCCGCCACCCGGTCGATCAGCGCGTGATCGGCGAACCCGGCCAGCGCGAAGTCCAGATGGACCGTCGCCGCCTCCCGCGGGTCCTCGCACTCCGCCGCAGCCCGGGCCGCCCGGTGCAGCTGGTTCGCCCGGAACCGCAGCAGCGACGCCTCCTGCTCACCCTGCTTGCCCTCGGTGACGTCCACGAACAGCCAGCCGACCCCGAGCGGCACCGGCTCCTCCGCGAGCGGCGAGGCCAGCCGCACGAACCCGCACCGCCAGCACCGCCGCTGCTCGCCCTCCGGCGTGCGCACGCTCACCCAGATCTCGGCCGGCGCGGGCGGCGCGCCCTCCGCCAGCACATGCGTGAGCGCGCTCTCCAGCTCCTCCACACCCTGCGCGAGCAACTCGCCCAGAGGCCGCCCCAGCGCGGACGTACGGCCGATGCCCAGCGACCGCGCGGCATGCGCGTTCACCACCGCCGGCCGCAGATCGGCGTCGACGAGCACGACGCCCCAGCTGGCATCCTCGAACAACGCCTCGCTCAGCGCGATCGACCGCTCCAGGTCGATCTGCGTGTGCACCTCGCTGAAGGCGCAGTACACCCCAGCGGGCTTGCCGTCCGGGCCGCGCACGGCCGCCGACTGCGTCCGTACGAGCACCCGTCCGCCGTCCTTGGTCAGCAGCGCGAACTCGTGCACCTGACGTCCGGGGGCCTCCATGGCGGACATCAGCCGCCCCTCGACCTCCTCCGCGTCCGCCTCCCGCACGGCCCACCCGGCGAAACCGTGCCGCCCCACGGCCTCCGCCGCGGTCCAGCCCAGGATTCGCTCGGCCTCGCGGTTCCAGTGCGTGACGACACCGCCCGCGTCGAAGGCGCACAGCGCCGCGTCCATCCCGTCGAGCAGCGCCGCCAGCAGATCCGAGCCGTCGGGACCCACGGGACCGTCCCGCTCGGGCTCCTCGGGCCCCAGCTCGTCGGTGGTCCCACTACGCCGGGAAGCACTCACCTGGACCCCCTGCCAAGCTGCGTCCGCACGTACGGCACGCCGGTTCGCTCACTCGCAATCATCTAACTGGAACGTGACGCAGCACACACCGAGTTCCCACAAGATTGAAGGAATCGTTGCAAGCCGCCTCCGTCTCCAGCATCCGCCCATTGGCGGCCGAAGATCAATCCATTCCGAGCCGGAGATCGATCCACAGGTCGCTCCCACCGTCGAGCACGTACCGCTCCGTCTCCACGAACCCCCGCTTCACGGCGAACCGCAGCCCGTCCTCGTTGGCAGCCAGCACACACGTCTCGACGGCCCTCGCGCCCAGCACGCGCGCGTGGGCGAGACCCCGCTCGTACAGGGCCGCCCCGAACCCCCGCCCCCGGTACCCGGGCAGCACACGGGCGATCACGGTCGCCGTCGCACCCTCGCCCTCCGGCGGCCGCACGGTGGAACACCCGACGAGCACGTCCCCCAGGTACGCGTTCTCCATCCGGTACCGCCCCAGCCGCTCCCGGGCGTCGTCGAGGGACATCGCGGCGGGCGGCACGACCTCGTTGTGCACGTACCGCCACTCCTCCAGCATCTCCACCCCGTGCACGGCCTCGAACCGCAGCTCGGGCCGCCGCGCGTACACCTCGATCTCGATCCTCATCCGGGGGTCCGCCAGCCCGCACACCATCATCGTCGCCGCCGGCCGCACCTCCCCGAACGCCCGCCGCAGCACCGGCCAGCACGGCTCGAAGTCCTCCCGCTCGGGCAGCAGGTACCGCACCCGCACGACGTCCTCGAACCCGCACCCGGCCTCCGCGAGCGCGTCCCCGATGTTCCGCAGACACTGCTCGGCCTGCTCGACGACGTCCTCGGAGATCGTCATGGCCGAGTAGTCGAACCCCGTGGTCCCCGACACATGCACCCACTCCCCGTCGACCACGGCCCGGGCATACCCGATCCGCTCCTCGAAGTCAGACCCACTAAAAATCGCACGCCGGTTCGTCATGCGCGAAAAGGTAAGTGAGCAGCGGAGATGCGTCCATGACTTAACGACCGGGCCCTAGCACGGAGATCGGTGAGGTGTTCGAGGATTGGGCATTCGTCGCACGAATGAGCGCTACAGGGCGCTTTCATCCCCACTATTCCCCGTAATCACTAATGTGACCTGCTTACACGAGAAGGGAGGTCACTCGCTCCCCGGCGACAGCCGTCGAGTGACCAGCCCCAGTCATCACGATCGGACGATCAGGGAGGTGTACCCGATGACTACGTTTCCTGCAGGCGGGCAGTCCCACCAGGCTGTGCTTCCTCAGCAGCCTGCTCTGGAATCCGTGAGAGCAGACAACCCTGGGAGCAGGGACGAAACGGCTCATGGACACCCCGCCACCGCGCGGGGCACCGGCAGAGAACATGGGCGAGGGGAGACCGACGGGCGTTGCACCAAAACCCGTCGGCGTCACGCCGAGCCCGCTGCCACGGCGGCGGAGAAGGCAGAGAACGGGAGCGGTGACGCTCCCAGCAGCGACCGGCCGTACGCGGGCGGTGTGGGTGCGAGCCGGGTGTTCGTCCTCTCCAAGGACGGTCGGCCTCTCATGCCCTGCCACCCCGCCCGTGCTCGCGAACTCCTCCGCAGGGGAAGGGCCGTGGTCGCCCGGCAGGTTCCGTTCACTGTCAGGCTGAAAGACCGCGCGCTGACCGACTCGGAGATCGAAGGCGTCCAATTGCGCATCGACCCCGGAGCGAAAGGCACCGGTCCGGTCCTCACGGACGAGAAGAAGGTAATACGCACGCCATGAGTGCGGGCAGGCGGCTGTACGGCACTCAGTACGCTCGAGGCCCCCTTGCCGGGACCACGGTCCGCTCCTGCCTTCACGCCAGGTGGAACAGCTCCTGCGCCTACTGCGGCGCGACGGAAGTGCCTTTGAACATCGAGCACCTACAGCCTCGCAGCCGAGGCGGTTCGAACCGCATCTCCAACCTCGTCCTCGCATGCGTGCCCTGCAACAGGGCCAAAGGAAGCAGACCCGTCGAGCTATTTCTCGCCGACGATCCCGGCCGCCTGGAACGGATCGTCGAGCAGACCCGGGCGTCACTCCGCGGCGCTGCCGCGATGAACGCAACCCAGCAACGACTGACGGCGGGACTGGAGGCGCTCGGGAAACCCGTGTACACCTGGCCGGGCGCCCTGACGAAGGCGAACCGCGACGTCACCGGCCTCGGCAAGACGCACACTCTGGATGCGCTGTCCGTCGGCCCCTTCGGTCATGAGAGCGGGGACGCGATCGTTCGGGTTCCCGAGTTCGTCCTCGTCGTCGAAGCCACCGGACGCGGCTCCTACGCCCGTACCACCCCGGACCGCTTCGGATTCCCCCGTCTGCTGCGGACCCGCGCCAAGCGACATTTCGGCTACGTCACAGGGGACCTCGTGCGGGCCGTCATGCCCACGGGGAGGTGGAAGGGCACGTGGAGCGGTCGCATCTCCGTGCGCGCCAGGGGTCAGCACAGTCTCGCCACGCCCGGCGGACGCATCGACGTATGCCACGGGAACCTCCGGCTCCTCCAGCGGGGCGACGGCTGTGGCTACCGCACTCGCCCGGAGCCGGTGCCAGGAAGTTCATGGAAAAACGGTTGATCGGTGGCCGACCGGTTCTTAGGGTGAGGCTCATCGCTGAAAGGAGGTGATCCGGTACATGTATGAATCCCGGACGTGCGAGGTGGCTGCGGGCTAGCGGCCCGGCACCACATCGAGTGCGGTGCCGGACCAGCGCGTGAGAGAAGCGTGCAGCCGGCCCAATCCCAAGCAGTCACCCGACCCGCGAGCTCGCCGGTACGTCCGGCCGGCTCCTCCGCCGAGGCGGAGGAACCAGAGCTCGCGGGTCGTCTGCGTTCCGCGGGTCAGCCCGCGGAGATGCCGTCGTAGCCCTCGACCTCGCGCGGCGGGCGGGCGGACGGCCCCACGTAGCGTGCGGACGGCCGCACCAGGCGTCCGGTGCGCTTCTGCTCCAGGATGTGCGCCGACCAGCCCGCCGTGCGGGCGCACGTGAACATCGACGTGAACATGTGGGCCGGTACCTCCGCGAAGTCCAGCACGATCGCCGCCCAGAACTCGACGTTCGTCGCCAGTACCCGGTCGGGGCGTCGTGCGTGCAGCTCGGCCAGGGCGGCCTTCTCCAGCGCCTCGGCCACCTCGAAGCGGGGTGCGCCCAGCTCGCGGGCGGTGCGGCGCAGTACGCGCGCGCGGGGGTCCTCGGCGCGGTAGACGCGGTGGCCGAAGCCCATCAGGCGCTCACCCTTGTCGAGGGCCTGCTTGACGTAGGCCTCGGCGTCCCCGGTCCGCTCGATCTCCTCGATCATGCCGAGCACGCGGGAGGGGGCGCCGCCGTGCAGCGGGCCGGACATGGCGCCCACGGCGCCGGAGAGGGCGGCCGCCACGTCGGCGCCCGTGGAGGCGATGACGCGGGCGGTGAAGGTCGAGGCGTTCATGCCGTGCTCGGCGGCGGAGGTCCAGTAGGCGTCGACGGCGGCGACGTGCTTGGGGTCCGGCTCGCCCCGCCAGCGGATCATGAAGCGCTCGACGACGGAGCGGGCCTTGTCGATCTCGCTCTGGGGGACCATGGGGCGGCCCTGGCCGCGGGCGGACTGGGCGACGTAGGACAGGGCCATGACGGCGGCCCGGGCCAGGTCCTCGCGGGCCTGTTCGGCATCGATGTCGAGCAGCGGTTTGAGGCCCCACACCGGTGCCAGCATGGCGAGCGCCGACTGGACGTCCACCCGGATGTCGCCGGAGTGCACGGGGATGGGGAAGGGCTCGGCGGGCGGCAGGCCGGGGTTGAAGGCTCCGTCGACCAGCAGCCCCCAGACGTTGCCGAAGGAGACGTGACCGACCAGGTCCTCGATGTCGACGCCCCGGTAGCGGAGGGCGCCGCCCTCCTTGTCCGGTTCGGCGATCTCCGTCTCGAACGCGACGACTCCCTCGAGTCCGGGTACGAAGTCGGACATCAGGCGGCTCCTCGTGGTGGGTACGGGCAGAGGTACGGGCGGCTCGGCCATGGGATCCCCGGTCGGTCGTGCGACTCGTGGTCCTGGTGGCCACCCTGGTGATGCCCCGTGCGGCTGGTCGCTCAACCGGAACGAGACCAGCACGATATCCCCCAGTGCCATATTTGGGGAGCCTTCATGGCACTCAGTGCCATGCGCGGGCTCTTCGGGATGCCCGACACCATGGCGGACGGCACACGTGCGTACGGCAAGATGACCGCGTGACCGATCGACACGCCGTCCCCCTCGATCCCGCCGCCATGCGCAAGCAGTACCGGGCCGAAGGGCTCGCCGAGTCCGATCTGGCCGCCACTCCGGTGGCGCAGTTCGCGCACTGGTTCGCGCAGGCCGCGACGGAGGCGCATCTCTTCGAGCCGAACGCCATGGTCGTCTCCACGGCCGACGCCCAGGGCCGGCCGAGCTCTCGTACGGTGCTGCTGAAGGGCTTCGACGAGCAGGGCTTCGTCTTCTACACCAACTACGGCTCCCGCAAGGCCCGCGACCTGGCGGAGAACCCGTACGTCTCGCTGATGTTCCCCTGGCACCCCATGGCCCGCCAGGTCATCGTCGGCGGCATCGCCCGCCGCACCGGCCGTGACGAGACCGCCGCGTACTTCCGCACCCGGCCGCACGGCTCGCAGCTCGGTGCCTGGGCCAGCGCCCAGTCCAGTGTCGTCGCCTCGCGGGCCGAGCTCGACGCCTCGTACGCGGAGCTGGAGGCCCGCTATCCGGAGGGCGAGCAGGTGCCGGTGCCGCCGCACTGGGGCGGGTTCCGGGTGGCGCCGCAGACGGTGGAGTTCTGGCAGGGCCGGGAGAACCGGCTGCACGACCGGTTGCGGTACGTGGCGGAGGCGGACGGGAGCTGGCGGGTGGAGCGGCTCAGTCCGTGAGGATGCGGTCGAGGATCCGCGACCACTGGGCGATCACCCGGTCGCGGCGCCCGGTGTCGTCGGTGAGCAGGTTCGCCAGGCCGAGGCCCCGGGCCATGTCCAGCAGGCCCTGCACGGTCTCCCGTACGCCGGGGCGGGACTCGTCGGCGCCCAGCAGTTCGACCGCGATCCGGTGGGTCTCGCGGCCGACCCGCGCCTCCAGTTCGGTGACGCGGGGGCGCAGCGGCTCCTCGTTGGACGCGGCCACCCACAGGTGCAGGGCGGCGCGGAAGAGGGGGCCGGTGTAGAGGTCGACGAGGGCGGTGACGACGGCCTGCCGGTCGTCGCCCGCTCCGTCGGGGAACAGGGCGCGGATGGCCGTGGACCGTTCCTCCGCGACGTATTCGACGGCCGCCGTGAACAGGTCCTCCCGGGTCGGGAAGTGGTGCTGGGCGGCGCCGCGGGAGACGCCGGCGCGTTCGGCGACGACGGAGACCGTGGAGCCGGCCCAGCCGTGTTCGGCGAGGCAGGCGACGGCGGCCTCCAGCAGGCGCTGCCGGGTGGCCCGGCTGCGGTCCTGCTTGGGGGCGCGCTCGCCGCGGTCGGCTGTGGTCACAGCACCCATGTGGGATCCCGTCGTTCCAGGAAGGCCGTCATTCCCTCGCGGGCCTGCGGGGAGGCGAACAGCCGGGCCGAGAGCGCGGTCAGGTCGGCCGCGTCCCGGTCGAAGGCTTCCAGCACCTTAGCCGTGAGCAGGGCCTTCGTCTCGGCCAGGCCCTGGGGTGCGGCTCTGCGCAGGCCGTCGAGGACGGGTGCCAGTACGGCGTCGACGTCGTCGCCGGCGGCCGTGAGCAGGCCGATGCGGGCGGCCTCGGCCGCGTCGAGGCGTTCGCCGGTGAGGTAGTAGCGGGCGAGGGCGCGCGGGTCGGTGCGGGGCAGCAGCGGCAGGGAGATGACCGCGGGGGCCACGCCGATGCGTACCTCGGTGAACGCGAAGGTGGCCTCGGTGGAGGCGAGTGCGATGTCGCAGGCCGCGAGCAGGCCCAGGCCTCCGGCGCGGACGTGTCCGGTGACCCGGGCCACGACGGGTTTGCGCAGTTCCACGATCTGCCGCAGCAGTCCGACCAGTGCGTCGGGGTGTGGTGGGTCGCGCAGGTCCGCGCCGGCGCAGAAGGTGTTGCCGGTGTGGGTGAGGACGATCGCGCGTACGTCGGTGTCCTTGGCGCAGTCGGTGAGCGCGTCGGCGAGTTCGCCGACGAGGGCGGCGGAGAGCGCGTTGCGGCTGGCCGGGGAGTCGAGGCTGAGGGTCTCGACTCCTCGCGCGCGGGTGCGTCCGACCAAGGTCATGTGTGCTCCTTCGGTGCCCGCAGTTCGCGGCGCAGGATCTTGCCGGAGGCGGCCCTGGGGACGTCGTCGATGAAGGTGACCTGGCGGACGCGTTTGTAGGGGGCGACGTGTTCGGCGACGTACATCATGACCTCGCCTTCGGAGAGGTCGGTGGCGGTGGGCTGGCGGACGACGTAGGCGTGCGGGACCTCGTTGTGCTCGTCGTTGTAGACGCCGATGACGGCCGCGTCGGCGATGCCCGGGTGGGTCAGGAGCAGTGCCTCGAGTTCGGCGGGGGCCACCTGGAAGCCCTTGTACTTGATGAGTTCCTTGACGCGGTCGACGACGAAGAGCCAGCCGTCGGCGTCGACGTGGCCGACGTCGCCGGTGTGCAGCCAGCCGTCGGGGTCGATCATGGCGGCGGTGGCGTCGGGGCGGCCGAGGTAGCCCTTCATGACCTGGGGGCCGCGGATGAGGATCTCGCCGGACTCGCCGACGCCTAGGTCCTTGTCGGGGTCGTCGAGGGAGACGATACGCATCTCGGTGCCGGCGATGAGTTTGCCGACGGTGCCAGGAGGGGCGTCGCGCATGGCGTCGAGCGGTACGACGTGGGTGCCGGGGGAGAGTTCCGTCATGCCGTAGGCCTGGCCGACGGGCGGCAGGCCCAGGCGCCGGGAGCAGGCTTCGGCGAGGCTCGCGTCGAGGGGGGCCGCCGCGCTGGTGATGTGGGTCAGCGACGACAGGTCGTACTGCTCGACCAGGGGGTGTTTGGCGAGGGCCAGGACGATGGGCGGGGCGACGTACAGGCCGGTGATGCGGTGGTTCTGGATGGCCGCGAGGAAGGTGTCGAGTTCGAAGCGGGGCAGGACGACGACGGTGGCGCCGAGCCTGAGGGGGGCGTTCATCAGGGCCGTCAGGCCGTAGATGTGGAAGAAGGGCAGGACGGCGAGGATGCGGTCGCCGGGGCCGGCCGGCATGGCGGCTTCGAGCTGGGCGAGGTTGGTGGCGATCTGGCGGTGGGTGAGCATCACGCCTTTGGGGATGCCGGTGGTGCCCGAGGAGTACGGGAGGGCCGCGATGTCCTCGGCCGGGTCGATGTCGACGACGGGTTCGGGCGCGGCGGAGCCCAGCATGTCGATGAGGGAGCGGTGTCCGGGGGCGCTGTCGCAGACGAGGATCTCCTCGACGCCGCCGGCGAGTTCGGCGGCCCGGCGGGCGGTCTGAAGCAGCGGGGAGACGGTGACGATCCAGCGGGCGGCGGAGTCCTTGAGCTGCTTGGCGAACTCCTCGGCGGTGGCGAGGGGGTGCACGGTGGTGACGGCGGCGCCCGCGCGCGTGGCCGCGTAGAAGGCGGTGGGGAAGGCGATGGTGTTGGGGCTGTGCAGGGCCAGTACGTCGCCCTTGCGCACGCCGGTCTCGGTGAGGCCGGCCGCGATGCGCCGGTGGAAGCGGTCGAGCTGTTCGTAGGTGAGGGTGGTGCCGTCGGTGCCGTCGATGAGGGCGGGCGCGTCGCCGTACTCGGCGGCCCGGCCCAGGACCGCGTCGTGGATGGGGAGTTCGACTGCGGCTACATCTGCGTACTCGCTCCGGAACACGGTTCCTCCTAGTACGACTTGGGCAGGCCCAGGGTCTGGTGGGAGACGTAGTTGAGAATCATCTCCCTGCTCACCGGAGCAATACGAGCCACGCGCGCCGCCGTTATCAACCGGGCGAGCCCGAATTCGCGGGTGAGGCCGTTGCCGCCGAGGGTGTGGACGGCCTGGTCGACGGCCTTCACGCAGGCCTCCCCGGCCGCGTACTTGGCCATGTTCGCCGCCTCGCCCGCGCCGACGTCGTCGCCGGCGTCGTAGAGGGCGGCGGCCTTCTGCATCATCAGGCGGACGAGTTCGAGTTCGATGTGGGCCTGGGCGAGGGGGTGGGCGATGGCCTGGTGGGCGCCGATCGGGGTCTTCCACACGGAGCGGTCGCGGGCGTAGGCGACGGCCTGGGCGAGGGCGTAGCGGCCCATGCCGATCGCGAAGGCGGCCGTCATGATGCGTTCGGGGTTGAGGCCGGCGAAGAGCTGGAGGAGTCCGGCGTCCTCGTCGCCGACGAGCGCGTCCGCGGGGAGGCGTACGTCGTCGAGGGTGAGCTCGAACTGCTTCTCCACGGCGTCCAGTTCCATGTCGATGGGGCGGCGCAGGAAGCCTTCGGCGTCGCGCGGGACGATGAACAGGCAGGGCTTGAGGGTGCCGGTGCGGGCGTCCTCGGTGCGGCCGACGATGAGGGTCGCGTCGGCTATGTCGACGCCGGAGATGAAGACTTTCCGGCCGGTGAGGAGCCAGTCGGTGCCGTCGCGGCGGGCGGTGGTGGTGATGCGGTGGCTGTTGGAGCCGGCGTCGGGTTCGGTGATGCCGAAGGCCATGGTGCGGGTGCCGTCCGCGAGGCCGGGGAGCCATTCGCGTTTCTGGGCGTCCGTGCCGAAGCGGGCGATGACGGTGCCGCAGATGGCCGGGGAGACGACCATCATGAGCAGGGGGCAGCCGGCGGCGCCCAACTCCTCAAGCACGATGGAGAGTTCGGAGATCCCGCCGCCACCTCCGCCGTATTCCTCCGGGAGGTTGACGCCGAGGTAGCCGAGTTTGGCCGCTTCGGCCCAGAGGGCTTCGCGGTCGTAGTCGCGGCCGTGGCGTTTGCCGAGGGCGGCGACGGCGGAGCGGAGGGCTTTGTGTTCTTCGGTTTCGAGGAGGGTCATCTGGACTCCTTCGGGGTGCGGGTTGTGTGTGGCTGGTCGCGCTCACGGCGGCGGTAGCCGCAAATCAATACAGCCCCGTGCCCTACTGGGGCGCTTGCACCACCGCCAGCAGAGCGCCGGGCTCCACTTGTTGACCCGGCCCCACTCGCAGCTCGCTCAGCGTCCCCGTGACCGGGGCGGCGATCTTGTGCTGCATCTTCATCGCCTCCAGCCAGAGCAGGGGCTGCCCGGCCTGTACGGCGGCTCCCACGGCCAGCCCGTCCGCCACCCTGACGACCGTGCCCGGCATGGGGGCCAGCAGGGACCCCGGGGCGTGCTGGGCGGTGGGGTCGGGGAAGCGTGGCAGGGCGCGCAAGGCGGTCGCGCCCACGTACACCTCGTCGCCGTACCGCGCCACCTCGAACTTCCGCTGTACGCCGTCCACTTCGAGGACGACGAGGTCGGGGGCGGCGTGCACGACCCGGACTCCGTCGGCTTCCAGGCCGTCGCGGGTGTGCCGGTAGCGGACCTCGTGCTCCTCGCCGGCCATCGCGTACCGCTTCACCTGCGGCTGGGAGGGGACGTTGCGCCAGCCGCCGAAGCGGGAGGCGCCGTGGGCCTGGGCGAGGGCGGCGGCCAGCGGGGCGTAGGGGTCGGGCGCGGGGGCCGTGAGCTCGGGCAGGTGGCGGTCGTAGAAGGCCGTGTCCATGCGGGCCTGCGTGAACTCCTCGTGGCGCAGGGAGCGGACGAGGACGTCGCGGTTGGTGGCGGGACCGTGGACGGCCGCGCGTTCCAGGGCGCCCGCCAGTGCGCGCAGCGCCTGCGCGCGCGTGGGGGCGTGCGCGATCGCCTTGGCGAGCATGGGGTCGTAGTGGACGCCGATGGTGTCGCCGTCCTCGTAGCCGGTGTCGAGGCGGATGCCGTCGGGGAAGGCGAGGCGGTGCAGGGTGCCGGTCTGGGGGGTCCAGTCGGTCGCCGGGTCCTCGGCGTACAGGCGGGCCTCGACGGCGTGGCCGCGCGCGGGTGGCGGGTCGCTCGCGAGGGCGTGGCCTTCCGCGACGCGGATCTGTTCGGCGACCAGGTCGATGCCGAACACGGCCTCGGTCACCGGGTGCTCGACCTGGAGGCGGGTGTTCATCTCCAGGAAGTGCGCGCGGTCGCCGGCGACCAGGAACTCGACGGTGCCGGCGCCCACGTAGTCCACGGCGCGTGCGGCGCGTACGGCCAGCGCGCGCAGTTCCTCCGCGAGCCCCTCGGTGAGGCCCGGCGCCGGCGCCTCCTCGATCACCTTCTGGTGGCGGCGCTGCAGGGAGCAGTCGCGGGTGCCCAGCGTCCACACCGTGCCGTGGGTGTCGGCGAGCACCTGGACCTCGACGTGGCGTCCGCCCTCCAGGTACGGCTCGACGAACACCTCTCCGTCGCCGAAGGCGCTCGCGGCCTCGGCGCGCGCGGCCCGCAGTGCGGCGTCCAGCTCCGCCAGGCGGCGCACGATCCGCATCCCGCGCCCCCCGCCGCCCGCGGCCGCCTTCACCAGCACCGGCAGGTCGGCCTCGGTCACGTCCTCGGTGGCCAGGGGGGCGATGCCCATGAGGTCCTTGGCGCAAGTCTTGGACGCCATCGCCTCGATGGCCTCCGGCGGCGGGCCGATCCAGAGCAGTCCCGCGTCGAGGACCGCGCGGGCGAAGTCGGCGTTCTCGGAGAGGAAGCCGTAGCCGGGGTGCACGGCGTCCGCGCCGGCGGCGACGGCGGCCTTCACGATCAGGTCGCCGCGCAGGTAGGTGTCCGCGGGCGCCGCGCCCGGCAGCCGTACCGCCGTGTCGGCCACGCGCGTGTGGAGCGCGCCTTCGTCGGCGTCCGAGTGCACGGCGACCGTCCGGATGCCCAGTTCGCGGCAGGTGCGGAAGATGCGGCGGGCGATCTCGCCCCGGTTGGCGACGAGCAGAGTCGAAATCACGTGATCCCTCACATCCGGAAGACGCCGAAGCCGCCGCGCGCGCCCTCGAACGGTGCCGTGTGGACGGCCGACAGGCACAGGCCGAGGACGGTGCGGGTGTCGCGCGGGTCGATGACGCCGTCGTCGTACAGCCGCCCGGACAGGAACATGGGCAGCGACTCGGACTCGATCTGCTGCTCGACCATGGCGCGCAGGGCGGCGTCCGCGTCCTCGTCGTAGGGGTGCCCCTTCGCGGCCGCCGACTGGCGGGCGACGATCGACAGCACGCCGGCCAGCTGCTGCGGGCCCATCACGGCGGACTTGGCGCTGGGCCAGGCGAACAGGAAGCGGGGGTCGTAGGCGCGCCCGCACATGCCGTAGTGCCCGGCGCCGTAGGAGGCGCCCATGAGGACCGACAGGTGCGGCACCTTCGAGTTGGAGACCGCGTTGATCATCATGGCGCCGTGCTTGATGATGCCGCCCTGTTCGTACTCCTTGCCGACCATGTAGCCGGTGGTGTTGTGCAGGAAGAGCAGGGGGATGTCGCGCTGGTTGGCGAGCTGGATGAACTGGGCGGCCTTCTGCGACTCCGCGCTGAACAGCACGCCCTGGGCGTTGGCGAGGACGCCGACGGGATAGCCGTGCAGGGTGGCCCAGCCGGTCGTCAGGCTGGTGCCGTACAGCGGCTTGAACTCGTCGAAGTCGGAGGCGTCGACGATGCGGGCGATCACCTCGCGCGGGTCGAAGGGGATCTTGAGGTCGCCGGGGACGATGCCGAGCAGTTCGTCGGCGGAGTACTTAGGGGGCACGGCCGGGCCCGGATCGACGTACGCCTTGCGGTGGTTGAGGCGCGCGACCACGCGCCGGGCCTGGCGCAGGGCGTCCTGTTCGTCGACGGCGAAGTAGTCCGCGAGCCCGGACACGCGCGCGTGCATCTCGGCGCCGCCCAGCGACTCGTCGTCGCTCTCCTCGCCGGTCGCCATCTTCACCAGGGGTGGTCCGCCGAGGAAGACCTTCGCGCGCTCCTTGACCATGATCACGTGGTCGGACATGCCGGGGATGTACGCGCCGCCCGCGGTGGAGTTGCCGAAGACGACGGCGACGGTGGGGATGCCGGCGGCCGACAGCCGGGTCAGGTCGCGGAAGATCGCGCCGCCCGGGATGAAGATCTCCTTCTGGGAGGGCAGATCGGCGCCTCCCGACTCCACCAGGCTGATGCAGGGCAGCCGGTTGGCGAGCGCGATGTCGTTGGCGCGCAGGGCCTTCTTCAGCGACCAGGGGTTGCTGGCGCCGCCGCGCACGGTCGGGTCGTTGGCGGTGATCAGGCACTCGACGCCCTCGACGACGCCGATCCCGGTGACGAGCGAGGCGCCCACCGCGTACTCGCTGCCCCAGGCGGCGAGCGGCGACAGCTCCAGGAAGGGGGTGTCGGGGTCGAGGAGCAGTTCGATGCGTTCGCGGGCGAGCAGCTTGCCGCGCTTCCGGTGCCGGGCGACGTACTTCTCGCCGCCGCCCGCGAGGGCCTTGGCGTGCTCGGCGTCGAGGTCGGCGAGCTTGGCGAGCATGGCCTCGCGGTTCGCCCGGTAGTCGGGACCGGCCGTGTCCAAGCCGGAGTTGATCACCGTCACAGCAGGTCCTCCGGGATGTCCAGGTGGCGGGAGCGCAGCCATTCGCCGAGGGCCTTGGCCTGCGGGTCGAAGCGGTGCTGGGCGGCGACGCCGGCGCCGAGGATGCCCTCGACGACGAAGTTCAGGGCGCGCAGGTTCGGCAGGACGTGCCGGGTGACGGGCAGGCCGCGGCTCTCGGGGAGCAGCTCGCGGAAGCGTTCCGTCGTCAGCTCGTGGGCGAGCCAGCGCCAGGCCGCGTCCGACCGCACCCACACCCCGACGTTGGCGTTGCCGCCCTTGTCCCCGCTGCGGGCGCCCGCGACGAGCCCGAGGGGCGCGCGTCGGACGGGCCCGGCGGGAAGCGGCTCCGGCGGCCCGGGCTCGGACGGGTCCTCGAGTACGAGGGTGTCGGGGGCCGGTGCCACGGCCACCCGGCGCCCGTCGGGCAGGACGGCCACGTGGTCGACGGCGCCCTGGGGGACGTACACGTCCTCGAAGACCCCGAAGGGCGTGCCCTTCCCGGGCGGCGCGAGCAGATGGAAGCCGGGGTAACTGGCCAGTGCGAGCTCCACGGCCGCCGCGGTCAGCGGCCGTCCGACGAGCTGCTCGTCCGGGTCGCGCACGACGAGCCGCAGCAGGGCGCTCGCCGTCTCCTCGGTGGAGGCGTCGGGCCGGTCGGTGCGGGCCAGGTCCCAGCGCACGTCGGCGACCTTGCCGAGCGCGGGGGCCATCTGCTCGCGCACCAGCGCGGCCTTCGCCTCGATGTCGAGGCCGGTGAGGACGAAGGCGACCTCGTTGCGGAAGCCGCCGAGGCGGTTGAGGCCGACC
This sequence comes from Streptomyces sp. C1-1, assembly GCF_050214755.1. NCBI lineage: Bacteria > Bacillati > Actinomycetota > Actinomycetes > Kitasatosporales > Streptomycetaceae > Streptomyces > Streptomyces sp. C1-1. Next base: position 5,588,015 of record NZ_CP189826.1, on the reverse strand, counting down.
TTGAGGTCGGGCGGCGGGGCCTCGCCGCGCACGCCCTGGACACGGACGCGGTCGGGGCCGTCCTGGGTGAGGCGGACGCTGTCGAGGCGGGCGGTGACGTCGGGTCCCGCGTACCGGGCGCCCGTCGTCTCGTACAGCAGCTGCGCGGTCACCGTGCCGACGTCGACGAGGCCGCCGGTGCCGGGGTGCTTGGTGATGACGCAGCTGCCGTCCTCGTGGAGCTCGGCGAGCGGGAAGCCGGGGCGGCGGACGTCGCCCTCCCGGAAGAAGGCGTAGTTGCCGCCGGTGGCCTGGGTGCCGCACTCCAGCACGTGCCCGGCGACGACGGCGCCCGCCAGCCGGTCGTGGTCGCCGGGTCCCCAGCCGAAGTGGGCGGCGGCCGGCCCGGTGACCAGTGCCGCGTCCGTGACCCGCCCGGTGACGACGACGTCGGCGCCGGCCCGCAGGCACTCGGCGATGCCGAAACCGCCGAGGTAGGCGTGGGCGGCGAGGCTGTCCGGGTGCAGGGCCTTGAGGTCGTCGCCCTCGACATGGGCGACGCGCACGGGGATGCCGAGCCGGTCGGCCAGCTCCCGTACGGCGTCGGCGAGTCCGGCCGGGTTGAGGCCGCCGGCGTTGGTGACGATCCTGACGCCGCGCTCGTGGGCGAGGCCGAGGCACTCCTCCAGCTGGCGCAGGAAGGTGCGGGCATACCCGGCCGCGGGGTCCTTCAGGCGGTCCCGCCCCAGGATGAGCATGGTCAGTTCGGCGAGGTAGTCGCCGGTCAGGACGTCCAGCTCGCCGCCGGTGAGCATCTCCCGCAGGGCGTCGAAGCGGTCGCCGTAGAAACCGGACGCGTTGCCGACGCGCAGCACCGTCACGGGGTGTCCCCCTTCGCCTGGCGGCCCTTGCCCGGCGGCCCCGCGAAGGCCTGGGCGATGTCCAGCCAGCGGTCCGCGTCGGGGCCGGCGGCGCGCAGGGCGAGGTCGGAGCGGTGGGCGCGCTGGGTGACCAGGAGGCAGAAGTCGACGGCGGGGCCGGTGACGCGGTCGGCGGCGTCCTCGGGGCCGTAGGTCCAGACCTCGCCGGAGGGTGCGGTCAGTTCGACGCGGAACTCCTCGAACGGCACGGGCATGCCGTGCACGCCGAAGGCGAAGTCGCGGGTGCGGACGCCGAGGCGGGCGATGTGACGGAGCCGGTCGGTGGGGGTGCGCCGCACACCGAGGGCGTCGGCGACGTCCATGCCGTGGGCCCAGGTCTCCATGAGGCGGGCGGTGGCCATGGAGGCGGTGGACATGGGCGGCCCGTACCAGGGGAAGCGGGCGCCCTCGGGCGCGGCGCGCAGGGCCTCCTCCAGCGCCCGCCGTCCGGCCCGCCAGTCGGCGAGGAGCCGCTCGGGCGGCTTGCGCGCGCCGTCCTCCGCGCCCTCGTCCACGAAGTCCCCGGGTGCGGCCAGGGCCTTCTCGACCTCGCGGGAGAAGGCGTCGTGGTCGGTCACGGCCAGCACGGAGGAGTGGTCGGTCCAGGCCAGGTGCGCGATCTGATGAGCGACGGTCCAGCCGGAGGCGGGGGTCGCGAGGGCCCACTGCTCGGGGCTCAACTCGGCCACGAGCAGGTCGAGTTCCTCGCTCTCCGCACGCAGGTCGTCGATGACGGGCGTCGGGTCAGCCATGGGGCGAGCATGGCAGTGGCCCAAGAAACAAGCAAGCATGCTTGCATTAATTTGTACGACGGGTGCGCCCCGCCACCCCGCCGGTGGGCGTCAGGCTTCGGGCGCCGCCGCCGGCACCTTCGCCCTGCCGCGCCCCACCTGCGTCCGGACCGCCCCCATGCTCGCCGCGATGACCAGGGCGATCGCCGCGACCTGGAGCGCGGACAGGGTCTGCCCGAGGACGAGGAAGCCGGCCGCGGCCGCGAGGGCCGGCTCCAGGCTCATCAGGACGGCGAAGGTGGAGGCGGGCAGCCGGCGCAGCGCCAGGAGTTCGAGGGTGTACGGCAGCACCGAGGACATGATCGCGACCGCCGCGCCGAGCCCGACGGTCACCGGGTCGAACAGCTTCGACCCCGATTCGGCGATGCCCAGCGGGAGGACGAGCAGCGCCCCCACCGCCATGGCCAGCGCCAGCCCGTCGGCCTGCGGGAACCGTTGCCCCGTACGCGCGCTGAAGACGATGTACGTCGCCCACATGGCACCCGCGCCGAGCGCGAAGGCCACGCCGACGAGGTCGAGGTCGCCGAAGCCTCCGCCGCCGAGAAGGAAGACACCGGCGAGGGCGAGGGCGGCCCACAGTGCGTTGAGCGCCCGCCGGGAGGCCAGCACCGACAGGGCCAGCGGGCCGAGGACCTCCAGGGTGACCGCGGCGCCCAGCGGGATGCGGACGAGGGCCTGGTAGAAGAGGCCGTTCATCGCGCCCAGGGTGACGCCGAAGACGATCACCGTGCCCCAGTCGGCCCGGGAGTGGCCGCGCAACCGGGGGCGGCAGAACAGCAGCAGCACGACGGCGGCCGCGAGCAGCCGCAGCGTCACCACGCCCAGCGCACCGGCCCTCGGCATCAGGTTCACCGCGACCGCGGCACCGAACTGCACCGAGACGCCGCCCGCCAGCACCAGGCCGACCGGGCCGAGGGAGCCGCTCGGACGCGGCGGACCGGCGACGGCCTGCGACGCTGCGGGGGTGGTCGTGCTGGTGCTGGTCACGGGCGGTCCAGGGTGCTCGGCTCGGGTTTCGTTCAGCGTGATGTACTGCCGAGTCCAGGCTAATGGCCTTTGTCAGGCCCGTAAACCTGTTATGCGGCTGTACCGCATGGTGGACCTCAGATGCCGGGCCAGCGTTCCTCGTCCCGGAAGAGGGGGCGCCCGTCGTCGAGGGTCATGGGGACCGCGCTGTGGGCGTACTGGTCGTGGGCGTACCGGTCGGGGGCGGCCTGCCCGTAGGGGTACGCCGGCTCCTGCCAGGTGCCGTATCCCTCGTACTGGTAGACCGTCTGCGCCTGGTCCGCGGCCGGCTGCTGTTCCACGAACAGGGGCATGCGCAGCTCGCCCGTGTCCATCACCGCGTTGTTCTGGGAGCGGTGCAGACGGGAGTACGCCCCGCCCCGTGCGAGCAGCTCCTCGTGCCGGCCGGTCTCCACGATCCGGCCCCGGTCGACGACCAGGATGCGGTCGGCGTCGGGGGCGAGGTTGAGGTTGAGGTCGTGGGTGATCATGATGGTCGTGCGGCCCGCCATCAGGCGGCGCAGCGGCTTGACCACCCGGCGGGCGGCCATGGCGTCGAGGCCGGTCGTGGGCTCGTCCAGCACGAGGACCGGGGAGTCGCGCAGGATCGCCCGCGCGATGGCGAGGCGCTGGAGCTGGCCGCCGGAGAGCCGGGCCGAGTTGGGGTCGACCCGGGTGTCGTAGCCGTCGGGGAGCCGGACGATGAAGTCGTGCGCGTCCGCCGCCCGCGCCGCCTCCTCGATCGCGTGGTCGCTGGCGCCGGGACGGCCGCAGGCGATGTTGGCGCGGACGGTGTCGTGCAGGACGAGCGTCTCCTGCGGCAGGAGCGTGACGTACTCGCGCAGCCGGGCGAGGGGGAGGTCCCTGACCGGGACGCCGTCCAGGAGCACGTCGCCCGCGTCCGGGTCGTAGAAGCGCAGCAGGAGTTTGGAGACCGTGGACTTGCCGGCGCCGCTCGGGCCGGTGACGATCACCAGCTCGCCGGGGGCGACGGTGAAGGACAGGCCCTGCAGGGCGACGGTGTCGGCGCCGGGGTAGGTGAAGGAGACGTCACGGACCTCGACGGTGCCGTCGGGGCGGCCGGTCGCGGTGGCGTGGCGGGGGTCGGCGACCGAGGGGCGGACGTCCAGGATCTCGATGAGCCGCTCGGCGCCGGCGGTCGCGGCGGTGACCGTCAGACCGAGCTGGGCGAGACCCCGGACCGGGGGGTAGAGGTAGCCGAGGAAGGCGGAGAAGGCCAGCAGCTGGCCCAGGGTCATCCGGCCGGTGGAGATCTCCCAGGCGCCGATGCCGATCACGGCGAGCACGCAGACCGTCTCGATGACGGCGACGAGCTGCTGGTACGCCTCGTTGAGGCGGGTGGAGCGGACCGAGGCACGGAACCAGGCGTTGGCCTCCTCGCCCAGCCGCCGGCGTTCGGCGTCCCGCCGGTCGTACGCCTGGGTGAGCACGATGTTGGACAGGGACTCCTCGACGACGGAGGTGATCGCGCCGTCGGCGACCCGGCCGTCCCTCGACACGTCCTTGATGGAGCCGGAGAACCGGCAGGCCGCCAGCCAGAAGAGGGGGGCAAGGACGAAGGTGGCGGCGGCCAGGTCCCAGCGCAGCCAGAAGGCGGCGGCCGCGTAGAAGAGGGCGGAGAAGGCGGCGGACGCGGCGCCGACGAGACCGGAGACGACCATGGTCTCGATCGCCTCGACGTCACTGGTCAGCCGGGACAACAGGTCGCCCTGGCGGTGGCGTTGGAAGAAGTGCGGGGGCAACTGCTGTACGTGGTCGAAGACGTGCTCGCGCAGTCTCATCACGAAGCGTTCGGTGACCCAGGCGGCGAGGGAGTTGCCCGCGTAGGCGACGACCGCGCCGACGACCGCGACCGCCAGCCACTTCGCGGCCGGCCCCCAGAAGGCGGCCAGTGATCCCTTCTGCAGGGCGTTGTCGGTCAGGTCGCTGAAGACCAGGATCGCCTCGGTCTCGGCGAGCGCGGCGAGCACGGTGCACGCCCAGACCAGCAGCAGCCAGCGGCGCAGCCCTCCGGTCAGCGGCCAGAAACGGCGGAACGCGGTACGGGCCGGAATGGTGGGAGTGCCGTACTCGTACTCCTCGTCATCCTCATCCATATCCATTTCACATTCCCTCCGCTTTTCGGTCGCGAGAATTGACTGCGCGAAAGTCGACGCATTCGCAAGCAGAGAGGACCGACGGAATACCGTCGGCCCTCTCAGAACTCACTCAGTTGTCGTCGCCGCCGGGGATCGGCTTCGGCACCGGGGGCTTGGGGTGCTTCTTCTTCGGCTTCGGCGGCGGCGGGGGAAGCTGCTTCTTGGGCTTCGGGGGCAGCGGGGCGAGCTTCTTGAGGCTCATTCCGACTCCTAGTGTTTCGCAGTTCAGTGGTTCGGGAATTCCGCGTCCGGCTCCCCGACACCGATGAACCTACACGCCCCACAACTCAAGCAACGGCAAAGTCGGCACTGTAATGGCAAGCAGGCGCTGTGAATACCTTGGAGAATCCTTGGAGCGCCCGCTGAACCTGAGAGTTCTCTTATGAACCTGAGAGGAACCTTTTGAAGGGACGTCAGTCGAGCCCCTCGGCGAGCACCTGCGCGAGGTGCCGGGCCCGCACTCCCGCGAGCTGCTCCAGCTGGGTCCGGCACGAGAAGCCGTCCGCCAGCACCACGGTTCCCTCCGGGGCCTCACGGACGGCGGGCAGCAGCCGCTCCTGCGCGCAGGCCGCCGAGACCTCGAAGTGGCCTTTCTCGAAGCCGAAGTTGCCCGCTAGACCGCAGCAGCCGCCGGTCAGTTCGCCGGTGAGGCCGGCGGCCTCGCGCAGGCGGCGGTCGGGGGCGTCGCCGAGGACCGCGTGCTGGTGGCAGTGGGTCTGGCCGGTGACGGGGCGGTCGAGGGCGGGCGGGGACCAGTCGGGGGCGTATCGCTCCAGCGCCTCCGCGAAGGTGACGACCGCGGCGGCCAGACGGGCCGCGCGCGGGTCGTCGTGCAGCAGCTCCGGCAGGTCCGTGCGCAGGGCCGCGGCGCAGCTCGGCTCCAGGACGACGAACGCCGGGACGCTCTCGCCCAGCCGTGGGTCCAGGAAGAGGTCCAGCAGGTCCAGGGTGCGACGCAACACCTGCCGTGCGCGGTCGAGTTGACCTGTCGAGAGGTACGTCAGCCCGCAGCAGACGCGGACGCCGCGGGAGGTCAGCGGGTTCGCGCTGTACCCCCATGTCTCACCGTCGGGCGTCTGCTCCACCTCCGCCTTCCACTTCATCCACGGCGTCTGCATCACCACCAGCCCGGCCGCCTCCAGCACCCGCAGGGCCGCCTTCCCCACCTCCGGCGCGAAGTGCTCGGTGAAGGTGTCGGGCCACAGGGCGACGACGAGCGGGAAGTCGTCGGTGTCGTCGGTGTCGTCGGTGTCGTCCGTGACCCCGTCGGCGGACTCGGGGCCGTCGGTGTCGTGCAGGTGCCGGGCGTCGACCGGGCCGCCCCGCTGCTTCCAGTCGGCCATCATCCGCCGCGCCTGTTCCACGGTCCTGCGCCGCCACCACCGGCTGAACGTCTCCGGCGCGATCCGCGGCAGCCCCCGCTCGGGCGCGATCCCGCCCAGCCGCTTGGCGAGCGCCGCCAGCGGGCCCACCGAGGCGAGCGCGTTGACCAGGCCCGCCGTCCGGGTCCGCGTCACCCAGCGCAGCCACAACGGCAGCCACCCCATGCTGTAGTGCGCGGCCGGGCGGCGCCGCCCCTCGTAGTGGTGGTGCAGGAACTCCGCCTTGTACGTGGCCATGTCGACCTCGACCGGGCAGTCGGAACGGCACCCCTTGCAGGACAGGCACAGATCCAGCGCGTCCCGCACCTCCGTCGACCGCCAGCCGTCGGTGATCACCTCACCGGCCAGCATCTCGTGCAGCAGCCGGGCCCGCCCGCGCGTGGAGTGCTCCTCCGCGCCGGTCGCCCGGAAGGAGGGGCACATGACGGACGCGCCGGCGGCGGAGGTCGTACGGCACTTGGCGACTCCCACGCAGCGCCGTACCGCGGCCGAGAAGTCGCCGCCGTCCGCGGGGTAGCCGAAGGCCACGTCGACCGGCTCGCGCGGCAGGACGGAGAAGCGGAGGTTGCCGTCGAGGGGCGCGGGGCGGACCAGCATCCCCGGGTTGAGGAGGTCGTCGGGATCCCAGAGGGCCTTCGCCCGCTCGAAGAGGGCGACCAGTTCGGGGCCGTACATCTTCGGCAGCAGCTCCGCCCGCGCCTGTCCGTCCCCGTGTTCGCCGGAGAGCGATCCACCGTGGGCCACGACGAGTTCGGCCAGCTCCTCCGAGAAGCGCCGGAAACGGGCGACGCCCGCATCGGTCAGGAGGTCGAAGTCGATGCGGACGTGGATGCAGCCGTCCCCGAAGTGGCCGTAGGGCGTCCCGCGCAGGCCGTGTCCCGTCAGCAGCCCCCGGAACTCCCGCAGATACGCGCCGAGCCGCGCGGGCGGCACCGCGCAGTCCTCCCAGCCGGGCCACGCCTCGCTGCCGTCCGGCATCCGGGTCGCCGTACCGCTCGCGTCCTCGCGGATCCGCCACAGTGCCCGCTGCCCGGCCGGGTCGGTCACGATCAGCGAGTCCAGGACGTCGGCCGCCCGCACGATCGCCTCCGCACGCGCGCGTGCCTCGCCCGCCGACTCCCCGCCCGCCTCCACGAACAGCCACGCGCCGCCCCTGGGCAGCCCGGCCGACGCCGGGGGGACCAGGTCCGCGGCCATCCCCTCCACCGTGAGCGGCCGGTACGGCAGCAGTCCCGCCGCGGCCTCGGCGGCCGCGCTCTCGTCCGCGTAACCCAGCACGGCCAGCGCCCGCGCGCGGGGTGCCCCGACGAGTCGTACGACCGCCTCCGTGAGCACCCCGAGGGTGCCCTCGCTGCCGCAGAAGGAACGGGCGACGTCGGCGCCCCGCTCCGGCAGCAGCGCGTCCAGCGCGTAGCCGGAGATGCGGCGGGGCAGCTCCGGGTAGCCGGTCCGCAGCCGCGCCAACTCCGCCTCCACCAGCGCCCGCAGGCCCTCCGGCGCCCCGGCCCACTCCCGCCCGAGCCGCAGCCGCTCGCCACGCGCGGTGACCACGTCCAGCTCCCGCACGCTGTCCGCCGTCGTCCCCCAGGCCACCGAGTGGGAGCCGCACGAGTTGTTGCCGATCATTCCGCCGAGCGTGCAGCGGCTGTGCGTGGAGGGGTCGGGGCCGAAGCGCAGGCCGTGCGGGGCGGCGGCCTCCTGGAGGCGGTCCAGGACGAGACCTGGCTGGACCACGGCCGTGCGCGCCTCGGGGTCGAGGGCCACCAGGCGGTTCATATGACGGGTGAAGTCCAGTACGACTCCGGTGCCGGTCGCCTGTCCCGCGATCGACGTGCCCCCGCCGCGCGCCACGACCGGCACCCCGCGCTCCCGGCACACCGCCAGCGCGGCCGCCACGTCGTCGGCGTCGCGGGGCGCGACCACCCCCAGCGGGACGCGCCGGTAGTTCGACGCGTCCATCGTCGTCAGCGCCCGGGACATGACGTCGAAACCGACCTCACCCCGGACGGCCCGCCGCAGCTCCGCCTCGAGATCCGTCATGCCCCCAGCATGCATCCGACCACCGACAGTGACGACGACTCTGTCCACCGGACTCTCACCGATGGGGGGACAGAAACTGTGAACGGATTCCGAACCTTCCCAATTCGATCACGAACTCCCATATAGTGACCGCCAGTTGAGCACCAGGTGTCTCTAGTCGCTCAGGAGATGGACAGGCTCACGGCACGGACAAGGACGACCGAGGACCCCCACCGAGGACCCCCGACCGAGGACCCGACTCATGACCGCCCCCCTCCAGCCCGGCGAACGTCCCTCCCTGCGCTCCCTCGCGCCCGTCCCCCTGCTCACCGCCGTACTGGCCGCCCTCGCGGTGGCCGGCGCGGTCGCCAGGACCCCCCAGGCGCAGCGCGTGCCGCTCGCCCTCGGCGCCGGCGCCGGGGCCCTGCTGTTGTGCGTGGCCGTCACCGTGGCCACCCACTCCGTGCGGACGGCCCGGATCACCCGCCGTCGGCTGGAGGCCGTCACCGCGGACACCGGGCGGCTGCTGCAGGACCGGATCCGGCAGAGCGCGGAGTTCGACCAGGAACGGGTGCGGCTGACGGAGGAGCTGACCCGGGAGCGGGCCCGGTACGCCGCAGAACTCGCCCAGGAGCGTGCCCGGTCGGCCGCAGCGATCGGCGAGGAGCGGGCGCGGCTGACCGCCGAGCACGCCGATCTCGCCGAACGGGCCAGGAGGGCCGACCAGGAGCGGACCGCCGCGATCTCCGCGACCGCCAACGCGGCCGGCCGCATGCAGGCCCTGGCCACCGGGATGCTCGCCGACCTGCGCGCCATGGAGGAACGGCACGAGGACGAGGACGTCCTCGCCGATCTGCTCCACCTCGACCACCGCACCGCACAGGCGGGCCGGCTCGCGGACTCCGTCGCCGTCCTCGCGGGCGCGCGCTCCGGGCGCCGGTGGGCCCGTCCCATCGGCATGGAGTCGATCCTGCGGGGCGCGATGGGGCGGATCAGCGGCTACCGGCGGGTGCGCGTGCACTCCGCGTGCGAGGCCGCGGTCGCCGGACACGCCGCCGAGGGCGTCATGCACGCGCTCGCCGAACTCCTCGACAACGCGGCCAACTTCTCGCCGCCGACTGCCGAGGTGCACGTCTACGTCGAGGAGGTGCCGGCCGGGGTCATCCTGTCCGTCGAGGACAGCGGGCTGGTCATGGGCGACGTGCAGCTGCGTCGCGCCGAGCGCGCCGTCTCCGGCGACCTCGGCGGACTGGGCGGCCTCACCGGCACCCGCCTCGGCCTCGCGGTCGTCGGCCGCCTCGCCCTCAAGTACGGCCTGAAGGTCTCCTACCGCCCGTCCGCCCGCGGCGGCACCGGGGTGCTCATGCTGGTACCGCAGGACATCCTCGTACCGGAACAGCCCGCCGCACCCGCGCCCACCCCGCTCGCCCTCCCGGAACCCCCGGCGGAACCCCCTGCGGAACCCCCGACGGGGCGTCCGGTCGAGGGCGCGGAGTGGGGCGACGGCGAGCTGACCGGGCCCACCGGCGTCGAGTCGCCCAACTGGCCCTGGTTCGAGGGTGCTTCCCGAGGCGAGGGGGCGTGGAGCGGCGGTGCGGCCCTGGTTCCGTACGGCGAGGAGTGGCCGGGAGCCGGCGGTTCCCCGTCGCTCGTCTCCGCGGAGACCCACCACGGCCCCGCCACGGACGACCAGAGCCTCCTCCCCAGCCACGACTCCTCCGACCGGGGCGCGGACTCCCTGCCCGACGGCCTCCCCCAGCGGCACCGCGGCCGCGCGCTCGCGGAGGTCGAGCAGGAGCGGGTACGCGCGCGTGCCGTGCAGACCGAGCGGGACCGGGGGCGCACCCAGGCGCGTGCCGACGACGAGCCGCCGCGCCCCGCCGTCGTCTCCCTGGACGACCCGCTGGCCCGCGCCGCCCGCTTCAGCAGCTTCCAGCGGGCCGTACGCGGCTCGCTCTCCGACCTGGGGTCCGCCCCGGCGGAGGACACCGCCACCCCCGCGGCCCCGGCACCCGCCCCCGGCAGCCGGGCCACCCACGCAGACACCCCCGACCCGACCAGCACCTCCCGCCCCCACCCGGAAGGCAACGCCACCTCATGACCGGCATCGGCACCGGCACGACCACCGTCGACGAGAAGCTCACCTGGCTCATCGAGGGGCTGCTGGAGCGCACCCCGGGGGCGCGGCACGCGCTCGTGCTGTCGCGGGACGGGCTGAAGCTGTGCCGGACGCCGGAACTCACCGTCGACCGGGCCGACCAGCTCGCCGCGATCGCCGCCGGGATCCAGTCGCTGGCGCACGGCGCGTCCATGGAGTTCGGGGACGGCAGCGGCGGCATACGGTCGGCGATGACCGAGTTCCACGGCGGGGTGCTGTACATCGTGGAGGCGGGCGACGGCGCGCATCTGGCCGTCCTCACGGAGGAGGACACGGACGCGGGACTCGTCGGGCACCACATGAGCGAACTCGTGGAACAGCTCGGCCCGCATCTGACCGCACAGCCCCGGAACTCATGAGCCGCCCCGGCAGGGACGACTCACCCGACCGCCTCTACACCCTCACCCAGGGCCGCGCCCGCTCCGCGCCGGACAGCCCCTTCGACCTGGTGACCCTCGTGGTCGCCGAGTGCGATCCGGCACCCGGCATGCAGTCGGAGCACGTGACGATCCTGCGCGCGGCCCGGCTCCCCGTCGCCGTGGTGGAGTTGGCGGCCGAGTTGAGTCTCCCCGTCAGCATCACCAAGATCCTCCTCTCCGACCTCCTCGCGGCGGGCCGCGTCAGTGCCCGCCACCCGAAGAAGGCCGCCGTCATCGACCCCGACGTCCTGGAACAGGTGCTCGTTGGACTCCGCAACCTCTGACGCCCGCACCCCCGCGGGTGCGACCGTCCCCGTACCGCTCGGTGGGCCCAGGTTCCAGACCGAACCGGCCCGGCTGTACCGCGAGATGCGGCGCGAGCACGGTGCCGTCACCCCGGTCGTGCTCGACGGCGGCGTACCGGCCTGGCTGGTGCTGGGCTATCGCGAGCTGCACCAGGTCACCGGCGATCCGGTGCTGTTCAGCCGGGACTCCGGGCTGTGGAACCAGTGGGACCGCATCCCCGCCGACTGGCCTCTGCTGCCGATGATCGGCCGCGGGCAGCCGTCGATCCTCTACACCGTCGGTGAACGCCACCGCGAGCGCGCCGCGATGATCAGCGACGCGCTGGAGGCCGTCGCCCCTTCCGAACTGCGCGGCCACGCGGAGAAGTTCGCCGACGAACTCATCGACGCGGTGTGCGGGCGGGGCGAGGCGGACGTCGTCACCGAGTACGCCATGCTGCTGCCGGTGCGCGTCCTGGCCCGGCTCTTCGGCTTCCCCGACGAGCAGGGGCCGGGCCTGGTGGCCGCGCTGAACGACATGATCGACGGCCGCGAGAGGGCGCTCGCCGGGCAGACCCACCTGGCCGGCTCCATGGCCCGGCTGGTGGCCGAGCGCAGGGCCCGTCCCGCCGACGACGTGGTGTCGAGGATGCTCGCGAACCGCTCGGGCTTCGGTGAGGAGGAGATCGTCCAGGACCTGATGGTGATGATGGCGGCCGGCCATCAGCCGACGGCCGACTGGATCGGCAACTCGCTGCGCCTGATGCTGACCGACGACCGTTTCGCGGCCTCCCTCTTCGGCGGTCGCAACAGCGTCGCCGACGCCATGAACGAGGTGCTGTGGGAGGACGCGCCCACGCAGAACGTGGCCGGCCGCTGGGCCGCCCGCGACACCCAGCTCGGCGGGCGCCGCATCCGGGCCGGTGACCTGCTGCTGCTCGGGCTGCAGGGCGCCAACTCCGACCCGCAGGTGCGCACCGACGGCTCCGCGCTCACCGGCGGCAACGGCGCGCACTTCTCCTTCGGGCACGGCGAGCACCGGTGCCCCTTCCCGGCGCAGGAGATCGCCGAGGTCATCGCGCGCACCGGCATCGAGGTCGTACTGGACCGCCTGCCCGACATCGACCTGGCCGTCCCCGCCGAGTCCCTGACCCGTCGCCCCTCGCCCTGGCTGAGAGGCCTCTCCCGGCTGCCGGTCCGCTTCGCCCCCGTCCCCACGCTCTGACCCCACGCCGACACCCCGGCCAGGAGGCCCGTATGACCACGACCGGTGTTGCACAGACCCGTGCGGGGGAGACGCGTATCGCGCTCGATCCCTTCGTGACCGATCTGGACGGCGAGAGCGCGCGGCTGCGCGCGGCGGGGCCGTTGGCCGCGGTGGAGCTGCCCGGTGGCGTGCCCGTCTGGGCGGTCACCCGGCACGCCGAGGCCAAGAGGCTGCTCACCGATCCGCGTCTGGTGAAGGACATCGGCGTCTGGGGCGCCTGGCGGCGCGGCGAGATTCCGCCGGACTGGCCGCTCATCGGCCTCGCCAACCCCGGCCGCTCCATGCTCACCGTGGACGGCGCCGACCACCGGCGGATGCGCGCGCTGGTCGCCCAGGCGCTCACCCCGCGCCGGGTGGAGGAGATGCGGGGCCGGATCACGGAACTGACCGAGCGGCTCCTCGACGACCTCGCCGCGCGGGCCACCGACGGTGTCGTCGACCTGAAGGCCGCGTTCGCCCACCCGCTGCCCATGTACGTCGTCGCCGACCTCATGGGCATCGACCAGGCACTCCTGCCCCGCCTGAAGGAGCTCTTCGAGAAGTTCTTCTCCACCCAGACACCACCGGCCGAGGTCGTCGCCACCCTCACCGAGCTCGCCGGCATCATGGCCGACACGGTCGCCGCCAAGCGCGCCGAGCCGGGCGGCGACCTCACCTCGGCGCTGATCCTGGCCTCGGAGAACGGCGATCACCTCACCGACGAGGAGATCGTCTCCACGCTCCAGCTGATGGTCGCGGCCGGACATGAGACGACCATCTCGCTCATCGTCAACGCGGTGGTCCAGCTGTCACTCCATCCGGAGCAGCGGTCCCTGGTGCTGTCGGGCGCGGCCGACTGGTCCCGGGTGACCGAGGAGACCCTGCGCCACTCCACCCCCACGTCCCACGTCCTGATCCGCTTCGCGACCGAGGACGTCCGGGTCGGCGACAGGGTCCTCCCGGCGGGCGACGCGCTGATCGTGTCGTACGCCGCCATCGGCCGCGACGAGGAGGCGCACGGCCCGACCGCCGGGGACTTCGACATCACCCGGACCTCGCACAACCGTCACATCAGCTTCGGTCACGGCCCCCACGTCTGTCCCGGCGCCGCCCTGTCCCGCCTGGAGGCCGGGGTCGCGCTGCCCGCCCTGTACGGCCGCTTCCCGGACCTCGACCTGGCCGTACCCGCCACCGAACTGCGCAACAAGCCGGTGGTGACCCAGAACGACCTGTTCGAGCTGCCGGTGCGCCTCACGGCTTCGTAGATCACGACGAGTCCACGGTCCGGAGCACTCGTCTCATCGAACGGACACGTTTCCGTGCGGTTTCGCCGAGGGGATACGCTCCGGCTCGTGGCTGAGATCCAGATTCCCGCTGACATCAAGCCCGCCGACGGTCGTTTCGGCGCGGGCCCCTCCAAGGTGCGGACGGAAGCGCTGGACGCGCTGGCCGCCACCGGTACGTCCCTCATGGGGACCTCCCACCGCCAGGCTCCGGTGAAGAACCTGGTTGGCAAGGTCCGTGAGGGCATCTCCGAGCTGTTCTCCCTGCCCGAGGGCTACGAGGTGATCCTCGGCAACGGCGGCTCGACGGCCTTCTGGGACGTCGCGACGCACGGGCTGATCGAGAACAAGTCCCAGCACCTCAACTTCGGCGAGTTCAGCTCCAAGTTCGCCAAGGCCGCCAAGCTGGCCCCGTGGCTGGCCGAGCCGACCGTGATCGCCTCCGACCCCGGCACCCACCCGGAGCCGCGGGCCGAGGCGGGCGTGGACGTCTACGCCTTCACGCACAACGAGACCTCCACCGGTGTCGCCATGCCGATCAAGCGCGTGGCCGGCGCCGACGAGGGCGCCCTGGTCCTGGTCGACGCCACCTCCGGCGCCGGCGGCCTGCCGGTGGACGTCGCCGAGACGGACGTCTACTACTTCGCCCCGCAGAAGTCCTTCGCCTCCGACGGCGGCCTGTGGATCGGCGTCTTCTCCCCCGCCGCGATCGAGCGCGCCGAGCGGATCCACGCCTCCGGCCGCCACGTCCCGGAGTTCTTCTCGCTGCCGACGGCGATCGACAACTCCCGCAAGAACCAGACGTACAACACCCCGGCGCTCGCCACCCTGTTCCTGCTGAACCAGCAGCTGGAGTGGCTCAACGGCCAGGGCGGCCTGGACTTCTCGGTGCGCCGCACCGCCACCTCCGCGCGCACGCTGTACGGCTGGGCGGAGGACGTGAAGTTCGCGACGCCGTTCGTCACCGACCCGGCCAAGCGCTCCCAGGTCATCGGCACGATCGACTTCACGGACGAGGTCGACGCTGCCGCCGTCGCCAAGGTGCTGCGCGCCAACGGCATCGTCGACACCGAGCCCTACCGCAAGCTGGGCCGCAACCAGCTGCGCGTCGCGATGTTCCCGGCCATCGACCCGGCGGACGTCGAGGCCCTGACGAAGTGCATCGACTACGTCATCGAGAAGCTGTAACCGCGGTTTCCCGTACGACGACGAAGGGGCGCCCGGCGAACCCCGGGCGCCCCTTCTCGCGTGCCGCTTCCTCGCGTGCCGCTCAGCCGCGGAAGCCGAGCAGGCCGTGCAGGGCCTCACCGCGTGCCCCGGCGGCCGGCTGCTGCGCCGTCAGCGCGGACTTCGCCGTGGTCAGCGGCTTGGGGTCGGCCGTCTTCTGGCAGACCGCGTCGGCCGTGCCGTGGCCCCGCGGGACTGTGCCGTCGGTCAGGTACTTCGCCAGGTACTTGTCCAGGCAGGCGTTGCCGCTCAGCGAGATGCCGTGGTTGCCACCGCCCTGCTCGACGACAAGGCTGGAGTGCTTGAGCAGGCGGTGGACGGTGACTCCGCCCTGGTACGGGGTGGCCGCGTCGTTCGTCGCCTGGAACAGCAGCACCGGCGGCAGCTTGGAGTTGGCGACGTTCACCGGCTTCAGGGACTTGGTGGGCCAGAAGGCGCACGGCGCGTTGTACCAGGCGTTGTTCCAGGCGTTGAAGGGCGCCTTGGCGTACACCGCCCAGTTGTCCTTCTCCCACTGCTTCCAGTCCCGCGGCCAGGACACGTCCCGGCACTGCACGGCGGCGTAGACGCTGTAGCCGTTGTCGCCGGAGGCGTCGATCGCGGCGAAGTTCTGGTACGCCGTCACCAGCGGAGCGGAGTTGTGGTCGTTGACGTACGCGGCGAACGCCTGGGCCAGGTAGGGCCAGTAGCCGTTGTAGTAGCCGCCGGGCAGGAAGGTGTCCTCCAGCTCCGCGGCGCCCACCTTGCCGCCCGCGGGCGTCTTGGCGAGCTCGGCCTGCATCGCGTACCACTTGGCCTCGATCTTGGCCGGGTCGGTACCGAGCTTGTACGTCGAGTCGTACTTGGCGATCCACGCCATGAGCGCCTTGTGGCGGGCGTCGAAGGCGTAGTCCTGGCCGATGTTGTCGTCGTACCAGACCCCGTCGGGGTCGACGATCGAGTCCAGGACCAGGCGGCGCACCTGGTGCGGGAAGAGCTTGGCGTAGACCTGGCCGAGGTAGGTGCCGTAGGAGTAGCCGAAGTAGTTGATCTTCTTGGCGCCGACGGACTTGCGGATCGAGTCCATGTCCTTCACGGCGCTGATGGTGTTGATGTACGGCAGCACGTCCGCGTACTTGCGGCCGCAGGCGGCGGCGAAGGACTTGGCGCGCTCCAGGTTGGCCTTCTCGATGGCCGGGCTGCTGGGGACGCTGGCCGGGCGGACGGGGTTGAAGTAGCCCGGCTTGCAGTCGAGGGCGGGCTTGCTCTGGCCGACGCCCCGAGGGTCGAAGCCTATGACGTCGTACTGGGCCGCGACCGCCTTGGGCAGCGAGGAGGCGACGAAGCCGGCGAGGCTCAGACCGCTGCCGCCGGGGCCGCCGGGGTTGACCAGCAGCGGGCCCTGGAACTTGGTGGCGGTGTGCGGCACCCGGGTCAGGGCCAGGGTTGCCTTCCGGCCCTGCGGCTTGGCGTAGTCGAGGGGCACCTTCACCGTCCCGCACTGCAGGGTCGGCGAGTCGTCCGTGCCGCACTTCTTCCAGGTGACCTTCGCCGGCTGGAAGGAGGGGGCGGAGGACGAGGTGCTGGCCTCGGCGGGAACGGCCGTGACCGATCCGGCGAGGACGACGGCCGTGCCGCACAGCACGGCTGCGCTTCTTCTCATCAAGTTCCCTCACGACATGGGGGGTTGGGACGACCGGAAAGTTCACGGTCCTGTCCGGATACTTTCGAAGAAGCACCAACACAAGGAACAACTTGGGTAAAGATTTGAATCTCCTGTGATCTGGAGGCGCCCGTTCCACCCGTGGGCGCCCCCGTCACACACGGCCCCTACGACGCCGTACAGCTCACCGTCGGCACGCTCCCGCCGCCGGGCGCGCCCCCGAACCCGAACGTCACCGAACTCCCCGCCGCGACACTGCCGTTGTGCGCGGCGTTGACGGCGGTGACCGTCGAACCGGTCTGCGTGTACGAGGCGTTCCACATGTTGGTGACCTGCTGCGCGCCGCTCCAGGTCCAGGTCACCTTCCACGAACCGATCGCCGTGGAGCCGGTGTTGGTCACCTTCACCTCGGCGTTGAAGCCGCTCCCCCAGTCGCTGCTGACGGCGTAGGAGGCACTGCACGCGGCCGTGCTCCCGCCACCGCCACCTCCACCGCCTCCGCCGCCACCTCCGCCGCCCGTGCCGGTGCCCGGGAACAGCGGCGCCTTGACGCTCGCCAGGTATCCGTCCTTCACGGTGTCCACGGTCTGCCAGTCGTCCTTGAGGATGCCCCCGGTGTCACCGGAGTTGGGGTTCCAGGACCAGAAGGTCCAGTGGAAGGAGTCGGCGCCGTACGTCGAGGTCGGGCGCAGGTAACTCACCAGCGCGGCCAGCCACTTCTGGTCGGTCGTGGAGGACAGCGTGGTGCCGAACTCGCCCACCCACACGGGCGCGATGTTCTGCTTGAAGATGTAGCCCCAGTACCTGTCCCAGACGCCCGGCATGTTGGCCGGGAACGACGGGTCGCTGAACCAGGGCTGCTGGGCGACGCTGGTCGCGTAGTCGTGGGCGGAGTACACCACCCGGTTGGCCACGTTCAGTTGCACCGGGTACTGGGCGACTCCCATGAGGTTGCCGCCCCACCAGCCCGACACACCGTTGAACGTCTGCACGCCCTCGACGAAGATCAGCAGGTCCGGGTTGACGGAGAGCACCGCGTTCCCGGCGCGCTGGGCGGCCAGCCGCCAGTCGGTCGCCGTGTCCCCGCAGCCCCAGCAGGCCGGATCGTGCGGCTCGTTGTGCAGGTCGATGCCCACCACGGTGTCCTGGCCCTTGTAACGGGCCGTCAACGACTTCAGGTTGGCGATCCACGTCGACTCAGGGACCGCCGAGGTGTACCAGAGCGCCGACTGCCCGCCGGAGTCCGGGCGGTGCCGGTCGAGGATGACCTTGAGCCCGTCCTGGCCGGCGTAGGCGACGAGCTTGTCCATCACCTGGAGGGAGTTGAGCCCCTGCAGGTCGGTGTTCTTGCCGCTGCTGAAGTCGATGCTGTTGGGGACGGTGGAGGACTTGAAGATGTCGTCGCTGTAGGGCAGCCGGAGGGTGTTGTAGCCGAGCGACCTCATCTGGTCGATCATGGACTTGTAGTCGCGGGACCACAGGCCGTGGGGGACGTAGTTGGCGGTCTCGAAGCCGAACCAGTTGATCCCGGCGATCCGGACCGGCTGCCCGGCCGCGTCGAGAATCTGCCGGCCACTGGTGTGCCAGTACCCGGCGCCGGCCGCCTCGGCCGCCGCGGCGGCCGGATGGACGGGCGCACCGGCCAGCGGCAGCACAAGCGCTGCGGCCACCGCGCACAGCGCTCTACGCAGGCTGCGGAACATGTCGCTGCTTCCTCCTCGGGAGGCGCGGGCCCGGAACAGGTGGGAGCGCTCCCACAACCCGGCGCCTCCCATGGAAGCCACGCCACATGCACACGTCAAGTAGTAGGCGCTGTCGGGCCAAGTCACCGGCGCCGGAACAGCCGCCGTGCGCCGAACGCCAGCGCCGCCACGACGACCACGGCGAGGGCGCCGACCTTGAGGTTGCCGCCCGAGCTGCCGCCGTCGCCGCCGGAGGCGCTCGAACTGCCGCCGCCGGAGGGCGTCTTGGCGGCGGCGCCGCCGGGGGCCTCCTTCGCCTGCACGGGACTGTCCGCACCCTCGCTGCCGTACATCAGCCGGGTCCCGTCGGGCGAGTAACTGACGGACTCCCCCTGCCGCTGCAACGGCACGTCCAGCCGGCCCTCGCGCTTGATCTTGCCGCCGTTCCAGTCGTAGTAGATGCCGCCGAAGTAGCCGCGCACGGCGAGCTGTTTGCCGTTCGGGGAGATGGCGGCGTCCGTGGCCCAGAGGTCGACGGTGGCGACGGGGCGGAAGTAGTTGGTGCCGGACGCGGACAGCCTGGCCGGGCCCTCGAACAGGTGCCCGCCGTCCTCGTTCTTGTCGATGATGTACACGCGCCCGGTCTTCGGATCGACCACCAGGGACTCGGCGTTGCGGGCGCCGTCCGTGTACTTCACGACGTACTGCGTGGCCCGCACGGTCTGGTCGACCAGCTTCTTCGGCTCGGGCAGCCGGTAGATCCACACGTACGGCCACTTGCCGCCGAGGTTGTCGCCGATGTCGCCGACGTAGATCTGGTCGTCCGGGCCGATGGAGATGGCCTCGACGTCGCGGGGCGAGCCGATGCCGCTGAGGGCGACGCGGGCGACCGTCCTGCCGGTGGCGCTGTCGACCGCGTAGATGTACGGCCCGTCGCTGCTGTCGTTGTGGGTCCAGTAGATCCCGGGGTGCAGGTGGGAGGCGGCAAGCCCGCTGGACTCGGTGATCCGGGTGTCGGAGATCGTGAACCCCTTGTCCCCCTTGCCGTCGGCGGCGGAGGCGGGCACGGCGAAGGCGCCCACGAGCAGGACCCCGGCGAGTAGAGCGAACGGTCGGCGCATGCCCCAAGCCTGCCATCCCCGTCGGTGGTTCACGGGACGGGCCGGCCGCCGGAGCGAGGGGTGGCGGGCCTCACACCCCGGCCGTCCCATTGATCCCTCCCGGATCATCCATCATGAGCGGATGCTTAGGTTCATGCCGGTCGGTGACTCCATGACGATCGGGAGCGCGGGCGAACACACCTGGCGTTACCGCATGTGGCGGCACCTGCGCGACACGTACGGCGGCCCCTTCGCCCTCGTCGGCCCCCGCGAGACGCTGTACGACAAGGCGACGGACGCCGCGACGTCGTACGAGTACGCCGACCCCGACTTCCCGCGCGCCCATCTGGCCGGCTGGGGCGAGGGCTGGCTGCACATGGCGCCGCTGATCGCGGAGGCGGTGCGCGCACAGCGCGCGAACGTGCTCCTGGTCTCGCTGGGCCTGATCGACCTGGGCTTCTACACCAACGCCGAGCAGACGGCGGAGAACGTGCGCCGCTTCGTAACCGAGGCCCGCACGGCCGACCCGCGCGTCCGCATCGCCGTACTGCCGGTGATCCCCAACGTCCGCGCCGCCGAGGACGCGCCCTTCGCCACCCAGGTGACCCGCTTCAACGAACTCCTCGCGAAGGCGGTCGCCGACCTGGACGAGCCCCGCTCCCCCCTCCTGCTCGCCTCACCCCCGCCGTCGTACGACATCCACCTCGACACCTACGACGGCACCCACCCGAACGCGAGCGGCGAACACAAGATCGCGGCGGCCTTCGCGGACGCCCTGCACCAGGCGTGGGGGGTCGGGGAGTTGTACCGGGGCTGACCTCGCCACAGCCAGGATCGGGCGTTTGTTCCCCTCCGCGTGACCTGGTCACCGTGCGTATCGTTGTACTGCGCGGCTGTACCTGTCCGTGGGGCAGCCGGGGAGGAGCGCCACGATGACCGTCCTTGAAGACAGGATCGAGATGGCCGACCACAGCGGCGAGCTGACTCTGGACAAGTTGTTCGAGTCGCTTGAGCGGACCACCCCCGAGGGCTACAAGGTCGAGATCGTCGAGGGGGGCATCTTCATGACGCCGCAGCGGGACACGCACTGGGAGATCATCTTGGACATCGTCGAACAGCTGCGCACCAAGTACCCGCGCAGGCGTGTGAAGTCCGATGTCCGGATCGACTACCCGGGTCACCTCAACGGCTTCGCCACCGATGTGACCCTCGTGTCCCAGGACGCCGAGAAGGACGAGAAGGGTCTCTGGAGCTACCAGGACGTCGAATTCGTGGCCGACGTCATCTCGAAGGGCACGGCGCACAACGACTACGGGCCCAAGAAGACCGCCTACGCCGTCGCCGAGGTCCCCGTCTACCTCATCGCCGACCCCTACCAGGGCAAGTGCCACGTGTTCACCCAGCCCAAGGACGGCGACTACGTGACGGAGACGACCGTCAGCTTCGGAGGGGACGTCGACCTCACCGTCACGGACGTCGGTCTCACCCTCAAAACGGATGAGTTCCCCCGCGACTGACTGACACAATCCGCCGCATGGCGATCATCCACAAGACCACCGTCAAGCCCACGAAGCTGGAACTGCTCACCCCCTGGTTGCCCAGCCGCCCGTGGTACGCCGGTTCCGGCACACCGGAGTTGGTCAGGGCCGGCGGGTTCCGGCTGGACGACCCCGAGGGCGAGGTCGGGATCGAGTTCATGGTGGCCGTCGACACCTCCGGCCCCGAACCGGTCGCCTATCACGTGCCCCTCACCTACCGCGGGGCCCCTCTCCCCGGCGCCGAACACGCCCTGGTCGGCACCATGGAGCACGGCGTCCTCGGCCCGCGCTGGGCCTACGACGGCTGCCACGACCCGGTGCTGTACACCGAACTCCTCGCCCTGATCGAGGGCCGGGCCCCGGCCATGGCCCAGAGCATCACGGACACCGCCGACCACGAGGTGGCCCGCTCCTGCACCGGCACCGGCCTTGGCTCCCCGTTCTGGCCGGTCGAGGTCACCGACGACGAGCACGGCACCCGGCTCCCCGCCCCGGGCGGCACGACCCTCCGCGTCCACCGCGTCCTCGACCCCACCGCCCCCGACACCCGCCCGGCGGACGCGATCGGCCACGTCACCGGCGCCTGGCAGTCCCCGGACGCCCTCGAAGGCACCCGCGCACGAGCGCTGTTCGCCGTGCTGTACGGCCCGGGCACGGAGTGAGGCGAACCCCCGGCCGGTGGCCCTCTCCAGCAGGCGGGCGGCACCCTGGCCCCGCCCGCCTGCTGATCTTCTTCAACGGCGGCTGACGATCGGATGGGCCGCCACGGTCCGTGACAGCAACTCCCCGTCGACGAAGGGCTTCGCCCTCGACGGCACCGACCGCCAGCCGAGCGGCCAGGTGACACCGGTCAGCGCCGGTACGCCCACATAGGCGAGACAGCCGTGACCGCGCGTCAACGCCCGCGCGCCGGGCGGCCACGGGTGCGCCGACGCGGTTTGCGGGGGCAACAGGAAGTACATGTTCCGGTCGCCCGCGAACTCCTGGACGACCGGACCCGCGTCGAAGTCCGTCGCCGACATCAGCTCCGACGCGATGCGTTCCCCCTCAGCTCCCTTGATGCGTACGGCGTCGAAGTGGATGCCGGCGTGGCGGAGGGCGTGTCCGGAGGCGGGAATCCAGATCGGGATCCAGGGGGCGGAGATTCTCTCGTTCATGACGCAAATCGTTCCGCCCGCTCACATACTGTGACCAGGGCTGCGGAACGTCCGTGCAGCGCTGTGCACTTGGGGAGGCGGTTGTGCACTTCGGTGATCGTGGGTCGGAGTCCTTCGGCGCGATGCTCCGCTTCTACCGGGAGCGGGCCGACATGACGCAGGAGGCCCTGGGCAGACACGTCGGCTACTCCAAGTCGCAGGTGGCGATGGTCGAGCGGGGCGAGCGGTCCCCGAAGGGGCGGCTGGTCGAGATCGCGGACGAGGTGCTCGGTGCACAGGGTGCACTGACGGTTCTGGCCGAGAAGGAGTTCACCCGAGGCGGCCTTCCACCCTGGACCGAGGACTACTTGGCGGAGGAGAAGAAGGCGGCCGGGTTGCACGTGTACCAGACCCATGTGATCCCCGGCTCGCTCCAGACACAGGCGTACGCGCGGGCGATCTACAGCTGTCACTGTCCGGCGTTGGACGACGACGAGATCGACAAGCGGGTGGCGAAGCGAGTGCAGCGGCAGCAAGTCTTCCAGCGCAAGCCGAAACCGGTCGTCAGCTACGTACTCGAAGAGAGCACCTTGACCCGCCCGTTGGGTGGCGCGGCCGCGCTCAAGGAGCAGTTGCAGCACATCCTCGACATCGGCAGCCTGCGCAATGTCGAGATCCAGGTCATGCCGCACGACCGCCAGGCCCATGCCGGCCTCAACGGCTCCATGATCCTGCTGGAGACTGCTGAGCATCGCCAACTCGCCTACGTCGAAGGCCCGAGCGGCGGCTACTTCGTCAGCGAACAACCCGACCTGGGTGAGCTGTTCGCGCGATATGGCATTCTGCGAGCGCAGGCTCTCAACCCGGACGAGTCCGCGAAACTGATCGATGAGGTGGCACAGGGACTATGAGCGCGGACCTCCACTGGTTCAAAAGCAGTTACAGCGGCGACCAGGGCGAATGCCTGGAAATAGCCCTCACCCCCACCACCATCCACATCCGCGACTCCAAGTCCCCCGAAGGCCGCCCCCTCCAGGTCACCCCGCTCACCTGGACGGAGTTCCTCGGCTCGTTGCCGCCCGCTATACGGGGATGAGCTCCGGCCACCACGGCGGGACGTTGCCCGGGCAGACCGGCGCCGGGTACGAGTCGAGGACGCCGATCCAGGAGACCAGCGCCCAGGCGAGCCCCACGCTCACGCACAGGGCGGCAACGACGGCCCCCG
Source organism: Streptomyces sp. C1-1 (assembly GCF_050214755.1). Taxonomy (NCBI): domain Bacteria; kingdom Bacillati; phylum Actinomycetota; class Actinomycetes; order Kitasatosporales; family Streptomycetaceae; genus Streptomyces; species Streptomyces sp. C1-1. The sequence continues at coordinate 5,564,820 of NZ_CP189826.1, read as the reverse complement.
TGCGCCAACCGGCGCCGAAAGCCCTCAGCACGGCACTCCACATTGCTGCGAAGACGCCCCACAGCACGGGAAAGACCAGCAGCAGCACCGCGCCGTTCGCGGAGCCGTTGCCCACGTCGCAGGTGCGCCAGACCTGAGCGACGGTCCACACCGTCACCCCCGCCGCGACTCCCCCGGCCCCCAGCGGCAGCAGGAACCCCGCACCGTGGACAGCAGCTCTCATGACATCCCCTCACAGCGAACCGGAACCTCCTTGCCTAGAGTGCACTCCACGCCGTTGGCTAGGTGGTCATGAAGTACACGCAGCTCGGACGCACGGGACTCAAGGTGAGCCGACTGGTCCTCGGCACCATGAACTTCGGACCGCAGACGAACGAGGCCGACAGCCACGCGATCATGGACGCGGCGCTGGCTGCCGGTATCAACTTCTTCGACACCGCGAACGTGTACGGCTGGGGCGAGAACAAGGGCCGTACCGAGGAGATCATCGGCAACTGGTTCGCCAAGGGCGGCGACCGGCGCGACAAGGTCGTCCTCGCCACCAAGGTGTACGGCAACATGGCCGCCGACGGCGACGCCTGGCCCAACCACGACAAGCTGTCCGCCGTGAACATCCGGCGGGCGGTGGACGCCAGCCTCAAGCGGCTCCGGACCGACCACATCGACGTCTACCAGTTCCACCACGTCGACCGCGCCACCCCCTTCGAGGAGATCTGGCAGGCGATCGACACCCTGATCACGCAGGGCAAGATCCTCTACGTCGGGTCGTCGAACTTCCCCGGCTACAAGATCGCCCAGGCCAACGAGATCGCCGCCCGCCGCGGCGGCACCATCGGCCTCGTCAGCGAGCAGTGCCTCTACAACCTCGCCGAGCGCCGCGCCGAGATGGAGGTCATCCCGGCCGCGCAGGAGTACGGCCTGGGGGTCATCCCCTGGTCGCCGCTGCACGGCGGGCTGCTCGGCGGCGTGATCAAGAAGGAGGTCGAGGGCGGTCGCCGGGCGAGCGGCCGGGCCGCCGACTCCCTCGCCAACACCACCATCCGCGCGCAGATCCAGGCCTACGAGGACCTGCTGGACAAGCACGGCGTCGAGCCGGGCGAGGCGGCTCTCGCGTGGCTGCTCACCCGCCCGGGCGTGACCGGCCCGATCGTCGGTCCGCGCACGGCCGACCAGCTCGCCTCCGCAGTCCGCGCGATCGAGCTGGAGCTGAGCGAGGAACTGCTGACCGGCCTCGACGAGATCTTCCCGGGCCCCGGCCCGTCTCCGGAGGCCTTCGCCTGGTAGGCGTCAACGGTGCGCGGCGGCGGTCGGGATCACTTGCCGAGCGCCGCCGCCAGCGCCACCACGACGAACAACAGCACGAGCACAACGGCCATGATCCGGTTCCGGGTCTTCGGGTCCACGTCCCCGAGCCTAACCGGCCCCGCCGAGCGGCCGACGGGCGACCGCCTCGTAGCGGGGCTGCTCCCCCGGCACCCCGGACCTCGGCAGGTCGCTGCGCACCAGCACCAGTTCCGCCACCGTCCAGGTACGGCTTCGGAAGTCCTCCAGGGCCGTCAGGTACGGCCGTACGTCCACCGCGTCGCGGCTGCGCGCCACCGTCAGGTGCGCCTTGTAGCGCCGGTGCTCCCCCATGTCGACCCCGGCCCTGCGGCCCGCCGCCTCCGCCCGGTCGGCCAGCAGCCGCAGTGCGGCCGTCTCCCCGTCGGCGCCGACCCAAAGCGCCCGCCCATGCCCGAACTGCCCGCCGCCGCGCAGGGCGAGCGGGAACGCCGCGGACCGCCGCGCCGCCCGCTCCAGTCGCGCCGACAGCTCGGGTACGACGTCGTCGTCGACCTCCCCGTAGAAGGCGAGCGTGAAGTGCCAGCCGGGCCGGCCGGTCCAGCGCAGGGCGTCCGCACCGGGCAGGCTCCTCAACTCGGCCAGTTCGGCGGTGAGTTCCTCCGCCACTTCCTCCGGAGGCAGCACCGCGGCGAAGAGTCTCATGGGCACCAGCCTGCCACCATGGGGGCATGGAGATCACCATCAGAGACGCCGGAGCCGACGACGTTCCCGTGATACTCGGCATGCTCGACAGCTGCGTGGAGTGGCTGGCCGGGCAGGGGCGGACCGGCCAGTGGGGGACGAGGCCGCTGTCACAGAGCCCGAGGACGGTGGAGTCGGTCGTCCGGTACATGGAGGAGGGCGCCGCCTACATCGCCGAGGCCGACCGCGAACCGGCCGCCACCCTCACCCTCACCGACGCGCCCGGCGCCTACCTCTCCCACCTGCCGCCGGTCGGTGAGCCCGAGCGGTACATCCACTGGCTGGCCTCCGACCGCCGCTTCAAGGGCCACGGCGTGGGCAGCGCGCTGCTCGCGCACGCCGCCGAGGTGACCCGGGGCGCGGGCGTCGGCCTGCTGCGGGTCGACTGCTACGCGGGCGGCGACGGCAGGCTCGTCCGCTACTACGAGGACAACGGCTTCGCCCGCACCGAGACCTACCTCGCTGCGGGCGACTGGCCGGGGCAGGTGCTGGAACGGCGCCTCTAGGCCCTGTCCCCGGCGGGGATGCCGTCAGGCGGCGGGCGCCAGCTGTTCCTGCGTCTCCCGTGGCACGAAGCGGACGTGGGGGTGGCCGCCGTTCCAGCCGACCGACAGGCGCAGGTTGCCGACGCGGGCCAGGACGAGGCCGATGACGACCGCCGCGCCCGCGGCGATCGCGCCGCCCGCCGCGAGGCCCGCGCGGACGCCGTAGGTGTCGGTGACCCAGCCGGCGATCGGCGCGCCCACCGGGGAGCCGCCCATGAACACCATCATGTAGAGGGACATCACCCGGCCGCGCATGGCCGGGTCGGTGCTCATCTGGACGCTGGTGTTGGCGGTGACGTTGACCGTCATGCCGAACATGCCGATCGGGACCATGAACAGGGCGAACAGCCACAGTGAGGGGGCGAGCGCGGCCACGATCTCCAGCGTGCCGAAGGCCGCCGCGGCCACGACCAGCACCCGCATCCGGGCCGTGCCGCGGCGGGCCGCGAGCAGGGCGCCGGCCAGGGAGCCGACGGCCATGAGGGTGTTGAAGAGGCTGTAGGAGCCCGCGCCCGCGTGGAAGACGTCGTCGGCGAAGGCCGAGAGGTAGACGGGGAAGTTGAAGCCGAACGTGCTGACGAACCCGATCAGGACGATCGTCCAGATCAGCTCCGGGCGCCCGGCGACATAGTGCAGGCCCTCCCGCAGCTGCCCCTTGCCGCGCGGGGCGCGCTCGACGGCGTGCAGCTCACGCGACCTCATCATCACCAGGCCGGTGAGGGTGGCGATGAAGGACAGGCCGTTGAAGAGGAACGCCCAGCCGGTGCCCACGCCGGTGATCATCACACCGGCGACGGCCGGGCCGATCAGGCGGGCGGACTGGAAGTTCGCGGAGTTCAGGCTGACGGCGTTCTGCAGCTGGTCCCGGCCGACCATCTCGGTGACGAAGGACTGGCGGGCCGGGTTGTCGACGACCGTGGCGAGGCCGACGAAGAAGGCGGCCACGTAGACGTGCCAGACCTGGACGTGGCCGGACAGGGTGAGCAGCGCGAGCGCGATGCCGCTGACGCCCATCGCGGACTGCGTGAACAGCAGTGTGCGGCGCTTGGGCAGACGGTCGACGAGGACACCGCCGTAGAGGCCGAAGAGCAGCATCGGCAGGAACTGCAGGGCCGTCGTGACGCCGACGGCGGTCGCGGAGCCGGTGAGGCTGAGGACCAGCCAGTCCTGGGCGATGCGCTGCATCCAGGTCCCGATGTTGGAGACGACCTGGCCGAGGAAGAACAGGCGGTAGTTCCTGACCTTCAGCGAGCTGAACATCGAGGACCTGCGGGTGACGGGGGTAGTAGCGGTCGGTGCGGGGGCGGAAGCTGCTCCGGATCCCGAACTCAAAGGGTTCGCCTCCTTGCGTAGGGGTGCTTACAGGTGTGCGAGCTTCTCCAGCACGGGGGCGGCGGCGCGCAGTCTGGCCCACTCGTCCTCGTCCAGGCCCTCTACCAGATCGGCCAGGAACGCGTTCCGCTTGGCGCGGCTCTCCGCGAGCATGGCCTCGGCCTGCTCGGTCTTGGTGACGACCTTCTGGCGGCGGTCCTCGGGGTGCGGCTCCAGCCGGACCAGTCCCTTGGCCTCCAGCAGCGCGACGATGCGGGTCATCGACGGCGGCTGGACGTGCTCCTTGCGGGCGAGTTCGCCCGGGGTGGCCTGTCCGCAGAGGGAGAGGGTGCCCAGCACCGACATCTCGGTGGGGCTGAGCGACTCGTCGACCCGCTGGTGCTTGAGCCGACGGGACAGGCGCATGACGCCTGAGCGAAGCGAGTTCACGGCGGCTACGTCGTCGCCATGGGTGAGGTCCGGCATGTCCTTAGCGTAACTCATTACTCTCGCTAAACAAGCTGGCGCGCGGGGGGAATCCCGTGAGTCCGACCACTCAACCGAACCATCACCCGTAAGAGTGAGACGGATGCGGAAAGCGGCCTCCGCGCCGCACCCGCCCGCGACCCTCGTCCTCATGGGGACCAGCGTGCTCAGCCTGCGGATGGACGGGGAGCTGCTCGAACGGCTCCGGGACCGTGCGGCCAAAAGAGGAATGAGCGTCCAGGACTATGTGATCCGGACGCTCATTCGGGACGACTTCGACGAGCGGTTCCAGACCGCCGTCGAGGAGACGGAGAAGTTCTACGGAGTCACGTGAGCGGTGCTCACGTCAGACCCAGCGCCGGCATCAGGTAGTAGAAGCCGAACACCGCCGCGACGACGTACATCGCGACCGGGACCTCGCGGCCCCGGCCGGCGGCCAGGCGCAGGACGGCGAAGGTGATGAAGCCCATGCCGATGCCGTTGGTGATCGAGTAGGTGAACGGCATCATCACCATCGTCACGAAGGCCGGGATGGCGATCGTGTAGTCCGCCCAGTCGATCTCCTTGACCGAGCCGGCCAGGATCAGGAAGCCGACCGCGAGCAGGGCCGGGGTGGCCGCCTGGGACGGGACCATGGTCGCCACGGGGGTCAGGAACAGCGCGACGGCGAACAGCGCGCCGGTGACGACGTTCGCGAAGCCGGTGCGGGCGCCCTCGCCGACGCCGGCCGTGGACTCCACGAAGCAGGTGGTGGCGGAGGAGGAGCTGGCGCCGCCCGCGGCGACCGCGATGCCGTCGACGAAGAGGACCTTGTTGATGCCCGGCATCTCACCGTTGGCATTGGTCAGCTTCGCCTCGTCGCTGACGCCCATGATCGTGCCCATCGCGTCGAAGAAGCACGACAGCAGCACCGTGAAGACGAAGAGGACACCGGTCAGCACGCCGACCTTGGAGAAGCCGCCGAACAGGCTGACCTTGCCGATCAGGCCGAAGTCGGGGGTGGCGAGCGGGTTGCCGGGCCACTTGGGCGTCGTCAGACCCCAGGAGGGCACCTTCGCGACCGCGTTGATGATCACGGCCAGGACCGTCATCGTCACGATCGAGATCAGGATCGCGCCGGGGACCTTGCGGACGATGAGCGCCAGGGTGAGCAGCGCGCCCAGGATGAAGACCAGCACCGGCCAGCCGTTGAGGTGACCGTCGGCGCCGAGCTGGAGCGGGACGGTGGTCTGGGCGGCGTCCGGGATGCGGGAGACGAAGCCGGAGTCGACGAGCCCGATCAACATGATGAACAGGCCGATACCGATGGAGATCGCCTTGCGCAGGCTGTAGGGGACGGCGTTCATGACGCGCTCGCGCAGGCCGGTGGCGACCAGCAGCATCACGACGAGACCCGCCAGGACGACCATGCCCATGGCGTCCGGCCACGACATCCGGGGCGCCAGCTGGAGCGCGACGACCGAGTTCACACCGAGGCCGGCGGCCAGCGCGATCGGCACGTTGCCGATGACGCCCATCAGGAGGGTGGTGAAGGCGGCCGTCACGGCGGTGGCGGTGACCAGCTGGCCGTTGTCCAGGTGGTGCCCGTACATGTCCTTCGCGCTGCCGAGGATGATCGGGTTCAGCACGATGATGTAGGCCATCGCGAAGAAGGTGGCGAAACCACCGCGGACCTCGCGGGCGAGGGTGCTGCCCCGCTCGGAGATCTTGAAGTAGCGGTCGAGCGCACCCGAGGCGGGGGTGTTCCCCGGCTGCTGCGGGGCGGTGGCCTTGGCGGGAGCCGAGGTGGGCATTGGATGTTCCTACGAGCAGAAGTGGACAGACAGAAACCGTTTCAGTATGAACATATGAATACCGCTAACGCTATCTCCGCGCGTAGACCCGGGTCCGGCCCGCCTGCCTCCCTCCGCCTCGTAAGCTGTGCCCATGGCGAAGTGGACCCCCAAGCACGAGGCGCCGGAGCCCCTGGAGGGGCCCGTCGTACCGGTCATCACCGGCGGCACGATCCTCTGGTTCGTCCTCTTCCTCGTCCAGCTCCCCTTCTACGGCTGGTTCGACGACCACGGGCACACCTGGTGGCTGTGGACGTGTCTGGCCGGGGGCGTGCTCGGCCTGTACGGCGTCTACTTCGTCAGGAGGCGGGACGCGGCGATCAAGCGGTCGGCCGCCGCGGAGCCCGAAGCGGCCGAGTAGGCCGTACAACCACCGCACGAGTTCGCTCCTCCCCAGGTCGGATCTTCCGCGCACTCGGCGGGTGAAGCCGTAAGTCCGCACGTACCGTCGAATGCATGACCCACATCGACGCGGGCGCCGAACTCGACCCCGTGCACCCGCCCGGCACGGCGGCGGCACGCGGCCTGACCGCGGCAGAGGTCGCCGAGCGGGTGTCCCGGGGGCAGGTCAACGACGTACCGGTGCGCAGCAGCCGGTCGATCGGCGAGATCGTCCGGGCGAACGTGTTCACCCGGTTCAACGCGATCATCGGCGTGCTCTGGCTGATCATGCTGTTCGTCGCGCCGTTCCAGGACAGCCTGTTCGGCTACGTGATCCTCGCCAACACCGGCATCGGGATCATCCAGGAGTGGCGCGCGAAACGGACCCTCGACTCGCTCGCCGTGATCGGGGAGGCCAGACCCACGGTGCGGCGGGACGGGGTCGCCACCCGGGTCGGCACCTCGGAGATCGTGCTGGACGACGTCATCGAGATCGGGCCCGGCGACAAGGCCGTCGTCGACGGGGTGTGCGTCGAGGCCGACGGGCTGGAGATCGACGAGTCGCTGCTGACCGGCGAGGCCGACCCGGTGGTCAAACGGCCCGGGGACCAGCTGATGTCGGGCAGCTTCGTGGTCGCCGGCGGCGGCGCGTTCCAGGCCACCAAGGTGGGCCGCGAGGCCTACGCCGCCCAACTGGCCGAGGAGGCCTCCCGCTTCACCCTCGTCCACTCCGAGCTGCGCACCGGCATCTCCACGATCCTGAAGTACGTCACGTGGATGATGATCCCGACCGCGATCGGCCTGGTCGTCAGCCAGCTCTTCGTCAAACAGCACGGGTTCAAGGACTCCATCGCCCGCACGGTCGGCGGGATCGTGCCCATGGTCCCGGAAGGGCTGGTGCTCCTCACCTCCGTCGCCTTCGCGATAGGCGTCATCCGGCTTGGCCGAAAACAGTGCCTCGTTCAGGAGCTTCCGGCCATCGAGGGCCTGGCCCGCATCGACACCGTCTGCCTCGACAAGACCGGCACCCTCACCGAGGGCGGCATGGACGTCACCGAGCTCAGGCCGCTGCAGGGCGCCGACGAGTCCTACGTCCGCAAGGTGCTCGGCGCGCTCGGCGAGTCCGACCCGCGCCCCAACGCCTCCCTTCAGGCCGTCATCGACGCCTACCCGGACGTCGACGACTGGCGCTGCACCGAGGCCCTGCCCTTCTCCTCCGCCCGCAAGTACAGCGGGGCCGCCTTCAGTGAGGGCAACGGCGAGTCCAGCACCTGGCTGCTGGGGGCGCCGGACGTCCTGCTCGCCGACGACGACCCGGCCCTCGCGGAGACCGAGCGCCTCAACGAACAGGGACTGCGCGTGCTGCTGCTGGCCCGCGCCCGGCGCGAGCTGGGCGATCCCGAGCCGGCCCGGGGCGCCCGCCCCACCGCCCTCGTCGTACTGGAGCAGCGGTTGCGGCCCGACGCGGCCGACACCCTGCGCTACTTCGCCGAGCAGGACGTCCAGGCCAAGGTCATCTCCGGCGACAACGCCGTCTCGGTGGGCGCGGTGGCGGCGAAACTCGGGCTCGCCGGCACCACGGTCGACGCCCGGGGGCTGCCGTCCGAGCGGGAGGAGATGGCGAAGTCCCTGGACGAGGGCACCGTCTTCGGGCGGGTCACCCCGCAGCAGAAGCGGGACATGGTGGGCGCGCTGCAGTCGCGCGGGCACGCCGTCGCCATGACCGGCGACGGCGTGAACGACGTACTGGCGCTGAAGGACGCCGACATCGGGGTGTCGATGGGGTCGGGGTCCGAGGCGACGCGGGCCGTGGCGCAGATCGTGCTGCTCGACAACAGCTTCGCGACCCTGCCCTCGGTGGTGGCGGAGGGCCGGCGGGTCATCGGCAACATCACGCGGGTGGCGTCCCTGTTCCTGGTGAAGACGGTCTACTCCGTGCTGCTGGCGCTCCTGGTGGTCTGCTGGCAGGTCGAGTACCCCTTCCTGCCCCGTCACCTGACGCTGCTGTCCACCCTGACCATCGGCATCCCGGCCTTCTTCCTCGCCCTGGCGCCCAACAAGGAGCGGGCGAAACCGCATTTCGTGCGGCGGGTGATGCGGTACTCGGTGCCGGGCGGGGTGGTGGCCGCGGTCGCGACCTTCGTGACGTATCTGATCGCCCGTCACCACTACACGGGTGCCGGCCAGTTGGACGCGGAGACCAGCGCGGCGACCCTCACGCTCTTCCTGATCTCCATGTGGGTCCTGGCGATCATCGCCCGTCCCTACACCTGGTGGCGGATCGCGCTGGTCGCCTCGATGGGCGTGGCGTTCCTCTTCGTGCTCGTCGTGCCGTCGCTGCAGCACTTCTTCGCGCTGAAGCTGGTCGGCGTGACGATGCCGTGGATCGCGGTCGGCATCGCGGCGGTGGCGGCGGTCGCCCTGGAGTTCCTGTGGAAGTGGGTCGACCGCCGCTTTCCCGCCTAGCGGGCGCGTGCCGGGTTACTTCACGTCGACGTAGTCACCGGTCGCCGAGACGGCCGGGGTGGTCGAGGTGCCCTCGAAACGGAAGCGCCAGTAGCCGTCCGCCTGCGCGGTGGCGGTGGCCTTCACGTTGCCGTACTTGTCCGAGTACACCGTCTTGACCGTGGTGTAGGTGCTCGTGCCGGCCTTGCGGAACTGCAGCTTCACCGGCTGGTTGGTGTAGCCGTGGTAGGCGTTGTCCTCCCAGTTGGCCCGGGAGAGCTTGCCGGTCGAGGTGATCGTCTTGCCCTTGTAGACCGGCTCCGGACCGGCGTTCACCGTCAGCTTGGAGTAGCGCTGGACCAGCGTGGAGCCGAGGTCGCCCTGCAGGGAGTAGTCGTTGGTGCTGTACTGCAGCGCGAGCGCGGCGGCCGACCACTTGCCCGCGTCGGCGTTCATCAGGTCGCCCTCGGACGGGTAGATGTCGATCTTGCCCGTGCAGGTGGCGGTGGTGTCGGTGACCGGGGTGCAGGTCGCCGGGTCCACGCCGCCGAGCATGTTGGTCGGGTTGTCGAGCGTGCCCTTGTAGATGAGCGGACCGCTGTCGAAGTCGTCCGACGAGAGGTCGTAGTTCGCGCCGTGGGTCAGCGTGTAGGTGACCGTGGTGCTGACGTGGTTCGTCGTGCCGACCTTGACCGAGGAGGCGATCTTGAGGTCGGAGAAGGTGACGCCGAGGTCGGCCGCCGTGGTGGCGGTGGTGGCGCCGAACGTGGTCCTGCCGTGCGCGGCGAGGATCTTCGCGGCCTCCGCCTTGTACGAGGTGGCGGAGTCGGCGGCCTGCGAGGCCGGCGCGGCGAAGGCGGTGAGGGCCAGGGCGCCGGAGACGGCGGCCACAGTGGCACGTATACGCATGTGTTCCCCAGTTGGAGAAAAGTGATCGTGGAGCCTGTTGGCTCACGGGATCAGATCCGTGACGGATGTGGAGGGTTGTACGAATGGGGCGGATCTTTGTCCGGGGATTGCGAACTCATTGCGAATCCCGGACGAAATCCGCCCCAACACGCCTGCTCCGTGCCTGCTCCGTGCCTACTTCGCGCCTACTTCACGTCGACGTAGTCACCGGTGGCGTTGACCGCCGGGGTGGTCGAGGTGCCCGCGAAGGAGTACCGGAAGTAGCCGTCGACCGTGGCCTTCGTCGTCGTCTTCAGGTTGCCCGTCGAGTCCGACGTGATGGTCTTCAGCGTCGTGTAGGTGCTGGAGCCCTTCTTGCGGAACTGCAGCTTCACCGACTGGCCGGTGTAGCCGTGGTACTTGAAGTCGTCCCAGTTGGCGCGGGACAGCTTGCCGGTGACCGTGACGGTCTTGCCCTTCGTCACCGGCTCCGGCGAGGCGTTGACCGTCAGCTTCGAGAAGCGCTGCAGCTTGGTGGTGCCGAGGTTGTCCTGGGAGGCGAAGCCGACCTTGCTGTAGTCGATGCTGTCGGACGTCGGGTCCTGGTCGTTCCAGTCGATGGCGTAGCCGTCGGCCTTCCAGGTGGTGGCGTCGGCGTTGCCCAGCAGGTCGATGTCCGGGTAGACGTCGACGGTGCCCTTGCAGCTGGCCGTGGTCGCCGAGGTGTCGGTGCAGGTCGGCCAGTCGTCGCCGAAGAGCAGGTTGTCCGGGTCGTCGTAGGAGCCGCGGTAGATCTCCACGTCCAGCCAGACGGCGGGGTCGTTGACGTCGAAGCCGGCGTCGTGGGTGACGGTGTACGTCACCGGGACGGAGACCTTGTTCGCGACGCCCACGACGATCGGCTTGCCGCTGTTGATCTTCACGTTGGAGAACGTGAGGTTGATCGCGTACGGGGTGCCGGAGTCGGCGGTGGCCGAGGTGAAGGCCGACTTGGTGTGCGCGGCCTGCTTGACGGCCTGCGTGGCCCGCGCGATGTCGTCCTTGCCGAGCGAGGGGCCGTCGGCGGCCTGCGCGGCGGGCACGACGAGAGCGGCCAGGGCCAGGGCGCCGGAGACGGCGGCCACGGTGGTGCGAATACGCATATGAGTCCTCGGATGAAAAGGAGGGGGTGTTGCAGGCGGGTGACGCCGCTTACCGCACGTCGACGTAGTCACCGGAGGCGCTGACCGCCGGGGTGGTCGAGGTGCCCGCGAAGGAGTACCGGAAGTAGCCGTCGGCCGTGGCCTTCGTCGTGGTCTTCAGGTTGCCCGTCGAGTTCGACGTGATGGTCTTCAGCGTCGTGTAGGTGCTGGAGCCGTTCTTGCGGAACTGCAGCTTCACCGGCTGGGCGGAGTAGCCGGCGTAGGCGCCGGTCTCCCAGTTGGCGCGGGACAGCTTGCCGGTGACCGTGATGGTCTTGCCCTTGGTCACCGGCTCAGGCGAGGCGTTGACCGTCAGCTTCGAGGCGCGCTGCACCGAGAAGCTCTTGGCGTTGTCCTTCTGGACGTAGTCGGCGTCCTTGCCCGTGGCGATCGCCCAGACCTTCCAGCTGCCGGCCACCTTGTTGATCAGGTTGTAGCCGGGCTCCATGTCGAAGGTCGACTTGCACGTCGAGGTGGTGGCGTTGACGGCGGTGCAGGTGGCGCGGTGGTCGCTGCTGTTGGCGACGGCGCCGCTGTCGGACGAGTCGATGTTCGCCCCGTGGTACAGGATGGCCTGCGCCCAGTCGACGCCGGAGGCGTCCTTGACCGTGAAGCTGACAGTGATCGTCTTCGTCGCGGTCGGTCCGACGACCACCGCCTTGCCGCCGTTCACGACGACGTTCGAGATGCTGGTGTCGCCCTCGACCTCGTCGGCGTGCGCCGCGGGCACGGCGAGGGCGGTGATGGCCAGGGCGCCGGAGAGGGCGGCCACGGTGGCACGAATACGCATGTGTTCCCCACGTGGAGTGGGACCCCGGACGGTGGTCGTCCCCCGGCCGGCCGGGGCCCAAGTGATCAGGGAGTCTGTTGACTCGCGTGATCAGATCCACGAGAGAAGGGAATGGTTGTACGGGAGTAAAAAATTCGTGCGGAAAATCTTGAGATCATGGACGTCCGGTTATGACGAGGGGGCCCGTCAGTCGAACCAGCGGTCCCGGGCCAGTTCCTCCGTGCGGGACGGGTCCTCCAGCAGGGCCGCCACCTCAAAGCGCCGCGGCCACTGGCCGGCCGCCCAGGCGAGGCCCGCGGCGACACCCTCCAGGGTGGCCGCGTGCAGGACGCCGTCGCCGGTCAGACGCCAGTCCAACGCCACGCCGTCCACCACGAGTTCGTCGTGTTCGACGTACGTCGACGGAGTGCGGGCACCCAGCAGCACCCGCACCGACTCCGGTACGTCGTGCTCGGCGCCCTCGGAGTCCACCACTCCCGTCACCGACTCGCTCAGCCGCCGCACCTGGAACAACTCCGCCAGCTCGGCCGCCCGCGCGGGCCGCACCGGCAGCAACGCGACGCCCTCGGTGAAGGGCAGCAGGTCGGGAGAGTCGCAGACCACCGCGTCGGCCGCGTCCACGACCTCGACCCGGCCGTCGACGACGGCCCGCAGCTCGTCGGGCAGGGTCACCTGCTCGGGATCCAGGTCGGCCAACGCGCCGTAGAGGGCGTGCAGTTGGGAGCCGGTGACCTGCCGGTCGGGGTCGGCGAGGCGGTCGAGCAGTTCGGCGGCGCCGCCCGGCTCGTCGAGCAGCGCGGCGACCGACGTCCGTACGCCCAGCGCCCGCAGCACCTGCTCGTCGTCGAAGCCGGTCGCGTCGGCCTCGTCGTACAGGCCGCGCAGCAGCGGGTCGCCGCCGGAGGCCAGCAGGCCGGCGGGGCGGCGGCCGTCGAGGACCGGGTGCCCGCGCAGCCACCACGCCGTGTACGGCCGTACGACCTCGTGCGTGCCGTCGGGCAGCAGGATCCGCACGGGCTGGGTGAGCGCGTCCCGCAGCGGGGGCCGGGCCAGCAGGGACAGCGCCTGCGGCCACTTGTCGTCGTCCACCAGGTCCAGGTCGCGTACGGCGACCAGCTCGGTGGCGACCGGCGGTACCGGTGAGTCCGGGAAGCGGTCGAGGACGTCCTCGCTCCACACGTCCACGGCGTCGAGCAGACCGGCGTCGTCGGGTTCGGCGAAGTCGCCGTCACGCGGCTCCAGTTCGTCCGGGTCGAGGACGACGTCCGTGGCCCGCACCAGCGCGAAGTTGGCGAGCACACCGCAGGCGGCCAGCGGCTGTTCGCCCCACCGCTCCGCCAACTCCGCTTCCACGCAGGCCAGTTCGCCTTCGCGCATGACCTGGTGGAAGGGGCTGCCGGGCAGCACGAGCTCGCCCGCGGGCGCGAGCTCCCCGTCCTCGTCGGGGAGGGCCAGCGCGCCCAGCCAGGGCTCGTCGCCCGGCTCCAGCCCGGCGTCCCGTACGAGGGCGAGGACGGTGTCGGCCAGCTCCTCCGCGTCCGGCGCGTCCTGCTCCCAGTCGATGCCGCCGTCGTCGTCGAGGGAGGCGGCGACCGCGGCACGGACCTGCGGGGTGGTCAGGACGGCGCGTGCCGTCGCGGGGAGGGCGCCGAGCTTCTCCAGCAGGGGGTGGGCGGCGTCCGGGTGGGCGACCTTCAGGCCGAGGCGGGCGAGGACCTCCGGGGCGATGCCGGCGGCGTCCGGGGTGGGCAGCAGGACCTGCCGGGGGCCGATGGTGGTCCGGCCTCCCCCGGTGCCAAAGGCCTGGGAGGTGCCCCCAGCGAGCGGCACCGGCAGTCCGGAGAGCCGGTCGGGGTCGACGCCGGCGAGGCTGTCGTAGAGCCGCCGCCACCAGCCGGGCTCCCTCTCCAGCCCGGCCAGGCGGTCCACGGCGTCCGTCAGCGGCACCCGGGCCACGCCCAGCGTCCGCAGCTCCACGCGCCGTTCCAGCCCGGCGGGCAGCAGGGTCGGGAGCACCTCGGCGAGCACCCGGACCGTGTCGGCACCGGCGCCCTCGACGACCTCGGCGTCGCGGGGCCGCAGGGACTCCGGCATGTCGGGGTCATCGCCGGTGGGTTCGAGGGCGGGAGGCAGGAAGGAGGTGCGCGGCAGCCGCTCCAGGATCGCCGCGCGCAGGGCACCGTCCAGCTCCCCCTTGCCCAGCGGGCCGGGGACGAGCCCGATGATGCCCTCTCCCACGGGCCGCCAGTCGGCGAGCAGTTCGGTGTACGCGTCGGCGGCGCGCTGCACGAGGAAGTCGGTGAGCGGGCCGGGGGCGGCGTGGCGGCGGGTGGTGTCCAGCGGGAAGGACGCGATGAGCAGCGCGGGCACCCCCAGCGGCTCGTCGCTCGGCGTCGGGGCGTGCAGGACGGCGCTGGTGCGCGGGCGGACCGGGCCGCCGTCGGTGTCGGCGGGCACGGCCCAGGTCACGGACCAGTGGGGGCGAAGGCGTTCCTCCACCGGGCGGTCGGCGAGGAGGTCCGGGGTGAGGGGGCCGTGGGCGGACGAGGTGCGCCAGCGGGTGGTGCCGTCGCGTGAGTCCTCCACGACCGTGAAGGGGCCGTCGGCGGTGCGGCGGAGGGTGCGGACGGTGTCCGTCTCCACCACCACCTCGGCCAGGCCGGGCAGGGCGAGCAGAAGGGCGTCGTCGACGGCGTTCAGCAGCCGTTCGGCGAGGTCGGCGGCGGCGGCGTCGCGCAGCGGGAGGATCACGGCGGTGTCGTACGGGTCCGGGGCGGTGCCCTCGGCGGCGAACGGCAGCCGCAGCAGCGGCACATGCCCGTCCCGGCGGCGGATCTCGTCGCCGAGCCCGGGGCTGTGCCGGGCGGTGTCGGCGGCCAGCTCGCGGGCCTCGGCGAGGGACCAGCGCACGCCGCCGTGCCGGCCGACCACGGCGGGCTCGTCGGTGACGGCGAGCACGGCCGCGAAGCCGACGCCGAACCGTCCGACCGCGCCCTCGCCGGTGTCCCGCTTGGCGGAGGCGCGCAGGGTGGCCAGCGACTCGACGCCGGTCGCGTCCAGCGGGGCGCCGGTGTTGGCGGCGACGAGGACGCCCTCGCGGAGGGTGAGACGCAGCCGCCCGGGCACTCCCGCCCTGGCCGCGGCGTCGGCGGCGTTCTGGGCGAGCTCGACGACGAGCCGGTCCCGGTACCCGCCGAGGACCAGGTCCTCCTCGGCGTTGGCGTCCTCGCGGAAGCGGGCGGGGCTGGTGGCCCAGGCATCGAGGACGCCTCGCCTGAGACGGGCGGTCCCGAAGGGGTCCGCGCCCTCGGCGGCGGGCCGCACGAACTTGCTCACGTTCACTCTCCTCGTCGACGTGAGCACGAAGGTACCGCCGCACGAGGCACAACACGTCCAGGGGCCGCTCGATGCAACGGACCGACCGCCACGTGGTTGGTTACGAGTGACCCAGTTCCGCGGTGTCCTCGTCCGGGAGGAGCGATACCGAGCCCGAGTCCGCGGACGGGCGAAGCGGGAAGGGGTCGACCCTGGTCTCGTCGATCACCGGCGGGGGCGGGACCGGTGGCTTGGGCATGACCGCCGCCTCCGAGTGGCCGCCGCAGCCGTAGGCGAGGGAGACCACACGGCCGTCGGCCGGGGAGAACTCGTTCGCGCACACGCCGAAGGCCTGGCCGAGCGAGCCGCCGATCGGCTGGAGGAAGCCGCAGCTGACGCAGGCCGCGGGGGCCGCCTGGGCCATCGGCGTCTTCGCGCCGTACGCCTCCTCCCAGCGGTCCGCGGCGATGTGCAGGCCGTAGCGCGACAGGACCCGGGCCCGCCGCATGCCCAGTTCCTCCGCCACCGACGCGATCGTGCCGCGGGACGGGACGACGTGAAGGTTCGCCGGGGTGCCCCCGGTGACCTCCGCGTCCTCCGCCTCCACCAGTTCCGCCATCTCCTCGGAGACCGGGGAGGCCGGCGGCGGCTCGTCCTCGCCGGAGTAGCCGGGCTCCAGGCGCAGGTCCTCGGCGTCGGTGGGCAACAGGTCGCCGGGCCCCATGTCGCCCGGGCGCAGACGCTCGCTCCACGGCACCCACTCCGGGGCGAGCAGCGCGTCGGGGCCGGGGAGGAGGACCACCTCGTCCAGGGTCACGATCTTCGCGCGGGACGCGCGCGCCACCGTCACCGCCCAGCGCCAGCCGCGGTACCCGAGCTCCTTGCACTCGAAGAAGTGCGTGACGACACGGTCGCCCTCGGAGACCAGTCCGGCGTGCTCACCCACCACGCCGGGAGCGGCGGCCTCCTCGGCTGCGGCGCGGGCGAGGTCGACGGCCTCGGCGCACAGGCGGTCGGGGGTGCGGCTTCGCGTTGTCGCTGCGCTCACAGGTATCGCTTCTCTCCTACGCCGTCACTCGGGTGCGCCGGCCTGAAGGCGGCGGGAGCGGACGGAGCGGACCGAAGGACCGCGTCGACGTCCACGCCCGATCGCGCTCGGGCGCACCTCATGCATCCATTCTGCGGGATGTCCGTGAGGCGCGCGGCCGAGAACGTTCGCCACGGCGCGCTACGCACGCTACCTTCTCGCGACCTCCTGGCCTACACCGACGGGACGTTTGGCCCCGTCCACTCGTCCCGCGATGGTCCCGCGAGGCACCAAGTACACGGCCATACGCGCGGTAACCGCACTACACACGGCTTTCTCGGGGCACTATGACGGAGTGGCAGCCGCAAGGACGCCCCAAGGAGCCACCGGGGTCGGTGGGATCAAGGGCAGCAGTCGTGGTGGCGGTTCGGGCCGGTTCGGCGGGTCCGTCCGCGCCGTCGGGCGTGCGCTGCACTTTCCCGTGACCGGAACCGCCCGGGGAATCAGGAAGGCCACCCACGCGCACGGGGCGGGCGAGTCGGGTCTCGGCAAGCTGATCGAACTGCACGCCGTGAACGGCGCCGGCGATCTCATGATCACCATCGCGCTGGCCTCCACCGTGTTCTTCTCCGTGCCGACGGACGAGGCACGCGGGCGCGTCGCGCTCTACCTCGCCATCACGATGGCGCCGTTCACCGTCCTCGCCCCCGTCATCGGACCGCTCCTGGACCGGCTCCCGCACGGCCGCCGCGCCGCGATGGCCGCCTCCATGCTCGCCCGCGCCCTGCTCGCGCTGATCATCGCCAGTGCCGTCTCCACGGGCAGCCTGCAGCTGTATCCGGCGGCGCTGGGCGTGCTGGTCGCGTCGAAGGCGTACGGCGTGGTGAGAAGTGCCGTCGTGCCCCGGCTGCTTCCGCCCCGCTTCTCCCTGGTGAAGGCCAACTCCCGGGTCACCCTCGGCGGTCTTCTCGCCACCGGCGTGGCCGCCCCCATCGGCGCCGGGCTGCATGCCATCGGACCGCGCTGGCCGCTCTACGGCGCCTTCGTGCTCTACATCTGGGGCATGTTCCTGTCCTTCACCCTGGCCCCGAAGGTCGACTCGGCCAAGGGCGAGGACATCGCGCTGCTCGCCGCGGACGAGGCCCACCTGCACGGCCTGCACCGGCAGCCCGTCAAGCGGCCCGGTCTGCGGACCGTCGGCCTCGCGGTCACCCACGCGCTCGGCGCCAACGCCGCCCTGCGCTGGCTTTCCGGCTTCCTGACCTTCTTCCTCGCCTTCCTGCTGCGCGAGCACCCGCTGACGGGCTCCAGCGCGGCCGTGTCGCTGGGCATGGTGGCGGTCGCGGCCGGTGCGGGCAACGCACTCGGCACGGCGGTGGGGGCGTGGCTGCGGCAGCGGGCGCCGGAGATCATCATCGTCACCGTGCTGGCCGTGGTGCTGGGCGCGGCGATCGTCGCGGCGATCTTCTTCGGCGCGTTCCTCGTGGCGTGCCTCACGGCGACGACCGGCTTCTGCCTGGCGCTGGCCAAGCTGTCCCTGGACGCGCTGATCCAGCGGGACGTGCCGGAGCTGGTGCGCACCTCGGCGTTCGCGCGCTCGGAGACCATGCTGCAGATGGCCTGGGTGCTGGGCGGCGCGATCGGCATCGTGATGCCGCTCAACGGCACGGCGGGGTTGTGCCTGGCCGCCGCGGTCCTCGCCGCGGGCTGGCTGACGACGGTGCGCGGGCTGCTGAGCTCGGCCCGGCACGGGGGCGGGAGCAAGCCTCGCGTGGCGTAACACACAGGCACGTCGCACCCCAGGTAAGGAGAGCGTCAGGCGCTCCCTATAGCCTTCCGCCATGACCTCCATGCCACGCGGCGGAGCCGCACATGATCGCGCCGTTGTGCGACGCCGCCGTGCCGTCGCCGCCGCCGGCGCCGTTTCCGCCGGACTGCTCGTCCTGTCGGCCTGTGACAAGCCGACCCCGCTGTCGACGGTGACGGTCGGCCGTTCCTCGGTCAGCTCGGAGGCCACCTGCGGTGGCGAGAGCAAGAACCTGAACACCACGGACCTGGCGAAGTGCCTGAAGGACTCCGACATCAAGTCCATCAAGGTCGACCCCGACGAGACGGTCCGCTTCGGCGTCGACCCGAAGATCGCCGACAAGCGGTGGACGATCCTGATGAACGGTCAGCCGCTCACCGAGGACAGCGACAAGACCTACCGCACCATCCCGGGCAGCGTCTTCTTCAACCAGCAGTACGGCGCCACGGGCAACTCCACGCTCGTGTCCATCAAGGCCGGCGACGGCAAGAAGAACGGCACCGGCGTGACGGGCCTGTGGTCGTTCAAGCTGAAGAAGGACGACTGATCACGTCCTCGGTACGTGTCCTGGTCGCCACCGCCGTCCCCGCAGAACGGGACGCGGTGGCCAGGGCGTTCACCGGTGACGCGGTGACCGTGATCGCCGCCGGGGTGGGACCCGCCCTCGCGGCCGCCTCCACCGCGACCGCCCTCACCACCGCCGCCCTCGAAGGCGCCCCCTACGGCCTGGTCGTCTCGGCCGGCATCGCCGGCGGCTTCCCGCCCGAGGCGCCCGTCGGCTCGCTCGTCGTCGCCGACGAGATCACCGTGGCCGACCTCGGGGCGGAGACCGCCGACGGGTTCGTGCCCGTGACGGAGCTCGGCTTCGGGACCGTCACCCACCGTCCGCCGGAAACACTCGTACGAGACATCGTGAGCGCGACCGGCGCACGCCCCGGCGCGGTGCTCACCGTCTCCACGGTCACCGGCACCGCCGAGCGCGCCGCCGAGCTGCGGGCCCGCCACCCCCGTGCCCTCGCCGAGGCCATGGAGGGTTTCGGGGTGGCCGAGGCGGCCGCCGCCCACCACGTGCCCGTGCTGGAGATCCGCGCGGTCTCCAACCCCGTCGGCCCGCGCGACCGTGCCGCCTGGCGCATCGGCGAGGCTCTCGCCGCCCTGACGACGGCCTTCGGGAAGCTCGCGCCCGTCCTGGAGAGTTGGAAACCGTATGACCAGTGAGCAGCCCCTGCGGATCGCGTACTCGCCCTGCCCCAACGACACCTTCGTCTTCGACGCCCTCGCCCACGGCCGCGTCCCCGGCGCCCCGGCCCTCGACGTGACCTTCGCCGACATCGACGTCACCAACGGCATGGCCGAGCGTGGCGAGTTCGACGTGCTGAAGGTGTCGTACGCGGTCCTGCCGTACGTCCTCGACGAGTACGCCCTGCTGCCGTGCGGCGGTGCGCTGGGGCGGGGCTGCGGGCCGCTGGTGCTGACGCGGGAGCCCGGGGCTGGGGGCACCTCCCACGCTTTCGGCAGTGGGGGACTGACCGGCCGCACGGTGGCGGTGCCGAGCGAGAGGTCGACGGCGTATCTGCTGTTCCGGCTGTGGGCTGCGGACACCCTGCCGGGCGGGGTCGGCGAGATCGTCGTCCTGCCCTTCCACGAGATCATGCCCGCCGTGCGGGACGGGAAGGTCGACGCCGGTCTCGTCATCCACGAGGCGCGCTTCACGTACCGGAACTACGGGCTGCACAAGCTCGCGGACATGGGCGAGCACTGGGAGGACACCACCGGGCTGCCGATCCCGCTGGGCGCGATCATCGCGAAGCGGTCGCTGGGCGCGCAGACGCTTCAGTCGCTGGCCGAGTCCATCCGTACGTCCGTACGGGCCGCCTGGGACGCGCCCGAGGTGTCCCGGCCGTATGTCATGGAGCACGCGCAGGAGATGGACCCGGCCGTCGCCGACCAGCACATCGGCCTGTACGTCAACGAGTTCACGGCCGAGCTGGGAGCGGACGGGTACGCGGCGGTACGGGGCCTGCTGACGCGGGCGGCGGCCGAGGGCCTGGTCCCGGCGCTGGGCCCGGAGGCACTGGCGTTCCCGTGACGTCGCCCACCGGGGTGCCACGGCCTGCCGTCAGGCGGCCGCGGGCCCTAGTCGCGCCCGCGCGGCGGCAGCCGTATATCGGACACAGCCCCGCGCCCGTTGAGAGCCTCCTGGTCACCGTCCGCGAGAGGAGTGCGCGGTGGCCAGTGGGCCAGGGAGAGCATGGAGAGGACCTTGCGGATGAGGAAGGCGGCCAGGGGGACCTCCACGACCACCGCGAGGGCCGCCGAGAGCCACACGTCCGGGGTGCCCAGGGCCAGCGACACGTCGAACCAGGCGTCGCACAGCAGCAGGGCCGCGGTCGCGGTGGCCGCCACGGCGACCGCGCGGTGGCGGCGCCAGCCGAGTACGGCGGTGGACGCCATCGCGAGCACCAGCAGGGCGTCGAAGCCGACCCAGGCCGTGCGCCACTGGCGGACCGTGTAGCCGCTGGGCAGCGTGAACCACAGCAGGATCGTCCACGGGACCAGGCCGACGGCGGACACGGTGAGCAGCTCCAGGGTCTGGCGGCGCTGCTTGCGGATGCGCTCCAGCAGCTCGGCGGACGGGGCCCCCGTGGTGGCCCCGGCGCCGGAGTCGGTCCGTGTCTCGCCCATGCCGGCCGGTCCGCGGTGTTACACGTCGAGCTGGTCGGCGACCGCGCGCAGCAGCCCGGCGATCTTCTTTCCTGCGGTCTTCTCGGGGTAGCGGCCCCGTTCGAGCATCGGCGTGATGTTCTCCAGAAGGGTCGTCAGGTCCTGGACGATGGAGGCCAGTTCGTCCGGCTTCTTGCGGGTGGCCGCCGCGACCGACGGGGTCGGATCCAGAACCGTCACCGAAAGGGCCTGGTCACCGCGCTGTCCGGCGACCACGCCGAACTCCACTCGCTGGCCGGGCTTGAGCGTCTCCACTCCGGCGGGAAGGACCGAGGAATGGACGAAGACGTCACCGCCGTCGTCACGGGAGAGAAAGCCGAAGCCCTTCTCGCTGTTGAACCACTTGACCTTGCCGGTAGGCACGTCTGTCCTCGTCCTCGTACTCGTCGGAAAACTGCTTCGGAAACGGCTCTTGATAGCACTCGGGCGGGTCGTCGCGGACCCGCCGGTACCAAGGCTAATGGTCTTCAGGCGGGTGACAAGACGTCGCAGGGTTGTTCCTTCGCGCTGGGAACTACCCTGGTCCGGTGCGTGACAAAACCCAAACGAATTCCGCCGCGCCCGGTGACCGACTGATCCGTGCCGGAGCCATCGTGTTCTTCATCGGTGCCGTGGCCACTCTGGTCACAGTGGCTCCGCTGCTCCTGCACGCGAAGCCATTTCCCACGTTCATGTTCGGACTGAGCATGCTCATGGGCGTCGGCTTCCTGATCGCCGCCGCCGGAGTGCTGCGTTCGATCGCGGCCGGGCGGCGTCAGGCGCGGGCGGGCCGATAGGAGTCGGACCGGTCGTATTCGGCCAGCCAGGCCGGGAATTCCAGCAGATCCCCGAGAACGACGTCCGCCCCGGCCGCCGTCAGTTCCTCCGCGCTGCACGGTCCGGTCGCCACGGCCACCGACAGCGCCTCGGCCGTGCGCGCCCCGCGCACATCGCCGGTGTGGTCGCCGACGTAGACCCCGGCGCCGTGCTCGCGCAGTGCCCGTGCCTTCCCCTCGGCCCACAGGTCACCGACCAGTTCGTCGGGCCGGATGCCGAGGTGTTCCAGGTGCAGCCTGGCGTTCGGCTCGTACTTGGCGGTGACGACTATCGCCCGTCCGCCGGCCGCCCGCACCGCGTCGATGGCCTCGCGCGCGCCGGCCATCGCGGGCGTCGCGGCGATCGCGATCGTCGGGTACATCGACCGGTACAGATCGGCCATCTCCTCGATGCGCTCCGCCGGGAACCAGTTGACCAGTTCCTCGGCCAGCGGTGGCCCGAGCCGGGTGACCGCGAGATCGGCGTCGATGTGCGTCCCCGTCCGCTCGGACAGCGCCCGGTAACAGGCGTGGATGCCGGGCCGGGAGTCGATGAGGGTCATGTCGAGGTCGAAGCCGACGGTGAGGGCGGGCTGGGTCGTGGTGGCCATATGGGCCATTGTGCCCGGCCCTTGCGGCGGTCGGGCGTCCGCCGGGTGCGACCTACACGTACATCGTCCGCGCGCCTACGCCTTGCGCTGCGAGCGCCATACGACATACAGCGCCGACAGCATCGCCGCGCCCCGCACCACCCACGGCCAGGTCTGGGAGATCGCGTCGTTCATGTGCCCCTGCGCGATGGGGTCGCCCCAGCGGCCGTCGTTGCGGCCCCACAGCCACACCACACCCGCCGTCACCGCAAGGCCCGGCATGCGGACGACCGCCCACTTGGACTCGTTCTGGGTCAGACGGCGGGAGGCGTAGGCGATGAGCCAGCCGAGCAGCAGGGCGAACCAGTTCCCGAGGACCGCGCCCGCGACGAGCAGCGCGGCGGCGATCAGCAGAAGGGGGTTGCTCCAGCGGCCGGAGGACAGCGGAAGGAGCCGGCGGCGGGCGGCGGCGGGCGCCCCGGCCCCGGGCACGGCGTCCGCCACGGCCTCCACGGTCTTCTCCGCCTGCTCCGCCTTCTCGGCCGCCGGCTCCCGCTCCTCCTGCGGGCGCGGGGCCCTGAGCAGGTCCGGGATCTCCACACCACCGGTGAAACCCGGGGGGAGGCTGTCGCCGAAGCGCGCGCTGTCCACCCGCCACCAGTCGGGCCGGGTCGCGCTGCCGCCGAGTTCGTGCGCTCCGGCGAGGTGCGGCGGGGACGGGGCGTCGGAGGGGGCGGACGGCTTGTCCAGGGGCACCGGTCCGCTCGGGCGGGGACGCGGCACGACCCGGCGCAGGCCCTTGCGCGGTTCCTCGCCCGCCGGTTCGTCGTCCCGCTGCACCGGCACGTGCGTGGGAGTGGCGGCGCCCGCTGCGGCGGGGCCGCCCCCGGCCGCCTCGACGACCTCGTCGGGGCTGCCGAGCCGGTTGATGATCCGGCGCACCGCGGCCGGGCTGTCGACGGTGGCCTTGGCGCGCCGCCGGTCGATCTCGTTGCGCAGCTCCGAGACCAGCCGCATCCGGGCGGCCGAGGGCAACTGCCGCTGCTGCGCCACGTCGCCGACGCGGCTCAGATACTCGTAGACGACCTTGTCGCTCTCGATACCCACGAAGTCCCCTCCGGGGCGGGTGCGTTGGATACCCCGTCGCAACGACGGTAGCGCAGGTGAACACCCCGTTCTCCGCCCGTCCGCCCCTTTCGTTGCGGAACGCCCTCATCTCGTACCCGCTAACGTGGGTCAGATGAGCACCCCTGGCCCACGTTCCCTCGCAGAGGCGCTCCGGCTCAGGGACGACGCCTCCCTGGCGGAGCTGCTGCGTGCCCGCCCCGATCTCATCACCCCCGTGCCCTCCGACCTCACCCAACTGGCCACCCGGGCCGGCACCCGGGCCTCGGTCGTGCGCGCCCTGGAACGGCTGGACCGGTTCGCGCTGCAGACGGCGCAGGCGCTGGCGGTCGCCGGGGACCCGGCGTCGTACGGGGAACTGCTCGGCCTGATGACCGGCGACCAGGGCGACCCGGCCGTCGCCGCGGCGCTCCCCCGCGCCCTGGGCGCCCTGCGCGCACAGGCCCTGGTGTGGGGCGACGACGAGCGGCTGCGGCTGGTACGGACGGCCCGCGAACTGCTCGCGCCCTCCGCGCAGCACCCCTCCCCGACGGGGCTCGGGCCCACGGTGCAGGAGGCCACGGCGGGCATGTCGCCGGGCCGCGTCCAGGAGATCGTGACGAAGGCGGGCCTGGCCACGACGCACGACTCGGTCTCCGCGGTCACCGCGCTGACCGGCCTGTTCACCGACCGCGCCCGCATGGCCGCCCTGCTCGCCGAGGCGCCCGCGGAGTCCCGGGAGGTGCTCGACCGGCTGGTGTGGGGGCCGCCGTACGGCCAGGTCACCGCGGACCCGGCGGCCAGACTGCGCTGGCTGCTGGACCGCGGGCTGCTGCTGCCCACCGCGCCCGGCACCGTCGTCCTGCCCCGCGAGGTGGCCCTGCATCTGCGCGCCGGCCGCGCGCACCGCGCGACCGAGCCGATGCCGCCGGCCGTGGAGCCCGCGGCCACCCACCGTCCACAGGTTGTGGACGCGACGGCGGCCGGGCAGGCGTACACCGCGCTGGCCACGGTCGAGGAGCTGGTGAAGGACTGGGACGAGGGCGGACCCGCGGTGCTGCGCGCGGGCGGCCTGAGCGTACGGGACCTCAAGCGCACCGCCGTCGCCCTGGACGTCGCCGAGCCCGTCGCCGCGTTCTGGGTCGAACTCGCCTACGCGGCCGGGCTGTTGGCGTCCGACGGGGAGGCCGACGAGCGGTTCGCCGCCACCCCGGCCCACGACGAGTGGCTTCAGCAGCCCGCCGACCTGCGCTGGACCCGGCTCGCGGAGGCCTGGCTGACGGCGACGCGGACGCCGGGACTGGTGGGCGGCCGGGACGCGAAGGACCGCACGCTGTCGGCGCTGGGCCCCGGCCTCGACCGGTCCGCCGCGCCGGAGGTACGCCACCGGGTGCTGACCCTGCTGGCCGGGCTGCCGGAGGGCGCGGCGCCGTCGCCGGAGTCGATGCTGGCCCGTCTGGCCTGGGAGCGCCCGCAGCGCCGCGAGGACGACCTGCGCGCCCGGCTCGCCCGCTGGACACTGTCGGAGGCGGAGCTGCTGGGAGTGACGGGGCGCGGAGCACTGTCGGCCCACGGCCGGGCCCTGCTGGGGGCGCCGGCACCCACCGCCGGGAAGGCGGCTCGGTCCGCCGGCCCCGGGGACAAGCTCCCCGTGCACCACACGCCGGTCGTCGTGGAGCCCCTCTCCCCCGCCGAGCAGGCCGTCGCCTCCGCGGCCGCCGCACGGCTGCTCGCCCCGCTGCTGCCCGAACCCCTCGACCACGTGCTGCTCCAGGCCGACCTCACGGCCGTGGCGCCCGGCCCGTTGCAGCGGCCGCTCGCCGACATGCTCGGGGTGCTCGCGGACGTCGAGTCGAAGGGCGGGGCGACCGTCTACCGGTTCACGCCCGGCTCCGTCCGGCGTGCCCTGGACGCCGGGCAGACCGCGGCCGACCTGCACGCCTTCCTCACCGCGCACTCGCGTACGCCGGTCCCCCAGCCGCTGGCGTACCTGATCGACGACGTGGCCCGTAAGCACGGGCACCTCAGGGTCGGCGCGGCCTCGGCGTACGTGCGCTGCGACGACGACTCCCTGCTCAACGAGATCATGGCCGACAAGCGGGCCGCCGGCCTGCGGCTGCGCCGCCTCGCGCCCACCGTGCTGGCCGCCCAGGCCGACCCGGCCGCCCTCCTGGACGGCCTGCGCGCGATGGGCTTCGCCCCGGCCGCCGAGTCCGCCGAGGGCGACGTCCTGATCACCCGCGCCGACGCCCACCGCACCCCGCCGCGCACGCCCCCCGAGCCGGTCCCCGACGGCCCACCGGCCCCGGACGCCACCCTTCTCGCGGCCGCGATCCGCGCCATCCGGGCCGGTGACCTGGCCGCCACCGCCCCGCGCAAGCCCACCGCCACCCCGCTCGCCGGCGGCGACCTGCCCCGCACCAGCTCCGCCGAGACCCTCGCCACCATGCAGGCCGCCGTACTGACCGGCGAGGCGCTGTGGATCGGCTACGTCAACGCCGAGGGCTCCGCCAGCCAGCGCGTCATCGCCCCCATCCGTGTGGAGGGCGGCTTCGTGACGGCGTACGACCACACCGCGGACGAGGTACGGACGTACCCGCTGCACCGGGTGACGGGGGTGGCCGAACTCGCCGACGAGGCGTGAACCCGACCTCCGCATGCCTCCGCGCGGCCCGGCACGGGCAGTCTCCTGACGGACCGCGACCGACGAAAGGGACCGACCCCATGGCCACGACGATCCGCCGCGCAGTCATCCCCGCCGCCGGGCTGGGCTCCCGCCTCCTCCCCCTCACCAAGGCGATCCCGAAGGAGATGCTGCCGGTCGGCGACAAGCCGGTCATCGAGCACACCGTCCGCGAGCTGGTCGCGTCCGGGATCACCGACATCACGATCGTCGTCTCCGGCGGCAAGGGCCTGATCCAGGACCATTTCCGGCCGAATCCCGCACTGGTCGCCCAGCTGCGGGCGGACGGCAAGACGGCCTACGCGGACGCCGTCGAGGAGGTCGCCGAGCTGTCCCGGCGCGGCCATATCACCTACCTCGACCAGCACGGCCCGTACGGCAACGGCACCCCCGTGCTCAACGCGGCCCGCAACGTCGGCGACGAGCCGATCCTCGTCCTGTGGCCGGACGACGTCTTCGTCGCCGAGGTCCCGCGCGCCCAGCAGCTGATCCGCGCCTACGAGGCCACCAGCTGCCCCGTCCTCGCCCTGCTCCCCATGGACCCGGCCGACTCCCAGCGCTACGGCGTCCCCCGCGTCAAGGAGGACCTCGGCGACGGCCTGCTGCGCATCACCGGCCTGGTGGAGAAGCCCAAGCCGCAGGACGCGCCCTCCGCCTACGCGGCCATCGGCGGCTACGTCATCACCCCGGGGATCGTCGAGGAACTGCGCAAGCAGACCAGCGCCTGGTACGAGCACCGCACCGGCGAGATCTACCTCACCGACGCCATCAACGCCTACGCCGCCACCAGGGCCGCCTACGGCCAGGTCATCCAGGGCCGCTGGTACGACACCGGCAACCCGCTGGCCTATCTGACCGCCCAGTTCGCCCACGCCCTCGCCGACCCCGAGTACGGACCGCATCTGCGCCGCCTGGCGGAGCCCCCGGCCGACCGGCCCTGATCGCCCGCGATTGAGGCACACTGGACGTTTGGCCGTGCGGAAGGGAAGTGCCTAGGTGAACGGTCCTCTCATCGTCCAGTCCGACAAGACCCTGCTCCTGGAGGTCGACCACGAGCAGGCCGATGAGTGCCGCCGTGCCATCGCGGTCTTCGCGGAACTGGAGCGGGCGCCCGAGCACATCCACACCTACCGGGTGACTCCGCTGGGGCTGTGGAACGCGCGTGCCGCCGGGCACGACGCCGAGCAGGTCGTCGACGCGCTGGTGCAGTACAGCCGCTACCCGGTGCCGCACGCCCTGCTCGTGGACGTCGCCGACACGATGGACCGGTACGGCCGGCTGACGCTGAGCAAGCACCCCGCGCACGGACTGGTGCTGACCACCACCGACCGGCCGGTGCTGGAAGAGGTGCTGCGCTCCAAGCGCGTCGCGCCGCTGGTCGGCGCCCGCATCGACCCCGACACCGTCGCCGTGCACCCCTCCGAGCGCGGGCAGATCAAGCAGACGCTGCTGAAGCTGGGCTGGCCGGCCGAGGACCTCGCCGGATACGTGGACGGAGAGGCGCACCCGATCGAGCTCGCCGAGGACGGCTGGGCGCTCAGGCCGTACCAGAAGCAGGCCGTGGAGAACTTCTGGCACGGCGGCAGCGGGGTCGTCGTGCTGCCCTGCGGGGCCGGCAAGACGCTGGTCGGCGCCGGGTCGATGGCGCAGGCCAAGTCCACGACGCTGATCCTCGTCACCAACACCGTCTCCGCCCGGCAGTGGAAGCACGAGCTGGTGAAGCGGACCTCGCTGACCGAGGACGAGATCGGCGAGTACAGCGGGACGCGCAAGGAGATCCGGCCCGTCACCATCGCCACGTACCAGGTGCTGACGACGAAGCGGAAGGGCGTCTATCCGCACCTGGAGCTGTTCGACTCCCGCGACTGGGGGCTGATCGTCTACGACGAGGTGCACCTGCTGCCTGCCCCGGTGTTCAAGTTCACCGCGGACCTCCAGGCGCGGCGGCGGCTCGGGCTGACGGCGACCCTGGTGCGCGAGGACGGCCGTGAGTCGGACGTGTTCTCGCTGATCGGCCCGAAGCGGTTCGACGCTCCGTGGAAGGAGATCGAGGCGCAGGGCTACATCGCGCCGGCCGACTGTGTGGAGGTCCGGGTCAACCTCACCGACTCCGAGCGGCTCGCCTACGCCACCGCCGAGCAGGAGGAGAAGTACCGCTTCTGTGCGACGACCGCGACCAAGCGGAAGGTCACCGAGGCGCTCGTACGCCGGTTCGCGGGGCAGCAGATCCTCGTCATCGGCCAGTACATCGACCAGCTCGACGAGCTGGGCGAGCACCTGAACGCGCCCGTCATCAAGGGCGAGACCTCCAACACCCAGCGCGAGAGGCTCTTCGACGCCTTCCGCGAGGGCGAGATCAGCGTGCTGGTGGTGTCGAAGGTCGCGAACTTCTCCATCGACCTGCCGGAGGCGACGGTCGCGATCCAGGTGTCCGGCACCTTCGGCTCGCGGCAGGAGGAGGCCCAGCGGCTGGGGCGGGTGCTGCGGCCGAAGGCCGACGGCCACCAGGCCCACTTCTACTCGGTGGTCGCCCGGGACACCATCGACCAGGACTTCGCCGCGCACCGGCAGCGGTTCCTGGCGGAGCAGGGGTACGCGTACCGGATCGTGGACGCGGACGAGATCCTGGCGGAGGGCTGAGGCCCCGCCGTCAGGGCGCGGGCAGGGTGAACACCAGCAGCAGGACGAACAGCGCCGGCAACACGGCGGCGAGTGCGGCGCAGACCCGGACGGGCAGCCAGCGCAGCTTCCAGGGCAGTGCCCAGGCCGTGGCGAGCGCGGCGAGGGTGGGCAGGGTGCCGTACTCGAGGGTGCCGTAGATCAAGGACAGGTGGGTGGTGAGCGCCGACGAGCAGTCGTCGGGGCCGCAGGCGTCCGTCGCCATGGCGGACAGGCCGCCGAAGAGCACCGCGGCCGGTCCCAGGAACACCAGGAGAACCGTCGCGACCAGCGGCGCGATCCACGCCCTGGGGTCCCGCCCGGCCGGGTCCGACGAGGCCGGGGGCTGTGCCGCGAAGTGCTGTGTGGTCATACGAGCAGTGAACCGGGGCGCCGGACTGCGGGGCACCGGTACGGATACTCATCCCACGCGTGGCCGCCTACTCAGGTGGTCCCGCGGATCACTTGCGGCGGACGCCCGCTTCCTCGCCGTACTCGCCGAGTATGACGACGTCGAAGGCGGCGCCGGCGAAGACACGGATCGCGCGGAGAGCGTTGCCGAGGCGGTGGGTGCCGTGGAGGTCGGAGACGGGGGTCGCACCGGACGGGCGACCGGGGGCCGGGGTGATGGTCGCTGCACTCATGTATCCATGGTGGCGTCCCGGACATAAGGAGAGCATCGGCCCAAGGTCCCCACTTGCTGTGATACCTGGGTACCCCCCATGGGTGAAGGCGTCCACCCGGGGATGGAAGGGTGAACCCCTAGGGGGAGCCGGGAAGCGGGGCGGACCGGGTCGGAAAATCGGTTGGCCACCGTACCGCCCCCTCGCCTAAAATCTCCGCTCTTGCCCGCCTCCCTCGACGGAGCGCCGCCGACCGGCCGGAAACCGGTCGGCACCTCGCAGCAGCAGTCACACGGCCCGCAGCACCTTCGGAGGCACCCCCTTGTCCACGTCCGTCGACGACCCCGCGCCCCTCGACGACCCCCTCTCCCGCGAGCGCTCCCACCTCGCCGAATCCCGGGCCGCGCTGCGCGCCATGCGCGAGGACGTCGAGTCGCTCGACATCAAGGACGTCACCGCGAACTGGGTCAACGCCGAGGTCCTGGCCCGCCAGATCGACGAGCGGATCAAGGCGCTGGCCGACCTCAGCGACACCCCGCTGTTCTTCGGCCGCCTCGACTACCTGCACGCCCCCGGCGCGGACCAGGCCGAGGGGGCGTACGGCGAGCGCTTCTACATCGGGCGCCGGCACGTGCACGACCACGACGGCGACCCGATGGTCATCGACTGGCGGGCGCCGGTCTCGCAGCCGTTCTACCGGGCGTCCAAGAAGGACCCGATGGACATCGCGCTGCGCCGCCGCTTCGGCTACACGCGCGGCGACATCACCGCGTACGAGGACGAGCACCTCTCCGACCCGGCGGAGGCGGCGCGCACCAGCAAGCTGCTCCAGCAGGAGATCGAGCGCCCGCGTGTCGGTCCGATGCGGGACATCGTGGCCACCATCCAGCCGGAGCAGGACGAGATCGTGCGGTCCGGGCTCGGCGGCACGGTGTGCGTGCAGGGAGGCCCGGGCACCGGGAAGACGGCCGTGGGCCTGCACCGGGTCGCCTACCTGCTGTACGCCCACCGCGAGCGCCTCGCCCGCACCGGCACGCTCGTCATCGGGCCGAACCGGTCCTTCCTGCACTACATCGAGCAAGTGCTGCCCGCCCTGGGCGAGTTGACCGTGCAGCAGGCGACGGTGGACGACCTGGTGGCGCAGGTGGAGGTGCGCGGGACGGACGACGCGACGGCCGCGGTCGTCAAGGGCGACGCGCGGATGGCCCAGGTGCTGCGGCGGGCCGTCTACTCGCACGTGACCATGCCGACCGAGCCGGTCGTCGTGGTACGCGGCTCGCGCCGCTGGCGCGTCCCGGCGTACGAACTGCAGGACATCGTCCGTGAGTTGCTGGAGCGGGACATCCGTTACGGCGCCGCCCGTGAGGCCCTTCCGCAGCGCATCGCGCACGCGGTCCTGGTGCAGATGGAGCGCTCCGGTGAGGCGCCGGACGACCGGGTGCAGGACGCGGTGGCCCGCAACGCGGCGGTGAAGGCGGCGGTGAAGCAGATCTGGCCGCCGGTCGACCCGGCGAAGCTGGTGCTGCGGCTGCTGACGGACGCGGACTTCCTGGCCGAGCACGCGGAGGGCGTCCTCACCGAGGAGGAGCGCAAGACGATCCTGTGGGCGAAGCCGGTGCGCAGCGTCAAGGCGGCCAAGTGGTCCGCGGCGGACGCGGTACTGATCGACGAGACGACGGACGTCGTGCAGCGCACGCACTCCCTCGGCCATGTCGTCCTGGACGAGGCGCAGGACCTGTCCCCCATGCAGTACCGCGCCGTCGGCCGCCGCTGCACCACCGGTTCGGCGACGGTCCTCGGCGACCTGGCGCAGGGCACCACGCCCTGGGCGACCCGGAGTTGGGACGAGGCCCTCGCCCACCTCGGCAAGGCGGACGGCGTGATCGAGGAACTGACGGCCGGTTTCCGAGTGCCGACGGACGTCATCACCTACGCCTCCCGGCTCCTGCCGCACATCGCCCCCGGCCTCACCCCGGTCGCGTCGGTCCGTGAGAATCCCGGCTTCTTCGACCTGCGGTCGGTCACGGCAACCGACGAAGTCGTCGCCGCCTGCGAGGAGTTGCTCCGCAACGAGGGCTCGACCGGTCTCATCGCGGCCGACGCCCGCGTCGCGGCGCTCGCGGAGGCACTGACGGCGGCCGGCATCGGCTACCTGGCCCCCGGCGAGGAGACGACGGCCGAGACCCGTCTCACCCTGGTCCCGGCCTCGCTCGCCAAGGGCCTGGAGTACGACTACGTGGTCCTCGACGAACCGCAAGCCGTGGTGGACGGCGAGCCGGACGAGCGGACGGGGTTGCGCCGTCTGTACGTGGCCCTGACCCGAGCCGTCTCCGGCCTGATCGTCACCCACGCGGCGCCGCTGCCGCCCCAGCTCAAAGGGTGAGCGGCTGGGGAGTGGAGCCGTCCAGCACCCGGCGCCACCGGCCCACGGCCGCCGCGGACACCGGCGCGTCCCAGCCGCCGGGCCTCGCCGCCCCGCCGATGTGGAAGGCGTCGATGCCGGCGGTGCGCAGGCGGGGTACGTGGTCCAGTCGGAGGCCGCCGCCCACCAGCAGTTGCTGTTCGTAGCCGGGCTCCCCGCCCCTGGCCGCCTCGGCGAGCAGGGTGGGGAGCCCGTCGTCGACGCCCGCGGCCGAGCCCGCGGTGAGGATGGTGTCCAGGCCCGGCAGACCGTCCAGCCGCTTGCGCAGCCCGTCCCGGTCGGCCGTGTGGTCGATGGCCCGGTGGAAGGTCCAGCGGCAGCCGTCCAGCTCGGCCACGACCCGCTCCACCGCGGCGAGGTCGACACAGCCCTCGCCGTCGAGGAACCCGAGCACGAACTCGTCGGCCCCGGCCGCCCGCATGTCCTGGGCCACCCCGGCCAGCCGGCCCACGTCCCCCGCCGCGAACCCGTCGGCCAGCCGCAGCATCACGCGCAGCGAGATGTCGACGGCGGCGCGGATCGCGGTGAACGTGGCGGCCTGCGGGGTCAGGCCGTCGGCCGCGATGTCGGTGACCAGTTCGAGGCGGTCCGCGCCTCCGGCCTGGGCGGCGACCGCGTCCTCGGCGTCGAGGGCGATCACCTCCAGGACTGCACGCTTGCTCATGGGACCCCATTCGTCGATCGGGCGGAGGGTACGCTTCCGGTACACAGGTCTAGTCCAATTCAAAGACTACGCCCCTGCGGCCGCCCGCACGACGACGCCCCTCAGCCAAAGATGTTCAGATCTCCCGCCTCCACTCCCACCAGCTCGTAGGACACGCCCTGCGGCACCGGACGGCCCGCGTACAGCCGTACGAGGGTGGCGGCCTCGCCGAGGAAACGGGCCGGCGGCCGGTCCCCGCTCGCCTCGCCCAGCAGCAGCGGCTCGTCCACGTCCTCCAGGTCGGCGTGGAGCGGCGCGCGGCCCTTCTCGCGGGTGATCCGGGCGAGGAGGGCGAGCGCGTCCGGGAGCCCGGCGCCGGCATAGGCGCCCGGCTCGTCCCACACCTCGCGTACGTCGCCGGCGTGCACCCACTCGCCCAGCGCGACCATGTCCAGGATGCCGCCGGCCTTGGCGATCACCGGTCCGGCCTCGGTCATCCCACGCTCCAGCTCGTCGACGACCTGCCGGTTCGTCCACCCGGCCCGCTCGGCGATGTCGCGGTCGTTGGCCTCGGGCGAGAAGACGCCCTTCTCGAACCGGCTCTCCACCACCCGCATCAGCGCGGACGAACAGTGCGCGAGCACGTCCCGCACGGTCCACCTCGGACACCCGGTGGTCGGCACCGCGAAGTCCGCGTCCGGCCGGGCCCGCAACAGCGGTACGAAGACATCACGCTCGGCAGCCAGAAGCCGCCCGGGCAGTTCGGGATCGCGCGCTTCGGGAGTCGTAGTAGTCATGGGGTCACGCTAGGGGCGGGAGGTGGTCGGCGGGAGAATGGGGGTATGGCCGATCTCGACGTTCTGCGTTCCCGCTGGACCCGTGCGCTGGCCGGAGCCCGAGGCTCCGCCGCCGGCCCCGATCCGGTGCCGTACGCCGACAACCTGCTGGCCCGCTGGCGGGAGCCGCAGCGCCGATACCACACGCTCGCGCACCTCGTCGCCGTCCTCGACCACGTCGACACGCTGGAGGAGTACGCGGACGATCCGGACACGGTGCGTCTGGCGGCCTGGTTCCACGACGCGGTCTACCTCCCGGACCGGTCCGAGAACGAGGAGCGCTCCGCCCACCTCGCCGAACGCGCCCTGACCGAGGCCGGCGTCCCCGACGACACCACCGCCGAGGTCGCCCGGCTGGTCCGGCTCACCGTCACCCACGACCCCGCCGACGGCGACCGCGACGGCCAGGTGCTGTGCGACGCCGACCTCGCGGTCCTCGCCTCGCCGCCCGCCGCGTACGCCGCCTACACCGCGGCCGTACGCGAGGAGTACCACTTCGTGCCGAACGACGCCTTCCGCGCGGGGCGGGCCGACATCCTGCGTCAACTCCTCGCTCTTCCACGGCTGTTCAGGACGCCCTACGGGCAGGAGAAGTGGGAGGCGACGGCCCGATACAACCTCTCCTCCGAGCTGGAAATCCTGTCGACCGCCGTGGAGGGGGCCGAATAGCCTTCGGCCCATGCGTGCAATGGGCGGGGATCAGGTGGAAGAGGCCGTCGCGGGCTGTCTCGCGGCACTGCGGCCAGCGGTGGACCGGGACTGGACGGCGGTGCGGGCGGCCGGGATGGAGTGGACCGTCCACGAGACGGCGTTCCACATCGCGGAGTGCCTCGTCGGCTACGCGGCGAACCTCGCCGGACGCGCCCGCGACGGCTACGTCCCCTTCGAGATCACGCTCGACGAGGGCACCGACAACACGGGCCTGCTGCACCTCGTCGAGTCGATGGGCGCCCTGCTCGCCGCGGCGGTCCGCACCGCCCCGCGCGAGGCCCGCGCCTTCCACCCGTACCCCTTCCGCAGCGCGAACCGCGAGGGCTTCGCCGCGATGGGCGTCGCCGAGGTGCTGCTGCACACGTACGACATGACGGCCGGCCTGGGGCTGGCCTACGAACCGCCGTCCGCCGTGGCGGAGTTCGTCCTCAGCACGATCTTCCCGCACGTCCGGCCCGACTCCGACGCCTGGCGGACCCTGCTGTGGGCCACCGGGCGCGGCGAACTGCCCGGCCGGGCCCCCGTCACCGAGTGGCGCTGGCACAACAACCTCGTCCACACCACCGACCGCCTCACCCTTGAGGGCATCACGCCGGCGTCCGCGCGCGACCTGGTGCTCGGCGGCGACGGCGGCTTCGACTGGATCGCCGGCGGCCCGTACGCCGGCACCCGGGAGGCGGCCGGCTTCCTGCTGAAGGCCTACGAGGAGGGCGTCCACCGGCCGGAGTTCGGCGTCTTCGTCCTCGTCCGCCGGGAGGACGGCCGGGCGATCGGCGGCATGGGCTTCCACGGCGTCCCGGACGAGGAGGGGCGGGTGGAGGTCGGCTACGACCTGGTCGAGTCCGCCCGCGGCAACGGCTACGCGACCGAGGCGCTGCGGGCCCTCGCCGACTGGGCGTTCGCCCGGGACGACGTCCGCGCGCTCTTCGCGACGGTCGACCGCGACAACCTCCCCTCCCAGGCGGTCGTCACCCGCGCCGGGTTCCGCAGGGTGAGCGAGGAAGCGGAGGCGTTCGCCTACGAACTGGGGCGCTGAACACGGCCCTTGGGCCGCCGCAGCCCCGCCGCGGTCAGCAGCCGCACCACCTCTCGGCTGCTGACCTGCACCGCCCCGGCGGCCACCGCGTCCGCGTACCGGTGCGAGGGGATGTCGTAGTGGTCGCGCTCGAAGGCGCGCCGCGGCACGCCCAGCCCGTCGGCGAACAGCCGCAGTTCGTCGTAGGAGACGTCGCTGATGAGGTGGGACCACATGCGGCCGTGGCCGGGCCAGTCCGGCGGGTCGATGTAGACGGTCACGACGCGGGCGTCCCGCCCGTCGCCGGCCCCAGCGCCCCGACCGCCGCGACCCGCACGCCCGCCTTGTGGCAGACCCAGTGCGGGTCGGCGCCCAGTTCGGGCTCGACCTCCAGCGCGTGCGGGTCGCCGGAGCCGCAGACGGGGCACAGCGGCCAGCGGCCGTACGTCTCCAGCAGGGCGTCCTGGACGTCCTGGGCGACCAGCCCCGTCACGAACTCCGCGCCCTGCGGCCACTGCTCGACCCACCAGCGCCGCTGTGCGACGGAGTCCTCGACCATGGACACCACGTCCGCCGCGGCGACCCGCCCCGCGGCCAGGTCGGCGAGCACGAGGGCGCGCGCCACGTGCAGCGCCCGCTCCAGGGGGGCGACCGGGGCGCCCGGGGTTTCGGGGGTGTCGGAGGGATCCATGCACCCATTGTGCGCACTCTTGACCGGTGCCTCGGCCGAAAATATCTTTCATACGTGACCCAGAACGTGAAGGAAATTTTCGCCGGCCACGGTGCGGGCACGCCGGGCACCGCGCCTCCCGCCCCCGCCGCCCTCGCCGCCAAGGTGCGCACGCTCGCCCCCTCCATGACACGTTCCATGCAGCGCGTCGCCGAGGCCGTCGCGGGCGACCCGGCCGGCTGCGCCGCCCTCACGGTCACCGGGCTCGCCGAGCTCACCGGCACCAGCGAGGCGACGGTGGTC
Source organism: Streptomyces sp. C1-1 (assembly GCF_050214755.1). Lineage (NCBI taxonomy): Bacteria > Bacillati > Actinomycetota > Actinomycetes > Kitasatosporales > Streptomycetaceae > Streptomyces > Streptomyces sp. C1-1. Next base: position 5,529,011 of record NZ_CP189826.1, on the reverse strand, counting down.
CGCACCGCCCGGCTGCTCGGGTACCCGGGGTACCGGGATCTGCGGCTCGCCCTCGCCGGGCTCGCGGCGCAGCAGCAGTCGGGCCGCGCCCCGGCCATCACCACCGACATCGCCGTCGACGACCCCATCGCCGACGTCGTGGCCAAACTGGCCTACGACGAGCAGCAGACGCTCGCCGACACGGCGGCCGGACTCGACACCGTGCAGCTGGGGGCCGCGGTCGCCGCGGCCGCCGTGGCACGGCGCATCGACGTGTACGGGGTGGGCGCGTCGGGGCTGGTCGCCCAGGACCTCACCCAGAAGCTGCTGCGGATAGGGCTGATAGCCCACGCGCACAGCGACCCGCACCTGGCCGTGACGAACGCGGTGCAGCTGCGGGCGGGTGACGTCGCCATCGCCATCACGCACTCCGGGTCGACGGGGGACGTCGTGGAGCCGCTGCGGGTGGCCTTCGAGCGCGGGGCGACGACCGTGGCGATCACCGGGCGGCCGGACGGGGCGATCGCCCAGTACGCCGATCACGTGCTGACGACGTCCATCGCCCGGGAGAGCGAGCTGCGGCCGGCCGCGATGTCGTCCCGGACCAGTCAACTGCTGGTCGTGGACTGCCTGTTCGTGGGGGTGGCGCAGAAGACGTACGAGACGGCGGCGCCCTCGCTGGCCGCGTCGTACGAGGCGCTCGCCCACCGGCACCGGCGGTAGCCCCTCGCCCTTCCTTCTCTCACGTTCCTGGCAGCACTTCACGAAAGAGCCGCTCCACCATGACCTCCACCTCCAACCCCCGTGATCTGCGCGCCGAGTTGGAATCGCTCACCACCGAGGCCTTCCGTCCCGACCTCGCCGACATCGACCGGCTGCCCACCCTGGAGATCGCCCGGCTCATGAACGGCGAGGACGCCACCGTCCCGGCGGCCGTCGCCGCACGGCTGCCGGCGATCGCCGCCGCCATCGACGCCATCGCCGACCGCATGGCACGCGGCGGGCGGCTGATCTACGCCGGTGCCGGGACCGCCGGCCGGCTCGGGGTGCTGGACGCCTCCGAATGCCCGCCGACCTTCAACACCGATCCCGAACAGGTGGTGGGGCTCATCGCGGGCGGCCCCGCCGCCATGGTCACCTCCGTCGAGGGCGCCGAGGACTCCGCCGAACTCGCCCGCGCCGATCTGGACGCCCTCGCCCTCACCTCCGCCGACACGGTGGTCGGGATCTCCGCGTCCGGCCGCACCCCGTACGCCATCGCGGCCGTCGAACACGCCCGCCGGCAGAGCGCGTTGACGGTCGGGCTCGCCTGCAACGCCGACAGCGCGCTCGCCGCGGCCGCCGAGCACGGGATCGAGATCGTGGTCGGGCCGGAGCTGCTGACCGGCTCCACCCGTCTCAAGGCCGGCACGGCCCAGAAGCTCGTCCTCAACATGCTCTCGACGATCACGATGATCAGGCTGGGCAAGACGTACGGGAACCTGATGGTCGACGTACGCGCCTCGAACGAGAAGCTGCGGGCCCGTTCCCGGCGCATCGTCGCCCTCGCCACGGGCGCGCCGGACGAGGAGATCGAGCGGGCGCTGGCGGCCACGGACGGTGAGGTGAAGAACGCGATCCTCACCCTCCTGGCAGACGTGGACGGCCCCACGGCGGCCCGACTGCTGGAGGAGTCGGACGGCCACCTGCGAGCAGCCCTGGCGGCAGCGCCCCGCTGAGCGGAAGGCCCGCCGGAGCCGGGAGCCCCACCCCGTTGTCAGTGCCGTCTGCGATGGTGTGATCACGGACTTCCACGGCCGGAGGGGGCAGGGGATGGCAGGGCGGGACGGCGACGCCTGGGGCGGTATGGACTACCGCGGCTGGCTCGATCACGCGGACGTGAAGCGGCGCCTGGACGCAGGGGCCGACCCGGAGCGGTGGGGCCTGGGCGGATCGCGGCCCCTTCATCGCGCCGCGGTGGACGGCTCGCCCGAAGTGGTCGCCGAGCTGGCCCGCCGGGTCGCGGACGTCGACGCGCCGGAGAACGGGACGACGGCCCTGTGGGACGCGGTCGTGGCGGGCCGCATGGACAACGCGCGTGCGCTGGCCGCCGCCGGGGCCGACCCGGCGTGGAGCGGCTTCGGCGGCTGGACGCCGGCCCGGCTGAGTCTCGCCGGACCCGAGCCGGACGTGTTCGCGTCCCTCGGCGCGGTGGAGCCCCTGACGGAGGCGGAGCGCGCGGTGGCGGAGGAGGGCCGACGGCTCGGCGCGGCCCTCGGCGACTTCCACTACGAGGGCTTCGGGCTGGCCTGCGTGGCCGGGATCGACGCCGAGGAGGCGATACGGCGGCTGGAGGCGACCCCAGCCGACGCCGAACTGCTGGCCGACGTGCTGGAGGACCCGTACGACTACGAGCTGGACGACATCCTCCGCCTGGTCGGTGTGACGACCGTGCCGGGCGGCTGCGTCGTCACCCAGCCCTGGGGGTACGGCCCCTCGATGCCCGGCGTCCACACCCGCCTCTCGGTGGGCACCGTCTCCTACGGCCTGTACGCCAACCCCAAGAGCGGCGACCAGGGCAGTGTTCACCGCGACGGCGTCTGCGAGGGCTGGGACCTGCACCCGGGCGGCGGCCCGTACGCGGAGGAGAGCCCGGAGGAGGTCCTGTTCTCCTACGTCCACCACTACAGGACGCTGTCGTACTGCCTCGCGTACCCCGGCCTGCGTCCGACCGACGCCCGGGCGGTCCTCGGCCCGCCGGACCACTGGGTCGAACTGCCGGAGCGCGACTACTGGGCCACATGACCGGCCCGAGCCCCGTCGAGCCCCCGCACACCTTTCGGCCCGAACACGAAGCAGACTGATACCCATGAACCACGCCCAGCTCACCGCCCTGGGCCGAGCCCTCCGCCTCCTCGGCGAGCACGGCGAGGCCCTCACCGCCGACACCCCGGACGCCAGATTGCACGAGGTCAAGGCCGACCTGCGGCGCGCCCTGGACCTCCTGGACGACAGCGTCTCCACGGCCGCTCCGGCCACCCGCTGCGCCGAGCACCCGAACGGCCCGGTCGACGAGAGCGCCCCCGATCTCTGCCTGCTGTGCGAGACCCGGCGTCGGGCGGCTCGCCGCGCCGAGTTCAACGGCGGCCCGCTGCCCGTGCACCCCACCGAGTCAGCGCCCTCCCGCTACGGCGTCCGCGGCGACCGTCCCCAGCCCCAGCAGCGCTGGCTGGCGGAGCTGTGGACGGGGCAGGAGTGGCAGCTGTGCGGTACGCCGAGACGGGACCGCCGCGAGGCGGAGCTGTATCTCGCCGCCCAGCGCCGGGGCCCGCGCGCCGCCATGGCCTACCGGCTCGTGCACGAGTTCACCGACTACGAGGTGCTGCGGGTGTGGGGCACCCCGGTGAAGGTCGACATCGAGCCGCTGGGCAACCTCTGAGCGACTGCTGGCTCTGAAGAAGGCCTGAAAAGGTCAGTTCCGCGAAAGCAGTGGCAGCGCGGTGAACTCGTGGCCCTCCCACAGCCGGCGTGTGGCCTCCTCGGGGTAGGGCCGTACCTCGGGCCGGGCGTCCAGTACCTGGACCAGACGGTCCTGCTCCCCGTATGCCGGCCAGCCCGGGTCGCCGGTGCGCGCGAACGCCGTCCACGACGCGCGGAAGCGCGCCGACAGCTCCTCCGCCTCAGCCGGCACACCGCTCCCGGCGAAGAGCAGGTTGCCGAGGTCCGCCTCGAACGTGCCGAACAGCAGGGGGATGTCCAGGCCGTGGCAGGCACCGAGGACGCCGCCCGCGCCGGGGGCCGGCCAGGTCAGTTCGTAGACGTGGGCGCGGCCGCCACCCGCCGACTGCGCCTCCGCCAGCCGCAGGCTCGGCATGTTGAACAGCCAGTCCGTCTGGACGCGTTCGTACAGGTCGCTCGGGGTGGCGTCGGGGTGGGCGGTGCGATAGGCCCGCTCCGCGTCGGGGCCGGGCCCGAACGTCCGCAGTGCCCACGCCGCCTGCTCCTCGGTGACCTTGCCGAGCAGTTCGCCCATGACGAGGAACAGCCGCCACTCGTCGCGGTTGTGTCCGACGAGCAGGTCCACGTCCCGGGCCGCGCCCGCGGCCAGCGCCTGCCAGGGCGTGGTGGGCAGCACCTCGCCGTCGACGACCGGCGAGAAGGGCGTGACCGTGGGCGCCACCTGGCCCCAGCGGTCCTCGTACTGCCGCATCTTCGCGCTCAACGCCTCGCCGGCCGAGGTGAGCAGACGGGGGTCCACGGCGGACAGCGCGGCCGCCGTCGGCGGCAGACCGGCCTCCTTGGCGATCTCGGCGGCGATGTCCCGGGCGAGTTCGTCGGAGAAGAAGGTGCCCGGAACGCTCTGGGCGATCGCCCGCCCGAACAGCCCCCGCGCACCCGGCATCGCCAGCAGCGCCGCCACCGACCCCGCGCCCGCCGACTCCCCGAACACGGTCACCCGGCCGGGGTCGCCGCCGAACGCCGTGATGTTGTCCCGTACCCACTCCAGGGCGGCCACCTGGTCGAGCAGGCCCCGGTTGGCGGGCGCCCCCTCGATGCTCGCGAACCCCTCCACGCCGACCCGGTAGTTGAGGGTGACGACGACCAGGTCGCCGTCGCGGGCGATGCGTCGGGCGTCGTAGCCGGGGCTGCCGGAGTGGCCCAGTTTGTAGGCTCCGCCGTAGATCCACACCATCACCGGGCGGAGCGCGGCCGGATCGGCCTGCGGTGTCCAGACGTTGACGGTGAGCCAGTCGTCGCCGTCGGGCGCCTCCAGCACGCCCCTGCGGCCCTGGATGCCGAGGTCCTGCGGGGGCGGCGGCCCGAACGCGTACGCCTCCCGTGTCCCGTCCCAGGCCCGCACGGGGCGCGGTGCCTGGAACCGGAGCCCGCCCACGGGCGGTTCGGCGAACGGGACGCCCCGGAAGACGGTCAGCCCGTCCTCCTGACGTCCGCGCACCGCACCGGCTCCGGTGCGTACGACCGGACCTTCCGCTGTCGTCATCGTCGGCTCCTCACGGGTGGGGGATGCAAGGCTGCCGATCCACTCAAACGAACAAGCTTGCTGAAATCAAGCAAACCAGCGGACTCCGCGCCGGCCGCGGTCGGCGGACGGCGCGGACTCGCCGTTCAGCTCAGGGACTTCAGCGCCGCCGCGTCGTAGGGCGCGAGCTCCTCGGTGCGGCCGGCCAGCACCTTCGCGGCCCACTCCGGGTCCTGCAGCAGGGCGCGTCCCACGGCCACGAGGTCGTACTCCTCGCTCTCCAGCCGGTCGAGCAGGTCGTCGATGCCCCGCAGCGGAGATCCCTCGCCCGCGAACCCGCGGAGGAAGTCTCCGTCGAGCCCGACGGAACCGACGGTGATCACCTGCTTGCCGGTCAGCTTCTTCGTCCAGCCGGCCAGGTTCAGGTCGGCGCCGTCGAACTCGGGCAGCCAGTACCGCCGGGTGGAGGCGTGGAAGGCGTCGACCCCGGCCGCCGCCAGCGGGGTGAGGATCGCCTCCAGCTCCTCGGGGGTCTCGGCGAGCCGCGCGGTGTAGTCCTGCTGCTTCCACTGCGAGTAGCGGAAGATGATCGGGAACTCGGGCGACACGGTCTCCCGCACCGCCGCGACGATCTCCGCCGCGAACTTCGTACGGGCGACGAGGTCACCGCCGTACGCGTCGGTGCGGCGGTTCGTGCCGGCCCACAGGAACTGGTCGACCAGGTAGCCGTGCGCGCCGTGGATCTCCACGCCGTCGAAGCCGATGCGCTCGGCGGCCGCGGCGGCCGCGGCGAACGCGCCGATGACGTCGTCCACGTCCCGCTGGGTCATCGCCCGGCCGGTCGGCTCGGCACCGGCGGTGACCAGGCCGGAGGGGCCGACGGCGGGGGCGGCGGGGAAGGGCGGCTGGCCCTGCTCGCGCACCATGCCGATGTGCCACAGCTGCGGGACGATCGTGCCGCCCGCCGCGTGCACCGCCTCGGCGACCTTCTGCCAGCCCGCCAGCTGCTCCTCGCCGTGGAACCGCGGGACGCGGTCGCTCTGCCCGGCTGACTCGTGGCCGACGTAGGTGCCCTCGGTGACGATCAGACCGACACCGGCGGCGGCGCGGCGGGAGTAGTACGACGCGACGTCCTCGCCGGGGATGCCGCCCGGGGAGAACTGGCGGGTCATCGGCGCCATCACGATGCGGTTGGGGACGGTCAGGCCGTTGATCGCGGTGGGACGGGACAGGATCTCCGCGGCGCGGGAGGTGGTGGCGGTCACGTGGGGAAACTCCTCGGTATGTGCATACGCATAGACACTGCGTCAACGTCAACCGCCGCACGCGTCCCCGCATTTCCGGCCGCCCTGTGACCCCGGACACGCCGAAGGGCGGCACCCCCTGCCGGAGCAGGAAGTGCCGCCCTCCGTAAGGACGTTGATCAGCCGTCAGGCGGATCAGAAGTCCATGTCACCGCCCGGCATGCCGCCACCGGCGGGCGCGGCGGCCTTCTCCGGCTTGTCGGCGATGACGGCCTCGGTGGTGAGGAAGAGCGCGGCGATGGAGGCGGCGTTCTGCAGGGCAGAGCGCGTGACCTTCGCCGGGTCGATGATGCCTTCCTTGACCAGGTCGACGTACTCGCCGGTCGCGGCGTTCAGGCCGTGACCCGGGGTGAGGTTGCGGACCTTCTCCACCACGACGCCGCCCTCGAGGCCGGCGTTGACGGCGATCTGCTTCAGCGGGGCCTCGAGCGCGATGCGCACGGCGTTGGCGCCGGTCGCCTCGTCACCCTCCAGGTCCAGCTTCTCGAAGACCGAGGAGGCCTGGATGAGCGCCACGCCACCACCGGCGACGATGCCCTCCTCGACGGCGGCCTTCGCGTTGCGGACGGCGTCCTCGATGCGGTGCTTGCGCTCCTTGAGCTCCACCTCGGTGGCGGCACCGGCCTTGATGACCGCGACACCGCCGGCGAGCTTCGCCAGGCGCTCCTGCAGCTTCTCGCGGTCGTAGTCCGAGTCGCTGTTCTCGATCTCGGCGCGGATCTGGTTCACGCGGCCCGCGACCTGGTCGCTGGCGCCGGCACCGTCGACGATGGTGGTCTCGTCCTTGGTGATGACCACCTTGCGGGCCTTGCCCAGCAGGTCGAGGGTGGCGTTCTCCAGCTTGAGGCCGACCTCCTCGGAGATGACCTCGCCGCCCGTGAGGATGGCGATGTCGCCGAGCATGGCCTTGCGGCGGTCGCCGAAGCCCGGGGCCTTGACGGCGACGGACTTGAAGGTGCCGCGGATCTTGTTGACGACCAGGGTCGACAGGGCCTCGCCCTCGACGTCCTCGGCGATGATCAGCAGCGGCTTGCCCGACTGCATGACCTTCTCCAGCAGCGGGAGCAGGTCCTTGACCGAGGAGATCTTGGAGTTGGCGATCAGGATGTACGGGTCGTCGAGGACGGCCTCCATACGCTCCATGTCGGTGGCGAAGTACGCCGAGATGTAGCCCTTGTCGAAGCGCATACCCTCGGTGAGCTCCAGCTCCAGACCGAAGGTCTGGGACTCCTCGACGGTGATGACGCCTTCCTTGCCGACCTTGTCCATGGCCTCGGCGATGAGCTCGCCGATCTGGGTGTCGGCGGCGGAGATGGAGGCCGTCGAAGCGATCTGCTCCTTGGTCTCGACATCCTTCGCCTGCTCCAGCAGGGCACCGGAGACGGCCTCGACGGCCTTCTCGATACCGCGCTTGAGGGCCATCGGGTTGGCGCCGGCGGCTACGTTGCGCAGGCCCTCCTTGACCAGGGCCTGGGCGAGAACGGTCGCGGTGGTCGTACCGTCACCGGCGACGTCGTCCGTCTTCTTGGCGACTTCCTTGACCAGCTCGGCGCCGATCTTCTCGTACGGGTCCTCGAGCTCGATCTCCTTGGCGATGGAGACACCATCGTTGGTGATCGTGGGGGCGCCCCACTTCTTCTCGAGGACGACGTTGCGGCCCTTGGGGCCGAGCGTCACCTTCACGGCGTCCGCGAGCTGGTTCATGCCGCGCTCGAGGCCGCGCCGCGCCTCCTCGTCGAACGCGATGATCTTGGCCATGTGAAGTGGTCCCTCCAGGACTGGGGGTGATTCCTTCGGACCGCGCCCGCGCCCGCGACGGACGGCTCGCCGACCCGTGGGTTCCTTGCCCCACCCGGCCTGCGGGCCTCACCGACCCGGTCCTTCTTTGTCACTCTCACCTTCAGAGTGCTAACGCCAATGATTAGCACTCGCCCCTGCCGAGTGCAAGCGCCTCCCGCGGACTGGGCCCGTGGGCGCCGGGCGGACCCGCGGCGCGCGACAGGGGTCCGGCCGTGCGGAATGCGGGCATGCCGGAGGGCCCGCACCCATGACTCCCCATGGGGTACGAGCCCTCCGAAGAAAAGAAGAACGACGCTGCTATCTACCCGGCGCGTGCTTCAGCTGGTCGCCAGTCGGACCATGTCCGCCTGCGGCCCCTTCTGGCCCTGCGAGATCTCGAAATCGACCCGCTGGCCCTCTTCCAGGGTGCGGTACCCGTCCATCTGGATGGCGCTGTAGTGGACGAAAACATCCGCACCACCGTCGACCGCGATGAAGCCGTACCCCTTCTCCGCGTTGAACCACTTGACGGTGCCCTGAGCCATGCCTAACTCCCCTATTACTGGCCCTTGCACAGATCCGCACTTCGCGGATCCGGGTCAGACCTCACCCCCCACGGTTTGGGGGCGTGCGCCGGAACGCGTCGACCGCGGCTGAATGTATCTGTCCAACTGCCGTCTGCAACAGGTCAATCGGACGAGAATTCTGGACGGCAGGGTTCCGGAATGTAGTGAGAATTCGCCCGAATTCAGGGCAAGTCGGGCCCCATAAAAGGAACAAAAGCCGCGAAAAACATGCACACTTTGGCTGCATCTCGATGGGTACGCGGCAGGAATTCTGGGCTTCCGATCCGGAGATCAGTAGCGCGTTCCCCAACTGTACCGCGCTCAACCACACTGAATTGCCCCCTCCGCTTCTCTCACGGAGGGGGCAATTCGATGAACTCTTCGTAACCGGCGTTACCGAAGGTAATGATCGGTCATTCGGTCAGCCGCCGGCGACGGCCGGGATGATCGACACGCCCGCACCGTCCGGGGTCGCCGTCTCCAGACCCTGCTCGAACCGCACGTCGTCGTCGTTGACGTACACGTTGACGAAGCGGCGCAGCTTGCCCTGGTCGTCCAGCACACGGGCGGCGATGCCGGTGTGGTTCTTCTCCAGGTCGGCGATGACCTCGGCGAGGGTGGCCCCCTCGGCGCTCACCTCGGCCTGGCCGCCGGTGTAGGTGCGCAGGATGGTGGGGATGCGGACGGACACGCTCATGTTCAAGACCTCCGGTCAGGTAAGCGCCCCGAGGGGCGCGGGGCTGTGTTCGGTGTGCGGCTACCGCCGCGTGGGCGCGACCAGCCCCCACCGGCCCGCAGACGAAAGATCGGCTAGGCGAGCCCGGCCTCACGGAACGAATCAAGGTTGGGCCGAATGGTCGCGGTCAACCCCGTGCCCGCCACCGCGTCCAGCGTCTTGAGGCCGTCGCCGGTGTTGAGGACGACGGTGGTCAGGGCCGGGTCCAGCACGCCGTTCTCGATGAGCTTGCGCGTCACGCCCACGGTCACGCCACCGGCGGTCTCCGCGAAGATGCCCTCGGTGCGGGCCAGCAACTTGATGGCGTCGACGACCTGCTCGTCGGTCACGTCCTCCACGGCACCGCCCGTGCGGCGCGCGATGTCCAGGACGTACGGCCCGTCGGCCGGGTTGCCGATGGCGAGGGACTTGGCGATGGTGTTCGGCTTCTGCGGCCGGACCACGTCGTGACCCGCCTTGTAGGCGACCGACACCGGCGAGCACCCCTCGGCCTGCGCACCGAAGATCTTGTACGGCCGGTCCTCGACGAGCCCGAGCTTGATCAGCTCCTGCAGCCCCTTGTCGATCTTCGTCAGCTGCGAGCCGGAGGCGATCGGCACCACGATCTGGTCCGGGAGCCGCCAGCCGAGCTGCTCGCAGATCTCGTACGCCAGGGTCTTGGAGCCCTCCGCGTAGTACGGCCGCAGGTTGACGTTGACGAAGCCCCAGCCCTCGCCGGCCGGGTCGCCGATCAGCTCGGAGCAGAAGCGGTTCACGTCGTCGTAGTTGCCCTCGATGCCGACGAGCTCGCCGCCGTAGACCGCGGCCATGACGACCTTGCCCTGCTCCAGGTCGTGCGGGATGAACACGCAGGAGCGGAGGCCGGCGCGGGCCGCGGCGGCGCCGACGGCACCCGCGAGGTTGCCGGTGGAGGAGCAGGAGAGCGTGGTGAAGCCGAAGGCGCGCGCGGCCTCCAGTGCCTGGGCGACGACCCGGTCCTTGAAGGAGTGCGTCGGGTTTCCGGAGTCGTCCTTCACATACAAACCGCCGGTGACACCGAGCTCGCGCGCCAGGTTGTCGGCCTTGACGAGCTTGGTCCAGCCGGGGTTGATGTTCGGCTTGTCCGCCACGTCCGCCGGGACGGGCAGCAGCGGCGCGTAGCGCCAGATGTTCGCGGGTCCCGCCTCGATGCGCTTGCGGAGCTCCTCGGTGTCGTAGGCCGAGAAGTCGTAGGCGATCTCGAGCGGGCCGAAACACTCCTCGCAGGCGAAGACCGGGCCGAGCGGCACCCGGTGACCGCACTCGCGGCACGAAAGCGCCGAGGCGGGCCCGAGGTCTACGGTCGTGGAGTCGGTGGTGCTTGCAACAGTCTGCGCAGCCATGTGAGGCGAGGCCCTTTCTCCTCATCTTCCTCACGACGCATCTCGCCGTGAGACGGATTTGGCACCTTCCCTAGCCGGGAGCCTCGCGGAATGATCAACGTTGATCTACGAGACCGGCTGGAGGGTTGCCGGGGCTTCATCGGGCCGTATCCCTCTGCCCCTCTGGATGAGCGGTATGTGGTTGTTGAACTCGTTGAACGCGGGACGACCCCCGACATGCGATGGTCATCAGCGTTGTTCAAGACTGTAACCGAAGGCCAGGACAGTTGAGATAGCCGTCCGAACCGCGAGATGGATCACAATCCGGTCCTTTCGCCGAGAGAACGCAGAGGAGCCGCCTACGTGCTGGAAGAAGTCGAGCGCTGGCTGAGCACCCGCTCCTGGTCCGTGACCGATCGCCCTCTCCACCAGATCCTGGCCGCCAAGCAGCGCACGGGCCAGTCGGTCTCCGTCGTGCTGCCCGCGCTGAACGAGGAGGAGACGGTCGGCGACATCGTCGCGATCATCCGCCACGACCTGATGCAGCAGGTCCCGCTCGTCGACGAGATCGTGGTCGTCGACTCCGGTTCCACCGACCGCACGTCCGAGGTCGCCGCGGCGGCCGGCGCGCGGGTGGTGCACCGCGACGACATCCTGCCCCGCATCCCGACGGTCCCCGGCAAGGGCGAGGTCCTGTGGCGCTCGCTGCTGGTCACGACCGGGGACATCGTCTGTTTCATCGACGCCGACCTGAAGGAGTTCTCCTCCGACTTCGTCTCCGGGATCGTCGGCCCGCTGCTCACCGACCCCGGGATCGACCTGGTCAAGGGCATGTACGACCGTCCCCTCGGCGGAGCGCGGGGACAGGGCGGCCGGGTCACCGAGCTGATGGCCCGCCCCCTGCTCAACATGCACTGGCCGCAGCTGGCCGGCTTCGTACAGCCGCTCGGCGGCGAGTACGCGGCCCGGCGCAGCCTGCTGGAACAGCTGCCGTTCCCCGTCGGGTACGGGATCGAGCTGGGCATGCTGATCGACGCCCTGCATCTGGTGGGCCTCGACGCGCTGGCCCAGGTCGACGTCGGCGTCCGCAAACACCGCCACCAGGACGGCCAGGCCCTCGGGCGGATGGCGGCGGCCATCTACCGCACGGCCCAGCTCCGCCTGGCCCGCGGCCACCTCGTCCGCCCCTCCCTCACCCAGTTCGAACGGAGCACGGACGGCTTCGAGCCGCGCACCTACTCCGTGGACACCGAGGAGCGGCCGCCGATGGCGGAGATCGCGGAGTACGCGAGACGCAAGGTGGCGTAAGGCATACGCGGACCGGGTGGTCCGCACGTTTATGCGTTTGTGGACCGGGCTACGTTGAGGCGTATGGCTTCCTCGCACGGCGCTGCCCATCAGGTGCTGGTCGCGTCCAATCGCGGCCCGGTCTCGTACGAACTCCAGCAGGACGGCTCGCTGACCGCCAAGCGGGGCGGCGGCGGGCTGGTCTCCGGCCTGTCGGCGATCGGGCCGGACGCGGGCGCGCTGTGGGTGTGCTCGGCGCTGTCCGACGGCGACCGGGAGGCGGTGCGGCGCGGGGAGGGCGAGTCCGGCGTGCGGATGCTCGACGTCCCGGCGGACGTGCACGCGGACGCGTACAACGGCATCGCCAACTCCGTACTCTGGTTCGTCCACCACATGCTGTACCAGACGCCGCTGGAGCCGGTCTTCGACGCGGAGTTCCGGCGCCAGTGGGCGTCGTACGAGACCTACAACCGGGCCTTCGCCGAGGCGCTGGCGGAGGAGGCGGCCGAGGGCGCCGCGGTGCTGGTGCAGGACTACCACCTGTGCCTGGTGCCGGGGATGCTGCGGGAGCTGCGGCCGGACCTCAGGATCGCGCACTTCTCGCACACGCCGTGGGCGCCGGTGGAGTACTTCCGGATGCTGCCCGACGACATCGCCGAGCAGCTGCTGCGCGGCATGCTCGGCGCCGACCGGCTGGGCTTCCTGACCCGCCGCTGGGCGGAGGCGTTCACGGCCTGTACGGCGCTCGTGGGCGGCCTCGGGGACACACGGGTCGGTGTGCACGGCCTCGGCGCCGACGCCGAGTTCCTGCGGCGCCGGTCCCACGAGGCCGACGTCGAAGAGCGGATGGCGTCCCTGCGGGAGGAGATCGGGGCGGGCCGCAAGGCGATCGTGCGGGTCGACCGGACCGAGCTGTCGAAGAACATCGTGCGCGGGCTGCTGGCCTACCGGCAGCTGCTGGAGGACCACCCGGAGTGGCGCGAGCGGGTGGTGCACGTGGCCTTCGCCTACCCCTCCCGGCAGGACCTGGCGGTCTACCGGGACTACACCGCCGAGGTGCAGCGCGTGGCGGACGAGATCAACTCCCGGTACGGGACGCCCGGCTGGACCCCCGTCGTGCTCCATGTGAAGGACGACTTCGCGCGCTCCCTGGCCGCCTACCGGCTGGCCGACGTGGCCCTGGTCAACCCCATCCGGGACGGCATGAACCTGGTCGCCAAGGAGATCCCGGTCGTCTCCGACGAGGGGTGCGCCCTGGTGCTGTCCCGGGAGGCGGGGGCGTATGAGGAGCTGGCCGAGGACGCGGTGACGGTGAACCCGTACGACGTGATCGGTACGGCGCGCGCCCTGCACACCGCGCTGACCATGCCGGCCGGGGAGCGCGCCGAGCGCGCCAAGCGGCTGGCCGCGTCGGCGACCGCGCTGCCGCCGGCGCAGTGGTTCCTCGACCAGCTGAACGCGCTTCTCGATCAGGCCAGTTGAGCGCTGAGGGTGGTCAGCAGACGGACCACCCCGGCCGGTCCGTCGACCACCAGGTCCGCCCGCCGGCTCAGCTCCGTCACCTCGTCGCTGCCGCTGCACACCAGCAGCCCCGGCGTGCCGTCGGACCGCAGTCCGTCCACCGCCGCGTAGGCCGGCAGGTCGCCGAGGTCGTCGCCCGCGTACAGGACCGCCGACGCGCCGGTCTCGCGGACGTGGCGGGTGAGCGCCACGCCCTTGTCCATGCCCGGCGGGCGCAGTTCCAGGACGAGACGGCCCGGCTCGACGATCAGGCCGTGGTGGGCGGCCAGGCCGGTCAGCGGCTCGCGCAGGGCCTCGAAGGCGGCCTGGGGGTCAGCTGCGCGGCGGGTGTGGACGGCGACCGCGAACCCGCCCTTCTCCTCGATCCACGCGCCCTCTCCGGCGCCGGACCGCTCCAGCAGACCCGGCAGTTCGGCGCGGACGGCGGCGACGCCGGGGTGCGGGGCGGGCGCGCTGACCTCGCCGCTGACGGCGTCCCAGCGCTCGGCGCCGTAGTGGCCGAGGACGACCAGGTGCTCAAGGCCCGGGACACCCGCGAAACCGCCGTGCCGGACGGCGACCTCGGCCGGCCGGCCGGTGACCACCGCGACGGAGGCGACCTTCGGGGCGAGGGCGGCCAGCGCGGGAACGGCGTCCGGGTGGGCGCGGGCCTGTTCGGGGTCGGGGACGATCGGCGCGAGGGTGCCGTCGAAGTCGAAGGCCAGCACCGCCTTCCCGGGATCGGCGAGAATCGCGGCGAGCCCCTCCCGCCCGGCCCGCGTACCCGGAACCGGCAAGGAGTCCATGTCCGTGTGGATACCCATACCGCGACCCTAACGTTCGCCCCGGCGCCGCTCCCGCACCCGTCTCAGCCTGTTCACCGTCACCGGGTCGTGGGCGAGGGCCCGCTCGTCGTCCAGGAGGGCGTTGAGGAGCTGGTAGTAGCGGACGGGGGCCAGGCCCAGCTCCTCCCGTATGGCGCGCTCCTTGGCGCCGGGGCCGGGAAAGCCCCGGCGCTCCAGGGCGAGGACGGCCCGCTCACGCTCCCCCAGCTGCTCCGGTTCCATACGGCGAACCGTAGCCCCCGCCACTGACAGTCAGTCCGCGCTCTCCGCCGTGGAGGCCGTCGCCTGGAGCTGGGAGAGGGTCGCGGCGGGGCTGGCGTTCGGGCGGACCGCCTGGCCTATGCGCTTCTTCACCGCCGCGCTGACCGCCGCCCACGACGTCTTGCCGACCGGGTACAGCTCCGACTGCGGAAGCTCGTCCAGGAACGGCTTGAGGGCGGCGTCCCGCTCGTCCGAGCTCATCGCCTCGGACGCCGAGTTGGTGACCGGCAGCAGGTCGTACTCGCGCGAGAACGCGAGGACGTTCTTCTCGTCGTAGACGAAGTCGAGGAAGTCGCCGACCTGCTGCGCGTGGCCGTTCTTCTTGAAGGCCATCATCCAGTCGGCCACGCCCATCGAGGTGCTGGTGCGCCCGCGCGAGCCGGGCATCGGCACCATGCCGAACTTCACACCCTTCTTCGCGGCGATCTTCATCAGGGAGGGGTGGCCGTTGAGCATGCCCACCTCGCCCTTGGCGAAGGCGGAGAACGCGGCGGCGCGGTTGAGGTCGCCCGGCGCGACCGGCCCGGTCAGGCCCTTGCCGACCAGGTCGTCCTTGAGCCAGTCGAAGGTCGCGACGTTCTGTGCGGAATCGATTCCGTAGGACCCGACGGTGTCGGTGTAGCCGCCGCCGCCGCTGAGCATCCACTGCATCGTCTCGGCCTGCGCCTCCTCCGGGCCGAGCGGCAGCGCGTACGGGTACTTCACGCCGCGCGCCTTGAGCGCCTCGGCGTCGGCGGCGAGCTGCGTCCAGGTCTTCGGCGGGGTGAGGCCGGCGTCCTTGAAGAGGGTCTTGTTGTAGAAGAGCAGCCGCGTGGAGGCCGCGAACGGCATCCCGTACTGCACGCCCTTGACCTGCCCCGCCGTGGCCAGCTGGGAGGCGAAGTCGGCCTGGGTGCTGATGGAGAGCAGGTCGTCGGCCGTGTAGAGCTCGTCCTTCGCGGCGTAGTCGGCGTACGCGCCGATCTGCGCCATGTCGGGGGCCTTCCCGGCGTCGACCATCTCCTTGACCTTGCGGTCGACGTCGTTCCAGGAGTAGACGGTGACCTCGATCTTCACCCCGGAGTGCTTGCTCTCGTACTCCTTCGCCAGCTTGTCCCAGTACTTCTGGGAGCTGTTGGCGGCGGAGTCGCCGTAGTCCGCCGCCACCAGTCTCAAGGTGACGTCCCCCGAACCGCCGGTGACACCGCAGCCCCCCAGGACCGCCGTCATCCCCAGCGCGGCGACCGCCGCGACCGTTCCCGCCTTGCGCCGCTGCACTGCTACGCCACGCCCCAACTGTCTCGCCGTTCAATATGTGGACTCTCTAAGGTCTACACCACGCAAGTGGACTAGACCTCTCAAGGGTAGTGGGGTCACACTGTCCTGCGTGAGACATGTCATCGCCCTCGATGTGGGCGGCACCGGGATGAAGGCCGCCCTCGTCGGCGCGGGCGGCGAACTGCTGCACCGAGCCCGCCGTGCGACCGGACGCGAGCGCGGGCCGGACGCCGTCGTCGAGGGCATCCTCGACTTCGCCGCCGAGCTGCGCGCGTACGGCGTCGAGCACCTCGGTGAGCCCGCCTCGGCCGCCGGGGTCGCCGTCCCCGGCATCGTGGACGAGCCGCGTGGCCTGGCCGCCTACTCCGCCAACCTCGGCTGGCGCGACGTCCCCCTGCGCGACCTGCTGTCACAGCGGCTCGGCGCGCCCGTGGCGCTCGGCCACGACGTACGCACCGGCGGGCTGGCCGAGGGCCGGATCGGCGCGGGCCGCGGCGCCGACCGCTTCCTGTTCGTCGCCCTGGGCACCGGCATCGCGGGCGCGATCGGCATGGCGGGCCGGGTGGAGTCGGGCGCGCACGGCTTCGCGGGAGAGATCGGCCACATCGTCGTACGGCCCGGGGGGACCCCCTGTCCGTGCGGCCAGGCCGGCTGCCTGGAGCGGTACGCCTCCGCGGCGGCCGTCACCGAGGCGTGGGCGAAGGCCTGCGGCGACCCGGACGCGGACGCCGCCGACTGCGCGCGGGCCGTCACGTCCGGCGACCCGAACGCCGTCCGGGTCTGGCAGGACGCGATCGACGCCCTCGCCGACGGCCTGCTGACCGGCCTCACCCTGCTGGACCCGCGCACCCTGATCATCGGTGGCGGCCTGGCCGAGGCGGGGGAAACCTTGTTCACACCGCTGCGGGAGGCCGTCGAACGCCGGGTGACCTTCCAGAAGATCCCGTCGATCGTCCCCGCGGCACTGGGGGACACGGCGGGCTGTCTCGGTGCCGGGCTGCTGGCCTGGGACCTGCTGACCACAACCGACCGTACGGAGGTATCCACCTGATGGGTTCTCGCAAGGTTCTCGCCGGTGCCCGGGTGGTGCTCCCCACCGGGATCGTGCACGACGGCCGCGTCATCGTCGACGGCACGCGGATCGTCGGCGCGGCTCCCGATGACGCCGACGTCGTCGACGTGACCGGTCACTGGCTGGTGCCCGGCTTCGTCGACATCCACAACCACGGGGGCGGCGGGGCCTCCTTCACCTCCGGGACGGTCGAGGACGTCCTCCACGGCATCCACACCCACCGCCTGCACGGCACCACCACCCTCGTCGCCTCGACGGTCACCGGCGACATGGACTTCCTCGCCCAGCGCGCCGGGCTGCTCAGCGAACTCGCCGAGCAGGGCGACATCGCCGGCATCCACTTCGAGGGCCCCTTCATCTCGCCCTGCCGCAAGGGCGCGCACTCCGAGGAACTCCTGCGCGACCCCGACCCCGCCGAGGTCCGCAAGCTGATCGACGCGGCGCGCGGCAGGGCCAGGATGGTCACCCTCGCCACCGAACTGCCGGGCGGTATCGACTCCGTACGCCTCCTCGTCGAGCACGGCGTGATCGCGGCGGTCGGGCACACCGACGCGACGTACGAGCAGACGGTTCAGGCCATCGACGCCGGCGCCACGGTCGCAACCCACCTCTTCAACGCCATGCCGACCCTCGGCCACCGTGCCCCCGGCCCGATCGCCGCCCTTCTGGAGGACGAGCGGATCACGGTCGAACTCATCGACGACGGCACGCATCTGCACCCGGCCGCCCTGCAGTTGGCCTTCCACCGCGCGGGCGCGGGACGGGTGACCTTCATCACGGACGCCATGGACGCGGCCGGCTTCGGCGACGGCAGGTACATGCTCGGCCCGCTGGAGGTGGAGGTCAGCGAGGGCGTCGCCCGCCTGGTGGAGGGCGGGTCCATCGCCGGGTCCACCCTGACCCTGGACCGCGCCTTCAAGCGGGCCGTGACGGTCGACAGGCTCCCCGTCGTGGACGTCGTCGCCGCGATCTCCGCCAACCCCGCACGGCTGCTCGGCATGGACGACCGGATCGGCTCCCTGGAGCCCGGCAAGGACGCCGACCTGGTGCTGCTGGACCATCAATTCGACCTCAAGGGCGTGATGCGCCGGGGTGAATGGGTGGTCGATCCGCAACTGGGGTGATGTGTCCGGGTGTTGAGTGCGGCGGTCGTCCTGCGAAAATATGACGGCCGCCGTCCGTCCGGTCGGCACGCATCGGCAACTGTCTTCGGGGGAGGTCGGCCCGGGTGATCCTCACGGTCACGCTGAACACCGCTCTCGACATCACCTATCGGGTACGGGGCCTGCGCCCGCACGCCTCCCACCGGGTCTCCGAGGTCACGGAACGACCGGGCGGCAAGGGCCTGAACGTGGCCCGCGTGCTCGCGGCCCTCGGCCACGAGGTGACGGTCACCGGCTTCACGGGCGGCGCGACCGGCCGCAGCGTCCAGGAGCAACTGACCGGCACACCCGGGGTGGTGGACGCGCTCGTCCCGGTCGGCGGCCCGACCCGGCGCACGATCGCCGTGGTCGACGAGCGCACCGGCGACACGACCCAGCTGAACGAACCCGGCCCCACGGTCACACCCGCCGAGTGGGCGGCCTTCCAGGAGGTCTACGAGGACCTGCTGCCGTCGATGTCGGCGGTGGCCCTGTGCGGCAGCCTGCCGCCGGGGGTGCCGGTCGGCGCGTACGCGGGGCTGGTGCGTACGGCCAGGGCGGCCGGCGTCCCCGTACTCCTCGACACCAGCGGGGAGCCTCTGCGCCGTGGGGTCGCCGCGCGCCCCGACCTGATCAAGCCCAACGCCGACGAGCTGGCCGAACTCACCGGCTCCCACGAGCCGTTGCGCGCCACGCAGGACGCCCGCAGGCGCGGGGCGAGGGCGGTCGTCACCTCCCTCGGCCGCGACGGCCTGCTGGCGGTCACCCCGGAGGGCCGCTGGCGCGCGGTCCCTCCCACGCACATCCACGGCAACCCGACAGGCGCGGGCGACTCAGCGGTGGCAGGCCTGCTGTCGGGCTTGGTCGAACACCTCCCCTGGCCCGACCGCCTGTCCCGAGCGGTAGCCCTGTCCGCGGCCACGGTCCAGGCCCCGGCAGCGGGGGAATTCGACCGCGCGGTCTACGAGAAGCTCCTGACCCCGGTGTCGGAGTCGGTGACGGCGGCCTGAACGCGGTGCAGTACTACTGCACCCACAACTGGTCGATGAGGGCGTTGCACTGGTTGCCCTGGCCGCAGGAGATCGTCAGCGTGTTGGTGCCCTTGGTCAGGGTCACCGGGGCCCAGGTGGACTGCCAGTTCTTCGCGAAGTCGGTGTCCGACGACTTGATGAAGTTCTTCATGCCCAGCGGCTGCTGGTTGGACTTGCCGTTGACCGTCAGCGTCGCGTTGGCGTCCGCGGCGGGGATGCTGTACTGCACGTACAGGCGGTACGAGCCGGCCTTCGGGATGTTCACGGTCCAGGTGATCGAGGCACCGACGTTGTTGAGCCCGGAGACATAGGTGCCGCCGTCCGACTTGGCGCCCTTGACGTCCGAGGCCGTGGTCGCGCCGCCGCCCAGCTGCAGGTCCTTCGCGTCGGTCTTCGGGAGGTCCGTCGAGGACGCGCCCGTCGGGGACTTGCTGGGCTTGGTGTTCTGGGACGTCGTCGGGGTCGGGGAGGCTTTGCCGCCCGCCTTGTCGTCCGAGTTGCCGTTCATCATCGCCACGCCGATGCCGATGACGACCGCGGCGACCACCGCGATCGCGCCGATCAGCAGACCCTTGGTGTTCGGCCCGCGGCGACCGCCGCCCCCGCCGTGCCCCGTCTGCTGCGGCGCCGTGGGAGCGCCCCCGCCGGGAAAGGTCTCCGGCGCGGCGTAGTGGGCGTTCGGCTGACCGTACGCGCCCTGCTGCTGCGGCACCTGCCCATAGGCGGCCGTCTGCTGCTGCCCCTGGGCCGGCTGGCCGTACTGCCGCTGACCGACCGCACGCACCCGGTTGACGGAGTTCGGGTAGCCGTAACCGCCGGACGGCGGCTGGGCGCCGTTGGCCTGCCCATCGGCGTAGAGGTAGCCGAACGGGTCGTCGTCCTCGGGCGTACTGGCGCCGTTGTTGCCGGACGTCATCCCTGGGTACTCCTCAGCGGTGCGGGTCGATCGCGATTCTGGGGGTCAGACTTGCGAGCCTACCCGCTCCCCGTGCCCCAAACGGGTGACTCGGATCGCACCGTTCCGCCACCCCGGCCCTGACCTGCGGTTCACCCGGCCCGTCTGTGCTGTTTGGGACGAGATCGTTTCTCTACGTACATCCGCTCGTCGGCAGACTTCAACACTTCGTCCGCAGTCATTCCGCAGTGCGCCCACCCGATGCCGAAGCTGGCGCCGACCCGCATGGCCCGCCCGTCGACGCGGATGGGCTGGATGATCTCGTTGCGCAGGCGTACGGCCAGGTCCTGGGCGTCGGCGCGGCCGAGGCCGTCGGCGAGGACGACGAACTCGTCGCCGCCGAGCCGGGCCACCGTGTCGCCGTCGCGCACGCCCCGGGTCAGCCGCCGGGCGACCTCGATGAGCACCGCGTCACCGGCGTTGTGCCCGAACCGGTCGTTGATCGACTTGAAGCCGTCGAGGTCGCAGAAGAGGACCGCGAGCCCCTTGGTGCCGTCGTCGCGCTCGCCCTGGGGGGCGACGGTGTGCACGTGGTGGTCGAAGGCGTCGTAGGCCTCGGTGCCGCCCGGCCGGAGGTCGAAGCCGTGGCCGTTGACGTCGTAGGCGGGGTGCCCGAAGGCCGCGTCGAGGGACTCCAGCGCGCCGGGGTGGGTGGCGCGCCGGCACAGCCGCGAGGACAGGCGCGAGCGCAGCTCGGCGGAGTTCGGCAGGCCGGTGAGGGAGTCGTGGGAGGCGCGGTGGGCGAGCTGCAGCTCGCGGCGCTTGCGCTCCTCTATGTCCTCGACGTGGGTGAGCAGGAAGCGCGGCCCGTCGGCGGCGTCCGCGACGACGCTGTTGCGCAGCGAGACCCACACGTACGTGCCGTCCCGGCGGCCCAGGCGCAGCTCCGCGCGTCCGCCCTCGGCGGAGGTCCGCAGCAGCGTGCCGATGTCCTCGGGGTGGACGAGGTCGGAGAAGGAGTAGCGGCGCATCGCGGAGGCGGGCCGGCCGAGCAGCCGGCACAGGGCGTCGTTGGTCCGCAGTATTCGGCCGTGCTGGTCGCCGCCCATCTCGGCGATGGCCATGCCGGAGGGGGCGTACTCGAAGGCCTGCCGGAAGCTCTCCTCGCTGGCCCTGAGCGCCTGCTGCTCCCTTTCGAGCCTGACCAGTGCCCGCTGCATGTTGGAGCGAAGACGCGCGTTGCTGATCGCGATGGCGGCCTGGAACGCGTACATCTGGAGCGCTTCCCGACCCCACGCGCCCGGCCGGCGGCCGTTGCGCGGCCGGTCCACGGACAGCACGCCGATCAGCTCACCGCAGGAGCCGCCGGGCGCCGCGGGCGTGTACATCGGGGCGAAGAGCCGGTCGGAGGGGTGCCACTCGTCCTCGAAGCGGGGCGCGGGCCCGTCCGTGTACCACTGCGGTACGTCGTCGTCGTCGAGGACCCAGCCCTCGGTGTGCGATATGAAGACCAGGTCGCCCCAGTGTTCGCCCATGCTCAGCCGGCGCTCCCAGGACTCGCGGGAGCCGACGCGGCCGGTGATCAGCGCCTCGGCCGCCGGATTGCCGGCGAACGCGGCCACGACGAGGTCGCCGTCGGGGCGGACGAGGTTGACGCACGCCAGCTCGTAGCCGAGTCCGGTGACCACGCCGTCGGCGACCGTCTGCAGCGTGTCCGCAAGACTGCGTGCGGTGTTCATGTCGGCCATGACCTGGTGCAGTTGCCGCAGGGTCGCAAGGCGGACGTAGGGCTCCGACTCGGTCTCCATTGCTCGCCCTCCCCCCGAGACCTCGCAGCGAATCAAGGGTTCTCATCGGCGTATCGTTCTGGCAGCTTCCCAGCCACTGAATCACAGCGCGCTGCCCACTCGGTACACAGGGTCAACAATTCATGGCCCTTGTGACTCAAGTCACAGCGAAAGATGAACAATTGAGTGGTGTTTCTGCGTTTTCCCTGTGCGTTTACTGAACGCAAACTTTGTGCGTATGTGGAGATGACGCAGAAGCGTACGTGATCGGCCCGCCCGCCGTCCGCCGAAGGACCTAGGTCCGTTGTCGGACCCCCCGCCCGATGCGGCCCGCGAGGGCCGGAGATTAGCGTTCCCGGTGTGCTGAAGACTCCCCTTGCCGCATCCCCGATCACTGCCGGGCCCGCCTCCGGGCATGCTGAGGGGGTGAGCAACGACGAGTTCCGCGCCGCCATGTCCCGGCTGGCCGCCGGCGTGGTCCTGGTGACCGCGCAGGAGCCGCCGCTGGACCCCGACGACCCGTCGGCACCGGCCGGCGAGGACGTCGGCATGACGGCCACGGCGTTCCTCTCGGTCTCCCTCGACCCGCCCCTGGTCCTGGTCAGCCTGCGCAACGGTTCCCGCATGGACGACCTCCTCGACGAACAGCCCCTGTGGGCGGTCTCGGTCCTCTCGGAGAGCCAGCGCCACATCGCCGGCCGCTTCGCGATGAAGGGGCGCATCAGCGACCGCCTCCTGTTCGAGGACATCCCTTACATCCGCGGAAAGGTCACGAACGCCCCCCTGGTGGGCGGCGCGCTGGCCACTCTGGAGTGCCGCACCGAGCAGCGGGTGATCGCCGGGGACCACACCCTGGTGATCGGCCGCGTCCTGACGGCGGACGTACCGAGCGCGACCGGCGGCCCGCTGGCGTATTTCCGGGGGCGTTACCGGCAGTTGGGGTGAGGGCCCGTAATTGCGTGGCACGCGCGCGTGAATGCTTTTTAAGGTCGGCGCATGACGACGCCCGAGCCGCCCGGCCCGCGCCTGGTGGAGATCACCCCCGGCAATCTCCAAGCCGCCCTCGCCATCCGCGTCCGCCCGGACCAGGAGCACGCGGTCGAGCCGGTCGCGCACTCGCTGGCGGAGGCGTACGTGCATCCACCGGGCGTCGCCTGGCCCCGCCTGATCGTCGACGGCGACCGCCCGGTCGGCTTCCTGATGGCCTTCCTCGACATCGACTGGAGCGAGGACGGCACCCTGTTCCGCTCCGGACTGTGGCGGCTGAACATCGCGGCCGGCGACCAGGGCCGCGGCTACGGCCGCTTCGCCGTCGAGTCCGTGTCCGCCGAGATCCGCCGCCGCGGCGGGAAGCAGTGCCACGTCACCTGGCACCCCGGCCCGGACGGCCCCGAGAACTTCTACCTCGGCCTCGGCTTCCGGATCACGGGAGAGACGAGCGGCGACCAGACGGTCGGCGTACTGGACCTCTAGACCAGGGTCACCTCGCGCTCGGCGACGCGGTCCGGGGCGGTCACGATGTCGATCGCCGCGATCCTGTCCCCCACGAACGTGAAGGCCAGGGTCCGGTCCAGGCGCCCGTCGACGAACACGGCCAGCCCCGTGGCACCGTCGACCAGTGCGGGCCGCGCCACGGCCGCGAAGTGCCGGAAGCTGGACGCACCCCTGGCCACCGCCACCGCTCCCGTGTTCACGCCGGCATCGCTGCGGGCGACGACATCCGGGTCCAGCAGCGCGACCAGCGCCTCGAAGTCGCCCTCGCGCGCGGCGGCGAGGAAGGCGTCCACGACGGCCCGCCGCCGCCCGGGATCGCCGCCTCGCACCCGGTCGGCCCCCTGAACCCGCCGCCGCGCCCGGCTCGCCAGCTGCCTTGCCGCCGCGGGGCTGCGCCCGACGACCTCCCCGACCTCGTCGAACGGCACCGCGAACAGGTCGTGCAGCACGAACGCCAGCCGCTCGGCGGGCGTCAGCGTCTCCAGTACGACGAGCAGCGCCACGCCCACCGAGTCGGCGAGCACCGCGTGCTGCTCGGGGTCGGCCCCGCCGGAGACGTCCGCCACGCGCGCGTGCCCCGCCAACGGCTCCAGCGGCTCCTCCGCACGCGACCTGCGCGAGCGCAGCATGTCGAGACACACCCGTCCTACGACGGTCGTCAGCCATCCCCCGAGGTTCTCCACCCCGTCCGTGTCGGACCGGCTCAGCCGGAACCACGCCTCCTGCACCGCGTCGTCGGCCTCGGCGGCGGAGCCGAGCATGCGGTAGGCGACGGCACGCAGATGCGGGCGGTGCGCTTCGAAGCACCGGGCGAGCGATTCGTTGTCCGAGGAAAACCGGTCATCGTTCATGGTCGTATGACGGACGGCGCGGCGGCGATGTGACAGGGACGGACCCGGTCGCCTTATGACCAGTCGCGGCCCGAACGCCCCCGCTTCGTGTCGGAGCGCTGCTTCTTCTCCCGCAGCCGGCGCTCGTTGATCCCCCGCGGGATACGGGTCGGGCGGCGCGGCTTGGGCGGCGGCGCGGTGGCCTCGGCGAGCAGCGCGGCAAGGCGTACGGCCGCGGCCTCACGGTTGCGCCACTGCGAGCGGTGCTCGGACGCGCGGACGGCGATCACACCGTCGACGAGCCGCCCGGCGAGCCGCTCCAGCGCCCGCGCCTTCCACACCTCCGGCAGCGACTCGGTCCCGGCCAGGTCGAAACGCAGCTCCACCTGGGAGTCGCTGGTGTTGACGTGCTGGCCGCCGGGCCCCGAGGAGCGCGAGAAACGCCACAGGAGCTCGGCCTCGGGGAGCGAGACGGAGCCGCGGATGAGGTAGGGACCGGACATGTCCCCCATCGTCGCGCGCCTGACCCGCACACGTCACGCGATTAACGTCGGCGGTCGTTCACCCGAAGTTCGGTAAAGAAAGTAAAGAGAGCTGGAACCTTCGGTACCCCTCTTGGCGTTCATACCGGTAGCTGTAGGTTCACTGCCGTACATAAACGAGGGAAAGGACTCCCAACCATGGCTGTAAGCCTGTCCAAGGGTGGCAACGTCTCGCTCACCAAGGAGGCTCCGGGCCTCACCGCCGTCACCGTGGGCCTCGGCTGGGACGTCCGCACCACCACCGGCACGGACTTCGACCTCGACGCCTCGGCCATCGCGGTCAACACGCAGGGCAAGGTCTACTCGGACGCCCACTTCGTCTTCTTCAACAACAAGCAGACCCCGGACAACACCATCGTCCACACCGGCGACAACCGCACGGGCGAGGGCGCGGGCGACGACGAGGCGATCAACGTCAACCTGGCGGCCCTCCCGGCCGACATCGACAAGATCGTCTTCCCGGTCTCGATCTACGACGCGGAGAACCGCTCGCAGAACTTCGGCCAGGTCCGCAACGCCTACATCCGCATCGTCAACCAGGCCGGCGGCGCCGAGATCGCCCGCTACGACCTCTCCGAGGACGCGGCAACGGAGACGGCGATGGTCTTCGGCGAGCTGTACCGCAACGGCGCGGAGTGGAAGTTCCGCGCCGTGGGCCAGGGCTACGCGTCCGGCCTGGTGGGCATCGCGCAGGACTTCGGCGTCAACGTCTGAGCGGCGCCGCACTGAGCGGAGCCCCTGGTCGCGGTGCGCGGCCGGGGGCTCACGCCTGGGAGACGAACACCGCCCAGGTCGCCGGGGCGAAGGCCAGGCGGGGGCCTGCGGTGTCGTGCTTGGAGTCGCGGACGTGGATCACGGCGGGGGTGTTGGCGACCTCGACGCAGGACTCGCCGTTGGTACCGCCGCTGTAGCTGCTCTTGAACCACGCCAGTTCGGAGGCGTCCCCGATGGGGGCCTTGCGGATCATGTTTCTCCCAGCAGTTGCTCAACGAAGGTAAGCGACTCCCTCGGCGGGAGAGCCTGCGCCCGGATAATCCCATATTGCAGTTCGATGACACGCAGCTGTTTCGGATCACTGGTCGGCCGGCCGTTGAACCAACCGTCCGCGCGGGCCACGGCTGTCCCGTCCGGGAACTTCAACAACTCGATCCTGCCGTCCAAGCCTGGATGTGGGTCGGTGTTGGTCGGCATGACCTGAAGCGTGACGTTGTTCAACCGGCCCGCCTCCAGCAGACGTTCGAGCTGCCGTCGCCACACCATTGTGCCCCCGACTTGGCGGCGCAGCGGCGCCTCTTCCAGCACGAAGTGGATCGACGGGGCCGGGTCCCGGTCGAAGACCGACTGCCGGGCCAGACGAGCGGCCACCATGCGTTCCACGTCATCCGGCGAGTACGGCGGTTGCGCCGCCCCGATGACCGCCCGGGCATGCTCCGGCGTCTGGAGCAACCCGGCGATGATGTTGCACTCGTAGACCCCGATCTCGACCGCCTGAGCCTCCAACTTGCCCAGCTCCCGCACCTTCTTCGGGTAGCGGACCTTCTTCACGTCCTCCCAGGTTGCCGACACGAGCCCCCCGGCCCCCAACACCTCGTCCGCCCTGTCCAGATACTCCTGCCGGGGAATCCTCTTCCCGCCCTCGATCTTGTAGACGAGGTCCTCGCCGTACCCCACGGCCTTGCCGAACTCGGCGGCGCGCATCCCCACCGCCTCTCGCCGCAGCTTGAGCTGCCGCCCGACCGTGGCGATGACCGCGACGCCCCACTCGTCGTCCGGATCGACCTCCCAACCCGGCTCGTCCGCCTCGGTCCTGAGCCGCCCCGCCTCCGCGTCCACCGACATCCCGCGTGCCCCTCCGTCGTACTGGCCCTACCGCACGCCCCTGCCCGTACGGCCCGCCCCGACAGTCCGGACAGCACCGGACAAGCTCCGGACAGTCACCGTACGCAACGGCGTAGTCACTACTCACGGTAGACGCGGGCGGCCACGCTGAGTGACGTGAACGAGGAATCCCCCACCCCCATCCGCAACTTCAGCGTGCTGCTCTCCCCCACCCCGCGCGGAGCACGCCTGGCGAGGCTGCTGGCCACGGAGCAACTGCGCTCCTGGGAGCTGCCGTTGGACCCGGCGGAGCACATCGTGGCGGAACTGGCGGCGAACGCGGCGACGCACGGCCGCGTCCCGGGCCGCGACTTCCGCCTGACGCTCTACGTGGTCGCCGACACCCTGCGCATCGAGGTCACGGACACGCGGGGTGACCGTATGCCGCGGACACAACTCGCCTCGCCTGAGACGGAGTCGGGACGCGGCCTCGTACTCGTGGACGCGCTGGCCGACAAATGGGGGGTCGCACCGGGGCTGTGGCCGCGCAAGACGGTGTGGGCCGAGATCCGCCTCGACCGGAACACGGCGGAGCGGGTTCCGGTGGGTCCGGGTTCCGGTGGCACGGGACGCCTTTCCCCAAGAAACAAACTGGTGAAAGAACCCCCACCAAACCAAACCCCAGCACCTCACCCGCCCGGGTGAACATCACCAACTCAGCTGGATTTTCCCCTGGTTGGCTGCCCTACTCTCAGCGCAACACAACCGCACACATGCAACGGCCCTCGCCGGGACTGGCATCCCGATGCGAGGGCCTGACCACCGAGGAAGGCAACAACTTCCTGACGGACGTCAAAAACCCTAGCGCGCCCCCGCACTCCCGGTTCCGCGTTGCGGCCAACAAACACCCGATCCGGCGGCATTCCGAAACCGGTGGCCTCGTCCACGACCACACCCGCCACACCACCCGCTTCACGGTGATCGGCAACCACCTGGCCCAGCAAACTCACCGTGCTGCGCGTCCGACAGCGCCTGGAGAAGGTGATGCCGGAGAAGCTGGTGACCCATACGGGTGAACCCGACGTCGAGGACGAATCCGAGGGTGTCATGCGACGTCCCGACGTCATGGTGATCAGCGAGGTGGACATGGAGGGGGACGGTTCCTTCGACCCTCGCACCGGTACCGGGGCCGTCCTCACCGACATCCACCCCACCCCCGACGGCCCCCGCTACGCCACCCGCAAGGACTTCGTCTACCGCGAGGACGTCACCGTCGGCGACTGGACGATCTCGACCGACGACCTGCCGCGCTACCAGCCCATCGGGCGGTAGTACCCCAGCACCGCCGCCAGCTGCGCGAACCACTGCCCGAGCTGCGCCCTCGGCTTCGCCTGGACCACGCATTCGTAGAACTGCCCGTTCGGCAGGACCACCGCCATCATGAGGCCCTTGCCGTTGGGGCTCGCCTTGTAGTGGACGCTCTGGATCTCCGGCCAGGAGAACTCCACGGCAGCGCCGTGATCCTCGAACGCGACGCCCGTGACATCGACCACGATCGAGTTGTGGACGTCGACCGCCATGAACTCCGGCCCTTCGGGCGGAGGTTGGGGTGGGCCGAAGCCCATCGGGGCCGCGGCCGGTGGGTACTGCGGCGGGGGCGGGGGCTGTTGACCGTACGCGGGCTGGTTTCCGTACGGCGGTGGCTGGGTGGTCATCTGCTTCCGTCCCCGTATGCGGTGTGGCTCCTGAGAGCATCTTCGCTCAGGTCGGGCCGGCACACCTAGGGCCCGTCCCGCGGCAACGGCAGCGAGGCCCTGCGAGTGACGTCGATCACAGGCGGACGGGGGCTGCGCGCGGCGGCCGTCGAGGCACGGAGACGGTGACGCCCGGCTCCTCCGCTGCGCTGGAGCAGGGGGGACGCCGGAAAAAGCGGGCCCGGTGGGCGCCTCACACGGCAGATGGCACACCGGCCGCACCCCACCCTCACCGACTGTTTTCGGCCATCTGGCCGGTGTACGGTGCCGGGCACTGAGCAAGGACGGGGGAAGCCAAGGCGAGCAAAGGAAAGACGGCCTTGACGACCATCCAGCACAGCCGAGCGGGACGGCGGCAGACCATGCGCCGGATCCGCCGCCGGCGCTCACCCGCCGCACCCCTGCTCCTGCTCTTCTGGGCAGGCGCCGCCGCCGTGGTGTGGCTGTGGTGGCGGAGCACCCCGACCGTCGCGGCGACCACGGCCGACCGGCTGGTGAACGCGGGCCGCATCACCGGACTGCTCGCCGGATACGCGATCGCCCTCGTGATCGCCCAGATGGCACGCGTCCCCGCGCTGGAACGCCGCGTCGGCTCCGACCGCGTGGTGCGCTGGCACGCCCGCGGCGGCCGTTACGCCCTCGCGCTCACCCTCGCCCACGTCGTGCTGATCCTGTACGGGTACGCCCTCCAGGCGAACACCGGCATCGTGACGCAGACGGTCTCCGTCGTCACCGGCTATCCGGACATGGTCGAGGCGACGGTGGGCACCGTGCTGCTGCTCCTCGTCGGCTTCGTCTCCGCCGGCGCCGTACGGCGTCGTATGCGCTACGAGACCTGGTACTACCTGCACCTGCTCACCTATGCCGCGGTCTACCTCGCCTTCTGGCACCAGTTGACGACGGGCGACCAGTTCGTCGGCGACGCGACCGCCCGAACGGCCTGGTACGCCCTGTACGTCACCGTCGGCGTCCTGGTGCTGTGGTACCGCGTGCTCACTCCGGTGCGGCTCAACCTCCGGCACCGGATGCGGGTCGAGGCGGTGGTGCGGGAGGCGCCGGAGATCGTCTCGGTGCTGATCCGCGGCCGGCGGCTGCACCGGCTGGGCGCCGAGGCCGGGCAGTTCTTCCGCTGGCGGTTCCTCGCCAAGGGGCTGCGCTGGACAGCCAATCCCTACTCCCTCTCCGCACCGCCCCGCCCCGACCTGCTGCGGATCACCGTCAAGGCCGTCGGCGGGCACAGCTCGGCGCTGGCCGGCCTCAGGCCCGGCACACGGGTGTGGGCCGAGGGCCCGTACGGGGCGATGACGGCGGCCCGCCGCAGCCGCGGCAAGGTACTGCTGCTCGCGGGCGGCGCGGGCATCACCCCGCTGCGCGCCCTGTTCGAGACGCTGCCCGGCGCGGCCGGGGACCTGACGCTGCTCTACCGGGCCCGCACGGCCGAGGAACTGGCGCTGCGCGACGAACTGGAGGCCATCGCGGACGAACGCGGCGCCCAGCTGCTCTACGCGGTCAACAGCCCGGACGGACGGCGGCCGGCGATCACCGCGAAGATGCTGCGCCGGATTCTGCCGGACATCGCCCGCCACGACGTGTATCTGTGCGGGCCGCCGGGGCTGGCCGAGGAGTCGTACACCGCACTGCGCGAGGCAGGTGTGCCGCACCGCCGTATCCACCACGAGTCCTTCGAGTTCTGAGGCGCGACCTGTGACACGTCCTACCGCTGATGCGCTGGAGCTGCCGTGAGGAAGAAGCATCCGTTCCGCCACGCCCTGCTGGCCGGCGCCGGCGCCGTTTCCAGCATCGTGCTGCTGCTCGCGCTGAAGCCGACCACCGACCCGGGACTCGCGCAGGCCGACACCCCCGCGCCCACGCTGACGCCACAGGCCTCGGCGTCCGCGCACGCCGCGTCGGCGTCCCCGTCGCCGTCGAAGACGCCCGAGAAGAAGCACACCCCGTCGTCCTCCGCGAAGCCGTCGCACTCGGCGTCGGCCGCCCCCACCAGAACCAGCAGCGCTCCCTCCGCCCCGAAGACCACCCCGGCCGCGCCCACGACTCGCACCGTCACCGGGGCGACGGCCCAGACGCAGTACGGCCCCGTCCAGGTTCGGATCACCCTCACCGGAAGCAGGATCACCGGGGCGAGCGCAGTCCAGTACCCCGACGGGGCAGGCCGGAGCAGGGACATCAACGCGACGGCCGTCCCCAAGCTCAACCAGGAGACGCTGCAGGCGCAGAGCGCGAACATCGACACGGTGTCCGGAGCGACGTACACCAGCGGGGGCTACAAGCAGTCGCTGCAGAGCGCGTTGGACAAGGCCGGCGCCTGAGCGCGCGTAAAGCGGGCGCTCTGTGTCCGCCTGCCCGGGTAGCGTCCGCCGCATGATCCTCGAACGGCTCGTGCCCACAGACGGCGCCCTCCCCGGCGAGCTCCTCACCGAACTCACGGCCCTGTACGCCTCCAACCACGAGTTCCACGCCCTCAGCGGGGAGTTCCCGGACCCGGACGACATCCGCCCGGAGCAGGTCGCGGCCGCACTGGCCGACGACCTGGCTCATCCGGACGCCGAGGTGCTGCTGGCCCGCAGCGAGGGCCGGCTGTGCGGTATCGCCATCACCCTCGCCCACCACCCCGACCCGGCCGACCCGGACCCGTGGATCGGCCTGCTGATGGTGGACGCGACCCTGCAGGGGAGGGGTCACGGACGGCAGTTCGCCGCACTCATCGAGGACGGCTTCCGCAGGGCCGGCCGCACCGCGGTCCGCCTCGCCGTCCTGGAGAACAACCCCAAGGCCCTCGCCTTCTGGACCACCCTCGGCTACGAGACCATCGCCCACCGCCCGGACCGCGACCTCGGCCGCCCCTGCGCGGTGTTGCGCAAGGAACTGAACAATCCGCCCGCGTGAGCGCGCGCTCCTCCCCGGGGACGCCCAGGTGTGACGTTCCCGCCGCCAACTGCGCTTGTCCTAAGTGGAGTTGACACCACGCACTCCGTCCGCATAGCGAACTCCGTGCCACGCCATTCGGATACGAACGCGTAAATTCTTGACGGCGATCTGTCAAACAGATCGTTCAGATGGCAACCTCTCCTCGCCCGCCGCAACTCTGTGCCCCACCTGTGCCGCACCTGTGCCTCAGCCATGAGGCCGGCTCGAAGGAGACCGAGTGAGACAGCGTTCCCGTACGCTCCGCACCGCCGCCCTGATCGGCTCCGCCGCGATGGTCGTGCTCGCTCTGCAGAACGGCGCCGCCACCGCCGCCCCCTCGCACACCAGCGGCGCCACCGCCGTCCCCCTCACCGCCTCGGCCCGAGCCGCCGCGCTCAGGTCGGCGCAGGAGGCCGCCGGTTCGACCGCCCGTGAGCTCGGGCTCGGCGCGCGGGAGAAGCTCGTCGTCCAGGACGTGGTGAAGGACGCGAACGGCACCGTCCACACCCGCTACCAGCGCACCTACGCCGGCCTGCCCGTCCTCGGCGGCGACCTGGTCACGCACGTGGCGAAGAACGGCACCCTCAAGGGCGTCACCAAGGCGGCCAAGGGCCGGATATCCGTGGCGTCGACCGACGCCTCCGTGTCCGCCGCCTCCGCCGGGAAGACCGCTCTCGCGGGCACCGGCTCCTCGCGCGCCACCACCCGCAAGGTGGTCTGGGCGGCCGGTGCCAAGCCCGTCCTCGCGTACGAGTCGGTCGTCAAGGGCCTCCAGGACGACGGCACCCCGAGCGAACTGCACGTGATCACGGACGCCGCCACCGGAAAGAAGATCTTCGACTACCAGGCCGTCGACACCGGCACGGGCACCGCCATGTACAGCGGCACGGTGACCCTGGGCACCACCGCCGCCTCCTCCGGCGGCTACGACCTCGTCGACGGCGGCCGCGGCGGGCACAAGACGTACGACCTGAACGGCGGCACGTCCGGCACCGGCACCCTCTTCCACGACGCCGACGACAAGTGGGGCGACGGCACCGCGGCCAACCGCCAGACCGCCGCCGTCGACGCGGCCTACGGCGCCGCCGTCACCTGGGACTTCTACAAGTCCGCCTTCAACCGCAACGGCATCGCGGGCGACGGCCGGGCCGCGTACTCCCGCGTCCACTACGGCAACGCGTACGTCAACGCCTTCTGGGACGACAACTGCTTCTGCATGACGTACGGCGACGGCCAGGGCAACATCAAGCCGCTGACCTCGCTCGACGTGGCAGGCCACGAGATGAGCCACGGGCTGACCGCGGCCACGGCCGGGTTGAGGTACAGCCGTGAGTCGGGCGGCCTGAACGAGGCCACCTCCGACATCTTCGGCACCTCGGTGGAGTTCTTCGCCAACAACTCCTCCGACCCCGGTGACTACCTCATCGGCGAGAAGATCGACATCAACGGCAACGGCACCCCGCTGCGCTACATGGACAAGCCCAGCAAGGACGGCGGTTCGGCGGACTACTGGTCGCGCACCGTCGGCCGCCTCGACGTGCACTACTCCTCCGGCGTCGCGAACCACTTCTTCTACCTGCTGAGCGAGGGCAGCGGCGCGAAGACGATCAACGGGGTCTCGTACAACTCCCCGACCTACGACGGCTCGACGGTCACCGGCATCGGCCGCGACAAGGCCGACCAGATCTGGTACCGGGCCCTGAGCACGTACTTCACGTCCTCGACCGACTACGCGGGCGCCCGCACCGGCACCCTGAAGGCGGCGAGCGACCTGTACGGCGCGGGCAGCCCGGAGTACAACGCGGTGGCGGCCGCCTGGAAGGCCGTCAACGTCAACTGACCACGCGGGGCGTGGTGTCGAGCGGGCCGGGTCGCCGTCACGGGTGATCCGGCCTGCCGTCTCCGTACAGCCAGTTCTTCCAGATCGCGTCGAAGTCCTTGTCCGGGGCCTTCTTCTCGACGTACGCCGTGAACTCGTCGGTGTCCGCGTTGCCGTGGCGGTGGGCCGCCGCCCAGCCCTGGATGATGTCGTAGAAGGTGTCGTCGCCGACGGCCCGGCGGATCTGCTGGAGGACCATCGCGCCGCGCACGTAGACCGGGGAGTCGGAGATGTGCGCGGCGCCGCTGGGTTTCGCCGGCGGGAAGGACCAGAGGTCGGGGTACTCGTCCTCGCCGTGTGCGTAGAGGTGGTCGAACGTCTGCTGGGCGGTGTCGCCACCGTGGTCCTCGTCCCACAGCCATTCCGCGTACGTCGCGAAGCCCTCGTTGAGCCACATGTCCCGCCAGGTCTTCGGCGTGACGGAGTCGCCGTACCACTGGTGGGCGAGTTCGTGGACGAGGGTGCCGGTGTCGGGGGCGCCGGGGAAGGCGGGGCGGTTCTGGGTCTCCAGGGCGTAGCCGGCGTCCTGCGGGCGGTCGACGACCGCGCCGGTGGAGGAGAAGGGGTACGGGCCGAAGTTGTACTCCTCCCACTCGATGATCTCGGGGAGTTTCGCCAGCACCTTGCGGGCGGACTTCGCCTCGGTCGGGTCGACCGCGACGTACGCCGGCAGGCGGTCCTTGCCGATGGTGGAGCGAGTGATGTCGTAGTGGCCGACGGCGACCGTGGCGAGGTAGCTCGCCATCGGCTCGGCCGTGTGCCAGGTGTAGGTCGTACGGTTCCCGCTGGTCCGCTCACCGGTCGGGTCACCGTTGGAGACGGCCTGCAGGCCCTTCGGCACGGTGATCGCGATGTCGTACGTCGCCTTGTCGGAGGGGTGGTTGTTCCCGGGGAACCACGCCATGGAGCCGGTCGGCTCACCGAGGGCGAGGGCGCCGTCGGCGGTGGGCAGCCAGCCCTCCTGGGAGCCGTCGGGGTCGGTGATGGTCTCGGGGGTGCCGGAGTAGCGGACGGTGACGCGGAAGGTCTCGGCGGCGTCGATGTCGTCGTGGGGGCGGACGGTGAGTTCCTGGCCGGCGCGGTGGAAGCGGGCGCGTCTGCCTTCGACGGTGACGTCCTCGACGTCCAGGCCCTTGAGGTCGAGGTCGAAGGCGGAGAGGTCCTTGGTGGCGCGGGCGGTGAGGGTCGCGGTGCCGGTGAGGTGATCGCGCCGGCTTGCCCGGCCCGGGGCGTAGGTGAGTTTCAGGTCGTAGTGATCGACGTCGTAGCCGCCGTTGCCCGCCTTGGGGAAGTACGGGTCGTGCACGCCCGAGCCGCCCGGGGTGCCGTGGACGCCGCCGGAGCAGGCGGTGAGGGCCAGCAGGAGGGTGGCGGCCGGGACAACGGGCGCGAAACGGGACACGTCAGAGATCCTATGCGGGGCGTGACACCATCTCGTACGTGCTCGACATCGGTTACGCCCTCTCCAACCGCTTCCCGGATCCGCCCCAGACGGACTACCGGCGCGTGGACGTCCACGCCCTGCGCCACGACCTGTTCTGCGGCGACGTCTATCTCGCCGACACCAAGCAGGACCGGGAACTGTCCACAGCCTGGGGATGGGTGCCGGTGCTCGACTTCGCCTGGGCCCTGTGCGACATCGTGGAACGGCTGGACCGGGATCCGGCGGGCTCGCGTGCCTCCCGGCCCCAGCACGCGGATCTGGACTTCACCGAGTCCACCGACCGCATGCTCTTCGAGCGCCGCTTCGGCTGGGTGGACATCGAGGCCGACTGGATGCCGGCCGAGGAAGCCCCGCTGACCTTCTCCCACGCCGAACTGCGCCGCGAGGCCCGCGACTTCCTGCACGACCTGCTCGCCGACCTGGTGGACCTGCACGAGGACCTCGGCGAGAACCCGGCGATCTGGACCCTTCAGGCCCGCTTCCCCAGGGTTTCCTGACCGCGAGGCCCACCGAGGTCCCTAGCCGATCGCCAGCAGTTCCTCCGCCTTCGTCTCGTGCGGCAGGCCGCCGAGGGAGAGGTAGTGGTAGCCCGTGCTCAGCCGGCAGGCGTTCAGGCCGAGGCAGAGCATCGCGTCGTAGTGCTGCGTGTTGGCGAACACGTACCGCCCGTCCTGGCCGTCGCCCGGGTCCAGGGGTGTGCCCCGCAGCACCGACTCCAGCGCCTCCCGGTCCACCGGGCCGAAGGCCAGCGGGACGAAGGCCTCGGGGTCGGCGCCGACCGGCTCGGGGAACGCGAACTCCCCCACGCCCAGGGGGTTCCCGTCCTCGTCGACCGCCGGCTCGTCGAAGTACCCGGGACACGAGTCGTAGGCGTGCCTGAGCTCCCCGTCGGCGTACACCCGCATGATCAGTACGTCCGAGTCGAAGACGTACGACCCCAGCGCCGGTGCCCCCAGCACCCGGCTCAACGGCCCCGCGAGGTCCGGCGCGTCGGTCTCCGGGTCGGGGTAGACGGCGGTGTGGCCGGGGCCGACCGGCAGCGCGAACCCCCGTATCCCCGTCTCGTCCGGCCCGCCGAGCAGCGGCACCACCTCGTCGCACGCCCGCGCCACGAGCACGTTGCCGTAGAAACTCCCCATTCCCTCAGCCCTCCACCCGGATCCCCATCTGGGCCGCCAGCACCGGCGCCAGATCCATCAGTTGGGACGGACTGATCACCGCCCCGGCCAATCGCTCCACCCCGGCCGAGATGTCCAGCTCGGCCGCCGCTCTCAGGTCGACGTCCTTCAGCTCCACCCCGGTCAGGTCGGCACTCTTGAGAACGCAGTCGACGAACTCCACCCGTTCCAGCCGGGCGCCCCCGAAGTCCGGCTCGACGAGGACACAGCTCTCGAAGACGACGTCCTTGAGCCGGGCGGCGCGCAGGTTCAGGTAGTCGATCTTGCCGCCGCGGACCAGCACCCGCTCCAGCACCGCGCCGTGCATCTGCACCCCGCCCAGGCGGGCGTCGACCAGCTCCACATCCCGCAGCGTCGACTCCGCGAGGTCCGTGCCCACACCCCGCAGCCCCGTCAGGACGGAGTCGAGTACGCGCGCCTGGTGCAGCCGTGTCTCGTCCACCGCGCACCCCGTCAGCGCGCAGTCCAGGAACCGGGCGCCTCCGCCGTCCTGGCCGACGAGGTCCGACTCCCGGAACTCCAGACCATCGTAGTCCCCGTCCGGCTCCAACTCCCCGCCGTCGAAGGGCCGTAGATCGTACAGCCGCAGCTCGGGCCGCCGCGCCGCCTTCACCGCCGTACGCCGTGAAGCCCCGGAGCCACCACCGGAGCCGCCGCCGGTGCCGCTGTCCCCACCCGTCCTGCCCGTCGCACGCCTCACCATGCCCCCATGCTGCACCCCGCCACTGACAATCACCCCGGTCATCGCCCTGACCTGCGACGACACCCCGCATGTCACATTCCGGGCGCGGGAGGAGTCCTATGCATCGAGAACGCCCCGCCGGCGCGCTCACCCCTTGACCTCAACCAAGCTCGAGGTCGGAGAGTCGGATGCCTACGAAGCCGCACACAGGGAGTCCGTCATGCACGCCGTCCGTCTGCACGCCTTCGGTCCGCCCGGGAACCTGACCCTCGAGGAGATCGACGACCCGGTGCCGGGCCCCGGCCAGGTCCGTGTCGCCGTGGCGGCCGCGGGCGTCCATCTCCTCGACACCGCCCTGCGCGAGGGCGTCCGGGGCCCCCTGCCCGAGCTTCCCGCCCTTCCCACGGTCCCCGGCCGCGAGGTCGCCGGTGTCGTGGAGGCCCTCGGTGAGGGCGTCGCCGGTCTGTGGCTGGGCCGGCGGGTGGTCGCCCACCTCGGTTTCGCGCCCGGGGGCTACGCGGAACTGGCCGTCACCGACGTCGACCGGGTGCACGAGATACCGCGGAACCTGGACTTCGCCGAGGCCGTCGCCATGATCGGTACGGGTCGTACGGCGATGGGGATCGTGCAGTTCGCAGAGTTCGGCCCGGACGCCGTCGTCGTGGTCCCGGCCGCCGCCGGCGGCATCGGCACCCTGCTCGTGCAGTACGCGAAGCACACCGGGGCGCACGTCGTGGGCCTCGCGGGCGGGGCGGAGAAGACGGCGCGTGTCCAGGCCGACGGCGCCGATCTCGCCGTCGACTACCGGGACCCACAGTGGCCGGACAAGGTCCGCGCCCACCTGGGCGGCCGGCCCGCCACCCTCGTCCTCGACGGCGTCGGCGGCGAGGTCGCCCGTCAGGCCGTCGGCCTCCTCGGACCCGGCGGCAGGCACCTCGTCTTCGGCTGGTCCGCCGAGGGCATCCGCGACGGCTCCCCCTACCTGGTCGACGGCGTCTCCGAGCAGGTCCTGGGCCCGGTGATGTTCCGGAAGGCCTCCCTGCAGACCCTCGAACTCCGCGCCCTCGCCGAGGCCGCCGCGGGCCGGCTCACCCCGGCCGTGACGCGCTTCCCGCTGGCCGAGGCGGCGGCCGCGCACCACGCACTGCACACACGCCGGACGATCGGAAAGGTGGTACTGGAGCCATGACCAGCCAGAAGCCGCTCCCAGATGCGATACGCCCCGATACATGGTCTTCTGACCAGATGGGCATCACCCGAACAGCGGAGGCCGGTGGTCCCGCGGCCGCCGATCCCCGCCGCTGGTGGGGCCTGGTGGTCATCGCACTCGCGCAGCTCATGGTGGTCCTGGACGCGACCATCGTGAACATCGCGCTCCCGTCCGCGCAGCGCGACCTGGGCATGTCGGACGCCAACCGGCAGTGGGTGATCACCGCCTACACGCTGGCCTTCGGCGGTCTGCTGCTGCTCGGCGGCCGGATCGCGGACCTCGTCGGACGCAAACGGACCTTCATCATCGGGCTCATCGGCTTCGCCGGGGCCTCCGCGCTCGGCGGCGCGGCCACCGGCTCGGGCATGCTCTTCGGCGCCCGCGCGCTCCAGGGCGCCTTCGCCGCGGTCCTGGCCCCCTCCGCCCTGTCGCTGCTGACCACGACCTTCACCGATCCGAAGGAGCGCGGCAAGGCCTTCGGCATCTACGGCGCCCTGGCCGGCAGCGGTTCGGCGATCGGCTTCATCGTCGGCGGCCTGCTGACCGAGTACCTGAACTGGCGCTGGTGCCTCTACGTCAACATCCCCATCGCGATAGTCGCCGTCTTCGGCGCCTTCGCCCTGCTGCACGACCGCCCCGGCCACACAGGCGCCCGCCTCGACGTACCCGGCGTGCTGCTGGGCTGCGGCGGACTGGTCGCGATCGTCTACGGCTTCTCCGAGGCCCAGCCCCGCGGCTGGGGCGACCCGCTGGTGCTGACGCTGTTCGCCGTGGGTGCCGTACTCCTGGCGGTCTTCGTGTGGTGGCAGTCCCGGGCGCCCATGCCGCTGCTGCCGCTGCACATCGTCAAGGACCGCAACCGGGCCGGCTGCTTCCTGACCATGGGGCTCGCGACCATCGGCATGTTCGGGCTGTTCCTGTTCATGACGTACTACCTGCAGGTCGTCCTCGGCTACTCGCCCGTCAAGACGGGCCTGGGCTTCCTGCCGCTCACCGCCGCCATCATCACCGGCTCCACGCAGATCTCCGCCCGCCTGATGAACCGCGTACCGCCACGGATGCTGATGGTCCCCGGCATGATCCTCGCGGCGGGCGGCATGCTGCTGCTCACTCGGATGACCGTCGACTCGTCGTACGCGACCGAGATCCTGCCCGCCCTGATCCTGATGGGTCTCGGCATGGGCCTGACCTTCATGCCGGTCTTCGCCACCGCCACCGCGGGCGTCGCCCCGCAGGACTCCGGCGTGACCTCGGCGACCGTCAACACCTCGCAGCAGGTGGGCGGTTCGATCGGTACGGCCCTGCTGAACACGATCGCCACCAGCAGCAGCGCCACCTACATCGCCGCCCATCTGCACAACCCGGCCCAGCGGGCGCTGGTCGCCAAGGAGGGCGTGGTGCACGGCTACACGGTGGCCATCTGGTGCGCGGCCGGGATCATGCTGCTGGCGGGGCTGGTCGCCGGGCTGATGGTGACGGCCCGGGCGCCCAGGCAGGGAGCACCGGCCGAGGTGCCGGTGCCGGAGCCGGTCGCGTAGGGGGCCTGCCGTACAGGGGGCACAGGACGGGGAGGGGCCGCACGGACCGCGGGCCCCTCCCTCTTTTTCCACTGACCGCCGCAGCGGCTCAGCGACTCACCGGCTCACCGGCTCACCGGCTCACCGCAGTTTGCGGGTGTCGATCGCCCAGATGCCCCGTCCGTGCGTGGCGGCGTACAGCCGTCCGTCCGGGCCGGTGCGCAGCTGCATGACCGCGGTGGTCGGCAGGTTGTCGCCGGCCACCCGCCAGGTCTTCGAGCCCGGCGTGCGGACCAGCACCCCGAGGTCCGTGCCCAGCGCGATCGTGCCGCCCCTGAGCAGGGCCACCGAGTTGGCGGGCACGTCCGGCAGGTTCCCGGAGACGTCCTTCCAGGTGACTCCGCCGTCCCGGGTCTCGAAGAGGTGTCCGACGCCCGCGCCCGGGCCCTCGGTCCACTTGCGGGAGAAGCCGTTGACGGCGAGCAGCACGTGGTCGGAGTTCTTCGGGTCGATCGCCAGACCGGAGAGGTAGCGGTTGGGGACCGTGCCGTCGACGGGGAGGCTCAGCTGGTGCCAGCCCGTGCCGTCGGCGTTGCCCACCGCGATGCCGCGGGTGAAGCCCTGGTTGTTGCAGGGGCCGCACCAGGCGGCGTACACGCGGCCGCCGGAGGAGGCGACGGCGGTGGCCGTGTGGCCCTCGCCGAGGTCGTACGCGCCGAACCACTCGGTGCCGCTGCGGATCGCGTAGCCCTTGGTGTTGATCCACACGTGGCGGCCGCCCGCGACCCAGGTCTTCGGGTCCTTGATGTCGGCGTTCAGCGGGGCGATGAAGCGCGCCTCGCCGGTGGCGTTGTCGGGCGGGGCGACGGAGTACGTGGTCGCCTTCGACGGGTCGGTGACCCAGCTTCCGTCGTTCACGGCGCAGTTGTTGGTGACGGAGACCGCCAGGTAGACGTACTCCTGGGCGATGTTGCAGCCGTTGGCCGGATCGGTGATCGTGTCGCCGCCGTCGCCGCCGAAGTTGGAGCCCATCACCCGGTCGCCGGGACGCAGTTGGGACTGCCCGTTGTCCTGAAGGCCGCCGGTGACGGCGAGGCCCTTGCGGGACGGGTCGACGCCGACACCGACCGAGTAGTACTGCAGGACGTCCATCGTGCCGTCGTTCAGGGGCTTCCAGTCGGTGGCGTGGCCGGAGGCGTCGGCGCTGCCGTTCAGCGGCCGGCGGAAGGTGCCGCCGTCGTCGCCGACGACGACGTAAGGGGCTCCGCCGTTGCTGCCGATCGCCACGGAGTGCTGGTCGGCGTGGACGGTCTGGTTGCAGTCACCGGTCTGCTTGGCCGGGTCTATGGACCAGCACGGGAAACCGAAGTTCCAGTACGGGCCGGGCACGCTCCAGTTCTTGCCGCCGTCCTTGGTCTCGAAGACCTCCTCCAGACCGGCGTAGACGTGGTCCGGGTTCTTCGGGTCGACGGTGAGGAACTGGTCGTACCAGGCCTGGATGCCGGGCTGGTAGCCGGCGCCGGTGAGCGCCGAACCCGAGTCGCGCAGCTGCTGGTAGGTGGCGATGCGCGTCCACGGCCCGGTCGGTGAGCCGGACTTGGAGACGAAGATGCCCTCCAGCCCGCTGTCGGGGTTGGTGCTGGTCATCTCCGGCGACTGGTCGATGGCGTAGTACCGCGAGCCGTCCGCACTGCGCGCGAAGGTGACGTTGCCGACGTCCTCGGCGTTGCTCGGCAGGTCACCGAGGCCGGTGAGCCGCTGCCAGCTCCCGCCGGACTTGGCGTAGAAGCCGTTGTAGGTGTCCCCGCCGCGCCAGCCGACGGCCAGCACGACCTTGCTCGGGTCCTTCGGGTCGACCGCGATGTCGCTGGTGATGTTCTTGTACGGCGCGCTGGGGTCGCTCGCCTTCGAACCGCCCGGCAGATAGTCCGGGTTGGGCGCGAACTCCAGCTTCCAGTGACCCTTGGGGGTCTTGGCGGAATGGCTCCAGACGCCCGCGGTGGTGGCCGCCCAGACCTTGTCCCCGGCGAACCGCAGGGCGTTGATGGAGGTGGACTCCAGTTCGTCGCCGCCGACCCGGTCGCGCTTGTCGAACTTCCCGTGCCGGGGGTCGTCGAGGACGTACACGCCGGTGCCGAGGAAGGAGGTCGCGCTGGTGTTGGCCTCACCGGTGGCGTACCAGAGGCGGCCGTGGCCGTCGAGTTGCAGGTCGCCGGTGGACAGGGCGGGCAGCCCGTCGGAGATGTTCGTCCAGTGGCCACCGCCGGTGCGGGAGCGGAACACACCGCCGTTGGCCGAACCGGCGTACACATAGCCGTGGTTGTCGGCCGCCAGCCCGGTGACCCGGCCGGTCACCCGGCCCGCGCCGCCGCTGGAGTTGGAGTTGATGTCGCGGTACCGCGGGTCGTCGGAGTCGTACGGCAGCCGTGTGACGTCGTCCCAGCTGCCGTGCGTGTGCGGCAGACCCTTCAGCGCGTCGTACGCCGCCCCGTACGCGCCCGGCGCCACGATGCCCGGCGAGGTGCGCGCCTCCGCGTACTGGTCGGCCTGCTCGGCCTCCTCCTGCGCCTCACCCCCGTCATCGTCGTCCCCCGCCTGGGCGAAAGCCGACAGGCCCTTCTGCTGCTGATGCAGAAGGGCCTGTTGATGGAGTTCGCGTACGCCGAACGGGCTGATGCGCCCCGACGACGCCTGGGCCTGAGTGATCGTCAGGCCCAGCGCCGCCGAAGTGGCGAGCACCACCCATACACGTCTTCTTCGCCGGCCGATGGCTGTCATGAAGTGCCCTCCCCTTGGAGCGGTGACATGAGCTGGCCAACAGCTTTGACGGGAAGAGAGTTCTGAGAGCTTCCTGTGAACGCAATCAGCCGGTAAAGAAATCCGGCCAAGATCGTCAGTTCCGGCCGGCCACCCGGTCCGCGAACCTCGCCAGTCTCGACGACTGCACGCCGTGGCGCGTCCGTTCCCGCTCGTCCGCCGCCCGATAGGTGGCGTACATGCCCTGCACGCCCAGCCAACGCAGCGGTTCCGGCTCCCACTTGCGCACCTTGTGCCCGACCCAGGGCAGTTCGGTCAGCTCCGTCTTCTGCCCCTGCCCGGAGTCCAGCTGCACCAGGTCGCGCAGGGTGCGCGCGGCGAGGTTGGTGGTGGCCACGCCCGAACCGACGTAACCCCCGGCCCAGCCGAGGCCCGTCGAGCGGTCCAGCGTCACCGTCGCGCACCAGTCCCGCGGCACCCCGAGCACCCCCGACCAGGCGTGCTCGATCCGCACCCCGGCCAGCGACGGGAAGAACCGCACGAGGATCTCGCGCAGCGCCTCGACCGTCGCCTCCTGCGTCCGCCCGTCGTTGTCGGTCCGCGACCCGAACCGGTAGGGCACCCCGCGCCCGCCGAGCGCGATCCGCCCGTCGGCGGTGCGCTGCGCGTACATGTACGCGTGCGCCATGTCGCCCAGCGCCTCGCGGCCCGCCCAGCCCACCGACTCCCACTGCCCGTCGGTGAGCGGCTCGGTGGCGATCATGGATGAGTTCATGGGCAGCCAGGTGCGCCGCTGCCCCTTCAGAGCGGCGGTGAACCCCTCCGTGCAGCGCAGTACGTACGGCGCGCGGACCGTGCCGTACGGGGTGACGGCGTGCTTGGGCCGGATCTCCGTCACCGGCGTCGACTCGAAGATACTCACCCCGAGGGCCTCGACGACGGCCGCGAGCCCCTTGACCAGCTTCACCGGATGCAGCCGCGCGCCATGCGGGGTCCAGCTGGAGCCGACGGCGCCGGCGACCCGGATCCGCTCGGCCGTCTCCCGGGCGCCGTACAGCTCACGGTCCTTCTCCCCGTACGACGCCTCGTGCTCGTGGAACGCCTTCAGCCGGGCCAACTGCGCAGCCGTGGTGGCCACTTCGAGCACCCCGCCCTTGTGGACGCCGGCCTCGATCCCCTCCTCCGCAGCCACCCGGACGACCTCGTCCACGGTGTCGTTCATGGCCTTCTGCAGCCGTACGGCGGCCTCGTGGCCGTGCAGCTTCGCGTACCGGTCCCGCCCGGCGATCCCGTTGTACAGCCAGCCGCCGTTGCGCCCCGAGGCGCCGTACCCGCAGAACTTCTGCTCCAGGACGGTGATCCGCAGGAAGGGCACCGCCTTCTTCAGGTAGTAGGCGGTCCACAGCCCCGTGAACCCGCCCCCGACGATCACCACGTCCGCCGTCGCGTCCCCGACGAGCGGCTCCCGCACCACGG
Organism: Streptomyces sp. C1-1; assembly: GCF_050214755.1. Taxonomy (NCBI): domain Bacteria; kingdom Bacillati; phylum Actinomycetota; class Actinomycetes; order Kitasatosporales; family Streptomycetaceae; genus Streptomyces; species Streptomyces sp. C1-1. The sequence goes on along the minus strand of NZ_CP189826.1, from coordinate 5,485,764 downwards.
GGAAGCCGTCGTCGGCGTACCAGAAGGAGATGCCACCGTTCACGACGCCACTGCTCGCCAAGCTGCTCATGGCCGGGACGCTAACCCCTCGAAGCGGCCACTGTCTCCTTCGGATTCCATGCTTTTCCACGCCCCCTGACCAGCGGATAACACGCCAGTCCGATCACCACGGACACGAAGTGCCCCAGGTCGGTGAAGGTGGGAGTGGACAGCAGCGGCACCCCGTAGACGACGAGCACGACCGCCAGATACAGGTACCGCCAGGGCGGCGCGATCCGGTAGACCAGCACGGCGACGACCCCCGCCAGGGCGTAACTCACCCCGATGTCGAGCGTGTTGACCGCCGAGTGCGGCGCCATCCCGTCCCGGATCGCCTTCAGCAGCGCCAGCTCGCTGATCAGCGTCGCCAGCACATGCGCGGCCACGCACACGACCAGCCAGCGGACCGTGCCCAGCCAGCGCTCGGCCTGCGCGTGGAAGACGGTGTAGAGGACGGCGTACGGCAGCCAGTGGCCGCTGTCGATCCACATCGCGCTCTGCACCAGCACCCGCACCGGGTCGTTCGACAGCTCGTGGATGTTCGTGGACCGCTGCCGCAGGAACTGCTCCTCGAACTGCGGGGACATGTGGTGCAGCGCGACCGTGGTGACGAACAGGATCGCCAGCCACACGTACGTGCCGGGGGCACTGCGGACGTAGGCCCGTGCGTGATCGCCGAAACCCCGGAAAATTCGCATGAGGCGATTCACGCACGCAACTATCGTCACGAAGGTGATCGACATCCCGGGCGGACTGGCGGCCGCGCAGCAGAGGTTCAACGGCGAGGCGGGGCGGGCGTTCATCGCGGGCCTGCCAGGACTGACCCAGGAGTTCCTCCAACGCTGGGCCCTGCGTCCGGACGGGGACCCCATGCACGGGGTCAGCGCCCTGGTCCTGCCGGTGCTGCCGTCGGACGGCACGCGCGCCGTGCTCAAGCTCCAGCTGCTCGACGAGGAGAGCGAGGGCGAGCCGGTCGCGCTGCGGGCGTGGGACGGCGACGGGGCCGTACGCCTCCTCGACCACGACCCGGCCACCGGCACCATGCTCCTGGAGCGCCTCGACGCGGGCCGCATGCTCTCCGCCCTCCCCGGCACCCGAGAAGCCGTCCTGGTCATCGCCCGGCTGCTCGCCCACCTGACCGCGCTGCCCGCCCCGCCCGGCCTGCGCCGCCTCGGCGACATCACGCGGGCCATGCTGGAGCAGACGCCCCGGGCCCTGGAGCACGTCCCGGACGCCGAGGCCCGCCGCCTGATCGCCGACTGCGCCGCCGCCGTACGGGAAGTCGCCGACGAACCCGGCGACCGCCTCCTGCACTGGGACCTGCACGACGAGAACGTCCTCGCCTCCGACCGTGCCCCCTGGCTGGCCATCGACCCCAAGCCGCTGGCCGGCGACCCCGGCTTCGAACTCTGGCCCGCCCTCCACAACCGCTTCGAGGCGGACGAGATCCGCTGGCGCTTCGACGCCATGACCGACGTACTCGCCCTGGACCGCACCCGCGCCCGGGCCTGGACCCTGGGCCGCCTCCTGCAGAACGCCCTCTGGGACATCGAGGACGACCGCCCCCTCGACCCCCGCCAACTGGAAACAGCCCGACGCCTGCGCGCCCACCACGACTAGCCTCACCGGCATGATCCGTACCGCGACGCCAGCCGACGTCCCCGTCGTCCATGCCCTGGTCCGTGAACTGGCCGACTACGAGAAGTTGCTCCACGAGGCCAGGGCCACCGAGGAACAGCTGCACGAGGCGCTCTTCGGTGACCGGCCCGCCGTCCACGCCCACATCGCCGTCGACGACACCACGGGCGAGCCCGTCGGCTTCGCCCTGTGGTTCCTCACCTTCTCCACCTGGCGCGGAGTCCACGGCATCTACCTGGAGGACCTCTACGTCCGCCCCACCGCCCGCGGCGCCGGCCACGGCAAGGCCCTGCTCGCCGAACTGGCCGCCATCTGCGTCGAGCGCGGCTACCAGCGCCTGGAGTGGGCCGTCCTGAACTGGAACGCCCCGACCATCGCCTTCTACGACTCCCTAGGCGCCCGCCCCCAGGACGAGTGGACGACGTACCGCCTGACGGACCAGCCCCTGACGGCCCTGGGCCGCACAACACGAAAGCCCAGGCCGGAGTAGACCCGGCCTGGACTTCTCGGAGCCCCCTGTCGGATTCGAACCGACGACCTACGCATTACAAGTGCGTTGCTCTGGCCAGCTGAGCTAAGGAGGCCTGTGGGCGTACGTCCCGTACGCGCCCGTGGCAGTGTACCCAGGTCCCAGGCGCCCCCTGTCGAAAATTTCCGCGAAGTTCACATGCCGACAGGTACTGACATACGGCTGAACGCCAGGTACCGTCCTGTGCCAGTTCACCCTCGTGGACTACACCACCACCTTCCTACAACGGATCGTCCGGCACGTTCCTGCCGGTAGAAGGGGGCCCATTCACCATGGCCACTGTTACGTTCGACAAGGCGACCCGGATCTACCCGGGCACCGAGAAGCCCGCCGTCGACGGTCTGGAGATCGAGGTCGGTGACGGCGAGTTCCTCGTCCTCGTCGGCCCGTCCGGCTGCGGCAAGTCCACCTCGCTCCGGATGCTCGCGGGGCTCGAGGACGTGAACGCCGGCGCCATCCGCATCGGTGACCGCGACGTCACCCACCTGCCGCCGAAGGACCGGGACATCGCCATGGTGTTCCAGAACTACGCGCTGTACCCGCACATGACCGTCGCCGACAACATGGGCTTCGCCCTGAAGATCGCCGGCGTCAACAAGGCGGAGATCCGCAAGAAGGTCGAGGAGGCCGCGAAGATCCTCGACCTCACCGAGTACCTGGACCGCAAGCCGAAGGCGCTCTCCGGCGGTCAGCGCCAGCGTGTCGCCATGGGCCGCGCCATCGTGCGTGAGCCGCAGGTCTTCCTCATGGACGAGCCGCTGTCGAACCTCGACGCCAAGCTCCGTGTGTCCACCCGTACGCAGATCGCCTCGCTGCAGCGCCGTCTCGGCATCACCACCGTCTACGTCACCCACGACCAGGTCGAGGCCATGACGATGGGCGACCGCGTGGCCGTCCTCAAGGACGGTCTGCTCCAGCAGGTCGACTCCCCGCGCAACATGTACGACCGCCCGGCCAACCTCTTCGTCGCCGGCTTCATCGGCTCCCCCGCCATGAACCTGGTCGAGGTGCCGATCACCGACGGCGGTGTGAAGTTCGGCAACAGCGTCGTCCCGGTCAACCGTGACGCCCTGAAGGCCGCCTCCGACAAGGGCGACAAGACGGTCACCGTGGGTGTCCGTCCCGAGCACTTCGACATCGTCGAGGAGGGCGGCGGCGCCGCCGCGTCCCTCACCAAGGACACCGCCGACGCCCCGGCCGGTCTCGCGGTCTCCGTGAACGTCGTCGAGGAGCTCGGCGCCGACGGCTACGTCTACGGCACCGCCGAGGTCGGCGGCACCACCAAGGACCTCGTCGTCCGTGTCGAGGGCCGCCGGGTGCCGGAGAAGGGCTCCACGCTGCACGTGGTCCCGCGTCCGGGCGAGACCCACGTGTTCTCGACCTCCACGGGCGAGCGCCTGACCGACTGACGTCAGCAGACGCCGGTACGAAACCACCGACCGGGGTGAAATCCCCCAGGTTGACGAAGAGGGCCCCGCGACCTGCTGCGGGGCCCTTTTCGTTGTCGACAAATACCCCGGCAGACCGGTCATTTCGGGCGCCGCACGTCAACCCCGTACCCAAAAAGCGCCACCACTTCATCCCCCATCTCGGTGACTAAATGTCGCCAAATCATTACCGGGCGCTACCCTCACTCGCGTGAAGCACTCCACTAACCAACAGACGCGACGCGGCCAGGGCCCCGCCCGCCGGGTCGGCCGCACGCTCGCCCTCGTCCTGCCCGTCCTTCTGGTGCTGTCCGGGACCCTGGCGGTCACCCGGGTCAACTGGACGGGCAGCCCGTCCAACTCGGTGCTCACCGCATCCGACGCGATCGACGACGCCAAGGGCGGCGTCACGGCGGTCCACCGTGCCCCGCAGGACGTGCTGCGCGACCGGCTGCTGACCGAACTGCAGGACAAGGACCCGGGCGTGGTCCTCACCCACCTCCAGCGGGCCGTGGCCGAGCGCCCCTCGCTCGCCGGGCACTGCGTCTCCATCGCCCGCGCCCTGGGCCGCGCCGCGGCACGCGTGTACGGGCCGACGCGGGCGCAGTCGTACGCCCGCCCGGTCTGCGACACGTCCTTCGCCTCGGGCGTCGTCGCCGCGCAGGGCTGACGCGACCGACCCTCCTTCGGTTCGGTTCGGAGGAGGGTAACGGCAGATTAAGGATGGGCTGCCGGATCGGGCGGCGCGCGGGAGGCGCCGTACAGTTCCGTCCATGACCCATCCGACCGCCGCGTCCCGCCCCGTACAAGCCGTCGTCCTGGCCGGAGGCCAGGGTTCCCGGCTGCGCCCCTACACCGACGACCGGCCCAAGCCGATGGTCGAGATCCCCGGTACGGGGACGCCGATCATCGGCCACCAGCTCGTCTGGCTGGCCGAGGAGGGGGTGACGGACGTCGTCATCAGCTGTGGTCATCTCGCCGAGGTCATGCAGGACTGGCTGAAGTCCACCGACCTGCCGGTGCGCGTCACGACGGTCGTGGAGACGGAGCCACTCGGACGCGGCGGCGGCCTGAAGTACGCGGCCGCCCATCTGCCCCACCCCGACCGGCCCTGGTACGCCACCAACGGCGACATCTGGACCCGTTTCTCCCTGCGGGACATGGCCGACTTCCACACGGAGCGGGACGCCGTCGCCACGCTGGCGCTGGCCCGGCCGCGGATTCCGTGGGGCGCGGTGAAGACCGACGGGTTCGGCCACATCACCGACTTCATCGAGGCACCGCCGTCGACCTTCGAGATCAACGCGGGTGTGTACGTGTTCTCACCGGAGTTCGCCGGACTGCTCCCGGAGCGCGGGGACCACGAGCGGACGACCTTCCCCCGGCTGGCCCGCGAGCGGCGGCTGGCCGGCTTCCCGATCCCCCAGGGCGCCTACTGGCGTGCCATCGACACGGCGAAGGACCTGACCGAGGCAGCGAAGGAACTGGCGGCCCTGGGACGCTGAGCCCCAGGGCCGCCGGCCCCCGCTTCCCGTGCCTCACTTCGAGGCGCGGTCGAACAGCGATCCGGACCACAGCCGGCCGAGCACGGCCGGCCCCACACACCAGGCCACGGCCAGCCATCCGTTGGGGCCGATCGGCGTGTCGAGCAGCAGCCCGCGCAGGGCCTCGATCGCCCGCGTGAAGGGCTGGTACTCGGCGATCGGCCGGAACCAGCCCGGCATCGCGTGGACCGGCACGAAGGTGCTGGAGATCAGCGGCAGGAAGATCAGCTGCGTCGCGTTGTTGCCGGCCGCCTCGGCGTCCGGGCCGGACAGGCCCATCCCGACCGCGATCCAGGTCGGCCGACCTCGACGACGTCTTCTTCGCCCTCACGGCAGACACCGACCGACGGGGGTGTGGACGGCGAGTTCGTCGGCCTCCTCCAGGTACTGGGTGGTGAGCAGGACGGTGACGCCGTCGGCGCACCAGAAGGGCCCCGCACAAGTGCGGGGCCCTCTCGTCGCATGGGCCGTACGTCTCAGCCGGTGGGCTCGCCCAGGATGCCGCCCACCGGCTCGGTTACCCCAACAGACCGCCCACCAGGCCCGGCTTGCCGGAGGAGGTGCCTCCGGAGCCGGAGCCGCCCGGCGAGCCGGAACCGCCCGAGGTGGGGCCGGAGGTGGTGCTGGGAGCGCCTCCGGTCGGGGAGGACTGCTGCGGCGGGGCCTGGCCCGCGGTGCCCTGGGTCTGACTCGGGGCACCGGTGGTGGCGTCGCGGGTCGCGCCCGGGGTGGTCGCCGCACCGGAGGAGGGCGACGTACCGGCGGTGGCGCCACGGGTGGGCGCGTGGGACGCCGACGGGGAGTGCGAGTGCCGGCGGCCCGGCTCCTGCGGAAGCGGGGAGCCCGGCAGTTCGTTGCGCGGGGCCTCGCCGGGCCGGGGGACGACCACGCGGTCGGCGTCGCGGACCGCGCCGCCGAGCAGGGACCCGGTGAGCAGGGTGAGGCCCGTGACGACGGCCGTGAGCAGGGCGCCCCGGCGCAGCACGTAGAGGCGCAGCTCCCAGATGTCGGCGCGGGGGCCGAGGCGGCGCCAGGCACCGCCCGCGAGACGGCCGTCCACGGAGTAGACGGGGGCGCCGGCGATGATCAGCGGGGACCAGGCGGCGAGGTAGATGATGTCGGGGGCGTCGTAGACGGGGACGGTCTTCCAGCTGACGGTGACGATGAGCGCGGCGGAGAGCAGGGCGCCGAAGACGGCGGCCACTCGCTGCCAGCAGCCCAGGACCGTGAGGACGCCGACGAGGACCTGCGCGAAGGCGATCACGAGGCCCGAGCCGACGGGGTGGTGCAGCGCGAACTGGCGCAGCGGCTCGGCGACTTCCCAGGGATGCAGGGTGTTGAGCCACTTGACCATGGAGCCGCGCTTGCCGCCGTCGAAGTAGACGGGGTCGCAGAGCTTGCCCATGCCGGCGTAGATGGAGATGAAGCCGAGGAAGATGCGCAGAGGCAGCAGGACGACGCCGAGGTTCATGCGGCGACCGGGGTAGTAGGCGTGCCGCGCCGGGTCGTCGCCGTGGCGCCTGCCCCGGCGGTCGTCGCCGTACTGCCCGTCCGCCTCGTCGAAGTCCTCGAAGTCCCGCTCGCCGTAAGCGTGTTCCTCGTCGTAGACGCTGCCGACCGGACGCATTTCGGGCAGCAGGCGGGTGCCGCCGGTGTCGTCGTGGGTGCGCTGGTGGCCGACGAAGGGGGGTTCGACGGTCGCGTCCAGCTCGTCGTAGATCTGGTCGTAGGTGCCGCCGGCGACCTCGACGCGCGGGATGACCTGGGTGGCTCCGGCGTCGGCGGACGGGTCCTCGCCGTGCCGGACGCTGCCGCGCACCGCCTGCAGCAGGCGGTGGGCCCCGGTGTCGTCGGGCGCGGACCGGCCGCTCCAGACGACGGCCCGCCGGCGGCCGCCGGCACTCGCCCCCGCCCCGGCCGCGGCGCCCACGGCGGCGATCCGGGCGGTTTCGTCCGTGGTGGTCAAGTGCCGTGCGATCCGCGAGTTTTGGGCGCGCGTCGACGCGCCGAGCTGCACGCGGAAACTGGCGTGATTGACGATGACCTGCGCCGGATCGCTCGGCACCTTCACCATGCTCAGCGCGGGAGCGTCGTCGAACCCGGAATCGAATCCCGACGAGCGGTCCCCCGTGGGTGTGCGGGGTGTTCTGGTGTCCACACTCATCTAACCGAGTGACGTGTGTTTAGGACACTGCTTTGACTCGCCGGATGTGTCCGGACCCCGTCAAGCTTGTCCCGGACGCCCAGTTTGACCCGTACGGGTGAGGATGGGCACGGGTGTTCAGCCGCGTCGGCGCGCCGCCTCGTAGAGCACGATCCCCGCCGCCACACCGGCGTTGAGCGACTCGGCGCCGCCCGGCATCGGGATCCGCACGCGGAAGTCGCACGTCTCTCCGACCAGCCGGGACAGTCCCTTGCCCTCGCTGCCGACCACGATCACGACCGGCCCCTGAAGGGCCTCCAGCTCGCCGATCTCGTGCTCGCCGTCGGCGGCGAGGCCGACGACCACGATGCCCGCCTTCTTGTACGACTCCAGGGCACGGGTGAGGTTCGTGGCGCGGGCGACGGGCGTACGGGCCGCGGTGCCGGCGGACGTCTTCCAGGCACCGGCGGTCATACCGGCCGCACGCCGCTCGGGTACGACGACGCCGTGGCCGCCGAAGGCGGAGACGGACCGGACCACCGCGCCGAGGTTGCGCGGGTCGGTCACACCGTCGAGCGCGACGATCAGGGGGTCCTCACCGTCGTCGTAGGCGGCGTTCGCGAGGTCCTCGGGGTGGGCGTACTCGTACGGCGGGACCTGCAGGACCAGGCCCTGGTGGTTGAGGCCGTTGGTCATCCGGTCGAGCTCGGGGCGGGGGGCCTCCATGAGGTTGATCCCGCCGCGCTCGGCGGCGAGCTGGAGGGCCTCGCGCACACGCTCGTCGTTGTCGATGAACTGCTGGACGTAGAGGGTGGAGGCCGGCACGCCCTCGCGCAGCGCCTCGACCACCGGGTTGCGGCCGACGACCAGCTCGGAGGAGGACTTGCCGCCGCGGCCGCGGGGCGCGGGACGCCGTACCGCCTGCTTGGCCTTGGCGTTGGCGACGCGGTTCTTCTTGTGGCCCTTGCGCATCTCGGCGGGCGGGGTGGGGCCCTTGCCCTCCAGGCCCTTGCGCCGCTGGCCGCCGCTGCCGACCTGCGCGCCCTTCTTGCCGGACATGCGGCGGTTGTTGGTGGCCATGACCTACCTGTTCTCTACGGAAGTGTGTGCGTACGTCTATGCAGTGTGCCGCCCGGAGGGCCGGGCGGCACAATCGATCTTCGGATCGGGGGGCGGTGTCAGCGGGGCCCGAGGGTCCAGCGGGTGCCCTGCGCGCTGTCCTCGATGACGAGCCCGGACTGGTTGAGCTGGTCGCGGATCGCGTCCGCGGTGGCCCAGTCCTTGCGGGCGCGGGCGGACTCGCGCTGGTCGAGGACCATCCGGACCAGCGTGTCGACGACGCCGTGCAGGTCCTCGCCCCGGTCGGCCTCGCCCGCCCAGTGCGGGTCGAGCGGGTCCAGACCGAGGACGCCGAGCATGGCGCGCACCTCGGCGAGCCGGGCGACGGCCGCCTCCTTGTCGTCGGCCGCCAGCGCGGAGTTGCCCTGCCGGACCGTGGTGTGCACCACCGCGAGCGCCTGCGGTACGCCCAGGTCGTCGTCCATGGCCTCGGCGAAGGCGGGCGGCACGTCGGCCGACGGCTCGACGGCTCCCCCCGCCTTCTCCACGACCCGCTGGATGAAGCCCTCGATCCGCGCGAACGCCGACTCGGCCTCGCGCAGGGCGTCCTCGCTGTACTCGATGGTGGAGCGGTAGTGCGGGGTGCCGAGGTAGTAGCGCAGCACGATCGGCCGCCAGTGCTTGACCATCTCGCTCACGAGGACCGAGTTGCCGAGCGACTTGGACATCTTCTCGCCGCTCATGGTCACCCAGGCGTTGTGCACCCAGTACTGCGCGAAGTCGTCGCCGAACGCCTTGGCCTGGGCGATCTCGTTCTCGTGGTGCGGGAAGATCAGGTCCAGGCCGCCGCCGTGGATGTCGAAGGCGGTGCCGAGGTACTTGTGCGCCATCGCCGAGCACTCAAGATGCCAGCCCGGACGCCCGCGGCCCCACGGCGTCTCCCAGTCGGGCTCGCCCGGCTTGGCCGCCTTCCACATCGCGAAGTCCCGCGGGTCCCGCTTGCCGGTGATGCCGTCCTCGGCGGGCTGCCGCATCTCGTCCAGGTCCTGCCGGGACAGCTCCAGGTAGGAGGGCCAGGAGCGCACGTCGAAGTAGACGCTGCCGTCCGCCTCGTAGGCGTGCCCGCGCTCGATCAGGGCGCGCATCATCTCGACCATCTCGGTGACATGGCCGGTCGCCCGGGGCTCGTAGGTGGGCGGCAGGCAGCCGAGCACGGTGTAGCCGTCGGTGAAGGCCCGCTCGTTCTCGTAACCGATGGACCACCAGGGGCGGTTCTGCTGCTCCGCCTTGGAGATGATCTTGTCGTCGATGTCGGTGACGTTCCTGATGAACGTCACGTCGTAGCCGCGGTACTCGAACCAGCGGCGCATGATGTCGAAGTTGAGCCCCGACCGGATGTGCCCGATGTGGGGGGCCGCCTGCACGGTGGCGCCACACAGGTAGATCGAGACGCAGCCCGGCGTGAGCGGGGTGAAGTCACGGATCTGCCGGGCGCTGGTGTCGTACAGGCGAATAGTCACGACTCCAGGGTAGTGGGCGCCGGGCAGTGCCTCGCGACCTTCCGTTCAGGCCTCACGCATTCGTGACACGGGCGGTCGGTCCGGGCCGGTACGACCGGCCCGGGGGCACCTGCGCGACCCGGACACCGGGCGGCGACCTGGTGCCCCCGGCCTCCGTCAGCCGACGCGCACCACCAGCGCCGTGGCGATGGCCATCAGGCCTTCGTCGCGGCCCGGGAATCCGAGGCCGTCGGTCGTGGCTCCCGAGACGGACACCGGCGCCCCGGCCGCCTCGGACAGCAGCTTCTGCGCCTCGTCGCGGCGCTTGCCGATCTTCGGCCGCGCTCCGACGACCTGCACGGCGACGTTCCCGATCCGGAAGCCGGCCTCGCGCACGATCCGGGCGGCCTCCGTCAGCAGGGTGACGCCGGAGGCGCCGGACCACTCGGGGCGCCCGGTGCCGAAGTGCTGCCCCAGGTCACCGAGTCCGGCGGCGGAGAACAGCGCGTTGCAGGCGGCGTGCGCGACGACGTCCGCGTCGGAGTGGCCCGCCAGCCCCGGCCCCTCGCCCTCCCACTTCAGGCCGGCGCACCACAGCTCGCGGCCCTCCTCGAAGGCGTGGATGTCGGTGCCGATGCCGACCTGGGGCAGCGGGTACGGCTCAGAAGCCATCGTTGAGCCTCCTGCGGGCCAGGACCGCCTCCGCGAGGACCAGGTCCAGCGGGCGGGTGACCTTGAAGGCCTCCTCGTGGCCGGGGACGACCACGACGCTCAGGCCGAGCCGCTCGACCATGCTCGCGTCGTCGGTGACGTCCTCGGTGACCTCCTCGTGGGCCCGGACCAGCGTGGCCCGGTCGAAGCCCTGCGGGGTCTGTACGGAACGCAGGCGGGCCCGCGACGGGGTGGCCACCACCGGCTCGGGCTCGCCCGGCTCGGCCGGCCCGACCTCCTTCACCGTGTCGGCGAGGGGCAGCGCGGGTACGACGGCCGGTGCGCCCGCCCGTACCGCTTCGATCACCGCGTCCACCGTGTCGACCGGCACCAGGGGGCGCGCGGCGTCGTGGACCAGCACGATGTCGTAGTCGGGGGGCAGGGCGTCGAGGCCGAACCGCACGGACTCCTGGCGGGAGTCGCCGCCGGGGACCACCAGGAAGTCCGTCCGCTCCGGCAGCGCGTGGGCGTCGAGGAGCGACTTGACCTCGGCGGCGCCGTCGGGCGGGGCCACGACGACGACCAGGGAGACCGCGCGGGAGGCGGCCATCGCGCGCACCGCGTGGACGAGCATGGGGGTGCCGCCCAGCGCGCGGAGCGCCTTGGGGGCGCCCGGGCCGAGGCGTACGCCTCGGCCGGCGGCCGGGATCACCGCCGCGGTACGCGGTTCCGTGGGCGAAGGACGCGAATCGTCAGACATCGGTTCCTGTCAGGTTTGTGTGCTCGGCCTGGTTGGGTATGGCCTGGGAAGTGCCGGGCGCGACGCCTTGACCGGACCCTTCCGTGACCCTGGTCGAGCCAGCTGCCCGGGCCCGGCACACCAAGTATCGGGGGCCCACCCCGAGAGGACGTACCGGCACGGCGCGCCTGGGTACGAACATGCCGCAGCGCCCGGCGACGGAAATACGTCATCGGGCACCGCGGCATTTCGATGTACTGAGTGCTGAAGCGGGCTTGCGCCTGCGTCAGTGGTTCAGGACGCGAGGACCTCGTCGAGCAGGGCCTCGGCCTTGTCCTCGTTGGTGTTCTCCGCGAGGGCGAGCTCGCTCACCAGGATCTGTCGGGCCTTGGCGAGCATCCGCTTCTCACCGGCGGAGAGTCCGCGCTCGCGCTCGCGACGCCACAGGTCACGCACGACTTCCGCGACCTTGATGACATCACCCGAGGCAAGCTTCTCCAGGTTTGCCTTGTAACGACGCGACCAGTTCGTGGGCTCCTCGGCGTACGGCGCGCGCAGCACCTCGAAGACCCGGTCCAGCCCGTCCTGACCGACCACATCACGCACGCCGACGAACTCCGCATTGTCCGCTGGCACACGTACCGTCAGGTCACCCTGGGCGACCTTCAGCACCAAGTAGGTCTTGTCCACGCCTTTGATCTGGCGAGTTTCGATGGCCTCGATCAGCGCGGCCCCGTGATGGGGATAGACCACGGTGTCGCCAACCTTGAACGTCATGTGACAGGTACCCCTTCCGTGGCTATCCAGGGTAACACGGAAACGGCGGGTTCTGAATGGCGTTTTCGCAGGTCAGGGCATATCTCGGGGCTTGACAACAGCAACAGGAACGTGCTGCGCGGGCCGAACGGAGGGAGGTATTCGCAGGTCGGAGGGGCTCTGCGGGGGAGGTGAAACCCGTACGTTACACGCATCTGGAGGCCCTCACGAGGGGACGAACATCCTCAAATGTCCGGTTCCAGATGTGCGACTTCCGCTACTCCGTTCGGTGCCGGGTGTCACTTCCGCTTCGATTCCGGAATTGATCACCGGGCGTCGGCCACGGGTCCGGTTGTGGCCTCCGTGATCAATTCCGGGAAGGGCCCGCATTCCTTCACCGAAGATTTGCTAGCCATGGCTCGGACTATGACTCGGGCGCTTATGTGAATGGCGGACGAGCGCCCCCGCCACCCCCCTGCCGAGGGAAGCCCGCACGTTGAGGGAGGGTCGGGTGCGGCGGCGCGGGAACGGCTCGGTAACCTATGGCCGCTGACACATACTTAGGGCGGCTTTATAGGCCGCCACGTTCGAGTCAAGGAGTTGCCGCCGCCGTGAGCAGCAGCCTTCGACGCGGCGCCCTCGCCGCCGCCGCCATCGCGTTCTCGATCGCCTCGCTCGCCGCGTGCGGCGCCGGATCCGATGCCCAGACCCTGCAGGTCAAGCCGGACAACGCGGCCGTAAAGGTCGGCGACATCAAGATCCAGAACGCACTGATCATCACCCAGCCCGATCCGCAGGCCACCGGTCCCGCCGTGATCTCGGCGACCCTCTTCAACAACGGCACCACCGCGCAGACCGTGGACGCCATCACCCTCCCGAACGTCAACCAGACCGCCCAGGTCAGGCCGGCCAAGGGCAACGGCAAGCTCGTCGTCCCGGCGCACGGTTCCGTGGTGATCGGCGGCCAGGGCAACGCCAGCGCCGTGCTGCCCAGCGGGCGGGAGGCCGTCCAGGACGGCAGCGTCCGGAAGATCACCTTCACCTTCAGCAAGACCGGTGACGTGAGCCTGCGTGGTTTCGTCGTCCCGGCCGAGAGCTACTTCACCAAGTGGGGTCCGAGCACGATCCCCACGACCGCCCCCGGCGCCGGTGCCACGCCGACCAAGGGCGCGTCGGGCTCCCCGAGCCCGTCCAACTCGGCCGCCTCCCCGTCGGCCCCGGCCACCCCGACCGACTCGGCGTCCGCGAGCGCGTCGGCGGGCTGAGCCCCCTCGCGCGGGGCCGAGCCCCCACACGCACCAAGGGCGGGACCTCGTCACGAGGTCCCGCCCTTGTCCGTGGGCCCGTCGGACGGACCCACGGTCTTTCTACGGCTCGAACTTGTAGCCCAGCCCGCGCACCGTCACCAGGTATCTGGGCGCGCCCGGGTCCGGCTCGATCTTGGCGCGCAGGCGCTTGACGTGGACGTCGAGGGTCTTGGTGTCGCCCACGTAGTCGGCGCCCCAGACCCGGTCGATGAGCTGCATACGGGTCAGCACGCGGCCGGCGTTGCGCAGGAGCATTTCCAGCAGGTCGAACTCCTTCAGGGGGAGGTCGACCTTGGAGCCGGAGACCGTCACCACGTGGCGGTCGACGTCCATGCGGACCGGGCCGGCCTCCAGGGCGGCCGGGGTGACCTCCTCGGGCTCGCCGCGACGGCGCAGGACGGCCCGGATGCGGGCCACCAGCTCGCGCGAGGAGAACGGCTTGGTGACGTAGTCGTCGGCCCCTATCTCCAGGCCGACGACCTTGTCGATCTCACTGTCCTTGGCGGTCACCATGATGACCGGGACGTTCGAGCGGCCGCGCAGCTGGCGGCACACCTCGGTACCCGGCAGCCCGGGCAGCATCAGGTCGAGGAGGACGAGGTCGGCGCCGTTGCGCTCGAACTCGTCGAGTCCGTCGGGGCCGGTGGTCGCCACGGCGACCTCGAAGCCCTCCTTGCGGAGCATGTAGGACAGGGCGTCGGAGAAGGACTCCTCGTCCTCGACGACGAGCACTCGGGTCACGGAAGGACCTCCGGGGCGGGAAGCGGTTCGTACGGGGATGACTCGGTGGGTTCGCCGGTCTCTTCGTCGAGACCGTCGAGGTAGGGGTGCTGCTGGGCGCGGTCACGGGCCGCACCCGCCTCCGGCAGCCTGAGGGTGAAGGTGGAGCCCTGGTTCTCGGCGCTCCACACCGTGACCTCCCCGCCGTGCGAGGCGGCCACGTGCTTGACGATCGCCAGACCGAGGCCCGTACCGCCGGTGGCACGGGAGCGGGCCGGGTCGACGCGGTAGAAGCGCTCGAAGATGCGCTCCTTGTCCTTGTCGGATATCCCGATGCCCTGGTCGGTCACGGCGACCTCGATCATGTCTCCGCCGGGCGCGGTCACCCTGCGGGCGGCTATGCCCACGCGGGTCCGGGCCGGGGAGTAGTTCACGGCGTTCTCGACGAGGTTGCCGAGGGCCGCGGCGAGCTGGCCGCGGTTGCCCCAGACGTGCAGGTCGGCGGTGCCGCCGGCGGCCATGGTGATCTGCTTGGTGCCGGCCTGGTGACGGCAGCGGTCGATGGCCTCGGCGACCAGCTCGTCGACCCGGACGGGCTCGGCGTCCTCCAGCGGGTCGTCGTTCTGCACCCGGGAGAGGTCGATGAGCTCCTGCACCAGGTTGGTCAGGCGCGTGGCCTCTATCTGCATGCGCCCGGCGAAGCGCGTGACGGCCTCCGGGTCGTCGGAGGCGTCCATGACGGCCTCGGACAGCAGGGAGAGCGCGCCGACGGGCGTCTTGAGCTCGTGGCTGACGTTGGCGACGAAGTCGCGCCGTACCGCCTCGATCCTGCGGGCCTCGGTCAGGTCCTCCACCAGCAGCAGCACCAGCCGGGAGCCGAGCGGCGCCACGCGCGCGGAGACCGCGAGCGCCTCGCCCCGGCCGGTCCCGCGTCGCGGCAGGTCGAGCTCGACCTGGCGTATCTCGCCGTCCCGCCGGGTGTCCCGGGCCATCTGCAGCATCGGCTCGACCGAGAGCCGGCCACCGCGGACCAGGCCCAGGGCGTACGCCGCGGAGCTGGCCTTGACGACGGCGTCGGCCTCGTCCAGGACGACGGCCGACGACCGGAGCACGGACAGAACGGTGTCCACACCCGGTGGAAGCACCGGGTCGGTGTGCAGGGAGGTGCGGGTGGGGCGCTTCTGCTCCCGCTCGCTCCAGCGGAACGCCAGCATGGCGATCACACCGGTGAGCACCCCGGCGATCGCTGCCGCTGCGGCGACCGCCGCGTTCACGTCCATGCAAACAGGTTAAGCAGGGGGTACGACATCCCCACAGCCGTCGACGTGCGAGCTCGAACACTCGTCGCCCAGAGTTCACCTTGGAGCCAGGGATGGTTCATTTGGGATGACGGAATCCGACGCGTTCCGGCCGGATCGTGGGAGCGTGGGGTTCACAGCAGCGGTTCGGCGGCTGGTTTCTGATCCCCGAAGCCCCGAGGCACACGTACGTAAGAGAGGGACCCCTGATGCGGGACGCGTACCACGAGGAACTTGATTCGATCGGCGACGGTCTGGTGGAGATGGCCCGACTGGTCGGGTCGGCGATCGGGCGCGCCACGACCGCCATCCTCGACTCCGATCTGAAGCTCGCCGAGGCCGTCATCGAAGGCGACCAGAAGGTCGACGAGCTCCAGCACGAACTGGAGGCCAGGGCCATAGCCCTGCTCGCCCGCCAGCAGCCGGTGGCGACCGACCTGCGGATCGTCGTCACGTCGCTGCGCATGTCGGCCGACCTGGAGCGCTCGGGCGACCTCGCGCAGCACGTCGCGAAGCTCGCGCGGCTGCGCTTCCCGGAGCGCGCGATCCCGCACGACCTGCACGCGACCATCCTGGAGATGGGCCAGCTCGCCCAGCGCCTCATGGCGAAGGCGGCCGAGGTCATCATCACCAAGGACGTCGACCTGGCGATGCAGCTGGAGCAGGACGACGACGAGATGGACCTGCTGCACCGCACGCTCTTCCAGCACCTGCTGGACGACCGCTGGAAGCACGGCATCGAGACCGCGGTGGACGTCACCCTCCTCGGCCGCTACTACGAGCGGTTCGCCGACCACGCCGTGGCCGTCGCCAAGCGCGTGGTGTTCCTGGTGACCGGTGAGCACGCGGACGTCCTGCAGACCGACATCCAGCCGGAGATCCAGCCGGTGGCGGGTGCCGAGGGGGCGTAACCGCAGGCGTCAGGGCGTGCGGACGCCACCGTGCGCCGTTGATGCGCCCAGCACAGCGGGCATGCAATGGGCACAGGCACCAGCCTCTAGGCCTCCAGGAGGACCCATGGCCGAAGCCCCCACCACGCCCGACCCGACGCAGGAGCGCGAGACGGACCGGCCCGCCGAGACCAAGAGCCTCCCGCTCTTCGGCGCGTGCGGCTGCGGCTCGGGCTGCGGCTGCGGGTGCCAGTCGGGCAATCCGTGTCAGTGCGGTTGAGTCCCACGTGAGCGAAGGGCCCCGGTGAGCACCGGGGCCCTTCGTCCGTGAACGACAGGGCCTAAGCTCGGCGGCGAGTTGATCCACGACACGTCTCGGGAGCGCCGGACCGGATGCCCGCCACCCACACCCCCGTCCACAGCAAGGTCGTCTCGGTCGTCACACCGGTGCACGGCGAGGCCGTACGGTTCCTCCCGAGCGCCTACGCCTCCCTGCACACCCAGCGGCTGCCCGACGGCTGGTCGTGGGAGTGGTGCGTGCAGGAGGACGGGCCCGGCGTCCACGCGGCCGCCCACCTCCCCGACGACGATCCGCGCGTCCGGATCTCCACGGCACGCCACGGCGGCCCCCATGTGGCGCGCACGCTGGCCTTCGCGCGGTCCACCGGCCGGTACGTGAAGAACCTCGACGCCGACGACCAGCTCACCCCGGGTGTCCTCGCCCGCGACATCGCCGTACTCGAAGAGCGGCCGGAGATCGGCTGGACCACGTCGCGCGTCAGCGATCTCCTCGAGGACGGCAGCACCGTCTCCTTCGAACTCAGCGACCCGCCGCCCGGCCCGCTCCCCCGGGGCAGCGCCTTCCCCTTCTGGGACGAGCACCACCGCCCGCGGGTCCACCCCGCCACCCTCTGCGTCCGGCGCGCGCTCCTCGCGCTCCTCGGAGGGTGGATGGCCCTGCCGGCGTCCGGCGACACCGGGCTCCTCCTCGGCCTCGACGCCCTGACGGACGGGTGGTTCCACGGTGAGACGGGCCTGCTGTACCGCAAGCACGGGGCCCAGATCACCGCGCACCCGCACCACACCGCCGGGCCGGAGTGGCAGGCCCGTATGTCCCTGATCCGCGAACACGCCCGGGCGCTGCGGGACTGGGCCGGCGTCCGAGGGCCGGCGATGGACGCATAAATCGAACACGTGCTTGAATTTGGCCATGCGATCGTTTTCCGTCGACCCGGCCACCGAGGCACAGCAGGAATGGAACGCCGTCCCCCGTCGGTCCGGGAGGACCGGGCGGGACGTGAGGTGAGCGGCCGCGTCGCGGGCGGCGAGGGTGCGGGCCGTGTCCGCGCTGCCTCCTGATGCGCCACGGCTGCGGGCGATCCTGGCCTTCCTCGAGGAGCGGATCTCCGACCACCAGGCCGTCGGGGTGTACCTGCGGCTCCAGCGGGACGCCGTGCGCGAGGCGCTCGCGCGGGCCGAGGGAGGACGTCCGGCCGAGGCGGACGGCAACGGTCCGCCTCGCCGACGGCGCCCGGACGCGCCCGATCGCGGCGGACGACGGTCCACCGGCTTCGTCGTCCAGCAGAAGCGCACTCCCGACGGCCCCGAGCCGGCCATGATCCACACGGACGACTGCACCATGATCGACGGTCCGGCGCACCCCGTCCGGGGCCGGGAGGCCCGCGCCGCCCTCACCGAACCCGACATCGCACCGTGCACCTTCTGCCGTCCGGACACCGAGCTGGGAGTCCTCGAATGACGCACCGGAATGCGGGACCGTATGTCCCGGACGATCCTGAGGGCATGACCGGACCGATACGCGTGATCGTGCACCCGCCCTCCCCCACGGGTGGACGACGCGTACGCGTGGACGGCGAGATCCTCGGCCTGGCCCACAACGTCGTCGACGTCGCCGAGTTCCTCCGCCGCGCCGGCCTGGAGATCGACCCGTCGGACGTCGCGGACTCCCCCTGGATCGACTGGCGCGGGGTGGGCCCGGAGCGGTGGGGCCCGGAGAGCGGCACCTGAGAGAACACACGCGGGCCGACGGCCCGGCTGCCGGCGATCAGGGATCAGGACAGCCGGCCGGCCTCGTGCAGCGCGTCGAAGACCATCGCGTCGACGGCCGACACCCGGCCCCTGTCGGCGTGGGCGAACCACGCCTTCTCGGCGATCTCCCGCGACGGGGTGAGCTCACCGCGGTGATCGGCGGTGTAACAGATCATCCGGAAGGGGCCGTGCCCGGGATGGCCCTCGCCGATCTCGAACGTGCCGAAGTGCACCATGGAGTCGGGGTCGATCACCGCACGTAGCTCCTCGTCGATCTCCCGCACCAGTGTCTCGCCGTCGGACTCGCCCGGCTCGCGGTGACCACCCGGGAAGTAGAAGCGGTCCCTGCCGTGACTGCGCGTCACCAGCACCCGCTCATCCCGCACCAGAACCCACGCCACCTTCTCGGGCACACGGCCGCCGTTCACCATGCCGGGACCGTATCGAAGGGCGCCGTCCGCACTGACTCTTGATTGCCATGTACTTTGTGATGCAAAGTTAGCCAGCGGGCGGCCTCTCGGCGGTCCGTTCACGAGCGCTGTCAGAGCGACGACCACGGGGGGACGGATGGGACCATCCGCATCGAGCAATGGGGGATCGCGGTCGGAGACGGCTGCGGCCGCCTTGTTGGCCGCGACGGAAGGCCTCCAGGCGAGGACCCGGATGCAGACCAACGGAGCATGGGCTCCCCTGCTCGGCTTCGGGTTCCTTGCGCTGGCGGCCGTTCCGGTCGCGCGCTTCGCCTTCAACTTCGGGGCCCACGGACGCAACATCGCGTCCTATCCGGCCTTCGCCTACGCCGAGCTGACCGGTCTGTGCGTCGTCCACCAACCGGGAACGCCCTGCCAGAAGGGAGAGTTCGACGGGGCCGTCCTGCGCTTCGCGGCATGGGGCGTGTGGTTCGCGCTCCTCCCCCTTGCATGGTTCTTCTTCGCCCGCTGGTATCGCCTGCGCGGCGAGGCTCGGGGCGTCGTCCCCCGCCGCGGCATATGGGTTCGGGTGACCTTGGCCGCCACCACTGTGATCACGGTGGCTCTGGCAGCACTGCTGTTCGGCAAGGACCAGCCCTGGGAGGCCGCGCTGCTGGAGAACAGTTACGCCTCCCCCTGGTACGTCGTCGGCATCGGACTTCTCGCCCTCGGCCTGACCGAACGCAGTTGGATCACCGCATCGGCCGGCATCGCGCACGCCCTGCTGCTCACGGGGTATCTCGGCGCCTCCTGGGGCGGCGGATGGCTCCCCTGGCAACACCCCGCCCACCCCGGCTGGGTTGACGGACCGCAGTTCAAGGCTCTTCTGCTCGCCGCGATCCTGCTCCTCGCCGGCCTGTACGAGTCGACGGCGGCCCGCCGCCGGAGCGCCCCCGGTGTCGCCGGTGCGGGTACGGTCGTCCCATGAGCGTCGAAGACTCGACCGCGGCGCAGGACGACCAAGAGGAACCGCATCCCACCCAGGCGCTGGACGACACCGTCCACCAGCGCGTGCGGCTCGGCGTCCTCACCGTCGCCCGCGAAGCCGACCGGGTCGAGTTCGGCTTCCTGAAGAAGCAACTGGCCGTGACCGACGGAAATCTCTCCCGGCACCTGAAAGTGCTCGAGGAGTCCGGAATGATCACGGTGGAGAAGGGCTACGCCGGTCGCCGCCCCCGAACATGGGTAGCGCTCACCCGCGAAGGCGCGCAGGCCCTGGACACCGAACTCCGCGCCCTACGGGCACTCGTGCTCCGCCTTGAGACTCCCCGCCCGGCACCCGGCACCCCCGACACGTGATCCCCCCTTCGGAAGCCTCTCGCCCTCGCGGCGCGGCACCCACTTCCCCGTGAAGCAAATGCCCCCCACCGACGGAACAACCGCGGGTGGGGGGCATCTTGGGCTCGGGCTACTTCTTCTTGCCCTGGTTCTTGACCGCCTCGATCGCTGCTGCGGCCGCCTCCGGGTCGAGGTACTTGCCGCCCTTCGTCACCGGCTTGAAGTCGGCGTCGAGTTCGTAGTAGAGGGGGATGCCCGTCGGGATGTTCAGGCCCGCGATGTCGGCGTCCGAGATGCCGTCCAGGTGCTTGACCAGGGCGCGGAGGCTGTTGCCGTGGGCGGCGACCAGGACCGTGCGGCCGGCCAGGAGGTCGGGGACGATGCCGTCGTACCAGTACGGCAGCATGCGGATGACGACGTCCTTCAGGCACTCCGTGCGGGGGCGCAGCTCCGGCGGGATCGTCGCGTAGCGCGGGTCGTCGGCCTGGGACCACTCCGCGCCGTCCTCGAGCGGCGGCGGCGGGGTGTCGTAGGAACGGCGCCACAGCATGAACTGCTCCTCGCCGAACTCCGCGAGGGTCTGCGCCTTGTCCTTGCCCTGGAGGGCGCCGTAGTGGCGCTCGTTCAGGCGCCAGCTGCGCTGGACCGGGATCCAGTGGCGGTCGGCGGCCTCGAGGGCGAGCTGTGCCGTGCGGATCGCGCGCTTCTGGAGGGACGTGTGGACCACGTCGGGGAGAAGGTCGGCGTCCTTCAGAAGCTCGCCACCGCGGACTGCCTCCTTCTCGCCCTTCTCGTTGAGATTGACGTCCACCCAGCCGGTGAACAGGTTCTTCGCGTTCCACTCGCTCTCGCCGTGGCGGAGGAGGATCAGCTTGTACGGTGCGTCGGCCATGGGTCAGAGCGTAATCCACGCATTCGCCCGGTCGTGTGGCTGCCCGAAGGCCGGACAGTTGACGGCATCTGTTAATTGAGTGGCTCACCTGAGCCCATCTCCGTAAGTTGTCCCTGCCGCCTGAGCCGCTTACATCTGTGGGGGATCCGCCATGCCCGTCGCCAGTCTGAGACGTGCCGCCCGGGAGACCGTCTCCGGACTGCCCCGCGCGTTCTGGTGGCTGTGGACGAGCACCCTCGTCAACCGGCTCGGCGCGTTCGTCGCGACCTTCATGGCCCTCTACCTGACGCTCGACCGCGGCTACTCCGCCTCCTACGCCGGTCTCGTCGCGTCGCTGCACGGGCTCGGCGGTGTCGTCTCGTCGCTGGGCGGCGGGGTGATGGCCGACCGGCTGGGCAGGCGGCCCACGCTGCTGATCGCGCAGTCCTCCACCGCGGCCTGCGTGGCGCTGCTCGGCTTCGTGCACGACCCCGTGGCGATCGCCGCGGTCGCCTTCCTCGTCGGCATGGCCTCCAACGCCTCCCGGCCGGCCGTGCAGGCGATGATGGCCGACATCGTCCGCCCCGAGGACCGGGTACGGGCCTTCTCCCTCAACTACTGGGCCATCAACCTCGGCTTCGCGATCTCCTCCATGGCCGCCGGATTCATCGCCGAGTTCAGCTACCTCGCCGGCTTCCTGATCGAGGCGGGCATGACCGCCGTCTGCGCGGTCGTCGTGTTCCTGAAGCTGCCCGAGTCGCGGCCGGAGCGGACGGTGGCGCAGCGGGAGGCCGAGGAGGGGATCGGTCTCGGGACCGTTCTGCGCGACGGGCGGTACATGGGCGTCGTCGGCCTGTCCTTCCTCGTCGCCCTCGTCTTCCAGCAGGGCTCGGTCGGCCTGCCGGTCGCGATGGGCGCGGCCGGGTTCACGCCCGCCGACTACGGACTCGCCATCGCCGTCAACGGCATCCTGATCGTCGCCCTGCAGATCCCGGTGACGCGGTTCATCGCCGACCGGGACCCCCGGCGGCTGCTCGTCGTCTCGTCCGTCCTCGCCGGCTACGGCTTCGGGCTCACCGCCTTCGCCGGGTCGGTCGGCGTCTTCGCCCTGACCGTGTGCGTGTGGACTCTCGGCGAGATGATCAACGCCCCGACCCAGACGGGCCTGGTCGTCCGCCTCTCCCCCGTCCACGGCCGCGGCCGCTACCAGGGCGTCTACACCCTGTCCTGGTCGCTCGCCGCGCTCGTCGCCCCCCTGATGTCCGGCTTCGTCATCGACCACCTCGGTGCCGGCTGGCTGTGGGGGCTGTGCGCGGCCGTCGGCACGCTGGCCGCCGTGGGATACGGCGTGCTGATGCGGCGCATGCCGGAGGAGGGACCGGTGGCGGAGCGGACCGGGGCCGCCAAGGCCGAGGCCGAGGTCGCCGCCGGCTGACCGACACGACGGGCCCTCGACGCGCCTGCCCCGGACGCGACGGGCCCCGGACGCGACGGGCCCCCTACCGCCTTCTCCGCCGGTGGGGGGCTCGCTGCACGGGTGTGCGTCGGACGCCGACGCTCGTGTGCGTCAGAGGCAGACGTTCACGCCGACGTGCTGGGGAAGCGCGCCGAGGGTGCCGCCGGCGACGCCGAGGGCGGTCGCCTTGACCGCGTCGGCCTCGGACAGCACGGCCGCGGTGCCGAGCGTGGTGGAGCCGGCGGTGACGTCGGCCTGGGGGCTCAGGCCACCGGAGACGTTGTCGAGCTCGGCGTCGGAGATCTCGAGGGTCTGCATCTGGGGAGCGGAGTTCATGGGGAAAGTGCCCTTCGCATGGATGGTCCACATGGGGGGAGCGGCCCCGCTGGGGGTACAGACGGGCATGCCGCGGTGCGCAGGATCAAACCACGCCGTGTGCCGGGCATCCAGTCCGTACCCGCTCCCAGCAGGGCAGTTGGGCGCGCAGGCGACCGAACCGTGTGGGTGTGCACACCAGTTGGTGCCGGGTTCTCTACAGGCGCGCCCGTCCGGGGACGCGACAGCCGTTGCGGCGGCCGCACCGAACCGGACAACTCCGCCCCAACCGAACCCGCCCTGACCGCGGTTGCGTATGCACTGTGCAGATTCGGTCGCGGATTCGGTCGCGGTGCGATCGGGTTCCGGTGGTACGGGGTCAGAAGGGGTCACGGGTGCATCCGTGCCCCCTTCACCACCTTGTCCACCGCGTTCTTGGGCCCGTACACCGCCAGCCCCACCAGGTCCAGCTCCCCGGTCCCCACGGCCCGTACCGCCGCCCGGTTGTCCCGGTCGTTGCCCGTGGCGAAGAGGTCGGACGTGAAGACCGCGCGCGGGAGCGCCCGGGACAGCACCCGCGTGTGGGCCGCGGTCAGCGTCTCCTTCGTCCCCTCGAAGATCATCACCGGCTGGCGGAACATCGGCAGGTACTGGACGCCGTCCGCGTCCTCGTAGGGCTCGCCGACCACCTCCGGGACCTGTGTGCCCAGGCCGCTGACCAGGAAGGCGGTGACGTTGAGACGCTGCCAGGGCTCCAGGTCCTCGCGCAGCAGGACGGCGATCTTGGTGTCGAAACGGATGGGTTCGCTGCTCATGGAACGAGACTGCCGACCGCCCCGCGACCTCGTCTTGTACGTTCTTTGCATGGCCACCCGGCAGGAAGTCTCCGCCTGGCGCCCGACCGTGCCGGGCGTCGTGGAGGTCTTCCACGCGCACTTCACCGAGTACGCCTACCCGATGCACGTCCACGACGCGTGGACGCTGCTCATCGTGGACGACGGGGCCGTACGGTACGACCTCGACCGGCACGAGCACGGCACCCCGCACGACACGGTCACCCTGCTCCCGCCGCACGTCCCGCACAACGGCTCCCCCGCCACCCCGCACGGCTTCCGCAAACGCGTCCTGTACCTCGACGCCACCCACCTGCCCGACGGCCTGATCGGCCCCGCCGTCGACCGGCCGGACCTGCGCGACCCGGAGCTGCGCCACCGCGTCGGCCGGCTGCACGGCGCCCTGGCGCACCCCGGCGACGAGCTGGAGGCGGAGAGCCGACTGGCGTTCATCGGCGAGCGGCTGCGCGCCCACCTGCGCCCCCGTCTGCCCACCGACGACCCCCGACCCGACCCCGTCCTCGCCCGCCGCCTGCGCGAGCTCCTCGACGAGCATGTCGTCGCCGGGCTCACCCTGGACGACGCCGCCGCCCTGCTCCACGCCCATCCCGCCCATCTCGTACGGGCCTTCTCCACCGCCTACGGCATCGCCCCGCACCAGTACCTCAACTCCCGCCGCGTCGACCGCGCCCGCCGCCTCCTGCTCGACGGCCGGCCACCGGGCGAGGTGGCCTCGGCGACCGGCTTCTTCGACCAGTCCCACCTCACCCGTCACTTCCGCAAGCTGGTGGGGGTGACGCCGGGACGGTACGCCGCGAAAGACGGACGGCGGTGAGATCGCTCCGGCCCCTGAGGTCCCGGCACCGACTGGCACAGGCGCGCCTTCGAGCGCTGCGTGCGGCGGCGTGAGCGAGTCACAGGTTCCGCTGGGCCTCGAACAGGTTGGATGGGCGGACCGTGTTCGTCGTGGGGTACAGCTCCAGTCGGGAGTGCAGGTCGCCGGTGAAGTCCGGAACGTCGGTCTGGTCGAAGTCGGTGACCGTGTCGAGGCCGACCGTCGCCGAGTAGGGGGCGAGTCCGTCGAGCTTCATCAGGCCCGCCCTGCCGTTGGTGACCCGGATGTTCCAGTGCGTGAAGCGGGCGCCGAAGAGCGGGCCGGCGTTCGCGTCGCCGCCGTGGCGGCCGTTGTTGTTCACCGTGATGTCGGTGCGGACGTTCGCGAAGGGCAGGCCGCGGTGGGAGTCGAAGGTGCCCATGCGCATGTCGCCGCGCGACCACACGTTGTGGGAGGACAGGCCCTCGACGTTGATGCCGTGCAGCTGGGTGCCGTCGGGGGCCGGGACCGTGCGGTCCTCGACGGTGAAGTCCTCGATCAGGTTGTCGTGCGAGCCCTCGCGGCAGAAGTAGGGGTGGTGCTCTCCCCGGCCGCCGACGCGGGTGCGGCGCAGGGTGCAGGAGGACGCGGCGACCAGGCCGAAGCCGTTGTCGACGTTGCGGACGGTGACGTCGTCCACCCAGCAGTCGTACGCGCACTGCAGGACGACGCCGTTGTAGCCCTTGTCGAGGAGGTGCGGGGACTGCGGGGTCTCCACCACGTCCAGGGTGAGGCCCTCGACGCCGGAACCCGTCAGCCCACGGACGTGCGTGGTGAACCTGGGGGTCCACTCCGGGCGCAGGTCGAGGGGCAGCGGGCGTTCCAGGGTGACCCTGCGGCCGCGGACGCGGGCGACGCGGACGGGCCATTCGTAGGGCACGTAGGACAGGAGTTTCGTCTTGTCCTGCCAGTAGTACGACGCCGGGCCGGGGCCGCCGCCCGACATGTGCTGCAGCAGCGTGTGGGCGGGGTCGTCGGAGATCCGGAGGAGCACGAGGGTGCCGGGGCGCAGACGGGAGGGGTCGGTCACGGTGACCGTCCAGTCGCCCTGGCGGGCCGGCTCGACGGCGGTGAGGGTCTCCCACTCGTCCCGCTTGTTGCCCGTCCAGCCCTCGAACGGCCAGTCCTGGGCCCTGATGGCGGTGACCAGGGAGTTCCAGCGGGCCTCGGGGGCCAGCCAGATCAGGCCGCCCGCCCACGACCAGGCCGACTTGGTGCCGCCGTAGCGGGAGCCGTACACGCCGATCAGTTCGGTGAGGCTTCTGGTGGCGTGCAGGGTGGTGCGGGTGCTGCCGGCGCCGCGCAGGACGACGTCGTCGTACCCGATGCGGATCAGGCCGTCGATGCGGAACGTGCCGGGCGGGATGGTGACCGTGCCGCCGCCGGCCTTGCCGGCGGCGGCGACGGCACGGTTGATCGCGGGGGCGCAGTCGGTCACGCCGTCGGGGACGGCGCCGTAGTCGCGGATGTCGGCGACGCTGGGGCGGCGGGGGAGGCGGGCTGCTCCGCGACGGCAGCCGGCCCGGCCCACGTACGGGATCTGCGGGTGGGTGAAGGGGGCGCGGGTGAACTCCCGCCAGAGGGTGGGGACCTGGCCCTGGGATGCGGCCGCGGCCGGGGGTGTGACCGCGGCCGCCGTGCCGGTCACCGCGCCGAGTGCCACGGCCGTCGCCGTACCCAGGAGAGTCCGTCTGGAGAGGTGCGCGTTGCCCATGCTCATACGCCCTTCCATGTCAGTGCAGTCATGGATGTGAACGCAGTTCATATCTGCGCCGAGCGTGAGCATGCCACGGCACCTTGGAGCCCGGAAGAGGCCGCGCAAGGTCAGCTAGGTATGGACCTGAATTCAGTCCGAGGAACGCTCGGTCAGGTGGGTGAAGGCGTCCAGGTTTCGTGTGGACTCGCCTCGTGAGACGCGCCACTCGTACTCCCTGCGGATGGCCGTCGCGAAGCCCAGTTCCAGGAGGGTGTTGAAGCTGCCGTCCGCCGCTTCCAGGACCTGGCCGAGGAGGCGGTCGATCTCGTCGGGGGTGACGCAGGACAAGGGGAGCTTGGCGGTGACGTAGACGTCGCCCAGGTGGTCGACGGCGTAACTGACGCCGTAGAGCTTGAGGTTGCGTTCCAGCAGCCAGCGGTGGAACGCGGGTTCGTTCTCGTCGGGGTGGCGGATGACGAAGGCGTTGAGCGAGAGGGAGTGGCGGCCGACCAGGAGGGAGACCGTCGTCTTGAGCTTGCGGGTGCCCGGGAGTTGTACGACGTAGTTGCCGGGGGCCGGGGTCTCCCACTCCAGTTCGGCGTCCTTCAGGACCGCTTCGACGATCTGGGCCGCCTGCGTCGCCTTCTCTCCGTCAGCCATGGTGGGAGCGTACGCGACGGCGGTGCGACTGCATCGCGGCCGTGTAGACGTCCGCCGTGGCGGCGGCCGCGGTGTCCCAGCCGAAGGACAGGGCGTGGCGGGCGGCCGCGGCGCCCATGCGGGGGGTGAGCGCGGAGTCGTCGGCGAAGGCGCGGAGCACGCGCGCGTAGTCGGCGGGGTTGTGGCCCCGTACGAGGAAACCGGTCTCCGTGTCGCGTACGGCGACGGGGAGTCCGCCGACCGCGGCGGCCAGCACGGGGGTGCCGGCCGCCTGTGCCTCTATCGCCACCAGGCCGAAGGACTCGCTGTACGACGGCATGACGAGGAGGGACGCCGCCCGGAACCAGTCGGCCAGCTGGTCCTGGTCCACGGGCGGCCGGAAGCGGACCACGTCCGCGATGCCGAGGCGGGCGGCGAGTTTCTGCAGGCCCTCGGGCTTGGCGAGGCCGCTGCCGCTGGGGCCGCCGACGATCGGGACGACGATGCGGGAGCGCAGGTCGGGGCGGTCGTCGAGGAGCGCCGCCACCGCGCGCAGGAGGATGTCGGGTGCCTTGAGGGGCTGGATGCGGCCGGCGAAGAGGGGGATCAGGGCGTCCTGAGGGAGGTCCAGGCGGGCCCGGGCCGCCGCCCGGCCGTCCGCGGGGCAGAAGCGGTCGAGGTTGACGCCGGGGTGGACCACCGCGACCTTGGCGGGGGCGGCGTCGTAGTGGCGTACGAGTTCGTCCGCCTCTTCGGAGGTGTTGGCGATCAGGCGGTCCGCCGCGTTGACGATCTGGGTCTCGCCGATCACGCGGGCCGCGGGCTCGGGGGTGTCGCCGTCGGCGAGGTTGGCGTTCTTGACCTTGGCCATGGTGTGCATGGCGTGGACCAGGGGGACGCCCCAGCGCTGGGCCGCGAGCCAGCCGACGTGGCCGGAGAGCCAGTAGTGGGAGTGGACCAGGTCGTAGTAGCCCGGGCGGTGGCCGGCCCAGGCCTGCATGACGCCGTGCGTGAAGGCGCAGAGCTGGGCGGGGAGGTCCTCCTTGGCCAGGCCCTCGTAGGGGCCGGCGTCGACGTGGCGGACCAGGACGCCGGGGGACAGCTCGACCGTGGGGGGCAGGGTCGCGGTGGTGGCGCGCGTGAAGATCTCCACCTCGACGTTGATCGCGGCGAGGCGTTGGGCCAGCTCGACGATGTAGACGTTCATGCCGCCGGCGTCGCCTGTGCCGGGCTGGTGGAGCGGGGAGGTGTGCACGGAGAGCATGGCTACGCGGCGGGGGCGGCGGTGGAGCCTCAGTCGGCTCACTTGGCGATCCTCCTTGCTGCGGGCATGCCGGGCGGGGGCCTTCAACCTGGATGAACAGCGGAGGGAGGCGTTCCCATTCCGGAGGGTGGGGTTTTTGCCGAAGCATTACCGGTTGTCGCTCAACTGTTCGGGGGTGGGGTGCGTGGAGGGTGCGGTGCGGGGGTGGGGTGCGTGGACGGTGCGGGCGTGGGGTGCGTGGAGGGTGCGTGGTGGTGCGCCGGGTCCGTTGTGGGTCGGGGCCGTGCCGGGGGGTGTCCGTCCTCGGTCGGGCGGTGCCGTTGGGTGGGGTGTGGACGGTGATGGACGCCCGACGCTGCGGGCGGGCACCCCCGGCACGGCCCCTGCTCGCCGTTGCGCGGGGCGCGGTGGCGGGCGCCTACCCTCTTGGGCATGACCGCTCGTGCCATCCGTCGTCCTGTGGGGAACGTGACGCGTGGGACCACCAATCCCAATCGCCTGCGTCGGATGGATCGGTGGATCGCGGCGGTGCAGGGGCGGGCGCTGCGGTGTGCCGTGGAGCCTGTTGCGATCGATCTGGGGTACGGGGCTGCCCCTTGGACCGCCGTCGAGTTGCTGGAGCGTTTGCGTGGCGTGGCTCCGCGGACGCGTGTCGTGGGCGTCGAGATCGAGCCCGCCAGGGTCGCCGCGGCGAAGGCCTACGAGCGGGAGGGGCTCGTCTTTCTGCATGGCGGGTTCGAGGTTCCGGTCGTGGGGCGGCCGGTGTTGATCCGTGCCGCGAACGTGCTGCGGCAGTACGAGGAGGGCGAGGTTCCCGGGGTGTGGGAGCGGCTGTGCGGGCGGCTCGCACCGGACGGGCTGCTCGTGGAGGGGACCTGTGACGAGATCGGGCGCCGGCACGTGTGGGTCGCGCTCGGGCCGGAAGGGCCTCGTACGGTCACCTTCGCTGCGCGGCTGGGGTCGTTGGAGCGGCCTTCGGATCTCGCGGAACGGCTTCCCAAGGCCCTTATTCACCGGAACGTTCCGGGTGAGGCCGTTCATTCGTTCTTGCGTGATTTTGACCGGGCCTGGGCCGCCGCTGCGCCCTATGCCTCCTACGGCGCGCGGCAGCGCTGGATTCGGGCCGTGCGGGATCTGGGGGGCCACTGGCCCGTGGTGGACGGGCCCGGGCGGTGGCGGCAGGGTGAAGTGACCGTGGAGTGGGGGGCCTTGGCGCCTTCGGGGCTGTGACCTGCGGGGAACGGATGCGGTGCGGCGTTCGTCACAAAGGCGGGAGATCGTCATGGGGGGAGGCGGAGGGGGGAAGTTTCGGGTGCGACGGACTCTGTCGTTTTGCGCCTGACCATGGCACGATCCCCCGAGTGTCCGTAAGTTACTGACGGTAAATCAGATTGGGGGAGCGCTATGGGTGCGGGCAAGCGCGGTCTGATCGCGACTGCCGTGACCGTGGTCTGCGCGGTCACCGTACTGACGGCGCCGGGGACGGCGTTCGCGAGCCCGACGCCCACGCCGAGCGCGTCGGCGACTCCCGCCTCCAACAAGGAGCTTGAGGCCGTTCAGGCCAAGCTCGACCGGCTCTATCACGATGCCGCCGTGGCCACGGACTCCTACAACGCGGCCGAGGAACAGGCGCAGACGCAGTCCGCCGCGATCGTCGATCTGGCCAAGAAGATCGTCAAGAGTCAGCAGCGGCTGGACGAGTTGAGGAAGCGAGCGGGGGCCGCTGCCGCCGCGCAGTATCGCGGGGGCGGGCTGCCCGACGAGGCGCAGTTGCTGCTCAGCGACGATCCGCAGGAGTTCCTCGACGGCGCGGGCCGGGTGCTGGAGGGGCAGCGGGCCACCAAGGGACTCATCGCCGAAATGACCCGCACCCAGCAGGACTTGCAGCAGTACGCGGCCGACGCCTCCGCGCAGTGGAAGAAGCTGGAGGCCAACCGCAAGGCGAAGGACGCCGCCCGGAAGAAGATCAAGAAGCAGATCTCGGAGGCCGAGAAGCTTCAAGGGCGGCTGCAGAAGGAGGAGAAGGAGCGGCTCGCGAAGCTGGAGCAGGAGGCCGCCTACAAGGCGCAGACCGCCTGGCTCGACTCCGGGATTCTCCAGGACATCAACGGCAAGGCGTCCGAAGAGGGCAAGAAGGCCGTGAAGTTCGCCACCGACCAGATCGGCAAGCCGTACGTGTGGGGCGCCGAGGGACCGAAGTCCTACGACTGCTCGGGGCTGACCTCCCAGGCCTGGCTGAACGCCGGCCACCCCATCCCCCGTACGTCGCAGGAGCAGTGGAAGCAGCTCAAGCACGTCGACATCAAGGACATGCGACCCGGGGACCTCATCATCTACTTCGACGACGCCAGCCATGTCGCCATGTACATCGGCGACGGCGCCATCGTGCACGCCCCGCGGCCCGGGCGGACCGTGACGATCGCGGGGGCCGGATCCATGCCGATCCTCGGGGTGGTACGGCCGGACGCGTGAGACCGGCACCACGTGACGCACGGCACCCCGGCCGCTCCCAAACGCCCGGCGGACGTGACCTTCGTCATTCGCCCTGGTGGGCCGACCTGTCCAACTGCGGTATATATCGCGGCATATGACGCTGGCCGGTGTGGCGGGGACGTGGCCCACACCATTCCGCTCGCCCGCCGACTACCGCTATGGTCCCCGTCGGTGGTTCGAGGTCCCTCGGTCCACCGCCCTCGGGGGGAGGGAAGGAACTCAAGACGATGCCCGTACCCATACCGCGGCAGCGAGCGTTCCCGGCCGCGGAGAGTGGTCAGGCGCCGGCCGCACACCGAGGCGGCACCTCCAAGGACCCGTCCCCGAGCAAGGAAGCCAAGGTCGACAACCACGCCGCCACCGCACCTCTGACGCTGCTGCTGATCGAGGACGATCCGGGTGGCTCCACCGTCGTGCCCGAACTGCGGGACTCGGCCGGCACCCCCGTCCGGGTCCGCACCGCCCGCAACCTCACCGAGGCCGAGCGGCTGCTCACCGACGACGTGCACTGCATCCTGCTCGACCTCGCCCTGCCCGCCCCCGGGCGCGGCGCCGAGGAGGACGAGCTCGCCGTGCTCCGGCACGTGCTGCAGCTCGCACCCCGGCACGCCGTCCTCGCGCTCACCGCGTCCGGCGACGCCGAGCGCGGCGCCGAGGCGGTGCGGGTGGGCGCCCAGGACTACCTCTTCCGGGACGAGCTGGACGCGCGACTGCTGAGCCGGGCGATCCGGTACGCCGTCGAGAGGAAACGTTCCGACACGGCTGAGCGGCGGCTCGCCGAGGGGCGGCTGCGGGCGCAGGAGAACCGGCGCTTGGAGCGCGGTCTGCTGCCCACCCCGCTGCTCGAGGGCTCGCAGCTGCGCTTCGCCGCGCGGTATCGGCCGGGGCGGTCGCGCGCGCTGCTCGGCGGTGACTTCTACGACGTCGTCCGCACGCCCGACGGGACCGTGCACGCCATGATCGGCGACGTGTGCGGGCACGGCCCGGACGAGGCGGCGCTCGGTGTGGAGCTGCGGATCGCCTGGCGCGCGCTGACCCTGGCGGGACTGTGCGGGGACGAACTGCTGGGGACCCTGCAGCAGGTGCTGGAGCACGAGCGGGCGGACGACGAGATCTTCGCGACCCTGTGCACCGTCGACATCGCGCCGGACGGGCGGCGGGCCGGGCTCTGCCTGGCCGGTCATCCCTCGCCGCTGCTCGCGCGGCCCGGCCGGCCCGCGAAGCTGCTGCCGTACGACAACAACGGACCCGCTCTGGGGCTGCTGCCCGGGGCCCGCTGGCCGCGGATGCAGGTCGAGCTGGGACGGCAGTGGAGTCTGATGCTCTACACCGACGGCCTGATCGAGGGCCGGATCGGGGAGGGTCTGGAGCGGCTCGGGCAGGACGGCATGGTGGAGATGGTCCGGCGGCTCGTGGGCGAGGGGCTCGGCGGGGAGGAACTGCTGCGGGCCGCGGTGAACGAGGTGCGCGACCTCAACGGCGGCGAGCTGACGGACGACGTCGCGGTGCTGCTGCTGGACCGGCTGGGCTGAGGCCCGGGAGCCAGCCTTGCCAGAGGGCCGAGGCCAGTAGCTGGTAGGCCTTGGGCGGGGCCTCGGCCCTCACGCAGGTGTCCGGTTCAGCGGCCGCCGTTGTACGGGCCGTAGGGGCCGTCGCTGCTGCTGCCGCCACCGCGGCGGCGGCCGAATCCGCCGCCCGAGACCTGCTTGAGGGCGGGGCGGACGTCCACGAAGAAGACGATCGAGGCCACCAGGCCCGCGAGCTGCAGGAAGAGCATCGGCACCAGGAGGTTCACCGCCACCGCGATGCCGAGGATGATCAGCCAGAAGCCCTTGTTCTGCTTGTCGGCCGCCCGGTACGCGTCGTCACGGAAGAGCGCGGCCATCACCAGCGCCACCACGGCGAGGATCACCATGGCCAGATAGAGCAGCCCCAGGAACCCTGCGAAGCCCTGCATCAGCACAACGTCCACCACCCGACTCGGCTCGTCCTTACGCGGTCACCGTACCCGGTGCCGGACTCCCGCTACCCGAACAACGGGCCGAGCACCCCTGGAGTGCCCGGCCCGTCCTCGTTCACCCGTTCGTGTCACTTGGCGGGCGGCGTGGTCTTCTTCGCGCCGGCCTTGCGAGGCGCCGGCGTCTTCTTCGCGACGGGCTTCGTGGCCGGGGTGGAGACGGCGGCGGCCGTGGCCGGGGTGGCCGGCTCGGCCTTGACCTCGACCGGCTCGGCCTTGGGCTCGACGGCGACGGCGAGCTCCTCGACCTCCTCGGCCACGGACTCGATGCCCTCGGCGGCCTCGCCGCGCCAGGTCTTCACGGCCTGCTCGCCGTGCTCGGCGACCTTCTCGTAGGTCTCCCGGGCCTTGACGGCGTACTCGGCGGCGACGCCGACGCCGCGCAGCGCGATGTCCTGGGCGGCCTCGCCGAACTTCTTCAGGTCGGCGTCGATGGTGGCGCCGAGCTTCTTGAAGTCACCGTCGAGGGTGCTGATGAACTCGTTGACCTTGGTCTGCAGGGACTCCTGGGTCTCCTTGACGCGGGCCTGCGCCTCCTTGGCCCTGGCCTGCGCCTTCTCCTGCACGGCCTTGGTGTCGGTGTTGCGCACGGCCTCGATGCGGGCCGGGGCCTCGGCGCGCAGCTGCTCGACGAGCGCGGGCACCTTCTTGGCCTGCTGGTAGGCGAGGTCCGCGGTACCGGCGGCGAAGTAGAGCGGCGTCGGGTCGCTGAGGGTCTTCTTGAGGTCGTCGGTGATGGCCATGACGATGGTCCTTCCCGGTCGCTTTCAGCTGAGGGTTTTGAGTCCCGGGCAGTCTGCTCAGCCGGCAGGCTGCTGCGGGTCGTGCGGTTCGGCGTCGCTGCCGTCGGACGTGCGGGTGCGGCGCGCGGCGTTCTCGCGTTCACCGGCCGCGCGGGTCTGGGGTGCCTTCCGGCCGTGGCGTACGACTGGGTCGTCGCCCTCGGTGTCCACCGTGCCGTCGCCGGACCGGACGGCCTCGACGACCGCGGCGTTGGTCCGGGCCGCGTCGTCCTCGTCGCCGGCCGTGTCGGTCCCGAAGCCGTTCTCCTTGCGGAACGACTCGTAGATCTGGAGCAGCACCTGCTTCTGCCGCTCGTTCAGCGTGGGATCGGCGAGTATGACGGCGCGCGTCTCCACCTCGTCCCGGTCCCGCTCGGCGTCGAGGATGCCGGCGCGGACGTACAGCGTCTCGGCGGAGATCCGCAGGGCCTTGGCGACCTGCTGCAGCACCTCCGCGCTCGGCTTGCGCAGTCCGCGCTCGATCTGGCTCAGGTACGGATTGGACACCCCGGCGGCGTCGGCGAGCTGCCTGAGCGACAGCTGCGCGTTGCGCCGCTGCTCGCGCAGGTACTCACCGAGATTGCCGACGTTGAGCGATGCCATGACTCCACTGTGCACCCTTGCGCTAACTATTGCAAGCAGCTGCTTGCAATAGTGCGCTACACCACTCGGACGGGCTAGCGTGGGGCCGTGATCGTGTGGATCAACGGCACGCACGGCGTGGGCAAGACGACGACGAGCACCCTTGTGCAGCGACTGCTGCCCGGGCGGTCTCGACGACGAGCGGCCGCCACGGCGGCCAGTGCTGGAAGTTGTCCGTCTCGTGCAGCCCTGGCCTGATGTCCATGAGTGTCTCGCCGACCCTCTCGGCATCGAACACCCGGGCGGGGCCGTTGAAAGCCGGTCGGCGGAAGCCAGCGGGATGGGGTCGGCGGAACCGGTCGGCGGGCCAGGGGCAGGCGGAAATGGGGCCCCGGAGCCGGTGTTGCTACGCCGGGGGCGTCCCGTCCTCGTATCCCTGGTCCGCGAGGATCTTGGCGATGCGCGTCCGGTGTGCCTGCTCCCACGCCTCCAGCGGTTCGGCGGCCTCCTTGGCGAGCTTGGCGCGGGCCGCGGCCAGGATCTCTTCGCCGCGCGCGGCCGGGACGACGACCACGCCCTCCTCGTCGGCCACCACGACGTCACCGGCCTCGACGCGCACGCCCCCGCAGGTCACGGGCTCGTTCAGCGGCGTCGCGGCGGCCTTGGCACCCGGGATGGGGATGACGCCCCGGGCGAAGACCGGGAACCGGGCCTCCCGCACCTCGCCGAGGTCACGGATCAGCCCGTCCAGGACGAAGCCCGCGATGCCGCGCCGCTGGGCGACGGCGCACACGTTGCCGCCCGCCAGCGCCCAGTCGGTGTCCCCCGACTCCACGACGACGACCGATCCCGCGGGCGCCCGGTGAATGGCCGCGTGGAGCATGAGGTTGTCCCCCGGAGGGCAGCGCACGGTGAAGGCGGGACCGGCCACCCGCCCGACCGGCCCCCACAACGGGCGGATGCCGATGTCCATGACCTGCCGACGGCCGAGGAGGTCGGCGAGGGTGGTGGTGGGGACGGACCGGAACGGGAAATCGCTGGCGTCAGTCATGAACGCGACGCTACCGTCCCGTCCCATGACTGCCGGGTCGGCCTTGTGCCGTGAGCGAGTTGGGTGCCCGGCCTCTGAGTGAGGCCGCGGCGGGCCAGGAGCCCGCCGACTTCTCTGCACCGCCTTCGGAACCTCCCGAGATTCCCGCCGCAGCCGCAGAGAAAGCAGCACCCACCTCATGCCCAACGAGTTCAACCAACAGATCATCGACGAGTTCCGCGCCAACAAGGGCCGCCTGAGCGGGTACTTCGCGAAAGCCCGCCTCCTCCTGCTGACCACCACCGGCGCCCGCACCGGCACCCCGCACACCACCCCCGTCGGCTACCTCCCCGACGGGGCCGGCCGGGTCCTGGTCATCGCCTCGGCCGGCGGCTCGGACCGGCACCCGGACTGGTACCGCAACCTCCTCGCACACCCTCAAGTAGGCGTCGACAGCGGCGTGTTCCGGTACGAGGCCCGGGCCCTCGTACTGGACGGCGAGGAACGGGAGCGCGCCTGGGCGCGGGCGGTGGAGGCCGACGCGGGCTGGGCGGCGTACCAGAGGAAGACCGAGCGCCTCATCCCCGTGGTCGCCCTCCAAGAGATCGGCCGCCCCGGGCCCCCGGACATCAACGCCTCCTCCCCCGGCGAGGCGATCAGGCTCGTCCACGACGTCTTCCGCCGCGAACTCGCCCTGATCCGCGGGGAGATGACGAACGGCTCGGGCGGCGGCACCCTCGGCGCCCAGCTCCGCGTCAACTGCCTGACCTTCTGCCAGGGCCTGCGCAACCACCACGCGGGTGAGGACACGGTCATGTTCCCCCTGCTCGCCGACCGCCACCCCGGGACCGCCCCGGTCTTCAGGCGGCTGCGCGAGGAGCACGAGCGGATCGCCGCGCTCGTCGAGGACCTGCGCCGCGCCGTGACCGACGCGACCGCGGACCCGGCGACCGCCCGCGCCGAGGTCGAGCGCCTGACTCTGGAGCTGGAGGCCCATCTGACGTACGAGGAGGAGGAGTTGATCCCGCTCCTCGACGCGGGCAACTGACCGGGGCGCACGGGCCGCCGACCCCGTGACGGGGGCTAGAAGGGCAACGGCCGCCCGTGCACCACCTCCAGCCGTGACACCGCGCGGGTCAGGACGACGTACAGCCGGTGCAGCCCGCGCGGCTCGGCCTCCGCGATCGCGGCCGGTTCGACGGCGACGACATGGTCGTACTCGAGCCCCTTGACCTCACTCGCCGGTACGACGGTCACGCGGGCGCCCAGCTCCTGCGGCCCGGCGGCCGGGACCCCGTCCGCCTCCAGCGCGGCCCGCACCCGCTCGATGTCCGCGTCGGCCGCGACGACCCCCACGGACCCCTCACCGCGCAGCGCGTCCCGTACGGCGTCCACGACCTCGGCGGTCACCTCCCCCGCGGCCTCCCGCACCCGAAGCTCCCCGTCCGCGCGCAGGGACCGGCCCGGCGGTACGTCGACGTCCAGCCGTTCCAGCAGCCGGTTGGCGAGTGCGACGACGGCCGCCGGCACACGGAACCCTGTGGTCAACGGCACCACGGCCGCGTCGGACTTGCCCAGGTGACGCAGGGTCGTCTCCCACGACCGCGCGGCCCAGGGCGTGGTGCCCTGCGCCAGGTCCCCGAGGACCGTGAGCGACCCGAAGGGCACGCGCCGCGCGATCGCCCGGCACTCCATCGGGGACAGGTCCTGGGCCTCGTCGACGACGACGTGCCCGTACCCCTCGGGGTGCTCGACGAGTCCGGCGACCTCGTCCAGCAGGACGAGATCGGCCGCCGACCACCGGGCGGACTTCCAGGACCGGGGCGGCCTGTCCCACAGCAGCGCCCGCTGCTCGCCGGCGTCGAGCAGTCCGTCGGCGGCGGCGCTCAAGGCATCTGGATCGCAGAGCAGTTGGGCGACGACCTCCTCGGGCCGTACCCGAGGCCACACCATGTCCACGTACGCGCTGATCGCCCGCGCCCGGGAGATCCTCTGCACCCACGCCCCGGACTGCGGCCCGGCCCGCCGCTCGGCCCGCAGCTGCACGGCCCGCACCACCCGCGAGCGCACCCGCTCCCGCCCGGTCCCGTACGGCGGCTGCTCCGCCCGCACACCCTCCACGATCCGCACGAGTTCACCGGCCGGCACCCGCCACCGGTACGACCCGTCCGGGATCTCGACGGCATCGACGCCCACGTCCGACACGCGCGCGTACAGGGCCCGGCGCAGCACCTGCGCCATCCGCGCATCGTGCTTGAGGGCGGCCGCCGCGTCGCTGTCGACTCCCTTCACGGGATGCCGGGCGATCTCCTCCTGGAGCGTCGACTGCCGCACCCCGGTCTCGCCGAGGGCGGGAAGCACCTCGGAGATGTACGACAGGAACGTGCGGTTGGGGCCGAGGATGAGGAGTCCGCCGCGCCGGACGCGCTGCGGGTGGGTGTAGAGGAGATAGGCGGCCCGGTGCAGTCCGACGGCGGTCTTCCCCGTCCCCGGGGCTCCCTGCACGCACACCGACCGCCCCAGATCCCCTCGTACGAGATCGTCCTGCTCGGGCTGGATGGTCGCCGCGATGTCCCGCATCGGTCCGACGCGGGGGCGTTCGATCTCGCGGGCGACAATGTCGCTGACGCGTGACTCGCCCCGCCCGAGGTGCTCGTCCTCGAACCCGGTCAGGTCCGCCGACGCGCCCTTGCTGCCGGGCGCCCAGCCGAACCGCCTCCGGTTCGCCACTCCCTGCGGATCGCCGGCGCTCGCCTGGTAGAAGGCGCGGGAGACGGGTGCGCGCCAGTCGACGACGAGGGGTGGGAGGGTCGGCTGCTCGCTGATCCGCAGGCGCCCGATGTGGTAGCTCTGCCCGGCGTGCTCGCCCGCGTCCTCGGCGTGGTCCAGCCGTCCGAAGAACAACGGCCCTTCGGGCAGTTCGCGCATGTGCTTCGCCTGGCTGCGCAGCCGGTGGCCGAGCACCTCGGCGTCCGCGCCGGAGGCGGAGACGTCCTCGCCGACGACGACCTGTTCCTGGGCGCCGTCGACCATGGCGGCGAGGGCGGTGCGACAGCGTTCGTGGTGGGCGCGTTCGTGGTGGAGGGCCGAGTGGAGGGGTTCGGTCAGGGCGGCGGGGTCGGCTGACGTCATGCGGACGAGGGTACCGATAAAACGTAACCGAGTTAAATTTTTTACCGTGTATCGCCTGTGCCGATGCTAGGCGAACCTCGGCAGCCCGACGGCGAGCATCTCGAACGCCCGCTCGGCGGCGGCGACGGCGTCCGGCCGCACCTCGTCGACCTGCTCCCCCGCGGCGATCCGCCGCCAGTTGTCCAGCGCGAGGATCCGCTGGACGGCGACGATCTGCCCTGCGGCCAGCCGCGCCTCCAGCCCACCGCCCAGCGCCTGGGCGAGCGCGTCCTCGGAACGCTGCTGGTAGGCGTACACGCGGGCGACGAGGGAGGGGGTGCCGTAGAGGAGGGAGTGGAAGGCGAGCACCTGGGGGTGGTCGTTGAGCCCGGTGACGGGGTCGTCCCGCTCCAGCCCGTCGAGAAAGTGCCGCCGAAGCGCCGCGATCGGCGTCGGCCCCTGGGCCACCACCCGGGCGGCCTCCGTCTCGTGGTCGGCGATCCGGTGCAGGACCAGGTCCTCCTTGGCCGGGAAGTACCGGAAGAGCGTCGGCTTGGAGATCCCGGCCGCGGCGGCGACCTCGGCGACGGAGACGACATCGAAGCCCTTCTCCAGAAACAGCCGGACGGCAGTCTCGGAAACGACCTCGTACATCCGCCGCTTCTTACGCTCCCGCAGGCCCATGTCGCTCATGGGGCGAGCGTAACCAGCGGCTGGAGCGGACGGCGGAGGCCCATCGGACCGCCGACGGAGGCCTACCGGTCGCCCCACGTCGACAGCACGCGCAGGGCCGCCCGCACGGTGCTCTTGTACGAGGTCAGGGCGTGCTTGACGTAGGGAGTGCCGACACCCACGCCGGAGAACTCCCGGCCGAGGTCGAGGTAGGCCGACCGTACGGTCTCGAACCCGTGGTAGACGTCGAAGTCCCTGAGGTGGTCCCGCGTGTACCGGGGGCCGAGGCCGGACGCCCAGCGCTCGAACATGCGGACGCGCGTCGAGGGCTCCGGCCGCGCGAGATACATGTGCCGGGCCAGGTCGTAGAGGGGGTCACCGATCCGGGACTTCTCCCAGTCGATGAGAGTGAGCAGCAGCTCGTCGTCCCGCCGTACGAGATTCCACCTGTGCAGATCGCCGTGGAGCAGGACAGGGGCCCGTTCGGTCACCCGGAGCCCTGAGAGGATCTCTGCCAGTACGTCGGCGTCGGGAAGACCGAGCGCCCCCGCGACCCGTAGCGCCCCCTCGGGCATGTGGCGTGTGACGGCCACGAGTTCAGCGCACAGCCGAGCGAGGAAGCCCCCCTCGTCGGCCGTCGGGTCGAGCGGCCGGTGGTCCACCCCGGTCAGCGCACGGAGCTGGTCCACGAGGGCGTCCGCCTCGCCCGGGCTCAGCCCCTGCGTCGGGTGCTCGGGCGGACGGTCGAGATCCGGATGTCCGACATAGGTGTGGATGGCGAACGAATCGCACGGGTAGGTGCTGCCCACCGCGAGAAGCCTGGGGACCGCCACCTGAACGCCCGCAGCCTCGATGGCCAGCAGTACGGCCCGCTCGCTGAGGAAGGCTCCCTCGGGCGGGCGCGCCTGGACCGAGCGGCGCCGCACCATCACCGGAAAGGGGAACTCCGCCGGCGAGACCAGGACGTTGCGGTGTGCGGTGCCCCGGTGGATGCGCTCGTCCGGAGCGGCGCCCTCGGCCACGAGAGCCATGCCGACCGCGGAGGCCGGGAACTCGGGGCGCTCCGGAAACCGGTGATCGGGGTCCCAGTCCACAGCGCCGACCCGGGTGGTGCGCAGTCCGGACGGGGCCATGGGACGACCGCCCCACCAGCGGAACAGGATCTGCGTGATCTCGGACGTGCGCGGAACGCTCGGGAGCCGAAGGGGCTCCTGGGCCGCCTCGAGGGCCCGGCGCACCGATTCCGCCGCCCGGTCCACGTCCGACACCTTGGACCTGGAACCCAGAACGTCGACCGCGCGCATGACGTCCGGGAAGACCGACTGTGCCCGCTCGAGCCTGAGGTAGTGGGGCAGATCCTCCGCCAGTCCAGCGACGGCCTCCGGGCCTATTCGGGTCGTGAACACCGTGGCCCAGACGCTGATCACCTCGTCCCACTGGTGATCGGGGTACCGCATCCGTACGAGGTGCGTGGCGAGGTCGTGCAACGGGTCGCCGTACGTGGCCAGTTCCCAGTCGATGGGGACGAGGCCGGGTGAGTCCGGGGCGGGCACGATGACGTTGCCGCGGTGCAGGTCCGCGTGCAGCAGGCCGAAGGGCCGGGGCCGCAGGACCGGCGGTCGCTCGCACAGCCGGACGAGGGCGTCCGGAGGCATGCCCAGGTCGGTGAACAGCGCGCCGAACTCCGCCCAGTGCCGCTTGCGGATGGCCCACTCCGCGTGGCCCGCCTGCCGCAGCCAGAAGCCCTGGCTGTCGCCCGGGCGGGGCCAGGACGACGGCAGCCGGGGCAGCTCCCGGGCCTTCACCTGGAACGTCATGGCCATCCGCCCCGTCAGCGCCTCGACCTGGAAGGCGTCGACGGGCTTGCCGTTCTCGGAGTGGTCGGACAGCGGCCGGCCCTCGGCGTACTCGTAGATCGCGAAGCCCTCGCCCTCGGCCAGGCACCCGGGCACGTCCGGCTGGTGGTTCTGCAGGCACCGCCGGATCGCCGCCTCGTCGAACCAGGTACGGGCGACCACGGGCAGCACACCGGCCTTGCGGAACCTCACGATCACCTTCGTGCCCGGCTCCACACGAAGGTGCGCGGCCAGTGACGGGGGCACCTCGCACAGGTGGATGTCGTTGTGATGGCCCCGACCGATCTCCGGAAGCGACCGCCGGAGCCGGTGGATCTCGTCGCTCACGGGGCGCCCCAACGACAGGGGGCGGGGAACAGGGCCAGCGCTCACTAGGCCGCTCCTGGTCGTCGGACGGTCGCCGAAGCCGGACTCGAGGTAAGGAGAGGAAAACTACTGCACTGCGTGTGGTGTGCGGGACACACACGGTCAAGATGCGGAGGACGCCACGTCCACGGTGGGTCTCTTGCCCAGGTCCGCCGTCCGGTGCCACCGGACGAGGGCCTTCGCGATCTGCGAGCGGTTCGGCACGGCCTCCAGTCCGAGCGGCCCGGCCGCCGCCAGGAGGATCCTGTGCAGTCTGACGGCGGCGAAGGGAAGACCGGCCCGGTCCAGGTCTCCTCGCCGGTCCAGTTGCAGGGACACGCGAATGACGTCGGTGAAGACCGACTGCCCCTTCTTGAAGGCGAGAATACGCGGCAGGTCGTCCTCCCAGCCGTGTGAACTTCCCCGCCGCGCGCGCTCGACGACCCGGCTCCATTCCTGAGCCATACGTCTTTCCTGGAGCTCCGGAAACTTCATGAGATAGAGGTGGGTGGCCAGGTCGTACAACGGGTCCCCCACCATGGCCAATTCCCAGTCGATGACCCAGATCCGGCCCTGGGGGTCCACGATGAGGTTCTCTCGATGCAGATCCGCGTGCAGCAGGGAGAAAGGACGCCGCTTCAGACCGTACACGCTCTTCCGCAAGCGGGTGAACGATTCCTCTCCGATTCCGAGTTCACCGAACAGTCCATGGAACAGCGGCAGGTTGGGCGTGTAGACCTGTTCCTCCATGAAGACGATCAGGCGTTCCAGGAATCCCTCGGTGTCGTAGTCGTCGGACCGGTCCTCCGTCGTGCAGCGCCGCTGCGCCTTGAGCATGTCCGGCCGGATCTGCACCAGTTGACGGAAGGTCTCCAGCAGCTGGTCGGTGAACACCTCGGGCACACGGCGGCTCTGCCACCAGTGCCGGACGCCGAGGGTCCGGCCCTCGATGAACCCCTGGAAGTGCGTACGGTCGATCGTCACGACGCCGGGCACGCGCTCGATCTCCAGCTCCCTGAGGTTCAGGAGCAGCTCCTCCTCCGACGTGAAGCACCTGCGGTCGAACCACAGGATCTGCGCGCGGGGCTCCCGGCACTTGACCCAGATCCGGTCCTCGTACCGCAGGACACGCGTCACATGGTGATACCCCGTGAACGTGTCCCGGACAACACTGCCGTCGACGCTCAACTCGGCGATCCGCGACGGACTGTCGGGGAGCGAGGCGGATGTCATGCGCTGGGTTCCGGCCATTCTGATCGAGCCGATGATGAAGAGGGACGCAGGCTACTACCCGGCACTCGAGCACCGGTGCAGAACCCGGGTATTCGAGGGTCCGGTCGCCTCGTTGGTCTAATCGGCGTACGTGCGCGCGAGGGAGCCGACACCTGCGCGTGAACCCGCCGGAAGCACTGGCGGCCGTCCCTCGCCGTAGGCGAAACTGGCACCTCGACCGCAAGGAGGCCCTTTGGACGAAGCGACCGACGACCAGGACGACCCGCAGGGTGACCTGCTGACCCTTCTCGGTCGCGCGAAGGCGGTCCTCTTCGACTTCGACGGGCCGATCTGCGCCCTCTTCGCGGGCCGGCCACGGGATCCCCGCACCCGGTCGACCACGAACGACGTGGCGGACGACATCAGACGGGCCGCGCGGGAGGAGTGGGGCCGTGCGCGTCTCGCTCCGGACGTCGAGGAGTGCGTCGACTCGCACCACACCCTCCTGCGCCTCAGGCTCATGTACGACGCCGAGCCGGACGGCCTGAGTCCGGTGGCCCTCAAACGCGCCGAGGACATCGTGACGCGGGCGGAGGACCTGGCCGTCGAGACCGCCGTACGGGCGTGGGGCGTCCTCACGCTGGTGAGGGTGCTGTCGTCCGACCTCGGCAGGCGCCTGGCCGTCGTGAGCAACAACGCCGAGGACCCGATCAGGAGGTACCTCGAACTGCCCCGGGTGCGGCTCCATTCGGTGTTCGACGGTGTCTTCGGCCGGGACCCGGACAACGCACGGCTCATGAAACCGGATCCGGACTGCGTGCACCGGGCCATCGACAAACTGTCCGTCAAGGCCTCCGAATGCCTGCTGATCGGCGACAAACTCTCGGACCTGCACGCCGCCCGTGCGGCGGGAACCGCATTCCTCGGCTACACGAAGAAACGGGTCCGGGCCGCGCAGATGAAGGAAATGGGAGCGAAAGTCGTGGTTTCCTCGCATCAGCCGGTCATCAGAGCCGCGCGAGAACTCAGGGAATTCCCCCCGACTTCTTCTCCGGAATTCCGAGTCCCTCCCAGGCGGAGTTGAACCACTTCTGCATGCCGTCCAGGAAAACCGCTCCCTGCGACTGCGGGTCTTTCACATGGTGCGTGAGCCTCGCGGCCACGCCTTCCACATCCGCCGTCGTGATCTGCCGCCCGCCCTCCAGCTCTATGGGGCGTATGACGATCTCGTAGAAGCCGTGCAGCGCCTCCTCGTTGTTGACCAGATAGAGCTTGAAGGTCGGTGCGAGCTTGATACGCCGGATCTCGAAGTGGACCGAGGGCACGAGCTTCGAGGTCTTCAACTGGCTCATCACGCTGCGCAGGGTCTCCGTCGACCGGCGCATGATGCCGACGAACCGGTCCTTCAGGAGCACGTCCTCGTGCGGGTCGTCGGAGCGCCAGTACGGGAGCTCCACGGATTCGGTGGGCAACAGGACGCGCAGGGCCACACTCTCCGGCCTGATCTCGCCGGCCTGGATCAGCTCTCCCTGGTACCGGATGTGCGAGTCCAGGGACTCCGCGGTGAGCGTGAAGACGTCCAGCGTCACCTCGGACTGCTGAAAGGCCTGCCCGATGAGCCGCCCCAACGTGACTTTGCGGTCGGGCCACTTGCCGACGGCCGGCGAGTCGATCCGCTGGTCCTTCAGGACCGTGGAACCGCTGCCTTGACGTGAGGCGATCCATCCCTCGTTCTGCAGTTCCCCCAGCGCCCGCTGCACGGTGTCCCGGGATACGCCGAACTCGTCGGCCAGCTCTCGCTGCGCCGGAAGCTTGGACCCCAACGCGTAGGTACCGTCGGCCATACGAGACCGCAGAACGGCGGCGAGGCGAGCGGACCTGCCGCCGCCACCTTCACCGCCCTGCTCGCTGCTCACACCGCGACCGTACCTCTCTTCGCCCCCGAGGAAACCTGATTCCAGTCAAATCGACAGTCCAACTCGCCTGCCGGTTAAGGGATCAACCAGTCAGGGCAGAACGTCATTGCGATAACCAGTCCAATTGGACTGCAAGTTGATCGCATGTCGGCAGGCGAAGTCAGGGGGACCCATGATCGCGATCCAGTTGGTGGCCGCTGTCCTCAGCATGGCCCTGGACCAGCTGCTCCAGACACGTTACGGGGCGCTGGGGGTGATCAGCCTGCTGCTCCTCGGCGCCGGCATCCGGGCCCGCAACTCGACCTGCGCCTCCATCGGGGCCATCATGCTGGTCCTGCTCATGACCCAGGCCTGAAGCGGCTCGCTCGCCAGGTCCCCGCGACGGTCGGACCGCCATGCGTCAGTCAACCAGTCAAGTCCGCGGACCGACCGGCCCACGGCCGCCCTTCAGTATCTCCAGCAGCGGCCACAGCGAGTCGACCACGGTCTCGGCGCCCGCGTTCCTCAGGGTGTTCGACTTGTCCTCGTTACGCGCGTAGCCGAGGAACGGCACGTCGGCCTGGCGTGCGGCCTCCACGTCCGCGGGCGAGTCGCCGATCATCAGGGCCTCGGAC
The DNA here is from genome assembly GCF_050214755.1 of Streptomyces sp. C1-1. NCBI lineage: Bacteria > Bacillati > Actinomycetota > Actinomycetes > Kitasatosporales > Streptomycetaceae > Streptomyces > Streptomyces sp. C1-1. Next base: position 5,441,150 of record NZ_CP189826.1, on the reverse strand, counting down.
GGTGCCGCCCCCATGGCGCGCAGGGCGCGGTTGAGGCAGTGCGGGTCGGGCTTGAGCAGACCGAGGTCGCGGGTACGGCCGTAGACGTGGGGCGCGAAGCAGGAGAGCAGTCCGCGGTTGGCCAGGTACTCGTGGACCATCCTGGCCGAGTTGTTCGTGGTGATGGCCAGGCGGCAGCCCACCGCCGTCCAGGTGCGGATCAGCGGGTCGGCGAAGGGAGTGGGCATCGCGGTCGCCGCGGCCTTGATCTCCTCCGTGGTGAGACGTTCCTCCATCTCCGTCACCAGGTCGCTGCCCGGGTGCCGGAGGTCCACGACACGCAGCAGCGCCTGTGGATCCTCGTATTTGCGCTCCTCGTCCGTGAGCACGCCGGACAGACCCCGGATCTCCAGCCACTCCACGAAACTGTCGGCGATGTCCTCCGCCGCATGCCCCGCGAACAGCCGGCAGATGGGTCCGTCGAAGTCGAAGAGTACGAAACGGGCGCGGGTGATCAGTTCTCGCAGGTTCCCTGTCTCTACCGTCACCCGATCAGTCTGCGTCACATGAGAAGTCACTAGGAGAGTGTCAGGTCCGTGGTGATGGTTTCCCAGAGGGCGTCGAACCACTTCTGGGACTGCTCCACGAAGGCCGCGTCGCGTTGGCCGGCTCGTTGTTCGAAGGAGAAGAGGAGGGACTTGCCGCCCAGGGCGTCGTACATCTGCAGGGTTTCGCTGTCCCACTCCTCCTCTCGCTTGGTGATCATGTAGTACGCGATGAGGGCCTCGCTGCCGTTGAGCAGGTAGAGCTTGATGGGCGGAGTGAACGGCAGGGCGCGGAAGGTGACCCGGACGTCGACGCCGTGCGAGGAGCGCAGGGCCAGCAGGTTGTGCTTGAGGACCTGGCCCTGGGCGTTGCGCTGGGCCAGCCAGCGCTGGTGGACCGGGTCGTCGTCGCCGCGGCCGTCGACGGGGACCGGGAAGGCCAGTGCGATCTCCCGGGACGGCAGCAGGATGCGGACGTCGATCGACCGGGGGCGTATCTCGCCCCCGTGGATACGGCGGAGGGGCTCGCCCAGGGCCAGCATCAGGGTCTCCGCGGTCAGGCACGCGGCGTCCACGCGGACGTGGTCGGCCGCGAACGCCTCCGCCAGCCGCGGCGCCAGCCCCACCATCGTCGGCTGCGGTTCGCCCACGGCCGGCGCCGGTGTCGCGATCCGCGGTGGGCTGCCCTTGCTGACGTTGGTCAGCAGGCCGTCGTCCTGGAGTACGCGCAGGGCCTGGCGGACGGCGCCGCGCTCCACCCCGAACTCCTCGGCCAGTTCGGCCTGAGTGGGCAGGCGGTCGCCCGCCTTGAGGTCGCCGTTGTTGATCCGCTCCCGCAGGATGTCGGCGATCTCCTGGGGGGAGAGCCTTCTGCTGCCGTTCACTGCCACGTTCTCCTGGGTCACGACCAAACGGTACAACTCACATCCATCTATCGGGAGTTGTTTGTGAGTTGTTTATGAGTAGCTGCCAAGTGGGGACAACTTAATCAGAGTTGGCTGCCAACTTGGTCTAGTTGGCGGAAGGTTTGCTTCCTCGGCTTCCTCGATCCCGCCGACTCTGCCGCCTGAAGGGGGAACCACCGTGCCTGCCCTCGCCCTCCTCTCCGCCATCTTCGTCGTCGGCATCGAGCAGACCATCCAGTGGAAGTACGGCGTGACCGGAATCATCGGCCTGCTCCTGCTCACCGTGGGCATCAAGGCCAAGAACCCGACCGTCAGCTCGATGGGGGCCGTCGTGCTCGCCCTGCTGGTCGCGGGGCCCGCTCTATGAGCCGAGAAGCAGCCGTTCAGACGCTGTGGGAGACATCAGCTCGTGAGCAACAGCTCCGAACTGATCGTCTCCCACAGTGCGTTGAACCACAGGTGCGACTGCTCGACGAAGGTGGTGTCGCGCAGGCCGGCGCCCTGCTCGAAGGCGAACAGCATCGACTGGGTGCCCTCGGCGTCGTACATCTCCAGGTGCTCGTGGTCGATCTCCTCCTCGCGTCGCGTCAGCGTGTAGTACGCGAAGAGGGCCTCCATGCCGTTGAGCAGGTACAGCTTCACCGGCGGCGTGAAGGGCAGGGCTCGGAAGGTGACCCGGACGTCGATGCCGTGCGTGGCCCGCAGGGCCAGCAGGTTGTGCTTGAGGACTTGACCTTGGGCGTTGCGCTGGGCCAGCCAGCGGCGCTGGAGCCGGCCGTCGACGGAGGGGTCCACCGGCGTCGGGAAGGCCAGTTCGATGTCGCGGCTGGGCAGCAGCACACGGACGTCCAACTTGGCCGGTTTCAATCGCCCCGCGTGGATCTGGCGCAGCGGTTCGCCGATGGCGAGGGTGAGGGAGACCGAGGTCAGGCAGAGGGCGTCGATCTCGACGTGCGGGGCCGCGAAGGCGTTCGCTATCCGGGGCGCGAGGGCCACCATCGTGGGCAGCGGTGGGGCTCCGGGGCCGGTCAGGGCGCTGCGCAGCCCCGGATCGGGAGCCACCGTCGCGGGAGCCCCCTTGGATACGTTGGTCAGCAGGTGCTCCGACTGCAGGATCCGCAGCGCCTGGCGTACGACACCGCGCTCGACGCCGAACTCGTCGGCCAGTTTCGCCTGCGTGGGCATGCGTTGACCCGCACCGAGCCGGCCCGACCTGATCCGAGCGCGCAGCTCGTCGGCCACGTCCTGATGTGACGTCTGTGGCCGCTGTGACCGCGTCCCTCCATTGGCGGAGGCGTGTTTCGGGTCCACAACCAAACACTACAACTTCCCGCCATCTTTGGGCAGTTCCGAGGAAGGTGGTTATGAGACGCTTCCAAGCGGAGATAAGTGAAGTGAAGTTGGTAGCCAACTTCAGCAACATGGTCAAGCTTCCGAAGGGTTGGCTGCATCGTCCATCGGACGTGAGGCCTGATCCCGGTTCGGCTGGCCGGGCTCCCTTCCGGAGGGGAGCTGGGAGCCCGGTCAGTCCGCACAGCCACAACTCCACACCGACAACCGAACAGCCTCACCCGCACAGCCACAACTGAACAGCTCCATGCGCACAGCCACAACCGAACAGCTCCACCCGCACAGCCACAACTGAAGAGCACAGCTACGGATGAACAGGCAACCGTCGTCGAGCGGGAAGGGGCTTTCAGAACATGTCCGGGCACCAAGGGCGCCTGGACGTACGCAGCAGGGCGTCGGCCACCATGGCGGCGCCCGCTCGTTCTTCCCGAACCAGGCCCAGTGCCGCCAGCCGCGACGCCGACTCGTCACCGAGCCACAGTCGCGCCAACTCGGTGATGTTCAGCGAGAGTTCCGCGTCGTTCTTCGTCGGGGCGCAAGACACGCCCTGCGGCGACGCCTCCAGCCGGTAGCGGCCGCCCGCGTAACCCGCCGGGTCGGTCACCTCCAGCACCAGCGAGCCCGAACCCTCGTACGTCCGCGCCTCCAGGGCCCGTACGACATCCAGGATCCGCACCCACAGCCAGTCCGCCTGCGAGGTGATACGGGCCGCCCTCGGGTCCGGCAGGAGATGGGGGAGCAGGTCGTCGGGGGCGCGGGGGCCGCTCTTGACCCGCGTGACCCAGTCGATCGAGGCGAGGTGGTACCACAGGGCCCGCTCGGCGGCCGGGGTCGTCGCGATCAGCCCGCGCACGACCGCCGTGTCCTGCGGCTGCTGCTTGCCGTCTCCCCAGCAGTCCTCCACCTCGTAGGCGACCAGGCCTTCGAGCGTGCCGTCGGCCGCTCGGTAGGCGGCGAAGAACGGCTCGGTCCACTTCGGGTGGAAGCGCAGGGCGCCGGTGTTGACCTGCCACCACCAGTCCTTGCGGCTGACGGCGCCCGGAGTGGCCCGGCGGAAGCGGTCGTGGAGCTCGGGGCCGAACTTGCGGACCTCCTCGGCGTCCACGATGTCGACGCGGGCGCCGTCTGCCGGGCCGGACCAGCGCGGATCGAGGCCGGTGCGGAGGGTCTCCACGGTCCACTCGGTGGCGGTGGTCGCCGCGCCGAAGCCGTAGCGGCCGTAGATCGGGTACTCGGCGGCGATGAGCGTGGCCACGACGTCGCCGCGTTCCTTCGCCTCGGCGAGGTCCCGGCTCATCATGCGGGTGAGCAGGCCGCGCCGGCGGTGGGTGGCGGTGACGGTGACCCCGGAGACCGCGTCGGCCTGGACCGGCGCGCCGCCGACCGCGGTGACCTCCTGCGAGAAGGAGAGGTACGTCGCGACGCACCTGCCCCCGTCAAAGGCGCCCAGATAGCGGCCGGGCTCGAACTGGATCCGGCGGGCGTCCAGTTCGGCTTCCGTGGGGGTGGGCTCGCGCAGGAAGCCGGTGTTCACTGCGCGCAGCCAGTCGGGGAACTCGGCCTCGGTGATCGGGCGGACGTCGATGTCGGCGGAGAGGCTCATGGGCTCACGGTAGGTGTACGGCCTCGGGGGTGTCGCGGGCTTTTTCCCGCCCCCGCGGCGCCCGCGGCCCGCTCCCCCGCCTCACACCAGCAGGTCGTCCACCTGTGCCTCCCCCTCCCGGTACCTCCGCGTGATCTCCGCGCTGCAGTCGTCCGTCGTGCGCTGGAGGCGTTGCCGGCGGCGGGAGACCTGCTGTTCGTACCGCACGAGGCGGCCCATGGCGGTGTTCAGCTCCAGGTCCGTACGGGCGGCCAGGTCGGAGAGTTCGACCTCGGCCAGCATGTCGGCGGCCAGCTGCCGGTACTCCGCGCTGTGCGGGGTGCCCAGCGTGACGTGGCGGGCGGAGGAGCGGTGGCGGGTCGGAGCGTCCGTGAGGATCTCCGAGAGCCGTTCGACCACGGACGCCGCCCCTGCCGGAGACCTCCGGGCCAGCTCGGCGCGCAGGATGTCGATCCGGCCCTGCAGCAGCCGCCGGACATAGCTGAGGTCGGCCTCGTCACGCTGGGCGTCCCGGCGCAGGGTGCGCAGTTCGGGCAGGCCCAGCAAGGTCAGGTCGTGCTCGGGCGGACCGGCGGGCAGTCGCGGTCCCGTCGGTGCGATCGGTCCCACCGGTGCGATCGGTGCGACCGGTGCGACCGGTCCCACCGGGCTGTCGGTGCGCTGCGTGGGCGGCCTCGACGGCGCCCGCTCTCCCCTGCACGAGACGGGCTGCCGCCCGGTACTCGGTGTGCTCATGTGCCTCTACCGTCCCCTCGCCCGGCGTGTGGACAGCATCGTGCCACCCCAAGTGGCCGCTATGTGACCGAGTGCCCCTGATCGGCCCCAGATGGGGGGTTAAGGATCTATAATCACCCCGCGCACAACCCCTTCCGGACGGCCCGGCATGATGGGCGCATGCGTGCAGTGGTGCAGAGGGTCGACGGCGCGAGCGTGGTCGTCGACGGCGAGACGGTCGGGGAGATCATCGGCGAGGGGCTGTGTGTCCTGGTCGGGGTCACGCACGAGGACACCAAGGAGAAGGCAGCCCAGCTCGCCCGCAAACTGTGGTCGATCCGGATGCTGCACGACGAGAAGTCGTGCAGCGACATCGACGCCCCGCTGCTCGTCATCAGCCAGTTCACGCTCTACGGTGACGCCCGCAAGGGCCGCCGCCCCACCTGGAACGCCGCCGCCCCCGGCGATGTCGCCGAACCTCTCGTCGACGAGGTCGTCGCCCAGCTGCGGGCTTTGGGAGCAACGGTGGCGACGGGCCGGTTCGGCGCGATGATGCGGGTGTCGCTGACGAACGACGGCCCGTTCACCGTCCTGCTGGAGATCTGAGGACGTCAGAGTCCTCAGGGCTCGACGACGACCTCCTGGGCCGCCGCCGTGTCGCCCGCCATCAGGCGGGCGTCCACCGGGACGTTCCGCTTGACCAGGGCGAGGGCCACCGGGCCCAGTTCGTGGTGGCGTACGGACGTCGTGATGAAGCCGATCTTGCGGCCGTCGGGGTCCTCGTCGGCGAGGCGGATCTCGGTGCCGGCGGTGGGGAGGTGGACCTCGCTGCCGTCCAGGTGCAGAAAGACCAGACGGCGGGGCGGCTTGCCCAGGTTCTGCACCCGGGCGACCGTCTCCTGGCCGCGGTAGCAGCCCTTCTGCAGATGGACCGCCGTACCGATCCAGCCCAGCTCGTGCGGGATGGTGCGGTGGTCGGTCTCGAAGCCGAGGCGGGGCCGGTGCTGTTCGACGCGGAAGGCCTCGTAGGCCAGGATGCCGACGGCGGGGCCCGCCTTCTCCGCGTACGACTCCAGGTCCGCGCGGGGCAGGAACAGGTCGCGGCCGTACGGCGTCTCGCGTACGACGACTCCCTCCGGGACCTCCGCGATCGAACCGGCCGGCAGGTGCACGACCGCGAACTCGGCGGTGCGGTCGGCGACTTCGACCCGGTAGAAGAACTTCATCGACTCCAGGTACGCGATCAGCGCCTCCTGGGTGCCCGGCTCGACGTGCGCCCAGACGGTCACGCCGTCGTCCACCAGGTACAGCGCGTGCTCGATGTGGCCGTGGGCGGAGAGGATCAGGGCCTCGGTGGCCTGTCCGGCGGGCAGGTCGCTGACGTGCTGGGTGAGCAGGAGGTGCAGCCAGCTCAGCCGGTCCTCGCCGGAGACGGTGATGACACCGCGGTGCGAGAGGTCGACGAAACCGGTGCCGTCGGCGAGGGCGCGCTGCTCACGGAACAGGTCACCGTAGTGGGCGGCTACGCCTTCGTCCGCACCCTCGGCGGGGACGGCGCCGGGCAGGGACAGCAGGGGGCTCTTCATGGGCACAAGCCTACGACTCGGTAGTTGAACTCTTCAGCGAACAGTCCTGGCAGCGGCCGAAGATCGCGAAGTGCTTCATGTCGGTCTCGAAGCCGAACTCCCGGCGCAGCTTCGCGGTGAACTCGGCGGCCACCGAGACATCGGCCTCGATCACGTTCTCGCAGTCCCGGCAGACCAGGTGGATGTGGTGATGGCGGTCGGCGAGGTGATAGGTGGGAGAGCCGTGCCCGAGGTGGGCGTGGCTGACCAGGCCCAGTTCCTCCAGGAGCTCCAGCGTCCGGTAGACCGTGGAAATGTTGACCCCCGACGCCGTCTTCTTCACTTCCGTGAGGATGGCGTCGGGGGTCGCGTGCTCAAGTGTGTCCACGGCTTCGAGCACAAGTTGCCGCTGCGGGGTCAGCCGGTAACCGCGCTGCCGCAGATCACTCTTCCAGTCGGTGCTCACCACACCGGAGAGTCTAGAACTACTTGAAGAAGGCGATTCCGTCGTCCGGCATGTCGTCCGGCAGCGCCTTGGCCCAGCGCTCGACGTCCTCGGGGGTGACGACCTTCTTCAGGTGCGCCGACATGTAGGGGCGCAGCTCGACCTCGGGGGTCTGCTTCTCGCCGACCCACATCAGGTCGCTGTTGACGTAGCCGTACAGACGCTTGCCGCCCGTGTACGGGCCGGACGCCGCCGTGCGCGCCACCGCGTCCGTGACCAGGTCGATCTGCGGCTTCTTGTCGGCCAGCTCGCCGTACCAGACCTCGACGACACCGTCGTTGCGGACCATGGTGACCTCGACCTTGCGGTCGGCGTCGATCCGCCAGAAGCCGTGCTCGGACTCCAGCGGGCGGACCTTGTTGCCGTCGTTGTCGAGGACCCAGGTGTGCGACTCGTACTCCAGGAAGTCCCGGCCGTCGTGCGAGAAGGCCACCTCCTGTCCGAAGTTGCACTTCTCGGCACCGGGAAAGTCGTGCACGCCCGCGCCGGCCCAGCTGCCGAGCAGGAAGGCGAGGGGCACGAGGTCCTTGTGGAGGTCGGACGGGATCTCGATCATGAGTGGCTATTCCTGGAGGGATTCCTGGAGGGGTTCCTGGAGAGGGTTCAGCGCTGGCCCTGGTACAGCTTCTTCACGGTCAGGTAGGCGAAGGCGAGGACGCCGACGCAGACCAGGACCAGCAGGGTTTCGAAGAAGAACTCCACGACGTGCTCCTTGTTGAGCGGAGGTGCGGTACGTGCACAGGGCCGGGCCCCAGCTTACGCGGCCGGGGCCCGGTGCTCCGTGTGAGGTACGCCGAGGCCGCGGTCAGCCGAGCAGCTGGCTCTGCAGGGCCACCGTCTGCCGGAACGGTACGGGCCTGGCCTTGCCCTTCCTGGACTGCACGATCACCGCGAGGACGTCACCGGCGGACAGGTAGGCCTGCCGCGTCTGCTCGGCGCCGTACGGCGTCGTCTCGACGTAGGCCGAGTACTCGACGTTGTAGTCGTGGGCCTCGCTCGGGAAGTCGTTGTCGAAGACGGAGGTGATGGTGCCGCGCAGCTGGTCGGTGGGGCCGTCGGCCGGGGCCTCGCTGGAGAACAGGTCGTCGACGACCGCCGCCGTGCCGAACTGCAGCAGGTAGACGCGGGTGTGCGTGCCGTCCGGGGTGGTCCAGCCGCGGGCCGCGATGTGCCGCAGACCGTCGTCGACGAACGACTGCTTCAGGTTGTCCCGGGTCTCCTTCTGGGCGTACTCGGCCAGGAAGTCCTTCGTCGCCAGCCAGCCGTCCGTGCCGCGCAGCTTCCCGTCCGCCACCGCTCCCTTGGGGGCGGGCAGGAGGAGGGCGCGCAGATCAACGTAGTGGGTGCCGCCCGTGTTGCCCTCGGCGAAGGGCTCCGGACTGCCGGACGGCAGCGGCGGCCTGGTGAGCGTCGGGTAGTCCCAGCGCCCGTCCGACTGCGTTGCGAGGCCGGGCAGGTCGGTCCGCTGCATTCCGGTGATCCCGTACGCCGTTCCCGCCCCGACCGCGGCGAACGCGGTGACGGCGGCGGTCCAGCGCAGGACCGCGCGCAGCACGCGGCGGTCCTTCTTGACCGGCGGCTGCTGCTCGGCCTGCGGCAGCGGCTGCGGCTGGGCCGGGGGTGCCTCCGGCATCGGCGGCGCCGTCATGGGCTGCTGTTCCGTCTGCTCGGTCATACCGCCTCCCCGGGATCGCCGATGCGCTTGAGCTGGTCCGCCAGGAGTTCCGCGACGCCCTTGGAGTCGAAGGGCTTCACGCCGTTGGCCGTGACGTGGACCAGGATGTTCCCCTGGTAGGCGGAGCAGTACATCGCGTCCAGGTGCTTGTCGAGGCTCTTGGGCGGCAGGAAGCACTGGGCGTTGCTGTGCCCCTTGACCTTCGGGCCCTTGCGGAAGACGTCGAGGGAGCCGAACAGGGCGTTCTGCGAGTTCGACAGCCTGCGGACGACGGCCGGGCTCTCCATCCGGGACAGCGTGATGTTCACGGTGACTGCGGTGTCCGTGAAGAAGGCGCTGCCCGCCTCCTTGGCGTAGCTGCGCATCGCCATGCCCTTGACGTGCTCCTTGTCGATCAGCTTCTCGAGCTGCTTGCGCTCGGTGCGCGGCAGGTCGCGCAGGGACTCCTTGCGCAGCGCGGTGGCCTGGGCGGCGCCGAGCTCCGAGTCGGCGGCGAACTGACCGAAGTCCGGACCGCGCTTCCAGCCGTCGCCGTACGCCACGAGCAGCCCGGCGAGGCCCTTCACCGGGGCCTTCTTCGCCTCGGGTGCCTTCTGCTCCGGGAACTTCCAGACGGCGGCGCCGGCATCGCGGTCGGCGCCGTCGACGGTGACGACGGTGTAGCCGACGCCGGCCACGACGGCCGCGGCGAGCAGGGCGGAGGCGGCCACGGCGGCGATACGGCCGCGGTTGCGGGGCTTGCGGGCGAGGGGTGCGGGCGACTCGGGCGACCCGACCGGCTCGGGCGAGGGCGCGGCGAGCGGCTCGGGCGAGGGTGCGGCGACCGACTCGGCCGACAGCGCGACGGGCGGCTCGGCCGACGGCGCGACGGGCGGCTCGGCCGGCTGGCTGGTCGGCTGGAGGGCCGGCTGGACGGCCGGCTCGTTGGGGTTCTCGCTCACAGCCGCTCCATCTGCCGCTTCGCCAGGTCCATGATCTTCGCCTTCGGGATCGGCCTGGTGTCGTACATCCAGATCTCCAGGGCGACGTCACCGCGGTAGGCGTGCGCCTCCGCGCCGTACACCGGCATGTAGCCGACCTTCGTCTCCGGCCTGGTGTGGACGTAGACCATCCCGCTGCCGGTGCCGGGGACGGGCCAGCTGTCGGTGCCGGCCTTCTTCGCGGCCCAGTACTGGCCGTTGTCGCTGGAGTCCGCGGCCTCCAGGGACTGCTGCTGGCGGTACTGGACCAGGTAGATCTCGGTGGTCTGGTGGTTGCCGACCGTCCAGCCGGTGACGGCGGCGCGGCGGAACTCGTCGCTCACGAGGTTGCCGAACATCGTGCCCGGCTTCTCGTAGCTGGCGGCGTACTCGGCCAGGTCCATCCAGCCGTCACTGGAGAGCCACGGGGCGTCCTTCGCACCGGCGGGCTTCTTCACCAGCAGCTTGCGCAGGTCGCCGTCGACCTTCACCTGGCGGTCCTGCGCGGCGGACAGCGGCTCGGGAGCGTCGCCCTTCGCCCGGCCGAGCGTCGGCTGGGACAGCGAGGGCAGCGTCGTCGGCTTGCGGTCGGCCTGGATCAGGTAGCCGGTGCAGGTGCCGGCGACGACGCCCAGGACCGCCGCACAGGCGATCAGCAGGGCGGTACGGCCACGGCGCCGCGGCCGTACCACGACAGGCTCGGCAGACGCGTCGGGCTCCGCGGGCGCGTCGGGCTCCGCGGGCGCAACTGCCGGCGTCACCGGCGCCGGCGTCACCGGCGCCGCTTGCGGTATGTCCGGCTCCTTTGACTGTTCGGGCACTTCGGGTACTTCCAAGACGTCCCCCCACAAAACGTGAAGCACGCATTCCGTATGCGCGCTCACAGGAGACTCATGGCCGGGGGCCGGAGTTGTAGGTGCGTTGATTACGATTCGGCCATGGCGAAGAAGCTCGTGATCAAGGTGACGGCCGGGGCGGACGCTCCCGAGCGCTGCTCGCAGGCGTTCACCGTGGCGGCGGTGGCCGTGGCCAGTGGAGTCGACGTCTCCCTGTGGCTGACCGGCGAGTCCGCGTGGTTCGCGCTGCCGGGCCGGGCGGCCGAGTTCGAGCTGCCGCACGCCGCGCCGCTGCCGGATCTGCTCGACTCCCTGCTCGCCGGCGGCCGCGTCACGCTGTGCACGCAGTGCGCGGCCCGGCGCGACATCACGGAGAAGGACGTGATCGAGGGCGTACGGATCGCCGGGGCCCAGGTGTTCGTGCAGGAGGCGCTGGGCGACGACACACAGGCGCTCGTCTACTGACGGCGCTTCTTGCCGTCCAGTTCGTCCCACCACTCGTCCGACTGCGGGTCCCCGGACGGGTCGTCCCACCAGCGGTCGTCGGGGCCGCGCCGGTTGGCGACCATCGCGGCGACGGGCGGGATGACCATCGCCACCACGCACATGGCGACGGCCGCCGGGACCGACCAGATCCGGACGACTCCCCAGGCCAGGACGAACAGCGCCACGCAGGTACCCATCATGGCGAAATACGTACGACGGCGGCGGGCCAGCATGTCTCCAGAGTAGGCCGGGGCACGGCGAAGGGCCGTACCACGGGTGTTCACCCGTGGTACGGCCCTGCGTCGGTCTCGGTGTCTCAGACCGCGATCGCGACCTCGGCGAGCGCGCCCTTCTCGGCGACGACGACCGTGCGGTCGGCGGTGCCGCCGGGAACCAGCGCGCGGACGGTCCAGGTGCCCTCGGCCGCGTAGAAGCGGAACTGGCCCGTCGCGGAGGTGGGGACCTCGGCGGTGAACTCGCCGGTCGAGTCCAGCAGACGGACGTAGCCCGTCACCGGCTCGCCGTCGCGGGTCACCTGACCCTGGATGGTGGTCTCACCGGGCTTGATCGTCGAGGCGTCGGGGCCGCCGGCCTTCGCTCCACACATGTCTTTCTCCAAGAGGGGTCTGACCGGAGGAAGGCCGGTCGGGTCGAACGGGGGGTGGTTACTTGTTGGCGCCGAGCTCGATCGGCACGCCGACGAGGGAGCCGTACTCGGTCCAGGAGCCGTCGTAGTTCTTGACGTTCTCCACGCCGAGCAGCTCGTGCAGGACGAACCAGGTCAGCGCGGAGCGCTCACCGATGCGGCAGTAGGCGATGGTGTCCTTCGCCAGGTCCACCTGCTCCTCGGCGTAGAGCTCCTTGAGCTCGTCGTCCGACTTGAAGGTGCCGTCGTCGTTGGCGTTCTTCGACCACGGGATGTTGCGGGCGCTCGGGACGTGACCCGGGCGCTGCGACTGCTCCTGCGGCAGGTGGGCCGGGGCGAGCAGCTTGCCGGAGAACTCGTCGGGCGAACGGACGTCGACCAGGTTCTGCGAGCCGATCGCCGCCACGACGTCGTCGCGGAAGGCGCGGATGGAGGTGTCCTGCGGCTTGGCCTTGTAGTCGGTCGCCGGGCGCTCGGGGACCTCCTCGACCAGCTCGCGGGCGTCCAGCTCCCACTTCTTGCGGCCGCCGTCGAGGAGCTTGACGTTCTCGTGGCCGTAGAGCTTGAAGTACCAGTAGGCGTAGGACGCGAACCAGTTGTTGTTGCCGCCGTAGAGGATCACCAGAGTGTCGTTGGCGATGCCCTTCGCCGACAGGAGCTTCTCGAAGCCCTCCTGGTCGATGAAGTCGCGGCGGACCGGGTCCTGCAGGTCCTTGGTCCAGTCGATGCGGATCGCGTTCTTGATGTGGTTCTTCTCGTAGGCGGACGTGTCTTCGTCCACCTCCACGATCGCGATGTTCGGGTCGTCGAGGTTGGCCTCGACCCAGTCGGCGTCGACGAGGACGTCGCTGCGGCTCATGCTCTTTCTCCTCCGGGGCAGTTGCGGCGGGGCATACGAGTGTGAGGGGTACGCGCGCTCGTGCGGGGGCGGCGCACCGGTGCCCTGAACAGGGCGGGGGGATGCGGAGGCCTGCGCCGTCCGCTCAGAAGGGGCGACAGAGCATGGCGGCGACGCGGCACAGGTCTACTGCCCGCCGCTTCGTGAGGTCCGCCTGTCGCTTCATAGTGGTCGATCGTAGGGACGGACAGGCGACCGTGTCACCGGCGTGTCATATGGCGAGACGCGATCGTCCGGGATGTGGGATGAGAGTGGGGTCCGGGCCGCGACCGCACGGCTCGGGAGCGGCTGTATCCGTCATCACATCTGCGGTACGGACGACGGCGTCTCACCTTCTGGACGGCCGCGCTGCCCGGACTGCGTACGATCCGCCGCCCGCCGGGGCTCGTACTACCCCGCCAGCCTGACGTTCGAACCCTTCACCGTGATCTCCACACCGTTCTTCGCGGCCTGCACACTGTCCAGCTTCACACCGCCGGGCAGCCGGTCGATGGTCTGCTGGAAGTCGGTGATGGAGCGGATGCGGGCGTCGGCGAGGTCGACGACCAGCTTGGGGAGGTCGTCGGCGTGGACCTTCACCGAGTCGCCGTCGACGGTGACCGAGCTGAGTACCGGGTAGGTCCGGGCGCCGGCCGGGGTCGTGATCTTGATGTTGACCTTGATCTTGCCGTTGCCGCCGTCGGACAGGTCGACGACCTGGGCCTTGATGCCGGGGAGGATCTGCGTCGGCTCGGACTTCGCGGCCTTCAGGAGTTCGTCGTAGGCGACGGTGGCGGTGCCGGTCGCGCTGGTCGCGGTGGCGGAGCTGTAGTCGCCGGAGAAGGAGACGCCCTTCATGTCGGCCTTCAGGTCGTCGATCCGGATCGTCTTCGGCACACCGGCGCTGTTGCCGGCGGTGCCGGCGCCCGTGTCGGCCTCGTAGTCCTTGATGCCGATCTGCACGTCGTCCAGTTCACCGGAGGCGACCTGGGTGAGGAACGGGAAGCCCTTGATGGAGACGTCCGGGGTCGAGGCCAGGTTCTCGGTGGTCCTCACCTTGTCCGCGGCCTCGTTCTCGGCGAAGTGGACGGCGACGCGGTCGGCGATCACGAAGAGACCGCCGAGGATCACGACGACGATCAGGAGTATTCGCAGGGCGCGCATCCGGTGTTCCCCCAACTGGCCGACTAGGGCGACGGTCTGACGGTCCGGCCTCTCCGGGTCGAGTGGCCACCGTTCGCGAGCGTAACCCTGGCCGGGGGGTCGGCCGGGGGATTGTCGATCAGCTGTGACGTAGGGCGCGGGGAGTCAGGTCACCGTCCCTGGGGGCTTGCAGCCCCCAGCCACCCGATGTCGGCCCTGCGGGCCCCGTCCTCAAACGCCGGAAGGGCTTGATGATCACGGGCCCAGTACCCATACCAGCGGTGCCGCCGCGCTCAGCGGGAGAGCCACGCCGGCCGTGAAGTGGACGAACCTCGACGGGTAGTCGTAGCTCGCCACCCGGTGACCGATCAGCGCGCACGCTGCCGCCGCAGCGCCGAGGACGGCGCCCTTCGTGCCGAAGTCCGTCATGCCGCCCACCGCGATGCCCGCGCCGGCGGCGGCGAGCAGGGAGACGACGACCGACGCCGGGGTCGGCAGCGGCAGGGCACGCGCCAGGACGGCCACCGCGACCGCCGCCGCGCCGACGGTCACCGCGTCCGCGCCGGCGGCGAGGTAGCCGGCCTCCACGATCGCCAGCGCCGCCGAGGCGACCGTGGCCATCAGGCCGTACATCCGCTCGTCCGGATCGGCGTGCGAGCGCAGCTGCAGGACCAGGGAGAGCAGGACCCAGACCCCGAGGGTGCCGAGGATGGCCGCCGGCCCCTGTCCGCGGCCCGCGACGAGCAGCGCCGCGTCCGCGACCAACGCGCCGAGGAAGGCGAGAGCGATGCCCTGCCGCGCCGGCCACATGCCGTTCAGCCGGAACCAGCCCGCCGCGGTGACGGCCTGGAGGGCGACGAGCGGGACGAGGAGGGCGTACGAGCCGAGCGCCGCCGCACCGGACAGCAGCAGACCCAGCAGCGCCGTGAGCGCGGCCGGCTGCATCCCCGGTTCGATGATCGGGGAACGGCCCTCGAGGCGCGCCCGCTGAGCGTCCGTTATGCGGGAGTTCCCGGCGACCGTGGCGGGACCGTACGCCGGGGCGGGCTCGGAAGCGCCGGTGTGCAGGGCCTCTTCAGGTGCCTGGACATACGGCTGCGGCTGCGCATGCTGCTCCTGCGGATAGGCATACGGCTGGGCCTGCGGCTGCGGCTGGTAGGACACCGGCGGCTGCACCTGTGTCTCCCACGTCTGCCCCTGCCACTGCTGCGTGTACTGCTGGGCGTACTGGTCGTCGTACGCCTGCTGCCACTGGGGGTCGTACCCCTGCGGGTACGGGTTCTGGTTCTGGTACGGCTGCTCGGTCATCCTCACCCTCCTGCGAACGGCGGGAGCACCTCGACCGTGCCGCCGTCGGCCAGCCGTACCGTCTCATGTCCGCGGGTCCCCACGGGGTCACCGTTGATGAGGAACGAGCATCGCTGCAGCACGCGCGCGAGTTCGCCGGGGTGTCGCTCACGCACCGCGTCGAGCGCCTCGGCGAGGGTGACCGCGTCGTACGGCTCCTCGGCGACCCCGGCCGCGGCCTTCGCGGCGGCCCAGTAGCGCACCGTGACCTTTGGCATCTGCTCCCTCGACATTGTGATGATGCACAGCGTCGGCTCACGCAATTCTCTGGGATGGCAACGATGTGCTCCCCGTCGACGTCAAGCTGCGAGCCCCTAGACGACATCAGAGTCGCATACAAGTCCGTACGCCGAATGCGTGACCTGTGCGCCGACGTGTCGTTGACCTAATGACAGCACCACGGATCGGGGGGGGGCCGATGAGCCGGAAGTTGGCGTTCGGTTCCGACGAGGCGTCCCGCACCACCTGCGCCCATGGGCTGCTGCGGGCGGGCGTGGTGGAGAAGACGGGCGAAGTCCTGGCGGTCGGAGCGCTGACGGAGCGGATCGGCTGGGCCGCCGATCTGGTCTCCGGCATGGTCCGCGCGCTGCTGGCCGAGCACTGGAACGCAACCGACGTGGGCCTGCTGGCCTGCGGTGTCGATGCCACAGGGCGAGCTCTGCCGTCGAACGCTTGGATGGCGATGCGACGATTGTCCTGGGGCACCGCACCTGCCGCAGATGTGACGGTCAACGACCGGATCGTTCGCATGGCACAGGAACAGGCCGGCCGCATGTTGCGGTCGGCGAAGTGGCGGACCGACCTGACCGCAGGTCTCCTTGCTACGTGGCCGGTCGATCCCGCAAAACGCGCCCCCGATGAGTGGGAGGCCGTCCGTGCGGCAGTTCCCGACGGAATGTCCCTGCCGTCCGGCGTGATCAAGTCCCGCACTCGGCAGGTCGCGGCTTTCCAGCACGCGCATGGCCGGTTGCCGATCGACGTGTTCGAACTGGAGGCCCCGCCCCACGCGGCGCGGATGCTGCTGCTGTCGACCTGTGACGCGCAGCAGGCCACATTCGCCCGTGCCGACGACCCGAGTCGGGCGCTGCTGCGGCTGCAACTCCCGAGCCGCCCCGACCCCCGGTCATACGGGGACTGGGTGTGGGTCGCGTGCCCGATCAAGCTGCCGCCGACCGTTCCGCCCGGCGCTGTGCTGCACCTGCCCACTCTGCGCATCCAACGGGGGCGGGTGCGGGTCGATCTGGCCTACACCCATGTCGTGCCGAAGGCCCGACGCACCGGGCACACCGTGGCGCTGGGCGTGGACTGGGGGCTGAACACGCTGCTCAGCGCAGGGGTGATCCAGTTGCGCGGCAACGGGACGATCACTGCGCTGGGTTCTGGTGCCCGATTCCGGGCCAGTGGTGTGCTCGCCAAACAGCATCGACTGCGTCGCCAGTCCGAACACCTGCAGGCCAAAGCCGACCACTATCAACGGCTCATCATCGAAGCCGACGCACATACGCTGAGTGGCAAGCACGCCGTCCTGGCCGAGGAGATCCGGCGAGTGTCGGACCGGCGCTCGAACCTCAACGCCGCCCTGGCCCGAGCCGCCGCCCGCTGGACCGTCGACCACGCCCTCACCGTCGGCGCGAGCGTCATCTACGTCGAAGACCTCCGGTCCATGGAAGCCAGCGGCATGGGTCGCGCCCTCAACACCCGCCTCTCCCAGCAGGTCCGCGGACAGATCGTGGAGCGGATGCGGCATCTTGCCGCCGAAGCAGGTATCGCCGTGGTCACCGTCCCAGCCCGAAACACCTCACGGCACTGTCCCCGCTGCCTCGTCCCGCTACGTCATCGAAAGGCCCCCGACCGGCCCACCACCCCCGGTTGGAAATGGGCCCGATGTCCCAGCCCCGACTGTGGCTGGCAGGGCGACCGCGACACCGGCGCCTGGCAGCGCATCGCCGCCCGTGGCCTCGCCCACCAGGCCAAGACCGTGGTCGACCGTGCGAGCGGGGCGATGGTCATCCGCAGCGTGGTTGACAAGCTCGAGGTCACCGCATTGGTCACCGCGACGACCACCCAGACCCGCCGGAAAGACCGGTCCAGGACCGCGCCCATCCGGCGCCGCACCCCACGCCCCGCGCCCAGGCGACGCAGGGCACCCTCCCCCACCAGACCCACGGGTCAGGCGGGCAAGCGTCCGGAGGGACACGCACCACCGGGCCGTATACGGCTGCCCCGCGCAGCCCACCGGCACCAGGGCGTGACGACGATCAGCACACCCGCCATCAGCCGACACCGGCCAAGGGGGGCAGCACTGGGCGCAGGGTTTCACCTGCACGCCCACGCCACCCCACCACGGTGGGCAGCGCCCGTACCGGACACCACACCTGTACTGGATCGCGTGGCCGATCAGAGACGCTAGCCCGCCGCGTCGACGGCCCAGCCGCCGATGCGTGCCAGGAGTTGGTCCGTCGCCGCGTGCTCCGCGTGGCCCATGCCGCCCTCCAGCCAGAGTTCGCCGTGCTCACCGGCGGCAGCGGCCAGCATGCGGGGGTGGTCCAGCGGGAAGTAGCCGTCCCGGTCGCCGTGCACGATCAGCAGCGGGGTCGGGGCGATCCTCGGGACGGCCTCCACCGGGGACAGCGGTACCGGGTTCCACTCCCGGTGGTGGATGCGCGTACGGAAGCCGTAGCGGCCGACCAAGCGGCCCTCCGGGCGGGTCACCAGCCAGTGCAGCTTCCGCATGGGGGCCGTGCCCCGGTAGTACCAACGGGCCGGCGCACTCACCGAGATCACCGCGTCCGTGCCCGCTTCGGTGCGCCCCCCGCGCTCCGGTCCGTACAGCGCCGCGTGCCGCAGCACCACCGAACCGCCCATGGAGAAGCCGACGGTCGCCACGCGCGTGTGCCCGAGCCCACGCGCCCACTCCACGGCGGCCGCCAGGTCGAGCACCTCCTTGTCGCCGACCGTCGACCGTCCGCCGGAGGCGCCGTGGCCGCGGAAGGAGAACGAGACCACCGCCCCGAACTGCGTCAACGCCGCCACCACCCGCCGTACGTGGGGCTTGTCCACATCGCCGGTGAAGCCGTGGGCGAGGACGAACACGAGGTCGACGGCGGGTGGCGCGGAGATGTCGTATACGGCGGCCGGCGGGTCGTATACGGAATCGATCGTCACTCCGTCGTCCGTGTGGAGAAACGTCCGCATAGGTGCACGTCTGATCGTCTCGGGATTCGGACGAACGGTGGAACGGGCCACATGACCTGCCGGAGTAGTGCTCATGTGGGCTATTCTGCTGGGCAGAGGACTCGGGCAGCGTAGCCCCCGGGTCCTTTTGTGCTTTCGGAAGCGTTGTATACGAAGCGGGAAACTCCAGGTGACCGCCGGTGTACGGGGCCTTCGGGATCGCAGAGCAGGTGATACACCGCACACGTCCTCGCAGGGACCGAGGAGGAACCAGACGTATGAGTTCTCTGCTGCTCCTGACCAACGCCCTCCAGCCGTCGACGGAGGTGCTCCCGGCGCTCGGCCTGTTGCTGCACAACGTGCGGGTGGCACCGGCGGAGGGCCCCGCACTCGTCGACACCCCGGGCGCCGACGTCATCCTCATCGACGGCCGACGCGACCTTCCGCAGGTCCGCAGCCTGTGCCAGCTGCTGCGCTCCACCGGCCCGGGCTGTCCGCTCATCCTCGTCGTCACCGAGGGCGGCCTCGCCGCCGTCACCGCCGACTGGGGCATCGACGACGTCCTGCTCGACACCGCCGGCCCGGCGGAGGTCGAGGCCCGGCTCCGGCTGGCCATGGGCCGGCAGCAGATCGTCAACGACGACTCCCCCATGGAGATCCGCAACGGCGACCTGTCCGTCGACGAGGCCACCTACAGCGCGAAACTCAAGGGGCGGGTCCTCGACCTCACCTTCAAGGAGTTCGAGCTCCTGAAGTACCTCGCCCAGCACCCCGGCCGCGTCTTCACCCGCGCGCAGCTGCTGCAGGAGGTCTGGGGCTACGACTACTTCGGCGGCACCCGAACGGTCGACGTGCACGTACGGCGGCTGCGCGCCAAGCTCGGCCCCGAGCACGAGTCGCTGATCGGCACCGTCCGGAACGTCGGTTATCGATTCGTTACTCCGGAGAAGGCCGACCGTGTCGCCGAGGAGGCCAAGGCCACGGCGGAACGGGCAAAGATGGAGGATACGGACACCGCGTCCGTGCCGGACGGCGCCGAGGTGCCGGCGGAGGCATGAACGGCCCCTGGGCAGGGCATCTCCTGTGCACAGGAGGCGGCGGGAAGGTTCCGCTCGCCCTGCCCGGGCCGGGTATATCCGCGTAGACTCCGCGCGTGGCCAAGGTGACTCGGGACGATGTGGCGCGGCTGGCGGGGACTTCCACCGCCGTGGTCAGCTACGTCATCAACAACGGACCCCGGCCGGTCGCCCCGGCCACGCGCGAGCGTGTCCTCGCCGCCATCAAGGAGCTGGGGTACCGGCCCGACCGGGTCGCCCAGGCGATGGCGTCCCGCCGGACGGATCTCATAGGCCTGATCATCCCGGACGCGCGCCAGCCCTTCTTCGGCGAGATGGCCCACGCGGTCGAACAGGCCGCCTCCGAGCGCGGGAAGATGGTCCTCGTCGGCAACACCGACTACGTCGCCGAGCGCGAGGTCCACTACCTGCGCGCCTTCCTCGGCATGCGGGTCTCGGGCCTCATCCTCGTCTCCCACGCCCTGAACGACCTCGCCGCCGCCGAGATCGAGGCCTGGGACGCCCGGGTCGTGCTGCTGCACGAGCGGCCCGAGGCCATCGACGACGTCGCCGTCGTCACCGACGACCTGGGCGGCGCCCACCTCGCCGTGCAGCATCTGCTGGAGCACGGGTACGAGTACGTCGCCTGTATGGGCGGCACGGCCGACACCCCCGCCGTCGGCGACCCGGTCTCCGACCACGTCGAGGGCTGGCGGCGCGCGATGGAGGAGGCCGGCAAGCCGACCGAGGGGCGGCTGTTCGAGGCGCCGTACAACCGCTACGACGCGTACCGCATAGCGCTGGAGATCCTCTCCGGGCCGCGGCGGCCGCCCGCCGTCTTCTGCTCCACCGACGACCAGGCCATCGGCGTGCTGCGGGCCGCGCGGGAGCTGCGCATCGACGTCCCCGGCGAGCTCGCGGTGGCCGGCTTCGACGACATCAAGGAGGCGGCGCTCGCGGACCCGCCGCTGACGACGGTCGCCTCCGACCGCAGCGCGATGGCCCGGGCCGCCGTGGACCTGGTCCTGGACGACGGTCTGCGGGTGGCGGGCGCCCGGCGGGAGCGGCTGAAGACCTTCCCGTCCCGGCTGGTCGCGCGCCGGTCGTGCGGCTGCGACTGACCGACTTCATGAGGGGTTTCTGAGAGACCCCCGCCCGCCGCCGTAATCGGCTTTATATCGGGCATACGAGGTTCTGGCGGCGTTCTCAGCGGGCACTCAGGAAGCTCTCATGGTCGCGCGACAAGCTCGATGACATGACCGAGAGCTTCCGCCGCGACGGCGAGTACGAGCAGTACGAGAACCCTTACCAGGGCGCCCAGCAGCACTCCTCCTCCCCCGTGAACCCGGAGTGGCCGCCCCCGCCGGCGCACCGGCCCGCGCAGGCGGAGCCGGTCAGCGTCGCGCCGGGCACCACCGTGTGGCCGGGCGCCCCCCAGTCCATGGCCGGCGGAGAGGGCGGCGGGGACGGCGGCGGTACGGCGGTACTCCCCACCGTCCCCGCCGAGCCCGCGCCCGGAACCGCGCCGGCCGCGAGGAAGCGCGCCCGGGGCCCCTTCGCCCTGCTGGCCGCCGTGGCGATCGTGGCCGCGGCGATAGGCGGCGGTACCGCGTACGCCTTCCAGGAGCTGACCGGCAGCGACACCGTCGCCACCAGCTCCACGACGACCAGCGTGGTGCCCTCCAGCAAGAAGGGCGACGTCGCCTCCATCGCCGCGGCCGTCAGCCCGAGCGTGGTCGAGGTCAGCGCCACACTGAGCAACGGCACGTCCACCGGCTCCGGCGTGATCATCACCAGCGGCGGCGAGATCGTCACCAACAACCACGTCATCTCCGGGGCCCAGTCGATCAAGGTGACGACCAGCGACGGAAAGTCGTACACCGCGAAGGTCGTCGGCACCGACAGCAAGAAGGACCTCGCCCTGATCAAGCTGTCGGGCGCCTCCGGTCTGAAGCCGGCCACCCTCGGCAACTCCAGCGGCGTCCAGGTCGGCGACACGGTGGTGGCGATCGGCTCCCCCGAGGGCCTGTCCGGCACCGTCACCAGCGGCATCGTGTCCTCCCTCAACCGTGACGTGACCGTCTCCACCGACGAGAGCCAGGGCCAGCAGCAGGGCGGCGACGGCAACTGGCCGTTCCAGTTCGGCGGCCGCCAGTTCAACGGCGACACCGGCTCGTCCACCACCACCTACAAGGCCATCCAGACGGACGCCTCCCTCAACCCCGGCAACTCCGGTGGCGCGCTGATCGACGCCGGCGGCAACATCATCGGCATCAACTCCGCGATGTACTCCGCCAGTTCGTCCTCCGGCTCGTCCTCCTCGGACGCCGGCAGCATCGGCCTCGGCTTCGCCATCCCGATCAACACCGTCAAGGCCGACCTGGCCACGCTCCGGTCGGGCTCCACCAGCTGACCCACGCACCCCCGCGACAGCAAGGAGTACGTCATGATCAAGCAGGTCTCCCACCCCGGTGCGGGCACCGACCCGACCGCCTTCACCCTGGCCCTCGAGGTGGCGTACGAACTGCACGCACCGGCGGGCCGCGCCCCGGAGGTGGCCCCCGCCCTCGTCACCGGGCGCCGGACGACGGCCGCCCGCACCCGCCGCCGTACCGTACGAGGCTGAAACCGTGCGACGCTGAGTCGTCAGCCCGCGCACCCCACCGCACCCGAGGAACCGGATCCCATGAGCCCCGCCGACGGCGACCGTGAACCGCAGCGCATCCTGATCGTCGACGACGAGCCGGCCGTGCGCGAAGCACTCCAGCGCAGCCTCGCCTTCGAGGGGTACGACACCGAGGTCGCGGTCGACGGCGCCGACGCCCTCGACAAGGCCACCGCCTACCGCCCCGACCTCGTGGTCCTCGACATCCAGATGCCCCGCATGGACGGCCTCACCGCGGCCCGCCGCATCCGCGGCGCGGGCGACACCACGCCGATCCTGATGCTGACGGCCCGGGACACGGTCGGCGACCGGGTCACCGGGCTCGACGCGGGCGCCGACGACTACCTGGTCAAGCCGTTCGAACTGGACGAGCTCTTCGCCCGCGTCCGCGCGCTGCTGCGGCGCAGCTCCTACGCCGCGGCGGCCGGCGCCGGCCCGGCCGACGAGGACGAGGCGCTCACCTTCGCCGACCTGCGGATGGATCTGGCGACGCGGGAGGTGACGCGGGGCGGACGGCAGGTGGAGCTGACGCGCACGGAGTTCACCCTCCTGGAGATGTTCATGGCACACCCGAGGCAGGTGCTGACCCGGGAGCAGATCCTGAAGGCCGTGTGGGGCTTCGACTTCGAGCCGTCGTCCAACTCGCTGGACGTGTACGTGATGTACCTGCGCCGCAAGACCGAGGCGGGCGGCGAGCCGCGGCTCGTGCACACCGTGCGGGGCGTGGGGTATGTGCTGCGGCAGGGCGGGGCGGAGTGAAGAGGGTCCTACGGCGCTTCCAGACGCTGCCGATCCGCTCCCGACTGGCGATGCTGGTCGCCGCGGCCGTCGCGTTCGCGGTGGCAGCGGTGTCGGTGACGTGCTGGTTCATCGTGCAGGGGAAGTTGTACGAGCAGGTCAACGACGACCTCAACCAGATGGCACGGCGCCCCGGCACGGTCAACCAGCTCCTGCAGAAGTGCAGCCAGAACCCGCAGCAGAACCAGCAGAACTACCCGGGCCGGAACGACTACGTCCAGGCGATCAAGGAGAGCGGCGATCCCTGTGTCGATCCCACTTCCCCGGGCACCGTCAAGGTCACCGGCTCCGACAAGAACGTGATCAAGGCAGCCGAATTCCTCCAGGGCAACTTCCGCAATGGCACCGACAACCACGGCAACGCCGTCCGTGTGCTGACGCTGTACCTGGGGGTCGACCAGAACGACGGGCGAGGGGTTGCGCTGCAACTCGCGGTCCCGCTCAAGGGCACTCAGTCGACCCTCAACGAGCTTGCCCTCATCCTCCTCCTCGTCTCCGGCATCGGAGTCCTGGGTGCGGGCGCCGCGGGCCTCGCCGTCGCCCGGGCCGGGCTGCGGCCCGTGGACAAGCTCACCGAGGCCGTCGAGCATGTGGCCCGGACCGAGGACCTGAGCATCCGCATCCCGGTGGAGGACGACGCCGAGGACGAGGTGGCCCGGCTGTCCCGTTCCTTCAACTCGATGACCTCCTCGCTGGCCAGCTCCCGCGAGCTGCAGCAGCAGCTCATCGCGGACGCCGGTCACGAGCTCCGTACGCCCCTCACCTCCCTGCGCACCAACATCGAGCTCCTCACCCGCAGCGAGGAGACCGGCCGCCCCATCCCGGAGGCCGACCGCAAGGCGCTCCTGGCCTCGGTGAAGGCGCAGATGACCGAACTGGCGTCGTTGATCGGGGACCTGCAGGAGCTGTCGAGGTCGGAGGGCCAGCGGGGCGAGCGCGTGCAGGTCGTCTCGCTGCGGGACACCGCGGAGGCGGCCCTGCGCCGGGCCCGGCTCCGCGGCCCCGAGCTGACGATCACCGCCGACCTCCAGCCCTGGTACGTCCGGGCCGAGCCCTCCGCCCTGGAGCGGGCGCTCGTCAACATCCTCGACAACGCGGTGAAGTTCAGCCCGGAGGGCGGGACCGTCGAGGTCCAGCTGAGCGAGGGCGTGCTGACCGTCCGCGACCACGGCCCCGGCATCCCGGAGGACGAACTCCCCCACGTCTTCGACCGCTTCTGGCGTTCCCCGAGCGCCCGCGCGCTGCCCGGCTCCGGGCTCGGCCTGTCCATCGTGGTCCGCACGGTCCAGCAGGCCGGCGGCGAGGTGACGCTGGAGCGCGCGCAGGGCGGCGGAACCGTGGCGACCGTACGACTGCCGGGCGCGCCGACGCCGCCACCGGATCCGGCGCAGTAGGACGGTCGCCACCGGATCCGGCGCAGTAGGACGGCGACCCGGCAACCTTTCCCTGCGGGGTGACGACCCATCAGCGGTCCTCTGTCCCCGCACGGATTGGAAACCCCCCATGGCCCAGCACCGTCGGTCCAAGGCCGCGCTCGCCGTCGCCGTCCCGCTCGTCCTGGCCGCCACCTCGGCCGCCGCCTACGGTCTGCTCCCCGGCACGAGCGGGCGCAACGAGAGCGGCGGGTCGGGGGCCGCCTGGGACCCCAGGAGCTACTACGCCTACACCCTCGACCAGGCCGCCGACGTGCCCGCACTCCTGAAGTCCGGTGCCGGGCCGCGCAGTTCCATCGGTACGACGGCCGCCGGCACCACGTCCGCCGCCGCCACGACGCTCACCGTCGCCCAGGACGGCAGCGGTCAGTACAGGACCGTGCAGGCCGCGGTGAACGCCGTACCGGCGAACAACACCTCGCGCGTCGTCATCTCCGTCAAGCCGGGCACGTACCGCGAGCTGGTGAAGGTCCCGGCGAACAAGCCGCACGTTACCATCCAGGGCACGGGCGGCAGCCGCAAGGACACGGTGATCGTCTACAGCAACGCGGCCGGCACGCAGAAGCCCGACGGTTCGGGAACGTACGGCACCGGCGGCAGCGCGACCGTCGCCGTGGACGCCGACGACTTCCAGGCCCGCAACCTGACCATCTCCAACGACTTCGACGAGGCCGCGCACACCGACATCGCCCAGCAGGCCGTCGCCCTGCGCACCAGCGCCGACAAGGTGTTCCTGGACGGCGTCATCGTCAGCGGGGACCAGGACACCCTGCTCGTCGACACCGCGTCCAAGGACAGGCTGGGCCGGGTGTACATGACCAACTCCTATGTCGTCGGCAACGTCGACTTCATCTTCGGCCGGGCGACCGCGGTCATCGACAAGTCGGTCATCACCCTGAAGAAACGCTACAACGGCACCTCGGCCGGGTACGTCACCGCCCCGTCGACCGCCGCGGGCCGCCACGGCATCCTGATCGCCGACTCCACGGTGAACGGGGACGTCTCCGACCGCTCCTTCTACCTCGGGCGGCCCTGGCACGCCGGGGGTGACGCGAGCCTCGACCCGCAGACCACCGTCCGCAACACCAGCCTCAGCGCGGCGATCCGGACCACCCCGTGGACCGACATGAGCGGCTTCTCCTGGAAGGACGACCGGTTCGCGGAGTACAGGAACACCGGAGCGGGCTCGGGCGCGGCGAGCGCTGACCGGCCCCAGCTGACCGACGCCCAGGCCGCCCAGCAGGAGGTCGCGGACTGGCTGGGCGACTGGACGCCGACCTCCTCCTGACGGTCACGGACACCCGCCCTACGATCATCCCGAACGAATGGGGAGGGCGTATGGGCGGGGACACGACCGCGATCGAGCGGGTGTACCGAAGACGGCGCAGGCCGCCGTGGACGCAGATCGGGCTGGCGGTGCTGATCGGCGGCAACGCCCTCGTCCAGGCAGGCCGTTTCGACGACCCGTACGCGTATCGCGACGGGCCGCCCGGATGGGCGCCCCTGACGGTCGGGCTGCTGTTCACGGCGACCCTGGCGCGGATCCTCCTGGAGCAGCTGCGGGCGCACACCCGCGTCACCGCCTCCGGCGTCACCGTCCAGGGGCGCCTGCGGTCACGGTCCTGGGAGTGGCGCGAGGTGTACGACATCCGGGTCGAGCCCGCCCCGCGCGGGGCGGGCTCGGCGGGCCCCCGGTGGCTGGCCTTCCTGTACGACTTCGAGGGGCGCCGGCACCTGCTCTGGCACATCGACGACCGGCAGCTGGACGATCCGTACGCCGAGGTCTCGGAGCTGTGCCTGTCCGCGGCCCCCCACCGCAGCCTGGCCTGGGAGCCGCAGCCGCGGGTCGAGGAGCTGATCCGGCGCGGTGCGGCCCGGCGCAAGGCGTGGGCCCGGGCCGCGTACGGTGCGCTCGGGGTGCTGGCCGTCATGTTCGTGGTCGACTTCTGGGAGATCGTCACCGGACGCCCGGAGCACGTGTTCCTGCTGCTGGTGGTCGTACCGCTGGTCTCCTTCGGGCTCCTGGGCGCCGTTCTGCAACGGTGGTGGGCCCTGCGGGTCACCACCTGAGGATCATCGTCTCGTCCGGTGCGGGCGGCAGGTCGGCCACGGCGTCCGGCAGGGGCTCGGCGAGGGCCGCGTAGGCGCCGCCGCGCGCGAGGAGTTCTCGGTGGGTGCCGGTCTCCACCAGCCGGCCGCGGTCGACGACCAGGATGCGGTCCGCGTCCGGCGCCAGGCTCAGATCGTGCGTGATCATGATCGTGGTGCGGCCCGCCATCAGCTTGCGCAGCGGGGTCACCACCTGGCGGGCGGCCACCGCGTCCAGGCCCGCGGTCGGTTCGTCCAGGACGAGGACCGGTGCGGCGCGCAGCATGGCGCGGGCGATGGCGATGCGCTGCAGCTGGCCGCCGGAGAGAGCGGCCGTGCCGGGGGCGATGGGGGTGTCGTAGCCCTCGGGCAGTGCGGTGATGAAGTTGTGCGCCGCCGCTTCCCGCGCCGCCCGCCGGATCTCCTCGTCGCTCGCGCCGGGGCGGCCGCAGGCGATGTTCTCGCGGATCGTGCCGTTGAGGATCAGGGTCTCCTGGGGCAGCAGGGCCACGTTCTCGCGCAGGAAGCGCAGGGAGAGGTCGGTGAGCGGGACGCCGTCGAGGGTGATCACGCCCTGGGCGGGGTCGTAGAAGCGGGTCAGGAGTTTGGAGAGGGTGGACTTGCCGGCGCCGCTCGCTCCGGTGACGATCACCAGCTCGCCGGGGCCCGCCGAGAAGCTGACGTCACGCAGGGAGGCGCGGCGGGACTCGGGGTAGCGGAAGGAGACGGCGTGGAAGCCGACCCAGCCGCGCACGGGCCACTCGTCGAGCGGCCGGGCGGGGTCCGCGACGGCCGGCTCGGCGTCCAGGATCTCGTTGAGGCGCTCGGCGCCCGCGGTGGCCGCGGTGAGGGTGAGACCGAGCTGGCCCAGGCTGCGGACCGGCGGGTAGAGGTAGCCGATGAAGGCGGCGAAGGCCAGGAGCTGACCGAGGGTCATGCGGCCGGCGGAGATCTCCCAGACGCCCAGGCCGATCACGGCGAGGACGCACAGCGTCTCGACGACCTCGACGAACTGCTCGTACATCTCGCCGAGCCGGGCGCCGCGCACGCTCGCCCGCATCCAGGCGCGGGCCTCGCGGTCGAGCCGCCGCTCCTCGTCCGCGCGGCGGTTGTAGGCCTGGGTGAGGACGATGTTGCCCAGGGACTCCTCGACCACCGAGGTGATCGCGCCGTCGGCGACCCGCTCGTCCTGGGAGGCGGTCTTGATGCGGCCGGAGAACCGGCGGGCGGCGAGGAGGAAGAGGGGCGCGAGGACGAAGGTGGCCAGAGCCAGGTCCCAGCGCAGGTAGAGGGCGGCGCAGGCGTAGAAGACGGCTGAGAAGGCGGCGGAGACCGTGCCGACGACTCCGGAGACGACGAGCTGCTCGATGGCCTCGACGTCACCGGTGAGGCGTTCGACCAGGTCGCCCTGGCGGTGCCGCTGGAAGAAGTGCGGCGGCAGGTCCTGGACGTGCCGGAACACCCCGGCGCGCAGGCGCAGGACGAATCTCTCCGCGGTCCAGGTGGCGAGCGAGTTGCCGAGGTAGCCGACGAGGGCGCCGAGCGCGGCCACGCCGAGCCAGGCGCCGGCCGGTCCCCAGAAGGCGGAGAGCGAGCCGGCCTTCAGGGCGTTGTCGGTGAGTTCGGCGAACAGCAGGATCGAGGCGGTCTCGGCGACCGCGGACACGATCACGCAGGCGACGATCGTCACCAGCCATCTGCGGTCGCCGCGGGTCAGCGGCCAGAACCGGCCGAAGGCCGCGCGGACCTCTCCCATCGTCGTCGACTCCCTTCATGTGGTGCGGACATGGCCGGGCGGGGCCACCTGGCGGGCTGGTTCGCCCACCGGTGGCCCCGCCGCGCGGTGTGCCTCAGCCCTGGTGGCCGACGGGGCGGCGCTTCGGGGCGGGCTTCTTGGGGGCAGGCTTCCTGGCGGCGGCCGGGGCGGCCTTCTTGCAGTCGTTCTTCTTCACCGGGGCGATCTTCTTGAAGCTCATGTGCGTGCCTTTCTTGATTTACGTCAGTGAATTACGGCTAAGAATTCCGTCAGTCCTGGTGGCCGACCGGTCGACGCTTCGGAGCGGGCTTCTTCGGAGCCGGCTTCCTGGGGGCTGCCGGAGCGGGCTTGTGGTGCTTCTTGACCGGGGCGATCTTGTGGAAGCTCATGGTGCTCTCCTCGGATTCGGTGTCGTTTGCGCCGTTCGCTTTCGACATGGAAAACACTACGGCATTCCCGAAGACGAAAAAGGCCAATTCCACTGAGAGGTTCCTGAGTTGATCCTGTGAGAGATTCTTATGTCAATTCAGGAACCGAACCCGTGCTTACACAGAATTTAAAAGGAAAGGGGCCCGGTGCCTGTCGGCACCGGGCCCCTGACCGGGGAAGCCGCGGCTACTGCACGATCGTGATGCGGTTCGCGGCCGGAGGCGCGAGCGGGCCGCTCGCGGAGGAGTTGGCCGTCAGGTACTCCGCCAGCGCCGCCAGGTCGTCGGTGCCGACCAGGTCGTTGGTGCCCTGGCCGAGCGTGGTGAAGCCGTCGCCGCCGCCCGCGAGGAAGCTGTTGGTGGCGACGCGGTAGGTGGCGGCCGGGTCGATCGCGGCGCCGTTCAGCCTGATGGAGTCGGTGACCACACGGTCCGCGCCCGTCTTCGTCAGGTCGAGGGTGTACGTCAGGTTCGCCGACGGCTGCAGGATCTTCGGCGCCGCCGTGTTCGAGCCGCTCACCTGCTCCTTGAGCACCTGGATCAACTGGGCGCCCGTGAAGTCCTGCAGGTTCACCGTGTTGGAGAACGGCTGCACGGTGAAGCCCTCGGCGTAGGTGACGACTCCGTCGCCCTCGGCGCCCTTGGCCGCGTACGTCAGCCCGGCCCGCACACCGCCCGGGTTCATCAGCGCGAGGTCGGTCTCCGCGTCCAGCTTCCTGCCGTACGCGAGCTGGGCGTCGGCGATCAGGTCGCCCATCGGGGACTCGGTGCCGGTGTTGGGGACGTCGGCGGAGATGTAGCCGATGGGACGGTTGCCGACCGGCGCGGCGAGGGTGTTCCAGCGGCCGATCAGCTCGGTCATGTCCGGGGCCTTGGCGACGGTCCGGGTCACCACGTGGTTCGCCGACTTCACCGCCGTGCGGACGATGTCCCCGGTGAGGCGGTCGTAGGTCAGGGTGGTGTCGGTGTAGAGGCGGCCGAAGGACGCGGCCGAGGTGACCATGCGCGGCTTGCCCGAGGGGTCGGGGATCGTGCAGACGTAGGCCGCGTGCGTGTGGCCGGTGACGAGGGCGTCCACGGACGGGGTGATGTTCTTCGCGATGTCCACGATCGGGCCGGAGATGCCGGAGCCGGCGCCCGAGGAGTCGCAGTCGTAGTTGTACGCGCCGGAGGCCGGCAGCCCACCCTCGTGGATCAGGGCGACGATGGAGTTCACGCCCTGGGCCCGCAGCACCTTGGCGTACTTGTTGATGGTCTCGACCTCGTCCTTGAACTTCAGGCCCTTGACCCCGTCCGCGGAGACGACACCGGGGGTGTCCTCCAGGGTCACGCCGATGAAGCCGATCCGGACGTCCTTCTTCTTCCAGACCCAGTACGGCTTGAGGATCGGCTTGTTCGTCTTCTCGTCGAGGACGTTCGCGGCGAGGTAGGGGAAGTCGGCGCCCTCGAAGCCCTCGTCGGTGTAGCAGCCGTCGGTCGGGTGGCAGCCGCCGTACTGAAGCCGCTTCAGCTCCTTGGCGCCCTCGTCGAACTCGTGGTTGCCGACGGAGGTGACGTCCAGGTCGAGCTTGTTGAGTGCCTCGATGGTGGGCTCGTCGTGGAAGAGGCCCGAGACCAGCGGGGAGGCGCCGACCATGTCGCCGCCGGCCGCCGTGATGGAGTACGCCTTGCCCTGGCGGGCCTCGCGCAGATGGGTCGCGAGGTACTCGACGCCACCGGCGTCGATCGTCTTCGTGGTGCCGTCCGCCTGCAGTTCGGTGACCCGGCCGGAGGAGCCCGACGGCGGCTCCAGGTTGCCGTGCAGGTCGTTGAAGGACAGCAGTTGTACGTCCTGGTAGCGGCTCGGGTGGTGGCCGCCGCCCTTGTTCTCGTGCGCGTCCGCCGGGAGCGCGGCGGCCAGGGCACCGACGGTGGCCAGACCGGCGGCTGCGGCGAGCAGACGGTAGGTGCGTCTGCGGTGCGGATACGGCTGGGAAGTGGCTGGCATGCGCCCCCCTGTGGGTCTGCTGGATGTCGCCGAACGGCACGGCTCCGTCCGGCGCAGCCTAGGGTCAACGCGCGTAGCACAACAGGGGGTTCTTGGTTACATCCTGGTTTCCCTTTGTCCTTCGCTTTGCCTTTGTGTTCCGTTCGTCCCGTGCCGCCACTTTGCCGCGGCCGCCCCTTACCCTCGTACGCATGACCAGCGACGACACCGCACGCGCGGGCCGCCCCCGCGCCATCGAGACCCACTCCGCGCTGACCGGCGAGCAGACCGAGGCCGTGCTCGCGCTGCTGGCCGAGGCCGCCGAGGCCGACGGCCGGCAGGCGGTGTCGGAACAGGGGCGCCTGCAACTGCGCGGCGGCGCGCGCGAGGGCGTCTCGCATCTTCTGCTCACGGTCGACGACGAACTCGTGGGCTACGCCCAGCTGGAGGACACCGACCCGGTCGAGGCGCCCGCCGCAGAGCTGGTCGTCCACCCCGCCCACCGCGGGCACGGCCACGGACGGGCGCTGGGCACGGCGCTGCTCGCCGCGTCCGGCAAGCGGCTGCGGGTGTGGGCGCACGGCGGGCACTCGGCGGCGCGGCACCTCGCGCAGGTCCTCGGCCTGACGCTGTTCCGCGAACTGCGGCAGATGCGGCGGCCGTTGACCGGCCTGGACCTGCCCGACCCGGTCCTGCCGCAGGACGTGACGGTCCGCACCTTCGTCTCCGGCCGGGACGACGCGGCGTGGCTCGCGGTGAACGCCGCCGCCTTCGCCCACCACCCCGAGCAGGGCTCCCTCACCCGGCGCGACCTCGACGACCGCAAGGCGGAGCCGTGGTTCGACCCGGCCGGGTTCTTCCTCGCCTTCCGCGGTGACGAACTCATCGGGTTCCACTGGACGAAGGTGCACGCCGAGGAGGGGCTGGGCGAGGTGTACGTGCTGGGCGTGCGGCCCGGCGAGCAGGGCGGCGGTCTGGGCAAGGCGCTCACCACGATCGGGCTGCGGCATCTGGCGGGGCAGGGGCTGCCGAACGCGATGCTGTACGTGGACGCCGACAACAAGACGGCCGTCTCCGTCTACGAGCGGCTGGGGTTCGTCACGTACGAGACGGACCTGATGTACCGCACGGAAACCTGAGCGCGCCCCGGGGCGTGCTCAGGCGCCGGACGGGCCGAGGGACGGCCGGCGTCCCCGGCGCCACGCCCGTCCGCGCACCGGCTCGGGCAGGCACGCCCCCAGCACCAGCAGCGCGCCGGCCAGCAGCCACGCCCACCGCTCGTGCGCCTCGCCCCACTTGGGGTCCCCCGGCGAGGTGAACAGCGGCCACCGGTCCGGCCAGAGCAGCACGGCCAGGAGAGCGGTGAACAGCAGCGCCGCCGCCACCGACGGCCCCGGTCGCGGTTCGTCCGTCAGGCGGACGGCGAGCGCGGCCCCGGCCAGCGCCAGGGCGCAGGTCGTCGCCGCCTCGAGGGTGACGGCACCTGTGGGAGGACGCACCGAGGACGGGACGAGCAGGAGTACGGCCGTCCACCACAGCGCGGTGGCCGGCGCGACCGGCGCGAGGCGGAGGGCGACGCGCAGCGGGCGCCGGGCCGGCACCGTCGCCGTGGTGTGCCGGGCCGGGTCGTCCAGGAGGAAGGTCAGGGCCAGGGCGTGGGCCAGGGCGGCTGCCCGCAGCAGGGCGAGGGTGGCCCAGGGGCCGGGCTCCCCGTCCGACAGACGGGGGACGGCGACCGCCGACAGCCCCAGGAGGCTGCCCGCCGCCAGCGCACGCCACGGCAGCGTCCGGCACACCGGCGCGATCAACTCCCGCGTCAGCTCTCGCACGACTCCGCACCCCCCTTCGGCACCGCGGCACCCAGCAGCCGGGCCGCGTCGGCCGTCGTCACTTTCGGGGCCGTCAGCCGGCTCCAGTGGGCCTTCACCGCGGCCTCGACATCGCGGCGCGGCTTGCCGAGCAGTTCGCGGACGACGGCCGTCTGCGCCGCCGTCATGTTCAGCGGGTCCGTCGGGGACAGGACGATCGCCGAGCCGCTCAGGCTGTCGTCGAGGCGCACGTTGCGCAGGGACTGCGTCGGGTCGTCCTGCCAGGACAGGGCCAGCCACATCACGGTGACCATGCGGCCGTCGCACATCTCCCCCGCCGTCTTCTCGTCGCCCGCAACCAGTACGGAGGCGACGGCGGCCGAGAACTCGGGAACGCGGTTGCCGCCCCAGGCCGTTCCGACGGTGACCCGGTGGGGGTCGGCGGAGGGCAGGATCGCGGAGTCGCTGTCCAGGCCGTAGCGGGCCTCGATGCGCTGCCGTACGAGCAGGGGCTGGGTGTGCGCGGTGCCGCCGGCCAGGGACTGCACCTCGTGCACGACCTTCGCCCAGGTGGCCGTGCGGGGCGTCCACTCGGGGAAGGCGCAGAACGTGGAGGTCTCGCGCCGCACGCAGGTCTGCTCCTTCTCCGGGCTGACCGAGGCCCGCTCCCGGGCGGCCCGCAACTGCGGTGAGACGCCGCCGGACTGGGCGACCGCGCCGGCCAGCGTGAGCGCCAGCGCGCCCGCGAGACCCGCCTTCAGCACCCGGGTCCGGCCGCCGCCCGCCAGTACGGCGCCGAAGGCCGCGAGGAGGACCAGGCCGGTGAGGTAGAGGGCGTGCCAGGCGGCGGGGCGTCCGATCAGGTCCGAGGGAAGGGTGTCCCGGTTGTTCTCGCTCACGATGGGTGACAGCCAGCGGGACCACTCTGCGTCACCCGTGCCGGCCGAGAGGAACAAGGAGGAGGCGAAGAGGCCGACGACCAGGAGCGGGGCGGCGAAGGAGGACGGGACCAGGCGGGCGGCCAGGACCCCGAGGGTGCCGCACAGCAGGACGTAGAGGGGGCCGACGGCCAGCTCCGCGGGTGAGCCGTGACCCACCGCGCCGGACCTGAGCGCCTGCCTGGTGAACTCGCCGAGGACGACCAGCGCGGTGAGCACCGCGTACGGGACGACGGACAGGACGTGCGCGAGGGTGCGCCGCCACGGCTCCATCGGCGCCACGTCGACCTGCCGGTCGGTGCCCCGCCGGCGGTCGCGCAGGGCGGCCCGGTTGACGCAGACGAACAGCGCGATGCCCAGCAGCGCCGGCCCGGACTGGGTGGCCCGGTCGACGTCCTGCAGGGCCGGGTAGGTGTCCATGCCGTCGGCGGGGAACAGCAACCGCCAGCCGGTGTAGCCGACGTACAGCAGCAGCGTCGCGAACACCGGGAGGAACCACAGCTGTTGGCGGGCCTCGAAGCGGGCCAGCGCGATCACGGCCGCCCACGGCGTGTGCCGCTCCCGCACGGCGACGGGCGTGGCCGTCGTCTCCAGCACGGCGCTCATGCCGCCACCTCCGCGCCCGCGTCGTCCAGGGTGAGCAGGTAGCCGTCCTCCAGGGTGGGTTCGAGGAGGTCGGCGCCGTCCGGCGGGGTGCCGACGTTGCGGAAGGAGCCGGTGCCGGTGCGCCAGCCCGCCTTGGCGCCGGGGTCGCGTTCCGCGCTGCTCCACACCCGGCCGGCCGCCCGTTCGGTCAGTTCGGCGGGGGTGCCGTCGAAGCGGATGCGGCCGCCGGCCATCACCAGTACGCGGTGGCAGAGCATCGCCACGTCCTCGGTCTGATGCGTGGACAGCAGTACCGTCCGGCCCTCGCCCGCCTGCGCGATCAACTCCCGGAACCGCATGCGCTGTTCGGGGTCCAGGCCCACCGTCGGTTCGTCGAGGACGAGGAAGCCGGGGTCGCCGACCAGCGCCGCCGCCAGGGCGACCCGCTGGCGCATGCCGCCGGACAGCTTCTTGATGCGCTTGCCGCGTACGTCACCGAGGTCGACCTCCTCCAGCACGCGCCGCACCTCGCGATGGCGTGCGCCTCGGTCGGTCAGCTCCTTGAGGATGGCCACGTAGTCGACGAACTCGAAGGATGTGAAGTCCGGGTGGAAACCGGGGGTCTGCGGCAGATAGCCGAGGCTGCGGCGCACGTCCTGGCGGCCCGCCGAGGTGGCGGGGTCGTGTCCGAGGACGGTGAAGGCGCCGGTGTCGGCGGGCACGGCGGTGGCCAGCACCCGCAACAGGGTGGTCTTCCCGGCGCCGTTGGGGCCGATGAGGCCGGTGACGCCTGGGGTCAGCCGCAGTGACACGTCGTCGAGGGCGCGGGTGCCGCCGAAGCGGAGGCCCAGCCCGGAGGCGGAAACGGTGGGTGTCATACGGCACTCCCCTGGAGGCGGTCGAAACGGTCACGTGAGAGGAACAGCAGCCCGGCGGCGAGCGCGGCGACCGCCGCCGCCACCCCCTGGCCGAGTGCGGTGAACGGCGCGAGCGTCGCCGTGGCGCCGTGGGCGTGGGCGCGTGCCGCGAGCAGCAGCGTCGCCCAGGCGCCGCCGACCAGCGACGGCGCGAGCACCGGGCCGAGCCGGGCGGACAGTGCCAGGCCGGTCGAGGTCAGGGCGAGCGCGGGCAGCAGCCAGGCCAGGACGCGCAGGCCGTAGCCGGGCAGGGCGAGGCTCGCCAGGGCGTCGAGGCCGAGGCCGGCGGCGAGGACGGCGACCGTGCGGATCATCAGCAGCCGGAACCCGTGCATCGGGGAGACCACCGTCATCTCGTACGTCGGGTCCAGTGCGGGCCCGTACGACAGCGCGACCCCGGCCAGCGGCAGCAGCGGCGCGAGGGCCAGGAAGAGCGTCGGCGAGTCGGCGGTCTGCGCGGCCAGCACGGACGTCACCAGCACGGCGACGACGGCGCCCAGCCAGGAGCGGCGCAGTACGGGAGTGGCCGCCAGCAGCCGGGCGAGGTGGTCGGCGACGCCGACCCGCAGCAGCAGCCGCTCGAACAGCCCCGGGCGGGGCGCGTCGAGTTCGGCGTCCAGCCGCTCCCAGCCCGCGTCGACGGGCTCGCCCACGGAGGCGAGCACCTCACGGCACCGGCCGCACGACATCAGGTGCGTGTCGGCGGACCACACCATCGGCGCCGCCAACTCGCCCCGCGCGTAGGCCCGCAGATCCCCGTCGTCCACATGCCACGTCATCCCGCCACCTCCCGCTCACCGGTGCACGCACTGCCCCGATCGGCTGTCCGATCGCTCATGACAGCGCCTCCCGCAGTTGCTTCCGGGCGCGCATCGCCCGGGTCTTGACCGTGCCCGGCGGGATGCCGAGCAGGACGGCCGCCTCGCGGGTGGTCAGGCCGTCGATGACCGTCGCCTGCAGCACCGCGCGCAGTTCCGGGGAGAGCCGGACGAGGGCGCCCGCGAGGTCCCCGTGCTCGACCCCCGCGAGCACGCGTTCCTCGGCGGACGCCTCGTCCCGGTGCCGCAGGCGGGCCAGCGCCTGCCGCAGCCGCCCCCGTGCCCCGTCCCCGCGCAGGGCGTCGATCAGCCGCCGGGACCCGATGCGCCACAGCCACCCGGCGACGTCACCGTCCTCGCGGTAGCGGGCCTTGCCCCGCCAGATCGCGAGGAACGTCTCCTGTACGACGTCGTCGACCACACCCCCGTCGGCGCACCGGCCGCGCAGCCGGGCGGTCAGCCACGGCGCGTACCGCCGGTACAGCTCCTCGAAGGCGCGCCGGTCGCCGTCCGCGGCGGCCCGCAGCAGCTCCCCGTCGCTTCTCGTTTCGCTCACGTCCCCTCATCGCACCGGCCCCGCGGATCGGTTCACGGAATCGCCCTTGACTTTCGCAGCCCTCATGCACCACCCTTTCACTACTCAATTAGTGAAAGGGTGGTTGTCCGCGTGGTCGAGTACCGCATCGACCGGCGCTCCGGCGTCGCCACCTACGTCCAGATCGTCCAGCAGACCAAGCAGGCCCTCCGACTGGGCCTGCTGGAGCCGGGAGACAAGCTGCCCACCGCGCGCGAGGTGGTCGAGGCCACCGCCATCAACCCCAACACCGTCCTGAAGGCCTACCGGGAGCTGGAACGCGAGGGCCTGGTCGAGGCCCGCCGCGGCCTCGGGACGTTCGTACGACGCTCACTGGGCACCGCACCGGCCGAGTCCCCCCTGCACGGGGAACTGGACGCCTGGGCGGCCCGGGCCCGCGCGGCCGGCCTGGACCGCGAGGACGTGGCCGCGCTCTTCACCGCCGTACTCGACCGACATTTCTCCGACCAGCACAGCCAGGGGGACCTCTCATGACGGACACGGACGGCCTCGCCCTCGTGGCGGACGCCGTGGGCAAGCGCTTCGGCGGGCTCCGGCGGCCCGGCCGCTGGGCCCTGCGCGGCTGCGACCTCCGGCTGCCCGCGGGCCGCGTCTGCGCCGTCGTCGGGCCCAACGGAGCGGGCAAGTCCACGCTGCTCGCCCTCGCCGCCGGACTGGAGGTACCGACCGAGGGCACGGTCACCGTCCTCGGCACGGATCCCGCCTCGGCGCGCACCCGCGTGGGCTACGTCGCGCAGGACAAGCCGCTGTACCCGCAGCTCACGATCGCCGCGACGCTGCGCCTGGGCGCCGACCTCAACCCCGACCGCTGGGACGCCTGGACCGCCGAGCGGATCGTGACCGACGGCGGCCTCGACCCGAAGGCGAAGATCCGCGCGCTCTCCGGCGGCCAGCGCACCCGCGTCGCCCTCGCCCTCGCCCTCGCCAAGCGGCCCGAACTGCTGCTCCTGGACGAGCCGATGGCCGACCTCGACCCGCTGGCCCGGCACGAGCTGATGGGCGTGCTGATGTCCCAGGCCGCGCAGTTCGGCACGACGATCGTGATGTCCTCGCACGTGGTGGCCGAGCTGGAGGGTTCCTGCGACCACCTGCTCCTCCTCGGCGACGGCCGCGTCCGGCTCGCGGGCGAGACGGACGACCTGCTGGAGGCACACGTACGCGTGTCGGGCCCCGCGCGGACCGACCTCGACGGGCACACCGTCGTCGAGTCCCGCACCACCGGCCGCCAGCTCAGCGCCCTGATCCGCCCGGCGGGCCCGCTCCCGGAGGATGTGCGCACGAGCACCCCCGACCTGGAGGAGCTGGTCCTGTCCTATCTGCGCAACCCCCAGGCGCCCGGGACCGCTTCGGCCGAGCCCGAGAAGGCCGCGCTGTGAGCGCCCTCCCGCGGCCGGGCCTGCCCCGGACGGTCCTGCGGCTGCACCGCCCGGCGCTGATCGTGTGGTCCGCCTTCGTCGCCGCCCTCACCGGCTGGCTGGTCTGGCTGAACACGGTGACGTCGAAGGCGGGCGAGCGGGAACGGCTCTACTGCGACCACCACGAGACCTGCAACATCCTGAGCTGGCTGGGCTACGGCCAGCGGACGGCCCTGGCCGCCGCACTCGTCTGTTACGGCTTCCTCGGCGTGGCCGCCTGGGCGGGCGCCTCCCTCATCGGCCGCGAACTGGAGTCCGGAACGGCCCGGTTGGCGTGGACGCAGAGCGTCTCCCCCGCCCGCTGGCTCGCCGCGAAGCTCGCCGTGCCCGCGCTGCTGCTGGCGCTCGGCTCCACCGCGCTGGTCCTGGTCTACCGCCGGGGCTGGGACGCCCACCCCGCGCTCCGGGACGGCGACTGGACGTCCGCCGCCACCTTCGTGGCCCGCGGCCCGGCGGCCGTCGCCTACGCCCTGTGCGCCCTGGCCGTCGGCACCCTCGCCGCGTTCCTGCTGCGCCGCGCCCTGCCCGCGCTCGGCGTCTCCGTCGCCGCGATGGGAGCGCTGGTCTTCCTCATGGAACGCCTGCGCCCGCACCTGTGGCCCACGGTCACCCGCGTCACCGCGACCGAGGGCCTCCTGCCCCCGCATGTCTGGCAGATGGGGGCCGGGACGATCCGCGACGGCCACCGCTTCCCGTACCACGGCCTCTCGCCGTGCGAGGGCAACCCCGCCCAGGTCAAGCAGTGCGCCGACCGGCTGGGCATCGACGGCTACTACCTCACCTACCACCCCCAGTCCCACTACTGGCCCCTCCACCTCGTGGAGACCGGCATCGTGCTGGCCGTCGCCGCCCTCGCGGCCGTACTCGCCTTCCGCCGGCTGCCCCGCCCCGGCCGGGCCGTCCGGAAGGGGTCCCCCGCATGACCGCGCTCGCCCCCGACACGACCGCCGGGGCACCGGCCGCCACGGGCAGCCGCGGCCTGCCGGCCGTGATGCTCCGGCTGCACCGCCCGGCCCTGGTCGTCTGGGCCGTCCTGGTCACGCTCACCTCGGCCCTGCTGCTGTGGGCGCACGGTCCCGGCCGGGACGCGGCCCACGCCGACTGGCTGCGGTACTGCGCCGACCAGGTGGGCTGCGTGTGGAGCGACGGGATCGCGGAGTACGACCGGGCCCGCACGCTCGCCGAGACCGTCATGGCCGTGCTCCCGCTGCCGGTCGCCGCATGGGCGGGCGCCGCCCTGACCGGCCGGGAACTGGAGTCCGGGACCGCGCGGCTGGCCTGGACCCAGGGCGTCAGCCCCACCCGCTGGTTCGCCGCGAAGCTCGCCCTGCCCGCCGCACTGCTCACCACCGGCTCCGCCCTCCTCGTCGGA
This sequence comes from Streptomyces sp. C1-1, assembly GCF_050214755.1. Taxonomy (NCBI): domain Bacteria; kingdom Bacillati; phylum Actinomycetota; class Actinomycetes; order Kitasatosporales; family Streptomycetaceae; genus Streptomyces; species Streptomyces sp. C1-1. The sequence continues at coordinate 5,402,204 of NZ_CP189826.1, read as the reverse complement.
CTGCACCACCTGGTGGCCGCGGCGCCCCCGTTCCCCTACGACTGGACCCGGCACAGCCAGAACCTGCCGGGCGACGGCGCCCTCGCCCTGGCCGGCCCCCTCCTCGGGCTCGCCGTCGGCGCCCTCGCCGGGCTGGTGCTGCGCCGCGCCCTGCCCGCGGCGGCCGTCGCCGTCGCGGCCACGGAAGCGGTCCTCGCCACGACCGGCATCCTCCGCGACCGCTACCCCACCAACCATCTCTGGCTGCCGCGGACCCTCGAGGGCGGCCTCTACCTCACCGTCACCGCGGCCGCCGTCGGCGTCGCCTTCCTGCTGCTGCGCCGCCGGACCGTGTGAGGCATCCGATCGCGTACGTCCTTCCACGGGGGGATGGACGTACGTATCCTCGGGGCGGCTCCCCAGCGAGACCCCGCGCCGGCCCGGCCGGCGCGCGTCGCGCGGGAGCCGCCCCCGAATATCCCGCACGCCATGTCGCCGTAACCAACGGTTCAGACAGTCTTGCGACGCTCGGCCAATGACGCCCTCCGTGCCCAAACCTTCGCCACCCCCCGAGGGGCCCGCGGGGATCGGGGACGCCTTCCGTTCCGTGCCTGCGCTCCCGCCCGCTGCTTCCGACGCGCCCGTATCGCTCGGGGCGCGGAAGAATGGGTTCATGAGTCAGCCAGAAACCGCCCAGGCACAGGTCCAGCACGCGCAGCCCTCCGTTGGCTCCATAGCCGCGCACCGGCCCCATACGGTGGCCGCCGCGGTCTCCGACCTGGAACCCGACATCGATGCGGACCTCGACGCGTACGAGGAGACACCGGTCGACGGGGTACAGCTGCCGCAGGGACGTTTCCTTGACCGGGAGCGCAGCTGGCTCGCGTTCAACGAGCGGGTGCTCGAACTCGCCGAGGACCCGAACACCCCGCTCCTCGAACGGGCCAACTTCCTCGCGATCTTCGCCAGCAACCTGGACGAGTTCTTCATGGTCCGGGTGGCCGGTCTGAAGCGCCGTATCGCCACCGGCGTGGCCACCCGTTCGGCCTCCGGCCTGCAGCCTCGCGAGGTCCTGGAGATGATCTGGGCCCGCTCCCGCGAGCTGATGGCCCGGCACGCCGCCTGCTACCACGAGGACGTCGCCCCGGCACTCGCCGAGGAGGGCATCCACCTGGTCCGGTGGAGCGAGCTGACGGAGAAGGAGCAGGCCCGCCTGTTCACCCTCTTCCGGCACCAGATCTTCCCGGTCCTGACCCCGCTGGCGGTCGACCCCGCGCACCCCTTCCCCTACATCTCGGGCCTCTCCCTGAACCTGGCCGTGGTCGTCCGCAACCCGGTCACCGGCCACCGCCACTTCGCCCGGGTGAAGGTGCCGCCGCTGCTGTCCCGCTTCCTGGAGAGCTCCCCCGGCCGCTACGTCCCCATCGAGGACGTCATCGCCGCCCATCTGGAGGAGCTGTTCCCGGGCATGGAGGTGCTGGAGCACCACGCCTTCCGGCTGACCAGGAACGAGGACCTGGAGGTCGAGGAGGACGACGCCGAGAACCTGCTGCAGGCCCTGGAGAAGGAGCTCATGCGGCGCCGCTTCGGGCCGCCGGTCCGCCTGGAGGTCGAGGAGTCCATCGACCGCGAGGTGCTGGACCTGCTGGTGCGCGAGCTGAAGATCTCCGAGGCCGAGGTGTACCCGCTGCCCGGCCCCCTTGACCTCACCGGCCTCTTCCGCATCGCCTCCCTGGACCGGCCCGAGCTCAAGTACAAGAAGTTCATCGCCGGCGTCCACCGCGACCTCGCCGAGGTCGAGTCGGCCTCCGCGCCCGACATCTTCGCCGCCCTGCGCAGCCGCGACGTCCTGCTGCACCACCCGTACGACTCCTTCTCCACCTCCGTGCAGGCGTTCCTGGAGCAGGCGGCCAACGACCCGGACGTCCTCGCCATCAAGCAGACGCTGTACCGCACCTCCGGCGACTCCCCCATCGTCGACGCGCTCATCGACGCCGCCGAGTCCGGCAAGCAGGTCCTCGTCCTGGTCGAGATCAAGGCCCGCTTCGACGAGCACGCCAACATCAAGTGGGCGCGCAAGCTGGAGGAGGCCGGCTGCCACGTCGTGTACGGCCTGGTGGGCCTCAAGACCCACTGCAAGCTGTCCCTCGTGGTCCGCCAGGAAGGCGACACACTGCGCCGCTACAGCCACGTCGGCACGGGCAACTACCACCCCAAGACGGCCCGGCTGTACGAGGACCTCGGCCTGCTCACCGCCGACCCCCAGGTGGGCGCCGACCTGTCCGACCTGTTCAACCGCCTCTCCGGCTACTCGCGCCGGGAGACCTACCGCCGCCTGCTGGTGGCCCCCAAGTCCCTGCGCGACGGCCTGATAGCCCGGATCAACAAGGAGGTCCAGCACCACCGTGCCGGACGCCCCGCGTTCATCCGCATCAAGGTCAACTCGATGGTGGACGAGGCCCTCATCGACGCGCTCTACCGGGCGTCCCAGGCCGGCGTACCGGTCGACGTCTGGGTCCGCGGCATCTGCGCGATCCGCCCCGGCGTCACGGGCCTGTCGGACAACATCCGGGTCCGCTCGATCCTCGGCCGCTTCCTCGAGCACTCCCGCGTCTTCGCCTTCGGCAACGGCGGCGAACCGGAAGTGTGGATCGGCAGCGCCGACATGATGCACCGCAACCTCGACCGCCGTATCGAGGCCCTGGTCAGGGTCACCGACCCGGCCCACCGCGCAGCCCTGAACCGGCTGTTGGAGACCGGCATGTCCGACACCACGGCGTCCTGGCACCTCGGCCCGGACGGCGAATGGATCCGGCACGCCACCGACGCGGACGGCCAACCCCTGCGAAACATCCAGGAGATGCTCATAGACGCCCGGAGGCGCCGGCGTGGCACAGCAACACCTTGACCCGACGGACCCCACGGCCGGGCCCGCCCCCACAGGTGAGGCCCTCGCGGGCTACCTGCGGGACCAGGCCACGGAGTTCCTCCGAGCCCTGCGCCAGTACCGGGAGACCGGGACGGCGCCGGGCACCGCCGAGGGTTCCGTCGAGGCGACGCGTGCCCTGCGCCGCTCGGTCCGCCGCATCAGCGCCAGCCTGCACACCTACCGGCCGCTGCTGGACACCGACTGGTCGGAGGGGCTGCGGCCCGAACTGGCCTGGCTGTCGGGCACGTTGTCGATGGAGCACGCCTACGCGACCCGCCTGGAACGGCTGTTGCTGGCCCTGCAGAGGCTGTCGGGAGCGGCCGTCTTCCCCGCCCAGACCGGCGTGGCGACGGTCGGCCGGGCCCCCGAGGCCGTCCAGGCGAAAGCGGCGCAGGCGAACGGGGGTCCGCCTTCCCCCGCGCCGGACCGCGGCAACCTGACGGTCGGCGCGGCCAAGGCGGGCGCCCTGCTCGAACGCCAGCTCACCCTCGCCAGGACCCGCGCCCACAGCACCGCCCTCCAGGCCCTGGGCTCCTCCCGCTTCCACGCCGTCGCGGACAAGGTCGCCGTCCTGGCCAGCGAGGTCCCCCTCACCCCCGCCGCCCCCACCACGGACCTGCGCCCCCTGGCGGCCGCCGCCGAGGAACGCCTCACCGACGCCGTCGCCGCCCTCCCGCTCGTCACCGCGGGCCACCCCTACAACGCCGCGGCCCTCGTCCACGGCCTTTCGCCCGACCCGGCGCCCCACCCCCAGGACGCCCCCTGGCACCAGGTCCGCCTCCTGCTGCGCCTGCACCGCTACGCCCGCGAGGCCCTCTACGGCGACAAGGCCTCCCTCGACGTCCGCCTCCTCACCGCCGGTCAGGCCCTGCACCGCCACCGTGACGCCTCCGAGGCGGCGGCAGCGGCGGCGTCGGCGGCCCGCACCCCCCGGATCGCCCCGGCCACCGCGTACGCCCTCGGCGTGCTCCACGCCGACCAGCGCCACGAGGTCGAGGCGGCCCGGTTCGCCTTTCAACAGTGCTGGCAGAAACAGGTGGTGAGCACGTGACGGCTACCCCCGAGAACGACGGCACCCTTGTCCTGGCGGCCGGCTGCGTCCTGTGGCGCCGCTCCCCGGTCGACGGCGACCTGGAGGTGTGCCTCGTGCACCGGCCGAAGTACGACGACTGGTCCCACCCCAAGGGCAAGCTCAAGCGGGGCGAGGACCATCTCGCGGGCGCCCTGCGCGAGGTGGCCGAGGAGACCGGCTACACGGCACAGCCCGGCGCCGAGCTGTCGACCGTCCGCTACTTCGCCCAGAACCGCCCCAAGCAGGTCCGCTACTGGGCCGCCGAGGCGGCCACCGGCGGCTTCTCGCCCACCGACGAGGTCGACCGCATCCTGTGGCTCTCCCCCGCCGCCGCCCGCAGCCGGCTCACCCAGCACCGCGACCGCGGCCTGGTCGACGAACTGCTGACGACCCTGCGTCACGCCTGAGGACTCAGGTGCTCCGCGGCGTCCGCGCGGGCCTGACTGCGTGCTCTGCGGGCGGGCCCGCGCCATCCGCAGGCGCACCGGGCGAAACAGAATCGGCCCTGCTCGACAGTCGTCGTCCGGTGTTCCTCCTGCGCCACGCCGACAACGTTACCCGCGCCGGGTAAAGGGTTCGTACGAGCGTGACGGCTGCTGTCCACCCGTCGTTGAACGGAACGACAGGGGACCCGTGACGGACGTACCCGCTTGGGGGGCAGGCACCGATGACCCAGCAACAGCGCAGATGGCACGGGGCAGTTGCCGCGGGAGTCGCGGTCTGCCTCGGCTGTCTCGGCGCCTCCGGCTGCTCCGGCGGCGCGACCGCCGAGGACGCTCGCTCCGCCGACCCCGTCCCCCTGCTGCGGCAGGCCGGCGAGAACCTTGTGGCGGCGGGCACGTCGAAGGCCACGACGTCGATGGAGATGGCCACCGGCGGCACCCGCGTCACCATCCGCGGCCAGGGCGTGTACGACTACGGCAGGCGGCTGGGCCGCCTGAAGGTGACCCTGCCGCAGGACCCGGCCGGCACCAACGAGCACCGGCCCATCATCGAACTCCTCGCTCCCGGCGCCCTGTTCATGAAGAACCGCGGCGCCGGTGTCCCCGCCGACAAGTGGGTCCGGGTCGACACGGCCGGCCTGTCCGACGGCAATCTGGTCACCGGCGGAGCCACCGACCCGTTCACCGCGGCCGAGTTGCTGCGCGGCACCCGCACCGCGGCCTACCTGGGCCGCACCGAACTGGCGGGCACCGAGGTGCGCCACTACCGCGGCACCGCCGACCTCACGCTCGCCTCGAAGGGCGCGCCGCGAGGCGTACGGGAATCCCTGGCAGCGGCGGCGAAAGGGTTCGCCAGCGCCGAGGTCCCGTTCGACGTCTACCTCGACGCCCAGGGCCGCATCCGCAAGATCCGCCACCGGTTCGGCTTCGCGGGCGGCACGGACCGAGGTACTGTCGCGGTCGCCTCGACGACGCTGCTCTACGGTTTCGGGACCCCCGTCGACGTCACCCTGCCGGCGTCGGAGGACATCTACGCGGGGCGGATCGCCGAGCACTAGACCCGCGTCCCGGCACCCGCCTTGAGGATGAGAGACGGGCGTCGAGAACTAGCCCGTCCGTGCCATGCGCGGTGTGTAGGCCGCTCCCTACTCTAGGAAGTCGGTAACGGCAGAGATGAGGTGATGCACGTGGCTCCGGTCGGCGGTACGGCAGTTCAGGACCACGTGGCCCTCGCCGAGATCGAGCTGTGCGGAGAGCTGATCATCGCGGCATCGGCCGCGGACGAGCGGCTCAGCCTGGAGAGCATCGACGAGGTGCTGAAAGTGGCCGAGGAGCGCGACGCCTCCGGCGGCTGAGCCCGACGCCCCCTCGTGGCCGACGTCACGTACGCAGCATCCGGGCGATGGCCTTGGTCGCCTCGTCGACCTTCGCGTCGATCTCGTCACCACCCCTGAGGGCCGCGTCGGCGACGCAGTGCCGCAGGTGCTCCTCCAGCAGCTGCAGCGCGAAGGACTGCAGCGCCTTGGTGGAGGCGGACACCTGCGTGAGTATGTCGATGCAGTAGACGTCCTCGTCGACCATCCGCTGCAGGCCGCGGATCTGGCCCTCGATCCGGCGCAGGCGCTTGAGGTGCTCGTCCTTCTGCTTGTGGTAGCCGTGCGTCGCGTGCTGTGTGCTCTGCGTGCCGTTCTCGGAGGGCGCCGTCGCGCCGGCCTCGGTGGTCGTCATCGCGTCCTCCTGCAAGACGTGGCGGACAGATACCCCAGGTGGGTATATGGTACCGAACTTTGCTGGGTATAGGGCCCTTGGCCATTGCCTTGAACCGGCCGTCCGTGGCCCCCGTGACGACCACTGTGCCCGATGGGCGACACTGGGGGACGGCCCATTAGCCGTGGCCGGATGATGCCCTTAGCATCAGCCTGACCCAAACCGATGCACCCCGAGGACCCCTTGTGCGCTTTCGTCTGACCCCCAGGGAGACGAGCTTCTACGACATGTTCGCCGCCTCCGCGGACAACATCGTCACGGGCTCGAAGCTCCTGATGGAACTGCTCGGGGCGGACACCTCCGCCCGGGCCGAGATCGCAGAGCGTATGCGGGCCGCGGAACACGCAGGTGACGACGCCACGCACGCGATCTTCCACCAGCTGAACTCCTCCTTCATCACGCCGTTCGACCGCGAGGACATCTACTCCCTCGCCGGGTCCCTGGACGACATCATGGACTTCATGGAGGAGGCCGTCGACCTGGTCGTCCTCTACAACGTGGAGGAGCTGCCGAAGGGCGTCGAGCAGCAGATCGAGGTGCTGGCCCGGGCTGCGGAGCTCACCGCCGAGGCCATGCCCAACCTGCGCACGATGGACAACCTCACCGAGTACTGGATCGAGGTCAACCGTCTGGAGAACCAGGCGGACCAGATCCACCGCAAGCTGCTCGCGCACCTCTTCAACGGCAAGTACGACGCGATCGAGGTGCTCAAGCTCAAGCAGATCGTGGACGTGCTGGAGGAGGCGGCGGACGCGTTCGAGCACGTGGCGAACACGGTGGAGACCATCGCCGTCAAGGAGTCCTGAGCCCTTCATGGACACCTTCGCTCTGGTCGTGACCATCGCGGTCGCGCTCTTCTTCACGTACACCAACGGCTTCCACGACTCGGCGAACGCGATCGCGACGTCGGTCTCGACCCGGGCGCTGACCCCGCGGGCGGCTCTGGCCATGGCCGCGGTGATGAACATGGCGGGCGCCTTCCTGGGCTCCGGCGTCGCCAAGACCGTCAGCGAGGGCCTGATCGCCACGCCGCAGGGTTCGACGGGGATGGCCATCCTCTTCTCGGGCCTCGTGGGAGCGATCGTCTGGAACCTCGTCACCTGGTACTACGGCCTGCCGTCCTCCTCCTCGCACGCCCTCTTCGGCGGCCTGGTGGGAGCCGCGCTGGCCGGCAGCACGACCGTCCACTGGAACGGTGTCCTCGACAAGGTCGTCATCCCGATGATCCTGTCGCCGATCGTCGGTCTCATCGTCGGCTACCTGGTGATGCTGGCCATCCTGTGGATCTTCCGCCGGGCCAACCCGCACAAGACGAAGCGCCACTTCCGCATAGCCCAGACCGTCTCCGCGGCCGGCATGGCCCTCGGCCACGGTCTGCAGGACGCCCAGAAGACGATGGGCGTGGTCGTGATGGCACTGGTGATTTCCGGCCACATGACCTTCAGCGACCCGATTCCGGTCTGGGTGAAGGTCGTCTGCGCGCTGATGCTGTCGCTGGGCACCTACGCGGGCGGCTGGCGCATCATGCGCACCCTGGGCCGCAAGATCATCGAACTGGATCCCCCGCAGGGCTTCGCCGCGGAGACCACGGGCGCCTCGATCATGTTCACCACGGCCTACCTCTTCAAGGCCCCCATCTCCACCACCCATGTGATCACCTCCGCGATCATGGGCGTGGGCGCGACCAAGCGCATCAAGGCCGTCCGCTGGGGCGTCGCCAAGAACATCGTCCTGGGCTGGTTCATCACGATGCCGGCGGCGGCCCTGGTGGCCGCGGGCGCCTTCGAGCTGGTGGATCTGGCGTTCCTGTAGCCATCGCCTCCGTCACGACGACGGGCCCGCCCCCGGGAGCCGGGGGCGGGCCCTTCATCGTCCTCGCGGTGGCACCGCCATGCAGCACCGCGAGGGGTATGGGGGATCAGCCGAAGCGGCCGGAGATGTAGTCCTCCGTCGCCTGGACCGACGGGTTGGAGAAGATCCGCTCCGTCTCGTCGATCTCGATCAGCTTGCCGGGCTGCCCGACCGCCGCGAGGTTGAAGAACGCCGTACGGTCCGAGACACGCGCCGCCTGCTGCATGTTGTGCGTCACGATGACGATCGTGAAGCGCTCCTTGAGCTCACCGATCAGGTCCTCGATGGCGAGGGTGGAGATCGGGTCGAGGGCGGAGCAGGGCTCGTCCATCAGCAGCACCTTCGGCTCGACCGCGATCGCGCGGGCGATGCACAGACGCTGCTGCTGACCGCCGGAGAGTCCCGAACCCGGCTTGTTCAGCCGGTCCTTGACCTCGTTCCAGAGGTTGGCGCCCTTCAGCGACTTCTCCACGATGTCGCCGAGCTCGCTCTTCTTGAAGCCGCCGTTCAGCCGCAGACCCGCCGCCACGTTGTCGAAGATCGACATGGTCGGGAAGGGGTTGGGCCGCTGGAAGACCATGCCGACCTCGCGGCGCACGGCCACCGGGTCGATCCCCGGCCCGTACAGGTCCTCGTCGTCCAGCAGGACCTTGCCCTCGACCCGGCCGCCCGAGGTGACCTCGTGCATCCGGTTCAGGGTGCGCAGGAACGTCGACTTGCCGCAGCCGGAGGGGCCGATGAAGGCCGTCACCGAGCGCGGCTCGACCGTCATCGAGATGTCTTCGATCGCCTTGTGGGACCCGTAGTAGGCGGTCAGCCCGCTTACGTCGATTCGCTTGGCCATTACTACTTCACTTCCAGTCAGTCGCTGAGGGGGCCGCGGTCAGCGACCGGTCTTCGGGGCCTTCCAGCGCGCGATCGCGCGGGCCACCAGGTTGAGGATCATCACGAAGGCGATCAGGGTGAGCGATGCCGCCCAGGCCCGGTCGTAGGCGTAGTCGTTGCCGGCGGCGTACTGCTGGTAGACGTACAGCGGCAGCGACTGCTGAGGCCCCTCGAAGGGGTTGTTGTTGATGAACCGGTTTCCGAACACCAACAGCAGCACAGGAGCCGTCTCGCCCGCGATACGCGCGATGGCCAGCATGATGCCGGTCGTGATGCCGCCGATGGAGGTCGGCAGGACCACCTTCAGGATGGTGCGCCACTTCGGCACGCCCAGTGCCAGTGACGCCTCCCGCAGCTCGTTCGGGACGAGCTTGAGCATCTCCTCCGTGGAACGCACGACCACCGGCATCATCAGGATGGCCAGGGCCAGCGAGCCGGCGAAGCCGAACGGCTGCATGTCGAAGATCAGCATCAGCGACAGGATGAACAGACCCGCGACGATCGACGGGACACCCGTCATGACGTCGACGAAGAAGGTGACCGCCTGGGCGAGCCGGCCACGACCGTACTCCACCAGGTAGATGGCGGTCAGCACGCCGATCGGCGCCGCGATCAGCGTGGCGAGGCCGACCTGCTCCAGGCTGCCGATGATGGCGTGGTAGATGCCGCCGCCCGGCTGGGAGTCGGCGACCAGGCCCATCGAGTGGCTCAGGAAGTAGACGTCGAGGACCTTCACGCCGCGTACGACGGTCGTCCAGACGAGGGAGATCAGCGGCACGAGGGCGAGCAGGAAGGCGACCCAGACCAGGCCGGTCGCGATGCGGTCCTTGGCCTGCCGGCGGCCCTCGACCTTGGCGGCGATGCCGTAGGTGGCGACGAGGAAGAGCAGACCCGAGATCAGGCCCCACTGGACCTTGGTGAGCCCGGCACCCGCCCCGACGGCGACGGCCACGGCCACGGAGCCGGCGGCGATCGCCCACGGCGACCACTTCGGCAGACTGGCGCCGCGCAGCGTGCTGGGGCGCTTGTCGGCGATGGCGGCGTTGCTCATGCGTTGGCCCCCGAGTACTCCTTGCGGCGGGCGATGATCATGCGGGCCGCGCCGTTGACCACCAGGGTGATGACGAACAGGACCAGACCCGAGGCGATCAGGGCGTCCCGGCCGAACTCGGTGGCCTCGCTGAACTTGCTGGCGATGTTCTGGGCGAAGGTGCCACCGCCCGGGTTGAGCAGGCTGCCGTGGATCAGGAAGTCCGGGGACAGGACGGTGGCCACGGCCATCGTCTCGCCGAGCGCGCGGCCGAGGCCGAGCATCGAGGCGGAGATCACACCGGAGCGGCCGAAGGGCAGGACGGCCATGCGGATGACCTCCCAGCGCGTGGCGCCGAGGGCCAGGGCGGCCTCTTCGATCATCTGCGGAGCCTGGCGGAAGACCTCGCGGCTCACGTTGGTGATGATCGGCAGGATCATGATCGCGAGCAGGATGCCCACGGTGAGAAGCGAGCGCGGGGCGCCCTGGTCCCAGGAGAAGATCCCGGTCCAGCCGAAGAAGTCGTTGAGCCAGCCGAAGAGGCCGGTCATGTGCGGTACGAGGATCAGCGCGCCCCACAGGCCGTAGACGATGGACGGCACGGCGGCGAGCAGGTCGACCACGTACGCGATGGGACCGGCCAGTCGGCGCGGGGCGTAGTGGGTGAGGAACAGCGCGATGGCCACCGCGACCGGGACCGCGATGACCATGGCGATGATCGAGGAGACCACCGTGCCGAAGGCCAGCACCGCGATGCCGAAGCTGGGCGGCGTGACGTTGGTGTTCCACTCGAAGGTGGTGAGGAAGTTGCCGTGGTTCTTGCTGAGCGCGAGGGACGCACGGTAGGTGAGGAAGACCGCGATCGCGGCCATGATCACCAACAGGAAGATGCCCGACCCACGGGACAGACCGAGGAAGATCCGGTCTCCGGGTCGGGTCGCGCCGCGGGCATTGCGCTTCTGCTCGGCCTCGGTCGGCTGCGGGAGGGGGGGTGGGGCGTCGGTTATCTGTGTTGATGTGTCCATCGGGTTCTCCGGTCTGCGGAACCGCACCCTGTGCGGTTCTGCGAAGCCGTACGACTCGTACGGCTCGTGGCGGCGGTGCACCGGACGGTGCGGTCCGGTCCCGGATCAGGTCCGGGACCGGACCACACGCTCAGATCAGCTCAGGCCCTCGATGGTGGTGCGGACCTTGGCGATGATGTCGGCGGGGATGGGGGCGTACTTCAGGCCGGACAGCACGTTCTGGCCGTCCTCGGAGGCGATGTAGCGCAGGAACGCCTTGGTCGCCGGGAGGGTGTCGGACTTGTTGCCCTTGTCGCAGACGATCTCGTACGTCACCAGGGTGATCGGGTAGGCGCCGTCGGCCTTGGTGTTGTAGTTCAGCTGGAGCGACAGGTCCTTGCCCGTGCCCACGACCTTGGCGTCGGCGATCGCCTTGGAGGCGGAGTCGCTGCTCGGGGCGACCGGCGCGCTGGCACCGGTGTTGATGCTGACGGCGTTGACACCGTCGGCGACGTAGGACAGCTCGAAGTAGCCGATGGAGCCGTTGGTCTGCTTGACCTGGGCGGCCACACCGGAGGACTGGGCGGCGGCCTGGCCACCCTTGGCCTGCCAGGCCTTGCCACCGGAGTAGGGCCAGTCGCTCTTGGCGGTGGCGATCAGGTACTTGGTGAAGTTGTCCGTGGTGCCGGACTCGTCCGAGCGGTGGAAGGCCTGGATCTTCAGGTGCGGGAGCTTCGCGGAGGGGTTGAGCTTCTTGATGGCCGCGTCGTCCCAGTAGGCGATCTTGCTGTTGAAGATCTTCGCCAGGGTCGGGGCGTCGAGGACCAGGTTGCTCACGCCGGACAGGTTGTAGCCGACCGCGATCGGGCCGCCGACCATCGGCAGGTCGATGCCCTGGCCGCCGGAGCAGACCTTCTTGGAGGCGGTGACCTCTTCGGGCTTCAGCGCCGAGTCCGAGCCGGCGAACGCCAGCTGGCCCTGGGTGAAGGAGGTGACACCGGCGCCGGAGCCGCCCGCCTTGTAGTTGATCTGCACGCCGCAGGCCTTGGAGAACTGGGCCACCCAGGCGTCGATCGCGTTCTTCTGCGCGGACGAGCCGTCGGACAGCAGCTGGCCCTTGGCGTTGTCGCACTTGATGGAGCTGGCGCCCGTCGTCGCCGAAGCGCTGCTGCCACCGCTGCCCGAGCTGGTGTCGTCCGAGCCGCACGCCGTGAGGACCAGGGCGCCGGAAGCGGCGAGGGCACCGAGGGCGAGGACCCGCCGGTTCATGCGCTGAAGCTTCACTGTGAAAGAGTTCCTTCCAGGAGCCGCCGTCCTGAATCCGGCGGCGTGCGAGGGTTGCGAAGTCTCGGTGACACGGACCGCCTCTGCGAGGCATGACCGCATCTCGTAGGGCCGAAATTAGGCAGATCAGGTGAAGGCGCCGATGGCCACAAATGAACGCGAGGTGAACCCCTGCAGACGTTGTGGTTAGGTCACGGAATGCTCACGGGGAGGGCACGTGGAGGTCCCGGCCCTACGGTGACACAGCGGTGACACTCCCGGTGGAACGTTCGGGTCCGGCGAGCCGTCTCGTTCCCCGAGAGCCAACGGGAGGCAGAACATGGAACGGCGTGCATTCATCGGTGGCGGCGCGGCCGCGATATCCGGCGTGGCCCTGGCGGCATGCAAGGGCACCGGAACAGCGGGCGCCACCTCGTCGAACGCCACGTCCGCTGCCACCGGCTCCTCCGGCACGACGGTGATGGCGGCCTCCGCCGCGAACTGGAGCGCCCTCGCCCGCGACCTCGACGGCACGCTGGTGCGCCCGGGGGACGCCAAGTGGGCCACCGCCCATCAGCTGTACAACACCCGCTACGACGGCCTGAAGCCGGCGGCGGTCGCCTATGTCGCACACACGGACGACATTCGGACAACGCTCTCCTACGCCCGCGCCCACGGCCTCAAGGTCGCCATCCGCAACGGCGGCCACTCCTACGCCGGCTGGTCCTCGGGCAACGGCAAGCTGATCCTCGATGTCTCCCGGCTGAACGGCATCCGCGTCGGTGGCGGCGAGGCCGTCGTGGGCGCCGGCTCCAAGCTGATCGACGTCTACCGCGGCCTCACGGCCAAGGGCGTGACGATCCCGGCGGGCTCCTGCCCCACGGTCGGCGTCTCGGGCCTGGTCCTCGGCGGCGGCCACGGCGTGGTCTCCCGGGCGTACGGCCTGACCTGCGACAGCCTCACGCAGGCGACGCTGATCACGGCCGACGGCAAGCAGCTGACCGCGAACGCGAGCGAGAACAAGGACCTCTTCTGGGCCCTGCGCGGCGCGGGCAACGGCAACTTCGGCGTCGTGACGGAGCTGCGCTTCAAGACCCACCCGGCCCCGCAGGCGGTGTCGGCGTACGTCACCTGGCCCTGGTCGAAGGCGGCCGCCGTGCTGCGGGCCTGGCAGGAGTGGGGTCCCGACCAGCCGGACGAGATCTGGTCCTCCTGCCACCTGGAGAACGGCGGCTCGCCCAGCGTCTCCGTGGCCGCCTTCTCCCTCGGCACCTACGGCGAACTCCAGAACGCCCTGGACCGCCTGGTCTCGGCGGTGGGATCCGCGGCCCGCGGCGTCACGCTCAGGCGGCACTCGTACGAGGGCGCGATGGAGGCCTACGCGGGCTGCTCGTCCTTCCCCACCGCCGCCCAGTGCCACCTTCCCGGCTCCACGCCGGGCCGCAACCCCCAGGGCGCGCTGGGCCGCGAGACCTATGCGGCCCGCTCGGACTTCTTCGACCGCTCGATCTCCGCGGCGGGCATCCAGACCCTGCTCCGGCAGATCTCCTCGGTCCAGGGCGGCGCGGGCAGCATCGCGCTGACCGCTCTCGGCGGCGCGGTCAACCGCGTCTCCCCCACGGCCACCGCCTTCGTGCACCGCCGCAGCCGCATGCTGGCCCAGTACATAGCGTCCTGGCGCCCCGGCACGACGGGCACCGCGGCCCAGTCCTGGCTCACCCACGCCCACGACGCGATGAAGCCCTACGCCTCCGGCGCGGCCTACCAGAACTACACGGACCCGACCCTGACGGACTGGCGCAAGGCGTACTACGGCGACGCGGCGGCGAAGCTGGCAACCGTGAAGAAGCAGTACGACCCGAACCGCTTCTTCACCTACCCGCAGGCGCTCTGAGAAGGGGCCGCCGCCTGCTCGAGCCGCGGGCAGTCGTGCCGCTGGGGCGGCATGGGTGGGCGCGGTGGCACCTGCGGACGCGGGCCGAGGACGACGCCCCTCCCGGCTCCCCGCCGCAGGCCTAAGCCGCCAGGTCGCGTTCCTCCGACTCGACGTCCTTGCGGGCGCCGGGGAGCACGGCGTCCCGGCCCATACCGGGCCGGCGCCGGCTGCGGACGACCCAACCGCCCCAGGAGGACCCCTCGACGGCCTTCATCAACGGCGTGAGCAGGGCCATGGCCAGCGGCGACAGCAGCAGGGCCACGGCCGTCCCGAGCGCGAACCCGCCGACGACGTCGGTCGGATAGTGCACGCCCATGTAGACGCGGCAGAAGCCCTCGAACAGAGCCAGCGCGATCCCGGCGATACCGAACTTCCGGTTGGCGACGAACAGCCCGACCCCGATGGCCATGGTGATCGTCGCGTGGTCGCTCACGAACGAGTAGTCGGTCTTGCCGGAGACCAGGACGTCGAGCCCCTGGTGTTCCAGGAACGGCCGGGGCCGCTCGACGAAACCCCTTATCGGCACGTTCACCAGCACGGCGATCCCGGCGGCGATCGGCGTCCACACCAGCGCGGCCACGGACGAGGCCGCGTCGTCGGCGCCCCGCCGCCGCACGGACCACCAGCACCACAGCACGAGCAGCACCATGGCCAGCAGCAGCCCGTACTCCCCGACGAACTCCATGCCCCGGTCGAACCAGTGCGGGGCGTCCTTGGCCAGCCCGTTGATGTCGTAGAGCAGGTCGACGTCGGGGTTCGACCCGGATTCAGCGAGTCCAGCCATCGTGCCGCGGCCCCTTCGTCGTTGCTTCGGGCACTCGCGTGCGCCACTACGTCAACAGGAACGCACGGTCCCGCTTACTACGTTCCACACTCCACCGAATGATCACGCAGACGTTATCGAAGAGAGACCCGTTGCCGCAGCTCAGGGGGTGGTTTCACGCTCGGTTCACACCGTCGTGGGCAACGCTTTCGCGCCATCTTCGGTGACCCGGGTTGCCCCGAAGTACTCGGAAGTGTCGATCGGGTCGAACCGGATCACGGCGCCCGTTCGCGGCGCGTCGATCATGTACCCACCGCCGACATAAATGCCGACATGGTGGATGGCCCGGGAGTCGGTCGGATCCGCCGAGAAGAAGACGAGGTCTCCCGGCAGCAGCTCGTCGCGCTTGGGGTGCGGCCCCGCGTTGTACTGGTCGTTGGCCACCCGCGGCAACGTGATGCCGACACTCTCGTACGCGGCCTTCGTCAGCCCCGAGCAGTCGAAACGCCCGCCGTCCGCGGCGGTGCCGTTGCCGCCCCACAGGTAGGGCGTGCCCAGCTTCTTCTGCGCGTAGTAGATGGCCCCGGCCGCCTGCTTGCTGGGGTCCACCCGTGTCACGGGCGCCGCGAAGCTCTCCTCCAGCGTGGTGATCGTCTTGACGTAGTTCTGGGTCTCCCGGTACGGCGGCACACCCTTGTACTTGATCACCGCGTAGGCGCCGGCGTTGTACGACGCGAGCATGTTTTCGGTCAGATTCCCGGGTACGTCCTTCACGTACGAGGCGAGTTTGCAGTCGTACGACGCGGCGGACGGAATGGCGTCCTGCGGATCCCACACGTCCTTCTTGCCGTCGCCGTTGCCGTCGATGCCGTGCGTGGCCCAGGTCCCGGGGATGAACTGCGCTATCCCCTCGGCCGCGGCCCCGCTCCTGGCGTTCGGGTTGAACCCGCTCTCCTGGTACAGCTGGGCGGCGAGCAGCGCCGGGTTGATGGCGGAGCACAGGTTGCCCCACTTCTGCACGATGGCCGCGTAGGCGGCGGGCACCGAGCCCTTGGCGAGCGCCTTGGTGCCGCCGCCCACCCCGTTGAGGATGTTCCCGGCGACCAGGTAGACGCCCACGACGAGCAGCATCACGAAGGCCAGGGCGGAGCCGACAGCGGCGGACGCGATGATCCAAGCCTTACGCACCGTCAACCGCCCCTCGCCGCCCGGGAGTCGTAGCCCAGGTCAGTGTAGGGGCGTGCGCTGCGTTCCGGAATGATCACGCGGGGTCTTCGACCCCATTGGTCTCACGGATCGGCCGTGGCGTCCCGGTAGAGCTCGGCGGCCTCGGTCCCCAGCACCACGCTGTAGGAGATGTCGTCGGTGGAGCCGCCCTCCTCGTGCCCGCCCAGCACCCCGACGACCTGCCCGTCCCCGTTCACCCAGGGACTGCCGCTGGTACCGCCGCTGAGGGCGGGACACTCGATGCGCTGCTGCGTGGCGCTGTGCGCGGTGGGCTTGTTGGTGCAACTGACCGGCACCTCACGGGAGTTGGGATACCCGGTGATGGTGACGGCGGTGGCCCCGGTGGCCGTGCCGGCGACGAACCGATTGCCTCCGACGACGTCCTCGACGCCCTTTCCGCCCCTCGCCGCCACCACGGCGAACGCGACGTCGCTGTCCTCGTCCTGCCCCTTGGCCCACCCGTCGGGCAGGAACCGCTTGTGCACCTTCCACACCCCGTACGGGGCCTTCCCGTCCCGGTAGCCGGGCACGAAGATCAGGTCGCCGTCCCCGTCCAGGCAGTGCGCGGCGGTGACGACGAGGTCGCGTCCCGGACTGTGCACGACGGAGGCGGTGCAGAAATGCCCGCCGGCGAGCTTGCCGGCCCGGTCGGCCCCGAAGAGGGCCCCGACTCTCTCGGTCGGTCCGCCGGCCGCCGCGACGGCGGTGACGCCGAACGGCCCGGGCCCGTCATCGGCGGCCGCCAGAGAGGCGGAGGTGACGGCCGGCACGAGCAGCACGACGGCCGCGAACACGGGGCTGGAGACCCGCCTGCCAATGCGTGAGGTGCGCTTCATCGGCAACCACTGTGACCGACGAAGGTGAGAAAAGAGTCTGCCGTTCACTGAGATATCTCCGTGAACGGCGGCTTCCGGGGCGGGACGCTCGACGACACGGCCATGACATCCACGGTACGGCGGCCCCGCCGACCCCGCCTCCCGGCCCGCGCGACCGCCCCGCTCGCCGACCCCGGTCAACGCGCGTCAAGCTGTAGGTTTCCTGTGCTCCGGGTCAAACGGCGCCCATCCTCCGGCCATCCCGCCGCCATCGGGCAGCAATCCCGCAACCTCCTTCGGTAATGCGGAAGTCAGGATTCCGAAACTGGCTTGTTTGTCGCGTACTCAACAAGCCATCGTCGTCGCGGGCCGCCGCCCCCACCGGCAACCTCACCGGTGGACCCCCACCCGCAGGCCTCTGCACCCCTCACACAGGAGGCTGTACGTTGCGCAAGTCCACCCCCAACTCCCCCCACATATCCGGCAGATGGCGCCGGGTCGGGTCGGCCGCCGCGGCCACCGCGGCCCTGCTCCTCGCCGGCCTCGGCACCGCGGTCCACGCCGACGCCGCCCCGCGGACCGGCACGCCCGAGGTGAGCACGAAGACGATCGCCGCCCAGGTGGCCAAGGCCCACGTCCGGTACGAGAAGGCGGCCTGCGGCACCACCCCGAAGAAGGGGTACGCCGCCTGCGACGCCCTGCGCGTCACCGGCGGCACCACCGCCTACCTGGAGAAGCAGGCGGCCCTGAAGGGCACCGCCCCGAAGACCGTGAAACCGGACGCGGCCTCCGACTCCCCGACCGGCTACGGCCCCGGCGACATCCAGTCGGCGTACGGCTTGACCGACGCGGCCTCCTCCAACGGTTCCGGCCAGACGGTCGCCATCGTCGACGCCTACGACGACCCGAACGCCGAGGCGGACCTGGCCACCTACCGCGACTACTACGGCCTGTCCGCCTGCACCACCGACAACGGCTGCTTCACCAAGGTCTCCCAGACCGGCTCCACGACCTCCCTGCCCTCCGCGGACAGCGGCTGGGCCGGTGAGATCTCCCTCGACCTCGACATGGTCAGCGCGACCTGCCCCAACTGCGACATCCTGCTCGTCGAGGCCAAGTCGGCCTCCGACGCCAACCTCGGCACCGCCGTGAACGAGGCGGTCAAGCTGGGCGCCAAGTTCGTCTCCAACAGCTACGGCGGCGGCGAGTCCTCCTCCGACACGTCGTACGACTCCTCGTACTACAACCACCCGGGCGTCGCCATCACCGCCAGCGCGGGCGACAGCGGCTACGGCGCCGAGTACCCGGCCGCCTCGAAGTACGTGACGGCCGTCGGCGGCACCAAGCTCTCCACCTCCTCCAACAGCCGCGGCTGGACGGAGAGCGTGTGGAAGACCTCCAGCACCGAGGGCACCGGCTCCGGCTGCTCCTCCTACGACGCCAAGCCGAGCTGGCAGACCGACACCGGCTGCGCCAAGCGGATGATCGCCGACGTCTCGGCCGTGGCCGACCCCGCCACGGGCGTCTCGGTCTACGACTCCTACGGCTCCGACGGCACCGGCTGGAACACCTACGGCGGCACCAGCGCCTCGTCCCCGATCATCGCCTCGGTCTACGCCCTGGCCGGCACCCCCGGCAGCGGCGACTACCCGGCCCAGTACCCCTACAACGCGGCCGGTACCTCAGCCCTCAACGACGTCACCAGCGGCAGCAACGGCTCCTGCTCGACCGCCTACTTCTGCACGGCCCGGTCCGGCTACGACGGCCCGACCGGCTGGGGCACCCCGGAGGGCCTGGACGGCTTCACGGGCTGAGCACAGCAGCGCAGAACCTCCCCGACGGGTCACCGGGGAGCCGCCCGGGTGAGGAGTACGTGGGGTCTCCTCGGCGGCGCACGAGGAGGACGGGTCACGGCAGCCGGCCGTGACCCGTTCTCCCGTTCTCAGTACCATGCCCCGGCAGTACATCCGGTACATGACACCCACGGGGGGAACCACATGAAGCGCACGCTCGCAGTCCTGCTCACCGTCGTCGCACTCACCGCGCCGCTGACCGCCTGCAGCAAGTCGAAGCCCGTCACCGGCACGGTCGTCAGCAAGGACACGGACCACGAGTGCAAGACGAAGAAGAAGGGCAAGAAGAGGACCCGCAGCTGCCACACCGAGTACGAACTGACGGTCCGTACGAAGGCCGGCAAGGAGGAAGAGGTGGACGTCAGCAGCAGCGCGTACAGCCTCTGCGCCGAGGGCCTGAACTACCCGAAGTGCACCAAGCACTAGCGGCCGCGCATCGGCCCTCCCATGCAACTCCAGTGCGTGGCCTGTGAGTTGGGTAAAGGGCCGAAACAGGTTCAGTAATCCGGAAGTCAGAATTCCATAAGCCTCTTGTTGTCGCGTACTCAACAAGCGACAGTCGTCGCGGGCCGCCGCCCTCCGCCGGGGAACCCGTACCGGCGGATCGCACCCGCACCGCCCCTGTTCCACCCCACCCAGGAACATCAGGAGGCTGCACGATGCGTTCCACTTCCCCCGACAGACCTGCCGCCCACAGAGGATGGCGCCGCGCAGGAGCCGCGGCAGCCTCGGCCGCCGCGCTGGTGTTCGCGGGCCTCGGCACCGCCGTCCAGGCCGACGCGGCCACCGTCTCGTCGAAGGTGACCTGGACGGCCACCCCCTGTGCCACCCCGAAGCACAAGGGCGAACTGGCCTGTGACTCCTACCGCGTGACAGGCGGCCTGACCGCCTTCCAGAAGCAGCAGGCGGCGCGGACCGGCGTCACCCCCAAGGCCGCCGACGCCGCCACCCCCTCCGGCTACGGCCCCACGAACCTCCAGTCGGCCTACGGCCTGACCTCCGCCGCCGCCTCCAACGGCTCCGGCGAGACCATCGCCATCGTCGACGCGTACAACGACCCGAACGCCGAGTCAGACCTCGCCACCTACCGCTCCTACTACGGCCTGTCGGCCTGCACCACCGCCAACGGCTGCTTCAAGAAGGTCAGCCAGACCGGCTCCACCACCTCGCTGCCCTCCAGCGACGCCGGCTGGTCCGAGGAGATCTCCCTCGACCTCGACATGGCCTCCGCCGTCTGCCCGAAGTGCAACATCCTCCTCGTCGAGGCCACCAGCGCCACCATGGCCAACCTCGGCAAGGCGGTGAACGAGGCCGTCACCCTCGGCGCGAAGTACGTCTCCAACAGCTACGGCGGCTCGGAGTCATCCTCCGACACCTCCTACGACTCCTCGTACTTCAACCACCCCGGCGTCGCCATCACCGTCTCCGCCGGCGACAGCGGCTACGGCGCCGAGTACCCGGCCGCCTCCCGCTACGTCACCTCCGTCGGCGGTACGGCCCTGAAGACCTCCTCCACCACCCGCGGCTGGACCGAGACCGTCTGGAAGACCTCCAGCACCGAGGGCACCGGCTCCGGCTGCTCCTCCTACGACACCAAGCCGAGCTGGCAGACCGACACCGGCTGCGCCAAGCGCACGATCTCGGACGTCTCCGCGGTGGCCGACCCGGCGACCGGCGTCTCGGTCTACGACTCCTACGGCGTCACCGCCGGCTGGTACACCTTCGGCGGCACGAGCGCCTCGTCCCCGATCATCGCGGCCGTCTACGCCCTCGCCGGCACCCCGTCGTCCTCGTCCTACCCGGCCTCCTTCCCCTACACGAAGGCCGGCACCTCGGCGCTGAACGACGTCACCAGCGGCAACAACGGCAGCTGCACCACCACCTACCTGTGCACCGCCCAGACGGGCTACGACGGCCCAACCGGCTGGGGCACCCCGGAGGGAGTATCAGCCTTCACGGGCTGACCCGCCCCGCACAAGGAAGGGGCTCCGACGCCTGTGCGCCGGAGCCCCTTCGCCGGTACGCCGGCGGCAGCGGTGCGCGCTTCGGGGCCGAGTCTCTACGCGAGCAGGTCAGTCGCATTCCCGTACACGACGAGCGGAGGCACTGACCGACCACCCGCGCCGGCCAGTTGTGCAATCCTCGCAGCGGTCTCGGGCCGGACGGCCAGGGTGTCCGGCATCCTCACGATGTCCGGCTCCCCTTGGAGAACCACTGCGTCCCAGTCGGTTTCCTCCGTGTCCCCGGAACGGTCCACGACCAAGCCCAGACAGTCGTTCCACGTCTGCCGAATCGCCTGGGCGATGGCGCGAATCACCGATTCCTGCGCAGCCCCGAGCCCGTCGAGCCCGAACTCGATGGCGGCGGCACTCCCGTCCAGCCGGCGAACACGCACGAACACATCGGTCTGGGCGTCCAGCCACATCTGGAAATTGACCTCGGGGTCCGTGGCCAACTCCGCGGCCTGGGCGAGCTGCTGAGGCGAGACGGGAACCTGATCACCCCAGGAGTCGGGACCGTTCGTGATCGCCGTGACACGACCCGTCGCCGGGTTGGCCAGCCGGATTCCCGAACGCTCCAGGCTGTGGAAGAGGGAAGCGGGGGCGCCCTGACCCCACGCCTGTCGGTACCAGAAGAAGAAGCCGTCAGTCATCGTGGGTCTCACTTCGGGAATACGTGAACATTGTCGTCACCAAGGATCTTTCGAGCGACTTTCAGAGCTCCATCCGGAGTTCCCTCTTCGAAGTAGGCGCGCGCGGGCACACCCTGCAACTCCGCCGCGTACTTCAAGATCTGACACTTCTGGCCGAGTTTGGCGAGGTTCCTGGCCTTCGCGGGACCCCCGACGGCTATGTAGGAGCCGTCGCCGCCTATGACATCGACATCGGTGCTTCCCACATTCGGTTTGGTGACGATCAGTCCGGGCTTTCCCGGCCGGCCCGACGGTATGTGGCCGCCCGTCAAACCGGCAACCTTCTCCTCACGTGCGGCACCGACCGTGTCCGAGTCGGGTCGACCGCCCCTGTCACCGCCGTTGCCTGATCCCGACGCCGTACCGTCACCGCCGCCGCCCTGGCTTCCCAGCCCCATGAGGACGAGCCCGGCCGTTCCGAGGAGACCCGCGTTGAGGGCGGCTTCGGCTGTCACGGCGCCGATCGCTCCGGCCCCGGCGAGCGCGAGCCCTCCGGGAGGGAACAGAGCGAGCAGGGAAAGCAGCAGTAACGCGAACCCGAGGTACACGAGGAAGGTGTCCAACGCGTCGAGCAGATGGAACACGTGGATCGCTCTGCCATCGGGGCCGGCGTCCCCCAGCCCGCGCCACAGCAGCAGAGCTCCGGTCGTGGCGGCCCCCAGTGCGGTACCGAGACGGAAGCGGTGAACCGCCAGCAATTCCCCCTCGGGCTGGGCAGCCGCCGTCCGCCACGTGCGCAGCAGGGCGGTGAGCCGGTAGGCGATCCAGGCCAGCGCTGCCGTACCGAAGCCCATGAGGATCTTCGGGCCCGAACCGGTACTGAAGAACTTCTGGAGACCGGCGGTCGAGGTGAACGAGCCGACGCCCAGGAAGAGCAAGGAGGGCAGAACGAGCGCGCACGGGATCAGCGGCAGCCATCGCCGGCCGCGGCCCCGGGCCTCCCGCACTGCCTTCAGCAGGGCGCGGACGTCCAGCGTCCGCCAGGCCTGCTGGTTCTCGGAGGCGTCCATCCGGTCAGTGATGCCGGCGACCACCCGGTTCAGTTCCCCGACGGCGTCGGTCGACGCCGACGCGGCAGCGTAGAACAGGGAGCGCCGCAGACCGACGTAACGCAGGACGATCCGCAGGCTCCATGGTGGACGCCAGGCCGCGTAGCGCAGCAGGGCCCCCAGGCTGTCGCCGTCGGCACGCTCGGAAGCAAGCAGTACGCCCGGCAAGGTGCGCTTTTCACGGAGCAGTTGGCGCAGGTCGACGGCCATCGCGAGCGCCAGGCACAACAGGGGTGCCGCCCACGCCTTTCCGTTCAGGGAGTCAAGCCAGTGCGCGGCCGGACTGGTGGGCTCCTGGACCACGTAGTTGTTCACCGTGTGGTACGCGGCAGCGCCCAGGACCGGGAGCACCGCCAGCAGCCGCGCCCACCCCCGTACGCGCCACAGGAGCCCCACCCCCAGTCCGGCCATGGCCGTGAACACCAGATGGGAGAAGGTCTGGGTGACCCCGGGACCACCCAGGTCCAACTGGGCGAAAGGCGCCGGGAGCCAGGCCGTCAGCACCTGCTCCAGACTCGGTACATAGGGAGGCGACAGACTGTCGGGGATGATCCACCCCCCGCCGCGGGGGATCGCCCGGTCCGCGTCGAGGCCGTAGCGCAGGACACCTTCCAGCAGACCGAAGCCGCCGCCCAGTGCCGCGCCCAGCACCACGAAGTCGGTCAGCCCCCACTGGCGGCGCACCTTGACACTCAGACCGGCCAGCAGCAGCGGGGAGACCTTGATCAGCTCCTCCACCCAGGGAGCCACCGTGTAGCCCGTGGTGTTCACCACCGCCACCAGCGACCGACCCGCCCGGTCGGCGTAGAGGCGGGTGTACGCGAGCTCCACCAACGCCGTCACCACACCGCATCCGTACACGCCCACCGCGAACGCCGACAGCACGGTCGACAAGCGCACCGAACGCGTCGGCCAGGACACCGCGAACAGTTGCAGGACACCCCAGACGGCCGCGACCGTCATCACCAAAGTCACGCATGCCCCCGACGCACCGGAACGATAAGTGGTTCGCGATAGCGAACGTGATGCTACGTGGTCGTCGACTGCGCAACAAGGGATTTACGAGCCGCAGAGGGACAGCCCCGAGAAGGAGCAAAGGGGCACTCCCACGCCCGAGCCGTTGGAGTCACCGCCCCACCAGCCGATTGGCTGACTCTCCGTCACCGAGCGAACCGGCCACGGCCGGTATCGGTCGCGACCCGTTCGCCATGCCGGGTTACCCTTCACCCGGAGAACATCGGCGCGACCACTCACCCGACCAGCCGTCAGAACCGGCCCAGGTCACAGAAGGGGTCAACGACTGAACCACACACAGGTTCCGCTCAGGCCTCATTGCCCGGCGTGACCTGCCGTGATACACAGAGTGACCGACAGTGCTTTTCGTACGAAACCCGCCAGGCAATGACGCCAAGTCGACATACGACCGCGCCATTGTCGGCGAGAATGAGCCCGACCTCTGCACACCCGGCAGAGGGAACTGCGGAACTACCCACCAGGGGCGGTGACTTACATGCTCTTTGCGGCCGACAAGGGAGACATCAACACGATCATCGGCGGGATCGCTCCGGACTGGGGCCCCTTCGGCAGCCTGGGCAACGAGGCCAAGGTCATGATCGAGGTCGTGATGGCGGTGGCCATCCTGCTCTGTCTGGGCATCGCGGTCTGGGGCGCGGCCAAGCAGCGCATCGGCGCGACCGCCCTGCGCGACACCTTCAGCGCGGAACAGGGCAAGGGCCTCATCATCGCCGGCCTCACCGGTGTATTCATCATCGGCTCCCTGGGCACGCTCTTCACCATCGTGTACGGCATGGCCGTCTAGCAGACGTTCCCTCCTCCCCCACCCGCCCGTCGTGCTCCCCGGCCGAGGTTGCGTTTCCCTGATGTCGAGTCACCACACCGCGCCCGCGCGGCTTCCAGCACGGCTACCGTCGTATGTCTACGAGGTGGAGAGGGCGTACGCGGCATGAGTCTCGGAGACGAGGGGCAGACCCGGACCCGTCTGCCCGACAGCGGCCAAGACGTGTACGGGGGCGCGCGGCGAGGGGGCCGCACGTCGTCCCGGAGCCTGGTCACGGTGGTCGGCGTCGTCGTCCTCCTCATCGCCGCGATCGCCTTCGCGAACCGCGGAGGAGACGATTCCTCTTCGGCGAACGGCAGCGCGGACAAGCCGAACAGCGCCCCGACCACGGCAAGCGGGACGAAGCCGGTGCGGGGCAGAACGAACGGAATCCCCACCGGCTTCGCGCACGACCAGCAGGGGGCGCAGAGTGCGGCGGCGAACTATGCGGTGACGCTCGGGTCGACCGGCATGTTCACCAAGGACAGCCGGCACAGCATCGTGGACTCCCTCTACACACCGGCCGCGGCCTCGAAACTGCAGAGCGCCATGGACGGTGCCTACTCGTCGGACTTCCTCGGCAAGCTGGGGCTCGACGCCAACGGCAATGCCCCGCAGGGCAGCACGTTCGTCTCACGCGTCGTGCCGGTGGGCACGACCGCTCAGCAGTACAGCGACAGCACTGCCAAGGTCGCCGTCTGGTACCTGGGGCTCATCGGCATGTCCGGAACGAACTCCACCGACCCCGTCACCTCGACGTGGAAGACGTGGACCTTCGACCTGCAGTGGTCGGCCGATGGCTGGAAGATCGTCACGGATACCCAGAAGGACGGCCCCGCACCGGTACCCGGCGACGACAAGGCCGCCACCTCCGACGCAATCAGCAAGGCCATCAAGGAGTACGGAGGGTTCACGTATGCCCGGTAACCCGAACCGCGTGCTCAGGCTCGCCGGAGTCGTGACCGCCGTACAGACCACCGCGGTGCTGCTGGCCACCCGTGCCGCAGCCGCACCGAGCCCCTCTCCTTCGCCGACCAAGAGCAACGACCCCTGCGATCTCATCGTCGGCGAGGCCAAGAAGTACTGCGAACGCGGCAACAACGACAAAGGCACCAGTGGGTCCACCTCCCTCGACCCGACCTCCACGCTGGACCCCCTCTCCTCCCTCGCCAAGGGCTGCGCCAAAGCCGCCTCCTGGACCATCGACAAGCTCAGTGAGGCCGTGAAGGAGACGGCGAACGTCGACTTCACGAACCAGAAGTTCCTCCAGCAGTACGCGGTCGTCTTCGCGGCGTCGACGATCCTCACGCTCCTGCTCTGGCTCCTGGCCGTGGCCAAGCGAGCCGTCAGGGGCGTCCCGCTCACCACGGCCATCTCGGAGGCCGTCGGCTTCCTCTGGCTGACGGTCCTGGCGTCGGCGTTCACGCCCCTGATCCTGTACACCGTCGTATCGGCGGCGGACGGCGTCACGGACGTCCTCGCGAAGGCCACCGGCGACCAGACCGACGTGTTCTTCGGCACCTTCTCCGGCGCCCTCAACAAGGGCACCGACATCGGCGGCGGCCCGATCATGCTGATCGTCGTGTCCCTGGTCAGCATCCTCGCCGCCGGCGTCCTCTGGCTGGAGCTGGTCATCAGAGCGGCGCTCCTCTACGTCGGCGCCCTCCTCGGCACCGTCGTCTACGCCGGCCTGGTCGACAAGAACCTCTGGGGCCACGTCCGCCGCTGGGCGGGCATCATGATCGCCGTCATCCTGGTCAAGCCGATCATCGTGATCGTGCTGGGCCTCGCCGGCGCGCTGTCCTCCGCCAACGGCCCCGACTCGTTCTCCGCCGTGGTCTCCGGCCTCGCCATCATCCTGCTGGCCATCTTCGCCAGCGCGATGATCTACCGCTTCGTCCCCGGCTTCGGCGACGAGATCGCCAGCGGCCGCAACAACCGCATCATGCAGGGCGCCGAAGGCAAGGCGGCGGCCGTCATCAGCTCCCCGGCGAACATGGTCGCGCAGGGCATCAAGACCCACAGCACCCGAGCCAACGACAGCGGAGGCGGCGGCCAGTCCTCCTCCGGGGGCGGCTCCCGCCCGGCCAACCCGGTCAGCGGCGGCGTGGCCGCCCACAGCACCCGCACGCCGACCGGTGGTGGCGGCGGATCTGTCCCCTCCGCCGCACCCGCACCCCGTTCGGCCAGCCCAGTGAACACCCCGCACGCCAGCAACACCCGCAACAGCAGTACCAACCGCACGGGAGGTGAAGGGCGTTGACGACCGAGTCCCACCTGTCCCATCCGGTCACGCCCCGCCGTACGTATCTCATCGGCCGCGCCCGGCCGAACGCGATCGTCGGCCGGAACCGCGAGTCCGGCGAGATCGCGCTGATCATCGTGGGCGCGTTCCTCGGCATGATGTGCGGGCTCCTCGTCCCGGTCCTCTCCCTGCGCATCGTGCTGCTGATGGGCTTCCCGCTGCTCGCGCTGGCGGCGGTCTACGTGCCGTACAAGCACCGCACGTTCTACAAGTGGTTCGAGATCAACCGCAGTTACAAGCGCAACCTGAAGCAGGGCACCGTCTACCGTTCCGGCGTCATGGAGGCCGGCACACGCCTCGACGGCCGGGAGATCGAGATCGGCCCGCCGCCCGGCATCGGCCGCATCAACTGGCTCGCCGCCCCCTTCGGACCCGACGAGATCGCCGTACTGCTGCACGCGGACCGCAGGACCGTCACCGCCGCCATCGAGATCGAGGGCCCCGGTGTCGGCCTGCGCGACTCCGAGGACCAGGAAGCCCTCGTCGACCGCTTCGGCACCCTGCTCAAGCACGTCGCCAACGGCGACGGCTTCGTCACCCGCCTGCAGATGCTCGCCCGCACCCTCCCCGCCGACCCCGACGCCCACGCCAAGGACGTCGCCGTCCGCGGCGACGACAAGGCGCCGGGCTGGCTGCAGCAGTCGTACGACCAACTGCAGTCCATGGTGTCGACCAGCAGTGAGCAGCACCGCGCCTACCTCGTCGCCTGCATGCACTACACCCGCGATCTGGCCGCGGAGGCGCAGGCGATGGCCCGGGCAGCCCGCCCGCACAACGGCCGCAAGGTCGACCGGGACGCGGGTCTGGCGGTCGTCATGGCCCGCGAGCTCACGGACATCTGCTCGCGCCTGCAGGAGGCCGACATCCGCGTCCGCCAGCCCCTCGGCCAGGGCCGCCTCGCCTCCCTCATCCACTCCATGTACGACCCCGACCACCCCATCGACCACATCCAGGCGATGACCAAGCGCAACGCCTGGCCGGCCGAACTCGACGCCATGGAACCGACGTTCCTCCAGGCGAAGACACGGGAGTCCTCCACCCGCGCCCCCTGGTGCCACGCCACCGCCTGGGTGAAGGAGTGGCCGATGACCCCGGTGGGCGTCAACTTCCTGGCCCCGCTGCTGGTCCACACCCCGGACGTCATCCGCACGGTCGCCGTCACGATGGACCTCGAACCCACCGAGGTCGCCATCGAACGCATGCTGACCGAGAAGACCAACGACGAGGCGGAGGCGAGCCGCGCCGCCAAGATGAACCGCACCGTCGACCCCCGTGACGTGGCCGCCCACACCCGCCTCGACCAGCGCGGCGAGGATCTCGCGAGCGGCGCCGCCGGCGTCAACCTGGTCGGCTACATCACCGTCTCCTCCCGCTCTCCCGAGGCCCTGGCCCGCGACAAGCGGACCATCCGCGCCTCGGCCGGAAAGTCGTACCTGAAGCTGGAGTGGTGCGATCGCGAGCACCACCGTGCCTTCGTGAACACGCTTCCGTTCGCCACCGGCATTCGAAGGTAGGGGCTGATTCGCCGATGCGGGATCCGCTGTCCGTCCTCACCGACGCCTTCACGTCCTTCCTCTTCGGGAAGGTCGAGACGACCCGCCTGCCCGTGCGCACGTCCACCGGCCAGGCCCAGGCCGTCTACCTGCCGACGGCCGCCCCCGGCCTCGGCGACTCGGGCGTGATCATCGGCCGCGAGGTCTACTCCGGCAAGGGCTACATCTACGACCCCTTCCAGCTCTACGGCCAGCAGCTCCCCGCCCCGCACTGGCTCGTCCTCGGCGAGTCCGGCAACGGCAAGTCGGCCCTGGAGAAGACCTACGTCCTCCGGCAGCTGCGCTTCCGCGACCGCCAGGTCGTCGTCCTCGACGCACAGGGCGAGGACGGCGTCGGCGAGTGGAATCTCATCGCGGAGGAGCTGGGGATAACTCCCATCCGGCTGGACCCGATGGCGGCCCTCGACCACGGCATCCGGCTCAACCCCCTGGACCCGTCGATCACGACCACCGGCCAGCTCGCGCTGCTCCGGACGATCATCGAGGTCGCGATGGGCCACGGCCTGGACGAACGCTCCGGCTTCGCCCTCAAGGTCGCGCACGCCTACGTCAACGAGACGATCGTCGAGCGCCAGCCGATCCTCACGGACATCGTCGAGCAGCTACGGCACCCGGAGCCGGAGTCGGCCGAGGCGATGAACGTCGACATAGAGGACGTACGGGCGTGGGGCCTGGACGTGGCGCTGGTGCTGGACCGGCTGGTCGACGGTGACCTGCGCGGCATGTTCGACGGCCCGACGACGGTCGGCATCGACCTGGACGCGCCGCTGATCGTGTTCGACCTGTCCCACATCGACCGCAACTCCATCGCCATGCCGATCCTGATGGCGATCGTCGGCGTGTGGCTGGAGCACACCTGGATCCGCCCCGACCGCAAGAAGCGCGTCTTCCTGGTCGAGGAGGCCTGGCACATCATCAGCAGCCCGTTCGTGGCGCAGCTGTTCCAGCGGCTGCTGAAGTTCGGGCGCCGGCTGGGTCTGTCCTTCGTGGCGGTCGTCCACCACCTGTCCGACGTCGTCGACGGTGCGGCGGCCAAGGAAGCCGCCGCGATCCTGAAGATGGCGTCGACCCGGACGATCTACGCCCAGAAGGCCGACGAGGCCCGCGCGACGGGCCGGGTCCTGGGCCTGCCCCGCTGGGCGGTGGAGATCATCCCCACCCTCACCCCCGGTATTGCGGTCTGGGACGTCAACGGCAACGTCCAGGTGGTCAAACACCTGGTCACCGAGACGGAACGCCCTCTCGTCTTCACCGACCGCGCGATGACGGAGTCCTCCAGCGACCTGGCCGACGACGCCCTGCGCGCCGCCGAGCTGGAGGCGGAGGAGCGGGCGGCGGCCTTCGTGGAACAGCACCTGAGCGACTTCGACGGCACGTCCGAATCGACGGTGGCGTAGCGGGAGGCGGACGTGGTCAGACCGGACGACCGGCGACGACGGGACGACCGGGAGAGCCAGGGCGGCATCCCGGACGGCCTGTTGATCGGCCTGCTCGCCTTCCTCCTCGGCATGACCCTGCTGGTGTGGTCGGCGACGGGCCTGGCGGGCCTGTTCGCCCAGGGCTCCTGGCCGGACGGCGTCACCTTCACCCGCACGCCCCTCGCCATGCGCCACCTCATCGGCCACCCGCACGACATCACCGGCGCCTGGCCGGACACCCCCCATACGCAGCTCTCCGGGTACGGGCTGTTCTGGGGCCTGTTCATCGGTCAGCTGATGGTGCTGTTCGTGCTGACCGTGTTCCTGATGGGCACGGTGGCCCGGTGGCGGGCCGGGCGTATGAGGCGGCGCCTGGAGCGGTCGGCGGCACTGGAGAGGGCCACGGCGGCGGTGACCGTACCGGAGCCCGAGCCGGAGGCACGCCCGCTGCCCCCGCCCGCGGAGGTCCACGAGGTGCCGGTCCCCCGGACCGAGCCCCTCCTGCCGCAGCCGACGGAAGTGCTGCAGCACCCGACCGTCCCCCTGGTGCACTACGGCCCTCCCGCGAGCCGCCAGGCGGCGGCCACGCAGGCCGTGCGGGACGCGGAGGGCCCCGCCGTGGTCGTCACGTCCAACCCCACCGTATGGCAGGACACGAAGGACGCCCGGGCCAAACTGGGCCCCGTCCACCTCTACGACCCCACCCACCTCTGCGACACCCCGGCCCGTCTCCACTGGTCTCCCACGGCGGGCTGCGAGGAGAAGCAGACGGCGACGGAGAGGGCGGCCGCGATACTGGCGCCCATCCGCCCCACGGCCAAGCTGGACGAGGCCCTGTCGGCCACCGCGGAAACGCTCCTGCGGACCTACCTGCACGCCGCCGCGGTGGACGGCCGCACCATCCGCCACGTCCACCGCTGGTCCCAGGGCACCCAGGTCCAGGACGCGGTCCGCATTCTCCGTACGAACCCCAAGGCGTCCCCCGGCTCCGCCGGCGAACTCGAGGCCGCGCTCACCGCCCACCCCGAACGCCGTGACATGGCCCAGGAACTGACGAGCCGAGCCCTCTCGGCCCTCTTCACGGTGAACATCCGTGAGGCCTGCACACCCAACCGAAGCGACGCCCTCGCCTTGGATTCCTTCGTCCACGAAGGGGGCACGCTTTATGTAGTGGGGGAATCCATCGAGGACCCCAGGACCAATCCGGGCGCGATGCCTCTCCTGACGGCCCTCGTCTCCAGCGTGGTCGAGCGCGGCCGGCACATGGCCGAACGGTCATCCTCCGGTCGCCTCGACCCACCACTGACGCTCGTCCTCGACGACGTGGCCGCCGTGGCCCCGCTACCGCAGCTGCCGGAGCTGCTGGCCGCCGGAGCGGACCGGGGCCTGCCGACGCTT
Source organism: Streptomyces sp. C1-1 (assembly GCF_050214755.1). Lineage (NCBI taxonomy): Bacteria > Bacillati > Actinomycetota > Actinomycetes > Kitasatosporales > Streptomycetaceae > Streptomyces > Streptomyces sp. C1-1. The sequence continues at coordinate 5,371,135 of NZ_CP189826.1, read as the reverse complement.
GCCCTGCTCCGCTCCCGGGAGCAGGGCCGCGCCCGCTGGCCGCACGACGAACTGCCGGTCTAGCCGGTCCAGCCGGTCAGACCGCCTCATGCTCCTCGCGCTCCAGGGCGAACTCCAGTTCCAACTGCCCCGGGGCCGCCGCCAACGGCACGGTCACACCGGTGGGCGCGAAGCCGACCTTCCGATACAGCCGCTGAGCCCGCCCGTTGTCCTCGTGCACGATGAGCCGCACCCGCTCGGCGCCCTGCGCCCAGGCCCAGTCCAGACCGGCCTCGAACAGCACCTCGGTCAGCCCGATGCCACGGTGCTCGGGCCGCACGAACACGCCGACGACATGCCCCTGCCGCCGCTCGATCGGAAACCCGGCCCAGTCGGTGGACCCGGCCTCCTCCATCAGCACGGTAATCGTCCCGACCCATTCGCCGTCCGGACCCTCGGCAATGATCTGCTGCGCTCCGGAAGCCCCCTCGGCTCCGCCGGCCGCCCGCTCCTGCCAGAAGGAATCCGACCTGGCCGCGGCCTGCTCGTAGGTCTCCAGGAAGGCGAGGTGCGCGACGGGGTCCTGAAGAGAGGCGAGTCGCAGCGCCTTCACCTCACGCCACTCGTCGGCGCGTATGGAACGGACTTTGTAGGTCATGCCAGCAACGGTAGCCGAACGCAGAAAACCCCCGGACCGGTATCCCCGGCCGGGGGTTTTCTCAAAATTTGTTCGGCGGCGTCCTACTCTCCCACAGGGTCCCCCCTGCAGTACCATCGGCGCTGTAAGGCTTAGCTTCCGGGTTCGGAATGTAACCGGGCGTTTCCCTCACGCTATAACCACCGAAACACTATGAAGTTGGACCGGAAAAAACACGGTCGTTGCCTCAGAACTAACACAGTGGACGCGAGCAACTGAGGACAAGCCCTCGGCCTATTAGTACCGGTCACCTCCACACGTTACCGTGCTTCCAGATCCGGCCTATCAACCCAGTCGTCTACTGGGAGCCTTACCCCATCAAGTGGGTGGGAGTCCTCATCTCGAAGCAGGCTTCCCGCTTAGATGCTTTCAGCGGTTATCCCTCCCGAACGTAGCCAACCAGCCATGCCCTTGGCAGGACAACTGGCACACCAGAGGTTCGTCCGTCCCGGTCCTCTCGTACTAGGGACAGCCCTTCTCAAGACTCCTACGCGCACAGCGGATAGGGACCGAACTGTCTCACGACGTTCTAAACCCAGCTCGCGTACCGCTTTAATGGGCGAACAGCCCAACCCTTGGGACCGACTCCAGCCCCAGGATGCGACGAGCCGACATCGAGGTGCCAAACCATCCCGTCGATATGGACTCTTGGGGAAGATCAGCCTGTTATCCCCGGGGTACCTTTTATCCGTTGAGCGACGGCGCTTCCACAAGCCACCGCCGGATCACTAGTCCCGACTTTCGTCCCTGCTCGACCCGTCGGTCTCACAGTCAAGCTCCCTTGTGCACTTACACTCAACACCTGATTGCCAACCAGGCTGAGGGAACCTTTGGGCGCCTCCGTTACTCTTTAGGAGGCAACCGCCCCAGTTAAACTACCCATCAGACACTGTCCCTGATCCGGATCACGGACCCAGGTTAGACATCCAGCACGACCAGACTGGTATTTCAACGACGACTCACCGCGAACTGGCGTCCGCGTTTCAAAGTCTCCCAGCTATCCTACACAAGCCGAACCGAACACCAATATCAAACTGTAGTAAAGGTCCCGGGGTCTTTCCGTCCTGCTGCGCGAAACGAGCATCTTTACTCGTAGTGCAATTTCACCGGGCCTATGGTTGAGACAGTCGAGAAGTCGTTACGCCATTCGTGCAGGTCGGAACTTACCCGACAAGGAATTTCGCTACCTTAGGATGGTTATAGTTACCACCGCCGTTTACTGGCGCTTAAGTTCTCAGCTTCGCCTGGACGAATCCAAGCTAACCGGTCCCCTTAACGTTCCAGCACCGGGCAGGCGTCAGTCCGTATACATCGCCTTACGGCTTCGCACGGACCTGTGTTTTTAGTAAACAGTCGCTTCTCGCTGGTCTCTGCGGCCACCCCCAGCTCGAACAGCAAGTGTTCTCACCAGGTGTGGCCCCCCTTCTCCCGAAGTTACGGGGGCATTTTGCCGAGTTCCTTAACCATAGTTCACCCGAACGCCTCGGTATTCTCTACCTGACCACCTGAGTCGGTTTAGGGTACGGGCCGCCATGAAACTCGCTAGAGGCTTTTCTCGACAGCATAGGATCATCCACTTCACCACAATCGGCTCGGCATCAGGTCTCAGACACATGAGCGGCGGATTTGCCTACCACTCGTCCTACACCCTTACCCCGGGACAACCACCGCCCGGGATGGACTACCTTCCTGCGTCACCCCATCACTCACCTACTACCAGCTCGGGTCACCGGCTCCACCACTCCGACCTCGTCCGAAGACTCAGCCGGCGGCTTCACGGGCTTAGCATCACTGGATTCAATGTTTGACGCTTCACAGCGGGTACCGGAATATCAACCGGTTATCCATCGACTACGCCTGTCGGCCTCGCCTTAGGTCCCGACTTACCCTGGGCAGATCAGCTTGACCCAGGAACCCTTAGTCAATCGGCGCAAACGTTTCTCACGTTTGTATCGCTACTCATGCCTGCATTCTCACTCGTCAACCGTCCACAACTACCTTCCGGTGCTGCTTCACCCGGCAGACGACGCTCCCCTACCCATCACAGCGGGCGTTGGCCCTCATGCTGCAATGACACGACTTCGGCGGTACGCTTGAGCCCCGCTACATTGTCGGCGCGGAATCACTAGACCAGTGAGCTATTACGCACTCTTTCAAGGGTGGCTGCTTCTAAGCCAACCTCCTGGTTGTCTCTGCGACTCCACATCCTTTCCCACTTAGCGTACGCTTAGGGGCCTTAGTCGATGCTCTGGGCTGTTTCCCTCTCGACCATGGAGCTTATCCCCCACAGTCTCACTGCCGTGCTCTCACTTACCGGCATTCGGAGTTTGGCTAAGGTCAGTAACCCGGTAGGGCCCATCGCCTATCCAGTGCTCTACCTCCGGCAAGAAACACACGACGCTGCACCTAAATGCATTTCGGGGAGAACCAGCTATCACGGAGTTTGATTGGCCTTTCACCCCTAACCACAGGTCATCCCCCAGGTTTTCAACCCTGGTGGGTTCGGTCCTCCACGAAGTCTTACCTCCGCTTCAACCTGCCCATGGCTAGATCACTCCGCTTCGGGTCTTGAGCGTGCTACTAAAACGCCCTGTTCGGACTCGCTTTCGCTACGGCTACCCCACCCGGGTTAACCTCGCAACACACCGCAAACTCGCAGGCTCATTCTTCAAAAGGCACGCAGTCACGAGAACAAGGCAAGCCTTGTTCCGACGCTCCCACGGCTTGTAGGCACACGGTTTCAGGTACTATTTCACTCCGCTCCCGCGGTACTTTTCACCATTCCCTCACGGTACTATCCGCTATCGGTCACCAGGGAATATTTAGGCTTAGCGGGTGGTCCCGCCAGATTCACACGGGATTTCTCGGGCCCCGTGCTACTTGGGTGTCTCTCAAACGAGCCGCTGACGTTTCGACTACGGGGGTCTTACCCTCTACGCCGGACCTTTCGCATGTCCTTCGCCTACATCAACGGTTTCTGACTCGTCCTGCCGCCGGCAGACGACAGAAGAGAGATCCCACAACCCCCACGACGCAACCCCTGCCGGGTCTCACACGTCGTAGGTTTGGCCTCATCCGGTTTCGCTCGCCACTACTCCCGGAATCACGGTTGTTTTCTCTTCCTGCGGGTACTGAGATGTTTCACTTCCCCGCGTTCCCTCCACTTGCCCTATGTGTTCAGGCAAGGGTGACAGCCCATGACGACTGCCGGGTTTCCCCATTCGGACACCCCCGGATCAAAGCCTGGTTGACGACTCCCCGGGGCCTATCGTGGCCTCCCACGTCCTTCATCGGTTCCTGGTGCCAAGGCATCCACCGTGCGCCCTTAAAAACTTGGCCACAGATGCTCGCGTCCACTGTGCAGTTCTCAAACAACGACCAGCCACCCATCACCCCGAGCTTCCACTCGAGTTCACTGGGGCCGGCGACTGAGGAAAAACCATTCCCTCAGACACCCAACAGCGTGCCCGGCCGGCTCCCGCCCGGAGATCATGCGTTCCACGCTCTTGCGAGCAGTACTAGCAGCCTCCGACCCAGAACCCGGCCGAATAGTCAACGTTCCACCCATGAGCAACCAGCATCAGACATTCGCCGATGTACTGGCCTCTGACCGAGCGAACTCGGTAAGAAGTGCTCCTTAGAAAGGAGGTGATCCAGCCGCACCTTCCGGTACGGCTACCTTGTTACGACTTCGTCCCAATCGCCAGTCCCACCTTCGACAGCTCCCTCCCACAAGGGGTTGGGCCACCGGCTTCGGGTGTTACCGACTTTCGTGACGTGACGGGCGGTGTGTACAAGGCCCGGGAACGTATTCACCGCAGCAATGCTGATCTGCGATTACTAGCGACTCCGACTTCATGGGGTCGAGTTGCAGACCCCAATCCGAACTGAGACCGGCTTTTTGAGATTCGCTCCACCTCACGGTATCGCAGCTCATTGTACCGGCCATTGTAGCACGTGTGCAGCCCAAGACATAAGGGGCATGATGACTTGACGTCGTCCCCACCTTCCTCCGAGTTGACCCCGGCGGTCTCCCGTGAGTCCCCAGCACCACAAGGGCCTGCTGGCAACACGGGACAAGGGTTGCGCTCGTTGCGGGACTTAACCCAACATCTCACGACACGAGCTGACGACAGCCATGCACCACCTGTACACCGACCACAAGGGGGCGCCCATCTCTGGACGTTTCCGGTGTATGTCAAGCCTTGGTAAGGTTCTTCGCGTTGCGTCGAATTAAGCCACATGCTCCGCCGCTTGTGCGGGCCCCCGTCAATTCCTTTGAGTTTTAGCCTTGCGGCCGTACTCCCCAGGCGGGGAACTTAATGCGTTAGCTGCGGCACCGACGACGTGGAATGTCGCCAACACCTAGTTCCCACCGTTTACGGCGTGGACTACCAGGGTATCTAATCCTGTTCGCTCCCCACGCTTTCGCTCCTCAGCGTCAGTAATGGCCCAGAGATCCGCCTTCGCCACCGGTGTTCCTCCTGATATCTGCGCATTTCACCGCTACACCAGGAATTCCGATCTCCCCTACCACACTCTAGCTAGCCCGTATCGACTGCAGACCCGAGGTTAAGCCTCGGGCTTTCACAATCGACGTGACAAGCCGCCTACGAGCTCTTTACGCCCAATAATTCCGGACAACGCTTGCGCCCTACGTATTACCGCGGCTGCTGGCACGTAGTTAGCCGGCGCTTCTTCTGCAGGTACCGTCACTTTCGCTTCTTCCCTGCTGAAAGAGGTTTACAACCCGAAGGCCGTCATCCCTCACGCGGCGTCGCTGCATCAGGCTTTCGCCCATTGTGCAATATTCCCCACTGCTGCCTCCCGTAGGAGTCTGGGCCGTGTCTCAGTCCCAGTGTGGCCGGTCGCCCTCTCAGGCCGGCTACCCGTCGTCGCCTTGGTGAGCCATTACCTCACCAACAAGCTGATAGGCCGCGGGCTCATCCTTCACCGCCGGAGCTTTTAACCCTCACAGATGCCTGCGAGAGTGTTATCCGGTATTAGACCCCGTTTCCAGGGCTTGTCCCAGAGTGAAGGGCAGATTGCCCACGTGTTACTCACCCGTTCGCCACTAATCCCCACCGAAGTGGTTCATCGTTCGACTTGCATGTGTTAAGCACGCCGCCAGCGTTCGTCCTGAGCCAGGATCAAACTCTCCGTGAATGTTTTCCCGTAATCGGGATGAACACCACGAGAGCGGAACAGTCGAGCGGAATAGGCCCGACCGTTCACAGCGTCCTCGCTGTGTTTTCTTCAAAGGAACCTCGCCACCAGGAAATCCCGGTGTCGGGGTATCAACATATCTGGCGTTGACTTTTGGCACGCTGTTGAGTTCTCAAGGAACGGTCGCTTCCTTTGTACTCACCCTCTCGGGCTTTCCTCCGGGCGCTTCCCTTCGGTCTTGCGTTTCCGACTCTATCAGATCCTTTCGGCGTCTGATTCCCAGTCAGAGGGGGTTGTCTTCCCGGCTGTTGGGCCGTTCCGACGTCTCAAACCTTAGCGGATCCTCTCGGCGATTCCCAATCGGGCCGCCGAGATCCAAATCGAATTGAATTCGGGCACGCCGAAATCAACCCGGTTGGGAGATCGTGCTGATGGTTTGGTTGCCGCTGCTGCGGCAGGAGGTGTTGTCGAAGAGCCGTTACGGCCCCGTGGCAACCCGAAGAACATTACGGATCCGTCGGGAGCCTGTCAAGCACCCGCTGTCAAGATCTTTTAGTCCAGGTCGGTGAGGCGTCCGCCCGCGTCCGGCTGGGCGTGTTCCACCCTACGGAGCAGGCGGGTGAGGACCTCGCCCAGGGCCGTGCGCTCCTCGGCCGACAGGTCCTGGAGGAGGTCCCCCTCGAAGACCGTCGCCAGGCGCATCGCCTCCAGCCACTTCTCGCGGCCCTCCCCCGTCAGCTCGACGATGACGCGGACCCGGTTGGACTCGTCCCGTTCACGGGTCACCAGTCCCTCGGTGACCATGCGGTCGATCCGGTGGGTCATCGCGGCCGGCGTCAGGCCGAGGCGCTTGGCGAGGTCGCTCGGGCCCATGCGGTAGGGGGCGCCGGAGAGGACGAGGGCCTTCAGGACCTCCCACTCGGCGTTGCTGATGCCGAGGGCGGCGGTCTGCCGGCCATAGGCGACGTTCATACGGCGGTTCAGCCGGGACAGTGCCGAGACGATCTTCTCGACCTGGGGGTCAAGGTCCCGGAACTCTCGCTGGTATGCGGCGATCTGCTCTTCGAGTGTCGGCTCCGTGGCGCCGGGGGGCTCGGCCATGCGCGCAGTATCCCACGCCCCTCCTTTGCCTCGAAGTCCTTCATTATGTACTCTTTAGCATCGAACTTTAGGTTTGAAGTCTTCACTCCTAAGCTCTTCGGAGCGGGACTTCCATCAGATGAGAGAGGTGAACGTGACCAGGGCGATGGGCGCAGCGATGCGCCGGATCCACGTGGGCAACGCACTCAGCGCGTTCGGGCTCGGCTTCACCGTCCCCTACCTGTACGTCTATGTGGCGCAGGTGCGGGGGCTCGGTGCCATGACGGCGGGGATGGTCCTCGCCGTGTTCGCCGTGGCCGCGTTGTTCGTGCTGCCGTTCGCCGGGCGGGCCATCGTCCGGCGCGGTCCGTTGCCGGTCCTGATCGCCGCCCTGGTCACCGCCGCCGTCGGATCGCTGGGACTGGGGCTGGCGGGTACCGCGGCGACCGTGCTTCTGGCGGCCGCCGCGCTCGGGGCCGGGCAGGCGGTGATGCAGCCTGCGCTGGCGACGATGATCGTGGACTGCTCCACCGCCGACACCCGCTCGCGCGCCTTCGCCACGCAGTTCTTCCTGCAGAACCTCGGGCTCGGCGTCGGCGGGCTCATCGGCGGTCATCTTGTGGACGCTACGCGCGTCGACTCCTTCACCCTGCTGTTCTCCATCGAGGCGGCGATGTTCCTGGTGCTGGTGGGGGTGATGGCGACGGTGCGGATGCCGCGCTCGCCGCGCATCGAGGGCGCGCCCGCCTCCGCGGGCAGGGGCAGCTGGAAGCAGCTGCTCGGCAACCGGGCCATGGTGCAGCTGTCCGTGCTGGGCTTCGTGCTGTTCTTCGCCTGTTACGGCCAGTTCGAGTCGGGGCTGAGCGCGTACGGCGTCGAGGCGGCCGGGATCTCCACGTCCGCGCTCGGGACCGCGCTGGCCGCCAACACCCTGATGATCGTCGTCGCGCAGTTCGCCGTGCTGAAGTTCGTCGAGCGTCGGCGTCGGTCCCGGGTGATCGCCGCTGTCGGGCTGATCTGGGCCGTGGCGTGGGTCGTGGCCGGGTACGCCGGGCTCGGGCACGGCAGCCGGGAGATGGCGACGGCCGCCTTCGTGTCGACGTACGCGCTGTTCGGGCTCGGGGAGGCGATGCTGTCGCCGACGGTCGCTCCGCTGGTCGCCGATCTGGCACCGACGGGCATGGCGGGGCAGTACAACTCGGCGTTCGCCCTGGTCAAGCAGCTCGCGCTGGCGGTGGGGCCGGCGGTGGGCGGGCCGATGGGGGCCTCGCTGCACGCGCCGTACGTCGTGACGTTCCTGCTGTTCTCGCTGGGCATCACCGTCCTCGCGCTGCGGCTGGGGCGGCGGCTGACCGTCGTACAGGATCAGCCGTGGCTGGCGAGGAGCCGGAGCCGGGTGGTGGCCCGGGGCGGGACGTCCGCGGGGGCCGTGGCCGCGGAGGCGTGAGCCGGCCGCCGTGAGCGGTCAGCGGCACCGGGCGGCTGTCAGGGCGAGCCCTTCGGCAGGACGAATTCGCACCATACGGCCTTGCCGCCGCCCGGTGTCCGGCGCGAGCCCCAGTTCGAGGCGATCGTCGCGACGATGGCGATGCCCCGGCCGGACTCGTCGCCCGGTTCGGCGCGGCGGCGACGCGGCAGGTGGTCGTCGCCGTCCGTCACCTCGATGATCAGGCGGCGGTCGGTGCGGCGCAGCCGTAGCCGCATGGGCGGGGTGCCGTGCTGCAGGGAGTTGGCGACCAGCTCGCTCGCCGCGAGGACGCCGAGGTCGTGCAGGTCGGCGGGGAAGCGCCAGCTGGTGAGGACACCGGAGGCGAAGGCACGCGCGCGTGGGGCCGCTTCGACGCCGCCGAGGAGTTCCAGGGCGGCGTTGCGGAAGAGCTCGCCGTCGTGGCCGGTGCGGGCCGGGTGCTGAAGGACCAGGACCGCCACGTCGTCGTCGTGGTCGGCGGTGACCCCGGCCGAGCGGACCAGGCGGTCGCAGACCACCTGAGGGGTGCCCGTCGCGCCGGACAGGGCGGCCTCCAGAGCGGCGATGCCCTCGTCCAGGTCGGCGTCGCGGCGCTCCACCAGGCCGTCCGTGTAGAGCACCGCCGTGGAGCCCGGGCTGAGCGGGACGGAGCCGGAGGCGTGCATCCAGCCGCCCGTGCCGAGGGGCGGGCCGGTCGGCTCGTCGGCACGCTGGACGGCTCCGGTCTCGTCGCGGACCAGGATGGGGAGATGGCCGGCGGAGGCGTACACCAGCCGGCCCTCGTTCGGGTCGTGGATGGCGTAGACGCAGGTGGCGATCTGGTTGGCGTCGATCTCCGCGGCGAGGCCGTCGAGGAGCTGGAGGACCTCGTGCGGGGGCAGGTCGAGGCGGGCGTAGGCGCGGACCGCCGTACGGAGTTGGCCCATGACGGCCGCCGCGCGGACGCCCCGGCCCATGACGTCGCCGATGACCAGGGCCGTGCGGCCGCCGCCGAGGGTGATGACGTCGTACCAGTCGCCGCCGACCGCGGCCTCCGTGCCGCCGGGCTGGTAGGTGGCGGCGATGCGCAGGTCGTCGGGCTGTTCGAGTTCCTGGGGGAGGAGGGAGCGCTGGAGGGTCACCGCGGTCTCGCGCTGGCGGCGTTCGCTGGCGCGGAGGCGTTCGGCGGCCTCGGCGTGGTCGGTGACGTCGGTGGCGAAGACGAGCACGCCCGCGTGGTCGGCTTCCGTGACCGGGGTGCAGGTGAAGGTGTAGGAGCGGCCGTCGGGGGCCTTGCGGGACTTCAGGGTGCGGGGCTTGCCGCTGCGCAGCACCTGGTCGAGGAGCGGGAGCAGGCCCAGTTCGGCGAGTTCGGGGAGGGACTCGCGGGTGGGCTTGCCGAGGGGACGCAGGCCGAAGGCGGTCACATAGGCGTCGTTGATGTACGCGACCCGGTGATCGGGGCCGTGCACGAGGGCGACCAGGGCGGGGACGCGGTCGAGGACATCGCGGACGGGGAGTTCGTCCACGGCGGGCAGGTACGGGGCCTCTTCGGTGAGTTGTTCGGCGCGGGCCGAGGGGACGGAGCCCGCGCCGTCGGCCGGGCGGTCCGGGGCGACCGTGTGGTCGGTCCGCGCTGCCGCGCGGCGCTGCGTTCCGGGGAGCCGGGCGCTCCAGCGCGTGAAGTTCACGAATCCTTGCCTCGTGTCGTCGTCTCCGGCGTCTTCGGAGTCCTGGCGCGGTTCCGGTCCCTGCCGGAGGAGTGGGGCGTGATGCCCCCGGGGTGCAGCACGGTGGGGTGAGCCTCTTGGGTTCGAAGGGTGAGCGGACGCTCGCCCTGGGGCGGGGATCAGTCTGGCAGTGTGGCCTACCGGGGCGACATCCTTCAGACGTCCCCCCGGTCGGTGGAGTTCCTGGATCCGGTCAGGACGACCCCTTCGGGTCGTCCGCCGGATCGGTAGGAGGCTTTCCACCGGCCGCGAGTTCGAACTCCGCTCGGGGATGTTCGAGCGAGCCGAGTGAGACGATCTCCCGTTTGAAGAGGCCCGAGAGGGTCCATTCCGCGAGGACACGGGCCTTGCGGTTGAAGGTGGGCACCCTGCTGAGGTGGTAGACGCGGTGCATGAACCAGGCAGGGTAGCCCTTCAGCTTGCGCCCGTAGACGTGTGCCACGCCCTTGTGCAGACCGAGTGAGGCCACCGAGCCGGCGTACTTGTGGGAGTACGTCTCCAGTTCCTCGCCGCGCAGCGCGTGGGCGATGTTGTCGCCGAGGACCCTGGCCTGGCGGACGGCGTGCTGGGCGTTGGGGGCGGTCTCCCTGCCGGGTTCCCCGGCGGTGACGTCGGGGACGGCCGCCGCGTCGCCGGCCGCCCACGCGTGCGTGGTGCCGTCGATCGTCAGCTGGGGGGTGCATTTCAGCCGTCCTCGCGCGGTGAGCGGGAGGTCGGTGGCGGCGAGCAGCGGGCTGGGTTTGACACCGGCCGTCCAGACGACCGTGCGGGTCGGGAAGCGGGCTCCGTCGCTGAGTACGGCGATGCGGTCGGCGCAGGACTCCAGGCGCGTGTTGAGCCGTACGTCGATGTTGCGGCGGCGCAGCTCGGTGACCGTGTAGCGGCCCATCTCCTCGCCGACCTCGGGCAGGATGCGGTCCGAGGCCTCGACGAGGATCCACTTCATGTCCTCGGCCTGGACGTTGTGGTAGTAGCGCGTGGTGTAGCGGGCCATGTCCTCCAGCTCGGCGAGCGCCTCGACCCCGGCGAAGCCGCCACCGACGAAGACGAAGGTGAGGGCCGCGTCGCGGATGGCGGGGTCGCGGGTGGAGGAGGCGATGTCCATCTGCTCGATGACGTGGTTGCGCAGGCCGATGGCCTCCTCGACCGACTTGAAACCGACGGCGTGCTCGGCGAGGCCGGGGATGGGCAGCGTGCGGGAGATCGAGCCGGGCGCGAGGACGAGTTCGTCGTACGACAGCTGCTCGGCGCCCGCGCCCTCCTCCTCGGTGGCCAGGGTGGTGAGGGTGGCCGTGCGTTTGGTGTGGTCGATGGAGCGGACCTCGCCGACGACGACGTGGCAGTGGTCCAGGACGCGGCGCAGCGGGACGACGACGTGCCGCGGGGAGATGGCGCCGGCCGCGGCCTCGGGGAGGAACGGCTGATAGGTCATGTACGGGTCGGGAGTGACCACCGTGATCTCGGCCTCGCCCCGCGCGAGTTCCCGTTTCAGTCTCCGCTGCAGACGCAGGGCCGTGTACATCCCGACGTAGCCACCGCCGACAACGAGAATGCGCGCACGTTCCTTCACCATCCCATGACGCACCCAGCTCTTGAGTTTGTCCACAGCCTCGACCATTTGTGTGACCGCGGGCCGGGGATCTCCGGAGTTGGCCGAATTGCCGGAGTGCCCGGAAGGAGCGCAGGTCAGTGGGTGTGCGCCGGGGGGACCGGAGGGGTGCAATCGGGACGTATACGACTCGTGCTCCGATCGGGGGGCGCTCCGTGCGGAACCTGCCCCTTCTGAATTGACCCCCTCTCAACTATGTTCGTGTGTCGACGGGGTGTAGGGGGATGCGCTTCATCGGATCCGAAGTCCGCGACGGGCGGGCCGACGGTCCTGCTTCTCCGCACGCTCCGGCATTCAGTGGCGGGGAGAGTCTCCGGGGGGAGACGTCATTACCGGGGGAACGCTTATGCATGTTCAGGACTCTCATTGGTCGTCCGCGTCCGCACTCGCGGCCGGCGGCATGATGAGCGCGGCGGCGGGCAACGGACGCGGGGACCAGACGCGTACGGCGCCGCTGCGCGTGGACGCACAGCGCAATCTGGAGCACGTGCTGCGCGCGGCGCGCGAGGTCTTCGGCGAGCTGGGGTACGGCGCGCCGATGGAGGACGTGGCGCGGCGCGCGCGGGTGGGTGTGGGGACCGTGTACCGGCGGTTCCCGAGCAAGGACGTCCTGGTGCGGCGGATCGCCGAGGAGGAGACCTCTCGGCTGACCGACCAGGCCCGGGCGGCGCTCGGGCAGGAGGACGAGCCGTGGTCGGCGCTGTCGCGCTTCCTGCGGACCTCCGTGGCGTCGGGCGCCGGCCGCCTGCTGCCGCCCCATGTGCTGCGGGTCGGCGTCGCCGAAGAGCACGACGGCAGGACCGTCTTCGACGAGGCGCGGGTGCCGCAGCAGCGGACGCAGCCGGGCGCAGGTGAGCTGCGACTGGTTCCCGAGAGCGGTTCCTCGGGGAGGATCGCGGACGACGACGCGGGCGCCTCGGCGCTGCTCGATGTCGTGGGGCAGCTGGTGGAGCGGGCCCGGGCCGCGGGTGAGCTGCGGGCCGACGTGTCGGTGTCCGACGTGCTGCTGGTGATCGCCACCGCCGCGCCCTCCTTGCCGGATGCGGCGCAGCAGGCGGCGGCTTCCGCGCGGCTGCTGGACATCCTGCTGGAGGGGCTGCGGTCCCGGCCGGTGTGACGGTCGCGGGTGGGCGAGCGCCCGGCTCCTGGCCGGGTTCGGGTTCCCACCCGCGCCATCCGTCGGCGGCCGCCGGCCGCGTGTCGGTCGGCCGGTGCGGGTGGCGGGTCAATCCGTCGGCCGGTACGGCTCACTCGAAAAGGTGACTCCGAGGCGTGGGCGCCGAACGGCCCGCGCCTCCCGCGTACGCCGACGCTCCAGGCGGGACATATCCGATCAATCGGGCATCCTGGCCAACTGCCGCCGCACAGAGATCAATTGAGGCTTCCCCGAACGGGTGAAAGCTAGTACTGGTACGCGGCAGGTCCCCACGGACGAGTGGAAGGACCACCCGGCAGGGGTCCTGACCAAAAGCCAATATGGCACTCTGACCCGGTGTTCGGGACCGGTAGGGCAGGCGGCGGGGGCTTTCCGCGATGAGCGTTGACGGGCGGGACGAGTCACTCGGCGACGGGGACGCGGAAGACGGCGCCTCGCCGCGGGTGCCGCTTCAGGGGGGACGCCCCTCCATTCCGGCCCAGGCCGGGGAGCCCGTCGAGGGCAGCGTCCCGGCCCAGCGCGCCCGGCGGGAGAACGGCGGCGTCCTGCCGCCACCGAGGGATCTGCCCCCTTCCGACGCCGATCTGATCGAGCGGATGCGCGCGGGCGACGACAGCGCCTACGAGGCGCTGTACCGGCGTCACGCCGACGCCGTACGCCGCTACGCCCGTACCTGCTGCCGCGACGGCCACACCGCCGACGACCTGACCGCCGAGGTCTTCGCCCGCGTGCTGCAGGCGGTGCGCGGGGGGCACGGCCCCAAGCACGCCGTACGCGCGTATCTGCTCACCTCCGTCCGGCGGGTGGCCGCCGGCTGGACCAAGTCCGCCAGGCGTGAGCAACTCGTCGACGACTTTGCGCTGTTCGCCGCGCAGGCGGCGCGTTCGTCCGAGGTCGCCGACCACGACACCCTGGATCTCGGCGCCGACGTGCGCGCCATGCACGAGGCCGAGCAGTCCATGGCGATGCAGGCATTCCGGTCGCTGCCGGAGCGCTGGCAGGCCGTGCTGTGGCACACCGAGGTCGAGGACGAGTCGCCCAGCGAGATCGCCACGCTCTTCGGGCTGGACGCCAACGGCACGCGCGTGCTCGCCTCCCGCGCCCGCGAGGGCCTCAAGCAGGCCTATCTGCAGGCCCACGTCAGCGCCGCCCTCGTGGCCGACGAGGAGTGCGCCCGGTACGCCGACCGGCTCGGCGCCTACGCGCGCGGCGGCCTGCGCACCCGTGCGGAGCGCGGGCTGCGCAGGCATCTGGAGGAGTGCGCCAAGTGCCGGCTGGCCGCCGGTCAGATCAAGGAGGTCGCCGGCGGCATCCCGGCCGTCGTACCGGTCGCGGTCATCGGCTGGTTCGGCGCCGCCGGGTACGCCAAGGCGCTCGGCCTCGTCGCGGGTGGAGCCGCCGGAGCAGGTGCGGCGGGCGCGGGTGCGGCCGCGGCGACGGGCGGCGGCTCGTCCGGCGGAGCGGGCGCGGGTGGCGGCGCGGCGGCCTCGGAGGGGCTGGGCGCGGCGGTGAAGGCCGGCATCGCGGCCGGCGTCGTCGCCGTGGCCGCCGCCGTGGTGGCCCTCGCCCTCGTCGGCAACGACAGCCCCGCCAGAAGGCCCGACGCCAAGCCGCCCGTCTCCTCGCCGGTCGTGCGGCCGCAGTCGCCGAAGCCCTCGACGAAGCGGCCCGAGCCGACGCCCCCGGCGATCGTGCCCGCGGACGCCCCCACGCCCGCACGAACCCCGACACCCCGGCCGACGCCCACGCCGACACCGACGCCCACTCCCCCAGCCGCCCCGAAGCCCAGGCCGACGCCCACGCCCGAGCCGACGCCCACGCCCACCCCCACACCGACCCCGCCTCCACCACCCGCCCCGGCCGTCTACGAGTGGAGCGAGCTCGACTACGACGTCAGCGGCGACGGCACCGAGCCCGAGATGCGGATCGGTCGGAGCAGCTGGGTGTGGCAGCGCTACGGCCTGTCCGTCGACGACAAGTGGTACGCCCATGGGGTGAGCGTGCACGGCCGGTCCTCCGTCACGATCGACCTCAACCGCAGCTGCACCGCCTACGACGCCCTGGTCGGCATCGACGACATGACGGCGGGGCTCGGCAAGGTCTACTTCTCCGTCTACGCCGACGGCACCCGGCTGTGGCAGTCGGGCCTGGTGGAGGCCGGTGAACCGGCGGTCCCGGTCCACGTGAACCTCGCCGGGCACCGGACCGTGCGGCTGGTCGTCGAGCCGCGCAACGGCTTCGACGCGCTCACGCTCGCGGACTGGGCCGAGTCGAGGTTCACCTGCTCCTAGGCCGTATCGGCCGAACCGCTGCGCAGGGCCTCGTCGAGGTCGGTGAACAGTTCACCGGGGCCGAGGGCGGCGCCCGCGGCGTACTCCGCCTCCCACCGCCGGTCGCCCAGCGCGGCACGGGTGGCCGCCTGCGCGCGCTCGGCCTCGGCGCCCTCCGGAGCCAGGCGTGGATGACCGTCCCGCAGCCGGTCGGCGGCAGCCAGCAGACGGGCCACGCGCGCGTGGTCGCCGAGATCGGACAGCACGACCGCGGTGCCGTCCAGGAGCGTCGCCGTGACCGCGTCGGCGCAGCGCCGCTCCACCGACTCCCGCACGGTGTCGACCAGTTTCGCCAGTCCGAGCCGCGGACCGGACTCGACGACCGTCACCATCGCGTCGACCGCGTCCAGCATCACCATGAACTGCGGCGGCGGCGAACCCCGTTGGGTCTCCGCCCGGGCCGCCTCGCACAGTTCACGCGCCCGGACCGTGTCCTTGTCGTCCAGCGCCAGATGGGCCCGCATGAGCAGGACGAACGCCCGGGAGTCGGCCACGCCGTAACGGTCGGCGGCGTCCGACGCCTCGTCCAGCGCCCGCTCCGCACCCGGCCGGTCGCCCGCGCGGTAGGCGAACTCCGCGAGCCGGGCGATCAGGAACGGCGTCTCCGCGTACGCGCCCACCTCGTAGGCCAGGCGCAGCGCCTCCTCGTACTCGCCCTTGGCCTCTTCGTACCGGGCCCGTGCCATGGCCGCCTCGCCGGCCGCGCTGCACACCTGGGCCCGCATCCACCGGTCGCCGACGCGCCGGCTGATGGTCCGCAGCTCGGCGAGGTCCTCGTCGACGCCCTTCATCCCGCCGGGCGAGTCGACGGCCATGTGGGTGCGGAACATCAGGGCGACGCCGACCGCCCAGTCGTCGCCGTGGGCACGACAGTTGGCCACGGTGACGTTCATGGCGGCACGCACCTCCTCCCAGCTGCTCAGGACGAACGCGGTCACCGGCCAGACGAGCCCGGGGAAGCGGGCCGACTCGGGGCCGCCGGGCTCGAAGTACGCCCGCACGCCGGTGACGTACGCGCGCAGTGCCTCGTCCGGGGTGGCGTCCATCGGCTCGGCGTCCGACTTGAGGAAGAGGTGGAGCATCCGGAGGTTCATCCGGAGGGTGCGCAGGGGGCCGGGCTCCTCGCCGTCCGGGGCGGCCAGGCAGGCGTCCACGGGGTCGACCGAGGTGTCGTACGGGTCCACGCCCGCGCTCAGGCGCAGGGCCCGGTCGACCCAGCTCGTCGCCTCGTGGCGGTAGTTGCGCAGCCACCAGAACCAGCCCATGGCCAGCGTGAGGGCCCCCGCCTCCTCCTCGACGCCGGAGGCCAGGGCGCGGTCGAGGGCCGCACGGATGTTGTCCAGCTCGGTCTCCAGGCGGGAGATCCACGGGAGCTGGCCGGCCGAGCGCAGGCGCGGCTCGGCCTCCGTGACGAGCGCGCGCACCCACGCGTGGTGCCGGCGCTCGGCGGCGGCGCGCGGCTCGGGGGCCTCGGCGGCGCGCTCCGCGGCGTACTCGTGGATGGTCTCCAGCATGCGGTACCGCATGGTGCCGGAGCCGCTCTCGTCGTAGGGGTTCTCGTACGGGGCGGCCACGATCAGGGACTTGTCGACGAGCGCGCCGACCAGGTCGGCCGCGGGGCCGGTGCACACGGCCTCCGCCGCCTCCAGGTCCCAGCCGCCGGCGAACACCGAGACCTCGCGCAGGACCGTCCGCTCCCGCTCGTCGAGCAGGTCCCAGGACCAGTCGACGACCGCGCGCAGGGTCTGCTGGCGGGGCAGGACCGTGCGGCTCCCGGAGGTCAGGAGGCGGAAGCGGTCGTCGAGGCGGTCGGCGATCTGCCTCGGGGTGAGCAGCCTCAGCCGGGCCGCGGCCAGTTCGATGGCGAGCGGCAGGCCGTCCAGGCGGCGGCAGATCTCCTCGACGGCCGCCCGGTCGCGGAGCGCGGTGTCCGCGTCGGGGCGGACGGCGGAGGCGCGCTCCTCGAACAGGCGCCGTGCCTGGTCGGGGACGAGGGGTTCGACCGGGCGCACCGACTCGCCGGGGACGCCGAGGGGTTCGCGGCTGGTGGCGAGGATCGTGAGCCCCGGGCAGTGGGTGAGCAGCGTCTCGGCGAGGGCGGCCGCCGCTTCGATGACATGTTCGCAGTTGTCAAGGATCAACAGTTCGCTGCGCGGGGCGCAGTACTCGACGAGCAGGGCGAGCGGGTCGTCCTGCGGGGCCGTCAACTCGGCGGTCATCAGCACGGTCTCGCGCAGACCGAGCGCGCTGACCACCGCTCCCGGCACCGCCTCGGGCCGGTCGAGCGGCGCCAGTTCGACCAGCCACGCCTGCGGAAGCCCGGCGGCGGCCTCCTCGGCGAGGCGCGTCTTTCCCGAGCCGCCCGGTCCGGTGAGGGTGACCAGCCGTGCCCTGTGCAATTCGGAACGGATGGCGTCGAGCTCTGGTTCCCGGCCCACGAAAGAGGTAAGCCGCGGACGCAGGTTGCCGGTGCGGGTGGGGGGTCGGGGGCGGCCGGGCGGCGCCGGTGGCTCAGCGGTCCGGATCTGCGGTGCCGCGAGGAGTTCGGCGTGCAGGGCGCGGAGTTCGGGGCCGGGGTCGGTGCCGAGGTCTTCGGCCAGGGCCCGGCGGGTGGACTCGTACGCGGCGAGGGCGTCGGCGGTGCGGCCCGTGTCGCGCAGGGCACGGACGAGGAGGGCGTGCAGCGGTTCGTCGTACGGGTGGGCGGCGGTGAGTTCCCTCAGGTGCGGTACGGCGGTGTGGGCGCGGCCCAGACGCAGGTCCGCGTCGACGCGGGCACGGGTCGCCTCCAGGTGGAGGGCGTCGGGGCGGGCGGCGGCGGTGCGGTCGGGCAGGTCGGCGAGGGCGGGGCCGCGCCACAGGGCCAGGGCCTCGTCGAGGACGTCGGCCGCGGTGCCGGCGTCGTTGCGGGCCAGGGCCGCGGTGCCCCGGTGGACCAGGTCCTCGAAGACGTACAGGTCGACGTCGTGCTCGGTGGCCGCGAGGCGGTAGCCGCCGGGGGCGGAGGTCACGGCGTCCTTGCCGAGGGCGCGGCGCAGGCGGCCGACCAGGGCCTGGAGGGCGGCCGGGGCGTCGTGCGGCGGGTCGTCCGTCCAGACCTCGGCGATCAGGGCGTCGGGGGTGGTGACACGGCCGGGGCGCAGGGCCAGGGCGGTCAGCAGGGCGCGCAGACGGGGACCGGGAACGGGCACGACGACGCCGCGCTCGTCCTCGGCCTGGGCGACGCCCAGAATCTTGTACCGCACCGGATCATTGTGGCCGGGAGGCACGGGAGGGGGCACGGCGTTTGCCGGGCCGGGGTGTCAGGCACCGACGGCTGAACAACCGCGCGGCGCCCAGGTCGGGCCTGGAAGAGGCCGCACATGGGGCGGACAGGGAAGGCGGGTCGGCCGGGGCGGGCACGGGACGCCCTCCTCCGGGTCACCCCCTCACGCGACCCCCGCCCCGCCCCCCGATGCCAGCGCGCCCCTCTTCGGGCGGATGCCTGCGGGGACCGCGCGTTGACGGGCCGGGGTGCCTGTCCAGCAGGTGCCTCGGCGGGCCAGGAGGCGGCGCAGCCACAGTTCGAGGGAGACCAGGTCGGCCAGGCCGTCGAGGGGCAGCGGCTCGCCCTCCGCCGCGGCGCGCAGGGCCTTGCGGACGACGCGGGCCTCCACCAGGCCGGCCTCCGCGAGGAGGGGAGTGCCGAACAGGGCCATCAGGGAGTCCGTGGAGACCCGCAGGCCGGTGCGGGCCGCGACCGCCGCCGGGGCGTGGGAGGGGGCGCCCCAGCCGGGCGGGAGGTCGCGTACACCGGCGCCCTCCAGGACGGTGCGGAGGATGGCCGCGCGGGCGCCCGGCTGGACGCGCAGGGCCTCGGGGAGGGCGCGGCAGGCGCGGACGACCTGGTTGTCGAGGAAAGGGGCGTGCAGGCGTTGGGAGCGGATCTCCGCAGCCTGTTCCAGGACGCGGATGTCGGCGGCCTGGCGGGCCAGCGCGGCACGCGCCCGGTGGTCGCCGGGGCGCTGGCCGGGGCCGATGCCCGAGCGGCTCGTCGACGCCTGCAGGCGAACCGATACTTCAGCCAGGGCCTCGCCGGTCAGCCAGCGTGCGGCAGGGCCCGGCCTGGCCCAGGCGAGGGCGGCCAGGGACGCTCCGACGGCGCCCCCGGGCTCGTCGAAGCGGCGCTGCAGGAGGCGTTCGGCGAGCAGTTCCAGGCCCGCCCCGTACGGGGTGCGGGCCAGCCGGCGGGCCGCGCCGTACACGCGCGCGGGGACGAACACCGAGCCGTCCGCCTTGGCGAGCGCGGCGACGGGGCGCACGAGATGCCGGCGCTTGCGGTCCATCAGGAGGTCGGCCAGGCGGGCCGGGTGGGCGTCCAGGACCTGCCGGGCGCCGTAGCCGGTGAGGTGGTCGGCGCTGCCCGACGCCAGGCGGACCCGGTGCCTCGCGGCCGTCACCAGGGACTGGCCCGGCTCGTCGGTCAGGGGGCCGTCCAGGTCGGCGTACGGCAGGCTCTCCTCGCCGCCGGTCACGACCACGTGATGCAGACGGGGGTTGGCCGCGAGGGTGCCCGCGCGCTCCAGTTCCGCCTCGCGACCGCCGACGGCCAGGTCGTTGAAGGTGACCGCCAGGAGGCGTTCCCCGGCGCCGGTGCCGTGCCCGAGGACGGTGCCCGGCATGCCCGGCAGGCCGGCGGCGAGCAGGGCGAGCGTCCCCGACGCCGGGCCGCCGGAGAGGTCCGCGCCGATCCCGGCGACCGGCATCCCGCGCGCGGCGCGGCGTTCGGCGGGCCCCATGCCGGGGACGGGTCCGGGGTCTATGTCGGCGCCCGGGACGTGCCGCGGTGCCGACAGACGCGCGCGTACCGCCTCCACCAGCGCGTCGCGCACGGCGTCCACCGCGCTGTCGGGGTCGGCCGAGGGCGCCGCCACGGCGAGGGAGGCGACCGGCTCGTAGCCGGCGATCTCGCGCGCGCCGGTGCGCAGGATCAGTGCGTGCCCCGGCGGAATACGCCGTACGCCGTCGTACGGGGTGGAGTCGTGCAGCGCGGCCGGCACGTCCGGGGCGGCGAGGAGGGCCGCCAGATGGCCGAAGTCGAGGTTGGCCTCGATGAGGTCGGCGAGGGGGAGCGCGGCGGTCGCATAGGCCGTGCCACCCGCCCACGGGGTGTAGAAGACCGGTCGGGCACCTGCCAGATCGCCGCAGACGGTGATGCGGCGGCCCACCTGGACGATGGCCGTGTAGCTGCCCGGCCAGGCCGTGAGATGACGCAGTGCGCCCCCACGCGCGGCGAACAGCGCGACCCGCAGCTCTTCGTCGGAGGCGCCGCAGGTGCCCAGGACCGCGATCCGGGTCTGGGGGTCGGCCCGGACCACCCGCACCTCGTCGGGGCGCCAGTCACCGACCGCCCACAGCGGATCGGGGTCGCCCCACAGGAGTTGGGAGCCGACCGGGTGCACGGTCTCGCCGTCGCCTCCCGTGGCCCCCGCGGTACCGATGCCGGCTGTCGCCGGGGCGGTGCTGCTCCATCCCACCAACCACCGCATCGACGCCTCCACGGACTGTGGACAACCAGTGCACCGTACGAACCGGTTCACCATGCTGCCATGAAGAACGCGCGGTGGAGGGGCCGTGGAGCGGCTTGTGATCCCCGGAACGCGCCGGGGCGCTCCCCCTCACGAGGGCGATCCGGCGGCCCGGACACCCCTGCCGACCAGGGCGACTGCGACGTGAATGCGCCCCCGCCGTGCGCCCCGAAAACGCCGTTCGCGCCCTCAAGTGCCGTGGTGGGAGCGGTAATCGCCGCGTGAATGCAGGGTCGATTTTCAGCCAAATTGGCTACGCGGGGACAGGTGTGGACACGCTCTGTACAGGCTTCGCACACCGTCAACTCCTGCGCGCAGCCCGGGAGACGGAGTGCGCCTCCCGGACCGGTCCGCCACCCGCGGGGATGGAGGTGGCGGTGTCCCCCAGCCCACTGGATCCAGTACAGCGGGCCGACCCACGCACGATCCATGGAACCGCTCCCTCGGTGGCCGGAGAAGAGCGCACGGCCGGGCGCACGGCCACACAACGGGAGCACGGCGCAACTGCGCGTATCGGACCCGTACTTCAGTACGGACCACAATCCCGCCATCCGGAACAATGCCCCTTAACGCTTGGGATGCGGCGAACTACGCTGGGTTTACGAATGCCGCGTGGTTATGCCAGCGCGGCAGCCGTCTGTGTCGAGGGGTGGCGCATGTCCAGGGAGCAACGCGGGCCGAACGAAAAGCTCGGCGCCGTTCTCGCCCTCGCGGGAATCAGCAACGCAGGCCTCGCCCGTCGCGTCAACGACCTTGGCGCACAGCGCGGTCTGACACTTCGCTACGACAAGACGTCGGTGGCGCGCTGGGTGTCGAAGGGCATGGTGCCGCAGGGTGCCGCGCCCCACCTCATCGCGGCCGCGATCGGCCAGAAGCTCGGCCGCCCGGTGCCGCTCCACGAGATCGGCCTGGCGGACGCGGACCCCGCACCCGAGGTGGGCCTCGCCTTCCCCAGGGACGTCGGACAGGCGGTGCGGTCGGCGACGGAGCTGTACCGCCTCGACCTCGCCGGGCGCCGGGCCGGCTCCGGCGGCATCTGGCAGTCGCTGGCCGGATCGTTCGCAGTAAGCGCGTACGCAACGCCCGCCTCACGGTGGCTGATAACACCGGCCGACTCGTCGGTGGCGCGCGAGGCGAACTCCGCGGAGGGCTCGGGCGCACCGCTCAAAGTCGGCCACAGCGATGTGCAGAAGCTGCGGGAGGCCGCCGAGGACGCCAGGCGCTGGGACTCCAAGTACGGAGGCGGCGACTGGCGTTCGTCCATGGTGCCCGAATGTTTACGGGTGGAGGCGGCACCGCTGCTGCTCGGCTCGTACTCGGACGAGGTGGGCAGAGCGCTGTTCGGCGCCTCGGCGGAGCTCACGCGGCTCGCCGGGTGGATGGCGTTCGACACCGGGCAGCAGGAGGCCGCGCAGCGGTACTACATCCAGGCGCTGCGGCTCGCCCGCGCCGCCGCCGACGTGCCCCTCGGGGGCTATGTGCTGGCGTCGATGTCGCTCCAGGCGACGTACCGGGGCTTCGGCGACGAGGGCGTCGACCTCGCGCAGGCCGCGCTGGAGCGCAACCGCGGGCTGGCCACGGCCCGCACCATGAGCTTCTTCCGGCTCGTCGAGGCGCGGGCACACGCGCGTGCGGGAGACGCGCAGGCGGCGGGCGCGGCGCTGAAGGCGGCGGAGGGCTGGCTGGAGCGGTCCCGGGAAGGCGACAACGACCCCTCCTGGCTGGGCTTCTACTCCTACGACCGGTTCGCCGCGGACGCCGCCGAGTGCTACCGCGATCTGAAGGCGCCACGTCAGGTACGGCGCTTCACCGAGCAGGCACTGTCGAAGCCGACGGAGGAGTTCGTGCGCTCGCACGGACTGCGGCTCGTCGTCTCGGCGGTGGCCGAGCTGGAGTCGGGCAATCTCGACGCGTGCTGCGAGCAGGGGGTGCGGGCGGTGGAGGTCGCCGGGCGCATCTCGTCGGCGCGCACCACGGAGTACGTGAAGGATCTGCTGCACCGGCTGGAGCCGTACGGGGACGAGCCGCGGGTGGTGGAGCTACGGGAGCGGGCCCGGCCGCTGCTGATGGCGCCGGCGTGAGGGGCGCCGCTCCGCGGCGATGCGGTCCTCCGCGTTTGAAGTGACTGTCAGTGGCGCAGTGCACTATCGGTAGTGGGAGGTGGTGCAGGTGCGTGCCGACGTCGCGTACGACTGTGACGTGCTCGTGATCGGCGGGGGGATCGTCGGGCTGTCCACCGCGTATGCGATCACGCGGGCCGCGCCGGGCACCCGGGTGACCGTGCTGGAGAAGGAGGGCGGCCCGGCCAGGCACCAGACGGGACGCAACAGCGGGGTCATCCACAGCGGGATCTACTACCGGCCCGGGTCGCTGAAGGCGCGGTACGCGGTACGGGGCGCCGCGGAGATGGTGAAGTTCTGCGCGGAGTACGGCGTCGCGCACGCCGTCACCGGAAAGCTGATCGTCGCCACCGACAAGGCCGAGCTGCCGCGCCTGCACGCACTGGTCCAGCGCGGCCGGGAGAACGGCATTCCGGTACGTGAGCTGGGCGCCCCGCAGATCGCCGAGTACGAGCCGGAGGTCCGCGGGCTCGCGGCCATACACGTCGGGACGACGGGCGTGTGCGACTTCGTCGGCGTGGCCCGGCAGCTGGCCCACGGCTCGGGAGCGGAGATCCGCTACGGCGCCCGGGTCGAGCGGATCGACCGGCGGGCCGGGCTGGGGGTCGCCGTCCGCACCCGGACCGGCGACGTCGTACGCGCGCGGGTGCTGGTGAACTGTGCCGGGCTGTACTGCGACGAGGTGGCCCGGATGACCGGGGACGACCCGGAGATGCGGATCGTGCCGTTCCGGGGCGAGTACTACGAGCTGGCGCGGCCCGAGCTGGTGCGGGGACTGGTGTACCCGGTGCCGGACCCGGCGTTCCCGTTCCTCGGGGTGCATCTCACGCGCGGGATCGACGGGGGCGTGCACATCGGGCCCAACGCGGTGCCGGCGCTGGCCCGTGAGGGCTACGGCTGGGGCGTCGTACGGCCCCGGGAGCTCGCGGGCACGCTCGCGTGGCCCGGGTCCTGGCAGCTGGCCCGGCGGCACTGGCGGTACGGGGCCGGAGAGCTGCGCCGCTCGGTGTCCAGGACGGCGTTCACGACGGCGGTGCGCAGGCTGCTGCCCGCGGTGACGGCGGACGACCTGGTGCCGACGGCCGCCGGTGTGCGGGCGCAGGCGGTGCTGCGGGACGGGGCGCTGGTGGACGACTTCATGATCAAGGAGGGGCCGCGGGCGGTGCACGTGCTGAACGCGCCCTCACCGGCGGCCACCGCCTCGCTGCCGATCGGGCGGGAGGTGGCCAGGAGAGCGCTGGCGATGCTGGGATCGGTGTGAGGACGGCTGCGACCGGTGTGAGGACGCCGAGGCCGGGGCCGGTGTGAGGCCTGCGGTGCCGGGCGGGCCGGGCGGGCCGGCGTCCCCGTAAAATCGACCCCACTGTGTCTGACTCCCACAACGCCCCCGAAACGCCCCGGCCCGCCGCTCCCGCCTCCGTGGAGCCCGCCGGGCGGCCCGCGCACGTCCCCGGTGCCTCCGTCCGGCACACCCGGGCCAAGGGGGAGCCCCGCTTCCCGGACGGGCCCAGGGCCGACCCCGCCGGTTCGCACTTCGAGCGGCGGATCCGGAGCTTCCAGCCGCGGCGCAGCCGGGTGACCGCCGGGCAGGCGGACGCGCTGCAGCGGCTGTGGCCCAAGTGGGGGCTGGACATCGACGGACAGCGCGTCATCGACCTCGCGGAGCTCTTCGGCAACGACAACCCCGTCGTCCTGGAGATCGGCTTCGGGATGGGAGAGGCCACCGCGCAGATGGCCTCCGCCGACCCGGGCACCAACATCCTCGCCGTCGACGTGCACACCCCCGGCCAGGGCAACCTGCTCAACCTCGCCGACCAGAACGGCCTGTCCAACGTCCGGGTCGGCAACGGCGACGCCATCATCCTGCTGCGCGAGATGCTCACTCCCGACGCGCTGGACGGGCTGCGCGTGTTCTTCCCCGACCCCTGGCCGAAGAAGCGCCACCACAAGCGACGGCTGATCCAGCCGGAGTTCCTCGACCTCGCCGCCACCCGGATCAGACCGGGCGGGATCGTGCACTGCGCGACGGACTGGGAGCCGTACGCCGAACAGATGCTCGAAGTCCTCACGGCGCATCCGGAATTCGCGAACACGCGGTCCGACGGCGGTTTCTCGCCCCGTCCGGACTTCCGGCCGCTGACCCGTTTCGAGGGCCAGGGACTGGACAAGGGACATGTCGTGAACGACCTGCTCTTCCGTCGCGTACAGCACCACAACCAGCCCCCCACCGGCGCCTGAGGCTCACGAGGTCAACGCGATACGCCATCGCGGGCGGCGCCTTCGCTCGTTAGGGTCAATGCCGTGGCCACCTTTCCCCCGTACCCGACATACCCGCCGCAGCCGCCGCACCCCGGTGGTCCGGCGGGCAGGGCGCTCGGGCACGCCCACTGGTGGCAGCGCAGAGGGGTGCGCTACGGGGCGCTCAGCACCCTGCTCGCGCTCTCCGGGCTCGTCATCCTCGCCCTGGTGCGCCAACAGACCGGCACCGAGGGATTCCTGGTCGGGCTCGGCCTCGCCGTACTGCCCGTGCCGCTGCTCATAGCCGCCTTCCGGTGGCTCGACCGGGTCGCCCCCGGCCCCTGGCGGAACCTGCTGTTCTCCTTCGCCTGGGGTGCCTGCGCGGCGGCGCTGATAGCGATCGTCGCCAACAGTTTCGCGACCAGATGGATAGCGACGGCGACCGCGGACCCGTCGAGCGCGGACACCCTGGGCGCGACCGTGATAGCGCCGGTCGTCGAGGAGTCCGCCAAGGCCGCCGCCGTCCTGCTCGTGTTCCTCTTCCGCAGACGGGACTTCACGGGCATCGTCGACGGGGTGGTGATAGCCGGCATCACCGCGACCGGCTTCGCGTTCACCGAGAACATCCTCTACCTGGGCACCGCCTTCGGCACCGATCAGCTCACCGGCGACCGGGGCATCGCCTCCGTGACGGCGGCGACCTTCTTCGTACGCGTCATCATGTCGCCGTTCGCGCACCCCCTCTTCACCGTCCTGACCGGCATCGGCTTCGGCCTCGCCGCGACGGCGGCCGACCGGCAGCACGCCCGGCGCGTCCTGGTCCCGCTGTGCGGCCTGCTGCTGGCGATGGGCATGCACGCCATGTGGAACGGCTCGTCGACGTTCGGCGAGTTCGGATTCTTCGCCGTGTACGCCGTCTTCATGGTGCCCGCGTTCGGGCTGCTGACCTGGCTGGTCATCTGGACGCGGCAGCGCGAGCTGCGCACCGTGCGCGAGGAACTGCCCGCCTACGCCGCCGCGGGCTGGCTGACGCCGGCCGAGCCGTTCGCGCTGGGCTCGATGCGGGCGCGGCGGCTGGCCCGCGACTACGCCGCCCACCACTTCGGCAAGCCGGCCGCGCAGGCGGTCCTGCAGTACGAGGCGTACGCCACGTCGCTGGCGTTCCTGCGGCACCGGGGGCGCCGTGGGCGGGCCGGTGCCGACTTCGGCGTACGGGAGCGGGAGTTGCTGACCGAGCTGTGGAACCGGCGGGAGATCGCGGGACCGGCACTGGGGTACGCGGCACGCGCGACGGCCCCACCGGTACCGGTGACGACACCCCCGTGGCCTGGCTACGGCGGCTACGGGGCATACGGCCATCCGACCTACCCGGCAACGCCGTACCCCGCGTACAACCCGTACCAGTCGTAGCCCCTACGCACGGCACGATCAGGCCGAGGCCTCCGTCAGGCGGGTGATCTCCGCGTCGGTCAGGGTCAGGTCCGCCACGTCCAGGAGGGGCGGGAGCTGGTCCGGGGTGCGGGCCGAGGCGATCGGGGCGGCCACCGTCGGCTGGGCGGCGAGCCAGGCCAGGGCGACCGTGGCGACGGGTGCGCCGTGCGCCTCGGCGACCTCGTCCAGGGCCGTCAGGACCTTCCGGCCGCGCTCGGTCTGCAGGTGCTTGCCGGCGCCCGCGGCCCGCGCGCCCTCGACCACGGCACCGGGCCGGTACTTGCCGGTGAGGAAACCGGAGGCCAGGGCGTAGTACGGGACGGTGGCCAGGCCCTGGCAGGAGGCGAGGTCCTGCAGGGGGCCCTCGTAGGTGTCACGGGAGACCAGGTTGTAGTGCGGCTGCAGGGCGACGTACTTGGCCAGGCCCTCGCGGTCGGAGAACTCCAGGGACTCGGCAAGGCGCTCGGCGGAGATGTTGGACGCGGCGATCGCCCGCACCTTGCCCGCCCTCACCAGCTCGTCCAGCGCCCCGATGATCTCCTCGACGGGCGTCTCGGGCTTGTCGAAGTGGGTGTAGTACAGGTCGATGCGGTCGGTGCCGAGGCGGCGCAGCGAGGCCTCCGCGGCGGCCTTGATGTTGGCGGCCGACAGGCCCGGGAACTCTGGGTGCTGGCTGACCTTCGTGGCGACCACGACGTCGTCGCGGTTGCCGCGCGCCGCCAGCCACCGGCCGATGATCGTCTCGGACTCGCCTCCGCTGTTGCCCTCGACCCATGCGGAGTAGGAGTCGGCGGTGTCGACGAAGTTGCCGCCCGCGGCCGCGTAGGCGTCCAGGACCGCGAAGGAGGTGGCCTCGTCGGCCGTCCAGCCGAAGACGTTGCCGCCGAGGGAGAGGGGGAAGACCTCGAGGTCGGAGTTGCCGAGCTTGCGAAGAGAAGTCATGTCCTACGTCAACGAAGACCCCGGAGCGCGGTCTTCCGGAACGGCCGCAAACATCCCGTAAACAATCGGAGGCGGCCGTTCCGCGGACGTACGGAGGTCAGGGGTTCAGGCCGTTGCCGCGCAGCCACGTCATCGGGTCGATCCCGGTGGCCTGGCCGTTCGGGTGGACCTCGAGGTGCAGGTGCGGGCCGGTCACGTTGCCGGTGGCGCCGACGCGGCCGATGACGTCACCGGTGGCGACCTTCTGGCCGACGCTGACGCTGATCGACGACTGGTGGCAGAACCACAGCTCGGTGCCGTCGTCGAGGGTGAGGATCGTGCGGTAGCCGTACGAGCCCGCCCAGCCGGCCTCGGTGATGGTGCCGCTGTGGATGGCCTTGATGAGCGTGCCCGTGGGGGCGGCGAAGTCGAGACCCGTGTGGTAGCCGGAGGACCACATGGAACCGGCCTGGCCGAAGGTGCCGGTGATCGTGTACGACCCGACCGGGAGCTTGAACTGCTTGGCCAGCTCCGCCAGCCGCGCCTGCTCTTCCTTCTTCTTGGCCTCGGCCTCCGCCTTCTGCTTGGCGTCGGCGGCCCTGGCCGCGGCGTCCTGCTCCGCCTTGGTGGCGGCGGCGTCGACCTGCTTGGCGAAGGTCGCCTCGGTGACCGCCTGGGCCTTGCTGTCGACCTGGACCTGCTGCGCCTCGGCCTGCGCCATGATCCGGTCGCGCAGCGCCTCGCCCGCGTCCCTGGCGCCCTGCGCGGTGTCCTCGGTGGTCACGCCGACGCTGCTGAGCGCCGTGGCGGAACCCTTGGGGGCCTCGTCGCCGCCGAACACGTGGCTCACGGAGGCGAGGTCGGGCATCGAGATGGAGACGGGGGGCTTGCCGGTGTTGGCGCTGGCCATGCCGCCCGCGCCGACGGCGGCTATGACGCCGACGCCGAGAACCGTGGAGCTGCGGGCCAGCCCGCCGCCGCGCTGCTTGGACACACGGTGCTTGCCCCGAACCGGGCGTACGGACTCCGCGGTGGGATTCCACTCCTCCCACTGGCCCTCGTCGGTGCGGGGGGCGAAGCCGAAGGGCTCGGTGCTCGGCACGAAGGGTGCTGCCGGGGCAGGCGGGTTGGACGCCACGTGGGCGTGCTCCTTTCCTTCCTTCTCGCCTACCGGGTTAGCTGACGGGTTCGGAGCAGGAAGGTCTCCTACGCGCGTATACCGGCCGTGGGCCCACGGTGGCATCCGCGCGATTCACCCCAGGGTGGTGGTTCCCCGGTTCCCTTGCGGGATTCGGCGCGTGCGCACGGAGCCGCCTCTTGTGACGGCTGGGACGACCGCGCTGCGTTATCGAACGTTAATAGACCCGGGGTGTGGATTCCAAGCAGTTCGGCTTGATCATTAACGTTTCCGGCCCGGACGTACAGGTCCATGACCGGCGAAAAACGGGCGAGTTGACCCCTTCTCGGGATCTTCACAGCTCTTGACGGTCCGTCAGTTGTTATGCGGAGGGCGGCCATCCGATCACCTGGCGTGACGCGGTGCGGCGAGCATCGCCATGTCGTCCGTCGTGCCGTCCCCGGTGTGCCGGTGCACCTCCTGGGCGAGGGCGGCGAGCAGCCCAGCCGGATCGGCGAAGACCCGGCCCCGAAGGCCCGCCGCGGGATCTTGGAACTCCCCGTGCCGGTCCCGCGCCTCGCACGGCCCGCCGGTGTGCAGCGGCAGCGGGGGCGGACGGCCGCGGTGGACGATCCTGACCACGCCGTCGCCGTGCGGACCGCTCGGCCGGGTCGGGGACACCATGGGGGGGGGGAAACACCGAGGGCCGGAACCCGTTTCCGGATTCCGGCCCTCGGCCTTCAGTAGCGGGGACAGGATTTGAACCTGCGACCTCTGGGTTATGAGCCCAGCGAGCTACCGAGCTGCTCCACCCCGCGTCGTTGTGACTCCAGTGTACGCCATCCGCGGGACGCCCAGCACCAGGGTTTCGGTCCGGCCCCCTTCACCTGCGGTTCTCAGCCGCCCAGCAGATGGGCGTTCGGCGCCTTGGCCGATGCCTCGTGCTCCTCCAGCAGGACGACGTCTACCCCGGCCGCCGCCAGCAGTCCGTTCCCGTCGGCCTCCTCGACGAAGGTGTCCGGCTCCCGCCAGGCCGTCACCACCCGCCGGACACCGGCCTCCAGGATCAGCCGGGAACACGGCTTCGGCCGGGACGCGCGCCGCGCGCAGGGCTCCAGGCTGCTGTAGACGGTCGCGTGCGCCAGCCGCGGATCGGCCGGATCGATCTTCGCGAGCGCCGCCTCCTCCGCGTGCACCGTGGGATCGCCGGCCTCGCGGGAGTGGCCGCGCGCGAGTTCCGTGCCGTCGTCGGCGACGACGACCGCCCCGACGCTGAAGGCCGTCTTCGAGGGCGGGCACTGGGCGGCCAGCGCGCAGGCGAGCCGCAGCCAGTGGTGGTCGGCGGCGGAAGGGACCGGTCCCGTGCCGGGTGCCGTGGGCTCGTAGCGCATCAGCACCACGTCCTCGATGCGCCGGCTGTCCACCAGTCTGAGCCGGCCACCCTGGTAGCCGCCCGGTCCGAACAGCCGGGGCGCCTTCTCGTCGCCGACGAACAC
Organism: Streptomyces sp. C1-1; assembly: GCF_050214755.1. NCBI lineage: Bacteria > Bacillati > Actinomycetota > Actinomycetes > Kitasatosporales > Streptomycetaceae > Streptomyces > Streptomyces sp. C1-1. Next base: position 5,341,051 of record NZ_CP189826.1, on the reverse strand, counting down.
CGGGGCCAGCACCAGCTGCAGCTCGTCCGCCAGCCCCTGGAGCAGCAGCTGCGTGTGGATCGTGCCACCGCCCTCGACCATCAGGCGCGCGACGCCGCGTACGTCGTGCAGGTGCTCCAGGAGGCGGCGCCAGTCGAGTCCGGGGCCCAGGGGGACGACGTCGGCGGCGAGGCCGAGGCCGGCGGCCCGCCGCGCGCCCTCGTCCGTCGTGTACAGCACCTTCTCCCCGCCGGTGTGCCAGAACTGCGCCGTCGGGTCGAGGTCGCCGGAGCCGCTGACGGTGACCTTGAGGGGGTACTCCGGCTTCCCCTCGGCCGTGCGGGCCGCGCGCCGCTCGGGCGAGTTGACCAGCAGGCGCGGGTTGTCGGCGCGGATCGTGCCGGCGCCGACCAGGATCGCGTCCACGGACGCCCGCACCTCGTCCACGCGGTCGAAGTCGGCCGGGGACGAGAGCAGCAGCCGCTCGGGGCCGGTGTCGTCGAGGTAGCCGTCGAGGGAGACGGCGGCGGACAGCAGGACGTGGGGGTACGGCATCGGGCGTGCTCGCTCTCGGAGGCCGGGGGCGCTTGGTCAAAGGGGCGCTTGCCACTTGCCCAAAGGCTCGCTTGGTTAAAGTTTGAAACAAACCTACACTGGTCGCATGACGACTCGCTGGCTCACCGGCAAGGAGCAGCGCGCCTGGCGCGCGTACATCGCGGCGACGCACCTCCTGGAGGACGCGATCGACCGCCAGCTCCAGCAGGACGCCGGCATGCCCCATCTGTACTACTCCATCCTGGCCAACCTCTCCGAGGCGCCGGAGCGCAAGTTGCGGATGACCGATCTCGCCGAGAAGTCGAAGATCACGCGCAGCAGGCTGACCTACGCCGTGACGCGGTTGGAGAGGGACGGGCTGATCCGGCGCGAGGACTGCCAGTGGGACAAGCGGAGCAGCTTCGCGACCCTCACCGACGAGGGGATGGCGGTCCTGGAGCGCACGGCGCCGGGGCATGTGGAGACCGTCCGGGCGGCGGTGTTCGACCATCTCTCGGAGGAGCAGGTGGAGCGGCTGGAGGAGATCAGCTCCGCGATCGTACGGGCGCTGGAGGGTGCGGAGACGCCGCGGCCGACCTCCGACGAGGTGCCGTGGCGGCGGCGGTCGTCGCCGTGTTCGGGCTCGGGTTCGGACTAGGGCTCGCTCGGGCTGGGCTCGGGCTCGGGCTCGTTGTGAGGACACCCTCGTCAAGTTCCCCGCGTGAGCCGGGTCGCAAATCTGTTGCTTCAAATTTAAAGCACGGGTAGGGTTCCCACCGTGGATCTGCTTCAAATCTGAAGCAGCACTCCGCACGGTCCTGCACCCGGACACAGGAGAACCCCCATGCCCGACTTCCCCGCCGCCACGCCGCGCTCCCGCGTCCGGGTGCCGCTGCGCTTCAACGACGGCTACAGCGTCGACGCCGAGCTCGTCACCTTCCACGGTCTGGCCGACGGCCAGGAACACGTCGCCGTCGTCCTCGGCGACCCCGCCCCCGGCACCGTCCCGCTGGTCCGCCTGCACTCCGAGTGCCTGACCGGCGACGTCTTCGGCTCCGCCCGCTGCGACTGCGGCCCGCAGCTGCGGGAGGCGGTCGAGCGCATCGCGGCCCGCGGCGGCGTCCTGCTCTACCTCCGCCAGGAGGGCCGCGGCATCGGCCTCTACAACAAGCTCGACGCGTACGCCCTGCAGGACCAGGGCCTCGACACCTACGAGGCGAACGCCGCCCTGGGCCTGCCCGAGGACGCCCGCGACTACACGGCCGCCGCCCAGATGCTGCGGTCGCTGGGCGTCACCGAACTGGACCTGCTGTCCAACAACCCCGACAAGGCGGGCCAGCTGCGCGACCTCGGCATCACGGTCCACGACCGGGTCCCGACCGGCGTCTTCACGACCGCCCACAACGTCCGCTACCTGCGCGCGAAGGTCCTCCAGACCCAGCACACACTGCCGCTGGGCGAACTGACGGAACGCGGCACGGGCGAACTGACGGAACTCAACGCGGGCTGAGGCCGAGGCCGACGGACGGGGAAGGGCCGGGCGCGGGCACGGCCGGACGCGCGGGGCAGAAGACGGACGCGGCCGACGCACGACTCACAGGCCCGCCGCAGGCGCCGCCGCCACGGGCTCGTCGCGCCGGTGTCCGGGCCCACCGCCCGTGCGCCCTGCGGCCGACGCACAGCTGACAGGCCCACCGCAGGCGCCGCCCGCCCAGGCTCATTGCGCCGGTGTCCGGGCCCACCGCCCGCGCGCCCTGCGGCCGACACACAGCTGACAGGCCCACCGCAGGCGCCGCCCGCCCAGGCTCATTGCGCCGGTGTCCCGGCCCACCGCCCGTGCACCCTGCGGCCGACACACAGCTGACAGGCCCGCCGCAGGCGCCGCCGCCACGGGCTCGTCGCGCCGGTGTCCGGGCCCACCGCCCGTGCGGCGCCGTATCCCGTCCGGCGCCGTCACCACACGCACGGCAGCGCCGCGTCGATGGTCGTCGGGCCGCCCGGCTGGCTGGAGATCTCCATGGTGCCGTCCAGGGCCGCGACCCGGCGTCGTATGCCCAGCAGGCCCGAGCCGCCGGACTCGTCGGCGCCGCCCCGCCCCTCGTCGGCCACCCGCACCCGCAGCCCCCGCTTCAGCCGGACGAGCCGGACCGAGGCGCGGGACGAGCCGCTGTGTTTCGCGGCGTTGGTGAGGGCCTCGGCGACCACGAAGTAGGCGGCCGCCTCGATGGCGGCCGGCGCCCGCGGCCCGTCCTCCGCGAGCCCCTCCACCTCCACCGCGACCTCCACCTCGCGCAGCGTCCCCGTGAGCGGCCGGTACGCCTCCGGGATCCGCTACCCAGTCCAGCCGGCCGTCATGGCGCGCTTGGCGCCGGCGATCCGCCGCAGGAGCAGCACCGTCTCGGGCAGCAGCCAGGCGCCGACCACGACGACCGTACCGACGGCCGTGATCAGCAGCACCGTGATGAAGAGCCACAGCCCGAAGGCAAGGGCCGCGGCGGGCGCGAGGTGAAGCGTCGCGCGGGCCGCCTGCCGCACCGCTTTCCACATACCGCCACGCTGAGCGAGCGGGCGCCCGCGGCGCGGTGCAGCGGGCTGCACCATCGAGGCCGGTCAGCCGCGGGCCAGGCGCCGTTCACGAAGCTTCCACGCCCAAATTCCCTTCCGCTCACGGGAGTTGACATACTCTCCTCCCGGAGAAGGACCGTCCGCCGCCGGCCTGTGGGCTCACCGGCCGGCCGGGTCGGCGAATCGACGCCGCGTCACACGCGCGTTCTCCGCAGCCATCCGAGTCGACTCAGGTCCGGGATCCCTTGATGACCACACACAGTGACAGACGCGGGCACACGTCCCGCCTCCGCCGTCCGGCCCTCCTGGCCGCGGTCGCCGCACTGGCCGTCGCCGGCGCGACGACCGTACCGGTGACGGCGGCGGCCGCCGACCCCGCCGGCCGCCCGGCACCCTCGCTCGAGCGGGCCTTCACCGCCGCCGCCGACGCGTACCACGTGCCGCGCCAGGTGCTGCTGGCCGTGTCGTACCAGGAGTCCGCCTGGGACACGCACCCCGGGCAGCACAGCACGGACGGCGGCTACGGCCCGATGCACCTGACGGACGTGACCCCCGCCATGCTGGCCGCGGGTCCCGCGGGAGCCGCCGGGCGCGGCGATCTGGCGCAGCTGGCCGCCGACCCTGCCCTGCACACGCTTCGAGCCGCCGCGAAACTGACCGGCCTGTCCGCCGAGCGGCTGCGCACCGACCCGGCCGCCAACATCCGTGGCGGCGCGGCCCTGCTCGCCGCGTACCAGCGCAAGGCGACCGGCGGCACCTCCACGGACCCCGGCAACTGGTACGGAGCGGTGGCCCGTTACAGCCAGTCCTCCCAGCGCCAGGGCGCCGCGGCCTTCGCCGACCGCGTCTTCGCCTCCCTGCGCAAGGGCGCCGCCCGCACCACCTCCGACGGCCGGCGCATGAGCCTGGCGGCCGACAGCGGCATACGCCCCGCGACCGGCCAGCTGGCCGCGCTGCACCTGAAGTCCGCGGCGGCCACGGATGTCGAATGCCCGCCCACCCTGGACTGCACCTTCGTCCCGGCGGCGGCGTCCAACGGCCAGGTCTCGAACCGCCCCGCCAACGGCATCAGGATCGACACCATCGTCATCCACGACACCGAGAGCTCCTACGACGCCGCCATCAAGACCTTCCAGCAGGCGGGCGGCGCCGCCGCTCACTACGTGATGCGCTCCGCCGACGGCGCGGTGACGCAGATGGTGCCCACGAAGGACCTCGCCTTCCACGCCGGCAACTACACCGCCAACATGCACTCGATCGGCATCGAGCACGAGGGCTACGCCGCGCACGGCGCGACCTGGTACACCGAGGCGCAGTACGAGGCCACGGCCGAGCTGGTCGCGTACCTCGCCGCCCGGTACGACATCCCGCTGGACCGCCAGCACATCATCGGCCACGACAACGTCGCCGGGCCGAAGTCGTCCCTCGTCTCCGGCATGCACTGGGACCCGGGCCCGTCCTGGGACTGGAACCACTTCATGAACCTGCTCGGCGTGCACACCGGCCCGCACGGCGTCGGCCCCGTCGGCTCGGCCGTCACCATCGCTCCCCGGTTCGAGGACAACCTGCAGACCGTCCAGGTCTGCCCCGCCGACGACCCGACCGGCGCCACCACCGCCTGCACCGAGACGCAGCAGCCGTCGAACTTCGTCTACCTGCGCACCGAGCCCGCCGACACCGCGCCCCTCTTCGGCGACCAGGCCATCCACCCGGGCGCGGCCGGCACCGACCGGATCAACGACTGGGGCGCCACGGCGGCGGCCGGCCAGCAGTTCGTGGTCGCCGACCAGGACGGCGACTGGACCGCGATCTGGTACAGCGGCGCGAAGGTGTGGTTCTACAACCCGCACGGCTGCAACACCGCACCTGCCCACGGCGTTCAGGTGATCGGCGCGGCCGGCACCTCACCGGTCGCGGTGTACGGCTCCGGCTACCCGGACGCCGCCGAGTACCCCTCGGGCCTGTCCCCCTCGACCCAGACCCCGCTGAGCATGTACACGGTGCCCACCGGCCAGGCCTACGTGGCGACCGCGCCGGCCGCCCCCACACAGGACTTCTTCCCCTCCAGCGGAACGGTCGTCACCGGCGCCAAGTCGATGTACACCATCCAGTACAACCACCGTGTCGCCCTGGTCTACGCCGGGGACGTCACGGCGTCCGCGGGATGACCGCCGACTGACCCGTACAGCACACGAAAGCCCCAGGTCGTGATCTTTCCGACCTGGGGCTCTGTGTAGGCCCTGTGGGACTCGAACCCACAACCAATGGATTAAAAGTCCACTGCTCTGCCAATTGAGCTAAGGGCCCTTGGCGATGTTGCCTCCCCGAGCATAGCCGGACACGGCCGTGTCTCCGATCGGGTATCGGGGACACGGCCGTGCCGTGCCGCGCGAGGGCGCCGGGAGTGTTACGGATCGACCTTTTGCGCACCGCCCGCGCTGCCGGTCCGCGCCGCCTCACGGGCCTGGGTGCGGGCGTGGGACGGGTTGAGGAACCAGTGCCGGGCCGAGGCCCCCCACCACGCGGCCGCGAAGCCGAGGACGACCAGGACGGCGACGGGCGCGTAGTTGAAGGTCTCCAAGGTGACCGGGGAGACCTGGGGCATCATGAACAGGACCGTGATGACACCGACCCACACCACCGACACCCAGCCGATCGGCGTCGACCAGCGGCCCAGGTGCCACGGCCCCCGCTCGAAGGCCTCCCCCTTGCGCACCCGCAGCAGCGTCGGGATGACGTAGGCGATGTAGAGACCGATGACCGCGATCGAGGTCACCGCCGCGTACGCCGTCACGTTGATCAGGTACGGCAGCCCCAGCACCAGCGCTCCCACCGCCGCCAGCCACACCGCGGCGACGGGCGTCCGGGTGCGCGGGCTGACGGTGTGCCAGACGTGGGAGAAGGGCAGCGCGCCGTCGCGCGAAAAGGCGTAGATCATGCGGCTGTTGGCGGTCACGGACGCCATTCCGCAGAACAGCTGCGCCCCGATCACGATCAAGAGCAGCAGCTTCCCGGCCGTCGCCCCCAGCGCGTCCAGCAGGATCTGGGCCGGCGGCGCGCCCGTCGCGGACCCGAGTTCCTTGTCGTAGGACTGGATGGCGAAGGTGAAGCCGAGGAGCAGGACGAAGCCCGCGATCCACGACGTCCAGATCGACTGCACGATCCCCTTCGGGCCCGCGGTGGACGCGTCGTGCGTCTCCTCCGTCATATGGGCGGAGGCGTCGTAGCCGGTGAAGGTGTACTGGGCCATCAGCAGGCCCAGCAGGACGACGTAGACCCCGCTGCCCCAGCCCGTGTTGTTCACGAACTTCCCGAACACGAAGGACGCCGACTGGTGGTGGTCGGGTACGAAGGCCAGCGCGCCGACGATCACGCCGACGCCCAGCACGTGCCACCACACGCTGATGTCGTTCAGCAGGGCGACGATCTTCACGCCGAAGGTGTTCAGCAGGCCGTGCAGCAGCAGGATCGCGGCGAACAGCAGGACCGTCCGCCCCTTCGTCACCTCGAAGCCGAACTGCAGGTTCAGATACGCGCCGAGGAAGGAGGCGGCGCCGAAGTCGATGCCCGCCGTCACCGCCACCTGGCCCAGCACGTTGAACCAGCCCGTGAACCACGCCCAGGCGGCCGCCGAGCGGGGCGGGGCGAGCCGGTGCGCCCAGAAGTACAGGCCGGCCGACGTCGGGTAGGCCGAACAGATCTCGGCCATCGACAGCCCGACGAACAGCGTCATCAGGCCCACGGCCACCCAGCCCCAGGTGATCACCGCCGGGCCGCCGGTGTTCATGCCGAAGGCGTAGAGGGTCAGGCAGCCCGACAGGACCGAGATGATCGTGAACGAGACCGCGTAGTTGCTGAACGCCGACATCCGGCGGGCAAGGACCTGCGTGTAGCCGAGCTGGGCAAGCCGCTCTTCGTCGGAGAGACCCGACTGCCCGCTCGCAATGGCGTCATCTGTCATGCCCCCAGCGATTCCCTCGGCGGAGGCGTGACATGCGTCACAACATACGTGCTTTGGCCAAAAGTTTTCGTCGCCGGTAAGTGCCGCGCAAACGCGGGAGGGCCCGTACGACCGAAGTCGTACGGGCCCTCGTTCAGCTCACTCGGTGTCAGCCGTTGCGCTTCCAGCGCGGCTTGTCGTCACGGCGCCCGAAGGAACCGGTGCCACGGTGGTCGTCACGGCGGCCGTAGGGACGCTCGTGGCCGCCGGCGCGGAAGCCCGGGCGGTCGTCGCGGCGGTCACGGTTGAACGGACGGTCGCTGCCACGGTGGCCGCCACGGTCGTCACGACGCTCGAAGGAACGGCCGGCCGGACGGTCGTCACGGCGGAAGCCGCCGCGCTCGTTGTCCCGGCGCTCGAAGGAACGGCCGGCGGGACGCTCGTCACGACGCTCGAAGGAGCGGCCTGCCGGACGGTCGTCGCGACGCTCGAAGGAACGGCCGCCACGGTCGTCGCGGCGGTCGTCACGGCGGAAGCCGCCACGGTCACCACGGTCGTTGTCACGACGCTCGAAGCCACGGCCACCGCGGTCGTCACGACGCTCGAAGGAACGGCCGCCACGGTCGTCGCGGCGGTCGTCACGGCGGAAGCCGCCACGGTCACCACGGTCGTTGTCACGACGCTCAAAGCCACGGCCACCGCGGTCGTCACGACGCTCGAAGGAACGGCCGCCACGGTCGTCGCGGCGGTCGTCACGGCGGAAGCCGCCACGGTCACCACGGTCGTTGTCACGGCGCTCACGACGCTCGTACGACGGCGCCGGCTCCGTGCGCTCGACGTCCTGCGCGGCCGGCTGCTCCGGCACGGACGCCGCGGCCACGGTCTCGGCGGCCTCGGTCACCGCCGCCTGCGCCTCGGCCACCGCGGCCTCGGGGTCCTCGCCGCGCTCACGGGCGACCCGGGCGACGAGCCGGTCGGCCTCCTCGCGCAGCTCGGTCGCGCGCCGCTGCGCCCGCTCCAGCTGCTTGGTGAGGTGGGCGACCTCGCGCTCGGCCTGCTGCGCCGCGTTGCCCGCGGACTCGGCCTGCACCTCGGTCATCGAACGGGCGCCGGTGATCTCGGCGACCTCCGGCTCGAAGGCCGCACCGGAGTTGATGATGTGCCGCGAGGCGTCGACGCCCGCGTCCTCCATCAGCCGGAAGATCTGGCGGCGCTGGTGCGGCAGGGACAGCGACACGACGGTGCCGGAGCGGCCCGCACGCGCGGTACGCCCGGAACGGTGCAGGTAGTCCTTGTGGTCGCCGGCGGGGTCCACGTTCAGCACCAGGTCGATGCCGTCGACGTGGATACCGCGGGCGGCAACGTCGGTCGCGACGAGCGCGTTGACGTAGCCGTCCTTGAAGTCGGCCAGCGTCCGGGTACGCGCGCCCTGCGTCATGCCGCCGTGCAGCGCGTCCGCCTTCACACCCGCGTCGCGCAGCTGCTCGGCGATGCGGTCCGCGCCCAGCTGGGTGCGGACGAAGATGATCGTGCGGCCCTTGCGAGACGCGATCGCCGCGGTGACCGGCGCCTTGTCCTTCGGCTTCACGATCAGGATGTGGTGCGACATGGTCGTGACGTTGCCCTGGGCACTGTCGACCTCGTGCGTCGCCGGGTTCGTCAGGTAACGGTCGACCAGCGTCTTGATCTCGTTCTCCATCGTCGCGGAGAAGAGCATGCGCTGACCGCCGGCCGGCACCTGGTCGAGCAGTTCGGTGACCTCGGGCAGGAAGCCCAGGTCGGACATCTGGTCGGCCTCGTCCAGGACGGTGACCTTCACGTCCTCCAGCGAGCAGGCGCCGCGGTTGATGAGGTCGCGCAGGCGGCCCGGGGTGGCGACGAGGACGTCGACGCCGCGTTCCAGGGCGTAGATCTGGTTGCCCATCGACGTACCGCCGCAGACGACCTTCATCTTCAGGCCGAGGACGTCGCCGTAGGGCTGCAGCGCGTCCGCGACCTGCATGGCGAGCTCACGGGTCGGCGTCAGGATGACGGCGCGCGGCTTGTGCTTCTGGGTGTGGCCGCCGGCCAGCGTGGCCAGCGTCGGCAGGCCGAAGGAGAGGGTTTTGCCGGAGCCGGTGCGGCCACGGCCGAGGATGTCCTTGCCGGCCAGGGCGTCCGGGATGGTCGCGGCCTGGATCGGGAAGGGGACCGTCACGCCGTTCTGCGCGAGCTTGCGCACAACGCCCTCGGGCAGACCGAGGTCGGCGAAGGTCACCTCGGGGGCAACCTGCTCCTCCGTCTCGCCGTTCTCGGGCACGACGACGTGATCAGTACTGGAAATGGACATGCGTATGCGAAACCTTCCGGAGTCTCGTCGGCACGCGCCCGTCAACTCCGTGATTCGCAATACGACCGCCTCTATGCGGTCAGCCACGGCAAGGGAGAGAACGCGCCACACGGCGCTCTCTGCAATGGCGCCGGGCAATGGGATCAAACGATCTACCACCATACGCACCCACCGGCCCCCGAGGCAAACCGAATCCCACGGACGTAGGCGAGGTCACATTCCCGCCCGGCGGGCCGCCCCGCCTCGCGCTCTACGCCGGTGACCCCGCCGTCGGCGCGGGCTCCCGCTGCGCCAGCTGCGGCCCCGCGTCCGGGTGCGCCGACGAGGACGGCTCGGCCGACGGCGGGGGTTGCGGGGCGGAGGACGTCGGCTGCTCGGTCGGCGTGGGCGGCTGCGGATCGGTGTGCGTGGGGGTGGGCGTCGCCCTCGTCGGCGTGGGGGCGCCGGGCTGCTCCGTCTTCCCCGCGCCGCCCCGCGCCGGCGCCGAGGCGGTCGCGCCGGCGGACGGGGACGCCGAGGGGGAGGCGGACTCCCCGTCGCCCTTGCCCTTGCCCTTCTTCCCCGGGTGCTTGCCGTCGGCCGCCGCTCCGAGCCCCCATCCGCCGCCGGAGATCGCCGTGCCCCCGTCGGGTGCCTTGCCGCCGTGCCGCCCCGCCGAGTGCGAGGGCCTCGCGCCGTCGCCCCCCGCGTCCTCACCCACGCTCATGCAGCCGGCGGCGGTGGCGACGGCCATGACGGTGGCGGCCAGACGGACGGGTACGTACATGGGGCGCACGGGAAGCCACCTCTCAGGCGGGAAAGACGTCAACGTGCCCAACTCCCGCCGCCCGCGGGAGGACACGCGCCCCGCCCGGCACGGCGTTACCGTGGCCGCGCACCGACCGTCCGAAAACGGCGCCCAAGGAGCACGTCACATGCAGATCGCGGCCGCACAGAAGATCACCACGTTCCTGATGTTCGAGGGCGACGCGGAGGACGCGATGAACTTCTACGTCTCGCTCTTCGACGACGCCGAGATCGTCGGCATCACCCGCCACGGCGCCGACGGCCCCGGCAAGGAGGGAAGCGTCCAGCACGCCACCTTCTCCCTCGCCGGCACGCAGTTCATGTGCATCGACAGCCCCGCCCACCACGAGTTCACCTTCACGCCCGCGGTCTCCCTCTTCGTGCAGTGCGAGGACGAGGCCGAGCTCGACCGCCTGCACGCGGCCCTCTCCGAGGGGGGCGGCGAGCTGATGCCGCCGGGCGACTACGGCTTCAGCCGCAAGTTCACCTGGGTCAACGACCGCTTCGGCGTCTCCTGGCAACTGAACCTGCCCGCGTGAGCCGCCATGCTCCGCCACAGGCCCCCCGTCCCCGACAATGGGCGTGTGCTGGAGATGACACGCGAATCGTTCGAGGAACTCGTCAGCCAGGCCCTGGACCGGATCCCGTCCGAACTGACCCGGGTCATGGACAACGTCGCGGTGTTCGTCGAGGACGAACCTCCAGCCGACGACCCCGAACTCCTGGGCCTGTACGAGGGAACCCCGCTCACCGACCGCGGCGAGTGGTACGCGGGGGTACTGCCCGACCGCATCTCGATCTACATGGGCCCGACACTGCGCCACTGCGAGACACGCGAGGACGTGGTGCACGAGGTCGCCGTGACCGTGATCCACGAGATCGCGCACCACTTCGGGATCGACGACGCGCGCCTTCACGAACTGGGCTGGGGCTGAGCCGCGCACCCGCGAACTCCTCGCGCGGCCCCGCATATCCACGTCCGGACTTGGGCATACGGGACCAATGGCCCGCGTCCCCGCCGTCGCCGTGACCGTCGTGAACCGCATACGAAAGTCCCCGCACCTCCTGACCCGCCGCCCCCGCCGCACCCGCCGCCCGGCCCCGTCCCTGGAACTGATCCAGCAGCCGCGTCCGTGGGCCCGCGCCCTCGGACTCGTCGCCGTCGTGCTGCTCGGCGCCTGGCTGGGACTGCTGATCGTCGGCAACGTACGGGTGCCGGTCGGGCCGATGAACACGACGATGACCCTGCGGCCGTCCCTGTCCGGCGGCACGAAGATCAACGTCTCGCCGCTCGGCGCCCTCGAACTGAACACCCACCACGCGCCCGTCCGCCTGGACGTCAACGTCGACCAGCTCGACCCGGCCCGCGCCCAGGCCCTGGTCGACCACCCCGAGCGGCTCTCCGGCCTCCAGGACGAGGTCGCCCACGACGTCGAACACGGCACCCTCGACCTGGCCCTGCGCTCCTGCGTCGCGGTGGTCGCCGGCGCCACCGCCCTGGGCCTCGCGGTCTACCGCCGCCCCCGCCGGGCCCTCGCCGCCGGCGGCACCGCCCTCGCCCTGCTGATGGCCTCCGGCGCGTCCGCGTACGCGACGTGGAACCCGGACTCCGTCCTCGAACCGAAGTACTCGGGCCTGCTCTCCTCGGCCCCCTCGCTGGTCGGCAACGCGCGCAACATCGTCACCGAGTTCGACGTCTACCAGAAGGAACTGGCCCGCCTGGTGACGAACGTGACCAAGCTGTACGACGTCACCTCCACCCTCCCCGCCTACCAGCCGGACCCGACCACCATCCGGGTCCTGCACGTCTCCGACATCCACCTCAACCCGGCGAGCTGGAAGATCATCGCCTCGCTCGTGCAGCAGTACAAGGTGAACGTCATCGTCGACACCGGCGACACCATGGACCACGGCACGGCGGCCGAGAACGGCTTCCTGGACCCGATCGCGAACCTGGGAGCGCCGTACGTCTGGGTCCGCGGCAACCACGACTCCCACCTCACCCAGCGCTATCTGGAGCGCATGAAGAACGTCCACGTCCTCGACGAGGGCCGCGCCGAGACGGTCGCCGGCCTGCGTTTCGCGGGCCTGGGCGACCCGCAGTTCACCCCCGACCGCTCCACGGTCACGGGTGCCGCCCAGTCCGAGGAGCTGGCGGGGGCGCAGCTGGCCTCGGCCCTCAACGACCAGAAGACGGCCGGCACCCCCGTAGACGTCGCGATGATCCACGAACCCTCCGCCGCCCGCGAGGTCGACGGCACGGTCCCGCTCGTCCTCTGCGGCCATCTGCACCACGAGGGCGACGAGATCCTCAAGTACGGCACCCGGCTGCGCATGGAGGGCTCGACGGGCGGCAGCGGTCTGCGTGCCCTCGAGCACAAGTACCCCGCGCCGATCGAGGCCTCGGTCCTCTACTTCGACCGCGACACCCGCCACCTGCAGGCCTGGGACTCGATCAAACTGGGCGGTCTGGGCGAGACGACGGCCGAGGTCACCCGGCACCTGCCCAAGGAGAACCGGCCCGGGGCGACCCCGTCCCCGTCCGGCTCCGCCACGCCCGGCACCCCGTCACCCTCCCCCTCGGGCTCGTAAACCGTTTTGGCGATAGCTCCCCGCATCCCATATGCTTCTCACGTCCCCGACGCGCCGTAAGGCGCCCAGGCGGGCCGATAGCCCTCATCGTCTAGCGGCCTAGGACGCCGCCCTTTCAAGGCGGTAGCACGGGTTCGAATCCCGTTGGGGGCACCAGTATCTCTGCATCGCAGCAGGTCAGGGCGGATTCCATCCGCCCTTTTCCTTTTGCCCGCCTTCTGGGGCGCGGCCGGCGACAACTCGGGCCGGCGAAGCACCACCGCACACAACTCGCCGTCCCCCGCGGCCCGTTCGGCCGCCCGGACGAGGTCGGCGGAAGCAGCGCGAGGATGGTCCGCCGACGACCCCCGCCGATACCCCCCGCCGACGGCCGCCGTCTCTGATCGTTTTCAGGGCACTGCTCATCCTCTGATACGCTGCTCCAGCGACGTCACCCCAGCTGACGAGGGCCCCCGCAGTCACCGAGTGGCAGCGGCGGAAACTCGCTGGGGCACGCAGAACGGTGTGCGACACTAGTGTCACTGGTTCGCACAACAGCAAGGTCCTGTGGAGCAGTTTGGAGTGCTCGCCACCCTGTCAAGGTGGAGGCCGCGGGTTCAAATCCCGTCAGGACCGCCAAGGCCTCGCAAGAGGCCTTGATGGCTGGGTAGCTCAGTTGGTACGAGCGATCGCCTGAAAAGCGATAGGTCGCCGGTTCGACCCCGGCCCCAGCCACAGTCGAGGCCCCGATCTCCGGATCGGGGCCTCGTTGTATGCCCGGCCACCCACCCCGGCACAAATCGTTCGCCACGGATTTCCCGGGGATGAGATCCTGGATCGCGTATGTCTACGCACCCTGCCCCCGATGCCCCGGCCCTCGGCACCCTCGCCTCCCGCCTGACCGAGCTGTCCCTGCGCGACGCGCACCGGCTCGGGCGCAGGCTCGAAGGCGCGCGCAAGATCCGTAAGCCGGAGGCCCGCGCCGCCGTGCTCGCCGAGATCGAGGCCGAGGTCGCCCGCTCCGAGGAGCGCATCGGCGAGCGGCGAGGCCGCGTGCCCGCGGTCAGCTACCCCGAGCAGCTGCCGGTCAGCCAGAAGAAGGACGTCATCGCGGAGGCCATCCGCGATCACCAGGTCGTCATCGTGGCCGGTGAGACCGGGTCCGGCAAGACGACCCAGATCCCGAAGATCTGCCTCGAACTGGGGCGGGGCGTGCGCGGCATGATCGGCCACACGCAGCCCCGTCGTATCGCCGCGCGCACGGTCGCGGAGCGCGTGGCGGAGGAGATGGACACCCCCCTCGGCGAGGCCGTCGGCTGGAAGGTCCGCTTCACCGACCAGGTCAACCAGGACGCCACCTTCATCAAGCTGATGACGGACGGCATCCTGCTGGCGGAGATCCAGACCGACCGCGAGCTGCGCGCCTACGACACGATCATCATCGACGAGGCCCACGAGCGGTCCCTCAACATCGACTTCCTGCTCGGGTATCTCGCCCAGCTGCTGCCCAAGCGGCCCGACCTGAAGGTCGTCATCACCTCGGCGACCATCGACCCCGAGCGCTTCTCCCGGCATTTCGGCGACGCCCCGATCATCGAGGTCAGCGGGCGGACGTATCCGGTGGAGGTGCGCTACCGCCCGCTCCTGGAGGAGGACTCCGAGGACGCCGACCGGGACCAGATCACCGCGATCACGGACGCCGTCGAGGAGCTGATGGGCGAGGGGAAGGGCGACATCCTCGTCTTCCTCTCCGGTGAGCGGGAGATCCGGGACACCGCGGACGCGCTCACCCGCAAGCAGTACCGCTTCACCGAGATCCTGCCGCTCTACGCCCGGCTCTCGCACGCCGAGCAGCACCGCGTCTTCCAGCCGCACACCGGGCGCAGGATCGTTCTGGCGACCAACGTCGCCGAGACGTCCCTGACCGTCCCCGGCATCAAGTACGTCATCGACCCCGGCTTCGCCCGGATCAGTCGCTACAGCCACCGCACCAAGGTGCAGCGGCTGCCCATCGAACCGGTCAGCCAGGCCAGCGCCAACCAGCGCAAGGGCCGCTGCGGTCGCACCAGCGACGGCATCTGCATCCGCCTCTACTCCGAGGACGACTTCGTCGCCCGCCCGGAGTTCACCGACGCGGAGATCCTCCGTACGAACCTCGCCTCCGTCATCCTGCAGATGACCGCGGCCGGCCTCGGCGACATCGAGAAGTTCCCCTTCATCGACCCGCCGGACCACCGCAACATCCGGGACGGTGTGCAGCTCCTGCAGGAGCTGGGCGCACTCGACGCGGCCGAGAAGGACCCGCGCAGGCGGCTGACGCAGACCGGCCGCAAGCTCGCCCAGCTGCCCGTCGACCCCCGGCTCGCCCGCATGGTCCTGGAGGCCGACAAGAACGGCTGTGTCCGCGAGGTCATGGTCATAGCCGCGGCCCTTTCCATCCAGGACCCGCGCGAGCGGCCCGCGGACAAGCAGGCGCAGGCCGACCAGCAGCACGCCCGCTTCAAGGACGAGACCAGCGACTTCCTGGCCTACCTCAACCTGTGGCGGTACGTCCGGGAACAGCAGAAGGAGCGGGGTTCGTCGTCCTTCCGCCGGATGTGCAAGCAGGAGTACCTCAACTTCCTGCGCATCCGCGAATGGCAGGACATCTACTCCCAACTGCGCACGGTCGCCAAGCAGATGGGCATCCACCTCAACGAGGACGACGCCCCCGGCGACCGCGTCCACGTCTCCCTGCTGGCCGGTCTGCTCTCGCACATCGGCATGAAGGACGTCAAGGACGGCGCGAAGAACGAGTATCTGGGCGCCCGCAACGCCAAGTTCGCCGTCTTCCCCGGCTCGGCGCTGTTCAAGAAGCCGCCGCGGTTCGTGATGTCGGCGGAGCTGGTGGAGACCTCGCGCCTGTGGGCCCGCGTCAACGCGAAGATCGAGCCGGAGTGGGTCGAGCCCCTCGCCGGCCACCTCCTCAAGCGCACCTACAGCGAACCGCACTGGGAGAAGGACCAGGCGGCGGTGATGGCGTACGAGAAGGTCACGCTCTACGGCGTCCCGATCATCGCCCAGCGCAAGGTGAACTACGGCCGGATCGACCCCGAGGCCTCGCGCGAGCTGTTCATCCGCAACGCGCTCGTCGAGGGCGACTGGCGCACGCACCACAAGTTCTTCGCCGACAACCGCAGACTGCTGAGCGAGGTGGAGGAGCTCGAACACCGCGCCCGGCGGCGGGACATCGTCGTCGACGACGAGACGCTCTTCGACTTCTACGACGCCCGGGTGCCCGAACACGTGGTCTCCGGCGCCCACTTCGACTCCTGGTGGAAGCGGAAGCGGCACGAGCAGCCGGAGTACCTGGACTTCGAGCGCGAGATGCTCATCCGGGAGTCGGCGGAGGCGGTCACCAAGGCCGACTACCCGGACTCCTGGCGGCAGGGCGGCCTGAAGTTCCGGGTGACGTACCAGTTCGAGCCGGGCGCGGACGCGGACGGTGTCACGGTCCACATCCCGCTCCAGGTCCTCAACCAGGTCAGGGACGAGGGCTTCGACTGGCAGATCCCGGGCCTCAGGGAAGAGCTGGTGACGGAGCTGATCCGCTCCCTGCCGAAGCCGATCCGCCGCAACTACGTGCCGGCCCCGAACTTCGCGAAGAGGTTCCTGGACGCGGCCGTACCGCTTCAGGAGCCGCTGACGACGACCATGGCGCGCGAGCTGAAGCGCATGGTCGGTGTCCCCTTCACCGCCGAGGACTTCGACTGGTCGAAGGTGCCGGAGCATCTGCGCGTCACCTTCCGGATCGTGGACGAACGGCGGCGGAAGCTGGCCGAGGACAAGGACCTGGAGGCGCTGCGGCTGCGGCTGCGGCCGAAGGCACGCCAGGCCCTGTCGCAGGCGGCCGCGGCGACGGCGGAGCGCACCGGCGGGGAGTCCCTGGAACGCTCCGGCCTGACCGACTGGACGATCGGCTCCCTCACCCGCGTCTTCGAGACCCGCCGCGCCGGCCAGCCGGTGAAGGCGTACCCGGCGCTGGTGGACGACGGCGACACGGTCTCCGTACGCCTCTTCGACACCGAGGCCGAGCAGGCGGAGGCGATGTGGCGGGGCACCCGGCGGCTGATCCTGCGCAACATCCCGGTGAACCCGGCGAAGTTCGCGTCCGAGAAGCTGACGAACGCCCAGAAGCTCGCCCTCTCCGCCAACCCGCACGGCTCCATCCAGGCCCTCTTCGACGACTGCGCGACGGCCGCGGCCGACAAGCTGATCGGGGACTTCGGGGGGCCGGCGTGGGACGAGGAGTCGTACCGGAAGCTGTACGAGAAGGTGCGCGCGGACATCGTGGACACGACGGTCCGCACCGTGGGCCAGGTGCAGCAGGTGCTGGCCGCCTGGCAGGCCTGTGAGCGCCGTCTGAAGGCCGTCCGCAGTCCCGCCCTGCTGCCGAACCTGCAGGACGTACGGGCCCAGCTGGACGCCCTCGTGAGGCCGGGCTTCGTCACCGCGGCGGGCCTGCGCCGCCTGCCCGATCTGATGCGGTACCTGGTCGCCGCGGACCGCCGCCTGCAGCAGATGCCGACCAACGTCCAGCGCGACACCACGCGCATGGAGAAGGTCCACGAGATGCGGGACGAGTACGCCTGGCTCCTGGAGCAGCTGCCCCAGGGCCGCCCGGTTCCGTCCTCCGTCACGGACATCCGCTGGATGCTGGAGGAGCTCCGGGTCAGCTACTTCGCCCACGCGCTGGGCACGGCGTACCCGGTCTCGGACAAGCGGATCGTGAAGGCGATCGACGCGGCCGCACCGTGACGAGCCGCCTACAGAGGGTGAGTTCGACCAGGGGGCTCACCCTCCTGTACAGTCTCTTCTCGCAGCGCAACGCACGAATGGCGCCGCGAAACCTGGTCCTGTGGAGCAGTTTGGAGTGCTCGCCACCCTGTCAAGGTGGAGGCCGCGGGTTCAAATCCCGTCAGGACCGCAGTGAAGAAGGTTGGGCCCGCACCCCACGGGGGTTGCGGGCCCAACTTCATGCCCCAACCGCTCGCCACCCCGTCAAGGTGGAGGCCGTGCCCGCGGCGCAGCCGCAATCGACTGCAGCAAATCCCGTCAGGACCGCAACAGAGAGCCCGGATCTTCGGATCCGGGCTCTTTGCACGTTCGGTTCCGTGTTCACGGATACCCCCCGGCGCCCCACGCCGTCTTGACGGCGTCTTCATCCGTCGGTACCCAGAAACCAGGGCCCTTTCCCCGTGGGTCCTGGAGGTGGCGCATGGCGGCTTCGGTGAGGCATGAGACGCGAGCTCTGCTCCGTGCGCATCTGTCGGCCGCCTCGTCGTACCGCCATCTGACCCGCCACTGCCCGATCTGCCACCACCTGCTGCGGCTGGCGATGGACTCCACGCCCGGGGCCGCGGAAGCGCCGGACGAGGTTGCCGGGGAAGAGACTCCCACCGGTGCGTGAGCGCGTGCGTCGCCCAACACCCGTACGCCCGGGGGACGCTGGAGCGCCCACCTCCCTTAGCGCACTCGCGGCGACACCAACAAGCTGCGCGCCATGTGACGGGTGTCACCGCATGAGTTTCTGAAACCGAGGTACTTACGCCCCACCTACAACAGGTCAATTTAATATGTGCAATTGCACCACCCTGGGCGGGTCGCCCCGAGGCCGTCCGCGGGAGATCCGACAGCCCTCCCCAGAGTCCGACAAGCCCGCTCACAGGGCCGGCCGGGAGATCGGGCCACGCGCACAAAAAAGATCGCGCTGGACCCGGCGGAGTCCAGCGCGATCGACGACGCACCCTGTCGCTTGCTCGAAAAGTCCCGATGGGCTTGGGCGTGGGTCCTGTTGGGGCAGAACCCGCGTCGCTTGGAGCTAGGGTTCGGGCAACTCGGCGCAGTTGGGGGACCTGCCGTTTTGCCCTGTTATGAAGTTGTCAGGCCTCGCTGCGCTGCTGGGGGATGCCCGCGAGCAGAGCACGGACCTCCGCCTCGCGGTAGCGGCGATGCCCGCCGAGCGTACGGATCGAAGTGAGCTTTCCGGCCTTCGCCCACCGCGTGACCGTCTTCGGGTCGACGCGGAACATGGTGGCGACCTCAGCCGGGGTCAGCAGCGGCTCGGCATCAGGGGTGCGAGCGGTCATGAGCGGCCTCCTCGGGAGAACCGAACCTTCTCGGTTCTTTCCTCTAAATTCTGCACCTTGACCCGCGTTGCCCGAAATGGCGGACGCGAGTCGAGTCGGTTATAGGACGAACGGCTTGTCCTCGGCACTACAACTACACCATCTGTCCAGCCGCGTCGGCCAAACCGATGGAATTGCCCTCCAGGTGTTCATCAGCGACGGAACCCGATGGACCATGCCATAGCGGACAGTCACGCCACTGTGACGATCAGTCACAGGACGATCAGGAGTCACCAGACCCCCCAAAGCACGCAATGCGGACGGAGTCCTCCCCGGACTCCTTGTCCTATTTTGGCATGAGGAGGGGCAAGCGACGCAAGGGCCGGGAACGTGCGGTCCGTCACGCTCGACACATAAGCCCGGATCGGGCCGTACGTCCGATGTTGACGACACCTCAGTAACCTCGGTGCGAGGACGAAACCCCAAAACGGGCGATTCGTCAAACGCCAGTTCGTTACCTAAAGCCCGGCGCCGCTCGGTGGAGCACGCCGTGAAGCGCTAGTTCGCCGACCGCCGGTCCCTGACGGACCGCCAGCGCTCCACCAGCCGCGCGTACGCCTCCCCCGCGGCCGCCCCGTCGCCCTGCCGCAGCGCCTCGATGCCCTCGGCCACGTCGGCCGCCGAGTGGTCGTCCTCCAGCTCACCGGCCGGCAGGGTGTGCACCAGGCCGCCGTAGTCCAGTTCGACCAGCGAGCGCGGGTGGAACTCCTCCAGCCACCGCCCCACGTCCAGCAGACCGTCGATGAGCGGCCCCTCGTCGAGGGCCTCCTTCAGCGCCCGCAGCGCCCGCGCCACGCGACGCCGGGCCTGCACCATCGGCGTCCGGTAGCGCAGCATCGGCGGAATGTCGCCGGAGCCCTTGTCGAAGCGCCGCTCCTCGTCCGCGACCAGCACGAACCAGTGCAACGGCACCTGCCAGGTCCCCGTGCGGATCCAGGGCCGCGCGTCCGGGTTGCGCACCAGCCAGCGCTCGTAGTCCTGGGTCGCCTGCCGTCGTACGACCTCCGGCAGCACCGCGTCCAGGACCGGCAGGGGCAGTTCGTCGGCCAGCTCCTGCAGTGCCTGCCAGCCGCGCAGCCGGGTGCGCCACGGGCACACGCACACCACGCCGTCCACGTCGAGCACGAACGCGTCGCTGCTCTCGTGCACCGGCACCGGCACGGGCGGGGTGGGCAGCAGGTCGGCCAGGGAGCGGCGCAGTTCGTCCTGGTACGAGGGACGGTCGGGGCGGCGGGCGTAGCGGGCCCAGTGGCCGCGCTCGGGCTCGGGGAAGGCGGCCAGCGGTTCGTAGACGCGCAGATACGTCGCGTACGGGACGATCACCGAGGACACCTTGGGCACGCCTGCTCCCTCCCCCGCCCACCACCGGGAAAACCTGCGGAACCCGCCACGAACCCGCGGGAAATCCATGCAAATCGTCGCACGGGCCCTCCCGTGGAGTGAGTGATCCCCACCACTGCCCCGATGGCGGGTCCCACAGGCTCTACTCTCGTCCTCACGGGCCCCGCCACCCGTACGGGAGCCCAGTCCACCCGCCGCTCTTTACTTCAGGAGTCACCACAGTGACCGACGTGACCGGCGCACCTGCTGATGTACTGCACACCCTGTTCCACTCGGACCAGGGCGGACATGAGCAAGTCGTGCTCTGCCAGGACCGCGCCAGCGGTCTGAAGGCCGTCATCGCCATCCACTCCACCGCTCTGGGCCCGGCCCTGGGCGGCACGCGCTTCTACCCGTACGCGACCGAGGCGGAGGCCGTCGCCGACGCGCTGAACCTCGCGCGCGGGATGTCGTACAAGAACGCCATGGCCGGTCTCGACCACGGCGGCGGCAAGGCCGTGATCATCGGCGATCCGGAGCGCGACAAGACCGAGGAGCTGCTCCTCGCCTACGGGCGGATGGTCGCCTCCCTCGGCGGCCGGTACGTCACCGCCTGCGACGTCGGCACCTATGTCGCCGACATGGACGTCGTCGCCCGCGAGTGCCGCTGGACCACGGGCCGCTCGCCCGAGAACGGCGGCGCCGGCGACTCCTCCGTGCTGACCGCCTACGGCGTCTACCAGGGCATGCGGGCCAGCGCCCAGCACCTGTGGGGCGACCCGTCGCTGCGCGGCCGCAAGGTCGGCATCGCGGGCGTCGGCAAGGTCGGCCACCATCTGGTGCGGCACCTGCGCGACGAGGGCGCCGAGGTCGTCGTCACGGACGTGCGCGAGGAGGCCGTGGGGCGGATCCTGGCGGCCCATCCGGAGGGCGTGACGGCCGTCGCCGACACCGAGGCCCTGATCCGCGTCGAGGGCCTGGACATCTACGCCCCCTGCGCGCTGGGCGGCGCCCTGAACGACGACACCGTGCCCGTGCTGACCGCGAGGATCGTCTGCGGGGCGGCCAACAACCAGCTCGCCCACCCGGGCGTGGAGAAGGACCTCGCCGACCGCGGGATCCTCTACGCGCCGGACTACGTGGTGAACGCCGGCGGTGTCATCCAGGTCGCCGACGAGCTCCGCGGCTTCGACTTCGACCGGTGCAAGGCGAAGGCCGCGAAGATCTTCGACACCACGCTCGCCATATTCGCACGTGCGAAGACGGATGGGATTCCGCCGGCCGCCGCGGCCGACCGGATCGCCGAACAGCGGATGCACGAGGCCGCCACGGAACGCGCGCTCTGACGTTTGGCCGGTACCCGTCGGCGGGCACTTAGAGAGAACTCTCACGTTCGTCGGCGGGTCGGCCGCCAATAAGTGGTTAAAATCGCGATTGACCAGCGAGGACGGGGCGCCTCGCAGGTCCTGCGCACACGCTGCTCCTGCGGGCGACGTACCGTATGGGCGCGGGCTCAGGTACCGTGGAAGCCCTACGGACCGGCCTCTCCACGGAGAGTCCGTTCCAGATCATGAACGCGTGTCAGACTCTGGGGCCGTCGAGCCCCGTCGTTGAGGGGGTCGAGCCATGGGGCGCGGCCGGGCCAAGGCCAAGCAGACGAAGGTCGCCCGCCAGCTGAAGTACAACAGCGGCGGGACGGACCTCTCACGCCTGGCCGAGGAGCTGGGCGCATCGTCGACATCGAATCAGTCACCGAACGGTGATCATTTCGAGGACGATGGGCAGGACGACGACGACCTGTACTCACGTTATGCCGACCTCTATGAGGACGATGACGACGAGGACGAGGGCGGCAACCCTTCACAACAGCGTCGCGGCGCTTGACGTTGCATTGAGCACCTACCCGGTCGGTGACCTCGGTCACCGACCGGGTTCTGTGCTGCCCGCCTCGGATCAGCTCGCGTAGTCCCCGACGCAGGCGGCACCGGTGGTGTGCTCGCCCCGCTCGGTGATCTCGCCCGCGACCCACGCCTCGACGCCCCGGTCCGCCAGTGTGGCCAGCGCCACATCCGTGGACTCCTCGGGCACGATCGCGATCATGCCGACGCCCATGTTGAGGGTCTTCTCCAGCTCCAGGCGCTCGACCTGACCCGTCTTCCCGACGAGGTCGAAGATCGGGGCCGGGGTCCAGGTGGAACGGTCGACGATCGCGTGCAGGCCGTCCGGGATCACCCGGGCCAGGTTGGCGGCGAGACCGCCGCCGGTGACGTGGCTGAACGCGTGCACGTCCGTGGTGCGCGTCAGGGCCAGGCAGTCCAGCGAGTAGATCTTGGTCGGCTCCAGCAGCTCCTCGCCGAGGGTGCGGCCCAGCTCCTCGACCCGCGCCTCCAGCGACAGGCCGGCCCGGTTCAGCAGGACGTGCCGGACGAGCGAGTACCCGTTCGAGTGAAGCCCGGAGGCCGCCATGGCGATGACGGTGTCACCCGTACGGATGCGATCCGCGCCCAGCAGCCGGTCGGCCTCCACGACGCCCGTACCGGCGCCGGCGACGTCGAAGTCGTCCTCGCCCAGCAGACCCGGGTGTTCGGCCGTCTCGCCGCCCACCAGGGCGCACCCGGCCAGCACACAGCCCTCCGCGATGCCCTTGACGATCGCGGCGACCCGCTCGGGGTGGACCTTGCCGACACAGATGTAGTCGGTCATGAACAGCGGCTCGGCGCCGCACACCACGATGTCGTCCATGACCATCGCGACCAGGTCGTGGCCGATGGTGTCGTACACGCCCAGCTGACGGGCGATGTCGACCTTCGTGCCCACGCCGTCGGTGGCGGAGGCGAGCAGCGGGCGCTCGTAGTTCTTCAGGGCGGAGGCGTCGAAGAGGCCGGCGAAGCCGCCGAGGCCGCCGAGGACCTCGGGGCGCTGCGTCTTCCTCACCCACTCCTTCATGAGCTCCACGGCGCGGTCGCCCGCTTCGATGTCGACGCCCGCGGCTGCGTAGCTGGCACCAGTTGTCTCAGACATGGCTAGTGAGAACTTTCGTGTCGTACGGCAGGTATGACGGGCGGTCTACGGGCGACGGATCGCGTCGGCCGCGGCCGTGGCGGCGGGCCCTGCGGCCAGCTCGGTCTCCAGGAGCTGCTTGCCGAGCAGCTCGGGGTCGGGGAGCTCCATCGGGTACTCGCCGTCGAAGCAGGCGCGGCAGAGGTCCGGCTTGGCGATGGTGGTCGCCTCGATCATGCCGTCGATGGAGATGTACGCCAGGGAGTCGGCGCCCAGCGAGGTGCCGATCTCGTCGATCGTCATGCCGTTGGCGATGAGCTCGGCGCGGGTGGCGAAGTCGATGCCGAAGAAGCAGGGCCACTTCACGGGCGGCGAGGAGATCCTGATGTGGACCTCGGCCGCGCCCGCCTCGCGGAGCATGCGGACCAGGGCGCGCTGGGTGTTGCCGCGCACGATCGAGTCGTCCACGACGACCAGGCGCTTGCCCTTGATGACTTCCTTGAGCGGATTCAGCTTCAGGCGGATGCCGAGCTGCCGGATGGTCTGCGAGGGCTGGATGAAGGTCCGGCCGACGTAGGCGTTCTTGACCAGGCCGGCGCCGAAGGGAATGCCGGAGGCCTCCGCATAGCCGATGGCCGCGGGCGTTCCGGACTCCGGAGTCGCTATGACCAGGTCGGCCTCGACCGGGGCCTCCTTCGCCAGCCTGCGGCCCATCTCCACGCGGGAGAGGTACACGTTCCGGCCGGCGATGTCGGTGTCCGGGCGGGCCAGGTACACGTACTCGAAGACACAGCCCTTGGGCTTCGCTTCCGCGAATCGGGAGGTGCGCAGGCCGTTCTCGTCGATGGCGACGAACTCGCCCGGCTCGATCTCGCGCACATAGCTGGCGCCGCAAATGTCGAGGGCCGCGGACTCGGAGGCCACCACCCAGCCGCGCTCCAGGCGGCCGAGGACCAGCGGGCGGATGCCCTGCGGGTCGCGGGCGGCGTAGAGGGTGTGCTCGTCCATGAAAACGAGGGAGAAGGCGCCGCGCACCTTCGGCAGCACCGTGTGGGCCGCCTCCTCGATGGTGAGCGGCTTGCCGTCCGCGTCCTCCTGGGCGGCGAGCAGCGCCGTCAGGAGGTCGGTGTCGTTGGTGGCCGCCACGCGCGGGGCGCGGCCGCCCTCCTTCTTCGGCAGGTCGGCGACCATCTCGGCGAGCTGCGCCGTGTTGACCAGGTTGCCGTTGTGGCCGAGCGCGATGGAGCCGTGCGCGGTGGCGCGGAACGTCGGCTGGGCGTTCTCCCACACGGAGGCGCCGGTGGTCGAGTAGCGGGCGTGTCCGACCGCGATGTGACCCTGGAGCGAACCGAGCGAGGTCTCGTCGAAGACCTGGGAGACCAGGCCCATGTCCTTGAAGACGAGGATCTGGGAGCCGTTGCTGACCGCGATACCCGCGGATTCCTGGCCCCGATGCTGGAGGGCGTAGAGCCCGAAGTAAGTGAGCTTGGCGACCTCTTCGCCCGGAGCCCAGACTCCGAAGACGCCGCAGGCGTCCTGGGGGCCTTTCTCACCGGGGAGCAGATCATGATTGAGTCGACCGTCACCACGTGGCACGCCACCGAGTGTAGGCGAGATCGACCACTGGTCCGAATTGGGGTTACTCGTCAGTAGTGGATCATCGCCGGACGACGGCCCGGACCGTCATGCCGTTTGCGCTGGTCAGCGTGAGGGTGTCGTGATCGACTCGGTAGCCGACCGTGTGGTTGAACAGGCCCAGCAGGGCTCGTTCGGTCTGCATGAGTGAGGCGTCGCACATCATTCGGGTGGTCATCGCTCGGCCGAGCGTGATGTGTCCGGCGCGTACGGTCGCCGTGGCGTTGACGTGATTGCAGCCGAGCCGGCCGCCCGCCTTGTGGGTCTTCGCGTCGAAGGCGAGGTACGGGCTGCCGTGCGCGGCGGTGGTCGTGCCGTTCACGGTGATGTCCCGCACGCTCCAGTCGACGCCGGTGACGGGCCGTTCGACGGCCACCGAGCCGCTGCCCCCGTCCGCCTTCCCGCTGCCGCACGCCACCATGAGCGGCACCACTGTCAGGACGGCGAGGGTGAGTCGCTGTGTGTCCATGGGGATGGGACGGGAGGGACGGGCACCCGGTTCCGGCTCAGCTCAGCACGGGCAGCAGCCCGCCGAGGTCCGCCCGCTCCCCGCTCGCGCTGACCTTGGCGTCCCGGAGCGCGTCCGTCCAGGCCAGCCGCCCGGTGGCCAGCCGGATCCAGGTCAGCGGGTCGGTCTCGACGACGTTGGGCGGGGTGCCGCGGGTGTGCCGGGGCCCCTCGACGCACTGCACCACGGCGTACGGCGGGACGCGCACCTCGGTGGAGCCGCCGGGCGCCTTCGCGGCGAGGGCGTCCGCGAGCAGCCGGGTGCAGGCGGCGAGGGCCTGCCGGTCGTACGGCACCTCCAGCCCCGGCACCGCGGCGTTCAGGTCGTCGGTGTGGACGACGAGTTCGACGGTGCGGGTGACCAGCAGGTCGGCGAGGGTGATGGCGCCCGTGCGGAAGGCGAGGACGCGGCCGTCGGGCGTCTCGGCGAGCGGGCCGGCCAGGCGCTCGGCGACGGCGGTCAGGGAGGCGTCCGAGTCGGGGTCGCGCCGGGCGAGCTCGTGGACGGCCTCGGACAGCAGCGAGGCGTTCGCGGCGGTGCCGAACGCCCAGTCCAGCAGCGTGATCTCCGCTCTGGGCGGCTCGGGCCGGTCGACGAGACGGGGGACGACGTCGACGCACATGCCGATGTGCGCGACCAGTTCCCGCACGGACCAGTCGCCGAGCCGGGTGGGCAGGGCGAGTTGCTCGGGGCCGAGCGTGCGGACGGCTTCGCGGACGTGGTCGAACTGCGCCGCCACGGCCTTGCGGATCTTGGCTGAGTCGTACGTACGGGCGCGTTTCCTGGCCGGTGACATGGGGTCAGCCTAGAGCGGCCGGACGGGCCGGCCCGGACACGGCCGAAGGCCCCGCCCGTTCGTCACGGGCGGGGCCTTCGGCGTCGTACGAGCGCCTACTTCAGCAGCGCGGGGATGGTCTCCTCGTGCGCCCGGCGCAGCTCCTCGAGGGAGAGCTCGAACTCGCCCTGGAGCTCCACCGTCGCGCCGTCGACGACACCGATGCGGGTCACGGGCAGCCCGCGGGCGCCGCACATGTCGTTGAAGCGGACCTCCTCGGAGCGCGGCACGGCGACGACCGCGCGTCCCGCCGACTCGGAGAAGAGGAACGTGAAGGCGTCCAGCCCGTCCGGTACGACCAGACGCGCGCCCTTGCCGCCGAGCAGCGCCGACTCCACGACCGCCTGGATCAGGCCGCCGTCGGACAGGTCGTGCGCCGAGTCGATCATGCCGTCGCGGCTGGCGGAGATCAGGATCTCGCCGAGCAGCCGCTCCCGCTCCAGGTCGACCTTCGGGGGCAGGCCGCCGAGGTGGTCGTGGACGACCTGCGACCAGGCCGAGCCGCCGAACTCCTCACGCGTGTCGCCGAGGAGGTAGAGCAGCTGCCCCTCCTCCTGGAAGGCGACCGGCGTGCGGCGGGCCACGTCGTCGATCACACCGAGGACCGCGACCACGGGGGTCGGGTGGATGGCGGCCTCGCCCGTCTGGTTGTAGAGCGAGACGTTGCCGCCGGTCACCGGGGTGCCGAGCTGCAGGCAGCCGTCGGCGAGACCGCGGATGGCCTCGGCGAACTGCCACATGACGGCCGGGTCCTCGGGCGAGCCGAAGTTCAGGCAGTCGGAGACGGCGAGCGGCTTGGCACCGGTGGTGGCGACGTTGCGGTACGCCTCCGCGAGCGCCAGCTGGGCACCGGTGTACGGGTCGAGCTTGGCGTACCGGCCGTTGCCGTCGGTCGCGATGGCGACGCCGAGACCGCTCTCCTCGTCGATGCGGATCATGCCCGAGTCCTCGGGCTGGGCCAGCACCGTGTTGCCCTGCACGAAGTGGTCGTACTGCGAGGTGATCCACTTCTTGGAGGCCTGGTTGGGGGAGGCCACCAGCTTCAGGACCTGGTCCTTCAGCTCCTGCGAGGTCGCGGGCCGGGGAAGCTTGCCCGCGTCGTCGGCCTGCAGCTCGTCCTGCCAGGACGGGCGCGCGTACGGGCGCTCGTAGACCGGGCCGTCGTGGGCGACGGTGCGCGGGTCGACGTCGACGATCTTGCCGCCGTGCCAGTAGATCTCCAGACGGTCGCCGTCGGTCACCTCACCGATGACGGTGGCGATGACGTCCCACTTGTCGCAGATCTCCAGGAACCGCTCGACCTTCTCCGGCTCCACGACCGCGCACATGCGTTCCTGCGACTCGCTCATGAGGATCTCCTCGGGCGAGAGCGTGGAGTCGCGCAGCGGTACGTCGTCCAGGGTGACGCGCATGCCGCCGGAGCCGTTGGAGGCGAGCTCGGAGGTGGCGCAGGACAGACCGGCGGCGCCGAGGTCCTGGATGCCGACGACCAGCTTCTCCTTGAAGGCCTCCAGGGTGCACTCGATGAGGAGCTTCTCCTGGAAGGGGTCACCGACCTGGACCGCGGGGCGCTTCGACGGCTTGGCGTCGTCGAAGGTCTCGGAGGCGAGGATCGACGCGCCGCCGATGCCGTCGCCGCCGGTCCGGGCCCCGTACAGGATGACCTTGTTGCCCGCGCCGGACGCCTTCGCGAGGTGGATGTCCTCGTGCCGCATCACGCCGATGGCACCGGCGTTGACCAGCGGGTTGCCCTGGTAGCAGGCGTCGAAGACGACCTCGCCGCCGATGTTCGGCAGGCCCAGGCAGTTGCCGTAGCCGCCGATGCCCGCGACGACGCCCGGCAGGACGCGCTTGGTGTCGGGGTGGTCGGCGGCGCCGAAGCGCAGCGGGTCCACGACCGCGACCGGGCGGGCGCCCATCGCGATGATGTCGCGCACGATGCCGCCGACGCCGGTGGCCGCGCCCTGGTAGGGCTCGACGTACGACGGGTGGTTGTGCGACTCGACCTTGAAGGTGACCGCGTAGCCCTGGCCGACGTCGACCACACCGGCGTTCTCGCCGATGCCGACGAGCAGCGCGTCGGACTGCGGGGCCTTCTCGCCGAACTGGCGCAGATGGACCTTGGAGGATTTGTACGAGCAGTGCTCGGACCACATGACGGAGTACATGGCGAGCTCGGCGCCGGTCGGGCGGCGGCCGAGGATCTCCACCACCCGCTCGTACTCGTCCTTCTTCAGGCCGAGTTCGGCCCAGGGCAGCTCGACGTCGGGGGTCGCGGCCGCGTTCTCGACCGTGTCCAGAGGCGTCCTGCTCATGCGTTGACCAGCTTCTTGAGGATCGAGGTGAAGAAGGGGAGGCCGTCGGTACGGCCCGTGCCGATCAGCGGCTCGGTGGCGTGCTCCGGGTGCGGCATCAGGCCTACGACGTTCCCGGCCTCGTTGGTGATGCCCGCGATGTCGCGGAGCGAGCCGTTGGGGTTGCCGCATCCATCAGTGGCTTCGCCATGGACCACGTACCGGAAGGCGACGCGGCCCTCGGCCTCGAGCATGTCAAGGGTGTACTCGTCGGCCACGTAGCGGCCGTCCATGTTCTTCAGCGGGATGTGGATCTCCTGGCCCGCCTCGTAGTCCACCGTCCAGGCCGTCTCCGCGTTCTCCACCCGCAGCTTCTGGTCGCGGCAGATGAAGTGCAGGTGGTCGTTGCCGAGCATGCCGCCCGGCAGGAGGTGGGCCTCGGTGAGGATCTGGAAGCCGTTGCAGATGCCGAGGACCGGCAGCCCGGCCTTCGCCTGCTCGATGACCGTCTCCATCACCGGCGAGAAGCGGGAGATGGCGCCGGCCCGCAGATAGTCGCCGTAGGAGAAACCACCCGGGAGGACGATCGCGTCCACCTGGTGGAGGTCCTTGTCCTTGTGCCAGAGGGCGACCGGTTCGGCGCCCGCGAGGCGGATCGCGCGCTGGGTGTCCCGGTCGTCGAGGCTGCCCGGGAAAGTGACGACGCCAATACGAGCGGTCACTTCGCGGCCTCCGCGACTTCCTCGATCCGTACGGTGAAGTTCTCGATCACGGTGTTGGCCAGGAAGGATTCCGCAAGATCGTGGATGCGGGCGAGCGTGGCCTCGTCGACCGGGCCGTCAACTTCCAGTTCGAATCGCTTTCCCTGACGTACATCGGAGATGCCTTCGAAACCCAGTCGCGGCAGTGCGCGCTGGACCGCCTGGCCCTGGGGGTCGAGGATCTCCGGCTTGAGCATGACGTCGACTACGACGCGTGCCACTGGCACTCCCGATGGTGTGGTGCTGAGCAGGTTCCTGAAGGTGTCTCCGACAGGCGTCTTCAGACTACCTGCACGAAATTTCTACGCGCGTCGACTTGTAGGAATCTACGTGACCACGGTCACGATCGGCCGCGCGGCGTCTTGTTCACCAAAATTTCCGGGATCCGCACCCGGTACCTATTGCGCTCGGACACGCCAAAGGATTTAGTCGGGCTTCACAATGCTTTGCCGGGCACTGTACAAATAATTTGGCACGTGCCGAATGAAGGGACCGATATTCGTGGCGCAGAAGGTCGTGGTCACTCTCTTTGACGACATCGACGGCTCGGAAGCGGCGGAAACGATCGCCTTCGGACTCGACGGCAAGTCGTACGAGATCGACCTGAATCAAGCCAATGCCGAGAAACTGCGTAAGGCGCTCGAGCCCTACGTGGAGGCCGGCCGCAAGCGGTCGAAGTCGGGCAAGATCTACCGGCAGACCGAGGTCGCCCCCGATCCCGCCGCCGTCCGGGCCTGGGCGCAGGCCAACAAGATGGACGTCCCCGCCCGCGGGCGTATCCCCAAGAAGGTCTACGAGGCGTTCGGCGAGGCCCAGTAGCGCGGGGATCGGCCCCCGGACCGACGGCCGGTCAGCCGCCCCTCGGGAGAACCGACTTGCGCTGCACCCCTCCGGGTCGGCTAGAGTCTGGAGCACGCCGAGGGGCAAGGCCGAAAGGCCGACCTCACGGAGTACATGCGGGTGTAGTTCAGTAGCAGAACATCCCCCTTCCAGGGGGAAGGCGCAGTGTGCAATTCCTGTCACCCGCTCTGCACCGCCGGTCCGGACCACAGTTGTGGATCAGGTAGGCTGGTGCTCGCGCCGATCGGTGGGAGCCGGTCGGAGGCAATGCGGACGTAGCTCAGTTGGTAGAGCGCAACCTTGCCAAGGTTGAGGTCGCGAGTTCGAGCCTCGTCGTCCGCTCTGGAAACAAGCCCCCCGGCTTCGGCCGAGGGGCTTTTTCATGTCCGCGCCCCCACAAGGCCACCCCCGTCTGACATTTGTCATGCCGAGCAATGACAGCGCGCACTGCTCACCGGTCCCCGGCGCCGGGACGCTGGGGACATGGACACGAACGAACACGTGATTGAGGTCACTGACCTGCGGCGTGTGTACGGGGGCGGGTTCGAGGCGGTGCGCGGAATCACCTTTTCCGTGGACCGCGGCGAGATCTTCGCACTGCTCGGCACCAACGGCGCGGGCAAGACGTCGACGGTGGAACTGCTGGAGGGGCTCGCACGGCCGGCCGGTGGCCGGGTACGGGTACTAGGGCACGACCCGTACGAGGAGCGGGCCGCCGTACGGCCCCGCACCGGCGTGATGCTGCAGGAGGGCGGGTTTCCCTCCGAGCTGACCGTCGCCGAGACGGCGCGGATGTGGGCGGGATGCGTGAGCGGGGCGCGGCCGGAGACCGAGGCGCTGGAGCTGGTCGGGCTCACGGGACGCACCGGCGTACGCGTGAAGCAGTTGTCCGGGGGTGAACGGCGCCGCCTGGACCTGGCGCTCGCGCTGCTCGGCGAGCCCGAGGTGCTGTTCCTGGACGAGCCGACGACCGGCCTCGACGCCGAAGGACGCCGGGACACCTGGGAGTTGGTACGGGCCCTGCGCGAGGCGGGTACGACGGTGCTGCTGACCACGCACTACCTGGAGGAGGCCGAGGGGCTCGCCGACCGGCTGGCGATCCTGCACGAGGGACGCATCGCGACGAGCGGCACACCCGCCGAAGTGACCGCCGCCCAGCCGGCCCGCATCTCCTTCCGGCTGCCCGACGGCTACTTCCTGGGCGACCTGCCACCCCTCGGCGAGCTGGGAGTGTGCGGGCACGAGCTGGACGGCAGGGTCGTACGGCTGCGGACCCGGGAGCTGCAGCGGGCGGCCACCGCGCTGCTGGTGTGGGCCCAGGGCGAGCGGGTGGAGCTGCCGGGGCTCGACGTGCGGTCGGCCTCGCTGGAGGAGGCGTTCCTCGGGATCGCCCGGGAACAGGGGGTGGCGGCGTGAACGGTCTGGTCCTCGCTCCGGCCGGGCGGCGGCTGCGGGCCCTGGCCCGGGCGGAGCTGACACTGCTGGGGCGCAACCGCAGCGCGGTGGCCACGGCGCTGCTGGTGCCGCTGGCGCTGCCGTTCAGCGTCAGGCCCGCCCTCGACGGGATGGATCTCGAGAGGTCGGGGCTGAACGCCGGCACGGTGATGCTGACCGCGGCGATCGGCTTCTCGTTCCTGTTCTCCGTCTACACCGCCCTGGTGAGCGCCTTCGTCGCCCGCCGTGAGGAACTCGTCCTCAAACGGCTGCGCACCGGGGAGCTCGGCGACACCGAGATCCTCGTCGGCACCGCCCTGCCCGCCGCGTGCCTCGGCCTCGCCCAGTCACTGGTGCTGACGCTCGGCTGCGTGCTGTTCCTCGACGCGGCGGCACCGCGGGCGCCGTATCTGACCGTGCTCGGCCTCCTCGCGGGTCTGGTGCTGTGCGCCGCGCTCGCCGCGCTCACCGCCTCCTTCACCCGGACCGTGGAGAGTGCCCAGGTCACCGCGCTGCCGCTGGTGTTCGTGTCGATGCTGGGCTCGGGCATCGCGATCCCGGCCGAGGCCCTGCCGGACCGGCTCGCCTCCGTGGCCGCGCTGCTGCCGCTGTCCCCCGCGATCCGGCTGGTGAGCGGCGGGTTCACCGGCCGGCTGAGCGCCGCCGAGGCACTGGCCTCCGTGGCGATCGCACTGGCCTGGCTCGTACCGGCGGTGTTTGCTGTACGGCGGTGGTTCCGGTGGGAGCCCCGGCGTTGACGGACGGGGGAGCGGTGCTCGGGCGGATACGGGGATGGCAGCGGCGCCACTGGCGGGAGCGGAGCAAGGCCGAGCGGGTCGAGCTGCAGAGCGTGATCACCTGGTACGTCACGACCTGGCTCTTCTCCGTCTCCTGGCTCGGGCTACCCCTGGTGGGCGCCCTGGCGCGGCGGCCGGCGCCGCTGGTCGTCGGCGGTCTGCTGCTGCTCGTCGGCGCCCTGCAGTGCGTCGAGGCCAACCGGCGCACCCGGCCCGTGCTCGACCACTACCTGGGCCGGGCCGCCCTACCGCCCCGCGCGCTGCGCCCCGCCGCCGTGCTGCTCGCCCTCGCGCTGGCCCTGACCCTGGTGCTGGCCTCGCTGGACGGCGCCGACCCGGTGGCCGTCCGGCTCTTCGCCGGCGCCGCGCTGCTGCCCTTCGGGCTGCTGTACGGGCTGGTGGCGCCCATAGGGGTGTTCCTGCGCCGGTCCGCCGCGCTCGCCGTGGTGCTGATGGCCGCCATCGGCTGGGTCGACCGCGAGCCCGCCGGGATTCTCATGATCGGGGTCCTGACCGTCTTCGGCGCGCTCTTCTCGCTGCTCGCCGGCCGCTGCGGCGCCTGGACCCTGTCCGTGCTGTGGGAGGCGGAGCGGGCCCGCGAGGTCGAGGCACGGCTCGCCGTCGCCGAGGAACGGCTGCGGTTCGGGCGCGACCTGCACGACGTGGTCGGGCGGAACCTGGCCGTGATCGCGCTCAAGAGCGAGCTGGCGGTGCAGCTGGCACGGCGCGGACGGCCCGAGGCCGTCGAGCAGATGATCGAGGTGCAGCGGATCGCCCAGGAGTCGCAGCGGGAGGTGCGGGAGGTCGTACGGGGATACCGCAAGGCCGACCTGGGGATCGAACTCACCGGTGCGCAAGGGGTGTTGAGTGCGGCCGGGATCGAGTGCGAGGTGCGCGGAGCGGCCGCGGAACTGGCTCCGGAGGTGCAGTCGGCGCTCGGCTGGGTCGTGCGCGAGGCGACGACGAACGTGCTGCGGCACGGCGACACCAGACGGTGCTCGGTCGTGCTGACGGTGGAGGAAGGACGTGTGGTGCTGGCCGTGGAGAACGACGGGGCCTCGGCTCCCGCGGGTGCGGGCGGCTCGGGGCTGGCGGGACTGCGGGAGCGGCTGTCGGCGGTGGGCGGGACCCTGGAGGCCGGCCTGGTCGGGGGAGACCTGTTCCGGGTGGTGGCCGACGTGCCCGTGAGTGTGAGCGAGGTCACGGCATGACCGGTCCCGTACGGCTGCTGCTCGCCGACGACGAGCACCTGATCCGGGGTGCGCTGGCCGCGCTGCTCTCACTGGAGGACGACCTCGTGGTCGTCGCCGAGGCGGCGAGCGGGCCGGAGGCGCTGGCGATGGCGAGGGCGCACGAGCCGGACGTCGCCGTGCTGGACCTGCAGATGCCGGGCGCCGACGGTGTGAAGGTGGCCACATCCCTGCGGGCCGAACTGCCCGGCTGCCGGGTGCTGATCGTGACCGGTCACGGGCGGCCCGGGCATCTCAAGCGGGCCCTCGCGGCGGGGGTGCGCGGTTTCGTCCCCAAGACGGTGAGCGCCCAGCGCCTCGCGGAGATCATCCGGACCGTGCACTCCGGACAGCGCTACGTGGACCCCGAGTTGGCCGCCGACGCCATCGCCTCCGGGGATTCTCCGCTGACCACGCGAGAGGCCGAGGTGCTGGAACTGGCCGCCGACGGGGCACCCGTCGCGGAGATCGCCGAGCGGGCCGCGCTGTCGCAGGGGACCGTACGCAACTATCTCTCGTCCGCCGTCTCGAAGCTCGGTGCGGACAACCGTCACGCGGCCGTGCGACTCGCACGGGAGCGAGGTTGGGTATAGTTGGCGTCGCGCCACGGCGCACTGCGGACGTAGCTCAGTTGGTAGAGCGCAACCTTGCCAAGGTTGAGGTCGCGAGTTCGAGCCTCGTCGTCCGCTCCACACCGAAGGCCCCGGTCGACCGACCGGGGCCTTCGTCATGGGGTCAGCTCCAGCTCGTACCCGTCAGACGCTCGTACGCCTCGATGTACTTCGCCCGCGTCGCGTCCACGACCTGCTGCGGCAGCGCCGGCGGAGGCTGCTCGCTCCTGCGGTCCCAGCCGGACTCCGGCGAAGTCAGCCAGTCCCGCACGAACTGCTTGTCGTACGACGGCTGCGCGCGGCCCGGCTGCCACTGGTCGGCCGGCCAGAACCGGGAGGAGTCCGGGGTGAGGATCTCGTCGGCGAGGACCAGGGTGTCGCCGTCGAAGCCGAACTCGAACTTGGTGTCGGCGAGGATGATGCCGCGGTCCCGGGCGATGTCCCGGCCGCGCCCGTAGACGGCGAGGGTGGCCTGGCGCAGCTGGGCCGCGGTGTCGGCGCCGACGCGGCGGGCGACCTCCTCGTACGAGACGTTCTCGTCGTGCTCGCCGACCTCGGCCTTGGTGGCCGGGGTGAAGATCGGCGCGGGCAGCTCGCTGCCGTCGACCAGGCCCTCGGGGAGGGCGAGGCCGCAGACCGTGCGGGAGTCGTTGTACTCCAGCAGGCCCGAACCGGTCAGGTAGCCACGGGCCACCGCCTCCACCGGGACCATCCGCAGCGACTTGCACACGAGCGTCCGGCCGGCCCAGTCGGCGGGGGCGCCGGCCGGCAGCTCGGTGCTCAGCACGTGGTTGGGGATCAGATCGGCGATCTGGTCGAACCACCACAGGGACAGCTGGGTCAGGACGCGGCCCTTGTCGGTGATTTCGGTCGGCAGCACCCAGTCGAAGGCGGAAATACGGTCACTGGCGACCATCACGAGGTCGCCGTCCTCGTTCTGGTAGAGCTCGCGCACCTTGCCGGTGTGGAGGTGAACCAGGCCCGGAACCTGGATCGGCTCGGGCTTTTCTACGAATCCGGACACGGTTCCTCCCCGTGGTTCTGTCCTAGGCGTCGATTCTCCCGTATGCCGGGGATCGCCCAATGGGTGGGGTGGACTCGGAAAGGGCGGTGACGTGGGCGTACGTGAGCTCAGTCACGTTTGCAGATGCGGTCCAGGAGGTTGGCGGTGGCGCGCTGGACGCGGGGGTCGACGTGGCCCGGACGGTCCAGGGCGGGCGACCAGGCGAAGGTCCCGGACGCGAACACCAGGGCCCCGGAGGGGGCGCGGTAGAGCGAGGTCTCCTGGTGGCGCAGGACGCCCTCGGAGTCGGTGTACGGGGAGTGGGCCAGCAGGATGCGGTCCTCGTGGTCGGGCAGCGGGGTGCGCGGGAAGTAGCGGTCCGCCTCGCCCGCGACCAGGCCCTCGATCGGGTCGCCCTCGTGCGCGCCGGTCGCCTCCCACAGCCAGTGGTCGGCGTTGCGGACGATCAGGGGACGGGGCTCGGGGACCCGGCCCGCGTACTGGATGCCGACCACTTGCTGCTCGGGGCGGTCGATCTCCCGCCACAGGACGGGCCTGCCGGGTCCCTTGCGTTTTCGGCAGGTCAGCAGGCGGTCGGGCACCCCGGACGGGGACGGCCCCAACTCCACCTGCCAGTACATGGTGTTGGCGGAGAGGAAGACCAGGGAGGTGCCGTTCTCGCGGGCGATCTCGACGGTGCGGCGCATGTTCGCCGACCAGTACTCGTCGTGGCCGGGGAAGACCAGACCCCGGTAGCGGGTGGGGTCGACGTGGCCCGCGTGCAGGTCGCGGACGTCGGCGTAGGCGAGGTCGTAGCCGTAGCGCTCGGCGAAGCGGATGAAGTCGTAGGCGTGGCCCACGTGGAGGGGGAGGCCGGCGCCGGCGTACGGGCGGTCGAAGGAGACGGTCGTCGCCGCGTCGGACTCGCCGAGGAGCCGGCCCCGCTCGTCCCAGGCGTGGTACAGGCTGGCGCCGGTGCGCCCGTCCTCGGGGTAGAGGTTGTACGCCTGCCAGGTCACGTCGGGCAGGAGGAGGAGCAGGTCGGCGGGGTGGTTGTCGCGGACCGTGAAGGGGATGTGGGAGCGGTAGCCGTCGACGGTGGTCAGGACGGCCACGTACGCCCCGATGCTCCAGTGGCTCGGGATCTGCAGCCGCCACGACAGCCACCAGTGGTGGCAGGAGACCGTGCGGTCGGCGGTGAGCGGCGGGGGCTGCACGATGCCGGAGAGACGTGGGCTGGTGGTGATCTTGGCCGCGCCGTCGCCGCCGTAGTGGCCTATGCGGTAGATGTCCACGGCGAACTCCTGGGGCGGGTCGACCGTGATGTGGAAGTCGACGGCCTGGCCCGGGGCGACCGCGCCGGTGGAGATGAAGCCCTTGATCTGGCGGTGGACGTCGTCGGCGGAGCGTGGGCCGCCGGCGCTCCGGGGGCCCGGGACCCGGTGCGCGCCGGGCGTCGGGGGGTGGGCCTGGCCGTCCACGTACCAGGGGACGACCTGGCCGGTGTCGTCGAAGTAGGTGACGTTTCCGCGCAGCCAGGGAACGGGGCCCTGGCCGAAGGGATCGGTGACGGCGTGTGCCAGCGCTCCGGACTCCCAGCGACGGATCTGTTCCGATCGCTCCGATGCCATGATCGCTCCCCTCCCTCGTGCCCCCGTGGTCGCGTGTCCTGTGCCGCAAGCCCTTGCCATGTGCCCGATCGGTCCCAGCACATCACATTACGCACGCAGGCGGTCACAGTTCGTTGCGAATTGGCCGAAAGTGGAACAGCTTCTTCCGGTACGACGGGGAGGGCGGGGTCAGACGAGTCGTACGGGTTTCTCCGGGCGTATGCCGGACTCCCGCAGCCAGGCCCGCAGGGGGGCGGGATCGCCGTCCTCCACGAGGCTGAGGACCCGAGGGGTGAGATCGGTGGCCCGGTCGCCGTCGATCAGCAGGGTGGGACCGTCCAGCCAGTCCAGGCCCGGGGTCGCGCCGGCGGTGTCCATGGCGGCGCAGCAGACCATCGCGGTGACGTGGTCGGTGAGCAGTTCACGGGCCGTGCGGGGCGGCTGGAGCGGGAAGAGGGGCAGGGCCGTGTCGTCCCAGAGGGCGGGGTCGGCGGCGGTGGTGCGGGGGGCGGGGGCGGCCTCCTCCCGGGCGAGCTGGGCGGTGAGGGCCGCGGCGAGGGCGGCCGCCCGTTCGTTCTCGATCTCGGCCTCGTCCTCGCCCTCGGGGGATGCGGGGAGCCTGGGCGCGGCCTCCTCGGTCCGCGGGGGTTTCGAGAGGTGCGCCAGGATCCGGGTCAGGGTGGGGCCGTCCGGGGCCGGGATCGCGGGGTCCGTGGAGCGGGTGACGCCCAGGGTGTCCAGGACCCGGTGGAGGCGGGCCGCGTCCGTGCGCCATTTGCGGTCGACGACCTCCTCCGGGTACTCCTGCCAGTCCACCGGGGACCAGTCGGGGCCGGTCTCCGCGGGGCCGCCGTGGAAGAGCCGGGCGGCGAGGAGGGAGACGGCCTCGTCGACCGCTCCGGGCTCCTCCAGCAGGTCGCAGGCCGGGCGCTCGCCCAGGCGGGAGGCGAACCCCTCGGCGAGGCGGTCACGGCGGGACAGCTCCGTCAGGGCCGACACCACCCCCGCGTCCAGCCGGGACGGCCAGCGGCCCATCCGCCACGCGGGCAGCGCCACGCGGGTCAGGAGGCGGTCCCAGCCCGCGTAGGCCAGGCCCACCTGCTCCTGGGCGACGATGCGCAGGCCGTAGTCCACCGCCTGTGCGCGCTCCGCCGCCGCGGCCGCGACGCCGCGTTCCATCAGCGCCGCATGCTCCCGGCAGCTGCGGAGCAGCAGGCGGGCGACCGCGCCGAGTCCGGCGCAGACGCCTCGGGTCAGCGGGCAGCGGGCGGGTGCGGAGGCGACGGCCACCGCGGCGTCCAGCCCGCGCACGAAGCGGCGGGCGGCGGCTATGTCCGGGTGGGCCGAGGCGCCCGTGCCGGCGACGACCGGGGCGAGGACCGCGCGCAGTTCGGCGACGCGCATCCACCACAGGAACGGTGAGCCGATGACCAGCACGGGGGCCGTGGCCGCCCGGCGGTGCGCGGTGCGGACACCCGCTATCTCGTCGCGGTTCTCGTGCGCGGGCGGGCCGTGGGAGGGGTGGGTGCGGTCCTCAAGCCAGCTGTCGCAGTCCGGGGTGAGCGCTATCGCGGAGGGAGCGGGCACGTCCAGGCGGTCGGCGAGGTCGCGCACCATCCGGTACAGGTCCGGCGCCGAGTCCTCCGAGACGGGGACGGTCGGGGTCACGGCCGGGCGGGCCCGGGCGACGACCAGGGCGATCACTCCGGCGGCGAGCAGCACGACCACGGCGACGGGGGTCACCGCCCAGCGGGCGGCGTGCCAGAACGGGCCCACGAGATGGTCCGTGGAGTCGCCGGCGAGCAGGATCACGGCGACCGCCGCGGGCAGCAGCGCCACGGCCAGCGCGCGGCCGCGGATGCGCAGCACGGCGAGAGCCCTCGAGCGCGCGGCCTGCGCGCCCGCTTCCACACCCATGCCGGTACCGGTCACCACCGGATCTCACCCCCTCGCCAGCTGTCCTGAATGCCCTGCTGTCCTGGCTTTGGTCACTCCCCCACTGTGGCACCCGTCACTGACATCGCAATGCCGGTGGGCCAAGTGCCGGAACGCTTGCGCCGCACCCTAGTTGGGCCCTCGGCCCCCGTCAGCCGGATGGGGGAGCGGTCACTCGATGGAATGGCTTTGGTCAGAGGTGGATGACGGGCAGCGACGATCAGGCCTCTGTTCTTGACTCAAATTCGAAGTAGGAGCGGTGAGCGGGGGCATGGCACAGGCCCCGCATCCGAAGACGGAGGCGGGGCCTGTGGGGTTCATCCGGCTTACGGGCCTCAGGCGCCCGCCGCCCTGGCCGCGATGTCGGTGCGGTGCTGGGAGCCGTCCAGATGGATGCGGGAGACCGCCCTGTAGGCGCGCTCGCGGGCCTCGGCGAGGTCCTTGCCGATCGCCGTGACGGACAGGACCCGGCCGCCGGCGCTGACGACCACGTCGCCGTCGCTCCGAGTGCCGGCGTGCAGGACGTACGCGTGCGGGGCGTCTTCGGCGGCCACCTCGTCGAGGCCGGTGATCGGGTCGCCGGTGCGCGGAGTGGCGGGGTAGTTGTGCGAGGCGACGACCACGGTGACCGCGGCGTCGTCGCTCCAGCGCAGGGGTTCCAGGTCGGCGAGGGTGCCGTTCGCCGCGGCGAGCAGGACGCCGGCCAGCGGGGTCTTCAGGCGGGCCAGGACCACCTGGGTCTCCGGGTCGCCGAAGCGGGCGTTGAACTCGATGACCCGGACGCCGCGGGAGGTGATCGCGAGGCCCGCGTAGAGGAGGCCGGAGAAGGGGGTGCCGCGGCGGCGCATCTCGTCGACGGTCGGCTGCAGGACCGTCTGCAGCACCTCCTCGACCAGCTTCGGGTCGGCCCACGGGAGCGGGGAGTAGGCGCCCATGCCGCCGGTGTTCGGGCCCTCGTCGCCGTCGAGGGCGCGCTTGAAGTCCTGGGCGGGCTGGAGCGGGAGGACCGTCTGGCCGTCGGTGATGGCGAAGAGGGAGACCTCGGGGCCGTCCAGGTACTCCTCGATGACGACGCGCTCGCAGGAGTTGGCGTGGGCGCGGGCGGCGTCGAGGTCGGAGGTGACGACGACGCCCTTGCCGGCGGCGAGGCCGTCGTCCTTGACGACGTAGGGGGCGCCGAAGGCGTCGAGGGCGGCGTCGACCTCGTCCGGGGTCGTGCAGACGTAGGAGCGGGCCGTGGGGACGCCTGCCCCCGCCATCACGTCCTTCGCGAAGGCCTTGGAGCCCTCGATCTGCGCGGCCTCGCCGGAGGGGCCGAAGACCGGGATGCCCGCCTCGCGCACGGCGTCGGCGACCCCGGCGACGAGCGGGGCCTCCGGGCCCACCACCACGAGGTCGGCGCCGAGCCGTTCGGCCAGCGCGGACACGGCTTTGCCGTCGAGGGCGTCGACCTCGTGCAGCTCGGCCGCCTCCGCGATGCCGGCGTTGCCGGGGGCGCAGTGCAGGGCGGTGACGTCGGGGTCGTGGGAGAGGGAGTGGCACAGGGCGTGTTCGCGGGCGCCGCTACCGATGACGAGGACCTTCACGGGGGTCAGCCTAACGGGGTTTTTGTGCGGGCTTCCGAGGGGCCGGGCCTTGGCGAGCTGTACGTTCCTCCAAGTCGCGCCCGGCCCCGCGGTCGGAATCGCCCACCGCCGCTACTCGTTCGTGAACTCCTCGACCACCGTCGCGCCCAGCTCCCGCACGATCAGTTCGCGGCCGGACAGGGCCGACTCGTTGAGATCGGGGTCGTCGTCCTCGGGGATGTCGTCCTCGATGGAGACCGGGGGCGGGGGCTCCGGAGCGGGGGGCCGGGCCGCCGGGGACGGGCTCGGGCTCGCCGGGAAGGACCCGGAGGGGGCGGCGGGCGGGGTGTGCGTGGTCTGGGCGGGTGCCGGGCGCTGGGCGGTGGCGGTACCGCCGTAGCCGCCCGCGCCACCGCCGGCGAGGCCACCGCCGCCTGTGCCGTAGCCGCCGTTGAAGCCGGAGGGCGCCGAGGGGCCGCCCGACGGTGCCGGGCCGGAGCCGCCGCTCGGGTCGACGACCGCCTCGATCTTCCACTGGACGTTGAACTGCTCGGCCAGCGCGGCCTTCA
Source organism: Streptomyces sp. C1-1 (assembly GCF_050214755.1). Lineage (NCBI taxonomy): Bacteria > Bacillati > Actinomycetota > Actinomycetes > Kitasatosporales > Streptomycetaceae > Streptomyces > Streptomyces sp. C1-1. The sequence goes on along the minus strand of NZ_CP189826.1, from coordinate 5,300,234 downwards.
GGACGTCCTCGCTGCCGCTGCTGACGAAGTTGTCGCGGGCGCCGGCGTTGACGAAGCCGAGTTGCAGGGTGGTGCCGTCGAAGCCGGCCACCTGCGCGTTCTGGCTGAGCAGGATCCAGGTGAAGCGGCGGCGGTTCTTGACCGCTTCGAGGATGTTCGGCCAGAGCATGCGCGGGTCGAGGCCGCCGCTCGGCGGGACGGAGGCCTGGGCCGCCGGGTCGGGGGCGGGGGCCGCGGACGGGACCGGCGCGGGGGCGCCGGGCGCGGCCGTCGGGGGCTGTCCGGCACCGCCGCCCGCCGGGGCCGCCGTGGGCCAGCCACCGCGCCGACGGCCGCCGCCCGCGGAGGCGGCGGTGGGCCAGGCGCCGGGCGCGGAGGCGGCGGCAGGGGCGGGGGCGGCCGGAGCCGGGGTGGGCGGCGGCGAGGACTGGGGCTGAGGAGCCGGTTCCGGCGCCGGCTGGGGCTGAGGCGGGGGTGCCGCGGGGGACGGCACGCCGGGGCCCGCCTGCCCGGAAGCACCCGCACCCGCTGCCGCTCCCGGCACCGGGCCCGCGGCACCGGGCGCGCCCGAAGCCCGTACCGCCGCACGGGCCGCGGCCGGACCCCCACCGGGCGGCATGGCGCCGCCGACGGGCATTCCCGCACCTCCGGGGCCGCCAGGACCTCCCGGACCGCCCGGCGCCGCTCCCCCGTGCGCCTCGGGTCCCGGCACATAGCCCGCCGTGGGCAGGGCGCCGCCGGCCGAGAAGTTCACACCCCGCTCCAGGCGGTCGAGGCGGGCCATCACGGCCCGCTCGTCGCCGTAGGCGGCAGGCAGCATCACGCGCGCGCAGATCAGCTCCAGCTGGAGGCGGGGCGAGTTGGCGCCGCGCATCTCGGTCAGGCCCTCGTTGACCAGGTCGGCGGCGCGGCTGAGCTCGGCGGCGCCGAAGGTGCTCGCCTGCGCCTGCATCCGCTCGATGACGTCGGCCGGGGCGTCGATGAGGCCCTTCTCGGCGGCGTCCGGCACGGCGGCGAGGATGACCAGGTCGCGCAGCCGCTCCAGCAGGTCGGCGACGAAGCGGCGCGGGTCGTTGCCGCCCTCGATGACGCGGTCCACGACCTCGAAGGCGGCGGCGCCGTCACCGGTGGCGAAGGCCTCGACGACGGAGTCGAGCAGCGAGCCGTCCGTGTAGCCGAGGAGGGAGGTGGCCATGGCGTATGTCACACCCTCCTCCCGCGCTCCGGCGAGCAGCTGGTCCATGACCGACATGGAGTCACGCACGGAGCCCTGTCCCGCCCGCACGACGAGCGGCAGCACGCCTTCCTCGACCGGGATGTCCTCCTTCTGGCAGACCTCGCCCAGGTAGTCCCGGAGGGTGCCCGGGGGGACGAGCCGGAAGGGGTAGTGGTGCGTACGGGAGCGGATCGTCCCGATGACCTTCTCGGGCTCGGTCGTGGCGAAGATGAACTTGAGGTGCTCCGGGGGCTCCTCGACGACCTTCAGCAGCGCGTTGAAGCCCGCCGAAGTGACCATGTGGGCCTCGTCGATGATGTAGATCTTGTAGCGGCTGGCGGCGGGGCCGAAGAACGCCTTCTCGCGCAGCTCACGGGCGTCGTCCACACCACCGTGAGAGGCCGCGTCGATCTCGATGACGTCGATGGAGCCGGGGCCGTTGCGCGCCAGGTCGCGGCAGGACTGGCATTCACCGCACGGGGTGGGTGTGGGGCCCTGCTCGCAGTTCAGACAGCGCGCCAGGATGCGCGCGCTCGTCGTCTTGCCGCAGCCGCGCGGACCGCTGAACAGGTACGCGTGATTGACCCGGTTGTTGCGCAGCGCCTGCTGCAACGGGTCGGTGACATGCTCCTGCCCGATGACCTCGGCGAACGACTCCGGGCGATAGCGGCGGTACAGCGCGAGAGACGACACGCATACGAGGTTATAGGCGCCCACTGACAAGCCGACCCCGCGGCGGGAACGCAAGCGCCCCCCACGCACCCGCCAGAGCCGACCTACCCTTGCTGCCTTCCGGCCCTGGGGGAGTTCAGTCAGATAGCGCCGCGTGAGGGGCTGCGCACAGGCTACCTGATCCGAGGGGGTGGGAACGAGTTCGCGAGCACTCCTCTCGGTCATGTAATGTTTCCGGCGGAGGATTCGCCTAGAGGCCTAGGGCGCACGCTTGGAAAGCGTGTTGGGGGCAACCCCTCACGAGTTCGAATCTCGTATCCTCCGCCAGTGCCTCACCGGGCACGATGTCGAAGGGCCCCACCGTTCGCGGTGGGGCCCTTCGACGTGCGTGGTCTCATTTTTGGTCTCAGTTGGATCCTGGAGAGCCCCACAGCTTCTCGCCGACCTGGTCCGCGACCTTCCGGAGCATGAGCCCTGTCACATGCATGTACCGGGCGCGCATCCGGGCCGCTCCCCCGGGCTCCCAGCCCATGATCGAGTCGATCACGACGTCCGGCACACCGAGGATCAGGAGAACTGTCGCGGCGGTGTGGCGAGCATCGTGCAGACGGCCGTCCCGGACACCGGCATCCCGAAGCAGGCGCTTCCAGACGTGGAAGTCGGTGTTCGGGCTCAGCGGCCCGCCGATCGGCGAGGCGAAGACGTACCCCTTGCCCTCCCAGTCGGCGCCGGCCGCGATCCGCTCCCGCTCCCGTATCTCCTGCTGCTGGCGCAGAATCTTGATCAACGGGTCGGGCAGGCCGATGGTGCGGCGTCCGGCGCGGGACTTGGTGGACTTGTGCTCGCGCCGGGTCTGCTCCCGCTTGGGACAGTAGCCCGCCTTCCTACCGCACGGATCGGCACCGCAACCGTGTGCGTACTTGGGGCGCAGCCGGTTCTTGGTCGACATCCTCCCAGTGCAGCCCGAGCGCTTCCCCTAGTCGCAGGCCGAGCGCCAGGGCGACAACCCATCGCGCGCTGTTGCGGAGCTTGGCCGCTTCGACGAGCAGGCTCTGCACCTCTTCGATCGTGTACGGCTCGATGTCCGGTGCGTCCCTGGAATGCGCCATCGTTTCGCGTCCTCGACAAGCTTGGGTTCAAACGCGACCACGTCTCGACAGATGACCGTGGCGAACTGGTATGGCTCACGCGCTCCCTGTCATAAGAGGAGCATTTCGGTTCGCTTGAATGCGGAGTGCGTGCGAACTGCAGCAAGTAAGGGCCGGTTCATCGCAAGCCCAGCCCGCGGACCATCCGCGGACAAGCGGTGCGTCGCCGATCAGCTAGAAGCCTGTGACCTGCGCATACACCTCAAGCCGAAGGGCCCTCCGGAGCCGTGCCACTCTCGTGCCAGAACAGACGGGGACTCACGGGAAATAGCGGTACCCAGGGGCGCTCCCCACTCGCCCCGCGCACGATAGGAAACTTGCAGGTCAGGCCGGCGCTCGCCCAGCCTCGCTCCTAAAGCGGGGGTCGGGCCGCTTACGGCACCGTCTTGTCCCAGTCTCGACGGCGGAAGATCGAATACCTCGTGGGTCCGGCTTCCTGTGCCGTGAACACGAGGTCGTCCCGCCACCTATCCCGCGCCCCGGAGCGCAACTCCTAGGCGAAGGACAGCGTCCTTAGATTCCGCGTGGCCCGGTCAGGCCCTGGAGCGCGGCGGTGAGCGGTATGGCCATGCGGTCCACCGGGCCCTCACGGACCTCACCCCGGCGCTGCCCGGGGTGTATCGCAGGAAGAAGGCTCCAGACCTATCAAGGTCCGGAGCCTTTGAAATCGAGGTCTCACGATGCCCTCAGCCGGCGGCCTTGGCGATGATGCGATCCATCTCCTCTCGGCCAAACGCCCGCAGGGTCGTGGTACGGACGTTACCCACCCCACCAAGCTGCAGAAGCGTGGCGGTGACGGTTTCGTCGTCGGGTGCCTCAACAACGGCCACGAGGTCGTACGAACCGACGGTCCAGTAGAGGTTCAGGAGCTTCGCCCCGAGCTTCTGTGCCGCTGCGGCGAAGGCCTCCGCGCGCTTCGCGCTGTCCTTGTAGTTTCGGATCCCCTGATCGGTCCAGTTCAGCAACGTGACATACGTCGGCATGGTCTTTCACCTTCATGAGGGAACACATCGCGAGATCAATCCTGGACATAGACGGCCGAAACATGCACAAGGTGTGCACCCGAATGGGCAACAGTGGCCGATCGCAAGCGGTCGATCACGGCGGCTGGAACCAGCGAGATGCACTTGCACAACAACGACGCTCACTCGCGAAGGCACCAGGCAGTCAACCGAGGATTGCTCATGAAGAGACCCGCACCAGATCGTGGGGGGAACGACGGGAACACCTGGGAACCAGTCGACCGCCCGCTTGACGCCGACGCCGCTGCGCCGCAGGTACCAGATCCAGGGGACAGCCACGGTCAACAGGGGTGCCTCCCGGTCGAGTTGCCATGCTCCCCGCCAGGTATCGACACCACAGCTCAGGGCCGTGATCACCCAGCCTCTCTCCTAAAGCGGGTGTCGCAGGCTCGAATCCTGCCGCGGGCACATGAGAAAGGGCCAGCTCAGAGGTTTCCCTGGGGCTGGCCCATTCCGCGCCACACAGATGCAACGCCTACGCGCCAATTGGGTCAGGCCTCAAACTGCCAGCCGTTCGGGCCGCTGGCGATGGGCCCGATGACGCCGATGGTTCTGAGCGTACTCGTCACGTCGACGCAACATGACAACGAGCATGCACGGGAGCATCAGGATGTGCCCGGCAACCAGCATTGTTCCGCCGGATATCAGGCCCGCCCAGTACGGGCCGAACAAGACGAGGAAGGGCAGGTACATCGCGACGGCCATCTCCCCGATACTCGCCCAACCGTGACCACGATGACGCATCCACACCGACATTCCGATCGTCATGTTGGTCGCCATCACGATGGCCACCAACTCGGCGTAGTTGCGCAAGTCGGATAGTCCGAGAAGCGAGAGGGCCAGTCCCCATACCGGTCCCAGAACGGCCATGCCCACCAGCATCGCCGCCACCATCTCGAAGTAGTGCCGACCGAAATAACGCCAGGAGGCGTCTTGGGTAAGCGCAGGTGCTCCACTGATCGTTTTCATGATCACACCTCCATTCGGATGTGATCAGGAATCTTGCCTTCACGTTGACCTTCACGCTCAGCCGACTGGCATGGGAAGGGGCCGAATGGCGCATTCCGTAGGGCATTGGTCCCACCTCTGCGTGCAGTCGTCATTCCGCGAACGCAGGTGGGCGGCCGTGCTGAAGGCGCCGCAGTGCAGTCACCCCGTGTGCTGCACAGCAGCCTCCCACGCACCTGACCATGGCCGAGGGCAACTCCAGAGCCTAGGAAGGAGACCGCATGGCGGACAGGGAGGCGGCAATCCGCGCTGTGGCGCGCCACGCTGACCACGTGTACTGGGTACGGGAGTGGCCGGACACGCCGACCTGGCGGGACCGGTTTCGCCGATGGATGGACCCCGCGTCGTACCACTTCGACCGGACCGCCACCCCACGGGAACCCTGGGTCGACCGGCCCGCCGGCCATTACGAGCGAACAGGCTGGCGTATCCGTGCGGCCTACGTCAGATCCGACCTGGCTTTCGAGGTCGAGTACGTGGTCTGCAACCCGTGCAAGATCGACAATTGCTCGCGCAACGGCGGAAGCGCCGGTCACCCTCGGAGTCACCGTGGCGCGTGAGGGTGACTTGGAGCAGGCGCTCATCATGGGTGAGCGGGCCCCAGAAGGGGACCGTCAGTCGGTGCCGTCGCTGATCATGACCAGCCGGGAACTTGCTGCCGAGATGCGCCGCCGGTGCAACTCCGAACCGGCGGCACAGGAGTGCCTTGGCCGACTTCACTCATTGGCACACGAGAAGCCCGGTTTCATGCCGCGATGACCCTCAGCGCAAGAATCCAGCCCGGGGCCCAGCCCCGGGCTGTTCTTTCCTCACGGACAGTGTGGGCAGCCCCCGACTGGCCGTCCCTCAGAGGCCACGCCCTGGGAGTGAGGCGCAAGCCCCAGGCGGGGGAGGAGGCCTGGGGCTTGCGAGAGGGATGGAGCCGTCAGCCGGCGCTGCGCGTGAACGGTGCGAAGGTGTGGCTGAAGTACCAGGTGTCCTGGGCGATGCCGGAGCAGGAGTTGGCGCCCGCGGTGCCGACACAGCCGCCGTTGTCGCGCTGGAGCGCCCAGAAGGAGAGCGTGTTGATCCCCTTGGCGACGGCCCAGTTCTTCACCGTGACCGCGTCCTGCGTGGTGAAGGTCTCCTCGGGGCCGAAGTCGTCGATGCCGGGCATCTCGGTGACGCCGATCATGCTCCACAGCTTCGCCGGGCTCTTCTTCGGGTAGAGCGCGGCGAGTTGGGCCTGCAGGCCGGCGGCCGCCGTCTCGGTGTCGGCCGCCATGTCGTGGGTGGCGCCGTCCCAGTAGTCGAAGGTCATGATGTTGACGACGTCCACGCGCGCGCCGTTGTCGACGGCGTTCTGCAGCAGGGCCACACCGCTGGGCGCGAGTCCGGTGTTCGTGGTCGGCAGGGTGTACGAGAACTGCACGCAGTGGCCGGTGCGCTCGGCCCAGCGCTGGACCTTGGCTATGGCCTTGTTGCGGCGGTCGACGCCGGCGGTGTTGTTGATGGAGTCGGCCTCGATGTCGAGGTCGATGCGGGTGACGCCGTACGTCGTGACGAGGCTCTCGTACACCTTGGCGATCGCGTCGACGCTGGTGCAGCTGTCGGCCAGTTCGGTGTTGGTGGTGTCGGCGCTGTAGCCGCCGAAGGACGGGATGACGTTGCCGCCCCGGGCCTGGATCGTGGCGATGTCGCTGCCGAAGGTGGCCTTGCCGATGGGCTGGGTGGTGTCGCCGTTCCAGTACGCGGTGCACGAACCCACAGCTTCGGTCTGGAGAAAGGCCATCGTCAGGTACTTGTTGCCCGACGCGGCGGCGAGCGCGGCCGGGCTCTCACCGGTCCAGGCCTCGAAGTACGGCGCCGCCACATGGGCGGGCATCGGCTTGGCCGCGGGCGAGGACGCCTCCGGCGCGGCGAGCGCGGAGCCCCCGGTGAGGGCGGCGAGCCCGGCCGAAAGGGCGGTGACGGTCATACAGGACAGCAAGGTGCGGAAAGTTCCAGGTCGTCTCATTGACGCTCCCATGGTGAACAACGTGCAGGCGGGGACAGCGGGAAGGCTGATCGGAACTGCGAGATGGCCGCCATCTTTGGACTAGACCAATAATCTGTCAAGGTTCTTTACGGTTAACCGACCGAGTCGGTGCTGGGCCGCGGCCCGCCGTGCCCGCGAAGCGGCGTTGCCCCCGGACCAACGATCCGGGGGCAACGCCCTTGCTGTGCCTGTTAGTTGTCTCCCTGCCAGAGCCCCCGGAAGCTCCGGGACGGACAGCGAGCTTCAACCAGAGACGCCCACGCAGCTTCACCCGGGTAGCGACGTTGTCCAGGTCTTTGTCCAGCGCACCGACGGCCGCGACCGTTCACCGCCGTACCCGCACCCCATCTGACCTGCCCCGTGAACCTCTACGGACATCTCCGTACAGCCGCGCGGACAGTCGGAAAGCGTGTCGGGGGCAACCCCTCACGAGTTCGAATCTCGTGTCCTCCGCCAGCCCAGAGGGCAGGACCGCATCAGCGGTCCGGCCCTCTGGCGTTCACCAGCCGCCGTGCCGTCGCGACACATGGAGGAAGACAGTATCGCCAGGGATAGTATCTCCAGCGATACCATCTTGCCGGGAGGTCGATGTGCGCCGTTTCATCGGGCGGGACCGAGAGCTGGACGTGCTCGGCAACGCCTTGCGGGCGGTCCGGGACGGCGTCGGCTCGGCGAAACCGGGGCAGTGCGTCCTCATGCGGGGGAGGCGGCGGGTCGGCAAGTCCAGCCTCGTCGAGGAGTTCCTCCGGCGTACCGAGACGCCGTACCTCTTCTTCACGGCGGCGGGCGGCAGCGCGCAGGACGAGCTGTCGGAGCTGCTCGACGCCGTCGCCAGATCCACCCTGCCCGAGCGGGGACTGTTCTCGGAGGAGACCCCGGGGCAGTGGAACGCGGCGTTCAGGCTGCTCGCGGAGATCCTTCCCGACGACAGCCCGAGCGTGGTCGTCATCGACGAGGTGCCGTACCTCATGGACCGCATCGATGCCTTCGAGGGCATGCTCCAGCGGGCCTGGGACCGGCTGCTCAGCCGTAAGCCGGTACTTCTCCTCCTGGTCGGTTCCGATCTGTCGATGATGGAGGCGCTGAACAGCTACGACCGCCCCTTTCACCAACGCGGCCGGGAAATGATCGTGGGGCCCCTGAACCCGGCCGACATCGGCGAGATGCTCGGCCTGTCGGCGGCAGCCGCGTTCGACGCCGCTCTGATCACCGGAGGGCTTCCCCTGATCTGCGCCGAGTGGCGGGCCGGAGCGGACGTGTGGGAGTTCCTCCGCGACTCACTGGACAACCCGATCTCGGCCCTGCTGGTCTCCGCCGAGCGCTCACTGGCCGCGGAGTTCCCACCGCAGGCGATGAGCAGGGAGGTCCTGCGAGCCATCGGCTCCGGGGAGCGGACCTTCACCAACATCGCTCGCGCGGCCGGCGGCATCGCCCACACCACGCTCACCCGAGCCACCGACGTCCTGACCGGGAAGAGGGTCGTGGCCGCCGAGCTGCCGCTCTCGCTGAGGCCGTCCAAGGAACGCCGCTACCGGGTGGCCGACCCCTACCTGCGCTTCTGGCTGGCGTTCCTGGATCCGCACATGGCGGAGATCGAGCGGATGCGGGGGGATCTCACGCTGAGCCGCATCAAGGAGCGGTGGACGAGCTGGCGGGGCCGCGCGATCGAACCCCTCGTCCGGGAATCCCTGGCCCGCCTCCTGCCGGACGGCCTCCTGCCCGCCGCCCCGGCGATCGGCGGGTACTGGACCCGCGGCAACGACGTGGAGATCGACCTGGTGGGCGCCGACCGGCAGCCGGTGGCCAAGCAGTTGCTCTTCCTCGGCTCGGTCAAGTGGCTGGAGAACTCCGTTTTCGACGGCCACGACCTGGCCGCGCTGCAGAAGCACCGGGCGGCGATCACCGACGAGCCGGTGCCGCTCGTGGCGGTCTCCCGCAGCGGGATCGGCTGTTCCGGCCTCCAGGCCGCGTACGGCCCCGAGGAGCTGCTCGGCGCCTGGCGCAGGACCTGAGGCGGGGAACCGGGCCCGTTCGGCCGTCACGAGCCGCCGTCCGGCTGACACCGCGGACACCACACCGTGCCCCTGCCTCCCACGCGGGTTCGCCGCAGCGGGGTACCGCAGCGCGGGCAGTGGGGGTCGGGGGCGTCGCGGTGGCCGGTGAGCCAGGAGGGGCGGGGCGGGACGCGGCCGGTCGGGACGGCGGCGCGCAGGGTGCGGCGCATCCGGGTGTGGAGGTGGCGGCGGTCGGCCTCGGTTAGGTCACTCACAGGGGTGGTGGGGCTCAGGCCGGCCCGCCACAGGATCTCGTCGGCCAGCAGGTTGCCCAGGCCCGCCAGGACGGACTGGTCGGTCAGCGCCGTCTTGACGCTTCCGCGGCGGGAGGCCAGCGCCGCCTCGAACGCCTCGGGGTCCACCGTCAACGCGTCCGGGCCCAGCCCCGCCAGCAGCCGGGCCGCCTCCGCGTCGTCGTGCGCCAGCCACAGCCCGCGGAGTTTGCGCTGGTCGCGGAAGCGCAGCTCGCGGTCGCGGGACAGCGTGAACAGGACCCGGTCGTGGGGCTCCGGGGCCTCGTCCGGGCGGGCGCACAGCAGCAGGCCGGTCATGCCGAAGTGGAACAGCACGGTGGGGCCGCCGGTGTGCGCGAGCAGCCACTTGCCGTGCCGTTCCGGCGCGGTGAACCGACGGCCCTCCAGCGCCTCGCGCAGGCCGCGGGCGCTCACGCCGTGCAGCACGCCCGTGTCCCGCACCTCGACACGCCGGATCGTCCTGCCCTCGGCGCAGGACTCCAGCACCTTCCGGAATCCTTCGACGTCCGGCAGTTCGGGCATGGCGGCCTCCCGACGACGGGGGGTACCGGGTACCCCCCGCGCCGGGCGGCCATCCGGGTCACCGCCGGTGCGGCTCCCGCACCACCGCGACGTCGCCGGCCGGTACGGCGACGGAGTCGCCCGCGGGCTTGCCGGTGAGCAGTTCGACCGCTCCCGGCGCGACCGGGACCGTCGCGTCCGCCGCGCCGTGGTTGATCAGGAACAGGTAGTCGGCCTCCGGCCCGCGTCGCAGCACGGCCTCCACCCCGGCGGGCGCCGTGCGGACTGCCGTCACGCCGGCCTCCGCGCGGACCCGGTCCAGCAGGCCGGCCAGGGTCGCCGGGTCGGGCCGCGTGGACAGGTACCAGGCGCTGCCGGTGCCGTGCGCGTTGCGGGTCACCGCCGGGACTCCGGCCAGCGGGCCCGTCGTGTACGACGACACCGCCTCCGCGCCCTCGAGGCGTACCCGCTCCGACCACAGCGTGCCGGTGCCGCCGTCGCTCAGGGCCACCGTCTCGCCGGGCAGCAGCGGGAACAGCTCGTCCGTCCGGATGCCGAGGGCCTCGCGGAACGCTCCCGGGTAACCGCCCAGCCGTACATGGCAGTTCGCGTCGACCATGCCGCTGTGGAAGCCGACGGCGAGGGTGCCGCCGCGCTCCGCGAACGCGGTGAGGTTCGCCGCGCCCCCGTCGTCGACGAGGTAGAGGCTGGGCGCCAGGACGAGCCGGTACGGCGACAGGTCGGCGTCCGGGCGTACGAAGTCCACCGCCACGCCCGCGCGCCACAACGGCTCGTACCAGTCCCGCACCAGGTCCTGGAAGTGCAGTTCGCCGCTCGGCTGCGAGGGCAGTTCCATGGCCCAGCGGGCGTTCCAGTCCCAGACCACGGCCACCTCGGCCGGCGTCGTGCTGCCGCGCACCTCCGCGAGCGCCCGCAGGTCCGCGCCGAGTTGTACGACGTCCTGCCAGATCCGGCTGTCGGTGCCGGCGTGCGGGAGCATCGCCGAGTGCCACTGCTCGGCACCCGCCCTGGCGGCCCGCCACTGGAAGTAGGCGATGCCGTCGGCGCCGCGGGCGACGTGCGCGAGGGCGTTGCGGCGCAACTCCCCCGCGTTCTTGGCCCGGTTGACGGGCTGCCAGTTGACCGCGCCGGTGGAGTGCTCCATCAGCAGCCAGGGGCCGCCGGCCAGGGAGCGGACCAGGTCGCCGCTGAGCGCGATGTCGATCTCGGACTCGGGGTCGGCGGACTGGAGGTAGTGGTCGTTGGAGACGATGTCCAACTCCGGTGCCCAGCGCCAGTAGTCGAGGGCGTCGAAGTTGTACATCACCATGAAGTTGGTGGTGGCCGGGGTGTCCGGGGCCGCCTCCCGCAGGACGTCGCGCTCCGCCTCGTACAGCGACAGCAGGGCGTCGCTGCAGAAGCGGCGCCAGTCCAGCTGGTGGGTGGGGTTGGGGACCGCGCCGGTCGCGCGCGGAGGCAGGATCTGGTCCCAGTCGTAGTACCACTGGCTCCAGAACGTGGTGCCCCAGGCGTGGTTGAGGGCGTCCAGACTCGCGTACCGGTCCTGCAGCCAGGCACGGAACGCCTCCGCGCTGGTGTCGCAGTGGCACTCGGCGTTGTGGCAGCCGTACTCGTTGTGGACGTGCCACATCACCACGGCCGGGTGGTCGGCGTACCGGCGCGCCAGTTCGCCGACGATCCGCAGGGCCGCCTCCCGGTAGGCCGGGCTGCTCGGGCAGAACGTCTGGCGGCTGCCGTACGACAGCCGGCGGCCGTCCTTGTCCACCGGCAGGGCGTCCGGGTGGGCGACGAAGAACCAGGCCGGCGGGGCCGCGGTCGGGGTCGCGAGGTCGGCGGCGATGCCGTGGGCGTGCAGCAGGTCGAGGACGCGGTCGAGACGCGAGAAGTCGTAGGTGCCCTCGGAGGGTTCCAGCAGCGCCCAGGAGAAGATGTTGACGCTGACCATGGTGACCCCGGCCTCGGCCATCAGCCGCATGTCCTCGGCCCAGACCTCCTCGGGCCACTGCTCGGGGTTGTAGTCGCCGCCGTAGGCGATGCCCGGCACGTTCAGGGCGCGGGTCATCGGGCACCTCCGGAGAGCAGTCGGCGGGTGGTGCGCACGCCCCACTCGTCCAGGGACAGCAGCCGGTCGCTGGAGGCCATCAGGCCGCCGGTCGCCTCCACGTGGGCCGCCCAGCGCTCGCGGGTCTCCACGGCGGGCCGGGCCATCAGGCAGTCGGGGTCGTTGGTCCAGAGCCGGCCGTGCTGCCACTGGCGGCCCACGCCGGTGAACTCGGCCGGGTCCTGGCCGGGCTGGCTGTAGTCGTCGGCCTCGGGGCGGCGGTGCGGGGCCGTGTCGGGGCTCACCCGCATCGCGTCGAACAGGCCGATGGAGAGCAGGATCGGCGCTCCGCAGCCCAGCAGGTAGGCGTCGGCGCCGATCGCCTCACGGATCCGGCGGACGCCGTCGCGGTACGCGGTCAGGGCGTCGACGTCCTGGTGCCGTACGCCGTCCAGCGCGCCCGCGTACAGGAAGTCGACCTTGAAGTAGTCGTAGCCCTCGGAGCGCAGCGTGCGGAAGACGTCCGTCAGGTACGCCGCCGCCTCCGGGTGGGTGGTGTCCAGCACCCGCAGGTCGTGGCCCCAGTTGCGGCCGGCGTGCGTGAAGCCGCCGTCGGCGGAGCGCACCAGCCAGTCGGGGTGCTCGGTGGCCAGGTCGCTCGCCGGGTCCACCAGGAAGGGGGCCGTCCAGATGCCGGCCCGGCGGCCGCGCGCCCGGATGGCGTCCGCGATGCCCTCGCGGGAGCGGAAGCGGCCGGAGAGGGTGAGCCAGTCGCCGAGGGCCTTCTGATAGCCGTCGTCGATCTGGACCACGTCGACGGGCAGGTCGAGTGTGTCCATCGCGCGGAGGTTCTCGTGGATGTCGTCCTCGGTGACGTTCGTGAAGTACTCGTACCAGGAGCACCAGACCGTGGGGGCCGGCCGCGGCGGCTCGAGGCCGAGGCTGTCGGCCCAACCGCCCAGCACGTCCTGGATGCCGGTGCCCGTCCACTCCTTCACCGGGCCGTCCGCGGCGACCTCCGCGAGGCCGTCCGTCACCGTCAGGCGGATGGACGGGACCTCGCCGGTGGGGTCGACGGCCGCCCACAGCCGGGTCGGTGAGCCGTCGCCGGGGTCGAGCGCCAGCAGACCCTCACCCTGGAAGGTGCCCTCGGGGACGGTGACGCCGGGGCGGTAACAGACCGTCGCCCAGTTGTCGTTGGTCGGGCGGTAGGGCCGGTCACCGGGGGCGTAGGGCCCGCTGGGGCTCCAGGACTGCCAACCCTCCTCGTGGACCCGGGCGTTGAGCGGGTCCACGGGGAGAGCGGCGACGGGGGTGAAGGGGTGGTGCACGGGGGTCTCTTTCACAAAGGGGGCGTCAGCCCTTGTTGGCGCCGAGGGTGAGGCCGCTGACGAACTGCCGTTGCAGCACGAAGTACACGATCAGGGTGGGGATCGCGGTGAGCAGGGCACCGGCGGCGACCAGGTTGGGGTCGGTGAAGTACTGCCCGGAGAGGTTGTTCAGCGCCGAGGTGATCGGCATGTTCTCGCCGGTGGAGATCAGCACGATGGCCCAGAAGAAGTCGTTGTAGATCCAGATGGACAGCAGGGTCGCCAGGGCGGCCATCGCCGGCTTGCACAGGGGCAGCACGATCTGCCAGTACTGGCGCCACACCGACGCGCCGTCCACCAGCGCGGCCTCGGTCAGCTCATGCGGCAGCATCCGCATGTAGTTGGACAGCACGAAGGCGCAGAACCCGGACTGGAACGCCACGTGGATCAGCACCAGGCCGAGCGCGGAGTCGTACAGCTTGCCGCTCATCGTGACGCCGGGCAGGTCGATGAGCAGGTACATCCGGTACAGCGGGGTAATGATGACCTGCTGGGGCAGCAGGTTGCCGGCGGTGAAGACCAGCAGCAGGAAGATGTTGAGACGGAAGTCGAACCGGCTGACGTAGAAGGCGACCATCGACGACAGCAGCAGGGTCAGCAGCACGGCCGGCACCGCGATGATCATCGTGTTGCCGAAGTAGTGCAGCATGTCGGACTGCTCGAAGGCGTTCTTGAAGTTGTCCAGCGTCAGCTTGTCCGGCCACGACACATAGCCCTTGTTGCTGGTCTCGCTGTAGGGCCGCAGCGCCGCGAAGATCGCCCACACCAGGGGGGCGAGCCAGGCCAGCGAGGTGGTGACGAGGAAGACGTGCAGCAGGATCCGGGCCGGGCGGACGGGGGTGCGCTGCTTGGTCACGACAGCTGTGCTCATGCGCGCCGCTCCTTCCGGAAGGTCGCGATCAGGTAGGGGATGATGACCGCGAGGGAGATCACCAGCAGGACGACGGCGATCGCGGAGCCGTAACCGATCCGGCTGGACTCGCCGATGATGTTGTTGGTGATCAGGATCGACAGCAACTCGGTGCCCTGGGCGCCCTTGTTGAAGACGAAGACCAGGTCGAAGGCGCGCAGCGCCTCGATGATCGTGACCACCAGGACGACGGTGTTGGTGGGGCGCAGGGTGGGGAAGATGACGTTCTTGAACGTCTGCCACTCGTTCGCCCCGTCCAGGGAGGAGGCCTCGCGCAGGGAGGGGTCCACGCCCTTGAGGCCGGCGAGGTAGAGGATCATCATGTAGCCGGTGTGCCGCCAGGACGCGGCGACCAGCACGGCCCACAGGTTCAGATGCGGGTCGCCGATCCAGTCGATGTAGTGGCCGGGCTTGTTGGCCCCGATGAGGCTGTTGATCAGGCCGGTGTCGGGGTTGTAGACCAGCTGCCACACGAAGCCCGTGACCGCCAGGGAGACCACCACGGGCAGGAAGTAGGCGGTCTGGTAGACCCGGGAGAAGCGGATCTTCTTGTCCAGCTGGACGGCCAGGAACAGGCCCATCGGCGTCGGGATGAGGATGAGCACGACGAACCAGATGATGTTGTGCTCGACCGCGGGCCAGAACTGCGGGTTGTCGCTGAACAACTGTTTGAAGTTGTCCAGGCCCACCCATTTGATGGAGTCGAAGCCGATGCCGTCCCAGCTGGTGAACGCCAGGAAGATCGACGCGATGGCGGTGACCCAGACCAGGGCCACATGAAGGACCGTCGGCACGCCCGCCATGAAGGCGAGGGTGACGCGGTCGCGGCGGGTCAGCAGGCGCTTGTGGCCCTGCGGGACCCGCTTGTCAACAGGCGCGGGGCCCGGAGACGGCTGGGGGGCCGCCTCCGGGCTCGTGGTGGTGATGTCGGCACTCATCAGGACGCGAAGATCGTCTTCTTCTGGCGTTCGATGGAGGCCAGGAGGCTGTCGACGCCCTTGGGGTTCTGCAGGAACTTCTGCAGCGAGGGCTGCATGACGGTGGAGGTGAAGTCCGGCCGGGAGTCGCGGTCCATGAACTGCGTCAGGCTCTTGGCGTTGGAGATCATCTCGAACGCCTTCTTCTGCAGCGGCGAGTAGGCGGCGGTGGAGGCCTTGTTGGAGGCCGCGACCACGCTCGGGTCGCCCTTGAGGTAGAGCTCCTCCGCGGCCGGGCTGCCCAGGTACTCCATCAGCTTGACCATGCCGGCCTTGTTCTTGGGCGCCTTGGAGACCATGAAGCCGTCGGTGGGTGCCTCCACGGTGTCCTGCCCGTAGGCGGAGTTGATCTCCGGGAAGGCGAAGAAGTCGAGGTCGTCCAGGTCGGCCTTGTTGGTGAACTGCTGGGCCACGAAGGTGCCCAGGAGGTACATGCCGGCCTTCTTCGACACCAGGGTCTGCGCGGCGTCCTGCCAGGTGCGGCCCATGAAGCCGTCCTGGTGGTAGGGCAGCAGCTCGGCCCAGTGGTCGAAGACGGCCTTGACCTTGGCGTCGGTCCAGGCGGCCTTGCCCGCCATCAGCTCGACGTGGAAGTCGTAGCCGTTCAGCCGGAAGTTGATCTGGTCGAAGGTGCCCATCGCCGGCCAGGCGTCCTTGTCACCGAACGCGATCGGGACCAGGCCGTCCTTCTTCATCTTCTTGCACAGCGCGACCAGCTCGTCCCACGTGGTGGGCACCGTGTAGCCCTTGGCCTGGAAGACGCTCTTGCGGTAGAAGATCGCCCACGGGTACGTGGTCATCGGCACGAAGTAGTACTTGCCGTCCTCACCCTTGGACAGCTTCTTCATCGCGTCGGGGAAGTTGCCCCCGATCTTCTCCCACACGTCGTCGATCGGGGACGCCAGGCCCTTCTTGGCGAAGAACTGCATGCGGTAGCCCGCGAACCACTTGAACACGTCGTCCGGCGTGCCCTGCAGGTAGGAGTTGATCTGCTCCTGGAAGGTGTTGTGGTCCTTGGTGTTGACGTCGACCGTGACGCCCGACTGCTTCTTGAAGGCGTCGTACACGGCCGCGTACGCCTTCTTCGGCACCGCGTCCGAGTCGTTGGAACCGACGCTGACGGTCTTGGAATCCGACCCGCTGCTGCTGCTTCCGCAGGCGCTCAGCAGGGGGATGCCCGCTCCGGCGAGCAGCGCGGCACCACCCGCACCGCGCAGCAGACTGCGCCGGCTGGGGGAGGGAAGGGAGAGACCCGAGGGGGAGAGGTCCATGTACGGCTCCTGAAGGCAGGGTTCGGCCACAACTGCGCCATGTCGAAACAAGTCGAAACCGACCAGAAATCAACTCGACCGAACATCGTGGCGGTAATAACAGCGTCATGTCCGCTCATGGGTCAATAGCTGCCCAAGAGCTTTGTGGAAACGTGACCGACACGTTTTTGATCGATCTTGTCCGGATGGTCGGACGGAGGCGCCGTGAGATAAGCGGAAATGCCGGTTTCGCACCGGGGTTGGACCGAGGTCAGCCGAGGATCCGCACGGTCCTGGAGACGGTGACCTGGTCGATGTCGGAGGTCCTGACCGTGGCCTTCAGGGTCCAGGTCCCGGCGATGGGGAGGGTCAGGGAGTTGGTCCCCCAGTAGCCGCCGAGGTTCTTCAGCCGCGCGTCGACCGGGCCGATCTTCTGTGCGGGGAGCGTGAGGGAGAGCCGCAGCTCAGGGACGGTGGAGATGCCACCGTCGGGGCCGAAGACGACCGCCTGCACGGAGTTCTCGCCGACCCGTCCGGGGTCGAGGGTGATCTGCACCTTGCCGTGGCCGCCGGGGGTGCCGACGTCGAACGGGATCATGGTCACGGACGTGGCCGGCAGCCCGCCGGCCGTCGCCGGGGCCTGCGCGGCCTCCGCGGCGGCACGGCCCGGCAGGGTACCGGTGAGGACCGTGGTGACCACCAGGACGACCACGCCGACGGTGACTTCGGCGAGGACGGAGCGGCGGAGGCCACGGCGGAGGGAGGCGGAGGCCGTCGGATCGGCGGGGGCCCGCGTCGAGGGGCCGTCGGCGGACTCGTCCGGCGCGGGCAGCGACGGGCCGCCACCGACCGGCTCCGGCACCCGTTCCCGTACGACCGCCTCGGCCGGCGCCGTGACGAGCCGTGCCGTCCACTGCCGGGAGAGGAACGCCAGGGCCAGCAGCAGCACGACGGCGCCCAGCTTGGCGAGCAGCAGACGGCCGTACGTCGTCCCCGTGAGCGCGTTCAGGGAGCCGAGGCCGCGCCAGGACTGGTAGACGCCGGTGACGACCAGCACGGTCACGCAGGCCGGGGCGAGGCGGGAGAAGCGGGCCACGGCGGCCGGGGCGAGCTCCGTGCGGTGCAGCAGGACCAGCAGCGCCGTGAGGCCGCCCAGCCAGACGGCCATGGCCAGCAGATGCAGCACCGAGGACGCCATGGCAAGGGGCACCTGGATGCCGGCCGAGGCGTGCTCGGCGGCGGCCCAGGTCAGCGCGAACGCGACGGCCACGACGGTGAGCGCGGCGAGCGGCGCGGCGGGGAGGGCGGCGATCGGCCGGCGGGCGGAGGCGGGAAGCGGGCGCGTCGCGCCCCCGGAGAAGCCGGGGAACGGGCGCGTCGCGACCCGGGAGAGGCCGGGGAACGGGCGCGACGCGGCGCCGCGAGCGGCCTCAGACCCCGCGTCCGCCTTCCGGGCGTCCGCGGGGACCGGGGGACGCCGTTCGGCCTCGTACGGGCCGTCCTGCGCGTCCGCCCGCGCTGCGCCCTCGGCGGCCAGTGAACGCCCGTCGGTCCCGTACGGGCCGTACTGCGCGTCCGCCCGCGTTGCGCCCTCGGCGGCCAGTGAACGCCCGTCGGTCTCGTGCGACCCCTCCTGGGCTTCCGGCCCGCCCGGTGCGGCCTCGGAGGCCGTGTCCCGCGACGGATGCGGGACGCCCGCCCCGGGGGCGCCGTCCCGGCTCCTCGCCGCCGACAGCCACGACCACGCCGGTCGTTTGCGGAGTGACACGAAGACGGCGGCGACGATCAGCAGCAGCGCCAGCCGGACCAGCAGCGCCAGCCCCGGACGGCCCGTCAGGGTGCGGGTGAGGGCATCGGCGTCGAAGGCCGCCGCCGGGCCCGCCCCGGTCTCGTACGGGGCACGCAGGGCCAGCAGGAACAGGCTGGTGCCCAGGAGGGTCCACCAGCCCGTCACCAGGGGTTTGCGCAAGGGGCCGGGGTCCGCCGGGCGGCACAGGACGACGAAGGCCGCGGTACCGATGAGCAGAGCCGCGGCGAGGTAGGCCAGATAGCGGGCGATGTTGTACAGGCCGGCGGTGGCCGGGTTCTCGACCGGCCCGGTGTCCACCGTGGCGACCGTCGCCGAGGGTTTGCCGACCGAGAAGGTGAACGCGCCCGACACCGGGTGGCTGTCCGCCGACACCGCCCGCCAGGCCACCACGTACGTGCCCCGCGCGAGCTTCGCGGGGAGCGTCACGCGCGCGGTGTCCGAGCCGCCGGGCCCGTGCTCGGCCCGCCCCGTGCGGACGCGCTTGTTGCCGGGGTCCAGGACGCGGAAGGAGTCGTCGAGCAGGCCGACGGACTCGGTGAAGGTCAGCGTGATCCGACGGGGCGCCGACTTCAGGACGCTTCCGTCCTCGGGGTCGGTGGACTTCAGGGCCGCGTGGGCCGAGGCCGGGCCGGCGCCGCCGAGGACGAGCAGGACCAGCAGGGCGCCCAGCAGCAGCGGCCCCCGCGCTCCCGTGCGCACGCCGGTTCCCCGCGTCCGCCGTCCGCCGCGCGCACCCTCACACCTCACGTCGTCTCTCCGTCGTCGGACTCGCCGCCTCCCGGTTAGGTACGGAAGGAAGCCGCCGTGTGCTCAGCGCCCCTCACCACGTCGGCCGCGCCGACACCCCGCCGTCCGTCACCAGGTCGTGTCCCGTGACCCAGGACGCGAGCCGTGAGGCCAGGAACACGCAGGCGTCCCCCACGTCCTCCGGCCGCCCCAACCGCCCGAGCGGTACCGCCGCCCGCCAGCGCGCCACCCCTTCGGGCCAGGCCTCGGCCAGCCCCTCCCGGTCGATCAGCCCCGGCGAGACGGTGTTGACGCGGATGCCGTACGCCCCGTACTCCAGGGCCGCCGACCGGGCGTGCATGACGACGGCCGCCTTGGAGGCGCTGTAGTGGGCGTGCGCGGGCGCCGGCCGGCGTCCCTCGATGGACGCGATGTGGGTCACCGAGCCGCCGCCGCCCGCGCGCATGACCTCCGCCGCGGCCTGCGTGCACGCGAACACGCTCGTCAGGTTGGTGTCCACGACCGCACGCCACTCGGCCGCCGTCATCCCGGGCAGCCCCTGGACGGGCTGCACCCCCGCGTTGTTGACCAGGGCGTCCAGCCGGCCGCCCCACTCGGCCGCCTCCGCCACGACCCGCCGGCACGCGTCCTCGTCGGTGAGGTCGCCCCGCACCACGACGGCCCGTCCGCCCGACCGCTCGATCCGGTCGGCCACTTCACGCGCCGCCTCCACGGCCGTACGGCAGTGCACGGCGACCGCGGCCCCTTCCTCGGCGAACCTCCATGCGATGCCCCGGCCGATGCCGCCGCCCGCGCCGGTGACCAGGGCGACCTGTCCTTCGAGGAGTCTCATGGGCGGGACAGTTCCAGGATCAGGGCCGCCCGGTCGGGATACCGCGCCGTCAGTCGGGCCGCGTCGCCGTGCTCGTACCCCTCGTAGGTGAATCCGGGGGCCATCGTGCAGCCGAAGAACGTCCACGCGCCCAGCGTCCGGCCGCCCATCCAGGTGCCGGCGGGCACGGTCAGCTGGGGGTGCTGGCCGCCCAGGACGTCTGGTCCGAGGACGGCCGTGGACGAGCTGCCGTCGGGGGCGAGGAGCAGGAGTTCGAGCGGGTCGCCGAGGTAGAAGTGCCAGATCTCGTCGGTCGGCAGGCGGTGCAGGGCGGAGTGGTCGCCCGGCGTCAGCAGGGCGACGATCGCCGTGCCCTCGGGGCGTCCGTCGGCCCGTTCGGGTCCCGCCCAGGTGGCGCGGAACAGGCCGCCCTCGCGCGGAATGGGCTCCAGTGCGTAATGCGCGACGAGGTCTTCCGGGGTCACCGGTGTCACCGGGTTCGGCTGGCTCACCTGCCGCACGCTACTCCCCCGCCGGACGCGCGAGTTGGACCGTCCTCGGCGGCCGTACAACCATTCGTGTGCCCTGTGTGTCCAGTGGGACGTCCGTTGCCGGGCACAGCCCGGGCCAGACTCAGTCGAGGAGTCCCGTTGCGCAGAGCAGCCCTGGTGGCGACCGTGCTCACCGCGTCCGCCGCCGTCACGCTCACGCCCGTCACGGCGTCCGCCGCGGCTCCCTACAAGGGCGCCAACACGGCGGCCGTGCAGGACGACTTCAACGGGGACGGGTACCGGGACCTGGCCGTGGGCGCGCCCCACGCCTCCAACGGCGGTGTGGACGAGGCCGGTTCGGTCGTCGTGCTGTACGGCTCGGCGTCGTCGGTGAGCGCGACGCGGCGCACGGTCATCACCCAGGCGACGACCGGCATCCCCGGCTCTCCGGAGGACGACGACGAGTTCGGCTCCACCGTGGCCAGTGCCGACCTGGACCGGGACGGATACGCGGACCTGATCGTCGGCGCGCCCCACGAGGCGGTCGGCGCCGACTACGCGCGCGGCTCGGTGACGGTCGTGTGGGGCGGCCCGAACGGGCTCCAGGGCGGCACGAACGTTTCGGTGCCCACGGGCTACGGCGAGGGCAGGACGTACTGCCGCTTCGGCCTGTCCCTGGCCACGGGCGACATGAACGGGGACGGCGCGCCGGAGCTGAGCGTCGGCTCGTCCTGCGAGGGCGCCACGTACACGGGCCCCTTCACCCGCACCGGGAAGGCGGCCCAGACCGTCCGGGACACGTTCTACGGCGAGACCCGCGGCGTGGTGATGGGGGACGTCGACGGCGACGGGAAGGCGGAGCAGTTCTGGCTGCCCGGGCCCACCGACGGCGACCTGCGCGGCCCGGTCTACGTCCAGCACGGCGGAAAGCCCGGAGAGCCCAACCCGACCTCGGTCCGCACCGAACTCCCCTACGCCGACGGCCACGCGGGCGTCGTGGGCGACATCAACGGCGACGGCTACGGCGACCTGGTCACCGGCGTCTCCACCGACGACTCCATGTCCGGCGGCCCGGCCGGCTGGGCCCACCGCGGCGGCGAGATCCAGGTCCTGTACGGCAGCGCGCGGGGCATCACCGCGGACCAGAGGCCGACGGTCTACCACCAGGACACCGCGGGCGTGCCCGGCACCGCCGAGAACGGCGACATGTTCGGCCAGTCGATCAGCATCGGGGACGTCGACGGCGACAAGTACGCCGACGTCCTGATCGGCTCCCCCGGCGAGGCGGTCGGCACCCGCGCCTCGGCCGGCGCCGCCGTCCTGCTGCGCGGCTCCGCCTCCGGCCTGACCACCGCCAAGGCGGCCGGGTACACCCAGAACACGGCCGGTGTGCCCGGGACCGCCGAGACCGCCGACCAGTTCGGCGCCGCCGTCCACCTCGCCGACCTCAACGGGGACGGCAAGCCGGAGACGATCGTGGGAGTGCCCACCGAGAACAGCGACGGCTGTGTGTGGATCGCCCGCGGCTCGGCCGCCGGCCCGGTCCCGAGCGGCTCGGTGAACGTGTGCGGCAAGAGCGCGGGCATCACCGTCCACGAGGTCAAGGGCTACTTCGGCGCGGCGCTCGCGAGCACTCACGTGGAGCTCTGACGCCGACGCGGGCATGATCGGGGTCATGGACGTCACCCTTCACCTCGCCCAGGACCCCGAGGCCGACGAGCTCCTCGGGCGCTCCCCGCTCGCCGCGCTGGTCGGGATGCTGCTGGACCAGCAGGTCCCGATGGAGTGGGCGTTCAAGGGACCCCGCACCATCGCCGACCGGCTCGGCGCCGACGACCTGGACGCGCACGAGATCGCCGCGCAGGACCCGGAGGCGTTCGTCGCGCTGCTCTCCGAGAAGCCGGCCGTGCACCGCTACCCGGGCTCCATGGCCAAGCGGATCCAGCAGCTGTGCCAGTACCTCGTCGAGCACTACGACGGCAACGCCGAGCTCGTCTGGAAGGGCGTGGCCGACGGCCGTGAGCTGCTGCGCCGCCTCCAGGAGCTGCCCGGCTTCGGCAAGCAGAAGGCGCAGATCTTCCTGGCGCTGCTCGGCAAGCAGCTGGGCGTGCGGCCCGAGGGGTGGCAGGAGGCCGCCGGGTCCTACGGCGAGGCGCACTCCTTCCGGTCCGTCGCCGACATCACCGGGCCGGAGTCCCTGGCCAGGGTGCGCGCGCACAAGCAGGAGATGAAGGCGGCGGCAAAAGCGGCCAAGAAGCAGGGGTAGGCGTCAGCCGGGCGGGTTCCAGCGGTGGCGGAGCACCCGGCGCCGGTCCAAGCATGGAACATGACCGACCTGCCCAACACCGCCGACCGGGCCGCCCGGCACGACGAGCGCACGGCCCACGGCATCGCGCCCGAGCCGCCCCTCGAAGGTCCTCTGCACGCCCTCTCCCGCGCCGCCTGGCAGGTCGTCCTGCTCACCGGCGTCGCCTCGCTGGTCCTCGGCGTCCTGGTCCTCGTCTGGCCGGGCGCCTCCCTGCTCGCGGCCGGTGTCCTGTTCGGCCTCTACCTTCTCTTCAGCGGCGTCTTCCAGCTGATCGCCGCCTTCGGCACGCACAGGTCGACCTCGCTGCGCGTCCTGGCCTTCATCAGCGGCGCCCTGTCCATCCTCCTGGGCCTGTTCTGTCTGCGCGGCCCGATGCGGTCGATCCTGCTGCTCGCCCTGTGGATCGGCATCGGCTGGCTCATCCGCGGGATCACCCAGACCCTGGCCGCGGCCTCCGACAAGGAGATGCCGGCCCGCGGCTGGCAGATCGTCCTCGGCGTCCTCACCTTCGTCGCCGGGATCGTGCTGATCGACTCGCCCTTCGAGTCGGTCGCGGTGCTGACCCTGGTCGGCGGCATCTGGCTGGTCGCCGTCGGGGTCGTGGAGATCATCACGGCGGTCCGTATCCGGGGCCGGGCACGACAGGTGCCGCACTCCCTCTAGCCGCTGTGTGCTCCGAACGGGCGTATCCGGCACCCGGCGTGCTGAACGGCGGGCGTGTGGGGGGAGAGGATCCCCGTGACCACCGCACGACGCCGCCTCCGCAGCCGCTCCTGGCTGCGGGCTCTCGTGCTGCTGCTCGCGCTCCTGGTCCCCCACGAGGCCTGCCCGGTTCCGCCGGCGGCGGCGCAGGCTGTGAGCGTCGAGTGCGACGTCATGGAGGCGGCGGCGCTGCCTCCCCTGCTCCGACCGGTCCAGCGCCCGGCCGTGCCCCTGCGGCCGGCCCCGCTCGAGCCCCCGGCGTCCACCGGGCCCGTGGCGCCCTCCCAAAGCCTCCCGGCGCGCGTCCCGGACCCCCTGCGCACCGTGGTCCTGCGCTGCTGACAGACCCCGCCTCCACGCAAGGTCAGTCACGACGCAAGGAACCCAGTCATGCCCACCGACCCGTACGTGATCCTCCGCGCCCTGCTGCGCGCGGAGGCCGCCCGCAGCGCACCGAAACCGGACACGAAGAAACCGCAGCCGAAGCGGCCCCAGGAGGAAGGGGGCCGCTGACCGGGCGGCGGAGGCGGGCCTACCGCCTCCGCCGTGCCGTGCCGAAGAGCGAGCGGGTGATCTCGCGTCCGATCTGCGTGCCGACCGAGCGGGCGAGGGACTTGAACATGCCGCTGCCGACGACCTGTTCGACCACGCCCGGCTGCGGCTTCGCCTTGGGCGCCCTGGCGGCCTTCTTCATCTCGTCGGGCCCCTTGGCCCCGGCGGGCTTGTCCGACGTCAGCTTCTCGTACGCCGATTCCCTGTCCACAGCCTGTGCGTAACGTCCGTACAGCGGCGAGGAGCGCACCGCCTCGTCCAGGGCGGGGCCCTCGACCGGTCCCATCAGCGACTCGGGCGCGCGCAGGCGCGTGGCGGCCACCGGCGTCGGGGCGCCCTTCTCGCCGAGCACGGTGACCACGGCCTCGCCGGTTCCCAGGCCCGTGAGCAGCTCCTCCAGGTCGTAGGCGCTGTTGGGGAAGGTCTTCACCGTGGCCTTGAGGGCCTTCTGGTCGTCCGGGGTGAAGGCCCGCAGGGCGTGCTGGATCCGGTTGCCGAGCTGGGCGAGGACGTCGGACGGTACGTCCTTCGGGGTCTGGGTGACGAAGAAGACGCCGACTCCTTTCGAGCGAATCAGCCGGACGGTCTGCGTGATCGAGTCGAGGAACGCCTTCGAGGCGTCGTCGAAGAGCAGGTGCGCCTCGTCGAAGAAGAACACGAGCCCCGGCTTCTCGGCGTCCCCGACCTCCGGCAGGTCGTGGAAGAGATCGGCGAGCAGCCACATCAGGAAGGTCGAGAACAGCTGCGGCCGGTCCTGTACGGCGGCCAGTTCGAGGACGGAGACGATGCCCCGCCCGTCGGCCGCCGTGCGCAGGAACTCGCCGGTGTCGAACTCCGGCTCCCCGAAGAAGTCGGCCATCCCCTGGGCCTCGAAGGCGGTCAGCGAGCGCAGGATGACGCCGGCCGTGGCGGTCGACAGTCCGCCGATGCCCTTCAGCTCCGCCTTGCCCTCGTCGGAGGTGAGGAAGGCGACGACCGCGCGCAGGTCCTTGAGGTCGACCAGGTCCAGGCCCTTCTGGTCGGCGTAGTGGAAGATCAGGCCGAGGGACTGCTCCTGGGTCTGGTTGAGCTGGAGCACCTTGGCCAGCAGCACCGGGCCGAAGCTGGTGACCGTGGCCCGTACGGGGATGCCGTGCCCGAGCCCGCCGAGGGCGTAGAACTCGGCGGGAAAGCCGCTCGGCGTCCACTCCTGGTGGACTTCCGCCGCCCGCGCCCTCACCTTGTCGTTCGCCTGCCCGGCGGCCGAGATCCCGGACAGGTCGCCCTTGATGTCGGCGAGGAAGACCGGCACGCCCTGCGCCGAGAGCTGCTCGGCGACCAGCTGGAGCGTCTTGGTCTTTCCGGTGCCGGTGGCGCCGGCGACCAGGCCGTGCCGGTTGAGCATGGGTAGGGGGATGCGGATCTGCGCGTCGGGCAGGCAGTCCCCGCCCCACATCAGGGCGCCGAGGTCCAGCGCCGGGCCGGTGAAGGCGTACCCGGAGGCGATCTCCAGGGCCTCTCGCGGGAGGGCGCGGGCGCTTCCCGGGGCCTCGGAGGTGGTTGCCGGTGGCATGGTCTCGCGATCGCTCATGTCAGACCCTCTGTTCCCGGTTAGGCCCGTTTTGCGGCATCTTTTCCAGCGTCGCACTCCGTCTCCATGGCTGCGCCCGGAAGGTCTTGACCGGTAGGCTTTCCGTGTGATCTTCAAGCGCATCGGAAACGGCCGGCCGTACCCCGACCACGGCCGGGAAAGCACCCGGCAGTGGGCGGACGTCGCGCCGCGCCCGGTCCGCCTCGATCAGCTCGTGACGACCAAGGGACAGCTCGACCTGGAAACGCTCCTGGCCGAGGACTCGACCTTCTACGGCGACCTGTTCGCCCACGTCGTCAAGTGGCAGGGCGACCTCTACCTGGAGGACGGGCTGCACCGCGCGGTGCGGGCGGCGCTGCAGCAGCGCCAGGTGCTGCACGCGCGCGTGCTGGAACTGGACTGACACGCCCGAGGTCGAGGCCGGTCGGTAAAGGCTTGGCCCTTTCGGGTTCACCTGCGCGGCGTCGAATGATCATCTAGTAGGCATCGCCGCTCAGGCGCACTACGCTGCGCTCATGAGCATGCTGACTCCCCCCGGCATGGGTGGCAAATACCGGATCAAGGGAGACAAGTACCCCCGGATGCGCCCTCGCCGGAGGCGCGGCAGGCTCGTGCTCGCCGCCACGACCTCCGTCGTCGCGCTCGGCGTGCTCGGCTGGGGCACGCTGCAGCTCGTCGACGTCTTCACCGGCGGCGGCAAGAAGGCCTCGGCGGCCGGCCCCAAGGCGGACTGCTCCACGCGGGTGAGCGCGAGCGCGGCCGCCGCGAAGCTGCCCAAGCCCGCGCAGATCACCGTGAACGTCTACAACGCCACCCCGCGCAGCGGGCTGGCCAAGGACACCGCGGACGAGCTCAAGAAGCGCGGCTTCAAGATCGGTGACGTGGGCAACGCGGCCAAGGAGTTCGACAAGAAGGTCAAGGGCGCCGGGATACTGCTGGGCCCGGTGTCGTCCCTGAACACCTCGCTGCCCGTGCTGGGGACCCAGTTGACCGGTGCCGAGCGCCGCACGGAAGCCTCCCGCAAGGGAGCCGACGTCGATCTGATCATCGGCACGGCTTTCACCTCGCTCACGAAGCGGGCGGACGCCGACAAGGCGCTGGCCGCGCTGGGCAAGCCGGTGCCGACGCCCACCTCTTCGAAGAAGAACTGCTGAGAGACGCCCACGCGCCGCAGGGGCTGCGGTTGCGCGGCGACAGCAGGCCCGACATGGCCGGTCGCGCAGCTCCCCGCGCCCGTACGGGTGAAGTCGGCAGGGCCTATTCGGCGGCGCCGTAGAGACGGTCTCCCGCGTCCCCCAGGCCCGGCACGATGTAGCCGTGCTCGTTGAGGTGGTCGTCGACCGCCGCCGTCACCACCGTCACCGGCGTGCCCGCCAGCTCCCGCTCCATGAGCTCGACGCCCTCGGGGGCGGCCAGCAGCACGACCGCGGTCACGTCGTCGGCACCGCGCTTGATCAGCTCCTGGATGGCCGCGACCAGCGTGCCGCCCGTCGCCAGCATCGGGTCCAGGACGTAGACCTGGCGTCCGGAGAGGTCCTCCGGCATCCGCGAGGCGTACGTCGAGGCCTGCAGGGTCTCCTCGTTGCGGATCATCCCCAGGAAGCCCACCTCGGCGGTCGGCAGCAGCCGAACCATGCCGTCCAGCATGCCGAGGCCCGCCCGCAGGATCGGCACGACCAGCGGGCGCGGACGGGAGAGCTTGACGCCGGTGGTCCGGGCGACCGGCGTCTGGATGTCGATCGCCTCGGTGCGCACGTCGCGCGTGGCCTCGTAGGCGAGCAGGGTGACCAGCTCGTCGGCGAGACGGCGGAAGGTCGCGGAGTCGGTGCGCTGGTCGCGCAGCGTGGTGAGCTTGTGGGCGACCAGGGGGTGGTCGACGACGTGGAGACGCATGACCTAACAGTAACCGTGCCCGGCGAACGCTCGCTCTGGCATCAAACCGCCCATCGGAGGGAAAGTGGGAGGGACGTGAACGGGGTGGTGAACCAATGCCTGAGCCTGAGTCCCGAGCGGACACGTCACAGCAGGAGACCGACGCCGAGCGAAGGCGGCGCCGGGCCCGGTTCCTGCGCGAGCTCGCGGAGGCCCGCGAACTGCGGGACCGGGTGCAGCCCCGCCGCGCCAAGGTCGCCCGCCTGCGTCACGCCATGCGCATGCGGACGTTCCGCTGGTAGCCGGGGGCCGTCGAGGGAGCCGAGTAGGGCAACCGGGTGCATGCGCCTCACGATTGCCGCGTACGATCCCGCTGGTGGTCGATCAAAACGAGCGGACACAGGGAGCCGAAGACGTCCCCTGAACGCATTGTTTCTGCCACGATTCCGAGTGGGTGGGGCTCGGAGCCAAGCTCTCTCCGCCCGAAACCTCCGCCGGGGGGACCCCCAACCGGCACGCCTATGACCAGTGGGAGAGTCACGGTGTACTTCGCCGCACTGCTCGCGCGCACCGAAGACGGGTGGGAAGCGAGCGACACAGAGCTCGACGATGTGGAAACCCTGTCGGATCTGGCCGATCTCGCCCGGGAGGCCTCGGCCGAGGACGACACGGTGCTCGTCCTGATCGAGCAGGAGGACGCCTGGTTCGGTGTCGTCCGCATCGATGGCGAGGACGACCCTCGTATCTACGTCTCGGACGCCGCCGCCGCTGCCCGCAGCAGTTACGGCGAGATCCTGCTCACCGACGAACTGCTCGGAAGGGAGCCCGGCGACGACGGCCCCGACCTCGACGCCCTCGACCTGGACGGGACCGAGGACGGCGAGGACGAGGACGACGACGGGGACGAGGAGAGCGGGTCCGCCGAGGCGGTGCCGCACAGCCCCGTCGGCGACGCCGAGATCCTCGACGACCTCGGCGTCGACGCCAAGGAGCTGCGCTCCCTGGACGCGGACGCCCTGACCGCGATCGCCGAGGCCCTGGGCGCCTCGGAGGTCCTGGAGACCGTCCGCTGACGGCGGCCGACCCCCTACGTGACCGCTGGCGGGCCGCGATGCGGCTCGCCCTGGCCGAGGCCGGGCGGGCCGGCGCCGACGTCCCCGTGGGCGCCGTCGTGCTGGCCCCGGACGGCACGACGGTCATCGGCGCCGGGCACAACGAACGCGAGGCCGGCGGCGACCCGACCGCGCACGCCGAGGTCCTGGCGATCCGGCGGGCCGCCGCCGGTCTCGGCCGGTGGCGGCTGACCGGCTGCACGCTCGTCGTCACCCTGGAGCCGTGCACGATGTGCGCCGGCGCGATCGTGCAGTCCCGCGTGGACCGGGTCGTCTACGGCGCCCGCGACGAGAAGGCCGGCGCGGCCGGCTCCGTCTGGGACGTCGTCCGCGACCGCCGGCTCAACCACCGCCCCGAGGTGATCGAGGGCGTGCTCGCCGAGGAGTGCGCCCGGCTGCTCACCGACTTCTTCCGGGCCCGCTGAAAGCCTTCCGAATACCGATTTCAAGGCATGGGCCACTGTGCTGTAGGGTCTCCCTCGGTAGCGTGTCCGAGCGGCCGAAGGAGCTCGCCTCGAAAGCGAGTGTGGCGCAAGTCACCGAGGGTTCAAATCCCTCCGCTACCGCAGATAGACGAAGGGTCCGGCGCATTGCGCCGGACCCTTCGTGCATCTCCGTCTCAGTCGGCCCGTACGAGCGCTCCGGCGGGCCCGCCGTCATCGTCGTCCGGCCCGCTGACAGTCAGCAGCGCCGGGTTCGACGGTCAAGAACCGTCGAACCCAATGTCACATGCGGAGACTGCGAGGTGAGGCGGTCAGGCCGCGCTCACACAAGCGTTGGCCTTGAGTGCCGCGCTGGTGGTGAGCACCGCGTTCAACGCCAGAGTGATCTGGTCCTGGTTGGGCGGGACGGTCGTCACCGCCGCGACCAGGGCCTTGAGGTCCTGCTGGAGCTGAAGAGCGAGAGCAGCACAGATCGGCGTCACCGGGGGCGTCGGGAGACACAGCTGAGCCTGGAGCTGGACGACCGTGGCCTGGGCCGCGGTGATTGCCGCCTGGGCCGCGACGACGTCGGGCGGCGTGGCGGCCAGAGCAGTCTGGGCGGCCTTCAGCTGCGTAGAAAGCTGAGCGCTCAGAACGGCGCAGGTCTGCGACCTGGCCCCCTGGGTCTTCACTTCCTGAACGACAGGGACATGGTTGGTGATCTGCGGGGTCGTGGCCGCTGTGGCTGCCGGGGCGAGAGCCATAGCCAGGGAGGTCAGGACCGCGGCCGACGCGACAGCGGAGCCGAAGCGCTTGAGGGATGGCATTCCGCGCCTTTCTCTGAGTGTGAATGAGGAGGTTTGGTGGGGATGTCCCCGTGTCCAGAAGGCCCCGCAACGTGATCGGCGGCAATCCAGCCATCCAGTTCGCCCCGGGCCGCAGGAGTCGCCAGGAGACCGTGATCAACAGAAAACCCCAGCTCAGAAGCGCGCGGAGCGCGAAATTCGTACCGCGGCGCCCATTACTGTGAATGAGTGGCCCGAAGGACAACCAGCATGGTGGGCCCAGACCTGCCGCCATCTCGCCGGGGAACGCGGCACGGCTGCCCCGGTCGGCGTCGAGCCGGTCGGCGAGGGCGCCGTAAGCACAGGTCACCGGGGGTTCAAATCCCTCCGCTACCGCTTGAGAAGGGCCCCGTCGAAAGACGGGGCCCTTCGTGCGTCCGGAAGCGGGACGGGGGACGGGGACGCGGGACGGGGGCGGGGGAGACGGCTTCGAGGGATGCGCCGTCTCCCCCGGCGGGGACCGGACCCTCAAGTGCGCGTCGCCGACGGGGGAGAACGGCGGTGCGCACCCCGCAGTGGGGTTCGGTCCCGAGCCCGGGATTCCTGCCAGATCCTTCGGGCTCGATTCCATCCTGCTCCCCGCCGCGCCCGCGCGGATGCGGCAAAGGCCCCGGGCAGGCGGGCCGTTGGTCCTTAAAGTCCGTGTGAAGTTACACTCACCGGCGGCAACAGGGGTCCCTAGCAGCACATCAGTCACAGGGGAGGCCGCGATGGCGGTGAACGCGAAGAAGATCGCCGTCTATGTGCTCGTGGTCTTCGCGCTCTACGTGATCATCACGGACCCGGCCAAGGCCGCCGACTACGTCCAGATAGCGTTCGAGGGCATCTCGGACGCCGCCAAGGCCATCGGCGACTTCTTCACCTGGCTCGCCGACGGAGCCAAGTGACCGACCGTCACGATTCAGGAGCGCACATGATCCGCCACCTCGTCCTCTTCAAGCTCGACGAGGGAGTCCGGCGCGACGACCCGCGTGTCGTGGAGGGCGTCGAGGCCTTCCGGTCGCTGGAGGGGAAGATCCCCGAGATCCGCTTCTGGGAGCTGGGCTGGAACCTCAGCGACCGGCCCATCGCCTACGACTTCGCCATCAACTCCGGCTTCGACGACCCGGACGCGCTGCGCCGCTACGTCGAGCACCCCGAGCACCAGACCGGCGTGGCCCTGTGGAAGGAGTTCGCCAGCTGGGTGATCGCCGACTACGAGTACTGAGCCGTCAGGCCCAGCGAGCCACCCCATCTGGAGCCCTCCGCCGGAACGGCGGGGGGCTTTCGTGTGTCAACACGGGATAACACGGAGTTATGCGGTGCTTGCACACAGTGCACATGTCTTGTGATGCTATGACCGCTTTTGACGGATGAGTTGACCGATGAAGACCGTTTGAAGAGGTGGCGTTGACCGTGTCGGCCAGTACTGCGCCTCCCCAGGAGGTCACGGAAGTCGCGCCGGCCGCTCCGCAGCGCAGCCGCGGCGCCGACACCCGGGCCCTGACCCAGGTGCTCTTCGCTCAGCTCAAGGAGCTCAGGCCGGGCACGCCCGAGCACAACCGGGTACGCGGAGCCCTGATCGAGGCCAACCTCCCGCTCGTGCGCTACGCCGCCGCCCGCTTCCGGTCCCGCAACGAGCCGATGGAGGACGTGATCCAGGTCGGCACCATCGGGCTCATCAACGCCATCGACCGCTTCGACCCGGACCGCGGCGTGCAGTTCCCGACCTTCGCGATGCCGACGGTCGTCGGCGAGATCAAGCGGTACTTCCGGGACAACGTACGGACCGTCCACGTACCGCGCCGGCTGCACGAGCTGTGGGTGCAGGTCAACAGCGCCACCGAGGACCTGACGACCTCCTTCGGGCGCACCCCGACCACGGCGGAGATCGCCGAGCGCCTGCGGATCTCCGAGGACGAGGTGCTGTCCTGCATCGAGGCCGGCCGCTCGTACCACGCGACCTCGCTGGAGGCCGCCCAGGAGGGCGACGGGCTGCCCGGACTGCTGGACCGGCTCGGCTACGAGGACCCGGCGCTGGACGGCGTGGAGCACCGCGATCTGGTCCGCCATCTCCTCGTCCAGCTCCCGGAACGCGAACAGCGAATCCTTCTGCTGCGCTACTACAGCAATCTCACCCAGTCGCAGATCAGCGCGGAACTCGGCGTCTCTCAGATGCACGTCTCGCGGCTACTCGCGCGTAGTTTCCAGCGGCTGCGTTCCGCGAATCGGATCGAGGCATAAGAGGCGCACGGGAGCACACCCGAGGACACGGCGGATCATCGCAGTTCGCAAGCAGGATCGAGCGGTAACCGGCGCGAGCGAATCGCTCATCGGCGCTCTTCCCGACAGTTCTCTGCAGAAAAACGCTCAGACCGCCTCTTTCCAGGGCCGATTCACCATTCTCATGTCGACATGTCACTACAGCGTGTTGCCGACATGTGACATTCTTCCGGCAGAGCGTTTGCCGTGGCTTCGGCTCCGGTATTCAGGTGAAGGCTGAACTCCTCGCCACGAGGCGAGGGTCGGCCGCGACCGTCCCGCGACCCAGAGGGGGTGGCATGTCCGCAGAACAGGGCAGCTCGAAGGTGCTCACGCTCACGAAGAGCGAGTCCGCGCCCGACGCCGTGCTCGACGACGTACCGGCTCTGGAGGCCCTGCCGGCCCCGGCTCTTCCGGCCTCCTCCGAGGCCATCGACACCCGCACCCTGTCCCGCTCCCTGTTCCTGCGGCTCGCCGCCCTGGACGTGAACAGCCCCGAGCGCGCCTACGTCCGGGACACGCTCATCGAGCTCAACCTCCCGCTCGTGCGGTACGCGGCGGCCCGCTTCCGCTCCCGCAACGAGCCGATGGAGGACATCGTCCAGGTCGGCACCATCGGCCTGATCAAGGCGATCGACCGCTTCGACTGCGAACGGGGCGTGGAGTTCCCCACGTTCGCGATGCCGACGGTCGTCGGTGAGATCAAGCGGTTCTTCCGCGACACCTCGTGGTCGGTGCGAGTCCCGCGCCGCCTGCAGGAGCTGCGTCTGGCCCTCACCAAGGCCAGCGACGAGCTCTCGCAGAAGCTGGACCGCTCCCCGACCGTGCCCGAACTCGCCGCCGTGCTGGGCGTGTCCGAGGAGGACGTGGTCGACGGCCTGGCGGTGGGCAACGCCTACACGGCGTCCTCGCTCGACTCGCCGGCCCCGGAGGACGACGGCGGCGAGGGCTCGCTGGCCGACCGGCTCGGCTACGAGGACAGCGCCCTGGAGGGCGTCGAGTACCGCGAGTCGCTCAAGCCGCTGCTGGCCAAACTCCCGCCCCGCGAGCGGCAGATCATCATGCTCCGCTTCTTCGCGAACATGACCCAGTCGCAGATCGGCGAGGAGGTCGGCATCTCCCAGATGCACGTCTCCCGGCTGCTGACCCGGACGCTGGCCCAGCTGCGCGAGGGCCTCATCTCGGACTGATCCCCTCGCGGGGGTTCCTCTTTGACGGAGTGTCAGCCACCATGGCGCGATGCTTCGTGGGACTCCTGGGTCGACGTGGACACCCGGCCGTCGAGGCGCCCTGATCGGCGCGTCGGCGGCCGTCGTCTGCCTCGGCGCGGCGCTGGCCGCGTGCGGGGGCGGCGGCGGAGGCGGCGGTTACGTGGCGACCGGAGCGGTGGGAGGCGCGCCCTCCGGTACGGCGGCGGAGCCGACGGGGAGTGTGACGCTGACGCCGCTGGACGGGCCGCGCAAGGAGAGCTGGGCACCGCCGGCCGCCGACGGCAACGCCCCTGCCGGCAAGGCGACTTCGCCCGGAGCCACGACTACGGCACCCGGCGCAGGCGCGAGTCCGTCGCGGGCGGGCGCCGAGTCCCGCCGTACGAACGGTCCTTCGCCCTCCGCCACAACGGCTCCCGCTACCACCGCGCCCCCCGGACCGGCCGCGCTGACCTGGTCCGATCCGAGCCGTGCGGCCACCGACAGGCGCTGGTGCGAGGACGTCACCCTGACCTTCGCCAACTCCGGCGGCACCGCGGTGCGTTCGGGCACGGTGACCTTCGGGACGCACGTCATCGGCGCGCTCGGCATCGACTGGGGGACCGTCACCTCGGACGTGGCGCTGCCGGCGCCGATCGGGGCCGGGGCGCGCAGGGAGAAGACCTGGACGGTGTGCGTCGACGCCTGGCGCGTGCCGCTGGGCATGCACATCGAGACGCGGGACGTCACCGTCCAGTGGAAGTGAGCTGTCGTACCGCTTACATGAGGGCGAGCCAGGCGACGGCGGCCACGACCGCCACGGCGACGACGATGCCGACGATGAGGCCGATGCGGGGGCCCGCCGGGGCGGCGGCCTGCTGCTGTCGGCCCTGCGGCCCCTCGTCCACGAACGCGCGGAACATCTGGGTGCTGCCGGCGGGGTCGTAGTTGCCCTGGGGGTTCTGGGGGTTTGCCATAGCCCGAGACCCTAGCGAATCCGCGGTTGTGGCCCAAGTGGGGGGCCGCACCCCGACAGGACGTTCCCCACCTGCGCGTTTACGTTCACAATACTTGCCTTTGCCAAGTTTTTATGCCGTCCCGCCCCCATATGTTTGCCTGCAGCAACCAACAACTCTTATGGTTGCCCTAAGCAACGAATGCGGGAGGTGTCATGGCCGAGCGGGCGCAGTACGAGGAGCTGGTGCGTCAGTTCAGCGCCTTCGGCGCCGTGAAACGGGAGCTCGGGCGGATCATGCCGTCCGACTGCCCGAGCGGCAGCGCCGCCGTGCTGACCCTGCTGGGCCGCTTCGGCGACATGCGCATGAGCAGGCTTGCCGAGCTGCTCGCCGTGGACATGTCGGTCACCAGCCGCCATGTCGCCCACCTCGCCGAGCGCGGCTGGATCGACCGCTCCCCCGACCCGACGGACAAGCGGTCCCGGATCGTGCACCTGACGCCGAAGGGCCGGGCCCAGCTGGAGCTGCTCTCCGAGCGGACCACGCAGCTGCTGGCCGACTGCCTGAGCGACTGGAGCGACGAGGAGGTCGCGCAGCTCACGCGACTCATGGCGCGGCTGCGCGCCAGCTTCGACGACAGCCGCGTCGCCGTACCGCCCCGGCTGCCGCCACCCGCATCCGAACTCGAAGCGACCACCCGTACACCCGCGAACACGTAAGAGAAGGAAGCCCATGGCAACGACCACACCAGCCGGTGTGCGGGCTCATGCCAAGCACGGGGGAGGCTCCGCCGAGCACGGCCCGATGACGCACCGGCAGATCATGGAGGCGCTCTCCGGTCTGCTGCTCGGCATGTTCGTGGCGATCCTGTCGTCGACGATCGTCTCCAACGCCCTGCCGCACATCATCAGCGACCTCGGCGGCGGCCAGTCCGCCTACACCTGGGTCGTCACCGCCGCCCTGCTGTCGATGACCGCGGCCACTCCCCTGTGGGGCAAGCTCGCCGACCTCTACAGCAAGAAGGCCCTCGTCCAGATAGCCCTGGTCATCTACGTCCTGGGCTCCATGGCGGCCGGCCTGTCGCAGAACTCCGGCATGCTGATCGCCTGCCGTGTCGTCCAGGGCATCGGTGTCGGCGGTCTGTCGGCCCTCGCCCAGATCGTCATGGCCGCGATGATCTCGCCGCGTGAGCGCGGCCGTTACTCCGGCTACCTCGGAGCCACCTTCGCCGTCGCCACCGTCGGCGGCCCGCTGCTCGGCGGTGTCATCACCGACACGTCGTGGCTGGGCTGGCGCTGGTGCTTCTACGTCGGCGTCCCCTTCGCCGTCATCGCGCTGATCGTGCTGCAGAAAACGCTGCACCTGCCCGTGGTCAAGCGGGAGGTCAAGGTCGACTGGGGCGGCGCCACCGCCATCGCCGCCGCCGTCTCGCTGCTGCTGGTCTGGGTCACCTTCGCCGGTGACAAGTACGACTGGCTGTCGTGGCAGACGTACAGCATGGTCGGCGGTTCGATCCTGCTCGGCGCGCTCTTCGTGCTGATCGAGTCCAGGGCGAGCGAGCCGATCATCCCGCTGCGCCTGTTCCGCAACCGCACCATCACCCTGGCGTCCCTGGCGTCGATGTTCGTCGGCATCGCGATGTTCGCGGGCACGGTGTTCTTCAGCCAGTACTTCCAGCTGGCCCGTGACAAGTCCCCGACGATGTCGGGTGTGCTGACCATCCCGATGATCGGCGGTCTGTTCGTCTCCTCCACCGTCTCCGGGCAGTTCATCACCCGCACCGGACGCTGGAAGGCCTGGCTGGTCAGCGGTGGCGTCCTGGTGACGGCCGGTCTGGGCCTGCTCGGCACCATCCGGTACGACACGGCCTACTGGAAGATGTCGATCTTCATGGCCCTGCTGGGTCTCGGCATCGGCATGATGATGCAGAACCTGGTGCTGTGCACGCAGAACCAGGTCGACCCGAGCGACCTCGGCTCGGCCAGCTCCACGGTCACCTTCTTCCGGTCCCTCGGCGGTGCGGTCGGCGTCTCCGCCCTCGGCGCGGTGATGGCCCACCGGATCACGCACTACGTCAAGGACGGCGTCGCCGCCCTCGACCCGCAGTACCGGGCCGCGCTGGCGGGCTCGAGCTCGTCCACGGACACCATTCCGGACATGGACAAGCTGCCGGCCCCCATCCGCACCCTCATGGAGAGCGCCTACGGCCACGGCATCGCCGACGTCTTCATGATCGCCGGTGCCCTCGCGGCCATCGCGTTCCTGATCACCCTGTTCATCAAGGAGGTCCCGCTGCGGACCAAGGGCGCCCTGGCGCAGGCCGCGAGCGCGGCGGAGACCCCGGCCGACGCGGAGGCCGCCCCGGTCGCCGCCGAGGCTCCCGCCGCTCCCGCCGCCGAGCACGTCCCGAGCTGGGCCGTGGCCGCCGACACGGAGACCGCCGATGAGGGCACGCAGCGGCTCGCCGCCGTGGCGACCATCGCGCGGCCCGAGGAGCCGGCCGGGTCCGGCGGCATCGCGGTGCGCGGCTTCGTGCGCGGCAACGAGAGTGCGCCCGTCCCGCAGGCCGCCGTCACCCTGATCTCGCTGGCCGGGCGGCAGCTGGGCCGGTCGGTGACGCAGGCCGACGGCTCCTACGCCGTGGACGCGCCGAGCGTCGGCTCCTACGTCCTGATCGCCGCCGCCGACGGGTTCCAGCCGCAGGCCTCCACCGTCGTGGTGAACGGCGAGCCGGTCTCGTACGACGTCCTGCTCAGCGGCACCAGCGGGCTGAGCGGTGTCGTGCGGGCCGCCGAGGGCGCACTGCCCGTCAAGGACGCGATGGTCATCGTGACCGATGTGCGCGGGGATCTGCTGGCCACCGGCAACACCGGCGAGCAGGGCGAGTTCTCCTTCGCGGAGCTGGTGCCGGGTGCCGTGACCGTCGCGGTGAACGCAGCCGGGTTCCGGCCGCGCGCGCTGCCCGTCGAGGTCGGCGGCACCGGGGTCACCCGGATCGAGATCGACCTGGACTCCGGGGCCCAGCTCCAGGGCGTCGTCCGGGCGCCGCACGGACCGCTGGCCGACGCACGGGTCACCCTCGTGGACGCGGCCGGCAACGTGGTCGGAACCGCCACCACCGGGCCGGACGGGGCGTACGCCTTCACCGACCTGAACAGCGGCGAGTACACGGTCATCGCGACGGGCTACCCGCCGGTCGCCACCGCGCTCACCGTGAACGGCCGTGGCGTCGACGACCACGACATCGAACTGGCCCACCCGGCCGAGTAGGGCCTGCTCGGCCGGCCGGGCCGACCTCGACGGACGGCGCATCTCGTCGCCGGTGAGCGGAGTCTGGTGCGTGCGGCTGCGAGGCGGAGGAGAGAGTCGACGCGATGGGGGTCCCCCCGCTCGAGCGAAGCCGAGAGTGGGGGGAGTCGGCGACCGACGACAACGCCGCAGACGAGCGTGCCAGACCCCGCGGCCCAGACCAGGTTCGCCGAGCAGGTCCTACGTTCGATACCACCCCGGCCCGTGGCGGACGGTGTGCGCGCCTTTGACGGAGGTGCGCGGCCGGTGCCACGGGCCGGTTTCTTTGAGACCACTTTGCACCGCAGGGAGAAAACGGGATGGGACTGAGCGCGAGGATCCGGACGCGGGACGGATGGGCCGTGTCGCACGCGGTCGTCACGGTGACCGACATGACCGGTACGCAGGTGCTGCGCGCCGAGGCGGACGCCGAGGGGGCCGTGCGGGACACGACGACGCTGGCGCCCGGGCCGTACGTCGTGATCGTCACCGCCGTCGGGTACGCGCCCGCCGCCTCCACGGCGATCGTCACCGCGAGTGGCCGGGCCGAGCTGGGCGCGGTGACGCTGGCGCGGCAGGGCGGCACCGAGCTGCCGCCGCCCGGCCCGTGGACCGTCGACCCGGCGCACTCGTCCGTGGCCGCGGTCGCCCAGCACCTGGGCATCTCCAGCGTGCGCGGACGTTTCACCGACTTCTCGGCGCGGATCGAGATCGCCCCGGACGAGGTGGAGAAGTCCAGCGTGGAGGCGGTGATCCGGGCCGCGTCCATCGACACGGGCAACGGCATGCGCGACGACCACCTGCGCTCCCCGGACTTCCTGGACGTGGAGCGCTTCCCGGAGATCACCTACCGGTCGACGGGTCTGACGGCGGCCGGTTCGGACCGCTGGACGGTGCACGGGGAGCTGACGCTGCACGGGGTCGTCCGGCCGGTCGACCTGAACCTGGCCTACCTGGGCACGGGCGCCGACCCGTGGGGCGGGACTCGGGCCGCCTTCCGGGCCACGACCGAGCTGCGGCGCGAGGACTTCGCCATGAACTACAACCAGGTGGTACAGGCGGGCATCGCGGCGATCGGCACGACGCTGAAGGTGGAACTGGACGTCCAGGCGGTACAGGGCGAGTCCCTGCCGCAAGGGTAGGCACGGCGAGGACAGGCTGAGCGGGGGCGGGACGCCTAGGCTGGCGGCATGGCACCGAACATCGCTACGAACACGTCCGTCTCCCTAGACGAGTTGCTGGACTTCGTACGGCCCCGGCATCGCGCGATCCTGTTGACGCGGCGGGCCGACGGCGGGCCGCAGGCCTCGCCGTTGACCTGTGGTGTGGACGACTCGGGGCGGATCGTCGTCTCGACGTACCCCGAGCGGGCCAAGACGCGCAACGCCAAGCGGGACGACCGGGTCAGCCTCGTCGTCCTGAGCGACGACTGGAACGGGCCGTGGGTCCAGGTCGACGGCACGGCCGAGGTCATCGACGCGCCGGAGTCCGTCGAGCCCCTGGTGGAGTACTACCGCAACATCGCCGGCGAGCACCCGGACTGGGACGAGTACCGGGAGGCGATGCTGAAGCAGGGCAAGTCGATCATCCGGGTCACGCCGGAGAGGTGGGGCCCGGTCGCGACCGGCGGTTTCCCGGCCCGACTGGCCTCGCCGGACGCCTAGGGCCGTTCCACCATCGCCTCGATCCCGGCCACCAGCAGGTCCAGGGCGAAGGTGAAGTCCCGGTCCCGCATCTCCTCTACCGTGTCACCGCCGCGGGCCGCCATGATCTCCTCGTTCTCCTTGACGATCTCGGCGGCCTCCGGGGACCGCGTCACCGCGCTCATCGCGTGCCGGAAGTACTCGTCCTGGGTCATGCCGGCGGTGGCGCAGCGAGCGATGAAGTGGCCCTCGATGGTGCCGAAGCCGTACACGAACTGGAAGACGGCGGAGATGGCGCCCGTGAGACCGGGCACGGGCAGGCCCGTCTTCCGGATCACCTGCTGGACGACCCGGGAGAAGGCGAGGGAGTTCGGGCCGATGTTGAGGAACGTGCCGGCCAGCGGGGACAGCCAGGGGTGGCGGACCAGGAGGGAGCGGTACTCCCTTGCCAGCATGCGCAGTTGGTCCCGCCAGTCCTCATCGGCCTCCGGATCGGGCAGGATCAGCTCGCCGAAGGCCGCGTCGAGGGCGAGTTCGAGGAGGTCGTCCTTGGTGTCCACGTACCAGTAGACGGACATCGCGGTGACGTTCAGCTCCGCGGCCAGCCGGCGCATGGAGAACTTGGCCAGTCCCTCGGCGTCCAGGAGACGGACGGTGGCCTCGGTGATGCGGTCGCGGTCGAGGCCGGAGGGCTGGCCGCCGCGACCGCCTCGGCGCACCTTGCCCTCCAGCCAGACGCTGGTCCGCGCCGCACGCTCAGCCGCCTTCACCATGGCGCACCTT
Organism: Streptomyces sp. C1-1; assembly: GCF_050214755.1. Lineage (NCBI taxonomy): Bacteria > Bacillati > Actinomycetota > Actinomycetes > Kitasatosporales > Streptomycetaceae > Streptomyces > Streptomyces sp. C1-1. The sequence goes on along the minus strand of NZ_CP189826.1, from coordinate 5,260,433 downwards.
CCTCGATCTTCCGGTCAATGATCAGCATGCCAGCAGGCAGCCGACCCGGAGGGGCGCGGGTCTCCACCCGGCTAGTGGGCAACAGCCATCTCCGAGTCTGCCCGCTGAGCCCGTCGCAGCAACGCCGCGGCCAGGAACCCGCCCAGCAGCACGGCCACGGCCCCCACCAACTGCCCGGCCCGCAGGCCCTCCACCAGCCCTCCGGAGGAACTGAGCACGGCCCCGAGCACCGCGACCCCCAGCCCGTTCCCGAACTCCGCCAGCGTTCCGTTGATCCCGGCCCCCACCCCCGCCTTCTCCGGCGGGATCGAGCTCATGATCGCGTGTGCCATGGCCGGGTTGGCGATCGCGCAGCCCGCACCGATCAGCAGCAGCCCCACCAGAGTCCCGGCGTAACCCCCGGCATCCAGCAGGGCGATGGCGACCAGTCCGCCCGCCATCAGCACCATCCCCGACGCGATGGACACCGGTGTGCCGAGCCTGGCCGACCACTTCGCCGTCAGTCCCGAGAAGTTGAGCGCGACGACGGTGAGCGCGAGCGGCGCCGTACGCAGGCCCGCTTCGAGGGGGCCGTATCCGAGGACGAGTTGCAGGTGCTGGGTGAGCAGGAACAGCGCCCCGCCCATGCCGAAGGTGATCAGCACGGCTCCGGTGACCGCTCCGGTGAACCGGCGGTCGCGGAAGAAGTGCGGGTCGAGCATGGGGTACGGGATCCGGCTCTCCCGGTACGCGAAGGCGCCCAGGACCAGGACCGCGACGGCCGCCGTCGACAGCACCCGCCCGGACGTCCACCCGTGCCCGGGACCGGAGATGATCGCGAACACCAGCGAGGCCATGCCGATCGTGGAGAGCAGCGCGCCCAGGACGTCGGGGCGGTCGCCGCGGGGACTCCTGGACTCCGGTACCAGGACCACCACGGCCACCACGGCCGGCGCCACCACCGGCAGGTTGACCAGGAAGACCGCTCCCCACCGGAAGTGGTCGAGCAGGAAACCGCCGAGCAGCGGCCCCGCCGCGAAGCCCAGCGCGTTGACCGCCGCCCAGATGCCGATCGCCCTGGGCTGCTCCTCGGGCGGGAAGATCTGCATGGCGACGGCGAGGGTGGTGGTCAGCAGCAGCGCGCCGCCCACGCCCATGCCCGCCCGCGCCGCGATCAGCGGGCCGGTGCCGTCCGCGAGGCCGGCGGCCAGCGAGCCGATGCCGAACAGGACGAGGCCGACGACCAGCATCTTCCTGCGGCCGTAGCGGTCCGCCGCGCTGCCGGCCGTGAGCAGCAGGCCGGACTGGACGAGCGAGTACGCGTTGATCATCCACTGGATGTCGGAGGTGTCGGCGCCCAGTTGCCGGGTGAGGGAGGGGATGGCCACGTTCAGGACGGTGTTGTCGAGCAGCACGGTCAGCTGCGCGAGACAGATGACGCCGAGGATCAGCCAGCGTTGGGGGTGACCCGGGGAAGCGGACATGCTGTACACCGTATAGTTATCGCTATACGGTGTACAGCAGTGCGGTGTACGGCAGTGTTCGGGGTCAGCCGCTCGCCTTCTGCGTCAGGTCGTAGAAGGTGGCCGAACCCGCCGTCACCTTCTTGAAGGTCTTCTCGACCCAGGAGGTGATCTGCGAGGACGTGCCGCTGCTGCTGCCGCCCATGCCGCCGCCGGTGCCGGACGAGATGAAGTAGTGGATCCTTCCTTCCTCCACGTACTTCTTGAACTGGGCCAGCGTCGGGGACGGGTCGGTGCCGTTGAAGCCGCCGATCGCCATCACCGGCTCGCCGGTGGAGAGCTGGTAGCTCGCCGCGTTCTGGGCTCCGATGGCCGCCGCGACCCAGGTGTACCTGGACGCGTCGGTCTCCAGCAGCTTCTTGGCCTGGGAGGACACGCTCGCGCCGTTCAGCAGGCCGCCGACGCCACCGCCGCCGCCCATGCCGCCGCCGTCGCCCATCCGGCCGCCGCCCGGGAAGCCGTTGCCGTTCCGCTGGTTCTGGGTGCTGCCGTTGCCGTTCTGCTGGTTCTGGCCCGGCATCCCGTCACCGGGGAAACCGTTCCCGTTCTGCTGGCCCCGTTGGCCTTGCTGGCCCTGCTGGCCCGGCATGCCACCGCCGCCGAAGCCGCCGCGCATGCCGCCACCGCCGCCGGGGCCGCCGCCCATCATGCTCGCGCCGGCCGGGCCGGCCGTCACGATGGAACCGGTGTGGCCCGTCTGCAGGGTGCTGAGGGTGTACGCCGTCGGGCCGGCCAGCGAGGCCGCCAGGCCCACGGCCGCCGCCCCGAGGGCGAGTTGCCGGCCGACGCGGCCCGCGAAGATCAGGCCGAGCGCGGCGGTCAGACCGCCGACGAGGATCAGGTACTTCAGCCAGGGGAGGTAGGTGGAGGTGCGGTTGAGCAGGACGTAGCTCCAGACCGCGCTCGCCACGACCGCGCCGGCGAGGGTGAGCGAGGCCCACATCTCGGTCCGCTTCTCCCACAGGATCCCGGCGCCCATGCCGATCACGGCCGCCATGTAGGGGGCGAGGGCCACGGTGTAGTACTGGTGGAAGATGCCCGCCATGTAGCTGAAGACGATCGTCGTCATCAGCAGCGAGCCGCCCCATACCAGGAACGAGGCGCGGGTCACGGAGGTCCGCTTCAGCTTCCGCGTCGCCACCAGACCGCCGACCAGCAGGATCAGCGCGGCCGGGAGCAGCCAGGAGATCTGGCCGCCGACCTCGGAGTTGAACATGCGGTTCCAGCCGGTGGCGCCCCACATCCCGGTGCCGCCGCCTCCGCCACCGCCGCCGACGCTGCCGGTCTCGTCGCCGCTGAGGCGGCCGAGGCCGTTGTAGCCGAAGGTCAGCTCCAGGAAGCTGTTGTTCTGCGAGCCGCCGATGTACGGGCGGGACGACGCCGGCCACAGCTCGACGATCGCCACCCACCAGCCGCCGGAGACCACCAACGCGGCTGTGGCGGCGGCAAGTTGACCGAGGCGCTTCTTCAGCGACACCGGCGCGCAGACCGCGTACACGATCGCCAGCGGCGGCAGGATCAGGAAGGCCTGCAGGGTCTTGGCGAGGAACGCGAAGCCGATCGCGACACCGGCCCACAGCAGCCACTTGGTCCGGCCGTCCTCGACACCGCGGACCACGAAGTAGCAGGCGAGCGCCATCAGCAGCGCCAGCATCGCGTCCGGGTTGTTGAACCGGAACATCAGTGCCGCGACGGGAGTGAGCGCGAGCACCGCGCCCGCGATCAGACCGGCCCCGGGGCTGAACCGGCGTCGTACGGCCGCGTACACGACGGCGACCGCGCCGACGCCCATCAGGACCTCGGGGACCAGGATCGCCCAGGAGCCGAGACCGAAGACGCGCACCGACAGTTCCATCGGCCACAGGGAGGCCGGGGGCTTGTCGACGGTGATGGCGTTGCCCGCGTCCAGCGACCCGAAGAAGAAGGCCTTCCAGGACTTGCTGCCGGCCTGGACGGCAGCCGAGTAGAAGGAGTTGGCGTAGCCGGAGGCGCTCAGGTTGTACAGGTAGAGCAGACCGGTGGCGAGGAGCAGGCCCCAGAAGGCCGGGCGGGCCCAGCGGGGGTCCTCGGGTCGGCCCCTCCACAGTCTGTGGACGAAGGGCTGCTTCGGCTCGCCGGCCCCGGGGGCCGGGGCGGCCGGCGGAGCCACGGGCTCCCGCACGGCCGACGGCGTCACGGGCTCCCGTACCGCCGTCGTCGGTTCCGGACCCCAGGAGGAGGGACCGGGGTCGCCCTCCTGGTGGGTCGGCCGGTGGTCATGGATGGTCATCGTCAGTCCCTCGGATCGGTGTCGGTCGGACGCACCGGCTGCAGATGCATGGTGGCGTCCTCCCAGCTGCGGTCCGCGACTTCACCGGCGCGGAAGCGGGTGGTCGGGTTCTGGTACGGGTTCGGCGGCGCGACCGGCCGCTGCGGCAGCGGCTGGTACGGCTGCTGCCGGTACTGCGGGTACGCCGCTGTCGCGTACGTGGGCGAGGACGGGCCCTGCTCCGGCGTGTGCGAGGCCACCACCGTGGACGGCAGGCCGTCGCGCCGGTCGGAGAACACCCAGGCGCGGAAGAGCAGGAAGCGCAGCACGGTCGCGGCGAGGTTGGCGGCGATCAGCACCGCCAGCTCGGTGGAGTGCGCAGGGTCGCTGCTCGCGGCGTTCAGGGCGGCGAGCGAGCCACTGGTCAGGGCGAGGCCGATACCGAAGACGACGAGGCCCTGCGCCTGGTGGCGGACGGCGCCGCCCCGGCCGCGCACCCCGAAGGTCAGGCGCCGGTTGGCCGCCGTGTTGGCGACCGCGGAGACCAGCAGCGCGAGCGCGTTGGCGACCTGCGAGCCGGAGAAGGTCCGGAAGCCGCTGTAGAGCAGCAGGTAGAAGAGGGTCGACAGACCGCCGATGACGCAGAACCCGACGAGCTGGCGGGCCAGCCCCTTCGGCACGTCCTCGACGTCACGGTCGCGCGGGTCGTCCCCGAACGGCCGGGTGAGCCGGTCCAGCGGCAGGGCTCCCGTGGCCAGGGCCTTGCCCACCCGCCACACGCCCTTGAGGTCGTCGGTCGCCGTCTTCACGATGTGCACGGTGGAGTCGGGGTCGTCGACCCAGTCGACGGGAACCTCGTGGATCCGCAGGCCCGCGCGCTCGGCGAGCACCAGCATCTCGGTGTCGAAGAACCAGCCGGTGTCCTCCACCAGCGGCAGCAGGGCCTGGGCGACGTCACGCCGGATCGCCTTGAACCCGCACTGCGCGTCCGAGAAGCGGGCCTGCAGCGAGCCGCGCAGGATCAGGTTGTACGTGCGGCTGATGAACTCCCGCTTGGGGCCGCGCACCACCCGGGAGGAGCGGGCGAGCCTCGATCCGATCGCCAGGTCGGAGTGGCCCGAGATCAGCGGGGCCACCAGCGGGAGCAGGGCGTTGAGGTCGGTGGACAGGTCCACGTCCATGTAGGCGAGGATCGGCGCGTCCGAGGCGGACCACACGGTCCGCAGGGCCCGGCCCCGCCCCTTCTGCTCCAGGCGGAAGTTGGTGACCTCGGGGATCTCCGCCTCCAGCCGCACCGCCACCAGCGGGGTGGTGTCTGTGGACGCGTTGTCCGCGATGGTGATGCGGAACGCGTACGGGAACGTGCGCTTGAGGTGCTCGTGCAGTCTGAGCACACACGGCTGGAGGTCCTTCTCCTCGTTGTAGACGGGGATCACTACGTCCAGGACAGGCGTACCGGCGTCGCCGGCCGGGAGGTGCTCCCGCGCCGGCAGGGTGCCGGGAGAAGAGTCGGTTCGCATGGAAACGACTCTGGTCAAGTGCCCTGTTGCACCCATGTGCTGGCACTGTGCTGTGCCTGTGAGTGCGATTGCCAGTTCGTTTCGGGGGCCGGGCGAGGGGCCACCGGGGCAAGAGCCGGCAAATGCACGGTGAACACGGTCCGTCCGGGAACGCTGTCCACGGTCACGGCACCGCCGTGCGCGGTCGCGACGGCCTGGACGATGGCGAGCCCGAGCCCGGTGGAACCCGTGGCGCGGGAGCGCGCCGAGTCGCCTCGCGCGAACCTCTCGAAGACGTGCGGCAGCAACTCGGGGGAGATTCCCTGTCCGTTGTCCTCGACGTCCACGCACATCCACGGCCCGCGCCGCTGCACACGCGCGGTGATGGTCGTCCCCGCCGGGGTGTGCTTACGGGCGTTGCCGAGCAGGTTGACCAGCACCTGCTGGATACGTGCCGCGTCCGCCGACACCAGGGCCGGCTCGTCGGGCAGGTCCAGGCGCCAGTTGTGGTCCATGCCGGCCGCGCGGGAGTCACTGACGGTGTCGACGACCAGCGGGATGAGGTCGGTGTGCTCGAACTGGAGCGGTCTGCCCGCGTCGAGCCGGGCGAGGAGGAGGAGATCCTCGACGAGCAGGGTCATCCGCCCGGCCTCGGATTCGATACGGCCGAGGGCGTGCCGGGTGTCCGGCCCGATCTGCTCCCTGCCGCGCCGGGTCAGTTCGGCGTACCCCCGGATGGAGGCGAGCGGGGTCCTGAGCTCGTGACTTGCGTCGGCGACGAACTGCCGTACCCGCATCTCGCTCTGCTGGCGCGCGTGCAGGGCGCCGTGGACGTGGTCCAGCATCCGGTTGAGGGCCGCGCCCACCTGGCCGACCTCGGTGTGCGGGTCGGTCTCCGACTCCGGGACCCGCTCGCTGAGGTTCACCTCGCCGGTGTGCAGGGGCAGTTCGGAGACCCGGGTCGCGGTCACGGCGACCCGGCGGAGGGGGCGGGTGGCGACACCGACGAGGACGTAACCGGCGATGACGGCGGCGCCCAGGCCGGCCCCGGTGACGCTGACTTCGACGAGGATCAGGGTGTTGATAGTGCTGTCGGCTTCCTTGGTCGGAATGCCGACGTAGTAGGAACCCTTGTCACCGGAGACGTACTTGACCATGTAGGTGCCCAGGCCGGGAATCTCGACGATGTGTGACGAATCGTCCTGGGCGTTCCGGGCGACCGTCTCGAGCGCGCTCTCCTGGGCCTTGTTCAGGTCCTTGGCCACCATGGGGTTGATGTCGGTGCTGGTGGGGTCCTTCTGACCGACCTTGCCAGTACTGATGCGCCCCTTCTCCACCTTCGCGATCAGGGTTCCCTGCGGTTGAGGGCCGCGCGTGACGAAGTCGTCCATCTTGACCGTGCCCACGGGGTCGGCGGCGCCCGTGGCCGAGCCGGCGATCTCATTGCTGGAGGCCCGGCCGTTTCCGGCAGTGGACCCCCGGGGCTGCACGTCCTTGATCAGACCCGGCGGCATCCCAGCCGCGCGGCTGGAAACGTCCCGCACCTTGTCCCTGAGCTGGTCGTACAGATGCGACCGCAGCGCCAGCGTCGTCACCGTGCCGATCACCGCGCACACCACCGCGATCAGCATCACGGACGCGACGACGAGCCGTGTCCGCAGGGTGCGCGGCTTACCGGCACGTCGCTTCTGCGCACGCGGTCGTCGTCGCCCGCTCATGACGCGGCGGGCTTGATCAGGTAACCGGCCCCACGCCGGGTGTGGATCATCGGCTCCCGCCCCGCGTCGATCTTCCGCCGCAGATACGAGATGTAGAGCTCGACCACATTGGCCTGCCCGCCGAAGTCGTACGACCAGACCCGGTCGAGGATCTGCGCCTTGCTGAGCACACGGCGCGGGTTGCGCATCAGGAACCGCAGCAGCTCGAACTCGGTCGCGGTGAGGTGGATGGAGTCGCCGGCCCGCGACACCTCGTGGCTGTCCTCGTCCAGCGTCAGATCACCCACGACCAGCACGGAGTCCGAACGGCGGTCGGCGGCACCCGAGCGGCGGATGAGGCCCCGCAGCCGGGCGACGACCTCCTCCAGGCTGAACGGCTTGGTGACGTAGTCGTCGCCCCCGGCGGTGAGCCCGGCGATACGGTCCTCGACGGCGTCCTTGGCGGTCAGGAACAGCACCGGCACGTCCGGCAGCTCACGCCGCAGGCGGCCGAGGACGGTCAGCCCGTCCATGTCCGGAAGCATCATGTCGAGAACGACCGCGTCGGGCCGGAACTCCCGCGCGGTCTGTATGGCACCCGTGCCATCTCCCGCACTCCGGATCTGCCATCCCTCGTAGCGAAGGGCCATGGACAGCAGCTCGGTGATCGACAGTTCGTCGTCCACCACAAGCACTCGGACGGGGCTCCCGTCTGGCCTCAGCAGTTCGGTGCGCCCCTGGGGCGAGGTCGTGGTCATGGTGGACACACTGTCGGGACCCTCTGAGAGAGCCCTTTCGACAACCTGTGATTTCCCTAAGAAACGCACAGGCGCCTCTCAGGGAACCCCTGGGAAGCTCTTTCCCGGCGGTGACAGGGGGGCGGCCCCCATCATCGGTCAGACCCTGGTCATCAGCGCGTAAAGGCTTGCTGTGCACGGCCTGAGGGACCGGCCGGGAACGCCCTCACAGCCCGAACAGCCGCGCCCCGTTGTCATGGCACACGGCTCTCAGCCACTGCTCACCGAGTCCCAGCCGCTCCAGGGCGTGCAGTTGCTCGACGTACGGGTACGGGATGTTCGGGAAGTCGGTCCCGAGCAGGATGCGGTCGCCGAGGTCCGCCAGCCGGGGCAGGGCCCGCCGCGGGAAAGGCGCCAGCTCCTCGGCGAAGTCCGTGAACGCCATCGTCGTGTCCAGCCGCACCTCCCCGTACCGCTCGGCCAGGTCGAGGAAGTCCTCGTACTCCGGCATGCCCATGTGCGCGATCACCAGCCGCAGACGGGGATGCCGGGCCAGCACGCGCGCGATCGGCTCGGGCCCGGTGTACGCGCCGGGCGCCGGCCCGGACCCGCAGTGGATCACCACCGGTGTCCCGGCCTCCGCGAGCAACCCCCAAGCGCCGTCGAGGAGTTCACTCGCCGGGTCGTACGCCCCCACCTGCACGTGCGCCTTGAAGACCCGTGCCCCCGCGTCGAGCGCCTCCCGGACGTAGTCCTCGACGCCCGCCTCCGGGAAGAGAGTCGAGGTGTGCAGACAGTCCGGCGTGCGTCCGGCGAAGTCGACGGCCCAGCTGTTGAGCCACCGCGCCATGCCCGGCTTGTGCGGGTAGAGCATGGCCGTGAAGGCGCGTACCCCGAACTCCCTGATGAGCGCGACCCGTTCGTCTTCCTCCTTGCGGTACGTGATCGGCCACTCCAGCCCGCCGGTGAGCGGCCCGAGCGAGTCGAAGTAACCCCAGACCTTCCGCAGCACGCTCTCCGGCATGAAGTGCGTGTGGACGTCGACGATCCCCGGCAGCCCGAGCCGCCGCCAGAACCGCCGGACCTGCTCGGGCTCGGCTTCCGTGTGCGTCGGTGTCCCAGTCATGCGCCCTCTCGAAACCGTGACAGCGCCCGCCGTCGGCCCTGCGCGGCGGGCCCCCCAACGATCACCCCCGCACCACGGCCGCGTCCACCTCCCTGCGGAAAGGGCACCTCAGAACAGTTCGTCCTGAACCCCCACCGCCGCCTCCCTGGACTCCCTGACCGGAACGGTCAGCCCACGCTCCTCCCCGGCCGGCACGATCTCCCACCCCGTCATCAGCCGGGTGTCCAGCACCACCACCCCCCGCGCGGTGTCGAGGTGCAGATCCGGCCCCACGGCGGCGACCAGCTCCCCGCTCACCCACCCGCCACCGACCAGCTCGCTCACCTCTGCGACGGCACCCGGCAGCCCCTCCAGCCCGAACACCCCGACGTGATCGACGACTCGGCAGGGCTGCCGCTCCAGCGACTCGGGCCAGCCGGCCAGCCCCACGGCCCGCTCGTGCTGCGCCTCCACCTCGGCCGCGCGCTCGGCCGCCGACGCCGGCAGCCGGGACCGTACGGCACGCTTGTCGGCGTACGGAATCCGGTCCGGCACCCGCAGCGCGGCCCGCAGCAACTCCTCACTGCGCCGCGCGGCCATCAGCGGACCGAGCCCCAGCCAGCTGAAGCAGACCGCCCCCTGCTCAAGCAGCCGCGCGCTGCCCCGCTCCTCGGCGGTGATCCCGACCTTGACCATGCCGGGACCGAACCAGGCCAGATATACGCGGTACGGCCGCGGGTCGTCGGCGATCGTGTCGGCGGCCACGGAGTGCGCCCGGTCCAGCCGCGCGCACTCCTCGCACCGCGCCCCCGTACTCCGCCCCGGCACCGCCGCCCGCACCGGACACACATGCCCCCGCGCTCCCACGCACGTCCGCACACCCCTGTCCGCGACCCCGAAGGCCACGCGTTTCCCCCGGGTCAGCCCACTGCGCCGCCCGCCGTCCCACACCAGCACAGGACCATCCGCCGACCACCGCAGCCCCGTGCACTTCCACGCCTGTGCCATCACTCACGAGAGTAGAAGACGCCACTGACAACGCGGTCCGAGCACGATGGCCCCCGCCGAACCGGCCATGGAGTTCTGCCCACAGATGATCTCCGCCTGCGATGGCACGTCCGCCGCCGGAAACCAGTGCTCACCGCCTCAGAGCCCGGTACCGCTTCAGCAGGGCCGTGATGCGCTCGCTGTTCGCCTCGCCGTTGAGCTCGGTGAGCAGGTCGTCGGGGCACAGCTCGTAGAGGTCGCCCCACCAGCGGCGTCCGTGGTTGTCCCAGATTCGGTAGCCGCCGGGTACCCCTCTGGCGACGTAACGCCTCCGGCTCATCGGCTTCCTCCTTCGTCCGCTGAGGCACCATGGGGGGGAACGGCCCGCACGGGGGTGTGGTCGGCCGCACCCCCGGTCCGGTAGGGGACCTCATGGTGGGGGTCGGCGGTGGGCGGCATCGTAGAACGAGGACGGAAACCAACCTTCGAGGACGGAGACCTTTCATGAAGCCCCAGCAGCACGGCGAGTCGGTTGCCCACGAGGCCCGTACGAGCCAGGAGGTACCCGAGAGCGAGCTCACCCCGCTTCTCATCGCCTGGGACCAGGCCCACCCGGACACCCCGGACCCCGAGTGGCGCCACCTGCTGGACGAGCTCGCCCACCCCCGCACCACGCGTGCCTTCCACCGTTTGGCGGACACGACGGCTTGAGCGGGCGCGGCCCGCCCGTCGGGGCGTCAGTCCTCTTCCGGCGCTCCCGCCTCGCACAACTGTTCCCCGATCTCGTCCGCCCACCCCTGGGCCCACCGGCGCAGCTCTTCGATCGCGGCCGCGTCGAGGCCGTGGACGGCGAAGTCGGTGTCATCGATCCAGTCCGTGCCGGTCAGGCGCATGCGGAGGTCGCCGAGGTCGAAGCCGTCAGGGGCGTGACGGCGGCCGAGTTCCTCGAGCTCGGGAAGGCTCCACCGGTGCGCGGCGGCCCGGACGCCGATCAGGTCCCCGACCAGTCCCCGCTCGGCCAGCGACCGGACCTTGATGCCGACGGCGTCCTCCAGGGACAGGGCGAGGCCGTACCCGGTCCGCACCGGCGGTCGCCACAGGACCTCCTTGGCCACGCCCACCTCGAACCCCTCCCCGCTGTCCGGGTCGGTGACGATCAGCCGTGCGGACAGTGGACCCGTCTCCCACGCCCCGGCCTGCCGGCCCCGTTCCCACAGCCCCGCCCGCAGCACGGCCACGATCCGCCCCATGTCCTCGGCGTGCTCCGTGGCGACTTCAAGGTCCCGGCCTGGACGGCCGGCCAGGCCGTGCGCGTGGAAGGCGTGATCATCCGCGAGCGCGAGACGGTACGGAGTGCCTGCGGCGAGTACGTCGGCGAGCAGCCGGCGACGCGACTCGGAGACGGGGGGCACGGCAGTCATCCCCCGAGTATCACCGTCCCGGTCGACGGCGGCCGTGCACCCGAAAGGCCCCGGCACTCGCCGGGGCCTTTCGGGTGGTGGGGGCCGAGGTGTGCTCAGCCCACGGCGTACGCGTTGTAAACCGTCGTCGTGGAGCTGTCGCCGTGGGTGTCGGTGACCGTCGAGCGCAGGCCGACGCGCCCGGAGGCCGGGTTGTGGACGGTGGTCGTCCACTTGCCGCCGGACAGCTTCGCGGCGGTGGCGTGCCAGGTCGAGCCGTTGTCGGTGGTGTACCAGGCGCGTACGGACTTCACGCCGTCCGACAGCCGGCCGATCGTGCTGTCGTCCGTGCCCAGGCGCTGCATGCCCAGGTCGACGGTGGTGGTCGACCCGGCCGCCGCGCTGTTGCGGGAGTCGAGCGCCTCCGGCCAGAACCGGGTGATGTAGTCCCGGATCTGCTGGTTCTTGCCGGCGTCGGCGTAGAAGTGCAGGGAGAGGCTGGAGGACGTCGACAGCGAGCCGGCCGGCAGCCCGCCGCGATGTGCGGTCTCGGTGACCGTGTACCAGCCCGAACCCGGGATCCGGGGAGTCGCGTCGAGCTCCTGCGACGGGGTGTAGCTGCGCTTGTAGAGCGTCTTGCCGGCGTGGGTCAGCTTCAGGGTTCCCGAGGCGAGGACCCCGCCGCCGGTGAACTTCGGGTCGGCGAACGGGTTGTCGTTGCCGAAGTACAGCTGGTGGTACCAGGTGTACGGCAGGTGCCCGCCGGGTCCCCAGACCGCGTGCCCGAGGGACAGCGAAGTCGTCCTGCCCGCCGCGTACTTGCGGAATCCGCTGTAGATGAAGTCGTGGCCCTGCTGGCCCACGTCCCACTTGCCGGCCGGGACGTGGACGCCGAAGGAGGCCGGCAGGTCCCGCTCGAAGTCGAGGATGTCGATCTCCGCCTCGCAGTCGACGCCGCTGTCCGTCCTCTCGCCGTTGAACGAGAACCGCGCCTGTCCGCTGTCGGTGCCCGAACGGGCGGACACCTTCAGGGTGGTCAGCCCCGATGCCCTGAGCGTCGCGGAAACCCCGGACGGCACACCGCGACTGTGCGTGGCGGACGCCAGCCAGAAGTCCCCGCCGGTCGTCGACCGCGGCTCGTAGAGGGTGCCGTAGGCCAGCTCGTACGCCCTGCTGCTGTTCGGGATGGCGTACACATCGCCCGACGACGCCGAAATGCTCATGGCGGCGGGGCTGTTGTCGGTGGCGCAGACGGCCGCGGTGACGCCGTGGTCGTACCCACCGCCCGGGCCGGGACTGAGCGAGACCTTGACCGCGCGGCCCTTGCGGGCGTCGAACGTGGTCGTCGTGGCCCCGGAGACCTTCACGGTGCGGCCGCCCACGATGCCGTCCTCACCGTTGCCCCCGGTGAAGGACGTGACCAGCTCGTACGTGCCGTTGGGCAGCGAGACCTTCTTGTTGCCGTCGATGTAACGGAAGTCGTTCGTCTTCGTGTTGTAGACCGCCACCTGCGCGTAGACGGCCTTGCCGGCGCGGTCCAGCGTCCTGACGGTGAGAGACCCCTTGGTCACGGCCGACGCATCCGAGGCGCCGGCCAGGAGAAGCGGCACGAGCACGGTGACGACGCTCGCGGCCGCTGCGGTTCGCCGCATCAAACCCCCCATAGGTGTACACGACAAAAGCGAGCCACCGTAGCGCACGGACGGCACACAGACGGCACCGGCCCCTCCCGCACGCCCCTACAACCAATCCCCCACGCCGATGGTCTTCTGCACGCCCGGAGCTCCGACAGCGGAGACCCGGCTCACCGTCCCGGGAGAACCATGCACATCCGTACGGCCGCGGCCGCCACCGCAGGCAGCCTGGCGCTGCTCGCCCTCCTCGCGCCCACCGCGCAGGCGGACGACCACAAGGGCGACACCGTCTTCACCTCGGTCGCCTTCAGCAGGACCACCGTGAACGTGGGCATCAGCGAGCCCCAGACGCTGTCCGTCACAGCCACCGCCAAGGACGACTCGGGCATCCGGATGATGGCCGGCCTCAAACTGGTGAGCGCCGACGGCCGCATCCAGTACGCGAAGTCGGTGTCCTGCACGCGCCCCACGTCCACGACCATGAAGTGCGCCTGGTCGTACAGCCTGGAGTCCGACCGCACCGACTACGCCGACCTCCGCAACAGTTCGGCCGGCACCTGGCACCTCGACATGGAGGCGGCCGCCTACGACGGCGACTACTACACGCTCGACAGCAGCGCCACGATGAAGATCAAGCGGTACGCCAAGCTGACGACGACCCAGGCGACGCCCGAACCGGTCGCCAAGGGCGGGACGCTGACGGTGACCGGCGCCCTGACCCGGGCCGACTGGAACACCAACACCTACACCGGCTTCGCCGCGCAGAAGGTGGCCCTGCAGTTCAAGAAGTCCGGCTCCTCGACGTACACCACCGTCAAGACGGTGACCACCGACAGCGCCGGCAAGCTGAGGACGACCACCACGGCGAACGCCTCGGGCACCTGGCGCTGGCACTTCGCCGGCACGGGCACCACCAGCCCGGCGACGGCGTCGGGAGACGCGGTCGCCCTGAAGTAGGGCCCGAACCCGGTCGTCCCCTGGCCCGACGAGGACGAGGAGCCGTACCCGCTCCCCTTCCATCCGCTGGAGCTCGGCGAGGACGCGCTGCGCGCACTGTGCGGGTTCGTCATCGAGGGCATGCCCGAGCCCGACGACGTCGACGCGAGCCGCATCGTGCTGCACGGCTTCCGGGTACGGGACCCGCACCCACACGACCGCACGCCGGCCGAGCAGGACCGGTCCTAGAACCGGCCCGACCACCAGGGCACGTCCAGGCTGTCGGCCGGAATGACCGCGGCCCTCGAAAGGATCTTCTCGTCGAGGGCACGCACGAGGACGCGCAACTCACGCGCGCTCTTCTTGGGCAGTGCGTGCAGCACCGCTTCGAGTTGCCCGCGGAAGCCTGCGCCGTAGCACCCGCACTCGGGGATGCCGCAGTCAACACCGACGGGTGGGTCCACGAGCCGCCTCAGCGGGCCATGGGCGAGAGCGTTCCAGTGCCAGAAGGCCTCTTCGGTGGCCTCGGGCCAGAAGCGGGTCCGCTCCAGCCGACGCAGGTCGGCCGCGCACGATCCCGAAAGACGGTCGATGGACGGGTACCGGCGCCGCCGCGGAGGGCGGACGGGCAGCTCGCCCCGCAGGGCGGACGGGCGCCTACGCGGCACTGCCCCTTCGGTTGTCGGTCATGGCCGCAACATACAGAACGGCCCCGCCGGCCGGCCAACGGTATTGAGGTCGACCCCGCTCACCGATCAGGGGATGATCTCGCACATGACGAAGGTGACGGGCCCGGACTCCGACGACGGCCACGCGTGGGCCGAGCGTCTGGGATGGGCCTACGGCTTGACGGCACCCGACGCCGTCGACCGTGCCGCTGCTCTCGTCCGTCTGGACGACGCTCGCGCCAGGGTCCGCAGGACGCGCGTCCACCTCAACGAGACCTGGCGCCTGACCGCGGGTCTGGGGCAAGAGGAGCAGCACCGGGAGCCGATGCTCACGGCCGCCCGGGAGGCATACGACGAGGCCTTGAGTCATTGTCTGCCGGAAGCACTGTGGTGCAGGCCCGTTTTCGGGAGTATCAGCACCTGGCCGGGGCTCCCCTTCGCGCTGCTCTTCCTGGAGTGGGAGGCCCGTCATCCACAGGAGTGGACACGGCACGCCAAGGCATGGGGGACGAAGCAGGCACTCATACGGGAGCTGGCGGCCGCCGACCACAGCGAAGCGGTGGAAGCCAGACTCGTCGATCTCGTCGACCTCGTGGTCCAGCGTGCCTACCACTGCAAGGGCCGTGAGTACGTGCGTGTGGCTCGGGCCGTGGACGGAGACGACCTGCGCGACAGACTCGACAGGGCCCACCGCTCGGACAACCCGTGGGCACAACTGCACGCCGGTTACGTGCTCCGGCTGCTCGACCGACCCGAGACACCCAACACCCGCCACGTCTGGCGCACATGGCTGGCCCACGGCACGACGAAGCCCCCTGCGGGATGATCCCGAGGGGGCTTCGGCCTGTGTGCACTCGGCAGGATTCGAACCTGCAACCTTCTGATCCGTAGGATCGGGCAGGCCGTTGGGAGGGGGCTCCGCCTTCCTTCCGGCTGATCGCTGATCATCGTGATCAACGGCCTCTGTGTGCCGTCGTTGCCGTCAGGATTGCCGTCAGCGCTGAACGGTGGCACCGAGTAGTGCCGACTCGCAATGTGCGCAGAACTTCAGGCTCAGCCCGGCTCAGCCCGGCTGAGAGTTACAGCTTTCTCTACAGGTTCAAGGCGGCTCGCTGTGTGCGCGGCCCGGCCCCCGGCCGGGCCGCGCACACAGCAATCAGCCAATTGCCGTCAGAGAAGGGGTATGTCGTGGCTGTAGAGCGCGCACGTCGCCTCCCTGTGTGTTGTCAACGGAACAACCCGGGCGGGGCACCTCCTCCGCAGCCTAATGGCCCGACAGGACACCCTGGATACAACGCATTACCATGAAGGTGATGAAGTTGTCCGGCCGTGGCTCCATCTTCATCGTCGCCGAGTTCCGAATAATCCGGTTCATGCTGGGTTATTTGAGGGCCCGCTATCTATTTCCTGCTTTCCGCAAGAATTGCGGCCTGCCTCACCGAAGTCGCTCAAGTCGCAACGGAGACCGATGATGACTTCTATCGAAGATCTGGCGAAGGACGTAAAAGCAACGCGCGCCATGATTGACGACGCAGGCGCGATGCTAAAGGACGCGAGTCGTTCGGCACTGGTCGAACTAGACAATAATACGAGCCGCACCTTGCGGCGTGGACATGAGGAGCTCAAGCATGGGGGCTGGGGGAAGCTCCCTGCGGACGCTGTTGGTCCCTTTTCGTCCGACGCCTTCAGTTCCCAGAGCGGCGAAGCTTCGCTTTTCACCGGGACAGAAGTGATCACCGAGTACAGTCTGGATGATGAGGGCACCTTGCTTCACATCCGCTGGGAGGTCCCTTGGGCTGGCACCAACGAGTACAACTGCAACCTCGTAGGCGCAAACAGCGACTTCTACGAGACTGCAGGCATCATCGCTACCGGAAACAAACGGGTCGCCACCCGCTTCGCGATCGGCGAGAAAGCCGCGGGAAACCCGGTCGACAACGACTGGCGCACGTGCGGCAGGTGCAAGACTCTGTTTAATTCCCGGGATGAGGGATACTGCCCAGGGAATGTGACGAGTGACGTAACGCTCGAACTGCCTGCGGGACGCGGTCCGGTAGCTGGCGCGAAGACACGAGACGTTGAAGTCAAAACGTATGGCGGGCACGAAGCAGCGGGCTGGAAGCTCGGGGCCCCCTATCTCGGGGTCGACGGACCCAGCCGAATATCGGACTGGCGCAAGTGCGCAAGCTGCAAGGCTCTTTTCTATAACGGATGGAACAAAAAGGGAGAATGCCCTCAAAGTGGGCATGGTCACCTGACAGAGCAAGGAGGCCACGACTACATCCTCCTCTTTGACATACCTCCGAGACAGAACCAGCAAAATGACTGGCGCTTGTGCGACAAATGCGCCGTGCTGTTCTTCTGGCCACAAGCAGCTGACAGTGCCTGTACCGCCGGAGGAAAGCATCATCCACAGGAGTTCAGCTACGTTCTGAATGTAGTCCCGTAGGTGGTTGACTGACCGGCCCCAAAAATGATGCGCCCACGACCATGGGCAGATGGGATGGTTCACCGTAGGGATCAGGGCGTGCTTGCGGGAAAATAACTAGGAGGCAGCCGTCATGGCTCACTCGTTCCGTTGCCCCTGCATGAATGCAAAATTACTGCCCGTGAGAATGTGAACGTCGCTAGCGGTATCGACTACTCCTCGCCTTTTATTGGGAGATCGGCATGCCATCCGTGACTATATATCGACCCGGGCGCGACCTGGGGCAGGAATCGTCCTCTGGATGGTGGGGATGGCAGTTCGAGGCGGAAGTTGACGGAAAGGTCGGCCTTGTTGCGACTTACTCCCCAAATCCGCAATCGGAGGAGCAGGCTGCCGCATGGTGCCTAAGACAGCTCCAACAGCATCCGGAGACTCTCGACGGAATTCTTTTCGCGGACGACCCCGGTAGGAATGACGGGGATCTCGGCGGGGATGACGGTGTCGCTAGTGAGGGTGGCGATGGGGCCATTGAGGGTGACATTGAAGATCAGGACGAACTCGCAAAGCACCAAGAGGAGTTCCCCAGCTAAAGAGTATCGCCCAAGGCTTTAGACTCGGTATCTCCCTGGTGTAAACCCGCTCCCCTCCTCTATCTCCTAAAAGTTCGATCAGCCGAGATATGGCCGCTCACGGTGCTCCAGGAAGTGACGGATCCGGAGCCGCTGCGTGTGGTGCATCGGCAGTTGGTCCATCTCTTCAGGCTGGACAAACCGCAACTCCGTGGACTCGTCCGAGATCGCAAGCTGACCTCCGACCATGCGGGCGGTGAAGCAGACGTTGAACTGTCGGCGCACCTCACCGTCCGAGTAAGCGATGACATGGCGAGGGTCGGTGTATGTGCCCACGAGCCCGGTGATCTCTACGTCCAGACCCGTTTCCTCCTTCACCTCGCGGACGGCCGTTCCCGGGAGTGAGTCGGTGAGCTGCTGATCGTCGCGCCGAAGACTCAGCGCTCGGCCCGTCGGGTGGCGCTGCCGTCCGAGTGCGTGACGGCGCTCCGTGCTCAGCTTGCCCAGCAGATCGCGGACCGGAAGAGCGCGGGCGACAACTGGAAGGGGACGGGGCACGGCTTGGTCTTCACAACGAGGAACGGGACGCCGATCGAGCCGCGCAACCTGAACCGCTCCTTCGAGGTCCTCTGCGCCCGCGCCGGCGTCCGCAAGGTCCGCTTCCACGATTGCGGCACACCTGCGCCTCACTCCTCCACGAACAGGGCGCCGACGCCCGCATGATCATGGAAGTCCTCGGCCACAGCTCGATCCGAGTGACGATGGACATCTACACCTTCGTCCGGCTCGGCTCCCAGCGTTCCGCCTTCGACCGCGTCGGCGACGCACTGAGGGGTGACGGCAACGACCCGGACGACGATGACGGCGCGGCCGGTGTCCCGGTAGCCGTCTGATCGGCCCCCGAATCCGGTTGCCGTCAACCACTGCCGTCAAGGTATAGAACAGAGGCCCTGTGGATCACTCCACAGGGCCTCTGACGTGCTGTGCACTCGGCAGGATTCGAACCTGCAACCTTCTGATCCGTAGTCAGATGCTCTATCCGTTAAGCTACGAGTGCTTGTTTTGTTTTTCGCCGGTCCCGGTCCTTTCGGCCCGCTCGCGGCGACAGGAAGAACATTACATGACTGCCGCCGCCATGTGAAATCCGTTTGCTCTACCCCTTGTGAGCTGCGAAAACACGTTCAAGTGGGGGTGTGGGACGGGGTGCGGAACGACGAAGCCCCGGTCCGTCGGACCGGGGCTTCGGTGATCACTGGTGATCAGGGGCGGAGGCGGAGGGATTTGAACCCTCGATGGGCTTTAAGGCCCAAACCGCATTAGCAGTGCGGCGCCATAGACCGGACTAGGCGACGCCTCCAGCACAGCCGCTCGCGCGAGCGCGAGTGGTGCGTGCAGATGATGACACAGTCGAGCGTGCTGTCACCAATCGGCCTCCACGGTACTAGGCAGTCGGGTCGCAGAGCAAAGGGGTTGCCCGGCGCGCGGCGGCGCGGGCGACGGGGTGCGCAACGTCGTACGGCTCTCCGCGTTAGTCAGGTCATGTCCCAGGTCATCGTCCGTACCCGCCGCCGGCCCCTCGCCCGGCTCGTGCTCGCCCTCGGCGCACTCGGCGCCGTCTCCTCCCTCACCCCCGCCGTCGCGCACGCCGGCGCCGGACCGCTCGCCCTCACTCCTCCTCCCGCACACGACGAGGACCGCCCCGCCGATCACCTCACCGTCACCGTGCGGCACGCGGGCGGCGGCAGGGACGGGACCTTCCGGCTGTACTGCCACCCCGACGCCGGGGACCACCCGGACGCGGCCGGCGCCTGTGCGGCCGTCGACCGCGGCAGCCGGTGGGGCAGGGAGACCTTCGCCCCCGTACCCCAGGGCAGCATCTGCACCATGCAGTACGGCGGCCCCGCGACCGCGCACGTCACGGGCGTCTGGGCGGGGCGGCCCGTGGACGCGACGTACAGCCGCGGCGACGGGTGCGAGATCGCCCGCTGGGACCGGATGGTGCCGCTGCTGCCGGATCTGCGGCCCCAGGGCCGTCCGTGGGCGGAGTCCGGGGCTTCGTAAAGTCGCCCAGGCCAGGCCGGGGGCCGGAAGATACGGTCACATGTTCTGCTTCACTTCCTCGTGCGACCTCCCTCTCATCCGACGCCGCGGGCGCAACCGGTGCCCGTAGACTCCCCCGCGTGACACGCCGCGGGCCGGTTGGCAAGATGGCCCGAGCGGTCGGCAAGGTGCGGTAACAGGGAGGAAGCGTCTCGTGAGCAGCAGGCCATCCCGAGGCGCTGCTCGCCTCGCAGCCATACTCGACGCGCTTCCCGATGCGTTGGTGCTGGTCAACGCCAACGGGACCGTCGTCAACGCCAACACCATCGCCCTGGAGGCCTTCGAGGCCCCGGGGACGGCTCTGGTGGGGCGGGGGCTGCTGGACCTGCTGCCGCAGTTCGACTCCAAGCTCATCCCCGGGTCCATGCGGCGGCCCGATCACATGGACCCGCGCGGGCGGACCAAGCCGACCCGGATGATCGCCCGGCGGACCGACGGGAGCGAGTTCCCCGTCGAGGTGACCAGCGCCAACCTGGAGAACGGGCAGCAGGCGTACGACGGTTACGGCTACAGCGGTGACGAGCTGCTGATGCTCGTCGTGCGCGACCTGACCGGCACCGTGGACACCGAGGCCGAGCTGGCCCGGTCGCAGCGGCAGACCGAGATGATCCTGCGGGCCGCGGCCGAGGGCGTCGTGGGGACGGACACCGACGGGCGGATCGTGCTCGTCAACCCGGCCGCCGCCCAGATACTGGGCTACCGGGCCAGCGACCTCGGCGGCAAGGAGCTGCACACCCTCGTCCTGCACTCGCGTGCCGACGGGTCCCCGTTCCCGTACGACGAGTCCCCGCTCGCCGACACCCTGCGCTCCGGGCGCAAGCACCGGGTGCGCGGGCAGGTGCTGTTCGCCAAGAGCGGCGACCCCGTCTCCGTCGACCTCACCACCGCGCCCGTGCGCGACGGCGACCAGCTCGTCGGCGCCGTGATGACCTTCACCGACCGGCGGCCCTACGACTCCCTCGCGGAGGAGAAGGCCGCGCTGGAGAAGCGGCACGCCGAGGAACTGGAGCGGATCGACGAGGAGCACGCCTCGGAGCTCACCGCCCTGCGGCAGAAGCACCTCAACGAACTCGAGGACCTGCAGGAGCAGCACGAGGAGGAGCTCGCCGCCGGCGAGGAGCGGTACGCCGCGCTCGGCGAGCGGGAGAAGGACCGGTACGAGGCTCTCGCCGGGCGGCACGAGCAGCTGCTGACCCTGCTGGGGGGCTCGCTCAGGGGGCCGCTGGACGAACTGCGGCGCGAGCTGGCCGCCCTCGCCGCCGACGACGCCGGGCAGCTGTGGCCCGAGGCCAACCAGGTGCTGCACCACCTGTCCGCCGGGTACTCACGGATCACGACGCTCATCGACAGCGTCCTCGGATACCAGCGCCTCGACGCCGGCAGTGAGCAGATCACCCGTACGAAGGTCATGCTCGACGCCGTCGTCGCGGCCGGTGTCGACGGTGCCGTCGAGCTGATCGGGCCCGGACGCGTGCAGTTCGCCGTGCACGCGCCGCCCATCGAGGCCGAGGTCGACCCGCAGCGGCTCGCGGGCGCGCTCGCGCATCTCATCGCCGACGTCGCGGGAGTGGACGCGACCGGCAACGCGCCCGTCTCCGCGGGCGGTTACATGGACAACACCGTCGTCGTCGCCGCGGCCCAGCGCGGCGAGGTCGTACGGATCGAGGTGCGCGGGCCGTACGCCGGGGGAGACCCGGTGCACGAACCGATCGTGCGGGGCATCGTGCGCGCCCACGGCGGTGTGCTGCAGACCCACGAGGTGCCGGGGATGAGCGGCAGCGCCTTCGTGCTGGAGGTGCCCATCGGAGGTGGGGCCGGGGCCGTCACGGCCGAGGCCCCCGTCGAGGCGCCCGGCGCGGAGGACACCTCCGGCGGCGGACGGCGGCGGGCCCGGCGGTCCTCCGTCGACGCGTTCCTGGACAGCGAGGTCACCGGCGAGAGCGGCGACGCCGCCGCCGACCCGGAGGCCGGTGTGCCCACCGGGCGGCGCAGGCGGCGGGCCGTGGAGGAGTCGGCCGCCGCCGCGGCCTCGGGTGCCCTGGAGGTGTCCGGCGGCACCGGGCGGCGGCGCGGGCGGCCGGCCGAGGGGGCCGGTGGCGGGGTCGCCGAGGGTGCCGTCGTGATGGCGGCCGAGCATGCCGCGGGAACCGCCGCCGCGAACACGGGTCTGGGCGGCACCGTTCCGCCGCAGGGCGTTCCCGGCCCCGGCGGGCGTCGCGCCCGGCACGGCGGCGGGGCACAGCAGGCGTTGCCCGCGGCACTGCCGGCGGCTCCCGCGCCGGCCGGTGAACCGGCTGCGGGCGACGGGTCCGGCGAGCTCGTTCCCGGCGAGAACGCCCAGCCGACCGGGCGCCGTCGGCGTGCCCTGGCCGCCGCGAACGAGCGGGCCGCGGCGCAGGAGGCCGGCCCCCGCACGGTGTTCGCCCTGCCCCCGGCGGAGGCGGACCGGACGCCCGACGGCGCGGTGGCCGCCTCGCCGGCGCCGGGACAGCCACAGCCACAGCCACAGATTCCCGGCCAGGCACAGGTTCCCGGCCAGGCGCAGGTTCAGGTCCAGGGTCCTGGCTCGCAGCCGCAGCTTCCCGGCCAGAGCGGTCAGGACGTCCCAGGTGACGCACTGATCGACGACGGTCGGCACGATGCCGTGCCGCACGACCAGTCCGGCGACCACACCCCGCCCCAGCCGCATCCCACGAACGCTCCGACGGGCCGCCGTCGCCGTGCCGTGGCACAGCCCGCGCAGGGGGTGCCGACGCAGGAGGCCGCCGCCGAGCAGAGCGGCCCGGCGACGGCCGACGGACCGATGCCGGGTCAGCCGATGCAACCGGGTCAGCCGGTTCCGCCGATGCAGCCGATGCAGCCGGTTCCGCCGGGACAGCTGGGTCAGCCGGGACAGCCGGTGCCCGCGGGCCAAGCCGTTCCGCCCGGTCAGCAGCCGCAGGTCCAGCAGGCCGTGGCCCAGCAGCCGGCTGCCGTGCCCGCGCAGGGCGCGCTGCCGGGGGGCGTGCAGATGGCGCCGGGCCAGCCGATCCAGGGCCAGGGTGTCCCCGCTCAGCCGGTACCGGCACAGGGGGTTCCCGGCCAACCGATCCAGGGCCAGAGCCTTCCCGGTCACCCGGTACGAGCACAGGGAGTTCCCGGCCAACCGCACCAGGGCCAGAACCTTCCCGGTCAGCCAGTACCAGCACAGGGAGTTCCCGGCCAACCGATCCAGGGCCAGAGCCTTCCCGGTCACCCGGTACCAGCACAGGGGGTACCAGTGGCCCCCGGCCAGCCCGGCGCCGCCCAGGCACTCCCCGTCCCGGCGGCTCCCGTCCCGGCGGCTCCCGTCCCGGCGGCTCCCGCCGCTCAGACGCCGGGCGTCTCCGCCCAGAACACGGCGAACGCGGCGGCCCCGCTCGCACCCGGGCAGCCCGCGCCCGCCCAGGCCGTCGCCGCCACCCCGTCCTTCCCGGCGCCGGGCGCACAAGCCACGCCGGTTCCGCCGGGCACCCCCGTGCCTCCCGGCACCCCCGCCCAGCCCCTGCCGGCCGAGGCACCCCCCGGCGCCGGTCTCGCCGCGCCCGTGCCGCCCAACGGCGCCGCCACCCCCGTACCCCCACAGCCTCCGCAGCTCGCCCAGGCCGCGCAGCCCGCGACGCCGCCCGGTGTCCAGCCGCCCGCCGAAGCCACGGCCAGTGCGACCGGCATGGGGCAGGCGCCGCCAGGAGCGCGTGCCGTCGCCCAGCCCGTCGCCGCCGACGCGGCCGTCCCCGTCGACCCCAACTCGACGCAGGGGCGGGCGATCAGCGTGCGCACGCTGGGGCAAGGGGTGCCGTTCACCCGGCAGGCCGCGCAGGTCCAGCAGCCGACGGCGACTCCAGCGCCGCACAACCCCGGGGGTTCGGGCCGGCGCCGCAAGCTGGGGACGCGGACCGACCCGGCCGCGGCGGGCGCGCCGGAGCAGGCGGCCCGGCCGCACCCGGCGGCCGAGCAGGCCCTCGCGCAGCCGCAGGCCGCGCAGCCCTCCCTGGCCGGGCAGTCCCGGCTCGCGCAGGCGACCGAGGGCACCGGACGGTCGTACGCCATAGGGGCGCCGGACGAGAACGCCGCCGAGGGGCCCGAGCCGCTGGACGGGCCGGGCGGGGCCGTCGAGGTCGCCGACCCGCCGCGGCCACAGCCGCTGGACGACGAGCTGCCGCCGGAGCCGCTGGACAACCCGCGCCGGCTGCTGGTGTGGCCCGCGCCGGACGTGACGACCCAGCAGGCGCTCAGCGACCGCGGCTACCGGCCCGTCATCGTGCACTCGCGCGAGGAGGTCGACGCGCAGATCGCCGCCTTCCCGGCCGCGCTGTTCGTGGACCCGCTGACCGGGCCGATCACGCGGACGGCGCTGCAGTCGCTGCGGCAGGCGGCCGTCGCCGCCGAGGTGCCGGTCATGGTGACCGCGGGGCTCGGGCAGGCGACGCGCGAGGCGGCCTACGGCGCCGACCCCGCCGTACTGCTGAAGGCGCTCGCGCCCCGGGACAGCGAGCAGCATCCGCCGCGGGTGCTGCTCATCGAGGAGCACGCCGAGATCGCGCTCGCCCTGACCGCGACGCTGGAGCGGCGC
Source organism: Streptomyces sp. C1-1 (assembly GCF_050214755.1). Classification (NCBI taxonomy): domain Bacteria; kingdom Bacillati; phylum Actinomycetota; class Actinomycetes; order Kitasatosporales; family Streptomycetaceae; genus Streptomyces; species Streptomyces sp. C1-1. Next base: position 5,236,332 of record NZ_CP189826.1, on the reverse strand, counting down.
GGGATGCAGGTCGCGCGGGCCGCGAGCGACGCGGACGCGGTGACGCTGGCCGGGCAGCTCAGGCCCAACCTCGTCGTGATGGACCTGATGCAGGTGCACCGCCGGCAGGCCGGGATCATCGACTGGCTGCGCGCGAACGGCCAGCTCAACCGGACCCCGCTCGTCGTCTACACCGCCGCCGTCGACCAGGCCGACCTGCCCAGGCTGGCGTCCGGGGAGACGGTGCTGTTTCTCGCGGAGCGTTCGACCAGTGAAGAGGTGCAGGCCCGGATCGTCGACCTGCTGGCCCGGATCGGCACCAACTAGCCGCCGCCGGCGGTCACTTCGCGACCATCCGTCGCGCCGCCTCCTTCACGGAGGCGCGCAGGCGGTCGCGGTCGGTGGCCTCGGCGCCGACCAGGATGCGCCTCATCTGCGGGACGACCGCGGCCCAGTTGGCCACGGCGATCAGCAGGAACAGCAGGTCGCGGGGCGGGATGGCGTCGGTGACGACGCCGCGCGCCTGGCCGTCCTCCAGGGTGGCGACCTTGCGGCGGTAGTGCTCCTGGCGTTCGGCCTCGTCGGGGAGTTCGGCGGTGGCGCCGTACTCCAGGCCCTCCCAGAAGAGCAGGCGCAACACCTCGGGGTGCTGCTCGTGGTAGTCCATCAGGCGGTCGATCCAGCCCTCGACGTCGTCCGGGTCGACGGGGACGGCGACGGCCAGGTCGAGCATGACCTTCCCCAGCACCTGCGTGAACAGCTCGGCCTTGTTGCCGAAGTAGGCGTAGATCAGCTGCTTGTTGGCCTTGGCCTCGGCCGCGATGCGGTCGATGCGGGCGCCCGCGATGCCGTGCCGGGCGAACTCGGCGACCGCCGCCTCGAAGATCCGGGCCCTGGTGGCCTCGGGGTCCCTCACTGCTGCCATGAGGACAGGGTAGCGGGCAAGTAACCAACCATTTGGTTGACAGGGAATCGAACCGCGTCCCAGACTGTTCTCCATTCCAACCAACCAGTTAGTTGCTAGAGCTGGCTCGAAGGAGTCCGTCCGCCCATGTCGTCCACCACCACCGCCCGAGCCCGCACCACAGCCCCCCGACGCCCCGCCGACGGCCTGGCCGGTCGCCTGCTGCTTCCCCTCATCGCCCTGTGCACCGCCGTCACGGCCGCCAACATCTACCTCGCGGCCCCGCTGCTTCCCCTCATCGCCCGCGACTTCGGTTCCACCCCGTCGGCGGTGGCCTGGATCGCCTCGGTCGCGCAGTTCGGCTACGCGGCCGGCCTGCTCTTCTTCGCCCCGCTCGGCGACAGCGTCAGCCGGCGCCGCCTGGTGGCCGTCCTGTCGGTCGTCACCACGGCGGCCCTGATCGCCGGCGCCACGGCCGCCGGGACCACCGCGCTCGCCGCGGCCGTCCTGATCGCCTCAGCGGCCACCGTGGTCCCGCAGCTCCTGGTCCCGCTCGTCGCCCAGCGCGCTCCCGCCGACCGGCGCGCCCGCCATGTCGCGGCCGTCATCGCGGGCCTGTTCACCGGAATCGTCGCGGCCCGGGTGCTCGGCGGGCTGGTCGGGCAGGCCTTCGGATGGCGGACGGTGTTCGTCGGCGCGGCGGTGCTGACGGCCGTGCTGGGCCTGGCCACCGCGGCCGTCCTGCCCACGGAGAGCCGCAACCGTCGGGGGTCGCTGTTCGCCGGGCTGCTGGCCATGCCCTCGGTGGTCCGCCGCTCGCCCGACCTGTGGCGCGCCTGCGTCCGACAGGCGGGGATGTACGGTGCCTGGAGCGCCCTGTGGACCTCGCTCGCCCTGCTGCTGACGGGCGGTTCCTACGGCTACTCCACCGCCACTGCCGGCCTCTTCGGGCTCTTCGGGCTCGCGGCCAGCGTGGTGGCGCCCCTGGCGGGCGGACTGGTGGACCGGTTCGGCGCCGCCAGGGTCGTACGGTCCGCGTATCTCCTCGCGGCCGTCTCCGTCCCCCTCTTCTGGCTGGGCGGGCAGGCGCTCGTGGCGCTGTTCGCGGCGGCGATCGCCATCCACGCGGCCCTGGTCGCCTCGCACGTCGCCAACCAGACCCTGGCCCTGACGACGACGTCCACGCCGGCCACCGCCAACAGCGCCTACGTGGTCGCGGGCTTCGCGGGCGGCGCCACCGCCTCGGCCCTCGCGGGCCTCGCCTTCAGCCACTGGGGCTGGGGCGGGGTGTGCGCGGTGGCGGGGGTGTGGCTGCTGCTGGGCTGGACCACGACGGCCGTACGCCGGTGACCACGACCGCCGTACGCCGGTGACCACGACCGCCGTACGCCGGTGACCACGACGGCCATACGCCGGTGACCGCCACGGTTCGACGGCGGTGCAGGTGCGCGTCGGGCGGGGCTCCTCGGGAGTCCCGCCCGACGCGTCCGTCTGTCCGCTCCTCGGCGTGTCAGAGGCGGGTGATGTCCAGGCCCCCCTCGGCGTACCGCCTGCGCAGCACCTTCTTGTCGAACTTGCCCACGCTCGTCTTCGGCACCGCCTCGACGATCGTCCAGCGCTCCGGGAGCTGCCACTTGGCGATCTTGCAGGCGTCGGATGCGAGGAAGGCGCGCAGGGTCTCGAAGTCGGCGGTGGAGCCCTCCTTCAACACGACCGTGGCGAGCGGGCGTTCGCCCCACTTCTCGTCCGGTACGGCGACCACCGCGGCCTCGGTGACGTCCGGGTGGGACATCAGCGCGTTCTCCAGCTCGACGGAGGAGATCCACTCGCCGCCGGACTTGATGACGTCCTTGGCGCGGTCGGTGAGGGTGAGGAAGCCGTCGGCGGAGATGGTGCCGACGTCGCCGGTCTTCAGCCAGCCGTCCTCGCTGAACTTGTCGGCGGGGCGCAGGGGTTCGGCGTCGGGGCCGTTGTAGTAGGCGCCGGCGATCCAGGGGCCGCGGACCTCCAGCTCGCCGGCCGACTCGCCGTCCCAGGGGAGGCGTTCGCCGCCGGGTCCGGTGAGGCGGGCCTCGACGGAGGCGGGGAAGCGGCCCTGGGTGAGGCGGTAGGCGAACTCCTCCTCGGTGCCGACCGCGTGGGCCGGCGGGCGGGCGACCGTGCCCAGCGGGGAGGTCTCCGTCATGCCCCAGGCGTGGCAGACCCGCATGCCCAGCTCGTCGAAGGCCTTCATGAGGGAGGGCGGGCAGGCCGAGCCTCCGATGGTGACCTGGACGAGGGAGGAGACGTCCCGCGGCTTGGCGGTCAGCTCGGCGAGGAGCCCCTGCCAGATGGTAGGGACGGCGGCCGCGTGGGTCGGCTTCTCGCCCTCGATCATCTCGGCGAGGGGCGCGGGCTGCAGGAAGCGGTCCGGCATCAGCATGTTGACGCCGGTCATGAAGGTCGCGTGCGGCAGGCCCCAGGCGTTCACGTGGAACTGCGGGACCACGACCAGGGAGATGTCCTGGTCGGTCAGCCCCATCGACTGGGTCATGTTGACCTGCATCGAGTGCAGGTAGATGGAACGGTGGCTGTAGACCACGCCCTTGGGGTCGCCCGTGGTGCCGGAGGTGTAGCACATGGAGGCGGCCGTGCGTTCGTCGAGCTCGGGCCAGTCGAAGGTGCGCGGCCGGTCCGCGATCAGTTCCTCGTACTCGTGCACCCGGGCGTGGGCGCCCGCGAGCACGGACCGGTCACCGGGACCTGAGACCACGATGTGCTCGAGCGTCGGCAGCTTGTCCAGCAGCGGCGCGAGCAGCGGCAGCAGGGAACCGTTGACGATCACGACCTTGTCGGCCGCGTGGTTGACGATCCAGACCAGCTGCTCGGGCGGCAGCCGGAGGTTCAGGGTGTGCAGGACCGCGCCCATGGAGGGGATCGCGAAGTACGCCTCGACGTGCTCGGCGTTGTTCCACATGAGGGTCGCCACACGGTCGTCGCCGGCCACTCCGAGCTCGTCGCGCAGGGCGTGCGCCAGCTGCGCCGTGCGCTCCCCGATCTCGGCGAAGGAACGGCGGTGCGGTTCGCCCTCCCCGGTCCATGTGGTCACCTGTGAGGTGCCGTGGACCCGCGACCCATGGGTCAGGATCCTCGAGATCAGCAGCGGTACGTCCTGCATGGTGCTCAGCACGGCGTCCTCCCGGGGCGACATTGCCTACGCGGTAGTAAGGGGCTCGCGCTGATTCTGCGCACATACCAAGCGGTATGTCACTAGCTGCCGGTGATCGATCAGGTCACGGTGGCGGAAACCGACGGATCGAGGATGCCCGCCCTACCGCACGAGGCCCAGCTCAGGGTCCTCGCGGAGCTTGCCGAGCGCACGCGAGACCGCCGACTTCACCGTCCCCACCGACACCCCGAGCACCTCGGCCGTCTGGACCTCGCTGAGGTCCTCGTAGTACCTGAGGACGACCATCGCACGCTGCCGGTCGGGGAGCTTCATGATCGCCCGCCACATCGCGTCGTGCAGGGCCTGCTGCTCGGCAGGGTCGTCCCCGCCGGGCACCGGCTCCGGCTCGGGCAGCTCCTCGCACACGAACTCGTCGACCTTGCGCTTGCGCCACTGCGAGGTGCGCGTGTTCACCAGGGCCCGGCGCACATAGCCGTCCAGCGCCCGGTGGTCCTCGATCCGCTCCCAGGCGACGTAGGTCTTGGCGAGCGCGGTCTGCAGCAGGTCCTCCGCGTCACTCGGGTTCGCGGTGAGCGACCGGGCGGTGCGCAGCAGCACCGGCTGCCGGGCCCTGACGTACGACGAGAACGACGGGTACGGCAGAGTCTGCGTCGCCGGGACGGCGGCGGTCGAAGCGCTGGTGCAGACGGGTGTGGTCATGACTCCACGCTATGAGCGGGTGCACCTCCCGCTCATCGGCCGCAGGTCCCGAAGCCGAGTCCGCCTCAGGTTGTAGGGGTGGGGCCGGCTCCACCTCCTGAAGGTGGACGAGCGGGTGGGGGCTACTGCGGGATGACCCCTGCGGGCAGGCCGGAGGGACGGTACCGAACTCACCCGTCCGCCGTCAGGACCAGGCCCGACGTCGGAACGCCGGTACCCGCGGTGACCAGGACCCTTCCCGCGTCCGGCACCCGGTTCACGGCCGTCCCGCGCACCTGCCGTACGCCCTCCGCTATCCCGTTCATCCCGTGGAGGTACGCCTCCCCGAGCTGTCCCCCGTGCGTGTTGATCGGCAACACCGCCCGGGCGACGAAATCGGCCGCCTCACCCCTCCCGCAGAACCCGAACTCCTCCAGCTGCATCAGGACGAACGGCGTGAAGTGGTCGTACAGGATCGCCACGTCCACGTCGGCCGGCGTCAGCCCGGAGGTGCGCCACAGCTGCCGCGCGACCACGCCCATCTCCGGCAGGCCGGTCAGGTCGTCGCGGTAGAAGCTCGTCATCTGCTCCTGGCCGCGCCCCGCGCCCTGGGCGGCCGCCGCGATCACCGCCGGCCGGTTCGGCAGGTCGCGGGCGCGCTCCACCGACGTGACGACGACGGCCTGGCCGCCGTCGGTCTCCTGACAACAGTCCAGGAGTCTGAGCGGCTCGACGATCCAGCGCGAGGCGGCGTGGTCGGCGAGGGTGATCGGGCGGCCGTGGAAGTAGGCCGCCGGATTTGTCGCCGCGTACTTCCGGTCGACCACGGCCACCTGCCCGAACGCCTCCGGCGTCAGCCCGTGCACGTGCAGATAGCGCTGGGCCGCCATCGCCACCCAGGACGCCGGGGTGAGCAGCCCGAACGGCAGCGCCCAGCCGAGCGCCGCGCCCTCAGCCGACGGTTCGCGGTGCTGGACCCCGGAGCCGAACCTGCGGCCCGAGCGCTCGTTGAACGCCCGGTAGCAGACGACCACCTCCGCCACGCCGGCGGCGACGGCGAGCGCCGCCTGCTGGACGGTCGCGCAGGCCGCCCCGCCGCCGTAGTGGACGCGGGAGAAGAAGGACAGCTCGCCGATCCCGGCCGCCTGGGCGACGGTGATCTCCGGGCTGGTGTCCATCGTGAACGTGACCATGCCGTCCACGTCGGCGGGGCTCAGCCCGGCGTCGTCCAGCGCGGCCCGCACCGCCTCCACGGCCAGCCGCAGCTCACTGCGCCCCGAGTCCTTGGAGAACGCCGTGGCCCCGATGCCGACGATCGCCGCGCGGCCGCCGAGGGTGTCGCGGGTGCGCACGCTCATGCGGCACCCCCCGACGGCGCCTGGGGCGGCACGGTGACCGTCACCGTGCCCGTGACGTGGTCGCCGATGCCGTTGGCGCCGACCACGCGGACCGTCGCCGTGTCGCCGTCGACCCGCTCGACCGTCCCCCTCAGCACCATGGTGTCGCCGGGGTGGTTGGGTGCGCCGAGCCGGATGGCGACCCTGCGGAGCACGGCCGTCGGGCCGAAGTGGTCGGTGATGTAGCGGCCGACCAGGCCGTTGGTGGTCAGGATGTTCATGAAGATGTCCGGGGAGCCCTTCCGCCGGGCCAGTTCGGGGTCGTGGTGCACGTCCTGGTAGTCGCGGGAGGCGATGGCGCCGGCCACGATCAGGGTGCGGGTGACGGGGATCTCCAGCGGCGGGAGCTCGTCACCGGTGCGCCATCGGACGTCCTGCCTCATCGGTCGCCGCTCCCTCATCGGTCCTGCTCCCTCATACGGGCTCCTCCAGGGCGCGGAAGACGGGCAGCGTCAACTCGTCGTCGTAGGAGTGGAATTCGAGCCGGACCGGCAGGCCCGTGCGCACCTTGTCGCAGGGCGGTCCCACGACGTTGCTGATCATGCGGACGCCTTCGGCGAGTTCGACGAGGGCGACGGCGTACGGGGGATCGAAGGCCGGGAAGGGCGGGTGGTGCATGACGACGTAGGAGTAGATCGTCCCCTCGCCGCTCGCCTCGACCGTGTCCCAGTCCGGGCAGCCGCAGTGGTTGCAGCCGGGCAGCCAGGGGAAGCGGAGTGTGCCGCAGCCGGTGCAGCGCTGGATGAGCAGGCGGTGTTCGGCGACGCCTGCCCAGAAGCCGGCGTTGTCGCGGTTGACGACCGGGCGGGGGCGGGGAGGCGGCTTGCGGGGGCGCGGCGCGGGGGCGTACTTGAGGACGCGGAAGCGGTGGGTGCCGACCAGGTCGGGACCCACGTGGACGTTCGTGCGCGTCGTGACGAAGTACCCCGTGCCCAGCTTGGTCGTCTTCCGGTCCGACACCGACTCGATCACCGAGTCGAAGGTGACCTCGTCGCCGGGGCGCAGGGGACGCAGGTACTCCTGCTCGCAGTCGGTGGCGACGATCGAGGTGCAGCCCGCCTCGTCGAGCGTGGCGGACAGCTCGTCGTACGCCTTCGAGTGACCGCCGTGGCCGGAGAGGCCGCCCATGATCCAGGCCTGGAGCATGGTGGGCGGGGCCACGGCGTCCGGGCCCGTGTACGCGGGGTTCGTGTCGCCCATCGCCTCGCACCAGTGCCGGATCATGGGCAGGTTGACGGGGTCCTTGCCCGTACCGGCGACGGTGGCGGCCCGTCCCTCGTAGGCCTTCAGCCGTGCGCCCAGCTCGTCCTCGCCCACTGTCGTCCCCTCGCTGCCTGAGAGGTTTCTGACTGTCCGTCAGATCTGATGTGGTGTCAAGGTTGCCGATCCGGTGGGGCGTCAAGGTTGCCGATCCGGTGCGGCGTCAAGGTTGCTTCCCCGCATACGGAAACGCCTGCGCGGCGGCGCCGAAGCACCGCCGCACAGACATGTTCCCCCCACGTGAGCACACCACCGGACCCTCCCCCCGGGTCAGGGCCGCCGGCTCACCACAGGTGGCCGAAGCGGATCGCGACGTTCTCGTTCCCCTGCTGGATGGCCGTGAACGCGGAGCCCTTGACCTGCGCGGTGTTGCTCTGGTTCGAGGCGCCGGAGCCGACCGCGTTCTGCTGCGTGGTGGACGAGTTGCCGTGGTTGTCGTGGCCGACGCCGCTGCCGACGACGCTCGCCACGCCCGCGTTCGATCCGTCGTCCGCGAAGGCGCCGTTGTCCGCCGCCGCGACGCCCGCGAACAGCGCGGCCGCCAGCGGAAGGGCGGAGACGCCGGCGATGACGCGGGCGGTACGGATGCTTGCCATGTTCTTCCTCCAGAACCCGGCTTCCTTGCCGGAAGTACGTCAGGTACGTCAAGTACGGCTGCTGCCAGGGGAGTTGGCCGACCACCCCGGCGGTTGTGCACGACGTCGCGAGACCAGAGTTGCCCACCGAATCCCTGGCGAACCACCCCGGAAGCACTGATTCCCACTCAAGTGCTACGACAAGTCGATAAACCCCCTTCGCTGCTTCGCTTCCCGGAGCGGGGCGATACGGGCGACTCGAATCCATGGCGCACAAGGGGCGAAGCGTTACGGCAGATTTCCGGCCAGTTCCCCGCCCTTCGGCGCGTCGAGGCCGACTCCCCTTCCTTTTTTCGAACGTACGTACGAACATAGAGGCATGGCCACCACCGACCGGCAGGCCACGACGCTGGCCCTCGCACACGCCCTGTCAGCCGCCGAGCGCGGACTGGCCGTCATCCCCCTGTCCCGCACGAAGCTTCCGGCCCTGCGTTCCTCCCACCGCGACGACCCCGACCCCAGGCAGTGCCACGGCGAGTGCGGCCGCCTCGGCCACGGGGTGTACGACGCCTCGGCCGACCCGGCGCGCATCCGCGAACTGTTCGCCGCGGCCCCCTGGGCGACGGGCTACGGCATCGCCTGCGGCCTGCCGCCCCACCACCTGATCGGCATCGACCTCGACACCAAGTCCGGCACCGACTCCTCGGCGGCCCTGCGCGAACTGGCCCTGCGTCACCTCTTCACGATCCCCGACACCGTCGTCGTGCTCACCCCCAGCGGCGGCCGCCACCTCTGGCTGACCGGGCCGCCCGACACCGCCGTCCCCAACTCCGCCGGCCGTCTGGCCCCCGGCATCGACATCCGTGGTGCCGGCGGCTACCTCGTCGGCCCCGGCTCCCGCACCGACCACGGCGTCTACACCGCCGCTCCCGGCACCGCCCACCTCGCCCCGGCCGCCTGCCCGCCGGCCCTGCTGCGGCTGCTCCTGCCGCCTCCGCGCCCCACCCACCCCGCGACCCACCCCTCGGCCGGCGACCACGGCCAGGGCCTGGTCCAGTTCGTCCTCGCCGCCCACGAGGGCCAGCGCAACACCCGCCTGTTCTGGGCCGCCTGCCGCGCCTACGAGAACGGCATCGGCCCCGCCCTCGTCGCCCCCCTGGTCGACGCGGCACTCGACACCGGCCTGTCCGAACGGGAGGCCCGCGCGACGATCGCTTCGGCGGCCCGGATGACGGGGCATCGGGCCTGACACAACGGCTCGTCCGGACCTCTTCCGGGCGGCAAGGAAACACCTCGTCCGGAGCTCTGGGCGACGCGGAACCACCTCGTCCGGACTCCTGGGCGGCACGGAAAACACAAGGACCTCGATGCACCACCGCCCTAGAGTGCGGATCATGTCGCTGACCCGCGTGATCCTCACTTCCGGCCGCTCCGTCGACCTCACCGAGCTGCGGCTGTCGTCGACGTACGGCGGCCTGCTCGAGGGCTACCCCTGCAAGCCGGTCAACGACATGCGCGTCAAGAGCCTGCTGCACACCGCCGAACGGGCCTTCCCCACCGGCCCGATCCACTTCGTCGCGCCCCCGCGCGAGTATCCCGACCAGTACGCGGGAGCCTTCGGCCCGGTGGAGATCCTGCCGCCGGTGGCCTGCGTCGGCTCCTTCCGCTCCGGCCCCCTCGACCCCGCGCACGACCCGGTCCTGTACCGCTCGGGGCTCACGGTCGTCTGGTTCCAGCCGACGACCCAGGTCCCGTACGAGTGCGAGGCGGCGGCGGAGCTGCGGGAGCTGGACTGGACGGAGCTGGCCCGGGACTACGAGCTCTGACGCACCTTGTCGACGCGCCAGGCGATCATCCCGGTGGCCCCTTGGCCGCCCCGCACGTCGATCCTGGTCCCGGCCGCCTGCACCGCGAAGCGCGCGGAGACCGGTACGCCGTCGCAGGTCACCCGTTGGGCGGGCGCCGTGCGGGCCGGTACGAACCCGACCTGGACGGTTCCGCGGCCCGCGCAGGCCATGGTGACGCGGTAACCGCTGCCGCGGGGAAGGCCGAGCTCGTCCTGGAAGCCGTCCGACACACGATCCAGGCCGGACACCAGCGGGGCGTCGGCCGAGGTCGCGGCGAGGCCGGCCCGGGCCGCCGCCGCAAGCCTCTTCTCCCCTTGGACACCCACGGACGTCGAACGCCCGGGCGCGGATTCGGAGCCCCCAGGGGCCGCGCCGCCCCCTCCTCCCGAGTCGCACGCGGTGAGGAACAGAGCCGGTACGAGCGCGAGGGCGCAGGTCAGGAGTGCGATACGGGGACGCTCGGTTGTCATGTCCTCAAAGACAGCCGCAGCGGCGGAATCGTTCCCGCCGTTCGCTCACGGCTCTCGCTCACGGCACGAGGACGATCTTGTCGGTGGTGCGCTTGGCCTCGATCGCGCGGTGGGCCTCGGCGGCCTCGGCCAAGGGATACGTCTCCTGGACGTCGACCCGCAGCCGGCCCGCTTCGATGCGACGATGGCATGCATTCGGGCGGGCACCAGCACTCCTCGACATGGGAGATCACGGGTCACGCGGTGCTTTCCCCTCCCGCCCGTCGCTCAGTCGGCCCTGCGCTCCGCGATCTCCTGTACGACCACTCCCATGCAGTTCAGGCCCACGGCCAGGCAGGTGACCGTGGTCCACGACTCTCCCATCCAGTGGTGCGACCCCACTGCGGCGGCGCCCAGCGGGAGCAGCCCCAGGCCGAACCGCATCCCGCGACGCCCCCAGGGCGACCGTGCCCGCCCGGCCGTCGGCCGTTCATTCGTCATGCCCGAATCAAACCAGCCGGGCACGCAACACAGGCAAGGGGGAGGTGCGGGACGACCGATGAGAACCCGACGCGGGGTCCGTCTTACTGAAAGCAGCGGCGAAGCGGACAGGCGTCGCTGAACAAGGAGGCGAACACGATGGCGCGGTACCTGATCTCGTTCGACGACGGATCGATGAACTTCCCCGAGGAGGACCTCCCGGCGGTCGGCGAGGCGGCCCACCGTGTGGTCCAGGAGGCCAAGGAGGCGGGAGTCTGGATCTTCGGCGCCGGACTGGAGCGTCAGCGGGCGAGCATCGTGGCCACCGACGGCACCGTCACGGACGGACCGTTCCCCGAGACCAAAGCGGTCGTCGGCGGCTTCTCGATCCTCGAGGTCCCCTCCCGCGAGGACGCGCTGAGATGGGCCGCGAGGATCGCCGAGGCCTGCCGGTGCGCACAGGAGGTACGCGAGATCATGTACGACCCCGAAAGCTGACCACCCGGCCTCGCAGCGCGATTGGGCATGCGGTGATGGAGGCGGCGCAGACCGTCTGGCGACAGCACGGGGAGGAGGGGTATCGGAAGAAGTGGATGCGGCACCCGTTCCCCGTCTCCTCCTTGCAGGACCTCCAACGTCTGCATCTGCGAGACGACGAGTGCCAGATGGAACATGACCTGCTGCCATAGCCGCGGCAACTGTCCCAGCGTCCGGGCAAGAGAGCGGCCCCCGACCGTCAACCCAGGTCAGGGGCCGTTCTCACTGCTCATCGCGCGGAGGCGGTGGGATTTGAACCCACGGTGACATCGCTGCCACGACGGTTTTCAAGACCGTTCCCTTCGGCCGCTCGGGCACGCCTCCCCGCGCCGCCGGTGAGCGGCGGCGCGGGGACAAGAGTAACGGGTTGGCACGCGCGCGCGTGGGGCACATGTCGCGAACCCGGGGAGGTACGCGCGCGTGGGTCGGTGGGTCAGCTGTCGCCCGTGCGGGCGCCCAGGGTGAGCTGGACCGTGTGGGTCTTGCCGCCCCGCTCGTAGGTGATCGTGACCGTGTCGCCGGGCTTGTGGGTCCAGATCTCGCCGATCAGGGTGGGGCCGGAGTCGATCACCCTGTCGTCCAGCTTGGTGATGACGTCGCCCGGCTTCAGGCCGGCCTTGGCGGCCGGGCCGCCGGACTCCACCGAGGAGGAGCCCCCGGTGCCCGACTCGGTGATCTTCGCGCCGTTGGTGGAGTCCTCCAGGGAGACGGAGGCACCGATCTTGGCGTACACCGGCTTGCCGGTCTTGATCAGCTGCTGGGCGACGTACTTGGCCTGGTTGATCGGGATGGCGAAGCCGAGGCCGATCGAGCCGGACTGGCTGGAGCCGCCCAGGCCGCCGCTGCCGGTGGACTGGATGGCCGAGTTGATGCCGATGACATTGCCCTGGGCGTCCAGCAGCGGTCCGCCGGAGTTGCCCGGGTTGATCGAGGCGTCCGTCTGCAGGGCGCTCATGTAGGAGGCGTTGGAGCCGGTGCCGTCGCTGGAGGCGACGGGGCGGTTCTTGGCGCTGATGATGCCGGTCGTCACCGTGTTGGACAGGCCGAAGGGCGCGCCGATGGCGATCGTGGAGTCGCCGACGGCCACCTTGTCGGAGTCGCCCAGCGTCAGGGGCTTGAGATCCGACGGCGGGTTCTTGAGCTTGATGACCGCCACGTCGTAGCCCTGCGCGTGGCCGACGACCTCGGCGTTGTACTTCCTGCCGTTCGGGAAGGTCGCCGTCAGCTTGCCGCCGTCGAGGGCGTCCGCGACGACGTGGTTGTTGGTGACGATGTGGCCCTGAGTGTCGAAGACGAAGCCGGTTCCGGTGCCGCCCTCGCCGCTGTTGGACTCGGCCTCGATGGTGACCGTGCTGGGCAGCGCCCGGGCGGCCACGCCCGCGACCGTGCCGGCGTCCCGCTTCACCGCGCCGCCGCTGGTGGAGGCGGAGACGGTGGTGGAGCCGGAGTTGTCGTCGTTGTTCTTGGCCAGCGTGTAGCCGAGGCCGCCGCCCAGGCCGCCGGCGACCAGAGCGGCCACCAGGATCGCGGCGACGAGACCGCCGCGGCCGGACTTGGGCTTCGGCGAGGGCTGCGGCTCGTACGAGGAGCCCCAGCCCGAGTTGGAGCCGCCGCCGCCGTCCGCGTACGAGGGGGTCGCGGGCGGCGGGGGCGGCCAGGAGCTGTCCGGGGCCGATCCCCCGGGCCCCTGCTGGGCACCGCCGGACCCCGCCGAGGCGTATGCGGGGGCGTGGCCCGCGTGCACCGGGTGCTGTTCCGGAGCGCCGGGGGCGCTCGGGGGCACCGGCGGGAGCGGGGCCGTACGCTCGCTCCCCTCAGGGGTGGCAGGTGCCGAGGGAGCGGGAGCGTCCACCGGCACGGGGGGTGCAGACGGGGCCGGGGGTACCGCGGTGCCCTCGTTCTCGGTGCTCACAGCTTCTCTCCTCGATCCACGGCTGTTCTTCTCGGTCGCACTCGGTCACGCCCGTTCTCGTTGTCGACGGTCCGGCGCGCTGCAGCTGTGCATGTCCTTTTGTATGCCGTCAGCTTTTCCCATGAGCCGTCAGGGCACCATAAGCGGTGCCTGTGGGTCCGGGGCCATTCTTTATATAGGCCATGACGCGCAAAAGGGACGCAATCTCTGCTCCTCCGATCGCACGACTACCCCCTCGCGGTGGCACCATGACGCGGTGACCCACGCACGGCAGCACACGATCAAGGTCGTCGCCCACCGCGGAGCCTCCGAGGAGGCCCCGGAACACACCCTGGCCGCGTACAAGAAGGCGATCGAGGACGGTGCCGACGCCCTCGAATGCGATGTGCGCCTGACGGCCGACGGACATCTCGTCTGCGTCCACGACCGCCGCGTCAACCGCACCTCCAACGGCCGCGGCGCGGTCTCGGCGCTGGAGCTCGCCGAGCTCGCCACCCTGGACTTCGGCTCCCGCAGGACGCGCGAGTTCTTCCGCACGCGCGACGAGGAACCCGACTGGGAGTACCTCCCCGATGGCCCCGAGCACACCTCCGTACTCACCCTGGAGCGACTGCTGGAGCTGGTCGCGGACGCGGGGCGGCGCGTGGAGCTGGCCATCGAGACGAAGCATCCGACGCGCTGGGCCGGACAGGTGGAGGAGCGGCTGCTGATGCTCCTGAAGCGGTTCGGCCTGGACGCCCCCGCGACCGCGGCCGACTCCCCGGTGCGCGTGATGAGCTTCTCCGCGCGCTCACTGCATCGCGTGCGTGCCGCGTCGCCGGTCCTGCCGACGGTCTATCTGCTGCAGTTCGTCTCGCCGCGGCTGCGCGACGGACGGCTCCCGGCGGGTGTCCGGATCGCCGGCCCCTCCATCCGCATCGTGCGCAACCAGCCGACGTACATCGAGCGGCTCAAGCGGGCCGGCCACCAGGTGCACGTATGGACCGTGAACGAGCCGGAGGACGTCGACCTCTGCGTCGAGCTGGGCGTCGACGCCATCATCACCAACCGGCCGCGCGCGGTGCTGCGCCAACTCGACCGTTGACGGTGTGTCACTGGTAAAGACCTGTGAAGAACTCTTGACCCTTCCACCCCTTTGGCACCATCCTCCGTTTCCGGACACCGTCGAAAACCAGCCACACGACTACGGGGAGTGCTCCGGCGCGTTCGTTCCGTATTCGATCGTTTCGAATGCGTCACTGCGCGTGCATTGGCCGGTTTCCGGTACAGGCCAATGGGGCATCCACACCGTGGCGTGGGGCAAAGGAGGTCTCGGGGGTGGCGTTGGTGGTGGCACAGGAGGTGCCCACGTCGTCGAGCATGGCCGTACCCCATGGCCCTGCGGGCGTGGGGGAGGCGAGACACCGTATGCGCGAGCAACTGCGCAGGGGTGGTGTCTCGGAGGCGGTCATCGACGATGCCGTACTGATTCTTTCCGAACTCTTGAGCAATGCGTGCAAACACGGTCGGCCCCTGGGCGACGCCCTGGCCGGGGACGGTGACGTCCGCGCGGCCTGGCGCGTCGACCGCGGCGGCCGGCTCACGGTGGAGGTCACGGACGGTGGCGGGCCCACCCGACCGGCTCCGGCCACACCCTCGGTCACCGCGCACGGCGGCCGCGGCCTGAACATCATCACCGCGCTGGCCGACGACTGGGGTGTGCGGGACGACGCCCGCGGCGAGGTCACCGTCTGGGTCGTGGTCCACGAGGACGTTCATGATCCCGATGCCGGGCACCGCCGCGACGGCTTCGCTACGCGCGTCACCGCGCCGACGGTGTCCCGGATCCCGGCGATGCCGAGCCTGGACTTCGCGGACGCGTTCGACGACCTGGACTAGCGCGCCACCGCCGGGCGTCGCCGCGGGCGCGGCGTGCTCGTCCACAGGGTCCCGTCACGCATGGCGTGAACGGCTAGGCTCCCGCCGTACAGACGAGCCGTAATCGGGAGACACCCACGATGGCCAAGAAGCGACCCCCAACGAAGGCCAAGCAGCCCCAGAACACCGGCGCGGCCCGCGCCGCAGTCGCTGACGGGGACGTTCCGGTCGTCGGCGCGCGCGAACCCTGCCCCTGTGGCAGCGGCCGCCGTTACAAGGCCTGCCACGGAAGGGCCGCCGCGCAGGCGGTGACCGAGCTGGTGCAGCGCCCCTTCGAGGGGCTGCCCGGGGAGTGCGACTGGGTGGCGCTGCGCGAGCTGGTGCCCGCGGCCACGGTCGAGCTGACCCTGAAGGACGGCCTCCCCGAGGACGTCCCGTCGGTCACGCTCGCGACGGTGCTGCCGATGGCCTGGCCGGCGCTGCGCCGCGACGACGGCTCGGTGCTGCTCGGCCTGCAGAACGACACGGCGTCGGGCGACATCAGCCGCGACCTCGCCGACACCCTCCAGCGCGCGCTGGCCGCCGAGCCGGGCACGCCGGTCGAGGGCCGGCGCGCTCCCGCGCAGTCCCCGCGGCTGCAGGATCTGCTGGATCCCGAAGGCGCGTTCGAGCCAGTTGTGCACGAGGGTTTCGAGTTCTGGGTGCCGGACGCGGAGAACGCGACGCCCGAGGTGACCGCCTCCCTGGAGCGGGCCAACGCCGCGGCGATCCCGACCGTGAAGCTGACCGGCGTGGACGCGGCGTACTGGTGCCGTACGCCGGACAAGAACCACCTGCGCTGGGTCATGCCGCATCCGGAGGAGCGGCTTCTGGACGCCCTCGCGCGCCTGCACGCGGCGGGCCGCTCGCACCTCGGTGAAGGCACCCGCCTCGTGGGTTCCTTCCGGGCTCACGGGCTCATCGTGCCGGTCTGGGACCTGCCGAGCGCGGTCACGGCGGAGGACATCGAGAAGCCGGCCGCCGAGTTCGCCGAGCGGCTCGCGGCCGCCCTCGCCTCGGACGCGCCGCTGACCGCCGACGAGCGTCGCGCGCGCGGCGGTCTCACCAACCGGCAGGTCACGCTCAGTTGACGGGCCGTGACGACAGCGGTCTCGGCTGACCGACCGGTCAGCCGAGGCGGCTCGTCCGCATGTGGTGGCTCCGCTCACAAGTCCCGCCGGGATCACGCAAATACGTGACCGGAAAGCCCGGATCGAATTTGCGAACCGCCGATCTCTTGTTACCGTTCCAGTAGCCCGGTTGCTGGTGCATCCCCCGTCGCCAGCAACCGGGTCTTTTCATGTCCGCGGCTCCCTTACGGAATGCCCTCCTCCGTCAACTGCCCATCGCGGGCTCGGAGTTGCTCCCCGACCGCAGCAGCAGCGGACCGCTCGCGCGCTTCGCCGCGAACTCCGCGACCGCCGTGTAGGCGTCCGGCGTCCCCCGGGTCCGCTCCCGGGGCGTCTCGCACATCCCCGGCTCGTCCTCGACGCCCACCGCGCAGTTCGTCTGCACGGTGCGTCCGCCCGGTCCCATGAGGCTCAGTACGGCGGCCAGGGCGTCTCCGGTGGTGTTGCGGTAGTAGGTGCGCGCCCAGGTCTCATCGCCCTGCGTGAGCACACAGGTCTGCGCCTCGATGCCGTCCGCCGAGGTGAGGGAGGGGCCGCAGTGGGCGGCGGTGGCCAGGCCCAGACCGAGCAGCAGGGGAGAGCCGGAGGGTTCGGCGGAGGGCGCCTTGGCGTCACCGGGGGGCGGTGAGGAAGGGACGGGCCGGCGCGCGGGGGCTCGTACGACGGCACTGCCCTTGTCGCCCGCCGGCCCCGCCGACGCCACGGCCAGCGGCAGCACGACCGCCGCCACCACGACGCCCGTCAGGGCGAGCAGGCGGATCCTTCGGGGGTCTCGCCCGCTGCGGAGCGGCTGTGGGGCCCTGTGTCCCCCGGAATGACGCGGCATAAGGCGGAAGATAACGACCACGCGCGCGCGTGCCGCCCCGCGCGCGCCGGACACCCCTACAACTCGGGCGCGCTCACACCCGTACGAGTGAGGACCTCGACCGCGGCGTCGGCCACGGGCTCGACGTCGGGGACCCAGGGGGAGGCGGAGCCGGGGAGCGGGGCGCGCTCCCAGCGGATGCCGCCCTCGCCGGTCTCCGCCGGTGGCAGGGCGAGGTAGCCGCCCTCGCCGTGGAAGCGCAGGGAGCCGGGGACGCAGTCCTTGGCGTAGAGCAGTTCGCCCAACTGCTCCAGGGTGTAGGGCTTGACGAGGATCGCCCAGCGGCTGGGCGAGGCCACGACCGGGCCGAGGCGCATGCCCATGCGGTCGAGGGCGGCGAGCGTGTGCGCGGCGGCCAGGGCCGGCAGGCTGACGGCGCAGGGCGCCTTGCCGCCGGTGGCCAGGATGATCGGCGCGGTGGGCCGGTTGGTCCACCACCAGCGCACCATGCGCGGGTCGGTGGTGGCCGCGAGGAGGCCGGGGTCGAAGGGATGCGCGCCGGGCACCGTGCACTCCGGGTCCGGGCAGGCGCAGCGGGAACGCCCCTGCGGGTCCGGTGCCACGCCCGGGAGTACGGGCCACTGCCATTCCGTCGCGCAGATCAGGGCCGCGCTGATCAACTCAGGCCTTCCGTCGCTGCGCTGGGACAGGAGCCTGCGTCGCCTTCCGAGGATCTCGCGCATGAGCGCTCGTTCCTTTCCGTTGCACCGCTGGCAACACCGTGGGCCACATCACATAATGTGTCGATCACTTCACTGTGCGTACCTGTTGGCGCATCACACCCCTGCCGGAGGCAAGGGGAACCCCTATGGGCCGAGCATTGGCTGCTTCCGCGGCAGCCGCGCCACCCATACTGCGTCTATCAAAAGCATGGGCCTGGCGGGGGGTGGCGAAGTCTGGCGTTTTGCGTTCCGCGTATTTCTCTTCGCCTCCGCCACGGGAGGATGGGGCACGGTCGTCGGTGGATAGGACGCCCGGTTCGGTCACCAGGTTCCGGGTGGCTGTCAACCACCCCTGGCCTTCTCCGAGTACGTACCCATCACGACCGCTGTGACGCTCTGTGGAGCAAGCCCAGTCGACCGCAATACCCCGTTACCCGAGGCTGTTTTAGGCCAACTTCGCTCAACGGCCCACCCTACCCCGGTTACCCACGGACACCAGGAATCCCGGCAGGACAATGCTGGACATCCCCTCACGAGTGCGTGTACATGTGGAGACACTGCTAGCGGCGCAGAATGACATGGGGGTTTGCGATGCTTTTGAGCAATACGCACCGGTCGGAAAGCCGGACGCCATGAACGCCCCTCACCCTCCGAAAGTGGCTGGAATCGATTCAACGGTTCCCTCGCCCGCACACACTGTCGCGCCCGCGCCGACCACCTCGGGTACCTCACCGGTCCCCCCGCCAAACGCACCCGGAGCACTGCTTCAGGACCGCCTCGCGGGCTGGGTCTCGGACCTCACGACACTCCACGAACTCACCGAACGACTGACCCGCACGGACGTGCTCGCCGAGGCCCTGACCGAACTGCTGCGCGCCGGAGCCGCCCTGGTGGGCGCCCGGCGCGGTCTCGTCGTACTGGAACCGGGCGACGGGCTCGGCCCCGACACGACGATCGGCCTGGGTCTGGCCCGCGCCGACCTCGGACACATCGAGACCGTGCCGCGCAGCGCGATGTCCTACGGCCGCATCCTCGACGGACTCCCGGGCGCCGACGGCGAGATCGCCGAGCCCGACCTGCTCTCCGAGGACGGCCTCGACCCCCGCCACCGCGAGGTGGCCGCCCGCCTCGGCTACGCCGCGTGCTACGCCCTCCCCCTGACCGCCGAGCACGGCGGACGTGTCGGCGCCGCCGTCTGGCTGTACGACGAGCCCGCGGAGCCGGCCGAGCGGCAGCGGCATCTGGTCGGGCTGTACGCCCGTTACGCCGGCGAGCACCTGGCCCGGCTGGTCGAGGTGGAGCGCACGCGCGCGTGCATGGCGACGATGGCCGAGGAGCTGCTGCCGTCCCGGCTCCCCCGCGTCGCCGGCGTCCAGCTCGCCGCCCGGCACCGCACCGGCCCGCGCGGGGGCGGCGACTGGTACGACGCGCTGCCGCTGCCGGACGCGGCCCTCGGGCTCGCGGTCGGCTCGGTCACCGGATCCGGCCCGAGCGCGGTCGCCGCGATGGGGCGGCTGCGCGCCTCCCTGCGCGCGTACGCCGTGATGGAGGGCGAGGATCCGGTCGCCGTCCTGTCCGACCTGGAACTGCTGCTGCGCCTGACCGAACCGGCCCGCTCCGCCACCGCCCTGTTCGCCTACTGCGAGCCCGCGCTGCGCAAGATCACGCTGGCCGGAGCCGGGCACTGCCCGCCGCTGCTGGTCGGCGAGCGGCGCACCGAGTTCGTGGAGACGTCGGTGTCCGCGCCGCTCGGCATGCTCGCCTGCTGGGAGGCGCCCAGCGTGGAGTTCCAGACCGAGCCCGGCGAGACGGTGCTGCTCTACACCGACGGTCTGCTGCACCGCACCGGCGACCCCACCGACCGCGCCTTCGCCCGTCTGCACGCGGCGGCCGCCGGTGTGCCCAGGGCGCTGCGGCAGGACCCGGACGCGATCGCCGACCACGTGCTGCGCACCCTCCTGCCGGACGGGCTGGACGCGGCCGACGGCGAGGAGGACGTCGTCCTGCTGGCGGCGCGCTTCGAGTGAGCCGGGGGCGCGTGTTCCCGTACGCGCGCCGCTGCCCTCGGTAACAGGTCCTTCGCCCCTGAGCCCCCTTCCGTACGACCGTACGATGGAGGGGGTCCAGTGCCGTAACAAGGAGGATGACCGTGGCGGAGGAGCTCTCGGACTCTATGGAATCTGCTGCTACCGCAGCGGGGCCGGAGACCGCTGAAGAAGAGCCGATCAAGCAGCGCAAGAACGGCCTGTACCCGGGCGTGTCCGACGAGCTGGCCGAGAACATGAAGTCCGGCTGGGCCGACACGGAGCTGCGCGACCTGGAGCCGATCGCCCAGGCCGCCGAGACCGCCGCGCGGCGCGCGGCGCTGTCGGCGCGCTTCCCCGGTGAGCGCCTGGTGATCCCCGCGGGCAACCTGAAGACCCGCTCGAACGACACGGACTACCCCTTCCGGGCCTCCGTCGAGTACGCGTACCTCACCGGCAACCAGACCGAGGACGGCGTGCTCGTCCTGGAGCCCACCGGCGACGGCCACAAGGAGACGATC
The DNA here is from genome assembly GCF_050214755.1 of Streptomyces sp. C1-1. Taxonomy (NCBI): domain Bacteria; kingdom Bacillati; phylum Actinomycetota; class Actinomycetes; order Kitasatosporales; family Streptomycetaceae; genus Streptomyces; species Streptomyces sp. C1-1. The sequence goes on along the minus strand of NZ_CP189826.1, from coordinate 5,216,047 downwards.
TACCTCCTGCCGCGCTCGGACCGGGAGAACGGCGAGTTCTGGCTCTCCGGGCAGGGCGAGCTGTGGGTGGGCCGCCGGCACTCGCTCACCGAGGCCGCGAAGCTGTACGGCATCCCGGCCTCCGACGTGCGCGAGCTGGCCGACGCGCTCCGCGAGGCGACCGGCCCGGTGCGGGTCGTACGCGGCTACGACGCCGGGATCGAGGCGGCCCTGACCGACAAGGTCACCGCCGAGCGCGACGAGGAACTGCGGGTGTTCCTGTCCGAGGCGCGCCTGGTGAAGGACGACTTCGAGGTCGGCGAGCTGCAGAAGGCCGTCGACTCGACCGTGCGCGGTTTCGAGGACGTCGTGAAGGTCCTCGACAAGGCGGAGGCGACCTCCGAGCGCTACATCGAGGGCACCTTCTTCCTTCGCGCGCGGGTGGAGGGCAACGACGTCGGCTACGGCACCATCGCCGCCGCCGGCCCGCACGCGTGCACGCTGCACTGGGTGCGCAACGACGGCCCGGTCCGCTCCGGCGACCTGCTGCTGCTCGACGCGGGCGTCGAGACGCACACGTACTACACGGCCGACGTGACGCGCACGCTCCCGGTGAGCGGACGGTTCAGCGAGATCCAGAAGAAGATCTACGACGCCGTGTACGAGGCCCAGGAGGCCGGTATCGCGGCGGTGCGGCCGGGCGCCAAGTACCGGGACTTCCACGACGCCGCGCAGCGCGTGCTCACCGAGAAGCTCGTCGAGTGGGGGCTGGTCGAGGGGCCCGTGGAGCGGGTGCTGGAGCTCGGGCTGCAGCGGCGGTGGACGCTGCACGGCACCGGGCACATGCTCGGCATGGACGTGCACGACTGCGCCGCCGCGCGCGTGGAGTCCTACGTCGACGGGACGCTGGAGCCCGGGATGTGCCTCACCGTCGAGCCCGGGCTGTACTTCCAGGCCGACGACCTGACGGTGCCGCAGGAGTACCGCGGCATCGGCGTCCGCATCGAGGACGACATCCTGGTGACCGAGCACGGCAACCGCAACCTGTCGGCCGGGCTGCCGCGCCGTTCCGACGAGGTCGAGGCCTGGATGGCCTCGCTCAAGGGCTGATACGAGACGGATGGCCGGGTACCTGTGAGGTGCCCGGCCATTGATGTGCCTGGATTCACGAACCTGGGGGGAGGGTCGTTGTGGACGGCTTCTGGGCCGGCGTCAGTGTCGATCTGCATCTGGAGACCGACGACGGCGAGGGACGGCGGGTCGGGCTGGAACGGGCGCTGCGGGACGCGGTGCGCGACGGGCGGCTGGCGCCCGGGACGCGGCTTCCGGCAACGCGCCGGCTCGCGACCGAATTGGGGGTCTCGCGGGGGACCGCCAAGGCCGCCTACGACCAGCTCGTCGCCGAGGGCTATCTGACGGCCCGGCAGGGGTCGGGTACCCAGGTCGCCGAGCTGCCCTCGGCCGAGACGGAGACGCCGAGCACGGCCGCACGCGCGCGTACGCCGCGTTTCGACCTGCGGCCGGGCAGTCCGGACGTGGGGGCGTTTCCGGCGGCGGCCTGGCTGCGGGCGCTGCGGCGGGCGATCGCCACGGCCCCGCTGCTGGCGTACGACTACGGCGATCCACGCGGGCGCATCGAACTGCGCACGGCGCTCTCGGGCTACCTGGGGCGCGCGCGAGGCGTGATCGCGCCGCCCGATCGGATCGTGATCACGTCCGGGTACGTGCAGGGGCTCGCGCTGCTCACGCGGGTGCTGGAGGGCGGCGAGATCGCCATGGAGGACCCCGGGCTGGCCTTCCACCGCGAGGTCGTGCGGCGCAACGGCGGCAGTGTCGTCGCGGCGCCGGTCGACGAGCGGGGCGTGCGCGCGCGGGAACTCGGTGACTGCCGGGCCGCCGTGGTCACCCCGGCCCACCAGTACCCGACCGGTGTCACACTGCACCCGGAGCGGCGGCGGGCGCTGACGGACTGGGCACGCGCGCGTGGCGGGCTGATCGTCGAGGACGACTACGACGGGGAGTTCCGCTACGACCGCCAGCCCGTCGGCGCGCTCCAGGGCATGGCACCCGGGCAGGTCGTCTACCTCGGCACGGCCTCCAAGACGCTCGGGCCCGCGCTGCGGCTCGGCTGGATGGTGCTGCCGCCGCACCTCGTCGACGCGGTCGCCGACGTCAAACTGCACAGCGACCACCACACCGAGTCCATCGGCCAGCTGGCGCTCGCCGAGCTCATCGAGAGTCACGCCTACGACCGTCACGTGCGGGCGTGCCGGCTCAGGTACCGCAGGCGCCGGGACCAGCTCCTCGACCGGCTCGGCGACCGCCGGAACGTGCGCGGCATCGCGGCCGGGCTGCACGCGCTCGTGGAGGTGGCCGACGAGGCGGAGGTGCTGGAACGCGCGGAGGCGGAGGGCCTGGCCCTGGGCCGGCTCGGCGACCACTGGCACATCCCCGACGAGGCACACCCGCAGGGGCTGGTCGTGGGGTACGGGACGCCTCGGGAGCGGGTGTACCCGGAGGCCCTGGCGGTGCTCGAAAAGGTACTGGAGTCGGCCGACCCGGTCCGGTGAGGCGTCCGCCGGATGCTTCACACCGCCAGCAGCGGGGCGTCCTCCCGCCACTTGAGGATCTTGTCGAAGCTCACCACGGTGCCGTCGCGGCCGGGCTTGCCGCCGATGTGGAGGTGGTCGGTGAGCTCCCGGATCAGATACAGGCCCCTGCCGTGCTCGGCGTCGGCGCGGGCGGGGCGGGCCACCGGGGGCCCGGCGAGACCGGGGCCGGAGTCCGCGACCTCGATACGGCACTTCTCGCCGTCCAGGTAGGCGGTGACCCGGTACGCCTCCGAGGACGCGCCCCGCTCTGCGCCCCCGCCGTGTTCGACGGCGTTCGCGCAGGCCTCGCTGAGGGCGACGGAGAGGTCGTAGGAGATGTCGGGGTCGACCCCCGCGGTCTCCATCGCGCCGAGCAGCAGCCGCCGGGCGAGCGGCACGCTCGCGGCTTCCCGCCGCAAGTGGAGTGACCACCAGATGCTCATGCTCCAGCCTCCCGGCCGCGGCTCGACATACCGTTTGTTATTGCCGCGCGTAGGCGTGTGTAAGCACGGAGTTGACGTGACGCCGCCCATATGGGCGGTGCGTTCGGGACGCAATCGGTGTATGTCCGATCAGCTCGTGTCAGAGAGTGATCTTCTGGCCCGTAGGTCACCTTGTGGACCTGCCGTACGGCGCGGGCGGGGCCGGTGGGATGATGAGCCCGCCATGACTGCCCCCCACCAGCGCAGGGCGCGCTCCGGACGAGACGTCCGGATTCTGCGGGCCGCGGTGTTCGCCGCGGTCTGCGTCGTGCTGGCCGCGGGCGGACACGCCCTGGCCTCCTGCGCCCCGGTTCCGCCGTGGACGCTGGGCGCCGGTTTCCTGGGTGTCCTGCTGCTCACGGTGCCGCTCACCGGACGCGAGCGGTCACTGCCCGGGATCGCCGCGCTGCTCGCGGCGGGACAGACCGTGCTGCACACGCTCTTCGGACTGGGTCAGCACACGGCGGCCGGCGGCATGTCGATGGCGTCCATGACGTCGGCGTCCGACGCCTCGCTGGTCCGGCAGGCGGCCCGCATCACGTGCGGGGCCACCGCGGCGGCGATCAGTCCCGCCCAGGCCCGCCGGATCCTCGGCGACGCCCGGATCTCGCCGACCACGGCCATGGACATGAGCTCCATGCGCCCGGCCGGTTCCCCGTCCCTGGTCTCCCTGCTGCCGTCCCTGCCGATGCTGCTGGGCCACGTCCTCGCGGCGGTCGCCGCCGGCTGGCTGCTGCGCCGCGGTGACCTGGCGCTGCTCAGGCTCGTCGAACTGTCCGCGCAGTCCATGGCCGAAGGGGCTCTCGTACGGTCCCTGCGCTCCGCGTTCGCCCTGGTGCGCGCCCTGCGTGCCGGGCTTCCGGCCGCACCCGGGACGGGTCCGCGCGTGCCGCGCACCGCTCTGCTCGCGCGACCCGGGCCCCGTACCGCCGCACTCCAGCACACGGTGATCAGGCGCGGCCCGCCCGCCGCCGCGCACCTCCTCCTCGCCGCCTGACGCGACGCGAGCACCGCACTCCTTCGGGGTGGGGGCCGCCGTCGTGCGGCACGCGCGCGTGCGCGCGCACCCCATCACCGCGACCACACTCGAAGTGGAGTGCTCTCTGCCATGAAGGTCTCTCGTCTCGCCGCCTCCGGCGCCCTGGCCGGTGCCGCCGTGCTCGCCCTGTCCGGCCCCGCGTTCGCACACGTCGGCGTGCAGCCCGAGGGCACGGCCGCCAAGGGCGGTTACGCCGTCGTCGACTTCAAGGTCCCCAACGAGCGGGACAACGCCTCGACCACCAAGCTGGAGGTCACCTTCCCGGCCGACCACCCGCTGGCGTCCGCCATGCCGGAGCCGATGGACGGCTGGAAGATCCAGGTCACCAAGTCCAAGCTGGCCAAGCCCCTCGACATGCACGGCGAGAAGATCACCGAGGCCGTCTCCAAGATCACCTGGACCGCGGACGGCAAGGGGATCGAACCCGGCTACTTCGAGAAGTTCCCGGTCTCCGTGGGCGCCCTGCCCGAGGACGCCGACGAACTGGTCTTCAAGGCGGTCCAGACGTACGACAACAAGGAGGTCGTGCGCTGGATCGAGGTCCAGCAGGACGGCCAGGAGGAGCCCGAGAACCCGGCGCCCGTGCTGACCCTGTCGGCCGCCTCCGAGGACGGGCACCACGGCTCGACGGTGGCCAAGGACGCCTCCGACAAGACGGCCACGGCCGCCTCCGACTCCGCCGTGACCTCCGACGGCACCGACACCACCGCGCGTGTGCTCGCCGTCGTCGGCATCGCCGTCGGCGCGCTCGGCGTGGCCTACGGCGTGCTGGCCGGCCGTCGGCGCACCGACGCCTGAGGTCTTTCAACCGCCCTGTGCACCGGGGGCGTACGACCCCCGGTGCACACCGGAGCTCTCACATCTGGGACATTTTTCTATGCGCAAGAAGACGTTCGCCGCGGCCGTGCTGCTCGCCGCCGCCTCCCTGACCCTCTCCGCCTGCGGCAGCGGCGACAGCGGTGACTCGCCGGTCGCCGTGGTCTCCGAGGACACCGCGCAGAAGGCCGCCACCGTCCTCGACCAGCCGTTCGAGAAGCCGGACCTGGTGCTCACCGACACGCACGGCCGGAAGTACGACTTCCGCAAGGAGACGGCCGGCAGGCCGACGCTGATCTACTTCGGCTACACCCACTGCCCCGACATCTGCCCGACGACGATGAGCAACATCGCCGTCGCCAAGAAGCAGCTGCCCAAGGCCGAACAGGCCAAGCTGCAGGTGGTGTTCGTGACCACGGACCCGGCCCGCGACACCCCGGCCGAACTCGGCAAGTGGCTCAAGGGCATCGACCCCGCGTTCGTCGGCCTGACCGGCGACTTCTCCACCATCCAGGCCGGCGCCCGCACCCTCGGCATCTCCATCGAGCCGACGCACAAGGACAAGAAGACCGGCAAGACCGTCTCGGTGCACGGCACCCAGGTCATCGCCTTCTCGCCGAAGACCGACGGCGGTTACGTCCTCTACGGCGAGGACGCCACCGTCGACGACTACACCAAGGACCTCCCCAAGATCATCAAGGGGCAGAACCCGTGAGGCGGCTCGCTCCCACGGCCCTGGTGATAACCGGCGCCCTCGCCCTCGCGGGATGCGGCGGCTCGGGCGGCTCCGGTGACACCAGGCCCGAACTGTCCGTCAGCGCCTCCTACATGCCCCAGCCCATCACGGGCGAGATGGCCGCCGGCTTCTTCGTCCTCACCAACAAGGGCGGCACGAAGGACGAACTGACCTCCGTCACCAGTGACGCGGCGGGCAGCGTCACCATGCACGAGACCGTCGGGCAGTCGATGCGGCAGGTCACGTCCCTGGATGTGCCCGCACACGGTCAACTCGTGTTCAAGAGCGGCGGCAACCACCTGATGTTCGAGAAGCTGAAGGGGAAGCCGAAGCAGGGCGAGCAGGTCGCCGTCGAACTGCACTTCGCCAAGTCCGACCCCCTCACCGTCGAGATACCGGTGAAGTCGGCCACGTACAACCCTGCGACCGGCCACTGAGGGAGAGGCACCACCGTGACACCGACCATCACCCCCCGCCGCACACGGGCGCTGGTGCTGCTGTTCCTGGCCGTGATCGGCGTACTGCTCGCCGGCGCCGGCCCGGCCTCCGCACACGCCGCGCTCACCGGCAGCGACCCCGCGCAGGGGGTGGTGGTCGACAAGGCGCCGACCCAGGTCACCCTCAGCTTCTCCGAGAAGGTCGCCACCTCCGACGACTCGCTGCGCGTGCTCGACCCCAAGGGCAAGCGCGTCGACACCGGCAAACCGGCGAACATCAGCGGCACCTCGTACGCCGTGCAGTTGAAGAGCGGTCTGCCCGACGGCACCTACACGGTCTCCTGGCAGGTCGTCTCGGCGGACAGCCATCCCGTCGCCGGCGCCTTCACCTTCTCCATCGGCGCCCCGTCCCTGACCACCGTCTCGGTCTCCGGTGACACGGCCGGCAGCGGGGGCGTGGGCTGGCTGTACGGCTTCGGGCGGTACATGTCGTACGCCGGTTTCATCGTCATGGTCGGCGGCGGGGCCTTCGTACTGGCCTGCTGGCGGCGCGGCTCCGGCGTACGGGCCGTGCAGCGGCTGGTGGTCTCCGGGTGGGTGGCGCTCACCTCGGCCACCCTCCTGCTGCTGCTTCTGCGCGGCTCCTACACCGGCTCCGGCAAGGTCGGCGACGTCTTCGACCTGAGCCTGCTCGGACAGGTGCTGCAGACCAAGACGGGCGCGGCGCTGGTCTCCCGGCTGCTGCTGCTCGCCGCGGCCGCGCTGTTCATCGCCGTCCTGTTCGGCGCCTACGACAAGCGCGAGGACGACGAGAAGAAGGACCTGACGTTCGGGCTCGCGATCGGCGGGACCGTGGTGTCCGCCGGTCTCGCGGCCAGCTGGGCGATGGCCGAGCACGCCTCGACCGGCCTCCAGCCGGGCATCGCGATGCCGGTCGACGTGGTGCACCTGCTGGCGGTCGCGGCCTGGCTGGGCGGGCTCACCGCCCTGCTGGTGGCGCTGTACCGCTCGCCGGCACCGGTCGAGGCCTCCGCGGTACGGCGCTTCTCGACCGTCGCGTTCGGCAGCGTCCTCGCCCTGGTCGCGACCGGCGTCTACCAGTCCTGGCGGCAGCTCGGCTCCTGGTCGGCCTTCACCGACACGACGTACGGGCAGTTGCTCCTCGCCAAGATCGGGCTCGTGGCGCTGCTCGTGGGCATCGCGTCGATCTCCCGCCGCTGGACGGCACGGCTGGCAGGTGGGGCTGCGGTGAGGCCGGGGGAGACGGAGGAATCGGGGGAGACGGCCGACGATCCGGCCGGGCGAGAGGTGGCCTCCGCGCAGGAGGAGGCCTCCGAGCCCGAGGAGGCGGCTGAGGGCGCGCCGCGGCGGAAGGAGCCGGCGGCCGCTCGCGCGGGGGCCGGCTCGGCGAAGACGGCGTCGGGGGCGGCGGGCTCAGCGTCCGGAGCGGAGGGTGCGCACGGCTCCGCGGCCTCCGGCGACTCCGCGGGGTCCGGCGACTCCGCGGCCCTCGACGACTCCGAGGGGTCCGGCGGCCTCCGCGCCGCCGGCGACGTGGAGGCCGACGGCGGCTCGTCCGGGTCCCCCGCCGACTCCCGGCGTGCCGCCCAGCTCGCCCGGCAGCGGGCCGCCGTGGACAGCGCTCGGCAGAAGCGCGAGCGCGATGCCGACCCCGACCGCTTCGGCCTGCGGCGCTCCGTGCTCGCGGAGGCGGGCGTGGCCGTCGTCCTGCTCGCCGTCACCACCGTGCTGACGCAGACCGAACCCGGCCGCACCGAGCAGGAGGCCAAGGCGGCCACGTCGTCCTCCTCCTCTTCCTCCTCGTCGTCGGCCGACTCCTCGTCCGGGGCGGTGACGCTGACCATGCCCTTCGACACGGGCGGCACCGACGGCAAGGGTGTCGTGTCGGTCGACCTCGACCCCGCGCGCGTGGGCGGCAACGAGATGCACGTCTACGTCACCCGGACCAACGGGCGCGGCTTCGACATCCCCGAGGTGAAGGTCGCCCTCACCCTCGAGGCGAAGAAGATCGGACCGCTGCCCGTCACCCCGGACCACGTCGCCACCGGCCACTGGGCGGCCGACGACGTGCAGATCCCCATGGCGGGCGACTGGAAGGTCGCGGTGACCGTGCGCACCTCCGACATCGACCAGGTGACCGTCTCCAAGAACGCGCAGATCGGCTGAACCGCACCATGCCCGAACAGTCCCTTCCACAGGCACCCACCCCCGCCCGCACGGCCGCCTCGCCGGAGACCTCTTCCTCGCCCGGCGTCTCACGCCGGGCCCTGCTGGGCACCGCCGGCGCCACCGGCCTCGTGCTCGGCGCGGCGGGCGGTGCCGTGGGATACGCCGCCGCGCCCTCCCAGGCCACTCCGCTGACCTCTGTTGGCGCGAACATGGCAATGTTTCACGGGAAACATCAGCCCGGCATCACCGACGGTCTGCAGGCCAAGGGCCATCTCGTCGCCTTCGACCTGGCGCCTGGCGCCGGGCGCCGGGAGGCCGCCGCACTGCTGCGCCGCTGGTCCGCGACGGCCGAGCGGCTGATGGCCGGTGAATCGGCGTCGAGTGACGACACGGACGTGGCGCGGGACGCCGGGCCGTCCTCGTTGACCGTCACCTTCGGCTTCGGGCACAGCTTCTTCTCCCGCACCGGCCTGGAGAAGCAGCGCCCGGTCTCCCTCGACCCGCTGCCCGACTTCTCCTCCGACCACCTCGACAGGGCCCGCAGCGACGGCGACCTGTGGGTGCAGATCGGCGCCGACGACGCCCTGGTCGCCTTCCACGCCCTGCGCGCGGTCCAGAAGGACGCGGGCAGCGCGGCGAAGGTCCGCTGGCAGATGAACGGCTTCAACCGCACGCCGGGCGCCACGGCCCACCCCATGACGGCACGCAACCTCATGGGCCAGCTCGACGGCACCCGCAATCCCAAGCCGGCGGAGGCCGACTTCGACAAGCGGATCTTCGTGCCCGCCTCCGGCTCCGGCGACCCGGCCTGGATGGCGGGGGGCTCCTACGCCGTCGTACGCCGTATCCGCATGCTGCTCGACGACTGGGAGAAGCTCTCACTCACCGCGCAGGAGGACGTCATCGGGCGCCGGAAGGCGAACGGGGCGCCTCTTTCGGGCGGCTCCGAGACGACCGCCATGGACCTGGAGAAGACCGACGCCAAGGGCGATCTCGTCGTCCCGATCAACGCCCACGCCCGCATTTCCCGGCCCGACCAGAACGGCGGGGCGGCCATCCTGCGGCGCCCTTTCTCCTATCACGACGGCATCGACGCCGACGGGGCCCCGGACGCGGGTCTGCTGTTCGTCTGCTGGCAGGCGGACCCGCTGCGCGGCTTCGTCCCCCTGCAGCGCAAGCTCGACCGCGGTGACGCCCTGTCGAAGTACATCCGGCACGAGGCGAGCGGTCTGTTCGCGGTGCCGGGCGGGGCGGCGAAGGGCGAGTACGTGGGACAGCGGCTGCTGGAAGGGTGAGCCGGGTCGCTTTGGGGCCATTAGGGTGAGGGCATGCCAGCGAGCTACGCCTATCTCGGCCCCGAGGGCACCTTCACCGAAGTCGCCCTGCGCACGCTTCCCGAGGCGGCCACGCGGGAGCTGATCCCGTACGTGTCCGTGCAGTCCGCGCTCGACGCGGTCCGCGCCGGCGAGGCCGAGGCCGCGTTCGTGCCGATCGAGAACTCCGTCGAGGGCGGGATCACCACCACCCTCGACGAGCTGGTCGCGGGCGCGCCGCTGATGATCTACCGCGAGGTGCTGCTGTCGATCACCTTCGCGCTGCTGGTCAGGCCGGGTACCGAGCTGTCCGACATCAAGACGGTCTCCGCCCACCCGGCCGCCCAACCGCAGGTGCGCAACTGGCTCAGGAACAACCTCCCGGACGCCCACTGGGAGTCGGCCGCCTCGAACGCGGACGCCGCCCGTCTGGTCCAGGAGGGGCAGTACGACGCCGCCTTCGCGGGCGAGTTCGCCGCCGCCCGCTACGGTCTGCGGGCCCTGGAGACCGGCATCCACGACGCCGAGAACGCGCAGACCCGTTTCGTGCTCGTCGGCCGGCCCGCCCGGCCCGCGGCTCCGACCGGCGCGGACAAGACGTCCGTGGTGCTGTGGCAGCGCGACGACCACCCCGGTGGCCTGCGCGATCTGCTGGGCGAGTTCGCCACCCGCGGCATCAACCTCATGCTCCTGCAGTCCCGCCCGACCGGAGCGGGCATCGGCAACTACTGCTTCTGCATCGACGCCGAGGGTCACATCTCCGACCGCCGGGTGGCCGAGGCCCTGATGGGGCTCAAGCGGATCTGCCTGGAGGTGCGCTTCCTCGGCTCGTACCCGCGTGCCGACGCGGGCGTGGAGGACGTGGGCGCACCGCGGCTCGGGACGTCGGACGAGGCGTTCGCGGCCGCGTCGGACTGGGTGGCACGCTGCCAGGACGGCCGGTTCTGAGCGGTCTTACCCGGTCTTCACCGCGGTCTTACCTGCAGATTTTCGTTATCCACAGGAGTTATCCACAGGTTGGCTTCTCGACCTGGGGACAAGTCGACAAGAACGTGCCAGTCGGTCGACAAATCGGCCTCTGGACCGCTCCCGGGTTCACCGCCGTGCACATCACCCTTCGTCCACTCTTTTCCTTTGCGCAATCCTTTGGGGCGACCTGTTTCCACTCAAAAGTGCGGGTAGGCGAGGTTCGTCCTGGGAATCCTCCGGCTCACAGCCACGTTTCGGAGTGATCAATTCCGAAATCCACAGATCATCCACACAGCCTGTGGATAACTCTTCGGGGGATGTGGACCGCTGTGGACAACCACAGCCCAAGTCCCGTACCGCACAAGGAAATCGGGTCAACCGGACGCCTGTCACCTGACCCGTCCCAGGGAGTGGGACGCCTTTTATTGACACACCTCGCAATTGCCGCGTAACGGAAGGTAAGACGCATTTCGGAACCAGGGGGAATGGAGTCGTGAGGCGTATCCCCGCACCGGTAGCCTTGACCGCGTGATTGACCTTCGCCTGCTCCGTGAGGACCCCGACCGTGTGCGCGCGTCCCAGCGCGCCCGTGGAGAGGACGTCGCGCTCGTCGACTCCCTCCTGTCCGCCGACGAGCGGCGCAGGTCATCCGGCGTCCGCTTCGACGAACTGCGTGCCGAGCAGAAGCAGCTCGGCAAGCTGATCCCCAAGGCCGCGGGTGACGAGAAGGCCGAGCTGCTGAAGAAGGCGAGCCAGCTCGCCGCCGACGTCAAGGCCGCCGACGCCGAGCGCGACGCGGCCGACACCGAGACCCAGGAGCTGCTGCTCCAGCTCGGCAACCTCGTCCACCCCGACGTGCCCGTCGGCGGCGAGGAGGACTTCGTCACCCTCGAGACGCACGGCACGATCCGCGACTTCGGCGCCGAGGGCTTCGAGCCCAAGGACCACCTGGAGCTCGGCACGATCCTCGGCGCGATCGACGTCGAGCGCGGCGCCAAGGTCTCCGGCTCCCGCTTCTACTTCCTCACCGGCGTCGGCGCCCTGCTGGAGCTCGCGCTGGTCAACGCCGCGATCGCCCAGGCCACCGCGGCCGGCTTCACGCCGATGCTGACGCCCGCCCTGGTCCGCCCCCAGTCGATGGCGGGCACCGGCTTCCTCGGCCAGGCCGCCCAGGACGTCTACCGCCTCGAGGCCGACGACCTCTACCTCGTCGGCACCTCCGAGGTCCCCCTCGCCGCGTACCACATGGACGAGATCCTCGACGCCGACCGCCTGCCGCTGCGCTACGCCGGCTTCTCGCCGTGCTTCCGCCGCGAGGCCGGCTCGCACGGCAAGGACACCCGGGGCATCTTCCGCGTCCACCAGTTCGACAAGGTGGAGATGTTCTCCTACGTCGCTCCGGAGGACTCGCAGGCCGAGCACCAGCGCCTGCTGCAGTGGGAGAAGGAGTGGCTGACCTCGCTGGAGCTGCCGTTCCGCGTCATCGACGTGGCCACCGGCGACCTCGGCTCCTCGGCCGCCCGCAAGTTCGACTGCGAGGCGTGGATCCCGACGCAGGGCAAGTACCGCGAGCTGACGTCGACCTCGGACTGCACCGAGTTCCAGTCCCGCCGCCTGTCGATCCGCTTCCGTGACGGCAAGCAGGTCAAGCCGCTGGCGACGCTCAACGGCACGCTGTGCGCCGTACCGCGCACGATCGTGGCGATCCTGGAGAACCACCAGCAGGCCGACGGCTCCGTGTACGTGCCGCCGGTGCTGCGCCCGTACCTGGGCGGCCGGGAGGTCCTGGAGCCGGTCGCCAAGTGACCGGCTTCCCCTACCGGCTCGTCGCGACCGACCTCGACGGAACGCTGCTGCGCTCCGACGAGTCGGTCTCGCACCGCACCCGTGACGCGCTCGCCGCGGCCACCGCGGCGGGCGCCGCGCACATCGTCGTCACCGGCCGCGGCGCGCCGTGGACCCGCCACATCCTCGACGACCTCGGCTACGACGGCCTCGCCGTCTGCGGTCAGGGCGCACAGGTCTACGACGCCAAGGAACACCGCCTGCTGACGTCCGTGACCCTGGACCGGCAGCTGGCGGGCGTCGCCCTGGCCAAGATCGAGGCGGAGGTCGGCCCCCTGCACCTGGCGGCGAGCCGGGACGGGCTGGACGGCGACGTGCTGGTGGGGCCGGGGTACGCGGTCACCGGCTCGCTGCCCGCGGTCCCCTTCACGGACGCGGCGGACCTGTGGGCCGCCCCGCTGAACAAGATCTACATACAGCATCCGACGCTCGGCGACGACGAGCTGGCCGAGGCGGCCCGCCGGGCCGCGGGCGGCTTCGTCACGGTCGCCATGGCGGGCGCGGGCATCGTGGAACTGCTGCCGCTGGGCCTGTCGAAGGCGACGGGGCTGTCGCTGGCGGCGCGCAGGCTCGGTGTGAAGGCTGCGCAGACCATCGCCTTCGGCGACATGCCGAACGACATCCCGATGTTCGCGTGGGCGGCTCGGGGCGTGGCGATGGCCAACGCCCACCAGGAGCTGAAGGCGGTGGCGGACGAGGTGACGGCCTCCAACGAGGAGGACGGCATCGCGGTGGTGCTGGAGCGGTTGCTGGGCTGAGCCGTCAGCCGTTGTCAGCCGCTTTCTGCGGAGGATGCACGAATCGAACGTGCGCGGGCTTTCCAGGCCCGACCTTGGCTTAGCAAGCCAGTGCCTTACCACTCGGCCAATCCTCCGGGTGGGCGGCCCACGCGAGAGCGACATCGCGTGCTCGAAGCGGCCGCCCCGGACAGTTCCTGGGGGTGACTCGACGGTGGGGTAACTACACCGGAGTCCTCACCGAACTGCCCTGACGGGAGCTGGACGTACTGTCGTGCATGGACATCGCCCGGCTCCTCTCCCAGAACGTGGCGCCGAAGTCGCCGTACGCGCGTACGGTTTCCGGCGGTGTGGACACAACCATCGTGCCTGTACGACGAGTTGGGCGCCACTGATTAAAAGGGGGCCGTCGATCCCCTACCGGCGCCGCCACTTGCGGCGACGCGCCCTGCTGAAGAACCACCCCGCCGGCGGCTCGTCGGAGCGCCACGGCTGTGGCTCGGGCTCCTCCGCGCGCCAGCGGGCGGCGAGCATACGGGCGCGGGCTGAGGGCTCGGTCGTCCCTGCGGACCGGATGAAGTCCTCGTCCAGGACCATGTCGTCCCAGTCGTCTGCCATCCCCATTCCTCTCAGCCCAGCCTTCCCTTTTGCCCAGTGTGCCCGGACAGGGGTGAAGTCCCCGTCAGTAAAGGCGGCGTCTACTCCTCGCCCGCCAGCGTCAGCGAGCGCAGCTTCTGCCCCGCGTACCAGGTGGCCAGGACCGTCACCGTGACCAGGAACACCGTCGCCGTGGTCAGCCCGACGTCGGAGGTCACCAGGTCACCGCCGGCCACCTTGTGGGCGACGGCCAGTGACCACTGCTGGACACTGAGGGTGCGCGCACCGGCCACCAGGGAGCCGAACAGGGCCTCCCAGACCAGCGCGTAGACGAGACCGAAGACGACCGCGTGCCGGGACACCGTGCCCAGCAGCAGGAACAGCGCCGCGTACGCGATGGACGACACCAGGGCGGCCACCGTGTAGGCGACGGCGATCTGCTGGCCGTTGCCGTTGAGGATGAAGCCGGCGATCAGGGTCGGCAGCGCCGAGAAGACCATGGTCACGGCGATCGCCACGATCAGCTTGGTGAAGATGATCGTCGGCCGTTTGATCGGCTTGGACAGCAGGTACACCACCGAGCCGTCGTCGATCTCCGGGCCGATCGCGCCGGTCCCGGCGATGACACCGATGATCGGCACCATGGTGGCGAGCGCGAGGCTGCCCAGGAGGTCCTTCGCCGTCTGGTCGTCGGCTCCGACGAGAGCCCGCACGATCACGGAGATCACGATCAGCAGCAGCGGCAGCGCGCCCAGGATGAGGGCCCGGCGACGGCCGAGCAGGGCCCGGTAGGTGAGTCGGGCGACTGTGGGGTCGTACATCTTCGGCCTCCTACGCCGCGACCAGGTACGAGAACACGGACTCGAGGGACTCGTCGGACGGCGAGACCGTCAGCAGCCGGATGCCGTGGTCGCGGGCGACCCGGGGCAACAGCGCTGTGAAACGGCCGAAGTCGACGGCCTGGATGCGCAACGCGCCCTCGGCGAGATCGACTTCGATGCCGGACGTCGACGGATCCGCGATCAGCGCGGCCGCGAGGGCACGGTCGTCGCTGGAACGCACCAGGTAGCGGTGCGGGCGGTCGGTCATCAGACGGCGGATCTTGCGGAAGTCGCCGCTGGCCGCGTGCCGGCCGGCCACGACCACCTCGATGTGCCAGGCGAGTTGCTCGACCTCTTCGAGGATGTGGGACGAGAACAACACCGTGCGGCCCTCGTCGCCCATGCGGCGCAGCAGGTCCATGAGCTGCATGCGCTGGCGCGGGTCCATGCCGTTGAAGGGCTCGTCCAGCAGGAGCAGCGAGGGGTCGTGGACCAGGGCGGAGGCCATCTTCACGCGCTGGCGCATGCCCTTGGAGTACGTGGAGATCTTGCGGTCCTGCGCGTACTCCATCTCGACCGTGGCCAGCGCCTTCTGGGCCGCCTTGGCGCCCAGGCCGTGCAGCTCGGCGTTGGCCACGACGAACTCGCGGCCGGTGAGGAAGTCGTACATGGCCTCGCGCTCGGGGACGACGCCGATGTGCTTGTAGATCGCCTCGTTGCGCCACACCTGCTGTCCGTCGAGGGTGACGGTGCCGGTGGAGGGGGCCAGGAAGCCACCCATCATGTTGATCAGGGTGGACTTCCCGGCGCCGTTCGGGCCGAGCAGGCCGGTGACGCCGGGGCCGATGGTCATGGTGATGTCGTTGACGGCGACCACGTTGCCGAACCAGCGGGAGACGTGGTCGATGCTGAGCGTGGTCACAGTCCCACCTTCTTGTAGCGGCGCAGCAGGAGACCGTAGGCGGCGGCGATCAGGCCCAGGAGGACCAGGACGTACACCGCGCCCTCGCCGTGCGTGGGGCCGACGGCGCCCGGGAACGCCGAGCTCGCGCCGAGGAAGGCCGACTGGACCCCGTCGATGAGCGTGACGGGCGAGAACAGGCCGATCCAGGGGACGGCGCTCGAGCTGCCCTGGGCGTCGGCGATCGCCTGCAGCGTGGAGACCGCGCCGTAGGAGATGGTCAGCACGGCGATCACGGCCGCGATACCGAAGCCGCGGCGCGGGGTGACGGAGGCGATGACCAGGCCGATGCCGGCGAAGAGCAGCGAGAGCAGCGCCACGGAGACCAGCCCCTGCCCGAATCCCTTGCTCTGGTCGGCGAAGTCGAGCTTGGCCAGCAGCGCGCCCACGTAGAGCACGATCAGCGGGGCCGCGGTCAGCACGAACAGCGCGGAGGCCAGCGCCGCGTACTTGGCGCGGACGTAGTCGGCGGTCTCGATCGGCCGGGAGAAGTACAGCGGCACGGTCTTGAAACGCAGGTCCCGGGAGACCGACTGGGGTGCCTGCGAGGCGACGTACAGGCTGATGACGGCCTGCATGATGATCGCGTAGCGCGTGTAGTCGACCGGCAGGTCCTTGGCCTTGGTGGCGACCGCGACGGCGACCATGATGGCCGCGGGCACGCACATCACCACGAACAGCAGCATCGGCAGCACCTTGGACTTGATGGAGCGTCCGAGGCCGTAGGCGCCGCGCAGGGACTGCGAGTACAGGGAACGGGTGGCGTAGGAACGGCCCAGACGGGGGCCGTCGTAGTTGCGGTAGCCGATGTTGTGGATGCGGGTCTGGTCACCCGGCGCTGTCGGCATGGGCTGCTCAACCGCCATGGACGGCCGCCTCCTTCCGCTGCTCTTCCTCGCTGGTGAAGACCTCCGAGATGTGGTGCCGGCGCTGCTCCATACGGACCAGGCCGAGGCCGAGGTCGGCGACGACATCCCGTACGAGGTCGTAGGTCTCCTCGCCCTGCGCGGTCAGCAGCAGGATGTGGCCGGCGCCCGGCAGGCCGCTGCCCGCCTCGACACTCACCCCGCGCGCGTGCAGCGCCTCGCGCATCGCGCGGGTGCCGTCCGGGTGCTCGTCGGTGTCGGTGACCTCGACGGCGATGGTGGTCGTGGTCTGGGTGAAGTCCGTGGTGGAACTGGAGCGCAGGAGCTTGCCGCCGTCGATGATCACGACGTGGTCGCAGGTGCGCTCCAGCTCGCCCAGCAGGTGGGAGGTGACCAGGACCGAGATGCCGAAGTCCGTGTGGATGCGGCGGATCAGCCCGAGCATCTCGTCGCGGCCGACCGGGTCCAGGCCGTTGGTCGGCTCGTCCAGGAAGACCAGCTGCGGGTCGTGGACGAGGGCCTGCGCGAGCTTCACGCGCTGCTTCATGCCGGTCGAGTAGCCGCCAATGGGGCGGTAGCGCTCCTCGTACAGACCGACGTGACGCAGCGTGTCCGCCGTGCGCTCACGGGCGGCGGTCGGCGGCAGTCCGGACATCCGGGCCATGTGGACGACGAACTCGGTCGCCGAGACGTCCGGCGGCAGGCAGTCGTGCTCCGGCATGTAGCCGACCCGCTCACGGATGGCCGCGCCCTTGGTCGCGACGTCGAGCCCGAGCACTTCGGCGCGGCCCTCGGAGGCGGGGGACAGACCCAGCAGGATCTTGATCAGTGTGGACTTGCCGGCTCCGTTGGCTCCGACGAGCCCGGTAACACCGGGTCCGACGTCGACGGAGAGCCGGTCAAGCGCGGTCACCCGGGGGAACCGCTTACTCAGGCTTTCGGTCGCGATCACAGTCACGGCATCGACGATAGTGACGTGGGCCACGGACTACGTCAGACCGCAGAGCTGTCTTCGCCTCAGCCTCCAGACGTACGGGACCGTAGGGGAACCCCCTACCTGAGAGCTACCCACAGTGACAAGCCACGCGGAGTTGTCCACAGGCCAGAGCCCGCCTATTGACCCGGACTCTAACAACTGTCACATTCGCCAGTGTCAAGTTACGGGCACGTACCGCAACGGCGGACAAGGGTGGGCGGTGGCATGACGACGGCATTGGCAGGTGAACTCTCCGCACGGCTGCGCGGGTTCAGGCAGGTGCAGCGCCTCGCCTACGAGTGCGCGGAGGCGGTCGCCGCCCAGCTGCGACCGGGGGTGACCGAACGCGAGGCGGCCCGCATGCAGCGGGAACGGCTGCGCGAGCGAGGCGTGCGGGACTGGTTCCATCTCCCCTTCGCCTGGTTCGGGGACCGCACCGCCTTCGTGCACTTCCGCGTCCCGCTCCAGTTCTTCCCGACCGACCGCCGTCTGGAGCCGGGAATGCCCTTCATCCTCGACATGGCCCCCGTGTACGAGGGCTGCACCGCGGACATCGGCTACTCCGGCTCACTCGGCGCCAACCCGGTGCAGGACAGGCTCATCGCCGACCTGGAGGCGCACCGCGAGCTGATCCTGCGAGAGGTGCGCGAGCGACGCCCGCTGCGGGCGATCTACGAGGACGTGGACCGCCTCATGGTCCGGCAGGGATACGCCAACCGGCACCGCGCCTATCCCTTCGGGGTCATCGCCCACAAGGTGGACCGGGTGAGGCAACGCCGCTTCGCACCCCACCTGTTCGGGTTCGGCGCACAGTCCCTGAAAGGACTCGCGAGCGACGCGCTGCACGGCCACCGCGAGGGCTGGTCCCCGCTGTGGTCGCCGTACCGCTTCTCGGACCACCCGCCGCAGCCGGGTCTGTGGGCGGTCGAACCCCACCTCGGATTCCGGGGCACGGGCGCGAAGTTCGAGGAGATCCTCGTGGTCACCGACTCCAGCGACCCCGAGGAGAGCGCCTTCTGGCTGGACGACGATCTGCCGCACGTGCGGCGCTGGGCCGAGGAGAAGTGACAGTGCTGAAGGATGCGCGCGAGCGCCGGGTACGGACCGGCGGGATCGAGCTGTGCGTCGCCGAGCTGGGCGACGCCGGACAGCCCACGGTGGTGCTGGTGCACGGCTACCCGGACAGCAAGGAGGTGTGGTCCGAGGTCGCCGGCCGGCTCGCGGAGCACTTCCACGTCGTCCTGTACGACGTCCGTGGACACGGCCGGTCGACGGCCCCGAAGCCCTTGCGCGGCGGCTTCACCCTGGAGAAGCTCACGGACGACTTCCTGGCCGTGATCGACGCGGTCAGCCCCGACCGGCCCGTGCACCTCGTCGGGCACGACTGGGGTTCGGTGCAGTCCTGGGAGTTCGTCACCGTGCCACGCACCGAGGGCCGCATCGCCTCCTTCACCTCCATGTCCGGACCCTGCCTGGACCACTTCGGCCACTGGATCGACCAGCGCGTGAGAAAGCCCACCCCGCGCCGCGTCGGCCAGCTCCTCGGCCAGGGCGCCAAGTCCTGGTACGTGTACGCCCTGCACACTCCCGTGCTGCCCGAGCTGGCCTGGCGCGGCCCCCTCGGCAAGCACTGGCCGCGCATACTGCAGCGCGTCGAGAAGATCCCCGGCGGCGACTACCCGACCTCCTCGCTCCCCAGCGACGCGGCACACGGGGCGTGGCTGTACCGCGACAACGTCCGCGCCCGGCTGCGCCGTCCGCGCCCCGACGCACACGCACACGCGCCCGTGCAGCTCATCACGCCCCTCGACGACGCCTTCCTCTCCGAGCGGCTCTACGACGACCTGGACCGCTGGGTCCCGCGGCTCACCCGCCGCACCCTCCCGGCCAAGCACTGGATACCCCGCACCCGGCCCGACCAACTGTCCGCCTGGATCACCGAGTTCGTACGGTCGGCCGAGAGCGGGAGGCCCGAGCCGGTGAAGCCCACCGGCAAGTACGCCGACCGCTTCGGCGGGCAGCTCGTCCTGGTCACCGGCGCCGGCAGCGGCATCGGACGGGCCACCGCGTTCGCCTTCGCCGAGGCCGGAGCGCGCGTGATCGCCGTCGACCGCGACGCCGAGGCCGCCGTCCGCACCGCCGAGCTGTCCCGCCTGATCGGTGCCCCCGAGGCCTGGGCGGAAACCACCGACGTCTCCGACGAGCAGGCCATGGAGAAACTCGCCGACAAGGTCGCCACCCAGTACGGCGTGCTCGACGTACTGGTCAACAACGCCGGTATCGGCCTGGGCGGTTCCTTCCTCGACACCACCCCTGAGGACTGGAAGAAGGTCCTCGACGTCAACCTGTGGGGCGTCATCCACGGCTGCCGGCTCTTCGGCAGGCAGATGGCCGAGCGCGGACAGGGCGGCCACATCGTCAACACCGCCTCCGCGGCGGCTTACCTGCCCTCCAAGGCGCTGCCCGCCTACAGCACCTCCAAGGCGGCCGTGCTCATGCTCAGCGAGTGCCTGCGCGCCGAACTCGCCGGCCAGGGGATCGGTGTGAGCGCGATCTGCCCCGGCTTCGTCAACACCAACATCACCTCGACCGCGCGCTTCGCGGGCGTGGACGCCGAGGAGGAGAAGCGGCGGCAGAAGCGGACGGCACGGCTGTACGGCCTGCGCAACTACCCGCCGGAGAAGGTCGCCGACGCGATCCTGCGCGCGGTCGTACGCAACCAGGCGGTCGTACCGGTCACTCCCGAGGCCCGCGGCGCCCACCTCATGTCCCGGTTCACCCCGCGCGCGCTGCGGGCGATCGCACGACTGGAACCCCCGCTGTGAGCGGCGCCGGCCACTCCCGCGGGTTCTCCTCGCAGCGGCCCCCCAAGGCGGCCGCGTGAGCGGCGCGGCCGTCTACCGGATCGAGGACCTGGCGCACGTCAGCGGCGCCAGCGTCCGCACCATCCGCGCCTACCAGGACCGCGGCCTGCTCCCCCGCCCCGAGCGCCGCGGCCGCGCCAACCTCTACTCCGACGCCCATCTGGCCCGCCTGCGCCAGATCGCCGACCTTCTCGACCGCGGCTACGGCCTGGCCTCCATCAAGGAGCTGCTGGAGGCATGGGACGCCGGCCGAGGCCTGGGCGGGGTGCTCGGGCTGGTCGCCGAGGTGGACGGTCCCTGGACCGACGAGGAGGCGGTACGGATCTCGCGCGCCGAACTCGACGAGCGGTTCGGCGGCTCACCCGACGACGAGGCCGTCGCCGACGCCGTGGAGCTCGGAGTGCTGGAGCCGGTGCCCGGCGACGTCGACTGCTTCCTCGTTCCGAGCCCCCAAGGGCTGGCCGTGGCAGTCGAGTTGCACGGTGCCGGGGTACCACTGTCCGCGATCACCGAGCAGCTGCGGGAGTTGAGGGGGCAGGTCGAGCACATCGCCGCCCGTTTCCTGGAGTTCACCACCGAGCACGTCTTCGCACGCTACCTCCAGGGACCGCACCGTCCGACCGACGCGGACGCGGCTGAAGCGGCCTCGCTCGTACGGCGCCTGCGGCCCCTGGCGCAGCAGACGGTGGACGCCGAACTTGCCCGTGCCATGCGGCTGTCGGCGGTGCGGCAGCTGCGCCTGCAGCTGGGCGCGGGGGAGACGCCGGAGACACGGCCGGTGTCACGCTCCGTGGCCCTGCCGGAGGAGACGATCCGGGCCGTGGAAAGGCTGGTTGGAGCTGGCCGGGTCGCGGAGTTCGTGGCGTTGGCGGCTGAACGGGAGGTGCGGGCAAGGGAGTTGGACGCGCTCACGTCAAGGGGTAAGCCTCCTGGTGATCTTGACGAACAGGGCTGAAGTGTCAGGGAGTTGTCCACAGAATCGCCAAGTAGCCTGTGGATAACTACAGTTGGTTGTGGATCAAACCTCGGTGCGAAAAATTGTCTGCGTGATCCGCGTCTCTCCCGTCATCCTGAGCGGATGGACGAAAGACGCACCGTGAAGGTGTCGAAGTACCTCTCGAAACACCTGCGCCACCAGCCCGAGAGGATCGGGCTGACCCTCGACGAGGCGGGCTGGGTCGAGATCGACGTACTGATCGCCGCGGCCGCCGCCCACGGCTTCCGCTTCACCCGCGAGGAACTGGACCACGTCGTCGCGCACAACGACAAGAAGCGTTTCGCCGTCGAGGGCACCCGGATCCGCGCCAGCCAGGGACACAGCGTCGACATCGACCTCGGACTGGCCCCCGCGACCCCGCCGCCGTACCTCTACCACGGCACCGTGGCCCGCAACCTGGACGCGATCCGCGCCGAAGGGCTGCGCGCGATGAACCGGCACGACGTCCACCTCTCGCCCGACCGAGAGACGGCGACCCGCGTGGGCGCCCGCCGCGGCCGGCCCGTCGTGCTGTCCGTGGACGCGGGCGCCATGCACCGCGACGGCCATGTCTTCCACGTCAGCGAGAACGGAGTGTGGCTGACGCGAGCCGTACCAGCGCGGTACCTGCGCTTCCCCGAACCCCACTGACCCCTGCATGATCAGAGGTATGGACCACTTCCCGAGCACCGAGACCGCCGTCACCGCCCTGCGCGCCCTCGCCACGGAGTACGGCCGCGAGATCGAGGTCAGCCACGACATCGGCGCCGACGCGACCTCCCGCCGCAGCGCCGCGGGCGTCGGCGTCACCACCGACCCGGACGGCTCCCTGCCGCACGAGGCCTACTGCGAGTTCGGCGGTCTTCCCCGGGTCAGCGTCCGGCTCTACCCGGACGACGACGCGCTGATCACCGTGGAGGGCGTCGAGTGCCCGGACGTCGCCCGCGACGACGTACCCGCCTTCCTCCGCTCCCTCTTCGAGGACCGTGCCTTCGTCAAGGCCCGCCGGTTTCCGCCCGGCTACTTCCTGATCGTGCCGCTGCCGCAGGACCGCACCCACCGCGAGTACATGCCGATGCTCACCCTCACCCCCTGGCTCAGCGGCCGCGTGCGATGACAGGCCGTGACCGTTTCACGTGAAACGGCTCGCGCCGCATACGCTCGGTTCATGAGTCTGCGTCTGAGCACCGTGATCCTCCCCTACCGCCGCTGGCACGAGGGCGGCCGTTCGGCATGGCAGCGGGCGGAGCAACTCGGCTTCCACACCGCCTACACCTACGACCACCTGTCCTGGCGGAGCTTCCGGGACGGCCCATGGTTCGGCGCCCTGCCGACACTGACCGCGGCCGCCTCCGTGACCGACCGGATGCGCCTGGGCACGCTGGTGACCTCACCGAACTTCCGGCATCCGGTGACCCTCGCGAAGGAGCTGATCTCCCTCGACGACATCTCGGGCGGCCGCGTCACGCTCGGCATCGGCGCCGGCGGCACCGGCTTCGACGCCACCGCGCTCGGCCAGGAACCCTGGACGCCGCGCGAGCGGGCCGACCGGCTCGCCGAGTTCGTGCCGCTGCTGGACCGTCTGCTGACCGAGGACGCGGTGTCGTACGAAGGGGACTACTACTCGGCGCACGAGGCACGCAACATCCCCGGGTGCGTGCAGCGCCCCCGGCTGCCCTTCGCGGTGGCCGCGACCGGGCCGCGCGGACTGAGGCTCGCGGCCCGCCACGGACAGGCGTGGGTGACCACCGGGGACCCCCGGCTGTACGAGAACGGCACTCCCGAACAGTCGGTTCAGGCCATTCGCGGACAGGCCGAGAAACTGGCCGACGCCTGCGCCGAGATCGGCCGGGACGTGGCCGGAATGGACCGGGTCCTGCTCACCGGGTTCACCCCCGACCGCGCCCGACCGCTGCAGTCGCTGGAAGCGTTCGTGGACTTCGCCGGCCGCCACCGTGAACTGGGCTTCACGGAGATCGTGATCCACTGGCCCGTCCCGGACTCGGACTTCGCCGCCGACGAGAAGGTCTTCGAGCAGATCGCCATGGAGGCCTCAAGCCGCCTCGGCTGAGCCGACAGGGTGTGACGGTGCAGGTGAGGACGGTAACCACTCACCTGCGCGGACTCCCGCACGGCCGTGCAGGCATATGCGGGAGAATGGGCGGGTGACCTCAGCGACTCGACAGCCCGAGACCCCGGCCGCAGCAGTCCCGCCCCGGCTCATAGCCACCGATCTCGACGGCACTCTGCTGCGGGACGACAAGTCGGTCTCCCCACGCACGGTCGCCGCCCTCGCCGCCGCCGAGGAGGCGGGCGTCGAGGTCTTCTTCGTCACCGGCCGCCCGGCCCGCTGGATGGACGTCGTCAGCGACCACGTCCACGGCCACGGCCTGGCGATCTGCGGTAACGGCGCCGCCGTGGTCGACCTGCACGGCGGCCCCGGCGCCCACCGCTTCGTGAAGGTGCGGGACTTGGCACGGGAGAACGCGCTGGACGCCGTACGACTGCTGCGCGAGGCGGCGCCCGGCACGGTGTACGCGATCGAGCAGACCTACGGCTTCCACCAGGAACCGGACTATCCCAAGCTGCACATGGAGATCCCGGACGAGCTCGCGCCCGCCGAGGACCTGCTCGCGCCGGACGGCCCCGGTGCCGCCGAGCCCGTGCTGAAGATCCTCGCCTATCACCCCACGCTCGACCCCGACGGCTTCCTGACCACCGCCCGCCTCGCCATCGGCGACCGCGCGAACGTCACCCGGTCCAGCCCCAGCGCCCTGCTGGAGATCAGCGGTCCCGGCGTCTCCAAGGCCAGCACGCTCGCCCTGTGCTGCGCCGAGCGCGGCATCTCCCCCGAGGAGGTCGTCGCCTTCGGTGACATGCCGAACGACGTCGAGATGCTGACCTGGGCGGGCCAGTCGTACGCCATGGGCAACGCCCACCCGGACGTCATCGCCGCCGCCTCGGGCCGCACGGTCGCCAACAACGACGACGGCGTGGCCGTCGTGATCGAGCGGATGCTGGCACAGCGGTCCTGACCCGAACCCGCCCGACGGAACGTTTCGCTGCGGCTGGGGCCAAAACCCGCCGCTCTACGCCGTCCCCACCAGCGACTCCGCCTCGGCCTCCCGGCGCACCATGTCCCGCAACGGCCCCGCCACCACGGCCAGCTGCGCGTACGCCCCGCGCTGCACCACACGGCCCGCGTCCAGGACGACGACCTCGTCGACCGCTTCCAGCCCGGCCAGGCGGTGGGTGATGAGCAGCGTCGTACGGCCCTCGGTGGCGGCCAGCAGATCGGCGGTGAGCGCGTCCGCGGTCGCCAGGTCGAGATGCTCGGCCGGCTCGTCGAGCACCAGCACCGGGAAGTCGGCGAGCAACGCCCGCGCCAGTGCCAGCCGCTGCCGCTGGCCGCCGGACAGCCGCGCCCCGTGCTCGCCGACGAGCGTGTCGAGACCGTCGGGCAGGCTGTCCGCCCAGTCGAGCAGCCGCGCCCGCCGCAGCGCGTCACGCAACTCGCTCTCGGTGGCGTCCTTCTTCGCCAGCAGCAGGTTCTCGCGCACCGAACTGTCGAAGAGGTGCGCGTCCTGGGCGCACAGCCCCACCAGCCGTCGTACGTCGTCGCCGTCGAGCGCGTACGCGTCCACGCCGGCCAGCGTGTACGAACCCGAACCCGCGTCCAGGAACCTCAGCAGCACCTGTGCCAGCGTCGTCTTGCCGGAACCGGACGGACCGACCACGGCGATCCTGCGGCCCTGGTCGAGGTTGAGGTCGAGGCCGGCGAGCGCGTCCCGATCCTGCCCCGCGTGCCGGGCCGTCAGACCCCGGACGGCCAGGGGGAACGGGGTGGCGGGCGCCTGCCGGGGCAGCTCCGGCTCCCGCACCGGCTCGGGCGCGTCCAGCACCTCGTACACGCGCTCCGCGCTGCGGCGAACCCGCTGCCGGTACTGCACGGCCAGCGGCAGCCCGAGGACGGCCTCGAAGGCGGCCAGCGGGGTGAGGACCACGACCGCCATCGCCACGCCGTTCAGCCTGCCGTCCGCGACGCCCTGGGCGCCCGCGAGGGCGGCGGCGGCGACCGTCAGACCCGAGAACAGCGCGGTAAGTCCGTCGCCGAGCGCGGTGGCGGTGGCGGCCCGCGAGGCGATCCCGGTGAGGACGCCGTCGGCCCGTCGCGCCTCGGCGGTACGGGCGGGCAGGGCGCCGGCGACGGTCAGTTCCGCGGTGCCGGTGAGCAGGTCGGTCACGCGCGTCGCCAACTCCCCCCGGGCGGGGGCCAGCCGACGCTCGGCCCGGCGGGCCACGGCGCCGGTGACCAACGGGACGCCGACGCCGGCCGCCACCAGGCCGGCGGCGAGCGCCGCACCGGCCTCGGGCAGCAGCCACGCCGTGAAGCCGACCGAGGCGGCCGACACGAGCGCGGCGGCACCGGCGGGCAGCAGCCAGCGCAGCCAGTAGTCCTGCAAGGCGTCCACGTCGGCGACGAGCCGCGAGAGCAGGTCGCCGCGGCGGGTGCGGCGCAGTCCCGCGGGAGCCAGCCGCTCCAGCCGCCGGTAGACGGCGACCCTGGTGTCGGCCAGCATGCGCAGCACCGCGTCGTGCGACACCAGCCGCTCGGCGTAGCGGAAGACGGCCCGCCCGATGCCGAAGGCCCGCGTCGCCGTCACGGCCACCATCAGGTACAGCACCGGCGGCTGCTGCGAGGCCCGCGAGATCAGCCATCCGGAGGTGGCCATCAGGCCGACGGCGCTGCCGAGGGCCAGAGCGCCGAGCAGCAGAGCGAGGGCGAGACGGCTGCGGCGGGGGCCGGACATGGCGCGGACCCGGGCGAGGACGCTGCCGGGGGTACGAGTGGACTCGGTGTCGGCGGGTTCGTCCGGGGCCGTCCCGGGCGCCGCGGCCGCCTGCTCGGCTCGCGGGGCCACGGACACCCGCTCCTCGACGGCGGCGGGCGCGGCCGGCTCCTCCAGGCGCACCACCCGGTCCGCCACTCCCAGCAGGGCGGGGCGGTGCACGACGAGCAGCACGGTGCGTCCCACGGCCAGCCGCCGTACCGCCTCCACGACCTCGGCTTCGGTCGCCCCGTCCAGCGCGGCCGTCGGCTCGTCGAGAAGCAGCACGGGCCGGTCCGCCAGGAACGCCCGGGCCAGTGCGAGCCGCTGCCGCTGGCCCGCGGAGAGACCTGCGCCGTCCTCACCGAGCACGGTCTCGGCCCCGTCGGGCAGCGCGTCCACGAACCGAAGCGCGCCGGCGTCTCCCAGCGCCCGGCGCACCGCGGCGTCGTCGGCCTCGGGTCGGGCCAGCCGTACGTTCTCGGCGATCGTTCCCGCGAACAGGTGCGGCCGCTGCGGCACCCACGCGACCTGCGACCGCCACTGCTCCAGGTCGGCGTCCGCGAGATCCACGCCGTCGATCCGCACCCGGCCCTCGGTCACCGGTACGAAACCCAGCAGCACGTGCAGCAGGGTCGACTTGCCCGCGCCGCTCGGGCCGACGAGCGCCACCGTCTCCCCGGGCTCGACGGCGAAGGACACGTCCGACACGGCGTTCTCGGCTCGCTCCGGGTACCGGACCGTCAGCCCTTCGAAGGCGATGCGCCCCGCCGGCACGGCCGCCGTACCGGCGGTCGGCACGGGGGCCTCCAGGACGGCGAAGATCTCCTCGGCCGCCGCCAGCCCCTCCGCCGCCGCGTGGTACTGCGCGCCCACCTGCCGCAACGGCAGATACGCCTCGGGCGCGAGCACCAGGATGACGAGCCCGATGTACAGGTCCATCTCGCCGTGGACCAGCCGCATACCGATCGTCACGGCGACCAGCGCCACCGAGAGGGTGGAGAGCAGCTCCAGCGCGAAGGACGAGATGAAGGCGATCCGCAGCGTCCGCATGGTCGCCTGCCGGTACTCGCCGGTGATGCGCTTGATCGACTCGGCCTGCGCCTTGGCCCGTCCGAACACCTTCAGCGTCGGCAGCCCGGCCACCACGTCCAGGAAGTGTCCGGACAGCCGCGACAGCAGCCGCCATTGACGGTCCATGCGCGACTGGGTGGCCCAGCCGATCAAGATCATGAAGACCGGGATGAGCGGCAGGGTCCCCACGATGATCGCCGCGGAGACCCAGTCCTCGGTGACGATCCGGGCCAGCACGGCCACGGGCACGACGATCGCGAGGCCCAACTGCGGCAGGTAGCGGGAGAAGTAGTCGTCGAGGGCGTCGACCCCGCGCGTGGCCAGGGCAACCAGCGATCCGGTCCGCTGCCCGCTCAGCCAACCGGGTCCCAGCGCGACGGCCCGCTCCAGCAACCGTCCCCGCAGTTCCGACTTCACGGCGGCGCTCGCCCGGTGGGCGGCGAGTTCGGTGAGCCAGGAGACCAGTGCGCGGCCGCCCGCCACGGCCACCAACAGCAGCAGGGGAGTGCGCAGTTCACCGACCGACAGACCGTGCTGGAACGCACCGACCACCGTCTCGGCGATGAGCATCGCCTGAGCGATGACCAGCGCCGCTCCGACGGCGCCCAGGCCGACGACTGCCACCATGAACAGCCGGGTGGCACGGGCGTACCGGAGCAGACGCGGGTCTATCGGTTTCACGTGAAACACACTCTCTTCTCAAGGGGCACGTTTCACGTGAAACATGCCCCAAACCGGAATCAGTGCGCGGCCTCTGCGATGTGCTGCGTGCCGATCCGCTTGCGGAACACCCAGTAGGTCCAGCCCTGGTAGAGCAGCACGATCGGCGTGGCGACGGCCGCGCACCAGGTCATGATCTTCAGGGTGTAGGGGCTCGACGAGGCGTTGGTGACCGTCAGGCTCCAGTCCCCGTTGAGCGACGACGGCATGACGTTCGGGAAGAGCGACAGGAAGAGCATCGCCACCGCCGCCACGATCGTGACCCCGGACAGCGCGAACGACCATCCCTCGCGCCCGGCCTGGTTCGCCGCGAGCGCCCCGACCAGGGCGGCCACGGCCACGATCAGCGCGACCAGGCTCTTGCCGTCACCGCTGTCGACCTGCGTCCACAGCAGGAAGACCAGCGCCGCCGCGGCGGTGACGAGACCGACCTGCAGGGCCAGCTTCCGCGCCCGCTCCCTGATGTCGCCGACCGTCTTGAGCGCCGTGAACACCGCTCCGTGGAAGGTGAACAGCGTCAGGGTGACGACGCCGCCGAGAAGGGCGTACGGGTTGAGCAGGTCCCAGAAGGTGCCGACGTACTCGAAGTTCTTGTCGATCTTCACGCCTCGCACGATGTTGCCGAAGGCCACACCCCACAGGAACGAGGGGATCAGCGAGGACCAGAAGATCGCGTTCTCCCAGTTGCGCTGCCAGTTCTCCTCGGGCCGCTTCGCGCGGTACTCGAAGGCGACACCCCGCACGATCAGGCAGACCAGGATGATCAGCAGCGGCAGGTAGAAGCCCGAGAAGAGCGTGGCGTACCACTCTGGGAAGGCGGCGAAGGTCGCACCGCCCGCGGTGAGCAGCCACACCTCGTTGCCGTCCCAGACCGGGCCGATCGTGTTGATCAGCACCCGCTTCTCGGAGCGGTCCCGGGCGAGCAGCTTGGTGAGGATGCCGACCCCGAAGTCGAAGCCCTCCAGGAAGAAGTAGCCGGTCCACAGGACGGCGATGAGGACGAACCAGACGTCATGAAGTTGCATGTCTCGATCTCCCTGGGCCTAGTACGAGAAGGCCATCGGCTTGTCGGCGTCACGGGAGTCGCCGCCGATCTTCGTGGGCGGGTTGAGGTCGGCCTCCGTGAGCTCGGGCGGCCCGGCCTTGACGTACTTGGCGAGCAGCTTGACCTCGATGACGGCGAGGACGGCGTACAGGAGGGTGAGGACGATCATGGAGGTGAGGACCTCTCCCTGGCCGACGCCGGGCGAGACCGCGCTGCGCGTCTGCAGGACACCGAAGACGACCCACGGCTGCCGGCCCATCTCGGTGAAGATCCAGCCCCAGGAGTTGGCGATCAGCGGGAAGCCGAGCGTCCAGATGGCCAGCAGCCAGTACAGCTTGCCGAGCTTGGGGCTGAGCGCCTTGTTCCTGAACAGGACCAGATGCGGCACCTCGTCCTCACCGACCCTGAGGTGCTGCGGCAGCATGAACTTCTTGCGGGTCAGCCACAGCCCGGCCACGCCGATGGCGAAGGACGCCATACCGAAGCCGATCATCCAGCGGAAGCCCCAGTAGGTGACAGGGATGACGGGGCGGTAGTCGCCCGGCCCGTACTTCTGCTGCTCGGCCTTGTTGACGTCGTTGATGCCGGGGACGTGCGAGCTGAAGTTGTCGTTGGCGAGGAAGGACAGCAGGCCAGGAATCTCTATGGCCACCTTGTTGTGACCCTTGTCGACGTCACCGACCGCGAAGATCGAGAACGGCGCGGAGTCCTGACCGTCCCAGAGCGCCTCCGCAGCGGCCATCTTCATCGGCTGCTGCTTGAACATGACCTTGCCGAGGGTGTCACCGCTGATCGCGGTGAGCAGGCCCGCGATGACGACCGTGACCAGGCCGAGCCGCAGTGAGGTCTTCATCACGGAGACGTGCCGCTTGCGGAAGAGGTGCCATGCGGCGATGCCGACCATGAACGCCCCGCCGGTCAGGAACGCCGCGGACAGCGTGTGGAAGACCTGGCTGAGCGCGGTGTTCTGGGTCAGCACGGCCCAGAAGTCGGTGAGCTCCGCCCGGCCCTTGGCCTTGTTGATCCGGTAGCCGACGGGGTGCTGCATCCACGAGTTGGCCGCGAGGATGAAGTACGCCGACAGGATCGTGCCGATCGAGACCATCCAGATACAGGCCAGATGGAGCCTCTTCGGCAGCTTGTCCCAGCCGAAGATCCACAGACCGATGAAGGTCGACTCGAAGAAGAAGGCGATCAGCGCCTCGAAGGCGAGCGGGGCACCGAAGATGTCACCGACGAACCGCGAGTAGTCGGACCAGTTCATGCCGAACTGGAACTCCTGCACGATGCCGGTGACCACACCCATCGCGATGTTGATCAGGAAGAGCTTGCCCCAGAACTTCGTCGCCCTGAGGTACTTCTCCTTGTCTGTGCGCACCCACGCGGTCTGCAGGCCGGCCGTCAGGGCGGCCAGCGAGATCGTCAGCGGGACGAACAGGAAGTGGTAGACGGTGGTGATGCCGAACTGCCATCGCGCCAGTGTCTCCGGCGCCAAAGCCAAATCCACGTCGCAGTCTCCTTACATCGCCGTGGTAGCGGCAGTTTGCCCCTTATGTCACACACATCAGCGGAGCAACCGGGACACGCTTGTGAACGCGTTCACATTCACAAGAAGATTATGACGCACTGAGTATCGAAGCTCGAAAGGGGGTCCCGCTTGGGCCATGAGGGCGGGCGACCTGGGCCATGAGGGTGCGCGGAAGGGGCCATCAGGGGATGGCATCAGGGCCACGCGGCACCCTGCCCGCGACCGGTTCACCGTGCCGGTGACAGGGGGCGCACTGCGCCGTGGCATCGCGGTTTCACGTGGAACCGAGGCCGGACAGGCCGTGGACCCAGGGGCCCACGCC
This sequence comes from Streptomyces sp. C1-1, assembly GCF_050214755.1. NCBI lineage: Bacteria > Bacillati > Actinomycetota > Actinomycetes > Kitasatosporales > Streptomycetaceae > Streptomyces > Streptomyces sp. C1-1. The sequence goes on along the minus strand of NZ_CP189826.1, from coordinate 5,185,334 downwards.
TGTCGGCAACTGTACGAGACGGCGGCACCGTACGTCAGGAAACGGTGGTCGAGCCAAAGCCCGACCGACCGGCACTACAGCTCCTTGCGGAAGTTTTCGGCCACCTTCAGGAAGATGTCGTTCGCCTCGGTCTCCCCGACGGTCACCCGCACCCCCTCGCCGGGGAACGGCCGGACCACCACACCGTGCTGCTCACAGGCCTGCGCGAACGCGACGGTGTGCTCCCCCAGGCGCAGCCACACGAAGTTGGCCTGGGTCTCGGGCACCGTCCAGCCCTGGGCCCGCAGCCCGTCGACCACGCGCGTGCGCTCGCAGACCAGCGAGCCGACCCGGCCCAGCAGTTCGTCCTCGGCGCGCAGCGACGCGATCGCCGCCTCCTGCGCGAGCTGGCTCACCCCGAAGGGCACCGCGGTCTTGCGCAGCGCCGCCGCCACCGGCTCGTGGGCGATCGCGAAGCCGACGCGCAGCCCCGCGAGGCCGTACGCCTTGGAGAAGGTGCGCAGCACGCAGACGTTCGGCCGGTTCCGGTACAGCTCCACGCCGTCCGGCACCTCGGGGTCTCGGATGAACTCGCGGTACGCCTCGTCCAGGACCACCAGCACATCGCCCGGCACCCGGTCGAGGAATCGTTCCAGCTCCGACCGGCGCACGACGGTTCCGGTCGGGTTGTTGGGGTTGCAGACGAAGACGAGGCGGGTGCGGTCGGTGATGGCGTCCGCCATGGCGTCCAGGTCGTGCACGTCACCGGCCGTCAGCGGAACCTGCACGGACCTCGCGCCGCTGATCTGGGTGATGATCGGGTACGCCTCGAAGGACCGCCAGGCGTAGATGACCTCGTCGCCCGGGCCCGAGGTCGCCTGGATGAGCTGCTGGGCGACGCCGACGGAACCGGTGCCCGTGGCCAGGTGGGAGAGCGGGACGCCGAAGCGGTCGGAGAGCTCGTTCATCAGGCCCGTACAGGCCATGTCGGGGTAGCGGTTGAACGTCGAGACGGCGGCCGTCACCGTCTCCAGCACTCCCGGCAGCGGCGGATAGGGGTTCTCGTTGGAGGACAGCTTGTAGGCCACCGGACCACCGGCCGCGGCGGGCTTGCCCGGCTTGTAGGTGGGGATCCCCGCCAGCTCGGCTCGCAGCTTGGGGCTCGTCTCGCTCACCGCAGTCCTCCTCGCGACCACCGGCGGCCCGTCCGCGCCGCCGGCTTCCAATACTCCTCACCTTATGAGGATTCGCCGCCGCTGCGTACTGGTCAGGACCGACCTCATCCGTCCCACACGCATCACGGGCAACAGCGCACGAAGGCAGACGAATCCAGGGGGCGCGGCCACATATATCTACGCGCCGGTGGCTCACGCCCTGGCGCGCATCACCCGTGCAGGTGAGTTGAGACCTCTTCGAAACATCGGGAACTTGGCAGGCACATGCGTGCCGACAAGTCACGTAATGCCATTGGATCGTTCAACTGTCTTGCATTCAAAGGCAGTTGGCGTCAATTGACCTTGCAGAAACGTGCCTGTCAACGCGTGCATATGCGTCCGCCCTACCCCACCGCATGAGCCCTACTATCGGCTCGCCATGACAGCAGCAGGGAAGCACCAGGTGAGCCGCGCGGAAACCTCACGTCGAGGCAGCCGGCCGGGCCGGGCGGGCATCAGAGACGTCGCCGCCGCCGCCGGAGTCTCCATCACAACCGTCTCCGATGCCCTGAACGGCAAGGGCAGGCTCCCGGACGCCACCCGACGCCACGTCCGCGAGGTCGCCGACCGGCTGGGGTATCGCCCCTCGGCCGCGGCCCGCACGCTCCGTACCGGCAAGTCGGGCCTCATCGGCCTGACCGTGACGACGTACGGGGATGAACCTTTCACCTTCACCGAGTTCGCGTACTTCGCCGAGATGGCTCGGGCCGCCACCTCCGCCGCGCTCGCCCGCGGCTACGCGCTGGTGATCCTCCCGGCGACCTCGCGCCACGACGTGTGGTCGAACGTCGCCCTGGACGGCACGGTCGTCATCGACCCCTCCGACCAGGACCCGGTGGTCAGCGAACTGGTCCGGCAGGGTTTACCGGTGGTCTCCGACGGCCGCCCGGCCGGCGCCCTGCCGGTCACCGCGTGGGTCGACAACGACCACGAGGCCGCCGTACTGGGCATCCTCGACCACCTGGCCGACGCCGGAGCCCGCCGCATCGGGCTGCTGACGGGGACGTCGACGGACACGTACACCCACCTGTCGACCACGGCGTACCTGCGCTGGTGCGAGCGCGTCGGCCAGGACCCGGTGTACGAGGCCTACCCGGCGCACGACCCGTGCGCGGGAGCCGTCGCCGCCGACCGGCTGCTGGCCCGCCCGGACCGCCCGGACGCCGTCTACGGCCTGTTCGACCCCAACGGCACCGATCTGCTCGCCGCCGCCCGTCGTAACGGCCTGCGCGTACCGGACGACCTGCTTCTGGTCTGCTGCAGCGAGTCCGGGGTGTACGCCAACACCGAGCCGCCCATCACCACACTCTCACTGAAGCCGCGCCGGATCGGCACGGCGGTGGTGCAGCTGCTCATCGACGCGATCGAGGGGGTCGAATCGGACCAACCGGTCGAGCAGGTGATACCGACGGAACTGATCGTGCGCACCTCGTCGCAGCGGCGTGCCCCGCGTACGACGGTCAGCCCGCCGCGGTCGCCCGAAGAGGAGTGAAACAAGCGCTGTCAGCAGCGGTCGAAGCCCTGCCCAATCGGGGCGAAAGCCGCGGTGAACTGGACTCTTGCGCCGATTCACCACCCCTGGGTCATCACATGGCGCGATCCGCATTCCTATGATGGGCCCACGACACCGCGGGCCGCTGCGACCAGGCAGTCCGAAGCGGTGCAGATGCGGCGCGATGGTGGAGGGGTCTGATGACTCAGGGGGCCGGTCAGGGACCCGAGACGGAGCGGACGGCGACGTTGCGCGACTTCCGGGTGCCTGCGTACGTCCACGAGACCGGTCCGTACGGCCACAGCACGCACCCCGGCGACGTCGTACCGCCCCACGAGGAGACGTATCCCGAGGGCTACACACCGACCGAGCGCGACCTGCCCGTCATCAACCGCGGTGACACACTCCAGGTGCCCGTGGACCCCGCGTCCCAGGCCGTACCGCAGCCGACGGACGGCGTGGGTCCGCTCTACGTCGTCGGCGACGTCCACGGCTACCTGGACGAACTGGTGGCCGCGCTCCAGGAGCAGGGGCTGATCGACGCGGGCGGCAACTGGTGCGCCGGCACCGCCAGGCTGTGGTTCCTCGGTGACTTCACCGACCGCGGGCCCGACGGGATCGGCGTCATCGAGCTCGTGATGCGGCTGTCCGCCGAGGCCGCGGCGGCCGGCGGCTACTGCAAGGCGCTCATGGGCAACCACGAGCTGCTGCTGCTCGGTGCCAAGCGGTTCGGCGACACCCCCGTCAACTCCGGCGCGGGCACCGCCACCTTCCAGGCGGCGTGGCTGCTCAACGGCGGCCAGAAGACCGACATGGACCGCCTTCAGGACCACCACCTGCAGTGGATGGCCCGCCTCGACGCCGTCGAGGAGGTCGACGGCTATCTGCTCCTGCACTCCGACACCACCGCCTACCTCGACTACGGCGACTCGATCGAGGCGGTCAACGACACGATCCGCGAGACCCTCACCCGCAACGACGCCGACGAGTGCTGGGACCTGTTCCGCAAGTTCACCAAGCGCTTCTCCTTCCGCGACGAAGGCGGTGCGGACGCCGCACGCTCCCTGCTGGATACGTACGGCGGCACCCGTGTCGTTCACGGTCACAGCCCGATCCCCTATCTCCTGGGCGAGGTCGGCTCCGAGGAGGGCGAGGACGACACCGGACCCGTGGTCGAGGGACCGCACGTCTACGCGGAAGGCCTGGCCATCGCGATGGACGGCGGAGTGACCATGGCCGGAAAGCTGCTGGTCCGGCAACTTCCGCTGGATGACTGAACGTTCACCGGGCAGGCGCCCCCACGGAGGAACCGCGACAAACGGCGCAGGCCAGGGCCCAATTTCCGGAAACCCCCTGTCGACGCGTGCCGTCCCGGCTCTACCATCGGCTTATCCGTAGCAGGCTCCCCTCCGTTTCTGCCCGACGGCTCGTTGGCATGCGAGCCCCAAGCCCTACGGAGCATCGGGGGATGCACATGAACAGCGTTCCGCAGCACCTGCTGAGCGAGGACCGCCAGGAGTACGAGCGGGTCCTCGATGAGGCGCTGCGCTCCGCCCCACACCGCCCGGAACTGGCCGCTGTGGGACAGCGGCTGAACACCGAACAGCTGCGCACCATGGCGCTGAACGCCACCGCACTCATCACGGTGGCCGCGGCGACCGAGTACCAGCACTACGTGAAGGTTCGCGAGGAACTGCGCCAGCCGGCGTCGTCCACCCCGTCGTCCACCCGCGCGTCGGGCTCCACGGAGCCGGGCCCGGACGCGATCGGGCTCGCTGCCACCCTCGGCGAGGCCGCTGAACCCGCCGGCGCGGGCGCCGTCGCCGTCGCCGCCGTCCTCACACCCGTCCTCGCCGGAACGGCCGCGGTGATATTCTTGCTCGTCGGATACGTCATCCGGTCGGTCGCACCCAAACAGATGTTCGGCAAGACCATGATCACCGCTGGTTGGGTGTTCGGCGCGATGACCGCGGCCGCCATCCTCGTGGCCGCGGTGGGCCTGCTCCTGACCGCGCTGCGCAACCGTCCGGCACTCGAAGCCGGACCGTACGGAGAACTGAGCGGAGAGGTCGCACGCGCCAAGGACGCCTGGCGCGAGGCGCTGCTGGAGCGCGGGATCCTGCCGTTCCTGCGGGAGGCCCTCGCCGACCCCGGCGCGGCGGCCGCCCTGAACAGCACGACGCCCTCGGCGCCGACGAGCCGCATCCCGCACCTCGGCTACGACCGACCGGGCTTCAGCAGCCCGGACGACGGACCGGCCCGCGGCCACCGGCCGAGCTTCACGAGCCCGGACTACACCAGCCCGGACTTCGGAGGCCCGGAACACCAGCCGGAGTGACCCTCGGCTTGCGCCCTCCACCACGGAAAGGCCCCCTCCGGGGGAGCGCAAGCCGAACCCCCGCACCGCAACACGGCCGGCGACGGGCGGACGGAGGCTCCTCCGATCCGAGCCATGAAGTCCCGGGCACGGGTGAATACTTCGCCTCCGACGACACCTCGGAGATGCGTCGGCGGCTGCCTTGGCCGGCGAGGCTCCACCTCGCCGCGGAGCAGGACGGCCCACGCCTCGGGCGTGAGGCACGGGCCGCCCCGCGGCGCTACGGCTGTTCGGCGATCGGCAGGTACACCCGGTTCCCGGCCGCGGCGAACTCCTTCGACTTCTGGGCCATGCCCTCCTCGACCTCCTCCCGGGTGCCGCCGTGCTCGCGGCGGATGTCCTGGGAGATCTTCATCGAGCAGAACTTCGGCCCGCACATCGAGCAGAAGTGGGCGGTCTTGGCCGGCTCCGCCGGGAGGGTCTCGTCGTGGAACTCCCGTGCCGTGTCCGGGTCCAGGGCGAGGTTGAACTGGTCCTCCCACCGGAACTCGAAGCGGGCGTCGGACAGGGCGTCGTCCCACTCCTGGGCGCCCGGATGGCCCTTGGCGAGGTCGGCCGCGTGGGCAGCGATCTTGTAGGTGATGACGCCGGTCTTGACGTCGTCGCGGTTGGGCAGGCCCAGGTGTTCCTTGGGGGTGACGTAGCAGAGCATGGCCGTGCCCCACCAGGCGATCATCGCCGCACCGATGCCGGAGGTGATGTGGTCGTACGCCGGGGCGATGTCCGTGGTCAGCGGGCCGAGCGTATAGAACGGAGCCTCATCGCAGATCTCCTGCTGAAGGTCGATGTTCTCCTTGATCTTGTGCATCGGGACGTGCCCCGGGCCCTCGATCATGGTCTGCACGTTGAAACGCTTGGCGATCTTGTTGAGTTCCCCGAGCGTGCGCAACTCCGCGAACTGGGCCTCGTCGTTGGCGTCCGCGATCGAGCCGGGCCTGAGGCCGTCGCCGAGCGAGTACGTGACGTCGTAGGCGGCGAGGATCTCGCAGAGCTCCTCGAAGTTCTCGTAGAGGAACGACTCCTTGTGGTGCGCGAGGCACCACGCGGCCATGATCGAACCGCCGCGCGAGACGATGCCGGTCTTGCGGTTGGCGGTGAGCGGGACGTACGGGAGGCGGACGCCCGCGTGGACCGTCATGTAGTCCACGCCCTGCTCGGCCTGTTCGATGACCGTGTCCTTGTAGATCTCCCAGGTCAGCTCCTCGGCGCGGCCGTCCACCTTCTCCAGGGCCTGGTAGAGCGGCACCGTGCCGATGGGGACGGGGGAGTTGCGCAGCACCCACTCACGGGTGGTGTGGATGTTGCGGCCGGTGGAGAGGTCCATGACCGTGTCGGCGCCCCAGCGGGTCGCCCACGTCATCTTCTCGACCTCCTCCTCGATGGAGGACGTCACCGCCGAGTTGCCGATGTTGGCGTTGACCTTCACCAGGAAACGCTTGCCGATGATCATCGGCTCGATCTCCGGGTGGTTGACGTTGGCGGGCAGTACGGCCCTGCCGGCCGCGATCTCCTCGCGGACGACCTCCGGGGAGACGTTCTCCCGGACGGCCACGTATTCCATCTCAGGGGTGATCTCGCCCCGGCGCGCATAGGCGAGTTGAGTGACCGCCTCACCGCCGCGACCGCGACGGGGAAGGCGCGGCCGTCCAGGGAAGACCGCGTCGAGGTTGCGCAGTCCGCCGCGCGGCGCGGTGTGCTTGACCCCGTCGTCCTCGGGACGGACGGGACGGCCCGCGTACTCCTCGGTGTCACCGCGGGAGATGATCCAGTTCTCCCGGAGCGGGGGCAGCCCCCTGCGGACATCGGTGTCGACGAGTGGATCGGTGTACGGGCCAGATGTGTCGTACAGGGTGACCGACTGCCCGTTGGTGAGGTGCACCTGACGGACCGGCACTCGCAGATCGGGGCGCGAACCCTCGACGTATGCCTTGTGCCAGCCGATGGACTTCCCGGCCTCCTGGGACTGTTCGCCCGGAACGGGCTGCTCGTCCTTGCTGGAGGCAGGCGTGCGTACGTCCTTGTTGGTCATGAGACCTACTCCCTACGCCGGCATTACCCGGTAACAGGTTCGGCGGTCGACGCAGCGGTTTCCGTCTGCCGACGTTTCGTGGGGAACATCACTCGAGTTCGGTGATGTTCCACGTGAAACATCGCTGGGACGGAGGTCAGCGCCCTCTCAGCCCGGTGCTCCGAGCTCCCGCGTGTGCAAAGGTGCCTCCACGCTAGCGTCATTTCTGGCGCGGTGAACAGGGGGCCTCTGTCGTTCTTGCGATGATCGGTCGGTGACCACCACACAGCAGCCCTCGTATCCGCCGGAGCAGCCCCGCCGGCCCGGCTCCGTAAGCGGCGACGGCCACGGTCCCCACGGGGGCCATGAGCGCGGGCACGGGCACGAGTACGACGGCCACGGGCCGGGACGTGGGCACGGGTACGAGCACGAAGGGCATGGGCACGGGGACGTGTCCGGTGGCCATGAGCCCGTCGGCCAGGGGCACGGCTCCGGTGGCGGTCACGGGCACAGTCACAGCCATGGCCCGGCGGCTCCCGTCTCCCGGCATCTACGGAAGGTCATCGGGGCGATCCTCATCCCCTTCGCGGCAGCCGTGGTGGTCGGGCTCGCGGTGCTGTGGCCCGGCGGTGCCCCGGCGCACGAGCGGACCGGAGTGGGCTTCGACCGGCAGACGCAACAGGCGACGGTCACCAAGGTCGTCGATGTCAGCTGCAAGTCGGTCAACGCCTCCGGCGGGGGCTCGACCGGCGCCGCCTCAACCGCCGGTGGCTCCTCCGCCCAGCAGCAGAACAAGGACACCACCTGCAAGAAGGCCACCGTCCGCGTCGACACCGGCCACGACAAGGGCCGTACGTTCGTCGAGATCGTGCAGCCGGACCAGTCCCGGCAACTGCACCAGGGCGAGAAGGTCGTGGTCGCCTACGAGCCCTCGGCGCCGAAGAACCTGCAGTACTCGGTGGCCGACGTCAACCGGCGCTTCCCGATGGCCCTGTTGGCCGGCATCTTCGCCGTCGCCGTGGTGGTCGTCGGGCGCCTGCGGGGCGTCATGGCGCTGGTCGCGCTCGCCATCAGCTTCCTGATCCTGAACTTCTTCATCCTGCCCGCGATCCTGCAGGGCTCGAACCCGCTGGTCGTGGCGGTCGTCGGGTCGAGCGCCATCATGCTGATCGCCCTCTACATGTGCCACGGCCTGTCCGCCCGTACCTCCGTGGCCGTGCTCGGCACCCTGATCTCCCTGGTGCTGATCGGGGTCCTCGGCTCGCTGTTCATCGGCTGGGCGGCGCTGACCGGCAACACCGACGACAACACCGGTCTGATCCACGGTCTGTACCCGTCGATCGACATGAGCGGTCTGTTGCTCGCAGGCGTCATCATCGGCTCGCTCGGGGTGCTCGACGACGTCACCGTCACCCAGACCTCGGCCGTCTGGGAGCTGCACGAGGCAAACCCGGCCACGGGCTGGCGCGGGCTGTACCGGGCCGGCATCCGCATCGGCCGCGACCACATCGCGTCCGTCGTCAACACCCTCGTCCTCGCCTACGCGGGCGCCGCGCTGCCGTTGCTGCTGCTCTTCTCCATCGCGCAGAGCGGTGTGGGGACGGTCGCCAACAGCGAACTGGTGGCCGAGGAGATCGTGCGCACGCTGGTGGGCTCGATCGGCCTGGTCGCGTCGGTGCCGGTCACCACGTTGCTGGCCGCGCTGGTGGTCTCGGCCGACCGGCCGACGGCCGCCGCCACGGCGACAGCGCCGTCTTCGGCTCCTGCGCGCTCGGGGAAGGGACGGCGCCGCAAGCACTGAGCCCGGAGGCGCTGCAAGCACTGAGCCCGGAGGGGCCGCAAGCACTGAGCCCGGCGGCGCTGCAACACTGAGCCCGGAAGCGCTGCAAGCACTGAACCCGGGACAGCTCCCACCTCCCGCGAGAGAAGCGTTCCTGCGTCTTCCGTGCCCCGCGCCGATGGTTTCCGCCGTCTCCGCGGCCGTGCCGTTCTCAGCCCGCGCTCTGCTCCTCCGCCAGGATCCGGTCCAGCGCCTCCTCGAGGTGGGCGTCGAAGTCGGCGAGCGCACCCTCCTGGCCCAGCGGCACGAGCTTGTCGGTGCGGTCGAGGAAGGCGATGAGCGGGGCGGTGGACGAACGGAACAGCGCCTGGTCGCGGCCGACCTGAAGCCGGATCAGGACATCACCCAGCGACTCCGGTTCGACGGGCGAGACGCGCACGTCCCCGTCCCCGGACGGCCTGCCGACCCCGTCGATCAGCAACTCCCGGCCGAAAGCCCAGGTGACCGGGTCGTCTCCCGGGAGATGGAAGGTCAGCCGCACGGCGTAGGGATCACAGGACTCGTAACGCAGCTCCACCGGGATACGGAAAGAGAGCTCCTCGGAGACGAGGAAGCTCATCATGACCTCTGCCTGTACCGACTCACGCATCGCCTACCCCGTCATTTATGGCCGTCTGGCTGGGAATCATCACCTGACACAGGTGAAATATTGCTGAAAGTACACAACAGATCACAAGGAGTGAGTTTTCACATACTGATAGAGATCGAGAGAGACCCCAGCAGTCGCCCGATCTCGCTCTGCAGCTGCCGCGCCACCGACAGCAGACGGTCGGCCTGATGGCACGGCAGGGAGATGGCCATCGTGGCGGCCGTCGTCCCCAAAGTGATGGGGATGGCCGCACAGACCGTCCCCAGCGCGTACTCCTGACGCTCCGTCACCGCCTCCATCCGCTGGGTCCGCTCGAGCCGCCGCAACAGGGCGCGGTCGTCGGGCACCGTGTACGGGGTGACGGGCTGCACGGGGTGGCGCTGAAGGTGATCGCGGCGGCCCTCCTCGTCCAGCTGGGACAGCAGGCACTGACCGATCGCGTGGGCGTGCCCGGTCTCACGGAAGTCAGCCCATTCCTCGACCGCCGGATTGCCCGGAGTGTCGGAGACGCACCTGATCTCGATCTCGCCGTCCTGGTACACGGCGTAGTACACGGGAACGCCGATCGCGTCGCGAAAGCCGGCTAGCGCGTCCACGATCGTGCTGCGACGTTTCTGCCGGGCTCCGCTGCTGCCGAGCCGCTCGGCCGCCTCGCCAAGGAAGAACAGGCCCTTGTCTCTGCGCAGATAGCCCTCGTGCACCAGGGTCCGCAGCAGGTGGTACGCCGTCGGCAGCGCCAGGCCGGTCTCGCGGGCGAGCTGCTTGGCGGGGGCTCCGTGCGCGTGTCCCGCGACGCATTCCAGCAGTCTCATCGCGCGCTGGACGGAACCGATGAGGGTCGCGGCCTGCGGCTGTGCGACAGGGGGCATGGCGTGCGACGCGCTCGGTGCCGCGGTGGGGGCGCGTGACGGCGCCTGAGCCCCGGTCGCGCGTTCCTGCGTGCCGGGGCCGGGCTGTTCCGGAGGACGGAGGCACGGGCGGGCGAGGGACGCCGGGGGCGGTGGCGTGTGGGGGGAGGTGAGTGCGGTGTCTACGGTGGCCAAGGGTCACTCCCGAAGCACAGGGGGGCGGCCCGTGCTGTGGGGTAACACGGGGAGGGGTGCGCCGCTCACTGGGTCGTTCCCGCGACGAGTTCCGGACTCTAACCGCCCGCCACCGCTTGCGGACGGTCTGCCCGGGAAACTTCCCTCCCCCGAGGGAACCGGTGATTTCCGTTACCGGTCACCGGTCTCCCACGGCACCTCACCAGTCGCTGCGCGACGAGGAACTCGACATGAACTTCCGTACGACGTAGATCAGTCCACCGACGAGCGCCACGAAGACCAGCGCCTTGAACAGCAGCCCGATGACGAAGCCGACGACCGTGGCGATCAGGCCGCCGAACACGACCAGTGCGATGACCGGCACCGCGATCCACTTCACCCACCAGGGCAGTCCCGAGAAGATCTCTCCCATTGCTCTCGTCCTTGTCTCTCCGCCCGTCGCCTGTGCCGGGTCCGTCGATGACCCGGGGCTCTATGCCGGATCCTTCTTCTGTCCTGCCATCGATGCTAGGGCCGTGAGGGGGCCCGGCGGGGGCCTCGCATCCCTTGTCCTCCCCTGATCGAACCCCTAGGGAACCCCGAGGCCGCGGCTCAGCTTTCCGGCGGAGAGAACACCACGAGCACCCTGAGGTCCTCGCTGATGTGGTGGAACTTGTGGGCGACGCCGGCCGGCACGTAGATCACGCTGCCGCGTGCCACCTGGGTCGTCTCCAGACCGACGGTGATGGCGGCGCGGCCACTCACAACGAAGTAGACCTCGTCCTGGTTGTGCGGCTTCTGTGGATCATGCTCGCCGGCGTCGAGCGCGTACAGGCCGACGGACATGTTCTGTTCCCGCAGAAACTGCAGGTAGGCGCCGTCGTTGGCGGCGCGTTCCGCCTCCAGTTCGTCCAGCCGGAATGCCTTCATCTCCGTTGCCGTCCTCGTCCCGATACTCGTAGCCGATCTGGTCTGCAACGATCAGACACATGAAGAATTTCGTAGTCAAGACGATCGCCAACGCGGGCGCCCTGGCGGTCGCGGTGTGGCTGCTGGACAAGATCACCCTGACCGGTGACAGCACCGGCAAGAAGGTCTGGACGCTGCTCCTCGTCGCCCTGGTCTTCGGTCTGGTGAACTGGCTGGTCAAGCCGATCGTGAAGTTGCTGTCCCTCCCGTTCGTCATCCTGACGCTCGGCCTGTTCACGCTCGTCGTCAACGCCCTGATGCTGCTGCTGACCTCGTGGCTGGCCGGCAAGCTCGACCTGAGCTTCCACGTCGAGGGCTTCTGGACCGCGGTCCTCGGCGGCCTGATCATCTCGATCGTCTCCTGGGCGCTGCACGTCGTTCTGCCCGACGAGGACTGAGCGGACGATGACCTACCACGTCTGCTTCGTCTGCACCGGCAACATCTGCCGCTCCCCGATGGCCGAGTCCGTCTTCCGCGCCCGCGTGCAGGAGGCCGGGTTGGACGCTCTGGTCGAGGTGGACAGCGCGGGCACCGGCGGCTGGCACGAGGGCGACGGAGCCGACCCGCGCACCGTCTCCGTCCTGCGGGAGAACGGCTACGACGGCGCCCACGTCGCCCGGCAGTTCCAGCCCTCGTGGTTCTCCCGCCTGGACCTTGTCATCGCCCTCGACGCCGGCCATCTCAGGGCCCTGCGCCGTCTCGCGCCGACTCCGGAGGACGCGGCGAAGGTGCGGCTGCTGCGTTCGTACGATCCCACCGCAGGCGACGACCTGGACGTGCCCGACCCGTACTACGGGGGCATGGAAGGCTTCGAGGAGTGCCTTGGGATGGTGGAGGCGGCGAGCGAGGGTCTCCTCGCCGCGGTACGTGAGCAGGTGGAGGGACGAGCGGCATGAGTGGTTCCGCAACGGGCAGGCCTTCGGGCGACGGTGACGGCACGCGCGCGGTGCGGGCGGGACTTCCCGAGACCGTCAAGAACGAGCCGACCCTGCCCGGGCCGGTGTTCGCCGCCCACTTCCACCTGCCGGGCGACGTCAGCGGCCCGTACACCTACGGCCGCGACGACAACCCCACCTGGACGCTGCTGGAGCGCGCCATCGGCGAACTGGAGGCACCCGGCCGGGCGGACGTGGAGACGCTCACCTTCGCCTCGGGCATGGCCGCCATCTCGGCGGTGCTGTTCTCCCAGGTGAGCGCCGGGGACACCGTCGTACTGCCCACCGACGGCTACCAGGTGCTGCCCATGGTCCGCGCCCAGCTGGAGGCGTACGGCGTCGAGGTGCGTACCGCCCCGACGGCGAACGACGCCCAGCTCGACGTCCTCGACGGCGCGAAGCTGCTGTGGATCGAGACGCCGTCCAACCCCGGACTCGACGTGTGCGACATCCGGCGCCTCACCGAGGCGGCACACGCGCGTGGCGCGCTCGTAGCCGTCGACAACACCCTCGCGACGCCCCTGGGGCAGCGTCCGCTGGAGCTGGGCGCCGACTTCGCCGTGGCCAGCGGCACCAAGCAGCTCACGGGGCACGGGGACGTCCTGCTCGGGTACGTCGTCGGACGCGACGCCGAGGCCATGGCGGCCGTACGCCGCTGGCGCAAGATCGTCGGCGCGATCCCGGGGCCGATGGAGGCGTGGCTCGCCCATCGTTCGATCGCCACGCTCCAGCTGCGGGTCGACCGGCAGTGCGCGACAGCCCTGACGCTCGCCGAGGTGCTGCGGGAGCGGCCCGAGATCAGCGGGCTCCGCTATCCGGGGCTGCCCGACGACCCCTCGCACAAGGTCGCCGCCGAGCAGATGCGCCGCTATGGGTGCGTCATCTCCTTCACTCTGCCCACACGCGCGCGTGCCGAGCGTTTCCTGGAGGCGCTGCGACTCGTGGACGACGCGACGAGCTTCGGCGGCGTGCGATCGACGGCCGAACGGCGCCGGCGCTGGGGCGGCGACCCGGTGCCGGAGGGCTTCATCCGCTTCTCGGTCGGCGCCGAAGACCCCGAGGACCTGGTGGCGGATGTGCTGCGGGCCCTGGAGGAGTCCGCCGGGTGACCGCCTTACGGACCGGCCGGACGATCGCCTCACGGGCGCCGCACAGGCGCCCGCCCACCACGCATGACGGGCGGTCCGAGCCTCCCCCCTCGTGGCTCGGACCGCCCTCGGTTCCGCGCGCGAAGAACCGCGCGAACAAGGCTAGTTGACTCTCTGTCAGTGTCCAATCACAGTAGCGACAGAGACCTATCGACTTATTTATAGTTGGGCCCTGCCCGGGGGCCGGACAAAGGGCAGGGAAAGGGGAGGGCGGACCATGGATCTGGCCTTGCTGCGCACGTTCGTCACGGTGCACCGGGCCGGCTCCTTCACCCGCGCCGCCGCCCTGCTCGGCCTGTCACAGCCGGCCGTGACCTCCCAGATACGCACACTGGAACGGCAGTTGGGCCGCCCCTTGTTCCTGCGACAGGCCCGCGGAGTGACCCCGACGACCATCGGGGACGAGCTCGCGCACAAGGCCGCCCCGCACCTCGACGCCCTCGTGGAGATCGCGGAGACGGGCCTCGACGACGAGTCCTCCTTACGGACCCTGCATCTCGCCGGTCCCCCCGAGTTCACCGCCGAGCGCGCGCTGCCCGCCCTCACCGAGCTGACCGGCGAGGACGGCCAGGGTTTCGCACTGCGTGCCTCCTTCGGGAACGCCGAGGAGACCCTGGAAGGGCTAGCCGCCGGGCATCACGATCTGGCCATCAGTACGGCCCGTCCGCGCGGCGCCCTCCTCACGGCGACTCCGCTCTGCGACGAGGAGCACGTCCTGGTCGCGTCCGCGGCGCGGGCCGAGAAGATCGGCCGCTGGAAGCCCCACCACAAAGGCGCACCCACCCTGGAAGACGTCCCCGTGATCGAGGTGCACGAGTCGCTGCCCTTCGTCTCGCGCTACTGGGCCTCCGTCTTCGACGCGCGCCCGGCCGCACCGGGGACCGTCATCGTCCCCGACCTGCGGGCCGTCCTCGCGTGTGCCGTCGCGGGCGCCGGTCTCGCGGTACTGCCCCGCTATCTCTGCGCGAACGCTCTGGAGCGAGGACAGGTCGTGGCCCTGCACGATCCGGCCGTGCCGCCACTGCGGACGTACTTCCTCGTGGTCCGTACCGGCACGCTCGCGATGCCACACATCGCACGCGCTCACGAATGGCTGCTGGGGGCAGCGAATGACTGGTGCTGACCTGCGATGTTCACCGGTCGGGGCGACGGTCACCCGGCGAGCTCGGCCGGTGACGACATGCGATGTTTCACGTGGAACCATCCGGGCCACATTCCCCCCATGACCGTCCGACCCGTGGTCAAGCGCACCGCCCGTGCCGTTCTGCTGGACGGCGACGCCCTGATCCTCATCAAGCGCACGAAGCCCGGCGTAGATCCCTACTGGGTCACTCCCGGTGGCGGCGTCGAGCCCTCAGACACGACCGTCGTCGACGCCCTGCACCGCGAGGTGTACGAGGAGCTCGGCGCGAAGATCACCGACGTGGTGCCCTGTTTCGTCGACACCGTCGAGCACATCGGCGAGGACGGCGGCGCGACCGGTGTGAAGGTGCAGCACTTCTTCGTCTGCCGTCTGGAGTCCATGGACCCGAACCTGCGGCACGGCCCCGAGGTCGACGAGCCCGCCGGCGAGTACGAGATCGTCCGCGTGCCGTTCACCCGGGTCGGCATCGCCTCCGTCCATCTCGTACCGCTGTCGCTGCGGCACTATCTGGACGGCAACATCGAGGGCGTGCGCGCCATGCACGCACCGGACCTGGGCTGAGCGGGCGCCGACCGGCCGGCTACCGGTCATGGCGCACCAGTTCATACGCCTCCCACAGATCGCCGCCCAGGTAGGAGTGGGTCGCGAGACCCGACAGATGGCTGTCCGCGTTGACGGCCACGGAGACCGGCACCGCTCCGAACAGGTCCCTGTCGGACAGGGAATCCCCATAGGCGACGCAGTCGGCTCGCGTCACTCCGAACTCCGCGCACAGCCGGTCGGCGATCTCGACCTTGGCCGCCGCGCTGAGTACCCCGGTCGGGTCCACCGGTTCGGTGAACGGCACAGCGGGAAAGCGCGACCCGTATGCGGCATGGGCACCCCAGCCGAGGAGCTTCTCCACGAAGAACGAGGGTGAAAGCGACACGACGGCGCAGTACCCGCCCTGCTGTCGGATCTCCGCCCAGACCTCCCGGATCCGCTCCAGCCACGGGGCCCCGTCGAAAGCCGCCGTCACATGGGCCTCGGTCAGTCCGGACCAGAGAGCGTGGACCTGGGCCGCGTACTCCGGTGGCCCTATCAGCCCCGCCGAGATCGCCTCGTCGAGCGCCAAGGCCTCGGCTTCCAGTCCCAGCTGCCGTGAGATCTCCACAGGCGACGTCGTGCCGTGCAGCAACGTGCCGTCCAGGTCGAAGAGATGAAGTCTCGCCATGAGGCAGGAGGCTAATCGCCGGGTGGCGCATCGCCGATGACCGAACCCCGATTCCGCCGAGCCGCCGAGCCCCGAGCGCCGATCCGCCGATCCAGGGTTTCACGTGAAACGAACAGCAGCTGTCGGCGTCCTGTGCAGTTGACCACGACATGGCCAAAAGCTCGCTCGTCCCACCGGAAAGAGGTGGACGGCGAGGGTGGCGGTCGGACAGCCTGACCTGCGTGCCGACGTCTTCCCTCACCGCCCTGCCCATCCGCCGTCTGACGCTCCGCGATCTCACCGCCTGCGCCGACCTGTCCGAGGACCGGGGGTGGCCACGCGAGGAGCACAAGTGGGGCCTCCTCCTCACGGCCGGGAAGGGGTACGGCATCGACGACCCCGACGGCGGCCTCGTCACTGCCTGCGTCGTCACCGACTACGGACGTCCGGACCGCCCCGACCTCGCGGCCATCGGCATGGTGCTGGTCGCCGAACGGCACGCCCGCCAGGGGGTCGGACGGCATCTGATGCGGCACATCGTCTCGACGACGGGCACCACCCCGCTCACCCTGCACGCGACGCCGAACGGCCGTCCGCTGTACGAGGAGCTCGGCTTCAAGGTGACGGGCCGCGCCGAAATGCTGCGTGGACGGTTCGTTCCCGACGGGACCGAACCCGACACCGTCACCCGCGCCGCGACCGCGGAGGACCTCACGGCCGTTCTCCGGCTGGACGAGGAGGTCTTCGGCAGCGACCGCACCCACGTCATCGCCCGACTCCCCGCCTTCGCCGACCATCTGCGGGTCGCCGAGGAGAACGGCCGGCTCATCGGATACGCGGCCGTGTGGCCCAACATGGACACCCATGTCGTCGGTCCGCTGATCGCCCGCGACACGGCGACGGCGAAGGCACTCATCACCTCTCTCGCGGCTCTCACCGACCGCCCCCTGCGGACCGACATCGACGTACGGCACGAAGAGCTGCTGGCCTGGGCGAAGGAACGAGGGCTGGCCTCCGTCGCCTTCAACTCGGTCATGACCCACCGGATCCCGGAACTCCCCGGTGACTGGACCAGGCGCTTCGCGCCGCTGACGGTCGCGGCGGGCTGAGGTCTCCCGCGCCGGCATAGGGTGCCTGCCATGGGAGATCTTGAGATACGGCCCGCCACGGCCGACGACGTCCCCGAGATCGTCGCGATGCTCGCCGACGACCCGCTCGGTGCCCAGCGCGAGTCACCGGACGATCTCGCTCCCTACCTCGCGGCGCTGGAACGGCTCACGGCGGATCCGAACCAGCATCTGGTCGTCGCCGTCCGCGAGCGCCGTGTCGTCGGCACGCTTCAGCTGACGATCGTCCCCGGCCTCTCCCGGCGCGGCGCGACCCGGTCGATCATCGAAGCCGTCCGCATCCACGCGGACGAGCGGGGCAGCGGTCTGGGCACGCAGCTCATCGAGTGGGCGATCGACGCATCCCGTCGGGAGGGCTGCCAGTTGGTGCAGCTGACCTCCGACAACACCCGGGCCGACGCCCACCGGTTCTACGAGCGGCTCGGCTTCACGGCCTCACACGTGGGCTTCAAGCTCCCCCTGTGAGGCCGAGCGGCGAAGAGACGGCACGCGCCGGGAGGAGGCCCTGGAGAAGGCCCTGTTCCACGTGAAACAGGGCACCCGCACCACCCTGTTCCACGTGGAACAGGGCACCTGCACCGCGTCGGCGCGCTAACCGATCCCCCGCCATCCGTCCGGGTCCACTCCACCCGGCACGGAAGCCTCCTCGTCGTACGGCTGACGGGTGAACACGAAGGAGCCGAGGTCCAGATGGCTCACGGTCCCGTCCGGCCGTCGTACGGCCTTCAGGGGCTCTCCGGCGTAGTAGCCCTCCAGTCCGGTCCAGGTGCCGTCGCCGTTCGGCCGGAAGCGAGAGCTGCGGCCCGCGCCGGACAGCGGCTCCAGTGAGACCAGTCCGTCGGAGGTCACCCGCAGGGCGAAACCGTACGTGCCCCAGTACCACTGGCCCGCCAACTCCAGTACGCCCGGGTCGACTTCGCGCAACGGTCGCCACGGCTCGGGGATGCGCGGTTCCGCCTCGGCGACGATGCGCACGAGATCGGCCCCCACGGTGGACAGCGGCGGACCGGACGTGCAGTTGGCCAGCACGACGGCCGCGACGTCGTCCTCGACGGCGATGGTGAGATTCGCCAGGAAGCCCGGCAGCGAGCCGGAGTGACCCACGAGCAGCCGGCCGTGCCGCCGCTGGATCTGCATCCCGAGGCCGTACGACGTCCCGTCCATGACGTCCGCGGCCTCCGCCGGAGCCGCGGGCGTCCGCATCTCCCGCACGCTCTCGGCGCTCAGCACCCGGTCGTCCCCCTGTGTAAGGAACACCGCGAACTTCGCCAAGTCACCCGTGGTGGACCACAGTTGGCCGGCCGCCGCCATGCGTCCCAGGTCCTCGCTGGGCTCGGGCAACATGACGTCGGCCCAGGGGTGCACCGCCCAGCCGCCCGCGTGGGGTGCCCGGGGGTCGGCGCTCGTGCGGTCCAGACCCAGGGGTTCCAGCACTTCGCGCCGGAGCACGTCGTCCCAAGGTGCCCCGCGCAGCTTCTCGACCAGTGCCCCGAGCAGGGTGTAGCCGGGGTTGGAGTAGTGGAAGCGGCGGCCCACCGGATGCGGCGGCGGGCCTTCGCCCAGGACGTCGGCGAGTTCCGGCCGCAGGGACCCCGGTGTGCGCTCCCACCAGGGCCCGGGCGACTCGGCCGCCAGCCCGCCCGTGTGGGCCAGGAGATCGGCGACGGTCGCCTCCCCCGCGCCGGTACCGGGCAGATGCTTCTCCAGCCGATCACCGAGGTCGAGAAGCCCCTCGTCGCGCAGGCGCAGCACCAGAACGGCGGTGAAGGTCTTGGTGATCGAGCCGATGCGGTACTGCACGTTCTCGTCCGGCCCGTGCCCGTCCACCGACGTCCGCGCACCGTGCCACACCGCCCGCCCGCTCCGCACCACCGTCGCCACGAGCGACGGCGCGCGTCCCTCGGCCTGGGCCACGGAGATACGGTGCAGCAGCGCCCTGCGCGTACTGGGGAGCAGCTCTTCCTGGGGTGTCGTCATGACCCCAGTCCATCCCGCGGGACGCCTGGTAGTCGAGTTCATTTGCGCGCGGCCGACGGGGCCGGTCAGGTCTGCGCCATGTCCACGAACCGCGAGTAGTGCCCCTGGAAGGCGACGGTGATCGTCGCCGTGGGACCGTTACGGTGCTTGCCCACGATGATGTCCGCCTCGCCCGCGCGCGGCGACTCCTTCTCGTAGGCGTCCTCGCGGTGCAGCAGGATCACCATGTCGGCGTCCTGCTCGATGGAACCGGACTCACGCAGGTCGGAGACCATCGGCTTCTTGTCGGTGCGCTGCTCGGGGCCACGGTTGAGCTGCGAGAGCGCGATCACCGGGACCTCAAGCTCCTTGGCGAGGAGCTTGAGGTTACGGGACATGTCCGAGACCTCCTGCTGACGGCTCTCCGAGCGCTTGGAACCGCCGGACTGCATCAGCTGCAGGTAGTCGATGATCACGAGCTTGATGTCGTTGCGCTGCTTCAGCCGGCGGCACTTGGCGCGGATCTCCATCATCGACAGGTTCGGGGAGTCGTCGATGTAGAGCGGCGCGGAGGACACCTCCGGCATCCGGCGGGCCAGGCGCGTCCAGTCCTCGTCCGTCATGGTGCCGGAGCGCATGTGGTGCAGGGCCACGCGCGCCTCGGCCGACAGCAGACGCATCGCGATCTCGTTGCGCCCCATTTCGAGGGAGAAGATGACGCTGGCCAGGTTGTGCTTGATCGAGGCCGCGCGCGCGAAGTCCAGCGCGAGCGTGGACTTTCCCATCGCGGGACGGGCCGCGATGACGATCATCTGGCCGGGGTGTAGACCGTTGGTGAGCGAGTCGAGGTCGGTGAAGCCGGTGGGCACGCCGGTCATCTCGCCGCTGCGGGAACCGATCGCCTCGATCTCGTCGAGTGCGCCCTCCATGATGTCGCCGAGCGGCAGATAGTCCTCGCTGGTGCGCTGCTCGGTGACCGCGTAGATCTCGGCCTGGGCGCGGTTGACGATCTCGTCGACGTCGTCGTCGGCCGCGTACCCCATCTGCGTGATGCGCGTACCGGCCTCCACCAGCCGGCGCAGCACCGCGCGCTCGTGCACGATCTCCGCGTAGTACTCGGCGTTGGCCGCCGTCGGCACCGTCTGGACGAGGGTGTGCAGATACGATGCGCCGCCGACCTTGTTGATCTCGCCGCGCTTGGTGAGCTCGGCGGCGATGGTGATGGGGTCGGCGGGCTCGCCCTTGGCGTAGACGTCGAGGATCGCCTGGAAGATCGTCTCGTGGGCGGGCTTGTAGAAGTCGTGGCCCTTGATGATCTCGACGACGTCGGCGATGGCGTCCTTGGACAGGAGCATGCCGCCGAGCACGGACTGTTCGGCGTCGAGATCCTGCGGCGGCACGCGCTCGAAGGCCGTGCCCCCGCCGTCCCAGCCGCTCTCGTCCCTGCCGTGGTCGTGCTGTTCGCCGCGACTCCGGCCGCCGTCACCGCGTCGGCGGGAGGCGGGCAGACGATCGCTGGGACCGCTGTCGGCCCACGGGTCGTCCAAGGGCTCGGAAATGCTCACCGAGCCACCTCCTCCCGTCCGCCGAGCGGACCTAGCCGTGCCCATAGTTCTACGGCACGGCACTGACAAATGAGAGGCCCAACTCCGGTTGTGGCGCGTCGGTTTTGTGCTGCTTTCCCGGCCGACGCACGGAGTGGGCGCCGGACCACGGTAGGCCCGTCGGCACCGTCAGCCAATCTGGTTATCCACAGCCCATGTGGACGACGGCCCGGATGCTGTGGAGAACTCCGCGAAACCTGTGCACGACACGGTGGACAGCCCTGTGAACAAGCTCGCCCCTCACGCAGAGAAACCCTTCTGACCTGCCTATTTACCGTCCACCGGCTGTGCAGAAGAAAAACTTCCCCAGTCGGACCAAGATCGTGTCGAACGGCGCGCGAATGAGCGCACGAAGAGACGGGAGGTAATGGTCACAGAGGCTTTGCATCTCTTACCTGTGGACGATTACATTGGTGCACATGACACAGGCTCCCGCGACCTCCAGGGGCACCCGGCGACAGCAGGACCGAGAGATCGTCGCCTTGGCAGTCCCGGCCTTCGGCGCACTCGTCGCCGAGCCTCTCTTCGTCATGGCCGACAGCGCGATCGTCGGCCATCTCGGCACGGCACAGCTCGCCGGTCTCGGCGTCGCCTCGGCCCTCCTCACCACCGCGGTCAGCGTCTTCGTCTTCCTCGCCTACGCCACCACGGCCGCGGTCGCCCGACGCGTCGGCGCCGGCGATCTCCCGGCGGCCATCCGCCAGGGCATGGACGGAATCTGGCTGGCGATCCTTCTCGGTGCCCTCGTGATCGCCGTCATCCTTCCCACCGCACCGGCCATCGTGGACCTCTTCGGCGCCTCCCACACGGCGGCTCCCTACGCGACGACATACCTGAGGATCTCGGCCCTCGGCATCCCGGCCATGCTCGTCGTCCTCGCCTCGACCGGTGTCCTGCGTGGACTGCAGGACACGAAGACCCCGCTCTACGTCGCCGTCGCGGGCTTCGTCGCCAACGCCGTCCTCAACGCGGGCCTCGTCTACGGCGCCGGCCTCGGTATCGCCGGCTCCGCCTGGGGCACGGTGATAGCACAGTGCGGCATGGCGGCCGTCTATTTGGTGGTGGTCGTCCACGGAGCCCGCAGGCACGGAGCCTCCTTGCGACCAGACTCGTCCGGCATCAGAGCTTCGGCTCAGGCCGGCGCACCTCTCCTGGTCCGCACGCTTTCCCTCCGGGCGATCCTGATGATCGCCACCGCCGTCGCCGCTCGTCTCGGGGACGCCGACATCGCGGCGCATCAGATCGTGCTGTCCCTGTGGAACCTGCTCGCCTTCGCTCTGGACGCCATCGCCATCGCCGGCCAGGCGATCATCGGACGCTATCTCGGCGCGGACGATGCCGTGGGCGCCCGTCAGGCGTGCCGTCGCATGGTGGAGTGGGGCGTTGCGGTCGGCGTCGTCCTCGGAGTGCTGGTCGTGCTGGCCAGGCCGGTGTTCCTGCCGCTGTTCACCAGCGACTCCACCGTGAAGGATGTGGCGCTGCCCGCTCTGGTGATCGTGGCGCTCTCGCAGCCCATCTGCGGGGTCGTTTTCGTCCTCGACGGCGTTCTGATGGGCGCGGGAGACGGACCGTATTTGGCGAAGGCCATGCTGGTCACGCTGGCGGTCTTCGCTCCGGCTGCCCTGCTCGTCCCCGTATTGGGCGGTGGACTGACCGCTCTGTGGGCCGCCATGACGCTGATGATGACGGTGCGGATGCTGACCTTGTGGCTGCGAGCCCGCTCCGGACGCTGGCTGGTGACCGGGGCGACTCGCTGACGGTTTCACGTGAAACATCGCGGGGTCTGCCCCACTGACCGTTTCACGTGAAACATCACGCCCATACAGAAGGGGCCGTACCCCACGGGTACGGCCCCTTCCCAGCTCTACAGCCGAAGCTGCTCAAGCCGAGCGCAGCGTCAGGCCGCGACGACCTCGATGTTGACCTTGGCGGCAACCTCGGGGTGCAGACGCACGGACGTCTCGTGGGCGCCCAGGGTCTTGATGGGAGCGGTCAGCTCGATGCGGCGCTTGTCGACCTCGGGGCCACCGGAAGCCTTGATCGCGGAAGCGATGTCGGCCGGGGTGACGGAACCGAAGAGACGACCGGCGTCGCCGGAGCGGACGGCCAGACGGACCTTGACGGCCTCGAGCTGGCCCTTGACCTGGTTGGCCTGCTCGATGGTCTGGATCTCGTGGATCTTGCGAGCACGACGGATCTGCTCGACGTCCTTCTCGCCACCCTTGGTCCAGCGGATAGCGAACTTCCGCGGGATCAGGTAGTTGCGAGCGTAACCGTCCTTGACGTCGACGACGTCGCCCGCGGCACCGAGGCCGGAGACCTCGTGGGTCAGGATGATCTTCATGTGTAGGTCACCCTTTCCTTAGCGCGCGGTGGACGTGTAGGGCAGCAGCGCCATCTCACGGCTGTTCTTGACGGCCGTGGCGACGTCACGCTGGTGCTGCGTGCAGTTGCCGGTCACGCGGCGGGCACGGATCTTGCCGCGGTCGGAAATGAACTTCCGCAGCATGTTCGTGTCCTTGTAGTCCACGTACGTGACCTTGTCCTTGCAGAAAGCGCAGACCTTCTTCTTCGGCTTGCGCACAGGCGGCTTCGCCATGGTGTATCTCCTGTGTGATCAAGAAGTTTGGGTAACGACCCGCCCTCGACCCGCCGGGCCCGGAGATCCGGACCCGAAGGGCTAGAAGGGGGGCTCGTCCGAGTAGCCGCCGCCACCGCCGCCGGAGTTTCCACCCCAGCCACCGCCGCCGCCCTGGTTGCCACCGGCGGGAGCGCCGGTCGCCCACGGGTCGTCGGCGGGAGCGCCGCCGCCCTGCTGGCCGCCACCGGAGCCGCCGCCCCAGCCGCCGCCACCCTGGCCGCCACCGCCGCTGTAACCGCCCTGGCCCTGCCCACCGCGGCCGGCGGTCTTGGTGACCTTGGCCGTGGCGTTGCGCAGGCTGGCGCCGACTTCCTCGACGTCCAGCTCGTAGACCGTGCGCTTGACACCCTCACGGTCCTCGTAGGACCGCTGCTTCAGCCGGCCCTGCACGATGACGCGCATGCCTCGCTGGAGCGATTCCGCGACGTTCTCCGCCGCCTGACGCCAGACCGAGCAGGTCAGAAAGAGGCTCTCGCCGTCCTTCCACTCGTTCGTCTGACGGTCGAAGGTGCGGGGGGTGGACGCGACACGGAACTTCGCGACCGCCGCACCGGAAGGGGTGAAGCGCAGCTCGGGGTCATCGACAAGATTGCCGACGACCGTGATGACGGTCTCGCCTGCCATGGGGGAACCTCTCGGCGGGTTTGCTGCTGGCTGCTTGTGCTGCTACTCGAATCCCGAGATCGGCTGAGCGGAAGCTCAGTGGGTCTCGGGGCGGAGGACCTTGGTCCGGAGGACCGACTCGTTCAGGTTCATCTGGCGGTCGAGCTCCTTGACGACCGCAGGCTCGGCCTGCAGGTCGATGACCGAGTAGATGCCCTCAGGCTTCTTCTTGATCTCGTACGAGAGACGACGACGGCCCCAGGTGTCGACCTTCTCGACCTTGCCGTTGCCCTCACGGACGACGGAGAGGAAGTTCTCGATCAGGGGGGCGACAGCGCGCTCCTCCAGATCGGGGTCGAGGATGACCATCACCTCGTAGTGACGCATGTGGAACCCACCTCCTTTGGACTCAGCGGCCACGGTCGTTCCGTGGCAGGAGGGTCGTGATGCGTACGCAACGGTATCGGCCGCCACTGACAATCGGGGTGACCTCGCGGTTTACCCGATCGGGGCTGGGCAGACACCAATGCAGACGGTACAGACTACCCGTACACCGGCTTCCGGTTGAAATCCGGCCCGGGGGGCCGTCAGTCTGTACACATCGGGTGTGTATGGCGCTACGATGCGCCGCCTTTCGCAGGAGGTGCCCCATGGCACAGGCATTGCGACCCAACACCGCCGGTGGCCTCTTCGCCACGGACGGAAAGCCCCACCCCATCCAGGACACGCTGACGGCGGTCGCCCTGGTGCTCGGTGTGACGGCGTTCGTGACGGGCTTCTTCGACCACCTGCACCTGCTGGCCTCCTGGGCCGGCCTGGTGGGCATCCTCACCGGTGCGTACGGCCAGTGGATCTCGGAGACGACACGCGAGCGCTTCGGACTGATCCTGGGTCTCGGCGCCTCCGGCGTGGGCTTCTTCCTCGGCATGGCGCACGGTGGCCTCTTCGGCGGACTCATCGGCGGCTGACGCCAGGGACACCCTCTCCCTAACTCGACACAAAGCACCACGCAACGCCCCGGCGGCCCATGAGCCAGGGCGTGGGTTCCGTACGCCCAGCCGGGGCGCGCGCAAGGCGCAGTAGGCTTCGGCCCCAGAGCCGGAGCCCCTGTACCCATGGGGACACACCAGCCCGAGGAGCGCCCCGACATGAGCCTGACCCTGAGGACGATCAGCCGCGAGCAGCATCTGGCGTACATCCAGAGCCTGCCGGCGGCGAGCCACATGCAGGTCCCGGCCTGGGCCGACGTCAAGGCCGAGTGGCGGTCCGAGAGCCTGGGCTGGTTCGACGAGCGGACCGGTGAGATGGTCGGCGCGGGTCTCGTCCTCTACCGTCAGCTGCCGAAGATCAAGCGCTACCTCGCCTACCTGCCCGAGGGCCCGGTCATCAACTGGTTCGCGCCGAATCTGACCGAGTGGCTGGAACCGATGCTCGCCCACCTCAAGCACCAGGGCGCCTTCTCGGTGAAGATGGGCCCGCCGGTGATCATCCGGCGCTGGGACGCCAACTCCATCAAGCAGGGCATCCAGAGTCCGGACGTGAAGCGGCTGCGGGACATCGAGGCCGACTTCATCGAGCCGCGGGCCTTCGAGGTGGCCGACAAGCTGCGCCGCATGGGCTGGCAGCAGGGCGAGGACGGCGGCGCCGGCTTCGGTGACGTCCAGCCCCGTTACGTCTTCCAGGTGCCGCTGGCCAACCGCTCCCTGGAAGAGGTCCACAAGAACTTCAACCAGCTGTGGCGCCGCAACATCAAGAAGGCCGAGAAGGCCGGTGTCGAGGTCGTCCAGGGCGGCTACCAGGACCTCGAGGAATGGCAGCGGCTGTACGAGATCACGGCCGTGCGCGACCATTTCCGGCCGCGCCCGCTGTCGTACTTCCAGCGCATGTGGACGGCCCTCAACACCGAGGACCCCAACCGCATGCGGCTGTACTTCGCCCGGCACAACGGCGTGAACCTTTCGGCGGCGACCATGCTGATCGTCGGCGGGCACGTCTGGTACTCCTACGGCGCCTCCGACAACATCGGCCGCGAGGTCCGGCCCTCCAACGCGATGCAGTGGCGGATGCTGCGCGACGCCTACGCGCTCGGCGCGACGGTGTACGACCTGCGCGGCATCTCCGACTCGCTGGACGAGACCGACCACCTCTTCGGCCTGATCCAGTTCAAGGTGGGCACGGGCGGCCAGGCCGCCGAGTACCTCGGCGAGTGGGACTTCCCGCTCAACAAGCTGCTCCACAAGGCGCTCGACATCTACATGTCACGCCGCTGAATCCCCGAGTCGCGCCGCTGAGGCCGCGTCCTTCGCTTCAATAGCTCTCATACCTCTGCTACACCGCAGCCACGAGAAAGGTTCCAGGTCCGGCCATGGCGCTCACGCTCTACGTCGACACCGCGCGCTGGCGGGCGCACCACAAGCAGGTGCAGGAGCAGTTCCCGGGCCTCGTCCCGGTCTGCAAGGGCAACGGCTACGGCTTCGGGCACGAGCGGCTGGCGGAGGAGGCCACGCGGCTGGGCTCGGACGTCCTCGCCGTCGGCACGACGTACGAGGCCGCGCGCATCAAGGACTTCTTCGGCGGGGACCTGCTGGTGCTGACGCCCTACCGGCGTGGCGAGGAGCCCGTCCCGCTGCCGGACCGGGTCATCCGCTCGGTGTCGTCCATCGACGGCGTGTACGGCCTCGTGGGCGCCCGTGTGGTCATCGAGGTGATGTCCTCGATGAAGCGCCACGGCATCAGCGCCCAGGACCTCCCGCAGTTGCACTCCGCCATAGAGAACGTGCGCCTCGAAGGCTTCGCCATCCACCTGCCGCTGGACCGCACGGACGGCTCGGACGCCGTCGAGGAGGTCATCGGCTGGATGGACCATCTGCGCGCGGCCCGGCTGCCGTTGCACACGATGTTCGTCAGCCACCTCAAGGCCGACGAACTGCACCGGCTGCAGCAGCAGTTCCCGCAGACCCGTTTCCGCGCCCGGATCGGCACCCGGCTGTGGCTGGGGGACCACGAGGCCACCGAGTACCGCGGGGCGGTCCTGGACGTCACGCGGGTCGCCAAGGGAGACCGCTTCGGCTACCGCCAGCAGAAGGCGGCCTCCGACGGCTTCCTGGTGGTCGTGGCGGGCGGTACGTCGCACGGGGTGGGCCTGGAGGCCCCCAAGGCGCTGCACGGCGTCATGCCGCGCGCCAAGGGCGTCGCCAGGGCCGGCCTGGCCACGGTGAACCGGAACCTTTCTCCGTTCGTCTGGGCGGGCAAGCAGCGCTGGTTCGCCGAGCCGCCGCACATGCAGGTCTCCATCCTGTTCGTGCCGTCGGACGCGCCCGAGCCGAAGGTCGGGGAAGAGCTGGTGGCCCATCTGCGGCACACCACCACGCAGTTCGACCGGATCGTCGACCGCTGAGCAACGGTCCCTGATCAGCCGAAAGGCCGTACACGAGCACTTCGTGTACGGCCTTTCGCGTGGGCCTTCCACTGCCTGTTCGCTCAGAGCGAACCGTCCGTCGGGGACGCCGGCCCCTGGCCGCCCCACTCGACCTGCTGCCCCTCGAAGTGGGCCGCGTGCCGCGGGGGATGGGCCGCCGCACCGACCACGAAGACGTCCTCCGCACCGTCCAGCACGCCCCCTGAAGGATCGTCGTCACCCGCCCTGCGCACGGGGTCCCGCTCCGGCATGAGGATGTCGCGTACGACGACAGCGCACAGGTAGAGCGTCCCCAGCAGGTGTACGCCGATCGCCCACTGGTAGCCGACCTCGGGCAGGCCCTTGTGGGCGTCCCCGCTGGTCGTGTACGCGAGGTACATCCAGATCCCGAGGTAGTACACGACCTCGCACGCCTGCCAGATCAGGAAGTCCCGCCACTTGGGGCGGGCCAGGACTGCCAGCGGTACGAGCCACAGGACGTACTGGGGCGAGTAGACCTTGTTGGTGACGATGAACACCGCGACGATCAGGAACGCGAGTTGGGCGAAGCGCGGGCGGCGGGGAGCCGTCATGGTGAGCACCGCGATACCGACGCTGCCGAGCACCACCAGCGACGTGGCGATGTTGTTGACCGTGTCGGTGGACAGCGGGTCGGTGGAGTGCTGGGCCAGGATCAGCCAGAAGGACCCGAAGTCAACGCCCCGGTCGTGGCTGAACTTGTAGAACTGCACCCAGCCGTCCCAGGCGAAGAGCATCACCGGCAGGTTCACCACGAGCCAGGAGACGACCGCGCCGGCGAACGCTCCGCCGAAGTCCCGCCACTTGCCCGCCCGCCAGCACAGCAGGAACAGCGGGCCCAGCAGGAACACGGGATACAGCTTGGCGGCCGTGGCAAGGCCCAGGAGGACGCCGAAGGCGACGGAGCGGCCCCGGGACCACATCAGCATCGCCGCGGCCGTCAGAGCGACCGCCAGCAGGTCCCAGTTGATGGTGGCTGTCAGCGCGAAGGCGGGCGCCAGGGCGACCAGCAGACCGTCCCAGGGCCGGCGGGCCTGCGTACGGGCCACGCAGACAGCGATGATCGCCGCGCACACCATCAGCATCCCGGCGTTGACCATCCAGTACCACTGTTCCTGGTCCTGGATGCTGCCGCTGCCCGGCGTGAGCCATGCGGCGACCTCCATGAACACGCCGGTCAGCACCGGGTATTCGAGGTACGGCATGTCGCCGGAGAGCTTGTCGAAGTACGGCACGAGCCCGTCGGCGAAACCGCGTCCCTGATAGAGGTGCGGGATGTCCGAGTAGCAGGCCTTCGTGTACTGCGAACTGGCGCCGAAGAACCAGGCGCTGTTGTAGCAGGGCGCCTTCTGGATCATTCCGAGGGCGAACATGCCGATCGCGACGAGCGCGACGACCCGGACGGGGGTCCACCAGGACATTCCGAGCAGGGCCCGTCGGCCGAGGGGACCGCCGATCAGCTC
Organism: Streptomyces sp. C1-1; assembly: GCF_050214755.1. Classification (NCBI taxonomy): domain Bacteria; kingdom Bacillati; phylum Actinomycetota; class Actinomycetes; order Kitasatosporales; family Streptomycetaceae; genus Streptomyces; species Streptomyces sp. C1-1. The sequence continues at coordinate 5,156,594 of NZ_CP189826.1, read as the reverse complement.
ACTCCCGGACCGGGCGACCGGGTCCTCCCTGGTCGGACGCACCGTGTCCGGCTCGTGCACGCTCGCTTGCGTCGATTCTGCGCTGGGCATGTCGCACATCCTGCCGTACATGTCTGGGAATACGCCGAGGGCCGCCTCACCCTCTCAGGTGCGGCGGCCCTTGTTTCACGTGAAACACATTTGCGCGTTTCACGTGAAACACCCTTGCTGGGCGTTTTGGCGGCTAGCCGCCCGGGCCTCCGAAGAGGCCCCCGTTGCCGTTCCCTCTTGTGTTTCCGGTCCCTGACGTGTCCGTGGCCGTCGGCGTCGAGGTCACGCCTCCGTCCGTCCCGCCGGTGTCCGTGCCGCCGGTGGTGCTGCACTGCCAGCTGAACTTGCAGGACTCGGTCGGCGAGGGCGACGGGCTGGTCAGCGTCTCGCTGGGCGTCGGGCTCGGCGTCGGGCTCGTCACCGTCTGGCTCGGCGTGACGCTCGGCGTCGGGCTGGGCACGTCGTTGACGATCTCACCGATGGGCTCCGGTGTCGGGAAGTCCTTCGGCGGCACGTTCTTGAGTGCCTGCTCCATGTAGTCGTGCCAGATCTCGGCCGGGAACGAGGCACCGTGGATCTTCTCCTGGCCACCGGTCCCGTACATCTCGAGGAACTCGCGCTGCTTGTTCTTCTCGTTGTCGTCCAGCCGGAACATGGTGATCGCCGTGGACAGCTGCGGGGTGTAGCCCACGAACCAGGCGGACTTGTTGCCGTCCGTGGTACCGGTCTTGCCGGCCACCTCGCGCCCGGTCAGCCGGGCGCTGGTGCCGGTTCCCTTGTCGACCACGGTCTTCAGGACGTCCGTGACGTTGTCGGCGACCGGCGCCGTGAACGCCTGGTCGCTGACGACCTTGTGGTTGAAGACCTCGCCGTCCTTGCTCGTGACCTTCTGCACGGAGTACGGGTCGCGCTGTTCGCCACTGGCCGCGAAGGTGGCGTAGGCGCCGGCCATGCGGATCGCGCTGGGGTCGGAGATACCGATGGAGAACGAGGGGAAGTTGGTGCCGGCGAGGCTGCCCTTCAGGATGCCCGCGTCCATCGCGGACTCCTTGACCTTGTCCAGGCCGACGTCCATGCCCAGCTGGACATAGGCGGAGTTCACCGAGAACTGCATCGCCTCACGGAGGTCGATCCGGTAGTTCGGGGCATTGCCCAACGACTCGTTGCCGTCGTTGGTCTGCAGCCACTCCTTGCCCTTGTCGTCCTTCCAGAAGTCACCGTTGTACTCCTTGATCTTCAGCTTGTTCTTGCCGCTGTAGAGGCTCTTGGGCGAGACCTTGGTGCGCTCGTCCTGAGGCTGCTCCGCCGGGCCGTCGGGGTTGCGCACGCCCCACTTCATGGCCGCCGCGAGCACGAACGGTTTGAAGGTCGAACCGACCTGGGCACCGGTCGAGTCGGCGTTGTCCGTGAAGTGCTTGGTCGCGTCCTCACCGCCGTAGATGGCCCGGATGGCGCCGGTCGTCGGATCCACCGAGGCACCGCCGAACTGGACGTGGGTGTCCGTCTTCGGCCGCTGCTTGGGCTTGATGTTGGCCTTCTGGACGTTCGTCACCGCGGCCTTGAGCTGGTTGATCTTCTTCTTGTCGAAGGTCGTGTAGATCGAGTAGCCGCCCTGCTGCAGCTTGTCGGCGGTGATGATCTTGTTGTTGACCAGGTACGCCTTGGCGAGGTCGACGAGATAGCCGATCTGGCCGCTGAGCTGGGTGTTGGACCGCGGGTTCTTCACCACGGGGAGCTTGGTGTACTTGGCCCGGTCCGTGGGGGTCAGGTAGTGGTACTCGACCATCTTGTCGAGGGTGTCCTGCATCTGCGCCAGAGCACGCCTGCTGTTGGCGTCCGACGTGGCCGCCGGGTCGATGGAGGTCGCGCCCGCCGGGTCGTAGTACGTGGCGCCCTTGAGCATCGCCGCCAGGAAGGCGCACTCGCCCGGGTTCAGGTCGACGGAGTCCTTGTTGAAGTAGGCGCGGGCGGCCGCCTGGATGCCGTAGGCGTTGCGCCCGTAGTACGCGGAGTTGAGGTAGCCGGCCATGATCTCCTCCTTGGAGACCGTGGCGCCCACCTTTATGGAGATGAAGATCTCCTTGAACTTCCGCGTGATCGTCTGAGACTGGTCGTCCAGGCGGGCGTTCTTCACGTACTGCTGGGTGATGGTGGAGCCACCCTGCGTGTTGCCGCCCCGGGCCATGTTCAACACGGCTCGGGCGATGCCCTTGGGGTCGACACCGCTGTCGGTGTAGAAGGTCTTGTTCTCCTGGGAGACGACGGCGTGCTGCATCGCCTTCGGGATCTGGGAGATGTTGACGATCTGCCGGTTGGTCTCACCACCGGTGGCGACCATCTCGCTGCCGTCGGACCAGTAGAAGACGTTGTTCTGCGCGGTCGCGGTCTTGGCCGGGTCGGGCACGCTCACGAGCGCGTAGCCGACACCGGCGACGGCCACCATGCTGCCGATGAAGCCGATGAACAGGCCGGCCACCAGCTTCCAGGACGGCATCCAGCGCGCCGCGCCGTACTTGCCCGCGCGCGGGTAGTCGATGAGGCGCTTCTTGCCCGGCGGTGCCGCACGCCCTCTGCCCCGCCCGGGCCCCGCCGGGCCGCCGGGCGCACCGCGTCGACCTCCGCCGGCGGGCTCGGGCGCCCTGCGGCGACTTCCCGTACTTCTCTGTGCCGCGCGCCGGGCCTCGGCGCGGCCGCTGTACGGCCGCTCCTCCTCAACCGGCTGCTGCCCCAGCCCGTAATCGGCCGGGGACCCGGTGGCGCCTCGCGGTGCCGCGCGGCGGCCGGAGGACGAGCCGGACTGGCCGCGTCGGGCCGCGGCACGTCCGCCTCCCTGCGGCTGCGGCGGTTTGCGACGGTGCTCGCTCATCGAACGACTACTCCTCGGGCAGGCGCACCTTTGCGCGCCTGGAAACGGCGGCTGGTTTCCGGTCCCCCCGAAGTACGGATGTGGTCGATCCCGCATTCATCCGTACCGACCCCGGGAAGCCGACGCCCCCATACGTCACTCGGCTCCCGGTGGTGTCCATGGCGCACAGACTACGCACCGTCAAAACCCACCGAGCACACAAGTTCATCCCAAATCAGGCAACTTGCCTCGGATGAATAAGTGATGTGATCCCGTTCACCGTCTCCCCACTTGTCGCAACCGGAAGGCCGTTCTATCGTCTTGATGTATCGAGTCGATACATCGGAGCGAGATAAAGCGAGGAGGCGAGCGGATGAGCCGGCGTTCCGGCATCCTCGAGTTCGCCGTCCTCGGCCTGCTCCGCGAGTCCCCGATGCACGGGTACGAGCTGCGCAAACGGCTCAACACATCGCTGGGGGTGTTCCGTGCGTTCAGCTACGGGACCCTGTACCCCTGCCTCAAGACGCTGGTCGCCAACGGCTGGTTGATCGAGGAGCCGGGGACCTCTCCGGAGGACGCCCTCGCCGCACCACTCGCAGGACGTCGCGCCAAGATCGTCTATCGGTTGACGGCGGAAGGTAAGGAGCACTTCGAGGAGCTGCTCTCGCAGACCGGTCCGGACGCGTACGAGGACGAGCACTTCGCCGCCCGGTTCGCCTTCTTCGGACAGACGTCGCGCGACGTACGCGTGCGTGTGCTGGAAGGCCGCCGCAGCCGGCTGGAGGAGCGTCTGGAGAAGATGCGCACCTCCTTCGCACGCACCCGGGAACGACTCGACGACTACACGCTCGAGCTCCAGCGCCACGGGATGGAGTCCGTGGAGCGCGAAGTGCGCTGGCTGAACGAGCTCATCGAGAGCGAGCGGGCCGGACGGGACCTGCGGGGTTCCGGCTCCGGGGGGCCCGCTCAGCAGGACACCACACATGGATCGACGGGCGGCCTGCCCCGTTCCGGGGACACCCCCGGCGCGGATACGCCCGACGACACCGCCACGTGAGCGCCCAGTCAGGGCCTCACTCGTACACACAGGGAGCAGCCGGAATGGGTTCGGTTCGCGTAGCCGTCGTCGGCGTGGGCAACTGCGCCGCGTCGCTGGTGCAGGGAGTCGAGTACTACAAGGACGCCGACCCGGCGTCGAAGGTCCCCGGCCTGATGCACGTGCAGTTCGGTGAATACCACGTGCGCGACGTGGAGTTCGTCGCCGCGTTCGACGTCGACGCCAAGAAGGTCGGCCTCGACCTCGCGGACGCGATCGGCGCCTCCGAGAACAACACCATCAAGATCTGCGACGTGCCGAACACCGGCGTGACCGTCCAGCGCGGCCACACCCTCGACGGCCTCGGCAAGTACTACCGCGAGACCATCGAGGAGTCCGAGGCCGAGCCGGTCGACGTCGTCCAGATCCTGAAGGACAAGCAGGTCGACGTCCTCGTCTGCTACCTGCCCGTCGGTTCCGAGGACGCGGCGAAGTTCTACGCCCAGTGCGCCATCGACGCCAAGGTCGCCTTCGTCAACGCCCTCCCGGTCTTCATCGCCGGCACCAAGGAGTGGGCGGACAAGTTCACCGAGGCGGGCGTCCCGATCGTCGGTGACGACATCAAGTCCCAGGTCGGCGCCACCATCACGCACCGCGTCATGGCGAAGCTGTTCGAGGACCGCGGTGTCATCCTCGACCGCACCATGCAGCTGAACGTCGGCGGCAACATGGACTTCAAGAACATGCTCGAGCGCGAGCGCCTGGAGTCCAAGAAGATCTCCAAGACGCAGGCCGTCACCTCCCAGATCCCCGACCGGGACCTCGGCGAGAAGAACGTCCACATCGGCCCGTCCGACTACGTGGCCTGGCTGGACGACCGCAAGTGGGCCTACGTCCGCCTCGAGGGCCGCGCCTTCGGTGACGTCCCGCTGAACCTGGAGTACAAGCTCGAGGTCTGGGACTCCCCGAACTCGGCCGGTGTCATCATCGACGCGCTGCGCGCCGCGAAGATCGCCAAGGACCGCGGCATCGGCGGCCCGATCCTGTCGGCGTCCTCGTACTTCATGAAGTCCCCGCCGGTGCAGTACTTCGACGACGAGGCCCGCGAGAACGTCGAGAAGTTCATCCGGGGAGAGGTCGAGCGCTAGCCACGCGCCCCCGCACTGAAAACGCTCCTGCCAGGGCTCCGAGGGTCCCCGGGTACTCCACCCGGGGACCCTCGCCTGTGTGAGGCTGTGCTCCATGGCCGTCGTCCGTGACCTGCGCGTCCTGCTCCGCTTCCGGTACTTCCGGCGCCTGCTCGCCGTACGACTGCTCTCCCAGGGCGCGGACGGCGTCTACCAGGTCGCGCTCGCCGCCTACGTCGTCTTCTCTCCGGAGAAGCAGACCTCGGCCGCCGCCATCGCCTCCGCCATGGCGGTCCTGCTCCTGCCGTACTCCCTGGTGGGGCCCTTCGCCGGCGTCCTCCTGGACCGCTGGCGCCGCCGCCAGGTCTTCCTCTACGGCAACCTGCTGCGGGCCCTGATGGCCTCCGCGACGGCCCTGCTGATCCTCGGCAACGTCCCGGACTGGCTCTTCTACGTCTCCGCCCTGTCGGTCACCGCCGTCAACCGCTTCGTCCTGGCGGGCCTGTCCGCGGCCCTTCCACGGGTCGTGGACGCCGAACGGCTCGTCCTGGCCAACTCCCTCTCCCCGACCGCCGGCACCCTCGCCGCGGCCGCCGGCGGCGGCCTCGCCTTCGTCGTACGGCTGGTGGTGGCCGACTCCGACGCCGCCGTGGTGCTGCTGGGCGCGCTTCTGTACCTGTGCGGGGCGCTCGCGGCCCTCCGCCTCGGGCGCGAACAGCTGGGTCCCGACCCGGAGTTGGTCCAGCCCCGCCTGGCCACGGCGCTCACCGGCACCGCACGCGACCTGGCCGGCGCGATACGCCACCTGGCCGCCCCGCCACGCCGGGAGGCGGCCTGGGCTCTCATCGCGATGACCGTGATGCGGTTCTGCTACGGGGCTCTGCTGGTGATGCTGCTGATGCTGTGCCGATACGCCTTCTCCTCGACCACCCAGGAGGGACTGCGCCTGCTGGGGCTGGCGTTGGGGACGTCCGCCGCAGGCTTCTTCGCGGCGGCCGTACTGACGCCCTGGGCGGCGGGGCGGCTCGGCCCGGGCCGCTGGATCGTCGTCTGCGCCGCCGCGGCGGCAGTGCTGGAGCCCGCCCTGGGTCTGCCGTTCGCGACCGGTCCCCTGCTGGTCGCGACGTTCGTCCTCGGACTGACCACACAGGGAGCGAAGATCGCCACCGACACGGTGGTGCAGTCCTCGGTCGACGACGGCTTCCGTGGCCGGGTCTTCTCCGTCTACGACGTCCTGTTCAACGTCGCCTTCGTGGGCGCCGCCGCGGTGGCCGCCCTGATGCTGCCGCCGGACGGCCGCTCGGCGACGCTGGTGGTCACGGTCGCCGCCATCTACGGGGCAGTTGCGGTGGCTATGACCCGCTTTGGATTCCGGTAAGTGTCACATCAAAGCCACAGAGTCCCTCCCGGTGACAGGAGTGTCAGTGGTGGCCGGTAACTTACCTGCGTCTTACGCCGCTCTTATACAGAGCGTTCACCAACTCTCCAGGGGGAACCCACCGTGTCCACTCCGCCCCAGGGTCAGAACCCGTTCGCACAGGGACCGCAGCCGCAGGGCCAGGCTCCGTACCCGCCCCAGGGCGGCTACCCGCAGCAGCCGGGTCAGCCCGGGTTCCCCCCGCAGGGCACCGCGCCGTACGCGACGGTTCCCCCGCAGCGCAGCCGCAAGCTCAGCTTCAAGGCGATCCGGATCATCCTGGTCATCGTCGTCGCCCTGGGCTTCGGGGCCTACAAGTTCATATCCGGCCAGGACGACGCCAACACGGCCAAGGTCGGCGACTGCATGCACCGCGGCAGCACCAACGACAACAACCCGGACCTCGAGGTCGTGAAGTGCAGTGACTCGAAGGCCCAGTACGTGGTGCTGGCCAAGATCAGCGGAAACTTCGGCCAGACCGAGGCCGAGACGAAGTGCACGGCCGCCGCGAAGGACTTCCAGTACTCGTACACCGAGAGCGGTGACGGCAGCGACTTCCTGCTCTGCCTGAAGGACTACAAGAAGTAGGCCGGACGGACCGAGGGGCGGTGTTTCACGTGAAACACCGCCCCTCGGCTCATTCCCGAGGTCATGTTTCACGTGAAACATGACCCTGTTTTCGCGGCCGCCTCAGCTCTGCTCGGCCCACCATTCCTTCAGTGCCCGCGTGGCGGCTTCCTCGTCCATGGGGCCGTTTTCCAGACGCAGTTCCAGCATGTGCTGGTACGCCTGGCCGATGACGGGACCCGGGCCGACCCCGAGGATCCGCATGATCTGGTTGCCGTCGAGGTCCGGGCGGATCGCGTCCAGTTCCTCCTGCTCCTGGAGCTGGCCGATGCGCTCCTCCAGGCCGTCGTAGGCACGCGAGAGCGCCGCCGCCTTCCGCTTGTTGCGGGTCGTGCAGTCGGAGCGGGTGAGCTTGTGGAGGCGGTCGAGGAGCGGCCCTGCGTCACGGACGTAGCGACGGACGGCGGAGTCCGTCCACTCGCCGGTGCCGTATCCGTGGAAGCGCAGGTGGAGTTCGACCAGACGTGAGACGTCCTTCACCAGTTCGTTGGAGTACTTGAGCGCGGTCATCCGCTTCTTCGTCATCTTCGCCCCGACCACCTCGTGGTGGTGGAACGAAACCCGCCCGTCCTTCTCGAACCGGCGCGTGCGGGGCTTGCCGATGTCGTGCAGGAGCGCGGCCAGGCGCAGGGTCAGGTCGGGTCCGTCCTTCTCCAGGGCGATCGCCTGCTCCAGAACGATGAGCGTGTGCTCGTAGACGTCCTTGTGCCGATGGTGCTCGTCGCTCTCCAGACGGAGGGCCGGCAGCTCGGGCAGCACATGGTCCGCGAGACCGGTGTCGACGAGCAGCGTCAGGCCCTTGCGCGGGTTCGCGGACAGGATGAGCTTGTTCAGCTCGTCCCGCACCCGCTCGGCCGACACGATCTCGATCCGCGCGGCCATCTCCTTCATGGCCGTCACGACCTCGGGAGCCACGTCGAAGTCCAGCTGCGCGGCGAACCGGGCGGCCCGCATCATCCGCAGCGGGTCGTCGGAGAAGGACGCCTCGGGGGTGCCCGGCGTGCGCAGCAGGCGCGTGGTCAGGTCGGCACGCCCGTCGTGCGGGTCGATGAACTTCTTCTCCGGGAGCGCGAGGGCCATCGCGTTCACCGTGAAGTCCCGCCGGACGAGGTCCTCCTCGATGGAGTCGCCGTACGACACCTCGGGCTTGCGTGAGGTTCGGTCGTAGGCCTCCGACCGGTAGGTCGTCACCTCGATCTGGAAGCCGTCCTTCTGCGCGCCGACGGTGCCGAAGGCGATACCGACCTCCCAGACGGCGTCCGCCCACGGCCGGACGATCTTCAGGACGTCCTCGGGCCGCGCGTCGGTCGTGAAGTCGAGGTCATTGCCGAGCCGGCCGAGCAACGCGTCCCGGACCGAGCCGCCGACCAGGGCGAGCGAGAACCCGGCCTCCTGGAAACGACGGGCGAGGTCGTCGGCGACGGGGGCCACCGACAGCTGCTCACTCGACATGCGGTGCGGCACCTCACTCTGGGAACGGGGGTTGTCTTCGTTGGCGTTCGGCACAACAGAAGAGAGTACGTGTCCCGGGGGACCCGGGGCGCCTCCATTGAATGCGCACAACTCGGCCGGGGACGTCTGCTTCGATAGCCACCCAAGACCGGTACTCGTGATCTACGCCACCGTTCACTTTCATTCATGCACACAAGGGGCGCCCTGGTGCCGCCAACCGATCTTGTGGAGCGGACCGCGGCACTTACCCTCAGCGCGCATCGTTACCATGCGTGGACGCACATTGCGACGACCACTGACGACGACGAGGGACGGGCGAGCGCGTGGCCGAAGCGGCAGACTTCCAGGGGACCAGTCCCTCACCTGCCCGCCGGTGGCTGCGGCGCTCCGGAGCACTGCTCGCCGGAGCGCCCCTACTGGCCGGTCTGCTGCAGCTGCCCGCGGGCGCGGCCACGCAGGCCTCTGTGCAGGACGCCTCCGGCACCGGCTCGGTGTCCGTGGCCCTGGACTCCCTCAGTCCCTCCGCCCCCACGGACGGCGACACGCTGACCGTGTCCGGCACGGTGACCAACAACGGCAAGCAGACGGTCACCGGCGCCCACGTGGGGCTGCGGGTGGGCCCCGAGGTCAGCACCCGCTCGGGCATCGACGACATCGCCCGCAGCAGCGACAGCGTCCAGAGCGCGAGCGGCGCGGAGGTCGGCGGCAAGTACGCCGAGAAGTTCGCCAAGCTCACTCCCGGGGTCGCCGAGCACTTCAGCATCTCGGTGCCGGTCGACAAGCTCGACCTCGGCGGCGACGGGATCTATCAGTTCGCCGTCGCGCTGTCCGGGCAGACCGCCGCCCAGCCCTGGCTCCAGACCCTCGGCGTCCAGCGGACCTTCCTTCCCTGGCAGTCCGAGGGGGCGGACACGAAGACGAAGACGACCTTCCTGTGGCCGCTCGTCTCCACCGTCCACCTGACCGCCGAGACGGGGCCGAACGACCAGCAGACGCCGGTCTTCCTCAACGACGACCTCGCCAAGGAGATCTCCCCCGGAGGCCGCCTGGACGAGTTGCTGACCCTCGGCGAGGGTCTCGACGTCACCTGGGTGCTCGACCCCGACCTGATCGCCTCCGTGGACGCGATGACCGGCAGCTACAAGATCAAGAACGCGGACGGCTCCACAGCGGCCGGAACCCACCAGACGGTCGCCAAGCAGTGGCTCGACGAACTACAGAAGGCGGTGGCCGACCAGGAGGTCGTCGCCCTGCCCTTCGCCGACCCGGACCTCGCGTCCCTGGCCCACAACGGCACCGGCGTCACCGGCTCCCTGAACCACCTGAACGAGGCCACCGACGTGGCGGCCACCACAGTGCGGACCGTTTTGCATGTGACGCCCATCACAGACTTCGCCTGGCCCGTGGACGGCGCCGTCGACCCGTCGATCGTCAAGGTCGCCACCTCGGCCGGCGCCGACAAGGTGATCGTCCGCAGCGACAGCCTGCAGGAGACCGGCGGCCTGACCTACACGCCCTCCGCGGCACGTCCGATCGGCGGCGGCACCACGGCGGTCGTCGCGGACGCCCGGCTGTCGACGGCCTTCCAGGGCGATCTGACGAAGGCTTCCTCCTCCACGCTCGCCGTCCAGCGGTTCCTGGCCCAGAGCCTGGCCCTGAACACCCAGACGGACAAGCAGCGCAGCATCGTCGTCGCACCGCAGCGCATGCCCACCACCTCCCAGGCGCAGGCGATGGCGGACGCGCTGTCGGCCCTGCAGAGCGGGAACTGGGCGCAGACCCAGAAGCTCTCCGCGGCCGCCAAGGCCAAGCCGGACCCGGGCGCCACCACCAGGCTTCCGTCGGCCTCCGCCTACCCCTCCTCGCTGCGCAGGCAGGAGCTGCCGCGTTCCGCCTTCGAGCAGATCGCGCGGACGCAGGACACCCTGGACAACTTCAAGGTGATCCTCACCAACGACTCGCGCGTGGTGACCCCCTTCGGGCTGGCCATGAACCGCGACATGTCCACCTCGTGGCGCGGTCGCGCGGGCGCGGCGCAAAGCTTCCGCGGCAGTGTGGAGAACCACCTCGGCGTCCTGACCGGCCAGGTCAAACTGATCGACAAGTCCGACACCAAGCTGTCCGGACGCAGCGCCACGATCCCGGTCACCGTCCAGAACAACCTGGTCCAGGGCGTCCAGCACCTGATGCTGCGCCTCACCTCGACCAGCCCCAACCGGCTCAAGATCGGCGACTACGCCTACGACGAGCAGCCCATCACGGTCTCCGGCGGCCACAGCCAGACGGTGAAGTTCACCACGACGGCCAAGGCCAACGGCCAGGCGACGGTCGTCGCCCAGCTGTACACGCAGGACGGTCAGAAGTACGGCGAGCCGGTCAGCTTCGACGTCAAGGTCACCGAGTTCACGGCCACCGTCATGCTGGTCATCGGCGGCGGCTTCCTCCTGCTGGTCCTGGCCGGCTTCCGCATGTACACGCAGCGCAAGCGGGCCGCCCGCGAGGCGGAGGAGAACGGCCCCGCCGGCGAGACGGACGAGGGGGACGAGGAACCGGAGAACCCGGAGAGCCCCGCGGCACGTCTCAAGGAGGAGTCCGGCACCGATGCCCGGGCAGACGACCCGCAGCAGCCGAGTGACCCGACACCGGACACCGCAGCGGAAAGCGCGGACCCCTCCGCCACGGGTGAGAGAGTGGACCGTTGAGCGATGTCGTGGCCGGTGGGCCCGGGACGATGAGGTGGGGTAACCATGAACGCGCCGTACGACGGTGACCGCGGCCAGGCCGTGGGCAGCTCGGGGCACCCCGAGGGCCCGCCGCCCGAGCCCGGCCAGGTGCCGCCGCAGCCGCCCGCCGACATGTACCTGCAGGACGCCTACGACCAGGACCCGTACCGGGCGCAGGACCTCGCCGCCCAGGACCCGGTCGCCGAGGCCCTCTACGACCGCGCCGCGCACCCCCCGCCGCCCCCCGGCACGTACGAGCCGCAGCAGCCACAGCAGCCGCAGTACGGTCGGCCGCCCCAGTCGGCGTACGCCCCCGATCCGCACGTGTGGGCCCAGACCCCCGCTCCGGAGCCGGACGGCCCGACCCAGTACCTGCCCTACGGCGACAACCGGCGTACGGCCCAGTACGTGGGCGTCGACGACCTGGTGACCGAGGCCGGCGAGGAGCGACACGAGCCGGACGCGTTCGCGCACCTCTTCCGGGACCAGCAGCAGGGCAGCGGACGTCCGACGGATCCCCCGTCTGTGCCGGGCCCCGCCGCCGCCCCCGGTGGGGGCGCCCCGGCGGCGCAGTACCCGCAGCCGACGGCTGCCGTGCCCGCGGCCGACCAGACCATGAACCTCGCCCCCACGCCCGGGGCCGACCAGACGCTGAACCTGGGCGCCGCCCCCGTCGTGGCACCCGCGGCCCCCGCCCCGGCCGCGAAGAAGGCCGGGAAGGCCGGCGGTCTACTCAAGTCGAGCGCCGTGATGGCGGCGGGCACGATGGTCTCCCGCCTCACCGGCTTCGTCCGCTCGGCGCTGATCGTCTCCGCGCTGGGCACGGCTCTTCTCGGTGACACCTTCCAGGTCGCCTACCAGCTGCCGACCATGATCTACATCCTCACCGTCGGCGGCGGTCTCAACTCCGTCTTCGTGCCTCAGCTCGTGCGTGCCATGAAGGAGGACGACGACGGCGGCGAGGCCTTCGCCAACCGGCTGCTCACCCTGGTGATCGTCGCTCTCGCGGCGCTCACCGCGGTCGCGGTCCTGGCCGCGCCGGTGCTGGTGCGGGTGCTGTCGGTGAAGGTCGCGGGCGACCCGGCCGCCAACGAGGTCGCGGTCACCTTCACCCGCTACTTCCTGCCCTCCATCTTCTTCATGGGCATCCATGTGGTGATGGGCCAGATCCTCAACGCCCGCGGCAAGTTCGGCGCGATGATGTGGACCCCGGTCCTGAACAACATCGTCATCATCGTGACGCTGGGCATGTTCCTGTGGGTGTACGGCACGTCGGCGCACTCGCACATCGCGGTCACGAGCATCCCGCCGGAGGGCCAGCGGCTCCTCGGCATCGGCGTTCTCCTCGGACTGGTCGTCCAGGCCCTGGCGATGATCCCCTACCTGCGCGAGACCGGGTTCCGGCTGCGCCTGCGCTTCGACTGGAAGGGCCACGGTCTCGGCAAGGCCGCGATGCTCGCCAAGTGGACGGTGCTGTTCGTCCTCGCCAACCAGGCGGGCGCCCTGGTCGTCACGCAGCTGGCGACGGCGGCCGTGAAGGACACGAACATCGCCGGCACCGGCTTCAGCGCCTACGCCAACGCCCAGCTGATCTGGGGCCTGCCGCAGGCGATCATCACCGTCTCCCTGATGGCCGCTCTGCTGCCGCGCATCTCGCGTTCGGCGGCCGAGGGCGACAGGGGCGCGGTCCGCGACGACATCTCCCAGGGACTGCGCACCACGGCCGTGGCCATCGTGCCCATCGCCTTCGGCTTCCTGGCCCTCGGCATCCCGATGTGCACGCTCATCTTCGGCACCTCGGGCACCGGCGCCGCCACCAACATGGGCTACATGCTGATGGCCTTCGGCCTCGGCCTCATCCCTTACTCGGTGCAGTACGTTGTCCTGCGCGCCTTCTACGCCTACGAGGACACCCGGACGCCCTTCTACAACACGGTCATCGTGGCCGCGGTCAACGCGGGCGCCTCGGCGCTGTGTTACCTCGTGCTGCCGGCCCGCTGGGCCGTGGCCGGCATGGCCGCCGCGTACGGCCTGGCCTACGCGATCGGCGTCGGCGTGGCCTGGAACCGGCTGCGCAAGCGCCTGGGCGGCGACCTGGACGGCGCCCGCGTGCTGCGGACGTACGCCAGGCTCTGCATCGCCTCGGTGCCGGCCGCCGCCCTCAGCGGCGTGGCCTGCTACGGGATCGGCCACACGCTCGGCCAGGGCGTCGTCGGATCCTTCGCTGCGATGCTGGTCGGCGGGGCGGTACTCCTCGGAGTCTTCTTCGTCGCCGCCCGCAAGATGCGTATCGAGGAACTGAACTCACTGGTCGGCATGGTCCGCGGGCGTCTGGGGCGCTGACGCGGGGGTACGCGCACAACCATCGTCCGCCGCCGCGTGTCGTGCATAGCGGCGGACTGTGGGCACAATTGGTTTCGGCGTCGGACGGCGCGCACGGAAGTCGGTCGGCGCGCGATGGATGGGGAGGCAGGGACGACGGTGGCGGAACGGAGCACGGCTGCCGTCGACGTGGCAGACAACAGCGGCGACGAGCCGCTGACCGCGGAGGCGGACCAGTCCACGGCCGACGGGGTGGCCCAGAACCGGGAGCGGGACACGGACATCGACGAGGCACAGGGGAGTGGCGGGACCGAAGGTTCCGGGAAGGCCTCAACGCCCGAGCTGCACAGCGGGCACAAGCTCGCCAGACGGTACCGGCTCGAGGAGTGCGTCACCCGTCTGGACGGATTCAGCAGTTGGCGGGCCGTCGACGAGAAACTGCGTCGCGCCGTCGGCGTTCACCTCCTGCCCGCGGACCACGCGCGGGCTCGTTCCGTCCTCGCCGCCGCCCGTTCCGCGGCACTGCTCGGCGACCCGCGCTTCGTCCAGGTCCTCGACGCCGTCGAGGAGAACGACCTCGTCTACGTCGTCCACGAGTGGCTGCCCGACGCCACCGAGATGACCACGCTCCTGGCCTCCGGGCCGCTGGAGCCGTACGACGCCTACCAGATGGTCAGCCAGATCGCCGCCGCCATGGCCGCGGCGCACCGCGAGGGCCTGGCCCATCTGCGTCTGAACCCCAACGCCGTGCTGCGGACCTCGAGCGGCCAGTGGCGCATCCGCGGTCTCGCCGTCAACGCCGCCCTGCGTGGCATCAGTTCCGAGACTCCGCAGCGCACCGACACCGAGGCCATCGGCGCTCTGCTGTACGCGGCGCTCACCCAGCGCTGGCCCTACGAGAGCGACGCCTACGGTCTGTCGGGGCTGCCCAAGGACGTCGGTCTGATCGCGCCCGACCAGGTGCGGGCCGGTGTCCACCGCGGCCTGTCCGAGCTGTCCATGCGGGCCCTCGCCAACGACGGGGCGACCGCCTCCCGTCACGAGGCCGCGTGCACGACGCCGGAGGAACTGGTGAAGGCGATCGGCGAGATGCCCCGCATCCGCCCGCCGGAGCCGACGTTCACCGCACCGCCGGAGTACCAGCGCACGACCTACCAGCAGGGCACCTACGGCCGGCCGGCGCCCCACCCCGGCGCCACCCAGCCCGTCCCGGCTCCCCCGGCGCCCCTACAGAGCCGCACCGGCAAGGCACTGAAGTGGGCTGTCTCGGCGCTCCTCATCGCCGCGCTGGGTCTTGGCAGTTGGCAGCTCGCCGAAGTCCTCATGGACAACGGCAGCAAGAACGACGACACCAACAAGACGCAGACGACTGACGGGAACGACAAGAACAGCGGCAAGACCAAGCCGGTCAAGACCCTCAAGATCCAGAGCGCTCAGGAGTACGTCGCCAAGGGCGACGCCCAGCACCCGGGCGACGTCGGGAAGACGTACGACAACGACAGCTCCACGTACTGGCGCACCGCCAGCTACAAGGACGGCCCGGACATGAACCCGGCCTTCAAGCCGGGCGTCGGCATCGTCTACGACCTCGGCTCGGAGCAGGAGGTCTCGGGCGCGTCGATAGGGCTTCTGTTCGGCGGTGACCACACGACGGTCACGCTGTACGCCACCGACTCCATGAGCTCGTCGGTCCCGCTCACCCAGATGACGAAACTGGGATCGGTGAAGACCGCGGGCACCACGGCCAAGGTGACGGTCGCCAAGCCGGTGAAGAGCCGGTACGTGCTGGTGTGGTTCACCGCGCTGCCGTACGCGCAGGGCGACACCTACAGCAACGCCGGCTACAAGCAGGCCATAACAGACCTCAAGTTCACCGGCTGAGCGTTCCAGGGGGAGGGGGTCCGATGGCAGATGACACCGCATACGGCGACGCGAGCGATCAGGATCTCCTGGCCCGCCATGTGAAAGGCGACCCGGACGCCTTCGGTGAAATCGTACGGCGGCATCGTGACCGTCTCTGGGCGGTCGCCCTGCGCACGCTGGGCGACCGCGAGGAGGCCGCTGACGCCGTCCAGGACGCTCTCGTCTCCGCCTATCGGGCCGCCCACACCTTCCGCGGCCAGTCGGCCGTCACGACCTGGCTGCACCGCATCACGGTGAACGCCTGTCTCGACCGCGCCCGGAAGGTGGCCTCCCGCAAGACCTCCCCGGTGGATGACACCGAGCGGCTGGAGCAGCTGCTGGAGCCGCACGAGGAGGCCTCGGCACCGGCCGAACGCAACGATCTGCACCGTCAGCTGCTGGAGGCCCTCGGCACGCTGCCGCCCGACCAGCGTGCCGCCCTCGTCCTTGTGGACATGCAGGGCTACCCGGTCGCCGAGGCCGCCCGCGTACTCGACGTCCCCACCGGCACGGTCAAGAGCCGCTGTGCTCGCGGCCGAGCCAGACTCCTGCCGCTCCTCACCCATCTGCGACCGGAAAGCGCCGGTGGCGAAAAGGAACCGGGCGAGGAGCGGAACCGGACTCAGGGGACATCCGTCCCACCGGCAGCGGGACCGCCGACGGCCGGCCCCCGTGATACCGGGCCGAGCGATCCAGCTGCTGTGAAGGGCGGAGGTGGGCGAGCGTGACATCCACGACGGACATGGCCGGGCACCCGGACGTCGCCGAGATCTCCGACCTCACCGAGGGGCTGCTCCCGCCGTCCCGGACCACCGACATCCGGCGTCATCTGGACTCGTGCGAGCTCTGTGCCGACGTGTACGTCTCGTTGGAGGAAATCCGCGGGCTGCTTGGCACCCTGCCCGGTCCGACCCGGATGCCCGCCGATGTCGCCGGCCGTATCGACGCCGCACTCGCGGCCGAGGCGCTGCTGAATGCCACGGCGCCCGACGCGGAGGACTTCACGTCGCCCGTCGCCGCATCCCGCTCGGATGCCGACGCGGACGACCGCACTCATGTTTCACGTGAAACATCGGTGGCGGCCGACCGCCCGTCCGGCCACGCGCGCTCGTCGTCGACCGGGCCGGGCCGCAAGGACCGCAAACGAGGCGGGCGTCGCAGGATCGCCCTCCTCGGCGGCGTTTTCGCCGTCGCCGCCCTCGGACTCGGTTCGGTCCTGGTCGCCACCTTCGACGACGGCAAGCCCAGCGGGGAAAGCGGTCGGCAGACCACCGCGGCGGACACCTTCTCCGACAAGAAGCTGGGACAGCAGGTCTCGGACCTTCTCTCCAAGAAGCAGGGCTCCGGACGAGGGTCCGTCGCCCCGCACAACAGCGTCGGTGTCCGGGGCGGTCCCAGCATCGTGTCACCGAAGCTGGACCGGGCGCTCTCGGTTCCCTCCTGCGTCCTGAAGGGGATCGGACGCAACGACGCCGCGCTCGCCACCAAGGAAGGCGTCTACAAGGGCGCAGACGTCCTGCTGGTGGTGCTCTCCGACCCGTCCGACAGCAACAGGGTGAACGCGTACCTCGTGGAGACGTCCTGCGTGACCCACCCTTCGTCGGCCAAGGCCAAGGTCCTGTTGACGCACTCCTACACCAAGCCGTAGAGGCCGACACTTCGCCTCCGCCCCGCGTGGTAGCCGGTACGGAGGCATGTCCGGAGCACGCCCCGGCCCCGTGCTCCGTGTGCCCGGACACAGTGGGAATGCGCGCCCCTTAGGATCCGTTGGGTGGGGTGAGAGCTTCGAGAGGGGCTCCCTCCGGTCCGACGACGCAGTCCAGAGACGAGGAAACAAGCCGTGAGCGACGTCCGAAACGTGATCATCATCGGCTCCGGGCCCGCCGGCTACACGGCGGCGCTCTACACCGCGCGCGCGTCGCTGAAGCCGCTGGTCTTCGAGGGCGCAGTCACCGCCGGCGGTGCGCTCATGAACACCACCGAGGTGGAGAACTTCCCCGGCTTCCAGGACGGCATCATGGGCCCCGAGCTCATGGACAACATGCGCGCCCAGGCCGAGCGCTTCGGCGCCGAGCTCATCCCGGACGACGTCGTCTCCGTCGACCTGACCGGCGACATCAAGACCGTCACGGACACCGCGGGCACCGTGCACCAGGCGAAGGCCGTCATCGTCACCACCGGCTCGCAGCACCGCAAGCTCGGTCTGCCGAACGAGGACACGCTCTCCGGCCGCGGTGTCTCCTGGTGTGCCACCTGTGACGGCTTCTTCTTCAAGGACCAGGACATCGCCGTGATCGGCGGCGGGGACACCGCGATGGAGGAGGCCACCTTCCTCTCCCGCTTCGCCAAGTCCGTGACGATCGTCCACCGCCGCGACACCCTGCGCGCCTCCAAGGCGATGCAGGAGCGTGCGTTCGCCGACCCGAAGATCAAGTTCGTGTGGGACAGCGAGGTCGCCGAGATCCAGGGCGAGCAGAAGCTGTCGGGCCTGAAGCTGCGCAACCTGAAGACCGGCGAGCTGAGTGACCTGGCGGTCACCGGCCTGTTCATCGCGATCGGCCACGACCCGCGCACCGAACTCTTCAAGGGCCAGCTCGACCTGGACGAGGAGGGCTACCTCAAGGTCGCCGCCCCCTCGACGCGCACCAACGTGACCGGTGTGTTCGCCGCCGGTGACGTCGTCGACCACACCTACCGTCAGGCGATCACCGCCGCCGGTACCGGCTGCTCGTCCGCTCTCGACGCCGAGCGCTTCCTCGCCGCCCTCGCGGACGAGGAGCAGGCCGAGCCCGAGAAGACCTCTGTCTGACCCCCGTCCACCCCGCCCCACCGCACACCAGTAAAAGGAGCCCCCGCCGTGGCCGACCTGAAGAACGTGACCGACGACTCCTTCGAGCAGGACGTCCTCAAGAGCGACAAGCCCGTCCTGGTGGACTTCTGGGCCGCCTGGTGCGGTCCGTGCCGCCAGATCGCTCCCTCCCTCGAGGCGATCGCCAAGGAGTACGGCGACAAGATCGAGGTCGTCAAGCTCAACATCGACGAGAACCCGGGTACGGCGGCCAAGTACGGCGTCATGTCCATCCCGACGCTGAACGTCTACCAGGGTGGCGAGGTCGCCAAGACCATCGTCGGTGCGAAGCCGAAGGCCGCGATCGTCCGCGACCTCGAGGACTTCATCGCCGAGTGACGTTTCACGTGAAACATGAAGGGGCCGGCCCGGGCGGGCCGGCCCCTTCATGTTGGTAGAGAGCCGGTCCGAATTGCAGAGAACCGGTCAGAGGGGTCGGGGAGCGGGTCAGAGGGGGCGAAGAGCCGGTTCCTTCTGCACGGCCCCCAGCAACCGGTCGAGCGCCATCTCGACGTCTTCCTTCCAGGAGAGCGTCGTCCGTAGCTCCAGGCGCAGGCGCGGGTGAACGGGGTGTGGTCGCACCGTCTTGAAGCCCACAGCCAGGAGATGGTCGGCCGGAAGGACACAGGCCGGTTCCTTCCACCGCGCGTCCCCAAAGGCTTCGATCGCCTTGAAGCCCCGGCGCAGGAGGTCCTTGGCGACGGTCTGCACCATGACTCGCCCCAGCCCTTGCCCCTGATAACCCGGCATGATGGACGCGGTGATCAGCTGCACCGCGTCCGGTGACACCGGGCTGGTGGGAAACGCCGTGGAGCGGGGCACATAAGCGGGCGGAGCGTAGAGCACGAAGCCCACCGGCGCGTCATCGACGTAGACGACCCGGCCGCAGGATCCCCAGTCCAGCAGAACGGCGGAGATCCACGCCTCCTTCTCCAGGGCGGCCGTGCCGGCCCTTACCGCGGCCTCTCCGCTGACTGGGTCGAGTTCCCAGAAGACGCACGACCGGCAGCGGTTGGGAAGGTCCTGAAGGTTGTCCAGCGTGAGCGGTACGAGCCGACGCCCCATGAAGGCTGTTCCTCGCTTCCTTCGCCCGCGGCGTCGCGAGCGGCTGTCAGAGAGCTCCGTTCCCTCAGAAGGCTGCCGACGAAGCCGCCGACCGCCCCCAGCCCCAGGGCCGCGCTCATCAGTCCGGTCCGGCTCACCGTTCCCATGGCCCCTGCCTCCCCTCAGAGGTTGCCTGGTGGGTGCGCCACACCCGATCGCATCGTATCCACGATGCGATTCCATCGATAGCGGCTAAAAGCAAAGAGCGGGCCGTGTCCGGTACACACCGGACACGGCCCGCCTGGCCCGCCACCGGCCCACAGAGGGGCCGGTGGCCGCATTCTCTACGCCTCGGACTCCTCGGAGTCACCGTCGTGAATGCCCTGCTGAAGGACCGGCCCCTCGCCGGGAGCGAGCGTGCCGAGGATTCGCTCGAGGTCCTCCATCGACGCGAACTCGACGGTGATCTTGCCCTTCTTCTGCCCCAGGTCGACCTTCACGCGCGTCTCGAAACGATCCGAGAGCCGGGTGGCGAGGTCCGTCAGCGCCGGGGAGACACGGGTACCGGCTCGTGGCCCCTTGGAGCGCTGAGCGCTCTGCGGCCGCGAACCCATCAGCGTCACGATCTCCTCGACGGCCCGCACCGAGAGCCCCTCAGCGACGATGCGGTGTGCCAGCCGGTCCTGCTCCTCCGAGTCCTCCACGGAGAGCAGGGCCCGGGCATGACCGGCCGACAGCACCCCTGCGGCCACCCGGCGCTGCACGGCTGGCGACAGCTTCAGCAGACGCAGGGTGTTGGACACCTGCGGGCGAGACCGGCCGATGCGGTCGGCCAGCTGGTCGTGGGTGCAGTTGAAGTCCTTCAGGAGCTGGTCGTAGGCGGCGGCCTCTTCCAGCGGGTTCAGCTGCGCACGGTGCAGGTTCTCCAGGAGGGCGTCCAGGAGGAGCTTGTCGTCGTCCGTGGCCCGCACGATCGCCGGGATGGCGTCCAGGCCCGCCTCGCGGCTGGCCCGCCAGCGCCGCTCGCCCATGATGAGCTCGTAGCGCGAGGGCCCGACCTGACGCACGACGACCGGCTGGAGAAGGCCGACCTCCTGGATGGAGGTGACCAGTTCCTGCAGTGCGTCCTCGTCGAAGACCTCGCGGGGCTGGCGCGGGTTCGGAGTGATGGAGTCGAGGGGGAGTTCCGCGAAGTGAGCGCCCATGGGGGCCGCGGGAATCTCCTCGACACCGTTCGGCGACGGCACCTCGGTTTCATGTGAAACCGGCGGCAGCGTTGTCACCTTCGCCGCGGCCACCCCACGGTCCGTCGTCAGCACCGGTACCGACGACGGGGACGCGGCACTCGCGCCTCCCACCGCGGCCGAAGCCGGCGTCTTCTCCGTCGGGGCAGCGGGGATCAGTGCGCCGAGTCCACGGCCCAGACCCCTCCGTCGCTCGCTCACTGAATGCCCTCCACCATGCTCGGATTACTCTGGGCGCCGATATGGGCCTGCGTCGGGTCGTAACTGACGCCGACACCCTTCAACGCGATTTCTCGTGCCGCCTCAAGATAGGACAACGCACCGCTGGACCCCGGATCGTAGGTCAGCACTGTCTGTCCATAGCTCGGCGCTTCGGAGATACGGACCGAGCGGGGAATGCTCGTCCGCAGCACCTCGTCACCGAAGTGGGTGCGCACCTCTTCCGCGACCTGTGACGCGAGCCGCGTCCGGCCGTCGTACATGGTGAGCAGGATCGTCGATACGTGCAGGGCGGGGTTGAGGTGCCCCCGCACCAGATCCACGTTGCGCAGCAGCTGGCCCAGGCCCTCAAGTGCGTAGTACTCGCACTGGATCGGGATGAGGACCTCCGCACCGGCGACCAACGCGTTGACCGTCAGCAGACCGAGCGAGGGCGGGCAGTCGATGAGGATGTAGTCCAGCGGGTGCTCGTAGGCCTGGATCGCGCGCTGGAGTCTGCTCTCGCGTGCCACCAGGGACACCAGCTCGATCTCCGCACCGGCGAGATCGATCGTGGCGGGCGCGCAGAAGAGCCCCTCGACATCCGGGACGGGCTGAACGACGTCGGCCAGCGGCTTGCTGTCGATCAGTACGTCGTAGATGGACGGCACTTCGGCGTGGTGGTCGATCCCCAGGGCCGTGGACGCGTTGCCCTGCGGGTCGAGGTCGACCACGAGGACCCGGCCTCCGTGGACGGCCAGCGAAGCGGCGAGGTTGACCGTCGTCGTCGTCTTGCCCACGCCACCCTTCTGGTTGGCGACCACGATGACGCGGGTCTGCTCGGGCCGCGGCAGGCCCTCGCCCGCTCGGCTCAGTGCCTCCACGGCGAGTTGGGCAGCACGACCGATCGGAGTGTCGTCCATCGGGGGCGGTGTTTCACGTGAAACATCCTCCCCCATCGACTCGGTACGGGGACCGGGGACCGGATCGGTCATCGGTCCCGCGATGTTGGCGTCGGACCGCAAGGATTCACTCTCCTCGACTTCAGGCTCGCAATGAACAGAGCCTCCCATGCCTTCGGGGTCGTGAACCAGTGAGGCCTGGGGTTCTGTGGAGAAATCCACCTCTGTGGACAACTCGGTTCCCTCATCGAGTGAACCGAGGGGCCTGCGGTCGCGGGGTTCGGCCGCAGCGCGGCCCCGGCTGATGATGCCGTGCAGCAGTGAGCGACGTTTCACGTGAAACACGATGCAGCGCAGCGGCGATCGAACGGTCGCGACACTCCGACGTGCATAGGTTGGGCAGCTTGTGTGGAGTAAGTCTCGTCGTCGGGACGGATCACCGACGTCGGCGAGCCCTGCCCGTTCGGGCCGCCTTGGCTCGCTTGGCCGCAAAGCGCACGCCGCCAGGGCTCTCGCCGACCTCCACCCGCACCACAGTGGACAGAGGATCGACCACGCCCTCACCGACGTGCAGGACCGACGTCTCCACCGCGCCGAGCTTACTCAGGGCCGTGGCAGCGGCCTTCAGCTCCTCCTCGGCCGTGTCCCCCTTGAGTGCCAGCATCTCCCCGTACGGACGCAGCAGCGGAATGCCCCAGGCGGCCAGGCGGTCCAGCGGCGCCACGGCCCGTGCGGTCACGACATGCACCGCCGGCAGCTTGCCCATGACCTCCTCGGCCCGGCCCCGCATGACCGTCACATGGTCCAGGCCCAGCAGCTCCACGACCTCGGTGAGGAAGTTCGTGCGGCGCAGCAGGGGTTCCAGCAGCGTGATCTTCAGGTCCTCGCGGACGAGAGCCAACGGGATACCGGGCAGACCGGCGCCCGAGCCCACGTCGCACACGGTCACGCCCTCGGGCACGACCTCCGAGAGTACGGCGCAGTTCAGCAGGTGCCGTTCCCACAGGCGGGGCACTTCGCGTGGCCCGATGAGACCGCGCTGCACACCCGCCTCGGCGAGCAGCTCCGCGTAGCGAACCGCGTCCGCGAAGCGATCACCGAACACCTCACGTGCCTGCTCGGGCGCAGGGGGGAGCTCCGCTGCCTCCGTCACGGGGACCGTCCTTCCGTACCGCATCGGCGCATCACAGCGCCGGCCACCAGAACTACCAGGCTGACAAAGTCCGGCCCCGTCTGCGCTACAGACGGGGCCGGACGAAACGTATGGATCCGATCAGGCGGGAAGCACGACGACGAAGCGCTGCGGCTCTTCGCCCTCGGACTCGCTGCGCAGGCCCGCGGCCTTGACCGCGTCGTGCACGACCTTGCGCTCGAACGGCGTCATCGGATTCATCTTCACCGGCTCACCGGTGTTCTTGACCTCGGCCGCGGCCTTCGCCCCCAGCTCGGAGAGCTCGGCGCGCTTCTTGGCGCGGTAGCCGCCGATGTCCAGCATCAGACGGCTGCGGTCGCCGGTCTCCCGGTGCACCGCCAGGCGCGTGAGCTCCTGGAGCGCCTCCAGCACCTCACCGTCACGGCCGACCAGCTTCTGCAGGTCTCGGCTCCCCGTGTCGCTGATGATCGAGACAGCGGCGCGGTCGGCCTCGACGTCCATGTCGATGTCGCCGTCGAGATCGGCGATGTCCAGCAGACCCTCGAGGTAGTCCGCCGCGATCTCGCCCTCCTGCTCCAGGCGGGTCAGGGTGTCTGCACCCTCGGCAGCGGCGGAGGTGGTGCCTTCCGTCACGGGATGGGCTCCTTCTTACTTCTTGGACGGGGACTTGGGGCGCTGCTGGCCCTTGCGCTGCCCGGACTGGGCCTTGCTGCGGGTGCCGGTGCCGGGCTGCGAGGCGGCCTTCTTGGCAGCGGCGGCAGGCTTGGCATCCTCGGGCTTGGCGTCCTCGGGCTCGTCGGACTTGCTCAGCGACGTGGTCGGTTCGGAGTCGCCCGGCTTGGTCGTGCCGGACTGACGCTGGGCCTTGGTCTGACGCTTGGGCTGCTGGCGCTTGGGGGCGGCGGTGCCGGTGGTCGGCGTACCGTCCTCGGTCTGCGTGGCCACGGCGGCGTCGCTCTTCACCACGGTGCCGTCGGTCTGGGCCGCGAGGCCGGCCTTGTTGAGACCGTTGATGAACTTGCGCTCGAACTCGTTGCGGTCGCGGCCCTTGGCGACGATCGCCTTCACGATGGTCTTCTCGCTGCGCCGGCGGACCTTGCCGTGGTGCGTGACGTGCTTGGTCAGACGCTCCAGGTAGGCGGCCTGGGCCTTGGAACCCGGGGTCGGGTTGTTGTGGATGACGTACATCTGCTGGCCCATGGTCCACACGTTGGTGGTCAGCCAGTAGACGAGGACACCGACCGGGAAGTTGATGCCGAAGACGGCGAACATGACCGGGAAGACGTACATCAGCATCTTCTGCTGCTGCATGAACGGCGTCTTCACCGTGGTGTCGACGTTCTTCGTCATCAGCTGGCGCTGCGTGTAGAACTGCGACGCCGACATCATGACGATCATGATCGCGGTGACGACCCGGACGTCGGTCAGCGAGGCGCCGAGGGACTCCACCTTCGCCGAGCTGTCGGTGAACTTCGCCGCCAGCGGGGCGCCGAAGATGTGCGCCTTACGGGCGCTGGCGAGCAGCGACTCGTTGATGACGCCGATCGTCGAGCCCGTCGCGATGCCGTTGAGCACGTGATACAGGGCGAAGAAGAACGGCGACTGCGCCAGGATGGGAAGGCACGAGGAGAGCGGGTTGGTGCCCGTCTCCTTGTACAGCTTCATCATCTCTTCGGACTGACGCTGCTTGTCGTTCTTGTAGCGCTCCTGGATCTTCTTCATCTCGGGCTGGAGCGTCTGCATCGCCCGAGTGGCCTTGATCTGCTTCACGAAGAGCGGGATCAGGCAGATCCGGATCAGGATCACCAGGGACACGATGGACAGGCCCCAGGCCCAGCCCGTGTCGGGGCCGAAGATCTTCCCGTACACGGAGTGGAACTGGACGATGACCCATGAGACGGGTGTCGTGATGAAGCTGAAGAGGCTGGCAATCGTGTCCACTAATCATGCTCCTTGGGCATGGGACGAGGTCTCTGCGGCCGGGCTCGAAGGAGGATTCTCTTCGGTGCTCGAAACAGGATTCTCTTCGGGGGCCGTTGCGGCGGCGGAGGACCCGCCCCTGCGTGCACGCCACGCGTCACGCAGCATTTCGTGCCATCGCGGACGCTTGCGGGGCGGTACATGGTCCACACCGCCCAGCGACCACGGATTGCACCGCAGGATGCGCCAGGCGGTGAGCGCCGTGCCCTTGATCGCGCCGTGCCGGTCGATGGCCGTGTAGCCGTAGTGGGAACACGACGGGTAGTACTTGCACACCGGTCCGAGCAGCGGACTGATCGTCCACTGGTACAGCTTGATCAGAGCCAGCAGCGGGTACTTCATCGCGCGCCCCCTCCCAGCAGCCGCTCGATGGCGGCATCCAGGTCTCGGGCCAGTTGTGCATGGTCGGCATCGCCCGCGCCGGGCAACGCTCGTACGACTACCAGGCTACCGGGGGGCAGGAGAGCCACCCGCTCGCGCATCAGATGACGCAGTCTGCGCTTGACCTTGTTGCGTACGACCGCACCGCCCACGGCCTTGCTCACGACGAAACCCGCACGCGTCGGGGGAGCGCTCTCCCCAGGCGCGTGCGGGTCCGTGGCACCGCTACGTAGATGGACGACGAGGGACGGGCGCCCGGCCCGGCGCCCTCGTCGTACCGCGGTCGCGAAGTCCTCGCGCCGCCTCAGCCGGTTCTCGGTGGGCAGCACGACGGCATGACCTGACCGGGATCAGGCGGACAGGCTGGCGCGACCCTTGGCACGACGGTTCGCGAGAATCGCGCGACCGGCACGGGTACGCATCCGCAGGCGGAAGCCGTGGGTCTTCGCGCGACGACGGTTGTTCGGCTGGAAGGTGCGCTTGCTCACTCGGGGGCTCCAGAAATCAAATCGGTGGGTGCGGGTGCCGTCCTGGCTGTCACCGTGCGCCCACGATTAGCTCGCAGTTACGCCCGAGTGCACCGCTTCCCGATCACCTGACGCGATCTGTGCCCTTCGGAGGCAGGCGGCAGCAGCCATCGACAACTCGACCTGGTTACGGTACGCGGGGCTACGCCATCCGGTCAAACCAGGGATCACGGAGAGACACTATCCACAGGCTGGGGACAACAACTTGAACCGCACCCGTCGCCCTGACTACCGTGGCTGAACTCCGATTCGTTCCCTTGAACCCTTGTTCATGGCTCCACCCCATTTGAATCCCGACCCGTCCCACAACCACACGTTCGTGGGACTCGTGAGAGAGCGTGCCCTGTGGCTGACGTACCTGCCGATCTTGCCGCAGTGTGGCCACGAGTACTCGAGCAGCTCCTGGGTGAGGGCCGCGGGCAGGGCGTGGAGACGAAGGACGAGCACTGGATCCGTCGCTGCCAGCCTCTCGCGCTGGTCGCCGACACCGCACTGCTCGCCGTACCGAACGAGTTTGCGAAGGGTGTGCTCGAAGGGCGTCTCGCTCCGATCGTCAGCGAGACCCTGAGCCGCGAGTGCGGCCGTCCGATCCGGATCGCGATCACCGTCGACGACTCCGCGGGCGAGCCCCCCGCCCCTCCTGCGCCCCCGGCCCGCAGCCAGCAGCGCTACGAGGAACCCGAGCTCCCCTCCGGCGGCTACGACAACGGCCAGTACGACGGCTACGGCCGCCACCGCGCCGACGACCACCGCCCCGGCCGGCCCGACCAGCTCCCCGGCGCCCCCGGCGACCAGCTGCCCACGGCCCGCCCCGCCTACCCCGGCGAGTACCAGCGCCCGGAGCCCGGCGCCTGGCCGCGCCCCTCGCAGGACGACTACGGCTGGCAGCAGCAGCGCCTCGGCTTCCCGGAGCGGGACCCGTACGCGTCCCCGTCCCAGGAGTCCTACGGCTCCCCGCAGGACTCGTACAACCCCGGGGTCCCCCAGGACTACCGTCCGCAGTCGATGGAGCGCCCCTCCTACGACGGCCCGCGCCCGGACTACGACCAGGGCCGCCCCGACTACGACCAGCCGCGCTCCGAGTACGACCACGGGCGCCAGGACTACGACCAGCGCGACGGCCGCCGCGAGCTGCCCGAGCCACCGGCCGGCTCCGGTCACGTGCACCGCGGTGGCCCCGTCGGCTCCCAGCTGCCCGCCGCCAGCGGCGCCCCCGGCCCGCTGGCGGCGAAGCCCGCGCCGGCGACCGGCCCCGGCGAGCCCACGGCGCGCCTGAACCCGAAGTACCTCTTCGACACGTTCGTCATCGGCGCCTCCAACCGCTTCGCGCACGCGGCCGCGGTGGCCGTCGCCGAGGCGCCGGCGAAGGCGTACAACCCCCTTTTCATCTACGGGGAGTCGGGGCTCGGCAAGACGCACCTGCTGCACGCGATCGGGCACTACGCGCGCAGCCTCTACCCGGGCACGCGCGTGCGGTACGTGAGCTCTGAGGAGTTCACCAACGAGTTCATCAACTCCATCCGCGACGGCAAGGGCGACAGCTTCCGCAAGCGCTACCGCGAGATGGACATCCTGCTCGTCGACGACATCCAGTTCCTCGCGGACAAGGAGTCGACGCAGGAGGAGTTCTTCCACACCTTCAACACGCTCCACAACGCCAACAAGCAGATCGTGCTCTCCAGCGACCGGCCGCCCAAGCAGCTGGTGACGCTGGAGGACCGGCTGCGGAACCGTTTCGAGTGGGGCCTGATCACCGACGTCCAGCCGCCCGAGCTGGAGACGCGGATCGCGATCCTGCGCAAGAAGGCCGTGCAGGAGCAGCTCAACGCCCCGCCGGAGGTACTGGAGTTCATCGCCTCGCGGATCTCGCGCAACATCCGTGAGCTGGAGGGCGCGCTGATCCGGGTGACGGCGTTCGCCTCCCTCAACCGGCAGCCGGTGGACCTGGGCCTGACGGAGATCGTCCTGAAGGACCTGATCCCCGGGGGCGAGGACTCGGCGCCCGAGATCACGTCGACGGCGATCATGAGCGCGACCGCCGACTACTTCGGCCTCACCGTGGAGGACCTGTGCGGCACCTCCCGCGGCCGCGCCCTGGTCACGGCCCGCCAGATCGCCATGTACCTGTGCCGTGAGCTGACGGACCTGTCGCTGCCGAAGATCGGCGCGCTGTTCGGCGGACGCGACCACACGACCGTGATGCACGCGGACCGCAAGATCCGCAATCTGATGGCCGAGCGCCGCTCGATCTACAACCAGGTGACCGAGCTGACGAACCGCATCAAGAACGGCTGACACAGGCCGGCTCACGACGCCGAGGGCGCCCCGGGGACGAGATCCCGGGGGCGCCCTTCTTCATGCCGTCGTATCCGCCTGTTCGATTACCTGCCTGGTTACGGCCTCTCTCCACAGATTCGGTGACTTTCTTCCGTCCACATCCTGGGGACTGCGAAGTTGTCCAGATCGCAGTCCACAGGCACGCTGTCGAAAGACCGTCGCGCCAGGTCAGCCGGTTGTGGATTCGTGGACGAAGGATCTCCACAGACTGTGGACAGAGGAGTGATCCACAAGCTGTGCACAAAGTTGTCCACCGGCAACCCACAGGCTGAGGGCGGTTGTCCCCAGCGATCCCCAGCTTCTCCACATGGCTGTCCACTGTTCGGCAACGCGACCCGCCCGATCACCGGGCCGAGTGAAAGCCGTCACACGAAGGTGCCGGGTTGGGCTGTGGGAAAGGTGGGTAAAGCTGGGGACGACGCTGGGGAGAAGTCGCCTCAGGCTGTGCACGGGGTGTGCAGAACTTTCCGTTCTCCACAGAACCCCGGAGTTGTCCACCGTCTTCGCCCACAGGGCCGGTGGACAAAATCTCGCATCTGAGCTGGGAAAACAGGGTTATCCACGGTTTCCACAGGCCCTACTACTACTCCCAACTAGAGAGAGCGAGAAGTTCGTTTCGAAGAGGGCCCTGTGCACAACTCGCTGTCCGGCTCCCGGCTGCCCCTCGTCACGACTTGACCCCGAGAGGCACCTACTGTCAGTGCCGTGCGTCAGACTGTTCCCCGGTGTCCTTCCCCTCACAGGGGGCCCACTACACCGGGACGAGCACCGAGACAGACGACGAAGCCACGCAGGCCGAGAAGCGCCGGCAACAGCAGGAGGCGGCAACAGTGAAGATCCGGGTGGAACGCGACGTACTCGCGGAGGCCGTGGCCTGGGCGGCACGCAGCCTTCCGGCCCGTCCGCCGGCGCCTGTCCTCGCCGGCCTCCTGCTGAAGGCCGAGGACGGGGCTCTGAGCCTGTCCAGCTTCGACTACGAGGTTTCCGCGCGTGTGTCGGTGGAGGCGGAGGTCGAGGAGGAGGGCACGGTCCTCGTCTCCGGCCGGCTGCTCGCCGACATCTGCCGCGCGCTGCCCAACCGTCCGGTGGAGATCTCCACAGACGGTGTACGGGCGACGGTGGTCTGCGGCTCCTCGCGGTTCACACTCCACACCCTGCCTGTGGAGGAGTACCCGGCCCTGCCGCAGATGCCGAACGCGACGGGCACGGTGCCCGGCGAGGTCTTCGCCTCGGCCGCCTCCCAGGTGGCCATCGCCGCCGGCCGTGACGACACGCTGCCCGTGCTGACCGGTGTCCGCATCGAGATCGAGGGCGACACGGTCACGCTGGCCTCCACCGACCGCTACCGCTTCGCGGTCCGCGAGTTCCTGTGGAAGCCTGAGAACCCGGAGGCGTCCGCGGTCGCCCTGGTGCCCGCCAAGACCCTTCTGGACACCGCCAAGGCGCTGACCAGTGGCGACAGCGTGACGTTGGCGCTGTCCGGTTCGGGCGCGGGCGAGGGCCTGATCGGTTTCGAGGGCGCGGGCCGGCGCACCACCACGCGCCTGCTGGAGGGCGACCTCCCGAAGTACCGCACCCTGTTCCCGACCGAGTTCAACTCCGTCGCCGTGATCGAGACCGCCCCCTTCGTGGAGGCCGTCAAGCGTGTGGCCCTGGTGGCCGAGCGCAACACCCCGGTGCGGCTGAGCTTCGAGCAGGGCGTGCTCATCCTGGAGGCCGGCTCCAGCGACGACGCACAGGCTGTGGAAAGGGTCGACGCGCAGCTGGAGGGCGACGACATCTCGATCGCCTTCAACCCGACGTTCCTGCTGGACGGCCTGAGCGCGATCGACTCCCCGGTGGCCCAGCTGTCGTTCACGACGTCGACGAAGCCCGCGCTGCTGAGCGGCAAGCCGGCTCTGGACGCCGAGGCGGACGAGGCCTACAAGTACCTGATCATGCCGGTGCGGCTGAGCGGCTGACGCGGCCGAACGTCCGTCGGGTTGTCCACAGGGCGTGGACAACCCGACGTCCATCTGGGGAGAAGCCGCAGGTGGGGGTGTGCGTATGAGCGCGTATGCCCACAGGTGTGCGCGAGCGTCCGGGTTTAGGCTTCGGACACAGGTACGAACGTGCCTCACACGCCACACAGCGACCTAAGGAACAACTCTGATGGAGCTCGGTCTCGTCGGCCTCGGCAAGATGGGCGGCAACATGCGCGAGCGGATCCGCCGCGCGGGCCACACCGTCGTCGGATTCGACCGCAACCCGGACCTCGCGGACGTCCACAGCCTCAAAGAGCTTGTGGAGAGCCTCGCGGCGCCGCGTGTGGTCTGGGTGATGGTCCCGGCCGGTGGGCCCACCCAGTCGACGATCGACGAACTGGCCGAGCTGCTGCAGCCGGGCGACGTCGTCGTGGACGGCGGCAACTCCCGCTGGACGGACGACGAGAAGCACGCCGAGGAACTCGCGGCCAAGGGCATCGGCTTCGTCGACTGCGGCGTCTCCGGCGGCGTCTGGGGCCTGGAGAACGGCTACGCGCTGATGTACGGCGGCGACGCGGAGAACGTCGCCAAGGTGCAGCCGGTCTTCGACGCCCTCAAGCCCGAGGGGAAGTTCGGCGCGGTGCACGCCGGCAAGGTCGGTGCGGGCCACTTCGCGAAGATGGTCCACAACGGCATCGAGTACGCGATGATGCAGGCCTACGCCGAGGGCTGGGAGCTGCTGGAGAAGGTCGACTCGGTCACGGACGTGCGCGAGGTCTTCCGCTCCTGGCAGGAGGGCACGGTCATCCGCTCCTGGCTGCTGGACCTGGCGGTGAACGCCCTCGACGAGGACGAGCACCTGGACAGGCTGAAGGGTTTTGCACAGGACTCCGGTGAGGGACGCTGGACTGTGGAAGCCGCCATCGACAACGCCGTGCCGCTCCCGGCGATCACGGCCTCCCTCTTCGCGCGGTTCGCGTCGCGCCAGGAGGACTCTCCGCAGATGAAGATGATCGCGGCGCTGCGCAACCAGTTCGGCGGCCACGCGGTCGAGAAGAAGTAATCCACAGGGCTGTCGAGAACAGTCCACAACCTGGGGGAGGTCGGCGACCGACCATGCACGTCACGCATCTGTCGCTGGCCGACTTCCGCTCGTACGCCCGGGTCGAGGTCCCGCTCGACCCGGGCGTCACCGCCTTCGTCGGCCCGAACGGCCAGGGCAAGACCAACCTCGTCGAGGCCGTCGGCTACCTCGCCACCCTCGGCAGCCACCGCGTCGCCTCCGACGCCCCCCTGGTGCGCATGGGCGCCGACCGCGCCGTCATCCGGGCGCAGGTCAGACAGGGCGAGCGGCAGCAGCTGGTCGAGCTGGAGCTGAACCCAGGCAAGGCCAACCGGGCCCGCATCAACAGGTCCTCGCAGGTCAAGCCGCGTGACGTGCTGGGCATCGTGCGGACCGTGCTGTTCGCGCCGGAGGATCTGGCCCTGGTCAAGGGCGACCCCGGCGAGCGGCGCCGCTTCCTCGACGACCTGATCACCGCCCGCTCCCCGCGCATGGCCGGCGTGCGCTCCGACTACGAACGGGTCCTCAAGCAGCGCAACACCCTGCTCAAGAGCGCCGCGCTGGCCCGGCGCCACGGCGGCCGCTCCATGGACCTGTCCACGCTCGACGTGTGGGACCAGCATCTGGCGCGCGTGGGCGCGGAGTTGCTCGCGCAGCGCCTGGACCTGATCGCCGCGATCCAGCCGCTGGCCGACAAGGCGTACGAGCAACTGGCCCCCGGCGGCGGGCCGGTCGCCCTCGACTACAAGCCGTCGGCCCCCGGTGAGGCGCATACCCGGGAGGATCTCTACGAGCAGTTGATGGCGGCGCTCGCGGAGGCGCGCAAGGGCGAGATCGAGCGGGGCGTCACCCTCGTGGGACCGCACCGGGACGATCTGCTGCTGAAACTGGGTCAGTTGCCCGCCAAGGGGTACGCGTCCCACGGCGAGTCCTGGTCGTACGCGCTGTCGCTGCGGCTGGCCTCCTACGACCTGCTGCGGGCGGAGGGCAACGAGCCGGTGCTGGTCCTGGACGACGTCTTCGCCGAGTTGGACACGCGCCGCCGGGAGCGGCTGGCGGAACTGGTCGCACCCGGCGAGCAGGTGCTGGTGACGGCCGCGGTGGACGACGACGTACCGCACGTACTGACCGGGACGCGGTACGCGGTGTCGGAGGGGACGGTGGAGCGCGTATGACGAACCAGGAGCCCACGCCCGAGAAGCCAGCCGAACCCAGTGGCGTCGACCTCGCGCGCGTGGCGTTGCGCGCGGCCAAGGAGGCCGCACGCGCGCGTGGGGACGCCGCGCAGCAGAAGAAGCAGGCGCGGCGCGGCGGGCTGCGCTCCGGTGCCCGGGCCGACGGGCGCGACCCGATGGCGTTCGGTGCCGCGATCAACCGTCTGATCACCGAGCGCGGGTGGGAGGCGCCGGCCGCGGTGGGCGGGGTGATGGGGCGTTGGCCGCAGATCGTCGGCGAGGACGTGGCCAAGCACTGTGTGCCGGAGAAGTACGACGAGGACGAGCGGGTGCTTCTCGTGCGGTGCGACTCCACGGCCTGGGCGACGAATCTGCGGTTGCTCGCGCCGACTTTGGTGGCGCGTCTCAACGAGGATCTCGGGCACGACCGGGTGCGGGTGATCAAGGTGCAGGGCCCCGGCGGTCCCGCCCGTCGCTACGGCCCCCTGCGCGCCCCCGGCAGCACCGGACCCGGCGATACGTACGGGTGACAGACCTCACATCCACAGGCTGTGGGCGGTCCGATCGCACAGCGGTCGGCCGTGCCTTCGTGCGCCCGCGCGGGGGCGCGAATCGGGACCTGACTCCCAAGTAGCCAAGGGTTGACAGTCAGAAGCGCTGAATGCCTCTGTGAGCCTCTTGGAGCCCCGCTCCGTATATGGGGACCCGGAGAAGACCGGTTGAGGGCGGCACATGCGGACTCAGGTACCGGCAAACCCCCATCACTGTCGGCGCTACCGGTAGACTGGAAGCCAATCCCGCCCCAGTCGTGGGGACGCCCGGGAAAAGCTGAGCAACGCTGATCAAGGCTTACCAACGCAACATGCCGCAGCCGCTCCGGCAACCTGCCGACGAGCCCGGCTCGTGCTGTGCCAGAAAGGGCGCTTCGTGGCCGATTCCGGCAACCCCAACGAGAACATCCCGTCCACCGACGCCGGCGAGAACGTCGCGGTGACTTCGTCGAACGGCGAGGTCACCGCCTCGTACGACGCCAGCGCCATCACCGTCCTCGAAGGCCTGGACGCGGTCCGCAAGCGCCCCGGCATGTACATCGGCTCGACCGGTGAGCGAGGACTGCACCACCTCGTGTACGAGGTCGTCGACAACTCGGTCGACGAGGCACTGGCGGGTTACGCGGACACCATCGACGTGACGATCCTGGCCGACGGCGGCGTCCGCGTCGTCGACAACGGTCGAGGCATCCCTGTCGGCATCGTGCCCTCCGAGGGCAAGCCGGCCGTCGAGGTCGTGCTGACGGTGCTGCACGCGGGCGGCAAGTTCGGCGGCGGCGGCTACGCGGTCTCCGGCGGTCTGCACGGCGTGGGCGTCTCCGTCGTCAACGCCCTGTCGTCGAAGGTCTCCGTCGAGGTCAGGACCGACGGCCACCGCTGGACCCAGGACTACAAGATGGGCGTCCCGACCGCCCCGCTCGCCAAGCACGAGGCGATCGAGGAGACCGGCACGTCGGTCACCTTCTGGGCCGACGGCGACATCTTCGAGACCACCGAGTACTCCTTCGAGACGCTCTCGCGGCGCTTCCAGGAGATGGCGTTCCTCAACAAGGGTTTGACGATCAAACTCACGGACGAGCGCGAGTCGGCGAAGGCGACCACCGGGGCGGACGAGGCCGGCGCGGACGTCAAGGACGAGGTCAAGACCGTCACGTACCACTACGAGGGCGGCATCGTCGACTTCGTGAAGTACCTCAACTCCCGCAAGGGAGAGGTGGTGCACCCCACCGTCATCGACCTGGAGGCGGAGGACAAGGACAAGAGCCTGTCCCTCGAGGTCGCCATGCAGTGGAACAGCGGCTACAGCGAGGGCGTGTACTCCTTCGCCAACATCATCCACACGCACGAGGGCGGTACGCACGAAGAGGGCTTCCGCGCCGCGCTGACGAACCTGATCAACAAGTACGCGCGCGACAAGAAGCTGCTGCGGGAGAAGGACGACAACCTCACGGGCGACGACATCCGCGAGGGTCTGACCGCGATCATCTCGGTGAAGCTGAGCGAGCCTCAGTTCGAGGGCCAGACGAAGACCAAGCTGGGCAACACGGAGGCGAAGACCTTCGTGCAGAAGGCGGTCTACGAGCACCTCCAGGACTGGCTGGACCGCAACCCGAACGAGGCGGCGGACATCGTCCGCAAGGGCATCCAGGCGGCCACCGCGCGCGTGGCGGCCCGCAAGGCGCGCGACCTCACCCGCCGCAAGGGCCTGCTGGAGTCGGCGTCCCTGCCGGGCAAGCTGTCGGACTGCCAGTCCAACGACCCGACCAAGTGCGAGATCTTCATCGTCGAGGGTGACTCCGCCGGCGGTTCGGCCAAGTCCGGCCGCAACCCGCAGTACCAGGCGATCCTCCCGATCCGAGGCAAGATCCTCAACGTGGAGAAGGCGCGGATCGACAAGATCCTGCAGAACCAGGAGATCCAGGCGCTGATCTCGGCCTTCGGCACGGGTGTGCACGAGGACTTCGACATCGAGAAGCTCCGCTATCACAAGATCATCCTGATGGCGGACGCCGACGTCGACGGCCAGCACATCAGCACCCTTCTGCTGACCTTCCTGTTCCGCTTCATGCGGCCGCTGGTCGAGGCCGGGCACGTGTACCTGTCGCGTCCGCCGCTGTACAAGATCAAGTGGGGCCGGGACGACGTGGAGTACGCGTACTCCGACCGTGAGCGCGACGCGCTGATCGAGATGGGCCGCCAGCGCGGCAAGCGCGTCCGCGAGGACTCCATCCAGCGCTTCAAGGGTCTCGGCGAGATGAACGCCGAGGAACTGCGCATCACGACCATGGACCAGGAGCACCGCGTCCTCGGTCAGGTCACCCTCGACGACGCCGCCCAGGCCGACGACCTGTTCTCGGTCCTCATGGGCGAGGACGTCGAGGCCCGGCGCCAGTTCATCCAGCGCAACGCCAAGGACGTCCGCTTCCTCGACATCTGAGTCGGTCTCAGCTGACCGCACCAGGAAGGATCTTCACCAGCAATGGCCGACGAGAACACTCCCGTCACCCCTGAAGAGGGCGGCGACCTCGCGATGCGTGTCGAGCCCGTCGGGCTCGAGACGGAGATGCAGCGCTCGTACCTGGACTACGCGATGTCCGTCATCGTGTCCCGTGCGCTGCCCGACGTCCGGGACGGTCTCAAGCCCGTCCACCGCCGCGTCCTGTACGCGATGTACGACGGCGGCTACCGCCCCGAGCGCGGCTTCTACAAGTGCGCGCGCGTGGTCGGCGACGTCATGGGCAACTACCACCCGCACGGCGACAGTTCGATCTACGACGCGCTGGTCCGTCTCGCCCAGCCGTGGTCGATGCGGATGCCGCTGGTGGACTCCAACGGCAACTTCGGCTCTCCGGGCAACGACCCGGCGGCGGCCATGCGCTACACCGAGTGCAAGATGGCGCCGCTGTCGATGGAGATGGTCCGTGACATCGACGAGGAGACCGTCGACTTCACGGACAACTACGACGGCCGCTCCCAGGAGCCGACCGTCCTGCCGGCCCGCTTCCCGAACCTGCTGATCAACGGCTCGGCCGGTATCGCGGTCGGCATGGCGACCAACATCCCGCCGCACAACCTGCGCGAGGTCGCGGCCGGCGCCCAGTGGTACCTGGAGAACCCGGAAGCCTCGCACGAGGAGCTGCTGGACGCGCTCATGGAGCGCATCAAGGGCCCCGACTTCCCGACCGGCGCGCTCGTCGTCGGCCGCAAGGGCATCGAGGAGGCCTACCGCACGGGCCGCGGCTCGATCACCATGCGCGCGGTCGTCGAGGTCGAGGAGATCCAGAACCGCCAGTGCCTGGTGGTCACGGAGCTGCCGTACCAGACCAACCCGGACAACCTCGCGCAGAAGATCGCCGACCTGGTGAAGGACGGCAAGATCGGCGGCATCGCCGACGTCCGCGACGAGACGTCCTCGCGCACCGGCCAGCGTCTGGTCATCGTGCTCAAGCGGGACGCGGTCGCCAAGGTCGTCCTCAACAACCTCTACAAGCACACGGATCTGCAGTCGAACTTCGGCGCCAACATGCTGGCGCTGGTCGACGGCGTTCCGCGCACGCTGTCCCTGGACGCGTTCATCCGCCACTGGGTGACGCACCAGATCGAGGTCATCGTCCGCCGTACGCGCTTCCGGCTGCGCAAGGCCGAGGAGCGGGCGCACATCCTGCGCGGCCTGCTGAAGGCCCTGGACGCCATCGACGAGGTCATCGCGCTGATCCGGCGCAGCGACACCGTCGAGATCGCGCGCGGGGGCCTGATGCAGCTCCTGGAGATCGACGAGATCCAGGCGAACGCCATCCTCGAGATGCAGCTGCGCCGGCTCGCGGCCCTGGAGCGGCAGAAGATCGTCCAGGAGCACGACGAACTCCAGGCGAAGATCAACGAGTACAACCAGATCCTCGCCTCCCCGGTCCGCCAGCGCGGCATCGTCAGCGAGGAACTCGCCGCGATCGTCGAGAAGTACGGCGACGACCGCAAGACGATGCTGGTGCCCTTCGACGGCGACATGTCCATCGAGGACCTCATCGCCGAGGAGGACATCGTCGTCACCGTCACCCGCGGCGGTTACGTCAAGCGCACCAAGACGGACGACTACCGGGCGCAGAAGCGCGGCGGCAAGGGCGTGCGCGGCGCGAAGCTGAAGGAAGACGACATCGTCGACCACTTCTTCGTCTCCACCACCCACCACTGGCTGCTGTTCTTCACCAACAAGGGCCGGGTGTACCGGGCGAAGGCCTACGAGCTTCCCGACGCCGGCCGTGACGCGCGGGGCCAGCACGTCGCGAACCTGCTCGCGTTCCAGCCGGACGAGGCGATCGCCGAGATCCTCGCGATCCGCGACTACGAGGCGGCGCCCTACCTGGTCCTGGCGACCAAGGGGGGTCTGGTGAAGAAGACGCCTCTGAAGGATTACGATTCGCCTCGTTCCGGCGGCGTCATCGCGATCAACCTCCGTGAGATGGAGGACGGTTCCGATGACGAACTGATCGGAGCGGAACTTGTATCGGCCGAGGACGATTTGCTTCTGATCAGCAAGAAGGCACAGTCGATCAGGTTCACCGCCACGGACGACGCTCTGCGTCCCATGGGCCGGGCCACCTCCGGTGTCAAGGGCATGAGTTTCCGCGAGGGCGATGAACTTCTGTCGATGAATGTTGTTCGACCCGGTACGTTCGTGTTCACTGCCACAGACGGCGGGTACGCGAAGCGGACCGCAGTCGACGACTACCGCGTCCAGGGTCGCGGAGGCCTTGGTATCAAGGCCGCCAAGATCGTGGAGGACCGCGGTTCGCTGGTCGGCGCGCTGGTGGTCGAGGAGACCGACGAGATCCTCGCCATCACGCTGTCGGGTGGTGTGATTCGTACGCGAGTCAACGAGGTCAGGGAGACGGGCCGTGACACCATGGGTGTCCAACTGATCAACCTGGGCAAGCGCGATGCCGTGGTCGGCATCGCACGTAACGCCGAGGCGGGGCGCGAGGCGGAGGAGGTCGACGGTGACGACACCGTGGACGAGACCGCCGAAGGTGCCGCGACCACCGGCACGGACGAGGGTGAGTCGCCCTCGGCCGAGTAGGACGAGGAGTGAGTCATCGTGAGCGGAGCCACGGGCGCCGGATCGCCCGGTACCTCGACGGGTACGGATGCGGACGGCGGCGGCCGTGGCTCCGCCGCGCGTGCGGCGGATCCGCACACGACCCAACTTCGCAAGGTCGAGGCGGGCCCGACCAGTCCGCCCTCGTCCGACTCCCAGGGAGCCCAAGGGGGAACCGTGACGGACACCCGAGGTCCGCAGACGCAGCAGCCTGCCGGGGCGGCCCCGCCGACGCAGGGCGACCGGACCACCGCGCAGCCGCAGTCCTCGGCGCAGGCCGCCCCGCAGCAGCAGGCGGCCTCCCCGCTCCCCGGTGAGCGCGGACCGCAGCAGCCCGCCGGGCCCTACCACCCGCCGCAGGCCTACCCGGCTGCCGCGGGGCCGGAGCGCACGTCGACCGGCGCCATGCGCCGCCCCCGTACCGGCGCGCGCACCACTCCCCGTATCCGCAAGGCACGCCTGCGGGTGGCGAAGGCCGACCCGTGGTCGGTGATGAAGATGAGCTTCCTGCTCTCGATCGCGCTGGGCATCTGCACGGTCGTGGCGTCGGCGGTGCTGTGGATGGTCATGGACGCGATGGGCGTCTTCTCGTCGGTGGGCGGCACCATCTCGGAGGCGACCGGCTCCAACGAGTCGAACGGCTTCGACCTGCAGTCGTTCCTGTCGCTGCCGCACGTGCTGATGTTCGCCTCGATCATCGCGGTCATCGATGTCGTCCTCGCGACGGCGCTGGCGACCCTCGGCGCGTTCATCTACAACCTCTCCGCGGGCTTCGTCGGGGGCATCGAGCTGACGCTCGCCGAGGACGAGTGAGCCCTGACGGCTATCGATTTTGGGACTGCCCACGTCGTGCGCTAATCTTCAGGAGTCAGCGCGCGGGACACACACCGCAGAGCGCGGCGGGGCTATAGCTCAGTTGGTTAGAGCGCATCCCTGATAAGGATGAGGCCACAGGTTCAAATCCTGTTAGCCCCACCAGCGTGAAGGCCCCCGGTCCGGATGGATCGGGGGCCTTCAGCGTTGTGATCATGTGTGCATAGACTCTGCGAATGACCTTGCAATGGGAACAGGTAATCGTTCACTCGGCGGACCCGGCTGCGCTGGGGCAGTGGTGGGCCGATGCCCTCGGTTGGGTCGTCGTCCACTCCTCCGATGACGAGTTCGAGATCCGCCCGGCGCCGGACCGCGTGCCGGGTCTGGACTTCGTCCGGCTCGCGGAGGCCAAGCAGTCCAAGAGCCGGCTGCACCTCGACTTCAGGCCCGACGACCAGGCGGCCGAGGTGGCGCGCCTGGAGGCCCTCGGCGCGAAGCGCGTCGACATCGGCCAGGGCGACCAGTCGTGGATCGTCATGGCCGACCCCGAGGGCAACGAGTTCTGCATCCTCGGCCAACTGCGCCCCGAGAACGCCTGAGCGCACATGAAAAGACCCGACCGCTGGCGACGGGGGATGCACCAGCGGTCGGGCTATGGCCAAGGGTAACAAGGCCGGTTGCCCGGCGGGAGCCAACTGTTCGGCCGGAACCGAGAGTTGTGATCCGGATCACGACGTTCCGCACGGAGGGTCGTAGGAGAGCCGCGGCAGGTACTCGTGCCACTTCTGGGGTGTCAGTACGCCCCTGGTGGTCGAGCAGATGCGATGGATGGCCACGTCGACGTCGAGGTTCCACAGGCGGATCGTGTCGGAGCCGCTGGAGACGCCGAGCATGTGCGTGGAGGGGCTGAAGGCGAGGAAGTTGCCCGTCTTGGCGTTGGGGCTCATCGACTGGCCGATGGGGACGGCGTCGGACGGGTCGCCGACGTTCCACAGGCGGACCGTGCTGTCGTTGCCGCCGCTGGCCAGGGTGCTGCCGTCCCGGCTGTAGGTCAGCGAGACGACCGCCTCGGAGTGGCCGGTGAGCGGGGAACCGGCGGCATGCGCGCCGCGGGGGTCGGTGACGTCCCACAGGCGGACCGTGTCGTCGTCGCTGCCGCTGGCGAGCGTACGGCCGTCGGGACTGTAGGCGAGTGCGTTGACCGGGCCGAGGTGGCCCCTGAGCGGCTTGCCCAGCAGCTTGGCGCCGGCCGGTCGGGTCACGTCCCACAGCCGTACGGCGCCGTCCTCACTGCCGCCGGCGAGCGTGCGGCCGTCCGGGGTGAAGGCGAGGGAGTCGATGAACCCCTTGGGACCGGAGATCGGCTTGCCGAGTGGTTTCACGTGAAACGGGTCGGCGATGTCCCACAGCTGGATCGTGCGGTCCTCGTAGGGCGTCGCCAGAATGCGGCCGTCGGGACTGAAGACGATGGCCTTCGGGCCCATGAACCGGGTCTTCAGGCGGATGTCGGGCCCGGCGGGGGCCGAACGGGCCGGGTCGCGGACGTTCCACAGGGCCACCGTGCGGTTGCCCGTCAGTACGGCGAGGATGCGGCCGTCGGGGGAGAAGGCCGGTGAGCGGTCGCTGCCGTCCGCGGCCATGAACGGTTTGCCCAGCAGTGCGGGCCGGGCGGTTCTGCGCACGTCCCACATGCGGATACGTCCGTCGCTCCCGGCCGTGGCCAGGACCTTGCCGTCCGGCCGGAAGGTGCCCCGGTGGCCGATCAGGTCCGAGGTCGGTATCGACCACAGGCGGACCTTGCTGTCGCCGCTGCCGGTGGCGAGGGTCCTGCCGTCGGGACTGAAGCCCAGGGCGTACATCTCGCCGCTGCTGCCCGCCAGCGGCTCGCCGACCTGGGAGGGGTACGC
The DNA here is from genome assembly GCF_050214755.1 of Streptomyces sp. C1-1. Taxonomy (NCBI): domain Bacteria; kingdom Bacillati; phylum Actinomycetota; class Actinomycetes; order Kitasatosporales; family Streptomycetaceae; genus Streptomyces; species Streptomyces sp. C1-1. The sequence continues at coordinate 5,115,934 of NZ_CP189826.1, read as the reverse complement.
CGGGTCGCTGACGTTCCACAGGCTGGCCGTGCTGTCGGCGCTGCCCGCGGCGAGCATCGTGCCGTCGTGGTTGAAGGCCACCGACCAGACGGGACCGGTGTGGCCGGTCAGCGGGGAGCCGAGGGGCCTGGCCCGCGCCGGGTCGGTCACGTCCCACAGCCGTACGGTGTCGTCGACGCTGCCGCTGGCGAGGGTGTGACCGTCGGGGCTGAACGCCACCGAGTGCACGGTACCGGTGTGCCCGGTCAGGGCCGGGCCGGTCCGCTTCGGACGGTGCCGGTCGCTCACGTTCCAGAGCATGACCGTGTCGTCGTCGCCCCCGGCGGCGACGGTGCGGCCGTCGGGACTGAAGGCGAGGGAGCGCACGGCGGCGGAGTGGCCGGTCAGCGTGGTCAGTGAGCGGGGCCGGTCCCCGGTCATGTTCCACAGACGGACGGTGTGGTCCTCGTTCGCCGTGGCCAGGGTGCGGCCGTCCGGGCTGAAGGAGATCAGGTAGATCGTGCCGTCGTGGCCGGTCAGGGGCGTGCCGAGCGGCTTGGGGTGGCGCGGGTCGCGGATGTCGTACAGCCGGACCGTGCCGTCGTCCGAGGCGCTGGCCAGGGTGCGGCCGTCGGGGCTGAAGACGGCGCTGCTGACCCAGCTGGTGTGGCCGGTCAGGGGCGTGCCCAGCGCCTTGGGGCGGGTGCGGTCCGCCACGTCCCACAGCCGCACCGTCCGGTCGCCGCTGGCGGTGGCGAGCAGACGGCCGTCCGGGCTGAACGTCGTCAGGTAGACCGCGCCCGTGTGGCCGAGGAGAGGGGTGGCCAGGGGGGCGTTGACGATCGATATCAGCCTGCTGTTGGTGCCGGCGTCGTCCGAGCGCAGCCGGTGGGCGACCAGGTCGAGCTGGGCCGACAGCGAGGGGTCCGTGTACTGCACCCGGTCCGCCTCCGCGAGCACCTGCTCGAACACGGCGTCGTCGCGCTGCTGCCACGCGATCACGGCCGCTCCGGCGGCCACCACCGCCAGCGCGACCAGGGCAGCGACCGCGCCGCGGCCGATCCAGACCATGCGTCGGCGCAGCCGGACCGAGGCGGCCAGGAACTCCACCGCGCCGCGGGTGAGGAACGTGTCACCGGCCGACTTCGCCCAGCTGTGGGCCTGTCCCAGCCTCGACCCCCGGTACAGCAGGGAGGAGTCGCGGCCCGACTCCTCCCAGGCCTGGCCGTCCTCCTCCAGCCGCTGGCGCAGCAGATGGTCCCCGCGGTCCTCGTCGATCCACTCGCGCAGCCGCGGCCAGGCGTGCAGCAGCGCCTCGTGGGTGATCTCCACGGTCTCCGCGTCCAGCGTCACCAGCCGCGCGCGCACCAGCGCCTCGAGGGACTCCTCCGTCTTGTCCGGGTCCGCCGACTCCTGGGCCAGCTGCCTGCGGGTGCCGCGCCTGCGGGTCGCCTGGGTGTCCTCGCCGAGCCGCACGAGCCGCAGCAGCAGCACCCGGGCCGCCGTACGCGCCGCCGGGTCCAGGCCCGACCAGGCGCGCTCCGCGGTCGCCGCCACCGCCCCCTGGATGCCGCCCGCGGCGCGATAGCCCGCGACCGTCAGCCGGCCTGCCTTGCGCCGCTGCCAGGTGGCGAGCAGGGCGTGCGACAGCAGCGGCAGCGCGCCGGCGTCGTGGACTCCGCGGGGTCCGTCGGCGCTCACCTCCCGCACGATCAGCTCCGCGAGACCGGGTTCGAGTTCCAGACCCACGGCTTTGGCGGGGCCGGTCACCGCCTCGCGCAGCTCGGTGGCGGTCAGCGGGCCGAGCACCATGTGCCGGTGCTGGAGCGCGTCGGCGAGTTCGGGGTGGGCGAGGCACTGCTCGTAGAAGTCGGCACGGATGCCGAGGACGACCAGCACCGGGGCGAGGGCGCCCGGGCCGGAGGGCGAACACGCGGCATGCAGGACCCGCACGAACGTACGCCCGGTCGTCTCGTCGGCGCAGAGGGTGAAGGTCTCCTCGAACTGGTCCACGATCAGCACCGGGCGGCCCGTGGAAGGCGCCTGCCGTCGTGCCCACGCCGCGACGGCCGCCCGTACCGCGTCCGGCTGGGCGCCGGAGGCGACGGCCTCGGCGAGCTCGGGGATCCGGCGGGTCAGCTCGGCGAGCGGATCGGCACCGGGCACCAGCTGCAGCACGGGCTGCGGGTCGTCCTCGTCGCTCAGTGCGCCGCCGCGGACCGCGTTGACCAGGCCGGCGTTCAGCAGGGAGGACTTCCCCGCGCCCGAGGCGCCGACCAGCATCACCAGGCCGCCGCTCTTCTCCGTGGCGCGCAACTGCTCGACCAGGGCTCGGGTGCTGCGCTCCCGGCCGAAGAACCAGCGGGCGTCCTCCTGGCGGTAGGAGGCCAGCCCGCGGTACGGACACACCCCGCCCTCGGCCGGCGGGGCCTCCTCCGCCTCCGCGGCCGCGGGGCGCTCGCCGGCCGGATCGGCCACGGCGCGCTCCCACAGCCGCTGCCACTGCGCCATGTCGTACAGACCGGCGGACACCGGCGTGGGCCGCGCGCGCCGCGCCTGTGGGATCAGGATGTGCAGCACCGCGGCGAGGGCGGCGAACTGCGCCGGTACGTTCTTCGCCCGCCGCCAGTCGCTGATCCGCTGCGCGGAGACCCGTACGGGCCGACCCCGCTCGTCGATCCGCTGCAGCTGTACGACGGCCTCGGCCACGCGCGCGAGGGGCGGGTTGCCGGCCTCCTTGTAGAGCAGCGCGAGGCGCTCCGCGAAGGCTGTGCGTGCCCCTGACTCGGAACGCAAGGCCTCCACTCCTTACTTCCCCCGCCGTTGAACATCCGGACCGGAAAACTCACCTTATACGCCTGACCTGCGGATTAAGGGTCCGGAACCAGACCGGAATCTCCTCGGTTCAAGCCACAACTGGCAGGATCGTGCGCTGTAACGCGCCCGTCACGCTTCGTTCGCGCCGGTCATCGGCGCAGCGCGCGCCCGTCCGGGCCCGACAGATCCGTGGAGAGAGTCCCCGGCTGGGCAGCTCCCACGCCGACCACGGATCCGGTCCTTCCTCCTTCCGCGTCATCGCGGCGCGTGAGGAGGCTGCCCGCAGCGTTCGGCGCCGGTCCCCACGAGGGGAGGGACCGGAGCCGAACGACGCGGGTCTCGCGCAGGGCGTGAAGCGGGGCGTGAAGAGTACGGAGGCGCGCACTGGTCATCTGACGGATCGTCAGTTATGGTCCCCCCTGCCGTGCAGCTTCCGAAGGGGTGAGCGCAGTGCCGACACGTCCCCAGAGTCCGCAGCCGTCAGGAACTCCCCGCTGGGTCGCGATGGTCTACCGGCCGTCGTCCGACGCCTGGGCCGTGTGCGCGGAGTCCCCGCATCGCTCACCCGTGCGGTACGCGCTCGCGGAGATGGCGCACACGGTACGCGCGCGTGGGGGCGACCTGGAGGTCGCCCTGTGGGGCCCTGAAGCGGGAGCGTGGGCGCGGTTCGACGCCTTCGCCGCTACGGCGGCCACGGCGCCGGTGCCGGCGGCCGAGGCCTCTTCCAGCGGCCCGGAGCGGTCCAGCAGGCTCACGGAACGCATGGACGGCCGGCGTCGGCAGGTGCTCGTGGCGGGCCTCGGCAAGGCGGGTCTGCACGACCTCGGCCCGGACGACTTCGGTGCCGTCGAGGCCCTCGCCGAGCGGCTCGACGAGACGACCGTACGCAGGGTGGCCCACTGGCTGACGCTGGCGGCGGCCGCGCGCTAGCGGGTCCGTCCCGGACGGAAGTCCTGGCGGGGGCGAGGGTGTGGGCGTCGGCGGTGCGGTGAAGTGCATGATCGGCTGCCTCGGCACGTGGGGCGCTTCGGGGCTTTCGGGTGCTTCAAGTCTTTGGGTGCTTCAAGTCTTTGAGTGCTGCTGGTGCTGCTGGTGCTGCTGGTGCTTCGGTCTTGCGGGTCTTGCGGGTGTCGCTGGTTCTGCGTGTGCTTCAGGTTTTCGGGTACCGCAGGTGCTGCGAGACGTCTCAGGTGTTGCGTCGCGTCCGCCGGGTCACGCGCACGCGGCGGCGGCGACCGGCTCGGCCGATCCCTCCTGCGTGGTCGCGTCCGTCTCCTCGACCGCGCGGTGGCGGCAGCTGGGGGACTTGCCGTGGGCCTCGGCGCCGATGCGCTGCTTCATCGTGGGAGGCAGGGCGGCGGCGTGGGACCAGGACCACTGGTGCGACGTCGTCGGCATCGTCACGTGGTGCCCCATGACGCCGGTGCCGGTGCCGGTGCCGGTGCCGGTACCGGTGGTGGAGTTGCCGGTCGCCTCGGTCCGCGCTACGGCCGCGCCGGCGGTGGTCGTGACGAGTCCGAGCGCCGTGCACAGCGCGAGGAAGGCGGTGACGAAGGCGGTCCACAGCTTCATGACCTGATTGCGGGCCATGGTCCCTCACTTTCGGGTTGGGCGATTTGCGTACTTTCCTCATGATGTGTATGGGGCCCGCGAAGTGGTGGACCGACGCCCGTGGCGCGTCGATCTTCAGATGAACACCACACGAATGGGTGCAAGGAACCAGAAAAGTGGAGGAGAATGTGCAAGTGGGGACCAAGTGACCATCCGTGCGGGTGTGATCACCCTCAGATAGGAGCGGTCGGCTCCGGTTCTACTGCGTTCCCCCGGAGGGAAGTTGGGGGGCGCACACAGGTCACCGATCGATATCGGTCGGTGTGTATAGTCGGGCGCCAGAGGTCCCCTACGTCAAGGAAAGACGAGGTCGCGCGGTGAAGAAGCTTCTCCTGGTCGCACTGGCCGCCATCGGCGGGCTCCTCGTGTACCGCCAGATCCAGGCGGATCGCGCCGAGCAGGACCTGTGGACGGAGGCGACTGACTCCGTGCCCACGGGTTCCTGAGCACCGACATCCGATTCTGAGCAGACCCCGGCCGTCCGACGGTCGGGGTTTTGTGTTGCCGGAAGTCGTTCGTGGGGTTAGGGGAGCCCCCTGGAGACGGGCGTTTCGGACGCTCGTACGCAATGCGCGGGTGACGTGCGCCCCCGCGGGGCAGGATGGGCGACGGTCCCGCCTTGGAGGGCCGTGACGACGAGGGGTGGCGCGACATGGGGTGGCGTACGGCGGCCGTGGCAGCGGTGCTGTGCACATCGGCGGTCGGCACATCGGCTTTCGCGTCCGAGGCCTCGTCCTCCTCGCCGTCCTCCTCGTACGGCTTCGCCCCGGACGCCAGGCCGATCGTGGGCGCGAAGCAGCCCGGGGAGGCGGAGACCCTCCAGCCCGGCGCGAGTTACCGCAGCTCCCTCCCCCGGGCCACGACGCGCTACTACCGCCTCGAACTCGACGCCGACACCAACGCCTACGTCTCCGCCACCGCCGTCCCGCGCACGGACGACAAGCTCTCGCTGAGCGACGGCCTCAAGGTGTCGGTGCGGACGGCCGACGGCCACTCCTGTTCCACCCAGACCGCCCGCTTCGGCGCGTCCGGCAGCCCGCACCCCATCACCGCGTCGGGCGCGCGCACGACCTCGCCGCGCACCCCGCTGTGCACGGACGGCGGTACGTACTACGTCGTCGTCGAGCGCGTCGGCACCGCCGCCTCCCCGGGTGGCGACTGGGACCTGGAGCTGACCGCCGCGACCGAGCCGGGCCTGCGGCAGACCGGGGAGGCGACCGCCGCCCGGTCCTGGGACTCCGCCACACCCGCTCCCCCCACCGGCGCGGCCCGGTCCCGTCCTGGCGGCCCGGGATTCGCCCGGGCGGCCTCCTTGGGCCAGGGCGTATGGCGCACCGGGCTCTCGCCCGGGCAGACCCTCTTCTACCGGGTCCCCGTCGACTGGGGACAGCAGCTGTCCGCCACGGCCGAACTGGACGGCGCCGACGGCGACGCCCGCGGCTATACGGCCGACGCCCTGGACCTGACCCTCTACAACCCGGTGCGTGCCGCCGTCGAGGACACCGACAGGGGGTACGACGGCAGTCGCCGGGCGGCCGCTCTCGCCCCGGTGCCACCGGTCGACTACCGCAACCGCTACACCGGGATCCCCCGGGTCAAGGGCATGCGGTTCGCGGGATCGTACTTCCTCGCCGTGCACCTCTCCGCCGCGGTCGCCGACGACTTCGGCGACGGGCCCTTCGGGCTGACCCTGCGCGTACGGATCAAGGGTGCGGCGCAGGACGGCCCCGGCTACGCGGGACAGTCCGTCCCGCGGAACCTCTTCCAGGTCAGCCCGCAGGAGCGGGCGGCGGGCGGCGCGGATCTCGGGACCGGGAACGGCGACACCGCCATGCGGGCCGTCGCCGTGGGCGGGATCGGGACGGGGACCGTGCTGCTGGTGGTCCTCGGCGTGTGGACGCTGACGGCCCGGCGGCGGGCCGCGGTTCAGATGCGGGCCAGGGCCCAGAACCCCACGGCGTAACAGGCCAGCGCCAGCAGCAGCAGCGGCAACACCACTTTCGCGGGCGGGCCCGGTCGGCGTGCGCGGTGGCCGGCACGACGGTCCCGGCGCCCGGCCCCGCCGGAGACCTCTGGCGCGGGACGGGGAATCCGCGGGACCTCGGCGGTGTACGACGCCGTGGAGGCGTCGGCGCGCTGACGCGGCGCCGGGGGCGCCGGCCGGGGAGCGGACAGGACGTATGTGGGGTCGTTGGGGGAGAAGCGGACCGGCGGCGGGACGGGTGCGGCCTGCGGGGCGGGGGACCGGTGCTCGGCGTACGGAGGTGGCTCTGGGGGCCGCGCCGGCGGAGCGGGAGTCCGCGGGGAGGAGCCGGTGTCCTGTGGAGGCGGCAGGTGAAAGCTGCCGGTGTCCGACATGCTCGGCGGTGGAGCGGGGGTGTGGGCCTCCGGCCGGGGCCCGGTACTCAGCCGAGGGTCGGTGTCCGGTCGTGAGCCCGTGGGCCTGGACCCCGTCCCCGGCGCACGCCCCACGGGCGACGCCGTCCCCGAGCGCGGCGCGTTCTCGTCCGGCGACACCGACGCCGAGCCCGTACCCGTCTTCGCGCCCGCCCCCGACCCGGGCGGCTCGGACGACGCGTCCTGGTCGTCCGGCCAGGACGCCGGCTCTTTCCTCACCTCTCCGGTGGCGAAGGTCGCTCCCGGCCTCGCCCCGACCCCCGGCGCCCGTACGAGGGGCCCGTCGGCGGCGAATCCGGGCGGCAGGGGGCCGAGTTGGTCGAATATCTCGATCAACTCGTCGTCCGGGCCCGGCTCCGGCAGGAGCTCCGCGGCCGCGGCGAGCGCCTTGCGCGCACCCGTGGCAGTGCGGAACCGCGCCTGCGGATCGGGCTGCAGCAGCGAGGCCACGACCTGCCACAGCGGCTCTGGAATGCCCTTGGGCGCGCTGGGCGTCCCGTGCGCCGCGAAGTACTCCACCAGTGCCTTGGTGTCGGGTTTGGCGCCCTCCAGCAGATACAGCGCGACCAGGCCCACCGCGAACAGGTCCGCCGGAAAGTCCGGTTCGGCGCCCAGCATCTGCTCGGGGGCCAGATAACCGGGCGTGCCCACCACGAGGTTGGTCTCCGTCAGCCGCGGCTCGCCCATCCGCATGGCGATGCCGAAGTCGGACAGCCTCAGATGCGGGCGGCCCGTGCCGGTCGCCTCCAGCAGCACGTTGGCCGGCTTGATGTCACGGTGTACGACGTCCTCCGCGTGCACCGCGGCCAGCCCCGACAGCAACTGGTCGAGCAGCGTGCAGACGAACGCCGGCGGCAGGGGCCCGTAGTCGCCGATCAGATGGACCAGTGAGCCGCCCCCGACCAGATCCATGGTGAACAGGACCTTGTCGTCGTCGGCGGCCCAACTGGCGGGCGCCAGCACATGAGGGTGGTCGATCCGCAGAGCCTGCTCGCGCACGAAACGCAGCAGCGAGTGCGCGTCGCGCTGCTGCAGCACCTTGGCGGCCACGTAGCGGCGTCGGCGGTGGTCCCAGGCGCGCCAGACGGCGCCGACCCCTCCGCGCCCGATCGGGTCGACCAGTTCGTACCGGCCGGCGAAGACCTCACCCATGGCTGTGCGTCGCTCCTCCCCCTGCGGCTACCCCCCTTGCTTCCCCCTCGATGAGCGATACGACTCCCCCTCGCGCCCCCCTGATCCGGAACTCCTCGGCATCGAACATCGGCAACTGCCTCGTCCGTGGCCCGGTCCGCCGAACCCCCTTCGGCGGACCGGACCGCCGGCTCAGTTCTGGTGGGACTGGTAGTGCGCGACCGCGTCCGAGGTGCGGCCGGCGCCGTACACGCGCAGGAACTCCGCCAGTTCGGGGTGGGTCGCGGCGAGCGTGTCCGCGGCGTCGATGATGTCGCCCGCGGCGGCCACGGAACGCAGCAGCGACTGGATCTCACGGACCACCCGCTTGACCGTCGGCGCACCCGAACTGCTGGTCGTGGTCGTGGTGTTGCTGAGCACTGATCCCCCCTGGGACTTCTTGATCTCCTCCATGCGCTCGGTGGCCTCCGCGGCGCTGACACTGCCGTCCGCGACCTGCCCCGCCAGGTCCTGCAGCAGCTGCACCCGCTGAACGACCGCCGGATTGCCGATCTTCGCGCGCTGACCGCTCATCAGCTGCGACAGCATCGGAGCGGACAGACCGAGTACCCCCGCCAGACGAGCCTGGTTGAGACCAAGATCTTCTATGAGCTTACGGAAGAGCGCCCCCAAAGGCTCCCCGTACCAGTTCCGCTGCAGTTCCCGCGCTCTCGCGGTCGCTTCCTGCTGTGCGGCGTCCATTGCGTCTCCCCATCGCTTCCCCAAGTACTGTGGTTCGCTGTAGCGAACCACGCCGAGCATCTTACGGAGCGTGGTCGCCCGCGGGGACCCCCAATCTTTTTGCGAGATCCCGGGGGTGACCCGGTACTCTGGTCTCCGGCGCCGCCGGTATGTGGTTCTTCCGGCAGGGCGTCTCGCTCACGGGGCCTTAGCTCAGTTGGTAGAGCGCTGTCTTTGCATGGCAGATGTCAGGGGTTCGACTCCCCTAGGCTCCACTCCTCAACCCCTCCGACCTGGCACGACGCGGGCGGAGGGGTTTTTCGTGCCGTCGGCCGCACGGCCGGGCGAGGACGCGTGTCTCCACTCGGCGGGACACGGAGCGCGGCGGGCGATCGCCAGGTTCGGCAACGGCCACCCGGGCGCCGGTGACCCCTCGCGGTCCGGCCGCGGCACTCGCCCCGCTCCCGGCCTCCGCTCCCTGACGCGACCCGGCGGCCCTGCCGCGCGGGTCCAGCCACCCGGACGGCCCACGGGCGTGACGTGCGTCACGGGCGCAGGTCCCTGGCCGTCGGCCCGATTTGCGCAAACACCACAGGCGGACCCGGCCCGCGGGATCGCCGCGCAGGTCGCGTGGGGCGCTCCCGGGCGGGGGCCGTTGCAAACGTCACCGCGAACGGCCGACGTGCAGGCGATGTTCCACGTGAAACAACGCCGTGGGGCGGGAGACTCGCAAGTCTCCCGCCCCACGGCGTTGTTGGCGCCGAAGGGCGTCAGTCTCCCTCGTCGTGCCGAGCGGCCTCTTCCTCGGCCTCCTTGGCCTGTACCTCAGGATCCAGCACCGACTGGCCGCTGCCGTCCACCGACGTCAGCCGGCTCGACTCCGGAACCTCCGTCGCCGCCGGCGGCTCCACCAGCCAGTCGGGGTTGGCCTGCTTGTCCCACCACTTCCAGGCGGCGAAGGCACCGCCCGCGACGGCGCCGAGCACCAGCAGCACGCGCGCGGCCCGACCGGCCCGTGCCCGCCGCTCGTGCTTGCGGACCAGCTTCTGGATCTCCTTCGGCGAGATCTGGCCGCGCAGCGCCGCCAGTGCGGCGACACCACGAGCTGTGGCCTCGTCCCTGACGGGCCCGGCCGCGGCCACTGCCTGCTCGATCTTCGGGCGGGAGTAGTCGGCGGCCTGCCGGGCCGCCTTGCGTGTACGGGCGGCGGCCTCATGGGCGGCCTGGTCGACCTTCGGCGGCACATACGTACGGGCCTGTTCGATGCGCGGGGCGACATGGGCGCCGTACTGGACGCGGGCCTGATCGGCGGCCTGCGTCACCACGGGCGTGAGCCGTACGCGGGCCTCCTGTGCGTAGTGCGCGGTCCTGTCCTTGGCCGTCTCGGCGTAGGGCGCCACCACTTCCGCGGCGTGCAGCACGCTGTCCTTCGCCGAACCGGTCGCGGCGCGCACGCTGTCGATGCGGGTCACGGGTTCCTCCTCCTCGGTGGCGTACGGTAATTCGACTTTCCACCCTTTTACGGATCATGCCTGCCAACGAATCACCAGGCATGCGAGGGCGGGCATCCGGGTCATGAGGATGAATACGGGGCAACGAGAGCTTGTCGTCGACAATGCCACGGATCGCCGCGCAGCGCTTCGGTACCCGGGGGTACGGGGCCGGCTTTCCGCAACCGGATACCCCGGATCTGCGCCGAGAAGCAGGTGCCGGGCGACGCGGCGCGCGTACCGTGCGAGGATCGGGGGGTCACAGGAAGACAACGGAAGGCAGATCGTGGCCGAGCAGCTTTACGCCACCCTGAAGACCAACCACGGCGACATCGAAGTCCGGCTCCTGCCGAACCACGCCCCCAAGACGGTCCGGAACTTCGTCGAGCTCGCCCAGGGCGAGCGTGAGTGGGTCAACCCCGCCACGGGCGCCAAGTCCACGGACCGGCTCTACGACGGTACGGTCTTCCATCGGGTGATCAGCGGTTTCATGATCCAGGGCGGCGACCCCCTGGGCAACGGCACCGGCGGTCCCGGTTACCAGTTCGAGGACGAGTTCCACCCGGACCTCTCCTTCAACAAGCCCTACCTGCTGGCCATGGCCAACGCCGGTCCGGGCACCAACGGCTCGCAGTTCTTCATCACCGTCGCGCCCACGACGTGGTTGAACCGCAAGCACAGCATCTTCGGTGAGATCACCGACGCGGCGAGCCAGAAGGTCGTGGACGCCATCGCCACCGCGCAGACCAACCCGCGCACCGACCGTCCGGTGAACGACGTCGTCATCGAGTCCGTCGTCGTCGAGACCCGCGAGGGCTGAGACCGCGAGGGACGACTCCCCCACGAGGCGAGTCCCCGCACGGCAGGAACCAAACGCCCCGCTCATCCGTAAAGATGGGCGGGGCGGTGCATTCGTGCCCGGCACCCGGACGACGACCTAGGGGATGTCATGGAACACGCGGCAGGCCGCTCGCAGGACGCCCAGAGCGTGCCCGGCTGCTACCGCCACCCGGACCGCGAGACCGGCATCCGCTGCACCCGCTGCGAGCGCCCCATCTGCCCCGAGTGCATGGTCAACGCGTCCGTGGGCTTCCAGTGCCCCGAATGCGCCCGCGGCGACTCCGGTACGGGCCACGCGCCGGCCGCCTCCCGGCCCCGCACCGTGGCCGGCGGCACCGTCACGGCCGACCCGCGGCTGTGCACCAAGATCCTCATCGGCATAAACGTCGCCGTGTTCATCGCGGTGCACGTGCGGCCTTCGCTGCTGAACGACCTGGTCCTCATCGGCGCCTGGCCACCGGCCCCCTACTCACCCACCCAGGGCGTCGCGGGCGGTGAGTGGTACCGCATGGTCACCACGATGTTCACGCACCAGGAGATCTGGCACGTCGCCTTCAACATGCTGAGCCTGTGGTGGCTGGGAGGCCCACTCGAAGCCGCCCTCGGCCGTGCCCGCTATCTGACCGTCTACTTCGTCTCCGGACTGTCGGGCAGCGCCCTGGCCTATCTCCTGGCCTCCCCGAGCACCGCCACGCTCGGCGCCTCCGGTGCCGTCTTCGGTCTCTTCGGCGCCACCGCCGTGCTGATGCGCCGGCTCAACTACGACATGCGGCCGATCATCGCCCTGCTGGCCATCAACCTGGTCATCACCTTCGGCTGGGGCGGCATCTCCTGGCAGGCCCACATCGGCGGCCTGGTCGCCGGCGTCGTCACGGGCTACGCGATGGTCCACGCGCCGCGCGAGCGCCGCGCCCTCGTGCAGTACGGAACGAGCGCGCTCGTGCTGGCCGCCGTGGTGGTCGTCACCCTGCTCAGGACGGCTCAGCTCACCTGACGTACGCGGTTGTCCACAGCGTGTGGCGAATCTTGTGCATGATGCGCGGGAACAGCTGTGCCCCCTGTCACTGAGCGGTGTTCCCGCAGGTCAGGCAGGGGGCGAACAAGCTTGCGACGAGGGGTGCGACAGTCGTACCGGCGTCAATGGCGGACTGGTTATCCACAGATCGTCGTTCTTTATCCCCAGGGCTCCTGTGGATATTTCTCTGGCTGTGGATAACTCAGCGCATACCCCTGGGTAGAGCTACTTCCACTGGGTGGAGACGCCGAATCCGGCGGCAATGAAGCCGAAGCCGACCACGATGTTCCAGTTGTCCAGTGCGTCGATGGGCAGTGAACCGTCGGTCACGTAGAAGACGACGATCCAGGCGAGCCCGATGACGAACATGGCCAGCATTACCGGCGCCACCCAGGCGCGGTTGGTCAGCTTGATGGCGGTCGCCTGCTTCGCCGCGGGCGGCGTGTAGTCGGCCTTCTTGCGGATACGTGACTTCGGCACGAGGGTCTCTCCTGTCGATGCGCTGCGTGGCCGCGCAGGGAACTGTGGCTGGCTCCGGAGCAGCGTACAAGGGGACTCTTAGCGCTCCCCCGGGCGTCCGTTAGCGTAGTGCTTCCGCGGTGCCGAAGGAGATAAGGGTACGTTGAGCAATTCTGCCGACTCCCCCCAGACCGGATCCAGTGCTGCCCCGAGCCGCCGCTTCCTGCCGGTGCGGGTGCTCACGGTGGCGGTCTTCGCCCTCGCGGGTCTCATTTTCTTCACCAGTTTCAATACGGCCAAGGGCACCAATATCCGGACGGACACGTCCTTGCTGAAGCTTTCGGACCTCATCCAGGAGCGCAGCCGGAAGAACAAGGAACTGGACGACTCCAACGCCTCCCTGCGCGGTGACGTCGAGTCGCTCGCCGAACGGGACGACGGCAGCAGCAAGGCGCAGGACGAGAAGCTGTCGGCCCTGGAGAAGAGCGCCGGCACGCAGAAGCTCAAGGGCACGGCGATCACCGTCACCCTCAACGACGCCCCGCCGAACGCCACCGCCAAGCTCCCCGGCTATCCCGAGCCGCAGCCGGACTACCTGGTCATCCACCAGCAGGACCTGCAGGCCGTGGTGAACGCCCTGTGGCAGGGCGGCGCCAAGGGGATCAAGGTCATGGACCAGCGGCTGATCTCCACCAGCGCGGTGCGCTGCGTCGGCAACACGCTGATCCTGCAGGGCCGGGTCTACTCACCGCCGTACAAGATCACGGCGATCGGGGACCCGGACAAGCTGAACAGGGCGCTGTCCGACTCCGCCGCGATCCAGAACTACATGGTCTACGTGAACGTCTACGGTCTCGGCTGGAAAGTGACGCAGGACGGGACGGTGACTCTTCCCGGCTACTCGGGCACAGTGGATCTGCACTACGCCCAGCCCGTGGAGTGAACTGAGCAGTTCGGGAGCTGCCGGTGCGCGTTGTCGTCAGGACCCTCAGCGAGCTGTGCATCACCGTCGGGACGCTGATCTGCCTCTTCGTCGTCTACGTGCTGTTCTGGACCGGTGTGCGCGCGGACGGCGCGATGAACCACCAGATCGACGTGCTGCACGACCAGTGGTCGAAGCAGACGGCACGGCCGAAGTCGACCGCCGGACCCACGGGCGGAAGTTCCGCCGCTCCCGCCCGGCCCGCCCCGTACGTGGCGGGCAGACCCTTCGCGATCATGTACATCCCGCGGCTCGGTTTCACGTGGAACAAACCGGTGCTCGAGAACACCGAGGTGGGCACCCTGAAGAAGGGCCTCGGGCACTACGCGGCCACCGCGCAGCTCGGCCAGGTGGGCAACTTCGCGGTGGCCGGGCACCGGCGTACGTACGGCGATCCGTTCGTGGACTTCCCCAGGCTGCGGCCCGGGGACGCCGTCGTCCTCACCGACGGGACGACGTGGTTCACGTATCGGATCGACAAAGGCCCCTACAAAACCGTTCCCACGGACATTGAGGTGATCGACCCTGTCCCACGTAAGTCGGGGTATACGCGTGCGGGCCGGTATCTGACGCTGACCACGTGCGATCCCGAGTGGGGGCACAGTCACCGGCTCATCGTGTGGGCGCACCTGGACGGCACACAGCCTGTGGAGGAAGGCAAACCGGCGGCGCTGCGCCGTTAGTCTGGTGCGGATACGGCGTGAGTCTGGAGCCGTGGCGGAACGGAAGGGACGGCATGTACGGCTGGATCTGGCGGCATCTGCCGGGGAACGTGTGGGTGAAGGCGCTGCTCGCGCTCGCACTCGTCCTGCTGGTGGTCTATGTCCTCTTCCAGTACGTCTTCCCCTGGGCCGAACCGCTGCTGCCCTTCAACGATGTGACGGTGGACAACCAGTGAGCGTTCGCATTCTCGTCGTCGACAACTACGACAGCTTCGTCTTCAACCTGGTCCAGTACCTGTACCAGCTGGGCGCCGAGTGCGAGGTGCTGCGCAACGACGAGGTGTCGACCGCGCACGCCCAGGACGGCTTCGACGGCGTGCTGCTGTCGCCGGGCCCGGGCACGCCCGAGGAGGCCGGCGTCTGCGTCGAGATGACCCGCCACTGCGCCGCCACCGGTGTGCCCGTCTTCGGTGTGTGCCTGGGCATGCAGTCGATGCAGGTGGCGTACGGCGGTGTCGTGGACCGCGCGCCGGAGCTGCTGCACGGCAAGACCTCGCTGGTGGAGCACGAGGGCAAGGGCGTGTTCGCCGGCCTGCCCAGCCCCTTCACCGCGACCCGCTACCACTCCCTGGCGGCGATGCCCCTGACCGTGCCGGGCGAGCTGGAGGTCACGGCCCGCACGCACGACGGCATCATCATGGGCCTGCGCCACCGTGAACTCCCGGTCGAGGGCGTGCAGTTCCACCCCGAGTCCGTGCTCACCGAGCACGGGCACCGGATGTTGGCCAACTGGCTGGTCGAGTGCGGCGACGAGGGCGCGGTGGCGAGGTCGGCGGGGCTCGCCCCGGTGGTGGGCAGGGCCACGGCGTGACCGCACTGCGCCCCGAGCGCGAGACCGACGCCTCGTACGGGCAGGAGCCCTACGAGGCGTCCGGTGCGTTCGAGGAGTGGTACGGGGATCCGGCGGGACGGCACGGGGATCCGGCGGGACGGCAGGCGGGATACGCGGCACCGGCCGAAGAGCCGTACGCGGCGCCGGTGACGGAGGAGCCGTACGAACCGTACGAGCCCTACCTGCCGCCGATCGACGAGGAGACGGTGGCGCTGCGGATCCCCGATCCGCCGCCGAGCGCGCCGAGATCGCCTTCTGGCGCCTCAACAGCAACACCAGCATCCGTAACCGCTTCGGGCGGACGAGCGGCCCGCAGAAAGGCCGCCAAACGCCGCGGTGGGCGTCATGGGGGCGCCCACGCGGCAGCGGAGCCGACAGAGAGCGCCGAATCTTCCGATTCACCCGATTCGTCTGGCTCCGGCGCGCCCCTCTCCCGTGTCGAGGCCCGTCGGCAGGCCCGCGCCCGCAAGCCGAGCCCGGGCGTCATCGCGAGCCGGGCCGTCGGGGAGTTGTTCATCACCACCGGCGTGCTGATGCTGCTGTTCGTGTCCTACCAGCTGTGGTGGACGAACGTCCGGGCGCACGCGCAGGCGGACAAGGAGACGAGCAGTCTGCAGAAGGACTGGGCGAGCGGGAAGCGCGAGCCGGGGGAGTTCCAGCCCGGTCAGGGCTTCGCGATACTCCACATCCCCGAGCTCGACGTCGTCGTGCCCATCGCCCAGGGCGTCAGCAACAAGAAGGTCCTGGACAAGGGCATGGTCGGCCACTACAGCGAGGGCAAGCTGAAGACGGCGATGCCGTCGGACAAGACCGGCAACTTCGCGCTCGCCGGCCACCGCAACACGCACGGCGAGCCGTTCCGCTACATCAACAAGCTGAAGGCGGGCGACGAGATCGTCGTCGAGACCCAGGACGACTACTACGTCTACAAGATGACGTCCATGCTGCCGGTGACGTCGCCGAGCAACACGAGCGTGATCAACCCCGTGCCGCCGCAGTCCGGCTTCACCAAGCCGGGCCGTTACATCACCCTCACCACCTGTACGCCGGAGTACACGAGCAAGTACCGGTTGATCGTCTGGGGCAAGATGGTCGAGGAACGGCCGCGCAGCAAGGGCAAGCCGGATGCGCTCGTCGAGTAGGGGCAGATGAACGTGGCAGCGACCACCGACGGCACACAAGAGGACACCGACGCGCCCGCGGCGCCCCCGGCACGGCGCCGGCGCGGCACGGGCCGTATCGCCATGGCGGTCAGCGTCTTCGGTGAACTCCTCATCACCGCGGGCCTGATCCTCGGACTCTTCGTCGTCTACTCGCTGTGGTGGACGAACGTCATCGCCGACCGGGCGGCGGACAAGCAGGCGGACAAGGTGCGCGACACCTGGGCCCACGAGCCCAGCGGCCCCGGCGCGCTGGACACCAAGAACGGCGTCGGCTTCCTGCATGTGCCCGCCATGAAGAACGGCGAGGTCCTGGTCGAGAAGGGCACCTCGACGGACGTCCTGAACGAGGGCGTGGCCGGCTACTACACGGACCCGGTGAAGGCGATGCTCCCGATGACGGGCAAGAAGGGCAACTTCACCCTCGCCGCCCACCGGGACGGCCACGGCGCCAAGTTCCACAACATCGACAAGTTGCGCAAGGGCGACCCGATCGTCTTCGAGACACGGGACAAGTGGTACGTCTACAAGGTCTACGACATCCTCGACGAGACCTCGAAGTACAACGTGAAGGTTCTGTCGCAGGTCCCCAAGGAGTCCGGCAGGAACAAGGCCGGTCACTACATCACGCTGACGACGTGCACGCCCGTCTACACCTCGCGGTACCGGTATGTGGTGTGGGGCGAATTGGTGCGGGTGGAGAAGGTGGACAGCAAGAGGACCCCGCCGAGGGAGCTGCGGTGAGTGACTGGCGCCCTCGAAGAGAAGCAGTCGTCTAATACGGCGAAGGCCAGCGCCGATTCACCCGGCCTCATCGTCCTCGTCCCGCCTGGAGTCCGACAGTCCTGGTAGATCATTTCTGGTCAAGTGGCGAGACTGACGATCAGGTCCTTCGCCAGTGCGTGCAAATGTTCGCTGGAGTCTTCGGAGCGGAGGCGTCTTCATCACTCCCGTGGACGCCTGATTCGCTCTGGCGTGCCGGCGATGATCGCCGGTTACAGGGGCCCCGGCGGGCGCCACTGGATTGGCGCCCTGAAGATCGCCCTACTTGACCCTACTCAAGCGGGCTCTGTGGAAGAGCCATTGACGGTACGTCTGCGAAAACCCCGTGGAAGCCGCGCGCCGCAAACGACGTGGCCGAATTTCGATCAAGCGTACGAATACCTGGTTGCGTTCGCCTATCTGTTGGTAGAGCCTTTGGGCGATCATGGGGGGCTTCGGCGACGAGATAGCGGGGCCACCGGAACCAAGTAGGAGGACGACATGAGAACTCGCTCGCGCATCGCCGCCGTCTGCGCCACGGCGGCTGTAGCCACGATCGCGTTCACCGGTGACGCATCCGCGGCGACCCGGACCAGTGCCAGCTGCTCGACGACCGGCGCGCGAGGCAGCATGGGGGCGACTTGGCCTGATGGGTCGGACAACACGTGGCCGTACGAAGAGTTCAAGATCGCGCTGTCGGTCACAGACACGCTTGCTGACGATCACCACGTACGGGTCCGCTTTCTGAGCAAGGATGTCGGGAGCAGCGCAACCAGGACGTGGGCCTGGCACTCCCTCACCAAGGGCAAGGACCAGACCCTCACTCTCAGCACGACCGCCCAGAGCGACTACGGCATCGTCGCAACTGGTGTCGAGGTGGCGCGCTTCGAGGGCGACACCAAGCTCAACTCCTGCACCGACTGGTCCTGACCGACGGCCTGGGCTGTGTGAGCCACCAAGACCTGGTGACGGTCATTCGCTTCGCCTACCGATGAACAACGTCCCGGCGTCCTCCATGGAGGACGCCGGGACGTTTGTTTACCTTTCGGTGCCGTATCAGCCGGAGGCTAACCGAAGATGCCTCCGTTGTTGTTGCCGCCGTTGTTTCCGCCGCCGCCCACGGTCACGAGAGTGATCGTCGTGTTCGCGGGGTCGTCGACCCCCGTGTTGGCCTGCGGGTCCTGCTGGATGACGAATGCGTCGTCGCTCTGGTCACTGCCGTTGGCGAACTGGATGTTGTTGAAGCCGGCCTGCTGCAGGGCCTTCTTGGCGTCCTTGACGCGCTGGCCGACGACGCCGGGGACCGCCGTCTGCTGCTGCTTCTGACCGATGTTGATCTGCACCGTGGTGTTCTTCTTGACCGGGGTGTTGATCGACGGGTTGGTCGAGATGGCCTTGTTGACCTGGTTGTCGTCGGTGGTCGGCGTGTTCACGCAGTTGCCGTTTAGGCCCACGTCGGACAGGGCGGCCTTGGCGTCGTCACAGCTCTTGCCGGTGACGTCGGGCACAGCGACGGTGGACGGGGCCTTGGCGATGGTGAGGGTGATCGTGGATCCCTTCTCCACCTCCTTGCCCAGTCTCGGATTCTGGTCCAGGACCGTGTTCGGGTCCTCCGTGGTGGACTCTTCCGACTTGATCTGGACGACGAAATTGTATTGGTCGCCCTCCAGGATCTGTTTGGCCTCGTCGAGCTTCTTGCCGGTGACGTTCGGAACCGCCACCTTCGGTGCCCCAGTCGACACCACCAGGTTGACCGAAGTCCCCTTTTTCACCTCGGAGTTCTTCGTCGGGTCCTGGGAGCAGACCGTGCCCTTGGCCTGGGCCTCACACGGCTTCTTGGTGACCGAGCCGACCTTGAGGTCGCTGTTGGTCAGCTGCTTCTCGGCGTCGTCCAGCTTCAGGCTCACCAGGTTGGGCACCTGGACGGTGCCGTTGCCGACGCCCCCGCCGCCGAACGCCCACTTCCCGATCAGGATCGCGCCGACCAGCACCAGGATGCCCGCCACGACCAACAGGATCGTGGAGGTGTTGGACTTCTTCTGGCGGCGGCGGTCGACGCGGTCGTCGTAGCCGTAGCCCTGGTCGTCCGGGCCTCCCATGGGCGGCAGCATCGTCGTGGCACCGGCGCCCGCGTCGGCGCGCAGGGCCGTCGTCGGCTGGTCGTCCGGGTAGCCGCCGTAGCCGACCGAGCCCATGGCCGCGGTGGCCGCGACCGGCTGGCCGTCGAGGCAGGCCTCGATGTCGGCACGCATCTCGTCGGCCGACTGATAGCGGTAGTTCGGGTCCTTGACCAGCGCCTTCAGGACGATGGCGTCCATCTCCGGCGTGATCTCGGGGTCGAACACGGACGGCGGCTGCGCCTCCTCGCGGACGTGCTGGTACGCCACCGCGACCGGGGAGTCCCCGACGAAGGGCGGCCGCACCGTCAGCAGCTCGTACAGCAGACAGCCCGTCGAGTACAGGTCGGACCGCGCGTCCACCTGCTCGCCCTTGGCCTGCTCCGGCGACAGGTACTGCGCCGTGCCGATGACCGCCGCGGTCTGCGTCATGGTCATACCGGAGTCGCCCATGGCGCGGGCGATGCCGAAGTCCATGACCTTGACCTGGCCGTTGCGCGTGAGCATGACGTTGGCCGGCTTGATGTCGCGGTGGACGATGCCGCTCCGGTGGGCGTACTCCAGGCCCTGGAGGATGCCGATGGTCATCTCCATCGCGCGCTCGGGCAGGAGCTTGCGACCGGAGTGCAGGAGTTCGCGCAGCGTGGAGCCGTCGACGTACTCCATCACGATGTACGGGATCGAGACCCCGTCGATGTAGTCCTCGCCCGTGTCGTAGACCGCGACGATCGCGGGATGGTTGAGCGAGGCGGCCGACTGGGCCTCCCGGCGGAACCGGGCCTGGAAGGACGGGTCGCGCGCGAGGTCGGCGCGCAGCGTCTTCACCGCCACGGTGCGGCCGAGCCGGGTGTCATGCGCGAGGTAGACCTCCGCCATGCCACCACGGCCGAGCACCTGGCCCAGCTCGTACCGGCCGCCGAGGCGACGCGGCTCTTCCATGCTTCCTACCAGCCCTCTCCGTCGGTCCCGACCGACACGGGTGTGCGGTCGGAGGCTGCCGTCCGGGCCTACCGTACCCGGATGCGTTTGTGTGACCTGTCCAAGTGCGTCACCCGATACAGGACCGGTATCGCAACGTGCACCGATGTGAAGGCGACGTGAGCGGGGTCACTTCTTGGAGCCGATGACCGCCTCCATCACGCTCTTCGCGATCGGGGCGGCCAGGCCGCCGCCGGAGATGTCGTCACGGTTGGCCTTGTCGTCCTCGATGACCACGGCCACGGCGACGGGCTTCGAGCCGTCGGCGAGCTTGGCGTAGGAGATGAACCAGGCGTACGGGTTCTCGCTGTTCTCCACACCGTGCTGGGCGGTACCGGTCTTGCCGCCGACGGTGACGCCGTTGATCTGCGCGTTGGTGCCGGTGCCCTGCTTGACGACCGTCTCCATCATCGACTGCAGGACCTGAGCGTTCTTCGCCGACAGGGGCTGGCTCATCTCCTGCGGCTCGGTCTGGGAGATCGTGTCGAGGTTGGAGGACTGCAGCTTGTCGACCATGTACGGCTTCATCAGCTTGCCGTCGTTGGCGACCGCGGAGGCGACCATCGCCATCTGCAGCGGGGTCGCGGCCGTGTTGAACTGGCCGATCGAGGAGAGCGCGGTCTGCGACGAGTTCATGTTGTCGGAGAAGACCGAGGCGCTGGAGCGGACCGGCGTGAACTGCTCGGAGTCGAAGCCGAACTTCTTCGCCTCCTCGAGCATCTTGTCGTTGCCGAGGTCGGAGCCGATCTTGCCGAAGACGGTGTTGCAGGAGTAGCGCAGCGCGACCCGCAGCGTCGCGTCCTTGCAGGGGATGTTCCCCTCGTTCTTCAGCTCGGTCGTGGTGCCCTTCATGATGTAGGGCAGCGGCGAGTCGGTCTTCTCGTCGGCCGTCGAGTACAGCCCGTTCTCCAGCGCGGCCGCGGCCGTGACCACCTTGAAGGTGGAGCCCGGCGGGTAGGTCTCGCGCAGCGCCCGGTTGAGCATCGGGTCGGACGCGTTGTTCTTCTTCTGCAGCGCCGTCCAGGCCTTGGAGTCCGTGGACGTCGAGTTGCCCGCGAAGGTCGAGGGGTCGTACGAGGGGTACGAGGCCAGCGCCAGGATCTTGCCGGTGGACGGGTCCAGCGCGGCGACGGCGCCCTTGCCGCCCTGCGCCTTCAGACCGTTGTACGCGGCCTTCTGCGCGGCGGCGTTCAGGGTGGTGACGACGTTGCCGCCCTGCCGCTGCTTGCCCGTGATCATGTTGAAGGTGTTGCGGAAGAACAGCCGGTCGTCGTTGCCGGTGAGGATGCCGTCCTCGATGGACTCCAGCTGGTTGGCGCCGAAGGCCTGGGAGGCGTACCCGGTGACCGGCGCCCACATGGGGCCGTTCTTGTAGGTGCGCTTGAACTTCAGGTCGTTCAGGCCGCTCTTGCTCGTCTTCGTGGAACCGGTGATGGGATCGCCGTCGACGATGATGTCACCACGCGGTGTGGCATAGCGGGCGATGGTGACACGACGGTTCTTCGGGTCGTCTTTGAGGCTGTCCGCCTTGACGTACTGAAGCCAGTTGTCGCGGACGAGCAGGGCGAGGACCAGAAGACCGCAGAAGATCGCGATCCGACGCAGGGGCTTGTTCATGACGGGCGGACCACCTGGGTCATCTCGGCGTCGGGGTTGATGGCGGGTGTGGGCGCCGGGCGGCGTGCGGTGTCGCTGATTCTGATCAGGATGCCGATGAGGGCCCAGTTGGCGATGACGGAGGAACCTCCGTAGGCCAGGAACGGCATCGTCATACCGGTCAGCGGGATGAGACCCATGACACCGCCTGCGACGACGAAGACCTGGAGGGCGAAGGCGCCCGAGAGACCGACGGCGAGCAGCTTGCCGAACGGGTCGCGGGCGGCGAGGGCGGTGCGGACTCCCCGCTCCACGATCAGGCCGTAGATCAGCAGGATCGCCATGATGCCGGCCAGACCCAACTCCTCACCGAAGGTGGCAAGGATGAAGTCGGAGTTGGCGGCGAAGCGGATGAGCTCAGAGTGGCCCTGCCCCCAGCCCGTGCCGAGGGTGCCGCCGGAGCCGAAGGCCCACAGGGCCTGCATGGCCTGCTCGGAGTGGACGACGCCGTCCCTGACTCCGGCTTGGCTGAGCTTGTACTCGCGCATGGGATTGAGCCAAGCCTGCACACGGGTCTGGACGTGCGGCTCGAAGCTTGCCACACCGACGGCGCCGGCCGCGGACATCAGCAGACCGAAGACGATCCAGCTGGTCCGCTCGGTGGCGACGTACAGCATGATGACGAACATTCCGAAGAACAGCAGCGACGTACCGAGGTCGGTCTCGAACACCAGGATGAGGATCGAGATCATCCAGACGACGATGATCGGTCCGAGGTCGCGGCCGCGCGGCAGGTACAGACCCATGAAGCGGCGGCTGGCGAGGGCCAGCGCGTCCCGCTTGACCATCAGGTAGCCGGCGAAGAAGATCGCCAGCACGATTTTGGCGAACTCACCGGGCTGGATAGTGAAGCTCCCAACCTGGATCCAGATCTTGGCGCCGTAGGTGATGTTGGCGCCGAGGCCCGGAACCAGTGGAAGAAGCAGCAGGACCAGCGCGCCCGCCATGGAGATGTACGTGTACCGCTGCAGGGTGCGATGGTCCTTGAGGAACACCAGCGTGACGACGAACAGGCCGATGCCCAGCGCGGTGTAGATCAGCTGGTTGGTCGCCTTGCCGCCCGCGACGCCGATGGACTGCAGCAGCTTGGACTGGTCGAGCCGCCAGATGGCGACGAGTCCGAGACCGTTGAGGAGCGTGGCCAGCGGCAGCAGCAGCGGGTCCGCGTACGGGGCGAACTTCCGTACGGCGAGATGGCCGATGCCCGCGAGCAGCCCGAGCCCGAGGCCGTAGCTGAGCAGGCCGGCCGGCACCTTGTCGTCAATGGCGAGGCCCACGTTGGCGTAGGCGAACACGGGGATGACGACGGCGAACACCAGCATCGCCAGCTCGGTGTTCCGTCTGCTCGGTGCGCCGATCGCGCCGATCGTGGACGTGTGGTGCGTCGGTGTGTTGGTAGTACTGCTCATCGTGTGACGGGGCCTCTCACGGCTTGCCTACTGCTTACCGCACATCGAGACGACCTTCTGCTCTTCCTCCGAGAGGCTGGGGCCGGGGCTGGGAGTGGCGGTGGTCGCGGACGGGTTCGGGCTCGGGGACTTCGACTTCGACGATGGCGTCGACGACGGGGTCGGTGACGACGTGGCCTTGGACGTGAGGGAGGTGCTGCTGGTTCCCGTGGTGCCGCCGGCCTGGCCTTCTCCGGTCTTGGAGTTCTTCTGGCTCTCCGCCGCCTCCTGCTCGGCCTGCTTCTTGCACGCGGAGGCCTGTACGGCGAGCTCGTCGACCTTCTTCCGGGCGTCCGTCAGGCCGCCCTCGGCGATCGTGTTCTTGACCTGCTTCTGCTGGTACGGCGGCAGGTACTTGAGTTCGATCTCGGGGTGGTCCTTCTCCACCTTCGACAGGGAGACCCAGGCCAGGTCCTGGCTGATGCCCCGGTACAGCGCGACGTGCTCGCCGTTGGTGCCGACGTAGTACTGGGTCTGCGTCCAGCGGTAGCCGCCGTACAGACCGCCGCCGATCACGGCGAGCGCGAGCACGCTGTAGAAGGATCTCTTCAGCCACTTGCGGCCCCTGCGGGGCTTGACGAAGTCGTCGTCGGTGTAGTCGCCGAAGCTGCCCGCCGGGATGTAGCCGGTGGTGTCGCCGGAGCCGGGCGGGCCGAACTCGCCGCCCCCGCCGCCCTGTCCGGGCACCTGACGGCCGAGGCCGGAGGCGCGGCCCGCGGGCGTCTGCATGATCCCGGGGTCGTGGTGGAGGTGGTTCTGGTTCTCGGCGACGGCGCCGACCACGACCGGGGTGTCGGAGAGCTGCCCGGCGAGGGTGTCACCGGTGTCCAGGTCGAGGACGTCGGCGATGATGACCGTGATGTTGTCGGGACCGCCGCCGCGCAGCGCGAGCTGGATGAGCTCCTGGACGGTCTCCTGGGGGCCCTGGTAGCTGGCCAGGGTGTCCTCGAGGGTCTGGTGCGAGACGACGCCGGAGAGACCGTCGGAGCAGATCAGGTAGCGGTCGCCGGCCCGGACCTCACGGATCGACAGGTCCGGCTCGACGTGCTCGCCGCTGCCCAACGCCCGCATCAGCAGGGAGCGTTGGGGGTGGGTGGTGGCCTCTTCCTCGGTGATGCGGCCCTCGTCGACCAGCCGCTGCACCCAGGTGTGGTCCTGCGTGATCTGGGTGAGGACGCCGTCGCGCAGCAGGTACGCGCGCGAGTCGCCGACGTGCACGAGGCCGAGGCGCTGGCCGGTCCACAGCAGGGCGGTGAGCGTGGTGCCCATGCCCTCCAGCTGAGGGTCCTCCTCGACCATCGAGCGCAGCTGGTCGTTGGCGCGCTGCACGGCGGCGCCGAGGGAGGTGAGGATGTCGGAGCCGGGCACGTCGTCGTCGAGGGCGACGATGGTGGAGATGGCCTCGGAGGAGGCGACCTCACCGGCGGCGGCACCGCCCATGCCGTCGGCGATCGCGAGCAGGCGCGGGCCGGCGTATCCGGAGTCCTCGTTGCCCTCCCGGATCATGCCTTTGTGCGATCCGGCGGCGAAGCGCAGTGACAGACTCATGCGCACCTCGCCCGTCGGCTCCGGGTACATCCGCACGGTGCCCACCCTCCGGTCGGGAGCGCGCCGGGACCCGTGGTGGGGGCCGCCGCTGCGTGCTCGCTCCGCTCGCTCATTGTCGTACTACTTCCGCAGCTCGATGACTGTCTTGCCGATGCGGATCGGCGCGCCCAGCGGAATCGGCGTGGGGGTCGTCAGCCGGCTCCGGTCGAGGTACGTGCCGTTGGTGGAGCCCAGGTCCTCGACGATCCAGTTGCCGTCGCGGTCCGGGTAGATCCTGGCATGGCGGCTGGAGGCGTAGTCGTCGTCCAGCACGATCGTGCTGTCGTGCGCCCGGCCCAGGGTGATGGTCTGGCCCTGCAGCGCGACGGTGGTGCCGGTGAGGGTGCCCTCGCTCACGACGAGCTTGGTGGGGGCGTTGCGGCGCTGACGGCCGCCACCGCCCTGCTGGCGCTGCGGCGGCGGTGCCGCCTGCTGTTGCCGGGCGGCCTGCTGGGGCCGGTTGGCCTCCCGTCGCGAGCCGCGCTGGGTGACGCGCGTACCGAACAGGTCGCTGCGGATGACCTGCACGGCCACGATCACGAACAGCCACAGTACGGCCAGGAAACCCAGCCGCATGACCGTGAGGGTCAGCTCTGACATTGCCCCCGCTTCACCCTTCGGCTTGCCGGTAAATGATGGTGGTACTGCCCACGACGATCCGCGAGCCGTCGCGGAGCGTAGCGCGGGTGGTGTGCTGCCCGTCCACCACGATGCCGTTGGTG
Source organism: Streptomyces sp. C1-1 (assembly GCF_050214755.1). Classification (NCBI taxonomy): domain Bacteria; kingdom Bacillati; phylum Actinomycetota; class Actinomycetes; order Kitasatosporales; family Streptomycetaceae; genus Streptomyces; species Streptomyces sp. C1-1. The sequence continues at coordinate 5,090,509 of NZ_CP189826.1, read as the reverse complement.
GACCCGAGATCCTGGATCGTCGAGGGCGTTCCGGTCCGGATCTCACAGTGCCGGCGCGAGACGCCGGGGTCGTCGATCCGCACGTCGGCTTCGGTGCTGCGGCCCAGCACCAGCGTCGGGCGGGAGATCTGATGGCGGGCGCCGTTGATCTCGATCCAGTAGCGGGTGCGCCCGCCGGCCGCCGGGGCCGCCGGGGGCCGCTGGAGGTAGGGCGCGCTGCCGCCGCGGCCGCCGGGCGGCGGTGCGGCGGGCATCGGCGGGGCCCCCGCCGGGGCGGCGGCCGGCGGATAGCCGTAACCGCCGGGACGACCCGCGGCCGGAGCCGCGGGGGCCGCCGGGGACGGGGCTCCGGGGGCCTGCTGGTCGGTGGAGGAGGCGAGCGTACGGCTGCGCACCCGGTACAGGCCGGTGTCGAGGTCGTCCGCCTTCTCCAGGTGGACCTTGATGGGGCCCATGAAGGTGTAGCGCTGCTGCTTGGCGTAGTCGCGCACCATGCCGGCGAGCTCGTCGCCGAGCTGGCCGGAGTAGGGGCTGAGCCGCTCGAAGTCCGGCGTGCTCAGCTCCACGATGAAGTCGTTGGGTACGACCGTCCGGTCGCGGTTCCAGATCGTCGCGTTGTTGTCGCACTCGCGCTGCAGCGCGCCGGCGATCTCCACGGGCTGGACCTCGGACTTGAACACCTTGGCGAAGGTGCCGTTGACCAGACCTTCGAGACGCTGCTCGAACTTCTTCAGGACTCCCATGGGGCACCTCCTCCGTAGTCTCTGTCGTCCTGCTTCCCGCCTTGCGGGTACTGCACTGCCTGGTACTGCTTACTGATCGTATCCACGCGCCGGGTAATCGGCTGGTTCCCCCTGTCGGCCCCGTCGACGGGTGTCGACGCCTGTCGAAGTTCCCTCCGGAGGTTCCCTCCGAAGCTCCCCTTCGAACTCGTCCCTCGAACTCCTTCTGCCCAGGATCGTAGAGGTGGCCGCAGACCAGTGTCCCGCACCTGACTGTGGACCCTGCCCGGCTCCTGTGGAGACGGGCCGTACCGGTACGAGGTTGATACGAGAACCGGCACTCCCTGATACGGAGCGGAGCGCTCCGATGATCGACCGGGGCGGGGCCGGATCGGGAGAGCTCCCTGGTCGGCGGCTGCCCCGGGGTAAGGGATGTGAACCCACCCCCGCCAGCGTGCTAATGTTCTGGGTGTCGGAAGGCGCCAACCCCGCAGGGGGAAGCAGCCGGAGGACACACCCAATGCGCGGGTGGCGGAATAGGCAGACGCGCTGGATTCAGGTTCCAGTGCCCGCAAGGGCGTGGGGGTTCAACTCCCCCCTCGCGCACCAGCCGGAAGCCCCCAGGTCTCAGACCTGGGGGCTTCCGCGTTGTCCGGGACGGTGTGAGCCGTATTACCTGGTGAGGACAATCACACGGATGTCACACGGGTCCGGCCGCCGGAGTTTTCCACAGGGGAGAGTTGTCCACAGGGGTCTGACGCGTCTCGGCCACCGGCTGTACGGTCTCCACGAGTTGATGTTCGTGGGCGCGCCGCGCGGATGTGCGGGGGAGGCGGTCGGTGTGACTGAGGGTGTTGCGGGGGCGGACGTGCGCCGGTTGCCCCGGGTGGGCGGCTTCGCCGAATGGCCCGTGGAGGGTTCGCCCAAGCAGGAGGGCAAGGCGCTGCGCGCGCTGGTCCCGCGCGCCACGCATGCCGCGCTCGACCTGGACGACACCCGGCCCGACGCCGTCGCGGCGATCGAGGAGTCCCACCGCGGGCGGATCCCCGAGCTCACGCCGATACGGGCGGGCCGGATGGCCGCGACGCCCTTCGCCTTCCTGCGGGGCTCGGCGGGCCTGATGGCCTACGACCTCGCGCGCACGCCCATGACGAGGATCCGCGCGCAGATCTGCGGAGACGCGCACGCCGCGAACTTCGGTCTCTACGGGGACGCGCGCGGCGGCCTGGTCATCGATCTGAACGACTTCGACGAGACGGTCAGCGGCCCCTGGGAGTGGGATCTCAAGCGGCTCGCCGCCTCCCTGGTGCTCGCGGGCCGGGAGGCCGGCGCGGACGAGGAGTGCTGCCGCAAGGCGGCGTACGACGCGACCGGCGCCTACCGCCGCACCATGCGGCTGCTGGCCAAGCTGCCCGTGCTGGACGCGTGGAACGCGATCGCGGACGAGGAACTCGTCTCCCACACCGACGCCCACGACCTGCTCGGCACTCTGGAGCGGGTCTCGGAGAAGGCGCGGGCCAACACCAGCGGGCGGTTCGCGGCGAAGGCCACGGAGGAGACCGCGGAGGGCGGGCGCCGCTTCGTGGACGCGGCACCGGTGCTGCGGCGGGTGGGCGACGAGGAGGCGGCCGCGGTCGCGGCGGCCCTCGAACACTACGCGGGGACGCTCTCCGAGGACCGGCTGCCGCTGCTGGCCCGGCACGCGGTGCACGACGTGGCCTTCCGGATCGTGGGCACGGGCAGCGTGGGTACGCGCTCCTACGTCGTCCTGCTCCTGGACCACCGGGGCGAGCCGCTGGTGCTGCAGGTGAAGGAGGCGCGGCCGTCGGCCCTGGTCCCGCACCTGGTGACCGCCGGCTTCGAGGCGCCGGCCGTCGAGCACGAGGGCCGCCGGGTGGTGCTCGGGCAGAAGCGCATGCAGGTGGTCAGCGACATCCTGCTGGGCTGGACGTCGGTGGACGGCCGGCCCTTCCAGGTACGGCAGTTCCGCAACCGCAAGGGCAGCGTCGACCCCGCGGCCCTGGCCGCCGACCAGATCGACGACTACGGCCGCATGACCGGCGCCCTGCTGGCCCGCGCCCATTCCCACAGCGCCGACCCGCGGCTGATCGCCGGTTACTGCGGCAAGAACGACGAACTGGACGAGGCGATCGCCGACTTCGCCGTCGCGTACGCCGACCGGACCGAGGCGGACCACGCGGATCTGGTGGCCGCGGTGCGGGCGGGACGGGTCGCGGCGGAGATGGGGGTGTGACGGCGGCCCGGGTCGCGGCGTAGGTGGGCGTGTCAGGGCGTGGCGGACCGCGCCGGGACGGCCCGCCCTGGCCGTGGCCTACGCTGGTCGGGTGACGAGCCCGGAAGCTGAGCAGGGTGGGGGCGCCGGCGAGGCGCAGGCGACGCCCGAGGACGGTGCGCCGCGCCCCGAGGAGCGCCTGGAGCGGGCCGTGCGCGCCGCCGAGCAGGCGCTGATCGAGTACGAGATCGCGGTGGAGACCTTCCGGGTCGAGGTCGAGAACTTCTCCCGGCTGCACCACCAGAAGCTCGGACCGATGTATGCCCGCCTGGACGAGCTGGACGCCCGGATCGCCGAGGCCAGGGCCGAGCGGACCGGCGACCCGGAGGACCGGCGCCGGGCGGACGAGGCACGGGCGCGGGTCATGCCCATGCCCGGCGTCGAGGAGCTGTTCCACGGCTGGATGGACGGGGAGGGGCTGTTCCCGGAGGCCGCCGCGATGCTCACCGAACAGCCGGTGCGGCCCCCGCAGCGGGTCCGCCCGAGCGACGAGGCCCGCAAGCTCTACCGCGAACTGGCCCGCAAGGCCCACCCCGACCTGGCCCCGGACGACACCGAGCGGCAGCGCCGCGAGGAGTTCATCACCCGGGTCAACGCCGCCTACGCCCGCGGTGACGAGACGCTGCTGCGGGAGCTGGCCGAGGAGTGGGCCAAGGGTCCGGCGCCGGCCGACCGCGGCCCGAGCCGCAGCGAGGAGCTCTACGCCCGCCTCGAATGGCTGGCCCAGCGCAAGGAGCTGCTCTCGCTGGTCGCCAAGGAGCTGGAGGAGGGCGCGATCGGTTCGATGCTCCGGCTGGCCCCCGACGACCCCGACCGCCTCCTCGAGGAGATCGCCGAGCAGCTGCTGGCGGACGTGGCCCAGCGGGAGCGGGAACTGGCGGAACTGCTGGGCAGCTAGCCTGACCGGTCCTCTGCGGTCGGGCGGGCGCGTTCGCCGCCGGTGGTGTCGGGTAGCGTCGGGGCATGAGTTTCGGAGCTGGTGTGCCCACCGTCGAGGTCGGGGACCTGAAGGACGGCGACTTCCTGCTGGACGTCCGCGAGGACGACGAGTGGAAGGCCGGTCACGCCGAAGGCGCGCTGCACATCCCCATCAGTGAGTTCGTGGCCCGTTACGGCGAGCTGACCGAGGCCGCGCCGCAGGACGGCCGCGTCAACGTGATCTGCCGCTCCGGCGGCCGCTCGGCGCAGGTCACCATGTACCTGGTCCAGCAGGGCATCGACGCGGTGAACGTCGACGGCGGCATGCAGGTGTGGGCGGCCGCCGGCCGGCCCGTCGTGACGGACGAGGGCGCCCCCGGGTTCGTGCTGTAGGAGGCGCGGCGGGCTCTCAGCCCAGCGGGTGCGCCGCCAGCAGGTCGCCGAGGGCCTCCTCGTGCGCCGCCGCCGGTCCCAGCGACAGCTCCAGGTGCTTGGCCCAGGCGTGGTAGCGGTGCAGCGGGTACTCCACGTCCGCCCCGAAGCCGCCGTGCAGATGCTGTGCCGTCTGCACGACCCGCCGCACCCCTTCCGACGCCCAGATCTTGGCGACGGCGACGTCCCCGGAGGCGGGCAGCGCGCCGGGGGCGCCGGAGGCGATCCGCCAGGCCGCCTGCCAGAGGGTGGCCTCCATGGCCCGCAGGTCGATGTAGCGGTCGGCGGCCTGCACGGCAACCGCCTGGAACGTGGCGATCGGGTGCCCGAACTGCTCCCGCTTGCCCGCGTACTCGCTGGTCATCGCGAGGACGCGCTCGCCCAGCCCGAGCGCGAGGGCGCACGTCCCGGTGGTCACCAGGTCGCGCAGCCACTCCCAGGCGCCGTCGCCGTCCATCACGTCGCGGGCCGCGACGCGCACGGAGTCCAGGCGCAGTTCGCCGAGCCGCTCGCCGGACGTGGAGACCTGCTCGGCGAGCACGACTCCCTCGTGGCCGGCCGGCACCACGGCGAGCAGCGTCCGGTCCGCGGCCGTCCTGGCGGGCAGCAGTACGAAGTCGGCGTTGTGCGCCCAGGGGACCGCGGTCTGCACACCGTCGAGGAGCCAGTCGTCGCCGTCCCGCCGTGCGCTCACGGCGAGTTCGGCCGGGTCGTGCCCGGTGCGGCCGTGCGCGGCGACGGTCAGCACCGGCTCCCCGCGGGCCGCCCCCGGCAGCAGCGCCGACCTCAACTCCTCGCCGCCGTGGGCCTGTACGGCAGCGGCGGCGGCGCTGTGCTCCAGCAGCGGCACCCGGGCCAGCTTCTTCCCCGACTCCCGCAGCACCAGGCACAGCGCGATCGCGTCCAGGCCCGCCCCGCCGTACCGCGCGTCCAGGAGCAGGCTCAGCAGGTCCGCCTCGGCGAGCCTCGCCCACAGCGCGCGGTCGAAGTCGTCGGCGACGGCGCCCGCGACGAGCGAGGGAGAGGGCACCGTGTCCGGCGCCACCCCGGCGAACACCCCGCGCGCCGCCTCGGCCGCCGCCTGCTGCTCCTCGGTGAAGGTGAAGTCCACGGTCCTGTCCCTCCGGAGGGTCCGCTGATCTGACGGACCGTCAAGATAGAACAGGTTCTAGAAGAAGGGAACGGCGCGTCGCGCTCAACGGTCGAAGTCCAGCTCCACCTTCTCCGTCACGGGGTGCGACTGGCACGCCAGCACGTATCCCGCCTCCGTCTCCTCCCTCTCCAGCGCGAAGTTGCGGTCCATGCGCACCTCGCCGGAGACCAGGAACGCCCGGCACGTCCCGCACACCCCGCCCTTGCAGGCGTACGGCGCGTCGGGGCGGTTGCGCAGGACCGCCTCCAGCAGGGACTCGCCGTCCCGCACGGGCCAGGTACCGCCGCGGCCGTCGAGGCGCGCGGTGACCGAGCTGTGGGCCGGGGCGGACACGGGGGCGGCAGCCGGGGCGGCGGTGTCCACGTGGAAGATCTCCTCGTGGATGCGGGCGCGCGGGACACCGAGCGCGCGCAGCGAACGCTCCGCCTCCTGCACCAGCCCGAACGGCCCGCACAGGAACCACCCCGCCACCTGCTCCACCGGCAGCAGCGCCGGGAGCAGTCCGGTCAGGCGCTCCTGGTCGAGCCGCCCGGTCGGCAGCCCCGCCTGTTGTTCCTCCCGGGACAGCGCCGTCACCAGCTGCAGCCGGCCCGGGTAGCGGTCCTTCAGGTCGGCGACCTCCTCCAGGAACATCGTCGAGGCGGCCGTACGGTCGCTGCGTATCAGGCAGAACTGAGCCCGCGGTTCGCGCGCGAGCAGCGTCGAGACGATCGAGAGCACCGGGGTGATGCCGCTGCCGCCGACGACGGCCGCGTACAGGCCGGGCGCCGGATCGAGGGTGAAGCGGCCGGCCGGTGTCATCACCTCCAGCTCGTCACCGAGGTCGATCTCCTTGAGCGCGTACGTCGAGAAGGCCCCGCCCTCCACCAGCCGCACGCCTACCCGCAGGGTGGCCGGGCCCTCGTCGCCGGGGGCCGGAGCCGGGGAGCAGATCGAGTACGTGCGCCGGATCTCCGTGCCGTCGACCCTCCGGCGCAGCGCGAGGTGCTGGCCCGCGGCGTGCCGGTACTCCTCGCGCAGCTCCGGCGGCACGGCGAGGGTGAGGGCCACCGCGTCGTCGGTGAGCCGTTCGACCGCCGCCACGGGGAGCGAGTGGAAGCGGGCCATCTACAGCTCCTTGAAGTGGTCGAAGGGTTCACGGCAGGCGAGGCAGCGGCGCAGCGCCTTGCATGCCGTGGAGGAGAAGCGGCTGAGCAGCTCGGTGTCGGGGGAGCCGCAGTGGGGGCAGTGGACGGGGTCGGCGTCGAGGGACCGGGCTGAGCCGGCCTTCGGGGTGTCGTCTGCCGTCCGTGTCGGTCCCAGGGACAGCGGGACAGGTCCGGCCGCCGTTCGGGTGCGCGGCGGCGCGATCCCGAACTCCCGGAGCTTGCGCCGCCCTTCGTCCGTGATGTCGTCGGTCGACCAGGCGGGCACGAGCACCGTGCGGACCTCGACCTCGCGCATGCCGCGCGCGTGCAGCGCCCGCTCTATGTCCAGGGACATCGTCTCCAGCGCCGGGCAGCCGGTGTACGTCGGCGTCAGCTCGACCTCGACCGAGTCCGTGCCGCGCAGGTGCACCGCGCGCACCACGCCGAGTTCCCGCAGGGTGAGCACGGGCAGTTCGGGGTCGGGCACCGCACCGGCGATCCCCAGCAGCTCCGCCTCCAGCGCCGTCGTCGCGGCGGCCGTCACCATGACGCCCCCGGGTGGCTGCGGTGCAGGTGCTGCATCTCGGCGAGCATCCGGCCGAAGGGTTCGGTGTGCACGCCCTGCCGGCCCGCGCCGGCCGTCCAGGCGCCGGACCGGGGCCCCTCCGGTATCGCGAGGGTCGCCCGGCGCAGCACGCCCTCGACGGCGTCCAGCCAGGCCGCCTCCAGCGCGGAGGGGTCGACGTCCAGTCCGTCCACCGGCTGGAACATCTCGCCGGTGAACCGCCACAGGGCCGCCGTCGCCCGCAGCATCCGCTCGCGGCTCGCCTCGGTGCCGTCGCCGAGCCGCAGGGTCCATTGCTCGGCGTGGTCGCGGTGATAGGCGACCTCCTTGACCGCCTTGGTGGCGAGACCGGCGAACGGGCTCTCACCGGCGGCCAGTTCGGTGTACAGCAGGTGCTGGTAGGTGGAGAAGTACAGCTGGCGGGCGATGGTGTGGGCGAAGTCGCCGTTGGGCTGCTCGACCAGCTGGAGGTTGCCGAAGGACCGCTCCTCGCGCAGGTACGCCAGCTCGTCCTCGTCGCCGACCATGGACAGCAGCACGCGGGCCTGGCCGAGCAGGTCGAGCGCGATGTTCGCGAGGGCGACCTCCTCCTCCAGGACGGGGGCGTGGCCCGCCCACTCCCCCAGGCGGTGGGAGAGCACCAGGGCGTCGTCGCCGAGGGCGATGGCGGCGGTCGTGGGGACGGGTGTCGTCCGTGGTGCCGTCACAGGTGCTTCACCCCTTCCGGGATCTCGTAGAACGTCGGGTGCCGGTAGGGCTTGTCGGCGGACGGCTCGAAGAACGGGTCCTTCTCGTCCGGTGAGGACGCGGTGATCGTGGCGGACGGGACGACCCAGATCGAGACGCCCTCGCCGCGCCGGGTGTAGAGGTCGCGGGCATTGCGCAGGGCGAACTCGGCGTCCGGCGCGTGCAGGCTGCCGGCGTGGGTGTGGGCGAGGCCCCGGCGCGAGCGCACGAAGACCTCCCACAGGGGCCAGTCGGTGTTCGTCATGCCTGCATCGCTCCCGTGGTGTCGTTGTGCTTGGCCGCGTAGGCGGCGGCCGCCTCCCGCACCCAGGCGCCCTCTTCGTGGGCACGCCTGCGCTGGGTGAGCCGCTGTTCGTTGCACGGCCCGTTGCCCTTGAGGACTTCCTTGAACTCCGTCCAGTCGATCGGGCCGAAGTCGTAGTGCTGCCGCTCCTCGTTCCACTTCAGGTCCGGGTCGGGGAGGGTGAGACCCAGCGACTCGGCCTGGGGGACGCAGATGTCGACGAAGCGCTGGCGCAGCTCGTCGTTCGAGTGCCGCTTGATCTTCCACGTCATCGACTGGGCGGAGTGCGCCGACTCGTCGTCGGGCGGGCCGAACATCATCAGGGACGGCCACCACCAGCGGTCGACGGCGTCCTGCGCCATCGCGTGCTGCTCCGGGGTGCCGCGGCTGAGGGCGAGGAGCAGCTCGTACCCCTGGCGCTGGTGGAAGGACTCCTCCTTGCAGATGCGGACCATCGCGCGTGCGTACGGGCCGTAGGAGCAGCGGCACAGCGGCACCTGGTTGGTGATCGCGGCGCCGTCCACCAGCCAGCCGATCGCGCCGACGTCCGCCCAGGTCAGGGTCGGGTAGTTGAAGATCGAGGAGTACTTCTGGCGGCCGGCGTGGAGCTTGTCGAGGAGCTCCTCACGGCTGGTGCCGAGCGTTTCGGCCGCGCTGTACAGATACAGTCCGTGCCCCGCCTCGTCCTGGACCTTGGCCATCAGGATGGCCTTGCGGCGCAGTGAGGGGGCGCGGGTGATCCAGTTGGCCTCCGGCTGCATGCCGATGATCTCGGAGTGGGCGTGCTGGGCCATCTGCCGCACCAGCGTCGCGCGGTAGGCGTCCGGCATCCAGTCCCGCGGTTCGATGCGCTCGTCGGCGGCCACGGCGGCGTCGAAGGCGCGCTCGTACGCGGCGGTGTCGGCACTCGCTTCCTCGGCGCCGTACGTCTGGTGCGCGGCTGCTGTCGCCATGTGGCCCCCTCGACCTGGGCTCTGCCCGGAACTGTCTACCGACCGATCGTTCGGTCCGTGCGATTCCATGGTGGGTCGGGCGCCGTAAGGTGTCAACCGCTGTGGATAACCTGCGGCCGTGCCCTGTGGACCGCGGGGATGGGACGGGTGGGGGCTGTGCGTCGCATGCGGGTCTGAGTACCGTTCCGTGCGACCGCGGTGGAGCGGCGTGTACGGGCGACTCGGCGCCCGCGGCCGAAGGGCCGGAAGACGGACAGGGAACGGGAAACGGGGCGGAATGGACGCGTACGACACTGGCTCGCACGCCCGGCACGGGCTGGACGGGCCCGGCGGGGCGCCCGATCCGGCCGGTGGGGCGGAGTCGGGCGGTGGCCCGGAGCCGGCCGGCCGGGCGGAGCCGGTCGGTGAAGCGGGGGCGCGCGGTGGCTCGGAGTCGGTCGGTGCGGCTGAGCCGGGGGGTGCCCCGGAGACCGCCGGTGGCGCGGAGTCAGCCGGCGTGACCGGGCCCGGGGGCGCCCCTGATCCCACGGGTGGAGCGGACCGGGTCGCGGGGGTGCCCGGCCCCCGGCCGGAGGCGTCCGTGCCCTACGAGGGCCCGACGGCGTCCGTGCCCTACGACGGCCCGACGGCGTCCGTGACCGACGAGGGCCCGACGGCGGGCGGGGCCGGTTCCGGGCCGCTCACCGTCGTCGTCACCGACACCTACCCCGAACCCCGTGGCGGCGTCGCCGCCCTGTCGTTCCGCTATCGGATAGCCGCTGCGGTGGCGGTCGCCGTCGTCGCCGTCACGGTCTTCGTCCACATCGGCATGGTGTTCCTGCACGTCGCCCCGTCGAACACGCTCACCAAGGAGCACGGCAAGGCGATCGACGACTGGATCTACCCGGAGTTCGAGCAGAACTGGAAGCTGTTCGCGCCCAACCCGCTGCAGCAGAACATCGCGGTCCAGGTCCGTGCCGAGGTCAAGACGGCGGACGGCGGCGTGCGCACCACCGGCTGGTACGACCTGTCCGCCGAGGACGGGCGGGCCATCGACGCCAACCCGGTGCCGAGCCACACCCAGCAGAACGAACTGCGCCGCGCCTGGGACTTCTTCGTCGCCACGCACGACGCCTCCAACCGTGCGACGGGCACGCGCGGCTCCCTCGCCGAGACGTACATGCGGCGCATCGTGGCGCTGCGGCTGGGACGCGACGACGCGGCCGGAAAGGGCGGCACGATCACCCAGGTCCAGGTCCGTTCGAGCACCACGAACGTGCCCCCGCCGCCGTGGAGCACGGAGAGGGTCACGAACCAGCCGATGTACCGCATGCTGCCCTGGTGGCCCGTGACGGCCGCCGACACCGCCGGGGGTGCCGAGTGAACCGCTTCGCCCTGTCGGTCTCCGCCGGCATCGCCCGCATCACCGAGTCGGCGCTCGGCCCGTACCAGTCCGCCGTGGTCCGCATCGGCTTCAGCGCGACCTGGCTGCTGTTCCTGCTGCGCGAGTTCCCGCACCGCCAGGAGATGTACGGACCCGACGCCCCCTGGAGCTGGGGCCTGGCCCACCAGCTCGTCACCTCCAACGGCGCCTTCACGGCGCTGATGTGGTCGGACACCCAGATCTGGTTCGAGCTGCTCTACGCGCTGGCCGTCCTGGCGAGCGCGCTGCTGCTGCTGGGCTGGCGCACCCGCGCCATGTCCGTGCTGTTCATGGTCGGGGTCGTCTCGCTGCAGAACCGCAGCGTCTTCATGGGGGACGGCGGCGACAACGTCCTGCACCTGATGTCCGTGTACCTGGTCTTCACGCGGTGCGGCCAGGTGTGGTCGCTGGACGCGCGGCGCGGGCGCCTCGCCGACGAGGCACGCGCGCGTGGAGAGCGCGTGGTGGACCGGACCGGCCCCGCCCTGTGGGCGGTGCTCGGCTTCGCGCTGGTCGCGGTGACGGCCGGGGGCCGCTTCGACGGGATCGACCCGCTGGTGCCCGTCATCCTGTGGCTGACATGGGTGGCGCAGGCCGTGTGGTGGGTGGTGGCACGCCGGGCGAAGAGCCGGGAGCCGCGCATCCTGCTGGACGTCGTCGCCAACCTCGCGCACAACGGTGCCCTGCTCGTGATCATGGCCGAGGCCTGCATGATCTACTCCACGGCCGGCTGGTACAAGATCCAGGGCACGCGCTGGCAGGACGGCACCGCCGTCTACTACCCGCTCCACCTGGACTACTTCTCGCCCTGGCCCGCCCTCGGGGACCTGATGTCCTCCAGCGGCACCATGGTGATGCTCGTGACCTACGGAACCGTCATCGTGCAGGTCGCCTTCCCGTTCACGCTGCTCAACCGGCGGCTCAAGAACGTCCTGCTGGCGGTGATGATGACCGAGCACGCGGTGATCGCCGTGGTCCTCGGGCTGCCGTTCTTCTCGCTGGCGATGATCGCGACGGACGCCGTCTTCCTGCCGACGTCGTTCCTGCTTCTGCTGGGCGGAACAGCGGCACGCGCGCGTGACCGCGTACGCGCGCGGACCGGCCGGACGCCGCTGCCGGAGCCACGGGCCGCGGAGAGCGCCGAACCCACGCACGCGAGCTCCACGGCGTGAGCGCGCCTCGCGCGCACGTAGGCTGCACGTCATGACCGACCCCGCCCCGGAACCGCTCGGCACCTGGCGCCGGCTCGCGGAGGGCGCCGTCCTGCTGGACGGCTTCCACGCCCTCAAGCACGCCGTGCGCTTCGGTGCCGAGGTCCCGGTGGCGATCACCGCCGACCGGCGGGCGGCGCTGGCCCTCGCGGACGAGCTGGCGTCCGACGTACGCGAGACGCTGGCCGCGCTCCTGACGGAGGTGCCGGAGGCGACGTACCGGAGCCTGGTCCCGCGCCCGCACCCCACCGCCGTGGCCGCGCTGGCGGTACGGCCCTCCCGCGAGGCCAATCTCCGGAAGCTGGCGCACACCCCGCGCGCCACTCCCGTCGTGGTTCTCGACAACCCGCGCAACCTCGGCAACGCGGGCGCGGTGATCCGCCTGGCCGCCGGCTTCGGCGCGACGGGGGTCGTCACCACCGGCACGCTCGACCCCTGGCATCCCACGGTCGTGCGCGGCGGCGCGGGCCTGCACTTCGCGACCGCGGTGGAGCGGGTGTCCGTCGAGGGACTGCCGCCGGGACCGCTGTTCGCCCTGGACCCGGAGGGCGACGACGTCCGGGGCATCAAGCTCCCGGACGACGCCGTCCTCGCCTTCGGCTCCGAGCGCAGCGGCCTGTCCGCCGATCTGCGCGCGCGTGCCGACCACCTGGTGGCCCTGCCGATGCGCCCGCAGGTCTCCAGCTACAACCTGGCGACGAGCGTGGCCATGACGCTCTACCACTGGAGCCTGACGGGCTTCTAGGCCCTGGATTCCCGCCCGCCCGGCGGCGGACCTACGCCTCCCTGCGGACCTCGATCACCCGGAAGCGGTTCGCCACGAAGGCGCCGTCGCACAGCGCGGCGTTCGCCGCCGGGTTGCCGCCCGAGCCGTGGAAGTCGGAGAACGCGGCCGTCTGGTTGACGTACACCCCGCCCGTCAGGTTCAGCGACAGCTGGGCCGCCTCCTCCAGGCAGACCTCCTGGACGGACTGCTCGACCTCCTCGTCGGTCGTGTACGCGCCGACCGTCATCGCGCCCTTCTCACGGACGGTGCGCCGCAGCAGCTCCACGCCGTCCGCGGTGGAGTCCACGGCGACCGCGAAGGAGACCGGCCCGAAGCACTCGCTCATGTAGGCGGCCTCGTCGTCCGGCTTGGCGCCGTCCAGCTTGACGATCACGGGAGAGCGCACGACCGCGCCCGGGAACTCGGGGTTGGTGATCTCCCGCGAGGCGAGGGCTACTTCGCCGAGTCCGGCCGCCGCCTCCAGACGGGACTTCACGTCCGGGTTCACGATCGCGCCGAGCAGCGCGTTCGCGCGCGCGTCGTCGCCGAGCAGGCCGTCGACCGCGTGGGCGAGGTCGGCGACCACCTCGTCGAAGGTCTTCGGGCCCTCGTCGGTGCGGATGCCGTCGCGGGGGATCAGCAGGTTCTGCGGGGTGGTGCACATCTGGCCGCTGTAGAGGGACAGCGAGAAGGCGAGGTTGGCGAGCATGCCCTTGTAGTTCGCCGCCGAGTCCACCAGCACGGTGTTGACGCCGGCCTTCTCCGTGTAGACCTGCGCCTGACGGGCGTTGGCCTCCAGCCAGTCGCCGAACGCCGTCGAACCCGTGTAGTCGATGATCCTGATCTCCGGGCGGGTGGCCAGGGTCTTCGCGATGCCCTCGCCGGGCCGCTCGGCCGCCAGCGCCACCAGGTTCGGGTCGAAGCCCGCCTCGGTAAGCACCTGGCGCGCCACCTGCACGGTCAGCGCGAGCGGCAGCACCGCGCGCGGGTGGGGCTTGACCAGGACGGCGTTGCCGGTGGCCAGGGAGGCGAACAGGCCCGGGTAGCCGTTCCACGTCGGGAAGGTGTTGCAGCCGATCAGCAGCGCGATCCCGCGCGGCACGGGCGTGAACTGCTTGGTGAGGGCCAGCGGGTCCCGCTTGCCCTGCGGTTTGGTCCACTCCGCGGTGTCGGGCGTGCGGACCTGCTCCACGTACGCGTACGCCACCGCCTCCAGGCCGCGGTCCTGCGCGTGCGGGCCGCCGGCCTGGAACGCCATCATGAACGCCTGGCCGGAGGTGTGCATGACCGCGTGCGCGAATTCGTGCGTGCGGTCGCTGATCCGCCCCAGGATCTCCAGGCACACCACCGCGCGCACCTCCGCGCCCGCGTCCCGCCACGCCTTCTGGCCCGCCCTCATGGCCGGCAGCAGCACGTCCACGTCCGCGTGCGGGTACTCCACGCCCAGCTCGATGCCGTACGGCGACAGCTCGCCGCCCACCCAGCCGTCCGTACCGGGCTGGCCGAGGTCGAGGCGGGTGCCCGACAGCGCGTCGAAGGCGGCCTTGCCCGCGGCCATGTCCAGACTGCCGTTCTCACCGTAGGCCTTGGGGTGTTCGGGGTGCGGGGACCAGTACGCGCGGGTGCGGATCGCCTCCAGCGCCTGATCGAGGGTGGGCCGGTGCTTGGTGATCAGCTCGTGCGCGGTCAGTTCGGCGGCCATGCGGGACCAACTCCTCGTCTTGTGAACTCTCCGTCGAGCTCATGACCTGGGCAGAAATATGGGCAGGAACAGCCGGTCAGAGTTAGAGTAACCGAACGATCGGTCGGTACAAGGGGGTCCGCCGCATCTGTGGAAAACCCCGTGCGGGAGGATCGCGCACATGACAGCACTGGACCTCAGCAGCCCCGTGGCCGTCGTCGGCACCGGCACCATGGGCCAGGGCATCGCCCAGGTCGCGCTGGTCGCCGGCCACCGCGTACGGCTGTACGACGCCTTCGCCGGGCGGGCCCGGGAAGCGGCCGACGCGATCGGCGCCCGCCTCGACCGGCTCGTCGAGAAGGACCGGCTCACCGGTGCCGAGCGCGACGCGGCGCGGGAGCGTCTGCTGCCCGCCGAGGACCTCGCCGAGCTCGCCGACTGCTCCCTGGTCGTCGAGGCGGTCCTGGAGCGGCTGGACGCCAAGCAGGACCTGTTCCGGGCGCTCGAGGACATCGTCGACGAGGACTGTCTGCTCGCGACCAACACCTCGTCCCTGTCGGTCACCGCGATCGGCGGCGCCCTGCGCCACCCCGGCCGCTTCGTCGGCCTGCACTTCTTCAACCCCGCGCCGCTGCTGCCGCTGGTCGAGGTCGTCTCCGGGTTCGCCACCGACGTCACCTCGGCCACGCGCGCGTACGAGATGGCCCGCGCCTGGGGCAAGACGCCGGTCGCCTGCGCCGACACCCCCGGCTTCATCGTCAACCGCATCGCCCGGCCGTTCTACGCCGAGGCCTTCGCGGTCTACGAGGCCCAGGGCGCCGACCCCGCCACCATCGACGCGATCCTGCGCGAGTCGGGCGGCTTCCGGATGGGGGCCTTCGAGCTGACCGACCTCATCGGCCAGGACGTCAACGAGTCCGTCACGCACTCGGTGTGGCAGAGCTTCTTCCAGGACGTGCGCTTCACGCCCTCGCTGGCCCAGCGCCGCCTGGTCGAGTCGGGCCGGCTGGGCCGCAAGAGCGGGCACGGCTGGTACGACCACTCCGACGGAGCCGAGCGCGCCGAACCGCACACCGCGGAGAGGGCCCAGGCGCCCGCGTACGTCGTCGCCGAGGGCGACCTCGGCCCCGCTTCCGAATTGCTCTCGCTGATCCGCGAGGCGGGCATCCAGGTCCGTGAGGAGGAAGAGGACCACGGCACCCGGCTGGTCCTGCCGAGCGGCGGCCAGCTCGCGCTCGCCGACGGACAGACCTCGGTCGAGTTCCGCGACGTCGTCTACTTCGACCTCGCCCTGGACTACCGTCGCGCCACCCGTATCGCCCTGTCCGCCTCCCAGGACACCGCCCCGCAGACCCTCGCCGAGGCCACCGGCCTCTTCCAGGCGCTCGGCAAGGACGTCAGCGTCATCGGGGACGTGCCGGGGATGATCGTGGCCCGCACGGTCGCCCGCATCGTCGACCTCGCGCACGACGCGGTCGCCAAGGGGGTGGCGACGGAGGAGGACGTCGACACGGCGATGCGGCTGGGCGTCAACTACCCCCTGGGCCCCTTCGAATGGAGCCGCAGGCTGGGCCGCAACTGGGCCTACGCCCTCCTCGACGACCTGCACCTGCGCGACCCCTCCGGCCGCTACGCGCCCTCCCTCGCGCTGTACCGCCACGCGTACGCCTCCGACAAGCGGGAGGGCAGCCAGTCATGACGACGGCCAAGCGCGACACGTACACCCCGGAGACGCTGCTGTCCGTCGCCGTGCAGGTCTTCAACGAGCGCGGCTACGACGGCACCTCGATGGAGCACCTGTCCCGGGCGGCCGGGATCTCCAAGTCGTCGATCTACCACCACGTGGCCGGCAAGGAGGAACTGCTGCGCCGCGCCGTCAGCCGTGCGCTGGACGGCCTCTTCGGCATCCTCGACGAGGAGCACGCGCGCGTGGGGCGGGCCTCCGGCCGGCTGGAGTACGTCGTACGGCGCATGGTCGAGGTGCTGATCGGCGAGCTCCCGTACGTCACCCTGCTGCTGCGGGTGCGCGGCAACACCGACACCGAGCGGTGGGCCCTGGAGCGCCGCCGCGACTTCGACCACCGGGTCGCCGAACTGCTGAAGGCCGCGGCCGCCGACGGGGACGTGCGCGGCGACGTGGAGGTGCGCCTCGCCACCCGGCTGGTCTTCGGGATGATCAACTCCATCGTGGAGTGGTACCGCCCGGACGGGCGGGGGATGAACGAGCGCGAAGTGGCGGACGCGGTCGTGCAGTTGGTGTTCTCGGGGCTTCGCCGCCCCTGAGGTCAGCCCTGCGGCTCCAGGTCCTCCTCCTCGAACACCAGCAGCGTGCGGGTGCTCAGGACCTCGGGCATGGCCTGCAGGCGGGTGAGGACCAGCTCGCGCAGGGCCCTGTTGTCCGACGTGTGGACCAGGAGCAGCACGTCGAAGTCGCCGCCCACCAGCGCGATGTGCGAGGCGCCGGGCAGCTGCCTGAGCTGCTCGCGCACCGTGCGCCAGGAGTTCTGGACGATCTTCAGGGTGATGTACGCCGACGTGCCCTGACCTGCGCGCTCATGGTTGACGCGGGCGCCGAAACCGCGGATGACGCCGTCCTCGAGGAGGCGGTTGATGCGGGCGTAGGCGTTGGCGCGCGAGACGTGGACCCGTTCGGCGACCGACCGTATCGACGCCCGGCCGTCGGCCTGGAGCATCTGCAGGATGTCCAGATCGATCGCGTCGAGGGGGCGGGGCGGCGGCAGGGGGACCGTGCCCTCCGGTCCCTCGGCCATTTGTTCAGGTGCCATGTCCCCCCGCCTCCCTACCATGGACGTACTGCGTTCATTTGAGGTTGTGCAGAACCGATTGTCCACAGCCTGAAGGGGCCTGTAGCCAAAATGTGCCGACGACCGAACAATCGGTAGGTGAGGCGGGTCACAGCCGACGCGCCTCCCGTAGCCGCTCCCACGAGGAGGTGCCGTCATGACGGTCATGGAGCAGCGGGGCGCGTATCGGCCATCGCCGCCGCCCGCCTGGCAGCCCCGCACCGACCCCGCGCCGCTGCTGCCCGACGCGGAGCCCTACCGCGTTCTCGGCACCGAGCGGGCGGCGAAGGCCGACCCGGCGCTGCTGCGCCGCCTGTACGCCGAGCTGGTGCGCGGCCGCCGTTACAACGCGCAGGCCACCGCGCTGACCAAGCAGGGGCGGCTCGCCGTCTACCCCTCCACCACCGGCCAGGAGGCCTGCGAGGTCGCCGCCGCGCTCGCCCTGCGGGAGCGCGACTGGCTCTTCCCCAGTTACCGCGACACCCTCGCCGCCGTGGCCCGCGGCCTGGATCCCGTGCAGGCGCTCACCCTCCTGCGCGGCGACTGGCACACCGGCTACGACCCGCGCGAGCACCGCGTGGCGCCCCTGTCGACGCCGCTCGCCACCCAGCTCCCGCACGCCGTGGGCCTCGCGCACGCCGCCCGCCTCAAGGGCGACGACGTCGTCGCGCTAGCCATGGTCGGCGACGGCGGCACCAGCGAGGGCGACTTCCACGAGGCGTTGAACTTCGCCGCCGTCTGGCAGGCGCCGGTCGTCTTCCTGGTCCAGAACAACGGCTTCGCGATCTCCGTCCCGCTGGCCAAGCAGACCGCGGCCCCGTCGCTGGCCCACAAGGCCGTCGGCTACGGCATGCCCGGCCGCCTGGTCGACGGCAACGACGCGGCCGCCGTGCACGAGGTCCTCACCGACGCCGTACGACACGCGCGCGAGGGCGGCGGCCCCACGCTGGTCGAGGCGATCACCTACCGCATCGACGCCCACACCAACGCCGACGACGCCACCCGCTACCGGGGCGACACCGAGGTCGAGGCCTGGCGCGCGCACGACCCGATCACCCTCCTGGAGCACGAGCTGACCGAGCGCGGCCTCATCGACGAGGACGGGATGCGGCAGGCGCGCGAGGCCGCCGAGACCATGGCCGCCGACCTGCGCGAACGCATGAACCAGGACCCGGTGCTCGACCCGATGGACCTCTTCGCCCACGTCTACGCCGAGCCCACCCCGCAACTGCGCGAACAGCAGGCCATGCTGGCGGCCGAGCTCGCGGCGGAACAGGAAGGCGGCCACTGATGACCACCGTCGCCCTCAAACCGGCCACCATGGCGCAGGCCCTCACGCGCGCGTTGCGCGACGCCATGGCAGCCGACCCGTCCGTGCACGTCATGGGCGAGGACGTCGGCACCCTCGGCGGCGTCTTCCGCGTCACCGACGGGCTCGCGAAGGAGTTCGGCGAGGACCGCTGCACCGACACCCCGCTCGCCGAGGCCGGCATCCTCGGCACGGCGGTCGGCATGGCGATGTACGGCCTGCGCCCCGTGGTGGAGATGCAGTTCGACGCGTTCGCCTACCCGGCGTTCGAGCAGCTCATCAGCCACGTCTCCCGCATGCGCAACCGCACCCGCGGCGCCATGCCCCTGCCCATCACCATCCGCGTCCCCTACGGCGGCGGCATCGGCGGCGTCGAGCACCACAGCGACTCCTCCGAGGCGTACTACATGGCGACTCCGGGGCTCCATGTCGTCACGCCCGCCACCGTCGCCGACGCCTACGGCCTGCTGCGGGCCGCGATCGCCTCCGACGACCCCGTCGTCTTCCTCGAACCCAAGCGGCTGTACTGGTCGAAGGACACCTGGAACCCCGAGGAGCCGGCGGCCGTAGAGCCGATAGGCCGCGCGGTGGTGCGGCGCCCGGGCCGGAGCGCCACGCTCATCACGTACGGACCGTCGGTGCCCGTCTGCCTCGAAGCAGCCGAGGCGGCGCGGGCCGAGGGCTGGGACCTCGAAGTCGTCGACCTGCGCTCGCTGGTGCCGTTCGACGACGAGACGGTCGCCGCCTCGGTGCGGCGCACCGGGCGCGCGGTCGTCGTGCACGAGTCGGGCGGGTTCGGCGGCCCGGGCGGGGAGATCGCGGCCCGGGTCACGGAGCGCTGCTTCCACCACCTGGAGGCGCCCGTGCTGCGCGTGGCCGGGTTCGACATCCCGTACCCGCCGCCGATGCTGGAGCGTCACCACCTGCCCGGCGTGGACCGGATCCTGGACGCCGTCGGGCGTCTGCAGTGGGAGGCCGAGAGCTGATGGCACAGGTGTTGGAGTTCAAGCTCCCCGACCTCGGGGAGGGCCTCACCGAGGCGGAGATCGTCCGCTGGCTGGTGGAGGTCGGCGACGTCGTCGCCATCGACCAGCCGGTCGTCGAGGTCGAGACGGCCAAGGCGATGGTCGAGGTGCCCTGCCCCTACGGCGGTGTGGTCACCGCCCGCTTCGGCGAGGAGGGCACCGAACTTCCCGTCGGCGCCCCGCTGCTGACGGTGGCGGTGGGCCCGCAGTCCTCCGACGGCGAGCCCGAGGGCTCCGGGAACGTGCTGGTGGGATACGGCACCGGGGCGCCTCCGGCGCGCAGGCGGCGGGTGCGTCCGACGATGCCCGGCCGGTCCGCCCCAGGATCCGCCCCAGGACCCGCCGACGACGGGGCCGACGGCAGGATCGCGCCCGCCGTGGGGCGGGGACCGCAGCGGCACAACGGGACGCTGGCCACGGCCGTCGTCCCGGACACGGCCAGGCCCGAAGGTGTCGTGGCCGGGACCGAAGGTGTCCTGGCCAGGCCGGATGGCCCCGTACCGGTCATCTCGCCCCTCGTCCGCCGCCTCGCCCGTGAGAACGGCCTGGACCTGCGGGAGTTGACCGGCTCCGGCCCCGACGGGCTGATCCTGCGCGCCGACGTCGAGTACGCGCTGCGCGCCGCCGCGCAACGCCCCCTGGCACCGGCACCGGCCCCGGCCGCCCGGGTGACCGCCCCGGCCGCCCCCGGGGAAATCCGCATCCCCCTCAAGGGCATCCGCGGTGCCGTCGCCGACAAGCTCTCCCGCAGCCGGCACGAGATACCGGACGCGACCTGCTGGGTGGACGTCGACGCGACCGAGCTCATGCGGGCGCGTGCCGCGATGAACGCCGCGGGCGGGGCCAAGATCTCCCTGATCGCCCTCCTGGCCAGGATCTGCACCGCCGCCCTCGCCCGTTTCCCCGAGCTCAACTCCACGGTGGACACAGCGGCCAGGGAGGTCGTCCAGTTCGACCACGTGCACCTCGGCTTCGCCGCGCAGACCGAACGCGGCCTGGTCGTACCGGTCGTACGGGACGCCCACGCGCGCGATGCCGAGTCGCTCACCGCGGAGTTCGCCCGGCTGACCGAGGCGGCCCGCACCGGCGGGCTCACACCCGGGGAACTCACCGGCGGCACCTTCACGTTGAACAACTACGGCGTGTTCGGCGTCGACGGCTCCACGCCGATCATCAACCACCCCGAGGCCGCCATGCTCGGCGTCGGCCGCATCGTCCCCAAGCCATGGGTGCACGAGGGCGAGCTGGCGGTGCGCCAGGTCGTCCAGCTCTCGCTCACCTTCGACCACCGGGTGTGCGACGGCGGCACGGCGGGCGGCTTCCTGCGGTACGTCGCGGACTGTGTGGAACAGCCCGCGGTGCTGCTGCGCACCCTGTGACGCAGGGACCACCCGCACGTTCCCTGTGATCGCGACGGCACGCATACTCATGGGGTGACCTCGTACGAGCGCTCGGACGTCCTCGGCACCGCATACGACGCCGTCGTGCTCGCCGGGGGCGCCGCGCGGCGGCTCGGCGGCGCGGACAAGCCCGGTGTGCAGGTCGGCGGGCGGGCGCTGCTCGACCGGGTGCTCGCCGCCTGCGCCGACGCGCGCACGACCGTTGTCGTGGCCGACCCGCGTCCCACCCCGCGGCCCGTGCTGTGGGCTCGCGAGGACCCGCCCGGCTCGGGCCCGCTCGCCGCGCTCGGTGCCGGGCTGCGCCACACCACCGCCGAACAGGTCGTCGTCCTCTCCGCCGACCTGCCCTTCCTCGGCGCGCCGACCGTACGGCGGCTGCTCGCGGCCCTGCGCGCGGGCACCGCCGACGGCGCCCTCCTCACGGACGCCGAGGGCCGCGACCAACCCCTCGTCGCCGCCTACCGCAGCCCCGCACTGCACCGCGGGCTGTCCGGTCTCACCGAGGAGCACACCGGCCTCACCGGCCTTCCGCTGCGCCGGCTGACGGCCGGCCTCGACCTCACCCGCGTCCCCGACCCCGTCGCGTCCTTCGACTGCGACACCTGGGACGACATCGCCACCGCCAGGGCACGCATCAGGGAGCATGGGCACGTGTTGGATGAATGGATCTCCGCAGCCAAGGACGAGCTGGGCATCGACCTCGACGTCGACACCGGCGTCCTGCTCGACCTCGCCCGCGACGCAGCCCACGGCGTGGCCAGGCCCGCCGCACCGCTGACCACCTTCCTCGTCGGCTACGCGGCCGGACGGGCCGGCGGCGGCCCCGAAGCCGTCGCCGAGGCGGCCCGCAAAGCCGCCGCCCTCGCCCTGCGCTGGGCCGACGAGGCCGCCGACGCCAAGCCCGACGCCGCCCCGGACGCCACGCCCGAAACCCGACCGGACGCCGGATGACCGCCCGCTCCACCCGGACCGGCGAGGACGCCGAGGACCTCGACGTCGAGGAGGTGCTGGCGCTCGTGAACGAGCACAACGGCCCCGGCGGCCACGTGCCCTCGCCCGCCGCGCAGCACACCCACCCGGCCGGGCCCGGCACACCGCAGGCCCGGCACAGGGCGACCCCCTGGCCCGAGGCCCGTGCGATCGCCGCCCGGGCGGCCCGCTCCGGCACCCGCGCCGTACGCCGCGACCCGGTCTCCGTCCCCCTCGACACGGCCCTCGGCCTCACCCTCGCCGCCCCGCTCGAGGCCCTCACCGACCTGCCCTCCTTCGACACCTCGGCGATGGACGGCTGGGCGGTCGCGGGCCCCGGCCCCTGGGACGTACGGGACGAGGGAGTGCTGGCCGGGCACGCCGAACCGCGGCCGCTCACCGACGGCGAGGCCGTCCGCATCGCCACCGGCGCCCGAATCCCCCCGGACACCACCGCCGTCCTGCGCACCGAACACGGCCGCACCGACGCCCAGGGCCGGCTGCACGCCCTCCGCGACATGCACCACGGCCAGGACATCCGCCCGCGCGGCCAGGAGTGCCGCTCCGGCGACCAGCTGCTTCCCGTCGGCACCATCGTCACCCCGGCCGTCCTCGGCCTCGCCGCGGCCGCCGGCTACGACACCCTCACCGCCGTACCCCGCCCTCGCGTCGAAGTCCTCGTGCTCGGAGACGAGTTGCTGACCGAGGGGCGCCCGCGCGACGGCCTGATCAGGGACGCGCTCGGCCCGATGCTTCCGCCCTGGCTGCGGGCGCTCGGCGCGGAGGTCACCGCCGTACGCAGGCTCGGCGACGACGCGAAGGCCCTGCTCAAGGCCGTCAACAACTCCACCGCCGACCTGATCGTCACCACCGGCGGCACCGCCGCCGGCCCGGTCGACCACGTCCACCCCATCCTCGAACGCATCGGCGCCGAACTCCTCGTGGACGGCGTCAAGGTGCGCCCCGGCCACCCCATGCTGCTGGCCCGGGTGAACGACGGCCGGCATCTCGTCGGCCTGCCCGGCAACCCCCTCGCCGCCGTCTCCGGCCTGCTCACGCTCGCCGAGCCCCTGCTGCGCACCCTCGCGGCCCGTCCCGCCCCGGAGCCGTACACGCTGCCGATGCGGGACGAGGCCCACGGGCACCCCTACGACACCCGGCTCATCCCCGTCGTCCTGCGCGGCGACCGGGCCGTGCCGCTGCACTACAACGGCCCGGCCATGCTGCGCGGCATCGCGGCGGCCGACGCCCTCGCCGTCGTACCGCCCGGCGGTGCTCGTGCGGGTGAGGAGCTCGAACTCCTCGACCTGCCCTGGGCGTCCGCCGGAATCGGGGTGTGTTTCACGTGAAACTTCCGGGCCATGACGCGATCGCCCGCCAGGCGGACGAACATCTCGTGACCCATCGGGTGAAACTTCCGCGGAAGGTGGTCGAACGGCCGATCCGGCAGGTCGCCAAGCGGCTGTTACTGGCACTGTTCGTCCTGGTCGCGACCGCCTTCATCG
Source organism: Streptomyces sp. C1-1 (assembly GCF_050214755.1). Taxonomy (NCBI): domain Bacteria; kingdom Bacillati; phylum Actinomycetota; class Actinomycetes; order Kitasatosporales; family Streptomycetaceae; genus Streptomyces; species Streptomyces sp. C1-1. The sequence goes on along the minus strand of NZ_CP189826.1, from coordinate 5,067,244 downwards.
TCTACGCCGACCATGACGGCTACAACGACAACTCCGACGGCTCGGTCGACCTGCTCGACGCCTTCTACTACGCCACCGTCACCCTCTCCACCACCGGATACGGCGACATCACCCCGGTCGGCGACACCGCCCGGCTCACCAACATCTTCGTCATCACGCCCCTGCGCGTGCTCTTCCTGATCATCCTGGTCGGCACCACCCTCGAGGTCCTCACCGAGCGGACCCGGGAGGAATGGCGCCTGAGCCGCTGGAGGTCCGCCTTGCGCGATCACACCGTCGTCGTCGGCTTCGGGACGAAGGGGCGCTCGGCGATCCAGACCGTCTGCGCGACGGGGCTGAGGAAGGAGCAGGTCGTCGTGGTCGACCCCAGCTCCAAGGTGATCGACGCCGCCACGGCCGACGGCTACGCGGGTGTCATGGGCGACGCGACCCGCAGCGAGGTGCTGAAGCGGGCCGAGGTGCAGCGGGCGCGGCAGATCATCATCGCGACCCAGCGCGACGACACGGCGGTGCTGGTGACGCTGACGGCCCGGCAGCTCAACCGGGGGGCCAAGATCGTGGCCGCGGTGCGCGAGGAGGAGAACGCCCCGCTGCTGCAGCAGTCCGGTGCCGACGCGGTCATCACCAGCGCCAGCGCGGCCGGCCGGCTGCTCGGCCTGTCCGTGCTCAGCCCCGCCGCCGGAATGGTGATGGAGGACCTCATCCAGCAGGGCAGCGGGCTCGACATGGTCGAACGGCCGGTGGTGAAGGCCGAGGTGGGCAGGGGACCGCGGGATACCGACGACCTGGTGGTGAGCGTCGTACGCGGGCACCGGGTGCTCGGATACGACGATCCCGCGATCGGCACGCTGCAGTTGACGGACCGTCTGATCACGATCGTGCGGGCGACGCCCGACGCGAAGGTCACGCCCGACCTGCGTCCCATACCGCAGGACTGAGACGGCCGAGGGGTAGCGTCGCCTTCATGCATGCGATCACGATTCCCGAACCTGGTGGACCCGAGGCGCTGGTGTGGGACGAGGTCCCCGATCCGGAGCCCGGTGAGGGCGAGGTCCTGGTCGAGGTGGTGGCCAGCGCCGTCAACCGCGCCGACATCCTGCAGCGGCAGGGCTTCTACGACCCGCCGCCCGGCGCGTCCGCGTATCCGGGCCTGGAGTGCTCCGGCCGGATCGCCGCCCTCGGTCCGGGCGTCTCCGGATGGTCCGTCGGCGACGAGGTGTGCGCGTTGCTCTCGGGCGGCGGTTACGCCGAGAAAGTCGTCGTTCCCGCGGGCCAACTGCTGCCGGTGCCCGAGGGGGTGGAGCTGCGGCAGGCGGCCGCGCTGCCGGAGGTGGTGTGCACCGTCTGGTCGAACGTCTTCATGATCGCTCACCTGCGGCCGGGGGAGACGCTGCTGGTGCACGGCGGTTCCAGCGGCATCGGCACGATGGCGATCCAGCTCGCCAAGGCCGTCGGCGCCAAGGTCGCCGTGACCGCGGGCACCAAGGAGAAGCTGGACCGCTGCGCGGAGCTGGGTGCCGACATCCTGGTCAACTACCGGGAGCAGGACTTCGTCGAGGAGGTCGGGCGGGCCACGGACGGTGCCGGTGCCGACGTCATCCTCGACAACATGGGCGCCAAGTACCTCGACCGCAACGTCAAGGCCCTCGCCGTCAACGGCCGGCTCGCGATCATCGGCATGCAGGGCGGCATCAAGGGCGAGCTGAACATCGCCGCGCTGCTGAACAAGCGCGCCGCCATCAGCGCGACCTCGCTGCGGGCCCGTCCGCTCGGTGAGAAGGCGGCGATCGTGGCGGCCGTACGCGAACACGTCTGGCCGCTGCTGACCGCCGGCCACGTCCGTCCGGTCGTCGACCGCGAGGTGCCGATGAGCGACGCGGCGGCCGCGCACCGGGTGGTGGAGGAGAGCGGGCACATGGGCAAGGTGCTGCTGGTGGTGTAAGGCCCATGGGCACGGTGCTGGTGGTGAGGCGGTGGGCTGCGACAGGCTCTACACCCGCCGCAGCCGCAGCCCGACGAAGGCGAGGCCCAGGCCGAGTCCGATCAGGACCAGTCCGCTGCCCAGCGGCAGGATCCGCAGGACGGGCTCGGTGGGGGCCACGGCGCGCGTGACGGCCTGCCGGTCCGGCCCGGAGGAGGCCGCCGGGGTGACTTGCCCGGACGGAGCCGAGCCGACGGCCTCCGGGCTCTCGGCGGCGCCTCCGTCGTCCGCGTTCTCCTCCGGATCGGCCGTGGGTGTCTCCTCCTGCTCCTGATCCGTCGGATCGGCCGTGGGCGTGTCCTGCTCCGGCCGTCCGGGCCGCTGCCGCCCCTCCCCGGCGGCACTCCCGGCGCGTGACGGTTCGGCGGCCGGCGCGTCACTGGAAGCCGGCGCGTCTCTGGAAAACAGCGGGACGGGCACCCGTACGGCCTCGTGCGGCCCGACGAGGTGTTGTGCGGGGGCACCGGCCCGCGCCGGCGCGCTCTCGTGCGCCCGGGCCGTTTTCCGCGCCCCCGGCGCCGGACCGCCGCCGTCCCACCGCGGGCCCGCGACGGCATATGGTCCGGGACGCCCGAAGCCGCCCCCTTCCCCGGCCTCCGGCACACCCGCGTACGACACCCCGCCCGCACACAGCGGACCCAGCACCCCCACCGCCACCAGCAGTCCCGTCGCCCCCGCGTCACGCACCCATCGAGTCACGTGACCAGCGTCACACCGTGGGAGCCGTCCGGCATTCCGGGATCCGCCAAACACACCGAACCCGCTGCACAATCCGGGTATGTCGATACGTCACGGGCTCCTGGCACTTCTGGAACGCGGCCCCCGCTACGGCTCGCGGCTGCGGACCGAGTTCGAGGAGCGCACGGGGACGACCTGGCCGCTCAACATCGGGCAGGTCTACACGACGCTCGGCCGACTGGAGCGGGACGGAATGGTCACGCAGGAGGGTGAGGACGAGGCCGGGCGGGTGCTGTACGCGCTGACGCCGGCCGGGCGGGCCGAGCTGCGGGCCTGGTTCGCCCGGCCCGTGGAGCGGGCCAGCCCGCCGCGCGACGAGCTGGCGATCAAGCTGGCCATGGCGGTCGGGGCGCCCGGCGTCGACATCCGGAAGGTCGTCGAGGCCCAGCGCCGGCACGTGACGGACGCGCTGCACGAGTACGTACGACAGCGGGCCCAGGTGCTGTCCCGGGCGCACGCCCGGACGGACGAGGTGGCGCGGCTGCTGGTGCTGGAGCAGCTGATCTGCCACACGGAGGCCGAGATCCGCTGGCTGGAGCACTGCGAGACCCGGCTGCTGCGGCTGACGGCCACGAAGGAGGGCGGCGGCCGAACGGAATCCTCCGCACCGTAAACGGTGGATCACCCTTCATGGGGGGCACGACGGTGATGAGATGCACGGGTGCGAGAGAATGGCGGCATGGAGATGCCGAGGAACGAACGGTCGCCGGAGAATCCACAGATCCTGGTCGTGGGCCAGGACGGCATGGCGATTGGCGGCGGAAGCGACGACGACTCCCGCGAGATTCCGGTGACGGAGCAGGTCGAGCAGCCGGCCAAGGTGATGCGGATCGGCAGCATGATCAAGCAGCTCCTGGAGGAGGTGCGCGCGGCTCCTCTGGACGAGGCGAGCCGGGCCCGGCTCAAGGACATCCACCGCAGCTCGGTCAAGGAGCTGGAGGACGGTCTGGCACCGGAGCTGGTGGAGGAGCTGGAGCGGCTGTCCCTGCCCTTCCAGGAGGAGGGCACTCCCAGCGACGCCGAACTGCGCATCGCGCAGGCCCAGTTGGTGGGCTGGCTGGAGGGTCTGTTCCACGGCATCCAGACCACGCTGTTCGCCCAGCAGATGGCCGCGCGGGCCCAGCTGGAGCAGATGCGCCGCGCCCTCCCGCCGGGCGTCGGCGGTCATGAGATGGGCGAGGACGGCCACGCGCAGGGCCGTTCGGGCGGACCGTACCTGTAAGGACGTACAAGCCCCCGAGGGCGTACAAGCCGCCCGAGGACGTACACACGGACAAGCACAGGGCCCGGCAGCCAGGAGGCTGCCGGGCCCTTCGTCCGTGCGCGGGGTCAGGACGGGTTGCCGGTCGAGACCTGGAGCGTGATCGTCGGCATGCTGTCCGGGTCGACGTCCGTGTCGGCGGCCGGGTCCTGGTCGATGACCGCGCCCTCGCCGTAGGTGTTCTCGTCGTAGTTCTCGACCTTGTACGACCAGCCGGCCGCGTCCAGGCACGCCTTCACCGAGTCGATGTACTTGAACCGGAAGTCCGGGACCTCGATCTTGTTCTCGTCGGTGTACGACTCCTGCGGGTCCGTGCACTCCGTCTTGTCGATCACCTTGGTCTTGTCCGGCCCGCGGTAGTCCGCCGCGTGCGTGGTCGACGTGGTCGGGTCGGCGCCGGCACCGCCGCTGCCCCCGCTGTTGTTGTCGTTGCTGCCGCTCCCACCGCTGTTGAACAGCACCGCCGCCAGCAGGCCGGTGACGGCGATGATCCCGACGATGATCGAGATGACGATCACCGGCTTGTTGCCCCGGTCGCCGGACGGGGGGACGGGCGTCGAGGGCTGCGGCGTGATGTTGTACGGCGGCGGGGTCTGCGGCTGCTGGGTGTAGGGCGCCGGGGTCTGGTAGCCGCCCTGCTGCGGATAGCCGTACGACGGAGTCGGCGCGGGCGTGCCGTACGGGTTCGGGACCGGGGTCGGCTGGTACGGCGTCTGGACCGGGCCCGGCGGCGGGGTCGCCTGGCTGACCGGCGGGAACACCGCCGCCCCGACACCGGCGCCGCTCGCGCTCGGCGTGCCGGTGACGATGCTCGGCGGGGCGGGCTGGAAGGAGGCGGCCACGCGCAGGCACTCGTCGCGCATGGCGACGGCGTTCGGGAAGCGTTCGTTCGGGTTCTTCTTCAGCGCGCGGGCGATCAGCGCGTCCACCGCGGGCGGCAGGGAGCGGTTGATCGAGGAGGGCGCGACCGGCTCCTCCTGCACATGCGCGTAGGCGATGGCGAGCGGCGAGTCCGCGTCGAACGGCAGCCGCCCGGTGACCAGTTGGAACAGCATGATGCCGACCGAGTACAGGTCGGAGCGGGCGTCGACCCCGCGGCCGAGGGCCTGCTCGGGCGAGAGGTACTGCGGGGTGCCCACGACCATGCCGGTCTGCGTCATGGAGGTGACGCCGGACTGCATGGCGCGCGCGATGCCGAAGTCCATCACCTTGACCACGCCGCGCTTGGTCACCATCACGTTGCCCGGCTTGATGTCCCGGTGGACCAGGCCCATCTCGTGGCTGATCTCCAGCGCGGCCAGCACGTCCGCGGTGACCTTGAGCGCCTTGTCGGCGGGCATCGCACCGAACTGCCGTACGTCCTCGTCGAGCACGGAGCCGAGCGGGCGGCCCTCGACGTACTCCATGACGATGTACGGCGTCGTGGCGTCGGCGACGGTGTCCTCGCCGGTGTCGAAGACGGAGACGATGTTGGTGTGCGTGAGCTTGGCCACTGCCTGCGCCTCACGGCGGAAGCGCTCACGGAAGGCCTGCTCCCGGCCCAGTTCGGTGTGCAGGGTCTTGATCGCGACCTGCCGGTCGAGCACCGAGTCGTAGGCGAGATGAACGGCGGCCATGCCGCCCTGGCCGAGCAAGTCGCGCAGCTGATAGCGGCCGCCGGCGAGCGACTGACCCGCGTACCGGTCCTGTGCGCCGTCCTGGCTCATGTGTCCGTGTCCCCCATCGGCCTTCCGGCGCCGGCCCGCTCGTTGTTGATCGAATGGCTCATTCCCGGCCAAGTCTGCCCCAGGGCACTGACACGTCAAGCGCGGTGCCCGATCCGTGACCGTACGCGAAAGAAGCGTCGCGCGAGCGTTACAGAGGCTGTACGGCCGGTACACGAAATTTGCACGTCGGCATCGGATGACGGTTTGATGGCCGGTCCGTCTCGTGCCGGTTCCGGCCCCCTTCTCGGACCGGCGGCTTGCGTTGAGGCTGTAGCGTGGCCGACGGAGACCGTAACAACACCGCGCGCACCGCGGGCAGAAACGACGGCGAGGACTGATGGAGCAGCAGCAGCGCGCTCAGGGCCCGTCCGACCCCGAGGCGACTGGCGGCGGTATGTCAGATGCGCCGGAGATGTGGGGCAACGGCGGGCTGGTCGGCGACGGCCGATATCGGCTGACCCGCAGACTCGGCCGGGGCGGCATGGCGGAGGTGTTCGCCGCGGAGGACGTGCGCCTCGGGCGCACCGTCGCGGTGAAGCTGCTGCGCGCCGACCTCGCCGAGGATCCGGTCTCCAAGGCCCGCTTCACGCGCGAGGCGCAGTCGGTCGCGGGCCTCAACCACCACTCCATCGTCGCCGTGTACGACTCCGGCGAGGACTACGTGGGCGGCCAGAGCGTCCCCTACATCGTGATGGAGATCGTCGAGGGCCGCACCATCCGCGACCTCCTGATCAACGCCGAGGCGCCGGGTCCCGAGCAGGCCCTGATCATCGTCTCCGGGGTACTGGAGGCGCTGGCCTACTCGCACCAGCACGGCATCGTGCACCGCGACATTAAGCCGGCGAACGTCATCATCACCAACAACGGCGCGGTCAAGGTGATGGACTTCGGCATCGCCCGCGCCCTGCACGGCGCGTCCACGACGATGACGCAGACCGGCATGGTCATGGGCACCCCGCAGTACCTCTCCCCGGAGCAGGCGCTCGGCAAGGCCGTCGACCACCGCTCCGACCTGTACGCGACCGGCTGCCTGCTCTACGAACTCCTCGCCCTCAGGCCCCCGTTCGTCGGCGAGACCCCGCTGTCGGTGGTCTACCAGCACGTCCAGGACATCCCCGTGCCGCCGTCGCAGGTCTCCAACGGCGGCTGCCCGCCGGAGCTGGACGGCCTGGTCATGCGCTCCCTCGCCAAGGAGCCCGACGACCGCTTCCAGACCGCGGAGGAGATGCGCGGGCTGGTCCAGTACGGCCTGCAGATGCTCTACGACCAGGGCGGCCACACCGGCACCTGGAACACCGGCCCGGTGGACATGCACGAGGGCCGGCACACCCCGGCCGCGGGCTTCGCCGGCACGACCGTGATGCCCCACCCCGCCGACTCGGGCGCGGGCACCACGCAGATCCCGCAGCCGATCCTGCCCCAGGGCTACGGCGGCGCGGACGACGGCGGCTTCGAGGGGCACGGCAACCGGGGCAGCGGCCGCGGCAAGCTGTGGATCCTGGCCGTCCTCGCGGTGATCGCGATCGCCGCGGGCGTCGCGCTGGCGCTGCAGAACGCAGGCGGCTCCGGCGGCGGGAAGCCCACGAAGTCGCCGACCGCCTCGCAGTCCACCAAGGACGACACGGCCTCCGAGACGCCGAGCGACGAGTCGACCGACCAGCCCACCGACACGTCCACGGACAACGGCACCGCGGGCAACGGATCGGGGGACTACACGCCCTCCTACACCCCGTCGTCCACGCCGTCCGTGAGCAAGAGCAGCGAGCCGACCGACGAGCCGACGACGAGCGACCCGACGCCGTCCGCGCCGACGTCGAGCGCGCCGCCGGCGCCGTCGGACACGGCGACGGACCCGACGGCCGGCAGCGACAACGGCGGCACCTCCGGGCTCGGGGGCGGTCTCTGACCCGCGGTCACCCCGCGAAGGCCTCGCACACCGCGTCGTACTCCCGCGTCCACCACACGGCGAGTGCCGAGGCGGCCGGAAACTGGGGGTCGGCGCGGGTGTCACCGCGCTCGTAGTGCCAGCGCAGCATCCAGAAGTCGTTCAGCCGCTCCCACCACACGCGGTGCACGGCCGCCGCGAGCTGGGAGGGCGTGGCCCCGGCCGTGCGCCGGTACGCGCGCGCGTACGCCCGGACCTTCGGCAGGTCGAGCGCGCCGACGGGCCGCACGAAGAAGATCGCGGCGGCCCGCACCGCCTCCTCGGCGCGCGGGCGCAGGCCCAGCCGGTCCCAGTCCACGATCGCGGCGGGGGCGTCGCCCTTGTAGAGCAGGTTGAACGGGTGGAAGTCGCCGTGCACCCAGCCCACCGAGCCGCCGCGTGGGGGACGCCGGTCGGCGTGCTGTTCCAGCAGCGCGCGCCGCTCCAGGAGCCGGTGGCGGGCCAGTTCGTCGAAGGAGTCCGCCGGGTGGTGGCGCCGTACCCGGCCGAGCAGGTCGTCGATGAGGGTGAAGGTGTCGGCGGGATCGGTGCTGTCGGCTGCCCCCGGCTCCTCCGCGCACGCCCGCGCGTGCGCCGGCATCACCCGCTCCAGGCTGGCGTGTACGACGCCCAGGAGCGCCCCCAGCCGCTCGCACTGGCCGGAGGTGAGCTGGCCGCCGTGCCGGTGCCGCCCCTCGATCCAGGGATGCAGGGCGTAGGCGTGGCCGCCGACCACGGCGACCGTGCGCCCGTCCCGGCCGGGCAGCGGCGGTGCCACCGGGACGCCCAGGTCGGCCAGGCGCTGGGTGGCCCGGTGCTGGCGGGCGATGGCGGCCGGGTCGGCGGTCTCGGGGTCGAAGTGGTGCTTGAGGAAGTAGCGGCCGCGGGTGGTGCACAGGCGGTAGCCGCGGTTCAGCAGGCCCTGGTCGACGGGCTCGCAGTCGACGGCGCTGCCGGCCGTGTAGTGGCGCAGCAGGGCGCCCAGCGGGGGCGCGTGGGGTGGTACATGGGAGCGCGGCACGCGCCAGATGGTAGGGCACGGGCCAGGCCTGTGAGCTGGGCGTTGTCACAGGCAGTCGCATTCGGTCACGGCATGTGCTCGAAGTGGCGATCCAGGGCACCGTGGGTCGAGCGCGCGGTCCCGAACCGCGGCCCGGCGCTCAGGAGCCGTTCTCACCCGGGGAGCGGATCTCCCGCCACGGAAATGGACCCTTCCCGTGACCTGGGTCACCGGGATAACGTGCCGTTGTTCCGGCCCCCTGCAAGGCTGTGACCAGGAGTTGTTCCCGCCTTCTGCGATTTACTTGGAAATCCAAGCAAAATCCCAGGTCAGGAGGGGTTTCACAGAAATGTGGAGCACTGGGTAACGTGCCTTCTGCAGGGCGCTCGCCGGGGCACCTGTCACGCCTGTTCCCGACCGGACGCACCCACCCTGTGCGTCCCCAGGGCTTCAGGTGAGCCGCTCCCCCAGGCTCCTGAACGGAGCTGGGGGGACCCCCAGGCATCCGGCGAACCCGGGTGGCCGGACCGACGGAGGAGCACACGTGACCGTGGAGAGCACTGCCGCGCGCAAGCCGCGACGCAGCGCCGGGACCAAGAGCACGGCCGGCAAGCGAACGACCGCGAGCAACGCGCAGGGCGCCGAGCCCGAGCTGGTACAGCTGCTGACGCCCGAGGGCGAGCGCGTCAAGAACGCCGAGTACGACAAGTACGTCGCCGGCATCACCCCCGATGAGCTGCGCGGCCTGTACCGCGACATGGTGCTCACCCGCCGCTTCGACGCCGAGGCCACCTCGCTGCAGCGCCAGGGCGAGCTCGGGCTGTGGGCCTCGCTGCTCGGTCAGGAGGCCGCCCAGATCGGCTCCGGCCGGGCCACCCGCGAGGACGACTACGTCTTCCCCACCTACCGCGAGCACGGCGTCGCCTGGTGCCGCGGAGTCGACCCGGCCAACCTGCTCGGCATGTTCCGCGGCGTCAACAACGGCGGCTGGGACCCCAACAGCAACAACTTCCAGCTCTACACGATCGTCATCGGCTCCCAGACCCTGCACGCCACGGGCTACGCCATGGGCATCGCCAAGGACGGCGCGGACAGCGCGGTGATCGCCTACTTCGGCGACGGCGCCTCCAGCCAGGGCGACGTCGCGGAGTCCTTCACCTTCTCCGCGGTCTACAACGCCCCGGTGGTGTTCTTCTGCCAGAACAACCAGTGGGCGATCTCCGAGCCGACCGAGAAGCAGACCCGCGTGCCGCTGTACCAGCGCGCGCAGGGCTACGGCTTCCCGGGCGTGCGGGTCGACGGCAACGACGTCCTGGCCGTCCTGGCCGTCACCAAGTGGGCGCTGGAGCGGGCCCGCACCGGTGAGGGACCGACGCTGGTGGAGGCCTACACCTACCGCATGGGCGCCCACACCACCTCCGACGACCCCACTCGCTACCGCGGCGACGAGGAGCGGCTGGCCTGGGAGGCGAAGGACCCGATCCTGCGGCTCCGCCGGTACCTGGAGGCCTCGAACCACACGGACGAGGGATTCTTCACGGAACTGGAGGAGGAGTCCGAGGCGTTGGGCAAACGAGTGCGCGAGGCGGTCCGTGGCATGCCGGACCCGGACCACTTCGCCATCTTCGAGAACGTGTACGCGGACGGGCACGCGCTCGTCGACGAGGAGCGAGCCCAGTTCGCCGCCTACCAGGCGTCGTTCGCCGACGGAGAGGGGGCCTGACATGGCAGCCGAGAAGATGGCTCTGGCCAAGGCGATCAACGAGTCGCTGCGCCGCGCCCTGGAGTCCGACCCCAAGGTCCTCGTCATGGGCGAGGACGTCGGCAAGCTCGGCGGCGTCTTCCGCGTGACCGACGGTCTGCAGAAGGACTTCGGCGAGAGCCGGGTGATCGACACCCCGCTGGCCGAGTCCGGCATCGTCGGCACCGCGATCGGCCTCGCCCTGCGCGGCTACCGCCCGGTGGTGGAGATCCAGTTCGACGGCTTCGTCTTCCCCGCCTACGACCAGATCGTCACGCAGCTCGCGAAGATGCACGCGCGCTCGCTGGGCAAGGTCAAGCTCCCGGTCGTCATCCGCATCCCCTACGGCGGCGGCATCGGCGCGGTCGAGCACCACTCCGAGTCCCCCGAGTCGCTGTTCGCGCACGTGGCCGGACTGAAGGTGGTCTCGCCGTCGAACGCCTCCGACGCGTACTGGATGATGCAGCAGGCCATCCAGAGCGATGACCCGGTGATCTTCTTCGAGCCGAAGCGGCGCTACTGGGACAAGGCCGAGGTCAACCCCGAGGCGATCCCCGGCCCCCTGCACAAGGCGCAGGTCGTCCGGGCGGGCACGGACCTGACCCTGGTCGCCTACGGCCCCATGGTGAAGCTCTGCCAGGAGGTCGCCGACGCGGCCGCCGAGGAGGGCAAGTCCCTGGAGGTGCTGGACCTGCGCTCGGTCTCGCCGCTGGACTTCGACGCCATCCAGGCGTCGGTGGAGAAGACCCGCCGGCTGGTGGTCGTGCACGAGGCACCGGTGTTCTTCGGCTCGGGCGCGGAGATCGCCGCCCGGATCACCGAGCGCTGCTTCTACCACCTGGAGGCCCCGGTGCTGCGGGTGGGCGGTTACCACGCCCCGTACCCGCCGGCCCGCCTGGAAGAGGAGTACCTGCCGGGCCTGGACCGGGTACTCGACGCCGTCGACCGCGCCCTGGCGTACTGAGGAGAGGGGCGTGACGACGATGACGGAAGCATCCGTGCGCGAGTTCAAGATGCCGGACGTGGGCGAGGGGCTCACCGAGGCCGAGATCCTCAAGTGGTACGTCCAGCCCGGTGACACGGTCACCGACGGGCAGGTGGTCTGCGAGGTCGAGACGGCCAAGGCGGCCGTCGAGCTGCCCATCCCGTACGACGGTGTCGTCAGGGAGCTGCGCTTCCCCGAGGGCACCACGGTGGACGTGGGCACGGCGATCATCGCGGTCGACGTGTCGGGCGGCGCCGCACCCGCGCAGGCGGCCCCGGCCGAGAGCGCGGCCCCCGCCGCCGAGGAGAAGAAGCCCGAGGCCCGCCAGCCGGTCCTCGTCGGCTACGGAGTCGCCACCTCCTCCACCAAGCGCCGTCCGCGCAAGGGCCCGGAGGTCGTGGTCTCCCAGGCCTCGACGGCGATCCAGACCGAGCTGAACGGCCACGGCCCGGCCGCCGCCGCGCCCGCGGTGACGGCCGAGCGGCCGCGCCCGCTGGCCAAGCCGCCGGTGCGCAAGCTGGCCAAGGACCTGGGCGTGGACCTCGCCACGGTGATCCCGTCCGGCCCGGACGGCATCATCACGCGGGACGACGTCCACGCGGCGGTGGCACCGCCGGCCCCCGCGGCCGCGCCCGCCCCGGTGGAGACGCCGGTCGCGGCGGCCCCCGCGCCGGCCGCGTCGTACGACACGGCCCGTGAGACCCGGGTGCCGATCAAGGGCGTGCGCAAGGCGACGGCCCAGGCGATGGTCGGTTCGGCGTTCACGGCGCCGCACGTCACGGAGTTCGTGACGGTGGACGTCACGCGCACCATGAAGCTGGTCGAGGAGCTCAAGCAGGACAAGGAGTTCGCGGGCCTGCGCGTGAACCCCCTGCTGCTGATCGCCAAGGCCCTGCTGGTCGCCGTCAGGCGCAACCCGGACATCAACGCGTCCTGGGACGAGGCGGCCCAGGAGATCGTGGTCAAGCACTACGTCAACCTGGGCATCGCGGCGGCCACCCCGCGCGGTCTGATCGTGCCGAACGTCAAGGACGCCCACGCCAAGACGCTGCCGCAACTGGCCCAGTCCCTGGGCGAACTGGTGTCGACGGCCCGTGAGGGCAAGACCTCGCCCGCCGCGATGCAGGGCGGCACGGTGACCATCACCAACGTCGGTGTCTTCGGCGTCGACACCGGCACCCCCCTGCTCAACCCCGGCGAGTCCGCGATCCTCGCGGTCGGCGCGATCAAGCTCCAGCCGTGGGTGCACAAGGGCAAGGTGAAGCCGCGTCAGGTCACCACCCTGGCCCTGTCCTTCGACCACCGTCTGGTCGACGGCGAACTCGGCTCCAAGGTCCTGGCCGACGTGGCCGCGATCCTGGAGCAGCCCAAGCGGCTGATCACCTGGGCATAGCGCCCGGGCCGTGAGAGCGGCGCCGCGCAGGACGAAACGCAAGAGCCGCGCGTCCCCGAGGGGGGCGCGCGGCTTCTGTCTGCGCCGGCGCGCTCACCCGGTCCGGCCGCCCTTACGCGCAAACACCGTCACGAAGCTCCGGGTGCCGGCATCCGCCCGTTCCTGCACCACACGGGCGGTCACGGTCAGCCCGGCCCGTTCCAGCAGCTCCACGAGCCGTTCCAGTGGCAGCAGATGGGACTCGTACGACACCGGACGGCCGCCGTAGGCCCGCGTCGGCCGGGTCCGCTCGCCGGCGCCCGCGTGGCCCGCCAGCATCAGCAGGCCGCCGGGCGCGAGCGTGCGGTGGAACTCGGCGTAGACGACGGGGAGTTCGTCCGGCGGGGTGTGGTGGGTGGAGTAGTGGGCCAGGATGCCGCCGAGGGTCCCGTCCCCGATGCCGAGAGCGGTCATCGAGCCCACCGTGAAGGCGAGGTCCGGGTGTGCGCGCCGGGCCAGTTCGACCATCCTCGGCGACAGGTCGACGCCGAGGACGGGGACGTCCATCCCGGCCAGATGGGCGGTCACGAAACCGGGCCCGCAGCCGAGGTCGGCGACCGGGCCGGAGCCCGCCTGCCGCACCGTCTCGGCGAACGCGCCGAGCAGGGCGCGGGCCAGCGGATCCAGGTCTGCCGGCCGTGGCACCTGCTCGGCGTAGGCGTCGGCGACGGTGTCGTAGGACTCCCGGACGGCGTCGAGATACGACGCCTCACTCACCCCGGGGCCCCACGGACCGTCGCCCGTCGCGGTCATGCGTGAGAGTCAGCTGATCTTCGCGTAGCCGTAGTTGATGAGCTTCTTCACGTCCGAGGTGCGGTCGGTCGCGGATGGGGCGGTCATGACGGCGCCCATGACCGACTCGCCGTTCAGCGTGGCGGCGAACACGAGACAGTAGTGGGCATCGGGGCCCGAGCCGGTCTTGATGCCGAGCGTGCCGTTCCAGCCGAGCAGCGTGTTGGTGTTCGTCCACGTGCTCATCGTGCGCGTGGCCCCGGAGCTCGTGATCGTCTTCGCCGTGTACGACTTGGTCTTCACGACGGTCTTGAACGCGGTGCTCTTCATGACGCTGCGGGCGACCTTCGTCAGGTCGCGCGGCGTCGAGTAGTTGGAGCCGTTGCTGAGGCCGTCGAACGAGTCGAAGTGCGTGTTCGTCATGCCGAGGCTCTTGGCCATCGTGTTCATCTTGCCGATGAAGTTCTTGGTGCGGGCCGAGGGCGTCGTGCCGGAACCGAACTTGTCGGCCAGCGCGAACGCGGCGTCGCAGCCGGAGGGCAGCAGCATCCCGTACAGCAGCTGACGGACGGTGACCTTGTCGCCGACGATCAGGTGGGCCGAAGAGGGGTAGCCCTGGGCGACCATGTAGTCGCTGACGGCCTTCTTGATCGTGACCTTGGTGTCCAGGTTCAGGTTCGACTGCGAGAGCACGACCTTCGCGGTCATGATCTTCGTCGTGGAGGCCGTGAGCCGCTTCGTGTCGGCGGCCTTGGTGAACAGGGTCTTGCCGGTGGCGCTGTTCATCAGGTAACCGCCCTTGGCGGTGATGGTGGGCGTCGTGACAGCCTGCGCCGGTGCCGCGGTGAGAGCTCCGGTGGCGAGCACTGCGCCGGCCGTGACGGCGACGGCTGCGGCTCTGCGGACACGGAAGCCCTTGATGGCGGTTTTCAACTCAAATACCCCGATTACGTCGAATGCCCGTGAAATGCGGCCGAGTTGGAGGGGGGAAAGCGGGGCCGCACATGTGTGACACGTAATTAGCACAGATGGTTGTGCGCCTGCTGAGCCGGGCCTGCCTTCTGTGACGACGTTGGTACAGAAGGGTCCGCATGATGGACCGGGGATTCTTATGCGTACGTGTTGTATCTATGCTGTTCGCATGACCGGCCCCGGCATTCTGACCACCAAGCGGCCTCCCGCCGCCGACCGCGTGTACACCCACGTCAAGCAGGGCGTCCTGGAGCGCCGCTACGAGGGCGGGACCCTCCTGACCGAGGGCGAGCTCGCCGAGGCCGTCGGGGTCTCGCGCACACCGGTGCGCGAGGCGCTGCTGCGCCTGGAGGCGGAGGGCCTGATCAGGCTCTACCCGAAGAAGGGAGCGCTGGTCCTGCCCGTCTCCGCCCAGGAGATCGCGGACGTGGTCGAGACCCGCCTGCTGGTCGAGGAGCACGCCGCCCGCAAGGCCGTACCGGCGCCCGCAGGGCTGATCGGCCGTCTGGAGGAGCTGCTGGCCAGGCAGAAGGAGCAGGCCGCCGCCGGCGACCTGGCCGGGGCCGCCGTCACCGACCGCTGCTTCCACGCCGAGATCGTCCGCAGCGGCGGCAACGAGATCCTCTCCCGTCTCTACGACCAGCTCCGCGACCGCCAGTTGCGCATGGGCGTCGCGATCATGCACTCCCACCCGGACCGGATCGCCAAGACCCTCGCCGAGCACGAGGAGATCCTCCAGGCACTGCGGTCCGGGGACCCGGAGGCCGCGGTCGCGGTGGTCCACCGGCACGTCAGCTGGTTCTCGCACCTCGCCCGGGGTGAGGTCCGATGAGCAGCTCCTCCTCGTCCGCGACGATCACCCTCCCGGGTGATCCGCCGGGCGGTCGGCGCGCGATGGCCGTCTGGGCGGTCGGCGTCTCCGTCTACTTCGTCGCCGTCATCTTCCGTACGTCCCTGGGCGTGGCCGGCCTGGACGCCGCCGACCGCTTCCATGTGAACGCCTCCGCGCTGTCGACCTTCTCGATCCTGCAGCTGCTGGTCTACGCCGGCATGCAGATACCGGTCGGCCTCCTGGTGGACCGGCTCGGCACCAAGAAGGTGCTGACGATCGGCGTCGTGCTGTTCACCGCGGGCCAGCTCGGCTTCGCCTTCTCCCCCTCCTACGGCACGGCCCTCGCATCCCGCGCCCTGCTCGGCTGCGGCGACGCGATGACGTTCATCAGCGTGCTGCGGCTCGGCACCCGCTGGTTCCCGGCCCGGCGCGGCCCGTTGGTCGCCCAGCTCGCGGGCCTGGTCGGCATGGCGGGCAACCTCGTCTCCACCCTGGTCATCGCCCGGCTGCTGCACGGCGTCGGCTGGACCGCGGCCTTCGCGGGCAGCGCGCTCGCCGGAGTCGTCGTCCTCGTCCTGATGCTGCTGTTCCTCAAGGACCACCCCGAGGGTCACGAACCGGAGCCCGTGCCGCACCAGGGAGCGGCGTACGTCCGCCGTCAGATCGCCGCCTCCTGGCGGGAGCCGGGCACGCGCCTCGGCCTGTGGGTGCACTTCACCACCCAGTTCCCGGCGATGGTGTTCCTGCTGCTGTGGGGCCTGCCCTTCCTGGTCCAGGCGCAGGGCCTGTCCCGGGCCACGGCGGGCGAACTGCTGACCCTGGTCGTGCTGTCGAACATGGTGATCGGGCTCGTCTACGGCCAGATCGTCGCCCGGCACCACGCCGCCCGGCTGCCGCTGGCGCTCGGCACGGTCGGCGCGACGGCGCTGATGTGGGCGGTGGCGCTGGTCTGGCCGGGCGAGCACGCGCCGATGTGGCTGCTGGTCGTGCTGTGCGCGGTGCTCGGGGCCTGCGGACCGGCGTCGATGATCGGCTTCGACTTCGCCCGCCCGGCCAACCCGCCCGAGCGGCAGGGCACGGCCTCCGGCATCACCAACATGGGTGGTTTCGTGGCCTCGATGACCACACTGTTCCTGATCGGCGTCCTGCTGGACGCGACCGGCGACGACTACACCGTCGCCTTCTCCGCGGTGTTCGTGCTCCAGGCACTGGGCGTCGGTCAGATTCTGCGGCTGCGCGGGCGGGTGGCCCGGCGCGAGCGGGAGCGGCTGGTGGCCAGCCGGGTGGAGACGGTGCACGTACCCGCCTGACACGCACGGTCCGCCTCCAGGGCCCAGTCCCCGACCGGCACAGGGCGCACCCTGTGCCGGTCGGAGCCGGGCCCCACGCGTCTCGCTACCGCGTCACCGCGAAGTTCCGCAGGATCGCCGCCGTCAGCTGGGGGTCGCCCTCCGCCTTCACCCGGTCCGCCACCGCGTCCGCCGTCACCCGGCCGCAGGCCAGGCGCACATACGTCTCCCAGTCGAGGGTGAGCGTGGCGGCGGGGCCGAGCGCGGGAGCCGTCTCCAGGGTCCCGCGGCCCTGGATGTCGACCCGGATGGTGCGCAGGAACTCGATGGGCCCGTGCACGTCGAAGACGATCGCCGAACTGCGCGGCGCGTCCGCCCGTTCGGCCACGACCGCGGGCAGCTCGCCGAGCAGCACGTCCCGCGCGATGTGCGCGCCGGGGGAGTCCAGGTTGCCCGGCCGGCCGAGGGCCGCCCGCAGGTCCTGCTCGTGCACCCACACGTTGAACGCGTGGGACCGCATGGCCTCCTCCAGCGTCAGCTCGGTGCCGAGCGGACCGCGCACCTTGGTGCCCGGGTCCCGGGACTCGTTGCGCAGCTGGCGGTTGCGGCGGATGATCACGTACTCCAGCTCGGAGGTCATCTCCGGCGCCGTGTGGTGGCGGCGCACGTCGACCTGCATCTCCATGTAGCGCTGGTGGTCGTTGGTGACGTGGAACAGATCGCGCGGCAGCGTGTGGATGGGCCGCGGGTCCCCGAGCATCTCGCAGTCCAGTCCCATGACATGGGAGACGATGTCGCGGACCGACCAGCCCGGGCACGGCGTCCGCCGGTTCCACTCTCCCTCCACAAGCGGCCCCACCAGCTCGGATATCGCTTCGATCGAATGGGTCCAGGCGTCGGCGTAGGGCTGGAGGGTGGGATGCAGACTCACGGAACGGGACCCCTCGGCGGTCGGTACACGGGCGGTTGGTGGCAGCGTTGCCAGCGGGAGGTGGCTGCACTCGGCGGGTGTCTTGGAACGCTAAGTTACGCTGCTGTGAGGCACCCCGGCAGTGCTTTCGTGTGACGATCGTAGGCCTGTATCAACGGCTCGAATGCCAGGACGGTGGTAGTGTGCGCGCCTCCCTCATCCAGATCGCCGTAGAAGAGGGCGAATCGGTCGAAGCGCGTCGCAGGCGTGTGGCGTCCCTGGTGAGGGAGCAGGCCGGGGCCGATCTGGTCGTGCTGCCGGAGCTGTGGACCACGGGCGCCTTCGCCTACGAGGAGTTCGGCACCGAGGCCGAGCCGCTGGAGGGCCCGACCTACGAGGCCATGGCCAAGGCGGCGAGCGACGCGGGCGTGTGGCTGCACGCGGGCTCGATCCCCGAACGGGACCCCGACGGGCCGCTCTACAACACCTCGCTGCTCTTCTCGCCGACCGGCGACCTGGCCGCCGCCTACCGCAAGATCCACCGCTTCGGCTTCGACAAGGGCGAGGCCGTGCTGATGGGCGCGGGCCGCGAACTGGTGACGGTCCGGCTGCCCGGGACGACCCTCGGTGTCGCCACCTGCTACGACCTCCGCTTCCCCGAGCTCTTCCGCGCCCTCGTCGACGCCGGCGCCGAGACCCTGGTGGTCCCGGCGGGCTGGCCGGAGCGCCGCCGGGCGCACTGGACGCTGCTGGCCCGGGCGCGGGCGGTGGAGAACCAGGCGTTCGTGCTCGCCTGTGGAACGGCCGGGACCCACGCGGGAGTTCCGCAGGCGGGTCACTCGATCGTGGTGGACCCCTGGGGCGAGGTGCTGGCCGAGGCGGGCGGCGCCGAGGAGATCCTCACCGTGGACTTCGACCCCGCGAAGGTCGCCACGACCCGGGAGCAGTTCCCGGCCCTGAAGGACCGCATGCTGGGCCTGGACCCCCCGCACAGGCTCTAAGCCCCGTCGTGGGTCGCCGATGCTCCGCGTCGACTCCCTCCTCCGCCCTGCGGCCGCACGCACCGGAGCCCGCGGCGGGTCGGTCCTGAGGCGCCGTCTCCCGCAGCCGAGCTGATCCACACGGCAGGCCCTGGCCCTCAGCCGTCCCGGTCCTTCTCCGCCAGGTGGATCACGCACACCGCCACCGCGATCAGCAGCGCCGGGTCGGCGTCGTCGCGGACGATGTCGACGCCGTAGGTCTCCCGGACGTGCAGCCAGCGCCGGGAGACGACCGCGAGCAGCTCGCCGTCGTACTCGACGGCGAACTCCCGGTCCAGGATCTTGCCGCTGACGTCGAGTTCGGAGCCGTCGGCCAGGGACACCCGGTAGTGGTTGCGCAGCAGGGACAGGCGCTTGCGCCTGATGGTGGCGAGGGCTTCGCCGTCCCGTTCGATCACCATCGTGTCGCGCAGCGCGAACATCTTCTGGTGGATGTCGATCAGGACCCGCCCCTGGGTGTCCTTCAGCTCGAAGGTGTCCCTCAGGCGCATGGCCTTGCCGTCGACGAGGAACGCCTTGTCGCCGCGCTCGTCCTCGATCCAGTAGTCCTCGCCGAAGCCGAGGAGCCGGTCGCGTACCTGGAATCTCATGTCTCCACCCCTTCCCCGGCCGCGGGCCCGGAACGCCGCCGGTAGGCCGACGGGCTGACGCCCCTTGCGCACCGCACGCGGCCGGGCCCCGACCTGACCGGACCCCGTACCCGACCGGGCCGCCGGGTGTCCTGAAGATGAACTTCCCTCGCGTGCACGGCAGTTGTCCAACCAAAGGCGGGACCGCCGAGTCGGACCAGGCACAGGGCGCACCGCGCCGCACATCCCTTCCGGAGGTCTCGTCATGCTCTCTCGTCCCGTCCGCCGCCGGGTGACCCGCACCGTCTCGTCGGCGGCCCTCGTCCTCGGCACGGCCCTGGCCGCCCCGCTCGCCCTGTCCGGCACCGCCGGCGCGGCGACCGCGTCGGCCAGTGCCTCGGTCAACCAGTACGACTGGCAGCTCACCTACCGGGCCGCCGCCGGCCAGGCCAACAAGGCCACCGTCACCGCGTCGCTCACCGCCGACAAGACGGGCATCACGTACCTGATCGACGACGTCGTCCCGATCGACGCGGGCCACGACTGCGTCCACCCCGCCGCCTCGGATCTCACCAAGGTCTCCTGCACGGTCACCTTCGTGGACAGCCAGGACCCCTACCCGGGCGTGATCGTGGACCTCGGCGACGGCAACGACACGCTCAAGTACGCCAACGGCACCGACCAGATCTACACCTACGCCCAGATCACCCTGGGCACCGGCAACGACCGCGCGACCGACTCCGGCCGCCTCGACGGCGCCTACGTCTCGGGCGGCGCGGGCAACGACACGATCACCGTCGGCGCGGAGGGCCTGGCCTGGGGCGAGGACGGCAACGACACGATCACCGCGAGCGGCGGCGACAACATCGTGCAGGGCGGCCGGGGCAACGACGTGCTGCACGGCGGGAACGGCGCCCAGTACCTCTCCGGCGACGACGGCAACGACACCGTCACCGGCGGATCGGACGCCGACTCCCTCTACGGCGGCAAGGGCAACGACGTCCTGTACGGCAACAGCGGCAACGACAAGCTCTACGGCAACAGCGGCAACGACAGGCTGTACGGCGGCCCCGGCAACGACACCCTCTCCGGCGGCCCGGGCAAGGACGTGGTCCGCCAGGGCTGAGAGAGGTCCGGTCGGCTGCCCCGGCCGACCGGACCCTTGTGTTCAGACGCCGTAACCGTCGCTGTAGCCGTCCCGCCGGTGCGTGGCGCGCTCCTCGTCGATGACCGGCGTCGTGGGCGGTACCACCACTCGGCGCCGTCGGGCGATGCTGCTGAAGGTGCTCACACCGATCAGCCCGACGATCATGAGGATGATGCCGACCAGATCGAGGTTGACCCCCTGCATGTGCCAGTCGGTCGCGAAAGTGAGGATGGCTCCCGCGGCGATGAGGATGATGCATCCGCCGAGGCCCATGAGTGTCGCCTCCCTGTCCGGTCCGGTGGTTCCGGACTTCCGGTCAACTCCGTGTACCCGGACGCGCCCTGACCATGCGGGGGCCGACGCTCACGTCACGTCGACGTAGTCCTCCCGGCCGGAGCTCACCAGGTGGGTGCTGGTCGGGTAGAGCAGCACCGCGACCCACGTGCCGTCCTTGGAGGCCGTGAACCCCTTGCTGAACGTGCCGTCGGAGCGGGTGTAGGTGTTGCCCATGTCGTACCAGGTGGTGGAGCCCTTGGGGCGGAAGAGGATCTTCACCTTCTGGTCGGCATAGGCCCTCCAGGCGCCGGAGGTGTAGTGCTGCAGCTTGCCCTTGTAGGTGATCGTGCGGCCCTTGCGGACCGGCTCGGGAGAGGCGTTGCCGTCGGTGATGCGGGTCGGGGTGCGCTGGGCGTGGACGACGGAGCTGTACGACTCCTGGAAGTCGCGGCTGCCCTTGAAGCGCGCCCGGTAGTAGCCCTTGTAGGGCGCGTCGAACGTGCCCTTGAACGTCGCGCCGGACTCGGGGTCGGCGCTGCCCGGGGTGACGGTCTCCATCGTCGTCCAGCCGGTCCTACCGTCGGCCGAGTACTGGAGTTCCACCTTGTTGTAGACGCCCGCGGGAACGCTGGAGCCGGTGTGCAGCACGCCCTTGGCGGTCAGCTCGGAGTACTTGTCCAAGGTCGCGGTGAAGTCGGTGAGGGACGTCTTCTGGGCGACGTACACGTTGACCGTCTCGTACCCGCTGTACCTCAGGTACGTGCCGGTGCGCACCTGCACGTCGATCCGTCCGGTCCTCGGCACGGAGAGGCTTCCGCTGAAGCGCCCTTCGGCGTCCGTGACGGGCGCCGAGGCACCGCCGGCACCTCCGTCGCCGCCGTCCCACACCTCGTCGACGACGGCTCCGGCCAGCGGCTCCCACGCCCCGCCCACGTATATCTCGGCCGTGCCGGAGACCGTGGCCGGCTGACCGGCCTTCACGTACACATCGGTTGAGTCCAGAGTCAGGCGGGTCGGCGACTGCGTGGCCCGGACCTCGACGCTCTCGTTCTCCCGGGACTGGTAGAAGGGATCGGCCAGCCGCAGCCAGGCGTTGACGCTGCCGATGGACGCGTCGGTCACCTTGTACGTGGCGGTGAAACGGCCGTCGTCGCCGGTGGCGGTCGTCGTGTCGGCGCCGTTGGAGATCTCCAGGTCCACCTCCTTGCCCGCCGCCGGCGTGGTCTCGCCGGTGCGCGGGTCGGTGACGGTGAAGCCGCCGGTGACGGTGACGTCCTGGTGGTCGTAGTCCGGGTTCTGCGGCGTGGCCTGCAGGTCCGTCAGGTGTGCCTCGAGCTCGTACTCGTAGGAGCCCTGGGCGGTGGTGGTGTCCCCGTCGGCGTCGGTCACGTCGACCACGACGCGGTAGGTGCCGAGGTCCGCCAGGCGCAGCGGGGTGCCGGTGTGCCAGATGCCCGACTGGGCCGTGCCCGACAGGAGGGTGAAGTCGCCGGCCTCGGCGACCTCCGGGGCCCCGGCCGCGGCGCCCGGCGCGTACAGGTGCGCCGTGATGGCGGTGATGGCGCTGTCGGACTGGACGGACAGGGCCATCAGGCCGCTGGCCGGCGATGCGTCGTAGCCCACCCAGAACAGCTCGGGCGCCACCGCGGCGTGCGCGGCCGTCACCGGGCCGAGGAGCAGGCCGGCCGCGACGAACGCGCAGGCCGGCAGCCATTTTCTTCGCATGTGCAGTCCCCCCACGAGACCGAAGATCACCGAAAAGTGAGCGCATACTACGCCGGTGGGGGGAGCGCGGACAGCGACGGGACCTATCCCTCCAAAAAGGCCACGAGCGCGTTCGCCAGCAGGAACGGGTCGTCCGCGCCGCACAGTTCGCGCACGCTGTGCATCGACAGGATCGCGACGCCGATGTCGACGGTCCGGATGCCGTGCCGGGCCGCGGTGATCGGACCGATGGTGGTGCCGCACGGCATGGAGTTGTTGGAGACGAAGGACTGGAACGGCACGCCCGCCTTCTCGCAGGCGGCAGCGAACACCGCGCGGCCCGAACCGTCGGTGGCGTAGCGGTTGTTGACGTTGACCTTGAGGATGGGGCCGCCGTTGACGCGCGGGTGGTGCGTCGGGTCGTGCCGCTCCGCGTAGTTGGGGTGCACCGCGTGGCCGGTGTCGGAGGACAGGCAGACCGTGCCCGCGAAGGCTCTCGCCCGGTCCTCGAAGGAGCCGCCGCGGGCGAACACCGAGCGCTCCAGCACGTTCCCGAGCAGCGGCCCGTCCGCGCCGGTGTCCGACTGCGAGCCGTTCTCCTCGTGGTCGAAGGCGGCCAGCACGGGAACGAAGGGGAGCTTGGCGTTCCCGGCGGACACCGCGGCGAGCGCGGCCACGCCCGCGTGCACGGAGAGCAGGTTGTCCATGCGGGGCCCGGCGAGGAGTTCCTGGTCACGGCCCAGGTAGGCGGGCGGTTCCACGGAGTGCGTCATCAGGTCCCAGCCGGTGACCTCGCCGGCGCCGAGGCCGGCCTCCTCCTCCAGGAAGGCGATCAGGTCTCCGTCGCGCACATCGTGGCCGAGCCCCCACACGGGCTGCAGATGACGCTGCTTGTCGAGTTTGAGGCCCTCCGCCGAGACCGATCGGTCCAGGTGGATGGCGAGCTGGGGCACTCGCAGCAGCGGCCGGTCGACGTTCACCAGCCGGGTCGAGCCGTCCCGCAGCGTCAGCCGGCCGGCCAGGCCCAGGTCGCGGTCGAGCCAGGAGTTGAGCAGGGGGCCGCCGTAGATCTCCACGGCCACCTGGCGCCAGCCGTGCGCCCCGGTGTCCGGCAGGGGCTTGACCCGCAGGTTGGGGGAGTCGGTGTGGGCGCCGACGACACGGAACGGCGTGTGGGGCGCCGCGCCCTCGGGGACGTACCAGGCGACGATCGCGCCGCCGCGCAGTACGTACTTGCCGCCGGTCGTCCCGTCCCAGGCGTCCGTCTCCGCGACCTGCCGGAAACCCGCCTTCTCCAGCCGCTCGGCGGCGCTCGCCACGGCGTGGTACGGCGAGGGGCTCGCCGTCAGGAAGGACATCAGGTCGTCGGTGTGGCCGCGGTCGAAGCGGGGGGGTTCGCTCATGGGGTTCACCTTAACGACGTACGAAGGCCCGCTCCTCGCGTACGGGAAGTACGGGGAGCGGGCCCTTGTGGGGGGATGACTAGAACGCTGCCTCGTCCAGCTCCATCAGTTCCAGGTCGACGTTCTCGGCGAGCTTGCGCGCGCCGGTGACGCCCGGCAGGACGTTGGCCGCGAAGAACTTCGCCGCCGCGATCTTGCCGCTGTAGAACGCCTTGTCCTTGGCGGAGGCGGACGGGAGCTTCTCGGCGGCGACCGCGGCGCCCTTGAGGAGCAGGTAGCCGACGACCACGTCACCGGAGGCCATGAGCAGGCGGGTGGTGTTCAGGCCCACCTTGTAGATGTTCTTGGTGTCCTGCTCGGTGGCCGCGAGGTCGGTCAGCATCAGGCCGACGATCGCCTCCAGCTCGACGGCCGCCTTCGCGAGGTGCTCGCGGGCGCCCGCCAGCTCCTCGCCGCCGCTGCCCAGCGCCAGGAACTTCTTGATGTCCTCGGCGAGGGAGTTCAGCGCCGCGCCCTGGTTGCGGACGATCTTGCGGAAGAAGAAGTCCTGGCCCTGGATCGCGGTCGTGCCCTCGTACAGGGTGTCGATCTTGGCGTCGCGGATGTACTGCTCGATCGGGTACTCCTGCAGGAAGCCGGAGCCGCCGAAGGTCTGCAGCGACTGGGCGAGCTGCTCGTAGCCCTTCTCGGAGCCGTAGCCCTTGACGATCGGCAGGAGCAGGTCGTTGAGCGCGTGCTCGGACTTGGCGTCCTCGCCGTTCGCCTCCTTGATCTGGATCGCGTCCTGGATCGAGGCGGTGTACATCACCAGGGCGCGCATGCCCTCCGCGTACGCCTTCTGCGTCATGAGCGAGCGGCGCACGTCGGGGTGGTGGGTGACGGTGACCTTGGGCGCGGACTTGTCCATGAAGTTCGCCAGGTCCGGGCCCTGGACGCGCTCCTTGGCGTACTCCAGCGCGTTCAGGTAGCCCGTCGACAGTGTGGAGATGGCCTTCGTGCCGACCATCATGCGGGCGAACTCGATGATCCGGAACATCTGGCGGATGCCGTCGTGCTTGTCGCCGATCAGCCAGCCCTTGGCGGGGTGCTTGTCGCCGAACGTCATCTCGCAGGTGTTGGAGGCCTTCAGGCCCATCTTGTGCTCGACGTTCGTGGCGTAGACGCCGTTGCGCTCGCCCAGCTCGCCGGTCTCGAAGTCGAAGAGGTACTTCGGGACGAGGAAGAGGGACAGGCCCTTGGTGCCGGGACCGGCGCCCTCGGGACGGGCGAGGACGTAGTGGAGGATGTTCTCCTCCATGTCGTGCTCACCGGAGGTGATGAAGCGCTTCACGCCCTCGATGTGCCAGGAGCCGTCCTCCTGCTGGACCGCCTTGGTGCGGCCGGCGCCGACGTCCGAGCCCGCGTCGGGCTCGGTGAGCACCATCGTCGAACCCCACCGCTTGTCCACGGCGATCTTCGCGATGTGCTTCTGTACGTCGTTGCCCTCGTCGAAGAGGATGCCGGCGAACGCCGGGCCGGAGGCATACATCCACACGGCCGGGTTCGAGCCGAGCAGCAGCTCCGCGTAGGCCCAGATCAGGGAGCGCGGCGAGGTGGTGCCGCCGATCTCCTCGGGCAGGCCCAGACGCCAGTACTCGGACTCCATGAAGGCGTTGTAGCTCTTCTTGAAGGACGCCGGGACGGGCGCGGTGTTCGTCTCGGGGTCGAAGACCGGCGGGTTGCGGTCGGCGTCCGCGAAGGACTCCGCCAGCTCGTTCTCCGCGAGCCGGGTCAGCTCCTCGAGGATGCTCTTCGCGGTCTCCGTGTCCATCTCGCCGAACGGACCGGAGCCGTACACCTGGTCCCGTCCGAGGACTTCGAACAGGTTGAACTCGATGTCGCGGAGATTCGACTTGTAGTGCCCCATGGCGACAGCTCCGTAAGAGAGATCGGCGAGGCACTGACGTGGATCCTCGCGCCTGCTTCTAGTTCACGTACCAACAAGTAGCTCCGATGATGCTACCCGTCGGTAATAAGAAGCAACCCCGTTCCGGACATCTGTGACCGAGCCCTCGTGCGGGGTCAGTACTCTGTGGGGCATGTACGGCTACGACCAGAACGTTGGGGCCCAGCAGCAGTACGGCGTCCCGCCGCAGCAGCAGATGCCGGGCGGGTACGGCCAGCAGCCGCCGCTGTACCCCGAGCCGTCCCCGCCCTCGCTGGCGGACGCGGTGCGCGCCTTCACCACCGGCCAGATGTCGGCGGAGGACTTCCAGCAGGTCTTCGCCACGTCCAAGGTGTACTGCCCGCGCGGCGACAACCCCGGCTTCCTCGCCCTGCACAACACCCAGCAGCCGGTCATCCCGATGTTCACCTCCCTCAAGGAGCTGCGCCGGTACGCCGGTAAGGAGTCCAAGTACTTCGTGATCACGGGCGCGGAGGTGATCGACCTGCTCCCGACCGGCTACGGCTTCGTCCTGGACATGGAGGGCGAGCACCGGATGGTGTTCGACGCGAAGGCGGTCGAGCAGATGGTGGAGTTCGCCATGAGGCGAATGTATGGCTGACGCCATCGCTCCGCGACGGCCGACGACCGCGCACGGGTGGAGCCCGGAGGGAATGCCCTCCGGGCTCCTTCTGTTGTGGGGTAGCAGAAAGTTCAATGCTCAACTAAACTGGCCGCACAAGGAGGTACCGACATGCCTGCAGTGACCGTCGAGAACCCGCTGACCCTGCCCCGCGTCGCCGCGCCGGCCAACGCCGTGGCACGTCCCGTGCTCGCTGTCACGACCGCGCCGAGCGGTTTCGAGGGCGAGGGCTTCCCGGTGCGCCGGGCGTTCGCCGGGATCAACTACAAGCACCTCGACCCGTTCATCATGATGGACCAGATGGGTGAGGTGGAGTACGCGCCGGGCGAGCCCAAGGGCACCCCCTGGCACCCGCACCGCGGCTTCGAGACCGTCACCTACATCATCGACGGGATCTTCGACCACCAGGACTCCCAGGGCGGCGGCGGCACCATCACCAACGGCGACACCCAGTGGATGACGGCCGGCTCCGGCCTGCTCCACATCGAGGCCCCGCCGGAGTCCCTGGTGATGTCCGGCGGCCTCTTCCACGGCCTGCAGCTGTGGGTGAACCTCCCGGCCAGGGACAAGATGATGGCGCCGCGCTACCAGGACATCCGCGGCGGCAACGTCCAGCTGCTCACCACCCCCGACGGCGGCGCGCTGCTGCGGGTCATCGCCGGTGAGCTGGACGGCCACCAGGGTCCCGGTATCACCCACACCCCGATCACGATGATCCACGCGACGCTCGCGCCGGGCGCGGAGCTCACCCTGCCGTGGCGGGAGGACTTCAACGGCCTGGCGTACGTGCTGGCCGGGCGGGGCACGGTCGGCACCGAGCGGCGTCCGGTCCACCTCGGCCAGACGGCGGTCTTCGGCGCCGGTTCCTCGCTCACCGTCCGCGCGGACGAGAAGCAGGACAGCCACACCCCGGACCTGGAGGTCGTGCTGCTGGGCGGACAGCCGATCCGTGAGCCCATGGCCCACTACGGCCCGTTCGTCATGAACACCCGCGAGGAACTGCAGCAGGCGTTCGAGGACTTCCAGAAGGGGCGGCTGGGCACCATCCCCGCCGTGCACGGGATGACCGAGGGCGGGCTGTAAGGCGCGAGTACGGCCCGCAAGACGGGTACTACCCGTCGGGCCGGTACGGCGACCACCGGGAGGCGGGCACCCTACGAGGTGCCCGCCTCCTCGGCCTCGTAGAGCTCGAACCAGATGCTCTTGCCCTCGCCCCGAGGGTCCACGCCCCACGCCTGGGCGAGCAGCTCCATCAGGACCAGTCCGCGGCCGGAGGAGGCCAGCTCCCCGGGACGGCGCCGGTGCGGCAGGTCGTCGCTGGTGTCGTTGACCTCCACGCGCATCCGGCGGCTGCCCGGCTCGCCCCGGACCTCGGCCAGCAGCAGGGCGTCGGCGTCGGTGTGGACCAGAACGTTCGTCAGCATCTCCGACAGCAGCAGCACCGCCGAGTCGATCTGGTCCGGCGAGCGCCAGTCGTGCAGCAGGTCGCGCAGATGGTGACGGGCCACCGCCACCCGTTCCGGCTCGGCCTGGGCGACGGACAGCATCGTGCGCCTGACCTGAGGTGCCGCCGCCGTCACCGGGTCGCCGCAGCCGCATCCCTCCCCCGGCCGGCACAGCAGCAGCACCGCTATGTCGTCCTCACGGCGGTCGGCGAGCGGGCCCGTGGTGTGGTGCGAGGACGGGCCGTGCACGCCCTGGACCAGGGCGTCGGCGAGTTCCTCCAGGTCGCCCTTGTGGTCCTCCAGGATCTCGCGGATGCGCTGCCAGCCACTGTCCAGGTCGTGCCCGCCGGTCTCGATGAGGCCGTCGGTGCAGATCAGCATCGTTTCGCCGGGTTCGAGGGCGAAACGCGTGGTGGGGTAGTCGGCGTCCGGGTCGATGCCGAGCGGCAGACCGCCGGCGGTCGGGCGGGCCAGCACCGTGCCGTCGGCGAGGCGGATCGCCGGGTCGGGGTGGCCGGCCCGGGCGATGTCGAGGGTGCCGGTGGCCGGGTCGGCCTCGACGTAGAGGCAGGTCGCGAAGCGCGGGTCGATGGAGTCGCCGTCGGTCATGCCGTGCAGGAAGCGGGAGGCGCGGGAGAGGACCGCGTCGGGCCGGTGCCCCTCGGAGGCGTAGGCGCGCAGGGCGATACGGAGCTGGCCCATGAGCCCGGCGGCGCGCACGTCGTGGCCCTGGACGTCCCCGATGGCCAGCGCGAACCTGCCGCCCGGCAGCGGGATCATGTCGTACCAGTCGCCGCCGACCTGGAGGCCGCCGCCGGTGGGGACGTAGCGGGCGGCGACGTTCATGCCCGGTATCTGCGGGCCGAGCGTCGGCAGCATCGAGCGCTGGAGGCCGTCGGTCAGGGCCCGCTCGGTCTCCGCCGTGCCGGCGCGGGAGAGGGCCTGGGCGAGCATGCGGGCGACGGTGGTCAGGACCGAGCGCTCGTCGGGGGTGAAGGCGACCGGGTAGGCGAACGACGCCATCCAGGCGCCCATCGTGCGGCCGGCGACGATGAGCGGCAGGAACGCCCACGACTGCCGGCCGAAGCTCTCGACCAACTGCCACATCACGGGGTAGCGGGTCTTGTAGTCGGACGGGGTCGACAGATAGACCGCCCGGCCCGTGCGCACGACCTCGGCCGCCGGATGGTCCGTTTCCAGCGGCATCGCGGAGAACGGGGTCTCGTCGCCGGGCTGGTAGCCGTGCAGGCCGATGACGGTCACCCGCTCGCCCTCGGTGCCGAAGACCGCCAGTCCGTCCGGGGAGAAGCCCGGCATCGACAGGCCCGCCGCGACCCGCAGCACCTCCTCCGTCGACCGCGCCTCGGCCAGCGCGCGGCCCGCGTCCAGCAGGAACGCCTCCCGGGAGCGCCGCCAGTCACCGGTGACGGCGCTGCGTCCGGCCGGGGTGCCCGGGGTGGGCTCGGTGACCTCCTGCAGGGTGCCGATCAGCTGGAAGGCGTGCCGTTCCTTGTCGTACGACGGCTTGGAACGGGAGCGGACCACGCGCAGCACCCGGCCGTGGTCGTCCATGATCCGGATGCGTACCTCGGCGAGGGTGCGCTCGGCGACGGCGAGACCGACCACGCTGATGATCTCGTTCCAGTCGACTGGGTGCAGCCGGGACCGCGCCTGGGCCTCGGTGAGCGTGGTCTGTTCGGCGGGCAGCCCGAGCAGCCGGGCCGCCTCGGCGTCGACCGTGACCAGCTCGGTGGCGGTGTCCCAGGTCCACAGGCCGGTCGCGAGGGTGGCGAGGACCTCCCCCACGGGCGGCAAGGGCTCGCCAGTGTGCATTGCCCCACTTTATGAAGAGGTGATCGGGGAGTGCCACCGATCCGCACGAGGAGTGCCGCTCGTCACGCGACTGTCAAGACCGCCTCGAAATGGTGGGGAGCCGATCTTGGGGCGGCCGGTACCCTTGGGAGGTCCGGGCCGTGCGCCCGTTCATGCCGGGCGACAATCCCGGCGCATACCACCCCACCACGAAGGACGATGAACGACGATGCATCGGTACAGGTCCCACACCTGCGGCGAGCTCCGCTCCTCTGACGTCGGCACCGACGTCCGGCTGAGTGGCTGGCTGCACAATCGGCGCGACCTGGGCGGCATCCTCTTCATCGATCTGCGCGATCACTACGGCATCACGCAGCTCGTCGCCCGTCCCGGCACGCCCGCGTACGAGGCCCTGGACAAGCTGTCCAAGGAGACGGTCGTCCGCGTCGACGGCGGCGTTGTTTCACGTGGAACCGAGAACGTGAACCCCGACCTGCCCACCGGCGAGATCGAGATCGAGGTCGGCGAGGTCGAGGTGCTGGGCACGGCCGCCCCGCTGCCCTTCACGATCAACGCCGAGGACGGGGTCAACGAGGAGCGGCGCCTGGAGTACCGCTTCCTGGACCTGCGCCGCGAGCGCATGCACAAGAACATCATGCTGCGTACGGCGGTCATCTCGGCGATCCGGCACAAGATGACGGCGCTGGGCTTCAACGAGATGGCGACCCCGATCCTGTCGGCGACCTCCCCCGAGGGCGCCCGCGACTTCGTGGTCCCCTCCCGCCTGAACCCGGGCAAGTTCTACGCCCTGCCGCAGGCGCCGCAGCAGTTCAAGCAGCTGCTGATGATCTCCGGCTTCGACCGCTACTTCCAGATCGCGCCCTGCTTCCGTGACGAGGACGCCCGCGCCGACCGCTCGCCGGGCGAGTTCTACCAGCTCGACGTCGAGATGAGCTTCGTCGAGCAGGAGGACGTCTTCCGCCCCATCGAGCAGCTGATGACGGAGCTGTTCGAGGAGTTCGGCAACGGCCGCCACGTCACCTCGCCGTTCCCTCGCATCCCGTTCCGCGAGGCGATGCTGAAGTACGGCTCCGACAAGCCGGACCTGCGCGCCCAGCTGGAGCTCGTCGACATCACCGACATCTTCGAGGGCTCGGAGTTCAAGGCCTTCGCCGGCAAGCACGTGCGTGCGCTGCCGGTGCCGGACGTCTCCGCGCAGCCCCGCAAGTTCTTCGACCAGCTCGGTGACTTCGCCGTCTCGCAGGGCGCGAAGGGCCTGGCCTGGGTGCGGGTCGCCGAGGACGGTTCGCTCTCCGGCCCGATCGCCAAGTTCCTGACCGAGGAGAACGTCGCCGAGCTGACCAAGCGCCTGTCGCTGGCCGCCGGGCACGCGGTGTTCTTCGGCGCCGGCGAGTTCGACGAGGTCTCGAAGATCATGGGCGCGGTCCGCGTCGAGGCCGCCAAGCGCGCCGGGCACTTCGAGGAGGGCGTCTTCCGGTTCTGCTGGATCGTCGACTTCCCGATGTACGAGAAGGACGAGGAGACCGGCGCGATCGACTTCTCGCACAACCCCTTCTCCATGCCGCAGGGCGGCCTGGAGGCCCTGGAGAACCAGGACCCGCTGGACATCCTGGGCTGGCAGTACGACATCGTCTGCAACGGCGTCGAGCTGTCCTCCGGCGCGATCCGGAACCACGAGCCCGAGATCATGCTGAAGGCCTTCGAGATCGCGGGCTACGACCGCGAGACCGTCGAGGAGAAGTTCGCCGGCATGCTCCGCGCCTTCCGCTTCGGCGCCCCGCCGCACGGCGGCATCGCCCCCGGCGTCGACCGCATCGTCATGCTCCTCGCGGACGAGCCGAATATCCGCGAGACCATCGCCTTCCCGCTCAACGGCAACGCCCAGGACCTGATGATGGGCGCGCCGACGGAGCTGGAGGAGGCGCGGCTGAGGGAGCTGCACCTGTCGGTGCGCAAGCCGCAGCCGAAGTAGCCCCGAGCGGACCCGAAGGGCTCGAAACCGACGCCGGTTTCGAGCCCTTTCCCTTGCGCACCACGATTCACAGCTCTTTCCGATGTTCCTGCCGGGCCCGCCACGCCTACGGTCCCTGGCCATGACGGACAATCAGACACCCGATGAGAGAAGGAAGTTGGCCCGCCGTGCGGTCCTGGCGGCCGGCAGCGTGGCCCTGACGGCGGCGGGCGTGGGCAGCGCCTTCGCGGCCGGTTCCCCCGGTTCCTCCGGGCGGGACGCGGACGGCGGGGCCGCGGAGGACGCCTGCTACACCCTGACCTCCGAACTGGTCGAAGGCCCGTACTACATCGACGCCGACAAGATCCGCCAGAACGTCACGGAGGACCAGGAGGGCATCCCGCTCGACCTGCGCCTCAAGGTGATCGACGCGGAGAGCTGCAGGCCGCTGCCGAACGCGGCCGTGGACATCTGGCACTGCAACGCCTCCGGCGTCTACTCGGGCTACGAGGAGATGGGCAGCGGTGGCGGCGGCCCGACCGGCCCCCCTCCGTCGGGCACCCCCACCAACACGCCGACCGGCCCCCCGCCCGGCGGTGGCGGTCACCAGGAGCCGACCGACGACAAGCGCTACCTGCGCGGGACCTGGCGCACGGACCGGCACGGACAGGTGGCCTTCCGGACCGTCTTCCCCGGCTGGTACCAGGGGCGCTGCGTCCACATCCACGTGAAGGTCCATGTGGACGGCACCTGGACCGACGCCGGCTACGAGGGCGGCCGCACCTGCCACACCGGACAGCTGTTCTTCGACGAGAAGTCGGTGCTGCTGACGTACGACGAGGAGCCGTACGCGAGCAACACCACCACCCGCACCACGCTCGACGAGGACACCATCTACCCGGACAACGGGCACGAGGGCGGCCTGCTCTACCTCAGGTACGACCGCAGGCACATCGCACGCGGGGTCCATGCCCGTCTGACCCTGGGGGTCGCCCCCGACGAGACGCACGACGGCTGACCACTTGGAAACCTCACAAGAGGCGCACAGCGATCCCGAGGGGTGAGCACAGCAGCCTGTCGTGTCATGGGGAGTGACATCACAGGTGTGCGAGCCCCTCCGGGCCGCCGGGCGAGGAGGAAGCCATGGGGCACGCGATCGCGCTCCCGGCGCTGCTGATCACCGCGGCGGTCGTCGCCGTCGCCCTGCCGCGGCGTGGACGCAGGGCCCGCGACGGTTCCCGGCTGGACGCGGAGGCCGAGGCCAACCGGTGGCTGATCCGGCTGGGCGGCAGCCTGATGCCGCCCGGCACCACCGGCTGGGCGACCGCGGGCGAGGGGGCCGGCCGGGCCCTGACCGAGGCCGCCGAGTGCCACCGCACCGCCCGGGCCCGTCTGGCCGAGGCCCGCACGACCGCCGAGTACGAACAGGTGACCCGCACGGCCCAGGAGGGCCTGCGCCACGTCCGGACGGCCCGCGAGACGCTGGGGCTGGAGATGTCCGTCTGAGCCTCCGCGGACTCACCCGGCAGAAGAATTCCGTGGACCCGGCAACCCCACGTGCACCAGCGGCAACTGACGGAGCGAAAGCCCCTTCACCGGAGCTTCTCCATCCGCACAGTTCCCACCAGTACGTAAGGACGTCCCGTGGCCGCTCCCACCCACCGTCGGTCAATTCGTAAGCGGCGTGTTCTCGTCGTCTCCGCCGCCGCCGCCGTCGCCGCGGGTGTCGGTGCCGGTGTTCTCGTGATGAACGCGAACGCCGGGACGACGACCGTCGACCTGTACCACCGGACGCTCGCCGCCAGGGACGGCTGGGCCTCATCCGGTACCGGTACGACCGGCGGAGCGAAGGCCGACGCCGCGCACACCTTCACCGTGTCCACCCGCGCCCAACTGGTGAAGGCGCTCGGGTCCGTGTCACGCTGGCCCGGCTCGGCCGGATCCACATCTACAACAACGTGTACGAGACGGCGCCCCTGAACGGCTACACCCTGCAGTACAGCATCAACTCCCGCGCCAAGGCGCAGGTCGTCGCGCAGGCCAACTTCTGGAAGATCCCCTCCGGCCAGAAGGTCGCCAAGCTCGTCAGCGGTGACGGGACGGGTTCCATCGCGGGCAGCGGCAACCTGGTCAACGGCACCGCGACCGACGTCGTCGCCGCCCACAACGCCGCCAACTCCAAGAAGATCAAGACCACCGTGAACTGGACGCCGACGCTGACGGCAGGCCTGGAGACCTCGGCGACGAACCTGCCGACCGAGCTGGCCTCCACGACCGGCGCGGGGATCCTCTCCCAGGGCGACAGGCCCTAGGTGTCGTAGGACCCGTCCCAGGGCGGGGAGAAGAACAGGCGGTCCGGGAAGAGCTCGGCCCAGCTGCCCTCCTCGTCCTCGCCGGTCACCAGGCCGAACACCACGTCGTCGACGGTGACCTGGAACGGCCGTATCGCGATGTCCGTGTAGGAGCGGCGGGGCAGGCTGCGCAGGAGTTTCGCCAGATGGACGCGGGCGCGTTGGAGGACCGACGCGTCACCGTCCGGATCTTGCAGCTGCTCGGCCCAGGTGCCCGCACACCAGATCTCCGAGTCGCGGTAGCGGCCCTCGAAGTCGAAGGTGTGCAGGACGGTGTAGAGACGTTTGTGCTCTTCCCAGCCGTGGTCGAGACGGAATCCGGCGGGGAAGGCGTACGTGAGCGACGCCAGGAACTGCCCCTCGGAGTACCGGCCGATGGACTCGGTCCGGCTCCTGGGCTCGTAGGCGATCGGGACGACTTCGGGCACTGCCATGGCGGAACAATACGGGGCTCGGAAAGCTGTTCGGCTTCCCGAGCCCCGTCTCCACGGTTCCTACGCGTGTGTCACTGCCCGGGCTCGCCGCCGAAGCGCTCCTTGTAGGCCTGCAGGTCCTCGTCCGTGAGCTTGGCGAACAGCACCGGCGGGACCGTGAACGGGGTGCCGGCCGGAACGGCGGCGAGGGCGCGGGCCTCGTCCGCGGTGACCCAGGACGAGGTGTCGTCGGCGAGGGAGAACGCCTGGCGCATGGCGGCCGACGTCGCCGGGATGAACGGCTCCGAGACCACCGCGTACAGGTGGATGAGGTTCATCGCGGTGCGCAGGGTGAGGGCCGCGCCCTCCTTGTCGGTCTTGATCTCCAGCCAGGGGGCCTTCTCCTCCAGGTAGGAGTTGCCGGCCGACCACAGGGCGCGCAGGGCCGCGGCGGCCTTGCGGAACTGGAGGGACTCCATGTGGGACTCGTACTCCGCGAGGAGCTCCGCGATCTGCTCGCCCAGCTTCGTCTCCGCCTCGCCCGGCTGCCCGCCCGCGGGGACGTCGTCGCCGAAGCGCTTGCGGGAGAACGACAGGACGCGGTTGACGAAGTTGCCGAGAGTGTCGGCCAGGTCCTTGTTGACCGTGGCGGTGAAGTGCTCCCACGTGAAGGACGAGTCGTCGGACTCGGGGGCGTTGGCGATGAGGAAGTAGCGCCAGTAGTCGGCGGGCAGGATCTCCAGCGCCTGGTCGGTGAAGACGCCGCGCTTCTGGCTGGTGGAGAACTTGCCGCCGTAGTACGTCAGCCAGTTGAAGGCCTTGACGTAGTCGACCTTCTTCCACGGCTCGCGCACGCCCAGCTCGGTGGCCGGGAACATCACCGTGTGGAACGGGACGTTGTCCTTGGCCATGAACTCCGTGTAGCGGACGTCGGTGTCGACGTCGTACCACCACGACTTCCAGTCGCGGTTCGCCGGGTCGAGGTCCGCCCACTCCTTCGTCGCGCCGATGTACTCGATCGGGGCGTCGAACCAGACGTAGAAGACCTTGCCCTCGGCCGCCAGATCCGGCCAGGTGTCCGCCGGGACCGGCACGCCCCAGTCCAGGTCGCGGGTGATCGCACGGTCGTGCAGGCCCTCGTTCAGCCACTTGCGGGCGATGGAGGAGGCCAGCTGCGGCCAGTCGTCCTCGTGCCGGGCGACCCAGGCCTCGACCTCGTGCTGCAGCTTCGACTGGAGGAGGAAGAGGTGCTTGGTCTCCCTCACCTCCAGGTCGGTGCTGCCCGAGATCGCGGAGCGTGGGTTGATCAGGTCGGTCGGGTCGAGGACGCGGGTGCAGTTCTCGCACTGGTCGCCGCGGGCCTTGTCGTAGCCGCAGTGCGGGCAGGTGCCCTCGACATAGCGGTCCGGCAGGAAGCGGCCGTCCGTGGGGCTGTAGACCTGGCGGATCGCCCGCTCCTCGATGAAGCCGTTCTCGTTGAGGCGGCGGGCGAAGTGCTGGGTGATCTCCACGTTCTGCGTGCTGGAGCTGCGGCCGAAGTAGTCGAAGGCCAGCGCGAAGCCGTCGTAGACCGCCTTCTGCGCGTCGTGCGCCTGCGCGCAGAAGTCCGCGACGGGCAGGCCCTGCTCCTTGGCCGCCAGCTCGGCGGGGGTGCCGTGCTCGTCCGTCGCGCAGATGTACAGGACGTCGTGGCCGCGCTGGCGCAGGTAGCGGGAGTACACGTCCGCCGGGAGCATGGACCCCACCATGTTGCCCAGGTGCTTGATTCCGTTGATGTACGGAAGGGCGCTGGTGATGAGGTGTCGAGCCATCGGGGGCTGCTCCCAGGTCGGTTTCGTTGCTGCTATTGCGAACCTTGAAAGCGTAGCCGACATGTGTATGCCGCCCGCTCCTCGTTTTACGGGCTGAGAAGCGGGCGGCATGGGGTGGGGGTGCTGGGAGGGCTACGGGCGCCAGTCGATCAGGACGCCGTCGTAGAGCTCGGCGTCCGTGAGCTCCTTCGGGGTCGGGCCCGCGTGGAAGAAGGCCGTGTTGTCGGTCTTCAGCTTGCGGAGGTAGTCGAAGGCCTTGTTGTCGTGGTCGCCGAACGCGACGAAGGAGAAGAACACCGAGGGGTGGGACTTCGCGGCGTCGGTGAGGGACTTCGTGGCCGGGGTCTTGGCGTCCGGGGCGCCGTCGGTCTGGAAGACCACCAGGGCGGGGGTGCCGGGGGCGACGTGCTCGTCGTAGTGGGCGAGGACCGCCTCCACGGCGGCGTGGTAGCTGGTACGGCCCATGCGGCCGAGGCCCGCGTGCGCGTCGTCGATCGCCGTGTCGGAGGAGGCCGGGGTGAGGTCGGTGGTGCCGTCGAGTTCGGTGGAGAAGAAGACGACGTGGACGCCGGGGGCCTCGTCGGTGAGGTGCTTCGCGAGGGCGAGGGTCTGGTCGGCGAGGGCTTGGGCGGAGCCGTCCTTGTAGTACGGGCGCATGCTCGCGGAGCGGTCGAGTACGAGGTAGAGCTTCGCTCGGGTGCCGGTGAGGTTGGCTTTTGCGAGGGCGGTGGCGGCGGCGTCGGTGTCCGCGACGGCCTCGGCTTCGGGCTCGGCCTCGGCTTCGCCTTCGGCGGGCTGGTCGTTCCCACCCGCACCACCCGTGACGGTCTCGTCGTCGGCTGCGGGTGCCTCCTGTGGGGCGTCCCCGCCGTCGGCGGCCGCGGCCACGTCCGCGGCGACCTCGGGCTCGGGGACGGTCTCGATGACCGGTTCCTCGGCCTCCGGCTCGTCCTTCGCTTCCGCGTCGGCGGCGGGCGCTTCGACCTCGGGCTCGGGGACGGTCTCGATGACCGGTTCCTCGGCCTCCGGCTCGTCCTTCGCTTCCGCTTCGGCGGCGGGCGCTTCGACCTCGGGCTCGGGGACGGTCTCGATGACCGGTTCCTCGGCCTCCGGCTCCTCCTTCACCTCCGCGTCGGCGACGGGCGCTTCGACCTCGGGCTCGGGGACGGTCTCGATGACCGGTTCCTCGGCCTCCGGCTCGTCCTTCGCCTCCGCGTCGGCGGCGGGCGCTTCGACCTCGGGCTCGGGGACGGTCTCGATGACCGGTTCCTCGGCCTCCGGCTCGTCCTTCGCCTCCGCGTCGGCGGCGGGCGCATCCGCGACCGGGGCTTCGGGCTCGGGTGCGGTCTCCGCTACGGGCTCGGGCTCCGGGGTGGTCTCGGCTGTCGGCTCCTCGGTCTTCGGCTCGTCCTCGACCTTGGTCTCGGCTGCCGGCTCCTCGGCTGCCGGCTCCTCGGTCTCTGGCTCGTTCTCGACCCCGGTCTCGGCCGCCGGGGCCGGGGTCTCCTGCTCCTCGGGCTCCGCTGCGGGGGCCTCCGGTTCACTCTCGGCGACCGGCTCGTCCGCCACCGCGGTCTCGGGAGCGGTGGTCTCCGGCTCCTCGGGCTGGTCGGCCTTCGCCGCCGCAGCCTCCGGCTCCGGCTCCGGCTCGGCGGATGCCTCCGCAGTCTCGGCTGCCGGCTCGGCCGTCGGCGCCTGGGTCGGCTCCGGGGGCTTGGGGACCGAGACGTTGTCGAAGGCCGCCGCGACCAGATCGTGCTCGTCGGTGCGCGGAGCGTCCGGTGTCGATTCGGTGCGGGGGGACGGGAGCCGGGGGGACGCCGTCGGCTCGGGAGCCGACTGCGAAGGGGTTCGGTCGGCACCCTCTGCTTCGGCGGCACGCCCCTTGCGTGACCTGCCGAATGCGTTTCGAAGGAGAGTGAGAATGCCCATGCGCGCAACCCTTCGCGTGAGTTGAAACCGTCAATCACTGGCCAGGACGGACACGTAAGGTTAGCGGCCCCGGATGGCGATCTTCGGGAGGGGCAGTAGACGGGGCACCCGCCTTTGTCAACGGCCCCACGGTTCCCGGGGGTTCACTCTTCGTTCACCCGGTCGCAGCGTCCCCGCGCGGGTATACCCCTACCGTCACGATCACACCAAGGGATCGCAAGGGGAGAGCAAAGTGCGCAAGCTGCTGCCGATCATCTCGCATCCGGGCGGGCGGTCCGCCCTGACCTGCCGGTTCCGGTGCGGTGACGCCTGTTTTCACGAGGTGTCGAACACCAGTGCCAACCCCTACGTCGGCGATGTCATCGCCGACGCCATCGGCCGCCGCTCGCTGATGCGGGCCGCCGCCGTGGTGACCGTCGCGGCCGCGGCCGGTACGGCCGGTCTCGCGGGGGCCGAGCCGGCCGCCGCGAGCGCGCAGTCGTACGGGAAGCCGAAACCCGGCGGCGACGGCGCCCGCGGGCTGCGGTTCGGCGCCGTCGCCCCCAACACCGTCGACGCCGTCGTCGTCCCGGACGGCTACGCGCAGAACGTCGTCATCCGCTGGGGCGAGCCCATCCTGCGCGGCGCCCCCGCCTTCGACCCGGAGAACCAGACGGCGGCCGCGCAGGCCGGACAGTTCGGGTACAACAACGACTTCCTCGCCCTGCTGCCCCTTCCGGGCGAGCGTGGGCGGCAGCTGCTCGTCGCCAACCACGAGTACACGGACGAGATCCTGATGTTCCGCGGCTACGACGCCGACCGTCCGACCCGGGAGCAGGTCGAGGTCGCCTGGGCCGCGCACGGCCTGTCCGCCGTCGTGGTGGAAGGGGACCGCAGGACCGGGCGGCTGACCGCCGTGGCCCGGCATCACCTCAACCGGCGCGTCACCGCCACCACCGCGTTCCGGCTCACCGGGCCCGCCGCGGGCAGCCCGCTGGTCAGGACGTCCGCCGACCCGACCGGCACCAGGGTCCTCGGCACCCTCAACAACTGCTCCGGCGGGACCACCCCCTGGGGGACCACCCTGCACGGGGAGGAGAACTTCAACCAGTACTTCGCCAACGGATCGCGGGCCACGGACAAGCGGTACGGCGTCGGGACGGGGGCGACCGAGCGCAAGTGGGAGCGCTTCGACAAGCGGTTCGACCTCGCCCAGGAGCCCAACGAGGTGCATCGTTTCGGGTACGTCGTCGAGTTCGATCCGTACGATCCGACCTCCACGCCCCGCAAGCACACCGCGCTCGGCCGGTTCAAGCACGAGGCGGCGACCGTACGGCTCACCGCCGACGGGCGGCCCGTCGTGTACACCGGCGACGACGAGCGGTTCGACTACTTCTACAAGTTCGTCGGCAGCAAGCGCATGCGGCACGGGACGGGCCGGGCCGTGCGCGAGCACAACCTGTCGCTGCTCGACGAGGGCACGCTGTACGTCGCCCGGCTCACCGGTGACTCCCCCGCCGTCGAGATCGACGGCAGCGGGGAGCTGCCCGCCGACGGGGAGTTCGACGGCAGCGGCCAGTGGATCCCGCTCGCCACGGCCACCGCGGACGGCGCCGTCTCGCACGTCGAGGGAATGTCTGCCGACGAGGTTTTCGTCTTCACCCGGCTCGCGGGGGACAAGGTCGGCGCCACCAAGATGGACCGGCCGGAGGACATCCAGCCCTCCCCGCACACCGGCAAGGTGTACGTCGCCCTCACCAACAACTCCAACCGCGGTGTCGGCGCGAACCCCAAGGCCGACGAGGCCAACCCGCGCAACACCAACAAGCACGGCCATGTACTGGAGCTGACCGAGCGTCACAACAGGCCCGAGAGCGAGCGGTTCGCCTGGTCGCTCTTCCTCGTCGCCGGTGATCCCGACGACCCGGCCACCTACTTCGCCGGGTTCCCCAAGGACGCCGTCAGTCCGATCTCCTGCCCGGACAACGTCGCCTTCGACCCGCACGGCAACCTCTGGATCTCCACCGACGGCAACCAACTCGGCTCGCACGACGGGCTGTTCGGTGTGGCCACGCGCGGCGAGCGCCGGGGAGAGCTGAAGCAGTTCCTCACCGTGCCGACCGGTGCGGAGACCTGCGGTCCGGTGATCCAGGAGCGGCGCGTGCTCGTCGCCGTACAGCACCCCGGCGAGGTCGACGGGGCGTCCGTGGAGAACCCCGCGAGCACCTGGCCCGACGGGCCCGGCAGGATCACCCGGCCGGCCGTGGTCGCCGTATGGCGTCGGGACGGCCGCGACATCGGCGTCTGAGGCGGCCGAAAGTCGTCTACGGGAGGGCGGGAACCGGGGTGCGGGGGTGCGGTGCGCCCCCCGCACCCTCCAGTTCCAGCCAGTCCCGGTACGCCGGCGCCTGCCTCGCCGCCTCCCGGTACGCCTCCTCCAGCGCGGGCAGCGCGCCGTCGAGGTCCGTCTCCGTGCGGGCCGCGAGGAGCAGCCGTACACCGAGGGGGTCGCCGTGCAGACGGCGTACCGTCATGTCCGGGCGGGAGAGCGCGGTCGGCTGGCAGACGGTGACCACCTCGCCGGTCGCCACCAGGGCGGCCGCCGTGTGGTAGTCGCCGTGCAGGACGTGCGGGCTGATGCCGACCGCGCGGAACATGCGCTGCACGGCCTCCCACTCGCCGTCCACCGTGGGATCGATCATCCAGCGGTCGTGGGCCAGTTCGCGGACGTGGACGACCGGGCGGGCGGCGGCCGGGTGGTCGACGGGCAGGAGGACGAACTGCGGTTCGCGGTCCATCAGGACGCGTACGCGCAGGCCTTCGGGGACGCGCAGCGGACTGCCCTCGACCTCGTGCACGAAGGCGACGTCGAGCTGGCCGTCGTCGACCATGCGCAGCAGGGCGTTCGGGGAGACGTTCATGTGCAGGGTGGGTTCCTGGCCGCGGGCGCGCAGCCGGCGCAGCCAGCCCGCCAGGGCCTTGCTGGCGGTGGAGCCGACACGGAACTCCTGGCCGCCGGTCGCCGCCGCCCTCGCCTCGGTGACCAGCGAACGCATCTCCGCCACCAGCGGGCGGGCGCGGCTGAGCACCAGGCTGCCCAGCGGGGTGGGCCGGCAGCCGGTGCGGGCGCGGACGAACAGGGTGCCGCCCAGCTCCTGCTCGATGCGGCGCAGCTGGGTGCTCAACGACGGCTGGGCGACGCCCAGTTGGCGCGCGGCGCGGTGCAGACTGCCGGTGTCGGCTATGGCGCACAGCGCGCGGAGGTGTCTCACCTCAAGCTCCATGCCCTCGGAGCGTAAAGCGGAATCAAAGGTTTCACCAGACGCACAAATCCCGCCGTGCACAGGCGAATCGGGCCCGGGCCGGGCCGGTGATACGGCCGTGCTATCGACGGTTGCCATCATCACAGCCGCCCCACAGGCGCCGACACTCACATCGACGACTCACCCCCCACCAAGGAGTCCTCGATGCATCCGTCATTCTCCCGTACGGCGGCCGCGGCCGCTCTCGGCCTCGCCGTCCTCGGTCTCGGTACGGCGGCTCCGGCCACCGCCGCGCCGGCCCCCGCCCCGTACTCCGGTTACACCGGTTCTCCCGCCGAGGCGAAGGCAAACCGGGCCTTCTTCGACGCCGTCCTGAAGTCGGTCGCCGAGAAGCGCGCGGCCCACCCGGACAGCGCCGCCGCCGTCACTGTCGTCTACGACGCCTCCCGCGCGCCGACGTTCAGCGCGCAGATATCGCGCAGCGCCCAGATCTGGAACAGCGCCGTGTCGAACGTGAAGCTCCAGTCGGGCTCGTCCTCGAACGCCGACTTCAGCTACCGCGAGGGCAACGACTCCCGTGGCTCGTACGCCTCCACCGACGGGCACGGCAGCGGTTACGTCTTCCTCGACTACGCGCAGAACCGGCAGTACGACTCCACGCGCGTGACCGCCCACGAGACGGGCCATGTCCTGGGGCTGCCGGACCACTACTCGGGCCCGTGCAGTGAACTGATGTCGGGCGGCGGGCCGGGGCCGTCGTGCACCAACTCCCAGCCGGACGCCAACGAGCGGGCCCGTGTGAACCAGTTGTGGTCGAACGGCCTCGCCGCCGCCCTCGACAAGGCCCTGAGCAAGAGCTGACCGCCGTCGAGACCTGACTCCACCCCCCACACGGTGCGGGCCGCCTTCCCTGTACGAGGCGGCCCGCACCCGTCTGTGCCGGCCCGGGTGCCGCCTCATCCGCGCCGGTGCAGGGCGATGTCCACCAGCAGCGCGCGATGGTCGGTACCGGCGAGGTCCAGGAAGCGGGCGCTGTTCGCGGAGAAGTCCTCCGACACGAGGACGTGGTCGATCTGGGCGCCGAAGGCGGGGGCGGTGCGCGACGGCCAGCTGGGTGTGCGGTCCTGGTCGGCGAGGCGGGCCGTGTCGCGCAGACCGGTGTCGAGGATGCGGCGGAAGGCGGCGTGGTCCTGGGAGGCGTTGAAGTCGCCGGCCAGGATCATCGGCGTACCGGAGCGGGCGGCGGCGGCCGTTCGCAGCCGGCCGAGCTCGCGGCGCCACACCCCGACCTGGCCGGGCAGCGGGGGCATGGGGTGCGCGAGCTGGAGCCGTACGTCGTGCCCGCGCACGTCGGCCACGGCGCCGGGCATGCCCATCTCGCCGCTCACCCCGGTCGTGCCGGTGAGGGACAGGCGGCTCATGACCACCGACCCCTTGGAGCCGCCGGCGACGACGGCCTGCCGGTACGGGTACCCGGCGGCGAACTCCCGCCGCAGCGTGGCCTGGCAGGTGTACTCGCACTCCTCCACGAACACGATGTCCGGCTTGTGCCGCCGGATCGCCGGGACCAGGGAGGCCGTGCCCCGCCCGAACTCGACGTTCGACGTCAGCACCCTCAGCTCGGCCAGGGGGGTGCCGCCGGGTTCGTCGACCCTGCCGTACGGCTCGATGAACCAGGCCAGGAACGCCAGGACGAGCAGCGCCCACACCATGCCCGGCCGCCAGCGGGCGAGCAGGGCGAGGAGGAGGGCGAGCGCGGTGGGGACGAGCAGCCAGGGCAGAAAGGCGAGGAGTTGGGGGACGGGGGTGAGGGCGTCGATGTCGGCGGCGCGGCAGGCCACGACGGCGCTGGTGCCTGCCAGCAGTGCACCGGCTGTCCAGGCACCGAGCCTCCTGGCGGGGCTCCGGCGTGGGTGCGGGCCTCGCTGGGGGCTGCCGCCCCCAGGCCCCCGATTCGGCCCTGGACGGGCCTCGTCCTCAAACGCCGGACGGGCTGGGTGGGTCACGCATCCCGAGCCTACGCTTTCCCGCTCATCCCCGTCACGGACGGGCGATCGGCTGCGGGTCGGCCGGGGACGCGATGGTCACGGTCAGGTCGGGGAGTGGTGAGACGGCCGTCGGCGTACCGGGTCTGCGAGGGCGCGGGGGCAGGTGGCGGCTGAGGCGGGCGGCGAGGGCCACCGCCAGGCCGAGGGTGACCAGGAGCCAGGAGGCCTCGCGCAGCGTCGTGGTGAGGGCGTCGTAGACCGCGCCCGCGGCCGGGCGGTGAGCCGTCTCGGGGAGGTCGGCGAGGGTGAGACGGCGGCCCACGGTGACGGCGAGGGCCAGGCACGCGCCGCCGAGCGCGGTGCCGAGGCCGGTCGCGGTCAGCGCGCGGCGGCGGCACGCGGCGACCGCGAGACCGGCGACGGCGAAGACCACGGCCGCCAAGGGGAGCCAGAAACCGGCGACTTCCAGCACATGGAACCCTTTCCGGAGCCGGTCCAGGTCCTGGGCCGGGAGGACGTCGACCGCCGTGTGCTCGACCGGGATGCGGGCGGCGAGCGGCACGTGCTGGTCGGTGAGGCGGCGCTTGACCTGTGCGGTGACCGGCGCGAGGTCGACCCGTACCGCCTGCTCGCGGTCGTCGTGCAGGGCGTGCAGGACGGCGTCGTGCAGGGCACGGTTGGCGGCGTCCCAGGCCGCGCGGAAGGTCTCGGTGCGGGTGAACGAGCGGACCGCGTCGTGCACGTAGGGGCCGACGGCCGAGCGCATCGGACGGACCTCGGGGCGATCCCCGACCTGGTCCATCACCTGGGCGCCCACGGTGTCCGCGACCGCGCCCTGCACCGCGGGGTCCCCGGCGAGCGGCGCCATCGTGCTGACGTAGCGCCCCGTGTCGGCGAGGTCGTACGCCGCCCAGGCCGCCAGCGCGCCGCACGGCGCGAGGAGACAGGCGAGGGCGATGAGAGCGGCCGACAGGGCGCTCCTGAGGCGTATGGACACCCTCTCAGGCAAGGCC
Source organism: Streptomyces sp. C1-1 (assembly GCF_050214755.1). Taxonomy (NCBI): domain Bacteria; kingdom Bacillati; phylum Actinomycetota; class Actinomycetes; order Kitasatosporales; family Streptomycetaceae; genus Streptomyces; species Streptomyces sp. C1-1. The sequence goes on along the minus strand of NZ_CP189826.1, from coordinate 5,023,056 downwards.
CTGCGGGCCGTGCGCGCGAGCGGTGCGCCTGCATACGGGTGCTTTCGCGCGGCCGAACGGGCGCTGTGCGGGGGAAAGCAGGCCGGAACTGGGGGTTCTGCTCTCCGGTGGAGGGTTCACCCGAACGGGTGTCTCATGGGGCTGGGGAGAAGGAGGCCGATCATGCTCACCACTCCGGCCCTGAGGACCCTCACCGCTGCCCTGTTCGCCGGTGGCACCCTCGTCGCAGCGGCGGCGGGCACGTCAGCGGCGGCGCAGCCCTCCCACTCCGGAGGCAGCGGCGGTCCGATCTGGGGCACCGTCGTATCCCGCACCGCACTGAACGTCCGGGCAAGACCCACCGTCGACTCGACTGTCGTCGACCGGCTCTCGCCGGGCAGCCAGGACCGAGTCCAGTGCATGGTCCGCGGGCAGAGCGTCGACCGCAATCCGTACTGGTACTGGCTCGTCGGCGCCCAGGGCTGGGCCAACGCCGAGTTCGTCGACACCGGCGGCCGCTGGGTGCCGACCTGCGCGGACCCCTGTCCGCGGTGGCGGGACGGCAGCTGGACCAACGCCGACTGGAACGACCCGAGCTGGAGCGGCACCTGGGCGGTGACCACCAGCGTCACCATCACCGTGACCACCGAAAGGTGAGGGAGCGGGTGGGCCCCGGCCGTCACGGCCGGGGCCCACCCGTGCCCGCACGTCAGCGGATGCGGTGCCCCTCGGCGTCCTCGCGCGTGTAGTAGCGGTAGAAGAACACCAGGAAGACGGCCGCCGTCACCCCGACGCCCAGCGCCACCGACCGCAGAATCGAATCCCCGGTCTGGCTGTACAGGAAGCCGACGGCCGCGCCGGCGAAGGCCGACTTCACCAGTGAGTGCAACTCCCGCTTCAGCAGCGGTGCGAAGGTCGCGACGGCGATGCACAGCACGATGAACACGACCGCGGTCACGAGGCCGAACAGGATGTTCCAGCCGGTGATCTCGCCGCCGTGGCGGCGGTTGGCGGCCGCCCAGAACCCGTAGACGAGTCCGAGGACCACCGGAATCCCGTACCGGCCCACGGTATGGACACGCTCGTCGAACAGGTCGGGTGTGCGGGTGGGCCGGTCGGCCCGGTTGGCCCGGACCTTCCCCATCATTCCGCCCTGCCTGGGTGCCGCATGAGCCATGAGAGCACTCCTCTCTCTCCTCGCCCCTGACTTCCAGAGCACACCTGGGCGAGGGCCCTGGCAAGTCGGCGGGAGGGGAGGAAGCGGTCGTTTGCGGTCCTGCCGTGTCTGGTTCGCAGTCGCAGCGGTTACGGTGCTGACGTACGTGATCGACGGGGGATGGGGAGGGAACGATGCCCGGAACCGCGCTGCTGCTCGCCGCCGCCCCGGCGGGCAAGGGGTGCCTGGTGGACGCGGCGTCCGTGCTTCCCGTCCTCGCGGCCGTCCCGCCCGCCGTACTGTCCGGCACCGACACCGCGAACGTCGTCGAACTCGCCGACCCCCTGGAACCGCAGGCCGTGCTGACACGGCTGCGCGCCGCCGCGAGCGCACCCGGGCCGCTCACCGTCTTCGTCACCGGCCAGCTCCAGCTCGACCGCCGCCAGCGGCTGCCGCACCTGGCGCTGGCCCGCACCACTCCCTCCACCGTCCGCTACACCGGCCTTCCCTGGCACTGGCTCAAGGAGGAGCTGAGGCTGCGACCGGCCGGATCGACCACGCTCTTCGCCGACCTGCACGCCGACGCCGAGACCTGGGAGTGGCTGGCGGCGAACCGTCTCGACTCCGGCCACAACAACGCGGTCTACGGCCGCATCGCACCGCCCGCGGCCCGGCGGGCGGTGGCGGTGCCGACGTACATGAAGGCCGTGGCGACCATCCTGCGCAGCGGGTGGCGGCCGCCGGTGGAGCAGTTGCACCAGCAGGCCCTCGCGCGGATCTCCGAGGAGGGCCCGGGCATCGTGCTGACGGCCGCGCGGCAACCGGTCGTCGGCGTCCCGCAGGTCCCCGCCGCCCGGCCCGACCCGCACGCCGCCATCACCGCCGCCGTCCAGGCCGGCCGGCACCCCGACGCCGACTCCCTCGCCGCCGGCCACGAGCGCGCCGCCGTCCAGGCCCACGGAGCCGGCTCCGAACAGGCCCTGCACTGGGCGGAGGTGCGCGCGGATCTGGCCATGCTGGCCGGGGATCCGGTGCGCAGCTGCCGGGCCTGGATGCTGGTGGCGCTGGCCCGGCTGTCGGCCGGGCAGGCCGTGGACGCGCCGGCGGTCGAGGCGGCCGTCGACCGGGCGCACCACCAGTGGGGGCAGATCCGCGACATCGAGGAGGCGCGGCGGACCGGGCCCGCGCTGGCCGACCTGCGGGCCCGGGTGCCGGGGCGACGGCAGGGCGCGCTGGACCATGTCCAGCGGCAGCTGCGGCAGTTGCAGACGCAGAGCTGACAACTCCACCGCGACGTAAGGTGACGGCCCCTCGCCCCTGAGCGACCGTGATGCCATGATGGTGAGTTATGGCTGAGGGGGATGGAGTGGCCGACCAGGAGATACGCGTACGCCTGGACCGTACCGCCGGTGACCGGGACGTCGTGGCGCTGCGGCAGTGGCTGGAGCGGGAGGAGCCGCTCGCCGAGCGGCTGCGGCGCGGCGAGTTGCAGATAGAACTGCGCGACCGCAGGAACGAGGACCCCGGCACGCCGATGGGCTTCGGCACGGAGGTCGTGGTCGTGCTGATCGGCGGGGCCGCCTCCGCCGCCTTCAAGGAGCTGATGGTGGCGGTGCGGCTCGCGGTCGTGGCCTGGCAGGAGAACCGGCGCAGCGTCGAGGCCGGCGATCCGCCCGAGGCCCAGGTCGGCGGTGCGGCCGACGACAGGTAGTGCCGTGAACCGCTTCGACCCGCGTGGCAGGGCCAACCGGGCACTGCTGGTCGGCGTGAGCGAGTACGACCACGTCCACCCGCCGCACGGGGTGCCCGGACCCCTGCCCGCCGTGGCGCACAACCTGACCCGGCTTCAGGAGGCCTTGCTGGGCGGGCAGGTGTTCGGCGCGGAGCAGGTCACCGCGCTGTCCTCGCCCGACGTGGGCACCTTCCACAACGCGCTGCGCAGGGCCGCGAACGGCGCCGAGGGCCTGCTGCTGGTGTACTTCGCCGGGCACGCGGCGGTGCCCAGTGCCGCGGAACCGCTGTTCCTGCAGCTGCGCGGAGCGGAGATCTACCGCGGCGAGGCGTCGGTCTTCCCCGGCGCCGAGACCTTCGACACGGTCCTGGGCATGCTGGCCGCGAGCCGGGCCGAGCGGATCGTGGTGATCCTCGACTGCTGCTACGCGGGCAACGCCTCCCATGTCTGGGAGCAGTGGGAGCCCCTGGAGGACCGCCAGCGCGTGCTGCTGCTGATGAGCGTGCAGCCCAACCACCGCATCGACGCGGGCGACGACACCACCCCGACCCCGTTCACCGCCGAACTCGTGCACCTCCTCGGCCGGGACGGCGAGGCCGGCTTCGGCCGGCTCGCCGCGGACGTGCGCGCCCGGATGAAGGCCCTGGACCTGCGGACCCTGCGCGACCGACCGTGGCGGCCGTTCAGCAGGATGGAGGCCGAGGCGGACGTACTGCTGTCCGCGCGGGGTGTCCCCCGGGAGCCGCCCGGCACCCGGCCGACGCTGCCGATCACGATCCGGCCCGGCGCCCCGACGTCGTCCACCGACACGCCCGGGCCCTCCGCCGACCAGTCCCGGCTCCCGCCCGCCCGCCGTCCGACCCTCCCCCACCGCGTCCGCGACGCCCTCACCGTCCCGCTCGCCGTCCTCCGCTCATGGGCCGGGCGCGGCGTCGAGGCGTTCAGGAGACTGTCCCGCCCCGCCCGTGCCGGCGTCGTCCTCGCCCTGGCCCTCGCCGTCCTGGGCGCCGGCTCCATCGGCGTCGCCGCCCTGCTCCGCGGCTCCGCCTCCTGCGCCCCGCCGCTCGAACTGCGGGTCCTGACCGACCCCGACCTGGAGCCGACGGTCACCGCGGCGGCCGACGCCTACCTCACCTCGGCCGCGAACACCGACGGCCACGGCTGCCGGCGCAGCGGGATCACCGTGTACGGCGCGGGCGCGGCCGACGCCGTCACCGCGCTCCGGCGGCAGACCGAGGACTGGCGGGAGCCGAACGACGAGGACCTCAACCCGCAGCGGGACGTCGGACCGCAGCCGGACGTGTGGATCCCCGCCACCCCCGCGGACGTCGACCGCGTCAAGGAGAGCCAGGACCCCGGAGCCGTCGCCCACCTGGTGGCGGCCGGCAGGCCGCTCGCCTACTCGCCGGTCGTGCTCGCCGTCCCGGACACCGTCACCGGCGCCGGGCCGCGCACCGGGCGGCCGCTGTCGGCGATGCTGGCCGCCCTGACCGCGCGGACCGCCGACTTCCGGGTGCGCCGGCCCGATCCCGAGTACGCCGACGCCGCGCTGCTGGCCACGACGGGCCTGTACGGCACCGGCACCGCGAAGGCGACCGACCCCGGCCGCGCCGAGCGGCTGGTCGCCCAGGCGGGGCCGCCCTCCCGGACCGCCGCCGAGCTGCTGTGCGCGCTGCCCGAGGACCCGGCGTCGGACGCCTCGACCGCCGCGCTGGTACCGGAGTTCCTGCTGAGGACCGGTGTCGGCTGCGACCGTACGACCCGCGAGCGGCGCACCGCGCGGTACCCGGACGACGTGCCCGGCGTCGAGCCGACCTTCGTGCGGGTGCGCTGGGACCACGGCGACCGGGACGGAGCCGCCCGCGACGCCGCCGCGGAGGCCTTCCGCACCTGGCTGGCCGGCGCCGGCGGGCGGGCGGTGTTCGCGCGCGACGGGTTCCGGGACGTCGGCCACCGGGCCCTGCTGGACGACAAGGACGCCGCCGACGGGGTGCTGCCCGCCCCGTCCCCGCTCGCCGAGGGCGCCGCGAGCGGTGCGATGGACAGCGCGCTGAAGCGGTACCGGGGCGCCAACGGGCCCGGCCGGGTGCTCTACCTGCTCGACAACTCCGGTTCCATGGGCGGCCTCTGGGACGGGCCCAGCGGCGGGCCCGGACTGCTGAGGCAGTCGCTCGGCGGCCTTGCGTCCCGCGACGAGTTCGGGATATGGACGGTGTCGGGACTGGGCGAGCGGCCGTACGCGACGCTCCTGCGCTTCGACCACCACACGCGCAAGGACGCCGAACGGGCCGTCGACGGCGCGCGGTTCCGGGACGCCGAGGCCGACCCGCACGCCGCCCTGGTCGCCGCGCTCGACGAGATGCACCGCCGCGGCACCGACGACAACCGTCCCGAGCTGATCGTGTACGTCACCGACGACGAGGACGACGGCCGGCTGGCCGGCGGCGCCCTCGACGACGTGCTGAACAAGGCCCGCGCCGGCAAGGGGCGGGTGCCGGTGACCATGGTGTCCCTGATCAGCGGCGGCTGCGACCGCGGCAGGCCGGACGCCCTGATCTCCGAGGCGAGCGGCGGCCGTTGCCTGGACGCCGACGACGACCTCGGCACGGGCCTGACCGACGAGGTCGCGCGCACCGGAACGGGGGAGGACTGATGGTTCTACGGCGCCTGGCGGCCGCGGCCGCGCTGCTGCTGCTCGCCGCCTGCACCGGCGGGACGGGACGCACCGACGCGTCCCCCTCGCAGGAGGTGCCCGGCGAGATCGTCATCGCCAGCGGCCGGGACGTCACCGGCAAGAACGGCATCCGCGAGCAGCTCATCGACGCCTGGAACCGGAAGCAGGACAAGGCGAACACCGGCTACCACGCCCGCCTGGTCGAACTCTCCGGCAGCGCCGACGAACAGCGCAGCCAGCTGCTCGGCGCCCTGCAGTCCGGCAGCGCTTCGTACGACGTGGTGAACCTGGACGTCACCTGGGTGCCGGAGTTCGCCGCGGCCCGTCTGGTGCGGCCGCTGCCCGGCTCGCTGATCCCGGACGACGTCATCGAGTCCGTCGCCAGCACGGCCCGCTGGGACGGCAAGGTGTACGCGGTGCCGTTCAACAGCGACGTCGGGCTGCTGTTCTACCGGCGCGACTGGCTGCGGGAGGCGGGCGTCCAGGAGACCGACCTGAGTGCGAAGGACCCGTCCTGGACGGACATCGACGCGCTGATCGGCGACGTGGACGACCTCGGCCCCAAGGGCTACCAGAAGGGCTGGACCACGCAGTTGGCCGGCTACGAGGGCCGTACCGTCAACGCGATCGAGGCGTTCACGACGGAGGTGCCCGGGCTGACGCTCACCGACGCCGAGGGCCACTACGACGCCGATGTCGACGAGCTGGCGCAGGGCATCGCGGAGCTGCGCCGGCGCACCGCCACGCCGTACCTTCTGCCCGGCGCCGTGCGCTCCGACGAGCCCGCCTCGATGAGCGACTTCGCGGACGGCCGCACCGCGTTCCTGCGCTTCTGGCCCTACGGCTACCGCAGCCTCTTCCAGACCTTCACCGAGAAACAGCTGGGCGTGGCCCCGCTGCCGGGCGCCGCGGTGCTGGGCGGGCAGAACCTCGCGGTGACCGCCTCGTCCCCGCGGGCGCACAAGGCGGCCGAGCTGATCTCCTACCTGACCAGCGCCGAGAGCGAGCGCTGCCTGCTCGACGCGGGGTTCGCGGCCACCCGTACCTCCGCCTACCGGGACCGGGGCCTGCGCTGCACCACGGGCACCGCGGCGCCGTCCGCCTCGCCCACGGGCGAGCGCACCGACCGGATGCCCCGCGACGCGGACGGCCGCCCGAAATACGCCCGCAAGATCCTGCTGCCGGCCCTGCAGAAGGCCGTCCAGCGCCCCCGCACGCCCCTCTACGGCGCCTTCACCCAGACCTTCATCGCCCAGCTCGGCGCCCTCTTCGGCGACCGACCCCCGACCGACGAGAAACTGGCGAGCACCCTCGACCACGCCCTGCGCAAGGCCCTGCCGAACTAGGGCCCTGGGCCGCTATCCCGCCAGGCAGGCCAGGGCGCCCGACACCAGGGTGCGCACGCCCGGGGCGACGGTGGCGAGGTCCGGGGCGAAGTAGGGGCTGTGGTTGCTGGGGACGGCCAGGAACTTCTCCATCAGGTCGGCCCCCTCGGCCGCCTCCCACACGTCGGCCCGGGTCGTCGTGACGAACCAGTAGGAGTACGGGATACCGCCCCGCGCCAGGTGCGAGAAGTCCTCGCTGCCCATCACCGGCCCGAAGTCGAGGACGGTCCCGGCCCCGAGCACCTCCTCGTGCACGGCCGCGACCCGGCGGTCGGTGTCCGCGTCGTTCACGGTCACCGGGAAGGTCGCGCCCACCGTGATCTCCGGCTCCCGCGGGCACCCGGCGGCGAGCGCCTCGCCGGCCGCGATACGGCGGATCGCCGCGAGCATCCGCGTCCGCACCTCCTCCGACTGGGTGCGCAGGTTCAGGGCGATGCGCGCCTCGGACGGGATGATGTTGTGCCGGGTGCCCGCCTCGATCCGGCCCACGGTCAGCACGGCCGACTCCTTCGCCGGGATCTCGCGGGAGACGACGGTCTGCAGCCGGGTGACGAGATGGGCGGCCGTGACGACGGGGTCGACGGTCGTCTCGGGCCGCGAACCGTGCCCGCCCCGCCCGTGCACGACGATGTCGACGTCCGTCGACGCCGACATGATCAGGCCGGGGGAGTGGGCGTAGAACCCGACCGGGCCCGGCGCCGCGTGCTGTCCGAGCAGCACGTCGGGCCGCGCGAACCGCTCGTAGAGGCCGTCCGCGACCATCCGCTCGGCGCCCTGCCCGGTCTCCTCGGCGGGCTGTCCCACCACCAGCAGGGTGCCGTTCCAGGTCTCCCGCCCCGCCGCCAGCGCCCGGGCCGCGCCCGCGAGCCAGGTGACGTGCAGGTCGTGTCCGCAGGCGTGCATCACGCCGGGGGTCTCGGAGGCGTACGGCAGCCCGGTGTCCTCCACGACCGGCAGCGCGTCCATGTCGGCGCGCAGCAGCACGGTCGGCCCGTCGCCGTTGCGCAGCAGCCCGGCGACCCCGGTGCCGCCGATGCCCTCCGCGGTCTCGTAGCCCGCCTCGCGCAGCCGCTCGGCGAGCCGTCCGGCCGTGCGGTGCTCCTGGAGCGAGAGCTCGGGGTGGCGGTGCAGGTCCCGGTAGAGGTCCTCCAGGGCGGTCACCGGCAGGTCTGCGGTCAGGTCGAGGGCGGTGCGGGCGGCGGCAGAGGTCATCCCCGCAGCGTACGCAAAGCGGCCGCCGACGGCAGGAGGGCTTCCGCCGGCGACCGCCACAGCGTCACGCGTACGGGTCGAAGGTGATGCCGCTCGGCTTGGCCTTGTTCAGGTGGTCGGAGAACTTGGAGTCCTGCAGCGGGAGGTTGGCGCTGCCCCAGTCGGAGCCGTTGAGGACAGTCCGCAGGTTGGACGCCATGTTGTCCCAGGTGAGCAGGTTCTCCTGGTGCCAGGCGCCGGTGTCGTTCTCCGCGGTCTCGCCCCACTTGGCGAAGCGGAAGGCGTGGGTGCTCGCGCCGTCCTTGTGGTAGACGACCTGCATGCGCTGGCCGCTCATCGGCACGTTCGCGACCGGCTCGGTGTCGAAGCCGCCGTGCGCGGAGGCCGACAGGTACGACGGGGTGGCCGCGCCCTCCTTGACCCAGACGACGATGCACTCCCAGTCGTGGCGGTGGCCGATGCCGGGCGAGGCCTCGTCCTTCTCGAAGTAGCTGGCGTAGACGATCCCGCACCAGCCGTTGTTGCACTTGGCCCGCGAGTAGGTGTTCGCGTGGTCCAGGTGCCCGCCGCGGCACTGGCCGGTGACGGAACCGGTCGGCTTGAGGCCGCCGTTGAGGTTGCCGTCCGGGTCGATCGCGGCGGCCGGGTAGCAGCTGTCGGTGTCGTAGTCGTAGAGGGGCTCGAAGTTCTTCTGGAACGCGGTCGCGTTCTCGGGCAGGTTCTGCAGCACGCCCGCGGAGGCGCTGCCGGCAAGGGCGACGGCGAGGACCGCGGCGCTGCCCGCGACGGCCGCGGAACGGGCCAGGCGGTGGGGCATGGGGGGCTCCAGTCGACGGACGGACTCGTCCCGGGCATGACATCCGGGCCGCCCGAAGACTGGCAGGCCGACGCCTGGTTGGAAAGGGCTTTCTGTCAAATTCGCGGGGGCTTTTCGCCGAACCGATCAAGCTGTGGGAAAGCTGTGCGCGGCGCGCGGTGTCCCGGGGGGGGGGTGGGGGGGGGCGGCGGCCCTCAGCGCCCGTGCCGGGTCTGCTGGACCGGCTGCGTCTGCTGGGCCTGCGTCGTCGGCTGCGTCTGCTGGGCCTGTGTCATCGGCTTCGGATCGTCCGCCGCTCTCGCCGGGCCCGCGTTCGCCGCCAGGACCAGGGTCGCCACGGCGATCAGTGCGGCGGCGAAGCCTCTTGTGTAGCGCTCGGTGGGGCTGGTGCGTTCGTTCACGGCGACCTCGCAACAGCGGTGATTACAGCAACGGGTTAAGCATGTTTAATCCGTGGCTTAACCTAGGGGCGGACGGGGGCTAACAGCAAGAGGGCCAGGGGGAGTTGGGGATGGCGGACCGCGACGAACCGGAGGTCATAGGCAGACGGGTGCAGCAACTGCGGGCCGCACGCGGGCTGACGCAGAAGCAGCTCGCCGAGCCTGCCTACACCCCTGCCTACATCTCCACCCTGGAAGCCGGCCGGGTGCGCGCCTCCGACGAGGCGCTCAGACACATCGCCGAGCGGCTCGGGGTGGCGTACGAGGAACTGGCCACTGGACGCCCGGCCCGGCTCGCCACCGACCTCAGGCTCCGGCTCACCGAGGCCCAGCGCACCCTCGCCGGCGGCGAGGCCGAGCGGGCCGCCGAGCAGTACGGCGCGCTGCTCGCCGAGGCAGAGGGGCACGACCTCGCCGACGTACAGGCCGCCGCCCTGCTGGGGCTGGGCGAGTCTGCCCTGGACACGGGCGAACTCACCGACGCCCGCCGGTACTTCGAGCAGGCGGAGAAGACCCTCGCCGACGCCCCGCTGCCCGCCCGCGTCCCGGCCCTGCGCGGCCGCGCCGTCTCCCACTACCTCGCGGGCGAACTCCGCTACGCCGTCTACCTGCTGGAATCCACCCTCGACGAACTCAACCGCGGCGGCCTGCACGACCCCGACGCCCTGCTCCTGCTCTACGCCAGCATCATCGGCCCCTATATGGACATGGGCGCCCACGCCCGCGCCGCCCAGGCCGCCGAGCTCGCCCTCGCCCTCGCACCCCACTCCGGCGACCCCGCGCTCGTCGCCCGGATGCACCGCTCGGTCGCCCGCACCCTGCTCGCCGAGGGCCGTATCGCCGAGGCCGACGCCTCGCTGGCCAAGGCGTCCGAGCTGTACCGCACCCTGCAGATCCGCACCGAACTCGCCAACTGCCACTGGATGCGCGGGTACGTGTGCGCCCAGAACGGCGAACTGGAGCGCGCCGAAGTCGAGTTGCGGCAGGCCCTCGACATGCTCACCGCCAAGCGGGCCGCCCTCTACAGCAGCCAGGTCGCCGTCGAGCTGGCCGACGTACTGCACCGCCGGGGCAAGTCCGAACAGGCCGCGGCCCTCCTCCACGACACCCTGAGCGACCTGAACTCCGAGCGGGGCGCGCTGCACTCCGCCGCCGCCCACCGCCTGCTCGGCATCATCGCCGAGGACGCCCGCGACACGGAGACCGCCGAGGAGCACTACGTACGGGCGCTCAGTCTGCTCGAGCGGGCCGGGGCGGCCGGCGACCTCGCCGACCTGTGCCGGCTGCTGGGTGACCTGCTGCGCCGGACCGGACGGGTGGAGGCGGCCCTGGACGCCTACCGGACCGGGCTGGGCCACCGCACGGCGCCGGGCACCACCACCCTGGGCCCGGCCCCGGCACAGCCGCCGTTGTGACGGGTGGGGGCGATGTGGCGGTGTGGTGGCGAGTGGGGGCGATGTGGCCTTGTGGCGGCCGGGCGACGAGGTTTTGGGCATGGTCACACGGGTAGTGCGGAAAGTCCCGAGCGGGCGTGTCATGAGTCCCGGCCCCTGATTCGGCCGGTCCGCTGAGAGGAGACCAAGACGGGTCACAGTACGGCTGTGGCCGAAGGAGGCGGTGGCCGTGCGGTCCGGCGACGACCGCGAAGAGTTCTTCGGCGGTACTCCGGGTCCTGGGGACGACCATTCCCGGGCCGAGGCTCTGATCGCCGAGGGGCTGCGCGGGGCCCGGCCCGAGGAGATACCCGGCCGGCTGTGCGCGGCGCTGGTGGAACTGCTGCCGGTCAGCGGCGCGAGCGTCTCCCTGCGGTCCGACGGGCTGCCCGTACGCATCAGCGCCAGCGACGAGGCGGCCTCCTACCTCGCGGAACTCCAGGCCACCGTCGGTGAGGGGCCGGGCATGCTGGCCGGCCGGCTCGGCGCGACCGTGCTCGCCCGCGACCTCACCGCCGGGCGCGACCCGCAGCGCTGGCCGGTGTTCGCACACGAGGCGACGGCCGCCGGGGTCGCGGCCGTGTACTCGCTTCCGCTGGGCATTGACGCGCTCTGCGTCGGCACGCTCGACCTCTACCGGGGCACCCCGGGAGACCTGACCGAACGGCAGTTGCGCACCGCGCGCCGGGCGGCCGGGCTCCTCACGGAGGCCCTGGCGACCCTTCCCTGGGAGGAGAACGGCGAACGGGGCGACGAGCCCTGGGTGTGCGGGCTGGCCGCCGACCACGACGGGATCAACCAGGCCGTCGGCATGATCATGGCGCAGCTCGGGGCCGACGCGGCGGAGGCGCTGGCCCGGCTGCGCGGCCACGCCTTCGTCCTCGGCCGTACGGTCCTGGAAGCGGCGCGGGACGTGGTGGAGCGCCGGATGAGGTTCGACGGCGACCTCTAGGATCGGCCCATGGACATACTGGGGTACTCCTTGGCCGCCCTCTTCCTCATCGTCGGCGTCGGCAGCGTCGAGAGCCGGATCTCCCGCGCGGACAAGCGAGTCGCCCGCGTCGAGCGCAAACTCGACCTGATCATCGAGCACTTGGGCATCGACGCATCCGAACCCTGGAACGACGAGGTGGCCGCGCTCCTGCGCGACGGCAAGAAGATCCAGGCGATCAAGGTCTACCGGGAGGCCACCGGGGTCGACCTGCGCGAGGCCAAGGAGGCCGTGGACCGGCTGGCTTAGGTTTTCGGGTGCCGATCAGATTCGGGTCCCGATGAGGTTCGGGTCCGGATGAGGTTCGGGTCCGGATGAGGTTCGGGTCCGGATGAGGTTCGGGTCCGGATGAGGTGCGGGTCCGGATGAGGTGCGGGTCCCGATCAGGTTCGGGTCCCGGTCAGATCTGTGCTCGGCCCGATTTTCTGATCTCGGTCAGGCGGCGTACGCCCGTCTCCATCGCCGCCCGCGTCGCCTCCGGCGCGACGTCGCCCAGGCCGCCCAGACTGATCGCGATCGTGTCGTCGCCGACGCGGACCGCGGCGACGTCCATCGTCAGCACGGTCGGATCGCCGTCCGCCGTCTCACCGCTCAGCGTGACCCGCAGGCCCTGCCGGGCGTCCCCGACCCGCGGCAGGTCGGCCTCCCTCACCGTGACGCCCTGCACGGCGCCGTGCGCGGTGACCGCCGTGAACGTCCCGCAGCTGCGCGGCAGCGACTTCAGCCACGCCAGCGTGCGGTCCACGTCCGGGGCGTGCAGCGCGAGGACCTGATAGCGGAGCTGGGCCTGGTCCAGCGGGTCGTCCAGGCCCGTCACCGCCCGCGCACCGGTGTCCCCGCCGAACAGGTCGTCGGCGTAGAGCGCGTCCAGGAGGCGACGGCATTCGGGCGAATCCGTCGTCGCCTTCAGCAGCCCGTCCCGCCAGGTCGCCACCCCCTGCGTGGGCGCCCACGGCTCCCCGAGGTCGGTCGCGGTGACCAGGGCGGCCTGCGCCTGGGCCTGGGTGAGGACCGGGGGGGCCGGTGCCGAGGTGGCGGCGGACGGTCTCGCGGAGGCGGCGGGGTTCTTCGCCGCCGGTCCGCCCGCCGTGCAGGCGGTCGCGGTGAGCAGGGTGGCGGTGAGCAGGGTGGCGGGGGTGAGGAGGCGGGCGGGGGTGCGGGGCATCGGGGCCTCCCGGGACGGCGTACAAGATCGGCTGCCTCTCCAAGGGACCATCCCGCGTCCTGTGTCACCAGCGCGCCGGTCCGGATGGGGTACTCCGAAAACGGCTCGCGTCTTCTTTTCGGGGGGCGCTAGTTTTTTGTCATGCAGCGCGCCCACTCGTCTTCCACGACGACGCCGGAGACTGTCCCGGCGCGCTGACTCATGGACTGGATGTCCGAAGCCCCGGGGCGAGTGCCCCGGGGTTCTGTCGTGGCCGCTCGCCCTCTCACCGTGAGGAGAACGACCATGTACGACCACCGCCGCCTCGGCCGTGAGCTGGAACTGTTCGACACCGACCCGCTGATGGGCGCGGGGCTGCCGTACTGGCTGCCCGACGGGGCGATCGTGCGGCACGCGCTGGAGGAGTACGTCCGCGAGGTCGAGCGCGCCGCCGGGTACCGGCACGTGTACTCGCCCGTGCTGGGCAAACGGGAGCTGTACGAGATCTCCGGGCACTGGTCCCACTACGGCGACGACATGTTCCCGCCGATGCGGCTGGGTGGTGAGGAGGTCGTGCTGCGGCCCAGTCTGTGTCCGCATCACGCGCTCATCTACCGTTCTCGGTCGCACAGTTACCGTGAGCTGCCGCTGCGGATCGCCGAGGTGGGGGGCATGTACCGGTCCGAGCTGTCGGGTGTGCTCGGCGGGCTCACCCGGGTGCGGGCCATCCAGCTCAACGACGCCCATGTCTTCTGCACCCCGGACCAGGCCGTCGAGGAGGCTCGGGAGGCTCTTCGGCTCATCCGGCGGGCCTATGCCGATCTGGGTGTCCGGGCGGCCCGCTATCGGCTCTCCCTGCCGGGTGAGGGCGGCAAGTACGTTGCCGGGGAGGGCGTTTGGGAGCGGGCCGTCGGGTTGCTGCGGGAAGTGTTGGACGGTGTCGGTGTCGCGTACGAGGCCGTCGCGGGGGAAGCAGCCTTCTACGGGCCGAAGATCGATGTGCAGGTCGTCGACTCCGCGGGACGAGAGGCCACTCTGTCCACCGTGCAGATCGACTTCCACCAGCCCGAACGATTCGGCCTGCACTACATCGGCGCCGACGGCGCGAAGCACCGGCCCGTCATGGTGCACCGCAGCATCATCGGCAGCGTGGAGCGGGTGGTCGCGCACCTCGTCGAGGAGCACGGCGGCGCGTTCCCCGTGTGGCTCGCGCCAGTACAGCTCGTGGTGCTGCCGGTCTCGGAGGAGCAGCGGGCGGTCGCGGAAGAGCTGGTGCGGCGGGCGCTGGCGGTGGGGCTGCGGGTGGAGCTGGTGGGGCCGGAGGGCGGGAGTCTGGGCGCCCGGATCCGGGGCGCTCGGCTGGTGCCGTACCAGGCCGTGATCGGTGCCCGTGAGGCCGGCGGTGACCAGGTGGCGGTACGGCTGCGGGACGGGCGGCAGGTGGGTGCGATGTCCGGCGCGGAGCTGGTGCGGCGGATCGGGGAGCGGGTCGCCGCGCGTGGGTGCGAGTTGTGGGCGTAGCGCCTTGCGTTCTCGGTGGGGCGGGGCCGCGGCGGGGGGTGTCCGTCCTCGGTCGGGCGGTGCTGTGGGTGTGTACGTGCGGTTTTCTTGACGCCCGACACTGCGGGCGGGCACCCCCCGCCGCGGCCCCTTCTCGCCGTACGCGGCTGCCGGGCGCTTCTGGCCCGGGTGCGGTATCCCTCGTAGAGTCGCCGGTGCAGGGGGTGTCGAGAGGAGTTCGTCGTGCCTGGTATTCCGGTGATCATCGACTGTGACACCGGTGTCGACGACGCCCTGGCGCTGTTGTTCGCCGTGCGGCATCCGGGGCTCGATCTGCGGGCGGTGACCTGTGTCGCCGGCAACACGGACGTGGACGGCGTTGTCCGTAATACGTTGACCGTGCTGGAGCAGGCCGGGGCGCCCGACATTCCGGTCGCCCGGGGTGCCGAGCGGCCGTTGATCGAGCCCGCGCGGCCGGCCCCGGTGCACGGGGCCGACGGCATGGGGGATCTCGGGCTGCCCGCGCCCGGCCGGATGCCGGTCGACGTGGACGCGGTGACTCTGCTGCGCAGGGAGATCCTCGCCTCGCCGCGTCCGGTGACCCTGATCCCCACCGCTCCCCTGACCAACATCGCGCTGCTGCTGCGGACCCATCCCGAGGTCACCCGCAACATCGAGCGGATCGTGTTCATGGGCGGCGCGGTGGCGACCGGCAACGCCACGCCCGTCGCCGAGTTCAACGTCTGGCACGACCCAGAGGCGGCCGCGGTGCTGCTGACCGCCGGGGTGCCGATCACCATGTACGGGCTCGATGTCTTCACCCGGGTCGTCGTGCCCAGTGCGGATGTGCATCGGTTGCGTGCCAGCGGTGAAGCGGGCACCCGGCTCGCCGGTGAGCTTCTCGCCCATCGGCCGGCCCATCCCGGTGAGGCGCCCGAGGCCGAGGAGGCCGGTGGGCTGGGGGACGCGGGTGCCGTGTGCGCCGTCGTCGACCCCGCGGGGATCGGCACGCGGCTCCTCCCCGTCGAGGTCTCCCTCGCGCCGGGGCCGACGCGAGGGCAGACCATCGTCGACCGGCGCCCTCGGCCCGGCGAGGCCGAGCACCATGACGGCGCCCGTGAACAGGCTCTGGTGGATGTGGCGTTGGACGTGGACGTGGAGCGGTTCGTGAAGTTGTATCTGGCGACTGTCGAGCGGTCCTAGTCCGCTTCGGCCGCTCTTGCCGTCCAGCGCTGCTCCACCTTCGCCAGGCGCCAGTAGGCCAGTGCGGCCGCCCATACGAGTACGAACAGGCCGACGATGACGTAGCCGATGTTGCCGACGTCCAGGCCCGCGAGTTCCATCGTGCCGATGAAGAAGGCGACCACGATGGACAGGCCGGTGATGGTCAGGTTGTAGAAGACCTTGCGGACCGGGTTGGAGAACGCCCACTGGTAGGCGAAGTTCATGAAGGTGCCGTCGAGCGTGTCGAACAGGCACATGCCCGCGGTGAAGAGGAGGGGGAGGCAGAGGATCGCGTACCAGGGCAGGCCCGCCGCCGCTCCGGAGCCGGCCATCACCATGAGGGTGACCTCGGTGGCCGTCTCGAAGCCCAGCCCGAACAGGAAGCCCACCGGGTACATCTGGCCGGGGCGGCTGATGGACCGGGTGAGTCGGCCGAGGAAGCGGTTCATGAAACCGCGGGAGTCGAGGTGGCGTTGGAGCTCGTTCTCGTCGTACGTGCCCGCCCGCATCGCCCGGAAGACGCGCACGATGCCGACCAGGGCCACCAGGTTGAGCGCGGCGATGAGATAGAGGAAGGTGCCGGCGACCGTGGTCCCCAGGAAGCCGAGGACCTGGTGGGTGCCGGAGTTCTGGTTGGTCACCTTGTCGGCCAGCTGCGTGCCCGCCGCGATCATCACGGCCAGCACGATCACCACGCTGGAGTGCCCCAGCGCGAACCAGAACCCGACCGACACCGGCCGCTTGCCGTCGGCCATCAGCTTGCGGGTGGTGTTGTCGATCGCGGCGATGTGGTCGGCGTCGAAGGCGTGCCGCACGCCCAGCGTGTAGGCGGTGATGCCCAGGCCGATGCCGAAGGCCTTGGAGCCGACCTCGTAGTGGCCGGGGACCACCAGGAGGAAGAGGATTCCGAAGGCGACGATGTGGAGGGCGGCGATCACCGCCACCAGTCCGGCGGTCTTGACGGTGTCCTCGCGCCGCCAGCGGAAGGAGACGTCCTTGCTCTCGGGCAGGGTCATGCGATCAGCTCCAGCACCTCGTGGATCTTTCGTGAGCTGCCGTGGCCGGTCTCCTGGCTTACGGGTCGTGCGTCCGTCATCCCTGCCTTCCCAGCCGTCGTGAGACGACCAGTGGCTGTCCCTTGCGGGACGCGGGACGGGGACTCCCCGATTTCAGTGGCGAGGGCCGCTCCGGTATCGCACCGGATTCCCGAACGCCACGGCCCGCTCACCGTAGGCGACCGTACGCATCCCTGCATAGCTGCGTACCTGCGCAGGTATTCAAGATCACATCGGGGACTGCGAGGATGACCCCATGCATCTCGTCCCGGCCGATCGCGCAGACCGGCGCACCATCGACGGCCACCGGGTGTGCGACGCCATCGCCGCCATCGGTGACGAGGCCCATGTGCGTACGTGGGCCGACCGCTTCTCCCTGCTGGCCGACCCCAAGCGGCTGGCCCTGCTGCTCGCGCTGCATCGCACGGGGCCGCTGGCCGTGTCGGACCTGGCGATCGCGACCGGCATGAACGACCCGGCCGTCTCCCAGGCACTGCGGCTGCTGCGCGCGGCCGGCGTGGTCGCCGGGGAGAAGGAGGGACGCGTCGTGCGCTACCGGGTCGTCGACGAGGACGTACGGCTGCTGCTCAAGCACTGTGCCGCCGACGCGACCTGACGGCGTGCGGGCATGACGGACGCCCCGGAGCGGGGGACCCCCGGGGCGTCCGTCGTTCGGGAGTGGTTCAGGAGCGGGCGCCGCGCCGGCGTCGGCTCGCGACGACGATCGCCGCGCCGCCGGCCAGGAGGACCGCCGCGCCGCCGGCGATCATCGCGGAGTCGCTGCCGCCGCCGGTCTCGGCGAGGTCGCCTCCGCCGCCGTTCGGCGTGGCCGCCGGGACGCTGGTGGACGCGGACGCCACGGGGGTGTCCGGCGTCGACTCCGAGGCGCTGGGCGTCGGGGTGGGGCTCTCCTCGGCCGGGGTGGACGGGGTCGTGGAGGGCGTGGCCGGGGGCTGCGACTCGGTGGTCGTGCAGTCCTTCGTGCCGCCGTTCCAGGACGCGATCAGCTTGTCCTTGATGACCGCGTGGTCCGGGCCGGCCGGCAGGTCGCCGTGCTCGAAGCCGTCGTCGGCGCCCTGCTTGCCGTCGAACTTGGTGGCGCCCCTGTAGAGGTCGATCTGCGCGAAGCAGCCCGCGTCCGGCACCGCGATGTCCAGGGAGTCGGTCTGGCCGGGCTTGACCGTCACCGTGTCGAAGTCGACGAAGACCTGCTCGCCCGAGGTGGCGAAGGTGGCGCCGTGGGCGAGGTAGGAGGCGAGCGAGGCGGTGCAGGTGGCGGCGTCGCCGGCGGTGCGGACCTTGATGTGGACCTTGCCGTCGTCGGTGGGCTTGAGGTTCTGGTCGTCGACCTTGACGGAGTCGTAGAAGTCGGTGCCGTCGAGGGAGAACTGGCAGCGGTCGGTCTCGGTCTTGGTGCCGGCGCCCGTGCCGGGCCGGTAGGAGCCGCCCGACTTCCAGCCGTCGCCGCCGGAGGCGCCGCCGTGGGCCCAGGCACCGGAGGCGGCGGCGACGGTGGCGGCGCAGAGGGCGAGCGACGTGGCGCCCGTTCCGAGGAGTCGGCGCGCGGTGACACGGCTCGCTATGGACATGGCGGGATCCCCACTTCGGCATGTGCAGCACCCGGCGAGGGCCGCGCGGGCAGCGTGAGGGCATGCGGCGGCCGGCCCTGCCGGGGTGATGGTCGGAGAAACACCGGGCTCACTGGTCACATGAGCCTCGGTGCGCTCACATCGTGGATCCCGTGATCGAACGCTGTCAACCTGCGGTGACGCAGCGGTAGTTCAACCGTCCATCACAATTTCGACACAAGCGGGAGGAGTGGCTTCCGCTGTCCGTCGCTCAGCCCACGGTGGGGGTGGGGCTGGCGTTCGCGCTGGACTCGCCCGGCAGGACCGGGGGTTGGGTGGTGCTGTCCACCGGCGGCGTGAGGGCTGACCGGCGACCGGGGGCGGCGGGGTCAGGTCCTTGGCGGGCAGTTTCGGCGGGGTCGTCTCTTGGAAGAGCACCTGGTCGAAGTTGACCAGACCGGTGTTCTCCATGACCGTGATGTGGTCCAGCACCGTGGCGTTGGCCTGGTCGGCCAGGGTTCGCACCACCGTGTTCTTGGTGGTGGAGCGGATCTTCGCGATGGTGTTGAAGATCGAACCGTGCGTCACGCGAAGGATGTTGGCGAAGTCGGTGTCGAACTGCTTGCCGCTGTCCGCCTTGAGCGTGTTGACGAACCCCACCTGCTGGGGGCTCGCCACGTTGGGGATCGTGATGTTCAGCATCGTGCTGATCTTGCGGCAGCTGGCGTCCAGCGCCGCGTGACCGTCGATGAGGTGCTTGCTGGCGGTCTTGACTGCCGCGCTCTGCCCCTTCTGCAGGCCCAGTTGGCCGACGGGGTACTCCCACAGGCCGGCGGCGCGCACCTTGACCACGAAGTCCCGGTCCGCCTCGGTCAGTGGGCCCCACTGGGTCTGCGCGATGACTCTCGTCCCCGAACTGGACACGGTGTTCACCCCGAGCATCGAGGGATAGGCGAGTGCGACGAGGGTCAGACTCAGGGCACCGCCCACGAAGAGAGTTCCCGTCGCGTTCCGCGAAAAGCGCACCGTGCCTCCTGCCCAATCGGGTGTCCCGCCTTCGTGCGGCGGGGGTCGGACGGAGGTGAGTACGGACGGCACCGGCGATCGGAACCTTTTGATTCGGTAAAATCCCACGGGTGTGAGCCGGATCATGCGGTGGTGCTCATGACATGCGTTGACGGAATGTTGACCACTTCTCGGGAGAGTCGAGACGCGCCCCCGACCTAGATTCGGCCCATGCCCCCACAGCCCGCGCCCCGGGTCCCCGCGGCCCTTCCCGTCCTGCCGTACCGCAAGCCCACCAAGGGCCGCGACTACTGGGTCCTCGACGACGTGCTGCCCGATGTGGACGCCGTACGCGCGCGCTGTCTGGCGAAGGACGACTGGGTCCGGGGCTACCCCTACACCTCGGAGACCTGGCCCGGTCTGCGCACCATGCCGGGGCTCGAACCCGCGGAACTCGCCCGGGTGGAGCGCCTGGTGCGGCAGGCGACCGGGGCGAAGGAGCTGTGGGTGCAGAAGGCGCCCGGGGGCGGAACCCTCAACCACAACTGCGTCCAGGTCGTCGGCGAGGGCGAGAGCGAGCCGCGTCCGCACACCGACTCGCGGGCGCTGTGCCGGTACGCGGCCGTGCTGTACCTCAACCCGGGCGTCGGCAAGGACTGCGGCACCGCCTTCTACCGTCAGTCCCTGCCCGGCGGCCGGCTCGGCGGCAACATCGTCCAGGCCCCGCACAACAACCTCGTCGAGGCCCTCGGCACCCGGTACGTGCCGGCCGACCACTTCGAGGAGGACGTACGCGTCCCGCACCGGTACAACCGGCTGCTCCTCTACAACGCCAACCTCGTGCACAGCGCCACCGGTTACACCGGCAGGACGCTGGAGGAGAAGCGGATGACGGCGGTCTTCTTCTGGATGGCCTGAGCGCGCAACCGCCCGAGCGGCCGGGGCGCTACCTGTGTCCCAGACCGCCGCTGCCGAAGGAGCCGCTGGAGCCGGGCATCCAGCGCCGGCGGTGCTGATCCTTTCCGGTCCGGGTCCCCGCGTGGTGCAGCTCGTACGGCATCATGCGCTCGCCGTCCTCCGCGTGCGGGACCTCGTCCGGTTCGCGTACCTCGCTCATCTCGTGGACGGCTCCGCCCGCGGGAAGGTGGGGCTGCTCGCCCGGTGCGGGCCGCGGCAGCTCGCGGTCGCTCACCCGCATGCCGAACCAGAAGGCCCAGATCAGGGCACCGGCGATGACCAGGCCACCGACGAAGGCGGCGATCACGTTGAGTACGTCACCTGACGTGGCCGCAATTTCGAACGTCGCGGTACTCATGTACCGATTATCACCCAAACGACGTGATTGGCGAGGCCACGTCTCTTGAGGGTTACGGTTGCCGCAATGCCTGGTGTCGCCGCGGTGAGCACCTCACCATGAGCACATGACACCGGCTCAGAAGGCCATGGACCGACTCGCGGCATGGCCCGACCTCACCCCGTGCGAGGCCGGCTGCGGAACGGGCCGGGCGTTGCGTTCGGCGCGGGACGAGATCGTGCACTTCCACTCCGGACGGGACGTGGACCTCCATCTCACGGCCCGTGCGATCCAGCGGCTGCACCACGACTTCGCGGAGTCGTCCGCGATCCGTCTGGTGCCGGGTTCGCGCTGGGTCACCGTCCACCTCGACTGCGACGCCGACGTGGACCTGCTGCTCAGCCTGGTCAGCGTCGCCCTCAAGGCCCACGACGGGCAGGGCGCGGCGCCTGGCGCGGACCGCCTGCCGGAAACCGTGTGCAACTTCCGCCGGGTGACGGTGCTGCGGCGTGACGAGGACGGCGAGGGCTGAGCGCCACCCGCACGAAACCTCCCCCTCACCTGAAACTCCCTCCACGACTGTCACAGGCATGACATACGCTGCTGACAGCAGCCGCGCCCCGTGCGCCACCGCCATCGAGCGGTCGTGCCCGGGTGCCGCGCGGCGCTTTCGACCACCCGGTGCGACACCGGGTTCTCTCGTGGGGGTATCAGTACTGTGCGCATGCGCAGCATCTCGACCGCGACGGCGCTCGCGGTCCTCTTCGGCTCGGCGGCGCTCGCCGTCGGCGTGGCGGGACCGGCCGCGGCCGACTCCGCAAAGATCCTTCCGGTGAAGTCGGTCGGCGACATGGTCGTCGACGGCGTCCACAAGGTGGTGTACATCTCCGACCCGGTGGGCGGGAAGATCCTCGTCGCCGACTACTCCGGCACCGTCCGGGCGACCCTGGGGAGCGAGCCCGGGGTGACCGGTCTGGCGCTGTCGGCCGACTCCGGCACGCTGTACGCGGCGGTCAAGGGCGAGAACCGGATCGTCACCGTGGACACGCAGACGGTGACCCCGGCCCTGAGCTACCCGCTGGGCACGGCCGCGCCGCGCGACCTCGAGGTCGTGGACGGCCGGATCTGGTTCTCCTACGACTCCGACCTCGGGTTCGTCGACCCGGCCGGCGGCGAGTCGGCGGTCCACCTCGACCAGGCGCCGGGCGACCTGTCGGGCCAGGTGCACCTGGGCGCCGACCCGTCCGCACCGGGTGTCCTGGCGGCCGGCGACGGCAGCACGCTGGCCGTGTACGACGTCTCGGCGGACGGTGCGAAGCTGCGGGTCAAGGGCAACCTCGACTCCGGCGGCAAGCAGGTCGACATCACGCCCGACGGCAAGCAGGTCCTGACCTCCTGGGGCAGCGGCTACGGCTTCCCGGCGTACTCCACCACCGATCTGAGCAAGGTGAGGGACTACCCGGGCAACGCCTACCCGAACGCGGTGAGCGTCGCCCCCGACGGCTCCGTCGCCGGCGGCTCCTTCTCCTGGTACGACCCCGACGTGCACGTCTTCCGGCCCGGCGGCACCAAGCCGGTGCGCGAGTACGACTTCCCCAACACCGGGAGCAGCAGCGGCTCCGACACCCTGGTGGACGCCGCCCTGGCGTGGGCGCCGGACAGCAGCAGGCTCTTCGCCGTCTCCGAGAACGACGGCGGCGTCTACACCCTGCGGGCGCTGACCGACCCCACCAAGGAGCTGCCCACCCTGAAGGTGTCGGCCCCCACCAAGGCGGACCGGGCCAAGAAGCTCACCGTCACCGGCAAGCTGACCTCGATGACGGCCCTCCCGGCGGGCACGAGCCTGAAGGTCACCCGCACCGACCTGGACTCGCCGAGCGGCAAGGCGCTGGCCGCCGTCGCGACGAAGGCCGACGGGAGCTTCTCCTTCACCGACACCCCGCCGGCCGGTGGCAAGGTCACCTACAAGGTGTCCTTCGCGGGCGACGCGACCCACGCGGCCGCCTCCGGCTCCGACGCGGTCGACGTCTCCCGCGCCACGCCGGCGCTGACGCTGAACAACAACGGCAAGCTGTACGCGTACGGCAAGGACGTGAAGTTCACGGCCCACCTCGGTACGACGTACAAGAACCGCACGGTCGAGATCTGGGCCAACCCCTTCGGCGGCGACAAGCCCAACAAGCTCGTCAAGTCCGGCCGGGTCGACTCCCACGGCAACCTCTCCGGCACGGTCGACATGACCCGGGACACCGACGTCACGGCCGTCTTCAAGGGCGATGCCCGCTACAAGCCGAGGACCGTCAAGGTCACGGCCTACGCGAAGGTGAACGTCTCCACGGCGATCACCAAGCACTACAAGAAGGCCAAGATCGGCTCGCGCACGTACTACTGGTTCCACAAGAACACGTCGCCGATCGTCACCACGAGCATGACCTACTACCCGGGCCGCAAGCAGCGCCTGGAGCTGGAGGTCTACTACGCCGGCCAGTGGTACCCGGTCGACGGCAGCCCTGAGTACTTCGACCTCGGCACGAACGGCAAGTCGGCCGTGAGCCTGGGCGCCGCGGGCGAGTCCGGCATCAAGGCCCGGGTACGGGCGGCGTACATCAACGGCTCGTCGGGCGACACCGTCAACAGCTCGACGTACACCGGGTGGAAGTACATCTACTTCTCCAACTAGCGGAGAAGAAGGGCGATTTGGGTGTTCACCGCACGCCGGTGCGGTGAACACGGCCTGTCGTCCTGGCGGGTGGGAGGCGGGGTCCGCGAAGATGCCCCGGTGAGCGACCACATAGTGACACCACCCCCCACTCCCCTTCCCGCGCTGCGTCCGGTCCGCACCCCGGCCCGGCTGACCGCCGTCGCGCTCGGCCTGGCCGGTGCCGCCTGGGCGCTGCGGGCCGTCTGGGAGATCCGGCTGGCCGTGACCGGGGAGCCGGCCTCGGGGCCGCCGGACCAGGGCGGCGGCGAACACCGCCCGTTGACCTCGCTGGAGAACGCGTACCACCTGATCAGCAGCGCGGGCGGGATCACCGCGGCGATCTGCGCGATCCTCTTCGTCGTCTGGCTGGACAACGTGCGGGACAACGCGCGCGAACTGTCCGGCAGGCGGCCGCGCTACTCCGGCTTCTGGCTCTACGCGGGCTGGCTGATCCCCGTCGCCAACCTGTGGATCCCGCGCGGCATCGTCGCCGACGTCCACCAGGACAGCGCCCCCGGCGAGCGGCTGCCGCGCTCGCTGAACGTGTGGTGGGCCCTGTGGCTGCTCGGCATGTTCGGCGGCGTGGGCCTGATGTACGCCGACGACACGGACCACGTCATCGCCCGTGCCTACACGGACGTGTGGATGCTGCTCGCGGCCGACGCCGCCGTCGTCGGGGCGGCGGTGGCCGGCGTCTTCGTCGTCCGTGCCGTCACAGCCGTACAACTGCGGTACCTGGACGGCGAGTCGGCGGGTGGGGCCGACTCGTCGGGTGGCAAGGCGGGTTGAGCGGGCGGGCCGCTCAGCTCACGCACACCAGGCCGAGCAGGCAGATCCCGGACGGGGACGTCGACGCCGTCGAGGTGCCCGAGCCGGAGGTGCCCGTGGACTGAGAGGTCCCGGAGGTGTCCGAGCCTCCCGAGGTGGACGTCGAGGACGAGGACGAGGAAGAGGACGACGAGGACGACGTCGAGTTCGACGTCGTGCTCCCGCCGGACGTCGAGGAGTTCGACGTCCGGCCCGACGTCGTGCCGGAGCCACCGCCGGCCGACGTGGAGGTCTGCTGCGTGGAGCCGGCCGTGGTCTTCGTCGAGGGCGTGCCGGCCACGGTGTAGGGCTGCGTGCGCGTCGAGTCGGTGTGGGCCGCGCTGGCGGAACGCTCCTGCGTGACACCGCCGTTCGTGGACGAACCGGAGGGCGTGGCGGCGGGCTTGCGGTGCTTGCCCGTGCCGGCCGGCGGCAGGACGGCATCGCCCTGGTCCGGGCTCTCCGCGACGCCCATGCTCTTCACGTCCGGCGTCTGCGAGGCCTGGGCCTGCTGGCCGGAGCCGCCGCGGTTCATCGCGGAGACGGTCAGTCCGCCGCCGACGAGTGCGACGGCGGTCGCCACGACGGCCCGCCGCTGGTTCTTCTTCCACCGCTCCCGCTGCCGGCGTCGCGCGGCCCTGCCCTCCCGCGTGGGCGCCGGGTCCTCGACGTCGGCGTCGGCGCCGACGGGCTCCGGCTCGTCGTACGCGGGGGTGGCGGCGGTGTGCTCCCGCACCGGCTCCGGCCACGCCGCCGTGGCGGCGGGAGCGGCGACGGCACGGCCGCCGGAGGTCAGCGGCGCGATGTCCGGGGCGTAGGCGCCACAACCGGGGCACACCAGGGCGCCGTTGAGGTGCCGGCGGCACGAGGAGCAGTAGTCCATCCGCTGTCATCCTGACGGTTCGGCGTGTCGCTGTTCGACTTTTCGCATGGGGGGATCGAGCGGGTCGCAACGGTAACGAGGGTTTCGAAAGACTGTGTGGGCCCTGTGTGGTGCTCCTGCGCGGGTTCCCTTCACACTCTCCACCCGTCGGGTGAACGGCCAGGTCAGGAGCGGCTCTCCCGGTCGGGGTGCGAGCTTGTGGCCTTGATCACTCGCCGGGACGTCGGGAGACTGCGGTGGGGCTGTCCCCCCGCGTGGCGGTGGCGTTGACACCACCGGCGAACCGGCCGCCAGCCGGAGTGATCCCGGCAGGGCGCGTGCCTAGCGTGATGAGGCATGGCCACGACACCCGTATCCGGGGCCCGCACTCCCGCAGCTACTTCACGCCGCAGGAGGGCGCGGCCCGCGTCGACGGCACCGACTGGAACATGACCTTCGGCGGCGTCGGCGGCGTCCTGGTCTCCACCCCCGCCGACCTCGCCCGGTTCACGACCGCGCTGCTCGGCGGGCGGCTGCTGCCGGCGGCCCAACTCGCCGAGATGCGGCGGACGGTGGCCGCCGACCCCGACCGGCTGTGGCCGGGAGCCCGCTACGGACTGGGCCTGATCTCCACCCCGCTGCGCTGCGGCGGCCTGTGGTGGGGCCATGCCGGGACCGTGCCGGGCGGCCACCGGGCCCTGACGGCCCTCGGCCCCGACGGACGGAGCGTCGCCGTCGCGCTCAACGAGGTACCGGACTCGTTCGAGGCCGAGCAGGACTTCCAGGCCGTCGTCCAGGCCGCCCTGTGCGAGAACCGGCACCCCGCGACCGGCACCGGGACGACACCGACGACGGAAGGGACCACTTCATGAACCGCGCCGCAGCCTCCTTACGGCGGTACTCGCCCGGAACGGTGAGAAGGGCCGTTCTCGGCCTGGCCGCCACCGCCCTCGCCGCCGGCCTCCTGCCCGCCGCCGCCCTGCCGGCCGCGGCGGCCGCCGACCCTCTCGCCCGCTACCACCACCAGCACCTCACCTGGAAGAGCTGCCTGCGGGGCCCCGACGACGCGATGGGCAAGGAGTTGGAGCAGGCGGGTGCCCGGTGTGCCGACGTGACGGTTCCGCTGGACTACGGCCGGCCCCACGGCCGTACGGTCAGCGTCGCGATCTCCCGCATCCGCGCCACCGACGGCGCCCACCGCGTCGGCGCGCTGCTGCTCAACAGCGGCGGACCCGGCGGGCAGACGATCGGTGACCCGCCGTGGGTGCGGCAGGCGATGAAGGACGTCGGCGCGCGGTACGACATCGTGGGCGTGGACCCCCGTTTCGTCGGCCGCAGCACTCCGCTGGACTGCCACTGGCCGACCGGATCGGCGTTCCGATCGGCGGGCGTCGACCGGGCCGGCTTCGAGCGTGTGGCCCGGTTCTCGGCGGAGCTGGCCAGGCGCTGCCGGACGTACGCGGGGGACCTGCTGCCGCACGCGACCACCCGGAACACCGCCCGTGACATGGACGTCGTGCGGGCCGCGCTCGGCGAGCGGCGGATCTCCTACCTGGGCTACTCCTACGGCAGTTACCTCGGCGAGGTGTACACCTCGATGTTCCCCGCACGCACCGACCGGGTCGTGCTGGACGGGGTGATCTCCCCGGACCGGTACGGCCCCCGGCTGCTGCGCGGTGTGGAGGCGGCCAACCGGCACGCCCTGGAGGGCTGGGCGTCCTGGGCCGCCGCCCGCGACGCCACGTACGGACTGGGCCGCACCCGCGGCCGGGTGCTGGCCGCGGTGGACCGCGTCCAGGCGGCCGCCGCCCGCTCGCCGCTGCGGATCGGCGCCCACCGGGTCGACGAGCACGTGGTGCCCGTCCTCGTCCTCAACGGCCTCTCGCAGGACAATGCCTCCGCGTACGGCGACCTCGCCCAAGGGGTACGGGATCTGCTGCGCGCGGCGGACGGCCGGCGGGTCTCCACCCCGTCCCCGTGGCTGGCCGACGTGCTCGCGTTCGAGCTGACCGGGGCCGAGTCGGCGTACGGCAGCGTCCAGACGTCGATCCTGTGCGGCGACGTGGCCGCCCCGCGCGACCCGGAGGTCTACTGGCGGGACGTGCGACGCGCCCGCGTCCAGGACCCGTTGTTCGGCCCCGTCGCCGAGGACATCAATGCCTGCGCCTCTTGGGACGCGCCCTTGGAGAAGCCCACGACCGTCCGGGCCGACCTCCCCGCCCTGCTGGTCAACGCCACCGGAGACCCGCGCACCACCTATGACGGCGCCGAGGCCGTACGCCGCATGTGGCCCTCCTCGCGCCTGGTCACCCTGCGCGGCGCCGACCAGCACGCGGTGTTCGGCGTCTACGGCAGCGCCTGTGCCGACGCGGCGGTCAACGGCTACCTCGCCACCGGGCGGCTGCCCGAGCGGGATGTCAGCTGTGAGGCACCGCCGAGGTAGGGTCGGCCACTCCTCCGCCACAACCAATCGAAATTACCGTCGGGTTGGGGAGATTCCGTAGAACTGTCGAAACGACAACCGGATGTCTTGACGTGACTCGCGGGCACCGTTTGGCTACTCAGCTACCCGATGGCCCTTTTGCACCTCGCCCGCTCGCCCGGAAGGCACCCGTAAGTGAACGCTCCGACCCCCCGCAGAACCACCGCGGTTCGTCTCGCCCTGCCGCTCGTCGCCGCCACCTCGGCCCTCTCGCTCACCGCGTGCGGTGCGATCGACGCCGTGGGGGGCGGCGACAGCTCCGCCGCTCCGAACCGGCGCAAGGACATCAAGGTGGGGCTGCTGCTGCCGGACAAGGAGACCGCCCGGTTCGAGAAGTTCGACTACCCCCTGTTCAAGCAGCGCGTCGCCTCCCTCACCAGCGGCAAGGGCGAGGTCGTCTACGAGAACGCCGAGGCGAGCGCGACCAAGCAGAGCAGGCAGTTCGCGGACCTGGTCGACCGCAAGGTGGACGTGATCGTGGTGGACGCGGTCGACTCCAAGTCCATCGCCACGGGCGTGCGGAAGGCCAAGGACGCCGGTATCCCGGTGATCGCCTACGACCGGCTCGCGCAGGGGCCGATCGATGCCTACATCTCGCACGACAACGAGCTCGTCGGCGAGGTGCAGGGGCGGTCGATCATCGAGGCCCTGGGCGACAAGGCCGGCACGAGCAAGATCGTGATGATCAACGGTTCGCCCGCCGACCCGAACACCGCCCTGTTCAAGGCCGGGGTGCTGAGCGAGCTGAAGGGTCGGGTGGTCATAGCCAAGTCGTACGACGTCGACGAGTGGCTGCCCGCCACGGCCAAGGCCGACATGCGCAAGGCCATCCAGTCGGTCGGGCTGAACGGCATCGCCGCCGTCTACTCGGCCAACGACGGTATGGCGGGGGCCGCCATCGACGCCCTGAAGGAGGCGGGGGCCACCAAGCTGCCGCCGGTCACCGGGCAGGACGCCAACCTGGACGCGGTGCAGCGGATCGTCGCCGGCGAGCAGAGCATGACCGTCTACAAGTCGTTCCTGCTGGAGGCGACCAACGCCGCGGAGATGGCGGTGGCGAAGGTGCAGGACCGCCACATCGCCTTCGACGCGCTGACCCAGGACTCGGTCGACAGTCCGACGAAGAAGGACATCCCGGCGATGCTCGTGCCGGTGGTCGCCCTCACCAAGGACAACATCAGGGACACGGTGATCAAGGACGGCGTCTACACCGTGAAGGACATCTGCACGCCGAAGTACGCGGCGGACTGTGCGGCCATCGGGCTGAAGTAGGGCCTGCTCCAGGGGCCGGAGCAGGCCGTCGTCCGCGGCTGCCGTGGGTCCGTCCCCTCAGCCGTCCTTGCGGGCCACTCCGCCGTAGATGCCGATCGGCGGGGCATCGGCCTCCGGCGGTTCCTGCGGGCGCCAGTCGGGGACCAGCACCAGGCCCGGCTCGACCAGGGTGAGGCCGTCGAAGAAGTCCAGGACCCGGGCGTGGGCGCGCGGGTTCATGGTGGCGGTGGCGCCGTTGTAGACCTTCACCGCGTCCGCGCGGCCGTCCTCGTGGATGTCGACGGTCGCGTGGGACAGCACGAGGTGGGAGCCGGGCGGCAGGGCGTCGAGGAGGGTGGCCACGACGGCGCCCGGGTCGTCGGCATCGGTGAGGAAGTGCAGCACGGCCAGCAGGAGCAGCGCCACCGGCCGGTCGAAGTCGAGGACCCTGCGCACGTCCGGGTGGTCGAGGACGGCCCGGGGGTCGCGCAGATCGGCCAGGACGACGGAGGTGTCGGTGTCGTCGTCGTCCAGCAGCGTCCGTGAATGGGCGCTGACGATCGGGTCGTTGTCGACGTAGGCCACCCGCGTCCCCGGGGCGACGGCGCGCGCGATCTGGTGCACGTTCGGCTCGGTCGGCAGGCCCGTGCCGATGTCTAGGATCTGCCGGACGCCGCCCTCGGCGACGACGTACCGGACGGCGCGCTCCATGAAGCGCCGGTTCGCCCGGACCGCCGCCCGCACCTCGGGGGCCGCCTTGATGAACCGCTCGGCGGCCTCCTGGTCGACCTCGTAGTTGTCCTTGCCGCCGAGGAAGTAGTCGTACATCCGGGCCGGGTGGGGTCTGCTCGTGTCGATCACGAACGGCTGGGTGCCGTCGGCGCCGTCACCGCCGTACGGGGAACTCATCGTCCCTGAACCGTCCTTCACTGCTGGTAGGGGTTCGGCTGCTGCTGGGGCTGGCCGTACGCCGGTCCGCCCTGCCCGGCGGCGGCCTGCGCCTGCAGCTGTTCCGCCTGCTCCTTGGTCACCTTCTGCTCGGCGCCGCAGAAGGTGCACTGCGTCGCGTACTTGGTGGAGATCGGGAACAGCGGAACGAAGAACAGGGTGAACTTCGTGACGCGCTTGCGCAGCGTGTGGGCGGAGGGATTGCCGCACTGTCCGCATATGAGCGTGAGGATGGCGAGCTGGTAGAGGTACCCCTTGGTGCCAAAAATGATCATAGGGAGCATCCTTCCGGAACGAAGCCTGTCGGCACAGGCTACGACCGCTCCCGGCCGCCCCGAGTGCGTCACCGGCTTGACCGGTGACGAACCCCGTGCGACAGTCAGTCGTCCAGCAGATCGGCGACACGGCCGTCCGGAGGGATTCGCATGATCGACAGGCGTGGTTTCGGCAAGGTGCTGGGGCTCACGACCGGCGCGGCCACCGTCTCGGTGACCGGCCTGCCGGGGCTGCCGGGCGCACAACCCGCGGCCGCGGCCCCGCGCGACGTGGCCCCGCGCGACATGGCAGCGGGCAAGCACACCGGCTTCCCGCGGCTGAAGCGGATCCGGGCCGGCCTGCTGGACGTCGGCTACGCCGAGCTGGGCCCGGCCCACGGCCCCGCGGTCGTCTGTCTGCACGGATGGCCGTACGACATCCACAGCTACGTCGACGTCGCCCCACTCCTGGCCGGCCAGGGCTACCGCGTGATCGTCCCCTATCTGCGCGGCCACGGCACGACCCGCTTCCTGTCCGCGCGGACCTTCCGCAACGCCCAGCAGTCGGCGATCGCCCTCGACGTCATCGCCCTGATGGACGCGCTGAAGATCGAACGGGCCGTGCTGGCCGGCTTCGACTGGGGCTCGCGCACCGCCGACATCGTCGCCGCGCTGTGGCCCGAGCGCTGCACGGCCCTGGTGTCGGTGAGCGGGTATCTCATCACCGACCGCGAGGCCCAGCTCGCACCGATCGCCCCGCGGGCCGAGCACAACTGGTGGTACCAGTACTACTTCGCCACCGAGCGCGGCCGCAGGGCCATGGAGGACCC
Source organism: Streptomyces sp. C1-1 (assembly GCF_050214755.1). Lineage (NCBI taxonomy): Bacteria > Bacillati > Actinomycetota > Actinomycetes > Kitasatosporales > Streptomycetaceae > Streptomyces > Streptomyces sp. C1-1. The sequence continues at coordinate 4,992,312 of NZ_CP189826.1, read as the reverse complement.
GGACCTGCGCCACGACCTGACCCGGTTCGTCTGGGACACCGTCTCCCCGACCTGGGACTTCGACGACGCCACCTTCGAGCGCACCGCGGCGGCCTTCGACAACCCCGACTACGCGGCCGTCGTCGTGCACAACTACCGCTGGCGCCTCGGCCTCGCCGACGGCGAGCGCCGCTACGACGGACTCGAGCGGCGCCTGGCCGGGCGGCCGACGATCGGCGTGCCGACCATCACCCTCGACCCCGAGCGCGACCCCTTCACCGTTCCGGGCGGGGGCTCCGCCTACCGGGACAGGTTCACCGGCGCGTACGAGCACCGGACCCTGACCGGCGTCGGCCACAACGTCCCGCAGGAGGCGCCCACCGCCTTCGCCCGGGCGGTCGTCGACGCCGGCCGCCTCGGACAGGGTCAGCTCACGGTGAAGTAGTAGTCGTACGGAGCCAGTTGGCGCCCCGAACCGGTCGTCGCAGTGACCATGAGGTCGTAGTCACCGGCCGTGGAAGGGGTCCAGTCGAGGCTCGCGGCGCCGTCGGCGGCCGCGGGGACGGTGACCTCCGGGTCGCCGTTGAAGGAGTACGTGTAGCTCACCACGTCCTTCACCTTCGGCGTGAGGGTGAAGGTGCCGGGGACGCCCGCGCCGCCGCCGGAGCCGTTCTCGGGGTAGACGTCCGAGGCGACGGTGGGGGTGGTGTCGTAGGAGACGCTCCACGTGCCCTCGTCGCTGACCCAGCCGTCGGCGCTCCTGCTGCTCACCCACAGGCGCTCGCCGTAGAGGCCGTCCAGGGTGAGGGTCACCCGGGCCGTGCCGTCCGCCTCCGCGGGAACCTCGACGGTCCTGTCGTCCGCGCCGCCGGTGGTCTGCACCGAGTAGCTCACCACCGGGCTCCTGGACTGGAGCGCGGGGTCGGGAGTGAGCGTGAAGGTGGCCGGCTCGCCGAACTCGGGCGAGGGGACGGCCGGGGTGACGGTGGGCGCGGTGGAGCTCACACGGAAGGTGTAACTCGTGGTCGCCGAGCCGTTGTGGGCCCGGTCCAGGCTGCGCACCCACAGGGTCAGCACCCCGGAGCCGCGCGGCGGGACCAGGCTGAGCGTGGCCGAACCGTCGGGGTCGGCGCGCTTGAAGTACCGGGTGTCCTCGTACGGGTCGACGGGCTGCGGGATGCCGTGGTCGCCGATGCTCGTGCCGATGACCGGGAGGTCCTGCTGCCAGGAGAACTCGTAGCCGCCGACGTCGTCGACACCGTTCGCGCCGAGCTTGAACTCGACCCGGTCGCCGCCCTGGTTCCACACGTCCGGCGGGTAGTTGGGCGAGGTGAGGGTGGGCGCGTTCGCCGGGTGGGTGTCGTCGATGGTGACGTAACAGGGCGCCGACCAGTCCGAGGCCGCTGTGCCGGAGACGGTCTGCGCCCGCCAGGCGTAGGTCTGTCCGTCGGCGAGGGCGTCGGCGGGCAGGGTGGCCGGGGCCTCGAACCCGGTGCTCGCGTGGTCCCGCGTGACGGTCGTGACGTGCGTCGGGTCGGCGACCGGCCACACCTGGTACCGCACACCGACCGAGGGGTTGCCGTCCGGGTCGGTCGTCCCGGGGACGCCCTCGACGACCAGGCCGGTGCCTGCCCAGAGGTAGGTGGGGCGGTCGGCGTCGGCCGAGCAGTCGCGGTAGCCGTTGAAGAGGTGGGTCGGCGTGGTCGGCGTGCCGGTGGCGGCGCTCGCGGGCGACGCGGCGGCGGCCAGGGCCAGGCCGAGGGTCCCCAGCGAGGCGAGGACGGCACGCGGACGCGCGCCGATGGACATGGTCAAGTGATCCCTCCCGTTCGGATGCCCGCGGCCGGTTCCCGGAGGGGAACTGACGTGCGGGCGGCGAGGGGATCGTATGGGTGTGCCGCCCGAACATGCATGGCAATTAAGGGAGTTGAGGCGGCGGGGGCACGGGAACGGCCCGGGTGGGGACCCGGGCCGTTCCGTGTGCCGTCGTCGTGCGTCAGCCGTGGCGGCTCGCCTTGGCGAGGGCCGGGACGAACTTCAGGGCGTCCACGGTGCCGACGCCGGTGGCGAGGTCGTAGCCGTTGACGGCCTTGTAGCCGGTCACGCCCTGGTAGCTGTTGTTCGTGCCGTCGTTGACGTCCACGATGCCGTTGGCCTTGGCGTGGTGGGCGTACAGGCCGTACAGCGCCTGCTGGATGTTGCCCACCCGGTGGCCGGCCGCCTGGTCGGCGAGCGCGACGATGCCCGCGAAGAGCGGGGTGGCCTCGCTGGTGCCGCCGCTGACGTCCCAGCCCACGGCGGTCGGGTCGTAGCTGGAGTAGATCCAGGCACCGCCGTTGACCGCGGCGGTCATCGAGATGTCCGGGGTGCCGCGGCGGGTGCCGACCTTGCTCTTCACGCCGTTCTGGAACGACGGGCGGGTGAAGACGTGGGACTGGCCGCCGCCGCCGGAGCCGTAGTCGTTGTAGACGCTGTCCGGCTTGACGCGGTTGCCCTTGTCGTCGAGGTGCAGCTGGGTGCCGCCGATCGAGGTGACCAGCGGGTCCGAGGAGGGCCAGGAGTTGACGCGCTTGTTGTAGTACGTCTTGCCGTCCAGCTTCAGGTCGGTCGCGCCGCCGTCACCGGAGGCCGCCAGCACGGTCACGTGCTTGCGGTTCGCGTCCTGGAAGGCGTACCGCAGCTTCTTGATGCTGGAGAAGTCGCCCTTGTCGAAGCCGGGGAAGGTGTTCTCCGTGGCGCCGAAGCTCTGGCTGATGACGTCGCCGACGTTGTGGTCGATCAGGTACTTCTCGGCGTCCATCATCTCCGGCAGACCGGTGGTGCCCTCGGTCTCGGAGACGGCCGTCTCGACGACCACGATCTTGGCGGCGGGCGCCACCGCGTGCGCCATCTCGACGTCCAGGGTGGTCTCGCCCGCCCAGCCCGTCATGTCGGAGTTCTTGGGGTCGAAGGCGGGCACGTGGCCCCACTTGACCACCTTCACCTTGGTGCTCGGCAGCCCGAACTGCCTGCTGTAGACGTCCAGGTCGTGCTGGACGGTCGGCGAGCCGTAGGAGTCGACGATGACGATCGTGCGGCCCTTGCCCGTGACGCCCTTGCGGTACAGGGCGTTGAGGTCGTACGCGGTGCGGTACTGCAGCGGGGTGTAGCAGTTGATGTGCCACTTGGTCTGGCACTGCTCGCTGGTCAGCGGGCTGCTCACGCCGTGGACCAGGGTGTGTCCGGCGACGGCCGGTACCGCCAGGGTGTGCGGTACGGCGGCGGGTGCGGCGGTCCCCAGGGCGGTGACCGCGAGGGCGGCGACGGCCGTGGCCGCGGCGACGCCCAGCCCGGTGCGGGCTATGTGCATGAATCCCCCTGCGATTCGAGGTCTCACGAAAAGTGATCGCGGTCATATGAGGTGATCGCGAATGGTCTTCGCGCATCCCATCGAATGGGTCATGCACAGTTCAAGGCCGTTGAACGGACGATGCCGAACCCTTTACCGGGCGATGGCCGGAGCGGGCAGCGATGTGCCGCTCACCGGCCTTCCCGGTCCGCGTGCAGGGCCAGGACAGGGCACGCGGCCACGGCACGGCGGGCGTGGGCGTGCAGATGGGAGGGGATCTCCTTCCCCTTGAGGATCGGGTAGCCCCACTCGTCCAACTCGACCAGTTCCGGCAGGAGTTCGGCGCACAGACCCTGCCCGGTGCAGGTGGCGCGGTCGACGCGGAGGGTGCGGGTACGGGTCATCGCCAGGTCTCCGGGGGTGTGGCCGCGGGAACCTGCAGCCGGGGCGGGCGCCGCGCGGCGGGGCAGGTGCCGTGGGTGAGGTGGTGCTCGACGTCGTCCGCGAAGCACTCCAGGGCGGAGGCGGCGATGCGGGCCGCGCCGTCGGGATGGCGGCAGGCCCCGCGGTCGGGCAGCAGACCGGTACGCCGGCGCAGCCGCGACAGCAGGATCGCGTCGGCCTGCCCGGCGGCCAGGGCGGCGAAGTCGTCGGCGACCGCGGGCAGTCCGAAGCGGCAGGGGCCGCACTGCCCGGCGCTGTGCGCGGCCAGGTAGGCGAGGATGCGGGCCGTCTCGGTGAGCCCGCAGGCGGAGCGGGGCAGGGCGACGAGCACGCCCGCGCCCGGCGCGGCGCCCAGCCGGGCCAGGTCGTACCGGGTGAGTGGCGTGCCCAGGTGCTCGGCCGGCAGCCAGGTGCCGGCGAAACCGCCCAGCAGCACCGCCCGCAGCGGCTCGACGGCTCCCCCGGCCCGGTCCAGGACCGTGGCGAGTGGCGTGCCGAGCGCCACCTCCAGGACACCCGGCGCGGCGACCGCACCGGAGACGGTGACGAGCGTGGTGCCGGGCTCGTCCGGCGTGCCCGCCTGCCGGAACCAGCCGGGGCCGTAACGGGCGACGAGGGCGAGGTGGGCGAGGGTCTCGGCGTTGTGCACGAGGGTCGGGCGGCGTCCGACGCCGCGTTCGTGACTGCGCGGCGGGGCGCCGAGCGGGCGGGCCTCGCCCCCGTTGAGCCAGCGCACCAGGGACGTCGACTCGCTGGAGACGTAGGCGTGCGGCAGGGCGTGCGGGCGCAGGTCGACCTCGTCGAGGCAGGCGGCCCGGCGCTCGTCGACGGCCCTGCGCAACTGCCAGTACTGCGCCGAGCGGCCGCGCGGCACGCACAGGTGCACGGTGTCGGCGCCGACGGCCTCGGCGGCCAGGACGGCACCGTCGAGGACGAGGTGCGGGGCCACGGCGAGCAGGAACTGGTCCTTGTGGCTGGCCGGTTCGCTCTCCATGGCGTTGACGACGACCACGGGCCGGCCGCGTCCCGCCGCGACCGCGCGCAACTTCTCGGCCGTCGGGAACCCGGCGCCGCCGCGCCCGGTGAGCCCGGCCGCCTCCAGGGCCCGGATCAGCGGCGTGGACCGGTGGTTGCCGCGGGCCGCGGTGACCGGCGGCGAGCCGTGGCGGCGCAGGTGGTCGGTCAGGTCGGCCGGGCGTCCGGTGGCGTACCAGCCGGACAGCAGCCGGGACTCGGTCGCGGCCCAGGTGGCCTGATCGGCGGGAGCGTTCACCGGCCACCTCCGAGGTGCAGGGCCGTGGTGAGGGCGGCGCGCCGGGGCAGGCGGGGTTGGATCGGATCGGCGTACTGGCCGGACAGCAGCCGGGATTCGGTCGCGGCCCAGGTGGCCTGATCGGCGGGAGCGTTCACCGGCCACCTCCGAGGTGCAGGGCCGTGGTGAGGGCGGCGCGCCGGGGCCGGCGGGGTTGGAGCGGATCGGCGTACTGGCCGGACAGCAGCCGGGATTCGGTCGCGGTCCAAATGGCCTGATCGGCGGGAGCGTTCACCGGCCACCTCCGAGGTGCAGGGCCGTGGTGAGGGCGGCGCGCCGGGGCCGGCGGGGTTGGAGCGGATCGGCGTACTGGTCGGACAGCAGCCGGGATTCGGTCGCGGCCCAGGTGGCCTGATCGGCGGGAGCGTTCACCGGCCACCTCCGAGGTGCAGGGCCGTGGTGAGGGCGGCGCGCCGGGGCCGGCGGGGTTGGAGCGGATCGGCGTACTGGTCGGACAGCAGCCGGGATTCGGTCGCGGTCCAAGTGGCTCGCTTGGCGGGAGCGTTCACCGGCCACCTCCGAGGTGCAGGGCCGTGGTGAGGGCGGCGCGCTGGGCCCAGCCGGGCTGCAGCGGCCCGGCGGCCAGGAACGCGGTGAGCACGACGGGTACGGCGCCCGCGCCGAGCGCGGCGGCCAGCCGCCCGGCGGCCCGTCCCGGACCGGCCTTCGCCAGCCGCCACCACACGGCGCCGACCACGGAGACCAGGCATCCGGCGTACAGCCACAGCTGGAGGGAGAGCCGGGTGTCCGTGCCCGTGCCGGCGCCGTGGAAGAGGGCGAACGGCCAGGCCGCGTAGGCCAGCCAGTGCACCGCCTTCCAGCGCCGTGCCCCGATCCGCAGCCGCAGCGCGCTGGTCACCAGCACCGCCAGCAGCAGATCGAACGCGACGGTGCCGAGCCCGAGCCACAGCGGCCGGTAGGAGGCGGCGAACGGCAGCACCGTCACCGCCCAGCCCAGGTGCACGAACGGGTCGAGCACCGCGGTGACCACGTGCAGCACGAGGAACACCAGGGTCAGGACGGACAGGTTGCGGTGCAGCCGGCCGATCTCGAAGCGGCCGATCGTGCGGGGCGCGGCCCGGCCGCCGGAGGCGATGCCGAGCACCACGGTGGCGGTGAGCAGCAGCAGCGCCAGGGTGCCGCCGGCGCGGCTGGCGTACCAGAGCGGGCTGCCGACCAGGGCGAGGGTGGTCATCGGGGACCTCCGTCGGGGGAGTCGAAGTCGTCGGGCGGCCAGCCGCCCAGTCGCAGGACGTGTCCGTCCGCCGCGACCAGCCGGGCCGGCAGGCCGGTGCCGCGCAGCCAGTCGGCGGCCGCGTGGCCCCGTACGATCGCCGCCGTGCTCGCGGCGTTGGCGTCCACGCAGGTCGCGGCGGCGACGGTGACGGTGCGCCAGACGGGGGCGGCGCATTCGCCGGTGGCCGGGTCGACGATGTGGTGCACGGTGCGGCCGCCGCGGCGCCAGGCGCGCACCCGGACGCCGGAGGTCGCCAGGGCGCCGGCCGTCACGGTGACGACGGGGTCCTGGCCGGGCTGCGGGCGGGAGTGGTCGTCGGCCAGCGCGATCCGCCAGCCGCCCTCGGGGGCGTGGCCGGCCACCGCGAGATCGCCGCCCAGGTTGACCACCACCGCGCAGCCGGCGGCGGCCGCGGCCCGGCGGGCGGCCCGGTCGGCGGCCAGCGCCTTGGCGGTCGCGCCCAGGTCGAGTGAGGTGTGCGGGGGCAGGCGCAGGACCGAGGTGCGGGGGTCCCAGGCGATCCGGCGCCAGCCGGGGGCGGGCCGGAACACCGGCAGGGGGCGGGCGTCCTCGGGCCGTACGGAGGCGAACGTACGGTCGTAGCCGAGCGCGATCACCGCCCGTCCGACGGTCGGGTCGACCGCCCCGTCGGTGAGTTCGGCCGCCCTGAGCGCGGCCTGGAGCGCCTCGGCGAACCGCGGGCCGACCCGTACCGGTGAGCCCGCGGCCAGGTTCACCCGGCTCAGCTCGGAATCGGCCCGAAACCGACTGCACGCCAGGTCGATCGCCGCCAGCTCCTCCCGCAGCACCTCCTCGGCGACGCCCGCCGCCCGCGGATCGTCCACGAGCAGCACGGCGGTGGTACCGAGCGCGGGGAACGCGACCTCGACGGGCTCGTCCGTCTGCCGGGGCGGGGACGGGGGCGGCGGCGCGGCGTTGGCCCGGTGTCGGGGCGCGGGCGGCGGGGGCGGGGCCGTGGTCGGGGGTGTCATGACGCGCCCGTCGTGGTCTGGGGTTGCTGCTGGGTGGGGGTGGGGGGCTGGGCGGGGGACTGGAGGGCCGGTTGGCGGGCGCCTCCGTCGTCGTCGCCCTCCTCCTCGCCGCCGTCGTCCCCGCCCGTGCGGTGGGTGGTCGCGGAGGAGGACGGTGCCGCCGGGTTGTGCGCCACCGGGCCGGCGGGGGCCGGGGAGGCCGAGCCGCCGGGCAGGACGTGGGTGTACACGGCGCCCAGGGCGGCGGTGCCGGCGACGGCCGCGGCGGCGATCCAGCCGGTCAGGCCGCGGATGCGCGTCAGTCCGCGATCACGGGCGCGCGCCGCGCCGGCGGACGACACGGCGGACGGGTCGTAGTCGGGGGGCGGGTACGACATGGCAGCGGCTCCTGGAGGATCGGCGGCCCACTTTCGGCTGCGTGCATCTCCAGACTCCGCGGGCGCCCCCCTGGAACCCGCTCACCTCTCCTTCAGAACCGGTAAAGATCTCGGCCCCGTCGACTCCCGCGTCCACAGCGGCAGTTCCATTACGACGGTCAGCCCGCCCCCCGGGGTGTCCTCCAGCCGTACCGTCCCCCCGTTCACCGTGACCAGCCGGTGCACGATGGCGAGACCCAGCCCGCTGCCCCGGGCCTCGGGATTGCCGAACCGGTGGAACGCCACCTCCTTGGCCGCAGCGTCCATTCCCGGCCCGTCGTCGACCACTCGGAGCTCTGCCGACCGCCCCGCCACCACGCGCCGCGCGACGGTCACCCGGCCCTCGTCGTCCACGGCGTCCAGGGCGTTCGCGATGAGGTTGTCGAGGACCTGCTCCAGATGCCCGCCGCCCAGCGCCGCGGCCGGAGCGGGCCCGGCCGCGGCCGTCAGCCGTACGCCTCGCTCCTCCGCCACGGGCGCCCAGGCGGCCACCCGTTCCTCCACCACCTCGGCGACCGGTACGGCGACCGGCCGGGGCGTGGTCTGCTCGGCGCGCGCCACCGCGAGCAGCCCGTCGACCAGCCGGGACAGCCGGGCGATCTCCACCTGCGCGGCGGCCAGCTCCGCCGCGGTCTCGCCCCGCGCCCCGGCGGCCAGCACGTCCAGCCGCAGCCGCAGCGCGGCGAGCGGGGTGCGCAGCTGGTGCGAGACATCGGCGATCACGGCCCGGTGCCCGTGCACCAGCGCCTCCGTACGCCCCGCCATCGTGTTGAAGGTGGTGGCCAGCCGCCGTACCTCCGGCGGCCCGCCGTCGACGACGGCCCGTTCCCCCAGGTTCCCCTCGCCCAGCCGCTGGGCGGCCGCGTCCAGTGTGGACAGCGGACGGCTCACCCAGCGGGCGAGCCGCACGGACAGCAGCACGCACGCGGCGAGCGCGAGCGCGCCGATCCCGGCGGACCAGCCCCAGATCGCGGCGATACGGGCGTCGAGCGGCGCGGCGGAACGGGCCAGGACGACGGCCCCGGCGGGCTGCCGCACGTCGCCGGCCGGCTCGGCGGCCAGCAGCCGTCCCTCGTTCTGCGGCGGTTCCGGCTCGTGCCCGGCGAGCACCCGCCCCACCAGCTCGTCGGCCTCCTCGCCCCGGGCGGCCTTGCAGGGCGTACTGGCGACCAGGCGACCCGAGCCGTCGTAGACGGCGGCGCAGTCGCCCGCCTCGGCCGCCGCGTGGAGCTCCTTGTCCATGGCCGCGGCCGACCGGTGGTCGGAGAGGTGCTCCTCGGCCGCCGCGGCGATCACCCGGGTCGCCGCCTGCTGGTCGTCGCGGAAGGACACCCGTTCCCGGGCCGTCATCAGCACACCGAGGGGCACCACCGCCAGGACCAGCAGCGCGGTGGTCAGGACCAGGAAGGTCAGGGCGATGCGTCGGCTCACGGCGGCTTCCCGGCCCCTTCGGCGTCCGCGACGGCCCCGAGCCGGAACCCGTGCCCGTACACCGTCTCGATCAGCCCCGGCACGCCGAGCTTGCGCCGCAGGGCCGCGACGTGCACGTCCAGGACCTTGGTGGGGCCGTACCAGTGGGCGTCCCAGGCCCGTTCCAGGATCTCCTGCCGGCTCACCGTCCGTCCCGGATCGGCGCTCAGGCACTCCAGGATCCCGAACTCCTTGGGGGTCAGCGCGACGGGCCGGCCCTCCACCGACACCTGCCGGGTGCGCAGGTCGACGGTGAGCGGGCCGTGCCGCAGGATCTCGGGGCCGCTCGGGCGCCGGCGGCGCAGCACGGCCCGCATCCGGGCCATCAACTCGGCCAGCCCGAACGGTTTGACCAGGTAGTCGTCGGCCCCCTGGTCCAGGGCCACCACCCGGTCCGCCTCCTCGCCGCGTGCGGTGACCGCGATGATCGCGGCGTCCGAACGGGCCCGCAGCCGTCGGCACACCTCGACACCGTCGATGTCCGGCAGTCCCAGGTCGAGCAGGACGACGTCGGGGGAGGGGGCCGCCAGGGCCGCCCGTCCGGTCCGGACGCCCTCCACCACATAGCCGGCCTGCCGCAGGCCGCGCACCAGGGAGTCGGCGATGCCGCGGTCGTCCTCGACGACCAGCACCCGTGTCTCCTCGAAGGCGCCGGCGGCCTGCCCGCTCGTGCTCACGACCGCCTCCCGGCGCGCTGAGGTGCCCCGCCTGCCAGCATCCCAGCCTGCGCGCCCGCCCGCACCGGCGAAAGGGGCCGTTCGTCCCTGCGGACGACCGGCCCCGCAAACCTGTCCCGGCTCAGGGAGCCGACGCGAGCAACTGGGGGAGTGAGTCTTGATCAGGGTGTTGGTCCAGCGCATCCGGCGCAGGGTCTGCGGGTGGCAGGCGGTGGCGGGTTCGAGGAGGTCGTCGGCGCCGGTCGCCCGCGCGGCCCGGGCGAGCATCTCCCAGTCGAGGGAGTTGCCGACGGCGGCGAGGTGGAGCCGGCGCGGGTCCCCGACCCCGCACCGAGCCGGCCGGGGGCGTGGCCGACGGACGGGCAGCGGGAGGAGCTCACCGCCCTGGCGGGCGACCTCGCGGCCCGGCGCTGCTGGTACCGGCGCACCGTCGTCCTCGACGCGCTCGAATACCTCCACCGGCATCGCTGAGAACGGGCGGGCCGGGTACCCGGCGGCCATCCGAGGACATGGGGGCCGACACGGGCGAACCGACCCCGTCGCAGGCGGAGGCCGACGAGGACGCGGCCGGGGAGAAGAAGAGCGAGCTCAAGAGCGGGCAGCGGGCGGGCGGCCGGCCCGGTCCCTGACGGACATCGCCGTACGCACATGGTCCGTGCCCGTGTGTGCCAAGATCGGGCGGGACCGGTGCGCGGCACGGCCGCGGGGAGGTGAGGGGCATGGCGGATGGCGATGTGCTGGGCGGTGGTGACGCCGAACGGGCGATGGAGATCGAGCGTGCCCGCATCGCCCACGAGCTCATCGCCGCGGTGGGCGGCCTGCGGCCGCCCGAGGTGCCGGAGGCGCTGTGCCGTGCCTGCTGCCGACTGCTCCCGCTGGCGACCGGCCTGTCGGTGACGGTGGCCGGGAACAACGACGGCACGGGCATAGTGCTCTGCGCCAGCGACGACGTCGCCACCCGACTGGCCGACATCCAGTACACCCTCGGCGAGGGCCCCAGCCCGGAGGCCGTCCGGCTGCAGGCGCCCGTGTTCGCGCCGGACCTGACCCGCCCTCCCGACACCCGCCGCTGGCCGCTGTTCTCCGTCCAGGCGATCAAGTCGGGCGCGCAGTCGGTGTTCTCGCTGCCCCTGGCCGGTGCCGGGCACGCCCTGGGCACCCTCGACCTGTACCGGCGGGCCTCCGGCTCACTGACCGGAGCCCACCTCCGCACCGCCCTGCTCGTGGCGGACGCGGTGACTCTCGCCGTCATCGCGCTCGATCACGCTTCTCCGGCCCCCGATGGAGTCGTAACGTGGCTGGCAGGTGCGGAGGCGGACCGCGAGGAGGTGCACCACGCCACAGGAATGATCATGGTGCGACTGGGAGTGAGCGCCGAGGAGGCCCTGCTACGGCTGCGCGCCCGGGCCTTCGCCCAGGGGCGCACCGCGACCGAAGTCGCCCGTGCCATCGTCGACCGGACCATGAACCTGGGCGATGACTGAGGACAACCAGATGTCGGCCACAGCGCGCGACCACGAAGCCGGGGAGGCGAGCATGAACCGCGAGCGGGAGCTGGCGCAGGCGTTCGTCGCCCTGTCGGACACCTACGCCGCCGAGTTCGACCCCCTGAGTCTGTTCCGCCGCCTGGTCCACACCTGCCGGGACCTGTTCGACGTGGACGCGGTGGCCGTGATGATCGCGGACGCCCGGGGCGGTCTGAAGACGATGGCGGCGACCGACGAGGACGCGGCGTTCATGGAGCTGCTGCAGATGCAGAGCGGCCAGGGCCCCTGCATGGACTGCTACCGCTCCGGCGAACCGACGAGCGTCCCCGACATCGACGCCGAGCACGAGCGCTGGCCCGCACTGGTCACGGCCATGACCGCCACCGGCTACCGGTCCCTGCAGGCGATCCCCATGCGGCTGCACGAGCGTTCCCTGGGCGGCCTCACCCTGCTGCGCCGGCGCGCCGGACACCTGGCGGCGGACGACGTCCATCTGGCGCAGGCCCTCGCCGACTCCGCGTCGCTGGGCCTGATGCACTGGTCCACCGAGCCGGCCCGCGCCGACGACGTCGTCACCCGCGTCCAGAGCGTCATCGCGGCGAAGGCCACGCTCGACATCGCCAGGGGCATGCTCGCGGAGTACGCGGGGTCGACCGTCGGCGAGGCCGCACGCATGCTCGACGTCTACGTCGGCAGGCGGCGCGTCCGACTCACCGAGACCGCCTACGCCCTGGTCACCCGCGCCCTGGACCCGGCCGACGTCCTGGCGTCACGCACGAGCGGCTGAACCCGCCGGCGAGCCTGCGCGCAGGCGGCCTGAACCACCGGCCGGGGCGTCCCCGCCCCGACCGGTACTCATTCCCCTCAGGCCTCCCTCAGACAGCGAAGTGGTGCGTGCCGGAGCCGACCCGGTAGACCGCGCTGCCCTCCTCCTGGCGCAGGAAGGTGCCCGCCGCGCGGGTGACGGCCTGTGCGGAGGGCGCCGGGATCCACACCTCGGCGGTCGTGTTGGGCGGCACCTCGCAGGTGAGCGTGAAGTGCCCGTCCCGCTGCCGCCACCGGGTGGCGACCGGGCCGTGCACCGAGTCGAACCGGGCGCGAGCGGTGGTGACCCCACCGCCGGGGCGGGGCCGGACGACGATCTCGCGGTAGCCGGGCCGGCCCGCCGCGATGCCGGCGATGTTCGCGTACATCCACTCGCCGACCGAGCCGTAGGCGTAGTGGTTGAAGGAGTTCATGGCCGGGTCCTGGAAGCTGCCGTCCGGCCGCACGGAGTCCCAGCGTTCCCACATCGTCGTGGAGCCCTTGTCGATCTGGTAGCCCCAGCTGGGGAAGGACCGCTGCGCCAGCAGGCGGTGGGCGACGTCGGTGTGCCCGGTGTCGGTCAGGACGGGCAGCAGACGTGGCGTGCCGAGGAACCCGGTCGACAGATGCCAGTCACGGGCCTCGATCAGCGCGACCAGCCGGTCGGCCGCCGCCTTGCGCACCGCGTCCGGCAGCAGGTCCATCGACAGCGCGAGGACGTACGCCGTCTGCGTGTCACCCTTCACCCTGCCGTCGGAGGAGACATAGGCGTTCTGGAAGGCGGTGCGTATCCGCCCGAACAGGCCGGCGTACGGTACGGGGTCCTCGCCGAGCGCCTTGGCCGTCCGGGCCGCGAGGTCGGCGGCGTGCGCGAAGTACGCGGTGGCGATGACGTCCTTGGGCGTCTCGTCGTCGACGTTGAGCCAGTCGCCGTACCCCTCGGCCGGACGCAGGAGCCCGTCGCTGTGCTTCTCCAGCCAGTCCAGCCAGATCCGCACCGACGGCCAGGCGTCCTCGAGGACCCGCCGGTCGCCGTAGGCCTGGTAGAGGGCCCAGGGGACGGTGACGCCCGCGTCGCCCCAGCCCGCGGTGCCGTTGCCGACGGTGCCGACCATCGGCGCCACGTCCGTGAACGAGCCCTCCGCGGTCCGGGAGTCCCGCAGGTCGACGAGCCACTTGGACAGGAAGCGGGCCGACTCCATCGTGTAGGCGGCCGTCGGCGCGAAGACGTTGATGTCCCCGGTCCAGCCCAGCCGCTCGTCGCGGGCCGGTGTGTCGGTGGGGACGGACAGGAAGTTGCCGCGCTGTCCCCAGGTGATGTTGCTGTGCAACTGGTTGAGCATCGGCACGTCGGTCTCGAAGTCGAGGGTGAAGGGGGCGTCCGTGTGCATGACGCGGCCGGTGACGGCCCGCGTGGAGGGCGTACCGGGGAACCCGGTGACCTCGACGTAGCGGAATCCGTGGAAGGTGAAGCGCGGCTCGTAGACCTCCTCCCCCCGCCCCTTGCAGGTGTAGGTGTCGGTCGCCGCCGCGCTGCGCAGGTTCGCGGTGTAGAGGGTGCCGTCCGGGTTGAGCACCTCGGCGTGTCTGAGCCGGACGGTCGTCCCGGCGGGGCCCGTCACCCGCAGCCGTACCGAGCCGACCATGTTCTGCCCGAGGTCGAGGACGAAGACGCCCGGTTTCGGCTGGGTCACCCGCTTCGGTGTCAGCTCCCGCTCCACGCGCACCGGACCGTCCACCTGCGCGACGATCAGACCGGGCCCGACATCGCCCTCGCCGCGCACGCCGAGCCAGCCGCCGTCGTCGAAGCCGGGCGAGGTCCAGCCGGGGGTCTCCTTGCGGGCGTCGTACGTCTCGCCGTTCAGCAGGTCGGCGGCCACGATCGGCCCGCCCGCGGCCCGCCAGTCGGTGCCTGACGTGACGCGCTCGCTCGTCCCGTCGGCGTACTCCACCTCCAACTGTGCCAGGAACGAAGGGTGTTGGCCGTACTGTCCGGGGCCGAACATGCCGACGTTGCCCGCGTACCAGCCGGGGGCCAGGTACACCCCGATCGCGTTCGCGCCGGGCCGCAGCAGGGCGGTGACGTCGTAGGTCTGGTACTGCACGCGGGTGCGGTAGTCCGTCCAGCCGGGGGCGAGCCGATCGCGGCCCACACGGCCGCCGTTGAGGTGGGCCTCGTACAGGCCGAGCGCCGTGGCGTACAGCCGCGCGCGGGCCACCTTCCGGCGCGGCAGCGTGAACTCGTGGCGCAGTTGCGTGACGGCGTACGACACCGGGACGACCCGTCCCCACGGCCCGCCGCCCCACGCGGCCGCCACCCCGGCCGCGGGCCAGTCGCCGTCGTCGAAGCCCGACTCCCGCCATCCCGTGGGCGGTTCGTGGTCCGTTGCCTTCCAGGACCCGTCGGTGAAGACCTTCTCCTCACCGGAGGCGGTGCGTACGACGAGGACGGCGAGGAGCCCGGCCGGGCCTTCGGTGGCCTTGGTGGCCGAGACGGCGACAACGTTGTCCTCCCCGGCGCGCACGCGGTCGAGCACGTCGATCACGGCCGGTCTGCGCCAGTCCTCGTGGTCCGTGTCGAGGTCGGTGCGGGCCACCTCGACCCCGTTCAGGGAGACGGCGTAGACGTTGTCGGCGGTGATGGCGAGCGTCGCCGCCGTGATGCCGGCGGGCAGTGCGACGGTACGGCGGAAGAAGCGGGTCGCCGCCGGCACGCCGGCCGTGGCGTCCCCCTCGGGGAACCAGATCCAGGAGCCGCCCTCGAAGGACGGCGCGTCCGTGAGACCCGCCGGTGCGGAGATCCAGTCGGCGGCCCACCGGCCGGTCGTCATGAGCCCGGTCTCCCACCACGAGGGCGCGCTCCACCCGGAGGTCCGGCCGTCGCCGTCCCACACGCGTACGGACCAGAAGTAGCGGGTGCGCGGCCGGAGTTCGGGTCCGGCGTAGGGCACGAGCACGGACTCGCCGGACGTGACCCTGCCGCTGTCCCAGACGTCCGGACGGGACGGCAGGAGCGACGCGTCGGTGGCCACCCGGACCTGGTAGCCGCTCTGCCGCACGTCCGTCCCCTCGGACACCAGCGGCCAGCTCAGCCGGGGGTGCGGGACGTCGAGACCGAGGGGGTGTTGGACGTACTCCACGGTCGGCGCGGCGACGCGCGGCCCGCTCCCCCCGGCCGCCCGGGATGCGGGCCGGGCGCCCGCCGGTGCCGCGTCGACGGCCGCCGCCACGACGGTGGCGGCGGCGGTCGCGAGAATGTTCCTCCTGCTGATCACTACGACTCCTCACTCACGGGGAATGGATGAATCGATTCAAAACGGAGAGGCGTGGGTACCGTAGAGCCGTGCGGGGTGTGGGTCAATCGTTGTGTCACGATTGATCTGCCGAGTGATCTACCGATTGATGTGCCGATTGATGTACCGATTGAACGGTTTCAATCGAGGGGGCTGTGGTCGCGCCCGCTCCGCGTGGAGGAGGCGTCAGCCGGGAATGTCCGGGTTGACCTCGTCCCGCCCCCACTCCGAGGAACCGAGCGGATGGGTGTACGCGGGGCGGCCCACGTTCCCGCTCGTCCGGAACGGCCTGCCGTGGTCGTCGACGCGCACGGTCCCCTGCCGGTCACCGCTGGACCAGTCCAGCTCCAGGTACCAACTCACGTTGTGCGCCCGCGCGTCCGCGAAGACGTAGAACACCTCGGGATCGGACTCGCTCACCTTGTACGGGAAGTCGCGCTGCCCGTCCTTGGGGGCGAGCGCGGGCCGCCCGGCGTCGAGGTCCACCCCGAAGGCCGCCGTCCGCACGCCGCCGCCGCAACCGACGCCCATCGCGAAGTCGTTCCACGCGAGGGGCGCGCTCTTGTCCACCACCCGGACGTGCATCGCTTCCAGGACGACGGTGGCCTTCCCGGTGCCCTGCACGGTCAGCGCGAGCATCTGCTCCCCGCCGGGCACCCCGCCGAGCGCGCTGACCCACCCGCGCGCGTCCGGCTCGCTGGGCGGCGGAGGCACCTGCTCGGGCTGCCGGTCCACCAGGTAGTGCTGGCTGCACTGGTTTTCCCACTTGTACGGGTCGACGGCGACGGTGGGCGCGGTGGCCCCGTCCAGCGCCCCGGCCTCCGGGGCCGCCGCCGCGCCACCGCTTCGGGTCGCGGAGGAGGAGGCCGTGGGTGTCGCGCCGCGGGAGGCCGACGGCGAGGCCGATCCGTTCCCGGCCGACGGGGAGGAGCTGTGGCGCGCGCCGCCGGACCCGGAGGCGGCCGCCCCCACGGACCGCTGCCCGCCCCGGCCGTCATCTCCCCTGCCGGGCACGAGACTCACGACGAGGGCCGCCGACGCGACGGCGGCGACCACGGCGGCCCCGGCGAACACGACGTGACGACGCCGCCGCGCGACCGACTCCCCGGCCACGGGCGCCCGTTCACCGACGGGCTCGGAGCCGCCGTCCGCTCCGCCGCCACCCGCGACGGAGTCCGCGGCCTCAATCCCGCCCCCGTCGGCCCGCGCCCTCTCCCCTTCGCCGGCCGTGCGGGTCTCCGCCGCCTCGGTCGCGGCCCCCCGCTGCTCCCGGCGCCGGGCATCCGCGAGGATCCACTGCCGATGCAGTTCCACCAGTTCCTCGGGCGTCGCCCTGCACGCCCGCGCGAACCGTTCCACGGGCGCGTAGTCGGTCGGTACGGCATCCCCGTTGACGTACCGGTGAAGCGTGGACGCACTCGTGTGCAGTCGCTTTCCGAGCACGCCGTAGCTGAGCCCGGACCGCTCCTTCAACCGCCCCAGCAGCTCCGAGAACTCGTCCCCCGCCACCGTTCCTCCCTCTCCCACGTTCCGGACGCGCGTTCCAGGGGGAGGTCATTCCCCCAGGTCAGAGCCGTTGCGAGCGTTCCAGCGTCCCGGATGTCCCGGCAGTCCTGGCGGCCGGGACGGATCGCCGCGCAACCTTGGGCCATCCAAGCACGCCGCTCCCGGCACCCGGTCGAGCGGCCCGTGCCAACGCCCGTACACCACATGGGGGATCACATGTCCGCACGTACTCGCCGCACCGGCCGTACCCGCCTGCTCGCCGCCGCCGCGCTGGCGGCCGCCGCACTGACGCTGACGGCGTGCCAGGACGGAGAGGGCGTCCACGACGAGGGGGCGTCCGCGGGGTCCGCGACGGCCACGCACACGTCCGTATCGGGCTCCAAGGGTTCCTCGTCCTCCTCGTCCTCCGGGAAGTCCACCGCGGCCGAGAACTCGTCGAGCGGAAAGCACTCCTCGGCGTCCACGAACTCCTCCGGCTCCACGGGCGCCAAGGGCTCGGCAGGCGGCGCGGGCGCCGCCGACTC
This sequence comes from Streptomyces sp. C1-1, assembly GCF_050214755.1. Taxonomy (NCBI): domain Bacteria; kingdom Bacillati; phylum Actinomycetota; class Actinomycetes; order Kitasatosporales; family Streptomycetaceae; genus Streptomyces; species Streptomyces sp. C1-1. The sequence continues at coordinate 4,974,843 of NZ_CP189826.1, read as the reverse complement.
GGGCCCCACCCGGGCGCGTTGCTCCACCTCCACCACCCGGACGACCGCCACGGTGGTCTCCCGTCCGCTGAACCACCTTCTCCTCACCGTCACCAACACCGGCTCGAAGAACTGCAACCTGATCGGCTACCCGGCGCCCCGCTTCGGCGAGGCCCAGGCCGTCCCGCCGGTCTTCGAGGCCTCCAAGCCGCAGGCGGTGGTCACGCTGGCCCCCGGCGAGTCGGGTTACGCGAGCGTCCTGCTCTCCTCCGCGGACGGCAGCGGCTCCAACGGCTACACGGCCAAGTCCCTCGAGGTCTACTTCAACGACGGCACGACCGCCGCCCGCCCGTCGCTGCCCGCCAAGGGCGTCTACGTCGACGACTCGCTCCGCGTCTCGTACTGGCAGTCCACCATGGACGACGCCCTGAACTGGTGACGCGACGGCCCCCGCCTCCCCGAGCGAAGTGCCGGGGAGGCGGAGGCCGTTCGAGACGCGGGGCCCACCAGGTGACGTCGTGGGCCCCGCGGCGCTCACGGGCGCGTTCCGCGTGAACGACGTGCCGGGACCGGCGGGACACCACCGTCGGCCGACACCGAGACGCACCGCTGCCTCTATCTCGCGTTCCCGTCCGTCGGAGGGGTCACGCACACCCACTCCACGCACGCGGTGGCCTTCGCCCAGGCCCGCCGGGACATACCCGTCCTCGGCACGACGCACGCGGACACCTTCGACGGACCCATCCCGGTGACCCGCGACCTCACGGCCGCGGAGTGCGCGAAGGACTACGAGTACAACACCGGCCACGTCGTCGTCGACCTGCTCCAGGGCGACGACCGGCGCGCCGCCGAGGTGCCCGCCGCGCTCGTCGCCGGCCACGGGCCGTTCACCTGGGGCGCGAGCGCCCGCAAGTCCCTGGAACACGCGATCGTCTGCGAGGCCGTCGCCGACATCGCCCTGCGCACCCTGTCCCTCTTCCCGACCTCACCGCCCCCGCCGCACCTGCTGGCCCGGCACTACTCCCGCAAGCACGGCCCGGACGCCTACTACGGCAATCCGGGGGCGAGGAGCAGCTGACGGAGGAAGGAGGGGTGCCGGTGCCTCACCGGTCCGAGTAACCGATGTCCCCGATGGTCCAGGCGCTCACGTCCTCCAGCGCGACGCGGTACATGCCGCCCGTGTCGGGGATGCCGTAGCTGCCCTGGAGGATCCGGGCGACATGGAAGTGGAGGTGGGTGGGGTCGCCGTCACCGTCGTCCGGCGGACGGTCGCCGTCGTCCCGGTCGCCGTCGTCCTTGGACGCGGCGAACGCGGCGGCGAACCGTCCCAGGTGATCGGAGTCCCGCAGGACTTCGGCCACGCGTTCCTTCCACAGGGCTTCCGGGGCGAGCCGTCCGGTGATGACGGCTCCCGGAGTCACCACGGTCAGGGACATCTGACTGCTGTGCTGCGACTCCACCATCGCGGCGATCGCGCGGAGCAGGTCGTCAGGGCGCTTCATGCCTCGGGAGCCTAGCCCGACAACCTGTGCCGGCGCGCGGTGGCACCGGAGTTGTCACCGCCGCGGCACACCCGCCGTGCGTCGACTCCCGGCCATATTCGGCGCGCGGATGAACCCCATGGGCAGAAAAGCCATCCATAACCAACGGTGACGGTCAACGACAGTCAACGACGGAAGTTTCTGCTCAAGGGGGATCTCTGCTGTGTCGAAGTTCGCTCGAATAAGACCGTCACGCCTCTTCATCGCCCTCGCCACGGCCGCAACCGTCGCCCTGACCGTCGTCGTGATCGTGGCCCTGACGATCACCACCTACGACCACACCTCACCGCGCGCCGCCCGGAACAAGGCGTCGGGCTCGGTGTCCGGGCCCGTCGACTGCCGCAAGGCGAAGTGCGTGGCCCTCACCTTCGACGGCGGCCCGAGCCCGACCACCCCGGGCCTCTTGGACATCCTGAAGCGGGAGCACCTGCACGCGACGTTCTTCCTGCAGGGCAAGGGGCACATCGCGAAGTACCCGCAGATCGTCCGCCGTATCAAGGACGAGGGCGACGAGATCGGCAACCACACCTGGAACCACAAGGTGCTGACGCAGATCGACACGGCCGACGCCCGGCACGAGCTGAGCAGCACCCAGGACGCCATCGAGAGGATCACGGGCACCAAGCCCGTCCTGATGCGCCCGCCGCAGGGCCGCACCAACCGCGACGTGGCCAAGATCTGCCGGGAACTGGGCCTGGCCCAGGTGCTGTGGAGCGTCACGGCCAAGGACTACGAGACCACCGACTCGGCCCTGATCACCAAGCGGGTGCTCGAACAGACGCATCGCGACGGCATCATCCTGCTGCACGACCTGCACAAGGGCACGGTGCCCGCCGTCCCCGGCATCCTCAAGGCGCTCAGGCAGCGCGGCTACACCATCGTCACGGTCTCGCAGCTGCTCGCCCCCGCCAAGCCCCGGCCGGGCATGGTCTACCGGCCCTGAGCCGGGCTCGCCCGAGCACCTTCGGTCCAGACGGCAGTACGGTACGGGCCGTACGGTCCCGCTCTGTCCGCGGCTCCTGGCCGAACCGCCCCGACGGGACCCGGTTCAGATGTACGGCCCGCCCCTTGCCGGGTGCCACATCCTGCGGCGCCCACACGGCACGGTGCGCATCAGCTGCCGGCGCCGTCACCAGCCCAGGACGTCCCCGTCGGGACGCGGGTTCGGCGCCGGGGTGCTCGGCGCGGCGTCCTGGCAGGTGAAGCCGAGGCGGGTCAGCGCCCGGCGCATCTCACCGGAGGTGAAGTCGCGGCGGCTCTGCCTGGTGATCACTTCCCCGACCTGCATCACCGGGTAGACGCGGCTGCCGATGGTGACGGTCACCCCGCTGACCGGCTCGGGCTCGATGCCGCTCATCGACTGCTCGACCTCGTTCTTGGTGAGGTCGAAGGGGAAGCGGGCGATGACACAACGCATGGATGCCTCCATGGAGTTGGGGGGATACGCCGATACGCGGGACGCGCCCGGGTACCGGACCGTGCTACGAGCTGCCGCGCGGCGCGGAGCCACGGCTCCGGGCCGCGGTCCGTACGGCCCCGCCCCGGCCGCCGGCCCGTCCCCTGCGGCGGCGACCGCCGGAACCGGCCCCGGTCTTCTCACTCCGGCCGGCCGGCGCGGGTGCCGGGACGGTGACGGTGACGGGCACCCCGGAGGGCGTCCGGGCGCCGGTGATGCGCTGCAGTTCGACCTCGCCCGGCCGGACCCGGGTGGTGTTCGGGGTGATGCCGGCGTCGGCCATCAGGCGGTCCATCGCGCGCCGCTGGTGCGGCAGGACGAGGGTGACGACCGTGCCGGACTCGCCGGCCCGGGCCGTACGTCCGCCCCGGTGCAGGTAGTCCTTGTGGTCGCCCGGAGGGTCGACGTTCACGACGAGGTCGAGGTCGTCGACGTGGATGCCGCGGGCCGCGACGTTCGTGGCCACCAGCACCGTGACGTGGCCCTCCTTGAACTGGGCGAGCGTCCGGTTGCGCTGCGGCTGCGACTTGCCGCCGTGCAGGGCCGAGGCGCGCACGCCCACGGACAGCAGGTGCTTGGCCAGCCGGTCGGCGGCGTGCTTGGTGTCCAGGAACATGATCACCCGCCCCTCGCGGGCGGCGATCTCGGTCGCGGTGGTGCGCTTGTCGTCGTCGTGCACGTGCAGCAGGTGGTGCTCCATGGTGGCGACGGCGCCCGCGGACGGGTCGACGGAGTGCACGACCGGGTCGTGGAGGTAGCGCCGCACCAGGAGGTCGATGTTGCGGTCCAGGGTGGCGGAGAACAGCAACCGCTGCCCGGCGGGGCCGACTTGGTCGAGCAGCGCGGTCACCTGCGGCAGGAAGCCCATGTCGGCCATCTGGTCGGCCTCGTCCAGGACGGTGACGGCGACCTGGTCCAGCCGGCAGTCGCCCCGCTCGATGAGGTCCTTGAGCCGGCCGGGCGTCGCCACGACGACCTCGGCGCCGCCGCCCAGCGCACTCGCCTGGCGGCCGATCGACACGCCTCCCACGACGGTGGCGAGCCGCAGACGCAGGGCGCGGGCGTAGGGGGCGAGCGCGTCGGTGACCTGCCCGGCCAGTTCCCGGGTGGGCACGAGGACGAGAGCGAGCGGCTGCCGGGGCAGGGCCCGCTGTCCGGCGAGCCGGGCCAGCACGGGCAGGCCGAAGGCGAGCGTCTTGCCGGAGCCGGTACGCCCGCGGCCCAGTACGTCCCGTCCGGCCAGCGCGTTCGGCAGGGTGGCGGCCTGGATCGGGAAGGGCACGGTCACGCCCTCGGCGTCGAGCGCGCTCAGGAGGCGGGCGGGCATGTCCAGCTCGGCGAAGGTCGCGACCGGCGGCAGCGGCTCGGTGAGGGTCGCCGGAAGAGTGAACTCCTGCGGACGGGGTGTGACGTGTGCCCGCCGGCCACCGGTTCGCCCGGTGTCCGGACGATGACCCTGGCGGCCTTTCTGCTGGGCTCGGGAGCGACTGGATGCGCGGCCGTCACGGCCGGTGCGGTCCATGGAGGAACCCTCCTCGATGCGGCGTATCGAGGAATTCCAGCCGCAGCGGGAGCCGCACGAGGATTCGCAAGAATGAGCCGAAGAAATGGGCATGAAAATGCCCGGGAAATGCGGAGAGCATGACCTGGGGCCCGCACCCCAAGGTGCGGGCCCCAGTCACGCGGTCGCGTCAGCGTCAGGCGGGAACGATGTTCTCGGCCTGCGGGCCCTTCTGGCCCTGCGTGACGTCGAAGGTAACCTTCTGGCCTTCCTGAAGCTCGCGGAAGCCGCTGGTGGCGATGTTCGAGTAGTGGGCGAACACGTCAGCGCCGCCGCCGTCCTGCTCGATGAAGCCGAAGCCCTTTTCCGCGTTGAACCACTTCACGGTGCCAGATGCCATATTGAATCTCCCTTGAGGGGCAGTGCCGGAGACCGCACTTTACGGAGTCCGAGTCGCCGCGATGATCACCCCTCCGGAAGGATCCGGAAAGCTCTGCAAAGAAAAAATTCTCTGGCAACCAAAACTGCAACTGCTATCACGCTAACACAGGTCTGGTGGAAACCCCCATCGATTTCCTGATCACTCCGGAACTCTCACTCCGTCATACCGTGCAATTCTGCAGCGGCCGGACTAGGTATCCGCGTCGCGCCGAGCTCGCTCCTCGCGCCCTTCTTGCTCATCGAGCACGTCGCTGTCGTCGCTGTCGTCCAGCTTCCGGCGCATGTCCCGGTTGAGGCGGCGGACGTCGTCGAGCTGGTCCTCGAGGGAGACGATGCGGCACGCGGCCTCGATGGGGGTGCCCTGGTCCACGAGCTCACGGGCGCGGGCGACGATCCTCAACTGCCGCCGGGAGTACCGGCGGTGGCCGCCCTCCGAGCGCAGCGGAGTGATCAGCTCGGCCTCGCCGACGGCCCGCAGGAAGGCGGCGGTGGTCCCGAGCACGTCGGCGGCCCGGCCCATGGTGTAGGCGGGATAGTCGTCGTCGTCGAGGTTCCCGGCGGCAGGGGCGTTGTCAGCGGGCATAGCACCTTGTCTTCGGGAACGGGGCGAGGGACCCGGGCGGCACGGCCGAAGATCCGGCATGGTCCGCCCGGTGGACAACCCTAACTCCGCCCGGCACGAAGACATGGTCCCGCCGCGACAGACTTTCTCACCGGTGCGCGACCCACGTGTCGACGACGACGTTCGTCAGGACCCACAACACGGCGACGGCGAGGATCGAGCGCTTGACCAGCCGGGACCGGAACCGAACCACGGCGGCGAGTTGCTCGGGGCTCCGGCCCTCGGCGCGCGGGTAGTCCCGCCACCGGCCGGTTGCCACCCACACGGCGGCCAGACCCAGGGCGATCCAGACCGTCCACTGCCCCTCCGCGTTCCCCACTTGGTACGCCGTCACCTGTCGGGCCCCCTCTCGGCGGGGGGAACCGTACCGCGAGGAACCCCCGGTGACTGAAGCCCTTTCTCATGGGCCTCACAGGGACCGCTCAGATCACGGAGGGACGATGACGTCGTCGCGGATCAGGGTTTCGTACGACTGATCGCGGGCGACCCGAGAACAGACCGCAAGGAGGCCATCACGCCCCGAGCCGCCGCTGCCCGACGAACCAGGAGATCCAGGAGACCGCCGTATGACCGTCCTCGACCTGCCGCCCCGCGCCGGCGTGCCCACCGGAGCGTCCGTCAGGGATCCGGTCCTGGACGAGCGCACCCGCTCCCGCATCGGCTACGGCCTCATCGCCTGCGGTCTCGCCCTGCTGCCCTGGCTGGTCGTACTCGCCACGGGCGTCCTCTTCGACACCGCCCGGGAGTCCCTGACCTGGGTCGGACTGGACGGTCTGGAAGCCGTCGGCCTCGTGACCACGGGCCTGCTGGTCCTGTGGCGCGACCCCCGGCGCACCCTCGCGGCCTCCGCGACCGCCACGCTCCTGCTCGCCGACGCCTGGTTCGACACGACCACGGCGACGCCGGGCGCCGACCTCATATCGGCCCTTGCCATGGCGGTCGGAGCGGAACTCCCCCTGGCGGTTCTGTGCGCGATCCTGACGATCCGCGGACTCCCCCGCACCCCAAAGCCCCTCGGCACCCCACACCGCCCCCGCTGACCCGAGACGGCCCTCCCGGGTCACGCGACGCCGGGGCAGAGGACCGGGGCCACGCGCCGGGTGCCGGCGTACTCGTCACGCACGCTGAGGAGCTGAGGAGCTGAGGAGCTGAGGAGCTGAGGAGCTGACGAGCTCACGAGCTCACGAGCTCACGAGCTGACGGGCAGCCGAATTCTTGCTTGCCCGACCGCCCGACCGATGAGTTCCGCCGACCGCCCCGGTCTACCAGGACGTACGCCATCGAGCCACCGACTGGAGACCCGCCATGACCAAGCCCGCACACCCCGGCCGCATGCTGTTCGTGAACCTGCCCGTCACCGACCTGGAGCGCAGCAAGGCGTTCTTCGCCGAGCTCGGGTTCACCTTCAACCCGGCGTTCACCGACGAGACGGCGGCCTGCATGCTGGTCGGCGAGCACGCCTTCGTCATGCTGCTCACCCGGGAGAAGTTCGCGCAGTTCTCGAAGCTGCCGATGGCCGACCCCACCACGCACACGCTGGCGCTGTACAGCTTCAGCGTGTCCTCCCGCGAAGAGGTCGACAAGGTCAGCGCCGCAGCGCTCGCGGCGGGCGCCTCCGAGGCGGACGGCGCCGAGGACTACGGCTTCATGTACTCCCGCAGCTTCTTCGACCTCGACGGCCACGGCTGGCAGGTCATGTGGATGGACACGACGGCGGCGGAACAGGGCCCGGAAGCCTACGAGGCCGCAGACCGCTCCTGACCCACGCGCCGGAGCCCCGTGTTCGTCGGATGGCCCTACGCAACGAGATACGGGCAAGTGCGCCCATACATCACTCCGGTACATGGACTACCGTTGGTACATGTCCATGAAGCGCACCAACGTCTACGCCGATCCCGAGGACCTGGCCATCATCAAGGAGGCCGCCAAGCGCCGAGGCATAAGCGAGGCCGAGATCATCCGTCAGGGCATCCACCTTGCGGCCATGGCGAACCGGGTCTGGGACGAGCCCCTGTTCTCGCGGACCTTCGAGGGCCCAGGGCGTGCGCCGTCCAAGTCGGAGGTCCGCGACACGGTCGCCGACGCCGTCCGGCGTGAGACCGGCTCGGGCTCCGGATCCGCCGCGTGATCATTGTCATCGCCGACACGTCCGGCCTTCTGGCGGCCCTGGACTCGGCTCATCCGGAACACGCGGCGGCCAACGAGGCGATCATGGCGGCCGGCTTGTTGGTCATGTCCCCATTGCTGCTTGCCGAACTGGATCACGTTGCCACGCGCGAACTCGGCAGGGAGGCCGCCCTCAGCGCGGTCGACGACCTACGGCGCTGGATGAGCCGGGGTCGTGTCGTCCTGCCGGAGATCACGGAGGACCACCTGGGCGCCGCCCAGTCCGTCCGTGTCCGTTACCGCGCGCTGGACCTCGACCTCGCCGACGCGGTCAACGTGGCGCTTGCCGCCGACTACGACACGGACGCGATCCTCACCCTCGACCGACGGGACTTCCGAGCCGTACGCCCGTTGGGCCGCCACAAGGCGTTCCGGGTACTCCCCGACGACCTCCCGCTCTGACACAAGCCGCTCGGTGACCAAGTGCCCGCGCCCACACGGACCTTGTTCCCCGTCCACATGCAGGACGGGCGTCCGCCGTCGCCCAGACACAGCGGGCCGAGGCCCAAAAAAACAAGCCCCGGGCCACTGGCCTGGGGCTTCATCGTGGAGCGGGTGACGAGAATCGAACTCGCGCTCTCAGCTTGGGAAGCTGATGTTCTACCATTAAACTACACCCGCGTAAGACGCCGAACGGAGTCGGTGTCGGAACGCAACGTTACCTTACCTCATGCCAGGCCCCGGGCGCTGAAGCCGCGGGGTCTGAGTGCGTTTCAGGGGTGGGACGGGGCTGCGGGGCACCGGAGTTGGGGCGTACGGTGGAGGGGTGGGAGAGGGTCCGGGTGAGGCCGGAGTGCCGCCTGGAGAGTCGTTCCTTTGATCCCGTAATGTGGCATTTGTCGTCCGGTGAGCAGCAGCCCGGCGAGGCTCTTTGGGGAAGGGACTCCAGAACTTGATGGAGCGCACCGTCGTCCGTTGTGCCGATGGGCACGTGTTCAGCACCGCTTCGTTCCCGATGCAGCAGGCCGAGCGGCTCGGCCCCGGTCGGTTGCTCCGATGTCCCCGCTGTGCGCGGCTTCGCAGCGTCGTACCGGTCAGTCTCGAGAAGCGGTAGCGGGCAAAGCGGCAAGCAGGCAGTACGAAAGCACAGGCGCGCGGGTTGCCACGATTGTGGTCGGCTCGCGCGCCTTGCGTATCCTCGGGGCGTGCTTCTCTCAGACAAGGACATCCGGGCCGAGATCGACGCCGGGCGGGTACGGATCGATCCCTTCGAAGAATCCATGGTGCAGCCGTCGAGCGTCGACGTCCGGCTGGACCGGTACTTCCGGGTGTTCGAGAACCACCGGTACCCGCACATCGACCCCTCCGTCGAGCAGCCCGACCTCACGCGGCTGGTGGAGCCGGAGGGCGACGAGCCGTTCATCCTGCACCCCGGGGAGTTCGTGCTCGCGTCGACGTACGAGGTCATCACGCTCCCCGACGACCTCGCCTCCCGCCTGGAGGGCAAGAGCTCCCTCGGCCGGCTCGGGCTCGTCACCCACTCCACCGCCGGGTTCATCGACCCCGGGTTCTCCGGTCACGTGACCCTGGAGCTGTCCAACCTCGCCACCCTGCCCATCAAGCTGTGGCCCGGCATGAAGATCGGGCAGCTGTGCCTGTTCCGGCTCTCCTCGCCGGCCGAGTTCCCGTACGGCAGTGACCGGTACGGATCCCGGTACCAGGGGCAGCGCGGGCCCACCGCCTCGCGTTCCTACCTGAACTTCCACCGGACGCAGGTGTGACGAGCGTGAGCGGTGTGCGGGAGAACCTGACCTACGAGGCGTTCGGGACGGCCGTCCGCGAGCTGGCGCAGACCATCGCCGACGACGGGTACGAGCCGGACGTCGTCCTCAGCATCGCGCGCGGCGGGGTGTTCGTCGCCGGCGGGCTCGCCTACGCCCTGGACTGCAAGAACATCCACCTGGTGAACGTCGAGTTCTACACCGGGGTGGGGACCACGCTGGAAATGCCGGTCATGCTCGCGCCCGTCCCCAACGTCATCGACTTCTCCGACAAGAAGGTCCTCATCACCGACGACGTCGCCGACACCGGCAAGACGTTGAAGCTGGTGCGGGACTTCTGCCTCGACCACGTCGCCGAGGTGCGCTCCGCCGTCATCTACGAGAAGTCGCAGTCGCTGGTGAAGTGCGAGTACGTGTGGAAGCGCACCGATGAGTGGATCAACTTCCCGTGGAGTGTCCTGCCGCCCGTGCACGGGCTGGGGAAGGCGCCCAAGGAGAACCGGGAAGCCGTCTGAACGGCAAGACGGCAAGGCGGCAGGAACTGCAGGAACCGCAAGGTCTTCGGTGACGGCACAGGCGGCATGAGAGAGCCCCTCGGTGAAGTGCCGGGGGGCTCTCTCGCTGCTGCGGCGTCGGGTCCGTGGCCGCCGTCGACTACCGCCGGGCGGCCTTCGGCCGTGCCGTGCGCGTGGTCGGCTCGGGCTCCCCTGCCCCGGACGAGAAGGGCTCGTCCTCGAAGATCTCGTCCCGTCCGAAGTCCGGGGCCTGGAAGGGCTCTGTCGCCGGAGGCGGCGAGACGACGGTGGGACGGCTGGGCTGTCCTTCCAGAGCGGAGAACAGCGAAGTCTGGTCGATGAGAGGTCTGCCTTTCGTTGCAGGCTCCTGACGGAGCCTGGTGTGCCGCCACCGGGCACAGCGGTTCTACAACTTGGTCATCTTGCTGTACGGGCTCAGGATGCGCATCTGGGCCGTGCCGAAATCCACCAGGGCCGCGATGCCTTCCTCGATGCCGATCACCCGGCCGAGGCCGTACATGTCATGGGTGACCTGGTCGCCCATCGCGAAGTGTTTCGGGGCCGGTGCGACCGGCGCCTTGAACGGGCTGGTGGGCAGATGGCGCTTCTGTGCCGCAGGCTTGGTCATGGCTCAGTATGCGCCCAGCCAGGTCCCGCTCGCTGTGGCCATCGGCACAGATCCGGAAGATGAGGACCGCGGCCCGCCGCTGACCTGGTGTTTCGAGATGAGGGCGGAGAGACGGCCGGGAAAAAATCCAACGGCCGGGAAAAAATCCGGCCACGGTTTCCCCTTCCCAGGCCTTCCCGAGCCTCTGCGAACATCCCCGAACTCCCCGAACCTCCGACGGTGCCAGGGCTCCCGGTGACACCCCGGGAGCCCCTCTCGTCGGCGGCTCGATGCCTTCCAGCTCTAGAACGTGCCCAGCTTCACGATCGACAGCAGCGCGATCAGCTGGATCGCCGACGCGCCCAGGGCCTTCGGCCAGGGCAGGTCGTGGGAGCGGCTGACCATCATCGTCAGCAGGGCCCCGGCAGCCACCCAGGTCGCCCAGCCGAGTATCTGCACGAACGTCGCGTCGCCGCCGAAGAACATGGCGAAGACCAGGCGGGGGGCGTCCGTGAGGGACATGATCAGCATGGAGAGGCCGACCGTGGGCTGCCAGGCCCCGTCGCCGCCGAGCTGGCGGGCCAGGGTGTGCGTGACCACGCTCAGGACGAAGGACGAGACGACCATGGCGACCGCCGTCGTCAGGACGATCGGCACCGCGTTCGACAGGGTGGCGTTGATCGCGTCCGAGCGGGCGCCGTCGAACCCGAAGACGGCCAGCAGGCCGTAGAGGAAGGTGACGACGAGCGCGGGGCCCCACATGGCGTAGTCCCGCATCTGCAGGAACGTCTGGGCGGGGGAGAGGACGATCCCGCGGAGCAGGTCCTTCCAGTGCAGGCGGGGGCCTATCGGGCCGGCCGGCGGCTGGGCCGAACCGGCGCGGTAGGTCTCGCCCTGGCTGTACGGGTCCTCGCCCACGGAGAACGCCTGCGTGTGACCCGGGTTGTTGGCCGCGTACGGGTCCGGGCCGCCCTGCGGTGCGTAGCCGCCGCCGTCGCCGAAGTACTCCGGCTCGCCGTAGCCGCCGGCGCCTCCCGACTGGGGCCACTGGCCCTGGCCGCCGCCGTTGCCGTACTGCTGACGGCCCGGGTGGGGATGCGGCGCCGGCGGGTAGCCGTACGACGGTCCCTGCGGCGTCTGCTGTCCGTGCGGGGGGTTTTGCGGTCGCGTTTGCGGAGCGCCGTTGTTCCGGGCGCCGCGTCCGATCCTGAATCCAGCCACGTCTTCGAACGTACCTGGTCTCGGAGAGTGACGTGCCGGGCCCGGCGGTTCGGGCCCGGCTTTGCGGCCGACCTGTGACATCCCCTAAGGGGCCGGGCGAGGGGCCCCTAGGGACCGTCAGTCCCCTTGTGGCACCGGGATAGTCGGTCCCTTTGCGTCACCGGGACCGTCGGTCCTCTTGCCTTACCGGGGCCGTCGGTCCCCTCGTGTCACTGGGCGATCTCCCAGCCGAGGTCGGCGCCCCCCTTGAGGGAGAGGTCGCGGGCGGTGAACGACTTGGCGCCGGTGGTGCTGAGGCCGGAGGCGGTGCCCTTCAGGACGGTGATCGCCCCGTAGCCGTTCTCGTAGCCGGTGCCGATGACGAGGTCGGCCTTGCCGTTCTTGTCGAGGTCGGTCAGACGGACCGTCATGCCGAAGCCGTCGCCGGTCTCGCTGCTGCCGGGCACGCCCGTGGTGTTCTGGGTGTACGACTTGGCGTTCGAGGTCTTCAGACCCGTGGCCGAGCCGAACAGGACGGTCACCGAACCCGAGTCCTTGGCGGTGCCGTTGTCCTCGCCGAAGGCGCCCACGGCGACGTCTGCGTACGTGTCGCCGTTGATGTCGCCGACGGCGAGCGCCGAGCCGAAGAGGTCGTCGGTCTCGCCGGAGCCGGGCACGCCGGTCGTGTCCTGGTGGACGACCGTCGGCGTCTGCGCGGGGTCGGGGCCGTTCGGGCCGCCGTACCAGACGCTGATCTGGCCGCCCTTGTGGCCGCCCGGCTTGACGCTGCGCGGGTCCTCGTGGTCGCCGAGGACCAGGTCGCCGTAGCCGTCGCCGTTGATGTCGCCGATCGCGCCCTGGTGGCCGTCGGCGGCGGGCAGCGCGGTGGTGGCGTAGTCGGAGTCGGGGTGGCTCTCCCAGCCCTCGGGGTCGTGGTCGACGTACTCGATGACGCCGGCCTCGTCCCTCTCCAGGATGTAGGGGTACACCCGTTCGGCCGCCAGGTCGCCGTCGATGTTCCCGGCGACGACCTCGTCCGTGGAGCCGACCTCGTCCACGGCGGACAGGGTCGCGGGCTCGCCGGTGCGGGCGAAGGGGCCCCGGTACAGGCCTGTGCGGCTCTGGCCGGTGACGGTCACGTCCGTCTTGCCGTCGCCGTTGAAGTCGCCGGTGGCGATGGAGCCGGAGTAGCCGCCCCACTCGCTCAGACCGGAGGGGGAGGGCAGGGAGGCGCCGCCGGACAGGCCTGACTTGGAGCCCCAGATCACGGTCGCGCTGCCGACGCCGGCTCGGTCGCCGATGCCCTCGTTCGGGGTGCCGACGATCAGGTCGGCGTAGCCGTCGCCGTCCAGGTCGCCGGTGGCGAGGCCGCCGCCGAAGCGGTCGAGCTCCTCGGCGGTGCCCGGCACGCCGGTGGAGTTCTGCGTGATCACGGTCTTCCTGGTGGCCGACACACCGGAGGACGAGCCGTACAGCACGACGACCGCGCCGGCGCACGAGACCGTGCCGACGGTGGCGCAGGGTGCGGCGACGGCGGTGTCGCGGTAGCCGTCGCCGTTGAAGTCCGCGGCCAGGCCGGAGGGGGCGGCCGTCGCCGGGGCGGCGGTGAGGGTGAGCAGCCCGCCCGTCAGCGCGGCCGCGGTGGCCGACGCGAGGGCGAGTCGCAGGGGCTTGTGCATGCGGGGTCTCCTGCGGCATGCGGGGATGCCCGGGGGCATCGACAGTCGGTGGTGTGCCCGCCGGCCCGTGTGCGGGGCGGCAGGCGATCAGGAGACCTTCGCCGTCGGGTAAGGGTTGTACGTGAGTACGGTAAATAATCTTGGGCGGATCAGCGGTCGCCCAGGAACTCCGACGTCGAGAAGCGGACCGCCGGTTTCTCCGCCACCAGCCGCTTCCCGACACCCACGCCGGCGCCGGCACCGACGCCCGGAAGGACGGTGACGGTGTCCCTCGTCTCCCCTCGGTACGTCCGCAGGACCAGGTCGGCGCGGCCGTCGCCGTCGAAGTCCGCTGCCGCCAGGAGCCTCGTCGTGCCGGGGGCCGGCGGCTTCACGGTCACCGTGTCGGAAGCCGAGAGGCCGGCCGAGCGGCCACGCAACACCTTCAACTCCGCTCCATCGGCGATGAGTTCGCTCAGGCCGTCACCGTCGAGGTCGGCCGTGGCCAGGCGGGGGCCGGGGACGGGGAGGGTGGCGCGGACGGAGGTGGGGAGGTCGTAGCGCAGGGACGTTTCGTCGGTGGTGCCGACCGCCGCGTCCAGGGCCGTGCCCCGGCCGAATCGGCCGAGGGCGACGTCGAGGCCCTCGGGGAGGGCGGTGCCGGTGCGGGTGGGGCCGTCCGGGCCGCCGAGGACGATCGTCGAGGTGCCGGAGCCCTCCGCCGTACGGACGACGAGGTCGTCGTATCCGTCGCGGTTCACGTCGGCCGCGGGGCCCGTCGGGACCTCGCCGGTGGAGGGGACGGGGGCGGCGGCAGCGCGCGGGGTGCCCCGACGGCCGAACGGGCCGCGCAGCCAGGTGAGTCGGCCGCCCGACGCGTGCAGCACCAGGTCCTCGGCGCCGTCGCCGTCGAAGTCGCCGCACACCGGCCGGTCGGGCCAGTCGGTGCCGGCGCGGGCGCGGGCGGGGACGGTGAGGTGGACCGCAGGGGTCAGGCCCGCCGGGGAGCCGAAGAGGATCTGGAGCGGGACCGGGGGCCGGCCGCGGCCGTCGTAGGGCGGGTCCGTCGAGACGACGAGGTCGGTGAAGCCGTCCCGGTCCAGGTCGCAGTTCGCCTCCGCGTCGAAGACGGCCGGGAGACGGCCTCCCGTGCGGGCCGCGTAGGCGGTGGGGCCGAGCAACTGCCGTGCGCCCGGGACGAGTCCGTGCGCGCTGCCGTAGACGATGCCGATGCCGGCGTCGTCGGCGTGGCTGTGGGCCTCGACCAGGTCGTCGAGGACGAGGTCGCGGTGGCCGTCGCCGTTGAAGTCGTCGGCGGCCTTGCTGCCCGTGCCGTGCGGGACCGGGAGCAGGGCGGGGGCGTCCGCGCCCCGTTCGGGCCGGTGCCCGGCGGCGGGGGTGTCCCTGCCGGGACCGCAGGCGCCGAGCAGCAGGAGACAGCCGCCCATCACCGCCGCCGTGACCTTCGCCCCGCCTCTTCGCACGCGCACCGCCCACCCCGCCCGCCCCGCCGACAAAGCCGCCCCATCATGCACGCGTTCGAGACACCGCGACAGCTCGCCTGCCCACGGGCACAGTGGTGACATGAGCGCAGATGGAGGGAACGTTCTGGCCGGGGCGCGGGTGGCGACCCGGCTGCCGGCACAGGACCTCGACCGGGCACGCCGCTTCTACGCCGAGATGCTCGGGCTGGAGCCCGTGGACGAGCGGCCCGGAGGGCTGCTGTACCGGTGCGGGGGAGTGGACTTCGTGCTCTTCCGGTCCACGGGGGCCTCGCCGGGGACCTTCACGCAGATGGCGTTCGAGGGCGTCGCGGACCTGGCGGCCGTCGTGGCGGAGCTGCGGCGGCGCGGGGTGGTGTTCGAGGAGGTGGACGCGCCGGGGCTGAGGACCGTGGACGGGATCGCGGAGGTCGAGGGGAACTATCCGAGCAAGGGCGCCCGCGGGGAGCGCGGCGCGTGGTTCCGGGACAGCGAGGGGAACCTGCTGGCGATCGGGCAGCCGGTCTTCTGAGACCCCTGCCGGATCGAGCGCGGGGACACGGGTGCCGCGCGTGGCGGGCGCGGTGGTCGGGTGGAGGATGGGTCCATGAGCGTCGTAAAGATCAACGTACTGACCGTGCCCGCCGAGCAGCGCGAGGTCCTGGAGAAGCGGTTCGCCTCGCGGGCCCACACCGTGGACGGCTCCGACGGCTTCGAGTGGTTCGAGCTGCTGCGACCGGTCGAGGGCACCGATCAGTACCTCGTGTACACCCGCTGGCGGGACGAGGAGTCCTTCCAGGCATGGATGGAGGGGTCGATGAAGTCCGCGCACCAGGGCGGCCAGGAGGGCGGCGAGCGCCCGAAGCCGGCGGCCAGTGGTTCGACGCTGTGGTCCTTCGAGGTGGTCCAGCAGTCGGGGCCGAGGGGCGCGTGACACGTACGACGGCGCCCCCCGCCTCGTGGGAGGCGGGGGGCGCCGTCGTGGTCGTACGGGCTACTTCACCGGCTCCGGCTCCGGTGCGCTCTCCGTCTCCTCCTCGCCCGCCGGGTCGACGGGCGTCTTGACGGAGTCGAGGAGCAGCTGGGCGACGTCGACGACCTGGATCGACTCCTTCGCCTTGCCTTCGTTCTTCTTGCCGTTGACCGAGTCCGTCAGCATGACCAGGCAGAACGGGCAGGCGGTGGAGACGATGTCGGGGTTCAGCGACAGCGCCTCGTCGACG
Organism: Streptomyces sp. C1-1; assembly: GCF_050214755.1. Classification (NCBI taxonomy): domain Bacteria; kingdom Bacillati; phylum Actinomycetota; class Actinomycetes; order Kitasatosporales; family Streptomycetaceae; genus Streptomyces; species Streptomyces sp. C1-1. The sequence goes on along the minus strand of NZ_CP189826.1, from coordinate 4,958,732 downwards.
CGCTCGTTGTTGATGCGCTTGCCGATGCGCTCTTCCATCCACATGCGCGCACCACCGGCGCCGCAGCAGAAGCCGCGCTCCTTGTGGCGGTGCATCTCCTCGTTCCGGAGACCGGGGACGTTGGCGATGATCTCGCGCGGGGGCGTGTAGATCTTGTTGTGGCGGCCCAGGTAGCAGGGGTCGTGGTAGGTGATGATGCCCTCGACCGGGGTGACCGGGACCAGCTTGCCCTCGTCGACGAGGTGCTGCAGCAGCTGGGTGTGGTGGATGACCTCGTAGTCGCCGCCGAGCTGCGGGTACTCGTTGCCGATCGTGTTGAGGCAGTGCGGGCAGGTCGCGACGATCTTCTTCGCCGACTTGGGCTTGGCGGACTCCGGGACCACCTTGCCGTCGTCGTCCAGTTCCTCGCCGAACGCCATGTTCAGCGCCATGACGTTCTCCATGCCGAGCTCCTGGAACAGGGGCTCGTTGCCCAGGCGGCGGGCGGAGTCGCCGGTGCACTTCTCGTCGCCGCCCATGATCGCGAACTTGACGCCCGCGATGTGCAGCAGCTCGGCGAAGGCCTTCGTCGTCTTCTTGGCGCGGTCCTCGAGGGAGCCGGCGCAGCCGACCCAGTACAGGTACTCGACCTCGGTGAGGTCCTCGATGTCCTGGCCGACGACCGGGACCTCGAACTCGACCTCCTTGAGCCACTCCAGGCGCTGCTTCTTGGCCAGGCCCCAGGGGTTGCCCTTCTTCTCCAGGTTCTTGAGCATCGTGCCCGCCTCGGACGGGAACGCGGACTCGATCATCACCTGGTAGCGGCGCATGTCGACGATGTGGTCGATGTGCTCGATGTCCACCGGGCACTGCTCGACGCAGGCGCCGCAGGTGGTGCAGGACCACAGGACGTCGGGGTCGATGACGCCGTTGTCCTCCAGGGAACCCACCAGCGGGCGCTCGGCCTCCGCGAGGGCGGCCGCGGGCACGCCGGCCAGCTGCTCCTCGGAGGCCTTCTCCTCGCCCTCCATGGACTTGCCGCCACCCGCGAGCAGGTAGGGGGCCTTGGCGTGCGCGTGGTCGCGCAGGGACATGATCAGCAGCTTCGGGGAGAGCGGCTTGCCGGTGTTCCACGCGGGGCACTGCGACTGGCAGCGGCCGCACTCGGTGCAGGTGGAGAAGTCCAGCAGGCCCTTCCAGGAGAACTGCTCGACCTGGGAGACACCGAAGACGTCGTCGTCGCCGGGGTCGGTGAAGTCGATCGGCTTGCCGCCGGACGTCATCGGCAGCAGGGCGCCCAGGGAGGTCTCGCCGCCGGCGTTGCGCTTGAACCAGATGTTGGGGAACGCCAGGAAGCGGTGCCAGGCGACACCCATGTCGGTCTTCAGGGCGACCGTGATCATCCAGATGAAGGAGGTCGCGATCTTCAGGCCGGCGAAGAAGTAGGTGAGGTTCTGGAGCGTGGAGACGTCCATGCCCGCGAGCCAGTGCACCACCGGGTACGAGATGAAGAACGACGCCTCGTAGCCGTCGACGTGGTGCTGGGCGCCTTCGAGTGCGTGCAGCATGAAGATGCAGACGCCGACGATGAGGATGACGGCCTCGACGAAGTACGCCTGGCCGAAGTTGGAGCCCGCGAAGCGGGACTTGCGGCCCGGCCTGCGCGGGTGGCTGAGCTGGCGGATGCCGATCAGGACCAGGATGCCGAGCACCGTCATGGTGCCGATGAACTCGACGAAGACGTTGTACGGCGTCCAGTCGCCGAGGACCGGCAGCAGCCAGTCGGCCTGGAAGAGCTGGCCGATGGCGTTGACGATCGTCAGCAGCAGGGTGAAGAAGCCCACCGCCACGAACCAGTGCGCCACACCGACGACACCCCAGCGGTTCATCCGGGTGTGGCCGAGGAACTCCCTCGCCACGGTGACGGTGCGTCGGCCGGGTTCGTCCGTGCGGGTACCCGCGGGCACGCTCTGACCGAGCCGCATGAAGTTGTAGATCTGCAGGATGGCGCGCGCGAACAGCGCCACGCCAACCACGATCAGAACCAGCGACACGATGATCGCGGCGAGTTGCATTTGGGGGCTCCTCGGGCCTGCGAGGGGTTCTCTCGAGGGAATCCTCGACATTACTAAGCGGTAACTTATGCAGTCCGTCTGAGACTACCCACATTCTCCGTCGCAATGTAGTCAGCGGTGCGGTGATCTGCGTCGCTGAGGGTCACCTCAAAGGTCCGGGACGATCCGATCGTGTTATTCGTACCAAATTTGTACATTCGCCCCTAATTTAGACCTGTGCTCTACGGGATCGCCGCCGCCACCACCGCCCTGCTCCTCGCCGCCGTGCTCTCCGCACTCCTGCGGATCCCCGCCCTGCGCCTCGGGGTCGTCGACCGACGGCGGCAGCGGCCGCTGCCGCTGTTCGGGGGAGTGGCGGTGGTGCTCGCCAGCTGTCTGGTCGCCGGCGTCGGGGACTGGACGGGCGTCGCGCCGCTCGGCGACGGCGTGGGACGGCTGCTCGTCGCGGGGGCCGCGGTCGCAGCGCTGGGCCTCCTCGGCGACGTGCGGCGGCTCAGGCCGTGGGTGCTCGTCGCCGGTACGGCGGTGGCGGCGGCCTGCGTGGTGCCGTACGGGGAGACGGGTGTCGGCGGGGGGCTGCTGGCCGTGGGGTGGATCACCTTCGTCGCCCTCGGCTTCCGGGCCCTCGACCACGCCGACGCGCTCGCCGGGACCGTCGGCGTCCTCACCGCCTTCGGGGTGGGGGCCTGTGCCGCCGCCGAGGTGATGGACGGGCTCGCGGTGCTGCTGAGCGTGCTGGCCGCCGCGCTGACCGGCTTCCTGATGCACAACTGGCATCCCGCACGCGTGGGGCTCGGCGCGTGCGGCTCGCTGTTCGCCGGGTTCGTGCTCGCCGCCGCCGCGGTGTTCACCCGCGCCGGCTACGGGCTCGCCTCCAGTACGGGCGTGCTCTTCCCGCTCACCGCCGTCGCCAGTGCCGACGTGCTCCTCGTGCTGCTGGCGCGGCGGCTCGGCGGGCGGCCGCTGCAACGGCGCGGACCGGACCATCTCGCCCACCGGCTGCGGCGGTTGGGGGTGACCCCGCGGGGGATCACCGTGCTGCTGGGGATCGGGGCGTTTGCGGGGGTGCTCGTCGGGGTGCTCGTGGACGTGGGGTGGATCGCCGGATCCGGGGTGTGGTGGGTCGGGGCGGGTGCGCTGATCGTCGTCCTGGCGCTGCTCCGGATCCCTGATCCTCCCCCTAGGGGCTCGGCATCCGCGCAGGTCACGGGCAGATTGCGTGTAAGGAACGGATAAGAGTTGAGCCCATACGACTCAGGTCTGTTGACCCATCCGCCGCCGTCATGCACACTTGAGTCCGTTCCACTCAAGTCAGCTGGAGGAATCAACCATGGCACGTGCGGTCGGCATCGACCTGGGCACGACTAACTCCGTCGTCAGCGTTCTGGAGGGCGGCGAGCCCACCGTCATCACCAACGCCGAGGGCGCCAGGACCACGCCGTCCGTCGTCGCCTTCGCGAAGAACGGTGAGGTGCTCGTCGGCGAGGTGGCCAAGCGTCAGGCGGTCACCAACGTTGACCGGACCATCCGCTCCGTGAAGCGCCACATGGGCACGGACTGGAAGATCGAGCTCGACGGGAAGCAGTTCAACCCGCAGCAGATGAGCGCCTTCATCCTGCAGAAGCTGAAGCGCGACGCCGAGTCCTACCTGGGCGAGAAGGTCACGGACGCGGTCATCACCGTCCCGGCCTACTTCAACGACTCCGAGCGTCAGGCGACCAAGGAGGCCGGCGAGATCGCGGGCCTGAACGTCCTGCGCATCGTGAACGAGCCCACCGCGGCCGCGCTCGCGTACGGCCTCGACAAGGACGACCAGACGATCCTCGTCTTCGACCTCGGTGGCGGTACGTTCGACGTCTCGCTGCTGGAGATCGGCGACGGCGTCGTCGAGGTGAAGGCCACCAACGGTGACAACCACCTCGGTGGTGACGACTGGGACCAGCGCGTCGTCGACTACCTGGTGCAGCAGTTCAAGTCCGGTCACGGCGTGGACCTCGGCAAGGACAAGATGGCCCTCCAGCGCCTGCGTGAGGCCGCCGAGAAGGCCAAGATCGAGCTGTCCTCGTCCACCGAGACCTCGATCAACCTGCCCTACATCACCGCCTCCGCCGAGGGCCCCCTGCACCTCGACGAGAAGCTCACCCGCGCCCAGTTCCAGCAGCTGACCGCGGACCTGCTGGAGCGCTGCAAGACGCCGTTCCACAACGTCATCAAGGACGCCGGCATCTCCATCAACGAGATCGACCACGTCGTCCTCGTCGGTGGCTCCACCCGTATGCCCGCCGTCGCCGAGCTCGTCAAGGAGCTGACCGGCGGCAAGGAGGCCAACAAGGGTGTGAACCCGGACGAGGTCGTCGCCATCGGCGCCTCGCTCCAGGCCGGTGTCCTCAAGGGCGAGGTCAAGGACGTCCTGCTGCTCGACGTCACCCCGCTGTCCCTCGGTATCGAGACCAAGGGCGGCATCATGACCAAGCTCATCGAGCGCAACACCACGATCCCGACCAAGCGCTCCGAGATCTTCACCACGGCCGAGGACAACCAGCCGTCCGTGCAGATCCAGGTCTACCAGGGCGAGCGCGAGATCGCGGCGTACAACAAGAAGCTCGGGATGTTCGAGCTGACCGGTCTGCCGCCGGCCCCGCGTGGCGTGCCGCAGATCGAGGTGTCCTTCGACATCGACGCCAACGGCATCATGCACGTGACCGCCAAGGACCTGGGCACGGGCAAGGAGCAGAAGATGACCGTCACCGGCGGCTCCTCGCTGCCGAAGGACGAGGTCGACCGGATGCGCCAGGAGGCCGAGCAGTACGCGGAGGAGGACCACCGCCGCCGCGAGGCCGCCGAGACCCGCAACCAGGGCGAGCAGCTCGTCTACCAGACGGAGAAGTTCCTCAAGGACAACGAGGACAAGGTCCCCGGCGAGGTCAAGACCGAGGTCGAGGCCGCCGTCGAGGAGCTGAAGACCGCGCTCAAGGGCGAGGACACCGCCGAGATCCGCACCGCCACCGAGAAGGTCGCCGCGGTCTCCCAGAAGGTCGGTCAGGCCATGTACGCCGACGCCCAGGCCGCGCAGGCCGCGGGCGGCGCCGACGCCGGTGCCGAGTCGCCCAAGGCCGACGACGACGTCGTCGACGCCGAGATCGTGGACGACGAGCGCAAGGACGGTGCCGCGTGACCGAGGAGACCCCGGGCTTCGAGGAGAAGCCCGACGTCCCCTCAGGCGCCACCTCTGACGACGCCGAGCCGAAGGCCGCCGCCTCCTCCGGGGGGGCGGCCCCGGCCGGGGACGCAGCTCAGATCGCCGGTCTGACGGCCCAGCTGGACCAGGTGCGCAAGGCGCTCGAGGAGCGCACGGCGGACCTCCAGCGGCTGCAGGCCGAGTTCCAGAACTACCGCCGCCGTGTGGAGCGGGACCGGATCACGGTCAAGGAGATCGCCATCGCGAACCTCCTGACCGAACTCCTGCCCGTGCTCGACGACATCGGCCGCGCCCGGGACCACGGCGAACTCGTCGGCGGATTCAAGTCCGTCGCGGAGTCGCTGGAGACCGTCGCGGCGAAGATGGGTCTGCAGCAGTTCGGCAAGGAGGGCGAGCCCTTCGACCCGACGATCCACGAGGCCCTGATGCACAGCTACGCGCCGGACGTCACCGAGACGACGTGCGTGGCGATCCTGCAGCCCGGGTATCGCATCGGCGAACGCACCATCCGCCCCGCCCGGGTGGCCGTCGCCGAACCGCAGCCGGGCGCGCAGACGGTCAAGGCCGAGGGGGCCGAAGAGGCTCCCGCGGCCGGCGACGAGAAGGACAACGGCCCTGAGGAGGGCTGACGTAGACACCGAGCGGAACACCGGAAAGGGGGCGCGTCGAGGATGAGCACCAAGGACTTCATCGAGAAGGACTACTACAAGGTCCTCGGCGTCCCCAAGGACGCCACCGAGGCCGAGATCAAGAAGGCGTACCGGAAGCTCGCCCGCGAGTTCCACCCGGACGCCAACAAGGGCAACGCCAAGGCCGAGGAGCGCTTCAAGGAGATCTCCGAGGCGAACGACGTCCTCGGTGACCCCAAGAAGCGCAAGGAGTACGACGAGGCCCGCACCCTCTTCGGCAACGGCGGCTTCCGCCCGGGGCCGGGCGGCGCGGGCGGCTCCTTCAACTTCGACCTGGGCGACCTCTTCGGAGGCGGCGCCCAGGGCGGCGGCGGGGGAGCCGGCGGCTTCGGCGGCGGGCTCGGTGACGTCTTCGGGGGCCTGTTCAACCGGGGCAGCTCGGGCACCACGCGGGTACAGCCCCGGCGCGGCCAGGACATCGACACCGAGGTCAGCCTCAACTTCACCGAGGCGATCGAGGGCGCGACGGTCCCGCTGCGCATGACTTCGCAGGCACCGTGCAAGGCCTGTTCCGGCACCGGCGACGCCAACGGCAACCCCCGGGTGTGCCCGACGTGCGTCGGCACCGGCCAGGTGGCCCGGGGTTCGGGCGGCGGCTTCTCGCTGACCGACCCGTGCCCGGACTGCAAGGGCCGCGGACTGATCGCGGAGAACCCCTGCGAGGTCTGCCACGGCAGCGGCCGCGCCAAGTCGTCCAGGACCATGCAGGTCCGTATCCCGGCCGGGGTGGACGACGGCCAGCGCATCCGGCTGCGCGGCAAGGGCGCGCCCGGTGAACGGGGCGGTCCGGCGGGCGACCTGTACGTCACGGTCCACGTCTCCGGGCACCCGGTCTTCGGCCGCAAGGGCGACAACCTCACCGTCACCGTGCCGGTGACGTTCTCCGAGGCGGCGCTCGGCGGCGAGGTCAGGGTCCCCACCCTGGGCGGCCCGCCCGTCACCCTGAAGCTGCCGCCGGGCACGCCCAACGGCCGCACCATGCGTGCCCGTGGCAAGGGCGCGGTCCGCAAGGACGGCACCCGCGGGGACCTGCTGGTCACCGTCGAGGTGAGTGTTCCGAAGGACGTGACGGGGAAGGCTCGTGACGCACTCGAGGCGTATCGCGAGGCGACCGCGGGCGAGGACCCGCGGGCGGAGCTGTTCCAGGCGGCGAAGGGAGCTTGATCGAGATGGACGGCCGTCGACGCAACCCGTATGAACTGACCGAGGAGACCCCGGTCTACGTCATCTCGGTGGCTGCCCAGCTCTCCGGTCTGCACCCGCAGACCCTGCGCCAGTACGACCGCCTGGGCCTGGTCTCGCCCGGCCGCACGGCGGGGCGGGGCCGCCGCTACTCGGCCCGCGACATCGAACTGCTCCGCCAGGTGCAGCAGTTGTCGCAGGACGAGGGCATCAACCTGGCCGGCATCAAGCGCATCATCGAGTTGGAGAACCAGGTCGCCGCGCTCCAGCAGCGCGTCGTCGAGCTCCAGGCGGCCGTCGACGGCGCCGCCGCGGCGATGCAGCAGCGCGAGGCCGCGGTGCACGCCTCGTACCGGCGCGATCTTGTGCCGTACCAGGAGGTGCAGCAGACCAGCGCGCTGGTGGTGTGGCGGCCCAAGAAGGCGAAGGACTAGCGACACGCGTGGACGAAGGGGCCCGGAGGCGCAGACCTCCGGGCCCCTTCGCATGCCCGTGGGGGGCGTCAGCGGCCGACGAAGAACTCCAGCGACGAACTCTGCGCGCTCTGGCGCCCGTAGGCGTCCACGGCGTACACGGTGACCGTGCAGGGGCCGTTGTACGGCGGCGTCCAGGAGATGTCGCCCGTGGTGGACAGCTGGGTGCCGCTGGCGCCGCAGGCGCCCTCGATCTCCCAGGAGTAGCCCTTCAGGACGCGGCCCTCGTCGCCCGCGCCGGGCGCGGCCTTGACCGTGATGGGCGAGCGGGCGGGGATGCCCGCCGAGACGAGCGTCAGGCTCGGCGCGGCCGGGCCGGCCTGGGTGGCCCGGGTGAGCCGGTCGACGGTGAGCACGTCGGAGGGCGCGGACTCGGCGCCCGTGCCGTCCACGGCGACGACGTAGTAGGACGCCTCGCCGGCCGGGGCGATGATGTCGTCCCACCCGCCGCCGCGCACGCTGCCGATGGCGCTGAAGCCGCCGTCGGTGCGGCGGTAGACGTTGTACTGGCCGGAGTCCTCGGGCAGGTCCCAGTGCAGCTCGGTCCGGTCGTCGTGGAGGGTGGCGGTGAGCCCGGCCGGGGCCGGTGTGCCGCTCGGCTCGGGGCGGGTGGCGGTCACCGGGGCGGAGGCGGGGGAGACGTTCCCGGCGCCGTCGACCGCGTACACCCGGTAGACGTGGGCGGCATCCGTCCCTGCGCGCACGTCGGTGAAGGACGTGCCCACCACGAGGTCGGGTCCGTCGGCGTCCTGCTGCCCCTCCGGCGCGCCCCACACCTCGTAGTGGTGGACGTCCGTCGCGCCGGAGGCCTGCCACGCGAGGGTGTTGCCGGCGGTGGTGCCCTTCGCCGTGACGCCGGTGACCTGTCCCGGCGCGGTGCGGTCGACGGTGGTCACGCCCTGGTCCGCCGTGCCGGCCGAGGTGTTGCCCGCCCGGTCGTAGGCGCGCACCTCGTAGTAGTAGGTCTCGCCCGTCAGCGGCAGGGTGGTGTCGGTGTACGACGTCGAGGTGGTCGTCGCGAGCGGCGCGGAGCCGAACGACGTGCCCTTCGTCCGCCGGTACACCCGGTACCCGGCGAGGTCCATCTCCTTGTTCTTCGCCCAGGTCAGCTTCGCCTTCCCGGTCGCCGTGTCGTACGAGACCGAAGTCCCGGCGGGCACCAGGGGCTTGACCTTGTCGACGTCGGCGGAGGTGCGGGGGGTGTACGTGAACCGGACCTTCGCGACGCCGGTGAAGTTCGCGTAGTCCACCCGGAGGGTGTGCTTGCCGGACGGGATCGTGACGTTGACGGTCTTCTGCACCGTCGACGACACGTTCTTCCAGAGGTCGATCCTGCGGGTGCCGTCGAGGTGGACGCGGATGCCGTCGAGGCCGCTCGCGGTGAGCGCGAAGGGGCCGCCGGAGCCGAAGTCGCGGGTGACGCTCCAGCGGACGCCGAAGTTGTCCTTCGGCAGGCCGGTCGCGGGGGCGCCGCTCCAGCTCTGGTCGATCGCGCTGTCGCAGTCCGTCTTCTTCGCCGTACCGGAGAAGGCGGTGTTCCCGAAGAACTGGCGCTTGAAGACGGGGGAGGCGCAGGTGGTCGCCGCGGAGGCGGAGGAGACGGACGCGCCGAGGAGGGCGCCCGCGGTCGCGAGCACCAGCGTCGAAGCCGTCGTACGTCTGGCTGAGTTCATTCGATCCTCTGATCGGTCGAGGACGGCTGTTCGGAGCCGTCATGATCACGACTCGTGAGGTATCGGCTTGGTTGTACGGATCTTTGCCTGCCGATTGCCTGCCGTTGCATGGAGAGTCCGTAAAGGGTGTTTGGAGGCGTTTCCTTCATGTCTTCACAAGCCAAGCGGAGCGTGGTGTTGCGCACTCGTTAAGTAGTTCGGCTTGACGCCCGGGGGCGGCTGCGCGTTGTCTTTTCAGACATCCGGGCACCTCGAGGCGCCCGCGTCCCGTAGGCATCAGAAGTGAGCAGGCCTGTGAGCAGTCCCACGCGTCGTATCGCCATATCCGTGGCCGCGTCCACGATGACCCTGTCGCTGGCCGGGTGCGGCATGCTCGACGTGTCGGGGGACAGCAGTTCGGCGAGCCCGACGAAGGGCAACGACGTCACCATCGGCCTGTTGCTGCCGGAGAAGGCCAACACCCGCTACGAGGACTTCGACTACCCCATCATCAAGCGGCAGGTGGAGCTGCTCACCAAGAAGCAGGGCAGCGTCGACTACCAGAACGCCGAGCAGGACGCCAAGAAGCAGGCCGGCCAGATGCAGAAGATGATCGACGACAAGGTCGACATCATCCTGCTGGACGCCGTCGACTCGCACGCCATCGCCGGCGAGGTGAAGAAGGCCAAGGACGCCGGCATCCCGGTCATCGCCTACGACCGCCTCGCCGAGGGCCCCATCGACGCCTACGTCTCCTTCGACAACGAACTGGTCGGCGAGGTGCAGGGCCGCACCCTGCTCGACGCCCTCGGCGGCAACGCCGACACCTCCGACAAGGTCGTCATGATGAACGGGTCGCTCACCGACCCCAACGCCAAGCAGTTCAAGGCCGGTGCGCTGTCGGAGCTCAACGGCAAGGTGACGGTCGCCGCGACCTACGACACCAAGGACTGGAAGCCGGAGAACGCCGAGGCCAACATGACCGAGGCGATCAACAAGATCGGCAAGGACAACATCGCGGCCGTCTACTCCGCCAACGACGGCATGGCGGCCGGCGTCATCGCCGCCCTGAAGAAGGCCGGCGTGACGAAGATGCCGCCGATCACGGGCCAGGACGCCGAACTGGCGGCCGTGCAGCGCATCGTGGCCGGCGACCAGTACATGAGCGTCTACAAGTCCTACCCGCAGGAGGCCGAGGCCGCCGCGCAGATGGCCGTGGCCAAGGTGCAGGGCCACGACATCCAGTTCGACGCCCTCACCCAGGACACCGTGGACAGCCCCACCAACCAGGACATTCCCGCCCAGCTCGTCACCGTGACCGCCCTGACGCGGAAGAACATCAAGCAGACGGTGATCTCGGACGGCATCTACACGGTCTCGCAGATCTGCACGTCGAAGTTCGCCTCCGACTGCGCGTCGGTCGGGCTGAAGTAGCCCGGAGCGCGCAGCGTCGGATATGCGCCATGCGGCCCCGTCAGAAGCACGTTCTGGCGGGGTTCTTCACGATGCCCCCACAAGTCCCCTGTACCACCGTCATCTTGTTGCAACTCGACGTACGGAGGGTCCGAAATACCGGTACAAACCGGTGCTTTCTTTCGGCCGTGGCCGTCGAAGCCGTGTTGCGGAGCAGGGTATGTCCGCGCATAGTTGCGCTGCGGAAGACGGCGGAACCGGGGGGTGGGATGGACGATGGCCGGGCACGGGGCGGACGCTCATCCACACGGTGCTGACCGGCTCTGCGAGGCCGGGGACCGCGTGTACTCACGGGCCGTACGGCGCGGACGGGTGTCGCGCCGCGACGCCGAGCCGGTGCCCTGCCTGCTGGAGCTCGCGCTGCTGCACCCCGACCCCGACGACATGGACTGGCTGGTCCCGACGGCTCCGCAGGAGGTCATGACGCGGCTGCTGCGCGGGGTCTACGACGAGGTCAGCTCGAGCCAGCGGCGGGTGGGTTCGGCGGTGGCGGCCTTCGAGTGGTACGCCGGTCTCGGGCCCTCGCTCCAGCAGCCGGGCCCCGCCGAGGGCTCCGCGATCCGTGTCCTGGACGGGCTCTCGCGCATCCAGGCCGCCATGGACGAGGCGACGGAGGCCTGCACCACGGAGGTCCTCACCGTCCAGCCCGGCGGCATCCGGCCGGAGCACGAACTGACCGAGGGCCTGCACCGGGCGCTCGCCCTGCGCGGCCGGGGCGTGCGCATGCGCGACCTGTACACGCACGTGGCCCGGCACGGCCAGGGCCTGCTCAACTACCTGGAGCTGATGGGCGACGCGGTCGAGGCGCGCACCCTCGACGAGGTCATCGACCGCCTGATCCTCTTCGACCGCACGGTCGCCTTCATCCCCGCCAACGCCGACCGCACCCTCGCCCTGGAACTGCGCCACCCCGCCCTGGTCGGCTATCTGGGCACGGTCTTCGACCGCCTCTGGCGGCTGGCCATCCCGCTGACCGCCCCCCTGCCCGACACCGGCATCGAGGGCATATCCCACCGTGAGCAGTCCATCGCCGCGCTCCTCGCGGAGGGCCACCAGGACGCGGTGATCGCGGAACGGCTGGGGATAAGCGTCCGCACCTGCCGGGCCCACATCGCGCGGCTGTCCGAGACCCTGGGCGCGGCCAGCCGCACCCAACTCGGCGTCCGCATCGCCCAGGTGGGCCTGGACGGCCCCCGTCACCCCGCGGACGTCACGCCGGTCACTCTTCCGGGTCAGGAATCCCGCACCGCCCGCTGAGCCCGTACGGAGCCCGCCGCGGCCCCGCGGATCAGCTGTCGGGGTCGAGGATGCCGGACTGGGCGATCAGGTACCCGAGTTGCGCCCGGCTGCCGCTGCCCAGGACCGTGGCCAGCTTGGCTATGTGGGCCCGGCAGGTGCGTACGTTCATGCCCAGGCGGCGGGCGATCGCCTCGTCGACGTGCCCCTCCACCAGGAGCTTGGCTATCGAGTGCTGGATGTCGGTGATGCCGTCGCGGGCGGTCTCGTAGGGGGCGCCCGCGTTCAGCGGCACGGACCGCCCCCACATGAACTCGAACAGCCGCATCAGGTAGCGGATCAGCCCGGGATGGCGGAGTTCCAGGGCGACCTGCTGGTCGTCCCTCGCGGGAATGAAGGCGACCGTCTCGTCGCAGATGATGAGGCGTTCCACCACCTCGTCGATCGTCCGGTACTCCACCTTGCCGTTGGCGAGCTGGGCGACGTACGCCAGCTTTTCCGGGCTGTAGCGGGCCGTGTGCTGGTACAGCGTCCGGATGCGCACACCACGTTCGATTAGTGGCTTGTCTCTCTCCAGCCCCTGGATGAGGCTCTGTTCGGAGAAGCGGTCGTCGCTCGGCTGGATGGTCAGCATCTCGCTCCGGCACTGGGCCGTGGCCATGTTGAGCGCCGCGTTGATCCGCTTCCCGCCCTCCAGCACGGTGATCGAGTCGTCGGTCGCGGCGGCCTTGGCGCTGAGCGCCATGAACGGCTCGAAAGCGTCGGCGAGCTGAATGGACAGCCGCCGGCGTTCTGTGATGTCGCGCTCGATCGGGTAGAGCCGCTCGGCCAGGGCGGCCGACGGGGACACGGGCCGCAGCCAGTCCGCATCGTCCGGGTCCGGGTGGAGAAGGGCGAACTCGATCAGACAGGGAGCGGACTCCACGTCGGCTCGCGCGACCCGCCCCATGCGCAGGGCGTTCGCATAGAGTCGGCCACCTTCCTCGCAGAGCTCGGTCACCGCATGGGGATGCGCCGCCTTAGTCTGATTTGCCACGAAATCTCCACCCCCCAGGGTCCTGAACATGCAGGAACATGATGCATCGATCCTGTGGCCATGACGTGCCTGAATGAGCCATCGTCTTATCCGACGGGGGAAGAGGAGACTTTCAAGTGAGGACGAAGCCGACCATGCGCAACAGAATGCTTCGCTCGGTGCTTGTGGCCGCCCTTTCCGCCGTTGTCGGACTTGTGGTGCTGGGCGGTTCTTCCGACGCGAAGGAGAACACCCGAGCGGACTCTCACTGGCCGGCGGCCGCCGCGTCCACTGTGCTCGCCGACGGCCCTGCAGCGACGGTCGGCACAGACGACAGCGCCGGGAGCTGACGACGTGACCACTCCACCGGACGACCGTTCCTTCCGTAGAGAAATGGCCACCGCCTACCGATCCGGATGGCACTTCATCGACCTGGTCACCGCGATCCCCCACTCCGGTGACTCGTTGATGGTGACCGTCTTCGGTGAGCCGGTCGTCGTGACGCGGGACGAGGACGAGGACGTGCGGGCGTATCGATGTCTGCGGCGGCCTCGGGGGGCGCCGCAGCCCGTGCGATGTGCCGTCCGGTACGGAATGATCTTCGTCAACCTGGACCAACGAGACCATCGGCTGGTGGAACCGGAATCCCCCAATGTACGGACCATCTCAGCCACCCCCCGCAGTGCCTGACGCGATTCCCCCGTCGTAACAGATCGCTCAGGTGCTTCCCCCCGCAGCGGCGTCACCGTGACCTGAACACGGTGACGCCGCTGCAGTTTCATGGCGACATTTCCCGCCGTCGACGTAATCGTCCGGCGCGCCTCAGTGGCCGAAAACCGTCAGCCTGACCACATCAGCCACGCCCCATCGCCCCCGTCAGCCGGATCTCGATCACCACACGGTTCGGGTTCGGCGCCGGCCTGCGCTCGTAGCGCTCCGCATAGCGCCGCTCCGCCTCCGTGACCCGCTCCCGCTCGGTCCGTACGAAGGCCAGCCCCTCCAGCGTCGCCCAGCGCCGCCCGGCCACCTGGCACACCGCCACCCGCGCGCCCTCCGGACCGGCCGCCAGGACGTTCGCCACCTTCGCGCTCGTCCTGTTCGTGATCACCCTGGCCAGCCGGGCCTCGGGGTCGTAGGTGACGCCGACGGGCACGACGTGCGGGCTGCCGTCGGGGCGCGGCGTCGTCAGCGTGCACAGGTGCCGTTCCCGCCAGAAGGTGAGATACGAGGGGTCGGGGGCACCGGGATCCAGGGCGTATGTGGCCATGCCTGGACGGTAGCCCGTCTCACCTTGAGTGGAATAGACTCAACTTTGTGTACGTTGCTCAAGTCAGTGCGGATGAGGGCTGACGCCAGGAGGAGAACGCGAACGTGGACGCCGAGCTGACCAACCGGAGCCGGGACGCCATCAACGCGGCCGGTAACCGGGCCGTGACCGAGGGGCATCCCGACCTGACCCCTGCTCACCTGCTCCTTGCTCTGCTCCAGGGGCAGGACAACGAGAACATCGTCGATCTTCTCGCCGCCGTGGACGCCGACCAGGCGGCCGTGCGCGCCGGCGCGGAGAAGGTGCTCGCCTCGCTGCCCAGCGTGACCGGCACGACCGTCGCGCCTCCGCAGCCGAACCGGGACCTGCTCGCCGTCATCGCGGACGCGCAGGCCCGCGCCCGGGACCTCGGCGACGAGTACCTCTCCACCGAGCACCTGCTGATCGGCATCGCCGCGAAGGGCGGCCCGGCCGGTGACGTACTGTCCGGTCAGGGGGCCACGGCCAAGAAGTTGCAGGAAGCCTTTCAGAAGGCGAGGGGAGGACGCCGGGTGACCACCGCCGACCCGGAGGGCCAGTACAAGGCCCTGGAGAAGTTCGGCACCGACTTCACCGCAGCCGCCCGCGAGGGCAAGCTCGACCCGGTCATCGGCCGGGACCACGAGATCCGCCGCGTGGTACAGGTGCTGTCCCGCCGTACGAAGAACAACCCCGTCCTCATCGGCGAGCCCGGCGTCGGCAAGACCGCCGTCGTCGAGGGGCTCGCGCAGCGGATCGTCAAGGGCGACGTGCCCGAGTCGCTGAAGGACAAGCGGCTGGTCGCGCTCGACCTCGGCGCGATGGTCGCCGGCGCGAAGTACCGCGGCGAGTTCGAGGAGCGGCTCAAGACCGTCCTGGCCGAGATCAAGGACTCCGACGGCCAGATCATCACCTTCATCGACGAGCTGCACACCGTCGTCGGTGCCGGCGCCGGCGGCGACTCGGCCATGGACGCCGGCAACATGCTCAAGCCGATGCTGGCCCGCGGCGAGCTGCGAATGGTCGGCGCGACGACTCTCGACGAGTACCGCGAGCGGATCGAGAAGGACCCGGCTCTGGAGCGCCGCTTCCAGCAGGTGCTGGTGGCCGAGCCCACCGTCGAGGACACCATCGCGATCCTGCGCGGCCTCAAGGGCCGTTACGAGGCCCACCACAAGGTCCAGATCGCCGACAGCGCCCTGGTCGCCGCCGCGGCCCTGTCCGACCGCTACATCACTTCCCGCTTCCTGCCCGACAAGGCCATCGACCTCGTCGACGAGGCGGCCTCCCGGCTGCGCATGGAGATCGACTCCTCGCCCGTCGAGATCGACGAACTCCAGCGCTCCGTCGACCGGCTCAAGATGGAGGAGCTGGCGCTGGAGAAGGAGACCGACCCTGCCTCCCGCGAGCGCCTGGAGAAGCTGCGCCGCGACCTCGCCGACCGCGAGGAGGAGCTGCGGGGCCTGACCGCCCGCTGGGAGAAGGAGAAGCAGTCCCTCAACCGCGTCGGTGAGCTGAAGGAGAAGCTGGACGAGCTGCGCGGCCAGGCCGAACGGGCCCAGCGCGACGGCGACTTCGACACCGCCAGCAAGCTGCTGTACGGCGAGATCCCCTCCCTGGAACGGGACTTGGAGGCCGCCTCCGAGGCCGAGGAGGAGGCCGCCAAGGACACCATGGTCAAGGAGGAGGTCGGCCCCGACGACATCGCGGACGTCGTGGCCGCCTGGACCGGCATCCCCGCCGGCCGCCTCCTGGAGGGCGAGACCCAGAAACTCCTGCGTATGGAGGAGGAGTTGGGCAGGCGCCTGATCGGCCAGAAGGAGGCCGTGCAGGCCGTGTCGGACGCCGTCCGCCGCAGCCGCGCGGGCATCGCCGACCCCGACCGCCCCACCGGCTCCTTCCTCTTCCTCGGCCCCACGGGCGTCGGCAAGACCGAACTCGCCAAGGCGCTCGCCGACTTCCTCTTCGACGACGAGCGGGCCATGGTCCGCATCGACATGTCCGAGTACGGCGAAAAGCACAGCGTCGCCCGGCTGGTCGGCGCGCCTCCCGGCTACGTCGGCTACGAGGAGGGCGGCCAGCTGACGGAGGCGGTGCGCCGCCGCCCGTACAGCGTGGTGCTGCTGGACGAGGTCGAGAAGGCCCACCCCGAGGTCTTCGACGTCCTGCTGCAGGTGCTGGACGACGGCCGGCTGACGGACGGACAGGGACGCACGGTCGACTTCCGCAACACCATCCTGGTCCTCACCTCCAACCTGGGCAGCCACTTCCTGGTCGACCCGATCACGAGCGAGGAGGAGAAGAAGGAACAGGTCCTGGAGGTGGTCCGAACCTCCTTCAAGCCGGAGTTCCTCAACCGCCTCGACGACCTGGTCGTCTTCTCCGCGCTGACCAAGCCCGAACTGGAACGGATCGCCAAGCTCCAGATCGAGCGCCTCGCCAAGCGGCTGGCGGAGCGCCGCCTCACCCTGGAGATCACCGACGAGGCCCTGGCCTGGCTCGCCACGGAGGGCCTCGATCCGGCCTACGGCGCCCGCCCGCTGCGCCGCCTCGTCCAGACCGCCATCGGCGACCGCCTGGCCAAGGAGATCCTGGCCGGCGAGGTCAAGGACGGCGACACGGTCCGGGTGGACGCCTTCGGCGACGGCCTGATCGTGGGCCCGGCCACGGGCAAGACGCTGTAACCCGTTCGGAGCCGTACGGGCCCGTCACCCCACCGGGTGGCGGGCCCGCCGCAGGTCAGACGTCGGTCATGGCGAGGTACAGGACCACGACGCACCAGACGGTGAACACCAGGCACCCCAGCCACAGGGTCCACAGCAGCAGGCGCAGCGCCTTGGGCAGTGCTTTGGGCGGAGTCACGGAGGGATCATCGCACCGGCGGGGTACTCGCAGCGGGCGGTCCCGGCAGACGCATCTGTCAGCCGTGGGCTGACAGGACCGTCGAGGCTTGCCACCACCCGCCCCGCATGGGGGAGGATGGCGGCATCCGTACGAAGGGAAATTCACGGTGACCATCGACCCGTCCTCGATTCCGAACTTCGGGGGCCAGCCAGAGCCGGAGCCCCAAGGACCGGCGGGCCCCGTCGTCCCGGATCAGGACCTCGTGAAGCAGCTCCTCGACCAGATGGAGCTCAAGTACGTCGTCGACGACGAGGGTGACCTCGCGGCGCCGTGGGAGCAGTTCCGTACGTACTTCATGTTCCGCGGCGAGGCGGACCAGCAGGTCTTCTCGGTGCGGACGTTCTACGACCGCCCCCACAAGATCGACGAGAAGCCGCAGCTGCTGGAGTCCATCGACGACTGGAACCGGCGGACCCTGTGGCCCAAGGTCTACAGCCACACCCACGACGACGGCACCGTCCGGCTGATCGGTGAGGCGCAGATGCTGATCGGCACCGGCGTCAGCCTGGAGCACTTCGTGTCCTCCACGGTCAGCTGGGTGCGCGCCGCCATCGAGTTCGACAAGTGGCTCGTCGAGCAGCTCGGCCTCGAGCAGGAGGTCAACGAGGCCGAGGGCGAGTCCGGGGACGACGAGGAGTAGGTCTCCCCGGAGACGCCTTCTACAGAGGCGTGTGGGCGATCACGACCAGATACGCCCCGTAGCCGAAAGAGAGCCCGGCCAGGGCACCGACCACCACGGTCGCGTGCCAGGGCCGGGCTCTGGCCGTACGGACCAGGGCCCGGGCGAAGGGGATCAGCAGGGGGAAGGCGGGCAGCAGGAAGCGGGGCTTGGACTCGAAGAAGCCGGAGCCGCCGACGGCGATCAGCAGCAGCACCCCGCTGTGCACGAGCAGGGGGAGCGGGGCGCGGTCGGCCAGCAGCAGCGCGAACAGCAGCACACCGGCCGCGACGATCACCAGCGTCATAGGGAAGACGAAGCGGTCCCCGTGCAGCAGCAGCCGGCGGACGAACCGCAGCGCCCCCCGGCCGAAGTCGAACCGCGATCCCCACCGCCGCTGCACCTCGAAGTACCCGCCGAGCGGGTCTCCCGTCCGCCGCCCCACCCACAGCACGTACGCGCTCCAGCCGAGCGGTGCGAGCGCGGCGCCCGTCCACAGCCTGTGGGAAACCTTTCCGCGGCGCCGCCACACCTCGCAGGCCGCCGCCGCCAGCACCGCCGCCGCCACCGCGCACCCGTTGGGCCGGGCCAGCCCGGCCAGCGCGGCCAGTGCGCCGGCCCACACCCACCGGCCGGTGAGCACGGCGTACAGCGACCAGGCGGCGAACGCGGTCAGCACCGGCTCGGTGTACGCCATCGACAGCACGACCGAGTGCGGCAGCAGGCCCCAGAGCAGGACCAGGGCGGTCCCGACGGCCCGCCCGTGCAGCCGTGCGCCGACCGCGTGGATCCCGCAGGCGGCCACCGCCGCCGCCGTCCACGACACGACCAGCCCCGCCGCGCCGCCGCCGAGCGGGGTCACCGTCGTCACCGCCCGCACCAGCCCCGGATACAGCGGGAAGAACGCCAGGTCGCTGAAGGCGACGCCGGGGCGGGGGCGCATGGTCTGGCCGTAGCCGTGCGCGGCGATCCCCAGGTACCACCGGGAGTCCCAGGACCGCCCGAGCAGGGTGAGGGCGCCGTGCCCGGCCGCCCGGGCGACGAGCGCGAGCGCGGCCGCGCCGAGCAGCCGGGCGGCGAGGAACAGCCCGAGGGCCGTGACCGTCGCGACGAGGGCGGAGTGCCGCGCACGGTCTTTCGTGCCGGGAGCGGGCTCGGTGAGCGTGGGGTGGGTGAGGGTGCTGACGTAGGTCACACCGGCACATTGCAGGGCGAACCGGGCGGGCGCGAGCAGGAGGCGTCCGGGCGGGTACGGATGCGCCGGGCCCGGCGTGTCGGCGTGACGCGCGTCAGGCGAGCGTCTTCAGCCGCTGCACGGCCTCCGCCAGGACCTCGACCCGCTTGCAGAACGCGAACCGCACGAACGGCGCGCCCGCCTCCCGGTGGTCGTAGAAGACCGCGTTCGGGATGGCGACGACTCCGGCGCGCTCCGGCAGGGCCCGGCAGAAGGCGAAGCCGTCGCTCTCGCCGAGGGGGCGGATGTCGGTGGTGATGAAGTACGTGCCGGCCGTGTGGAAGACGTCGAAGCCGGCGTCCTTCAGGCCCGCCGCCAGCAGGTCGCGCTTGGCCAGCATGTCCTCGCGGAAGGCGGTGAAGTAGCCGTCGGGGAGGGCGAGGGCCTCGGCGACCGCGTACTGGAAGGGGCCGGAGGAGACGTAGGTCAGGAACTGCTTGGCCGAGCGCACCGCGGCGACCAGCGGCGGCGAGGCGGTCACCCAGCCGACCTTCCAGCCGGTGAAGGAGAAGGTCTTGCCGGCCGAACCGATGGTGACCGTGCGGTCGCGCATGCCCGGGAAGGTGGCCAGGGGGAGGTGCTCGGCGTCGTCGAAGACCAGGTGCTCGTACACCTCGTCCGTGACGACGAGCAGGTCCCGCTCCACCGCCAGCTCGGCGATCGCCGCGAGCTCGGCGCGGGTGAGGACCGTGCCGGTGGGGTTGTGCGGGGTGTTGACCAGCAGCAGCCGGGTGCGGTCGGTGACGGCCGCGCGCAGTTCGTCCAGGTCGAGGCGGAAGCTGCCCTCGTGCGGCCGGAGGGTGACCGGCACGCGCGTGCCGCCCGCCATCGCGATGCAGGCCGCGTAGGAGTCGTAGTACGGCTCGAGGGCGACCACCTCGTCGCCGGGCTCCAGCAGCGCCAGCAGGGCCGCGGCGATGGCCTCCGTGGCACCGGCCGTGACCAGCACCTCTGCGTCCGGGTCGTACGACAGCCCGTACCGCCGCTGCTGGTGCGCGGCGATCGCGGTGCGCAGCTCGGGCACGCCGGGGCCCGGCGGGTACTGGTTGCCGCGGCCGTCCCGCAGGGCCCGCACGGCCGCCTCCCGGACCTCCTCGGGACCGTCCGTGTCCGGAAAGCCCTGACCCAGGTTGATCGAGCCGGTCCGCAGCGCGAGCGCCGACATCTCCGCGAAGATCGTCGTCCCGAACTCGGCGAGCCGGCGATTGAGGAAGGGGCGGGTACTGGAGGTCATGCGGGCCATCCTGCGCCGAAGCGACAGGGTTCCTCAACCGTGCGCCGGGGTGAGCGGCACGATGTTCACGGCCCGGTAGTCGTACCCGTCCTGCTGGAAGCCGGGGGCTTCCCACTGGAGGTCCACCCGCTGTCCGGGAGACAGCGTGCGGAACCCGTCCATCTGGATGGCGGAGTAGTGGCCCCAGCAACCGCCAGGTGTCTCGGGGGAGTCGAGGACGCCCCACCCCTCCTCGTCGCGCCATTCGCGGACAGTCGCCGTCACCATGGGCACAACCCCATGGCCCGTCCGCGCCGGCGTCATTCGCCCTGCGAGGGGGCCGGTGCGTCGGCCCGGGGGGTCAGGACCACCACCGCGGTCTCGTGCGGTCGGCGGGTCGCGTAGGCGTCCAGGTTCTTGTCGATCTCGCGCCAGCGGGCCCACAGCCGGGACCGCTCCTCGCCCGTCGCGGCGTGGCCGTGCACCAGCCGGGGGCCGTCGACCAGGTCGACGCTCGCGTCCGGGTGTGCCTGCAGGTTCAGCCACCAGGCGGGCTCGCCCGCGCCCCACCCGTTCATCGCGAGCGAGACCAGGTCGGGACCGTCCTCGAAGTACCCGATGATGACGCTGCGCCGTCGGCCCGTGCGGCGGCCGGTGGTGGTCAGCCGCAGGGCGCCCCAGCCGTTGGCGCGCGGCCGCCACAGCCCGAGCCGGCCCCCGAAGACCCGGTACAGACCCCGGTGCGTGTACCAGGCCGCACGGATGAACCAGCGCGGTGGCAGCCACGGTGTCTTCGTCCGCTCCCCGACCGTCATGGCGACCTCCTCAGGCCCGACCGGCTCCGGTCACACCCACGACGCTAGCGGCGGTCGTCGACGGCCGGTAGAGCCGAACGGACCGGTGGCACAGCCGGACGACGGCTGCGGTCAACCCTCTGAAGTTCCTCAACTCTGCTTTGGCCGTCGATGCCGCCGGGCATCCCCCCGGCACACAGCAAGCGAGGCGCCCACGGGGGGTCGCTTCGGGGGACTCGGAAGGACGGTGACGCCATGCTGACCGGCCTCATCGTGGTGGCGATCGTGCTCCTGTTCGTGGGGGTCGCCGTGAAGACGGCGCGCAGGAGCCCGAAGAACGCGTTCGGGAAGCGGTCGTACAGCCGCGGCAGCGGCAGCAGTTGGTGGGCCGGCGACGCGGGCGGCGGCGCTGCGTCGTACGACTCGTCGTCGGGCGGCCACCACTCCGGTGGGCATCACTCCGGTGGGCACCACCACTCCTGCGGCGGCGGCCATTCCTCGTGCGGCGGCCATTCGTCGTGCGGCGGTGGGTCGTCCTGCGGCGGCGGGTCGTCGTGCGGCGGCGGCGGATGCGGGGGAGGCAACTGACGGGGGACGGCCCGTACCCCGCCAAGGGGGACGCGCGTCCGCGCGAAGGAGCGCCCGCCGGGGCACGCACCCGGCGGGCGCTCACACGCTCCGGCGCACGCCGTGGCCGCCGTGGCGTATGCCGAGGTTGAACAGTTGAGCTGTGGAGCCCTCTGAGGGATGGAAACGCCACGAAGTTGGGTAAAAACGCTGTGGTGGCGCCACTGTTCATGATTCCCTCTAAATCACCAACGCAGCCCCTCGGACGTCCTGCGGACACGTCCTGACCTCCCGACTGGGCTGACCGGGCCGATCCCCCCACAGTCGCCCGGGTGTGCCGGACCCCACTCCACCCTTTCTTTTGCGTGCTAGCGGAGCCGATCCATGCTCACGACCCTGAACACCTCGTACACCGACACGCGCGCGGCCGACCTCGCCTGGGCCCTGGGGCGCGAGCCGCTTCCCGCACTGGCGACACTCGACCTCGAACTGGCCGGTACGAGATTGCAGTTGAGACTCCTGGGGGCGTCCCACCAGGTCCTGCTGGAGGAGGACCGGGGCACCTGTTCGGAGACGGTGGCGTGCATCCCCGGCAGCAGCACCCCGCTGCCCCTCGGCGTCGCCAAGCGGGTCGACGACTGGGAGTACGAGTTCGCGGCGCGGGTGGAGGTCCTCTCGCCGGGCTCCTTCGCGGGCCGCGCCCAGGAGTTGCTGGACCTGGTCTCCGACCATCCGCACGGCCTCGCGGGCGTCTTCCCCGGCAGCCCGCACGCCTTCACGGCACTGCTGGCGCAGCGGCACGAGGGGCAGGTGCTGTGGCGGACCTGGCACGCCTACCCGCAGGATGGGCAGTTGGTGGCGACCCGTACGCGCGTGGGTGTACGCGTTCCGGTGCCGGCCCGGGATCTCAGCACGTCCGGCGTTTGAGGGCGTGAGATCCACACGTGTGGGTGACGAACCGTGATGTCTCCGTGACGTAACGTCGCAGTTGTGATCGAGCCGCACGCGCCAGCCCCGCCGAGCCCCCCACCCCCGTGGGCGGTCCCCGCGCGGCTGCCCGTGTGTGCGGCCACCGGCCGGTTCCTCGTCCTCGCGTGCGTCTTCGTCTGCGCGGCCTGCGGACTGGTGTACGAGCTCGAACTCGTCGCCCTGGCCTCGTACTTGATCGGCGACTCGGTCACCCAGGCCTCGGTCGTGCTGTCCGTGATGGTGTTCGCGATGGGCATCGGCTCGCTGGCCGCGAAGCGGCTGCGCTGGCGCGCCGCCGTCGGCTTCGGCGCCATCGAGGCGTCCCTCGCCCTGGTCGGCGGCTGCAGCGCGATGGCGATGTACGCGGTCTTCGCCTGGACCGGCGACTGGGGCGGCCTGTGGGCGGACGGCCCGCGCTGGCTGCTGGTCGCCTTCTCCCTCACCATAGGCCTGCTGATCGGCGCCGAGGTGCCGCTGCTGATGGAGCTGATCCAGCGCATCCGGCGCCAGGACGCGGGCGGCGCGGTGGCCGACCTGTTCGCCGCGGACTACGTCGGCGCGCTCGTCGGCGGCCTCGCCTTCCCGTTCCTCCTGCTGCCCCTGCTGGGCCAGTTGACCGGTGCCCTGATCACCGGCACCGTCAACGCGCTCGCGGGCGGCGCCCTCGTCCTCGGCCTCTTCCGCCGCGACCTCACCCGCCGCGCCCGCTGGACGCTGCTGATCGCCAACCTCACCGTCCTCGGCGTCCTCGCCTCCGCCGCCGCCCTGGTCGACGACTTCGAACGGGCCGCACGGCACGCGGTCTACGGCGCCGACGTGCGGGTGGCGCTGCAGACCGGGGTGCAGGAGGTCGTCCTGACCGGCGGCAGCCACGGCCGCCCCCTGCACCTGTTCCTCGACGGCCGCCCGCGCGTCAGCGGCCGCGACGAACCCCGCTACCACGAGGCTCTGGTCCGGCCCGCGATGAACGGCCCCCACGCGCGCGTGCTCATCCTCGGCGGCGGCGACGGACTGGCCGCCCGCGAGGTGCTGCGCCACCGGGGCGTGCGCCGGGTGGACGTCGTCGAACTCGACCCCGGAGTCGTCCGGCTGGCCCGCCACGACACCGCGCTGTCCGCCCTCAACGGCCACGCCTACGACGACCCACGCGTACGCGTGATCACCGCGGACGCCTTCCACTGGCTGCGCACGGCCCGCGGGGCGGCGTACGACGTCGTCGTGTGCGACCTGCCGGACCCGGGCATCACGGCGAGCACCAAGCTCTACTCCGAGGAGTTCTACGGCCTGGCCCGCCGGGTCCTCGCCCCCGGCGGGCGGCTGGCGGTGCACGCAGGTCCGCTCTCCGCCCGGCCGCACGTGTTCTGGACGGTCGTCGCGACCCTGCGCGCCGTCGGCCTGCACACCGCCCCCTACCGGGTGGGCGACCGCGACGCCGGCTTCGCCTCGGGCCCCGACCGGATCGCGGGCGCCCGGAGCGCGCCCCGCGACTGGGGCTTCGTGCTGGCCGCCGCCCGCACCACCCCGCCCCTCGGCCTGGACGCGCACGCCCCGCCCCCGCGCACCCTGACCCGCGCGTCCCTCGCCGCGGACGCCCGCGCGGCGGCCCGCACCCGCCTCACCGGCCTGCCCCCGTCGACACTCGTGCACCCCCGGTACGCGAACTGACCTCCACGCGCGCGGGAACGGCGGTCCGCCCCTTCCCCCGTCGGACGGACCGCCGCACCTCCCCCGCTTCCCCCGTTCCCCCGCCTCCCCCGAGCCCCCGCTCAGACGACGTTCAGCGTGTTGTACGAGGCGAGCTTCCAGCCGCGGGAGTTGTTGACCTTCAGGTAGTACTTGCCGCCCGACCGCTTGAAGGTCACGTTGTGCTTCCAGCCCTGGAAGGTGACGGTGCCGCCGTCGGCGTACAGGGAGACGTCCGCGGCGCCGAGGGTCTTCGGACCCGCCTTGCCGTCCACCACGAGGCCCGCACCGAGCTTGCTGTTGTACAGCTTCTGCCAGGACTTCACGGCGTACGTGGTGTTGGGCCCGTACTTGCCGTCGATGTCGGACCAGTCGAACGCGGTGCCGTTCTGCTCCTTCGCGCCGTCGGCCCACAGCAGCATCTGCACCAGCGCCGTCGCGTTGCTGCGCGCGTGACTGGACGCGGACAGGGTGCCCTCGTCGCCCCAGTCGTTCGACGGGTCGCCGGAACCGGAGAACCAGCCCTGCGAGACGCTGGCCGACGCCGGTGACGCGGTGAGCGCGAGCCCGCCCCCGACGGCGGCGACGACGGTGAGCGCGAGCGCCCTGGTACGAAGTGACATGTGCTGTTCCTTCCCGTGAGCGGGCCGTGGTTCCCCCGTCGGTCCCCCGTCGCGGCCCGTGCCGAGAAGCTACGGCCGCCCCACCCGGCCCCGAATCCCGCAACGGTTGGATCCACGGCCCAACCCGCGCGGTAGCCGCACGGTTCCTCCAACTTCCGTGGTACCGCCGGAGGTTGACGCCCCACCGCGGGAACCGGGGTTACGCTGCGGCGATGCGGATCCACCCCCTCGTCGTCGACGGCCTGATCACGGCGGCGCAGACGACCGTGGCCGTCCTGCTCGGCAGGGAGTCCGCGGCGCAGGGATGGCCCGCGCTCGACACAGCCGCCTGGGCGCTGGTCGCCCTCGCCAACCTGCCGACCCTGCTGCGCAACCGGGCGCCCGTGACCGTCTGCGTCCTCGTCCTCGCCGCCTCGGTCGGCTACACCACCCGCGGCGACTGGCCGGTGGTCAACTCCCTCGGCCCGATGCTGGCGTTCTACACAGTCGCCTCCCTGCGCCCGACCCGCACCACTGCGGCCTGCGCCGCCCTGATGGCCGCCGTGTGGATCTACGCGGGGCTGGTCACCGCCGGCAGTTCGATGGCGTCGGTCGTGGCACAGTCCGTCGCCTACCCGGTGGTGCTGTGGTGGTTCGGCCACACCGCCCGCAAGACGGCCGACCTCACCCGGCAGTTGAAGGCCGAGCAGGCGGAGCGGGCCCGCCGCGAGGTCGCCGAGGAAAGGGTCCGCATCGCCCGCGAACTGCACGACGTCGTCGCGCACCACATGGCCGTCATCAACGTCCAGGCGGGCCTGGCCCGCTTCGTCTTCGCCTCCGACGCCCCCACCGCCCGCGGCGCCCTGGACACCATCGAGTCCGCCAGCGGTGAGGCCCTCGCCGAACTGCGCCGCATGCTGGGCCTGTTGCGCGCGGACGGCGTCCAGGGCGCCCCCGACGGCGCCCCCGCCCCCGGCCTCGACCAGCTCGCCGAGATGGTGGACCGGGTCCGCGCCGGCGGCGTCCCCGTCGACCTGCACATCACGGGCGAGCCGCGCCCCCTGCCGCCCGGCGTCCAGCTCTGCCTCTACCGCGTGCTCCAGGAGGCCCTCACCAACGTCCTCAAACACGCGCCCGGCGCACACGCCCGCGTCGAACTCGCCTACCGCGCGGGCGAGATGGCCCTGACGGTCACCGACGACGGGAAGGGGGTGAATCCGGCCAGAAAGCGGGAGCGCGGCGGCCACGGCTTGATCGGCATGCGGGAGCGGGCCAAGCTCTACGGCGGGACGATCGTCGTCGGCCCGCGCAGGGAGGGGGGATTCGGCGTGCATCTGACCCTGCCGACGTCCGCACGGACCGCACGCCGGGGAGACACCGGCGCGGAATGACCGAGACCGAGAGTCACCCGCCCGCGATCAGGGTGCTCGTCGTCGACGACCAGTTCCTGGTCCGCGGCGGCCTGGTCGCGCTGCTGCGCGCCGCGCCCGGCATGGAGGTCGTGGGCGAGGCCGCGGACGGCGCCGAGGCGGTCACCCTCGCCGCGAAGAGCCGTCCGGACGTCATCCTCATGGACATCCGCATGCCGGGCACCACCGGCATCGAGGCGACCCGGCGCATCCTGGCGGCGGCCTCGGACCCGCCGCCGCGCGTCCTGGTCCTGACCACCTTCGACCTCGACGAGTACGTCTACGGCGCCCTGCGCGCCGGCGCCTCCGGCTTCCTCCTGAAGGACGCGGGCCCCGAACGGCTCCTCGCCGCGGTGACCGCCGTCCACGGCGGCGACGCCCTGTTCGCCCCGGCGGTCACCCGCCGCCTGGTGGAGGCCTTCACCCGGACGACCCGCACGTCCGAACCACCGCCCGGCCTCGACGCCCTGACCGGCCGTGAGCTGGAGGTCCTGAGGCTCGTCGCCCGGGGCCTGACCAACGCGGAGGCCGCGGACCGCCTGTTCATCAGCGAGGCGACGGTCAAGACCCACCTGAACCGCACGATGACCAAACTGGGGCTGGCCAGCCGGGCTCAGGTGGTGGTCGTGGCGTACGAGACGGGGCTGGTGGTGCCGGGGGAGTGACGCGCCCCGGCCCCTCCGGCGCCCGTCGGGGGCCGTCGCCGCGACGCGCGGTCACTTTCGACCAACGAGGGTGCATGCGGCGGCGTCCTGGGTAGGCTCGCGAGTCATGGAGCATGAGGTGTTCGTTCCGGTTGTGGTCCAGCGGCTCGAGGAGACCCTCGCCGACCCCGCCAGGGTCGCCCGGGCGGTCCCCGGGCTCCAGCAGGACGCCGGTGCCGAGCCCGTCTCCGGGCGGCTGAAGGTGCGCGTGGGCAGTCACTCCGTCACCTATCGGGGCGGCGTACGGATCACCCGGCTGGACGACGGTTCGTACGCCGCCGAGGGCGACGCCGTCGAGACCCGGGGCTCCGGCTCGGTCAAGCTGGCACTCACGCTGCGGGTCGAGGAGGCCGAGGGCGGCTCCCGGCTGGTCTTCGGCGGCACGGCCTCCGCGGACGGCCGGCTCACCGAGCTGCCCGCCGACGCGGTCACCTCCGCCGTACACCGCCTGCTGAACCGTTTCGCGGAGCACCTGGCAGCGGTGGCCGAGGAAGGGCCGCAGGAGCCCGAGCCCCTGGTCACGCAGGACTTCGAGGCCAAGGCGACCAGCGACTTCGACACGACCCCGGACGCCGACGACGCGGCCGCGCCCGCCCCGGACGCCGCCCGCGCCCCGGAAGACGTCCCCGACGCGGTGGACGCCCGGGAGCGCGAAGGCGTCGCCGGCCCGGCGGACGCCGCCGAGCCCGCCGCCGAGGCCGCGCACGCCCGCCGGACGATGATCGGCCGCAGCGCGGAGGAGGTCGACCACGCGCCGCCCCGCGGCCGGTACGCCCCCGTCCCCGTCCCGCAGGCGGTCGCCGCGGGTTCCCCGCTGCGCTGGGCCGCCCCGGCCGCGGCCCTGGCCCTGGCGTCGGCGATCGTGGTCGGCAGGGCTCTGCGCAAGCGCCACTGACGAGGCGCGTACGGCGGTCTTGATCGCCCCAGTAGGGTCGTCCCGTGAGTAACGAAGACATCACGCTGACCGCGGGCGACGCGGAGGTGACCGTGCAGCCCGGCAACGGCGGCCGGGTCGGTGGGCTGCGCGTCGGTGGCACGCAACTGCTCAGGCAGGGGGAGAGGTTCGGGTGCTTCCCGATGGTCCCCTGGTGCGGGCGGATCAGGGACGGGCGGTTCCGGGACGGGGCGACCGTCCACCAGATGCCGCTCAACTCCCCGCCGCACGCCATCCACGGCACGGTCCGCGACGGCGCCTGGAGCGTGGCGCGGGTGGGCGCCGACGAGGCCGTCCTCACGTACGACCTCGTCGACCCCTGGCCCTACTCCGGCCGCGTCACCCAGCAGTTTGCCCTCACGCCGGACGCGCTGACGCTGACGATGTCCGTGGAGACGTACGACTCCTCCTTCCCGGCCCAGATCGGCTGGCACCCGTGGTTCAACCGGAACCTGGGCGGGCAGGACGTGCGGCTCGACTTCGCGCCCGCCTGGCAGGAGGAGCGCGGGGACGACCACCTGCCCACCGGCGACCGGACCGACCCGCGGCCCGGCCCGTGGGACGACTGCTTCGGCATGCCCGGCGGCGTCGACGTCACCCTCACCTGGCCCGGACAGCTGGAGCTGAAGGTGGCCAGCCGCGAGGAGTGGGTCGTGGTGTACGACGAGCAGGAGGCCGCCGTCTGCGTCGAGCCGCAGACCGGTCCGCCCAACGGTCTCAACACCCTGCCCCGCCAGGTCACGCCGCTGGAGCCGCTGGAGGCGACGACCACCTGGACCTGGCGCCGCCTTTAAGCTGACTGCCATGACGGACGTCGACGAAGTAATGCCGCCAGGCACACGTGGCGCGCTGCTGCAGCAGATCAAGGACAAGGCCGTGGTGCACGGCAAGGTGACCCTGTCGTCGGGTCTGGAGGCCGACTACTACATCGACCTGCGCCGCATCACCCTCGACGGGGAGGCCGCTCCGCTGGTCGGGCAGGTGCTCCTGGACCTGACCGCGGACCTCGACTTCGACGCGGTGGGCGGCCTGACCATGGGCGCCGACCCCGTCGCGGCCGCCATGCTGCACGCCGCCGCCGCCCGCGGGCAGCGGCTCGACGCCTTCGTCGTGCGCAAGGCCGCCAAGGCGCACGGCCTGCAGCGGCGGGTGGAGGGACCGGAGATCGCGGGGCGGCGCGTCCTCGTCGTCGAGGACACCTCCACCACCGGCG
This sequence comes from Streptomyces sp. C1-1, assembly GCF_050214755.1. Classification (NCBI taxonomy): domain Bacteria; kingdom Bacillati; phylum Actinomycetota; class Actinomycetes; order Kitasatosporales; family Streptomycetaceae; genus Streptomyces; species Streptomyces sp. C1-1. The sequence continues at coordinate 4,929,590 of NZ_CP189826.1, read as the reverse complement.
GCTCGCCGCTGACGGCCGTCGAGGCGGTGCGCGAGGCGGGCGCCGAGGTCGTCGCCGTGGCGACCATCGTGGACCGTGCGACGGGTGCCGCCGAGAAGATCCAGGAGGGCGCGGGAGTGCCCTATCTCTTCGCCTTCTCCAAGGACGAGCTGGGTCTGGACTGAGTTGTCCACAGGGGGTTATCCACAACTTGGACACGGCGGGCAAAGCACCCTGCCACGTCTGCGAAGATGTGGCCGACGACGACGTCACCCCCAGGTTCTAGGTCAGGGCCGTAGTACGCAGAACGCAAACCCGCACATACAAGGAGCGGACAGATGCCCATCGCAACTCCCGAGGTCTACAACGAGATGCTGGACCGGGCGAAGGCAGGCAAGTTCGCCTACCCGGCGATCAACGTGACCTCGACCCAGACCCTGCACGCGGCCCTGCGCGGTTTCGCGGAGGCGGAGAGCGACGGCATCGTCCAGATCTCGACCGGTGGTGCCGAGTTCCTGGGCGGTCAGTACAGCAAGGAGATGGTGACGGGCTCGGTCGCGCTGGCCGAGTTCGCGCACATCGTCGCCGAGAAGTACCCGGTCAACGTGGCGCTGCACACGGACCACTGCCCGAAGGACAAGCTCGACGGGTACGTACGTCCGCTGCTGGCCGTCTCCGAGGAGCGCGTGAAGGCGGGCCGCAACCCGCTCTTCCAGTCGCACATGTGGGACGGCTCGGCGGAGACCCTCGCCGACAACCTCTCCATCGCGCAGGAGCTGCTGGCCCGCGCCGCCGCCGCGAAGATCATCCTCGAGGTCGAGATCACCCCGACCGGTGGCGAGGAGGACGGCGTCTCGCACGAGATCAACGACTCCCTGTACACCACGGTCGACGACGCGATCCGCACCGCCGAGGCCCTGGGCCTGGGCGAGAAGGGCCGCTACCTGCTGGCCGCGTCCTTCGGCAACGTCCACGGCGTGTACAAGCCGGGCAACGTCGTGCTGCGTCCCGAGCTGCTGAAGGAGCTGAGCGACGGCGTCGCCGCCAAGTTCGGCAAGCAGTCCCCGTTCGACTTCGTCTTCCACGGCGGTTCCGGCTCCACCGAGCAGGAGATCGCCACCGCGCTGGAGAACGGCGTCGTGAAGATGAACCTCGACACCGACACCCAGTACGCCTTCACCCGCCCGGTCGCCGACCACATGTTCCGGAACTACGACGGCGTCCTGAAGGTCGACGGCGAGGTCGGCTCCAAGAAGACCTACGACCCGCGCACCTGGGGCAAGCTGGCCGAGGCGTCCATGGCGGCCCGTGTCGTCGAGGCCACGCAGAACCTGCGCTCGGCGGGCAACAAGATCAAGTAAGCGGTCCTTCGCCGCGAGTTTGCCGGCGGCCCGGTGCTACGGCACCGGGCCCGCTGTATACCTGAGGCCATGCCCGACGTCCGGCTGGCCTCATCGCAGGGCAAGTGGATCCTGCTCACCACCGTCCTCGGTTCCAGCATGGCCATGCTGGACTCGACCGTCGTCAACGTCGCCCTGCCGCGCATCGGCCGGGACCTCGACGCGAACCTCGCCGCCCTGCAGTGGACCGTCAACGCGTACATGCTGACGCTGGCTGGGCTGATCCTGCTCGGCGGTTCGCTCGGCGACCACTACGGCCGCCGCAAGGTCTTCGTGGTGGGCGTGGTGTGGTTCGCCGCCGCGTCCCTGCTGTGCGGGATCGCCCCGACGGCAGGTGTGCTCATCGCGGCCCGGGCCCTGCAGGGCGTCGGCGGCGCGCTGCTGACACCCGGCTCGCTGGCCCTGATCCAGGCGTCCTTCCACCCCGACGACCGCGGGCGGGCGGTCGGCCTGTGGTCGGGCTTCGGCGGGATCGGCGCGGCGGTCGGCCCGTTCCTGGGCGGCTGGCTGGTGGACGGTCCCGGGTGGCGCTGGGTGTTCCTGCTCAACGTCCCCGTCGCCCTGCTGTGCGCGCCCGTCGCCCTGCGCCACGTCCCGGAGTCGAGGGACGGCCGCTCCCACGGCCGCTTCGACGTGCTCGGCGCGGTCCTCGGCGCGCTGACGCTCGGCCTGCTGACGTACGCGCTGATCGAGGCCCGTCAGGGTTCCCTGGTGGTCGTCCTCACCGCGGTCGCCGGCCTCGCGGCGGGCGTGGCCTTCGTGTACGTCGAGAAACACAGCCCCGACCCGATGATGCCGCTGGACATCTTCGCCTCCCGCCAGTTCACGGCGGTCAACCTGGTCACCCTGTGCGTGTACGCGGCCTTCGGCGGGTTCTTCTTCCTGGCCGCGCTCGAGCTGCAGGTCGCCCTCGGCTGGTCCGCGCTCGCCGCCGGTACGGCGCTGCTGCCGACGACGGCCCTGATGCTGCTGTTCTCGGCCCGCTCCGGCGCCCTCGCGGACCGCATCGGACCGCGCATCCCGCTGACGGTGGGGCCGCTGCTGTGCGCGGCGGGCATGCTGCTGATGCTGCGGGTCGGCCCCGGCGCCTCCTACGCCGCCGACGTCCTTCCCGCCCTCCTCGTCCTGGGCACCGGCATGGTCACCCTCGTCGCCCCGCTGACCGCGACGGTCCTCGCCTCCGTCGACACCGCGCGGGCGGGCCTGGCCAGCGGCGTCAACAACGCGGCGGCCCGCGCGGCCGGCCTGATCGCCGTGGCCGCGCTGCCGCTGCTCGCCGGGATGGGCCCGGAGGCGTACCTCTCCCCGAATGCCTTCGACGACGCCTTCCACCGGGCGATGCTGCTGTGCGCGGGCGTCCTGGTCATCGGAGCGGTGATCGCCTTCGCGACGGTACGGTCCCTGCCCCCGGACTGCCGCCGCCCGGAATGCCGCCACCACGGCTCGATCACGACACCACCGCTGGAGGGCCAGCGCGCGGGCGGGCGGATCGGCTAGGGCGCGGGCAGCGTGCGCGCGGATCGGGGGCGGCCGGCTTCGGCAAGGGCGACAATGGGGGCGGCCGGCTTCGGCAAGGGCGACACTGTGCACATGTCGATTCACGAAAACCTTCTCGGGGGCCCGCCTCCGACCCACCTTCCCGACGACCCCGCGCCCCGCGAGCTCCTGGCGGGCGGCACCCCGCCCGCGGACGTCGCCGCCAAGTACCCCACATCCTCGCTGGCCTGGGCCCAGCTGGCCGACGAGGCGTTCGAGCGGGGCAGTGTCGTGGAGTCGTACGCCTATGCCCGTACGGGCTACCACCGGGGCCTGGACGCCCTGCGCCGCAGCGGCTGGAAGGGCCACGGCCCGGTCCCGTGGGAGCACGAGCCGAACCGCGGCTTCCTGCGCGCCCTGCACGCCCTCGCCCGCGCCGCCGGAGCCATCGGCGAGCAGGAGGAGCACGAGCGCTGCACGCAGTTCCTGAAGGACTCCTCGCCGACGGCCGCCCAGACCCTGGGCTGACCGTCGCCTCCGGGCCCGCCCCGTCCGGTGTGACGAGGCGGGCCTTGCGATGCCGGGGGTCATTGCAAAGAATGCGGGTGGGGACCGGGGCCCCCGTGTCGGTAACGGCAGGGGCGGACCGCTACCCGGAGAACATCACAGGAGACAGCGATGTCCCACGAGGCTCACGAGGCCCAGGAGCCCGAGACCCCGCATCTCGACTTCGCCGGTACGACGCCGTACGAGGACTACGTCAAGGCGGACGTGCTCACCCACCTCCAGCACACCCTCTCCGACGACCCCGGAGAGATGGTCTTCCTGGTCACGACCCAGGTCATGGAGCTGTGGTTCACCTGCATCGTCCACGAGTGGGAGACCGCGGCCGACGCCCTGCGCTCCGACGACGTGCCGACCGCGATCGCCGCGCTGAAGCGTTCCGTGCGGGAGCTGGAGGCGCTGAACGCCTCCTGGAAGCCGCTGGGGCAGCTCACCCCCGCCCAGTTCAACTCGTACCGATCCGCCCTCGGCGAGGGCTCCGGCTTCCAGTCGGCGATGTACCGGCGCATGGAGTTCCTGCTCGGCGACAAGTCCGCGTCCATGCTGGTCCCGCACCGCGGCGCGCCCCGCGTCCACGCCGAACTGGAGAAGGCGCTCGCCGAGCCCAGCCTCTACGACGAGGTGCTGCGGCTGATGGCGCGGCGCGGCTGCGCGATCCCGGCGTCCGTCCTGCGGCGTGACGTCTCCCTGCGCTACGAGGCGAACGACGCCGTCGAGGCCGCCTGGACCGCCGTCTACGCGGGCGACGAGAACGCCGAACTCGCCCGGCTCGGCGAGGCGTTGACCGATGTCGCCGAGCTGGTGTGGCGCTGGCGCAACGACCACCTGGTCGCCACCCGCAGGGCCATGGGCGCCAAGCCCGGCACGGGCGGCTCCGCCGGCGTGGCCTGGCTGGAGAAGCGCGCGCGCAAGAACGTGTTCCCCGAGCTGTGGACGGCGCGCTCTCATGTCTGAACTGGCCTCGCGTGCAACAGAGTTGGATGCCGCCGACGAACTGGCCGGGCTGCGCGAGCGGTTCGTGCTGGACGAGGTGGTCTACCTGGACGGCAACTCGCTCGGCGCCCTGCCGGCGAACGTCCCCGGCCGGGTCGAGGACGTCGTACGACGGCAGTGGGGCGCGCTGCGCATCCGGTCCTGGGACGAGAGCGGCTGGTGGACGGCGCCGGAGCGGATCGGCGACCGGATAGCCCCGCTGGTCGGGGCGGCGGCCGGGCAGATCGTGGTGGGCGACTCCACGAGCGTCAACGTCTTCAAGGCGCTCGTCGCCGCCGTGCGGATGGCGGGCGAGGGACGCGACGAGATCCTCGTCGACGCGACCACCTTCCCCACGGACGGCTACATCGCCGAGTCCGCGGCCCGGATGACGGGCAGCACGCTGCGCCCGGTGACGCCTGGCGAGGTGGGTTCGGCGCTGTCCGGCCGTACCGCCGCCGTGCTCCTCAACCACGTCGACTACCGCACCGGCCGCCTCCATGACCTGCCCTCGCTCACCGCCGCAATCCACGCGGCGGGCGCGATCGCGGTCTGGGACCTGTGCCACAGCGCGGGCGCGCTGCCGGTCGGCCTGGACGAGCACGGGGTCGACCTGGCCGTCGGCTGCACCTACAAGTACCTCAACGGCGGCCCCGGTTCACCGGCGTACCTGTACGTCCGCCGTGACCTGCAGGACCGTTTCGACTCCCCGCTGCCCGGCTGGAACTCCCACGCGGAGCCCTTCGGGATGCGGCCCGGCTACGAGCCGGCGTCCGGGGCCGTGCGCGGCCGGGTCGGTACGCCGGACATCCTGTCCATGCTGGCCCTGGAGGCGGCACTGGACGTCTGGGACGGGGTGTCGGTCGAGGCGGTGCGGGCGAAGTCCCTGGCGCTGACGGACTTCTTCCTGGAGTGCGTGGACGCCTACACACCGGCCGGCCGGGTGGAGTCCGTGACACCGGCCGCCCACGGGGAGCGCGGCAGCCAGGTCGCGCTGCGCTGTGACGACGCCGGTGACGTGATGAGGCGGCTGATCGAGCGGGGAGTGGTCGGCGACTTCCGGCACCCCGACGTCCTGCGCTTCGGCTTCACCCCGTTGTACGTCGGATTCGCGGACGTCGAGCGGGCGGCCCGGGTGCTGGGGGAGACGGTCGCGGGGTAGCTTGCGGCGCTTTCGGGGGATGTGGGCCGGGCGGCGCGTGACGCCGTCCGGTCCCCGTGCGTCTGCCGAACCGTTTTCCCCTCACCCAGCGTGACATCCGCGTGTCCGCGCACGTCACCGGCCTGGTACCGTCCCCGCCAACGGCCGCGTTCCCACTCGGGGCGCTTTCCCACCTGGTCCGTCAAAACAGTTACACCGCTGAGAGGTTGGAGCATGCCGGACGACGCCGCAGCAGCCCGGGCCGCCGCCGAGGAGGAGTCGGCCTTCTCGCACCCGGCGGTCGACCCCGACTCCACCGCCGCCTACGGCGACCACCCCGACCAGGTGATCGACTTCTACGCCCCGCGCGGCGAGACGGTCCCCGGCGCCGGGCTCGTCCCGCTGGTCGTCGTCCTGCACGGCGGTGCCTGGCGGGCACCGTACGACCGCAAGCACATCTCGCCGTTCGCGGACTTCCTGGCGCGGCGTGGATTCGCCGTGGCCAGCGTGGAGTACCGGCGGGGCGCGGTGCTTCCGGCGCAGGGCGGCGAGGGCGGTGCGGGGGGTCCCGTCGCGGGCCGCTGGCCGGACACCTTCGACGACGTGGCCGCGGCGCTGGACGCGCTGCCCGCGCTCGCCCGTGAGGCGCTTCCGCAGGCGGATCCGCGGCGCATGGTGATCACCGGGCACTCGGCGGGCGGTCACCTCGCCCTGTGGGCGGCGGCCCGCCATGTCCTGCCGGCCGACGCGCCCTGGCGCCTCGGCGGGCCAGCACCCCTGCGCGGTGTGGTCGCGCTCGCCCCGATCGCCGACTTCGAGGTCTCCGACAAGCTGGAGGTCTGCGGCGGGGCGGCACGGCAACTCCTGGGCGGCGACGAGAAGTTCGCCGAGCGCCGGCCCTACGCCGACCCGGCGCTGCTGCTGCCCACCGGCATCGCGACCGCCCTCGTCCAGGGCCGCGCGGACCTCACCGTCCCGCAGGCGGTCGCCGAGTCCTACGCCGACGCGGCGGCGAAGTCCGGCGAGATGGTGGGCCTCACCCTCCTGGAGGACGTCGGCCACTTCCCCCTGATCGACCCCGCGGCGGACGCCTGCGCGGTGGTGGCGGAGGAGATCGCCCAACTGGCCTGGTGACATGCCCTGAACAGGCATTTTCGGCTGCCTCGGGGGTTCCCCCTACATACCCGTAGTACCTGAGAGCTACCCCGTACATGGGCTCTCCAGCGTGACGCGGACGACGTTCTCGTCTCCGTAACTTCCCTTCCAGACAGGCCCGATGGCCGGGCGGTGGGGAAGGGAGACGCGTCATGGGGCGGGGAACGGGGGCCGGGGCGGCGGTGGCCGTACCAAGTGTGCGGACACCGGCGCCGCCCACGGCGGGACGGGCGAGCGAGAACGACACCCCTCGGGCCCCACGCCGCCGCAGGCACCGCCGGCGCCGTACCGCGCTGGCCGCCCTCATCGCCGCCGCCGTGGTTCTTCCCCTCACCGGTGCCACCAGGCCGGCCATCCCCGCTCCGCCTCCCGCCTCGCTGGCTCCCCTCACCCCCTCCACCCTCGACGCGGCCTACGCGGCCAACCGTGCCGACGCCGCGGAGGCGTCCCGGATGGCCGCCGCCCACGGCGACTCCACGCGTGCCGCCGCCGACCACGCCATGGCCGGCCCCTCCCGCCGGCTCCTCGCCTTCGACGGCAGGGGCGAGGGCCGGGCCACCGAGGTGTTCGGCGACCTTGCACACGCCTCGCGCGTCGCCGTGCTGGTCCCGGGCTCCGACACCTCCCTCGACACCTGGGCCCGCTTCCGCGCCACCGCCGTCGCCCTCCGTCAGCGCCTGCTGCGCGAGGCCCCGCACGGCACCGGCACGGCCGTCGTGGCCTGGCTCGGCTACACGACTCCCGCCATGGTCAGCACGACCGTCCTGACCACGGCCCGCGCCGACCGGGCCGCCCCGCGCCTGCGTGACTTCCTCGCCGAACTGCACACCCTGACCCGCCCGGACACGAGGGTCTCCCTGCTCTGCCACTCCTACGGCACGGTCGTCTGCGGCCGCTCGGCCGCCCGGCTCTCCGGCCTCGGCGTGAGCGACATCGTCCTCGTCGGCAGCCCCGGCACCGGCGTCGGCTCGGCCGCGGACCTGCACACGGGCGCCCGCGTCTGGGCGGCCCGCGGCACCGACGACTGGATCGCCGAGGTCCCGCACATACGCACCGACTTCTTCGGCACGACCGTCGGCTTCGGCACCGATCCCGTCTCCCCGGCCTTCGGCGCCCGCGTCTTCGCGGCGGGCAGCGGCGGCCACAGCGACTACTTCCGACCGGGCTCGGTGTCCCTGGCCAACCTCGCCCGGATCGTCCTCGGCGAGACGCGCGAGGTGTCCCATGCGTGAGCCGACAACGCACGGCACCTGGGACGGCATACGGCGCGCCGCCCACCGAGTGGACGCCGCCACCCCGGCCGACCGGGACCGGGCCGTGGACGCCCTGCGCGCCTTCGCGATCCTCGGCGTGGTCCTGGGCCACTGGCTGGTCACCGCGCTGTTGGCGGACGGCGGCAACCTGCACACCGCCAGCCCGCTGCAGCACATGCCCCGGCTGGCCCCGATCTCCTGGGCCTTCCAGACCCTCGCCGTGTTCTTCCTGGTCGGCGGCCATGTCGCGACCCGCGGCTACACCGCGGCCCGAGCCAGGGGCGTGCCGTACCGGACCTGGCTGACGACCCGGCTGTCCCGCCTGTTCAAACCCGTCGCCGCCGTCCTCGCCCTGTGGACGGTCGTCACCGTGGCCCTCCTCGCCTCCGGCACCGACTACGCCACGGTCCGCACCCTCGTGAAACTGGCCCTGTCCCCGCTCTGGTTCCTCGTCGTCTTCGCCGCGCTGACGGCGGCCACCCCGCTCGTCACCCGGCTCAACCCCCTGTGGCCGCTGGCCGTCGTCCTCCATGTGGACCTTCTCCGCTTCGGCCTCGGCGCCCCGCAGAGCCTGGGCTGGGTGAACCTGGCGGCCGGCTGGCTGGTGCCCTACACCCTGGGCGCGGCCTGGGCCCGCGGTGAACTGGACCGTCCCCGCGCCGGCTGGGTGCTGCTCCTCGGCGGGGCGGCGGCCACGGCCGGGCTGGTGCTGTGGGCGGGCTACCCGGCCTCGATGGTCGGCGTCCCCGGCGCGTCCGTCTCCAACCTCGACCCGCCCACGCTGGCCGCCGTCACCTTCGGCCTGGCCCAGTGCGGCCTCGCCCTGCTCCTGCGCGACCGGCTGCGCCGTGCGCTGCGCCGCCCGCTGGCATGGGCGGCCGTGGCCCTCGTGAACCTCTCCGCCATGACGATCTTCCTCTGGCATCAGACGGCCATGATGGCGACCACCGCGACCGGCCTCCTCGCGGGCCGCCTGCCCGGCCTGCACACGCGCCCCGACGACCTCGTCTGGGTGGCGTACCGCCTGACCTGGCTGCCGGTCTTCGCCCTGGCCCTCACGGTCTGCTGGACGGCGTTCCGCACCTACGAACACGGCCGGCCCGCCGAGGGCGGACGCTCACGGGTGGTCCGGACCGGGCACGGACCGGCCGAACGGCCGAGGACGGCGGGGCCGCGCCGTGTCTAGGGTGGTCCGCGTGACGGGGACGGGGCCGGGCATCCGGCGGGTGCTGGGCGAGCGGGTGCCGCTCTGGCTGCGGGTGCTGCGCGAGGACCTGTGGACCCTGCGGGCCGACCCGCTGCCACGCTCCTCGCGGCTGCGCCGGATACCGCACACGGTGCTGTGCCTGGCCGCGTTCGGTGTCGCGCTCGGCGGGGTGGCACAGCTTCGGGACAACGGGCATCTGGGCACCGGAACCGCCTTCCCGATCGCGCTGGCGCAGGGCGGCGCGGTGGTCCTCGCCCTCAGGCGGCCGATCCCGGCGTGGTGGCTGTCGACGGGCGCCACCCTGGTCGGCGCCCTCCTCCTGCACGGCCGACTGAGCATGCCACCGGCGATGCCGTTCACCTGGCCCTGGACCACGGCCGGGATCATCGCGCAGGCGATCGTGATGCTGCTGCTCGCCCTGCGCGTCCCCACCCGTGTCTCCGCCGAGGCGCTGACTCTCACCGCCCTGATCACCTATGCCCTCGAGGGCGTGTGGGGCGCCGCCCACTACCAGGAGACCGGGGTCGTCGCCGTCGCCCTGTCGGCGATCGTGTGGGCGCTCGGCAGCGCACTGCGCGGCCGTCGCGAGGCCCGGGCGGAACTCGGCCGGCAGGCCACGCTCGCCACCGAGGAGCGGGCACGGCGCACGCTGCTGGAGGAGCGCAGCCGCATCGCGCGCGAGCTGCACGACGTGGTCGCCCATCACATGTCCGTCATCTCCATCCAGGCCCAGGTCGCCCCGCACCTCGTCCAGGACCCGCCCGCGGAGCTCCGGGAGAACCTGGAGGGCATCCGGAACAACGCGCTGGAGGCGCTGACCGAACTGCGCCGGGTGCTGGGCGTGCTGCGCTCGGAGGACGGCGACACCGACGCCCTCGACCGGGCCGGCACCGACCCGCACAGCCCCCAGCCCACCCTGGACCGGCTCGACGCCCTGGTCGAGAACACCCGGGCGGCCGGGCTCAGCGTGACCACGCGGATCGTCGGCGAGCGACGGCCGCTGCCGTCCGGCGTGGAGCTGTCGGCGTACCGGATCGTGCAGGAGGCGCTGAGCAACGTACTGCGCCACGCGCCCGGCGCGACGGCGAGCGTCGAGATCGCCTACGTGCCCTACGGACTGCGGGTGGAGATCCTCAACTCGCCTTCGAGCAGACCCGTCTCCCAGTCGCCGGGCGCGGGGCACGGGCTGCTCGGCATGCGGGAGCGGGCCGGAATGCTGGGCGGCCACCTCCAGGCGGGCGCCCGGCCGGGCGGCGGCTACCAGATCTCCGCGTTCCTCCCGGTCACGGCGCCCGCCGAGGCCGCGGGACCCGTCGACGCCGACGACACCTCCGACGTGAAGGACCACACCGCATGACGAGCAGCCCGATCCGTGTACTGATCGCCGACGACCAGCAGATGGTCCGGCAGGGCTTCACCGTGCTGCTCAACACCCAGCCCGACATCGACGTCGTCGGGCAAGCGGTGGACGGCGCGGACGCCGTCACCAAGGTCGCCGAGCTCGCCCCGGACGTCGTCCTGATGGACATCCGCATGCCCGAGCTGAACGGCATCGAGGCCACCCGCCGCATCGCCTTCGAGCTGCCGCACATCAAGGTGCTGGTGCTCACCACCTTCGACCTCGACGAGTACGTGTACGAGGCGTTGCGGGCGGGCGCGTCGGGGTTCCTGCTGAAGGACGCCTCGGCGGACAAGCTGGCCGAGGCGGTCCGCGTGGTGGCCGCCGGCGACGCGCTGCTCGCGCCCGGCATCACCCGCCGGCTGATCGCCGAGTTCTCCCGCCTGGGCGACCGGCCCAGGGCCCCGCTGAAGGTGCGCGTCGGCGATCTCACCGAGCGCGAGACGGAGGTCCTCGCGCTGATCGCGCAGGGCCTGTCGAACGCGGAGATCGCCGAGCGGCTGGTCGTCGCGGAGCAGACCGTGAAGACCCATGTGGGCCGCATCCTGGTGAAGCTGGGCCTCAGGGACCGGACGCAGGCGGCGGTGTTCGCGTACGAGTCGGGTCTGGTCAGGCCGTCCGGGTACTGACGTCCGCGCCCCGTACCCGTAGTACTTCAGGTGGACGCCGAAGGACCGTTCTCACAGGGGACGACCCCGGACCGGGCCTGCGCCTACGGTTTCCATGTGACCGAGAAGACCCAGAGGCAGTCGGAGCCGACGAGGCTGATGGAGCCGTCGGACGCCGCGTACGAGCCGTACAAGCCGCGCAGCCCGGAGTTCCGGGCCGCCATGGACGCGCTGCAAGGCCTGCGGCAGGACCTGTTCCACGACGCCTTCGCCTACCGTCCGCTGCCCCGTATGAGCGTCGACGGCCCGCTCACCCGGCGGATGAGGGGCAGGATGCGGGAGTACGCGACCTGGCGGGCGCACGCCCTGATCGTCGCGCTCGGACTTCTCGCGATGCTGATCGCCTCGAACAGCGCCATGATCGGCGCGGGTGACAACTTCGTCCTCGGCCTGCTCGCGCTGGTCCCGGTCCTGCTGACCATGGTGCGGCCGGTCGGCGCGTTCTGGCTGTCGATGGCCGCGACGCCTCTGGCCGGCGTGATCGGCGGCGGCTGGGACGCCGAGTGGCCGTGGCTGCCCGGGAGCTTCGCCTGTCACCTGTTCGTCCTCACGATCGTGGCCGTCCGCACCCGGCCGCGCACCGCGGCGTGGATGTGGGTGCTGACCGCGGTGTACGGCATCGTGGTGGAGAACTTCTTCGGCTGGGGGCACTCCGGCTTCGGCACGAACTCCGTCCCGATGGTGTTCTTCGCGGCCCTCGCTCTCCTCGCCGTCACCGTCTGGCACATCCGCCGCGACGCCCGCCAGGAGGTGACCGCGCAGCAGACGGTGACCGCGCACGAGCGGTCCCGGCGCACCCTGCTGGAGGAGCGCACGACGATCGCCCGCGAGCTGCACGACGTGGTCGCGCACCACATGTCGGTCGTCGCCATTCAGGCGGAGGCGGCCCCCTACCGGGTGGAGAACCCGCCGCCGGAGCTGGAGAAGGCGTTCGCCACGATCCGGGAGAACGCGGTGGCGGCCCTGACCGAACTGCGCCGGGTGCTGGGCGTGGTCCGCGCCGAGGACTACGAGGCGCCGGACGCCCCGCAGCCCACGCTCGCCGACCTGGACGCGCTGCTCGCCAACGTCCGTGAGACGGGCCTGCGCGTGGACCGGACGACGACCGGGGCGATACGCGAACTCCCGCAGGGCGTCGAGCTGTCGGCGTACCGGATCGTCCAGGAGGCGCTGAGCAACACCCTGCGTCACGCGCCGGGCGCCACCGCCAAGGTGGAGGTGTCCTACGTCCTCGGCGGTCTCGGCCTGCGCATAGTCAACGACCCGCCTCCGGAGCCGTCGGCGGTGAAACCGTCGCCCGGTGCCGGTCACGGCATCACGGGGATGCGCGAACGCGTCACCATGCTCAACGGCGAGATGACGGCGGGCCGGACGGACGAGGGAGGATACGAGGTGACGGTGTTCCTGCCGGTCGCCGGAGTGAGTGAAGGAGAGGCATGACGATCCGCGTACTGATCGCGGACGACCAGATGATGGTGCGCGAAGGTTTCTCGGTGCTCCTCAACGCGATGCCGGACATCGAGGTCGTCGGCGAGGCGGTCAACGGCCGCGAGGCGGTCGACCGCGTCCGCGAACTCACGCCCGACGTCGTCCTGATGGACATCCGCATGCCCGAGATGAACGGCATCGAGGCGACCCGCGAGATCGTGGCGGCCAACAGCACGTCGAAGGTCCTGGTGCTGACCACCTTCGACCTCGACGAGTACGTCTACCAGGCCCTGCGCGCCGGCGCCTCGGGCTTCCTGCTCAAGGACGCCTCGGCCCGCCAACTGGCCGACGGTGTCCGGGTGGTGGCGTCCGGGGAGGCCCTCCTCGCCCCCACGGTCACCAAACGCCTGATCACGGAGTTCTCCAAACTCTCCCAGGCCCCCCGCGTCATGCAGTCCGCCCACCAGGCCTACGGCGACCTCACCGAACGCGAGACGGAGGTCCTGGTCCTCATCGCCCAGGGCCTGTCCAACGCCGAGATCGCCGAGCGCCTGGTGGTGGCCGAGTCGACGATCAAGACCCACGTCAGCAGAATCCTGGTGAAGCTGGGCCTGCGGGACCGGACCCAGGCGGCGGTGTTCGCATACGAGGCACGCCTGGTGACACCGGGTTGAGGCGGAACACCCCTGGTCAGAGCCCGGTGTGCCGGGTTAGCGTCCCCGCATGGCTGCCTTCGACCCGTGGGACGCGGCGTTTCTCGCCGACCCCTACCCCGCCTATGCCGAGCTGCGTGCCACCGGGCGCGTGCACTACTTCGAGGCCACCGACCAGTGGCTGGTGCCGCACCACGCGGACGTCTCGGCGCTGCTGCGGGAGCGCCGACTCGGGCGGACGTATCTGCACCGGTTCGACCACGAGGACTTCGGTCGGACCGCGCCGCCGCCCGAGCACGAGCCGTTCCACACGCTCAACGACCACGGCATGCTCGACCTGGAGCCGCCGGACCACACCAGGATCCGGCGGCTGGTGTCGAAGGCGTTCACGCCGAGGACCGTCGAGCGGCTGAAGCCCTATGTCGGCGACCTCGCCGGTCGGCTCGTGGACCGGCTCGTCGAGGAGGGCGGCGGTGATCTCCTCACGGACGTCGCCGAGCCGCTCCCCGTCGCCGTCATCGCCGAGATGCTGGGCATCCCGGAGGCGGACCGGGCCCCGCTCAGGCCCTGGTCGGCGGACATCTGCGGGATGTACGAGCTGAACCCGTCCGAGGAGACGGCACGCAAGGCCGTACAGGCGTCCGTGGAGTTCTCGGACTACCTGCGCGAGCTCATCGCCGAGCGGCGCAGGGAGCCCGGCGACGACCTGATCTCCGGGCTCATCGCCGCCCACGACGAGGGCGACCGGCTGACCGAGCAGGAGATGATCTCCACAGCCGTGCTGCTGCTGAACGCCGGGCACGAGGCGACCGTCAACGCCACGGTCAACGGCTGGTACGCCCTCTTCCGCAACCCGGGGCAACTGGCCGCCCTGCGCGCCGACCACTCGCTCGTGCCGACCGCCGTGGAAGAGCTCATGCGCTACGACACCCCGCTGCAGCTCTTCGAGCGCTGGGTCCTGGACGACATCGAGATCGACGGCACCGTGATCCCCAGGGGGGCCGAGATCGCCATGCTCTTCGGGTCGGCCAACCACGACCCGGAGGTTTTCCGGGACCCCGAGCGGCTCGATCTGACCCGCGCGGACAACCCGCACATCTCGTTCTCCGCCGGCATCCACTACTGCATCGGCGCCCCGCTCGCCCGCATCGAACTGGCCGCCTCCATGACGGCCCTGCTGCGGAAGGCCCCGACCCTCAGCCTCACCGAGGAGCCGAAACGAAAGCCGAACTTCGTGATCCGCGGCCTGGAGGGGCTCAGCGTCCACGTGGGGTGATCACCCCGTTCGGGAGCAGGCTGAGCGGCCGCCGGAGGGTTGCGTCAGGTCGTCAGGTCCCGGCGGCGCAGTCCCGTGAGGCCCGTGGCGACCAGTGCCACGGCCAGCGCCAGCAGCACCAGTACCGGCCCCCACTCCATCCCCCCGCCGGGCAGCTTGGGCAGGTGCCCGAAGGGGGAGAGGTCGAGCACCGCCTGCGGCGCGTCCAGCGCGGGGCCGATCCAGCCGATGAGCAGCACGGCGCCCGCCACGCCCCAGGCCGCCGTCGCCGCCCGGGGCAGCACCCCGTACAGCAGCACCGCCAGCCCGCCGATCACCCACACCGCGGGAAGCTGCACCAGGCAGGCCCCCAGGATCGGCCCGGCCTCCCTGCCGTAGCCGACGACGAAGCCGAGGCCGGTCAGGAGCATGAGCAGGACCGAGCCGCCGAAGGCGACGACGAGGTGGCCGGTCGCCCAGCGCAGCCGGCCCACGGGGTTCGCCAGCACCGGTTCCGCCCGGCCGGAGGTCTCCTCGCCGTACAGGCGCAGCACGCTGCCGACGATGTACAGCGCCGCGACCAGGCCCATCATGCCGACCATCGCCGCCAGGAACGCGTTCGTCAGCGCGCTCTGGCCGCCCATCCGCTCGAAGATCTTCCGCGCGTTCTCGTTGTCGCCGACGATGTCGGCCACGCCGTCCGTGAGGCCGCCGTAGACGACTCCCACGACGAAGAAGGCGATCGACCAGCCCAGCACGCTGCCCCGCTGCAACCGCCAGGCCAGCGCGCCGGCCGTGCCCAGGCGGCCGACCGACGGTCCGGGCCGGGTGGGCAGGAAGCTCATGCCGACGTCCCGGCGGCCCGCGAGCCCGTAGGCGACGGCCGCCTGGAGCGCGATCGCCGCCGCGAACAGCAGCAGTACCCACCAGCGTTCGCCGGCGTACGCGCGCAGGTTCTCCAGCCAGCCCAGCGGGGACAGCCACGTCCACACCGACGAGCCGTCGGTCGTCGCCGAGTCGCCCGCCGCGCGCAGCACGAAGGCCGCGCCGAGCACGCCCGCGGTCAGGCCGCGCGCCAGCCGTGCGCTCTCCGTCAGCTGGGCGACGATCGCCGCGGCCGTCGCGAAGACCATGCCGACGGCCGCCAGTCCGAGCCCGAAGGCCAGCGCGCCCACGGCTCCCTGGCCCGCCAGGCCGGCCACGACCAGCAGCGCCAGCACGGCGTTCGCCACCGCCGCCGCGAGCAGGGCCGCCGTCAGGGAGGCCCGGCGGCCCACCGCGCCGGAGGAGATGAGCTCCTGACGCCCGCTCTCCTCCTCGTCGCGGGTGTGGCGTACGACGACCAGCAGGCTGGTGATCGCGGCGAGCACCCCGGCGTAGACGCCGACCCGCCAGGCCGTCAGGGCGCCGACGGAGTCGTCGAAGACGGGGCCGATCAGGGCGCGGAAGGAGGCGTTGGTGGCGACCTGGTGGATCAGGTCGGCGCGTTCGGCGGGGGTGCCGTAGAGGGTCCTGAGCGTGTTCGGCATCGAGAGGACCATCAGGGTGTTGACCGCCACCCACACCGGGATCATCAGCCGGTCGCGGCGCAGGTTGAAGCGCAGGAGGATCCGGGTGCCCACGAGGGACGTCATCGCGCCGCCACCTCGTCGTCCTGGTAGTGGCGCAGGAACAGCTCCTCCAGCGTGGGCGGGGTGGAGGTCAGCGAGCGGACGCCGGACTCGCTCAACTGCCGCAGTACGGCGTCGAGTTTGTCGGTGTCGACCTGTAGGCGTACCCGCCGGCCCTGGACGTCGAGGTCGTGGACGCCCGGCAGGCGCGACAACCCGTTGGGGGCGCCGGCCAGTTCGGCGGTCACGCTGGTCCGTGTCAGGTGGCGCAGGTCGGCCAGCGAACCGCTCTCCACGGTCCGGCCCTTGCGGATGATGCTCACCCGGTCGCAGAGCTCCTCGACCTCGCTGAGGATGTGCGACGACAGCAGGACGGTCCGGCCCCTGGCCCGCTCCTCCTCCACGCAGCGCTGGAAGACCTCCTCCATCAGGGGGTCCAGGCCCGAGGTCGGCTCGTCCAGGATCAGCAGGTCCACGTCCGAGGCGAAGGCGGCGACCAGGGCGACCTTCTGCCGGTTGCCCTTGGAGTAGGTGCGGCCCTTCTTGGTGGGGTCCAGCTCGAAGCGCTCGATCAGGTCGGCGCGGCGGGTGGCGTCCAGCCCGCCGCGGAGGCGGCCGTAGAGGTCGATGACCTCGCCGCCCGACAGGTTGCGCCACAGGGTCACGTCCCCGGGGACGTACGCGATCCGGCGGTGCACCTCCACCGCGTCCTTCCACGGGTCGCGGCCCAGCACCTGGGCGGCGCCGGAGTCGGCGCGCAGCAGGCCCAGCAGGACGCGGATGGTGGTGGACTTGCCGGCGCCGTTCGGGCCGAGGAAGCCGTGCACCTCGCCGGTCTCCACGTCGAGGTCCAGGCCGTCCAGGGCGTGGGTACGGCCGAAGGACTTGTGGAGCCCGGCGACCGTGATTGCCTTCGTCATGCTTCAGAACGTACGCTTCTTTCAGAAATTTGTGAAGATAAGGAAGTGTATGAAGCCCGGTTAGAGTGGTGGTCATGACTGACGAGGCGGGGCGGGACCAGGAAGCGGTCTCGAAGTTCGTGGAGAGCTTCGCGGCGCAGCTCGTCGAGGCCGGGATGCAGCGCATGCCCGCACGGATCTTCGCCGCGCTCCTCTCCTCCGACGAGGGGGCGATGACCTCGGCGGAGCTGGGGGAGCAGCTGCGGATCAGCCCGGCGGCGGTCTCCGGCGGGGTGCGGTACCTGGCCCAGCAGCACATGGTGTCCCGGGAGCGCGAGCCCGGCTCGCGGCGGGAGCGCTACCGGGTGCACAGCAACCAGTGGTACGAGGCGCTGACCAACCGCGAAGCCGTCATCAAACGCTGGGAGGGCGCCCTGCGGGAAGGCGTCGGCAGCCTCGGCGCCGACACCCCGGCGGGCCGCCGCATGGCCGAGACGCTCGCCTTCTTCGAGTTCGTCGACGACGAGATCGCGGCCATGATGGAACGCTGGCGGGTCCACCGCGAGGAACTCTTCGGAGGCTCCGGGGCATAGGGCGTGTTTCGCCGTGTGCCCTAGCGCTCCCTCGTCTCCTCCAGCACCGTCCGGCCCAGCAGCGCGTACCGCTCGGGGGACCGGTGCTTGAGGTACTGGGCGTAGCCGACGCCCGTCGCCGCGACCAGGGCGACCAGCCAGGGCGTCGCCCTCAGCAGCAGTGAGCCGGACTCCGCGCCCGCCGCCACGCCCATGTTGGACACCAGCAGGACGACCACGGCGAGCATCGCGATGCCGCCGACGAGCGGGGCGGCGAAGGTCCTGAACCAGTGCCGGCTCTCGGGGTGGTTGCGGCGGAAGTAGACCAGCACGGCGAAGGAGCACACCGCCTGCACGACGAGGATCGCCATCGTGCCGAGGATGGCGAGCAGGACGTAGAGGGCGTTGTACGGGTCCTTGCCCGCCGCCCAGAACGCGCCGATCAGAGCGGCGGAGACGGCTGTCTGCACCAGGCCCGCGAGGTGCGGGGAGCCGTGCCGGGCGTGGGTGCGGCCGACGGTGTTCTTCAGTGACGGCAGGACGCCCTCGCGGCCCAGCGCGTACATGTAGCGGGCGGCGCAGTTGTGGAAGGCCATGCCGCAGGCCAGCGAGCCGGTGATCATCAGCCACTGCATGACGACGACCGCCCAGTGGCCGACGTAGTGCTCGGTCGGGTCGAAGAAGAGCGCGAGGGGGTTGGCGGAGGAGGCGGCCTTCACGGCCTGTGTCTCGCCGTTGCCGATGATGGCCATCCAGGAGACGAAGACGTAGAAGACACCGACGCCGAGGACGCTGATCATCGTCGCCTTGGGGATGATCCTCTTGGGGTCGCGGGACTCCTCGCCGTACATCGCCGTCGACTCGAAGCCGACCCAGGACCAGAAGGCGAAGAACAGGCCGAGACCGGCGCTGGTGCCCTTGAAGGCGTTGACCGGGTTCACCGGGCCGAAGGTGAAGCCGTGCGGGCCGCCGCCGTGCAGGGCGACGGAGACCGCCATCGCGGCGAGGACGGTCACCTCGGTGCCCAGGAGCACGACGAGCAGTTTCTCGGCGACGCTGACGCCGAACCAGGTGCCGGTCGCGTTGATGGCGAGCATCAGGATCGCGAACGCCCACCACGGCACGTCGACGCCGGTCTGGTCCTTCAGGGTGGTGTTGGCGAAGACCGAGAAGATGCCGATCAGGGCGGGTTCGAAGACGACGTAGGCGAAGGTCGCGAGCAGGCCCGCCGCCAGGCCCGCGGTGCGTCCGAGGCCGTAGGAGATGAAGCCGTAGAAGGCTCCGGTGGAGGTGATGTGCTTCGCCATCGAGGTGAAGCCGACGGAAAAGATTGCCAGGACGACCATTGCGACGAGATAGCTAGCCGGGGCGCCGATGCCATTGCCCGACGACACCATGAAGGGCACGTTGCCGGTCATCGCGGTGATCGGGGCGGCGGTGGCGACGGCCATGAAGACCACGCCGAGCAGGCCGACCGCGTTGGGTTTGAGCCGGTGGACCGTACTCTCGCCGTCCGTCTTCGCCGCCGGGGTGACGCCCTCGTCCACTGCCATCGGGTAGGCCCCTCTCGATGTCCGTCCAGCGTGTGCCGTAACGGAACCCTCTCGCCCGAATGCGTCGGTCAAGAGTGTCGGGGCGTTAAATGTTTGTCAACCAGACCTTTAGAACCCGGGTGGTGACCCGTCTTTCCTCACCGCTCCGGCAGGGTGAGCCCCCAGGCCCCCTCCCAGACCGTCCACGTCCTCCTGCGTACCGGCCCGCACACCCCCGCGTCCGCCCGGTAGCGGAAGTCCGCCCCCGACACGCTCACGGTCCGTCCCTCGGCCCGTACCGGCGAGGCCTCCGCGCCCACCGACAGCGGCCGCACCTCGACCTCGGCCATCCCGCGGTCGCCCGGCACGACCGACACCGCCTCCACCGGCTGGTCCAGGTCGACGAGGGTCACACCGTCGACCTCGATGCGCAGGCGGGCGGCGCGGGGCGCGGGCGCCGGGGCCTCACGGGCCGGTACGAGGGTGCGCACCAGGGACTGGGCCGTGCGCAGCCACGGGCGCCCCACGGCCTCCTCCAGGGGCGTGTGCGCCTCGCTCAGCGGAGGGATCCGCAGCGCGCCCAGCACCACCCCGTCGCTGTCGTCCACCAGCAGGTCCATCCGCCGTACCGCCCCGTCGAGCACCGAGCGGGCCGCGGCCACCGCGCCCGTGGGCACCCCCAGCGAACGGGCCACCGACAGCGCGGCCCCCACCGGCACCATCGACAGCGCGCATCCGGCCAGCTCCCGCTGCCGGTGCAAAAGGGACACGGCCCGCACCAGGGCCCGGTCGTCGCCGACGACCACCGGTCGTCTCGACCCCCGCCGAGAGAGGGCCCGGGCGAACTCCTCCGGACCGTCCGGCAGGCAGACCTTTGTCTGCGCACCCGCGCTGAGCACGTCTTTCGCGATGCGTACCGACTCCCCGTCCGTCCGTCGGGCCACCGGATCGATGACCACCAGCAGCTGTTCGGAACTCGCCTCGGAAGTCGCGGAAGTCGCCACCTCGGTCCTGCCTCGCTTCCTCGGGTAGCATCTTTGTGCAAGAGCCCCTTGCGCTATTGCGCCAGGGGCTTCGTCTATTCCGGGGCATCCGGTCCGACGGTTTACGGCCAACGACGGCCATGGTGCACGCGGCGGTGAACCCTACGCGTACGCCCCTGACCTTGGACATGCCCCGCCCGGAAGGGGTGTACGCGCGTGCCCGCACTTGTGCTGCTCGGTGCTCAGTGGGGTGACGAAGGCAAGGGAAAGGCGACCGACCTGCTCGGTGGCTCGGTGGATTACGTCGTGCGGTACCAGGGCGGCAACAACGCCGGCCACACCGTCGTCGTGGGGGACCAGAAGTACGCCCTCCACCTGCTCCCTTCCGGAATCCTCTCGCCGGGGTGCACCCCGGTCATCGGCAATGGTGTCGTCGTCGATCCGTCGGTCCTGTTCTCCGAGCTGAACGGACTCAACGAGCGCGGCGTCGACACGTCCAAACTCCTCATCAGCGGTAACGCGCACATCATCACGCCGTACAACGTGACCGTCGACAAGGTCACGGAACGCTTCCTCGGCAAGCGGAAGATCGGTACGACGGGGCGCGGCATCGGACCGACCTACGCGGACAAGATCAACCGCGTCGGCATCCGTGTGCAGGACCTCTACGACGAGTCGATCCTCACCCAGAAGGTCGAGGCGGCCCTCGACGTCAAGAACCAGATGCTCACCAAGCTCTACAACCGGCGCGCGATCGCCGTCGACCAGGTGGTCGAGGAGCTGCTGGGCTACGCGGAGAAGCTCGCGCCCTACGTCGCCGACACGGTCCTGGTGCTCAACCAGGCCCTGGAGGACGACAAGGTCGTGCTGTTCGAGGGCGGCCAGGGCACGCTCCTCGACATCGACCACGGCACATATCCCTTCGTGACCTCGTCGAACCCGACGGCGGGCGGCGCCTGCACCGGTGCCGGCGTCGGTCCGACGAAGATCAGCCGGGTCATCGGCATCCTCAAGGCGTACACGACCCGCGTCGGCTCGGGCCCGTTCCCGACCGAGCTGTTCGACAAGGACGGCGAGGCGCTGCGCCGCATCGGCGGCGAGCGGGGTGTCACCACCGGCCGTGACCGCCGCTGCGGCTGGTTCGACGCGGTGATCGCCCGCTATGCCACCCGCGTCAACGGCCTGACCGACTTCTTCCTCACCAAGCTCGACGTCCTCACCGGCTGGGAGCAGATCCCCGTCTGCGTCGCCTACGAGATCGACGGCAAGCGCGTCGAGGAACTGCCGTACTCGCAGTCGGACTTCCACCACGCGAAGCCGGTCTACGAGACCCTCCCGGGCTGGTCCGAGGACATCACCAAGGCGAAGACCTTCTCCGACCTGCCGAAGAACGCCCAGAACTACGTCAAGGCGCTGGAGGAGATGTCCGGCGCCCCGATCTCCGCGATCGGCGTGGGCCCGGGCCGGACCGAGACGATCGAGATCAACTCGTTCCTCTGACACGACGACGCGCAGGAGCCGCCCCACCCGGGGCGACTCCTGCGCGCTGCTTGCCGGGGGCGACCTAGTCGAGCTGGGTGACCACAGCACTGCCGCCGGGTGCCGTCGCGGCTTCCGGGGGAAGCGCCGTCGGGTAGAGGCGGACGTCGCTCAGGCGGCCGTTGGCGTACTCGCCGTAGGAGCCCTGGAAGAGGCGGCGGCCGAGTTGGACGGGACCTGTGGCGCTCCAGCTCTCGCCGGCGTAGTCCTTGGTCGCGGACAGGCGGCCGTTCACGTAGAGGAGCAGCCGGCCGGCGTCGGCGTCGTAGACCCCGACGAGGTGGGTCCATCTGCCCGCCACGGCCTTGGCACCGTAGGCGGCGGTGAAGGCCGTGCTGGTGGTGTCGTCGTTGTGGCGGCCGAAGGCCCAGACCTGGGCTCCGGAGGAGTAGTAGAGCTGCAGGCCGTTGGCGGCGCCGACGGACGCGGCGTCGGACTGGGACACGAACGTCGAGTTGGCGCCAGAGAGGGAGTTCAGCTTGACCCACGCCGAGACAGTGAAGCTGCCGCTGGTGTCCACGCCGGGGCCGATGGTGGCCGCGTAGCCGGTGGTTCCGTTGAGGTTCAGGACCGTGCCGCGGTCGGTGTCGGCGGTCCAGGAGGCTCCGCCCGTCAGGTTGGCCGGTGTGTCGCCCGTGGGATCGGACGCCGAAGTTCCGGCGCCGTCGTCGAGCTTCCAGCGGTGTGTGGCGGTGTCGGTGACCGTGCCCAGGGAGACCGGATCGGCGAAGGCGGCGGTCTTCCCGGATGCGGTGGCGCCTGGGTATTCGGTCAGCCGGCCCGCGGTGTCGGTGGCGTAGAGATCGGGCTTGCCGTCCGGTCCGGCGTTGGCGCTGTTGACGTCGCCGGGGGAGGCGACGGTCGGGTAGTCCCGCTTGGGCAGGACCACGGACAGGGCCGTGGCGGGGTGCGTGTTCCAGCCCCCTGCGGCGCTGTTCGTCCAGTTCTGGGCGGCGGAGTTGTTGCAGGTGTAGAGGCGGACCTGGGTGCCGTTGGTCGTGCTGGCGCTCGGGTCGTCCACGCACTTGCCGGACTGCGGGTTGACCAGGCTGCCGGAGGTGCCCGTGGTCCACTTCTGGGAACCGCCGCCGTTGCACTTGTAGAGCTGGAGCAGCGTGCCGTTGTCCGTGCCGCCGTCGGTGGCGTCGAGGCACTTGCCGAGGACGCGCAGGGAGCCGTCGTCGTGCAGGACCCACTGCTGGGCCGGGCTGTTGTTGCAGGTGTGGATCTGGATCCTGGTGTGGTCGGCGGTGTGGGCGTTCGCGTCGTCCAGGCAGAGCGTGCCGCCGGAGGACGTCTTCACGGCGGACGTGAACGCGGTGCGGACCGGGGCGTGCAGCAGTTTGGGCAGCAGGGTGCCGCTGTCGACGTCGATCGGGAAGGTGTAGACGGCGCCCGTGGTGTCGTCGCGGGCCCACAATGTGGGGGTGCCGCCGGTGACCTTGCCGTTTCCGTCGTCGTCCACCGAGAAGGTGCCGCCGACGCGTCCGGGGGCGATCAGGCTCAGGCCGGACCAGTCGCCGTCGCCGAGTAGGAGCGGGTGGCCCAGGTGGTTGACGCCGTACGACTGGTACAGCCACAGCTTGTTGTTCTCCACCGTGATGACGGCGGGGTGGTCGGCGTTGCCGTAGACGTCTCCGTCGACGACGAGTTGGGAGATGTCCCAGGGCTTGGCCGGGTCGTAGCCCGCGTCCGTGCAGCGGGCGGCGGGCACGGTGTCGATGGCCTCGCAGTCGTCCTTGGTGACGACGTCGTAGCGGCGGCCGACGAAGCCGGGGAAGGTGGACCAGGGCGTGCGCGGGAAGGCGCTGTCGTCCTTCGGGTCGAGGTCGTTCTCCACGACGTACAGCTGCTGGGTCTTGCGGTTGTACGCGAGCAGGTCGTCGTGGGTGTCGCCGTGCAGGTTGCCTCGGTGGGCGACCAGGTAGTCCTTCCAGTCCCCGGTGGGTGCGCCCTTGGCGTTCGACACGATGACCGGGCCGGTGACGGCCTGCTCAGTGCCGTCGACCGGGCCGTCCTGCGCCGGTGCGGGGGCCTGGGCGGGGTCGCTGTCGCCGGGGATCAGCTCCAGGTCTCCGGTGCTGGTGGTGGCGAGAAGGTCGGGGCTGCCGTCGCCCGTGATGTCGCCGGGGGCGATCTTCGTCTTGGGGTTCCAGGGCGCGGTGAAGGTGTAACTGACCGGGTTCTGGGAGAGGTTGCCGGCCCGGTCGACCGCGGCGACGTACAGGGTGTGCACGCCCCAGTTGGTGACCGGGATCGTGACCGTGCCGGAGGCGGTGGAACCAGTGGTGGACGTCACCTTCGCCGAGTGGCCGGTGGTGGCGGTGGGCTGGCTGTCGAGCTGCCAGAGGAAGTGGTCGATGCCGCTGGCCTTGCAGCCCGCCGGGTCGCAGGTGTCGGCCGGCGTGTTGTCGGCGGCGGAGACGGCGAAGTCGGTGGTGACTCCGCTGCCGGCGTAGGTGTCGCCGGCCCTGCTGCCCACGGGCGGGAAGTGCGGGTTGTCGACGACCGCCGGGGTCTGCGGCGGGGTGAAGTCGGTGTCGAACCAGCAGTGGTCGCTGACGTCCGACTTCAGCTTGAGGGAGGAGTTGTCCTGGGCGTAGACGTCCCAGCCGTACTCGTGGCCGTCCTTGAGGGTGAAGCCGATCGGCGCGTCGGCGTCCGTGCCGGAGGCGACCATGCCGCTGTCCGGAGTGCCCTTGTCCACGGGATCGCCGGCGGAGTCGAGGTCGGTTCGGTCCCAGACGTGGTAGTGCGCCTCGGCATGCTCACCGGAGATGTGGGTGGTGACGGTGGAGTGCAGCTGAATGTTGCTGCCCGCGTCGCTGTACGTCGTCGCGCCGATCCAGCCGATGGCACCGCTGCCGGTGACGCAGTCGCCGTCGGCACCCAGGGGCTTGGGCGTGGTGCGCAGCTTGGTGGGGGTGTCCGGCGGGATGTCGAAGTTCGTGGTCAGGGCGAGAACCTGCGACATGCGCAGGTAGTCGTCGTTGGAGCTGCTCTTGGACTCGTTGCCGAACAGTCCGATGGTCCAGGTGCTCTTGTTGCCGTTGGCGATCCGCTGGACCTGTTTGTCGACGCGGAATGTGGCGGTGCTGTTGCTGCAGTTGCTGTTGCCGTTCGCACCGCTCGGCACGGTGGTCTTCACGGCCGGGTAGTCCTCGTCCTCAAGGGTGTCGGGTTGGTGGTTCCAGTCGGTGTTCTCGCTGATGGGGTTGGTGGTGTGCAGGGTGATCGGCTGGTCGTGGGAGCAGTCGACACTGGCCGCGAATGTGGTGCTCACCTTGACCTCGGCCTTGATGACGGTCATGGACGGGTCGAGACCGGCCGTGTTGACCGTGTAGTACGACCGTTCCAGGCCGACTCCACAGGCGCCGCCCCAGCGCTGGTATCCGACGCCCTCACCGTTGGTCTGAGGTTTGTTGTACTGCGGGGCGTCGGCACAGGCAGAGCTGGAGTACACCTCGTCGAAGGCGCCGGACTTGCTGGTGACCGGGTTCTCGAAGGGGTCGATGTAGACCGGGTAGTGCGTGTCCGGGCCGTCGAGGACCGAGGTGTCGGGGGCCAGGGTGAGGGAGTCGTCGGTCGTGGTCATCGGCACCTGGCCGACCTGGGCGCCGGGGCCGGGGCCGGCCGGGGAGGAGGCGGGGAAGGAGGGCGCCGGGTCGTCGGCGGCGGGGGAAGCCCGAACCAAGGACGCGGGTTCGACGGCCGTCGAGCCGCTCGTGGCCTTCAAGCCCGGCGGGGCCGCCGACGCCGTGGAGTCCGTCGTACTCGAATCCCACATCAGCGGCGGCGGACTCGTGTACGACACCGAGCCGTCGGAAGCCTTGGCCGTCATGCCGCCCGCCGTAGTGGGCGCCAGGTCCAGGCCGTTGGTGACCGTCGCCACCGCCAGCTTGCGCACCCGCGGATCGGCCGCGGCCTTCGCATCGTGCACGACCAGCACATCGCTGAATCCGCCCTGGTCCGTCACCGTCACCGACAGGTCGACGCCGGGCAGTACTGTGGCGTAGAGCGCCGTGTCACCGCTGACCTGCGGCGCGGGCAGCGCGAAGGGCATGGTCAGGCTCATGCTGTGCCCGGCCGGGTCGGTGAGCGTGGCCAGTGGCCCGCTGCCGCCGCCGGAGAGGCGTACGCCGCTGGGTGTGGCCCTGGGCGAGTACGTACCGTCCGAGCCCGCCACGAGCGTGCCGTCCACCGGTACCCAGTCACCGTTCTGCCGCACCCGCACCGGCAGCACGGACGACGTCGTGGTGAAGGAGCCGTCCGCCTCGGCGGTCACGGTGTCGGTCTCACTGGTCAGCGCGTCGACCGGTACTGGCGTACCGTCGGCGACCGCCTTGGCCTGGGCGGCGAGCAACGGGTCCGAGGTGTCGGCGGGTTCGTCGGCGGCGACGGCACCGGCCGGCACGGCCAGCGCGGTCAGCAGCATTGCGGCGAGTGCGGAAAAAACCGCCGGTCTGCGGGCGGATGACGGCAGCACGGAACAACTCCTTCGCACGACGGACAGGGCAGACACGAGATCTGCGACCATCCGCCGCCCGAAGAGCCTGCTGGACGGTGGTCAGTGCGTCAGCGACGGCGTACGGCGGTGATGTTCGCTCCCCCGGCACAGAACGTACACAGGAAATGCCAAAAACAATCACGTAATTGTCATGGCATTGGCAAAGAGTCTTGAGGTTCGTTCAACGTCGTTCCTAGCCTCCCATCCTGGATCACGCCGACCACGTGACCTTTCAGTCAACGGACCGCCAAGTCCGTGTCATACGGGGGTACTTCTCACGTGGGTGTGCGAAGAACGCTGACGCTTGTCTCCGCCCTGCTCGCGGCGATGGCGCTGCTGGTGACCGGTGCCGTTGCGCAGGACGGTGTCGGGCCGTACGTCTTCCACGGCGACATCTGGAAGCCGAAGCCGCTGCCCGAGACACCCACGGTGGGCGACCACGAGCTGAGCCGCCCGAAGTCGCTCCGTCCCCGTGGCTTCCACCCGCTGACCCGCTACACGGCGGCGAAACCCGCCTGGCCGCACGCCGGGTCACACACGGTCGACCTCAACGGCAAGCCGGCCAGGGCGGGCGCCCTGCCGGTGTGGGTGGCGTCCTCCGACAAGGCGAAGCAGCAGCGGGTCCAAGTTCGACTCGCTTCTCACGCACAGGCGTTGAGAGCCGGCGCCGACACGGGCCTACTGGTCGGGCTGGGCGGGGCCAAGTCCCCCGCCGCCAAGGTCAGCGTGGTCGTCGACTACTCCTCCGTCGCCAAGGCCTACGGCGGTGGCTACGGCTCCCGTCTCAGCCTCACTCGTCTTCCCGCCTGCGCCCTGACGACCCCGCAGCGCGCCGAGTGCCGTACCCGTACGCCTCTGAAGTCCGCCAACCGCGTCACCGCCAACCAGCTCACCGCCACGACCACCGCGGACTCGGCGATCGCCGTCACCTCCGGCAGTCGTGGCTCGCAAGGGGACTACTCGGCCACCTCGCTGACTCCGGAGGGGAGTTGGCAGGCCACCGGCACGGGCGCCTACACGTACTCGTACCCGATCGACATGCCGGCGGGCATCGGGGACACCGGCCCCTCGGTGGCGCTGTCGTACGACTCGCAGTCCGTCGACGGTGAGACCTCGGCCCGCAACTCGCAGGCCTCGTGGATCGGTGACGGCTGGAGTTACCAGCCGGGCTTTGTGGAGCGGCAATACCGTTCCTGCGGCTCCCTCCTCGACGCCGATGCCAAGAAGGTCGTCAAGGGTTCGGGTGACGAGTGCTGGGGCGGCGCCAACGCGACCGTCTCCTTCGGCTCGCACTCCGGTGTCCTGGTCCCGACCTCGTCCTCCGGAGTCCCGGGCGAGATCCGCGAATACCGGCTCCAGGGTGACGACGGCACTGTCGTACAGGAGCTGTCCGGAGCCGCCAACGGTCTGTACGACGGCACCTACTTCCGTGTTCTGACCACCGACGGCACCGCTGCCTACTTCGGCGCCGACCACTCGCCGAGCGGCCCCGGCACCAAGGGAGCGGCCGCCGACTCCGGCGACGACTCCACACACGCGGCCTGGGGTCTTCCGGTGCTGCATCCGCGCTCCTCCGACCCGTGCCACAGCGACACGGACGGCAAGAAGTCCCGTTGCGACAGGCCCGAGGGCTGGCGCTGGAATCTGGACTTCGTCGTCTCACCCAGCGGATTCGTGCAGCGCTACGACTACGCGACCGAGACCGGCTACTACGACCTCGGCGGTGGCCAGGCGGCGGCGACCGACGACAAGGACGACACCGGCACCCTCACCTCGTACACCCGCGGCGGCACGCTCACCTCGATCTCGTACGGCTACACCCTCGACGACGAACAGGCCGGCCGCACCCCGTCCGCGCAGGTGGCGTTCGCCTCCAAGCAGCGCTGTCAGACGACGTCATCCTTCACCGACTGCTCAGCCGGGAACCTGGATGACAACACGGCCCCGCACTGGCCGGACGTCCCCTGGGACCTGCACTGCGACTCGACCGACAAGACCAAGCTGCCGGACGACGCCACCAAGGTCCCCACGGACGTGTGTGTCACGTCGGCACCGACCTTCTGGTCCACCACCCGTCTGGACACCATCACGACGAAGGTGCATGTCAAGGACGGTGACACCGACAAGCTGGTGCCGGTCGACTCCTACGACCTCGGGCAGGTGTACTCCGACGCGGGCGGCGCGGTCGACCCGGTCACCGGCACCACCGTCGACCCGAAGGACGCGGGCTCGCTCCAGGCCGTGATGTGGCTGCAGTCCATCCGGCACACTGGCCGGGACACGTACGCGGGTGGGGACAAGGACATCACCCTCAACCAGGTCTCCTTCACCGGCACCGAGATCGACAACCGGGTGGACGACGACTCCCCGTCGGCGCCGCCGCTGTACCGCCCGCGCATCTCCAACGTGCAGACGGAGACCGGCGAGTCGATCACCGTCGAGTACAACCAGACGCCGTGCGCAGGCAAGTCGCTTGACATCAAGTCGGCCGACGCCAACACCAACTCCTGTTACCCCGTGTACTGGACGGTGCCTGGCGCCTCCAAGCCGATCGCAGACTGGTTCAACAAGACCACCGTCCACAGCGTCACCGTCGCCGACCTGACCATCGCCGCGCAGTACAACCCGGACGCCTCCAAGATCCCGGCGGGCTCCGAGGCGCATGTCTTCACCTACGCCTACTCGGGCGCCGCCTGGCACCGGGACGACTCCGACCTGACGGACGACCAGTACCGCACCTGGGACCAGTTCCGCGGCTTCCGCAATGTCACCGTGCGTACCGGCAAGGCGCCCGAGCCGGTGACCCAGGAGACCACCACCTACCTCCAGGGCATGGACGGCGACTACAAGGCCGACGGCAGCCGCCGCTCCGTCGGCCTGGATGCCACCGTCGGCGGCAAGACCGTCGAGACGGTCACCGACGTGAACCAACTCGCGGGCACCGCGCTGCAGTCGGACGTGTACACCGCGTCCGGCGGTACGGTGAACGCCTCCACCGTCAACGGCCCGTTCGACTTCACCACCACCGCGCACGCGGACCGCACCTCGTGGACGGCCTGGACCCAGGAGGACCATCCAGGGGAGACCAAACCGGACAAGGCGACCCTGCCCGACCTCACCGCGCGCCGGATCAAGTCCTCCCAGTCCCACGGCTACGCCCTGCTCGCCGACGGCACCTGGCGGCACACCCGTACCGACACCGACTACGACGACCAGGGCCGCGTGCAGACGGTCGACGCGCACGGCGATGCCTCCGTCGCCGCCCAGGAGAAGTGCACGACGACGGACTACGCGGCGCCCCCCTTGCTGGGCGCCAACACCATGCTGCTCGCCTACCCGGACCGGATCACCACGGTCTCCGGACCCTGCGGCACCAAGTCCGGCACCGACACGCTGCTGTCCGACAAGAAGATCTACTACGACGGTGATGGCTCCGTCACCGACCTCGGCTCCTACGGCACCCTCACCGAGCCCCACGTCACCGGCACCCAGATCGCCACCGGCATCGACGACGACGGCACCGAGAAGTGGCGTACCACCAGCGGCATGTCCTACGACGGTGCGGGCCGCGTCACCGACACCCTCGACACCACCGGCAACGGCACGCACACCGACTACCTGCCCAAGTGGAACGGCGCGGGCGGCAACACCAACCCGACGAAGATCGTCTCCACCAACCAGAAGCAGTGGAAGGTCACCTCGACCCTCGATCCGCTGCGCGGCCTGCCGCTGGAGAACGTCGACGTCAACGGTCGCGTCACCGACATCACGTACGACGCGCTCGGCCGCCGTACCGCCGTCTGGCTGCCCGGACGGGACAAGGCGACGCAGAGCGCGGACATGATGTTCACCTACTCGGTGAACCCCGGCGCAGTCCCGGCCCCCGGCGGCACGATCACCCAGCCCGGCGACCCGTCCTCCGTCACCACGCGCAGCCTGCGTGAGGACGGCACGTACTCGACCTCGGTCAGCATCTACGACGGGATGCTCCAGCCCCGGCAGGCCCAGACGACCGCCGACGGCGACTCGGACTCCGGCCGGATCATCTCCGACACGTTCTACGACTCCCACGGCTGGCCGAGCGCCTCCTACGCCCCATACTCGGAGCCGGACCACGCACCGTCCACGACCCTGTACGCGGCCAACGAGAACGAGATCCCGGCCGAGACCACCACCACGTACGACGGCCAGGGCCGCGCCACCACCAGCACCCTGTGGCACCAGGCCGTCAAGCAGTGGAGCACCACCTCCGCCTATCCCGGCGCCGACGAGACCGACACCACCCCGCCGGCGGGCGGATCCTCAACTGCCACCTTCACCGACGCCCTCGGTCAGACGGTCAAGTCCGTGGTGAAGAACACCGGCGCCACGGTCACCCTCAAGGGCGGCAGCATCATCCCGTCCGGCACCTCACTGACCTCCAGCTCCGTACGTCTGACCATGCAGGCCGATGGCAACCTGGTCCTCACCGCACTCGCCAGCGGCAAGACGGTCTGGTCCAGCGGTACGAACGGAAACCCAGGCGCCTACGCCCAGTTCGGCACCGACGGCAATCTCGCCGTGTACACCGCATCCGGCACCTCCAAGTGGAGCACCGGCCTCACCGCGACCTCCGGCGCCACGCTGCGCGTGCGCACCGACTCGACGCTCGTCGTCGTCGGCGGCGACGGCAGCACGGTGCTGTGGAAGCAGGGCACGGCAGGCGCCGTCCCGGCCGCCGACGCCACCACTCGCTACACCTACACACCGGCTGGGCGGCTCGACTCGGTCAGCGACAGCGCGGGCAACACCTGGTCGTACAAGTACGACCTGCTCGGCGAGAAGACCTCGCAGTCCGACCCCAACACGGGTACGACGAGCTTCGACCGGTACGACGTGCTCGGCAACCTCCTGCAGACCACAGACCCGCACGGCCAGGTGCTGTCGTACACCTACGACTGGGACAACCGGGTCACGGCCGAGTACTCGGCGCCGTGGTCCGCCACCCCGGACCCGGCGAAGCGACTGATCTCACGTGAGTACGACACGCTGGCCAAGGGTTATCCGACATCCTCAACCCGCTACGTCGGCGGCGTGAGCGGCAGCGCGTACACCGAGGCGGTCACCGGCTACAACACGGCGTACCAGCCGCTGGGTTCGACGCTGACGATCCCCGCCGCCGACGGCTTCCCGGGCACACCGGGCAAGGACAGCGGCACGGTCACGTACACCCTGTCGTCGACGTACACACCGAACGTCGGCCTGCTGGCGACGACCCAGTACCAGGCAGACGGCGGCCTGCCCGCCGAACGCATCGGCTACGGCTACACGCTCCAGGGCGCGCTGGACGGCTTCGGCGGCTACATCAACGCCGCCAACACGCCCTCGTACCTCGACGGCATCGTCCACGACCCCTTCGGCCGGGTGCTTCAGGCCAACTACGGCCCCACCGGCAAGGAGCTGGCGACCTTCGCCCAGTACGACGCGACGACGGGCCGCACGACCCAGACCAGCAGCATGGTGCAGACGTCCACCACGGCCCTGGACGTCGTCAACTACCGCTACAACCAGTCCGGTGAGCTCACAGCCACGGACGACCTCCAGGACAACACCACCCACGACACCCAGTGCTTCGCCTACGACTCGTTCCAGCGGCTGACCGCCGCCTGGACGGACACCGCCGGCGTCACCGGCTCCGGCACCGCGCCGGTGGGCGCGGTCGGCGGCTGCACCACGGCCTCCGTGCAGACCAGCGCGGCGCCGGTAAAGACGAAGACGGTCGGCGGTCCGGCGCCCTACTGGCAGACGTACACCTACGACCTGCTCGGCGACCGCACGGGCATGGTCGACCACGACACCACCGGCAACGCGGCCGCCGACACGACTCAGTCGACGTCGTACCCGGGCGCCGACGGCACGACGTCCATCGCACACGCGAACCAGGCGGGCGCGACGACGACCAGCAACCCGGGCACGGGCACGGCGACGCAGACCCCGTCGTACACGGACTCCTCCGGCAAAAACGCGGGCAACACGGTCAGCCGCGCGACAAAGACGACGGGCCTCCTTGCGACCGGCTTCACCCTCTCGGGGGGCGGCAAGCTGTGTGTCGAGGAGACGGGCTCCGGGGCGAAGGTCGACGTCGACACCTGCAGTTCATCGGCGGCAGCCCAGAAGTGGGCGATCGGTACCGACGGCACGGTGAAGGCGGGCGGGTTCTGCCTGGACACCGCGGGCAACGCGACCGCGTCCGGTACCGGTGTGGTCGCCGACACCTGCTCCACCGACGCCACCCAGAAGTGGCGCGTCACGTCCACCGGAACGCTGGTTAACGCGGCCAAGAGCACCCTGTGCCTGACCGACCCGGGCGCCAGCGCCACCAAGGGCACCCAGCTGACGGCCACGACCTGCGGCGGCAAGGGCCAGACGTGGTCGACGATCACTGCGGGCGCGCTGCCCGCGGGCCAGACGCAGACCTTCACCTACGACGAAGAGGGCAGGACCGCGACGGTCTCGACACCGTCCGGCACGACGAGCCGCACCAGCAAGTACCTGTACGACGCGGACGGCAGCCTGCTGGAGCAGACGGCGTCGGTGGGCGGTGCGGACAAGACGCGGGTGCTGTACCTCTTCGGCGGGGAAGAGCAGCTGACGCTGGACGTGGCGGCGAAGACGTGCACGGCGCTGCGGTACTACTCGGGCCCGGACGGGACGCGGGTGACCCGTTCCAGCTCAGGGGACGTCACCTACCAGGTGGCCAACTCCCAGGGCACGACGACGACTTCGGTCGCCGCAGACGATCTCGCGGTCACCCGCCGCTACTACGACCCGTACGGAAACCCGCGCGGCGCGAAGCCGTCGACGTGGGTGGCGGCGGACGAGAACCACGGCTTCCTGGGCAAACCGGCGGATTCGGTGACCGGGCTGGACCTGCTGGGGGCGCGGAACTACGACCCGACACTGGGCCGGTTTCTGACGCCCGACCCCCTGTTCCAGGCGGGCGACCCGAACCAGATGGGCGGGTACACGTACGCGGCGGACAATCCGGCGACCGGCTCGGATCCGACCGGATTCGATGACTGGTACCGCGACAAGGACATGAACCCGTGCGTCATCGACTGCAACACGCCGTCGCCGTCGCCGGCTCCTGCACCCACCAGCACCTCCAGCGGCAGCACGAACACCACCTCCGCCGCGGCGCCGTCGCCCGGAGTCACCCCGCCTGCGACACCACCCGACCCCAATGCCGGGCCCGACCTTCTCTACAGCACCTTCGAGGACATCGGACTGGCGATCCGCTCCTTGTCAGTCTGCGAGTTCTGGCTCACCGGAAGTGGACCGGACCACGACCAGGCCTGCCAAATAGCCGGCGGTGTCGTCTCCGGTGGAGGTCTGGAAGGCAGCGGCGTCGGAGCTCTCGAAGGCGGTGCCGTTGCGGGCGAAGGCGAGAGCGCCCTCGTCAGCACGGCCAGGGGTGCGGCCGACACCGACGCGGCCGCGGCAGCGGGCGCGGGCGCCAAGGCCGTCAACGAGGCAGCCTCCGACATGGAGGACCTCGCCGCCATGAAACGGGCGAACGCCCAGGCACAGGCCGAGGAGGCCGACGCGGCCGCGGCCAAGCCGAGTGCGCCACAAGCGGGGGCGTCGGGGACCAAGCCTGAGGCGGCGCCGCCCCGGGGCACGACTTCCCGTGGTGAGGCGGGCGAGAAGTCCAGACCTTCCTACGGATACCAGGCAGTGTCTCCAGCCAAGTGGAATCCGGACGAGCGCCTGGCCCGAGGGAATCTGCTCGCCAGCCAGGCGGCGGTCGCGAACCGGACGGCCAGGACTGCGGACCGGTCCTACGTGTCCGGAGTCCACGTCGAGACGGGCGAATTGGCCGTAGCCTCTTCGGGTCCCGGCCCCGGCGCCGCATGCGCGCTGACGTACTGCGCCGAAGGCAACGTGGTCCATCTGCTCGGCGGGGACTGGGAGAAGGTACGGTTCGGAACCGCCTACGTCGCAGTGCGTACAGACACAGGCCTTGCACCGGTGGGGAAGTACGTGTGCCCGAATTGCCAGCTGGACTACCCGCAAAGCAGTTTCGGTCCGGACGTCGTAGGACGGCCCGATGGTGCGTGGTACGACGAGCCGTAGGGTGCATTGCTGACAACTGTTCGGATCGCGAGGTGAAAGGTTGATGCAGGTGAGTCTCGCGCGTGCGGAGTTGGAGCGGCATGACTGGGACGCGCTCCGGTGTGGATGCGGTCAGTCTGCCGGGCATCTGCTCGCCACCTTGGAGACCATCCTTGCCGGGGGCGCCTCCGGTGCCGTGCGAAGTCTGGACGACCACGTGGTTGTCCAGTCCATTCTGATGCCCCCGGCGCCTGCGGTCTGCGCGGTCATCATGGCGCATCTGGCGGATGGCATGGCGGTGGCGCAGGAGCAGGAGATCCTGTGGCTGCTGCTGGCTCTGGTCGCGGGCGAGGTGGACGGTGATTCGGTGGAGGACAGTCTCCAAATACGCTGCGTGGAAACAGTCCGCGATGGGTTGTGGCTCCTCTACCGGGCGTTTCTTGATGCCAGTGGTCCCGTTTCCAAGGGATACGCCGACGATGTGTTGGACGTAGTGGAGTGGGATCCGGTGAGGCTGGAGCAGTACCGGCGTCGGTGAAACCTGAAGAGCGTCCCTAGTCCGCCAACCTGGGCTCGGCTGCGGTGATATGCCGGTCAACGGCTTCAAGCAGCCGCACTCTCCCCGTCTCCCCGCAGCCGGTCCCCTTCCCCGCGTGAAACGTGAGGTGACACCTTGGCGAATCATCCAGCCTTCGGTGATGTGCTGATCCGGCTCTTGAACCACCGTCGGACAGATGTCGCATGGTTGTCCTCCACGTCCGGCGTTCCGGAGACCGAACTCCGCTCGCTGCTATCGGGCACCCGGGCACAGGCATCGCAGCTCGACGGCCTCGCCGCCGCGTTCGGTCTCCACACCGCCGACCTCTGTGTGATCGCCGACATCCTGGCTCCGGCCCTTCCCACACCCCGGGATCCGGCTGCCGGGGCCGCGGTCGCGGACCTGGTCCAGATCACGATGGCATTGCCGTCGAATCAGAGAGCCCAAGTCCATTGGTTTGTGCATCAGTTGCCGAGCCAACTCGAAGAACGGCCGTGCGGCACGCCGTTGATCTATGACTGGCACTCGGCGGGCTTCGGCGCGATGCTCGCCAACCTGCTCTGCGCCAATCGGAATCTGCACTCATTGACCGCCGCGGCCAAGACGCTGGCCGTACTGACCGAAGGCCGCGTGTACCTGGCCGCCTCCACGATCAGCGGCATCGGTAGGGGCCGCGTTCCACTGAGCCCGGAGCTGGTGGCGGGCTTTGCGACCGCCCTCGGGATCCCGCGCGGTGACCTCGCCGCCATCACGGGGTTCGAACTCGCCGAGCCGCCGCGGTCCGACGATCCGTTGCCGGCGGAAATGGCAGGGCTGCTGTGGAACTGCCGACGCCTGACGGCGGTTCAGGTCGGGCGCGTGCGGGACGAGGCGGAGTCGATGCTTGTGCCGGTGCCTGACGACGCCTCTTCCGAGGAGTGGAACCGGGTCCGTCATCACGATGGGCGATGGTGGGGGGCGCCGAGGCAGTGAAAGGTCGGGCCTGGCTCCACCTTCAGCCTTTCGGTTCGCTCTGCTCGGGAGAGTTCTCGGCGGCCTACGGCATTCCGATCACGTACGCGCCCTTGGCCGGCAGGGGGCTACGAGCCCTCGCTTGCGGATTTCCACGACGGCCGACGTACGGTGCCGATGCTGACGCGATACAGGTCGGTCATGGCGCGTTCGCCGAGCAGGGCGGCCCCCTGCGGCAACTTGCCGGACGCGATATCCGTCTCGCTCGCGTCGGCCGGTACCAGAGCGATTTCCCCACCCGCGATTACTACGTGCCGGGTATCCCGCATGAGCCTGGCGGCGACTGGGACTGGTTGTACGGATGACGATCGAAGTGGAACCACACATGCGATTGATCGATGTGGAGATCGGTCGGTACGACTGGTCGGCGTTCGGGTGTGGATGCGGGAGAACGGCCGCGCACCTGGCCGACGACCTGAAGCTGCTCGCCGAAGCACAGTCCCGGGAGGAGGCGTGGGCTCTCCGCATCCACGACCATGCGCTGATCCAGTCGTTCCCGCAGGAGCCGGCGGCGCACGTCGTCGCCGTCTTGATTGCAGCTCTGTCCGGCGACCTGACTATCGGCGCGCGGGTCGTGTGTCTGGATCTGCTCCTCAGGCTCGTCGACACCGACGACGAGGACTCGGCGGAGACGTGCCAGGCCATCGCACGGTTGGGGATCTGGGGGCTGTACCGGGACCTGTGGTCCGGCGCCTCACGCGCCGTGGTCGGCTACGCCTACGAGATCCTGCGAGTGATCGAGACCGACCGGGAACGGCTGCGCGCCTGCCGGGACTCGGGGCGGGTCGCCCTGCCCGACGATCTCGTCGATCGGCCCGGGCCGAGCTGACTCATCTTTGAACTGGACATGGCCAATTCCTGGTTTTCCGGGCACCTGGGCAGAGGTCACGCTCTACGCGAGTAGCTCCCCACGCCCGAATCATCTACGCGCGTCGCGGCGCGCCAGCTTCCAGGAGCCCCGTATGCCCGTCAGTCCCATGAACCGCAGGGAGTTCGTGAAGAAGTCGGCCGTCACCGGCGCCGCCGTCGCCGCCGCCGGAGCGGTCGGCACCACCACCGCCGAGGCCGCCGACCGCACGCCCGGGAAGGCGCCGAAGACCTGGTCCTTCTCCATCCTGGGCACCACCGACCTGCACAGCCACGTCTTCGACTGGGACTACTACAAGGACGCCGCCTACAGCGACAAGGCCGGCAACTCCGTCGGCGTCGCCCGCGTCGCCACGCTCATCAACCAGCAGCGCGCGGCCAAGGGCGAGGAGCACGTCCTGCTCGTCGACGCCGGCGACATCATCCAGGGCACCTCCCTGGCCTACTACTTCGCGCGCGTCGCCCCGATCACGGGCACCGACGGCAGGCCCGGCCCCAAGCACCCGATGGCCGTGGCCATGAACCACATGCGCTACGACGCCGCCGCCCTCGGCAACCACGAGTTCAACTACGGCATCGAGGTGCTGCGCAAGTTCGAGCAGCAGTGCCGCTTCCCGCTGCTGGGCGCCAACGCCCTCGACGCCAAGACCCTGCGACCCGCCTTCCACCCGTACACCGTCAAGCGCATCTGCGTGCCGGGCGCGCCCGACATCAAGGTCGGCATCCTGGGCCTGACCAACCCCGGCATCGCGCTGTGGGACAAGGACAACGTCAGCGGGAAGATGGTCTTCCCCGGCCTGGTCGAGCAGGCGAAGAAGTACGTGCCGAGGCTGCGCGCGCTCGGCTGCGACGTCGTCTTCCTGACCGACCACTCGGGCCTCGACGGCTCCACGTCCTACGGCGACGCCCTGCCGTACGTGGAGAACGCCTCCAACCTCGTCGCCGAGCAGGTTCCCGGCATCGACGCGATCCTGGTGGGCCACACGCACGTCGAGGTGCCGTCGTACACCGTGAAGAACGCGGAGACCGGCGAGGACGTCCTGCTCTCCGAGCCGTACTGCTGGGGCTACCGGCTGAGCGTCTTCGACTTCGAGCTCGAACTCCACCACGGCCGGTGGAAGGTCACGAAGAAGACGGCCCAGACCCTCAACCCCAACACGGTGGAGGAGGACCCGGAGATCAAGAAGCTCCTGGAGGCCGACCACGAGCTGGTCGTGAAGTACGTCAACACGGCGGTCGGCACCTGCACCGAGGACCTCTCGGCGGCGGAGTCCTGCTGGAAGGACGTGCCGATCATGGACTTCATCCACCAGGTCCAGATGGACACGGTGAAGGCGGGCCTGTCCACGGGCGACGCGGCGCTGCCGCTGATCTCGGTGGCGGCGCCCTTCAGCCGCACCGCCGACATCCCGGCCGGCAGCGTCACCATCAAGGACATCGCCGGCCTCTACATCTACGACAACACCCTCTACGGCAAGAAGCTCACGGGCGCCCAGCTCAAGGACTACCTGGAGTACGCGGCGAAGTACTACCACCAGGTCCCGTCCGGCACGAAGGTCGACACCTCGACCGTGACCAACGCCAACAGCTTCTGGGACTACATGTACGACACCGCGGCCGGGGTCGACTACGAGATCGACATCGCGCAGCCGGAGGGGTCGAGGATCAAGAACCTCACGTACCAGGGGGCGGCGATCGCCGACGACCAGGTCTTCGTCGTCGCGGTCAACAACTACCGGGCGAACGGCGGTTCGGGCTACCCGCACATCGCCTCGGCGGACATCGCCTACAGCTCCACCAACGAGATCCGCCAGCTGATGATCGACTACGTGACGTCGAAGGGGACGCTGGACCCGAAGGACTTCGCGGTGACGAACTGGAAGCTGACGCAGGCCGGCACCCCGGTCTTCTGACCGCGGCGCGGAGGCCGAAGGGCGACCGGCGGTCCAGCCTCCGGTCGCCCTGTCAGGGCATATCGGGCTTACGATGTAAACACCGCGTATCGGTCTACAGAAGAAGGTGAGTGCGATGCGCGTGTTGCTCAAAGCGTCCATGAACACCGAGAAGGCCAACGACGTCATACGCAGCGGCAAGATGCCCCAGATGATGGAGGAGGCCCTCGGCAACATCAAGCCGGAGGCCGCCTACTTCACCCTCGACCACGGCGTGCGCACCGCCTACCTCGTCTTCGACCTCCAGGACAGCTCCCAGATGCCGGCCATGGGTGAGCCGTTCTTCCTGGACCTGGGCGCCGAGATCGACATGACTCCCGTCATGAACGCCGACGACCTGCAGAAGGGGCTCTCGCAGCTCCGGTAGGGGATGGCCGCTCAGCTGAAGACGATCATCGACCCCTGCGCCAGGCTCCGCGTCGCCGCCGCGTGCAGGCCCAGCCAGACGTGACGTTCGCGGGCGAAGGGACTGGGGTCGTACGGCGCCGGGACCGCCGGCTCCTCCAGCTCCGTGGGAGCGCGCGGCGGTTCCGGGGCGGCCGGGGGGTTGGCCGGGTCGATGCCGATCGCCGGGGCGACGTACTCCAGTTCCCGCAGCAGTGCCTGCGAGGAACCCAAGGGGCCGCCGCCGGACAGCAGCTCGTCGTTGGCCAGGGGCTGCGGGAAGTCCACCGGGACGTACGCGCCCGCGTGGTCGTAGTGCCAGACCAGGTGCGACTGCTGCGCCGTCGAGTCGAACATCTCCAGCAACTGCTCGTAGTCGCCGCCCAGATCGTCGACGGGGGTCACCGGCAGGCCGCAGACCTGCAGCAGATAGACGCGGCGCAGGAAGTGCAGCGCGTCGTAGTCGAAGCCGGCCACCGGGGCGACCTCACCGGACAGGCCCGGCATGTACTGGTACACCGGCACCGGCGGGAGACCGGCCGCGGTGAGCACGTCGTTGTACTGCGCGAGTTCGTCGGCGAAGGGATTGTCGGGGGTGTGGCACAACACGTCGACGAGCGGTACCAGCCACAGGTCACAGGCCAAAGAGGGCTCCCTAGCGAGGTGGTCAGTGAACGAAGGGTAGTCGGTGCGGCTCGGGCCGGGAGCGGGGCGTTCGGGTCAGGTGCCCTTGTGCAGGTCCCATACCCACACGCCGTCCACCCACTTCCCGTCACGGCCCATCAGTTCCCGCAGCGCCCTGCGCAGGGCGTCGGCGTGCGGCTGCGGCGCCACCACCAGCACTCCCGCCTTCCAGTACGCGAGGTCCCGCGCGGCCTGCGCCCGCCAGTTCTCGCCGATCTCGGGGACCACACCGGTGTCGCGGACATCACTGAACAGCTGCGAGGTGTAGCGCGGCGCGGCTCCGTAGATGCCCCTGCGCTCCTTGCCCCACGGACCGTTGAAGTAGCCGCCGGGAAGCCTGAAGCCGTAGTCCGCCTCCTCCTGCCAGCGCAGGGGCGTCGCGTCGCCCGCGTCGGGCAGCGGCACCGTGACGAGCGACTCGCCGCCGTGGACGTACGGCTTCCAGGCGCCGTCCGTGAAGAACGCCGGCGTCTCGGCACGGGCCACCGTCTTGAGAGGGGCCGGGACCAGGGGGAGCAGGGCGAGGCAGACGCCGAGCAGGCCCAGGTACTGCGTGCCCCGGTCACGGGTGGCCGCCAGACGCTCCAGCGCGAGGGCGAGCAGCATGCCGAGCGCCGGGGCGCAGACCATCGCGACCCGGCCCTCGATGACCGACTCGAACAGGGGCAGGTGGGCGAGGAGCGCCCAGGGGCCGGGGTAGGTCCGCTCCGTCATCGGGATGCGGAAGGTGGGCCCCAGCGAGAGCAGGGCCGCCCCGACCGCGGTGACGGCCAACGCCTTGACCAGGGCCCGGTCCCACAGCCGTACCGTGATCGCGAAGGCGAGGGCGACCAGGGGCCAGCCGTAGAAGGCGTTCTGCTCGGTGGGGTTCATCGACAGCGCGTTCGCGCGTTCCGCGCTGCCCGCGACCAGGGAGCGCTCGGCGAAGGAGAGCAGCGCGAGCGGGCTGTTGCCCGCGTTGTCGCCGTGCGGCATGTTCGCGTAGCTCTGCGGGCCGGTGAACTGCCAGATGAGGGCGTAGGCCACCAGGGGGAGACAGACCGCGGCGGCGATCCCCAGCCCTTTGAGCAGCGGGCGCCACACGGCCCTCGCCACATCCCCGCGTACGACGGCGTAGGCGGCGGCGAACAGCACCAGTCCGAGCGCCGCCAGCAGCAGCGGCTCCTCGCCGAGGAACATCTGGTACGCGGCCATCAGCCCCAGCACGACCCCGTCGCGGACCACCCGGCCGCCCTCGCACAGGCGCAGGGCGCGGTCCACGATCAGCGGGATCATGAACAGGACCACGAAGTTGGGGTGCGCGTTGGCGTGGCTGACCATCGGCGGCGCGAAGGCGGCCAGGCAGGCGCCGACGAAGGCCGCCGGGCGGTGCCGCACGACCCGCTTGACGATCAGCCGGTACCAGGCGAACCCGGTGACGGCCAGGCCCAGCGTCATCGCGACGGAGAGGGAGAGGGCCGGGCCCGCGAGGAGGGTGAGCGGGGCGAAGGGGACGGAGAGGCCGAGCATGACCGTGTTGGCCATGAGGTTCACACCGGCGGGGAAGTTCTGGGCGTCGGAGAAGAGCGGGTTGGCCAGGTGGGCGAGGTTGTGGGCGGTGACGCCGAAGAACCACTCCCACTGGTTCTGGTCCTGCAGGGAGTCGACGAGGTAGCGGTGGCCGGGGTCGAAGAGACGGCCCGAGTACAGGGCCATCGACATCAGCAGGAAGAGCAGGAGGGCGAAGAGGTCGGCCGGGCGCACGGAGCGGGCGCGCAGGCGGGTCAGTTCGGCGAGGGCGCGGACGTAGTCGAGGGCGCGCACCTTCGAGCCGGGCTGGTGGGACCAGCGGACGGGCACCTCGGTGACCTGCCAGTCCGCGCGGTGGAAGTGGTGCAGGACCTCGACGTCTATCGCCCAGCCGGCGACCTTGGAGACGGCGAAGGCCTCGCGGGCCCGCTCGCCCTCGAAGAGCTTGAAGCCGCACTGGGTGTCCCGTATGCCGGGGACGGTGCCGCTGCGTATCAGCAGGTTCCCGGCGCGGCCCAGCAGCCGGCGCACCGGATGCTGGCGCTCCCCGATCGTGGCGCCGGGCAGGGCACGGGAGCCGATCGCCGCCGAGTTGCCCTCGCCGAGCGCCTCGTCGAGCTTCTCCAACTCCTCGATGGGAGACGCGAGGTCGGCGTCCGTGACCAGCACGCGCCGGCCCCGGGTGGCGGCGACACCCAGCCGCAGGGCGCTGCCCTTGCCGCGGTGCCGGTCCGCGGCGACGAGCCGGACGCGGGGGTCGGCACGGCCGGCGACCACCTCACGCGTCCCGTCGCCGGACCCGTCGTCGGCGACGACCACCTCCCAGGTCTCCCAGCGCCCCCCGCTGTCGGAGAGGTAGCGGGTGACGGCGTCGAGCGTGCGCCCGAGCCGCTCCTCCTCGTCGAAGGCGGGGATGACCACGGAGAGGTCGAGGGGGGTGGCGGTCTCCCGTGGGCCGCTGCCGTCCCCTTCCTCTTCCCCGGCCGTCCGCTCCTCGCCGGCCAGGGCGCTCATCCGTTCGCCAGCCGTTCGATGAGGGCGAGGGCGTGGGCGTTGTACGCGTCGACGATCTCCCGCGCCGCCGGCAGGTCGCGCCGGGACAGCGCCTCGACCAGGTCGGTGTGGCCGGACCACAGGGCGCCGCGCAGATCGGTGAGCCGGCGCAGGTGCTGCACCGCGCACACCCAGGACTGCACCCGCAGACGATGCAGGAAGTCGGCCAGGTAGGGGTTGCCGAACAGGGCGCCCAGTTCGTGCCAGAAGCGCAGGTCGTAGCCGATCAGCACGGTGAGGTCGCCGGCCAGCGAGGCCCGCTGCGCCTCCTCGCCGCGGCGGCGCACTCCGGCGAGGACGGCGTTGGCGCGGGCGTCGTCCGGTGCGGGCAGACGGCCGGCGTCGGCCTCCAGGGCGTCGAACATGCCGTCGGTGACCAGGCTGCGGGCCTCGACGATGCGGCGGCAGTCGGCGACGGAGTACTCGTGGACGTGGAAGCCACGGTGCTGGTCGGCGTCCAGCAGGCCCTGGGCGGACAGGTCGACCAGCGCCTCCCGCACGGGCGTCGCGGACACCCCGTACTGCTCGGCGATCTCCTTGACCGTGAATTCCTGTCCCGGCTGGAGCCGTCCCGCCAGCACCTCGTCGCGAAGCGCGTCGGCGATCTGCTGCCGCAGGGTGCTGCGGGTCACGGCGCCGTTGCCGCTGCTGCCGGGCATCGTCGGGCGGTCTCCTCGGGGCGGTCGGGTGGCGTGCACATCCATATCTACGAGCACGCCACCTTACGCGTTCGGGATTCGCCCGTTTATCCGTGTGCCGGGTGCCCGCCGGCCACTTTCCGGCTACTGCGTGTACTCGTCGGCCACGGACAGCGCCGCGTCCAGGGCCGCGAAGCCCTCCTTCAGCTCGGCCTCGCTCACGTTGCACGGCGGCACGACGTGCGTGCGGTTCATGTTCACGAAGGGCCAGATGCCGTGCCCCTTGGCGGCGGCGGCGAAGGCGGCCATCGGGGCGTTCGCCTCGCCGGCCGCGTTGTAGGGCACCAGCGGTTCGCGGGTCTCCCTGTTCTTCACCAGCTCCAGCGCCCAGAACATGCCGACACCGCGGACCTCGCCGACGCTGGGGTGCCGCTCGGCGAGCTCCCGCAGGGCCGGGCCCACGACAGTCTCGCCGAGCCGCCGGGCGTTGTCCACGACGCCCTCCTCCGCCATGACGCCGATCGTCGCGACCGCGGCGGCACAGGCGAGCGGGTGCCCTGAGTAGGTGAGGCCGCCGGGGTAGGGGCGCTTGCCGAAGGTCTCGGCGATCTCGCCGCAGATGGCGACGCCGCCGAGCGGCACGTACCCGCTGTTGACGCCCTTGGCGAAGGTCATCAGGTCGGGGGTGACGTCGAACAGGTCGGCCGCGAACCACTCGCCGGTCCGTCCGAACCCGGCCATGACCTCGTCGAGGATGAAGACGATCCCGTACTTGTCGCAGAGCTCCCGCACCCCGGCGAGGTAGCCGGGCGGCGGCACCATGATCCCGGCCGTTCCGGGGACGGTCTCCAGGACGATCGCGGCGACGGTGCCCGGCCCCTCGAAGGCGATGGTCGTCTCCAGGTGCTCCAGCGCCCGCGCGGCCTCCTGCTCCTCGGTCTCGGAGTAGAAGCGCGACCGGTACAGGTACGGCGCCCAGAAGTGCACGACCCCGGCGGCGGCGGAGTCGGAGGCCCAGCGCCGGGGGTCACCGGTGATGTTGACGGCCTGCTGCGTCCCGCCGTGGTACGAGCGGTACGCCGACAGCACCTTCGCCCGCCCGGTGTGCAGCCGGGCCATCCGCACGGCGTGC
Organism: Streptomyces sp. C1-1; assembly: GCF_050214755.1. Lineage (NCBI taxonomy): Bacteria > Bacillati > Actinomycetota > Actinomycetes > Kitasatosporales > Streptomycetaceae > Streptomyces > Streptomyces sp. C1-1. The sequence goes on along the minus strand of NZ_CP189826.1, from coordinate 4,885,536 downwards.
TCGACGGCGTCCGCGCCGCCGTTGGTGAAGAAGATCTTGTCCAGATCCCCGGGGGTCCGCTCGGCGATCAGCCGCGCCGCCTCCGAACGTGCCTCGACCGCGAAGGCGGGCGCGAAGGTGGACAGGGTGGCGGCCTGCTCCTGGATCGCGGCGACGACCTTCGGGTGCTGGTAGCCGATGTTGGTGTAGACGAGCCCGCTGGTGAAGTCGAGGTACCGCTTCCCGTCGTAGTCCCAGAAGTACGACCCTTCCGCGCCGGCGACGGCGAGCGGGTCGATGAGCTCCTGCGCGGACCAGGAGTGGAAGACGTGCGCACGGTCCGCCGCCTTCACGGCGGCACCGGCCCGGGGATTCGGCTGAGGGGTCATGCGGGCGAGCGTAGGCAGTGCCGGGGGCGCGGCGACATCGGCGTCCTGTCTGTGGTCCGGGGGTTTCCGCGACAGGTTGTCGACATACGCGTCGACGTGCTCGAAAAGCCGGTCCGCCTGTTACGGAACCGTAGACACCGCTCCCGCCGCGGCCCCCTGTCCCCGCATTATCGTTGGCACACTGCACAGGGCTTATCGGGGGATTTCGGGGGGCCGGGGATGGAGAAGCTCGGGGCCGGCGATCCACGACGGATCGGGGCGTACCGGCTGCTGGCGCGGTTGGGCGCGGGCGGGATGGGGTTCGTGTATCTCGCGCGGTCGGACCGCGGCCGTACCGTCGCCGTCAAGCTGGTGCGCCGGGAACTGGCCGCGCAGGAGGAGTTCCGGGCGCGCTTCCGGCAGGAGGTGCAGGCCGCGCGGCAGGTCGGCGGCTACTGGACGGCACCCGTGCTGGATGCGGACACCGAGGCCGCCGTCCCCTGGGTCGCCACCGGATACGTCGCCGGGCCGAGCCTGCAGCAGATCGTCGGACACGACCACGGGGCGCTGCCCGAGCGGTCGGTGAGGATCCTCGCGGCCGGGCTCGCGCACGCGCTGAAGGACATCCACGCCGCCGGGATAGTGCACCGGGACCTCAAGCCGTCCAACGTGCTCGTGACGATCGACGGCCCGCGGGTCATCGACTTCGGGATCGCCCGGGCGCTGGAGACCGTGACCGACGGGGGGCTCACCCGGACCGGCGCGCTCGTCGGGTCGCCCGGCTTCATGGCGCCCGAGCAGGTGCGCGGCGACCGGATCACGCCCGCCTGCGACGTCTTCTGCCTCGGCTCCGTCCTGGCGTACGCCGCCACCGGCGCCCTGCCCTTCGGCGCCGCCAACAGCGGCGTGCACGCCCTGATGTTCCGCATCGCCCAGGAGGAACCTGACCTGGAGGGGGTGCCCGAGGGCATCGCCGACCTCGTACGGGACTGTCTGAAGAAGGACCCCGCCGCCCGGCCGACGCTGGACCAGGTCCTTCAGCGCACGGGTGCCGAGGACACCGTGCTGGGCGGACGCTCCAAGGATCCGTGGCTGCCCAGCGCCCTGGTGGCCCAACTCGGGCGGCACGCGGTGCAGTTGCTGGACACGGAGGACCCGGAGCGGACGGGGGAGGGGGCCTGGGCCGCGGCCGCCACGGCCGTCGACCCGTCCGCGGCGCCGTCCCTCGACAAGCCCGCGCCCGAGGTCCCGCCCGAGCACGCCCCCGCCACCGACGACGCGCCGGCACAGCCGGGGCCGGACACACCCGCCGGGTCGCCCCCGCCGGGGCAGTCGACCGGCGGCGCGCCCCTGAACCACCTGCCGACGGAGGTCGTGGGCCCGTCCGGCACGACACCCCCGCCCACCCCGCAGCCCCAGAGCCACCCCGCCTACGGTCACCCCCAACAGCCACAGCCCGGCCCGGGCAGCGCGCAGCAGCAGCCGGGATACGGCTACCCGCAGCAGCAGCCCCCCGGGTACGGGTATCCGCAGCAGCAGCCCCCCGCCTACGGCTATCCCCACCAGCCCGGCTCCTACGGCGCCCTCGGCTCCACCCCGCCGTACGGGCCCGGCCCCTACACCGGCCCGTCGACCACCGTCCCCCAGGAGGCGCCCCGCACAAGCGGGCGCTCCACGGCGGTGCTGATCGCCGTCGCCCTGGTCGTCGCGCTCGGCGCGGGCGGCTCGGTGTACGCCATCATGAACGGCGGCGGTGACGGCAAGGCCGACGACAAGCCGGGGCCGGGGCCCTCCACGAGCGCACCCACGACCCCCGGACCGACGACGCGGCCGCCCACGTCCGCCTCCCCGACGACGTCCGCACCCTCCGACGGCGCGGTGCCCGCCGCCTACCTCGGCACCTGGAGCGCCACGATCACCAACGCGGACGGCGAGAACACCCGCCGGCTCACCATCCAGCAGGGCAAGGTCGGCGACAACGTCCTCTCCCTCGTGGCCGACGGCCCCACCTCCAGCGGCAGCTACCACTGCGTGTTCCAGGCCGAGCTGACCCAGGACCCCGGCAGCGACGGCCCGCTGGAGCTCGGCCCCTCCATCGTCACGGTCGGCGACTCCGGCTACTGCAAGCCGGGCGACCCCACCGAGATCAGCCTGCTGCCCGACGGCAGCCTGGAGCGCGTGAACACCAGCAACGGGGAGAAGCTGAAGTACACCAAGGGCTGAGCGGCCGTGACCGGCACCGGTCCCACGCCCTTGTGCCGGCCTGGCGTGCCCATGACGATGGTGGGGTATCGGCAGACTCGGGAGGGCACATGCGTCCCACCAGGAGAACGGTCCTGACCGCGACGGCGGCGGCGAGCGCGGCCGCACTGGGCGCGGGAGCCGCCCCCGCCGAGGCCGCCGCCCCCGCGCCGCCACCGACGGCCCAGCACCCCTCGCGTGAACTCCGTTCCCTGTTACGGGAGGTGGATCCGGTCCGGATCGAGGCGAGGGTGCGCAGGCTGGTCTCCTTCGGCACCCGGCACACGCTCTCCGCCCAGGACGACCCCGCCCGGGGCATCGGCGCCGCCCGCGACTGGCTGCTGGCCGAACTGCGGTCGTACGCCGCCGAATCGGGCGGCCGCATGACCGTGGAGCTCCAGTCGTACGTCCAGGAACCGGCCTCCCGCATCCCCACCGCCACCCGCATCACCGACGTCGTGGCCACCCTGCGCGGCTCGGTGACACCGGAGCGCGTGTACGTCGTCTCGGGGCACTACGACTCCCGGGTCACGGACGTCATGGACGCCACGTCCGACGCGCCGGGCGCGGACGACGACGCGTCCGGGGTCGCGGTCGTACTGGAACTGGCGCGGGTGATGGCGAAGCGGCGGCCGGCGGCGACGATCGTGTTCGCGGCGGTGGCGGGGGAGGAGCAGGGACTGTACGGGTCGACGCACCTGGCCGAGCTGCTGAAGGCGGCCGGCACGGACGTGCAGGGGATGTTCACCAACGACATCGTCGGCAGTCCGACCGCCGACGACGGGACCGAGGACCCGCACACCATCCGGCTCTTCGCCGAGGGAGTGCCCTCCTCCGAGACCCCGGAACAGGCCGCGATCCGCAGGTCGGTGGGCGGCGAGAACGACTCGGCCACGCGCCAGCTGGCCCGCTTCGTCCGGGACGTGGCCGACAACGACGCCACCGGCATGCACGTTCGTGTCGTCTACCGCCGTGACCGCTACCTCCGCGGCGGCGACCACATCCCCTTCCTCGAACGCGCCTACCCCGCCGCCCGGTTCACCGAGCCCGCCGAGGACTTCGCCCACCAGCACCAGGACGTGCGCGTCGAGAACGGCAAGCAGTACGGCGACCTGCCGGAGTTCTGCGACTTCGGCTTCATCGCCCGGGTGGCCAGGGTCAACGCCGCCGCCCTGTGGACCCTGGCCCAGGCGCCGGGGACCCCGAAGGGGGTGAAGATCGTCACGTCCGCCCTGACCAACTCCACGACGCTGGTGTGGAGCCGCGGCACGGAGCCGGACCTGGCAGGGTACGAGGTCGTGTGGCGCGAGACGACGGCGCCGGAGTGGACCCATGTGATCCCGGTGGGCGACGTCACGACGTACGAGGTGGACCTGTCGAAGGACAACGTCTTCTTCGGCGTACGAGCACGCAACACCCGAGGCCTCCGCAGCCCGGTGGCCTTCCCGAGCCCGCAGACGTAAGCCACCCCGCAGACGCCGGGCACCTGCACGCCCTGAGGGGCGCGGGGAACTGCGCGACCAGCCACCCGCAGCCGCGAACGGCCCCGTACCCCCACGGCGACCAGGCATTCCCGCCCCGCCCCAAGGTCAGCGCGGCTCCGGCGGGCGCTGGCGCGGCATGTTCGGGCGGGAGTTCGCGCCGGGCGGCAGCGGCAGCCGCCCCTGCGCGCTCCCCGGCTCCTGCCGTCCCGCGCCCGCGCCCACCGACTGGATCCCCATCGGCGCCGATCCTGTGCGGAACTCCACCATCCAGTCGGCCGTCTCGGTCCGCACCAGCTCCGTCACGTCCTCCGCGAACCGCCGCAGCACCGCCAGACACCGCTCGGCGGCCTCCCCGGCGGTCCCCTCGGTCGGCCCCAGGACCTCGCGCACGCTCTCCGACGCCCACTCGAACTGCAGTGCCTGCAGTCGCCGCGTCACCGCCTGCGCCGTGGCCACGTCCCTTATCCACCCGGACGTCACCCCGAAGAACCGGTCCACGGCCACGCACGCCACGGCCAGCAGCAACGCCAGATACCCCCAGGTGGCACCGCCGTCGAGCACCCCGGTCAGGTCGAGCAGCGGCAGCGCGGCCCCGGTGATCGCGCCCACCGCCGTCCCGGCCCGCAGCGCCCGCGCGCCACGCCGTTTCCACACCCGGTCGGCGAGGTACCAGGCCGCCGTCTCCATCGCCCCGCGCTCCACCCACCGGTACAGCTCGTACAGCCGCTCGGCCGGCTCGCCCCAGTCCCCGAGCGGGAACGGCCGCCCGGCCAGATCGCCCGGCCGCAGCCCGGCCGCGCCCTCGCCCCGCCCGTCCTGAGGCGGACCCTCGGGCTGCATCTCCGGCTGACCCACCCGGCACTCCCTACTGATCCACTGATCCCGAACCGACGCCGACCGCTGACATTGCGTGACATTGGACGACGGCGCGGGACCCTTCCTACCGCCCAATGGGTGGCGAAGGCCCGTCTTTCGTCTCTTTTCCGCTCGCAAGGGGGCCTTGATCAGGTATGGGAGTCGCGGCGATCTCACTCGAAAGAGTGGCGGGGCGATGGCTGCGCGGACCACGTAGGCTCGTGCACAACGGATGAAGCACAACGGATGAAACGACGAAACCAGGAGCTGATCGTGATTCCCGGTGGTGGCCAGCCCAACATGCAGCAGCTGCTCCAGCAGGCCCAGAAGATGCAGCAGGACCTGCAGCGGGCGCAGGAGGAACTGGCGCAGACCGAGGTCGACGGGCAGGCGGGCGGCGGCCTGGTGCAGGCCACCGTCACCGGCTCCGGCGAGCTGCGCGCCCTGAAGATCGACCCGAAGGCGGTGGACCCGGAGGACACCGAGACCCTCGCCGACCTGATCGTCGCGGCGGTCCAGGCCGCCAACGAGAACGCGCAGGCCCTGCAGCAGCAGAAGCTCGGCCCGCTGGCCCAGGGCCTCGGCGGCGGCAGCGGCATCCCGGGCCTGCCGTTCTAGGAGCCCGGACCGCCTTTCTAAGCGGGGCCTCGGGCAACTACCGTACGAACTGAAAGACTCCAGGAAGGGCAGTCCGTTGTACGAAGGCGTGGTCCAGGACCTCATCGACGAGCTGGGACGGCTGCCCGGCGTCGGTCCCAAGAGCGCCCAGCGGATCGCCTTCCACATCCTGCAGGCGGAGCCGACGGACGTACGGCGCCTCGCCCAGGCTCTGATGGAGGTCAAGGCGAAGGTCCGCTTCTGCGCGACGTGCGGCAACGTCGCGCAGGAGGAGCTGTGCAACATCTGCCGCGACACCCGCCGCGACCCCTCCGTCATCTGCGTGGTGGAGGAGCCGAAGGACGTGGTCGCGATCGAGCGCACCCGCGAGTTCCGCGGCCGCTACCACGTCCTGGGCGGGGCCATCAGCCCCATCGAGGGCGTGGGCCCCGACGACCTGCGTATCCGAGAACTTCTCGCGCGGTTGGCCGACGGTACGGTCACGGAACTGATCCTGGCCACGGACCCGAATCTGGAGGGCGAGGCCACGGCGACCTACCTCGCCCGAATGATCAAACCCATGGGCCTCAGGGTCACCCGCCTGGCCAGCGGCCTCCCGGTGGGTGGCGACCTGGAATACGCGGACGAGGTGACCCTCGGTCGCGCCTTCGAGGGGAGACGACTCCTAGATGTCTGACGCCACGCTGCACGACGCGACGCAGGACCCGGACGACTTCGCGGTCCAGATCGCGGACCAGGTAGAGAGCTTCCTGGTGGCCGTCACGGAGGTGGCCAAGGGCGACGAGCCCGGCTCGGCCGTCCCCTTCCTCCTCCTGGAGGTCTCCCAGCTGCTGCTGGCCGGCGGCCGCCTCGGCGCGCACGAGGACATCGTCCCCGAGGAGCGCTACGAGCCGGACACGGGCCCGGACGCCGACGTGGACGAGCTCCGCGAGAACCTCGCCCGCCTGCTGGACCCGGTGGACGTCTACTCGGAGGTCTTCGACCCCTACGAGCCCCGCACGGCACCGGTGCCGGCCCGGCTCTCCGACGACCTCTCCGACGTCATCACCGACCTCCGCCACGGCATGGCCCACTACCGCGCCGGCCGCGTCACGGAGGCCCTGTGGTGGTGGCAGTTCTCCTACTTCTCCAACTGGGGCCCCACCGCCTCCGCCGCCCTGCGCGCCCTGCAGTCCGTCCTCATCCACGTCCGCCTCAACCAGCCCCTGGAGGAGCTGGACGGCCTGGACACCGACCAGAGCATGGGCGACGAGACACTCGAGTTCGAGGCGGGCAAGGTGATGGCGGAGGAGATCGCGGGTCCGCTGGGCATCAAGCGGGGCTAGGACCGTTCGAGGCTCGGATCAGATCGGTACGGCCGCGCCGGCCACGGCGATTCCCGTGCCCGGCTCCGCCGGTACGGTCACGGTGATCGTGCTCGGCCGGCCCATGTCCGCGCCCTGGTGGACGGTCACGGTCGCGGGCGTCGCCACCAGCCCCAGCTCGCGGAGGTAGCCGCCGAGAGCGGCCGCCGCCGCACCGGTCGCCGGGTCCTCGACGACGCCGCCGGGCGGGAACGGGTTGCGGGCGTGGAAGACCGTGGGGGACTCCCGCCAGACCAGGTCGACGGTCGTCCAGCCGTGACGGTCCATGAGGACGGCGAGCGCGCCCATGTCGTAGTCCAGTTCGGCCAGCCGCTCGCGGTCGGCGGCGGCGAGGACCGGATGCCAGGCGCCGGCGAAGGCCGCGCGGGGCGGCAGCGCCGGGTCCAGGTCCTCGGCTGCCCAGCCAAGGATCGCCAGCAGTTCGGCCAGGTCGGCCTCCGGGAGCGGCGCCGTACGCGGGGCGACGCTCACCAGGGTCGCCACCAGCGTGCCGTCGGCCGTGCGGTCGGTGGTGACCGTGACGAGGCCCGCCCTCGTGCGCAGCCGCAGCCGTCCGGTGCCGTGCCGCTCCGCGTGCGCGACCGCCGTCGCGATCGTCGCGTGACCGCAGAACGACACCTCGGCGAGCGGGCTGAAGTACCGCACGTCCAGGGCGCCGTCCTGGGACGGCACGACGAACGCCGTCTCCGAGTAGCCGACCTCGGCGGCGGCCGCCAGCATCGTCGCGTCGTCGACGCCGGTGGCATCGAGCACGACACCCGCCGGGTTGCCGCCCGCGGGGTCGGTGCTGAACGCCACGTATCGCAGAATCTCCATCGGGCGACCGTATCCGAACTGCCGTACGCCGCAGGCGCTCACAGCCCCCACAGTCCCTTCCCCACGGCCGTCACCCCGCCGGTCAGCGCCAGCGCCAGCACCAGCAGGCGGGCTCGCTTCTCGGGTGTGCGCTCCGCGAGCGACCTGCCGACGATCGCGCCGGCCGCCATCGCGCAGGCCACCGCCGCCCACTGGCCGCCGGCCAGCCGCGGTGCCCCGTTCGCGGCCACCGAGAAGGCGTTCACCACCACCCCGTAGAACTGCGCGTTCGGCACGAACTCCCGTACCGACCAGCCCGCGTTGAGCGCGTACAGGGAGATCGGCGGTCCGCCCACGCCCGCCGCCGAGTTCATGAACCCGCCGACGGCACCGGCGGCGACCGCCCCCTTCGTCCCGCGCAGCGCGGCCACCCGCGCACCCCGCATCACCAGCAGCACGGCGACGGTCACCAGGCCGCCCATCACCAACAGCAGGACGGGCGGCGGGAGTCGCCGGGTCAGCCAGGCCCCCGCCGGGACCGTGCAGGCCGCCGCCAGGCACAGCGGGACCATCGCGGCGGCCCGTACCCGCCGCCAGCCGCCCGCGAGCCCGACGACGCTGATGGCGCCCGCCGCGCAGTTGGCCAGGACCACCCCGTTCACCGGCCCCAGCAGCAGCACCAGCGCGGGTACGGCGACCAGCGCGAAGCCCATGCCGGTCAGCCACTGCACCGACGAGCCGAGCAGCACGATGCCGACCAGCAGTACGTCCGTGCCCACGCGACCACTCCCCGTGAATTCTGAGCCCAGCCGTCATTGTGACCCGGGGCACTTTCCGAGTGGTGCGGACGTTCGAGGGGCAGGTGCTGTCCGGAACACGAGCCGAACGGGGTCTCACGATGCGATATCGCGGAGGGGATTTTCGGACGCTCGTTAAACTGAGCCGACATATACGGGACTGAGCGAGGAGCGCACGTGGGCCTTGTCGTGCAGAAGTACGGAGGCTCCTCCGTAGCCGATGCCGAAGGCATCAAGCGCGTCGCCAAGCGGATCGTGGAAGCGAAGAAGAACGGCAACCAGGTGGTTGTCGTCGTTTCCGCGATGGGCGACACGACGGACGAGCTGATCGATCTCGCCGAGCAGGTTTCTCCCATGCCTGCCGGGCGGGAGTTCGACATGCTGCTGACCGCCGGAGAGCGGATCTCCATGGCACTGCTGGCCATGGCGATCAAAAACCTGGGCCACGAGGCCCAGAGCTTCACCGGCAGCCAGGCGGGCGTCATCACCGACTCCGTCCACAACAAAGCCCGCATCATCGACGTGACGCCGGGGCGCATCCGCACCGCGCTCGACGAGGGCAACATCGCCATCGTCGCCGGCTTCCAGGGCGTCAGCGCCGACAAGAAGGACATCACGACCCTCGGTCGCGGTGGCTCCGACACCACGGCGGTCGCGCTGGCCGCGGCCCTCGACGCCGAGGTGTGCGAGATCTACACCGACGTCGACGGCGTGTTCACCGCCGACCCGCGTGTGGTGAAGAAGGCGAAGAAGATCGACTGGATCTCCTTCGAGGACATGCTGGAGCTGGCCTCGTCCGGTTCCAAGGTGCTGCTCCACCGCTGCGTGGAGTACGCCCGCCGCTACAACATTCCGATCCACGTCCGGTCCAGCTTCAGCGGACTGCAGGGCACCTGGGTCAGCAGTGAGCCGATTGGGGACCAGAAGGTGGAGCAGGCCATCATCTCCGGTGTCGCGCACGACACCTCCGAGGCCAAGGTCACGGTCGTCGGCGTACCGGACAAGCCGGGCGAGGCCGCCGTCATCTTCCGCGCCATCGCCGACGCCGAGATCAACATCGACATGGTGGTGCAGAACGTGTCGGCCGCGTCCACCGGGCTGACCGACATCTCCTTCACCCTTCCCAAGACCGAGGGCCGCAAGGCCATCGACGCCCTGGAGAAGGCGAAGGTCGGCATCGGCTTCGACTCGCTGCGCTACGACGACCAGATCGGCAAGATCTCCCTCGTCGGCGCCGGCATGAAGACCAACCCGGGCGTCACCGCGGCCTTCTTCGAGGCGCTGTCCGACGCGGGCGTGAACATCGAGCTGATCTCGACCTCCGAGATCCGCATCTCCGTCGTCACCCGCGCCGACGACGTCCCGGACGCCGTGCGCGCCGTGCACAGCGCCTTCGGCCTGGACTCCGACAGCGACGAGGCCGTCGTCTACGGGGGCACCGGACGCTGATGTCTGGCACCGGACGGCCGACGCTCGCGGTCGTGGGAGCAACCGGGGCCGTCGGCACGGTCATGCTCCAGATCCTGTCCCAGCACGCGGACATCTGGGGCGAGATCCGTCTGATCGCCTCGCCGCGCTCGGCCGGCCGCAAGCTGGCCGTGCGCGGTGAGCAGGTCGAGGTGGTGGCGCTGACCGAGGAGGCCTTCGACGGGGTCGACGTCGCCATGTTCGACGTGCCCGACGAGGTCGCCGAGCGGTGGGCGCCCCTCGCCGCCGCCCGGGGCGCGGTCGTGGTGGACAACTCGGGCGCCTTCCGGATGGACCCGGAGGTCCCGCTGGTCGTCCCCGAGGTCAATCCGCACTGCGCCCGTCGCCGGCCGCGCGGGATCATCGCCAACCCCAACTGCACGACCCTGTCGATGATCGTGGCGCTCGGCGCGCTGCACGCCGAGTTCGGGCTGCGCGAGCTGGTGGTGTCCTCGTACCAGGCGGTGAGCGGGGCCGGCCGCGCCGGTGTCGAGACGCTCCGGCAGCAGCTGGCGCTGGTGGCCGGCACGGAGCTGGGGACGCACCCGGGCGACCTGCGGCGGGCCGTCGGCGACAACACCGGGCCGTTCCCGGAGCCGGTCGCGCTGAACGTCGTACCGTGGGCCGGGTCGTTGCGTGCGGACGGCTGGTCGTCGGAGGAGATGAAGGTGCGGGACGAGACCCGCAAGATCCTCGGGCTGCCCGCCCTTCCGGTCGCGGTCACGTGCGTGCGGGTCCCGGTCGTCACCACGCACTCCCTGACCGTCCACGCCCGCTTCGAGGGCGAGGTCACCGTGGAGGGGGCCCGCGAGATCCTGGCCACCGCGCCCGGCGTCGTCCTCTTCGACGACCCGGCCGCCGGCGAGTTCCCCACACCCGCCGACGTGGTGGGCACCGACCCGACCTGGGTGGGCAGGGTGCGGCGCGCGCTGGACGATCCGACCGCGCTCGAACTGTTCGTCTGCGGGGACAACCTGCGCAAGGGCGCGGCCCTCAACACCGCCCAGATCGCCGAGCTGGTGGCCGCCGAGCGGGTGTGAGCCGAGACGCCCCGGCGGTGGGTCCGGGGCGGTTTGTATGATCTCTGAACGAAGTGTGAGCCGGTCCATGGTCCGGACCACTTGCTGTGGACCCGGTCGGCGTCCGAAGATTTTCCTCCCCGTTCTTCCGCAACCGCGCGAAGGGCGGGGAGCGTCTTTGCGAACGCCCTTCAGGGGGCCGAACGTCCTCCAGGGGGCCGAGCGCCTCCGGGAGTCGGCGGGGACGCGGTACGAGGTGTGGGGACACCTCGGTCAATCTGGATATAGGGGAAGAGCGGGTAGGCATGAGGGCGTTTGACGCACGGTCGGTTGTGCTGCCTGACGCGAGACGGCCGGTCGCGGCACATGACGCGAAAGTGACGCCCGGCACGTACAACCTTGACGGGGGGAAGTGTGTCCAACTGACGTGGCCCAGGTTCTCGACTTCAGCGCTGCTACGCGCAGCCGACCCCGCATGCCCGGCGCGCCCGGCGGCATGCCGGTGATCGCGCCCATGCCCGCAGCGCGGCCCACCCGCATACCCAGTCAGCGCGACGGCGTCGAGGATGTCGTGGCGGCCGGAACCACCGTCGACCACCTGACCGAGACCTATCGCGCGCACTACCGCTCGCTGCTGGGCCTCGCAGCGCTCCTGCTCGACGACACCGCGTCCTGCGAGGACGTCGTCCAGGAGGCCTTCATCCGCGTCCACTCCGCGCGCAAGCGCGTCCGCGACCCGGAGAAGACGCTCGCCTATCTGCGGCAGACGGTCGTCAACCTCTCCCGCTCGGCCCTGCGCCGCCGCATCCTCGGCCTCAAGCTGCTGTCCAAGCCGATGCCGGACATGGCAAGCGCGGAGGAGGGGGCGTACGACCAGCTGGAGCGCGACTCCCTCATCAAGGCCATGAAGGGGCTGCAGCGCCGGCAGCGCGAGGTCCTGGTGCTGCGCTACTTCGCGGACATGACGGAGGCCCAGGTCGCCGAGACGCTCGGCATATCGCTGGGCTCGGTGAAGGCGTACGGCTCCCGCGGCATCGCCGCCCTGCGCGTCGCGATGGAGGCACCGGCATGAACCGGGACGCCCAGGGACCCGACTCCCGAGACCGCCACGAACCCTTCGCCTGGCACGAGCCGACGGCACCGCACGAGCAAGAGCACACGCAATCGCACGCTGGGAACGGAACTGTGAACCACGGCCCCGACGACCAGAGCCCCGACGGGTTCGACTCGGACGAGCTGGCTCTGCGCAGGATGCTGCACCAGGCGGTGCAGACGGTCGAGCCGCGCGACGGCACACTGGAGCACCTGCGGCGGGCCGTGCCCGCCCGGCGCGCCCGCAAGCGGCAGGCGATGGTCGGCATGGCGGCCGCGGCCCTCTTCCTCGGCACCGCCGTCCCGGCCCTGGTGCACGTCTCCAACTCCACCGGCTCGGACGTCAACCCGTCCGTCGCCGGTCAGGCCTCACAGGCCCAGGGCGGGGCGAACCAGGGAAAAACCAACGGCAGTGAGAGCACTGCCGGCGGCACCTCCGGCAAGTCCGGGAACGCCGGCAAGAACGGCACCAAGGGCGACGGCAAGGGCAAGAACTCCGGTGCCGCCACCGGCGGCACCGCCGGCACCGACCCCTCGGCGACCTCCGCGACGGCCCCGGTCTGCACGGCCGGCCAGCTCGGCCAGGCCACCGGCAGCGCCGCCGCCCCCGACGCCGCGGGCACCGTCTACGGCACCTTCCGCGTCGTGAACGTCTCCAGCACCTCCTGCACGGTCGACGCCCTCGGCTCGGTGGGCTTCCAGACGGCCGGCGCCGCGGACTCCACGAAGATCAGCACCATGCGGCACGTGTCCGGCGACGCGGCGGCCGGCCTGCCCGACCCGTCCACCGAGCTCGCCTCACTGATCCTGCAGCCCGGCGCGGCCTACGAGGTGAAGTTCGCCTGGGTGCCCTCCCAGAGCTGCCCCAGCACCGGCGGCGACAGCGGCGGCACCACGGACGGCGGCCCCACCGCCGACCCGTCCCCCACGGGCGACACCACCAGTAGCACCACCGGCACCACGTCCACGGGCACGGACAGCGGCGTGACCACCCAGATGCTCAGGACGGACGGCACGGCGGACGGCAGCGTGATCGTGTCGCACACGACGCAGGCGGGGTCACCCACGGCCACCGCGACGGTGCCGAACGCGTGCGCCGGAATCGTCTACTACACGGGGCTGCTCGCGGGGTCCTGAGCCTCGGTCTCGCTCACCAGCCCCATCGCCGCGTCGCGCGCGAACTCCACCTCCCGGCGCACCAGCCGGAACCACATGAACACCACGAACCCGGCGAACACGAACCACTCGCCGGTGTAACCGAGGTTCTGGAAGGCCTTCAGGTCCAGCCCGGAGTCGGCCGGCGCCTTCGCCGGCACGGCCTTCATCCCGGAGTCCGCCTTGTTCAGGGTGACCCACGCGTCGTACACGTCGTAGGGCACCAGGTTCACCAGCGACGCCGCGCTGATCGCGGCGGTCTGCCCGGCCGGCAGGCCGCCCCGCGCGCTCACCCCGTTGTCCCCGGGCGTCTCGGACGCCTGCAGCGCGCCGGTGACGGTGACCTCACCGCTCGGCGCGGCGGGGGCCCGGGCCGCGTCCGCCGGCCCCGGCAGCCAGCCCCGCACCACCGGCAGCGCCTTGCCGCCGTCGACGCGCAGCAGCGTCAGCACGTAGTACCCCTGCCTGCCGTCCAGGGTGCGGTCCGGCACCAGCAGCTGCCTGCCCCAGCGGCCGGTCGCGGTGGCCTGCCGGCCCGACGTGGCCTTGTTCACGGGCAGCAGCTCCCGCAGGGGACGGGCAGCCTCCCGCTTGCTGTCCGCGGCCTGCGCGGTCGCCTGGCGGTGGTCCTGCACCCGGCCCTCGAAGCGGCTCAGCTGCCATGACCCCATGAAGATGCAGAACGGGATGGCGAGCAGCACGAAGACGTTGATCCCCCACCACCGGGGCGTCAGCAGAAACCGGTACACGCCCTCCACGGTACGGGGCCGCCGCGCCGGGCCCGGCCGCGGGGTTCGCTCCGGTGCGCCCGCCGACCGACCTGCTTGGACGTGTGTTCGGTAAGGGTGCGGTAGAAGTTATCCACAGCCTGCGGACCCTGTCGGCGCATTGTCCGTGCGGGCAGGCAGTATGGGGCCATGACTGAGAGCAACGGGTCCGCTGCCCCCAAGCGGAACGAGGACATGCCCGACTGGGAGAAGCGCTTCCGGGCACCGCGGGTGTCGCTGCCCGACTGGGCCGAGGACGCCCCGGACCGCTCCCTGTTCGTGTCGAACGCGACGGGCACGTACGAGCTGTACGCCTGGGACCGGGCCACGGGCGTTCAGCGCCAGGTCACGGACCGGCCGAACGGCACGACGGACGGCGTGCTCTCCCCGGACGGCGCATGGGTCTGGTGGTTCGACGACAAGGACGGCGACGAGTTCGGCGTCTGGCGCAGACAGTCCTTCGACGGCGGCCCCGACGAACTCGCCGCCCCGGGCCTGGACGCCTCCTACCCGGCCGGTCTGGCCCTGGGCCGCGACGGCGCCACGGCGGTCGTCGGCCGCTCCACGGACGAGGAGGGCACGACGATCCACCTCGTGCGCGACGGCTCGGCCCCCGCGGAGATCTACCGCCACCGGGAGTCGGCGGGCGTCGGCGACCTCTCCCACGACGGCTCCCTGATCGCGATCGAGCACACCGAGCACGGCGACGCCATGCACTCGGCGCTGCGGGTCCTGCGCGCCGACGGCACCCCCGTCGCCGACCTCGACGACACCAGGGACGGCACCGAGGAGCTGGGCCTGGAGGTGCTGGGCTTCGCCCCGGTCGAGGGCGACACCCGCCTGCTCATCGGCCACCAGCGCCGGGGCCGCTGGGAGCCGCTGGTGTGGGACGTGGCGACCGGCGAGGAGACCGGCCTCGCCCTGGAGCTGCCCGGCGACGTGAGCGCCGAGTGGTACCCGGACGGCGCGGGCCTGCTCATCGTGCACAGCTTCGAGGCCCGCAGCGAACTCTTCCGGTACGACCTGGCCGGCCGCGCCCTGGAACGGATCCCCACCCCGCCCGGCTCCGTCTCCGGCGCCACGGCCCGCCCCGACGGCAGCGTGGAGTACCTGTGGTCCTCCGCCGCCGAGCCCTCGGCGGTGCGGTCCACGACCGGCGGGGTCGTCCTCGACCCGCCCGGCCTGAAGTCTCCGGGCTCGGTCCCGGTGGAGGACGTGTGGGTGGAGGGCCCCGGCGGCCGTGTCCACGCCCTGGTGCAGAAGCCGGCCGGAGCCACCGGCCCCCTGCCGACCGTGTTCGACATCCACGGCGGACCCACCTGGCACGACAGCGACGCGTTCGCGGCGGGCCCGGCGGCCTGGGTCGACCACGGCTACGCGGTGATCCGCGTCAACTACCGCGGCTCCACGGGCTACGGCCGCGCCTGGACCGACGCCCTCAAGCACCGTGTCGGCCTGATCGAGCTGGAGGATGTCGCGGCGGTCCGCGACTGGGCCGTGGCCTCCGGCCTCGCCGACCCCGACCGCCTCGTCCTCACCGGCGGGTCCTGGGGCGGCTACCTCACCCTCCTCGGCCTCGGCACCCAGCCGGACGCATGGACCCTGGGCATCGCCGCGGTTCCGGTCGCCGACTACGTCACGGCCTACCAAGACGAGATGGAAGCCCTGAAGGCCATGGACCGCACCCTGCTGGGCGGCACCCCGGAGGAGGTCCCGGAGCGCTTCGAGGCGTCCTCGCCCCTGACCTACGTGGACAAGGTCACGGCCCCCGTCTACATCTCGGCCGGTGTCAACGACCCACGCTGCCCGATCCGCCAGATCGAGAACTACGTGAAGCGCCTGGAGGCCAGGGGCGCGGTCCACGAGGTGTACCGCTACGACGCGGGCCACGGTTCCCTGGTGGTGGACGAACGCATCAAGCAGGTACGCCTGGAACTGGAATTCGCGGAGCGGTACTTGGCAGCCGAGACGGCCTAGCCGCGGGCAGTCGTGCCGCTGGGGCGGCACGGGTGGGCGCGGCGGCACCCCGCAGGCGCGGGCGAGCCAAACCCACCCGGCCGACCCCGACGCCGGTCACGTCCCGGCCGGCTCCCGTCGCCGCCGCCCCAGCAACTCGGCCATCCCCACCCGCGTCGCGGCCATCACCACCCGATCCGACTTCCGCAGCACATACGCGTCGTCCAGATCCCACACCAGCCCCGCACCTCCGACACCCCGGCCGTCCTCGTAGGCCTCCTCGGCGGCCGGCTCCTGCCGCCCCGCCGCCGACACCCCCCGTTCCAACGCCAGCACCCGCCACGACCCCGCCCGGAACGCCTGCGCGACCGTCTTCCCCTCCAACTGCGGGTGCCCGTCCACTTCCACCGCGGCGAACAGCAGCACCCGCCGCTCGACGGGGATCGCCCCCAGAATCTGGCGCCCCATCATCGCCCCGGCGAAAGCGGGGGCGGCCAGATGGGACACGCTCCGGCTCCGGGTGGACGCCCGCGGATGGGCGGCCCGCAGGGTCCGGTACACGGCGGTCGCGAAGTCGTCGTCGTACAGCCGCAGCACCACCCGCAGATCGGGCCGCACGGAGCGGGCGTACAGCGCGGCCTCCAGATTGGTCGTGTCCGCGCTGGTCACCGCGAGCAGCGCCTCCGCCCGGTGGATCTTGGCGGCCTCCAGGACGCCCTCCTGGGTGACGTCGCCGAGGACGACGGGCACCCGCAGCCGCCGGGCCGTGGCCAGGCCCCGCGCGTCGGGGTCGGACTCGACGCACACCACCGGGATCTGCAGTTCCCGCAGCCGGGTCAGCACTCGCGTGCCGATCTTGCCCAGCCCGAGGAGGACGACATGCCCGCTCAGCCCGCGCGGCGGCTTGCGCAGCGCGGAGGCCGTGCGGAAGGTGCCCAGCGCCTCCAGGACCGCGGCCAGCAGCACCGGCAGCAGCAGCAATCCCACCAGTCCGGACAGGAGTTGGAGGATCTGGCGGCCGAGGGGCTGTCCGATGGCGGGGTCGTCGATGGCGAAGAGGTCGAGCAGGGTCAGGTAGAAGGCCCGCAGCGGGTGCATCCGGGTCACCGCCGACAGGGCGATGGCGAGTGCGATCACGCACGCGGCCATGCCCGCCAGGGACCATCGCAGCCGCCGCGAGAACAGAGACGCGAACGGCACGGCACCTCGGGCCGGCGGCAGCGCGGGCCCGGAGTACGACACCTGCTCCAGCACCACCGTCCCGCGCCCGGTCGCACGCCGCACCGCCGCCGCGTCGGGGAGCAGCAACGGCTCCTGATCGGCGCCGAGTTCGCCGCCGTCGGCCACGGCCGGGTCGTTGCTGGAGAGCACCGCCAGCGTGGCCAGACCCGGTGCCGGGAGCTGACCGGGGCGCGGCGTGCGCTCCACCGCGCGCAGCAGCAGCCCGTCGGTCTGGACGACCTTGCTGGTGCCGGCGACGGCGGTGGCGGCCAGCGCCGGCGCGGCCGTGTCGGCGTCGGACAGCACGGTCGTGGAGGCGTCGAAGCCGGTGGCGTCGGAGCCGCCCGCGGCCAACGCGGCCGCCTGGTCGAGGAGTTCCTCGATGTGCTGGCCGAGCCGCCGGTTGTACAGGCGCAGCACGAGCCGCAGCCGGGGGTTCAGGCGGCGGGCGGTGAGGGCGGCGCGGATGTTGGTCTCGTCGTCGTCGTACACGAGGGCGAGCGTGGCGGCCCGTTCCACGCCGGCTTCGGCCAGCACGGCCTCGGTCGCCTCGGCGGCCTCGACGACCTGCTGGGCGCCGACGGGTTCGGCGCCGCCCGCCCCGCCCGCCCGGCCCACGGCCGCGGTCACCCGGTCGAGCAGCGCCGTCGTCGTCGCGCGGGCCCGGCCCACCACCGGCAGCCGGACACCGCGCTCGGAGGGCGGGACGACGAGGGTGACCTGTTCGCCGTAGACACCGCGCAGTTCGGCGGCCAGCCGGTGGGCCAGTCCGTCGTCGCCGCAGACCACCATGTGCGCGGACCCGCCATCGTCCGGCTGACCTTGATTCGGAACGCTCGCCACGAGGGGAAAGACTGCCCCACCGGGACGGGTGGTTCCAGCGAAGAAACCGTACGGTCACTGAACGTCCACGCCGCTCCCGCCGTACTGAGGGGGAGCAGGACCAGCGCACCGCCGCAGCGCACCACCGGAGGTACCTCGCCCGTGGCCATCACCAGACCAGCCCCGACGGGCACGGACACCCACGAGCCGACGTGCGACGCCGCTCCCGAACCGCAGGCGACACCGACGGCGACACCGACGACGACACCGACGGCGACGCCGGCGGCCAGGTCCGGATCGGAGTCCAGGTCGCCGCTGGTCCTCACCATGGTCCTGCTGACGCTGGTGCTGCTGCAGGGCCCCATCCGCGGCGCCCTCAACGCACCCGTCATGCAGAGCTGGATGACGGTCTTCGTCGCCGTGCTCGTGCAGGCGCTGCCCTTCCTCGTGCTCGGCGTGCTGCTCTCGGCGGCCATCGCGGTGTTCGTGCCGCCAGCGTTCTTCGCCCGGGCGCTGCCCAGCCGGCCCGCCCTCGCGGTGCCGGTCGCCGGGATGGCGGGCGCGATGCTGCCGGGCTGCGAGTGCGCGTCCGTGCCGGTGGCCGGAGCGCTCGTGCGGCGGGGCGTGACCCCGGCGGCGGCGCTCGCCTTCCTCCTCTCCGCGCCGGCGATCAACCCGATCGTGCTGACGGCGACCGCGGTGGCCTTCCCCCGCAACCCCGAGATGGTCGTGGGCCGGTTCGTCGCCAGCCTGCTCGTGTCCTGCGTGATGGGCTGGCTGTGGCAGCGCCTCGGCCGCACGGACTGGCTGCGCACACCGCAACGCTCCCACTACGAGGGCCCGAGCAAGGGCGCCGCCTTCTGGAACTCGGTCCGGCACGACGTGATGCACGCGGGCGGATTCCTGGTGGTCGGCGCCATGGCCGCCGCGACGCTCAAGGCGGTGGCCCCGGCGAGCTGGCTGCGCACGGCGGCGGAGAACCCGCTGGTGGCGATCCTCGCGCTCGCCGTCCTGGCGGTCCTGCTGTCGATCTGCTCGGAGGCGGACGCGTTCGTGGCGGCGTCGCTGACGCAGTTCTCACTGACGGCCAAGCTGGCGTTCCTGGTGGTCGGCCCGATGATCGACCTCAAGCTGTTCGCGATGCAGGCGGGCACCTTCGGCCGCGGCTTCGCCCTGCGCTTCGCGCCCGCCACCTTCGTCCTCGCGATCACGGGCGCGGTGCTGACCGGGGCGGTGCTGCTGTGAACCGGCAGGCGCAGGCGGCGATCCTGTTCCTGACCGGCGCGGCCCTGCTGCACGCTGGCTTCACCGATCTGTACCTGCGCTACGTCAAGGCCGGACTGCAACCGCTGCTGCTGGCCTCCGGCGCGGTGCTGATCGTGGCGGCGCTGGCGACGGTCTGGTACGAGTGGCGGGGCCGCGGAGACCATGACACCGGGGACGCGCACGACGACCACGGTCACCACGGCGGGGACGCACACGACGACCACGGGCACACCCACCGCGAGCCCCGTATCTCCTGGCTGCTCGTCCTGCCCCTCCTCGCCCTCATCCTGGTCGCCCCGCCGGCGCTCGGCTCCTACAGCGCGATGCGCACCGGCACGGCCCTGCAGCAGCCGTACGGCTACAACAAGCTGCCCGCCACCGGCCCGCTCGACCTCAACGTGGTCGACTACGCCACCCGCGCCGTCTACGACCACGGCCGAAACCTCAAGGGCCGTGAGATCAAGGTCACCGGCTTCGTCGCCCTCGACCGCTCCGGCGCCCCCTACCTCGTCCGCATGGCCCTCAACTGCTGCGCCGCCGACGCGCAGCCGGTGAAGATCGCCCTGACCGGCAAGATCCCTCCGGTCCTGCAACCCGACAAGTGGCTTGAGATCACGGGGAGTTACACCGCGCGGCAGACGAGGGACCCGGTGAACAACGGCCCCGTCCCCTATCTGAAGGTGGCCTCCGCGGCCCCGGTGGCGACGCCGAAGGACCCGTACGACGAGAGCTGGAACAACTGAAGCGGCTGCCGCCGGGCTGTCCGCACCGAGAAACAGCAGGTCACGGAAGTCGGCCCTGTGACATCATGACGCCCCATGACGACCGGCCAGACCCCGCTGACGATGCAGGACGCCATCCTCACCCTCCAGAACTACTGGAGCGCCAACGGCTGCATGATCACGCAGCCGTTGAACACGGAGGTCGGCGCGGGTACGGCCAACCCGTCCACGGCGCTCAGGGTCATCGGCCCCGAGCCGTGGAGCGTCGCCTACGTCGAGCCCAGCGTGCGCCCGGACGACTCCCGCTACGGCGAGAACCCCAACCGTCTGCAGACGCACACCCAGTTCCAGGTGATCCTCAAGCCCGACCCGGGCAACCCGCAGGAGCTCTACCTCGGCAGCCTCGAAGCTCTCGGCGTCGACCTGACCGCCCACGACATCCGGTTCGTCGAGGACAACTGGGCCTCGCCCGCGCTCGGCGCCTGGGGGCTGGGCTGGGAGGTCTGGCTGGACGGCATGGAGATCACCCAGTTCACCTACTTCCAGCAGGTGGGCGGCGTCTCCCTCAGCCCGGTGTCGGTCGAGATCACGTACGGCCTGGAACGCATCCTGATGAACCTCCAGGGCGTCTCCCACTTCAAGGACATCGCCTACGCGCCCGGCATCACCTACGGCGAGGTGTTCGGCCAGAACGAGTACGAGATGAGCCGCTACTACCTCGACGACGCCGACGTGGACACCAACCACCGGCTGTTCGAGGCGTACGCGGCCGAGGCGCGGCGCCTGCTGGACCTGGAGCTGCCGGTCCCGGCGTACCTGTACGTCCTCAAGTGCAGCCACACCTTCAACGTCCTCGACGCGCGCGGCGCGATCAGCACCACCGAGCGCGCCAAGTCGTTCTCCCTGATGCGCGGCCTGACCCATGAGTCGGCCAAGCTGTGGGCCGCGCGCCGCACCGCCCTCGGCCACCCGCTCGGCGTCGCCCCCGAGCCCGCCCCGGCCGTGCGCGCTCCGCTGCCCACCGTGCCCGGCACCGAGACGCTGCTGTTCGAGATCGGCCTGGAGGAACTGCCGTACGCCGACGTCGTCGCCACCACCGACGCGGTGCGCGAGTCGGTCACCGCCAAGCTGGCCGCGACCCGCCTCAGGCACGGCCAGATCAACGTGATGGCCACCCCGCGCCGGGTCGTCGTCACCGTCGAGCGGGTGGAGCCGCGCGAGGCGGACACCGAGAAGACGGTGCGCGGGCCGAAGGCGGCGGCCGCCTACAAGGACGGCGCCCCGACGCAGGCCCTGCTGGGCTTCGCCCGCAGCCAGGGCGTCGAGCACGACGCCGTCCGGACCGTCACCGTCAAGGGCACCGACTACGTCGCCGTCACCCGCGAGGAGCCGGGCCGCCCGGCCACCGAGGTGCTCAGCGACCTGCTCTCCGAGGTCGTCTCCGGCCTGCGCGCCTCCCGCAACATGCGCTGGAACGATCCCGCGCTCTCCTTCTCCCGCCCGGTCCGCTGGCTGCTGGCCCTGCTCGGCCGCACGCCGCTGCCCGTGACGGTCTCCGCGCTGGCCTCCGGCACCACCACCCGCGTCCACCGCACCGCCGCCGACCCGGTCGTCCAGGTGACCACCGCCGAGGGCTACTCCCACTTCCTGAAGATGCACGGCATCGTGCTGGAGCGCGAGGTCCGTCACGACGCCGTGGTGCGCGGCGCCGAGCGGCTGGCGGCCGAGGTCGGCGGCCGTATCGACGCCGCGGGGCAGGCCGGGCTGATCGACGAGATCACCGACATCCTGGAGTTCCCGCACCCGGTCCGCGGCTCCTTCGAGGAGCGCTACCTCGACCTTCCGGCGAGCGTGCTGACCACCGTGATGCGCAAGCACCAGCGCTATCTTCCGGTGCTGGACGGCGACCGTCTGATGCCGTTCTTCGTCACCTTCGCCAACGGCGCCTGCGACGACGACGTGGTGCGGGCGGGCAACGAAGCCGTGCTGCGCGCCCGTTACGAGGACGCGGCCTTCTTCTGGCGGGCGGACCTGAAGGTGGCGCCCGCCGACTTCCGCGCCCGCCTGGACCAGCTGACCTTCGAGGACCGCCTCGGCACGGTCGCCGACCGGGCCACCCGCATCGCCGCCCTGGCCCTCGAACTCGCGGGCCGCGCGGGCCTTTCCGAGGACACGACGGCGACCGTCCGGCGCGCCGGTGAGCTGGCCAAGTTCGACCTGGCCTCGCAGATGGTCGTCGAGTTCTCCGGGCTGGCCGGGGTGATGGCCGAGGAGTACGCCCGCCGCGCCGGTGAGCCGGAGGAGGTCGCGCGGGCCCTGGCCGAGATGGAGCTGCCGCGCTCGGCCGGCGGCGCCCTGCCCGCCTCCGACGCGGGCGCCGTGCTCTCCCTCGCCGACCGCTTCGACCTGGTGACCGGCATGTTCGTGATCGGCGCGGTGCCGACGGGAAGCTCCGACCCGTACGGCGTGCGCCGGGCGGCCATCGGGCTGGTCAACGTCCTGCGCGCGGTACCGGCGACGGCCGCCGTCGGCGCGGGCGACGGCCTGCGCGCGGCTGCCGCCCGCTACACAGCCCAGGGCATCGAGGTCCCCGCCGAACGCCTCAGCGAGGCAGCCGAGTTGATCGCCCGCCGCTACGAGCAGCAGCTCACCGACGCGGGCCACGAACACCGCCTGGTGCAGGCGGTACGGGTGTGGGCGGACCGCCCGGCGACGGGGGACCGTGTGCTTGCGGCCCTCGAACTGCACGTGGACACCGCCGAGTTCGGCGCGCTGGTGGCGGCGCTGCAGCGGGTGGTGCGCATCCTGCCCGCCGACGAACTCAAGGACGCCGACCGCTCCCTGCTCACGGCACCGGCCGAACTGCGCCTGGCCGAGGCGGTGGAGGCGGTCCGCGGTGTCCTTAAGGGCCGGGAGGACGACCTCACCGCGCTGGTGGGCGCGTCCGCGCCGCTGGCCGAGGCGATCGACGCCTTCTTCGACGAGGTGCTCGTCATGGACCTCGACCTGGACATCCGCGCCGCGCGACTGTCCCTGCTGCAGGAGGTCGCACGACTGACCCGCGCGACCCTGGACTGGGCCGCCCTGTAGCCCTGACAAGCCCTCACAACGGCTTGGCCGGCCAGTCCAGCAGCCGTGCTCCGATGACGGCCGTCTGCAGCATGTACCGATGGCCGGGGTCGCACGGATCGGCCCCGGTCAGCTGGTGGATCCGCGCCAGCCGGTAGGTCAGCGCCCGCACGCTCAGCGCCAGCCGCCGAGCCGCCTCCGCGGCGACGCACCCGCAGTCGAAGTACACGGTCAGCGTCTTGAGCAGCGGCTCCGCACCGCCGCGCGCCGCGGTCAGCGGACCCAGCGCGTCCCGCACCAGGTCGGCCATGGCCTGGCGGTCCCGGGCGAGGACGGGATACACCAGCAGGTCGGCGGCGCGCAGCACGGGCCCCTCCAGCCCGAGCCGCTCGGCCAGTTCGAGGGTGTTGAGGGCCTCCTCGTAGGACTGGACGACCCCGCCGGGGCCCTGCTGCGGCCGGCCGATGGCGACGCGGCAGCCGTCCGTGGCGGCGTACGCGTGCTTGGCGAAGTGGGCGAGGACCTCGTCCTGGTCGCCGGGCGCGACGCACAACAGCCGTCCGTCCTTGGTGGTGAGCAGGATGTTGCGCTCGCCGAAGCGGGCGTTGAGGGCGTGCTCCACCCGGCGGGGGACCGGCGCGCCCTCGTCGTAGGCCGTCGGGCCCTGCGCGACCGCGACGGCGTGGGCGTGCGAGAGGCGCAGACCGAAGCGTTCGGCGCGTTCGGCGAGGTGCCCGAGGTCGCTGCGGCCGTAGAGGAGGTCGTCGATGAACTCCCGGCGCGCGGCCTCCTCCCGGCGTACGGCGACCAGTTGGGCGTGCTCGTAGCCCTCGGCGAAGGCGTCGACGACCTGGGTCATGGCGGCGAGCGTGCTGTCGGCGGAGCCGGGCGTGGCCGGCCAGGCGGCCCGGGTGGCGGCGAGGTGGGCGACGATCAGGGCGCGCAGCCCGTGACCGGCCTCGGCGGCCTGCTCGCCCAGCGCGCGCCGGGCCGCTATCTCGTCGCGGGTCAGCCGCCGGCCGGTCGCCGACACCTCCGCCAGCAGTTGGGCATACCCGTCCAGATACTCGTCCGGCGTCGCACGCTCCGCCACCCCGTCCCCCGTTTCCTGACGCGCCGGTGACGGTTTCTTAGCGCTGCCCCGGCATCGAAACCCTAGTGAACACTGCCGGAAACCGGCAATGCGCGGGCGTGCGCAGGGCGCGCACCATGGGCCGAGGGGAGCACGACGGACGGTCCCGATGCCGGACTCCGGCATCGGGACCCATCGAACGGGGGTCGGGGATCATGGGGGCGTTTCTCGCGGCCGCCGCGGGGTTTCCCACCGTCCTGTTCAGCTCGGCACTCGTCGTGGTCGTCGTCTTCTGGCTGCTGACCGCCGTCGGCGCGGCCGACCACCACAGCTTCCACGGGCACCAGCACTTCGAGGCGTGGGGGATGGGCGGGGTGCCGGTGACGGTCGCGTTCTCCCTGCTCACCGCGGTCGCCTGGTTCGTCAGTCTCAGCACGACGGTGCTGCTGGACCCGCTGGTGCCGTTCGGGCTCGCC
Source organism: Streptomyces sp. C1-1 (assembly GCF_050214755.1). Lineage (NCBI taxonomy): Bacteria > Bacillati > Actinomycetota > Actinomycetes > Kitasatosporales > Streptomycetaceae > Streptomyces > Streptomyces sp. C1-1. The sequence goes on along the minus strand of NZ_CP189826.1, from coordinate 4,860,931 downwards.
CGGGCCGCGTTCCGGGTCGCGGTCCTGGCGGTGGCGCTGCTGGTCGCCTGGCGGACGACCCGGCTGCTCGTACGTCCCCTGCGTCATCTCTTCCCGGACGCCCCCGGTCCCTCCCGGCACGACTTCGTCGGTCTGATCTGCACGATCCGCACGGGCCGGGTGGACGGCGGCTTCGGACAGGCCGAGGTCAGGCCGGCCGACGGCTCCAGCGCGCTGGTCCAGGTGCGCCAGTCGGGCGACGACGCCCTGCACAGCGGCAGCACCGGGCTTCTGTACGCCTACGACGAGGCGGGCGAGTTCTTCTGGGTCGCGCCCTACGACAGCGCGCTCGACCCAGGGCATCCCGGCACCGGCTGATGCCCCTACCACCTGCTCCCGGCTCCGCCTGACTTCGGCTCACCCACCCACTTCATCCTTCGAGGACTCATGTCATGAACGCCATCACCGTGGGCATCGGCGTGCTCGTCGCCGTCGTGCTGCTCATCGCGCTCACCCTGCTGCTGGTGGTCGGCCGGCTGTTCCGCAAGGTGGAGCAGGGCCGGGCGCTGATCATCTCCAAGACGAAGAAGGTCGACGTCACCTTCACCGGGGCCGTCGTCCTGCCGGTACTGCACAAGGCCGAGTACATGGACATCTCGGTGAAGACCATCGAGATCCGCCGCACCGGCCGCGAGGGCCTGATCTGCCGGGACAACATCCGCGCCGACATCCACATCAGCTTCTTCGTCCGGGTCAACAAGACCGTCGAGGACGTCATCAAGGTCGCCCAGGCCATCGGCACGCACACCGCCAGCGACCCGGCGGCGATCCAGGACTTCTTCGCCGCGAAGTTCTCCGAGGCCCTCAAGACGGTCGGCAAGCAGCTGGACTTCGTCGACCTCTACACCAAGCGCGAGGAGTTCCGGGACCGGATCATCCAGGTCATCGGCACCGACCTCAACGGCTACCACCTCGACGACGCGGCCATCGACTTCCTCGAGCAGACCCCGATGACCCAGCTGGACGCGGCGAACATCCTCGACGCGCAGGGCATCCGGAAGATCACCGAGCTGACCACGGTCGAGCACGTGCGCACCAACGAGTACGAGCGCACCGAGCAGAAGGAGATCACCCGGCAGAACGTCGAGGCCCGGGAGACCATCCTGGAGCTGGAGCGCCGCCAGGCCGAGGCGGAGATCAGGCAGCGGCGCGAGGTGGAGACCCTGCGCGCCAAGGAGGAGGCCGTCACCGCGAGGGTGCAGGAGGAGGAACGGCTCGGCGCGCAGACCGCGTTCCTGCGCACCGAGGAGCAGCTCGGCGTCCAGCGGGAGAACCAGGCCCGAGAGATCGCCGTCGCGCAGAAGAACCGCGAGCGTGTCATCGCCGTCGAGAACGAGCGCATCGAGAAGGACCGCCTGCTGGAGGTCATCGCGCGGGAGCGGGAGACCGCACTGTCCGGGATCGCCAAGGACAAGGAGGTGGAGGCCGAGCGGCGTACGGTCGCGGACGTGGTCCGGGAGCGGATCGCCGTCGACCGGACGGTCGCCGAGCAGGAGGAGGCCATCAAGAAGCTGCGCGTCGTCGAGGAGGCCGAGCGCGAACGGCAGTCGGTGATCATCGCCGCGGAGGCCGAGGCGCAGGAGAAGCTGGTCAAGGACATCAAGGCCGCGGAGGCCGCCGAGGTCGCGGCCAAGCACCGTGCCGCCGAGCAACTCACCCTCGCCGAGGCGCGGTTGAAGTCCGCCGACCTCGACGCCCGGGCCAAGCTGCGGCTCGCCGAGGGCGTGCAGGCCGAGTCGGCCGCGGAGGGTCTCGCCGCCGTACAGGTCCGCGACAAGGAGGCCGAGGTCACCGAGAAGGCCGGCCGCGCGGAGGCCGTGGCCACGGAGGCGCGGCTGCGGGCCGAGGCGGAGGGCGCGCGGGCGAGGACGCTCGCGGAGGCCGAGGGCACCCGGGCGAAGACGCTCGCGGAGGCCGAGGGCGCCGAGGCCAGGCTGCGGGCCGAGGCGGAGGGCGCGCGGGCCAAGGCGCTCGCGGAGGCCACCGGCATCGGCGAGAAGCTCAAGGCCGAGGCGGAGGGCCTGAGCCAGAAGGCGGTCGCGATGGCCGCCCTGGACGACGCCTCCCGCGGCCACGAGGAGTACCGGCTGCGGCTGGCGGCGGAGAAGGAGATCCGCCTGGCCGGCCTCGACACGCAGCGGCAGGTCGCCGAGGCACAGGCCACGGTCCTGGCGACGGGCCTGGAGAACGCCGACATCGACATCGTCGGCGGCGAGTCCGTCTTCTTCGACCGGCTGATGTCGGCGATCTCACTGGGCAAGGGCGTCGACGGCTTCGTCCAGAACTCGGACACGGCACAGGCGCTGGCGAAGCCCTGGCTGGACGGCACGGCGAGCTTCACGCAGGACGTGAGCCGCGTGCTGGGCTCGGTCTCCACCGCCGACGTGCAGAACCTCACCGTCTCGGCGCTGCTGCTGAAGCTGATGCAGACGGGCGGGGCGGATGCGGTCGCGCTGCGGCAACTGCTGGACAGGGCGGGTGAGCTGGGCGTGGCGGACACCCCCTTGGCGTCCGTGAACGGCAATGCCCCCAAGGGGCGCGGCGAACTGCGCGATTAGGGCCTGTCGTTTGGGTCAGCTCGGCGCCGCGGACGGACGGCGACCCACCGTGGCACCCCCTTGCCACCCCTGAACCGTTCCGGAGCCGCCGCACGAGGGGACGGCGGCTCCGGAACTCTGATGCACCGATCTGTCGAGCTCGTGGAGAGGGAACCATGACCACCGGCCCGGACACCCCGCGTGAGGGCGCGTACGAGACTCAGGGCGACGGCGCCTACGAGGTGCTGCGCGACCGCCTCACCGCCCAGGCCGCCGAACTCGCCCGCCGCGCCGAACTCCTCAACGCGCGCCGCGTCGAGGAGTTCGGCTCCACCGGGCTGGAGCTCACCGGCAGCGGAAGCCTGCGCACCGAGCACAGCCACGTACCCCGGGACCTGGTCGCCGTCGGCGACGCGCTGCTGCTCGGCAGCACCGGCACTCCCGGTCCTGGAGGACCTCCCACGGTCGCCGACGTCCTCACCCTCCACGACCGCGACCTGAACCCGCTGCCCGAGGACGCGGTCCCCGGCCTCCTCGACGATCCCGCCTTCATCCGTGAGTTCGCCGAGCTGCACCGCTACTACCGCGACGCCCGGCTCCTGCAACTGCGGCTGCTGGAAGGCAGGTTGCTGGCCGTCTTCCAGACCGGCGAGCTGACCGACGACATCCGCGTGCTGCGCTGGAACGTCGCGACCGACGGCCGGGTCTCCTTCCTCGACGCGCGCGGCGAACGCGACCACGTCTTCCCGCCGGCCCACGACTTCACCTGGACCCGAACCACCCGCGACGACCACGTCCTCGGCCGCCACCCCCATGTCTCCGTCGACGGCGAGGTGTTCGTCACCACGGTCGGCGGCGCCCTCACCGTCAAGACCGAAGACGACACCGAGACCGCCGAAGGCATCCACAGCGAACCGGTCGCCGAACCGCTGCAGTCCCTCGCCGACGCGGAGATCGCCTACGCGCGCGTGGGCGCGCTGATCCTCCTGGACGTCCTGCCCTACAAGGAGGAAACCCGCCGCCACCTCGTCTTCAACACCCTGACCAGGACCGTCGTCCGCCTCGACGGAATCGGCCGGTCCTGCCACCGGCTCCCCGAGGAGCAGGGCATCGTCTTCCCGGGCGGATACTGCCTGGCCACGGGGTCGTACAAGACCTTCGACGGCGTCGACACCGTCGGCCTCGAACTCGAGCGGACGGTGCGCTCACCGAACGGCGAGGACGTCCTGTTCGCCTACCACGCGCGCGCCACCGGCCGCAGCCTGCTGCTGCCGTACAACATGGTCCGCAAGCAGGTCGCCACCCCGCTGACCTGCGACGGCTGGGCGCTGTTCGAGGACGGCGCGTTGACCGTGCTGCGCCCGCACACCGGCGACCCGGCCCGTCTCCACCCCGTGCAGCGGTGGACCTCCCCCTACGTCTCCGACACCCACGCGGCCACCCGCCCCGCCGGCACCGGTCCGCTCGCCCGCGTCGGCAACGCCGACCTCGTCCGGGGCATCTCCGACTGCCTCTCCGTCACCGCGACCGCGGCCGGTACGACGCCCACGACCGAGGTGTACGAGGCCCTGGTCGCCGCCTGTGTCCGGGTGACGGACACCCACCACTGGCTCGGCGACCCCGAACTGGGCGATCTGCGCACCCCGTTGGACGCCGTCCGGGCGACCGCCGAGCGGGTGCTGACCGAGTTCGAGACAGTCCGGACCCTCACCCGCCAGGCCGCCGACGCCCTCGAGCAGGCATCCGAGCACACCACCACTCTGGTACGACGCCTGCGCGGGGAACCACCGCGCGATGCCGCCTCCTGGATCGACGGCCTGACCGAACTGCGCCGCGCCCAGGGCCGGTTGCTCACGCTGAAGGACCTGCGGTACGCGGACACCGCCCGCGTCGACGCCCTTGCGGCGGAGACCGAGGCGGACCTGGCGTCGTTCGGGCAGCGGGCGGTGGCAGCGCTGGCCCGCGAGGACGCCTTCGCCGGCCACCACGAGGACGTCGAGGCCCTGATCGCCCAGGCCGGCGCACTCGCCACGGCCACCGAGGCGGCACCGCTCACCGCCCGACTGGACGAACTGGCCGAGCGGCTGCGGACGGTCACCGAGGTGGTGTCCGGCCTCGACATCGCGGACCCCACGGTCCGTACGTCCGTACTGGAGCGGGTGGCCGAGGTGCTGGGCGGGACCAACCGGGCCCGCGCCGTCCTGGAGGCCCGGCGCCGCGCACTGCGGGACCGGGAGGGCCGCGCCCAGTTCGCCGCCGAACTGGCGCTGCTCGCCCAGTCGATCACCGGGGCCCTGGCCGCCGCCCCCGACCCGCAGGCCTGCGACACCCAACTGTCTTCGATGCTGGTCCAGTTGGAGAACCTGGAAGCCCGCTTCACCGACCACGACGACTTCCTCACCGAACTCGCGGACAAACGCACCGAGATCCACGAGACGTTCGCCGCCCGCAAGCAGACCCTCGCCGACGAACGCGCCCGCCGCGCCGAACAACTCGCCGCCTCCGCCCACCGCCTCCTGGAGACGGTGACCCGCCGCGCGATCGCCCTCCCCGACGCCGAGGCGATCGGGGCGTACTTCGCCTCCGACCCGATGGTCACCAAGGTCCGCCGCACCACCGACGACCTGCGTGCCCTCGGCGACCCGGCCCGCGCGGACGAACTGGCGGGCCGCCTGACCGCCGCCCGCCAGGAGGCCGGCCGCGCCCTGCGCGACCGCACCGACCTGTACGCCGACGACGGCCGCACCCTGCGCCTGGGCCGCCACCGGTTCGCCGTCAACACCGAGCCCCTCGACCTCACCCTGGTCCCGCACGGCCCTGACGGCCTGGCCTTCGCCCTCACCGGCACGGACTACCGCTCCCCGGTGACCGACCCCGGTTTCGCCGCCACCCGCCCCTACTGGAACCGCCCCCTGCCCTCGGAATCCCCCGAGGTCTACCGCGCCGAGCACCTCGCGGCCCGGCTGCTCGCCGAACACGGCCCGGCCGCCCTCGCCGAGACGGACCTGGCCGCCCTGGTCCGCCGCACCGCCGAGGAGTCGTACGACGAAGGTCACGAACGCGGCGTCCACGACCACGACGCGACGGCGATCCTCACCACCCTCCTCCCACTCCACTCTCAGGCGGGCCCGCTGTGCCACCCGCCCACCGCTCGGGCGGCGGCCCACCTGTTCTGGACGCACGAGACCACCCCCGAGGCGCGTGAGACATGGACGAGACGCGCACGCTCACTGGCCCGGGCGAAGGAGACCTTCGGACTGGCCCCGGCGATCGCCGACTTCTGCGCCGAGCTGGGTGCGGCCATGGGGGACGCGGCGGCGGCGAGGTACCTCTTCGAGGAGCTCACGACGGGCCCGGAGGGATTCGTGCTGAGCGTCGGCGCCCGCGAGTTCCTCGACAAGTTCCGCCGCGCGGTCGGCACGCCGGCCTACGACGAGGACCTGACCGCCCTCGACGACCTGCCGTCCCGCCGCCAGCTGGTCGAGGCATGGCTGTCGGCGTACGCCACGACCAGCGGGTACGCCGACCTGCCTCCCGGCGACCTGGCCGAGGCGGTCGCGGCGGAGCTCTGCCCCGCCCTGCCGCGTTACGAGTCGGACGCCCCGCTGACGGCGACGGTGGACGGCCTGCTCGGCACCCACCCCCGCGTCACCGCGTCCGGCACCCTGACCCTCCGCCTCGACGAATTCCTGACGCGCACAACCGAGTTCAGGACGACCGAGGTCCCGGCACACCGCGCCTACCTGCGCCGGCGCACCGCGCTGGTGACCGCGGAACGCACCCGCATCCGCGTCGACGACCACCGCCCGCGTGTGATGACGACCTTCGTCCGCAACCGCCTCATCGACGAGGTCTACCTCCCCCTCCTGGGCGACAGCCTGGCCGGACAACTGGGCACGACGGCCGGGCCCGGCACGGGCGGCCTCCTGCTGCTGGTCTCCCCGCCGGGGTACGGCAAGACGACGCTCATGGAGTACGTGGCGGACCGCCTGGGCCTGGTCCTGGTGAAGGTCGACGGCCCGGCACTCGGCCACCGGGTCACCTCCCTCGACCCGGCCGAGGCGCCGAACGCCACGGCCCGCCAGGAGGTCGAAAAGATCAACTTCGCGCTCGCGGCCGGCAACAACACCCTCCTCCACGTGGACGACATCCAGCACACGTCCCCCGAACTCCTGCAGAAGTTCGTGCCGTTGTGCGACAGCACGCGCCGCGTCGAGGGCGTGTGGGACGGCGAGCCCCGCACCTACGACCTGCGCGGCAAACGCTTCGCCGTCTGCCTGGCCGGCAACCCCTACACCGAGTCCGGCACCCGCTTCCACGTCCCCGACATGCTGGCCAACCGGGCCGACGTATGGAACTTGGGAGACGTCGTGACCGGAAAGGAAGCAACCTTCGCGCTGAGCTTCATCGAAAACGCCCTCACCGCGAACCCCACCCTGGCCCCCTTGGCGGCCCGCCCCCGCCCCGACCTGGACGTCCTGCTCCGCCTGGCGTCGCAGGACCCGACGGCCCACCCGGACGACCTCACCCACCCCTGCGCCCCGGCCGAACTGACCCAGATCCTCGCGGTCCTACGCCACCTCCTCACGGCCCGCGACACGGTTCTGGCGGTGAACGAGGCGTACATGAACTCCGCCGCCCAGTCCCCCGCGACCCGCACCGAGCCCCCCTTCCAACTCCAGGGCTCCTACCGCAACCTCAACAAGATCGCCCAACGCATCCACCCGACGATGAACGCCACAGAACTCACCGCGGTGGTCACCGACCACTACCGCACCGAAGCCCAGACCCTCCCGACAGCCACAGAGGCCAACCTCCTGAAACTGGCGGAACTTCGAGGCACGTTGACCCCGGAGCAGGCGGCTCGCTGGACGGCCCTGAAGCAGACGTACACGAGTGGCGAACGCCAGGTCGGCTGACGGCGACGGGCAACGTTGGTGTCCATCAAAGCCGTCGGCCCCGTACCACGCCGTCGTCCGTCACCTCGTACAAGTCGATGCGCAACAGTGCGCGCACATGGGCCGGTACGCGCTCGACGGCCTTCATGGACGAGGAAGGCACCACCAGCGCGTACCGGATGCGGGCTTCCCGGCTCGTCATCCGCCTCAGCAGTTGCCCGTAGGCGATGTCGGCGTCGATTCCCTTCTCACTCGTGCGGCCCTTGGCTTCGCAGATGAGCCGCTCATCGCCACGCACGGCTTCGAGATCGGTCCAACGGTCCGTGGGATCGACCGGTGTCCAGCCTTCGCCGGCCTGCGGGCAGCGGCCATGGACTCGTCGTCGCTCAGACAGGCGTCGGCGTCGTACACCTCCACTACGCGGCGGGCCGGTATGGCCTTGCAGCCGTATTCGGCCTGGAGTGCCATGAGCCGCTGCCCAGGGGAGAGGGCTGTACCAGCTCTTGGTGAAGTGAGAACCAGCAGACAACAAGAATGGCCCCCTGACGCTCTCACAGGGCGGCATGGGTTGCAGAAACTGCAGGTGTGACGGACCGGCAACGGCCGTCAGGCGCGTCCGTGTGCCTCCTGCGAGCGTCGTGCCAGGGCGTCGAAGAGTACGGCGGCGAACAGGACGCCGCCCGTGATGACGAACTGGATCGCGGTGGGGGTGTCCGTGATCGCCATGCCCGAGGCGATGGACTGGATGACCAGCATCCCGAGCACCGCGGACCAGGTCGTACCGCGCCCGCCGAACAGGCTCGTGCCGCCGATGACGGCCGCCGCGATGGCGTTGAGGAGCAGCACGCCGGAGCCCGAGCTCTGGCTCACCGAAGTGATACGCGAGGCCAGGAACAGGCCGCCGACCGCGGCCATGGTGCCCGACACCGCGAGCACCGCCGTCTGGACCCCGGTCACGTTGAGGCTGGCGCGCCGGGCCGCCTCGACGCCGCCGCCGAGGGCGTACACCTGCCGTCCGTAGTGTGTGCGGCGCAGCAGGATGTCGAGCCCCGCCACCACCACGAGGAAGATCAGCAGGGCCAGCGGCAGCCCCTGGAACCGGTTGAGCAGATACGCAGAGGCGAACGCGACCACCGCGAGCGCCCCCGTGCGTAGGGCGATCTCGCTCAGCGAGCGGTGCGGCATGTTCGCTGCCGTGCGGCGGCGCAGGTCCAGGTACGACACAAGGAAGACCGAGCCCGCCGCGAGCGCCGCCAAGCTGTAGGCGACGGCGTCGTTGGTGAAGTAGTAGCCGGTCAGATCGGCGAGGAAGCCGTTCTCGGCGAGGTTGATCGTGCCGCTGGTGCCGAGGATGTAGAGCATCAGCCCGTTCCATGTGAGCAGCCCCGCGAGCGAGACGACGAACACCGGTACCCGGGTCTTGGCGCAGGAGAAGCCCTGCACGGCTCCCGCCGCCGTGCCGGTGAGCACCGCGAGGATCAGGGCCAGCCATTCGGGCACACCGTTGTTCACGTTCAGCACCGCGAAGACGGCCGCCGCGAGGCCGCTGATCGAGCCGACCGACAGGTCGAGTTCACCGATCAGCAGCACGAAGACGATGCCGACCGCGATCAGCCCCGTGCCCACGATGTCCACGCTGAGGTTGGACAGGTTCCGCGGCGAGAGGAAGTTCGTGTTGAGGGACTGGAAGATGATCCACACCGTGGCGAGCACGAGGACCACGGGGAGCGAGCCCGTCTCCCCGGCCCGCAGCCTGCTCCGGAAGGAGGCCGCGCCGCCCTTCGCGGCGTGGGCGACGGCATGGCGCAGCCGCGGCCGGCGCGTCGTGGCGACGGGTGCGGCGGACTCCGCCGGCTGGTTGTCCTCCATACGGCGCATCCCCCTCACCATCCCGCCTCGTGCGCGGGCGGCCGGCGCGGCATGTTCTCCGTGGCGCCCGTGATGGACGAGATGATCTGTTCCTGGGAGGCGGTGTTGACGTTGAAGAAGCCGTTGTTGCGGCCGAGCCGCAGCACCGCGGCCCGGTCCGCCAGCGCCTTCACGTCACCCATGTTGTGGCTGATCAGCAGCACGCCCATACCGCGGTCGCGCAGCGCGTCGACGAGGTCCAGGACCTCGGTGGTCTGCTCGAATCCCAGCGCCGCGGTCGGTTCGTCCAGCAGCAGCACCCGGGGCTCGCCGAGCAGCGAGCGGGCGATGGCGACCGTCTGCCGCTGGCCGCTGGAGAGCGACACCACCGGGGCGCGCAGATTGGGGACGGTCCTGGTCAGGCGTTTGAGCAGATCGAGGGTACGGCTCTCCATCTCGATCTCGTTGAGGAACCCGAACCTGCGGATCTCCCGGCCGAGGAACAGATTGCCGACGACATCGAGGTTCCCGCACAGCGCGAGGTCCTGGTAGACGGTGGCGATGCCGAGGTCCCGGGCGTCGTGCGGGCGTCTGATGTGGACCGGTCGGCCCTCCCACTCGATGACGCCCCGGTCCGCGGGGGCCACGCCGGAGATCACCTTGACGAGGGTGGACTTGCCGGCCCCGTTGTCGCCGAGCAGGGCGACCACCTGCCCGGCCTTGAGCTCCAGCTCGACGTCCCGCAGGACCTCGACGACACCGAAGCGCTTGCACACCCCGCGCAGCGCCAGCAAGGGGGGAGCCGACACGGACATCATCTCCTTCCCGGGGCTTGTCAGGTCAGTCCGGCCTTGCTGCAGGCGCTCGCCAGCCGGGGCACACAGATCTGCCCGACGGTGTAGACGCCGTCCTTCACCAGCGTGTCCTTGATGTTGCCGACGGTCACCGAGACGGGTGTGAGCATGACGGCCGGAACCTGTTTGCCGCCCCTCGGTCGCACGGTGTCCTTGGCGACCCGGTCGAGGGCGGCACCATGGGCCGCGGTCACGGCCATGGTGGCCCCGGCCGAGGCCTCGGGACCGAAGGGCTTGTACACGGTCATGTACTGCTCGCCGCCGACGATGCGCTGCACGGCCCCGAGCTCGGCGTCCTGCCCGGTGACCGGGGGCAGCGGGTCGACCTTGTTCGCCTTGAGCGCGGAGATGCTCCCGGCGGCCAGCCCGTCGTTGGCGGCGTACACCCCGTGGATGTTGGCGACCCCCAGGGCGGAGAGCGCGCCGGACATGTTCATGTTCGCGGTCTCCGGCCGCCACTGCAGCGTGTCGTAGGCCTTGCCGATCTTCACCCGGCCCGCGAGCACGGACAGGGCGCCCTTTTTGAACTGTGCCGCGTTGGGGTCGCTGGGATCGCCGTTCATCATGACGATCTGCCGCTTGCCCGCGCTGTCGTCACGCATCGCCCTCAGCAGGGCCCGGCCCTGGAGTCTGCCGACCTCCTGGCCGTCGAAGGAGACGAAGCCGGAGATCGGGCCCTCGGCGAGGCGGTCGTAGGCGATGACCGGGATGTCCGCCTGGGCCGCGTCCCTGACCTCGTTGGCCAGCGATCGGGCGTCCACGGCCACGAGCACGATGGCGTCGACCCCCTTGGTGATCATCGAGTCCATCTGCTCCTGCTGGATCGCCACATCGTTCTTGGCGTTGGCGTGCTCGACCACGCAGTCGGCGCACAGCTGTCTGATGTTCTTCTCCAGCAGGGGCCTGTCCTGTGCCTCCCAGCGGGCCGTGGTGGCGTCCGGCAGCAGCAGACCGATCCGCGGCGCGCTCTGGCCGTCGGGGTCGCCGCCGCCCGACCCGCAGGCGGCGAGAGCCACGGCCATCGGGATCACGCCCAACGTCAGCACCACGTGCCGTATGCCGGCCCTCATCCGAAAGACCTCCTTCGCCGGCGTCGTGCGCGTGGCGCGAAGGAGCGCGTGCAGAGCGGCGACCCGGATTCGTGCGTGGTCCGGTCGGCCCGTACGCACGACGACCGATGCCCTGCGACGGTACGAGCCCGTGTGGGCCGGGCGGCCATGTCGGCACGGACGGCCGCCCAGGCGATACGGGGCCTGCGCCCGGCCGGCCCGGTACCGGCGGCGATGTCGTCGAGCATGGCGATACCCGGCCTCCTCACATTCCACGGGTACGGCCGGGCGCCGACGCTAGAGGTCCGCCAGGAACGTGCCGCGTGGACGCGGCGAGACGACCATGTCGCCAGTGTGGCACCGGGCGGGGCGATCGGCGACTCTGTGGGTTTGCCCGTATATGCAATTCTGGTGGTGGGGCCCGATCTCAGTCGCGTCTGTGGTACGGACGGGAAGTAGGTTGCGGACATGCCTCATGACGGCGCCATCCGGGCCGCAGTGTCCGGACCGGGTGTATCCGGGGCCGACACCGCGGACACCGGTGCGCCGCCTCCGGTTCCGCGGGCGGCGGGCGAGCAGGCCCTGGCCTTCGCCGGGGTGGCCCTGGCCGCGGTGTACGTACCCGGCGGCGCCGACAAGCGGGAGCTACGGCTGGCCGAGACGGCCCGGTGGGCCGCCTCCGAATACCGGCTGCCCGAGCATCTGCACCTGCCCGGAGGCTCAGCGGCGGAGCACGCCATGCGCGCCGACCGGCCGCTGTGGCTGGCTCCGGCCGCACTGGCCGCCTACCCCGAGGGCGGGCCCACGCCGCGAGCGGACGCGTCGCTCGGCGCGCTGCCCCTCAGGAGCGAAGGCGAGCGGCTCGGCTGCCTCGTCGTGGTGGGGACCGGCCCGGACGGCTTCTCCGCCGAACAACGGCACTTCCTCGAGCGGTACGCCGACGCGGTCGCCCACCTGCTGCCCTCCGCCGTCGGCCGGCCCGAGCCGTGGGCGCTGCTGGACACCGCCCTGCGCAGTCTGCGCGTCGGCTCCTTCGTGCTGCTGCCGGACACCGGCCGGATCGAGGCGGACCGGACCCTCCTCGACCTCGTCGGCATCACCCCGGACGACTTCGACGGCAAGGCGGACACCCTGCTCGCGCACGCCCTTCCGGAGGACATGCACGCCCTGGTGTCGGTCCTGGAGCCGGCCACCCAGACGTTCGGCCGGCGTGAGCTGGAGTTCCGCGTCCGAGGTCCCACCGGTGAGATGCGCTGGCTGAGCCTGAGCTGCCGGGTGGTGGAGGCCACCGAGGACCGGCCTGAGCTGGTGCTGGGCGTGGTGACGGCCACCTCGGTGCTGCGCCGCAGCGCGGACGAGGTCTCCAGGATCCAGTGGCTCACGGCCGCCCTGGACGACGCCGACACGGTCCGCGACGTCAGTCGCGTCGTGGTCGCCGCGCTGCGCGAGCCGCTGGGCGCCGACCGGGTGGCGCTGGCCGAACTGCAGGGCGAGCGGCTCATGGTCACCGTGCTGGACCCGCCGCAGCCCGACGCCTGGCCCAAGGCCTGGCGTGACGAGTGGCGCACGGAGTGGCCCGACGCGCCCGTTGGCGCCCTGCCCACCCTGCAACTGGCCCTGCGGGACGGGCGGATGGACCTGTGGCCCGCCGGCACCGCCTTCGAACCCGGCCTCGAGGGCATCGGTACCGGGGGCCTGGCCGTACTGCCCCTGCCGGCCAGGGGACAGGTGGCCGGGGTGTGCCTGGTCGGCTGGGACGAGCCGCACGAGTTCGAGCCCGACGAGCGGTCCCTGCTGACCGCCACCGCGGCCCTGGCCGGACAGGCCCTCAAGCGGGCCCACGAGCACGACGCCGAGCAGCAGCTCGCCACCATGCTCCAGCGCAGCCTGCTGCCCCGCCGCCTGCCCGAGCTGCCCGGCGGACTGGCCGTGGCCCGTTATCTGCCCGCCCGGCGGGGCCTGCAGGTGGGCGGCGACTGGTACGACGTCATCGCCCTGTCCGAGGACCGGGTGGCGCTGGTCATCGGGGACGTACAGGGACACAGCGCCGGGGCCGCGACGATCATGGGGCAGATGCGTACGGCGGTCCGGGCCTACGCGGTGGAGGGGCACCCGCCCGACGTGGTCGTCAGCCACGCCAACCGCCTCCTCGTCGGCATGGAGACCGATCTCTTCGCCACCTGCTGCTATGCCGAACTGGACATGGAGGAGGGCAACACCCTGTTCGTACGGGCCGGGCACCTCGCACCGCTGTTGCGGCTCCCCGACGGCAGCACCGAGGAGATCGAGGTCGAGGGCGGACTCCCGCTCGGCATCCTCGAGGACGCGGAGTTCCCCATGACCGCGGTCGCGCTGTCGCCCGGCACCGTGCTGGCCCTGGTCACCGACGGCTTGGTCGAGGCCGTCGGCCTGCCCGTGGACGAGGGCATGGACCTCACCCGGGGCGCACTCGCCGCGGCCGATCCGGCGGACCTCGGCCGCATGGCCGACGAGCTGCTCGGCGACGTCGGCCGCCGCGAGGACGACGTGGCGCTGCTGCTGCTGCGCTACGACGGCATGGGGACCCGCCCCACCCGGGCCGGCTGGCTGGTGTGGCGGCTGCCCGACGCCGTCATGCACGCCCGCCGCTTCACGGCGCGCACCCTTCGCAGCTGGCAGGCCGAGGAGGTGGCCGACGCGGTGCTGCTGGTCGTGTCCGAACTGGTCACCAACGCTCTGGTGTACACCCAGGGCCCGGTCCGCCTCGATCTGGTCCTGCGCGGGGACCGGGTCCGGGTCGCCGTCAGCGACTCCTCGCCGCGGGCGCCCGCCAAGCCGGTGATCGTGGACTGGGAGTCCACCGGCGGCCGGGGCCTGATGCTGGTCGAGGCGATGTCGGAGTCCTTCGGCACGACGCCGGTGGCGGGCGGCAAGCAGGTGTGGAGCGAGATCGTCGTACCGCACGAGCCGGATCCCGGGGTCTCCGGGACCGGAACGCTTTGAGGGGGCCAGCCGTGACCTTCCGCAGAGTGCACCTCCTCGCGGCGCTCCTCGCCGTACTCCTCACGCTGTCCCAGGCGGCCTGCGGGGACGAGGGCGACGGCAAGGCGGGCGCGAACGGCTTCGCCGTGGGCCTGCTGCTGCCGAGCCGGTCGCTGCCCCGCTGGGAGCACTCCGACAAACCACTGATCGAGCAGCGGGTGAAGGAGCTGTGCCCGCACTGCACCCTGGAGTACGCCAACGCCGACGACGACGTGGCCCGGCAGCGAGCACAGATGGACTCCATGATCACCAAGGGGGTCAAGGTCCTGATCCTCGATGCCGCGGACACCAAGGCCATGCGTTCCTCGATCCGCGAGGCCCGCGCCGCGGGCGTACCGGTCGTCGCCTACGACCGGCTCGCGGAAGGCCCGATCTCCGGCTTCGTCAGCTTCGACGGCCGCGAGGTCGGCAGGCTCCAGGGCGAGGCGCTCCTCAACGCCATGGGCACTGCCAAGGCCCGGCAGATCGTGATGCTCAACGGAGACCCGACCAGCCCCAACGCGGCCTGGTACCGCCAGGGCGCGCTCTCCGTCCTCGCGGGCAAGGTGCGCATCGGCAGGGCCTACGACACCCAGGGATGGAGCACGGAGAACGCCCACGCCCATATGTCCGCCGCCATCGCCGCGCTCGGCCCGAACGGGATCGACGGCGTCCTGTCGGCCAACGACGCCATGGCCGCGGGCGCCATCGCCGCACTCAAGAGCGCCGGCGTCACGGCTCTGCCGCCGGTCACCGGCCAGGACGCCGACCTCGACGCCGTACGCCGTATCGTCAAGGGCGAGCAGTACATGACGGTCTACAAGCCGTTCCGCACGGAAGCGGCCGCGGCCGCCGAGCTGGCCGTCGCGCTGGGCCGCGGCCACGATCTGCGCACCGTCGCCCCGACGACCACGGACAGTCCCACCACCCGGAACATTCCCTCGGTCCTGCTCACCCCGCGCGCGGTGACGAAGGACAACATCGAGCAGACCCTGGTCAAGGACCACGTGCACACGATCGACCAGATCTGCCGCGGCCTCCGGACGGCCTGCGCCCGCATTGGCCTCACCGGGTAGAGGACCCTCGGCTCCTGGCGGGCCGCTGCTCCCTTGAACCGACTTGTCCGATTCAGGTGGGGCGCGCCCACGCCAGAAGGGCACCGGCCGCGCCCGTCAGGGCTCGACCCGCTCGCCACACTTCGCCGGCCGGCCCTGTGTCACGCCCTCACCGACCGGGCCCGCCACGACCGCATCCACGTCGCGTCGTCACCAGCGTCATCGAGGTCGAGAACCCGTCGACGAAGGCCGCCAAGACTCTGGTCGCGGCCTTCCTTCTCTTCGGGGTCCGCTTTGAGTAGTCGCGTGGCTGCGGGCCGTGGACGACGCCACCGAGCGACTGCGACCTGGTGGACCAGTGGAACGCTGATCTTCTCAACGCCGAAGATTTCCGCGGGGAGTTCGATGCTGCCGGCCTTCTCACCCGATGGCGACAGGATGTCGACAATGCTCACCGTTGCGCCTATCTGTGCTCGGGAATCGGTCTCATGCCGCACCCCTGTGATCGAGCACATCGGGCCTCGGAATCAAGACTCCGGGTACTGCGTCAGCCATTGCTATCAAACGCAGTAAATCCGTTGCCCTACCTCGGATCTCACCGTTCACGGGGAAGAGGTTGCCTCTTGTGCATGCTCTCGCGCTGAGGAGGCGACTGCCCTTTCAATCGCACTACGCAGGCGTGGTGATCGTAACTGGCAGCATGGTGCCGACGGCCTATAGGAGTAACTCAGCGAAGGAGCCGTCGCCCAAACTGGACTCTGCTGCCTGGGCGCTTCGCTCCCCACCTGTCTCTGGCTCGTCCTGAATGCAGGCCTGGGACCCACGATCGACTCGCCTTTGGCCAGGTGCGCCGGTACCGGGCTCGGCGTCGGGCTCAGGGTGTGTGCAGGTTGGCGGCGCTGCGCCCCTGCTCTATTGCCAGATCGGCTCAGTGCACGTCAGGAGGTCTGTCTGGTGAGCAGGATTCCAAGATCTTCTCCCCGATTTCTCCCAGCAGCCCCCGAAAACCACTCAGGGACCCGACCCGCTCTGCGGATCAGGCCCCTGACCTGGTGTTACGGCTGTCGGGGTGGCGGGATTTGAACCCACGACCTCTTCGTCCCGAACGCGATCAGGTGCCCTTTGGCCTTGCGGTCAAGTTCGCAGGGCTGCTCGTTCGACTCCGAGACTGTCCAAGACAGTCCGCGGGAGTCCTGGTACGGCTGCACCGTTTGGCCCCCCGTTTGGCCCCCCGCCAGAGCTTGTCGAGCACTCCGGCCTGCTCTGTCAGACCCATATGACAGGATCTCCACCGTGAGTAATGAGGTAGACGTGAGCCAGAAGCCCCTACGCGTTGCGGGTCTCTTCGCGGGCGTGGGTGGTCTTGAGCTCGGTCTGGAGCAGGCCGGGCTTGAGACAGCCCTCCTTTGTGAAGTTTGGGCTCCCGCCCAAGCTGTACTCACTCACCGCTTCCCCGATATCCCGCTTGAGCCGGACGTTCAGCACCTCAAGGCTCTGCCTGGCGACGTCGACGTTGTCACCGCAGGGTTCCCTTGTCAGGACCTCTCGCAAGCTGGCCGAACGGCAGGCATCGGGGGTGAGCAGTCGGGTCTCGTCTCCCACGTCTTCCGGCTTCTCGAGAAGCACCACCCGCGGTGGCTTGTCCTGGAGAACGTGCGGAACATGTTGGTGCTCGACAAGGGCACAGCCATGCTCCACCTTGTGCAGGAGCTCGAAGCTCTGGGGTACTCATGGGCCTACCGACTTGTGGACTCACGCTTCACGGGGGTACCCCAGCGTCGGCAACGTGTGCTCTTCGTAGCCAGTCTCACCGAGGATCCGCGCGCTGTGCTCTTCGCTGATGACGCCGGCGAGCCGAGCGAGGATGGCTTCGCTCTGGACGCCCACGGCTTCTACTGGACCGAGGGGCTTCGCGGCCTGGGGTGGGCTCGAGACGCCGTGCCCACGGTCAAGGGCGGATCCGGTCTGAGCATTCCTTCACCACCCGCGATCTGGATCCCCACCAACCCGGCCGGCCATCGGATCGTGACTCCGTCAATCACCGACGCAGAGCAGCTTCAGGGCTTCAGCAAGGATTGGACCCTGACCGACGCCACGGCTGACAAGAAGGCTGGCCGTGACCGCTGGAAGTTGGTCGGCAATGCGGTGACTGTTGGTGTCTCGAAGTGGCTGGGCCAACGACTCCTCAACCCAGGTAGTTACGACGAGTCCGAGTTTGACCTCATGTCAGACAGTGCTCGATGGCCCACGGCGGCGTGGGGTCACAAGGGCAAGAGGTGGCGTTCCTACGCCTCGATGTGGCCGGAGCACCAGGAGTACAAGCACCTCCTGGACCTTGTGGACCTCAGCGGCCTGACTCCTCTCAGCTACCGTGCCGCGGCAGGCTTCTACTCGCGAACTCAGAAGGCCAAGCTGAAGTTTGACGAGGAGTTCCTCATCGACATGAAGGAGCATGTCGAGCTCATGGCCGCTGCCAACGTTGTTCAGGCGGCTGTCGGTGCTACCGGATAGGGTTCCCCCGAAAGGGGTGTGCCTTGGACGCGGTAGACATTCTCGTCAGGACTCTGAGCAAGCCTGTGAAGAGGCAGAACGACGAGGTTCAGTACCATCCCCGGAGCGATCGACACTCGAAGGTTGCTTGCTGGGGGATCATGTTCGACCTGCTGCAGACCAGCGGTCTTCTGCGGGCTCATGTCGAGGCAGGCAAGGTCGCCTTCGGCATCAACCATCAGATGGTTGATTTCGTTAACGACAAGAGGAAGGACCTCGACCTCGTCCTGTGCCGGCCAGGCTCTGGCGTAACCTCCAAGCGCAAGCCCTACACGCTCACATCGCTCGCGAAGAAGTGGGGCATCGAGCTGACCGAGGACCAGCAAGCTCGTCTCGATGCCCTCCCTGAACTCAGAGAAGCGCCCGTGGGGCATGTCCTCGCTGCCCTGGAAGCGAAAGCCTGTATGACGGAGCACGGCAAGGCTGGCCCACGGTTGTACGACGAGCTCAACTCCAGCCACCAGATTGTTCACGGCGCATCGAGTCAAGCTCTGGCGGTCGGTTTCTGCATGGTGAACGCTGCCGACAAGTTTTATAGTCCGACCAATCGTCACAACGGGCCGGATGCCAACGTGCACAATCAACCGCATGCCGCGCGGAAGGCGATCGAAGCCGTGAGCCGGCTTCCGCGACGAAGCGGGAGCAACGATCGCGGATATGACGGTTTCGGCATCGTCGTGGTAGATCTTCCCAACGATGGCGTCACACCGGTGACGGTAGTGACGGATCCTCCGGCACCTCCCATCGGGAACATCTTTCACTACGACTCAATGCTTCACCGTGTAGCGCACGAGTACGACACAAATTTCAGGAACATCTAAACTTACTGCTGCCGTATCGGCCGCTGCGCGCCCGTCGCTCGGCGGCCGAGATGCTTTCTGTGATGGCTGGGAGCGGAATTCCAACGAGGCCACGTCAGCGTTACGCAGGAAACTCCGGCACGTCTCTGATGTCTTGCACGACGCCATCTCGGAATTCATGGTTTCGTGACTACCTTCAGGTTCCCGCCATATACGCCCTGTCTCTTGCCGCATCCAGTAGCTGCTCAGAATATAGGTCTAGGAGATCGCGCACTGCGACGAGACGCTCTTCTGCTTCTTCTCTGGTGAACCGGGCCAGCTCTCCATGCGCCACTTGGTTCCTCCCGAATAGCAGTTGTCCATCAATGAAGGCGTGGCGTGTTTCGTAGTCGGCACGGTAGGTGAGGCCGAGCCCCAAGATGAGAGACTTAAATACGGTAGACGAGAGGTTGCTCTCTGTGTCTATGCATTTATCGGGGCGAGCCGAGAATACTGCCTTTCTGTCTTTGTCGATTTGATCCAATATGTCGCCGAGAAAGAGAAGCTTTGAACTTTGAGAGGCCCTATGGAAGTGCGACGAAATATACGCCGCCTGTAGTGGATACTTGAGATCCGCCACAGGGACCTGCTGGCCATTAATGTGTCTGATGTACAAGGCGCTCGCTGCCTTGACGAATCCCTCCCAATGCGCATAGGAGAGGACGGTTGCGGCTCGACAAAGGAGTTCCAATTGAGGCTTATCGCTCCCCTCCTGGAACAAAATCGAGAATCGCGACAGTTCTAGCTTCCGCAGGGACAGGTCTCTCTGAACCTTGTCGCTGAATTTCTCCAGATCCAACGCCCCGCCCCCGTCAGCTTGAAAAGAGAGACCGGCCGAAGGGAATCGTATTCTTCATGCGTTGATCCGCCCTCATTCCGGTGGCATGGCCAGCCGAAAATTGTGCGTTGGACCACAGGCTTGTGCGCTTGCTTCGAACGTCTTCAGGGCTCAAGTCGATTCCAGGGAGGTGGAATCCAATGCCGAGTGCGATGGCCTCGAAAGCTGTGAGCGAGAAAGGGCCCTCTGTTCTGTTCCGAGACGGGTTGAAGCGTCTCAGGATGTCGGAACCTCCGGCGGCGTGGAGGCTCTCAAAGGCCTTTTGGAAAACTTCGCGCTCTTCCTCCAGGCGGGTATCGTCCCATTCGACGAATTGGATAAGCTCGGAAGTGAGGAAGTCGCCGATGTTCCCAACCGAAGCCAGTCTTGTGGACTCAATCTTCCTCAGGAAGATGAACCGGAGCGCTAGTTCCATGTGGTACTGCTCGTTGATGAGCCGCTCCGGGAGATCGATGACCTTCAAGTACGCCTCGATGGAGCAAAGCTTTCCGAGCCATTCATAGTGCTTTTTACTGAGACTAACGAGAAGGCAGTTTCGCAGCTCTTGCGGGGTCGCCGTAGAGCCAAATGAGTTCAATCTCTGGAAGAGGTCGTACTTTGCTCGATTGTCGCTCTCTCTCTTGATGATTTTCATGTCTATGCGTGCACGCTTGAAATCGAGACGCTGAGTTGAGGAGAGGCTTCGGATCGAGTTCGTCCGGGGTTCGTAGGAGCATCCCTGGAGTTGCGTCAGAAATGGGGTATCGGAGCAAATCAACGGGTCGTGTAGCTCGCCGTTCTCGTCTTTTAGTATCCCCATGAACTGAAAGATGGTGGACATTCTTTGAACACCATCAACTACATCCCAGATGCCGTTCTCGTTCTGAGCTACAAAAACACTAGGCAGGGGGATGCCGAGGAGGATACTCTCAATGAGTCGACTTTTCTGAGATTGCTCCCAGCGGAAGATTCTCTGGAACTCCGGATGAATATCAATTTCTTCGTCGCGGTAGAGGTTTGACAACTCGCCGATGGACATCGGATAAGTGTCGGTTGCGATCTTGCGACGGTAAAGTTCGATTTCGCCCTCAAGGTCCATGAGGTGAGATTAGCAGCCGCTGGTGCCTGGTAGGGGTGCTTTGTGTACACCGCATAGGTATGACTAGCAGCCATCGGCGCGGTCGCTTACTGGGGCAGGAACCCGGGCTTCTCGTGCCCCAGTGCGTGTAGCCGGGCAAGGTAGTCCTGTGCCGCCGGCTCCGAAGCGTATCGGCGCCTCATCTCGGCAGCGAGTTCTCGGCTCGTCATGATGAGCGACGGCACTGACTGGCGGTCCCCTTCGAGAGCCCGTTCACCCATGGTGAGTGCCTGCTCCAAGTCGCCCTCACGTGCCGCCGTTACGCCCAGCGTGACGCGAGCTTCAGCGTTACGCATCGGCGAGCGGTCGGTGCCGTCGAAGTCCGTTCCTACCCTCAGTACCTCTTCGGCGAGCGTGCGCGCGAGCTTGTCCTCACCGACCAGGCGGTAGCAGTCCATCGCGTAGAAGTCGAACTTGGCGGGGTCCACCACGAAGTGGTTGTCCAGGTTCTCGGGGTGCGGCATCCCTTCGAGCATTCGCCGCCCCTTGTCCAAGGTGACCTCGACCTGCCGGCGGTCTCCGAGCCGCGCCCATGCCTTGGCTTCCTGGGCAGCAAGCTGCACGGCCACGCCGTGGTGGGCCGCCGTCTCGGCTCCGGCCCGCGCCGCTGCGATGACGCCGCGGTAGTCGCCGGTAGTGAGGGCGAACCATGCCCGCATCTCGTGCGCCCACCCGGCAACCTCCGCATGGTCAGCCTCGGTCGCAAGCGAGAGCGCAGCCTGTCGCGTCGACTCGGCCGCGTGGCGGTCGCCCGTGTCGTACTCGACACATCCGACCAGTAGGGCGAGCCAGCCGGACAGCGCGAGAACCTCGCGGTGTTGAGCGAGCGTGAGGCTCTTCGAGTGAAGTTCGACGACACGGCGAAGCCACTGGCGCCCCTCGATGAGAAGTTGCTCGCTCGGCATGAACGGATACTCCGAGGCGAGTCGGTCGGTGGTGATCCGCAGAGCGTCAAGCGTGGCGTTGTCGACGTCGGACCGGTTGAGACGGCTCACGATCTCCAGTGTCTCCATGCCGGACGCTGCCAAGATCTCCTTGTCTCCGTCCCGCCGTGAGGGCGCCGGGAAGAGCGCGTGCGTCACGGTGCCGAACGTGGCTGCGATGATCGGTTGGTAGAAGTCGTTCGGTGCCTGGCCGGACTCCCAGCGCTTCCACTGGCGAATCATGCTCTCTTCCGCGGGCAGCTCCGTGGGGGCGTGCGCCCGCAGGGCCCTGACTGCGTCACGCTGCGACCAGTCGCGTGCCATCCGCTCAGCCGCGATGCGCCGCGCCCATGCGGGCCTGTTGTCGGTCATGCGCCCTCCTCCGAGTGCCTGCTCCGAGTCTCGCGCGCGAGCCGGGGGGACAGGGAAGGTGACAGGCGGGTGTCACCGAACATGTCCCCTCCTCCGGTTTGCCGTCCCCAGGCTGTCACTTACCTCTCAACTCCCGTTCTGGGCATGCTGGTTGCAGATCACGCACCACCCGGCACGGAGCGGTTTTCGAGCGCTTCGAGCCTGCCGCGGAGTTCCGAGACTTGGGAGGTGAGATGCTCGAGCTGACGCAGGACTTCGGGAAGGTCGACGCCCGCGTTGGCTTCGCTGGCTTCGGTGGCTTGCTCGGGGTCGCGGGCGTAGCTGCCGCGCGACGTGGTCAGGATGAGCCCGTCCTCGCGGAGGATCGTGAGGGCGCGCTGCACTGTCATTCCCGAGATCTTGAAGCGCGTAGCCAAGTCTCGTACGGACCCCACATGGGCCCCCGGCTTGATGTCGCCACGCAGGATCTCTTGCCGCAGGATGTCGGCCGCCTGCTCGGACTCCGGTCTCGGGTCGTCTTTCGAGATTTCAGCGCTCATCACGCCATCGAGCGTACCCACCCCTAGTACGACCTAGCACGAATCTTCGCGGCACTCTTGCGTCGTGGTACGTGCTAGTACATGCTGTTACGCATCAGCACGGCGGGCCAGGAAGGGCTTCGCCGGGCTGTCTCCGTAAGTGCTTGACCTGCAAGACCGCACGACCAGGAGCCCCGCATCGGACGGGGGGAGGCGACCCGGCGCCTTGGCATTAACCGGAGGGCTTAGACCGAAAGGTCACGTCTCCATACGCCTACTTCGAGGCCGGACAGCTCTACCTGATACGGGAGCGCGGTCGCGATGAAGGAGACACGCACTACCGCCCCGATGGTCGTAGACAGGGTTCGACTCCCGGTCGGGGCGCTTTCCCCTGTCGCACTGCGGCTCGGGTTCTTCCGGAGTAGTCGCCGTCTCACCAAACGCCTGCGGCTCTCCGGCTCCGTGTCCCTCCCACTTCAGGAGCTGTCATGCGTACGTACATCGGCCACCAACAGGCCGTCTCTGCCGCGGACTTCGCGGAGCTGGCGCTCGGCACCCCGGTTGAGCTGTGGCTCGGCGTCGAGGGCGAGACGGACGAAGAGCGCGCGGCCCGCGAGGACGCGGCGCGCGACATCCTCGCCGACAACCCAGACCTTCCCGACGACCTGATCCGCATCGCCGCGCAGGTCATCGAGGAGAACCCGG
This sequence comes from Streptomyces sp. C1-1, assembly GCF_050214755.1. Taxonomy (NCBI): domain Bacteria; kingdom Bacillati; phylum Actinomycetota; class Actinomycetes; order Kitasatosporales; family Streptomycetaceae; genus Streptomyces; species Streptomyces sp. C1-1. The sequence continues at coordinate 4,837,789 of NZ_CP189826.1, read as the reverse complement.
ACCTGTTCGACGTCATCCCGCTGACCCGCCCCGCCCGGCGCCGCCGCGCGGCACGCAAGGGGGTGGCGGCATGACCACCACAACCCCCGCCCTCGAGACGCCCGCGTCTGGGGTGCCGCCGCTGACGAAGCCGGAGATGGGGCTCGCCGGAATTGGAGCGCTCGCCGCGGCCGGCGTCGGCGCGCTCGGTCTGATCTCTTCCTTCGACGCAGTGTCGGCCGCCGCTGCCCGATGGGGGTTCCACGTTCCGTGGATGCTGCCGGTCGGGATCGACGTGGCCATCCCGGTGTTCACCGTCGCCAACCTGCTGTTGATCCGGATGGACATGGCGCTCGCTTGGGTGCGGTTCGTGCCGTGGGTGCTCACTCTGATCACCTGCGGGCTGAACATCGCTGCCGGACATGGCATGTGGGCCAAGGTCGCCCACGGCACGATGCCGCTGCTGTGGGTGGTGTTCTCCGAGATCGGCGCGCACATCTACGCCGTGCGGATCGGCGCGGCCACTGGGCGGCGCATGGAAAAGATCCGGTTCTCCCGTTGGCTGTTGGCCTTCCCCTCCACCTTCGCGCTGTGGCGCCGCATGACGCTGTGGGAGGTCACCTCCTACTCCGAAGCGCTGGCACGAGAGAAGGAACGGCAGTTGGCCCGCGCGGACCTGCGTGAGCGCTACGGCCGCAAGTGGCGGACGAAGACCCCGCGGCGCGAGCGCGTGATGCTGCGCATGGGCGACCTGGCCCCCGCTGCCGATCAGGAGGCGCCCGCACCGCCTCCGGCGGACAATCCGCCGGCGCCGGTCGACTCCAAGTCGCGCCCGCGCCGCCGGACACCCGTAAAGGGCAAGGCCAAGACGCAGCGCACCTTCGAGGAGGCGCTGACCGAGGCGCGCACGGTCACCGCAGAGTGGACCGGGGCGGAGCTGACCGCGGACCGTCTGCGCACCACGCTGCATGTCTCGCAGGCCAACGCCCGCAAGCTCCGCGACCAGTTGAAGGCAGAGCGCGTCGACGGCCGTCCGCTGCACTCCGTGGACGACGCGGAGGGCGACGGCACGACGGCTGAGGCCGCCTGATGTTCGCCAAGTGCTTCGACCCGACCGGCGCGAGGCACGGACTGCCCACCTACCCGTGGCGCTGTGCCCCCGACGGACTCGCCACCAAACGGCAGTTACGGGCCCGCGGCTTACGGCCCGGTGGGCAGTCCATCGCGGCGCAGATCATGCGCCCGCGCTACCGGCGTGGCCCACTGGTCGCCTACCTCTACCGCGTCGACCGCGCCAAGCCAGTCCGGCCGATGACGCCGGGCAAGTGGGCCGCGCTCGCCAAGGCGAACCGTGCCCGCCGGACGTGCCCCGCCTGCCGACAGGACGCCGGATACGTCATCCCCACGTCGCTCGGCATGTGCGTGCCCTGCGCCTACCCCGAGGAACAGCGCGCCGCCTGACCTGCACATCACGATCCGGCGGGGTCCGTCCGCCCACCTCCTACAGCGACGGCCGGACCCCGCCTTTCCTCCCTTTGGAAGGGACTTTCAGTGAAGCACCCCGACGACGACAACGAACTGTTCAACCGACTCGAAGCGGAGATGAACGCCGACTCCGGGGGTGAGGTAGTCGACCTCGACAAGGCGCGGTCGGCCCGTACCGAGTCGCCCGACCCGACCGCCCGACCCGACTCCGACCCGTCGGCCGACTCCGAGACCGGTCGGTCGGGTGCCGAGTCGGGCGACCCGACCGCGCGCGTGATGGTCGACCTGCCGATCCCGACGGCCACCGGTCCGGGCTATCTCGGTCGGCTGCTCGGCGCCCAGCGCCGTGCGGTCGTTCCTATATGGCTGCGGTCGGTGGCGGAACTGCGGACCGCCACGGCGTGGGTGGCCCGCCACTACGCCCACTCCGCCGGGTACCACGCGCTGCGTGCCCCGGTCTACGCCGCCCGGCTCGCCCTGCAAGCCCCGACCGGCGCTGCCCGGTTCGTGGGCGGCACGATGCGGTGGGTGGCCGACCGTGAGGGCGAGCCGGTCCGACTCGCCGCGGTCCGGCGTGAGGACGCCGCGGAGTACCTGAAGCTGTCGCGTCAGCGCGACGGACGGGTCCGACTGCGCACCCTCGTGGCCGTGCTCGCCATGTTCGTCGGGCTCGGCTCCGCGCTCGCCATCTACGTGCTCGCCCCCGACTGGCTTCAGGCGGTGTCGGTGAGCGCGGTCGTGATGGCGCTCGGGTTCGCCGGACGCCGCGCGGATGCCCCGGTCATCCACCGCGCGGTGGAACTGCCCAAGGCGGTCAAGCTCACCAGTGACATCGTGTTGCGGGCGCTGGGTGCTCTCGGCATCCCCGCCATCAACCAGGCGCAGGCCAAGGGGCGCGACGGGTTCGAGTTCACTGCCCCGATCACCCGTGATGGCCCCGGATGGCGAGCTGAGGGCAATCTCCCGTACGGCGTCACGGTGACCGACGTCATCGAGCGTCGCGACCGGCTCGCCTCCGGCCTGCGCCGCCCTCTCGGGTGCGTGTGGCCCGAGGCGGTACCGGATGAGCACACCGGTCACCTCGTGCTGTGGGTGGGGGATCAGGACATGTCCCGCGCCAAGCAGCCCAAGTGGCCGTTGCTCAAGTCGGGTTCGGTCGACCTGTTCAAGCCGGTCGCCTACGGCACCGACCAGCGCGGACGCTGGATCGAAGCGACGCTGATGTACATCGCGGGCGTCATCGGCGCCATCCCGCGCATGGGCAAGACCTTCCTGCTCAGGCTGCTGCTGCTCATCGCTGCGCTGGACCCGCGCGCGGAGCTGCACACCTACGACATGAAGGGCACAGGCGACCTGGACCCCGTTGGCGATGCCGTCTCCCACCGCCACGCCGCGGGCGACGACGACGAGTCCATCGAGTACTGCCTGAACGACTTCCGGGCACTGCGCGAGGAACTGCGGCGCCGCACCAAGGTGATCCGCTCGCTTCCGCGGGATGTCTGCCCGGAGTCGAAGGTGACCAGCACTCTCGCTGACAAGCGCTCCCTGGGTCTGCACCCGATCGTGATCGGAGTGGATGAGTGCCAGGTGCTGTTCGAGCACCCCGAGCACGCCAAGGAGTTCGAGGAGATCGCAACCGACCTGGTCAAGCGCGGTCCGGCCACCGGCATCGTGCTGTTGCTCGCCACGCAGCGCCCGGATGCCAAGGCGCTGCCCACGGGCATCTCTGCGAACGCGTCGGCCCGTTGGTGCCTGAAGGTCATGGGTCAGCTCGAAAACGACATGGTGCTCGGCACGTCCGCCTACAAGCGGGGCGTGCGGGCGACCATGTTCGCCTGGGGTGACAAGGGCATTCACTACTTCGTCGGTGAAGGCTCGGACGCCCGGATCGTGCGCGCCATCTACATCGACGGCCGTGCCGCCGAAGACGTCGGAGCCCGCGCTCGCCGCCTGCGCGAGGAAGCGGGCACCCTGTCCGGGCACGCGCTCGGGGAGGCACCCGAGCCAGTCACCAGCGCGTATGACCTGCTGCGCGACATCCTCGCCGTGGTGCCGGCCGATGAGCCCAAGGTGTGGTCCGAAACCGTCGTCGCCCGGCTCGCAGAGCTGCGCGAGGAGGTCTACGACGGCTGGGACCCCGAAGGGCTCGCCGCCGCGCTCAAGCCGCACGGCGTCTCCACCATCCAGGTGGGCCGCCGGGTGAAGGGCAAGGTCGTCAACCGGCGCGGTATCGACCGCTCCCACATCGTCGCCGCGATTGCGGAGCGTGACGGAAAGCGGGACGCGGGCTGACCGTCCGGGGCCGCTAGCGCTAGCGGCACACCCCGCTAACGTTAGCGGCCCCGCTAGCGCCCCAAACCCGCTCTGATCAGGCCGCTAGCGGATAGCGGCCCACCTGCGGAAACCCCTGAAACCCGCCTGGAAGGGCCCGTCATGACCCCTGTCCTGCTCGCTATCACCCTGATTCTGGGTGTAACGCTGTGTTACGTCGCAGTGTGCGCTGCCTCGCCGTTCGGCAACTGCCGCAAGTGCAACGGCTGGGGCTTCGCGATGAAGACCGACCGCAAGGGCCGCATGAAGCGCGGCAAGGACTGCCGCCGCTGCAAGGCCACCGGCAAGCGCATACGCGTCGGCCGCTGGCTCTACAACCGCTGGGCCCGCATCTACCGCGCCGGCACCGACACCCCCTGACCGGAAGGCTCCCGATGATCCTGAACATCTCCGCCGTGCTGCTGTTCGGCGCCGCGTCCGCCCTCGCCGTCAAGACCAAGTCCGCCGGAGGCGGCGCGGCCATCGTCCTGTTCCTGTTCGGGTTCTTCGCCGCCGGGACCGGCGCGTACGAGCCCATCCACAACCTCGTGCAGGCGTCCGCCGACGCCCTGTCCGCCCTCGGGAACTGAAGGAGGCTCGCTGTGCACGAGCACGCCAACCTCGTACCCGGCCGTCGTGAAGCGGCCGTGGAAGTACACCGCCCCACACCGCTCGCCCCGATGCCGTCGGCGCCGGTCGTACCGGTGCAGCCGGGCACGATCCCGGCCGTGACGAGCATCGTCCTGCCGGACGGCCGCGTCGTCACCGGCTACACCGTCGAACCCGCCAAGCCCGACCCCGTCGCGGCCAAGCCGCCCGTCTCCCGCGCGGCGGTGAACATCGCCCTCGGGGGCATCGGCTTCGGTGCGGTCTGCGGTGGGCTGTTCCTGCTGACCGCGTTCATCACTGCGCTGACCGCGCTCATCACTCAGCTCATCACCCTCGCCGCCGTCGTCTTCGGCGGATGGGTCGCCGTGCAGGTCTTCAGCGCGAGCGGCCACAGCGGCGGCAACACCTTCAACATCCGCAAGGCCGTCTTCAAGCGCAACCACTTCCACGGCTAGCTACGCCCGAGGCGGGCGCCGTCTCACCACAAGCCTGCGCCCGCCCCGGTTCTCCTGTCCCTCCAACAGAACAAGGAGACCTCCAGCATGACCCAACGTCGTGCATTCGGCGAGGGCCATCCGGCCCATGCCACCCCGATGGGGCGCGGCCGACTCCGGCCGCGCCTGCTGGATCTGTTCTCGTGCGCCGGCGGCGCCGCCATGGGCTACGCCCGTGCCGGATTTGTCGTGGACGGTGTCGACATCGCCGACCGGCCGAACTACCCCTTCCCGCACCACCGGGGCGACGCGCTCGAACGGCTCGCCGCGCTCATCCTCTCTGGGGACATCGAGCGGTACACGCTCGTGCACGCCTCCCCTCCGTGCCAGGACAAGTGCGCCTTGACCGTGGGCACCAACCGGTCCCAGGGGTGGGGCGGAACCCACGAAGACCTCGTGGTGCCCACCCGAGACCTGCTCGACAAAACCGGTCTGCCGTACGTCATCGAGCAGCCCAACGGCCGTGCCGAGATCCGCAAAGACCTCACGCTGTGCGGCGAGATGTTCGGGCTCGGGGTGATCCGGCACCGCAACTTCGAGTTGGGCGGCTGGATCATCGAGCAGCCGGCGCACGTCCCGCACCGCGGGCGGGTGCGCGGCTACCGGCACGGCCGCTTCTACGACGGCCCGTACGTGGCCGCGTACGGCAACGGCGGGGGCAAGCCGTCCATCCCGGAACTTCAGGCCGCGATGGGCATCACGTGGACTGACGTGCGCGAGGAACTGACCGAGGCCATCCCGCCCGCCTACACGGAGTGGATCGGCCGCGCGTTCCTCGCGACCGCTGCCCTGGAGGTGGCGGCATGAATCGTCACCTCCTGTTCGCAGCCCTGGACGCCGCGGAGCGCGGGTGGGCCGTCCTCCCTCTGCGCCCCGGCGACAAGCGTCCGGCCCTGCATGGTGAGGACGTCTGCCCCGGCATCGGGGACTGCGCCGGCGGTCACCGCAAGTGGGAAGAGCGCGCCACCATCGACCCGGACCGCATCCGCCGCGCGTGGGGCGACCTGCCGTTCAACGTCGGCATCGCGACCGGCCCGTCCGGGCTGGTCGTCGTCGACCTCGACATGCCCAAGCGCAAGAGCAGCACGGACACGCCTAACGGCGTGACGACCTTCACGGCGCTCTGCGAGCGCGCCGGGCAGGCCGTGCCTACCACCCGCACGGTGCGGACCGCGAGCGGTGGGGTCCATCTGTACTTCACCGCCCCGCCTGGTGCCCGGCTCGGCAACACGGCCGGACGGCTCGGCAAGCGCATCGACACCCGCGCGTGGGGTGGCTACGTCGTTGCCCCCGGCAGCCTCACCCCCGCGGGCGCCTACGCGGTCGTCAACGACATGCCGCCCGCACCACTGCCGGAATGGCTGTACGCCTGCCTGACGGTCCGTCAGGCTTCGCGGGCGCTAACGGCTGCACCGTCGTCCGTACGGGCGTCCAGCTACGCCGCAGCGGGCTTGAACGCGGAAACCGCGTCCGTACGGCAGGCCCCGGAGGGCGAGCGCAACGCCACGTTGCTGCGGGCGGCGCGAGCCCTGGGGCGGTTCATCGCGTGGGGCGACCTTCCCAGGGAGCAGGTTGAGGAGGCTCTTCAGTGGTCGGGGGAGCAGGCCGGTCTGTCGCCGCGGTCGTGTGAAGCGACCATTCGCAGCGGTCTTAACTGGTCGATTGCCCGCAACGGTCAGGGGAGGGCGGCATGAGCACCCCGCCCCGCCATGCACTGAAGAGCCTTCCCGCCACCCCGACCGGTCCGGGCGCCGCCGCACAAGCCGCGCTCGGTCCGGCCGTGGGCGAGCCGAAAGGCGTCGCCCGCAAGGGCGTCCCATCTGCTCTTCGTCCTGACCCGCACCGGGGCGACGGCCGGTACCCGATCGCGTGGCTGTGCATCTGCGCACCGCGCGGCGCCGTGCCTACCGCCACCTCGAAGTGCCTGTGCGGCAGGGACCGCAGCGCCGTCGGCCACACGAAGGTGCTCGCCCTGATCGAGGACCACACCGCCCACCGCGACGCATGCCCGCTCCGCACCAACCAGGAAGGGAGGCAGGCGGCATGAGCGCCAACCCGCAGGAACCCGCCATGGACGGCTCCGCACTGCTCGATGAGGTCGAAGCCTTCCACCGCCGTTTCAACATCTTCCCCCTCGAAGCCGCGTACGTCGCCGTGACGCTGTGGGACGCACACGCGCACCTGCTCGACTGCTTCGACTCCACACCGCGGCTCGCGTTCCTGTCGCCGGAGCCGGGCTCCGGCAAGTCCCGCGCGTTGGAGATCGTGGAAACCCTCGTGCCGCAACCGATGGTGGCGGTCAACGCCTCGGCCTCCGCGCTCTTCCGGGCGGTGTCCGGGATGGAGGGACGGCCGACCATCCTGTTCGACGAGATCGACACTGTCTTTGGCCCCAAGGCCGGAGAGAACGAACAGCTCCGCGGGTTCCTGAACGCCGGTCACCGCCGTTCAGGCGTCATGTGGCGTTGCGTGGGCGACGGCTCCAATCAGCAGGTACAGGAGTTCCCGTCATTCTGCGGGGTCGCGGTCGCCGGGCTCGGCTCGCTGCCGGACACGATCCTGACCCGCTCGGTCATCGTCCGCATGCGCCGCCGCGCACCGAACGAGCGGGTTGAGCCGTTCCGGCAGCGCATCCACGAGAAGGAGGGCCACGCGCTGCGTGACCGGCTCGCCGCATGGACACAGTCCGTGCGCCACCTGGTCGACGGGGTGTTCCCGGCACTGCCGGAGGGCATCAGCGACCGGCCTGCGGATGTGTGGGAGCCTCTGCTCGCCATCGCGGACGCCGCGGGCGGCGCGTGGCCGGAGCGCGCCCGCACCGCGTGCATCGAGCTGGTGAACGCGGCCAAGACCAGCGACAAGGGCAGCATCGGTATCCGCCTGCTCACGGACCTGCGCGACTACGTGTTCAACGGCATCGACCGCCTGCCAACCGTCGCCATCCTCGACAGGCTGCACAGCCTCGAAGAGGCGCCGTGGGCGGACATGAGCGGCAAGCCGCTCGATGCCCGCGGGCTGTCACGGATGCTGCGGGAGTACATGACCGCGGACAACACCCCCATCGCGGCCCGCAACATCAAGGCAGGCGGGAGCGTCATGAAGGGCTACTACGCGAGCGATCTGCACGACGCGTGGCAGCGCTACTGCCCACCCCCCGCGGAAAGTGCGCTACTTCCGCTACCTCCGCTACCGGGCAGCTCAGAGGCGGTTTCCGGGTAGCGGCAAGCCGCTCCGCATCCGCTACCGCAACACCCCATCCGCTACCCGCCCCGCGGCCACGAAACCGGGGCCGGTAGCGGCTCCATCCGCTACCGCTACCCCTATCCGCTACCTGGATCATGCCCCTGACCAGGGCGGTAGCGGAGGTAGCGGAAGTAGCGGACCAGACAGGAAGGGGGCCACCGCCCCCGGAGCCCTGCCGAGGAGGCACCGCCGCATGGCCACCGTTGCTGAACCTGCCGAACAGCTCCTCTACCGCCCCGAAGAGGCGGCCAAGGCCCTCAGGATCGGACGCTCGATGGTCTACGAGGAGATACGCCTCGGACGACTTCAGACCGTCCGCATCGGCCGTCGCCGTCTCGTGCCGCCGGAGTACATCGAGCAGTACGTCGAACTCCTCAAGCGCGAGGCAGAAGCCACCGCCTGAACTTCCCATCACCCGAGTTCCACAGGGCCGCGTCCTTCAGGGCGCGGCCCTGTCCTATGGAGGCACGACAGAGCATGACCGACACCCCGAAGCGCGCCCAAAGGGCTGGCCATGGTGCGGACACCATCTACTGGGACCCGGCCAAGAAGAGTTTCGTGGGGGCCGTCTCCCTGGGACACGGCCCGAACGGCAAGCGCCGTCGACCGAAGGTGTACGGCAAGACGAAGACCGAAGTCCGCCAGAAGATCCGGGACTTGAAGAAGGAGGTGCAGACGGGCGTCAAGGCGCCGGCCAACTACACCGTGGCCGACGCGGTGAACGACTGGTTGGAGCGCGGGCTGAAGGGGCGCGACGAGAAGGGCACCATCGGCAAGAACCGCTCGATGGCGAACAAGCACCTGATCCCGTTCATCGGCAAGGCCAAGCTGAAAGAACTCAGCGCGGACGACGTGGACGACTGGTTGGACGACAGGGCTGAATTCCTCGCGACGCGAAGCCTGCGCGACCTGCTCGCCATCCTGCGCCGTTCCATCGCGCACGCTCAGCGCCGGGACAAGGCTGCGCGGAACGTCGCCCTACTCGTCACCGCACCGGAGGGGCGCCCCGGCCGTCCGAGCAAGGCACTGAACCTGGAGCAGGCGAAAGCCGTGCTCATCGCCGCGCGACCGTCACGGCTGTACGCCTACCTCGTGCTCTCGCTCCTCAGTGGCGTGCGCACGGAAGAGGCGCGGCCCCTCACCTGGGACCACGTCTTTCTGGAGACGAAGGACGGAATCCCGCCCCACGTCGCGGTGTGGCGCTCGGTGCGCAAGCACGGCGAGACGAAGACCAGGAAGAGCCGCCGGACCATCGCTCTGCCCAAGCAGGTGGTCGACGTCCTCGAAGAGCACATGCGATGGCAGAAGCAGGAGCGGGCAGCGAGAGGGATGGAGTGGAGCCCGACCGGCCGCGTCTTCACCACCCGGAGCGGCGAGCCGCTCGACGCGGCCAACGTCCGGCGCGACTTCAAGGCCATCGTGAAGAAAGCCGGACTGAAGCCTGAGTGGACCCCGCGGGAGCTCCGGCACAGCTTCGTGTCCCTGCTCTCGGACCACGGCATCCCCCTGGAGAGGATCGCGCTCCTGGTCGGTCACAGCAGTCAGGCGACCACAGAGGCGGTCTACCGCAAGCAGCTCCGGCCCGTTATCACACAGGGTGCCGAAGCGATGGATGACATCTTCGCCGAAGATCAGGAAGGGGAGGACACGGAGGCCGACGAAGAGGGCGACGCGGTGGCCTGACCAAATGCGTTTGGCCCCCCGTTTGGCCCCCCAGGCATGAAAGAGGCCCATTCGCGATCAAGCGAATGGGCCTCTGACCAGCGTCGGGGTGGCGGGATTTGAACCCACGACCTCTTCGTCCCGAACGAAGCGCGCTGCCAAGCTGCGCTACACCCCGATGTCGCTGCTGTCCTGCTTGTCGCGGCGACGTCGTTTACTTTAGCCCACCGGTGGCTGTAGGCGAAATCCGGTTTTGGCGCGGCGGCGGACGGGGTTCGGGCGGGCGTGGTCGACGGCGACCAGGAGGACGGCGAGGGCGTAGAAGGCGAGGCCGAGGAGGAGGGTGTTGCCGAGGACGCCCTTGTAGCCGTGCAGGTCGACGTCCAGGAAGGGGTAGAGGTAGCGGCCCGGCGTGCCGGGGAGGATGAGCTCGCCCCGGATGAAGGAGAGCGTCAGGTAGGCCAGGGGGTAGAGGAGCCAGGTCGCCGCCTGGCGGAAGTGCAGGCGGCCGGGGGCGGTCAGCAGCAGCCAGTCCAGGACGGCCGCGACGGGGGTCGCCGTATGGAGGATCTGGTCGGTGACCCAGTGCCAGCCCGTCGGCGGTGCCGTCTCGCCGGTCATCGCGAACGGGCTCGACGCCCTGGCCAGCAGCAGGTGGTACACCAGGCCCGTGATCGTGATGTAGAGGAGCGCCGCTCCGGTCAGTGCCGAGGGGAGCGGGCGGCGTGCCGACCACGCTCGGCGGGCCGACAGGGTCAGGACCAGGGCCAGCAGCAGGTTGCTCTGGATCGTGAAGTAGCTCAGGATCCGGACCGGGCTGCCGAGGAGCAGTTCGATCGTCACCGCCCCGGCCGCCGCGAGGGCGACCAGGAGGCGGTAGAGCGCGGTCAGGGGGTGGCGTACGGGGGTCACCACAGCCGTGGCGGGGACCGGGGAGGGCAGCAGCGCGGGTACGCCCGGGACCGCGGGGAGGTCCGGGATGTCCCTGGGTATCGGGGCGGTCATGCCCCCAAGCTAAGCAAAGGGGGCATTTGCGGCGATGCGGGCGGGCCGTGCGGGTTAATCGTCCGTCGCGCTCGGCCTTGCGGGAACCCCTACGCCCGCTCCACCAGCGTCAGCAGCGTCGCCTCCGGCGGACAGGCGAACCGTACCGGTGTGTACCGGTTCGTCCCACACCCCGCCGACACGTGCAGATACGACGTACGGCCCTCCGACACATGCCGCGACAGGCCCTTGACCCGGTCGGTGTCCAGGTCGCAGTTGGTGACGAGGGCGCCGTAGAAGGGGACGCAGAGCTGGCCGCCGTGCGTGTGGCCCGCCAGGATCAGCGGGTACGCGTCGGCCGTGAAGGAGTCCAGCACGCGCAGGTACGGCGCGTGCACCACGCCCATGGAGAAGTCCGCCGCGTCCGAGGGACCGCCGGCCACCTGGGCGTACCGGTCGCGCTTGATGTGCGGGTCGTCCAGGCCCGTCAGCTCCAGCGCCATGCCGTCGATCTTCAGGGTGCCGCGCGTGTTGGTCAGGTTCAGCCAGCCCGCGGAGTCGAAGGCGTCCCGCAGGTCCTCCCACGGGTTGTGGATCGCGCCGACGACCGGCGGGTTGCCGTTCAGGCCGTGCCGGCCCTGGACCTTCTCCAGCAGGTACCGGGCGGGGTTGCGCGGCTTGGGGCCGTAGTAGTCGTTCGAGCCGAAGACGTACGCGCCGGGGAACTCCATCAGCGGTCCGAGCGCGTCCAGGACCTCCGGCACGCCCTCGGGGTCCGACAGGTTGTCGCCCGTGTTGATCACGAAGTCGGGGCGCAGGCCGGCCAGCGAGCGCAGCCAGCGCTGCTTCTTGCGCTGGCCGCCGACCATGTGGATGTCGGAGACCTGCAGCAGCCGCAGGGGGCGCATCCCGGCGGGCAGCACGGGGACGGTCACCCTCCGCAGACGGAAGGAGCGGGCCTCGAAGCCCGCCGCGTAGGCCACACCGGCGGCGCCGACCGCCGCGATCCCCAGAGGTACTCCGTATCGAGCGCGCATACCTCCATCGTGTCAGACCCGTGGGGTGACTTGAGCCGCCCCGTTCCCGTCTCCCCTTGAACGCACCCGTTCCCGTCTCCCCTTAAATGAACGGGCATCGAGCGTTCCGTACCTGCGACAATCAAACTCATGACCACCACGCTCAAGTCGAAGCTGCAGGAAGACCTCAACGCCGCGATCAAGGAGCGCGACGAGCTCCGCTCCTCGACGCTCCGGCTGACGCTCACCGCGATCACCAAGGAGGAGGTCGCGGGCAAGGAGAAGCGCGAGCTCTCCGACGACGAGGTCCTCAAGGTGATCACCAAGGAGGCGAAGAAGCGTCGCGAGGCCGCCGACGCCTTCGCGCAGGGTGGTCGTACCGAGTCGGCCGAGCGGGAGAAGGCGGAGGGCGAGTTGCTCGCCGCGTACCTGCCCAAGCAGCTCGGCGACGAGGAGCTTAACGCGATCGTCGCCGCGGCCGTCGCGGAGGCGAAGGCCGCGGGTGCCGAGGGGCCGCGTGCCATGGGCGCCGTCATGAAGATCGTCAACCCGAAGGTCGCGGGCCAGGCAGAGGGCGGCCGCGTCGCCGCGGTCGTGAAGAAGCTGCTGGCCGGCTGAGGCCTTCGCACAGACGGCTGCGGCCCTCACCGAGACGGCTGAGGCCTTCACACACACGTAGGGCGGCCCCTGTCCCACCTCACCGGTGGGACAGGGGCCGCCCTACGTCGCGCTACGACTCCCGCGTCAGCCGCGTCAGCCGCGCCGCCCCCCGTTCCCGTTCCCGTTGCTCGTGCCCTGGAACAGGTTCTCCGGGATGGAGAAGGTGGGCGTGGGGAAGGTGGTGCCGCCGTCCGTGCCTCCGTTGGAGTTCCCGCCGTTGTTGTTGCCCCCGTTGCCGTTGCCGCCGTTCTTCCCGTCGCCGTTCCCCTTGCCCTTGTTGCCGTCGGGGATGTCGACGAGGTTGAAGGACTCGACGGGCTGGCCCTCCAGGGCGCCGGTCATGGCGTCCTTCCAGATCGGGCCGGGAGTGTCGGCGCCGTAGACGAGGCTGTGATAGATGCCGCCGATGGTGATCTGCTTCATCTGGCGCTTGTGAGTCGGGTCGCCGACCCAGACCGCGCCGGCCATGTTCGGGGTGAAGCCGACGAACCAGGCCGCGTAGCGGTTGTCCGTCGTACCGGTCTTACCGGCGCTCGGGCGGTCGCTGAGGCCCGCCTGCTGACCCGTACCGTCCTCGACCACGCCCTTCAGCAGCGTCGTCACGGTGTCGGCGGTCTTCTCCGACATCGCCCGCGAGCAGGTCGACTTGGGCACCTGCAGCGACTTCGTCTTGTCGCCGACCCGCTGGCTGATGGACTCGATGGCGATCGGCGTGCAGTACATGCCGCGCGAGGCGAAGGTGGCGTACGCGTTCGCCATCGTCAGCGGCGACATCTCCTGGGTGCCGAGCGCGATCGAGGGGGCCTGCCGCATCTTGGAGCCGTCCGCGCGCTGCACGCCCATCTTCTTGGCCATGTCGATGACCGGGCAGATGCCGATGTCGCTGATCAGCTGCACGTAGTAGGTGTTGACCGACTTCGCGGTCGCCTGCTTCATGCTGTACGGGCCGTGCTCCGACGCGTTCTCGTTGGACAGCTTGGTCGGGTTGTTCGGGTCGTCCCGCCACTGCTCGCCGTTGCAGATCGACACCGGGCTCGGGTAGTACATCTCGTACGGCGAGGAGTACGACTGCGTCGCCGGCGTGCCGCCCTCAATGGCGGCCGCGGCCACGATCGGCTTGAACGTCGAACCGGGCTGGTAGCCCGCGCCGCCGCCCATGGACTGGTTCACCGACAGGTTGATCTGCGTCTCGTGCTTGCCGAAGCCGTACGGCCGCGACTGGCCCATCGCGAGGATCTTGCCGGTGCCCGGCTCGACGAGGGTAGCGGCGGTCGCGACGTCGTCGCTCTTGTAGACGTGGTCCTTGATCGACGACTGCACCGACTCCTGGGCCTGCGGGTCGAGGGTGGTGCGGATCGTCAGACCGCCCTGGTTCCAGACCTTGGCCCGGGCCTCCTTGGTCCGGCCGAACATCGGGTCGTTGAGGAAGACCTCGCGGACGTAGTCACAGAAGAAGCCCGCGCCCTTCACGGCGGTGATGCAGCCGTTCTTCGGCTGGCTGGGGTCGAGGCCCAGCGAGGTCTTCTTGGCCTTGTCGGCCTCCGCCTGCGAGATGTCCCCGAGGTCGGCCATGCGCTGCAGCACCGTGTTGCGGCGCTTGGTGGCCTCCGCCTCGTCGTTGACCGGGTCGTAGCGGGTCGGGGACTGCACGATGCCCGCGAGCAGCGCCGCCTGCTGGAGGCTGAGGTTCTTGGCGTGCCGGGAGAAGTAGCGCTGGGAGGCGGCCTCGACGCCGTAGGCCTGCTCGCCGAAGAACGTGATGTTCAGGTAGTTCTCGAGGATCTTCTTCTTGCCCAGCTCCTCCTCGACCTGGATCGCGTACTTCAGCTCCTTGATCTTGCGGCCGATCGTCTGCTGGGTGGCCTCGGCGACCTTCGTCGGGTCGTCGCCGGCCTCCTCGATGAACACGTTCTTCACGTACTGCTGGGTGAGCGTGGAGGCGCCCTCGGAGACGCCGCCGCTCTGCGCGTTCTTGTTCAGCGCGCGCAGGATGCCCTTGAGGTCGACCGCGCCGTGCTTGTAGAAGCGCGCGTCCTCGATCGCGACGATCGCCTTCTGCATGTACGGCGAGATGTCCTTGAGGGCGACCACCGTACGGTCGCGCGAGTACACCGTGGCGATCTGACCGCCGTCGGCGTCGAGGATCGTGGTGCGCTGACTCAGCGGCGGGGTCTTGAGGTTGGCCGGGAGCTCGTCGAAGCTCTCCACCGATCCCTTGGCCGCGAGTCCGAGCGCGCCGACGGCCGGCAGTGCGATACCGGCCATGACGGCACCGGCCAGCACACTGACACCGAGGAACTTGGCGGCCTGCTGCGTGGGGGACAGGCCACCGCCCGAGCGCTTCTTTGGCATGAGGGCAGCCTACGTTCTCAATCGCCGGACACGCGTATATGCCTTGGCCTAAGCTGCTCTCAACTGTCACAGCAGTAGGGCCACGTATCAATACGTCCGGCGACCCCGAATCGTTCCGGAAGTTCCCCGACTTTTTGGTGGGGGCGTGTCCGAATCCGCCTTCTGTGTCACCTGGCGTCCGTTGTGACTCAGCGGAACTGCCCCGGTTTGCCGGGAAGGTCACGCATGTTACCAGCTCACTCCCCCGGGTGATCTGCCGCTTACGCATAGTCCGTTCGGGCCATTCAAGATTGGGCCCGAAGGGGGTGTTGCGCTGTGCCCACCTTCCGTAACGTCCTCAACTGGCAGCGGTGAATATGCCGCTGCCGCCGTGGGGGAGCCTCGATTCGGGAGAGGACGGCGCCGGTATGGGCTGGGTAACCGACTGGAGTGCGCAGGCCGCCTGTCGCACTACCGATCCGGATGAACTGTTCGTGCAGGGAGCGGCGCAGAACAGGGCCAAGGCGGTGTGCACCGGATGTCCGGTACGCACCGAATGCCTGGCCGACGCGCTGGACAATCGCGTCGAGTTCGGCGTGTGGGGAGGCATGACGGAGCGGGAGCGCCGCGCACTGCTGCGCAGGCGGCCCACCGTGACCTCCTGGCGCCGGCTCCTGGAGACGGCGCGTGTGGAGTACGAGCGGGGGGTGGGCATCCTGCCGCTCGACGACGACGAGGTGTACGAGAACTACGCGGCGGTGAGCTGAGGGCACCCCCAAGAGGGCACCCCTGCAAGAGGGCACCCCTCAGGAGGGCATCCCTCGGCTCAGTCGACGACGGAGTCGGGCAGCTCCGGCCGGTTGGCCGCGAGCCGGTCACCGATGTCCCGCAGTCCCACGAGGTCGTGCACATCGCCGGGAAGCGCGGCCACTTCGGCCACCGCGACCTCGGGGTGGAGCGCCGTGAATCGGTCACGCGTGCGCTGCTCGCGGGAGAGCAGTTGCATACGTTCCGCGTGCAGCCTCAGCAGGCCTGCGGCGAGACGGTCGACACCCTGGTCCTCATCGTCCGGACCGGGGGAGTTGGCCCCGGACGCCGCGGACTCGGCGGGCTCGGATGCGGGAGATTCTGAACTGCCGTACGTGTCGGGAGAGTTACGAAGTCCAGCTTTCCCGCCCTCCTGATCCACAATGCGGGACTCCACAAGATTTTCCGCGGCGGCGAGGGCGCGCTCGGCCGACAACCGGTCGGCGCCGCTGCCATGGACCCGGTTGAGCACCAGACCGGCGAGCGGCATGTCCTCGGCCGCCAGCCGTTCCACGAAGTAGGCGGCCTCGCGCAGCGCGTCCCGTTCCGGGGCCGCCACCACCAGGAACGCCGTGCCCGGCGCCTGCAACAGCTTGTACGTGGCGTCCGCGCGCGTACGGAAGCCGCCGAACATCGAGTCCATGGCCGCCACGAACGTCTGGACGTCCTTCAGCAGCTGACCGCCGAGCACCTTGCCCAGCGCGCCGGTCATCATCGACATCCCGACGTTCAGGAACTTCATCCCCGCCCGGCCGCCGACCTTGGCCGGCGCGAGCAGGACGCGGATCAGCTTGCCGTCCAGGAAGGACCCGAGCCGCTTCGGGGCGTCCAGGAAGTCCAGCGCCGAGCGGGAGGGCGGGGTGTCGACGACGATCAGGTCCCACTCGTCGCGCGCCCGCAACTGCCCCAGCTTCTCCATCGCCATGTACTCCTGCGTGCCGGCGAAGCCCGCGGAGAGCGACTGGTAGAAGGGGTTCGACAGGATCGCGGCCGCCCGCTCCGCGTCCGCGTGCGCCTCGACGATCTCGTCGAAGGTGCGCTTCATGTCCAGCATCATGGCGTGCAGTTCGCCGTCGCCCTCGACGCCCTTCACCCGGCGCGGGGTGTTGTCCAGCGAGTCGATGCCCATGGACTGGGCGAGCCGGCGGGCCGGGTCGATGGTCAGCACGACCACCTTCCGGCCGCGTTCGGCGGCCCGGAGGCCCAGCGCGGCGGCCGTCGTGGTCTTGCCCACCCCGCCCGAGCCGCAGCACACCACGATCCGCGTCCTCGGGTCGTCGAGCAACGAGTCGACGTCGAGGACGCGCGCGGCGGAGAGGCGGTGCTGGCGCGGACTGTCCTTGGCACCTGCCTGGTCCGGACTCATGACATCCCCTGCTTCCCGATCGTGCTCCGGCTGTTGCGCTCGCACATCGTGCTCCGGCTCATGACAGGCCCTGCCCGCGCAGCTCGGCGGCCAGCTCGTACAGACCCGCGAGGTCCATGCCCTCGGCGAGCAGCGGCAGTTCGTGCAGCGGAAGGCCCGTCTCGGCGAGCACCGAACGCTGCTCGTGCTCCAGCGCGTACCGCTCGGCGTACTCCTCGGCCTGCTGCAGCAGCGGGTCCACCAGCTTCTCGGCGTTCCCGCCCCGCCGCGCGCCGCCCAGCCCCGCCGCCGACAGTGCCTTCGCGACAGTGGAACGCGGCACGCTCCGTACGAGTTCCAGGTCCGTGCCGTCCAACACCTCGGGCCGCACCATGTTGACGATGATCCGGCCCACCGGGAGCCTGGCGGCGCGCAGTTCGGCGATCCCGTCCACGGTCTCCTGGACGGGCATCTCCTCGAGCAGTGTCACCAGGTGCACGGCCGTCTCCGCCGACTTCAGCACCCGCATCACGGCCTGCGCCTGATTGTGTATCGGCCCTATCCGCGCCAGTCCCGCCACCTCGTCGTTGACGTTCAGGAAACGGGTGATGCGGCCCGTTGGCGGCGCGTCCATGACGATGTAGTCGTAGACGAACCGGCCGCTCTTGTCCCGCCTGCGCACCGCCTCGCAGGCCTTGCCGGTCAGGAGCACGTCCCTGACGCCCGGCGCGATGGTGGTGGCGAAGTCGATCGCGCCGAGTTTCTTCAACGCTCTTCCGGCGCCTCCGAGTTTGTAGAACATCTGGAGGTAGTCCAGAAGAGCCAGTTCTGGATCGATGGCGAGGGCATACACCTCCCCGCCCCCTGGAGCGACGGCGATCTTCCGCTCCTCGTAGGGCAGCGCTTCGGTCTCGAAGAGCTGCGCGATGCCCTGGCGCCCCTCGACCTCTACGAGAAGCGTCCGCTTCCCCTCGGTCGCGAGGGCCAGCGCGAGAGCGGCGGCGACCGTGGTCTTTCCGGTCCCGCCCTTGCCACTGACGACCTGGAGCCTGCTCACGTATTCGAGCCTAACCAGTCGCCGTGCGGATCACGCGACAGCCTGTGGACAACTCGACGGCGGATGGTGGCCGGGCAACGGCTAGAGTCGGCCACATGACCAAGTGGGAATACGCAACCGTGCCGCTGCTCGTCCATGCCACGAAGCAGATCCTGGACACCTGGGGCGAGGACGGCTGGGAGCTCGTCCAGGTCGTGCCCGGGCCGAACAACCCCGAGCAGCTGGTGGCCTACCTGAAGCGGGAGAAGCCGTAATGGGCGCCGTCGAGGCCAGGCTGGCCGAACTCGGTCTCACGCTGCCGGAGGTCGTCCCGCCGCTCGCCGCCTACCAGCCGGCCGTCCAGTCGGGCGTGTACGTGTACACATCCGGCCAGCTCCCGATGGTCGAGGGCAAGCTTCCGGTCACCGGCAAGGTCGGTGCCGAGGTCACGGCCGAGGAGGCCAAGGACCTGGCCCGCACCTGCGCCCTGAACGCCCTGGCCGCCGTCAAGTCGGTCGCGGGCGACCTGGACCGCGTCGCGCGCGTGGTGAAGGTCGTCGGCTTCGTCGCCTCGGCGGCGGACTTCACCGGCCAGCCCGGCGTGATCAACGGCGCAAGCGAGCTGCTCGGGGCCGTCCTCGGCGACAAGGGCGTGCACGCCCGCAGCGCGGTCGGCGTGGCGGTGCTGCCGCTGGACGCGCCCGTGGAGGTCGAGGTCCAGGTCGAGCTGGTTCCGTAGCCAGCGCTCTGACCTCGGGGACCTCTCGAACATTCGCGCACCAGGGGATAGCCTCCGGCCATGGCGAATGGGCAGTGGTTTCCGCAGGACTGGCCGGACCGCATCCGCGCGCTCGCGGAGGGCACGCTCACTCCGGTGGTGCCCAAGCGCGCGGCCACCGTCATGCTCCTGAAGGACACCGACGGCGGTCCGGTCGTCCACATGCTGCGCAGACGCGCCTCCATGGCCTTCGCCGGAGGCGCGTACGCGTATCCGGGCGGTGGCGTCGACCCGCGCGACGACGAGCACCACGTGCGCTGGGCGGGCCCCACGCGCGCGTGGTGGGCCGAGCGGCTCGGCGTCGACGAGCGGACGGCCCAGGCCATCGTCTGTGCGGCCGTCCGGGAGACGTACGAGGAGGCGGGCGTCCTGCTCGCCGGCCCCGCCGCCGACTCCGTGGTCGGTGACACCACGGGCGAGGACTGGGAGGCCGACCGCGCGGCCCTGGTCGCCCGCGACTTCTCCTTCGCAGAGTTCCTCGACCGCCGCGGCCTGGTGCTGCGCTCGGACCTGCTCGGCGCCTGGGCGCGCTGGATCACCCCGGAATTCGAGTCCCGCCGCTACGACACCTTCTTCTTCGTCGCCGCCCTCCCGCACGGCCAGCGCACCCGCAACGCCTCCACGGAGGCCGACCGCACGGTGTGGATCCGGCCCCAGGAGGCGGCCGAGGGCTACGACAAGGGCGAGCTGCTGATGATGCCGCCCACCATCGCCACCCTGCGCGGGCTCGCCCCGTACGGCACGGCCGCCGCCGCGCTCGCCGCCGCCCCCGGGCAGGACATGACCGCCGTACTGGCGCAGGCCCGTCTGGAGGACGGCCGGATCGTGCTGACCTGGCCCGGGCACGACGAGTTCACCAAGCGCATCCCGACCGACCTTCCGACCGGTGGAGCCTCCGCATGACCGACGCAAGCACCCTCCCCGGCCGGCCCAGGAGCGGGGTCCTGACCGGCCCCGCGACGCCCCGGGCCGTCAACGTCCTGGCCCCCAACGCGTCGGCGATGACCCTCGACGGCACCAACACCTGGATACTCGCCGAACCGGACTCCGACCTGGCGGTCGTCGTCGACCCCGGTCCGCTGGACGAGGGGCACCTGCGCGCGGTCGTCGACACGGCCGAGGCCGCCGGCAAACGCATCGCTCTCACCCTCCTCACCCACGGCCACCCCGACCACGCGGAGGGCGCCTCCCGCTTCGCCGAGCTGACCGCCACGCGCGTGCGTGCCCTGGATCCGGCGCTGCGGCTGGGCGACGAGGGCCTCGCGGCCGGTGACGTGGTCGCCGTCGGCGGACTCGAGCTCAGGGTCGTACCCACCCCGGGCCACACCTCGGACTCCCTGTGCTTCCACCTGCCGGCCGACCGGGCCGTCCTGACCGGCGACACCGTCCTGGGGCGCGGTACGACCGTCGTGGCGCACCCCGACGGCCGGCTGGGCGACTACCTGGACTCGCTGCGCCGCCTGCGCTCGCTGACGGTCGACGACGGGGTCCACACCGTCCTGCCGGGCCACGGCCCCGTGCTGGAGGACGCCCAGGGCGCCGTCGAGTTCTACCTGGCCCACCGCGCCCACCGCCTCGCCCAGGTCGAGACCGCGGTCGAGGACGGCTACGACACCCCGTCCCAGGTCGTCGCACACGTCTACGCGGACGTGGACCGCTCCCTGTGGCCGGCGGCGGAGCTGTCGGTACGGGCCCAGATGGACTACCTGGAGGAACACGGCCTGATCTAGCCCTGCAGCCTGAAACAGCCGGTCGACGCGTCTTCGGACATGGGCGTACTGAAACAGCCCGTCCGGCGTTTGAGGACGAGGCCGTTCAGGCCGAACGGGGGTCTGGGCGCGGAGCCCCCAGCCACTCCGGCCGAGACCGGCGTCAGCGGGACCGCTTCGCCAGCCGCTCCACGTCCAGCAGAATCACCGCACGCGCCTCCAGGCGGAGCCAGCCCCGCTGCGCGAAGTCGGCCAGCGCCTTGTTGACCGTCTCCCGGGACGCGCCGACCAGCTGGGCCAGCTCCTCCTGGGTGAGGTCGTGCACGACGTGGATGCCCTCCTCGGACTGCACGCCGAAGCGACGCGAGAGGTCCAGCAGGGCACGGGCGACACGGCCGGGGACGTCCGAGAAGACCAGGTCGGACATCTGGTCGTTGGTCTTGCGCAGACGCCGCGCGACGGCGCGCAGCAGGGCGCCGGCCACCTCCGGGCGGACGTTCAGCCAGGGCTGGAGGTCGCCGTGGCCGAGACCCAGCAGCTTGACCTCGGTCAGCGCGGTGGCCGTCGCGGTGCGCGGGCCCGGGTCGAACAGCGACAGCTCGCCGATCAGTTCGCCGGGGCCGACGACGGCGAGCATGTTCTCGCGGCCGTCGGGGGAGGTGCGGTGGAGCTTGACCTTGCCCTCGGTGACCACATAGAGCCGGTCACCGGGGTCGCCCTCGTGGAAGAGCGAGTCCCCGCGCGCGAGGGTCACCTCACTCATGGAGGCGCGGAGCTCCGCGGCCTGCTCGTCGTCGAGCGCCGCGAAGAGCGGGTTCCGCCGCAGAACGTCGTCCACGAGTTCTCTCCTTGTCGACCTGCTCAGGGGATCTTTCTCCCCCTTGGTACCAGGGGACCGTGTTCCCCATCTTGCCGGACGGTCCAAACAGTGTGATCTGTCACAAGGATGCCGCACTGGTGTCCTGAGGTAAGCGGCAGGGGTCCAATTGGGGGCCGATCTTCTGGGTCCGGGGCGGATGTCAGTGGCGGGCTCTAGGCTGGCCGGGTGTCCAAATCGCCGGTGAGAGCACAGGCCAAGGGGGCTGGACGGGTGGCTGCACGTCGTGATTCCGCTGTGGGCGAACAGAGCCCCGGCAGCGGAAGGAAACCGGCAAAAGAGACAGGGAGTGTGGCGGGCGGGAAGGCCGTGGCGAAGAAGGTGACTGCGAAGAAGGCGGCTGCGAAGAAGGCGGCTGCGAAAAAGCCGACGGGGAACCAGACGCCCGTGAAGAAGACCGCAGCCGCCACGAAGTCCGCAGCCGCCACGAAGTCCACCGCCGTGAAGAAGACCGCCGCCGCCACGAAGTCCACCGCCGTGAAGAAGACCGCCGCCACCACGAAATCCGCCGCCGTCAAGAAATCCGCGCCCGTCAAAAAGGTGACCGTCGCCCCGAAGAAGGCCGCTGCCGCCGTCAAGGGCGCCCCCGCCGCCAAGTCCGTCGCGGCGCCGCCCAAGGGCGAGTCCCAGACCGCGCTCGTGCGCCGCGCCCGCCGGATCAACCGCGAGCTCGCCGAGGTGTTCCCGTACGCCCACCCGGAGTTGGACTTCGAAAACCCCTTCCAGCTCGTCGTCGCCACGGTCCTGTCCGCCCAGACCACCGACCTGAGGGTGAATCAGACGACCCCGGCGCTGTTCGCCAAGTACCCCACCCCCGAGGACCTGGCCGCCGCCAACCCCGAGGAGGTCGAGGAGATCCTCCGCCCGACCGGCTTCTTCCGGGCCAAGACCAAATCGGTGATAGGGCTGTCGAAGGCGCTGGCGGAGCAGTTCGGCGGTGAGGTGCCCGGCAGGCTCGAGGACCTCGTCAAGCTGCCCGGCGTCGGCCGCAAGACCGCCTTCGTGGTGCTCGGCAACGCCTTCGGGCGCCCCGGTATCACGGTGGACACGCACTTCCAGCGGCTCGTGCGGCGCTGGCAGTGGACCGCGGAGACCGATCCGGACAAGATCGAGGCGGCCGTCGGAGCGCTCTTCCCGAAGAGCGACTGGACGGACCTCTCGCACCACGTCATCTGGCACGGCCGCCGCATCTGCCACGCCCGCAAGCCCGCCTGCGGAGCCTGCCCCATCGCCCCGCTCTGCCCGGCCTACGGCGAGGGCGAGACGGACCCCGAGAAGGCGAAGAAGCTCCTTAAGTACGAGAAGGGCGGCTTCCCGGGCCAGCGCCTCAACCCGCCGCAGGCCTACCTGGACGCCGGCGGCAGGGCCGCGCCGCCGCTGGGCGCCGGATGACGGACCGGACGCGTCCGCCCCGCGGACCGTCCGAGGGACGGTCCGCGAAGCGATCTCAGGGGCGGCGCCAGGAACGATCAAAGGTCTGTCTGGCGTTGGAACGGGCAGGACGACGGGGGTGGCGATGACACGAGCGAGCGATACGCAGGGCGGGCCGGTGACACTCAGCAAGGAGGGCCTGCCCGACTGGCTCGGCCCGGTGGTGCGGGCCGTGGAGACGGTGCAGCCGCTGCAGCTGAGCCGCTTCCTGCCGCCCGAGGACGGGGCAGGCCGGCAGTCGGCGGTGCTCGTGCTGTTCGGCGAGGGCGAGCGCGGTCCCGAGCTGCTGCTCATGGAGCGGGCGGGCTCCCTCAGGTCGCACGCGGGACAGCCGTCCTTCCCCGGCGGCGCCCTCGACCCCGAGGACGGCGACCCGCACACCGACGGGCCCCTGTGGGCCGCTCTGCGCGAGGCCGAGGAGGAGACCGGACTCGACCCGTCCGGCGTGCAGCTCTTCGGCGTGCTGCCCAAGCTGTACATCCCGGTCAGCGGCTTCGTCGTGACCCCGGTGATGGGGTGGTGGCGCGAGCCGAGCCCGGTCGCCGCGGTCGATCCGAACGAGACGGCGAGGGTCTTCACCGTCCCCGTGGCGGATCTCACGAACCCGGACAACCGCGCCACCACCGTTCACCCGAGCGGGCACCGAGGTCCGGCATTCCTGGTCGAATCGGCCCTCGTATGGGGCTTCACGGCCGGGATCATCGACCGTCTGCTGCACTACTCCGGGTGGGAGCGCCCCTGGGACCGGGAGAAGCAGGTCCCGCTCGACTGGCGGTCATGACAGGGTGTCCACCGTGAATGTGCTGGACATCCTGTTGCTGGTCGCCGCCGTGTGGTTCGCGATCGTCGGCTATCGCCAGGGCTTCGTCGTCGGCATCCTGTCGGTGATCGGCTTCCTGGGCGGCGGTCTCGTAGCGGTCTACACACTGCCCGTCATCTGGGACGCGCTGACCGACAACGCCGAGGTGAGCACCACCGCCGCCGTGGTCGCGGTCGTCGTCGTGATCGTCTGCGCCTCCGTCGGCCAGGCCCTGACCACCCACCTGGGCAACAAGCTGCGCCGGTACATCACCTGGTCCCCGGCCCGCGCCCTGGACGCCACCGGCGGCGCCCTCGTCAACGTCGTCGCGATGCTCCTCGTGGCCTGGCTGATCGGCTCCGCGCTCGCCGGCACGACCCTGCCGACGCTCGGCAAGGAGGTGCGCAGCTCCAAGGTGCTCCTCGGAGTCTCCCGGGCGCTGCCCAACCAGGCCGACACCTGGTTCGCCGACTTCTCCTCGGTCCTCGCGCAGAACGGCTTCCCGCAGGTCTTCAGCCCGTTCTCGAACGAGCCGATCACCGACGTCAGGCCCCCGGACCCGGCCCTGGCCAACAGCCCCGTGGCCACGCGCGCGAAGAACTCCATCGTCAAGGTCATGGGCACCGCCACGAGCTGCGGCAAGGTCCTGGAGGGCTCCGGCTTCGTCTTCGGCGACCGCCGCGTCATGACCAACGCGCACGTGGTCGGCGGCGTCGACGAGCCCACCGTGCAGATAGGCGGCGAGGGCAGGAAGTACGACGCCACGGTCGTCCTCTACGACTGGCACCGCGACATCGCCGTCCTCGACGTGCCCGACCTCAAGGCGCCCGCCCTGAAGTTCTCGGCCACCGACGCCAGGAGCGGCGACGGCGCGATCATCGCGGGCTTCCCCGAGAACGGCTCGTACGACGTCCGCGCCGCACGCGTGCGTGGCCGCATCCCGGCCAACGGCCCGGACATCTACCACCGCGGCACCGTGCGCAGGGACGTGTACTCCCTGTACGCGACCGTCCGCCAGGGCAACTCCGGCGGACCGCTGCTCACCCCCCGGGGGGAGGTGTACGGCGTGGTGTTCGCGAAGTCCCTCGACGACGCCGACACCGGCTACGCGCTCACCGCGGACGAGATCCAGGAGGACATCGCCCAGGGGCGCAGCGCGAACCAGCAGGTCGACAGCGACAGTTGCGCGCTGTAGACGTCGTACGGGAACCCGGTGAAGGAAGAGGCGTCAGCCGCGCGGGTGACGCAGCCGTACCGAGACCCAGCGGGCCCGGCGGCGCAGGATGCGCGGAATGCCCACCCGGAGGTCCGTGCCCTGCATCTGCGGGGCGCCTCCTCGCTGGTGGGGGCTCAGGCCAGCGGCCGAGCGGCGAGTGCGTGCTGCGTCACTGTAGTCGTGCGTCCAGCCCATACCCCGACGTCTGCCCCTGCCCCAAGGTCGATAACCGCCCCCACGGCCCCCAATTGGCCTATGCGCCAGGCAATTGGCTGTTCGTAGGACAGGTGTTCAGGTCCGGATACCGGGCGCGACGGCACGGTCACCGATCGGGCTCGGGATCCTTGAGCCAGTTGATCAGCTCGGCCGAGAAGGCGGCGGGATCCTCCTCGTGCGGGAAGTGCCCGAGCCCGTCGAACAGCCGCCAGCGGTACGGCGCTTCGACATACTCGCCGGAGCCGGCCGCACTGCGCGTGCGCATCACCGGGTCCAGCGAGCCGTGCAGATGCAGGGTCGGCACCCGCAGCGGCCGCTTCATCCGGCGGTTGAACTGGATGCCGTCCGGCCGGGCCATGGAGCGCACCATCCAGCGGTACGGCTCCACCGAGCAGTGGGCCGTGGACGGGATGCACATCGCGCGGCGGTAGGTGTCCAGAGTCTCGTCGTCCGGCTGGTTGGGGCCGGACCACTCCCGGATCAGCTCGGCCACCTGCGCCCCGTCGTCGGCGGTGAGCTGCCGCTCGGGGAGCCAGGGCCGCTGGAACCCCCAGATGTAGGAACCGGCGCGGGTCTGCTTGACGTCGGTGACCATCGCCGAGCGCCAGCGTCGCGGATGCGGCATGGACGTGACAGCGAGCCGCCGTACCAGCTTCGGGCGCATCACCGCGGCCGTCCACGCCAGGTATCCGCCCAGGTCGTGGCCGACCAGCGCGGCGTCCGGCTCACCGAGGGAGCGGACGACGCCGGTGATGTCGAGGACGAGGTTCGTCGGGTCGTACCCGCGCGGGGTGCGGTCGCTGCCGCCGACGCCCCGCAGGTCCATGGCGACGGCCCGGAAGCCCGCGTCGGCCAGCGCGGTCAGCTGGTGCCGCCAGGTCCACCAGAACTGCGGGAAGCCGTGCAGCAGCAGCACCAGCGGGCCGTCGCCGGCCTCGGCGATGTGGAAGCGGGCGCCGTTCGCGGCGACGTCGCGATGCGTCACCTTCGTCCCGTCG
Organism: Streptomyces sp. C1-1; assembly: GCF_050214755.1. Lineage (NCBI taxonomy): Bacteria > Bacillati > Actinomycetota > Actinomycetes > Kitasatosporales > Streptomycetaceae > Streptomyces > Streptomyces sp. C1-1. The sequence goes on along the minus strand of NZ_CP189826.1, from coordinate 4,811,804 downwards.
GGGAGGGCGTCCGGCCGTACGACCGAGGTGGGTTGCGCCGATGGTGTGGCGGGATCCGTCATGAGGACGAGCGTGCCACAGCCTCGATGGCCGCGGGGGCGCGGTCCTCGATCGCCGGGGGCTCCGGCCGCGGGTGCGGCTTGGCCTTCTGCAGGACGCCCGCGGTCTCCTTCATGGACGCGGCGACCTTCTGCGGGCCCTGGCTCTTCTTCGCCTTCTTGGCGAAGACCACGCCGATGAGCGCGAGCACGGCCGCGACCAGCACGTTCGCCGCGAACGACAGCAGGAAGCAGATCGCGAGGTTCCAGTCGCTCCAGGTGCGGATCCCGTACGCCAGCGCGAAGTTCAGCATCGGCAGCGAGAACACCAGGACCGCGCCGGCCCCGGTGAACGCGCCGCCGCTCGTCGCGCCGCGCTTGACGTCCTGCTTCAGCTGCGCCTTGGCCAGCGCGATCTCGTCGTGCACCAGCGCCGACAATTCGGTCGTCGCCGAGGCGAACAACTGGCCGATGCTGCGTTCGGCGCCGACCGGGCTGCCGTCGGGTGCGCTCATCGCGATCTCCCTCTTCTGCCTACCGTCTGTGTTCCCACGGAACTTTTGTACCGTCCCGTCAGATCATGCCGGACGGCCGTCCTCATCGCCTGCCCCGCCCGGCACTTGGGCAACCGCGCGCCGCTCGGCGGCCTTCTCCTCGGCGATCCGGCGGTGCTCGGCGGCCTTCTTGTCGTAGATCGCCGCCATCCGCAGGTGGTACGCCGGGTCGTCCTCCTCGTAGATGTCCGGGATGCCGTCGGCGTCCTCGTCCCGCTCCTCGGCCTCGCACAGCCTGCGGTACCTGGCGTTGCGGATCTTCAGCAGCACGGTCGCCAGGGTCGCCGCGATGAGGGACCCGGCCAGTACGGCGGTCTTGACCTCGTCGGTCAGTACGGCGTCGCCGTCGAAGGCCAGCTCCCCGATGAGCAGCGACACGGTGAAGCCGATGCCGGCCAGGGTGGCCACCGCGAACACGTCCGCCCACGCGAGGTCCCCGCTCAGCGAGGCCCTGGTGAAACGTGCCGTCAGCCAGGTGCCGCCGAAGATCCCGACCGCCTTGCCGACCACGAGCCCGAGCACCACGCCCAGCGTCTCCGGCTTGGTGAACACATCGCCCAGCGCCCCGCCCGATACGGCGACACCCGCGCTGAACAGCGCGAACAGGGGGACGGCGAGGCCCGCCGACAGAGGGCGCACCAGGTGTTCGATCTGCTCGCCGGGGGAGTGCGCCTCGCCCTCGTGGCGGTGGCAGCGCAGCATCAGGCCCATGGCTACGCCCGCGATGGTGGCGTGGACCCCGCTGTTGTACATCAGCCCCCAGACGACGAGCGCGAGGGGGACGTACACGTACCAGCCGCGCACGCCCTTCCTCAGCAGCAGCCAGAAGACCGCGAGACCCAGGACGGCGCCGCCGAGCGCGGCGAAGTCGATGGAGCTGGTGAAGAAGACGGCGATGATCAGGATCGCGAAGAGGTCGTCGACGACGGCGAGGGTGAGCAGGAAGGCCCGCAGGGCGCTCGGCAGGGATGTGCCGATGACGGCGAGCACCGCGAGCGCGAAGGCGATGTCGGTGGCGGTCGGCACCGCCCAGCCCTGGAGCGAGCCGCCACCGGTGATGTTGGTGAGGGTGTAGACGAGCGCCGGTACGGCCATGCCGCACAGGGCCGCGACCACCGGCAGGGCGGCGGCCCTGGGGTCGCGCAGGTCGCCGGCGACGAGTTCGCGTTTGAGCTCGATGCCGGCCACGAAGAAGAAGACGGCGAGGAGGCCGTCGGCGGCCCAGTGGGCGACGGAGAGGTGCAGCCCGATCGCTCCGGGGCCGAAGTGGAAGTGGCTGACGCTCTCGTAACTGTCGTGCAGCGCGGGGATGTTCGCCCAGATCAGTGCCGTGACCGCGGCCGCGAGCAGCAGCACGCCACCGACGGTCTCGGTGCGCAGCGCGTCCGCGACGTAGGTCCGCTCGGGCAGGGAGAGGCGTCCGAGGACCTTGCGGGGAGTGCTGCTGCGGGCGGCGGACACGGGGAGACCTCCGGTCGGTGGGCAGGGCAGGGCTCTTTGCCGACCAGACTTCCCGGCACACCTGGAGGATCACGTTCTTTGTTTAGTTTACCTAATAGGGGCGTCCGGCGCGCTGTGCCGGACGCCCCTGTCAGGACGAAGGGCCTCAGTCCTCGCTCGACGCCGCCGGAAGCTTGGACTGGATGAGGTCCATGACGGTGGAGTCCGTGAGCGTGGTGACGTCCCCGAGCTGGCGGTTCTCGGCGACGTCGCGCAGCAGGCGGCGCATGATCTTGCCGGAGCGGGTCTTGGGCAGCTCGGCCACCGGCAGAATCCGCTTGGGCTTGGCGATCGGGCCGAGCGTGGCGCCGACGTGGTTGCGCAGCTCGGCGACCAGGTCCTCGGTCTCGGCGGCGGTGCCGCGCAGGATGACGAAGGCCACGATGGCCTGTCCGGTCGTCTCGTCCGTCGCGCCGACGACGGCCGCCTCGGCGACCGACGGGTGGGACACCAGCGCCGACTCCACCTCGGTGGTGGAGATGTTGTGCCCGGACACGAGCATCACGTCGTCGACCCGGCCCAGCAGCCAGATGTCGCCGTCGTCGTCCTTCTTCGCGCCGTCGCCGGCGAAGTACTTGCCCTCGAAGCGGGACCAGTAGGTGTCGAGGAAGCGCTGGTCGTCGCCCCAGATGGTGCGCAGCATCGACGGCCACGGCTCGGTCAGGACCAGGTAGCCACCGCCGCCGTTCGGCACCTCGTTCGCCTCGTCGTCGACGACGGTGGCGGAGATGCCGGGCAGCGGGGTCTGCGCGGAACCGGGCTTGGCGGCGGTGACGCCCGGCAGCGGCGAGATCATCATCGCGCCGGTCTCGGTCTGCCACCAGGTGTCCACGACCGGCGTGGCGTCGGCGCCGATGTTCTTCCGGTACCAGATCCAGGCCTCGGGGTTGATCGGCTCACCGACGGACCCCAGGACCCGCAGGCTGGTCAGGTCGAACTTCGCGGGGATGTCGTCGCCCCACTTCATGAACGTCCGGATCGCGGTCGGCGCGGTGTACAGGATCGTCACGCCGTACTTCTGCACGATCTCCCAGAAGCGGCCCTGGTGCGGGGTGTCCGGGGTGCCCTCGTACATGACCTGAGTGGCGCCGTTGGCGAGCGGCCCGTAGACGATGTAGGAGTGCCCGGTGACCCAGCCGACGTCGGCCGTGCACCAGTACACGTCCGTCTCCGGCTTGAGGTCGAAGACGGCGTGGTGGGTGTACGCCGTCTGGGTCAGGTAGCCGCCGGAGGTGTGCAGGATGCCCTTCGGCTTACCCGTCGTACCGGACGTGTACAGGATGAACAGCGGGTGCTCGGCGTCGAAGGGCTCCGGCGTGTGCTCGGCCGGCTGGCGGTCGACGATCTCGTGCCACCACACGTCCCGGTCCTCGCTCCAGGCGACCTCCTGCCCGGTACGGCGGACCACGAGCACGTGCTCGACGTTGCCGGCCTTGCCGACCGCCTCGTCCACGGCAGGTTTCAGCGCCGACGGCTTGCCGCGCCGGTAGCCGCCGTCGGAGGTGATGACGACGCGCGCGTCGGCGTCCTGGATGCGGGTGGCGAGCGCGTCGGCGGAGAAGCCGCCGAAGACCACGGAGTGCGCGGCGCCGATCCGGGCGCACGCCAGCATCGCGACCGCCGTCTCCGGGATCATCGGCATGTAGATCGCGACGCGGTCGCCGGCCTGGACCCCCAGCTCCAGCAGGGCGTTGGCGGCCTTGCTCACCTCGTCCTTGAGCTCGGCGTAGGTGATGGCGCGGCCGTCGCCCGGCTCGCCCTCGAAGTGGATGGCGACCCGGTCGCCGTTGCCGGCCTCGACATGGCGGTCGACGCAGTTGTAGGCGACGTTGAGCTCGCCGTCTTTGAACCACTTGGCGAACGGCGGGTTCGACCAGTCCAGCGTCTCGGTCGGCTCCTTGGCCCAGGTCAGCCGACGGGCCTGCTCGGCCCAGAAGCCGAGCCTGTCAGCCTTGGCCTGTTCGTATGCCTCCGCCGTGACGTTGGCGTTGGCTGCCAGGTCGGCGGGGGGCTCGAACCTGCGCTCTTCCTTGAGCAGGTTGGCCAGGCTCTCGTTGCTCACGGCATCTGCCTTTCCCAGGGTGTCCGTTGTGTCCCAGGCCACAGCTCATCAGACCCGAGGGGCCGATGACAAGGGTCGTCGGAAAATTGGTTTAGACCTGTCATGGAGTGCGGGTCGGGTCGGCTCGGTTGCGGTGGCCTGGGGTCATTCGTACCCACGGAGGCCGACCGGGCGGGGTTCAGCGGTGTAACGCCCTTCACACCGGCCCGGTCGTCGCCGTCGCGGCGGTCACGAGGTCACATCGGCCACCCCCACATGGCCGAACACCTGCTCCTCCCGCGCCCCCGTCAGCAGATACGCCTGTGCCTCGCCCACGTGGAAGTACATCCCGTGCAGCTCCAGCCTCCCCTCCCGCAGGGCCCGCGCCACCGACTCGTGCGCGCGCAGGTGCTCCAGTTGCTGGACCACATTGGTCAGGCACAGCTGCTCCGCCGCGTCGGCGGGCGCCCGGCCCGCCAGCCGGGCCCAGGGCCGGTCGGAGTCGGCCATGCGCTCCAGGCTCGGCAGCCCGTTGCGCAGCCATCGCTCGAGCGGCGTCCGCCCGCGCCCGGGCTCGGAGTCGAGCAGCGCCTGCATCGCCCCGCACCCGGAGTGCCCGCACACGGTGACGGACCGCACCTTCAGCACGTCCACCGCGTACTCGATGGCCGCCGCCACCGAGTCGTCGCCGCTCTCCTCGCCCGGCGGCGGTACGAGATTGCCGACGTTGCGCACCACGAACAGGTCGCCCGGACCGCTGGAGGTGATCATCGACGTGACCAGCCGGGAGTCCGCGCAGGTGAGGAAGAGCTGGGAGGGACGTTGTCCTTCCCGGGCGAGCCTCGCCAGCTCGCCCCGCACCAGCGGTGCGGTGTTGTGCTGGAACGCGCTGATGCCGCGCGCCAGTTGGTGCCGGCTGCGGCCGGCCGCCGGAGCGTGGTGAGCGGTGGCCGGGGCGGGCCGGGGGCGCTCGCACTGGTGGTTGCGCCAGGGCGTCCAGGGGTGGCAGCGGCAGCCGACGGCGGCGGTCGCATCGCCGGGCTCGCGGGTGGTCCCGGGCTCGGCGGCACCGTCGGTTCCAAGGCCCGTCCCGCCGGTGCTCAGACCGGTCCGGCGGCCGGTCAGTTCCACCGTGCCGCCCTGGGCCGTGTGGGTGTTCCGCCAGTCCTGCAACGACTCGTACGCCGCGTGGTCCATGAACGACCCGTCCAACTCCACGACGGCGTGAGCGCCTCGGGGCACGAGATGCAGGGCCCGGCTGAGCCGGGGCACCGCGAGGAACGTCAACTGGCCCCGGACCCGTACATGGTGGACTCCCTCCTCCTCGTCGTGGGTGATGCGGGTGCGGGCGAGGCGGTGCATGGAGACGGCGACGGCCACGGCGATCCCGAGCAGCACGCCCTCAAGGACGCCGAGGACCACCACGCCGAGCGTGGTGACGGCGTACACCAGCACCTCTCGGTGACGGGTCACCGTGCGGATGTGGTGCAGGGACACCATCTGGATGCCGACGGCCATCACCAGGGCGGCGAGCGAGGCGAGCGGGATGAGCTGCAGGAGCGGGACCAGCAGCAGCGCGGCGATCACCACGAGAACGCCGTGCAGCATCGTGGAGTTCCGGCTCACGGCGCCCGCGTTGACGTTCGCCGAACTCCGCACCGCCACTCCGGCGACCGGCAGTCCGCCGAGCGCGCCGGAGACGATGTTGGCGGCGCCCTGCCCGAGCAGCTCGCGGTCCAGGTCGGAGCGCCCGCTCCGGACCGTCGGTCCCGGCCGGGCGGCGGCGAGCTTGTCGACGGCGACGGCGCCGAGCAGTGACTGCACGCTGCAGACGAGGGTGGTGGTGAGCACGGCGGTCGCCAGGCCGAGCGCCGGGCCCTGGGGAAGTCCGGCCAGGGCATGGCTGCTCCAGGACGGCAGATCCACCCTGGGCAGGCGCAGGCCGGTGAGGGAGGCGGCCGTGGTGGCACCGGTGACGGCGATCAGCGCGGCCGGGACCCGGCGCACAAGCCGTCCCGCCCGGCCGGGGATCCGGGGCCAGAGCAGGAGCAGGGCGAGGGTGAGCAGGCTGACGGCCACCGCGGCCGGGTGCATGTTCGCCAGCTGGGCCGGCAGGGCGCGGAGGTTGGCGAGGACGGAGCTCTGCGGGGTGCCGCCGAGGACGATGTGCAGCTGGGCGACGGCGATGGTGACGCCGATGCCGGCGAGCATGCCGTGCACGATGGCCGGGCTGACGGCGAGGGCGCCGCGGGCCACGCGCAGGCAGCCGAGGCCCAGTTGGGCGACGCCCGCCAGGACCGTGATGGCGCAGGTCGTGCGCCAGCCGTAGCGGTGGATGAGGTCGGCGGTGACCACCGTGAGGCCGGCGGCAGGGCCGCTGACCTGCAGGGGGGAGCCGCCGAGCCGGCCGGCGACGAGTCCGCCGACCGCGGCGGCGACCAGGCCGGCCTGGAGCGGAGCGCCGGTGGCGAGGGCGATGCCGAGGGACAGGGGCAGTGCGATCAGAAAGACCGCGACGGACGCGGACACATCGGCACCGTCGATGTGGAAGCGGCGGTGCGGGGGCGTGGGCGGGCTGTGGGACTGGTTCGTGCGCTCGGGCCGAGTGGGGTCGGTGGCGCGGGTGGGTGCGCAGGCTGACATGGTTCCCGTCTCCTCCGGGGCAGCGGTCGCGGATCAGGTGGTCCCCGTCGATGGCGGGGCTCGGGTCGCGGCCGTGGGTCACGGCGCACAGCGGCGGGACGATTCAACGCTCGGTAAACGAATCGTAATTCAGAGTAAAGGTCAGGCATAGACTTTTCTGGCAAATGGAGCATTCAATCACTTGAATGGGTGAAGCGGTTATTTCATCGGCTTGTCGTACTAATTCCTTCTCGGCCCCGTGCGACCTTGGCGGCGCTGTCGGGCCTGCCCGGCACATCACCAGAGAACGCCCTTGTCGGCGTTTGCCTGAGAGAAGGAAGAAGGTGGGCGGAAGATGGCCGCCACCCAGAGGATCGCCGCGGGCGCTGTGATCGCCGCGGCGTGTGCCGCCTCACTCGCCGGTTGCGCGATCGGCTCCAACGGTTCCAAGGGAGGTGCCGCCGGCCCGCAGAAGGCCAAGCCGGGCCAGGCCCCCCAGCACGCCTTCCGCCTGATCGGCGACGGCTCCACCGCTTACACGGGGGCCCAGCCGCACCTTCCGAGACCCGAACGTCTCAAGCCGGGTCAGAAGCCGCCGCAGTTCGTCGTCTTCTCCTGGGACGGCGCGGGCGAGGACAGCCAGAAGCTGTTCTCCCACTTCCGCAAGGTGGCCAAGGCCAACAACGCGACGATGACGTACTTCCTCAGCGGCGTGTACATGCTGCCGGAGGACAAGCGGGACCTCTACCGGCCGCCGCAGCACTCACCGGGCCGCTCCGACATCGGCTTCAACGACGAGAAGGGCATCGCCGACACCGTGAAGCAGCTGCGCCTGGCGTGGCTGGAGGGCAACGAGATCGGCACCCACTTCAACGGCCACTTCTGCGGCAGGAACGGCGGCGTCGGCGAGTGGTCGGTCGACGAGTGGAAGGACGAGATCGCCCAGGCGAAGCAGTTCGTGAAGTCCTGGAAGACCAACTCCGGGATGAAGAAGGCCGCTCCGCTGCCCTTCGACTACGACAAGGAACTCATCGGGGCGCGCACACCCTGCCTCGAGGGCCAGCAGAACTTCATGAAGGCCGCCGGCCAGCTCGGCTTCCGCTACGACACCAGCGGCGTCAACGACCAGATCTGGCCGAAGAAGCGCTACGGCCTGTGGGACCTGTCCATGCAGCTCGTGCCGTTCCCCGGTCACCGCTACGAGCAGCTCACCATGGACTACAACTTCATGGTCAACCAGTCCGGCACGCTGACCCAGGGCGACCCCGCCAAGTTCGGCTACTGGGGCGACCAGATGCGCGACGGTCTGCTCGCCGGCTTCGACCGCGCCTATGACGGCAACCGCGCGCCCCTGGTCATCGGCAACCACTTCGAGTCCTGGAACGGCCGCACCTACATGCGGGCCGTCGACGAGGTCATCGAGCAGGTGTGCAACAAGCCCGACGTCCGCTGTGTGTCCTTCCATCAACTGGCCGACTGGCTGGACGCCCAGGACCCGCAGGTCCTGGAGAAGCTGCGCACCCTGAACGTCGGCGAGGCCCCGAAGCAGGGCTGGGCGTCCTTCCTGGCGGACCACCCGGCCCCGGCACCGAAGGGCGCACCCGGGGCGCCGGCCGCCAAGCGGTAGCCCTCGTCACACGGGGGTTACGACCCCCTCGCCCAGCACGAAGGCGGGGTCGACCTGCGCCGCCAGGTCGGCCCCCGTGCGGGCGTTGCCCCACGCGTCGGCGTTCTTCAGATGGAAGTGCACCATCTGGCGCGTGTAGCGCCCCGCGTCACGCAGCTCGTACGTCGCGTCCGCGGCGACCCGAAGGACGCGCAGGGCGCGGCGGTTGGCGTCCTCCAGGAGCTCGAACCGGGGCGGGCGGCCCCTCTCCATGGCGCGCACCCAGTCGGAGTGCCCGAAGGCACCCAGGAGGTCGTCCCCCACCTCGGCGCGCAGGAAGTCGAGGTCGTCCCGGCCCTGCACCTTGTTGCCGACGACCTTCAGGACGACGCCGTAGTCACGGGCGTACTCCTTGTACTGGCGATAGACGGAGACCCCCTTCCGGGTGGGTTCGGCGACGAGGAACGTGATGTCGAAGCGGGTGAACATCCCGGAGGCGAAGGAGTCCGAGCCCGCCGTCATGTCCACCACGACGTACTCGCCGCGCCCGTCCACCAGGTGGTTCAGGCACAGCTCCACCGCTCCCGTCTTGGAGTGGTAGCAGGCGACCCCCAGGTCGGCGTCGGTGAAGGGGCCGGTGACCATCAAACGGACGGCGCCGCCGTCGAGTTCCACCGGCCGGGCGCAGGCGTCGTAGACCGGGTTGTCCTCGCACACCCGCAGCAGTCGTGAGCCCTCGCCGGGCGGGGTGGTCTTGATCATCGTCTCGGCGGAGGCGATACGCGGGTTGGAGCCGCGCAGGTACTCCTTGATCAGCGGCAGCCGGTCGCCCATCGCGGGGAGTGCGGCGGCCTCCGCCTCGTCGAGGCCGAGTGCGGCGCCCAGGTGCTGGTTGATGTCGGCGTCGACCGCGACGACGGGCGCGCCGGCGGCCGCGAGGTGGCGGATGAACAGGGAGGACAGCGTCGTCTTGCCGCTGCCGCCCTTCCCGACGAAAGCAATTTTCATGTTCACGAAGAGTAGTCGTTTGATAGCTGTACGTGGCAGGCGTGCGTGAAGAAGACCACTCGTTCGTGGGGTTCGCTCCCAAGGTGGCTAGTGTCGTACTCATGAGTACGACAGGCGCTACCGCCGATCCGCTCGCCGCCCTGGCTTCGCTGCCCGGTGTGGACGAGTCAGTGGAGTCCGTGCGCAAGGCCGTGGACCGGGTCTACGGGCACCGGGTCATGCGGCGCCGCAGCAACGAGATCACCTCCGAGGCGGCCCTGCGCGGCGCCCGCGGCTCGGCGGCCCTGTCCGGTGCCGACTGGGCGCTGGAGGAGGTGCGCCGACGGACCGACTTCAGCGGTGACGACGACGCGCGCGTGATGGGCGCGGCGCTCAGGCTCACCGCCGAGGCGGGCCAGTTGCTCTCCATCTGGCGGCAGTCGCCCCTGCGGGTGCTGGCCCGGCTGCACCTGGTGGCCGCGGCGACCAACGGCGACGAGGTCGGGCGGCCGCGACAGGCGGGCGAGCCCGTCGACGAGCCACTGATCGAGCTGCCGCTGCCGGGCGCCGACGAGGTGCACGGCCGGCTCGAGGGTCTCGCCGAGCTGGTCATCGCGGGCAGTTCCGCCCCCGCCCTGGTCACGGCCGCCGTCGTCCACGGCGAACTCCTCGCGCTGCGCCCCTTCGCCTCGCACAACGGCCTCGTCGCGCGCACGGCCGAGCGCATCGTCCTGGTGGGCAGCGGTCTGGATCCGAAGTCCGTCTGCCCCGCCGAGGTCGGTCACGCCGAACTGGGCCGAGCGGCCTATCTGGCGGCGCTCGACGGCTATGTCTCCGGTACCCCGGACGGCATGGCCGCCTGGATCGCGCACTGCGGCAAGGCGGTCGGACTGGGGGCCCGGGAGTCGACGGCAGTGTGCGAGGCGCTGCAGCGCGGGGCGGCATAGAAAAGGCGCCGGGACTTCCCTGAAAGGGTTGCGGCGGTACGAGGAATTCGTACCGCCGCTGGCATGTCCACCGGGTTACCAAGCGTCCTCGATATATTGCCCATCAGGTCGGGAACTTTGCCCGTCCCTGGTGCGGCTGGCCCGTAATCGACGGGTCGACGTCGCGTGGGTGCCCGGTGTTCATGCTCGGTCCGTGGGGCCAAATGCGTTATTAAGGTGATCCTCGCGGATGTCCTTGGTCTCGCGGGCCGTTAACCCCTTTGTACTCCAGGACCGGAGGAAGCGAAACCCCTGCCTGCGCTTCTTTACTTTTACCCGCAAACAGGGCCAAATGGGTTCACATGGCGGTTGTCCGGCGTCTGTTCGCGTACCAGACGAGGCCGGCGGTCGCGGCCGCCGCACCTATGGCGGCGGCCGCGACGAGGGCCGGACGGGGCGGCACGGAGAACGTGGGGATCCGCTGCTTCAGCCGGACCGGGCGGTGGAAGTCGAGAATCGGCCACCCGCGCGCGAGGGCCTCGCGGCGCAGCGCGCGGTCCGGGTTCACGGCGTGCGGGTGGCCGACCGACTCCAGCATCGGCACGTCGGTCGCCGAGTCGCTGTAGGCGTAGCAGCGCTCCAGGTCGTACCCCTCGGACTCGGCCAGTTCCCTGACCGCCTCCGCCTTGGTGGGGCCGTACGCGTAGTACTCCACCTCGCCCGTGTAGCAGCCGTCGTCCCCCACGATCATGCGGGTCGCGACCACACGGTCCGCGCCGAGCAACTCGCCGATGGGCTCGACGACTTCGGCGCCCGAGGTCGACACGATGACGACGTCGCGGCCGGCGGTGTGATGCTCCTCGATGAGGGAGGCCGCCTCGTCGTAGATGATCGGGTCGATCAGGTCGTGCAGCGTCTCGGCGACGATCTCCCTGACCTGCTGGACGTTCCAGCCCCGGCACATGGCGGAGAGGTACTCCCGCATGCGCTCCATCTGGTCGTGGTCGGCGCCGCCCAGGAGGAAGACGAACTGGGCGTATGCGGTGCGCAAGGCGGCTCGGCGGTTGATCAGCCCACCTTGGTAGAAGGACTTGCCGAACGTGAGCGTGCTCGACTTCGCAATGACCGTCTTGTCCAGGTCAAAGAAGGCCGCTGTGCGGGGCAACGACTGGTTTTCCACAACCCCGAGCATAGGGGGAGCCCATTCGGCGTAAGGTCGGCGCGTGGGTTTGCCTGAGAGGGCTCTCGGGTACACCATGGAAGTCACGGATCGTTCGCGACCGTGCTAACCCGGTCCGGCTCCTCCCCCCCCGAGTCGGCCGTGGAGACGACCCCCGCTCTCCCCCCCGGCGGGGGTCGTCGCATGTCCGGGTGGGTTTTTCCTTTATTGAGGTGGTTGTACCGCCGCGCCGAGGCGGCTGCGACCACCTCTTTTGCATGCGCATGATTCGTCACGCTGTGTAGCCGCGAGGCTCCTCTGTGGAAGTCGCAGAAGGTTCGGTACCGGACTCGCCTGTATGGGTGATGGCG